>NZ_CDPK01000072.1 GCF_900068895.1 Erwinia sp. ErVv1 | reverse complement strand
CGGGTGGTGCCCGGTGCCTGGCGGTCCTCACGCCGTGCTTCGCACGGTTCCTTCGCTCCGCTCGTCGACTTTCCGGACCGGGCATGACGGGACATCCCTGTCCCGGCATACCCTTGTGCCAGCCTCCCTGCTGGCCCATCCGGGTCTTCCTCTCTCTACTCAGCGCTGCGGATTGCCTGTCACCGGGCCCCACCCGTCT
>NZ_CDPK01000071.1 GCF_900068895.1 Erwinia sp. ErVv1 | reverse complement strand
AGTAATGAGCGAGCTAAGTGAAGGTAAGGCGTCAGCGCGCAGCAGGCGGAGTGGACTTAACGTCCATGAGCACTGTGAGCACTGCACAATGCCGCCATCACGACGCGCAGCTATTACGGACAGAAAGGACGCTTGTGGGTTGTGAGGTTAAGTGACTAAGCGTACACGGTGGATGCCCTGGCAGTCAGAGGCGATGAAGGG
>NZ_CDPK01000070.1 GCF_900068895.1 Erwinia sp. ErVv1 | reverse complement strand
TACGACCACGCATCCCGCTTTTGACAGCATTGTTGGCTCAGGCACCACGCAAAGCGCGCCAGCGCCAAAGGATTCAACTACGCCACCCACTAAACCCAGACCGCCCCAAAGGCGATTACTCCAGGTCTCGCCTTCACTCACCGTTTTTCTGTGCAATATTGCTGCCATTTGCACGGGTGAAATGGCTATTGATACGCCCTCTT
>NZ_CDPK01000069.1 GCF_900068895.1 Erwinia sp. ErVv1 | reverse complement strand
CTGGCGAATGTCGCCTGCGTATTGAGCCCATAGCTGTAAGGGCAGGGCCTGGTCGCCTACGGGGGGGCCCGGTGCTGCACAGGCCTGGGGTGGTCGCCAACGGGTGGGGCCCGGGGCCTGGCGGTCCTCGCGCCGCGCGTTGCGCGGTGCCTTCGCTCCGCTCGTCGACCTTTCGGAGCGGGCATGACGGCACATCCCTGTCCCGGCA
>NZ_CDPK01000068.1 GCF_900068895.1 Erwinia sp. ErVv1 | reverse complement strand
CGCTCGTCGACTTTCCGGACCGGGCATGACGTGACATCCCTGTCCCGGCATGCCCTTGTGCCAGCATCCCTGCTGGCCCATCCGGGTCTTCCTCACTGCGCTCAGCGCTGCGGATTGCCTGTCACCGGGCCCCACCCGCCGGCTTATTGCATTGTGCTGGCTGCGGTTAAGGGCGGTGTCGGAGATTCCCCGAAACTCTTCGCCAGATATG
>NZ_CDPK01000067.1 GCF_900068895.1 Erwinia sp. ErVv1 | reverse complement strand
GCCATATGGGTCACTACCCGCAGACGGCATCCACGGCCTTTACAGCATCAGGCATAACCCACAGGCTACGGCCCTGAGCGTTTGGCACGGAGGTTGTCTGATTGCAGAGTTCACTCCGCTTTCAAACCTGCCAGGGATTGCCTGTAACACTCGAAACCATCCTTACCCGCAGCCAGCACAACGCAAAATGAGCAGACGGGTGGGGCCCGGT
>NZ_CDPK01000066.1 GCF_900068895.1 Erwinia sp. ErVv1 | reverse complement strand
GCGGTAAATCCACGTCATTAGGAATTGTTCACATCAGTCATGCGGCGGGGGTCGAAATCTGTGATATCACGGCGGGAAAAATTAATTTCTGGTTGTTACAGTAACGTATGAAACAAAACCCTGTTCTCCCCGGTTTGTTTCAGCGTGAGCCGTCACTGGCGTAGTAAAAGCGTCGGCCGGATTAAATAAAAAGTACCCCGGAAAAGGAACTT
>NZ_CDPK01000065.1 GCF_900068895.1 Erwinia sp. ErVv1 | reverse complement strand
AGGAAGACCCGGATGGGCCAGCAGGGAGGCTGGCACAAGGGCATGCCGGGACAGGGATGTCCCGTCATGCCCGGTCCGAAAGGTCGACGCGCGGAGCGAAGGAACCGGGCGAAGCGCGGCGTGAGGACCGCCAGGCACCGGGCCCCACTCGTAGGCGACACCCCAGGCCTGTGCAGCACAGGGCCCCACCGGTAGGCGACCACCCCTGCCCTT
>NZ_CDPK01000064.1 GCF_900068895.1 Erwinia sp. ErVv1 | reverse complement strand
AGCAATCTCTCCGCTATCTGGCCTGGGATTGGTGCGCCAGGCCCCTGCCCGGCTTTATTCAGCCAATCTGTGCCGACATTTTCACCTTTGCCACTGACCCGACCCGGCCTGTCGCGGGGGCCGCTTATTACGACATAAATGGGCACGACGCCCGTACCGGACGCATCTGGCCGCCAATAAATAAAGTCCTGCAGCTGCTGCGTATTTCCCACA
>NZ_CDPK01000063.1 GCF_900068895.1 Erwinia sp. ErVv1 | reverse complement strand
CGGCCTGCCGGGTCAGTCTCTGACGTCAGGCGGCCATAGCGGTCCCACTGGCTGCGCCGCATGGCTCCGTCAGGCAGGATGACATCGCATAACTCACCGTTGTGGTAAACAAAGCTGGTCTGGCGACCGTCATAATCTGTGAAACGGGCGACGTTATTATCGTCGTCAACCAGCCAGTCTGCCTGTACGCCATCCTCGCGGGTGGCGCGGCGGG
>NZ_CDPK01000062.1 GCF_900068895.1 Erwinia sp. ErVv1 | reverse complement strand
TTGAGATTTCCAGTTTCTCAGCCATCAGCCCATATTCTTCCGGCGTCAGGTTATTCAGGGATTCATGAGGCCGCTCACTGTTGTATTCATGCAGCCAGCGCTCCGTTATTTCCCGCGCTTCATCCAGTGTTCTGAACAGATAAAAATCCAGTATTTCTGTCCGGTACGTCCTGTTAAAACGCTCGATAAACGCGTTCTGGGTCGGCTTACCCGGCTT
>NZ_CDPK01000061.1 GCF_900068895.1 Erwinia sp. ErVv1 | reverse complement strand
CTCTGGACGTATAACCGCCTGGGGCAGCCGCTCAGTCAGACCGGCCGCAACGGTATCATGCGTCGCTGGCACTATGATGCACGAGGCAATCTGCTACGTCTGCAAAACGGCAACGGCGGTGAGTACCGGTTTACGTATGACCCCTCAGGACGTCCTTTAAATGAGATTCGCCCGGACCACACAACCCGGCAGATGGAATGGAACGAACGGGGACTGCT
>NZ_CDPK01000060.1 GCF_900068895.1 Erwinia sp. ErVv1 | reverse complement strand
CTGTGAGCGGGCCATCGCCCTCTCCACTACCCAGCGGACCGCGATGACCGCCGGGATGAAGGCCGTGGTGAGCAACACCTCATGGGAGAAGACGGCAGATGAGATGGCCGGACTGATCCAGCATGCGCTGGCCGGCCATCTCATCTGCCGTCTTCTCCCATGAGGTGTTGCTCACCACGGCCTTCATCCCGGCGGTCATCGCGGTCCGCTGGGTAGTGGA
>NZ_CDPK01000059.1 GCF_900068895.1 Erwinia sp. ErVv1 | reverse complement strand
GTGCCGCTATTTAGGTCAATTATCTGCACCACGAAAAAACCAGTCACAATAAACTGTGCACTCTCAGTCTTCTGATTTTCTTCATATCCCAACTATTTTGGTAATTGCATACTTCCTGTACGCATTCATATCTGGCGAAGAGTTTCGGGGAATCTCCGACACCGCCCTTAACCGCAGCCAGCACAATGCAATAAGCCGGCGGGTGGGGCCCGGTGACAGGCA
>NZ_CDPK01000058.1 GCF_900068895.1 Erwinia sp. ErVv1 | reverse complement strand
CGGGCATGACGGGACATCCCTGTCCCGGCATGCCCTTGTGCCAGCCTCCCTGCTGGCCCATCCGGGTCTTCCTCTCTGCGCTCAGCGCTGCGGATTGCCTGTCATCGGGCCCCACCCGCCGGCTTATTGCATTGTGCTGGCTGCGGTTAAGGGCGGTGTCGGACAGGCAATCCCAGGCAGGTTTGAATGCGTACAGGAAATATGCAATGACCAAAATAGTTGG
>NZ_CDPK01000057.1 GCF_900068895.1 Erwinia sp. ErVv1 | reverse complement strand
GCCGTAAACCCATCCCTGGGGGCTTCACTGCCGCATCCATGCGGCAGAGACCCGGCTTATCTGCTCCGCAACACCGCCTTCTGGCTGCGGAGTGGGCTGCTGCTTATCTTGCAGTGGCTAAAGTCAAACCTGATCCGATCATGACAGCCTTATCTGTCGAAAATATTGTAAGTCGGGGCCGGACATTAAGAGGTTTTTAGCAGCGACAACGTAGCCTGAGGCCAG
>NZ_CDPK01000056.1 GCF_900068895.1 Erwinia sp. ErVv1 | reverse complement strand
CCCCGTACCAGGACAGATTTTGGTACCCAGAGCGGGAATAGCTCAGTTGGTAGAGCACGACCTTGCCAAGGTCGGGGTCGCGAGTTCGAGTCTCGTTTCCCGCTCCAGTTTTTTGCATTACGATACCAGCATTATTGCGGGAATAGCTCAGTTGGTAGAGCACGACCTTGCCAAGGTCGGGGTCGCGAGTTCGAGTCTCGTTTCCCGCTCCAGATTTTTGCATCAC
>NZ_CDPK01000055.1 GCF_900068895.1 Erwinia sp. ErVv1 | reverse complement strand
CATAAATCGTGCTGCCACGCAGTGTGTCGCTGACGTCAGAGAGTTCTCCCCGCCCGGTGTAGTTAAAGGCGCGTTCGAAGATTGCCTGTTTCGGCAGGTTGGGTGCTAAGCCGCCGATACTGCGTTGCAGGGTACGTCTGCCCATACTGTCATACTGGCGGGTCTGTTCACGGGTTCCCTGAGTGCGGGACACCTCCCGGTGCAGGCGGTCGCGGGTAAATTCGCTGA
>NZ_CDPK01000054.1 GCF_900068895.1 Erwinia sp. ErVv1 | reverse complement strand
AAGGGCAGGGGTGGTCGCCTACCGGTGGGGCCCTGTGCTGCACAGGCCTGGGGTGTCGCCTACGAGTGGGGCCCGGTGCCTGGCGGTCCTCACGCCGCGCGTTGCGCGGTGCCTTCGCTCCGCTCGTCGACCTTTCGGAGCGGGCATGACGGGACATCCCTGTCCCGGCATGCCCTTGTGCCAGCCTCCCTGCTGGCCCATCCGGGTCTTCCTCTCTGCGCTCAGCGCT
>NZ_CDPK01000053.1 GCF_900068895.1 Erwinia sp. ErVv1 | reverse complement strand
ACGGACGCGGGATGGAGCAGCCTGGTAGCTCGTCGGGCTCATAACCCGAAGGTCGTCGGTTCAAATCCGGCTCCCGCAACCAATTCTCCCTGTGAGAAGCGGTAAAAAGAAAAGCTGTCGTGACGGAAGCGGCAGGTGTAGTATACGGACGCGGGATGGAGCAGCCTGGTAGCTCGTCGGGCTCATAACCCGAAGGTCGTCGGTTCAAATCCGGCTCCCGCAACCAACTTAAC
>NZ_CDPK01000052.1 GCF_900068895.1 Erwinia sp. ErVv1 | reverse complement strand
GGATGCGGCAGTGAAGCCCCCAGGGATGGGTTTACGGCGACCCGGCGTTCTGATCCGCAACATAGCCCTGTCACCGGAGCGGGTGTTGACCTTCTTTCAAACAACATAACGCTGTCATCGGGAGTTGCTGCCGTTGCGATGATAAGGTGCAAAGCCCTGCGGGGGCCGTTGTCACGCGGACACGCCGCAAGCACATCCGTGTGGGCTCGGCTCGCGCATCCCTGCGCTCGACGG
>NZ_CDPK01000051.1 GCF_900068895.1 Erwinia sp. ErVv1 | reverse complement strand
ACGGACGCGGGATGGAGCAGCCTGGTAGCTCGTCGGGCTCATAACCCGAAGGTCGTCGGTTCAAATCCGGCTCCCGCAACCAATTCTCCCTGTGAGAAGCAGTAAGCAAGAAAAGCTGTCGTGATGGAAGCGACAGGTGTAATATACGGACGCGGGATGGAGCAGCCTGGTAGCTCGTCGGGCTCATAACCCGAAGGTCGTCGGTTCAAATCCGGCTCCCGCAACCAATTCTCCCTGTGAG
>NZ_CDPK01000050.1 GCF_900068895.1 Erwinia sp. ErVv1 | reverse complement strand
TGCGTCCTCACTGCTCAGGAGCTGACCTAACCGGTCATACGTCAAGCGGATGACGCTGCCGGAGCAGTCGGTGCGCTGTGTCAGCAGCCCCTGGCGGTTCCATTCCAGCAGCACGTCACCGCCACTGGCATCGGTGATGCGGTCCGGCAGCGTCTCTTCGTCGTCAGGATAATGGTATGTGGTGGTGTGATTCAGTGCGTTGCTTTCCGACAGCAGGCGACCGTTTAAATCATATGTCGCCTG
>NZ_CDPK01000049.1 GCF_900068895.1 Erwinia sp. ErVv1 | reverse complement strand
AAAATTTTACTGGAAAGGGAATTTTTTGTGACTGTTTGGATGTGAAGGGCTGCAATATCTGCTGTCGCGGTGGATAATCCCCGCGGGTGCTGGGCGTCCTCGCGCCACGCTTCGCGTGGTGCCTTTGGCTCCGGCTCCGGGCCGGACGGCACAGTCGCGAGCGGGCATCCCTGCCCGCCGCTCCCTGAGTGCAGCATCCCTGCTGCCCTCGCCTGGCCCTCCGTCTTCGCCGCAGCGCTGCGG
>NZ_CDPK01000048.1 GCF_900068895.1 Erwinia sp. ErVv1 | reverse complement strand
CACTAATCCTGTTGCTGAGGAAGTCTCTTCCCAGCTCGACCAGCTTAATTGTGCTCATAAAACCTCCGTTTCTAAACAGATCCTGCCGTTGTCTTTTTTCGGGTCAATTTTCCAGCCACTCAGAAAATCACCATTGATTTTAAGGACGACAGCATTCATCGTCCCGGCATGCAGGGATTCCGAAGGAGTGCAGCTCAGAGCAGGTTAAACTGCTCCAGCAGGGCTTTCACTTCCGCCCTTAATTCGGCCTCA
>NZ_CDPK01000047.1 GCF_900068895.1 Erwinia sp. ErVv1 | reverse complement strand
CTTCATATTCCAACTATTTTGGTCATTGCATATTTCCTGTACGCATTCATATCTGGCGAAGAGTTTCCGGGAATCTCCGACACCGCCCTTACCCGCAGCCAGCACAATGCAATAAGCAGACGGGTGGGGCCCGGTGACAGGCATTCCGCAGCGCTGAGTGGAGGGAGGAAGACCCGGATGGGCCAGCAGGGAGGCTGGCACAAGGGCATGTCGGGACAGGGATGTCACGTCATGCCCGGTCCGAAAGGTCGACGA
>NZ_CDPK01000046.1 GCF_900068895.1 Erwinia sp. ErVv1 | reverse complement strand
AGAATGAAATAACACGATACAGTCGAGTCTCTCAAATGCTTACAACTCAGCAGTCTTTACTGACATCAGTAATGAGCGAGCTAAGTGAAGGCAAGGCGTCAGCGCGCAGCAGGCGGAGTGGACTTAATGTCCATGAGCACTGTGAGCACTGCACAACGCCGCCATCACGATGCGCAGCCATTACGGACAGAAAGGACGCTTGTGGGTTGTGAGGTTAAGTGACTAAGCGTACACGGTGGATGCCCTGGCAGTCAGAGGCG
>NZ_CDPK01000045.1:486-709 GCF_900068895.1 Erwinia sp. ErVv1 | reverse complement strand
TGCCCTTGTGCCAGCATCCCTGCTGGCCCATCCGGGTCTTCCTCTCTACGCTCAGCGCTGCGGAATGCCTGTCACCGGGCCCCACCCGCTGGCTCCTTTTGCATTGTGCTGGCTACGGGTGAGGGCGGTTTCTGACAGGCAATCCCAGGCAGGTTTGAAAGCGGAGAGAACTCTGCAATCAGACAACCTCCGCGCCAAACGCTTAGGGCCGTAGCCTGTGGGT
>NZ_CDPK01000045.1:0-264 GCF_900068895.1 Erwinia sp. ErVv1 | reverse complement strand
GCGGGCAGTGACCGATATGGCCAGGATCCGGGATGTCACCCACGAACGGCGGCTGGCTGGCTGAAGGCCTGGTGCCGTCGCTTACGGGTGGTGCATGGTGCGACAGAGGCCCCTATGGTCGCCAACGGGTGTTGCCCGGTGCCTGGCGGTCCTCGCGCCGCGCGTTGCGCGGTTCCTTCGCTCCGCTCGTCGACCTTTCGGAGCGGTCATGACGTGACATCCCTGTCCCGGCATGCCCTTGTGCCAGCCTCCCTGCTGGGCCAT
>NZ_CDPK01000044.1 GCF_900068895.1 Erwinia sp. ErVv1 | reverse complement strand
CAACTGCTGCCCCAGCCAGCACCACTACAACTGCTGCTGCAACGCCTGCTGCAACTACCGCTGCACCGGCTAAAACGACCACCACGACTAAGCATCATAAAAAACATAAAAAAGCGGCTAAGAAAGCTGTAGCGCAGAAAGCTCAGGCTGCCAAAAAAGTTCACCACAAGAAAGTCGCTAAGAAAGCTGTAGCGCAGAAAGCTCAGGCTGCTAAAAAAGTGCACCACAAAAAAGTGGCTAAAAAATCTGTAGCGCAGAAAGCTCA
>NZ_CDPK01000043.1 GCF_900068895.1 Erwinia sp. ErVv1 | reverse complement strand
CTGGTCGTATCTGGTATGCGGGAGATCTGGCGAATGTCGCCTGCGTATTGAGCCCATAGCTGTAAGGGCAGGGCCTGGTCGCCTACGGGTGGGGCCCGATGCTGCACAGGCCTGGGGTGTCGCCTACGAGTGGTGCCCGGTGCCAGGCGGTCCTCGCGCCGCGCGTGGCGCGGTGCCTTCGCTCCGCTCGTCGACCTTTCGGAGCGGTCATGACGTGACATCCCTGTCCCGGCATGCCCTTGTGCCAGCCTCCCTGCTGGCCCATCCGGGTCTTCCT
>NZ_CDPK01000042.1 GCF_900068895.1 Erwinia sp. ErVv1 | reverse complement strand
GCTGAAAACCGGAGAGGGTGGATTACCGTCGGCGGTACCGGTCCTGACGGCGGTGCGGGATGCAGCGACAGGGCTGGATATCATCACGCTGCCTGCGGTAGCGGGCCAGCCACCGCGGACCATTTTGATCAACCCGGCTCCCGGGCCATCTTCGCCGTCAAATACCGGTAATTCGGATCCGTCAGTCCCGGTAACGCCGGTGCATACCGGGACAGTGATAAAACCGGTTGGGACGATTCAGATCACCACCACGCCAGTGGCCGATCCGGGCGGGATGCAG
>NZ_CDPK01000041.1 GCF_900068895.1 Erwinia sp. ErVv1 | reverse complement strand
CTGCATCCCGCCCGGATCGGCCACTGGCGTGGTGGTGATCTGAATCGTCCCAACCGGTTTTATCACTGTCCCGGTATGCACCGGCGTTACCGGGACTGACGGAGCCGAATTACCGGTATTTGACGGCGCAGATGGCCCGGGAGC
This sequence comes from Erwinia sp. ErVv1, assembly GCF_900068895.1. Lineage (GTDB taxonomy): Bacteria > Pseudomonadota > Gammaproteobacteria > Enterobacterales > Enterobacteriaceae > Erwinia. The sequence continues at coordinate 136 of NZ_CDPK01000041.1, read as the reverse complement.
CGGGTTGATCAAAATGGTCCGCGGTGGCTGGCCTGCTACCGCAGGCAGCGTGATGATATCCAGCCCTGTCGCTGCATCCCGCACCGCCGTCAGGACCGGTACCGCCGACGGTAATCCACCCTCTCCGGTTTTCAGC
>NZ_CDPK01000040.1 GCF_900068895.1 Erwinia sp. ErVv1 | reverse complement strand
CCGGCTTATCTGCTCCGCAACACCGCCTTCTGGCTAAGGAGTGGGCTGCGGGTTCTCTGGCAGTGGCTAAAGTCAAAACCTGCTCCGATCACGACGACCTTATCTGCCGAAAGTTTAGTAAGCCGGGGCTGGACGTGAGGGGTTTTTAGCAGCGACAACGTAGTCTGAGGCCAGGCGGGGACCGTTGACTGAGCGGACCGTCGAGCGCAGGGATGCGCGAGTCGAGCCCACACGGACGTGCTTGCGGCGGGTCCGCGTGACAACGGTCCCCGCAGGGCTT
>NZ_CDPK01000039.1 GCF_900068895.1 Erwinia sp. ErVv1 | reverse complement strand
CTCTGGACGTATAACCGCCTGGGGCAGCCGCTCAGTCAGACCGGCCGCAACGGTATCATGCGTCGCTGGCACTATGATGCACGAGGCAATCTGCTGCGTCTGGAAAACGGCAACGGCGGTGAGTACCGGTTTACTTATGACCCGACAGGCCACCCACTGAGCGAAGTCCGCCCTGACGACATCATCCGGCAGATGGAATGGAACGAACGGGGACTGCTTACCACTCTTATGGAAAGCGGCAGACCGGACAACGATGGCGGCATTCCCCGGCGTGTTCAGCAGTTCAGC
>NZ_CDPK01000038.1 GCF_900068895.1 Erwinia sp. ErVv1 | reverse complement strand
TTCCCGCGTAGTGTCCACAACAGATTGTCTGATAGAAGTAATGAGCAACAGTACAGAGTCCCCATCGTCTAGAGGCCCAGGACACTGCCCTTTCACGGCTGTAACAGGGGTTCGAATCCCCTTGGGGACGCCATCTCCTGATAATGAGTGAAAGACATTATCAACCGTATCTCAAAGCTGATTCTGCCTGAAGGCGAGTCATGTTTGAGATAACTGCTCTTTAATAATCCGGAACAAGCTGAAAATTGAAACGACGTATCGTTTTCATTCTCCGTAATAAGAATGAAA
>NZ_CDPK01000037.1 GCF_900068895.1 Erwinia sp. ErVv1 | reverse complement strand
GGCGCTTATCGCAGATTAGCACGCCCTTCATCGCCTCTGACTGCCAGGGCATCCACCGTGTACGCTTAGTCACTTAACCTCACAACCCAGAAGATTCTGGCTGCGTGACCCGTCTGAACTGCGGCGTTGCTCCGGTGCTCGCAACTGCTCATGGACATGAAGTCCACTGCGCGTTGCTGTGCGCCGGGCGCCCTGCATTTCAGCCGTTCACTCAGCCCTCAGCTTTCTGAGGAGTAAGCATTTGAGAGACTCGACTGTATCGTGTTGTTTCATTCTTATTACGGAGAATGAAAACGATACGTCGTTTCAATTTTCAGCTTGTT
>NZ_CDPK01000036.1 GCF_900068895.1 Erwinia sp. ErVv1 | reverse complement strand
CCGATCATGACAGCCTTATCTGTCGAAAATATTGTAAGTCGGGGCCGGACATTAAGAGGTTTTTAGCAGCGACAACGTAGCCTGAGGCCAGGCGGGGACCGTTGGCTTAGCGGACCGTCGAGCGCAGGGATGTGCGAGCCGAGCCCACACGGACGTGCCTGCGGCGTGTCCGCGTGACAACGGTCCCCGCAGGGCTTTGCACCTTATCATCGCAACGATAATAAACGTTACAGATGCCAGCCAGGTCAAAACCCGCCCGGTGACACAGCTATGTTGCTTGCAGGCAGGTCAAAACCTGCTCCGGCGACAGGGCTATGTTGCGGGTCAGAACGCCGGGGCGCCGTAAACCCCTCCCTG
>NZ_CDPK01000035.1 GCF_900068895.1 Erwinia sp. ErVv1 | reverse complement strand
CGAGTTTCGCCTCGAAGCTGCCCAGCCTGTACTCGATCAGCACTACACCGTTGCCGCCGCTGCGATGAATGTCGGCAAATCCACGATGGGCAAATCCGATTGCCTCCATAACCAGCAACGCTATCAGCAATTCCTCCCGGCAGGTTTCGCAGCGTACCGATATGCGGATCGGAACTATTGAGTTCCAGACGCAGGCCACCTATGCAAAAGGACAACATTTACACTCTGACCTTTCACCGCGTATTATTCCCTGTGAAGACCACCACGGATGATCACACAAGGAATGTAAACTAATGGCCGCATTACAGTTTCCCAGTACCCTATTCAAAACCCAAAAGTGGATGGACGACTACAGCGCCAGTGATATGCGC
>NZ_CDPK01000034.1 GCF_900068895.1 Erwinia sp. ErVv1 | reverse complement strand
CCCCAGGCCTGTGCAGCACCGGGCCCCCCCGTAGGCGACCAGGCCCTGCCCTTACAGCTATGGGCTCAATACGCAGGCGACATTCGCCAGGTCTCCCGCATACCAGATACGACCATCTGGCGACGGCACTGAATCTTTAGCAGAGGAGTTTTCTTGTTTTTTTGCAGACTTCTTTCAGTTTTCAAACCTGCCTAAAGAGATTATTTACCCCCCGCAGCCTGCACAATGCAAAAGGAGCCAGCGGGTGGGGCCCGGTGACAGGCATTCCGCAGCGCTGAGCGGAGGGAGGAAGACCCGGATGGGCCAGCAGGGAGGCTGGCACAAGGGCATGCCGGGACAGGGATGTCACGTCATGACCGCTCCGAAAGGTC
>NZ_CDPK01000033.1 GCF_900068895.1 Erwinia sp. ErVv1 | reverse complement strand
GCCGTAAACCCATCCCTGGGGGCTTCACTGCCGCATCCATGCGGCAGAGACCCGGCTTATCTGCTCCGCAACACCGCCTTCTGGCTGCGGAATGGGCTGGAAGTATCCTCACTTAGTAATCTCAGAATTTGCTTCATTGGCATGCCTTTATTACAAAGGATCTAAAGGTCGAAACCACTTATGCCAGGCAAGAAATTACCTGTCGACACCTATGTAGGCCGGGGCCGGACATGGAGATATTTTTAACAGCGACTACGAAGCCAGCGGCCAGGCGGGGACCGTTGACTTAGCGGACCGTCGAGCGCAGGGATGCGCGAGCCGAGCCCACACGGATGTGCTTGCGGCGTGTCCGCGTGACAACGGCCCCCGCAGGGCTT
>NZ_CDPK01000032.1 GCF_900068895.1 Erwinia sp. ErVv1 | reverse complement strand
CTCGTAGGCGACACCCCAGGCCTGTGCAGCACAGGGCCCCACCGGTAGGCGACCACCCCTGCCCTTACAGCTATGGGCTCAATACACAGACAATATTCGCCAGATCTCCCGCATACCAGATACAACCAGCTGGCGACGGCACTGAGTCTTTAGCAGAGGAGTTTTCTTGTTTTTTTGCAGACTTCTTTCCGTTTTACAAACCTGCCTAAAGAGATTATGTACCTCCCGCAACCGCTCTTACCCCGCAGCCAGCACAATGCTAAGGAGCAGGCGGGTGGGGCCCGGTGACAGGCATTCCGCAGCGCTGAGTGCAGAGAGGAAGACCCGGATGGGCCAGCAGGGAGGCTGGCACAAGGGCATGCCGGGACAGGGATGTCCCGTCATGCCCGGTCCGAAAGG
>NZ_CDPK01000031.1 GCF_900068895.1 Erwinia sp. ErVv1 | reverse complement strand
CCGGCAGATGGAATGGAACGAACGGGGACTGCTTACCACTCTTATGGAAAGCGGCAGACCGGACAACGATGGCGGCATTCCCCGGCGTGTTCAGCAGTTCAGCTATGACAGCAGCGGACTGCTGACCACCCGGATAACCCGCGATGCCCGGTACCATTACCAGCGTAACAACATCGGGAAGCTTACCGGCCTGACGCGCATACCGACCGCAGCAGGCCTGGCGCTGGGAATTGAAGCGGATGATATTCAGTTTACCTTTGACGCGACAGGAAAACTGCTCAGTGAGCAGGGGGTGAACGGTGAGCTGCATTCTGCGTATGACGTTCTGGGCAATCTTACCGCGCTGACCCTGCCCGGCGGGCAGCAGATAAGCTGGCTGCACTACGGCTCCGGTCACGTCAGTGCCCTCCGCTTTAACCAGCAGACCATCAGCGAATTTACCCGCGACCGCCTGCACCGGGAGGTGTCCCGCACTCAGGGAACCCGTGAACAGACCCGCCAGTATGACAG
>NZ_CDPK01000030.1 GCF_900068895.1 Erwinia sp. ErVv1 | reverse complement strand
TTTCATTCTTATTACGGAGAATGAAAACGATACGTCGTTTCAATTTTCAGCTTGTTCCGGATTATTAAAGAGCATAATACTTCGCAGCACACCGTTGCCGGTACGCTCTGAAGTATTGTCAGAAAACTGCATGGTGGAGCTAAGCGGGATCGAACCGCTGACCTCCTGCGTGCAAGGCAGGCGCTCTCCCAGCTGAGCTATAGCCCCATACAGTTACTGCAGAGACCTTCCACTACCACTCAACGTGAGTTCACCTGTCGCTGTGAGGCGGCAAATGTTAATTTTTGCTCATGCAGGGCATGCGGAAGGGAAGTTTACCTGAGGTAAACGACCGCGCGCATAACGCAGCATGAGTGAAAATTTGGTAGGCCTGAGTGGACTTGAACCACCGACCTCACCCTTATCAGGGGTGCGCTCTAACCACCTGAGCTACAAGCCTGTAGAGGTTTTTCTGCTCGTTACTTTTTCATCAGACAATCTGTTGTGGACACTACGCGGGAAGGTATCTTCAGGTAAGGAGG
>NZ_CDPK01000029.1 GCF_900068895.1 Erwinia sp. ErVv1 | reverse complement strand
AAGTTCCTTTTCCGGGGTACTTTTTATTTAATCCGGCCGACGCTTTTACTACGCCAGTGACGGCTCACGCTGAAACAAACCGGGGAGAACAGGATTTTGTTTCACGCGTTACTGTAACAACAAGAAATTAATTTTTCCCGCCGTGATATCACAGATTTCGACCCCCGCCGCATGACTGATGTGAACAATTCCTAATGACGTGGATTTACCGCCCCGCCGCTGGCAATTTTTGCCCGCAATCCGTATAACTGTCCGCTGACTCTTAAGCCACACATTAACCTTGTTTAAATCCAGGCTTACCATTTTTAGCCCGCCATTCCCTGACCTCTTTTACAATACCTTCAGGGCTGTCATCCTGATCGTACATGGGATGATAAATAAGACCATTGCGATGAGGATGTTCGGTCAAACGTTCGAATTCAAGAACAGCCTTTGTATGCTCAGCCTCTGTTTCATAGTCTGCATTACAAATTTTTCTGACAAAATATAAAAACTCGGCATCGGTATAATCAGAAATCGTTTTCTTTTCCATCTCAATTATCCTCTTTATGGATTTCAATATGACGTTTAGGGGTCATCACTCGAATATTATCTATGTCATATATTGCACCGTTATCCTTAATAAATTTGACATGGTGTAACTCGAATCGAATTCGTCCCCCGACTTGTTCAGATGGAATAGGGAAAGGAGAGTAACCTTTCATTAAGTTTCGTTTATTATTTTCCCTGAACTGTTTAATCAATACAGGATCTCTGCCCACATCCTTCCAAAAAGCCTCACGAAACGCATCAAAATTCGCAAATTCCCTTCCTTGTAATTTGTCCGCGATCTGGCTCGGGATAGGAGCACCAAGATCTTTACCAGCATTAGTAAGCCAGTCTCCGCCAACCGGTTCACCTTTACCACTGACCTTACCCAATCTATTTCGGGGATTGCTAAGTACCACATACACCGGCTGCACGCCGCTGCCGCTGGCGTCCGGCTGCCAGTAAACAAAATCCTGCATCCCGCCCGGATCGGCCACTGGCGTGGTGGTGATCTGAATCGTCCCAACCGGTTTTATCACTGTCCCGG
>NZ_CDPK01000028.1:2052-3004 GCF_900068895.1 Erwinia sp. ErVv1 | reverse complement strand
CCGGGACAGTGATAAAACCGGTTGGGACGATTCAGATCACCACCACGCCAGTGGCCGATCCGGGCGGGATGCAGGATTTTGTTTACTGGCAGCTGGACGCCAGCGGCAGCGGCGTGCAGCCGGTGTATGTGGTACTGACGGACCCTCTGGATTCAGGGCGTTACACCCGTCTACAGCTCGACAGGAAATATAAGCATGCCGGTGATTTTGGCGTCACTAACACGCGAAAGAATAGCACCACGCTGACGCAGTTTCGCGATGCAATAGAGGCGCACCTGAAGGATAAGGACACCATTGAGCGGGGGACATACCGACGGGAGAAAGGCTCCCGGGTATATTTTAATCCCGGAACGATGAATGTTGTCGTCCTTAAAATCAATGGTGATTTCCTGTCGGGATGGGGCATTAAACTTAGTGAGGTTAGCGGCAGAATTTATCTGGAAACGGGGGTTTTATGAGCTGGATTAGTCAAATCGAGTTAGGAAGAGAATTGGTCAACAACCAGATCAGTGCTGAGCAGTTTTCCGAAGATATAATAAAAGGACGTCGTAAGTTATCTGAAGAAGAGCCCAATAAAGCAATAAACTGGTGCGCGGGCGAGCTTTTCATTTTGGCTGATTGCTATAACTCCGACTCGGATCGTACCGAAGGGGAGCTGAATGAGGCCGAATTAAGGGCGGAAGTGAAAGCCCTGCTGGAGCAGTTTAACCTGCTCTGAGCTGCACTCCTTCGGAATACCTGCATGCCGGGACGATGAATGCTGTCGTCCTTAAAATAGAGGGTGATTTCCATTCAGGCTGGAAAATTGACCCGGCAATCGATAACGGCAGGATCTATTTAGAAACGGAGGTTTTATGAGCAGAGTTAAATTGGTCGAGCTGGGAAGAGACTTCCTCAGCAACAGGATTAGTGTTGAACAGTTTTGCGAAGATATCGTTATCGAACGGGACAG
>NZ_CDPK01000028.1:1631-1878 GCF_900068895.1 Erwinia sp. ErVv1 | reverse complement strand
GAGTTAAATTGGTCGAGCTGGGAAGAGACTTCCTCAGCAACAGGATTAGTGTTGAACAGTTTTGCGAAGATATCGTTATCGAACGGGACAGATTATGGGGAGTGAGAGAGCCGGACAAGGCGGTAGATCGCTGCGGAGAGGAACTTTTCATGGCAGCCGACTGCTATGACCCTGAACCGGATCGCAGTCGCTATAGCTGCGAGATGAATGAGGCCGAATTAAGGGCGGAAGTGAAAGCCCTGCTGGA
>NZ_CDPK01000028.1:1171-1414 GCF_900068895.1 Erwinia sp. ErVv1 | reverse complement strand
GGTCGAGCTGGGAAGAGACTTCCTCAGCAACAGGATTAGTGCTGAACAGTTTTGCGAAGATATCGTTATCGAACGACGCAAGTTATGGGGGGTGAGAGAGCCGGATAAGGCGGTAGATCGCTGCGGTGGTGAGCTTTTCATTTCAGCTGACTGCTATAACCCCGACTCGGATCGCGACGACTACGAGCTGGATGAGGCCGAATTAAGGGCGGAAGTGAAAGCCCTGCTGGAGCAGTTTAACCT
>NZ_CDPK01000028.1:486-990 GCF_900068895.1 Erwinia sp. ErVv1 | reverse complement strand
TGAGGCCGAATTAAGGGCGGAAGTGAAAGCCCTGCTGGAGCAGTTTAACCTTCTGTGAGCTGCACTCCTTCGGAATCCCTGCATGCCGGAACGATGAATGCTGTCGTCCTTACAATAGAGGGTGATTTCCATTCAGGATGGAAAATTGATCCGACAATCGACAATCGACAATCGACAATCGACAATCGATAACGGCAGGATCTGTTTAGAAACGGAGGTTTTATGAGCACAATTAAGCTGGTCGAGCTGGGAAGAGACTTCCTCAGCAACAGGATTAGTGNCCTGCATGCCGGGACGATGAATGCTGTCGTCCTTACAATAGAGGGTGATTTCCATTCAGGATGGAAAATTGATCCGACAATCGACAATCGATAACGGCAGGATCTGTTTAGAAACGGAGGTTTTATGAGCACAATTAAATTGGTCGAGCTGGGAAGAGACTTCCTCAACAACAGGATTAGTGTTGAACAGTTTTGCGAAGATATCGTTATCGAACGACGCAAG
>NZ_CDPK01000028.1:0-292 GCF_900068895.1 Erwinia sp. ErVv1 | reverse complement strand
AATTAAGGGCGGAAGTGAAAGCCCTGCTGGAGCAGTTTAACCTGCTCTGAGCTGCACTCCTTCGGAATACCTGCATGCCGGGACGATGAATGTTGTCGTCCTTACAATAGAGGGTGATTTTCTGAGTGGCTGGAAAATTGAACCGACTGACGACAACGGCAGGATCTATTTAGAGACGGAGGTTTTATGAGCAGAATTAAGCTGGTCGAGCTGGGAAGAGACTTCCTCAGCAACAGGATTAGTGCTGAACAGTTTTGCGAAGATATCGTTATCGAACGACGCAAGTTATGGG
>NZ_CDPK01000027.1 GCF_900068895.1 Erwinia sp. ErVv1 | reverse complement strand
TGGAAACCTTGGTTTAAGCGATAAATTTTCAGGTCGTTTTATGGGCCGTCGGATTTTCACCGCACCGGGTAATATTACTTATCAGCCGTCATCCGGTACCAGAAAGATAAAGATTATTCTTACCGGTGGAGGGGGGCACGGCTATGGCTTTCTTGGTTGGGGCGAAAACTACCGTTCACGAGGAGCCGGTGGCGGGGCAGGTGCCACTGCTATTGCATGGCTTGATGTGGATGACTCAAAAACCTATGCAGGCATTGTTGGACGAGGGGCTGACGATACCCTGGGCGCGACCAGCAGTACGTTCAATGGTTTACTGACGGCTGCGAATGGAGCAGATAATCAGGGTGGCGATGCGGGAGGTGGAGGTGGCCTGGCCGTGGGGGGGGATTTAAATATTCAGGGCGGCGATGGTAGCGATGCGCCTGGAATAGTAGGAGCCGCCAACCCTTACTGTGGTGGTTCTGGTGATGGCGGAGCGAGTTACTGGGGGGGAGGCAGTCGAAGCGGGGAAGGATCTACCAGCTGGCGTAAGACAATATACGGCGCAGGCGGCGGGGGTAATACACGAACCGACCCTTATATCGGCAGCTTCGGAAGTCATGGTGTAATTTATATTGAGGAATACAGTTAATGAAAACGTATGCACGAATTGAAAATAATAAGGTTGCCGAGGTTGTTTCTCTCGATATTGCACCTGAGAAGCTTTACCACCCTTCATTAAAATGGGTCGACATTACTGCGCTGGGAAATAAACCCGCTCAGAATGATGACTACAAAGATGGTGTTTTTACTGCTCAGGTTATTGAAGTTGAGGGCCCGGTGTTTTTTGCCTCTTCGCAACTTACAGGTCTTATGGCTGAAGCGGGACAAGTTATCGCGCCCTTGCAGGATGCCGTCGATGTGGGTATGGCAACTGATGAGGAGGCGACGCGCCTTGCCGCGTGGAAAAAATACAGGGTATTACTTAGTCGAGTGGATACCAATAAAGCTCCAGATATCACATGGCCAGTGAAGCCTGAATGAATAATGCCCGCGAGAGCGGGCATTTTATAGAGCAAAGATTATTAATGTATTTAGGGGTGGTTCATAAAATTCAATAAATTATTATAGCATTCTGCGACGGGAATAGTATAAGCCCGTTCGGAGTAAATATAGCCGCCTTATAATCGGCGGCAATCATTTTAAACTGGCTTAACCGGCCAGGTAATAGACGGAGCAGTTTGCGGATCTACAGCCTGTACCGCCTGGACGTATTTCATCCAGGTTATGAGCGAGTCTTTATCCTCATCTGAGATAATCCCGAGGAGAAGCTGTGTCTGCCATGCCTGAGTCTTTTCGTTTGCCTCTTTTATCAATACCTCTTTCTTTAATTCCGCTTCTTTAATGCTAGCTGCTTTCTGGGCATTGGCATCAGTGATCCACGCCATACCATTCCACTTATCGAAATTAGTTGAGGGTTTTAATGATGTTGTTTCTGAAGGGTAATCCCCTGGCTGGGTAATATTAATAGCACCCCCATCAATGGTAGAATATATAGTTTCACCACGATGATCCTTAATGGTATGCCAGGCACCGTCCTGAAAGATTGAAAGCGTATTTTTTTTGGTTTCAGGAGGTGGCAGGATAGTGCTGTTTTCGGGAATGCTGATGCCAGCCATCAAATATTCCTCACATGTTCCAGTAAACTCCCCCGTTAATGAAGAAAAATTATACACTGAAACAATACCAGAAAATTTTGCCAAACCATTCTCGTCAAAATCGACAGTATTTGCTAGTTTCTCATTCATTATGCAGCCCTTACGATATAGTTTAGTGCGATGTTACGAGGGCGAAACTTAACCCAAATAGCACCATTTTTTTGCCCAGCCTGTAATTGTGTTGCGGTCATACAATTATCAAATAAAATGCTACCTAATGCGGTGTTATTGCCTGCTTTAGCATCAGTAGGTTGTGTAAGTGATACAGAATCTGCCTGACTGTAGGCAGTTCCTATTGTGGCTCCATCAATGGTGCTATCTATTCCGGGGTAGTCCAGTGCGGCGGTACGGATACTTGTTGCATCCTGATTAGTACCAAGGCCACGTCCAGAGTCTACGTCCCGTCCATCATCCCAGCCGCGAATAAATTCTCCACGTAGATCAAGAAGTTTCAGTGCAGGGTACACTTTTGCGAGTTCTGGATAAGACGTTGCGTTAAATAGTGCTCCATTACACTTTAACCAGCCTGAAGGGGGGGTAGCGGTAGGCCATGGAATAGGAACGCCTACAGGTATTGCCGAGCCCTCCCCTAAACCAAGGTTTCCA
>NZ_CDPK01000026.1:12336-21169 GCF_900068895.1 Erwinia sp. ErVv1 | reverse complement strand
GACGCAGATGGGTTTTTTGAGCCGGAGTAAGGATGGCTCGCCGGACAACGCCAACGCCCTGCGCTTCGAGGATAAAGCGGGGGAGGAGCAGGTGTGGATCCAGGCGCAGAAGAATATGGATACCCAGGTGAAGAACGATGCTTCTCATAGCGTGGGGCAGAATCACTCTCACTATGTGGGGCGGGATGAATCGCACCGGGTGGAAGCGAACCGGACGCATAGCGTAAAAGTGAATGAAACCCTTCTGACCGGGAGCAAAAAAGAAGATGCGGTGGTGGAAGAATACGTTCTGGCGTCAGGGACTAAGTTACGCTTAGAATGCGGTGAGAGCGCTATTGAGCTGACGGCGGCGGGGCAGATCAATATGATCGGGAAAGGATTCAATATCTTTGTTAATGGTTCGGGCTATATCAACACCAGCGGCGGCAAGCTGAACCTGAATGACGGCACGGGAGCAGCCACTGTGGCACCCGGCGCTGGACACAAAGGGTATATCAAAAGCGCGGTGGAGGCGCAGTTCCCGGCAAAAAAGGGGAGTGAGGCGGTAGCGCCGTCTCCAAATCCGGCACAAGAGCATCAGGGTGCAACTCAAACGCCTGAAACGATGTTGACCCCTTTTGGCAAAGACGTAGACAATCTGGTCAATAAATCTCCAACTCTCAGCAAAGATCTTGAGACGCTTGATAAACAGAAATGGTCAATAAAAGAAGGTGCTGCCGGTAAGGGAACATTCGCCGATAGAAATAATAAAGTTATCAAGATCGACAGCAATAAAATTTCAAATCCTGAAAATGTTGTGCAGTCATTGTCTCATGAAACAGGTCATGCACTTTATACTCCCCGAACCGATCTCTCTTCGCGAGATGCTTACTTAAATAGTGCATTGAGTGATGAAGGAGCGGCCACATTAAAGAACATCGAAGTACAAAGGGAAATTCTGAAGAACGGAGGTAATGACATTGGCATAGCAGGAAACACTTCTAATCAGGCAAGCTACAATAAAATCTATGATCAGTTATCGGATAAGACCATCAGCAGAGTTACGGCAGAAGAGAAGATTGGAAGAATTTTTGGGAAAGGGGAAGTGACATCCACAACCAAAGAAAGTTATGAGGACTATTATGGAGGGTGGTATGATAAGAATTATCCGTCAAAGTAAGATGGTTTATGCAGCGTTTTTATGTATTTCATTCGTTAATGTGGCCTGGGGAGGGAATATGAAACATGTCAATTTTTGGACATTTGTTGATAACATGAAGGTTAACTTAATTAAAACTCAGGATGAGATGATGCGTTCCTTCAGTAATCCCTTGTTACTTGAACATGAGACGGCACATACGCGTTTTTTCATCGGCGGGGGTTTTCCCCTACAAGATGGGATAAAAATTGATAGCGTAGATCTCAGAGTCAGTAAAGATACAGCGCCTACACCTGCTTTTCTCTCTTTTGAGGTCTCGGGAAAATGCATATCCAGAGAAGATGTGCATAAAAAGTATAAGGGATTAGTATTATCAGGCATGCCAACTGGCCGTTCTCTGGAAGAAACGACAAGTTTTTCATCTAATCCTGATGAAAAGGGGTTATTTGTAACTTTTAGCTTTTCTGAAGCGAAGCCTGACTGCCTTAAAAGAGTGATATTTGACTCTAAATAGAATAGTTATTTATAAATAAAATTTCAAAGAACGCCAGCATTGATCGATGCTATCTATTTCCCTCATAGCATCACTGATTGCTCAAAGGTCATCATAAAATGAAACTGGTTTTTCCACTCTGCTCCTGCTGTCCGGCTTAGCCAGTCTCTATGCCAGTGCTGAGGGGGCCATTTTCTGGTAGCTGGGAGGGCCAGAATTTGGCGGCGGATGGCGCCTTATTATCAACGCTGACCCTGAATATCCAACTTTGGCTAAGGTACTAAAAACAACAGAGGTTGATTTATCATCAAGGAGTGCCGTAGTTCAGGATGCAGTATGGTCAACTTCGGTACATCATGGTGGGCGCCAAAGATCCTGGCAGACACTATTAACGATATAAAGTCGACAACAAACGTGGATAGTCTCGACTTTGATCAGAAATTTATTTCTCAACTCTATAAAAACAGAACTGACTATGTAAATATTTTATCTTCCCTGGATGCCAATGGTAAGGCAGATTTGGCGGGAAGATATGTTAGTGAACAAAGCCGTGCATTGGACATGTTATCCGGTGGGAACTGATATGAAATCGATTGTACTTATTACTCTTATATCCATTCTGTCTACTTCTGCATTGGCTAAAGAAGTGGATTATTCTGAGTAATTTGATAAGTGTATGAAAACGGCGGAAGGTGCCACGGTGAGTATGAGGGCATGTTATGCAGATGAGATTGACAGCCAGGACAAAAGACTAAACGCCAATTATAAAGCTTACATTTCACTAATGAGTAGTGACATAAAGAAAAAATTTGTGAATGCCCAGCGAGCATGGGTTAAATTTAGGGACGAAAACTGCGAGGCATTTCAATCACAAGAGCCTGGCGGAACACTATCCCTGATTGTTGGCGATAGTTGTTATCTCAAAATGACCGCTGAACGGGCGAATGATTTCCAGAGAAAAGACAGTAAGTAAGAGATGCTGTTGCCTTTTGTTAACACGAAGGATAGAAAACGGAGAGTAGTGAATTTTGGGGAAGAAGAGGTTTTTACCCGGCACATATTAAGCTTTCATTGGCTTATTACAAATAAGACATATGCTCTGGTTCTGATTGTGATTAATCTATTCTAGCCCCTGTAATCGCCTCTCCTACCTCGCAATAAAGGAAAAAGACAATAGCGTCATGGCGCTGGAAAGGAAAAACACCCAGCATGATAATAAAGTAAGCGGTGCTATTTTTACGCAGGATAATATTACCTCCCCGGTTTCTTTTTACACGCCAGATATACGCGTAAGCCAGGGCAGTAAAGTTCAGGTTTAATAAAAAGGTGCGTGGATAGCAGACCAAAGACTATTTATTAACTGATAACCGTGGGCAATAAAAGCGCAATAAATATTTATTGCGCACCCTCATTATTTTTAAAGTGGACAATACCTATGCAATATCATCTGAATGAAGGATCTTTCTCGCTGCATGCCAGCGACTGGCTGGACAACAGTATGAACGTGCTGCGGGATGAGGCAAATGGCATCTCTGTGATCGTCAGCCGTGGGCCCGTTCCTGACGAAAGCGATTTTGAAAGGGAATTCCATCAGCAGTGGGATCGTATGCGCGCGCAGATGACCAGTCTGGTGCAGTCTGACTTTCGCCGGGTTAGCGTAGGGAGCGAGGGAAACATTCGCGGCGTGGAGGTGACCAGCCACTTTGAACGCAATGGCCAGCAACTTTACCAGCACCAGCTCGCCCTCCAGGCAAAGAACAATAATACGCTGATGGTCTTCACCTACTCTGCGCTGCGGCCTTTTACCGCAGAGGATGATATCCGCTGGAATACGCTGAAAAATACCCTGTCACTTACCCCTCCAGGACAGGATGCCTGAGTTATGAGTAATAAACCTGCTGCCCGGATAGGGGATGATCTCATCCACTCCAGCATCTTTGCGGATATCACCAGCATTGTGGTGGAAGGCGCTGCCTTCGCGGCCATTGGTTTTGCCGTTGGGGCCGCCCTCGTGGCCGCGGCCCCACTGGCTGGCGTGGCGGCTGTGAGCACTGCGGTAGCGGCGGTGGGCTCAAGCTGCGTGCTAACCGGGATTATTGGCGGCGCGCTGGCAAATGTGACGGGGGTCTCCGATAAGATCGCCCAGTTCGCCAGCGGCATGGGGGATTTCCTGTTCCCCCCTTCGGTCAGCGGCAAAATCACCAGCGGTTCCGAAAATGTTCTGACCAATAAAAAACTGGCTGCCCGAGCCGCCGCGAAGCTGCTTCCGCCCGCTTCGGTCGTACCCGAAAGCCAGTCTCCAATGAGCTTTATGGATTATGGCCGGGAACTGTTAGGGAGCGCAGGACAGATCGCTCACTCCCTCTGGCAACCCACGGTCGCCGGGCCCGTTGCCAATGCCGATCCCACTCAGCAGGACACCATCGCCTGTGATAAACACGCTGGCCCACAGTTTCTGGCAGAAGGATCCTCGTCGGTGCTGATTAACGGGCAGCCTGCCATCCGGGCGGGGGATCGTTCAACCTGCGAAGCAACGGTGGCAGACAACGTCTCGCCAGATGTGATTATCGGTGGGGAAAGCGTCATTGTCCGTGAGATAAAAAGTGGCAAAACGCCCGGGCTGGCGCTGGTTATGATGTTACTTCCCCTGCTGAGAGGGCGGCCCGGAGAAGTCATACGCAGTATGCCCTGTGTCGTTGCCAATGCGATTGGTGGTATGGCGGCTGATATGTTGATCAATGCCGTTTTTTCCTCCTCAAATCCGGTCCATGCTGCGACAGGCGCAAAGGTGCTTAATGACCAGACCGACCTGGATTTCACGCTGCCAGGACGCTTTCCCCTGCACTGGCAGCGTAACTACAACAGTCGCTCGGGACTCGAAGGCCTGTTCGGACGCGGCTGGACAACGATTTTCGATACCCGGCTTGAGGTAAATGGCAGCGACGGCCTGTGGTGGGATGAATTTGGTCGTGAATTACGTTTTTCCTTACCCCCTGAAAATGAGCCGCTCTACAGCCCCACCGATGGGTTGATCATCCGTCAGGGGCCGGGCGGGGAGCTGGCGATAGCGGATGATGACGGAAGCGTCTGGCGACTCTATCGTCCGCTGCGTGCCAACCCACAGCTGTTGCTGCTGGCCTCGCTCAGCGATGAGTACGGCAATATGCTGGAAATGGATTATGACGCAGAGGGCCGTCTGAACCGTATTTATGACGTACCCGGGGCTGTCGACCTTCATGTTCACTACGACGATATCCGTTTTGCTCAGCGGGTCACATCACTGTGCCATTTTGACGGCAGACAAAGCTGGCAGCTGATGACCTACACCTATGCGGACTCAGGCCAGCTGGCCACGGTGACCGATGCCGCCGGGGTTATTACGCGAGAGTTCAGCTATAACGAACAGGGGCTGATGAGCGCGCATCGCCTGCCTGGCGGTATGCTCAGTGAATATCGCTGGCAGTACTTTGACGACTGGCGGGTAGTGGCAACGCGAACCAGCACCGGCGACAGCAGCGTCATGACCTATGACCTTGAGGCGGGCCTGACCTCGGTGGTTCATGCTGACGGTCGCGAGCACCGGCACTACTGGAACGAACAGGCGCTGATTACCCGCTACATTGATGAAAGGGGGGAAAGCTGGCGCTTCGACTGGGATAAAAATCAGCAGCTGACTCGCACGGTGGATCCCCTCGGTAATGAGGTGAAGTTTCGCTATGACGAGGCGGGTAACCGGGTCGAAGAACAGGACGCGCTCGGTAACGTTCGCACCACGCAGTGGCTGGAGACGCGTGCGCTGCCGACGGGCATTATTGAGGCCGACGGTTCAGGTACGCGTTTTATTTACGATGAACGCTACGGTCTGGCAAAGGTATTTTCTGCAGAAGGACTGAGCGAACAGCTGGAACGGGATGATTACGGCCAGGTTATCCGTCGCACCGATGCGCTCGGCGGTGTGAATCAGTATGCCTACAATGCTGCCGGTCAGGTTATATCGGTAATGGACTGCTCCGGTTTTACCACGCGCTATCTCTGGCACCCGCTAGGCTGGCTGATGACGGAGATCGCCGCAGACGGTGAAGAAACGCATTATCAATATGATGCCGCCGGTCGTCCCTTAGCACTCCAGCGCGCGGAGGGGTGGGAAGAGAAGCTGCGCTGGAGCAAACGGGGTTTACCCATCGCGCATCAGGCGGCAGATGGCCGCGAAAGCCAGTTCCGCTATGATGATGCAGGCAGGCTGATTGCCACACGCAACCCGCAGGGTGATGAAGTGGGTCGTGAATATGATGCCCGCAGTCGCCTGATCGGTCTGATTAATGAAAATGGTGAACGCTACGGTTTTAAGTGGGGAGCAGATTCCCTGCTGCTTGAAGAGCACGGGCTGGATGGCGTGGTTACACGCTATGGCTATGACGCCAGTGGCCGCGTGGCGGAGCGGACCTTCGCGGCGGATACCGCCCACGCATTTAGCCATCTGTTTCGTTACGATCCACGCGGGCTGGTTACCGGCAGACGTTCCCCGGACGGTGAAACACGCTTCAGCTATTCAAAGCCTGGGCAGCTGCTCCAGGCCTCATATCATCCGGCGCTGGATGATGAAAACGTCACCCACGAACCCGAGCAGGCGCTGGACTTCACCTGGGATAAGCTGGGGCGGCTGGTAAAAGAGACCGGTGAGCAGGGCATGGTGGAGTATGAGTGGGATGCGCTGGGCAACCGCACCAGCACCACGCTGCCCGACGGGCGCAGGCTGCGCAATCTCTACTACGGCAGCGGGCACCTGCTGAATATCGCGCTGGACAACCTGCCGATCACCAGCTTCCGGCGTGACAGCCTGCACCGTGAGACCCGTCGCGCCCAGGGCATGCTAAACAGCCATATCAGCTATGACCGGCTGGGGCGACTGCGTCAGCGAGACGTCTTTACCGATGGTCAGCAGCGCCCGGCACCGCGGCAGTGGTCGCGTCGCTGGGACTATGACTATCGTAATAACCTCGTGCGCGAAGAGCAGGACGATAACCCCTTTACCTGGCGTCAGTGGCAGTACGATGCTGCAGGCCGGCTGCTGAAACAGGACGGAAGCCTGCCGGACCACGAGCAGTGGCGCTGGGATGCCGCGTCGAATCCGCTGGATGCCGGGGTGAACAGGGTGTCGCATAACCGCGTCACCCACCTTAACGGCGCGACCTACCGCTATGATATCCACGGTCGCACGGTTGAAAAAATCCGCGATGGCGAGCGGTGGCGCTACCGCTATGACGGCGAGCACCGGCTCAGTGAGGTGATACGGGAAGGGCGGCACGGCACCCAGACGTACGTCAGCTTTCGTTACGATCCCCTCGGGCGTCGGATCGGCAAGACCAGCCGGACGGTGAAACAGGGAGAGCCAGCCGGTCAGCCCCGCACCACCGGGTTTGTCTGGGAAGGCCTGCGGCTGCTGCAGGAGATTCAGGACGACATCCCGCTGACCTACGTTTACGCGGATCAGGCCAGTTACGAACCGCTGGCGCGTATTGACGGCGTCAGCGATCCGGAGATTTACTGGTTTCACTGTCACCCCAACGGTACGCCGGAGAAACTGACGGACGAAGAGGGCGAAACGCGCTGGCAGGGTGATAACGGCGCATGGGGAAAACTGCTGCGTGAAGCGCGACTGAAAGCACCGGGCTTTGCGCAGAACCTGCGGATGCAGGGGCAGTATCTGGACAGGGAGACAGGGCTTCACTACAATCTGTTCCGTTATTACGATCCAGACTGTGGACGTTTTACGCAGCCTGACCCGATAGGGCTGGCGGGNACTACAATCTGTTCCGTTATTACGATCCAGACTGTGGACGTTTTACGCAGCCTGACCCGATAGGGCTGGCGGGTGGGCTGAATCTTTATGCTTATGCGCCGAACCCGCTGAACTGGGTGGATCCGTTGGGGTTGAGTCGGTGTTCTTCAGATGCTTATAAGGGCGTTAAAGACGCTTCGGCTTATTTGAAGAAACAAGGTGTTCCCCGGAAATTCAGGAAGCAGATTTTAGAATCTTTTGAAATACATTCCCTTCGGGTTCGTAAAGCGACAGATTCAGAATATGGATTAAGATATTTCGATGGGGTAAATGCAAAGGCAAGAGGACGCTATATATTTGAAACATTCCCTGCGACAAGAGAAAGTCTGGCAGTAAAAACTGAATGGAATCAGATGACTAATTTTTCTCAATTTAAAGTTACGCCAGGTTCGGTCATTCTTGAAGGTAGAGCCTCAGCTCAAGGAGTAGGATTGTCGGGTGGCCAGATACAAAAATACATCTCTGACCTCAATAACTTAATAGATTTATAAATATGAATAATAAAGATAAAGCAATTTTTAAGTTGAAAAAAGCGATTGATGAACTGAACAAAGTTCTTGCTGGAAATAATATCAACGTTTTAGCTATAAGCTCACATCAACAAATAGGTGAGTTTATAAAAGTATTTGAAATTACTTTGCAGAAGGTATTATCGGATAGTATTCCCCCTAAAAATAAAAGGACACTTGGGATAGCACACTTAATCGCAGACCAATGGCCCTTTGACCTTGAGTTGGGAAGTATAATTATCGATGCAGAACAAGCCTATAAAGAATTATAGTTAAATAAGCCGGAAGCGATCCCGGTGATCCTTCCGGCTTTTATTTTAGCCGCCAGCCTGAGCCAGCAGCGCCAGCGCCTGTTGCCGGGTCTGCTCAATCTCCCGCCGCTGCTGCTCAAGCCGAGCCTGCTCCTGGCGCAGTCGCGTTTCCTTGCGGCTGTAGGGGATCAGCACCAGACAGCCGTCCAGTACCTTCAGGCTGACGCCGGTGCCCACCTCAAATCCCGCCTCGGCCAGCCACTTACCCGCAATGTTCACCTGCGGCGTGGTGCGGTCACCGCCCTTTGGACGGTAGCCCTCTTTGGAAGGATCGGTAATGGTGAATTTAAAAACTACGATCTAATTAAAGACTCTCCAGTATATATTGATGGGGTGCTAAAAAATGGTGGCTTCTAATATGATAAACTTTAATTCTGAAATAATATCTGGATGTTCGTTAGGTAATATTAGTATGAATGAAAATATATCTTCATTTATAGATGAAATGTATTCTTTTTTAAGGTTGAGGTTAAGGAGTACTATCTTCCTGATGGGAGTAAAAAGAATGCATATATAATTAATAAAACTATAACGATCGCCACT
>NZ_CDPK01000026.1:11554-12292 GCF_900068895.1 Erwinia sp. ErVv1 | reverse complement strand
AACGTATATTTAATGGCTCAGTCATTATTGACGATGATTTTGGCTTTTCACTTATATTGCCATCACCTTATGATGAAATCGGGGATAGCATCGAAAATATACCTAGTGATTTGATATTTAAAGAAATATATGTTTCTGATTTTTCTTCATGGCGATCAGGTTATTGAATGAGGCTGGATGTTAATCTCTTCGATACAGCTAGTCATTGAAAAGCACTGAGAAAACCACCATAAATAAAAGCCGTAAAAATCCTCTCTGGATCTTTACGGCTAATTTTATCAGTTGCTATTCCTGCATATTACCTCGTTGCACCTGAATCACCACCTTACCAGGCATCAAGCTGAGCGCTAGCGGTTGCCCGGTCAAGCCGCACTGTGTCAACCAGTCTCGTTTCAGGGAAGAGCATTTTCACTGGGATGCGGCCGGTAACCAGACGGACAGACCCGGACAGACAGTCTGGCAGAACCTGCTCCAGAGGCTGAGAGGGGCACGCTGGCGCTACGATGGNAATAAAACTATAACGATCGCCACTAATCATGAAGGTTTAATCTTCTCAATTGGTTGCAATCAAGAATATAAAGGGAAGTATAAAAACATATTACATACAGGGCAATCGATGAAAGAGGTTATTGCTTCAACTGAAAAGCAACGTATATTTAATGGCTCAGTCATTATTGACGATGATTTTGGCTTTTCACTTATATTGCCATCACCTTATGATGAAATCGGGGATAGCAT
>NZ_CDPK01000026.1:11137-11451 GCF_900068895.1 Erwinia sp. ErVv1 | reverse complement strand
CCCGGACAGACAGTCTGGCAGAACCTGCTCCAGAGGCTGAGAGGGGCACGCTGGCGCTACGATGGTTTTGGGCGACTAATCTGGCGTAAGCCCGTGAATGAGGATGTGGAGCAGTCCTTCAGCTATGACGATGAGGATCGCGTGGCTGAAGTGCGCTTCACAGGCCATAAAGCCTACAGCCGCGTTGAATATCGTTACGATCCACTGGGCAGAAGAACGCAGAAAATCCTCCACCATCATAATAAGGCTGCGGAAACCGTCACTTTTCTGTGGAGCGGGCTGCGGATGGTGGGCGAAAGCAGCAGCGCCGCGCC
>NZ_CDPK01000026.1:5573-10968 GCF_900068895.1 Erwinia sp. ErVv1 | reverse complement strand
ATAAGGCTGCGGAAACCGTCACTTTTCTGTGGAGCGGGCTGCGGATGGTGGGCGAAAGCAGCAGCGCCGCGCCGGAGCGTGACACGCAGTACCTGTACAGCGAAGGAAGCTGGGAGCCGATTGCCCGGGTTGATACCTTCGGTGAACAGTCGGATATTTTCTGGTACCACACGGAGCTGAACGGGCTGCCGGAGCGGATGACCAACGATCGTGGCGAAGTGGTGTGGCGCGGGCGCTTCTCGACGTGGGGGATAACGGAGCAGGAAAGCACCACAGGGTATCAGTCAGTCCAGCAGAACCTGCGCTTTCAGGGACAGTATCTGGACCGGGACTAATTTGCTTCAGCAAAATTGAACATCGCTTCAGCGACGGCCCCGAAGGGGTGAGGCACCACAGGTGCCGAATCAACCGGACTGCACTACAATCTTTTCCGGTATTACGATCCTGTGGGTGGACGGTTTACGCAGCTGGACCCTATTGGGTTGGCGGGTGGGCTGAATACTTATCAGTATGCGCCGAATCCGCTGGGGTGGATTGATCCGCTGGGGCTGACGAGATGTAAGCCCGGAACTGCCTCGGGAAAAGGCAGTAATATTGAAGGGAAATGGTTAAGAGGTACTCATGGTAATGCTGGCTTATTCCCATCATCAATAGCTGATAAATTACGTGGCAGACAATTTAAATCTTTTGACGACTTCAGAGAAAATGTCTGGAAAGAGGTAGGAAATGATTCCCACCTTTCTCAGCAATTTAGCCGTTCAAATATTACCAGGATGAAAGATGGCAAAGCACCAATAGCTCACGATACTCAATGGAATGGGAAAAACAAATCCTATGTTCTTCATCATCGGACGCCTATTCAACATGGAGGCGGTGTCTATGATGTTGATAATATTATTGTTGTTACCCCAAGATATCACCTTGATGTGTTAGATAGGGCTTATCATTTTTGAGGTTGAATATGCAAAGAAAAGAGCTTATCGAGTTAATTGAGAAAATACAGCGCAGTGAAGGTACTGAGGAAGAAGCTGATAATGATATTGACTTGCTTTGTAGTAGCGTTGTTGATCCTCAGGCTGCAAATTATATCTTCCAGGAAGATCTTAGCGCTGAAGAAATAGCCGATAAAATAATGGACTATAAACCGATCACATTATAAAAATAAAGCCTGAAGCGATCATCAAGATCCTTCCGGCTTTTTACTTTCAGCCGCCAGTCTGCTGCTCCACGGTGAGGATCAGCCGGCCTTCATCGATCCTCACCGTTACTGGACAGCCGGTCTCAAATCCCGCCTCCCTGAGCCAGTCACCCTTCAGATGGAGGCTGGGGCTGCGCTAATAGTACTTGGCGGTAATATCCCGGCGGCTCTCATGATAACTTAATTTCAGGAATATAAGAGGAATATATGTATTCTGGAATGGCTGTGTATAATACTGAGAATATAGACGCAAAAACTGCATGCGAACTAGGTGAGAAGTTACTTACCGATATTGGCATGCCTATTACTGGTGCCGGATATTATAAGATGTTAAAAAATGGTGATCATCTAGGTGATCACGACATCGTAGAGATATCATTCCCTGACTTAAAGGAAAAAATAAAGGATAATGCGGTTACCGCATTTAGAATATATTCAGAGCAGAAAGATGCACAGCCGTGGAATGCATCTTTTGGTTATATGACCAATGAGTTCGGTGGCTTCAATTATATTGATGTGCAATGCCCAAGCGTAGCTGATGACTCCAAGGCTACAACTGAATTTTTAAGTTCACTGTCTGATAATATACCATATTCATATGGTATTAAGTACCGTACTGATAAAGTCACCAAAGCGCTCTATTATGCCACTGGTGATAATATGGTTAATATATATCAATATGAAAATGCATCTTTATTTAAAAGAGAGTTCCCAGGTAGATTTAAAGGTCAAGAACGTTATAAAAATACGATGCTAAGGATGGTTTATCCTATTAATGTGATTAATAGTCATCATCTTGATATTGTTATCGGAAATGTTAACTTGAAAGAGTGGATATCAAGTGATGAAAATTATGGTTCCCTTGAAGGGTTAAACAATAATCTGTGGCTATGGACCGTTGAGGATACTGAACTCGACGAGGTAAATAGGTGTCTTGGTGAGGCCGGAGTATTAATCTCTTGGAAACCATTAGCCACTAAGAAAACAGCTAGAAAACTGCCATAAATAAAAGCCGGGAAGATCATCATTGGATCTCCCCGGTTATTTTTATCTGCTCCCTGCCATTTTTATCTGTTGCTAGGCAAGCATATTGCCCTAGTGAATCTGAATTATCACCTTGCCGGGTATCACGCTGATCGCCAGTGCCTGGTCAGGCCACACTGCGTCAGCCAGTCCCCCGTCAGATGCAGCTCGTCGTTATCCCATATCCAATCCACGTGGATACTACGATGCCTCAATCATTATGTATTTTCATTACTAATTGATTTAAAATAATTTTGTGCAGATAAAAACTATCAAAGTAGGGCGGTAGCGTGATTAAGATCCTAGAGTATGATGCATTTCTGGCGGAGGTATACCACCTGAACCGCTAGTATGATTCGCGGGAGGGATGTTGCCTGTGCCCAGACCCGGTGGGGCTTGCTGGGGGATTAAACCTCTACGCGTACGTTCCGAACTCGTTAAACTGGGTGGATCCGCTGGGGTTGACGAAGTGTAGCTTGGAAGGCAAATATAGAGAAATTGAAAAATCTCCTTTGCCTCCATCCCTTGCTTCAACATTCACTAATAGTGAATATAAAACTGTGATGACCACACAGGATATTACTATGTATCGAGTTTTTGGTGGCACTGCAAAAATAGATGGTTCTTTTGTTTCTACTGTTAGCTCAGGTAGTAGAATACAGGCTAAAATTGATGCTGCACTTTTACCTCAGTGGAAAAATACGAGACAGTTTGAAGCAACCATTCTTGTACCTAAAGGGACCGTTTTACAGTTAGGAGAGGTTGCACCACAAATAACCAAATCTGGAACAATACTCTCTGGGGGAGCAGACCAAATCATTCTTCCACGAGGATGGGATCAGAGTTGGATATTGAATGTTAGAGGAATTAACTCTATTTAGGCTAATATCATGAAAACAAAAAAAGAAGCGTTAAATATCTTAAAGAAAACTTTGTCAGATCTGGAAAAAGAAAAATTGGTTTTTCATAAATTAGATCTTAATGGTATCATTGATAAATATAAGAAAGCAATTCATGATATCGAAATGGATGTTTTAACTTACAACGAAATACATAACTCCGTTAAAGCATATTTAGAAATATATAATGATTATGATAATCCTCTTCTTTATCAAATGTCTGATGCTGAAGAAGCAGTGGAGAGCTATCTTTCATTATGAAGAATATTACTCTTGCATAAAAAATCACTTTTATCGGAAATAGATAAAACAATTGATAATATTGAAGCGGTTATAAAAAGTAAGCGCAAAGAACATTTGCGAACTTTTATTAATGATCTTGAACGTTAGGAAGTGAAAGTTATTAATAATGAGATAAATAATAATCCCTTAAGAGGCTTTGCCCGTCGTTATGCAGAAATGTATAACGACTACCTTAATCCAATTACAGATGTTTTGGACAGAATGGAAAAAGCAGTCGATAGCTATTTAGAAAGAGTAGTATAGTTAAATAAGCCGGAAGCGGTCCCTGTGATCCTTCCAGCTTTTATTGTAGCCGCCAGCCTGAGCCAGCAGCGCCAGCGCTTCGTTGCGAAATTCATGCGAGTGCTGCTTACGGGGCTTTATGCTGGTCGATGTTGGTTTTGTCATGAGTCACCTCTGGTTGAGAGTTTACTCACTTAGTCGCGTGTCCACTATTGCTGGGTAAGATCAGTATCTGGACAGGGAGACAGGGCTTCACTACAATCTGTTCCGTTATTACGATCCAGACTGTGGACGTTTTACGCAGCCTGACCCGATAGGGCTGNAGGGCTTCACTACAATCTGTTCCGTTATTACGATCCAGACTGTGGACGTTTTACGCAGCCTGACCCGATAGGGCTGGCGGGTGGGCTGAATCTTTATCAGTATGCGCCGAATCCGCTGGGGTGGATTGATCCGCTGGGGTTGAGTAACTGTTCGATTGATGGTCGACCAGAACCTTACAAAGGTGCAAAAGATGCATCAGCATATCTTCGCTCTATGGGAGTTAACAGAGCACAGAGGAAACAAATAATTGATTCCTTTGAGTTAGAAACTTTATCCGTGCAAAAGGCTGGAAATAACCAGTTTGGGACACGCTTCCATGATTATGGAAAAACTGCCAGAGCTGAAGGGCAATATGTTTTTGAAACATTCACTCCGCAGACGAACAGAACTGGTCTGGCATTACCTCCCGAATGGAATGGTATGACTGGAATTAAACAATGGCAGATAAGTCCAGGTACAACAATGATCAAAGGTAGAGCAGCTGCGCAATTTGAATATGGTGCTCAATATAGTGGTGGCGCAGAGCAAATCTTTGTTCTTCAGCCCTGGAAGTATGGGGCTTTATTATGAGATCTTCTTTTGGATTATTATTGAGTGATGCCCTTAAAAAGGTAGTTGACGCAATTATTCGGCATGAGCGTAACGAAGTAGCGCCTCTTTCAATCCAGATTTTAATTCAAGTTAAAAAAGAACTGGAAGAGATGATTAGGGTAATGGATCCAAAAATTTACATGCCGGGATACCCTCGCTTTATTTTAGATTGGCCGGATGAAGATGGACTTATTGATGAGTTAATTAACCTTGCCTATCAATACGGAAAAATAACGAAAAGTTAAATAAAGCCTGAAGCAATCCCCTCTATCCTTCCGGCTTTATTTTTAGCCGCTGACCTGAGTCAGCAACGCCAGCGCCTGATGCCGGGTCTGCACTATCTCCTGCCTCAGCTTCTCAAGGCGTACCTGCTCCTGGCGCAGTCGCGTTTCCTCGCGGCTATCGGGGATCAGCACCAGACAGCCGTCCAGTACCTTCAGGCTGACGCCGGTGCCCACCTCAAATCCCGCCTCGGCCAGCCACTTACCCGCAATGTTCACCTGCGGCGTGGTGCGGTCACCGCCCTTTGGACGGTAGCCCTCTTTGGAAGGATCGGTAATGGTGAATTTAAAAACTACGATCTAATAAAAGACTCTCCGGTATATATTGATGGGGTGTTAAAAAATGGTGACTTCTAACATGATAAACTTTAATTCTGAAATAATATCTGGATGTTCGTTAGGTAATATTAGTCTGAATGAAAATATATCTTCATTTATAGATGAAATGTATTCTTTTTTTAAGGTTGAGGTTAAGGAGTACTATCTTCCTGATGGGAGTAAAAAGAATGCATATATAATTAATAAAACTATAACGATCGCCACTAATCATGAAG
>NZ_CDPK01000026.1:4791-5529 GCF_900068895.1 Erwinia sp. ErVv1 | reverse complement strand
AACGTATATTTAATGGCTCAGTCATTATTGACGATGATTTTGGCTTTTCACTTATATTGCCATCACCTTATGATGAAATCGGGGATAGCATGGAAAATATACCTAGTAATTTGATATTTAAAGAAATTTATGTTTCTGATTTTTCTTCATGGCGATAAGGTTATTGAATGAGGCTGGATGTTAATCTCTTCGATACAGCTAGTCATTAAAAAGCACTGAGAAAACCACCATAAATAAAAGCCGTAAAAATCCTCTCTGGATCTTTACGGCTAATTTTATCAGTTGCTATTCCAGCATATTACCTCGTTGCACCTGAATCACCACCTTACCAGGCATCACGCTGAGCGCTAGCGGTTGCCCGGTTAGGCCGCACTGTGTCAACCAGTCTCGTTTCAGGGAAGAGCATTTTCGCTGGGATGCGGCCGGTAACCAGACGGACAGACCCGGACAGACAGTCTGGCAGAACCTGCTCCAGAGGCTGAGAGGGGCACGCTGGCGCTACGATGGNAATAAAACTATAACGATCGCCACTAATCATGAAGGTTTAATCTTCTCAATTGGTTGCAATCAAGAATATAAAGGGAAGTATAAAAACATATTATATACAGGGCAATCGATGAAAGAGGTTATTACTTCAACTGAAAAATAACGTATATTTAATGGCTCAGTCATTATTGACGATGATTTTGGCTTTTCACTTATATTGCCATCACCTTATGATGAAATCGGGGATAGCAT
>NZ_CDPK01000026.1:4341-4655 GCF_900068895.1 Erwinia sp. ErVv1 | reverse complement strand
CCCGGACAGACAGTCTGGCAGAACCTGCTCCAGAGGCTGAGAGGGGCACGCTGGCGCTACGATGGTTTTGGGCGACTAATCTGGCGTAAGCCCGCGAATGAGGATGTGGAGCAGTCCTTCAGCTATGACGATGAGGATCGCGTGACTGAAGTGCGCTTCACAGGCCATAAAGCCTGCAGCCGCGTTGAATATCGTTACGATCCGCTGGGCAGAAGAACACAGAAAATCCTCCACCATCATAATAAGGCTGCGGAAACCGTCACTTTTCTGTGGAGCGGGCTGCGGATGGTGGGCGAAAGCAGCAGCGCCGCGCC
>NZ_CDPK01000026.1:0-4177 GCF_900068895.1 Erwinia sp. ErVv1 | reverse complement strand
ATAAGGCTGCGGAAACCGTCACTTTTCTGTGGAGCGGGCTGCGGATGGTGGGCGAAAGCAGCAGCGCCGCGCCGGAGCGTGACACGCAGTACCTGTACAGCGAAGGGAGCTGGGAGCCGATTGCCCGGGTTGATACCCTCGGTGAACAGTCGGATATTTTCTGGTACCACACGGAGCTGAACGGGCTGCCGGAGCGGATGACCAACGATCGTGGCGAAGTGGTGTGGCGCGGGCGCTTCTCGACGTGGGGGATAACGGAGCAGGAAAGCACCACCGGGTATCAGTCAGTCCAGCAGAATCTGCGCTTTCAGGGACAGTATCTGGACCGGGACTAATTTGCTTCAGTAAATTTGAACATCGCTTCAGCGACGGCCCCGAAGGGGTGAGGCACCGCAGGTGCCGAATCAACCGGACTGCACTACAATCTGTTCCGGTATTACGATCCTGTGGGTGGACGGTTTACGCAGCTGGACCCGATTGGGTTGGCGGGTGGGCTGAATACTTATGCCTATGTGCCTGACCCGATGGTTTGGGTGGATCCGCTGGGATTGAGTGGTTGCTCCACCACCTTGGGGAAAAATATGATGGAGTCAATGGGACTGCCGCGTTCAACAACATGGAAAGGGTATCAAGCTCATCATATTATACCAAAAGAATTGGCTAATCATCCGGCACTTAAAAAGATTAATTATTATATTGATGATGCGTCTAATGGGATATTCCTTCGTAAGGCTGATGATGCAACAAGTACAATGGCAAGACATTAAGGTAATCACCATGGTTACACTGATGCAGTTAGAGATGCATTAGATAGAATTGATTTGAGACAGTCGGTAAATGATATATCTAAGCAAGTATCAGCCATTCAGCGTACTGCCAGTCGTGGGATAATGGATGGCATCCCTATAAGATCGAAGGATATGTATAACGCTGATATTTTTGGTCGAGATGTGGGGCAGGTTGGCAGGCAGCGAGTATATAATTTGTGGTCAGATATATTTAGGTGATAATATGAATAGTCAAAAAGATTTCTACATGGAACCAATCGTCTTTATCAATGATGCTAGTTTTTTATCAGGTACGGGTGAATCAATGGGAGCTTTTGATTTAATCATTGATCCCAGTGAAGCTAAAAGATTGCTTTTTGAGCAGAACTTACCCGCACCTTATGCATGTTGGAATGACTTTTTTTCTGCATTAGTATCTAATATAATACTTGATAAAGATTATAATAATTCTCAGAAAGATATTCTTGCTAACTCTAAGGGCTTGAAAGGCGATGCACTTAAAGAAAATATACGCAAACGTAAAGCGTTTTTACTTCGTAAAAAAAATGGGTTGTCTGAAAACAAATTTTATGATGATTTTGTGAATGATGTAAGTGATGAGGCTATTTATATGTTAAATATGGTAGCTACTCAGAGGTACCTGTACGGACTTGAGGATAACTCTGTGCTGGAAGAAATTTTTAAAATATTTAAAAAAGGTTGTTTGCCATGTGGGTTCAATAGAGATAAAAATATACTGGCGGTATTCAACCCAATTAGTTTGAAGTAAGGGTTTTGATTAATAAAGCAATTAAATATGCCGTAGCTTTTGCGGCGGCATATAGGTGAAAGAGAAAGTGAGAAAATAATTTTTTGGACCAACGTATCCAAAAATTTGGCATCGGCATAGTTAAGAGTTGGGGGGCCATCTCATAACTGTAGAGCAGTCTACGGCTTAATAGCTGTGCCTAATATCGAAACACTTAGCCACATCATGATGACCGTGAGGAAAGGGGCTGACCGTGCCCGTGGGTGGTGAATTTTTTTATGCATTTGGTACATGGAACAGCAATGATGTTTCCGAGTAACTGTTACGTATAATAATTATACAAAAAATAAACACTTAGACTTTTGCTTTTAGAGTGTATCCTGAGCAGGAAGCTGCGCGGCTGTAGCATGTCTCTTCATGTTATATGTCTAATGATTTCGTTGGATTCAATTATATTAATGTAAAAAGCCCCCGTTTAGTTGATGAGTCTGAACTTATAGTTGAATTTCCAAATTCACTTTTTGATAAGATGTCAAATTTATATGTATTAAGGGTTTTCGTGGCAAAACTATCGAAGAATTCTTTTAATCCAGTAGTGGTAATATGCCTGATCTTAATCAATATGAAAGCGTGTATTTTTTAAAAGAGGGCGGATGGGTAGGTAGGGTAAAAGGTTGGGAACTTTTTAAAAAAATGATACCAGGGGTAGTGTATCCGGTTAGTATTAATAACAATCATCACCTCTGTAATATGATCTTGAGTGTTTACTTAAAAGCGTTAGTTTCGAGTCGTGTAAAGCATTCTTGCATTGAGTAAAAGCATTTACATAACCCCAATTATTTATTTGAAATATTTAAACGGCTGTTTAAAATAAATATAAATTTTATTATGCTGTTAAGGGTTAAGGGTTAAGGGTTAAGGGTTAAGGGTTAAG
Source organism: Erwinia sp. ErVv1 (assembly GCF_900068895.1). GTDB lineage: Bacteria > Pseudomonadota > Gammaproteobacteria > Enterobacterales > Enterobacteriaceae > Erwinia. Next base: position 1,707 of record NZ_CDPK01000026.1, on the reverse strand, counting down.
GGTTAAGGGTTAAGGGTTAAGGGTAATGATTAAATATTTATTTCAAAATTAATACTTTGTGGTATTAATGAGTAAACTTTAGTTTTTAATAATAATCTTTCCGTGAAATTGATTATGACATTTCGCAACGCTGTGGATGTCGCCTTGCATCCTCAGCAGCGCAATTCTGTTTGGTGCCTATAACATGGCCACAGCAACAGCCATGTGAGCAATTTATCATTTATCGGTACTTAATCAGCCAGTAAATTTTCCCTATAAATTACTCTTTCCCTTATCAACTAACTATTATATCCCGTTTCCCATACCCAGCGTGAGTTTCAACTCATTAGTCGCTGGTTGGTTTCTTCTGGTGATGGTTAACGTAGTCCACAACTCAGCTTTGCCTCTATCCATCCTCAATTGAGGCCGGCTATAAGGGTAGATGATATTTTTGTTAAGAACCGGAAAAGATGCACTGGGTTTCCATATGAATTATCCCGGGAAAGAGACTACTCTCTGAATATCCCCCCCCACACTATTGCTGAATATGAATTCTTTAACTGATTTTTTATTTTTCAGGAGGTATCAGGTAGTATGGATTTTTTCATAATATTGATTTTCGTCTTTCTTGTTGGTTTTTATACAGGCCGTAAGTCGGGAGAAAAAAAACACCCGTCGTGCATAATAATGCTAATTTACCTTCAACATCCCCCCCTCTGTCCCGGCCCTATACACCACCTAAAAAATTCAGACACTCACGGTGGGAGGACAGGGATGAATTATTTTGGAATATGCTTAGGGAGGGGGTTTATTTAAAACGAAAAAGAAGTGGCTTCTTGTTAAGTGAAGTGGAGAACATTTACCGTGAGCAACTTGAAGAGTGGTTTGGACAGTATTGCTATATTAATAGCCAGGTATCTTTGGGACAGCTGATTGATTTCCCTGAGCAGTCAGGTTTTTCAGAAGAGGAACGCAAGCGGTTTTTCTCTATTTTCAATGGAATGGCAATGGATTATGTATTGGTTTCAAAAAAAACTAACCGGATTGTATGTGTTATTGAACTGAATGATGCTTCGCATAATGAAGCTGGCAGAATTGAAAGGGATAAAAAGCTGGAGGCGCTGATGTCGACCTGCGCAATACCTTTTCTGCCGGTAAACATTCAGGATATACACAGAGAACCAAATATCTGGGAAGTAAGAGCTAATACATTAGCGGGATCTACCTGAATACGCATTGATAACATTCCTTTTATTTTTCGGCGCATCAGCGTCGATCGTGCAGGCGTATGGCTGCTGGATCCGCAAAGTTAATCACTACCGCGCCCGACCGGTGGGCGCGGCCAGTCAGGGAAATCACTATGTTTGATCGTATCACCGTCCAGCTGCCCGTCGCGGGCCTGCTGTTCTGGAAACTGAGCGGCAGNGGGCGCGGCCAGTCAGGGAAATCACTATGTTTGATCGTATCACCGTCCAGCTGCCCGTCGCGGGCCTGCTGTTCTGGAAACTGAGCGGCAGAGAAGCTCTCTCGCACGCCTTTGAGATAACCGTGGAGCTGCTGAGCACCGATGCGCGCATTGAGCGCAAGGCGCTGCTCGGCCAGCCGCTTACCGTCTCCATCCCCACCGGGGGGCTGACGGGCGGCACCCGCTATCTGAATGGCAAAATCACCCGCATGGCGGTCAGCAGCACCGAGCTGAGCGGCACCCGCTACGCGGTCTACCGCCTG
>NZ_CDPK01000025.1:26598-27100 GCF_900068895.1 Erwinia sp. ErVv1 | reverse complement strand
TCCCTGGGGGCTTCACTGCCGCATCCCTGCGGCAGAGACCCGGCTTATCTGCTCCGCAACACCGCCTTTTGCCTGCGGCGTGGGCTGCTGGTTCTCTGGCAGTGGCTAAGGTCAAAAACCCGCACGGTGACACGGTTATGTTGTTAGCAGGAAGGTCAAAACCGGTTCCGATGACACGGCTATGTTGCGGGTCAGAACGCCGGGGCGCCGTAAACCCATCCCTGGGGGCTTCACTGCCGCATCCCTGCGGCGGAGACCAGGCTTATCTGCTCCGCAACACTGCCTTCTGACTGCGGCGTGGTCTGCTGGTTTTCTGGCAGTGGCTAAAGTCAAAACCTGCTCCGATTACGACAGCCTTGCCTGTCGAAAATTTTGCAGGCCGGGGCCGGACAACATGAAGAGGTTTTTAACAGCGACTACGTAGCCCGAGGCCAGGCGGGGACCGTTGGCTTAGCGGACCGTCGAGCGCAGGGATGCGCGAGCCGAGCCCACACGGACGTGC
>NZ_CDPK01000025.1:26218-26504 GCF_900068895.1 Erwinia sp. ErVv1 | reverse complement strand
TCCCTGGGGGCTTCACTGCCGCATCCCTGCGGCAGAGACCCGGCTTATCTGCTCCGCAACACCGCCTTCTGGCTGCGGAGTGGTCTGCGTGTTCTCTGGCAGTGGCTAAAGTCAAAACCTGATGTGTTTACGACGGCCTTATCGGCCGAAAATGTTGTAAGCCAGGGCCGGGCGTGGGGCGTTTTTTGCAGCGACTACGTAGCCTGAGGCCAGGCGGGGACCGTTGGCTTAGCGGACCGTCGAGCGCAGGGATGCGCGAGCCGAGCCCACACGGACGTGCTTGCGG
>NZ_CDPK01000025.1:25796-26079 GCF_900068895.1 Erwinia sp. ErVv1 | reverse complement strand
GGGGACCGTTGGCTTAGCGGACCGTCGAGCGCAGGGATGCGCGAGCCGAGCCCACACGGACGTGCTTGCGGCGTGTCCGCGTGACAACGATCCCCGCAGGGCTTTGCACCGCGTCACCGCAACGACAGCAAATATCCCAGATGCCTGGCTGGGCATGGAGAGATTTTCAACAGCGACTACGTAGCCCGAGGCCTGGCGGGGACCGTTGGCTTAGCGGACCGTCGAGCGCAGGGATGCGCGAGCCGAGCCCACACGGACGTGCTTGCGGCGTGTCCGCGTGACA
>NZ_CDPK01000025.1:15289-25632 GCF_900068895.1 Erwinia sp. ErVv1 | reverse complement strand
CGAGCCCACACGGACGTGCTTGCGGCGTGTCCGCGTGACAACGGCCCCCGCAGGGCTTTGCACCGTATCACCGCAATGACAGCAAACATCCCAGATGCCAGGCTGGACATGGAGAGATTTTTAACAGCATCTACGTAGCCCGAGGCCAGGCTGGGCATGGAGAGGTTTTTAACAGCGTCTACGTAGCCAGCGGCCAGGCGGGGACCGTTGGCTTAGCGGACCGTCGAGCGCAGGGATGCGCGAGCCGAGCCCACACGGACGTGCTTGCGGCGTGTCCGCGTGACAACGGTCCCCGCAGGGCTTTGCACCGAATCCCCGCAACAACATGCGTGCCAATGCTTCCCGCATGGCTTTGCACCCTGTCCCCGCCAAGACAGCGAGCATCGCCAGCCCAATCCGATGACGATGCCCACACAGCCCGACTGGGCCTACTTAAGCGACATCGTCTGACGCTTCTCGGCGGACTGCAAACCCCGCTCGATCAGCTCCATAACCTGAATGGCTTCCTCCGCCGTCACCGGATTCGCGCCCTCACCCTTAATCGCATCACGGACCCCCGCATAGTACGCCGGATAATTCCCCGGCAGGGTCGGCAGCGGCGTTTCTACCAGCCTGTCACCCTCAACCCGCGTCAACACGCCATCACGACTGTCCTCACCCCAGCCCTCCACCGGCAGACGCGCACCGCTCTTAAGATCCTCTTCCTGCGGATCAAGGCCAAACTTCACAAAACTCCCGCCCGTCCCGTGCACCTGATAACGTGCAGATTCCGCAGCGACCAGCATGCTGGCATGCAGCACCACGCGCCGCTGTGGGTAGGTCAGTACCGCATGGAAATAATCGGTCGTCTGGGCACCAGGCCGTAGTTCCGCCATATCAACGTTAATCGCCACCGGCGAACCAAACAGCTGTAACGCCTGATCGATAAGGTGCGGTCCCAGATCGTACCAGATGCCGCTGCCTGCACCCTTCTGCTCACGCCAGCGGTTGCGGACCTCCGGACGGAACCGGTCAAAATGCGATTCAAAATAACGCACCTCACCCAGCGCACCCTCCGACAGCAGGGTTTTTAACGTCAGGAAATCACTGTCCCAGCGGCGGTTGTGAAATACCGAAAGCAGTAAGCCTTTCGCTTTTGCCAGCGCATCAAGCTCGTGCGCCTGTGACAACGTCACGGTAAAGGGTTTATCTACCACCACATGCTTACCCGCATTCAGCGCGGCTTTTGCCAGCGGGAAATGGGTCTCATTGGGGGTGGGGATAACAATGAGCTGCAAAGAGGGATCGTCGAATAGCGCCTGGGGTGTCGTGACCGTCGTCACTGATGGCCAGTCGGCGTGGACTTTATCAGCATCACTGCTGGAAACAGCGGCCAGTTCCATCCCGGGCGTCCCGGCAATTAGCGGGGCGTGGAAAGTTTTACTGGCGAAGCCGTAGCCGACCAGCCCTACGCGAATTTTATCGTTCATTGAGGGTTCCTCGTTATTCTTACCCCGTTGATTTAAGTCGATCAACGGGGTAAGAACAAGCGGGATTTACCTGAAATGTTGATGAAATCTTAAGCTTTAGCCCGAACTGTTACCATGTCTCCTGGGCCACAAGGTCATCGCTCGCCTCCAGAGAGCGCCGTCGGAAATCGCTGGGGCTGACGCCGACCCGTTTACGAAATACGCGGGAAAAGTAGAGCTGATCGTCGTAGCCCACCAGCCGACCAATCGTCGCGATGGGCTCCTGCGTCGTTTGCAGCAGCATTCTGGCGCGGATAACACGCTGATCTTCCCGCCAGCGCAGCAGGTTGACGCCCATCTGATCGCGGAAAAGGTGTGCCAGTCGCGAAGGGGAAAGGCAGACGTGATTTGCCACTTCCTCAATTTTTAGCTCACCGGCCAGGTTACGGGTCACGAACTGGCAGGCCTCAATAACCCGCGGATCGCGTACCTGCTGATGACTGCGGGGATCCTCTTCAATGGCGCGCAGCAGCAGTCGCTCAAGCAGATTCATCGCCAGCTCTTCCGCGTAGCGTTGCCCCGACGTATGGGTCTGCTCAATACTGGCAAACAGCTCCTCGAACTCAGCCCGCAGCGCTTCATCCAGCCTGAGCCGCCCCACGCCCTGCTTCTCATCCTGCCAGTCCAGCCAGTCATTCCAGTAGGCACGCGGACGAAAGTAGACCCAGCGGTGGTGCCAGCAGTCGCTCTCAGGTGACCGCCCATAATAGTGCTGGGTTTGCGGCTTAAACAGCAGCAAATCCCCGGGTTCGCAGTCGAATGCCCGTTCGCCGCTAAATACCTGTCCGCGCCCCCGGACGGTAAGGTTGATAATGTAGCCCTTCATACCTCCGGGCCTGTCGATAAAAAAATCCAGCGAGTCGCCAGCGTTAACCGGCGTCAGCCCTGCAACCAGCCAGGCATTAAACTGATAGCCTGGTAGCAACGGATTCAACTGCGCTACCGGTGCTAAACGATGATACATACGCGCCTCCGTTCTCAAGCCACTTTACTTTTCTGTTTGTAGCGGTCAAAAATCACCGCTGCCAGCAGGATCAGCCCCCGCACAACATACTGTGAAAAAGGTGAAATATTAAGAAGATTCATGGCGTTCTCAACCGTGCCAAGTATCAGCACGCCTGCCACAACGTAGGATATTTTGCCAATTCCGCCCTTCAGCGATACGCCGCCCAGTACGCAGGCCGAAATCACAATCAGCTCATAGCCCAGCGACGTCATGGGCTGACCGCTGGTCATACGTGAGGCCAGGATGATACCTGCGGCGGCAGAAACCAGCCCGGAGAGGATAAATATAATGATGCGTGTCCGTACGACCGGCACCCCGGCGAGTCGTGCGGCCTCTTCATTACCGCCGATAGCCAGGGTATTGCGGCCAAAGGTGGTTTTATTCAGCAGAAAGCCAAAAATAATCAGGGTTGCCACGGTCAGCCAGACCGGTGCAGGTACGCCCAGCCAGTTGGTGTAACCCAGTGCGAAAAAGCGTTCATCCTCGATCCCAACGGCCTTGCCATCCGAGAAGATATAGGCCAGCCCACGCACGATTTGCATCGTCGCGAGCGTGGTGATCAGCGCGTTTATTTTCAGTCTGGCAATCACGAAGCCGTTGACCAGTCCGCAAAGCATACCGAGCAGCAGTCCGGCGGCGATACCTAACCACAAACTCTCGCTCAGGTTAATCACTACCGCCGTCGTGACGCCGGCACAGGCAATCACCGAGGCGACGGAGAGGTCGAAATCACCTGATGCCAGACAGAACAGCATGCCACAGGCCACCATGCCGGACATTGACATGGCCAGCCCCAGCCCTTTCATATTGATTAGCGTGCCGAAGTTAGGAATAAATATTGTGCAGCCGATAAACAATACGGCAAACACCACCAGCATGCCGAAATTATCCCAGATGTGGCCCAGCCTGGCACGCTGTGATCGCTTTGGCGCAGCGGCGGGAGAGGTTGTTGTAGTCATCAAATTGCTCCTTCCAGTCAGGCCACGACTGCGGCTTGTTGAGTTGTTTTTGGCATGGCCATGCCAAGCGTCAGTGCTTCAGTGGCATGGTCATGGCTCAGTTCACCGGCTATTTCGCCTTCGCGCATGACGACAATACGATCCGCCAGCCCCATTACCTCAGGCAGGTCGCTGGAGGCAAACAGCACCGCAATGCCCTTCTCCGCCAGCGCGTAGATCAGGCTATAGATCTCATGCTTTGCACCGACATCAATGCCGCGCGTCGGTTCGTCGAGCAGGATCACCTTCATCTCTTCCGACAGCCAGCGCCCAAGAATGGCCTTCTGCTGATTGCCTCCCGACAGGTTCATGATCGGTTGATCGGCAGAGGGCGTTTTAATGTTTAGCGAACGGATATGGACGGCGGCATTGTGATTTTCCCACTGCCTGTCAATCAGGCAGCCCGCTTTGATATTGTTGCGGCGGGCGCTGATATTGATATTGTCGCGCACGGAGTGAACCGGAATAATGCCGTCTGCCTTACGATCTTCCGGGCAGAGCAGGATCCCGGCACGAATCGCGTGCGCCGGTTCGCGGATGGTCAGTTGCTCGCCGTCAAGCCACAGCGCCCCGCCGGTCAGCCGGGTTGCACCAAATAATCCTTTCATCAGTTCGCTGCGCCCGGCTCCGACCAGGCCAAACAGACCAACAATCTCCCCGGCACGAACGCTGAGGGAGATCGGCATCCGCACCCCTTTGGCCTGCACGTTATCAAGCCGCAGGCGGACCTCACCGCTTTCGCGTGGCCGGTAGCCATAGATATCGCCGATTTCCCTGCCTACCATCGCCTCGACCAGTTGGTCATGCGTGGTGTTCGCGACGTCATTAAAGGTACGCACCACGCGCCCATCCTTAAACACGGTGATGGCATCACTGAGCGCAAAAATCTCCTCCATGCGGTGGGAGACATACAGCACTACCCGCCCCAAATCCCTGAGTTTGCGGATAACGCGAAACAGATGTTCAATTTCCCGGGCAGAGAGTGAGCTGGTCGGCTCATCAAAGGCGATAACTTTGGCATTGCGCGCCAGCGCCTTGGCGATTTCCACCATCTGCCACTGACCCAGGGAAAGCGACTTCAGCGGCATATCGGGGTCGATATCCATCCCCAGATTTTTGAGCTGTAGCCCTGCCTCATAGCGCAGCAGTTTGCGGTTCACCAGTCCGGCACGCTGAGGTAGCTGGCCGAGATAAATATTCTCTGCTACCGACATTTCCGGTATCAGATGCAATTCCTGATAGATGATGGCCACGCCAGCGTCGAGCGCCGCGGTGGTGTGCGTAAAGCTGACGGGCTTGCCCTGTAGCCGGATCTCTCCGCTGGTCGGCTGATAGCTGCCGCTCAGGATTTTTAGCAGCGTGGATTTCCCTGCGCCATTTTCGCCCATCAGCGCATGTATCTGACCTGCTGCACAGTCGAAGCTGATATCCTGCAGCGCCTTTACGCCGGGAAAGGTTTTACCGATGGCGTGAAAGCTGAGCCAGGCGGGTTGCGTATTCATCGTTAACTCCTGCAAACGTTGCTTTCCACACCAGCGGGAACGCCCGATGACGCTCCCGTACCAACATGCTTCGCGGCTATTTCAGCCCTTTTTTGGCCAGTTCGGTGGTGAAGTTGTCGCGGGTGATCAGCACGACATCGGTCACTTCGGTGAACTTAGGCGGCTCGGCACCTTTGCTCACCCAGTTATAGAGCATCTGAATGCTTTTATAGCCGTGTACGTCCGGGCTGGGCAGCAGGGAGCCGTAAAAGCCGGTCGCATGGCCTTTTGACAGCTCGCTGACGGCATCAACGCCGTTAATGCCGATGCCAATAACGTCGGGTGCCTTAAAGCCCTGGCCTTCCGTCGCGCGCACGCCACCGAGAACGGTGTTGTCGTTCATGCCCAAAATCAGCCAGTGCTTAACGGCGGGGTGCTGGACCAGCAGGGAGTTACCCGCATCGAACGCGCCGGGAATATCGTTGGATTTAGTCGGCACTTTATAAATCTGCGCCGCCGGGAAGCCAGCCGCCCTGAGCGCATCCATCGAGCCGGAGGTGCGGCGGCGGGCGGTATCCAGCTCGTCGGCTGTAATCGCCATCACACCGGTCTCTTTGACGTCCCATCCGCGCTTTTGCATCTCTTTATACAGTTCCTGCCCCTGTCGCTCCCCGATCTTCGTGGCCGCCATCATCACCAGCGGTACGCTATCCATCGGTTTTCCTTTTGCGGTAACAAACTGATCGTCAACGGCAATCACCTTCAGGTCGTAGCTTTTGGCTTTGGCGATGATTGCCGAGCCGAGTTTGGGATCGGGTGTACAGATAACAAAGCCCTTCGCCCCACTGGCGGCCAGGCTGTCAATAGCGTTGAGGGTTTTCTCACCGTCGGGGACGGCAATTTTGATCACCTCAAAACCCATCTCCTTTCCGGCCTTATCGGCGAATTTCCATTCCGTCTGGAACCAGGGCTCTTCAGGCTGCTTGACCAGAAAACCCAGCTTCATGGTTTCGGCCATAGCCGAATGTGACATAACGGCGGCAAGTCCAACAGCGGCAAGTACATGGGTCATTTTAAACATAAGGCTCTCCGGCTCGGTTCCCGCTTTTTGCAGGGTTATGTAAATGTTAACAACATGAGGGTTATTTGCTTAAGAGCTTAAAACAGCGGCGTTTTCGGGATGCATACCAGCCAGTCTGTTAATGGCCGCTATTTTTATCGGGAACCTTATTGAGAAAGGGAGAGCGCAATCACACCCTGTAATTACGACCAGATAATCCATATATTCAGCCAAATTTGCCCCGCTTAAAGTTTTGAACCGCGTCACAATCCGCTGGGAGATGGCAGAAAAGTGCATATCTACAGCGTCCCTGGTCTAACGCCCAGGGAAGGGAGTTCTTAGGCTATTCACACCGTTCACTCAAACTGCCTGGAGAAGAAAATGCAGTTAGGTGCAATTACATTAGGTCTGGATTTCGGCAGCGATTCAGTTCGGGCCCTGGCGGTTGACTGTGCCAGTGGCAAAGAGCTCCATACGCAGGTCGTTCCCTATCCGCGCTGGCAGCAGGGCCAGTACAGCCAGAGCCGGATCAATCAGTTTCGCCACCATCCGCAGGACTATATCGACGCGTTTGAAAAAGCGATACGTGACGTTGTCACCCTCCTCACACCCGAACAGCGTCAGCAGGTGGTGGGTATTGGAGTGGATTCAACCGGTTCAACGCCCGCGCCGATAGACCGGGAAGGCAGAGTGCTGGCACTGCGTCCCGAATTTGCCGATAACCCTAACGCCATGTTTGTGCTGTGGAAAGATCATACGGCCATCAAAGAGGCCGAAGAGATCAACACCCTCTGCCACAGCGGGAAGTTCAACGATTATTCGCGTTACATCGGGGGGATTTATTCATCAGAGTGGTTCTGGGCCAAGATCATGCATGTCAGCCGGGAAGATGCCGCTGTGCGTGAGGCGGCTGTGTCATGGATTGAACTCTGTGACTGGGTTCCCGCCCTGCTGAGCGGCACAACGGCCCCCGAGGCGATTCGCCGCGGGCGCTGCGCCGCAGGCCACAAATCGCTGTGGCATCCTGACTGGCAGGGGCTGCCGGACCGGGGGTTTTTAAATGCCCTCGATCCGCTGCTTACCACGCAGCTCGACTTCCCCCTGTTTACCGATACCTGGACCGCCGATGTGCCCGTTGGCACCCTTACGGCGGAGTGGGCGGCGCGACTAAACCTGCCTGCGGGTATCCAGATTGCCGGGGGCGCCTTTGACTGCCATATGGGCGCGGTAGGAGCAGGCGCCAGACCCTGGACGCTGGTTAAAGTGATTGGCACCTCAACCTGCGACATCCTGATAGCCGATACCGAGCGGGTAGGAAACAGCGCCATCAGCGGGATTTGCGGCCAGGTTGACGGCAGCGTCATGCCGGGTGCTATCGGCCTGGAGGCCGGTCAGTCGGCATTTGGCGATATGTACGCCTGGTTCAGCCGCCTGCTGTGCTGGCCGCTGGAGCAGGCGACTGCCCGCCACCCTCACCTGAAGGAGGAAATAGACCAGGTTAGACGAGATTTACTCAACGACCTGACTCAGGCCTGGGTCAACGATCCGCAACTTGAGCATCTGCCGGTGGTGCTGGACTGGTTTAACGGTCGTCGTACGCCTTTTGCGAATCAGCGGCTGAAAGGTGTTATTACCGATCTTAATCTGGGTACCGATGCGCCTGCCCTGTTTGGTGGATTCATCGCCTCGACCGCCTTTGGCGCCCGCGCAATTATGGAGTGTTTTGAACAGCAGGGAATGCCGGTGGAGAACATTTTGACGCTGGGGGGCATTGCCCGTAAGTCACCGGCGATTATGCAGGTCTGCTGCGATGTGATGAATCGTCCGCTGGATATCGTGGCTTCTGACGAATGCTGCGCACTGGGTGCCGCCATTTTTGCCGCCGTTGCCGCGGGCGTTTATCCCGACGTCGCCACGGCACAGCAGAAGATGGCCAGTCCGGTTGCCGTCACCCTGCAACCCGATGCTTCACGCGTTGCCCGCTATCAGCAGCTTTATCAGCGTTACCTTCAGTGGTGTGACGTCGCAGAACCGATGTTCGCCTCACGCCCCTCTACTTTTAAAGGAGAATGATATGTCCTCACTCAATGCGCTTAAAGTCTGGTTTGTCATTGGTACCCAGCATCTCTACGGCGCAGAAACGCTTCGTCAGGTAGAGGATCATGCCCGCCAGGTTGTTGACGGCCTGAATCGCGACGGAGGGCTGCCCTTCCAGCTGATGCTGAAGCCCCTGGTGAAAAGTCCGGATGAGGCGCTGGCGCTCTGTCGTGAGGCTAATTACGCCGAAGAGTGCCTGGGTATTATCACCTGGCTGCATACTTTCTCTCCGGCGAAGATGTGGATTGGCGGCCTGTCGGTGCTGAATAAACCGCTATTGCAGTTTCATACCCAGTTTAACGCGGAGATCCCGTGGGACAGCATGGATATGGACTTTATGAATCTGAATCAGACCGCGCACGGTGGCCGTGAGTTTGGCTTTATTGGCGCGCGGATGCGTCTTCCTCACAGCGTGATAACCGGTCACTGGCAGGATAAGACCGCGCGTGAGCGTATCGGCAAATGGATGCGTGCCGCCGCGGCTAAACAGGCCAGCCAGCAGCTGAAGGTGGCGCGATTTGGCGATAATATGCGCGAGGTGGCCGTTACCGAGGGGGATAAGGTTGCAGCGCAGATTCAGTTCGGCTACGCGGTTAACGGCTGGGGCGTGGGCGATCTTGTCGAGGTGATTAATGGCGTAAGCGACGGTGATGTTAACGCTCTGGTGGATGAGTACGAAAGTCTGTACGACTTTACTGCCGCCGCCGCAGTGAATGGCGAGAAGCGTCAGAACGTTCTCGATGCGGCACGCATTGAGCTGGGGATTAAAGGTTTTCTACAGGCCGAGGGCTGCATGGCCTTTACCACCAATTTTCAGACGCTGCACGGCATGACGCAGCTGCCGGGGCTGGCGGTACAGCGGCTGATGCAGCAGGGTTATGGCTTTGCCGGTGAGGGGGACTGGAAGACGGCGGCGCTGCTGCATATCTTTAAGGTGATGTCGACGGGCCTGCCCGGTGGCACTTCCTTTATGGAGGATTATACCTATCACTTTTCACCGGGTAACGAGCTGGTGCTGGGTTCGCATATGCTGGAGGTTTGCCCGTCTATCGCGAAAGAGCCGCGGCCGTTGATCGACGTGCAGTTTCTGGGCATTGGCGGCAAGGCCGATCCCGCAAGGCTGATTTTTTCCACCCCGGCGGGTCGCGCGGTTAACGCGAGCGTGATTGATATGGGCGATCGTTTCCGTTTGCTGGTGAATGTGGTGGATGCCATTGAGCAGCCGAAACCGCTGCCGAAGCTGCCGGTTGCCCGTGCGCTGTGGCGTGCCCAGCCTTCACTGGCAACGGCATCTGAAGCCTGGATTCTGGGCGGCGGCGCACATCATACGGTGTTCAGTCAGGCTCTGACGGTTGAGGATATGCGTCAGTACGGCGAGATGCACGGTATCGAGGTGTTGGTCATTGATGACGAGACTACGCTGCATGGCTTCAAGGATGCGCTGCGCTGGAACGAGGCTTATTACCGGCTGAATCAGCGTTAAATCTTCAGGGCGGAGGGTAACTGGAGCGGGGCCTGATGCCCGGTGATTGTCGCCTGCGGGTGGGGCCCGGTACTGCACAGGCCTGAGGGGTCGCCTACGGGTGGGGCCCGGTGCCTGGCGGTCCTCACGCCGCGCCTGGCGCGGTTCCTTCGCTCCGCTCGTTGACCTTTCGGACCGGGCATGACGGGACATCCCTGTCCCGGCATGCCCTTGTGCCAGCCTCCCTGNGCATCCCTGCTGGCCCATCCGGGTCTTCCTCCCTTCACTCAGCGCTGCGGAATGCCTGTCACCGGGCCCCCCCCGTCTGCTCCTTTTGCATTGTGCGGGCTGTGGGTAATAACGGTTAGAATTACATGCAAGCTCTTACACCTCCGCTTGTTAACCTCTCTTATCGGGCATAAAACGATATCCCTGTTCCGGCTGCCCTTGCGCCAGCATCCCTGCTGGCCCATCAGGGTCTTACTCTCTTCACTCAGCGCGGCGGAATGCCTGTCACCGGACCCCACTCGTTTGTTCCTTTTGCTTTGTGCTGGCTGCGGGTAAAGGCAACTTAGAAGCCCGAGAGGTGGACAATCCCTGCGGTTGACGGGCAATCCGCAGCGCTGCGGCGCAGACGGAAGGCCAGGCGAGGGCAGCAGGGATGCTGCACTCAGGGAGCGGCGGGCAGGACGCCCGCTCGCGACCGGGCCGTCCGGCCTGAAGTCGGAGCC
>NZ_CDPK01000025.1:14940-15244 GCF_900068895.1 Erwinia sp. ErVv1 | reverse complement strand
GGGAGCGGCGGGCAGGACGCCCGCTCGCGACCGGGCCGTCCGGCCTGAAGTCGGAGCCAAAGGCACCACGCGAAGCGTGGCGTGAGGACGTCCGGCAAACGCTGGGATTATCCACCGACACCGCAGGGTTTGGATAGCTGAATGCAGCTCAAAAGCCTGCGAGTTTACAGGGCCTGACCTGAAGCGGATCTGAAGCCCGAGAGGCGGACAATCCCTGCGGTTGACGGGCAATCCGCAGCGCTGCGGCGCAGACGGAGGGCCAGGCGAGGGCAGCAGGGATGCTGCACTCAGGGAGCGGCGGGCA
>NZ_CDPK01000025.1:1177-14863 GCF_900068895.1 Erwinia sp. ErVv1 | reverse complement strand
GCAGGACGCCCGCTCGCGACCGGGCCGTCCGGCCTGAAGTCGGAGCCAAAGGCACCACGCGAAGCGTGGCGTGAGGACGCCCGGCAACCGCCGGGATTATCCACCGGCACCGCAGATATTGCAGCCGACAAAACCAACCGACAAGCGTTGGGATTTTCCCCCATAAAGAGTAATTTTTGCAGCCAGATGACCACATCCCGGGGATATTGGGTGTGCAGGAAATAGCGGTTTGGATAGCTGAATGCAGCTCAAAAGCCTGCGAGTTTACAGGGCCTGACCTGAAGCGGCTCTGAAGCCCGAGAGGTGGACAATCCCAGCGGTTGACGGGCATTCCGCAGCGCTGCGGCGCAGACGGAGGGCCAGGCGAGTGCAGCAGGGATGCTGCACTCAGGGAGCGGCGGGCAGGACGCCCGCTCGCGACCGGGCCGTCCGGCCTGGCGTCGGAGCCAAAGGCACCANTGCTGCACTCAGGGAGCGGCGGGCAGGACGCCCGCTCGCGACCGGGCCGTCCGGCCTGGCGTCGGAGCCAAAGGCACCACGCGAAGCGTGGCGTGAGGACGCCCGGCAAACGCTGGGATTATCCACCGACACCGCAGCGATGGCAGCCCAAACAACTAACCGGCAAACGCTGGGATTATCCACCGATAGAGCACATATCGCAGCCTGCACAACCAACCGGCAAATGCCCGGATTGTCCACCAACAGCGCAGATATTGCAGCTGTATAGCAGACCAGCGCTTTAGACCAATCGACAGTCAAAACCAAAGGTACCACGCGAAGCGTGGCTACTCATTCACCTACGCCTGCCTGAGGCGTCACCCGTTTCACCGGCGCGTTCTGCTGGCGGTCCCACATCACCGTCAGCAACCTCTGCAACGCAATAAAAACAAACAGCAGGATCCCGATGGCGATCTTGGTCCACCACGAACTCAGCGTGCCGTCGAAATTAATCCATGTCTGAATCAAACCCTGAATCAGCACGCCAAACAGCGTGCCGAGCACCGTACCTACGCCACCCGACAGCAGCGTACCGCCAATCACCACCGAGGCAATCGCATCCAGCTCCACCCCCATACCCGCAAGCGCGTAACCCGCCGAGGTATAGACGGAAAAAACGATCCCAGCCAGAGTGGCCAGCGCCGAGGAAAGCATATAAATACGAACCGTGGTGCTACGGGTCGAAATTCCCATCAGTCGCGCTGACGTCGCATTCCCGCCAATCGCATAAACCTCATTACCAAAACGGGTGCGTTGAGCCAGTACAATGCCGAACCCCACCACCACCAGCATAATAACCGCCAGTAGACTTAACCGCCCGCCACCGGGAAGCCTCCACGCCATGCCCGACAGCGTGCTATACAGCGGATGGTCGATGGGTATTGAACTCTCCGCCACCAGATAACTGCTGCCGCGCAGAAAAAACATCCCGGCTAAGGTAATAATAAAAGCCGGAATTTTAAGCGCATCGATTAGCCAGCCCATCATGGCGCCAAATGCTGCCCCTAATACCATCACCAGCGCGAATGCCAGCCAGGGATCCAGATGATAATCTCCAATCGCCCGCGCCAGAAAAACGCCGGTAAAGGCAATCACCGCCCCAACCGACAGATCGATACCGCCAGAGAGAACCACAAACGTCATACCGACTGCAATAATGCCGAGGAAGGCGTTATCCGTCAGGATATTGGCAATCACCCGGGTGGAAGCAAAGCCGGGAAACTGCGCCAGACAAAAAAGATAACCTGCGACGAATACCAGCAAAGTAATCATCAACGGCAGATGACGTTTAATCACCTTTGCCCCCTCGTTTAAATAATTGAATAACGCGCGGCGTCTGAATCAGCAGCACCACCATCACCACCACGGCTTTCACCACCTGATTCAACTCCGGCGGGAAACCTGACAGCAGAATGCCGGTATTCATCGCCTGAATAATCAGCGCGCCCACCAGCGAGAGCAGCAGGTTAAAGCGGCCGCCCATGAGCGATGCCCCGCCGATCACCACTGCCAGAATGGCATCCAGCTCCAGCCAAAGCCCCGCATTATTCGCATCGGCACCACGGATATCTGCCGCAACAATCAGCCCCGCCACCGCCGCGCACAGCCCGCTAATCACATAGGTCGACATCACAACCAGCCAGCCGTTGACGCCAGCATTGCGCGCAGCGCGCAGGTTGATCCCCACCGCCTCGATAAACATCCCCAGCGCCGTTTTACGACAGACCAGCCAGACCAGCAGCGCCACGGCCAGCGTTATCCAGACCGGCACCGGCAGCAGCAAAAGCGTGCCGCTCCCTATCCGCGCCAGTGACTCACTGTCAAACGTGACGATTTGCCCCTGGGTAATCAGCTGCGCAATGCCACGCCCGGCCACCATCAGAATCAGCGTCGCGACAAACGGCTGAATTCTCAGTAATGCAACCAGCATGCCGTTCCACAATCCGCAAAGTACCCCGCTGCCGAGCGTCACCAGAATAACCGTTGGCAGCCCGTGACCGGAAACGGTCAGCGTGGCCGCCGTAGCACCCGCAATGGCCATTACGGCACCGACGGAGAGATCGATCCCGCCGGTGGCGATCACCAGCGTCATACCGATCGACAGCAGTGCAACCGGGGCGGCGCGGTTAAGAATATCGACCGGGCTACCGAACAGCCTGCCATCCTGCAGGTGAATCGCAAAAAAGTTACTGGCAACCAGGCTGTCGACAATCAGCACCACAATTAACGCGGCAATTTGCGGCATCCCCGCAGGCAGTCTGCGTTTATACCGTTGCGTCTTAGCCGGGACGAGAGAGGATTCAGGCATGCTGATCTCCTCCGGCTGCAATGGCCCCGACGATTGACGATACCGAAAGGTGCTCCAGCCCAATTTCGGCCACCTGCTGGCGATCCCGGAGGATCACCACCCGATCCGCATAGCCCACCAGCTCCTCCAGCTCGGAAGAGATAACCAGCAGGGCCAGCCCGTCCGCACAGAGTGACTCGATCAAACGGATAATTTCGGCATGCGTGCCGACGTCAATCCCGCGCGTGGGCTCATCCAGGATGAGAAACTGTGGCCGGGTCACCAGCCAGCGCGACAGCAGCACCTTTTGCTGATTGCCGCCGGAGAGCAATTCGACGGGCTGTTCTGCATCAGGCGTCCTGATGCCCAGGCTTTTGATAAAGCGACCGGCAATCTCCTGCTGCTCCCGTTTTTTTATCGGCCTGAGCCAGCCACGCTGTGCCTGCAGGGCGAGGATAATATTTTCACGCACCGACGCCGCGCCAATGATGCCGTCAGTTTTACGATCTTCAGGGCAGAAACCGATCCCCAGACGGGACGCCTGGGCTGGCGTGCGGATCGTTCGCTTTTTACCCTTAACGAAAGCGCTACCGCTGTCGGCGCGTCTGATGCCAAACAGCAGCTCGGCCGTTTCGGTACGTCCGGAGCCGAGCAGCCCTGCCAGCCCCACCGCTTCGCCGGGGCGCACGCTGAGGTCAAAGGGTGCAATCGTTCCCTTCCGGCCGTAATTTTTGAATTCGACCACGGGCTGATTGCTCTTGAGGGTACTTCCTGCGCGCTGCAGCGCAGTCTCCAGCAGTTCATGTCCCAGCATCAGTTTTATCAGGTCAATCTGTGCCAGCCCGTCAGTGTCCCGGCTGGCAACAAATTGTCCATTGCGTAACACGGTGATGCGATCGCTGATCCTGTAGACCTGATCGAGGAAATGAGTAACAAAAATCAGGCTCATGCCGCGATCCTTCAGCTGCCGCATCAGCGTAAAGAGCATTGTCACCTCGCTGGCATCCAGGCTGGCGGTCGGTTCATCAAGGATCAGGACCTTAGCCGAGAGATCGACGGCGCGGCAGATGGCAATGATTTGTTGCATCGCCACCGAATACTGACCCAGAGGACGGGTGACATCCAGTTCAAAGCCATAGCGGAGCAGCAGCGTCCTGGCGTTTTGTATTAAGGTACGCCGGTTGATGAACCCCAGCCGGCGTGGCTCGCGACCAATAAACAGGTTATCGGCGACCGACATATTCGGCAGCAGATTCACTTCCTGATAAACCGTGCCAATGCCCATGGCCTGCGCATCTGCGGTGCTGTGTGGGCTAATCTCCCGGCCTGACAGCAGAATAGTGCCCGCATTACGCTGATAAACGCCAGTCAGCACTTTAATCAGGGTCGATTTTCCGGCGCCGTTTTCGCCTAGCAGCGCCATAATTTCGCCGGGCCGTATGTCAAAGGAGACGTTATCCAGTGCCTTAACGCCGGGAAAAAGTTTACTGACGCCGCTTATGCTCAGCAGCGGCGGTGGAGAAGAGTGTTGCAGAGTCATACGGCTTCGCCTCTACCATAAAAAAACCGCCCTGATGCGGGCGGCGCGGGGGTCAGTAACCCATTCCTTTTTTCTTGTCGGCCTGAGATTGCGCATCGGCAGGCAGGAATAACCGGGATTCCGTTTTGATAATTTTGGGCGGCACGGTCCCCTCTTTTTTGAACTTCTCCAGCGCATCAAAGGCCGGCCCTGCCATATCCGGTGTCAGTTCAACGTTGGCGTTGGCCTCCCCCGCCAGCATGGCTTTATAAATATCCGGCACGCCGTCAATGGAACCGGTGAGAATATCTTTACCGGGCTTAAGACCCGCTTCCTTAATCGCCTGAATGGCACCAATTGCCATATCATCATTGTGGGCGAACACCATGCAGATGTTTTTACCGTTGTTCTCCGCCTTGATAAAGCTCTCCATGACTTCCTTACCCTTACTGCGGGTGAAGTCGCCGGACTGGGAGCGCACGATTTTAATACCCGGCGCGCCGGCGATGGCCTGCGCAAAGCCTTTTTTCCGGTCAATGGCTACGCTGGCCCCGACCGTACCCTGTAGCTCAACCACATTGCAGGGTTTGCCATTTCTCTCTTTTACCAGCCAGTCGCCGATCAGTTTGCCCTCGTAAACGTTATCTGCGGTGACCACGGCCATATAGAGCGACTTATCTTTAACCACAATAGCCCTGTCCAGCAGGAAAACCGGGATTTTCGCCTCGCGCGCCTCTTCCAGCACCGGCTCCCAGCCCGTCTGTACCACCGGGGCGATAAAAATTGCGTCCACACCCTGCGCGATAAAGGAGCGTACCGCCTTAATTTGATTTTCCTGCTTCTGCTGACCGTCGGCGATTTTTAGCGTAATCCCGCGTTTCTTAGCCTCGCTTTTCGCTACGCTGGTTTCTGCCGCACGCCAGCCCGATTCGGAGCCCACCTGCGAAAAGCCCACCGTCATCGACTCTGCCGCGGCATAAGCGGACAGGCTGGCACTGATAAGGGTGGTTAAGAGTAAACGCTTCCACATGTTTTCTTTCCTCTGAGGGGATGTCGTTGTTCAGGATAAAACCCGGCTTAAGCCTGGACTAAAGTCGAAAAAACATTTTCGACAATGCTCACAAAACGCATTTAATAAAAGACGTTACGTCGGGACAGGAAGCTGCATTTATCTGCTGTCGCTATGGACAGATGCGTCTGCACACTAAAGGTAATGTTAAATAAGTGTAATAAAGAGAATCGTTTATCACTTCGCACGGTGGAAACGATTACAGCAGAAATGCAGGATTTTAAAGGGCTATTTTAGTCATCCAGGAAGGCAGATATTTTCATGTTTTGTGAGCTGTGCCGCAGCCAGCACGGCCATCTGAGACGGGGGGTGAATAAATAGCAGCCAGCACTGAGCAAAATTTCGGCCTTATTGCAGATTTTATGCAGAATTTACAGGTAATTGCCCCATCACTCTCTGGACAGCTGCCCGCCGATCTTTATACTGGTTCCCTCATAATTATTACCCCCTGACGATCATCATGACTGTCCACGATTATCTGTTAAAATTTCGTAAAGTTAGCTCGCTGGAAAGCCTGGAAAAACTGTTTGATCATCTGAACTACTCGTTGACCAACAGTGCCGACATCATAAATATGTACCGTGCTGCCGACCATCGCCGGGCCGAGCTGGCGTCCGGTGGCCGCCTGTTTGACCTGGGCCAGGTGCCTAAATCGGTCTGGCGCTATGTGGTGTAAGTTTCACCTGTCAATGAACTGGCCTGTTTTTACCTCTGCCCCGGCGCCCAACTGGGGATAATATCGGGGGTGCTCATCGCCGTTTTGCTAAGGAAATATTGTGTCTGATGACAGTAAAGTGCGAATCTCCGGACTCCTTCTGGTCCCTCTTGCCTGGCTGATTATGACCATGCTCACCAGCGCCCTGATGGTTGCCATGTATCTGAGCGCATTACTCACGCCGGCGCTGCGCGCTGCGCTTTTCACTAACACCCATGCTTTTGCGCTGCAGTGGAGTATTTCGCTGGTAACGTCGCTGGTTGTATTGGGTTACAGCCTCTGGGTTACGTGGATATTCTGCCGACGATCGCGCCGTCTGCCCCGCCACTATATAATCTGGCTGCTGCTAACCGTGGTGCTGGCAATGAAAACCTTTGCGTTCTCACCGGTGAGCGACGATGCGGCTCTGCGCGCGCTTCTGCTTTCGCTGCTGGCGGCGGCGCTATTTGTGCCCTATTTCAAGCGCTCAGCGCGCGTCAAAAACACCTTTATTGAATCCTGATGCGGAAAAAAACGTCAGAAATTTAATCGTCCGTGCGCTAAGAGGATATCCTTAGTGATGAGAGGTTGTTCTGCTGCCGTCTATACCCGATAATAGGCGGCTTTTCATTTTTATCAGGCGTAATAATGACCGATTACCTGCTTCTTTTTATTGGTACAGTGCTGGTGAATAACTTCGTTCTGGTGAAGTTTCTCGGCCTTTGTCCCTTCATGGGCGTTTCCAAAAAACTGGAGACGGCTATTGGCATGGGACTCGCAACCACTTTCGTTATCACCCTGGCCTCAATCTGCGCGTGGCTGGTAAACCATCTTATTCTGCTGCCGCTGGATCTCGTTTATCTGCGCACCATGGCTTATATCCTGGTGATTGCGGTGGTGGTTCAGTTCACAGAAATGGTGGTGCGTAAAACCAGCCCCGACCTCTACCGCCTGCTGGGTATTTTCCTGCCGCTAATCACCACTAACTGCGCCGTGCTGGGCGTTCCGCTGCTTAGCGTTAACCTCAACCACACGTTTTTGCAGGCCGCGCTGTATGGCTTTAGCGCATCACTCGGCTTTTCACTGGTGATGGTCCTGTTCGCCGGGATCCGTGAACGCCTGGTGCTGGCCGATGTGCCCGCCCCGTTTAAAGGATCCTCTATTGCGCTGGTCACGGCGGGCCTGATGGCGCTGGCCTTTATGGGCTTTAGCGGGCTGGTGAAGTTCTGATGAGCGCAGTCTGGATTGCTATTGCCGTATTGAGCGCGCTCGGCCTGCTGTTTGGCGCGCTGCTGGGCTACGCCTCACGCCGTTTTAAGGTGGAAGAGGACCCGATCGTTGAGCAGATCGATGCCATTCTGCCGCAGAGTCAGTGTGGTCAGTGTGGCTACCCTGGCTGCCGCCCGTATGCTGACGCCGTGGGTAATAACGGAGAGATGATCAACAAATGCGCGCCCGGCGGTGAGCAAACCATGCTTAAGCTGGCCACGCTGCTGAACGTTGAGCCTCAACCGCTCGGCGATGAGGCCGCCCGCGAGCCTGAGCGTAAGGTCGCCTGGATTGATGAAGCGAACTGCATTGGCTGTACCAAATGCATCCAGGCCTGCCCGGTTGACGCTATCGTCGGCGCGACACGCGCCATGCACACCGTGCTCAGCGACGTCTGCACCGGCTGCGATCTCTGCGTTGCCCCCTGCCCTACTGACTGTATCGAGATGAGGCCGGTTGCCACCACCACGGCAAACTGGAAGTGGGATCTGCACAGCATCCCGATCAGGACTATCCCTGTGGAAAACCATGCGTAATCTGTTCAAACTCTTCAAAAAAGAACCGATCTGGGATTTCCAGGGCGGTATTCATCCGCCGGAAATGAAAACCCAGTCAAACGGGTCGCCTTTGCGTCAGCTTCCGCTGCCTGAGCAGTTCATCATTCCCATTAAGCAGCATATTGGTCATGAAGGTGAACTGCTGGTCAGCCCCGGCGATCGCGTCCTGCGCGGTCAGCCGCTGACGTTTGGCCGGGGCAGAATGCTGCCGGTCCATGCGCCCACCTCGGGCACCGTTGAGAGCATTGCGCCACATATTACCGCGCACCCCTCCGCGCTGGCCGAGATGTGCATTTTCATTCGCGCCGACGGCGAAGACCGCTGGTGTGAACGTCAGCCGCTGACCGATTACCGCCAGGCGGAGCGCAGCGCAGTGGTGGAGCGTATTCATCAGGCTGGCGTGGCGGGACTGGGCGGTGCGGGCTTCCCGACGGCGACCAAGCTGAAAGGCGGCCTGCGCGGCGTTAAGACGCTGATTATCAATGCCGCCGAATGCGAACCCTATATTACCGCTGACGACAGGCTGATGCAGGACTGCGCCGACGAGGTGATCGAGGGCAGCCGCATTCTCGGCTGGGTACTGCAATCTGAACGCGTGCTGATTGGTATTGAAGACAATAAACCTGAAGCGATAGCCGCGCTGAAAAAAGCGCTGGGCAGCGCCACGGATATGGAAATCCGCGTCATTCCTACCCGGTATCCGTCCGGCGGTGCCAAACAGCTGACCAGGATCCTGACCGGCATTGAGGTGCCTCACGGCGGTCGTTCGACGGATATTGGCGTGCTTATGCAGAACGTGGGCACCGCCTATGCAGTGAAGCGCGCTATTATCGATGGCGAGCCGCTGACGGAGCGGGTGGTTACGCTGACCGGCGAGTCCGTGGGACAGCCGGGTAACGTGTGGGGCCGCATCGGCACGCCGATCGCGCATCTGCTGCATAACGCCGACTTCACTCCCGGTCCTGGTCAGATGGTGGTCATGGGCGGTCCGCTTATGGGCTTTACCCTCCCCGCGCTGAACGTGCCGGTGGTGAAAATCACCAACTGCATTCTGGCCCCTTCCGCCAGTGAAATGGGCGATAGCGAACCCGAGAAATCATGCATACGCTGTAGCGCCTGTGCCGATGCCTGCCCCGCTGCCCTGCTTCCGCAACAGCTTTACTGGTACAGCCGTGGGGGCGATCACGACAAAGCGCGCGAGCATAATATTGCCGACTGCATTGAATGCGGCGCCTGTGCCTGGGTCTGCCCCAGCAATATTCCGCTGGTGCAGTATTATCGTCAGGAGAAGGCCGAAATTCGTGCCATTGACCTTGAGGCTGAGCGTACCGCCCAGGCGAAAATCCGCTTTGAAGCCCGTCAGCAGCGTCTTGAGCGGGAAAAACTGGCGCGTGAAGCCCGACATCAGCAGGCGAAACGCACCGTCAGCGACAGCGCTCAAACTGAGATTGAGGCCGCGATTGAGCGAGTGAATACGAAGAAACGGGCTGCCGACGATACCACACCGCAGCATGCGGCTGGCGAAACGACGCCTGAGATAGCCAGTATGCAGCGTGATGCGCGTAAAGCGCAGGCGCGTGCGCATCAGGCAGAGACCCAGGCAGAAACCGAACCTGCCACCCGGCAGGCGCATGACCCGCGTAAGGCTGCTGTCGAAGCCGCCATTGCGCGTGCCAAAGCGAAGAAAGCGGCCGCCGCCGAGCAGCCCGTCGCTTCCGATGACGCGCCCGACGCTTCCGGGGACGCGCCCGTCGACCCGCGTAAGGCCGCCGTCGAAGCTGCCATTGCGCGTGCCAAAGCGAAGAAAGCCGCTGCTGCGGAGCAGCCCGTCGCTTCCGATGATGCGCCCGTCGCGCCCGTCGACCCGCGTAAGGCCGCCGTCGAAGCCGCGATTGCGCGCGCCAAAGCGAAGAAAGCGGCCGCTGCGGAGCAGCCCGTCGCTTCCGATGACGCGCCCGACGCTTCCGGGGACGCGCCCGTCGACCCGCGTAAGGCCGCCGTCGAAGCCGCCATTGCGCGTGCCAAAGCGAAGAAAGCGGCCGCTGCGGAGCAAACCGATGCGGTAAATAACACCCAGGGAGCGGCAGATCTCGCTGACGCCCCCCGTAAAGCGGCGGTGGCGGCCGCCATCGCTCGCGCTAAAGCGCGCAAAGCGCAGCATTCTACGCAAGAGGATTAAATGGCTTTTCGCATCGCTAGTTCGCCCTATACACACAATCAACGCAGCACCAGTACGATTATGCTGCTGGTGCTCATCGCAGCGATCCCTGGCCTTGCCGCGCAGTGGTATTTTTTTGGCTGGGGCAACATTATTCAGGTGGTCATTGCCGCCGCGTCCGGGATGGGAGCAGAAGCGATTATTTTGAAGCTGCGCCGCCTGCCCCTGGCAAAAACGCTGGGTGATAATTCAGCCTTACTGACCGCCCTCCTTCTGGGCGTCAGTATTCCGCCCCTTGCGCCCTGGTGGATCATTGTTATCGGCACCGTTTTTGCCGTAGTGATTTCTAAGCAGCTCTATGGCGGCCTGGGCCAGAACCCGTTTAATCCGGCGATGGTCGGTTATGTGGTTCTGCTAATCTCATTTCCCGTACAGATGACCAGCTGGCTGCCGCCCGATACGCTGCAGACAATCACCCCGGGCTTTATGGATACCCTGAGTATGATTTTCCACGCCCATACGCTGGATGGCCATAGCATGCAGCAGTTGCAGGTGGGGATTGACGGCATTAGTCAGGCTACGCCGCTGGATACCTTCAAAACGGGCCTGCGCGCCGGACACCATGCTGAACAGCTGCTGGCGCAGCCTATCTACGGCGGCGTTATCGCTGGCCTGGGCTGGCAGTGGGTAAACGTTGGCTATCTGCTGGGCGGACTGTTCCTGCTGTGGACCAACACCATTCGCTGGCATATTCCGGTTAGCATCGTGCTCTCACTGGCGCTGTTTTCTGCCCTTGGCTGGATTTTCTCACCTCACAGCCTGGTGTCCCCGGTTATTCATCTGTTTTCCGGCGCGACCATGCTCGGTGCCTTTTTCATCGCCACCGACCCGGTTACGGCTTCGACAACCAATAAAGGTCGGCTGGTCTACGGGGTGCTGATTGGCCTGCTGGTCTGGTTGATTCGCAGCTTTGGCGGCTATCCGGACGGCGTGGCCTTTGCGGTTCTGCTGGCGAATATTACCGTACCGCTGATCGACTACTATACGCAGCCACGCGTATACGGCCACCGCAAGGAGAAATGATGCTGGATGCCATAAGAAAAAACGGCGTGACGCTGGCGTTATTTGCTGCGGTCACTACCGGCCTGACGGCGGTTATTAATGCGGTGACGAAGCCGACCATTGAACACCAGACTGCGGTGCAGCAGAAAATACTGCTCGATCAGGTGGTGCCGCCGGAAATGTACAATAATGCCATTCAGCATGAGTGCTATATCGTGACGAATGCGGCACTGGGTAATGGGCCTCACCACCTCTATCTGGCGCGAAAAGATGACAAGCCCGTGGCCGCAGCGGTTGAGACCACCGCGCCGGACGGGTATTCTGGGGCTATTCAGATGATAGTGGGTGCAGATTTTAACGGCACCGTACTGGGAACCCGGGTGGTGGAGCACCATGAAACACCTGGCCTGGGTGACAAAATAGAGCTGCGTATTTCTAACTGGATTAACAGTTTTAACGGTAAGCGATTGAATGGTCAGGACGATCCCCATTTTGCGGTTAAAAAAGACGGCGGGGATTTCGACCAGTTTACCGGCGCTACCATTACGCCTCGCGCCGTGGTGAATGCGGTAAAACGCACCACGCTTTATATTGAAACGCTGCCCGAGCAGATAGGCTCGCTGCCAGCCTGTGGAGATTCCAATGAGTGAAGCAAAAACGCTACTTATCGGCGGACTGTGGAAAAATAACTCGGCGCTGGTACAGCTGCTGGGGCTTTGCCCGCTGCTGGCGGTGACATCGACCTCGACTAACGCCCTCGGACTTGGACTGGCGACCACGCTGGTGCTGACCTGTACCAACAGCGCAATTTCCGCCTCACGTCGTTGGGTGCCTGCCGATATCCGCATTCCTATTTACGTGATGATTATTGCCGCCGTGGTCAGCTGCGTGCAGATGCTGATTAATGCCTACGCCTATGGCCTCTATCAGTCTTTAGGTATATTTATTCCGCTGATTGTTACCAACTGCATCGTGGTTGGCCGTGCGGAGGCGGTGGCCTCAAGAAGCAGCGTCCCGCTCTCTGCGCTCGACGGCATGGCGATTGGGTTGGGTGCGACCAGCGTAATGGTGGTACTGGGTTCAATTCGCGAAATCATTGGTAACGGCACCATTTTTAACGGCGCCGATCAGCTGCTGGGCCCATGGGCGAAAGTGCTGCGCGTCCAGGTTGTGCATTTTGATTCGCCCATGCTGCTTGCCATGCTGCCGCCTGGCGCTTTTATCGGTCTGGGCATGCTGTTGGCAGCGAAGTATCTTATTGATAATAAAATGAAAGCGCGCGCAGCGCTGGCTGCAGAAAAGGAAGCGAAAACGTTGTCTGAAGGAGAAGCGAGCCCGCTGTGAACAAGGATAAACGACAGCAGATTTTGAGTCGGCTACGAGAAAACAATCCCCACCCGACCACGGAACTGGTTTTCACCACCCCTTTTGAACTGCTGATTTCGGTGCTGCTCTCCGCGCAGGCCACCGACGTCAGCGTCAATAAAGCCACCGCGAAACTCTATCCGGTGGCGAATACCCCGGCTGCCATTCTGTCGCTGGGGGTGGATCAGTTAAAAACCTACCTTAAGACTATCGGTCTGTTTAACAGTAAGGCAGAGAACGTGATCAAGACCTGCCGTATTTTGCTGGAAAAGCATCAGGGCGAGGTTCCAGAGGATCGCGAGGCGCTGGAGGCGCTCCCTGGCGTGGGCCGTAAGACCGCCAATGTGGTGTTGAATACCGCTTTTGGCTGGCCGACTATTGCCGTCGATACGCATATTTTCCGCGTTTGTAACCGCACGAACTTTGCTCCCGGCAAAAACGTTGAGCAGGTTGAAGATAAGCTGCTGAAGGTGGTGCCGAAGGAGTTCAAGGTTGACTGCCATCACTGGTTTATTTTGCATGGCCGTTATACTTGTATCGCACGGAAACCCCGCTGCGGGTCATGCATTATCGAAGATCTGTGCGAGTATAAAGAGAAGGTCGAGCTTTAGGTTTTAGTGGTGCAGGGGTGTGATATCTGCGGTGCCGGTGGGTTGTTTGGGCTGCAATACCTGCTTTGGCGGGGGACAATCCCAGCGTTTGCCGGTTGGTTTTTTGGGCTGTAATGCCTGCGATACCGGCGGATAATCCCTGCGGTTGCCGGGCATCATGAAGCTGCAATATCGGCTTTTTCGGTGGACAATCCCAGCGTTCGCCGGGCGTCGCAGCTACAGGCTTTGCCTGGTGCCTTTGGCTCCGACTCCAGGCCGGACGGCCCGGTCGCGAGCGGGCATCCCTGCCCGCCGCTCCCTGAGTGCAGNTGCTTTGAGTAAAACCGTTTAGCTCTCCGCAGGTATCATCAGCACGACTTCCAGTTAAGCCCTATTAACACTCAGGCTTTGTAGCCCACCCGGCCCACTGGCAGGTAATTCAATAATGTGCATTTGATAGCGCCTGCCCAGCCGATGGCTCTGAGTCTTTAACACAAAGATTTTCTTATTTGCAGGGTTCTTCCTCTTCCAAACCTGCCAGGGATTGCCTGTAACACTCGAAACCATCCTTACCCGCAGCCAGCACAACGCAAAATGAGCAGACGGGTGGGGCCCGGT
>NZ_CDPK01000025.1:744-1055 GCF_900068895.1 Erwinia sp. ErVv1 | reverse complement strand
GCAGGGAGGCTGGCACAAGGGCATGCCGGGACAGGGATGTCCCGTCATGCCCGGTCCGAAAGGTCAACGAGCGGAGCGAAGGAACCGCGCAACGCGCGGCGTGAGGACCGCCAGGCACCGGGCACCACCCGTTGGCGAAAGCACCAGGCCTTTAGCCAGCCAGGCGCGCTCGTTGGCGACAGCACTGAACCCTTTGCTGAATCGGACACTACCTGTAGGCGACACCCCCGATCTTTGCCATATGGGTCACTACCCGCAGACGGCATCCACGGCCTTTACAGCATCAGGCATAACCCACAGGCTACGGCCCT
>NZ_CDPK01000025.1:0-568 GCF_900068895.1 Erwinia sp. ErVv1 | reverse complement strand
GAGGTTGGCTGATTGCAGAGTTCACTCCGCTTTCAAACCTGCCAGGGATTACCTGTAACACTCGAAACCATCCTTACCCGCAGCCAGCACAATGCAATAAGCAGACGGGTGGGGCCCGGTGACAGGCAATCCGCAGCGCTGAGCGTAGAGAGGAAGACCCGGATGGGCCAGCAGGGAGGCTGGCACAAGGGCATGCCGGGACAGGGATGTCCCGTCATGCCCGGTCCGAAAGGTCNAGGAAGACCCGGATGGGCCAGCAGGGAGGCTGGCACAAGGGCATGCCGGGACAGGGATGTCCCGTCATGCCCGGTCCGAAAGGTCGACGAGCGGAGCGAAGGCACCGTGCGAAGCACGGCGTGAGGACCGCCTGGCACCGGGCACCACCCGTTGGCGAAAGCACCAGGCCATTAGCCAGCCAGGCACCGTCCGTTGGCGAAAGCACTAAACCCTTTGCTGGATCGGACACCACCTACAAGCGACACCCCCGATCTTTGCCATATGGGTCACTACCCGCAGACGGCATCCACGGCCTTTACAGCATCAGGCATAACCCACAGGCTACGGCCCT
>NZ_CDPK01000024.1:17811-18360 GCF_900068895.1 Erwinia sp. ErVv1 | reverse complement strand
CCCCGCCTGGCCTCTGGCTCTGTTGTCGCTGCTAAAAGCGTTCTCACCCTCAGTATCAATTTTCAAAACTGCCGACAGATAATTCCGGTAGGATCAGAAGCAGGTTCTGACCTTATTATTCACCGTATCCCGATGCAGATGATTGTTTTGAAGCCTGCTATAAAGCCAGTGCCACTGAAGCAGGTTCTGATATTGCTCAGTGCCAGACTACTTACAGACCACTCCGCAGCCAGAAGGCGGTGTTGCGGAGCAGATTAGCCGGGNCACTGAAGCAGGTTCTGATATTGCTCAGTGCCAGACTACTTACAGACCACTCCGCAGCCAGAAGGCGGTGTTGCGGAGCAGATTAGCCGGGTCTCTGCCGCAGGGATGCGGCAGTGAAGCCCCCAGGGAGGGGTTTACGGCGCCCCGGCGTTCTGACCCGCAACATAGCCGTTTCACCGGAGCAGGTTTTGACCTGCCTGCAAATAATACAGGCGTGTCATCAGCGCAGATTTTGACCTGGCTGGCATCTGTAACGTTTATTATCGTTGCGATGATAAGGTGCAA
>NZ_CDPK01000024.1:0-17776 GCF_900068895.1 Erwinia sp. ErVv1 | reverse complement strand
TTTTCAAAACTGCCGACAGATAATTCCGGTAGCATCAGGATCAGGTTCTGATATTGCTCAGTGTCCAGACTACTTACAGAACACTCCGCAGCCAGAAGGCGGTGTTGCGGAGCAGATTAGCCGGGTCTCTGCCGCAAGGATGCGGCAGTGAAGCCCCAGGGAGGGGTTTACGGCGTCCCGGCGTTCTGACCCGCAACACAGCCCTGACACCGGAGCAGGTTTTGACCTTGAATCCCGCGAAACAGCCCTGTCCCCGGAGCAGGTTTTGACCCTGAATCCCGCCATACAGCCCTGTCTACATTGTACGTGGCACAAACCGCCTACATCGCGAAACTATGCACGGCAATTTAGCGATAAAACTCTTTAAAAATCGGCGATTGCAGCGCGAAATCAATAAAACACGCCAGCGCCGGCGAATTCAGTTTACGGCTTGGGTAAACCAGCCAGAGTTCATTACCTTCGACTTCCCACTCCGGCAGCGCCCTGACCAGCGATCCCTCCGCGAGGAAACTTCCGGCCATAAAACGCGGCAAAAGCGTTATGCCCGCATCTTCCAGTACGCACTCCCGGGCATAAATCAAATTATCCGTCATATGGACCGGCGGCAGCAGCCAGCGGAAATACTCCTCGCCACGCTTTAACAACCACGCGCTCCAGGCGCGATGGGCGATGAACCGGTGCTCAGCCATCTGACCCGGATGCCGCAGCGTCTTGTTCCGTGCCAGATAGGCGGGCGAGGCGACCAGCAGGCGCTCGCAGTAGCCTATCCGCCGCCCGATAAGCGAAGAATCGTGTGGTTGACCCGTGCGCAGCGCAATATCAACCCCCTCCTGCACCAGATCGCTCATTTCATCGGATACCGATACATCCAGCATCACCTCAGGATATTCATTCTGAAAGGCGGCGTTGAACCGCGCCAGCAGCGTGGCGCCAATCCCGGCGGGCGAGGTAATTCTTAACCGTCCGCTGGGATTATCCCGCAGGCGCTGTATCGCCAGGCCTGCCCGTTCGCTGGCCAGCAGCATCTCCTGACAGTGGACCAGATAGCGCTCCCCGGCAAAGGTCAGATTTAGCTGCCGTGTAGTACGATTAATAAGGCGCAGGCCCAAAGCACGTTCCAGCTGGCTGATCCGCTGACTAACGCTGGATTTCGGTAATCTGGCCCGGGTTGCGGCAGCAGTGAAACTGCCACATTCGGCCACCAGCGCAAAGAGCGCCATATCCTGGAGCTGTTTAAACATGATTGTTCACCTGAGACGAACGCTGAGTTAGTTATTGTGCCACTTATCTTCAGCGTGCTTAGCTTCTACACTCAATGTCACACCTTATAGGAGATGCACCATGACTATCCAGGCAATTGCGATTAATCCAGAAAATCCGCAGCAGTTTATTGAAATCTACCCGGAGAAGGCCACGCCGGGCGAATACGACCTGCTGGTAGAAGTTCACGCCGCCTCCGTTAATCCGGTGGATACAAAAGTGCACAAAGGTGCGCAGAAAAATGGCCTCCAGGTACCGCGTATTCTCGGCTGGGATGCCAGCGGCGTAGTCCGTGAAGTCGGTAGCAAAGTCAGCGGCTTTAAGCCGGGGGACGAAGTCTATTACGCCGGAGATATCACCCGTCCAGGCAGCAACAGCACCTTCCAGCTGATCGATGCACGTATTACCGGGCACAAGCCTGCTTCGCTGAACTGGGCGGAATCCGCTGCGCTTCCGTTGACGGCGCTGACCGCATGGGAAGGTCTGTTTGACAGGCTACACATTGACCAGGCGGAAGAGGGAAAAACGCTGCTGATCGTCGGCGGCGCGGGCGGCGTGGGATCGCTGGCCATTCCGTTCGCGAAGCTGTACAGCAAGGTCACTATCATCGCCACGGCATCGCGCCCTGACTCGGTACAGTGGTGTAAGGATCGCGGGGCCGACAAGGTTATCGACTATCGGGATATGCCTGCCGAGCTGGAAAAGCAGGGGCTGAAGCAGGTGGATTATATTTTCTGCCTGAACGATACCGACGGGCACTGGGCGACAATGGCGAAGCTAATTGCGCCTCAGGGACAGATCTGTACCATCGTTGAAAACGAAGCCCCGCTGGATATGACTGAGCTGAAGCTGAAAAGCGCGGCGCTGCACTTTGAGTTTATGTACACCCGCAGCATGTACACCACGCCGGATATCGCCCGTCAGGGAGAGATCCTTAACGAGACCGCTAAGCTTATCGACGATGGAAAAATCACCACCACCCTCAGCAAAACGCTACAGGGCCTGAGCGTAGAGACGCTGACAGAGGCACACCGGCTGGTACTTGAAGGTCATATGCGCGGTAAAGTGGTTATCGCTTACTGAATATCAGGCGAGCATAACGTCCTTAACCTTTGCTAAGTATCCGGCGAGCATAGCGTAATTATCGCTAACTCCTTCTCCGGTGGGTGCACTCTGGCCCGCCGCTTTTCCCTCCTTTTGTGACCCGCCCCGCTGCACCTTATCCAAATGCCAAAATCTGCCGCCCGTTCCGGCTTCATCCTTGTGCGCCTGAACGATGAACCTCCCCGCGCCCCTTTTTATACTGGGAATGTAGCAGTCCACCTCTTATCTCCTCCGGTTGATACGCGCCCATTATGCTAATTACAGGCGTACAGCCCCCCTACTTTATGAGGTTTATGGCATGAAAATCAGTCACGTGGAGGTTATACGCCTCAGCATCCCGTTTGCCAGCAATCGCGCTCCGGCCCTGAGCGGCGAACGGGCATGGAACGCAGCATCAGCGGCGCTGACGCAGATGGAAACGCTACTGATCCGGGTCGTCACCGACAGCGGACGGCAGGGATGGGGGGAGGGATTCGGCCATCTCTCCAATGCCGTTACCGCCCAGGCGTTACAGGACCTGGTGATCCCCTACTTTCTGGATAAAACTGTCCCCACCAGCCGTGAAGCGCTGGCTACGCTGGTTGAAGGAGCAGAAAAAGCGCTCCATGCCTTTGGCGGAAACGGTCCGGTGCGCTTTGCCCTGTCGGCAATGGATATTGCCCTGTGGGATTTACTGGGGCAGCATCATGAACAGCCGCTGTGGCAGCTGTTGGGTGCCACACGCCAGCATATTACGTGCTACGCCAGCCTGGTCAGCTATAACAATCAGCCTGACGAGGTCGCGCGCCAGGTGAAAAGGGCGTGGCAGGCGGGATTTCGCTCGCTGAAGCTGCATGAAACTCACGTTGAGGCCATTGCAGCCGCCCGCGCAGCGCTTCCAGCGGAGGCCCGGCTGATGGTGGACGTTAACTGTCCCTGGACGCCAGAGGAGGCCTGTCATCGTGCGCGCGAGCTTAAGACGCTGAATCTGGCCTGGCTGGAAGAGCCCGTGTGGCCACCGGAAGATGCGGCCGGGCTGGCGCGCGTACGTCGAGCAGGCACACCGATCGCCGCCGGTGAAAACGCGTCAGGTGCAGAGGGGTTTGCGGCCCTGTTTAACCAGCAGGCCGTAGATGTGGCACAGCCCAGCGTGGCAAAAGTGGGCGGCATCAGCGCCGTGTTGCGGATAACAGAGCAGGCCAGACGGCATCAGGTGAATGTGATACCCCACTGTTTTTACTACGGGGCGGGCCTGCTGGCTACCGCGCATCTCGTCGCCGCCCTGCCTGATGATGTCCAGCTGGAACGCCCCTTTATTCACTTCTCCGCACGGCTTCACCCACAGCTCGACCTCTCCCCGCAGTTCAGCCTGCCTGATATCCCGGGCCTGGGCTTTGAACCGGATGCCGCAGTGATGAAAGAACATACCCTTTACCATCGGCGAGTTGATGCGGAGGGCGTACACCATGTTTAAAAATATACGGAGTACCGTCGCCCTGCTGCTGTTTTTCGCCGGTGTGCTTAATTATCTCGATCGCGCCGCGCTTTCGGTTATGGCACCGCTGGTAAAAAAGGATCTGCATATTGATGATGCGCAGATGGGGATCCTGTTTAGCTGCTTTTTTATCGGCTACTGTCTGTTCTGCTTTCTTGGCGGATGGGGGGCAGACCGCTACGGCCCGCGTAAGGTCTTTGGCTGGGCGGCCGTCGTCTGGTCACTGTTCTGCGGTGCCACCGCGCTGGCTGGAAGCTTTTTCCAGCTGCTTATTGTGCGCGTGCTGTTCGGCATTGGCGAAGGGCCGATGGGAACCACCACCAATAAATCGATTTCCAACTGGTTCCCCCGTCGGGAGGTGGGTCGCGCGGTCGGTTTTAGCAATGCGGGCCAGCCGCTGGGTGCGGCGGTCGCGGCGCCGATAGTGGGTCTTATTGGGCTACATTTTGGCTGGCGGGTCTCGTTCGTGGCTATTGCCATTCTGGGCTTTGTCTGGCTGGCCTTCTGGCTGTGGCTGTTTCGCGACAAACCCGAGCAGCACCCCCGCATTACGGCAGCCGAGCGCACGCTGATTACCGCCGAACGCCCCGCGACACGGCTGACGGAGAAAGGTGCCCCTTCCAGGGTCCGGCTGTGGCGCTACGTTTTTTCACTGCCGGTACTGGGCGTGGCGGCGGCTTTTTTTTGCTTTAACTACATCCAGTTTTTTTTCCTCTCCTGGCTGCCAAGCTATCTCACCGACTTCCAGCATCTGGATATCAAAAGCATGAGCCTGATTGGCATCCTTCCGTGGCTGGGCGCGACCATCGGGTTTATCGGCGGAGGACTGGTGTCAGATGCACTGTATCGCCGCACCGGCAACTTTTTGCAGTCGCGCAAGCTGGTCATTTTTTGTGGGCTGGCCGTAGCCGCACTCTGCGTGATGCTGACGGCCTGGGCCAGCAGCGTGACGATGGCGGTCACGCTGATTACCCTTGCCAGCGTCTTTGCGTATATGACGCCTCAGGCATGTTGGTCATTACTCCAGGACATTGTTCCGGCGGAGCGGATTGGGACTGCGGGCGGATTTGTACACCTTCTGGCGAATCTGGCGGGGATACTCTCACCGGGGATCACCGGCTTTTTAATTCAGTACGGCGGCGGATACGCCTCGGCCTTTATGCTGGCCAGCGTACTGGCGCTGGCAGGCATGCTGCTGCTGGCGGTTTTCGTGCGCCAGCGAAGCGTGAATGCCCTGCGCGCGCTGGCCTGAAAATAAAGCCCATTGCCTGCGCAGCAAAGGCTGTGCGCAGGGCACAGCCTTTGGATAGCGGACGGTCAGGCGCCCATCATCTCTTTCACCAGCTCTACGCAGCGCAGGAAACGCTCGTCGTAGTTATCCTGCTCAACGTGCACCCAGGGGATATTATTCTCCTCCAGCATCGAGATCAGTAGCTGCTGGAACTCCCTGCGATCCACCGAACTGCCCAGGCTGCGCAGACCATCTGCCACCCAGGGCACATTGTTCTCCACCAGAATCACCAGATCGAAACGGTACTCGTCGATCAGTGCCTGAACAAAGGGGTGCTCGCGCCCCTCATATTTCTTGCAGAAGGCCTGGGTCGTGACAAAATCGGTATCAATAAAGGCCACTTTATTAGCATATTTTACAGCGAAATCAATGTACTGCGCCTGGCCCAGCGCGATTTTATCGTAGTCGGAATATTGCAGGGCCATTTCATCGCCGCCGAGATGAGAAAAGACGTAGTCGCGGCCAAATTCCCAGGCGCTGGTGGTATTGAAAATGTTAGCCAGCTTGTTCACCAGCGTCGATTTTCCGCTGGATTCACCGCCCAGAATCGCCACCGTACGCACGAAAAAGGGCTTCACTTCGGTGGGAATATACTCCCAGTAGCGGAACGGATCCTGGCGGATCTGCCCGCCGCTGATATTCATAAAGGATCGCTGGGGATCGATCAGAATGGTTTCAATGCCCAGATGCTGCTGATACTGCGAGGCGTCCGGTTCCTCGCTGGTATATACGCGATTTGGCACGATGCCGTGGTTTTCCATAAAGTCGGTAATGCCGCGACTCCAGACATCCCAGCCGTGCGGATATGGCTCCATCCCCTCTTCGTTAAAAGAGTGAATGCGAATATTTTTCTGATACTTAAAGGTTTGCAGCAGCCAGCGCAGGCGATCGCTGACGGTGGGCTGCTGAGACATGGCGCTGTCTTCAAACAGCTTTAGATCGCGCGGTTCGTCGTAGCCCATGATGATATGCAGCTCATCAACCTGACTACAGGCGCGCTGGATCAGATAAATATGGCCGGTATGCAGCGGATAGAACTTGCCAAATACCACCCCGACGGTTTTTTCGCGGCGAGGGAATTCCAGCCCAAGATAACGGTGAAGTGCTTCCAGCTTCTGGGCGCTGGGGCTTTTTATTTTCGCGTTCAGCAGCTGACTGAGGTAGCCCTTCGTCATGCCGCTCGCATCGGCCACCTGCTGTAGCGTGCTGCCCTGCTGGCGGATAGCGGTTTTCAGATAATCAAATGACGACATCAAATGCCTCCTGCATAAAGGGCGGCATCAGTTCCGCCCTCAGATGATAGTACGTTCAGCTATCCGGGCGAACCCGCCTCACCGATCGCAATTACGTTCAACTGTCCAGACGAACCAGCCTGACCGATAGTAATACGTTCAACTGTCCAGGCGAACCTGCCTGACCGATAGTAATACGTTCAGCCGTCAGGGGGAATTGCCCGGTCCGAACGGTTACAGGTCGTCCAGTATCGCCAGCGCGTCGGCGAGCTTTTTCACGCCATAGACTTTCATATTTTCCGGCGGCCTCTTCGGCACGTTAGCAGCAGGGACAATCGCGCGCCGGAAGCCATGCTTCGCCGCCTCAGAGATACGCTCCTGCCCGCTTGGCACCGGACGGATCTCGCCCGCCAGCCCGACCTCGCCGAATACCACCAGGTCATGAGGTAGAGGGCGATCGCGCAGGCTGGAGACTATCGACAGCATCAGCGCCAGGTCGGCACTGGTTTCGGTGACCTTGACGCCGCCAACCACATTAACAAACACGTCCTGGTCCGCCATCTGTAGCCCGCCGTGACGGTGCAAAACCGCCAGCAGGATCGCCAGTCGGTTCTGCTCCAGGCCAACGGCAACGCGCCGGGGGTTGCCCATCATCGAGTGATCCACCAGCGCCTGAATTTCCACCAGCAGCGGGCGCGTGCCTTCCCACAGCACCATGACCGAACTGCCGGAGGTCACTTCATCACCGCGGCTCAGGAAGATAGCCGATGGGTTGCTTACCTCACGCAGCCCCTGCTCGGTCATGGCGAAGACGCCCAGCTCATTCACCGCACCGAAACGGTTTTTATGGCTGCGCAATGTACGAAAGCGCGAATCGGCATCGCCATCCAGCAGTACTGAGCAGTCGATACAGTGCTCAAGCACCTTTGGCCCCGCAAGAGAACCATCTTTGGTCACATGACCCACCATCACAATCGCCACGCCGCGCGTTTTGGCGAAGCGGGTCAGATAGGCTGCCGTTTCCCGCACCTGGGCGACGCTGCCGGGCGATGACTGGATATCGGCCATATGCATCACCTGAATGGAGTCGATCACCATCAGCCTCGGCTGCTCCTGATCGGCAATCTGGCAGATCTGCTCGATGCTGGTTTCCGACAGCATATTGAGATTTTCAGTGGGCAGCCCCAGCCGGTGGGCGCGCATCGCCACCTGCTGAAGAGACTCTTCGCCGGTGACGTAGAGGGTCTTCATTCCCTCGGAAAGTTTGCACAGCGTTTGCAGCAGCAGGGTACTTTTGCCCGCGCCGGGACTACCGCCGATGAGAATCGCGCTGCCTGGCACCACCCCGCCGCCCAGTACCCGGTCAAATTCTTTGAAGCCGGTGCTGAAGCGCGGTAGCGCTTCAAGGCTGATCTCAGACAGCTTCTGCACGCGGCTGGTGCCTGCGCTGCCCGCATAGCCCATGCGCTCATTACGCGCCACGGTGGGCGAGGCAGAGAGGCGAACTTCAGTAATAGTATTCCACGCCTGGCAGGCGCTGCACTGCCCCTGCCAGCGTGGGTAATCTGCGCCACATTCGTTACAGACAAAGGCGCGCTTCACCGCTTTGGCCAAATCGCCTCCTTAACGCTCATCAGAGATCAGGCTGCCGCTGAGAATACAGAACACGCCCATCAGGTCGGCGTGACGAATGGTCACCGCCGTTTGTTCATTGACTTTCGGTTTGGCGTGATAGGCAATACCCAGTGCAGATGCCTTGATCATCAGCAGATCGTTTGCCCCGTCGCCGATGGCGACGGTCTGATCGTCGGCGATTTCAAAGCGTTCAGCCAGCTTAAGCAGCGTATCGGCCTTGTAGCGGGCATCCACAATATCGCCCAGCACCTCACCCGTCAGCCTGCCGTCGCGGATTTCCAGCACGTTAGCGGCAATAGCAGAGAGATGGAGTCTGTCCCGCAGATATTCGGCAAAGAAGGTAAAGCCGCCGGAGGCGATCGCCACGTGCCAGCCCAGCGCCTGGAGTTTTTCCACCAGCTGCGTCAGACCCGGCATCAGCGGCAGCTGGTCACGCACCTGAACCAGGATGTTGGCATCCGCATCTTTCAGCGTGGCAACGCGCTGGCGCAGGCTGGCAGCGAAATCGAGTTCGCCGCGCATCGCCCGCTCCGTCACTTCCGCCACCTGCTCGCCGCAGCCTGCCAGCTTTGCGATTTCATCAATGCACTCCACTTCTATCGCGGTAGAGTCCATGTCCATGACCAGCAGTCCGGGCGTTTTCAGGTGCGGAATTTTCCCCAGCGGGGCGACGTCCAGGCCCGCTTCATGGGCCAGACGTGTGGCGAGCGGAGTCAGTGAGCCCGCCAGGCGCACGACCTGATACTGATCAACGCACCAGGCGCTGACGATAACCATCGCTGCACCCAGCTGATGCTGGAGCGCCGTAAGGCTGGCTTTATCAAGCTTGCGGCCGTACAGAAGCCAGCCGGTGCGGCCAGCGCGGTAATCCAGCGGCATGACTTCATCACCGCTAAGAGAGAGAGGTAACCCCGGCCAGAGAGAGACATCGGAAGGCAGGTCGCACCAGGTCAGACTATTTGGCATTACAGCTCCTGTAGGGACATATTAACCACGCAAGAGGCTACCCTGTCAGCCCCGGTTCTGGCAACATAAAGCGAAGAGGCGGACGGCGTTCGTTGAAAAAATATGAAGGGTGAAGATGGCAAAGGCCAGATTAAAATTCCGACTACACCGTACGGCGATCGTGCTGATCTGCCTCACTCTGCTGGTGATGCTGATGCAGGGAGCCTCATGGTTCAGTCTGGGTCATCAGATGGCCCGTTCAGCGCAGGTCGAGGAGCTGGCCCGAACGCTGACGCGACAGGTTGCCTGGAGCCTGACGCCGCTGATGGAAAACAGCGATGATAACCGACAGAAAATTACCGAGGCCATTGCGCTGCTGACTACGGACAGCCGCATTCTTGATGCCTCGGTCTACGACGACAACGGTGCGCTGCTGGCTCACAGCGGGGAAACCATTAACGTGCGCGATCGGCTGGCGCTGGATGGCCATCGCGCGGGCAGCTACTTCAATCATCAGATCGTGCAGCCGCTGGATACCCCCGATGGTCCGCGCGGCTTCCTGCGCGTCACGCTGGACACTCATGTGCTGGTCACCGAATCCCGTCAGGTGGATAACACCACCAATATTCTGCGTCTGATGATGCTGCTGGCGCTGGCTATCGGCATTATTCTCAGCCGGACGCTGCTGCGCACCCGCCGCACCCGCTGGCAGCAGTCGCCCTTTCTGCTTACCGCCAACCATCCGGTAAGAGAGGATGATGAGGATGAGAGCAGCGAAAGCCCATCGTCACCAGAGAACCTAAAATAGCGGAAATGGGGCCTGCACCGGGCCGTTAACCGACAGGTTGTCCCCGCGTCACTGTCCTTGTTACGGCGTTGTAATCAAAAATAAAATATCGTATAACAGTCTGCTCCGAGGGGTGTCCAGTAATGGGCTGAGATGGCGCAAGCCGAACCCTTTGAACCTGATCTGGGTCATGCCAGCGAAGGGACGGGTTGGCACTGATCAATTGCCTGTTCACACTTCTGCGTGTCCGGATCTCCACTTATTTTCGGAGGTTCAGTGTCTCATCTACCCATCCCTGATTTCCGCCAGGGCCTGTATGGTCGTCTTCGCCAGCATGCGGGCGCAGAGTGGCAGCACTATGTTAATCACCCCTTCCTGCAACAGCTGGCTTCCGGCACGCTTCCCCATGCCGCTTTCCGCCGTTATCTGACGCAGGATTATCTGTTTCTCATCCACTTCGCCCGTGCCTATGGCCTACTGGTCAGCAAACTGCGCACCCTGCCAGAGATGCGCGCGGCGTCCACGTCTCTCAATACCCTGTGGCAAATGGGGCTGAACGCGGCGTCAGAAACGTGATCGGCGCACGACCACCGGGCATTGCCTGTCGCAATCTTGGCCTTAGCTTTGGCCAGCGCACCATTTTCCAACATCTCAGCGTTGATATTGCGCCCGGCAGCTTTGTGGCGCTGCTCGGTGCCAGCGGCAGCGGTAAGACCAGCCTGCTGAAAATCATCGCTGGCCTCGCGGCTCCCGACGCAGGTACGGTCAGCGGCAGCGATGGGCGCCCCCTGGCGGGCCGTATCGCCTGGATGGGCCAGAGAGATCTGCTCTATCCCTGGCTGACGGTGATGGATAACATCATGCTGGGCGCTCGTCTGCGGGGAGAAAAAGGCGATCGGGAATGGGCCACCCATCTGCTGGAGCGGGTCGGATTAAGCGGTCATGGGAAAGTGCTGCCTGCGGCACTCTCCGGTGGGATGCGCCAGCGCGCCGCCATTGCGCGCACGCTGTATGAGCGTCGCCCGGTCGTGCTGATGGATGAACCCTTCTCCGCGCTGGATACGCTCACGCGGGCCAAAATCCAGACGCTGGCCGCCGAGCTGCTGGTGGATAATACCGTGCTGTTGATCACCCACGATCCCATGGAAGCCTGCCGCCTCAGCCATCGCCTGCTGGTGCTGGCGGGTTCCCCCGCCCACATTGATGACAGTCACACCCTGGTCGGGCAGCCTCCGCGCGCGCCGGACGACCCTAATCTGTTAACCAGTCAGGGTGAACTGATGCGACAGCTGGTGAGGGCCGCAGAATGATGCGGGGAGGTGTGATCTTTTGCGGTTTGCTCCTGCTGTGGTGGCTGGCAACCTTAAGCACTATTCCGGCGTTCCTGCTGCCCTCGCCTGCGGCGGTTGCCTGCGCACTCTGGAACAACCTGAGCTATCTGGCCTGGCACAGTCTGATCACCGCCTCAGAGGTGCTAAGCGGCTTAGTGCTCGGTGTCCTGCTGGGCACGCTGCTGGCGCTCTGTATGACCTTTTCGCCCCGGCTCCAGCGCTGGCTGATGCCCGTCGTATTGACCAGCCAGGCCATCCCCGTCTTCGCGCTGGCGCCGCTGCTGGTGCTGTGGTTCGGCTTCGGGCTGAGCGCTAAGGTGGCGATGGCCGTGCTGGTGATCTTCTTTCCGGTGACCTCCGCGTTCTATGACGGCCTCCGTCGGGTTAACAATGACTGGCTTGACCTTGCCCGAACGATGGGTGCCACGCGCCGGGCACAGCTGCTGCATGTCCGGCTGATGGCCGCGCTACCCGCCTTCGGCAGCGGTCTGCGGATGGCCGCTGCCGTCGCCCCCATCGGCGCGATTATTGGCGAATGGGTCGGTTCGGCAGAGGGGCTGGGGTACGTGATGCTTAACGCCAACGCCCGAATGCAGACCGATATCTGCTTTGCCGCGCTGTTCATTCTGGTGCTGATGACCGTATTACTCTGGGTAGCGGTTGATGCGCTGCTCCACCGCCTGATCCGTTGGGCGCCCGAAAATAGCTAATCAAGGAATCATTAACGGTGAAAAATACCCTGTGCGGACTGCTGCTGACCGCGGCACTGAGCGGCCATGCGCTGGCAGCGGAAAAGCTGACCCTGGTGCTCGACTGGTATATCAATCCTGACCACGCGCCCATTATGGTCGCTGAGCAGATCGGCGCGTTCCGGGCCGAGGGGCTGGATGTGAACATAGTGTCGCCTTCCGATGCCGCCCTGCCGCCGCGCCTGGTTGCCGCAAAACAGGCAGACCTGGCCATTACCTATCAGCCCCAGCTGCACTTCTTTGCGGATCAGGGCCTGCCGCTGGTGCGCATTGGCACGCTGATCAATTCGCCGCTGAATACGGTTATCACTCTGGATAAAAAAATCACCTCCCCTGCGGGTCTGGTCGGGAAGAAAATAGGCTATTCGGTGAGCGGCATTGAGCAGGCAATCCTCAGCACCATGCTGAAACATGAACACCTCAAGGCTGATAATGTGCGGTTGATTAACGTGAATTTCCAGCTGGTCAGCGCGCTACTGGCCGGTCAGGTTGACGCCGTGATTGGCGGCTACCGCAATATTGAAGCTCAGGAACTGAAGCTAAAGGGGAAAGACCCGGTGGTCTTCAATGTGGAAGATTATGGCGTTCCGGCCTATGACGAACTGGTGATCGTCGCCAACCGCGATGCGGTCAACGATCCCCGGATAAAGAAATTTCTTATCGCGCTGAAAAAAGGCACCGATTATCTGCTGGCTCATCCGCAGGAGAGCTGGCTGGCGTTTGCCAAAGCCCACCCGGAATTAAATACGCCGCTGAATCAGCTTGCCTGGCAAAACTCTCTGCCCCTGTTCGCGAAAGACCCGGCAAAGCTGGACCCTGCCCGTTACCAGGCATACGAACAGTTTCTGTTTGATAATAAGCTGATTAAGAAGATGACGCCGGTGGCGGACTACGCGGTAGAAGTCCATTGATGTTGGAGAAGGTGATTAACGACGGTGGAGACGGGCCTTCATGCTGAATAATGCCCGGCAGACGCAAAAGCGACGGCCGGGCGACGCAGTGCGCCGCCAGCGAATCTATCGGACTGGCGGCTGGTGCGGGGTTATCAGGCTTTATCGCCCAGCAGTACCGACTCCAGCGCGATCT
Source organism: Erwinia sp. ErVv1 (assembly GCF_900068895.1). Classification (GTDB taxonomy): domain Bacteria; phylum Pseudomonadota; class Gammaproteobacteria; order Enterobacterales; family Enterobacteriaceae; genus Erwinia. The sequence continues at coordinate 4,882 of NZ_CDPK01000024.1, read as the reverse complement.
GGATCATCTCGCTGAAGGTGGTCTGGCGCTCTTCTGCCGTGGTCTGTTCGTGCGTACGGATATGGTCAGAAACGGTACAGATAGCCAGTGCCTTAGCACCAAACTCCGCCGCCACACCGTAGATCCCGGCCGCTTCCATCTCCACGCCCAGAATGCCGTACTTCTCCATCACGTCAAACATCTGCGGGTCCGGGGTATAGAACAGGTCGGCTGAGAAGATATTTCCCACCCGCGCGTCCACGCCCAGCGCCTTTGCCGCATCGACGGCATTACGCACCATCTCGAAATCAGCAATAGCCGCGAAGTCGTGATCCTTAAAGCGCATACGGTTCACTTTGGAGTCGGTTGACGCCCCCATACCGATAACCACATCACGCAGTTTCACATCGGCGCGCACCGCACCGCAGGATCCAACGCGAATGATTTTTTTCACGCCAAACTCAGTGATCAGTTCTTTAGCATAAATCGAGCAGGATGGGATACCCATACCGTGGCCCATTACCGAAATTTTGCGCCCTTTATAGGTGCCGGTGTAGCCCAGCATGCCGCGTACGTTGTTCACTTCCACTGCGTCCTGCAAAAAGGTTTCCGCAATGTGTTTTGCACGCAGCGGATCGCCAGGCATCAGAACCACATCAGCGAAGTCGCCCATTTCAGCGTTAATATGAGGCGTTGCCATTTTTTATCCTTATCTTCAATATTCATCTTGCCGGCGTCAGCGCCGGCCAGTTATATGTCGCTTTACAGCATGCTTTTGCCATATTCCATATCGGAAAGGCCAAAATAGCGTGCAACGGTTTGCCCGATATCGGCAAAGGTGTCGCGATATCCCAGCGAACCAGGTTTTACACCGGGTCCGTAGAGTAGCACCGGAATATGCTCGCGGGTATGTTCCGTGCCTTCCCAGGTAGGATCGCAGCCGTGGTCGGCGGTGAGGATCAGAATGTCACCTTCCTGCACCAGCGCCATCAGCTCCGGCAGTCGGCGGTCGAACAGCTCCAGCCCACCGGCGTAGCCCGGCACATCACGACGATGGCCCCAGGTGGAATCGAAGTCCACGAAGTTGGTAAACACGATGCTGTTGTCCGGCGCGATTTTCATTTCTTCAATCGTGGCGTCAAACAGCGCATCCAGACCGGTTGCCTTTACCTTTTTGGTAATGCCAACGTGGGCGTAGATGTCGGCAATTTTACCAACCGAGATCACCTGACCGTTCTGCTCCTCAACCAGCTTTTTCAGGATAGTCGGTGCCGGTGGTTCCACGGCGAGATCGTGTCGGTTACCGGTGCGCTGGAAGTTGCCTGCCTTGTCGCCGGTAAAAGGACGGGCGATAACGCGGCCAATATTATAACCGCCTTCGGTCAGCGCCTCACGGGCGATTTCGCACAGCTTGTAGAGGCGCTCCAGCCCAAAGGTTTCTTCATGGCAGGCAATCTGAAATACCGAGTCTGCCGAGGTGTAGAAAATCGGTTTACCGGTTTTCATATGCTCTTCGCCGAGCTGGTCGAGGATAACCGTACCGGAAGAGTGGCAGTTACCCAGGTAGCCCGGCAGATCGGCTTTCTCAACCAGCAGGTCTAATAGCGCCTGCGGAAAACTGTTCTCTTTGTCGGAGAAGTAGCCCCAGTCAAACAGCACCGGCACCCCGGCAATTTCCCAGTGGCCCGACGGCGTGTCCTTACCGGAGGAGAGCTCACTGGCCCAGGCCCAGGCGCCGGTTATCTCAGCGTCTTTATCCAGCCCCAGCGGGAACCGGCCGGTAGACCCTTCCGCCGCTTTGCCTAGGCCAAGCGCGGTCAGATTCGGTAAGTGCAGCGGGCCTTTTCTGCCCGTGTCAGCTTTCCCGTTAAAACAGGCCTCGGCAATATGTCCGAGGGTATCAGAGCCTTCGTCGCCATATTTATGGGCGTCTTTGCTGGAGCCGATCCCAAAGGAATCTAGCACCATGATAAATGCACGTTTCATCCTGGTCTCCTGCGTCTGTTAGGCGCTTAGCTTAAATTTTATCGATCAGAGTAGTATGACGCTTATCCGCTGATTCTGCGATAGATAACTGGCGTTTCTGCCGGGGCCGTCTCACTGAGCGTAATGGCCGCTTTGACCGCCGCCGCCGCTTCCTGCCAGCTGGCTTCGCTGCTGGCGTGGATCACCGCCAGCGGCTGCTGGCTGTCAACGGCGGCACCCAGGGGGGCAACCTCACTCAGGCCGACGCTGTAATCTATGCTGTCGCTGGCGCGACGGCGTCCGCCGCCCATTGAGACCACCGCCATACCCAGCGCGCGGGTATCCACTGCGCCGATCACCCCGACGCTATCGGCATATACCGCTTTGCTGAGCATCGGTGCGGGCAGGTAGTTATCAATATTCTCAATGAAATCGGCTGGCCCTTTCTGCGCCGCCACCATGCGGGAGAACACCTCTGCCGCGCGGCCGTTATCCAGCACGGCCTGGAGCTTACGGGTCGCCTCATCAACGTTTGCGGCCAGCCCACCCGATACCAGCATTTCCGCACTCAGCGCCAGCGTCACCTCCAGCAGGCGTGGATTGCGATAGTCGCCGGTCAGGAACTGCACCGCCTCGCGCACTTCCAGCGCGTTACCGGCGCTGGACGCCAGCACCTGATTCATATCGGTCAGCAGCGCGGTGGTTTTACAGCCCGCGCCGTTTGCCACGCCAACGATCGACTGCGCCAGCTGTTCAGAGAGTTCAAAGGTCGGCATAAAGGCACCGGACCCTACCTTAACGTCCATTACCAGCGCATCCAGCCCTTCGGCCAGCTTTTTCGCCAGAATCGACGCGGTAATAAGCGGAATGGAGTCTACCGTAGCGGTGATGTCCCGCGTGGCGTAGAAACGCTTATCGGCTGGCGCAAGTGAGTGGGTCTGACCGATGATCGCCACGCCCACCTCTTTGATCATCCGGCGGAAGGCCTCATCCTCGGGGAAGATATCAAAGCCGGGAATGGCTTCCAGCTTATCCAGCGTACCGCCGGTATGGCCCAGTCCGCGGCCCGAAATCATGGGTACATAGCCACCGCATGCGGCGACCATTGGCCCCAGCATCAGCGAGGTCACGTCCCCTACTCCACCCGTGGAATGCTTATCGACCACCGGTCCGTTGAGGTTTAGCGCCTGCCAGTTGAGTACCGAGCCGGAATCACGCATCGCCATGGTCAGCGCCACACGTTCTGGCAGCGTCATGTCATGAAAATAGATTGTCATCGCCAGCGCGGCGATTTGCCCTTCAGAGACGGAGTTGTCACGAACGCCGTTGATAAAGAAACGAATTTCCTCTTCACTCAGCGTCTGGCCGTCTCTTTTTTTGCGGATGATTTCTTGTGGCAGGAACACATTGCCCCCTGATGTTAAGCAGCCGGGCGGGGAGTCGCCCCAGCTGAGAGTATAAGCGTTACTATCCGGGCCGACACGAGGCGGCCCACGGGTGAATATATCGACTTCAGTACACTAACCGCCTCGCCAACATGCCATCCGGCCTGCGATTTCTGCTCTCACCGGGTGCGGACATCGCCCGCGATCCCCGGTCTGACCGGGTTGCTAAGGTTTGCCCGCGATCCCTGGTCAGACCGGGATGCTGACGTAGCCCGCGATCCCCGACCTGACCGGGTTGCTGACGTTTGCCCGACTTAGTATCCTGACTGAGGCGCAGTGCTGTCATAGCCTGCGGCTTTCAACAGGCTGGCCAGCAGGCTTGAAGCGCCAAAGCGGAAGTGACGTGGGGTTGCCCAGTCGCTGCCCAGAATGTCATCGGCCAGCTTGAGATAGATTGCAGCATCGTCGGCGGTGCGAACGCCGCCGGCTGGTTTAAATCCTACCTTATGCTTAACGCCTTTATCGGCAATCACGCGCATCATGATTTCAGCGACTTCAGGAGTGGCGTTGACCGGTACTTTCCCGGTAGACGTTTTAATGAAATCAGCACCGGCATCAATGGCGATTTCAGAAGCTTTGCGGATCAGCGCGGCATCTTTCAGCTCGCCGGTTTCGATAATGACTTTCAGGAGCACATCGGCGTCGGCACAGGCCTCTTTACAGGCGCTTACCAGTTGAAAACCTGTCTCTTCGTTACCCGCCATTAGTGCGCGATAAGGGAACACCACATCGACCTCATCAGCGCCGTAAGCAATCGCCGCATGGGTTTCTGCCAGCGCAATCTCGATATCATCATTGCCGTGTGGGAAATTAGTCACGGTAGCGATGCGGATATCCGGCGTGCCCTGTTCGCGCAGCGTTTTGCGCGCGATGGGAATAAAGCGCGGATAGATGCAGATAGCCGCCGTGTTTCCCGCAGGGGATTTGGCCTGATGACAGAGCGCAATCACTTTCTCATCGGTGTCATCATCATTCAGGGTAGTGAGGTCCATCAGTTTCAGTGCGCGAACGGCAGCAGAAGTTACGTCAGTCATGTTTGTCTCCAGAGAGAAACCCGCAGGTCTTTATGTTAAAATAATAACACTTACAGAGGCGTATTTTCCGTGATGTAATTCACACCCATGAAAATGCCATTGCATTAATTCTATATTATGCGTGACTGATATCACATAAAAATCCTTGTGAATTGCCCTTATGGGGCATAGTGAACGATATTGTCCTTCCTGATTTAGGCGGTTGCGCATAATGTTATAATTATAACATTTATTGTTGCTTAATGCTAAAGGGCGTGGTGCGGCTTAGGCTGGGGTGGTCGCCTGCGGGTGGGGCCTGGTGCGGCACAGGTATGGGCTGTCGCCTACGGGTGGGGCCCGATGCTGCACAGGCCCGTGTGGTCGCCAACGAGTGGGGCCCGGTGCCTGGCGGTCCTCGCGCCGCGCGTGGCGCGGTTCCTTCGCTCCGCTCGTCGACCTTTCGGACCGGGCATGACGGGA
>NZ_CDPK01000023.1 GCF_900068895.1 Erwinia sp. ErVv1 | reverse complement strand
CTGCCGCAGGGATGCGGCAGTGAAGCCCCCAGGGAGGGGTTTACGGCGTCCCGGCGTTCTGACCCGCAACATAGCCGTGTCACCGGAGCCGGTTTTGACCTGGCTGGCATCTGTAACGTTTGCTGTCATTGCGTTGATACGGTGCAAAGCCCTGCGGGGGCCGTTGTCACGCGGACACGCCGCAAGCACATCCGTGTGGGCTCGGCTCGCGCATCCCTGCGCTCGACGGNAAGCCCTGCGGGGGCCGTTGTCACGCGGACACGCCGCAAGCACATCCGTGTGGGCTCGGCTCGCGCATCCCTGCGCTCGACGGTCCGCTAAGCCAACGGTCCCCGCCTGGCCTCAGGCTACGTAGTCGCTGCTAAAAACCTCTTCATGTCCGGCCCCGGCTTACAACATTTTCGACAGGTAAGGCTGTCGTAATCGGAGCAGGTTTTGACCTTAGCCACTGCCAGAGAACCCGCAGCCCACTCCGCAGCCTGAAGGCGGTGTTGCGGAGCAGATTAGCCGGGTCTCTGCCGCAGGGATGCGGCAGTGAAGCCCCCACGGATGGGTTTACGGCGTCCCGGCGTTCTGACCCGCAACATAGCCGTGTCACCGGACGGGTTTTGACCTGCCTGCAAGCAACATAGCCCCTTCACCGGAGCGGGTTTTGACCTGCCTGCAAGCAACATAGCCCCGTCACCGGGGCGGGTTTTGACCTGGCTGGCATTTGTAACGTTTGCTGTCATTGCGTTGATACGGTGCAAAGCCCTGCGGGGGCCGTTGTCACGCGGACACGCCTAGCCTCGGGCTACGTCGTCGCTGTTAAAAACCTCTTCATGTCCGGCCCCGGCTTACAACATTTTCGACAGATAAGGCTGTCATGATCGGTTCAGGTTTTGACTTTAACTACTGCCAGAGAACCAGCAGACCACGCCGCAGCCAGAAGGNATTTTCGACAGATAAGGCTGTCATGATCGGTTCAGGTTTTGACTTTAACTACTGCCAGAGAACCAGCAGACCACGCCGCAGCCAGAAGGCGGTGTTGCGGAGCAGATTAGCCGGGTCTCTGCCGCAGGGATGCGGCAGAGACGCCCCCACGGATGGGTTTACGGCGTCCCGGCGTTCTGACCCGCAACATAGCCCTGTCGCCGGGCCGGTTTTGACCTGGCTGGCATCTGTGACGTTTGCTGTCATTGCGGTGATGCAGTGCAAAGCCCTGCAGGGACCCTTGTCACGCGGACACGCCGCAAGCACGTCCGTGTGGGCTCGGCTCGCGCATCCCTGCGCTCGACGGTCCGCTAAGCCAACGGTCCCCGCNGGACACGCCGCAAGCACGTCCGTGTGGGCTCGGCTCGCGCATCCCTGCGCTCGACGGTCCGCTAAGCCAACGGTCCCCGCCTGGCCTCAAGCTATACAGTCGCTGCAAACAAACCTCCCCACGTCCGGCCCCGGCTTACAACATTTTCGGCCGATACGGCTGTCATGATCGGTTCAGGTTTTGACTTTAACTACTGCCAGAGAACCAGCAGACCACGCCGCAGCCAGAAAGCGGTGTTGCGGAGCAGATAAGCCGGGTCTCTGCCGCAAGGATGCGGCAGTGAAGCCTCCAGGGAAGGATTTACGGCGCCCCGGCGTTCTGACCCGTAACATAGCCGTGTCACCGGAGCCGGTTTTGACCTGCCTGCAAACAACATAGCCGTTTCACCGGGCGGGTTTTGACCTTAGCCACTGCCAGAGAACCCGCAGACCACGCCGCAGCCAGAAGGCGGTGTTGCGGAGCAGATTAGCCGGGTCTCTGCCGCAGGGATGTGGCAGTGAAGCCCCCAGGGAGGGGTTTACGGCGCCCCGGCGTTCTGACCCGCAACATAGCCCTGTCACCGGAGCGGGTTTTGACCTGCCTGCANGGCAGTGAAGCCCCCAGGGAGGGGTTTACGGCGCCCCGGCGTTCTGACCCGCAACATAGCCCTGTCACCGGAGCGGGTTTTGACCTGCCTGCAAGCAACATAGCCCTGTCACCGCAGCGGGTTTTGACCTGCCTGCAAGCAACATAGCCCCGTCACCGGAGCAGGTTTTGACCTTCCCAAAAAACATAGCCCTGCCACCGGAGCCTGTTTTGACCTTCCTGCAAACATCACAACCCTGTCACCGCAGCGGGCTTAAATCGATATATTTCGCCAGATCTCTTCCCTCCGCCCGAGGGAGATAGGGAAGCTCGCCCAGCAGCGGAGCGGGGATTTTCTCCTCCAGCACCGCAATAATCTCCGCGTAATGCGCCAGCCCAGGGTTAATGCGGTTTGCCACCCAACCCAGCAGCGGCAGCCCGTCGTTAGCGATCGCCTGCGCCGTCAGCAATGCGTGACTGATGCAGCCCAGCTTGATGCCCACCACCATAACCACCGGCAGCTTCTCCGTTACCGCCCACGCAGAAAGCGGTCGCAGATCGTTCATCAGGCTGAGCCAGCCGCCGGTTCCCTCTACCACAACGTGATCCACCTGCCCGGCCAGCGCCGACAGCCCCTGACTCAGCTTAGGATAATCAATTGATGCATCGCGGCTGGTACTGATCTCGTCCTCCAGCAGCGTTATAGGGTTAATCACCGCGTAGGGTAGTTGAACGGAGGAAGAGACCTGCAGGATCAGCGCATCTTTATTACGTACACCCTCTGCCGTTTGCTGGCTTCCCTTCGCCACGGGCTTATAGCCGACGGTACGTTTATTCCCTTCCGCCAGTTTTTGCAGAAGAGCACGGCTGACCACTGTTTTACCGACTTCTGTATCCGTACCCGTAACAAATAAACGCTTCAACATGTTCAGCTCCGCAGGTCGTTACCGACCAAATGACAAATAATTATTAACATTTCGTGCGGGCATATTAAGGCAGGGTAAAACAGCAAGGCTTGCGTTAGCGCAATATTTTGTCATTACGCGTAATCAATACGTTAAATCCGGTCTTATACGGCGGGGGGTAATCATTAGCCCTGCAACAGTTTTACCAGCAGCGTACCGTTATAGAGAGCATCCTTGACCAGCGCGGCGCCGGGCATCGTACCGGTATTGTGAAAATGCGTGGGCTCCACGCTGATCCTGTCGCTGTAATCGGGTAAAGACTGGCGCCGAATGCAGTCTGCGATCGCCGGATGGAGAATTTCCATGGCGCGATTAAGCGGTGAGCCAATCAGGATTTTTTGCGGATTGAACAGATTGACCATGATGGCCAGAATGCGCCCCACGCTGTGACCCACATCAATAATAACGTCCCGGGCGAGCGCATCACCGGCCAGCGCCGCATCGCACAGGGAATCGAGGGTCAGAGGCTGCTGATGCAAAGTGGAGTGCGGTGTGGTGCGCATCCGCTGGGCGGCCAGCTCGAGCATGGCCGTGGTGCTGGCCACCGTTTCCAGACAGCCATGGTTGCCGCAGTAGCACTGTTGCCCATAAGGATCGACCTGAGTATGCCCTATCTCAACCAGCGTGCTGCTGCCTCCATGCAGCATCTGCCCGCCGGTAATCACCCCGGCTCCGACATTGTGATCGATAACTACCTGAATAACGTCCTTCGTATGACGAGACGCACCAAACAACGCCTCCGCCAGCGTCCAGGCACAGATATCATGCTGAATATAGACCGGCAGGCCGGTGCGTTGCTCTAAGGCCGGGCCAAGCGGCATATCGTTAATCGAATAAAAAGGCATTCGATGCACAATGCCCTGCTTCACATTCAGAATCCCCGGCAGGGTTATCGCGATGGCGGTCAGCCTTTCAAGCCGATGCTGATGGCGGATAAAAAAGGCGTCTATTTCGGCAATAATTCGAGTCAGTAGCGGTTTATCCGCGTCGGCGGGCAGTGGACGCTGCTCTTCCACCACCAGCCTGCTGCTGAGATCGCGCAGGGCCAGCGTCATCTCCCCCTTGCCAATCCGGACTGCGAGGTGATGCCAGGCAACGGTGTCAAGGATCAGACCAATTGCGGGCCGCCCCCGGCTGCCGGCCTCTTCAAACTCGGTTTCCTGCACCAGATGGGCTTCAAGCATTTCGCGCACAATTTTTGTGATACTGGCAGGCGCAAGGCGGGCCTCGCGGGAGAGATCGATACGTGATATAGGGCCAAAATGGTCAATAAGGCGGTACACCGCCCCGGCGTTAATCTGTTTAATCCGATCGATATGACCAGGCTGACCCTCCATTATCATGCTCCCGCTCACACTTATTTTCGCGCCTCAAAATAAACCTTAGGGGCATGGTGAAACACTTAAATGTTGGCGTCAAATATTTGGCTGGAATTGTGACTGGCTGCACATAAAGGTGCCGTACAGCAGGCCAAATATCAGTTTTCATGCTGTAAAAGCAGTGCTTTCATCTGTTCAATCGGCGCGCTCAGCTCCCGTTTAGCCGACCATACCAGCCACATTTCGGTCCAGGCATCCTCTTCATGGAGCGGTATCCAACAAATATCCTCCAGCTGTACACGTCGAAACGAGGCAGGAAGAAGCGAAACGCCCAGACCGGTAGCCACCAGGCCGAGGATCGTCATGGCCTCCCCCACTTCCTGGGCAATATCAGGCACGATGCCATATTGCGCCAGCAGCCTGAGAATTTCGGAATACAATCCGGTGCCGACCTGCGGGTCAAAAAAAACAAAGGGTTCCTTCGCCAGCTGGGTTATCGAAATACGCGGCTGGTTCGCCAGCCGGTGGGCACGATGCACGACTGCACAGAGGGGTTCGCGCAGCATAAGCTGATGTTGCAATCTGTCGGGCAGCGGCGTATTGCGCATTACGCCCAGATCAAGACGCCCCTTTAGCAGCGGGTCGATCTGCTGGCGCGTATTGATCTCCTGCATCTGAATATGTACCTGCGGGAAGCGCTGACGAAAGGCGAATAGCGCCTCGGAAACCGCGGTAACAAAAGGCGCTGAAGAGGTAAAGCCAATACGCAGTATTCCTTCATGTCCGTTATGCAGCCGCTGGGCTTTATCTGCCGCCTGCGTAACACTCTCTATAATCTGGCGGGCATCAATCAGAAACTGAGCGCCTGCCGCCGTCAGCTGCACGCTGCGATTAGTGCGCGCAAGCAGACGGGCACCCATCTGCTGTTCCAGAATCTGGATCTGCTGGCTCAGAGGCGGTTGAGAAATGTTTAGCCGCTGCGCGGCACGGCCAAAATGCAGCTCTTCAGCGACGGCAATAAAATAGCGCAGGTGTCGCAGCTCAATATTCATAGGTTATATGTATCATTTAAGATTATTAATATATTAGACATCATATTAATAGCCCAATAAAGTAAAAGCCGTGAACCTTCATTCAAAAATCAGGGAATAGCAGTGAATCATTTATCTCACACCGCCGGTCTGGGCAGCGACGATTGCCCTGCTGCGGTTAATACCCGGCCCGATAACGACGCATCCGAGGCCCCCCAGCCGGTTGACAGCACCGGTTACCCTCCTCATGCCGCAAAAATAAAGGCAGGTGGTGATGCTGCACCGGCTGCGACCCGGGGCGTTAATCTCTATATTAAACGCGGCACGCCACAGTTTATGCGCGTTACGCTGGCGCTTTTCTCTGCCGGTCTGGCGACGTTCGCCCTGCTTTACTGCGTACAGCCAATACTGCCGGTGCTTTCGCAGGAGTTTGCCATTTCTCCCGCCGCCAGCAGTATCTCGCTCTCCATTTCCACTGCCCTTCTGGCACTTGGATTGCTGATCACCGGTCCGCTCTCTGACGCCATTGGCCGTAAGTCGGTGATGGTCACCGCCCTGCTGCTGGCGGCGATATTTACCCTGATTTCGGCCACCATGAGTAGCTGGCACGGCATTCTGATTATGCGGGCGCTGACCGGTTTGGCGCTGAGTGGCGTCGCTGCCGTAGGAATGACCTATCTGAGTGAGGAGATCCACCCCAGCGTCGTGGCGTTCTCAATGGGCCTGTATATCAGCGGTAACTCGATTGGTGGGATGAGTGGTCGTCTGCTGAGTGGGGTGATCACCGATTTCAGCTCATGGCGGGTCGCGCTGGCGGTGATTGGCTGTTTCGCGCTCGGTTCGGCGCTGATGTTCTGGAAAATTCTGCCGCCTTCGCGCCATTTCCGACCCGCCTCCCTCAGGCCACGCAGTCTGTTTATTAACTTTCGGCTCCACTGGCGCGACAGCGGCTTACCGCTGCTTTTCGCCGAGGGTTTCCTGCTGATGGGGGCTTTTGTCACCCTGTTTAACTATATTGGCTACCGTCTGCTGGCACCGCCCTATTCGCTCAGTCAGGCCATTGTCGGTCTGCTGTCGGTGGTCTATCTGACCGGGACGTGGAGCTCGCCTAAGGCGGGCGCAATGACCGCCAAATATGGCCGCGCCAGCGTGCTGCTTTTTTCAACCTCAATGATGGTATCTGGTGCGGCGATCACCCTATTCAGCAACGTGTGGCTGATTTGCCTCGGTATGATGATCTTTGCCGCAGGCTTTTTTGCTGCCCATTCGGTGGCCAGCGGCTGGATCGGCCCACGAGCAAGGCGGGCTAAAGGCCAGGCATCTTCGCTTTATCTCTTTAGCTACTATCTGGGTTCGAGTCTGGCAGGCACGCTGGGAGGGGTTTTCTGGCATAACTTCGGCTGGAATGGCATTGCAGGGTTTATTATTCTGTTACTCACCGTCGCGCTGGCGGTAGGTATGCGTTTAAGAAGTCAGGCTGTTTAGAAATAAAAGCAGGCAGCAGGCCACGTGCCTGCTGCCCGGTTACAACGAATTACAGGGTACGATCGGCGAAGCGCTTCTTCAGCTTCTGCAGTTTTGGAGGGATCACTGCCATGCAGTAGCGATTCTCCTGACCTTCGCCAGCCCAGTAGTTCTGGTGATAATCTTCAGCCGGATACCACTCCGTCGCCGCTTCAATCGTCGTCACAATCGGGTCGCTGTTATCCAGCTGCGCACGCGCAATTGCGGCTTTAGCTTCGATGGCCTGCGCCTCATTCAACGGGAAAATAGCCGAACGATACTGCGGGCCGATATCGTTACCCTGGCGATTAAGCTGGGTTGGATCGTGCGTGGCAAAGCTGATGTCCAGCAGATCGCCATAGCTGATTTTTTCCGGATCGAACCCAAGGCGGATGGCTTCTGCATGACCGGTATCACCGTTGCACACCTGGCGATAGGTCGGATTAGCAACGTGGCCGCCAATATAGCCGCTTTCGACTGAAACAACGCCGTTAATCTGTTTAAACACGGCCTCGGTGCACCAGAAACAGCCTCCGGCGATGATTGCATATTCAGTTGTCATCAAAACTCCTTATTTAGTTTTCGACAATGGCTTTATCACAGCCTGTTCGGCTCAGTACGGGCCATTGCAGCATAAGCGTAGCAATAATACTATCCAGTTGGTGGCGAGTGGCCCCTTCACGCGCCTGAACCGACATGCCCTGTAAGATGCATCCCAGAAAGGTTGTCAGCGCGGAAATATCGGTCTGCGCGTCCAGTTCACCGCTGGCCTGGCGCGAGAGCAGAAAGGCTTTTAGCTGATTTTCCAGATTTTTATGCCGTGAGCGCAGCATATCCGCTACGGCAGCGGAGTCAGCGGAGAGCGCCGTTGAGGTGCAAATAAAAAAACAGCCGGCGGGATTTTTACCGTCGGTAAAGCAGGCGGCCGTTGAGCGGAAATAGCGCTCAATTCCCTGCGCGACGCTGCTTTCCGGGCAGGAAAGCGCGTCCTGACGCTGAACACCATAGATTTCAATATAGCGATCGACCACGGCGCGGAATAAACCCTCTTTATTGGTAAATTCCGCATAAAGCGTGGGGGCCTTGGCGCCCGTGGCTTCGACCAGGTCAGACAGAGAGGTCGCTTCATACCCATGACGCCAGAACAGATCCAGGGCTTTATCCAGTGCTGCCTGACGATCAAAGGTCTTGGGTCTTCCCCGACTTTTCGGCGCGCAGGTTTCCCGTTCGGTCATAGCTCCTCTCTTAGCGTTAGCGGCAGCATGAAATAAATTACCGATCATTATAAAAACATTCCCCCTCGCTGTCGAGTGCCGCGTTCTGTCGCCGCCTGACGACCTCCTCCCTCAAAAACACGGCGCTGAGAAATAAAAAAATGGTCACTTTAAAAACAATCTAATCAAACGCTTATCGTATTTATTAACGAACGATAATAAAATAGCATTGACGGAGGCCTTTAACGAGCCTAGCATTTAGTTATTGATCGTTAACTAATAGCGTTCAACACCCTCAATAACATTAAACATACACGAGAACAAACCATGAAAAACCGCACAATTACCCTGGCCGCCCTGCTACTGGCAACTGTTTCCTACGGCAGTTTTGCCGCTGACATTGTGGGTTCACAGCCCAGCAATCAGCAGGCCATTGGGGTGGTATCCGCCTCGGGGAGTAATCTCTCAACGCTGGAATCACGGCTGTCGGCTAAAGCGGACGCCGCAGGTGCATCGGCATTCCGCATCACGTCAACCACCGGCAATAACCGTATGCATGCCACGGCCGTTATTTACCAGTAACTATCACGTCGTTGCCTGTGATTCACCACACAGAACCGATGAGGCTTGATGATGAAAAAGATTATGACAGCAGCAGCGCTTGTGCTGGGCTTAGCCTCCTTTAACGGAGTCGCGGCTCATCTGGTTGAAAGCACTCCCACCGGTCAGCAGGATACGGGCGTCATCTCGACCGGCAGCACCAGCCTGACGCCATTAGGGGTGCAGCTCTCGGAGAAGCCGGTACTGGCGGGCACATGATCTTTATGCATCATTTTGACCTCTGGCCACAGCAGCCTGTATGGCACCGCCAACCTTAAATCGTGATTGTTTTTCTGCCAGCCGCCATACGGAGACGTTATGGCGGCATTATTTTAGCCGTTGTCCGTCGCATAAGAATAAAATACCGCCAGCGCCCAGATAATAATTACCCTTCCCATTATAAATTTCACTGGTCTTCTATTTGTCTTCTATACTGATCTGCCCGCTAATAAAACCCCACCACTCATGATGGTATTTAGCGGTGAACGAGTGTGAAATTATTTTTAATTGAATGCTCAATCAATAAAACCTATGATAGTGGATTATAAATGAAACTTCACTCGCCGGGGAAAGTAGAAATATGAATTAACTTACTCATTATCATCAAGAAAATTACACCTGATACCTTCCCCAGTGTAATTAGCGGATATACGGCCCTTTTCCCAGTATGCGCTAAGGGACGCTTTGCGAAGATCGGGATACTCCTTGTGCAATTTTCGGAGACGATATGCCGACGACAGAATTACCTAAAAAGCCACAGCAGGACCGCATTAACCCGGTGGTTTTTTATACTTCCGCCGCCCTGATCCTGCTTTTCTCAGTGACCACCATTCTTTTTACCGATTTTGCCGACCGCTGGATTAATAAAACGCTGGCGTGGGTCTCCGCCACTTTCGGCTGGTATTACCTGCTGGCCGCGACGGTATATATCGTATTTGTGGTAGCGATCGCCGCCTCACGATTCGGCTCAATCAAGCTGGGGCCGGAACAGTCAAAACCAGAATTTAGCCTGATGAGCTGGGCCGCGATGCTGTTCGCTGCGGGGATCGGTATCGACCTGATGTTTTTCTCCGTCGCCGAACCCGTCACGCAATATATGATGCCGCCGGAAGGCCAGGGCCAGACGATGGAAGCCGCGCGACAGGCGATGGTCTGGACGCTGTTCCACTACGGCCTGACCGGCTGGGCAATGTACGCCCTGATGGGCATCGCGCTGGGCTACTTCAGCTACCGCTATGGGCTGCCGCTGACCATTCGCTCTGCGCTCTACCCTATCTTTGGTAAACGCATTAACGGGCCGATCGGCCACTCCGTGGATATCGCCGCCGTGGTGGGCACCATTTTTGGTATCGCCACGACGCTGGGGATTGGGGTGGTGCAGCTTAACTACGGCCTGAAGGTGCTGTTTGACGTCCCTGAAGGCTTAACGGCGCAGGCCGGGCTGATTGCGCTATCGGTGATTATGGCGACCATCTCAGTGACCTCCGGCGTGAACAAGGGTATACGTATCCTGTCAGAGATAAACGTGCTGCTGGCGCTGGGGCTGATTCTGTTTGTGCTGTTTATGGGCGATACCAGCTTCCTGCTTAATGCACTGGTGCTGAACGTGGGCGACTATATTAGCCGCTTTATGAGCATGACGCTGAACAGCTTCGCCTTCGATCGCCCAACCGAATGGATGAACAACTGGACGCTGTTCTTCTGGGCCTGGTGGGTTGCCTGGTCGCCGTTTGTGGGTCTGTTCCTCGCCCGTATTTCACGCGGAAGAACCATTCGTCAGTTTGTGGTCGGTACGCTTACCATACCCTTTATTTTCACCCTGCTGTGGCTGTCTGTCTTTGGCAACAGCGCGCTGAATGAAATTATTCACGGTAATCTGGCGCTGGCCCAGGAAACGCTGGCGCACCCGGAGCGCGGTTTTTACAGCCTGCTGGCGCAGTATCCGGCGTTTACCTTTAGTGCTTCGGTCGCCACGATCACCGGCCTGCTGTTCTATGTCACCTCGGCGGACTCAGGTTCGCTGGTGCTGGGTAACTTTACGTCACAGCTGAGCGATATCAATAACGATGCCCCCAACTGGATACGTATCTTCTGGTCAATTGCTATTGGACTGTTGACGCTCAGCATGCTGATGGTAAACGGCGTGAGCGCCCTGCAGAAGACCACGGTGATTATGGGCCTGCCCTTTAGCTTTGTGATCTTCTTTGTGATGGCCGGGCTGTATAAGTCTCTGAAGGTGGAAGATCACCGTCGGGCCAGCAGCGCGGTCAGCACGCCACCGGTGCCGGTTTCACGTGAGGATCGCCTCAACTGGAAACAGCGCATTTCACGCGTGATGAACTATCCGGGCAGCACGCACACGAAAAAGATGCTGGATAACGTCTGTCGCCCGGCGATGGAAGAGGTGGCGGTTGAGCTGGAGCGCCGCGGCGCCCAGGTACAGGTAAGTGAGTTGCCTCCGCTGGAAGACGAGCGTCTGAACCATATTGAGATGCTGGTCAATCTCGGCGAGGAGCAGAGCTTCCTTTACCAGATCTGGCCGCAACGTTATTCGGTGCCGGCCTTTACCTACCGCGCCCGCAGCGGTAAGTCAGATTATTTCCGGCTTGAGACCTTCCTGCTGGAAGGTACGCAGGGTAACGATCTGATGGACTACACCAAAGAGCAGGTGATTAATGACATTCTCGATCAGTACGAGCGTCACCTGACCTTCCTGCATATTCACCGCGAAGCACCCGGTAACTCAATGCCCTTCCCCGAGGCATAATTAACCGGTGTTAAATCATAAGGGTCAGACTTCAGGTCTGGCCCTTTTTTTGTGGTAATGCCCGAAAGGTATTTTCAGCAACTACCGAGCGCAAATGGGCTGTATATTAAAGCAACGCGAAGTGCTCCTTCGCTTAAAGTATGTTGTAACTAATGAAATCTGTTAAAAATGATGACTTTTTTTACAGCTGTCTTTATTAAAAATTTAGCATTGTCGGTCGTAACCCATCAGCAGAGTGAGCGGTTGCGCTGATTTAAAAATCTCTGGGCCGGTTGTCTGCAAGCCTCATCCGATAATAATGCGTCATGTTGACCCCGGGAGTGAATAAACGTCCTGCTAAAGCACTTTTCCAGAGGGGGCACCGGGTAAGCCAGGGTGATTAACAGACCACCGGGCGCAGGAATGCCTGCACCTGTGCCGCATAAGACATAAGGATGCCCGCACGGGAGGTCCATATAGGTATTCATACCGTGCCTGCATTGCGCAGGGTGTAGGCGGGCTACGCAACAGGGTGTGCGTATTACCCACCGCTATTTAGGACAGCAATAATCTAATTCGGCATTGGATAGGTGTAATGAGGAAATCCTTCGCCGGATTTATGCTTTCATCACCTTCTTTTACCCATGCCTCCCAGGAATGTTCTTAACAATGATGTTCTAATTAGCCTCCCCGTTTGGCTGGAGAATGGCAAAAAAGCAGAATAAATAAAATAAAATCGCTATTTTTTATATTTAGGTGTTTTTAACCGCCGAATTTGTCTGTACACTGGTTTTCGAAACGTACACTGATTAATTTTAAACCACTCTAACACTACGGATCCCTTTATGAGCGAAACTCTGAAAGTACTAAATAACATTCGAACCCTTCGTGCACAGGCTCGTGAAGTTTCATTATCTGAACTGGAAGAGATGCTGGAAAAGCTAGAAGCGGTCGTTAACGAACGCCGTGATGCAGAAGCCGCCATCGCTTCTGAAATCAAAGAAAAAGAAGAGAAGCTGGCAAAATATCGCCAGATGCTGTTAGACGACGGCATTGATTTAAGCGAACTGACGTCAGCCGAGAATACCTCCGGTAAATCACGTTCTAAGCGTGCACCTCGTCCCGCTAAATACCAGTACAAAGATGAGAATGGCGAAACTAAATCATGGACCGGTCAGGGCCGTACGCCAGCAATAATTAAGCAGGCGCTGGACCAGGGTAAAAAACTGGAAGATTTCCTGATTTAATCTTCTGCCACCGCGCTGGCCCGGCTGGCGCGGTGAGTTTCTGCTGTATACTCTGCCTGCGTTGTCCCACTATTTCCCTGCCCTGTTATATTTTCCAGCTTTCATTACGCCATCCCTGTTGATAATATTCCCTATCCTGACGGGTTAATAGTATGTTGTAACTAAGGTAGTTCAGATGAGCCAGTATTATGATGCCGTAGATAATCTTCATCGCTGTGTCGGCCAGCTGGAGGCTGAGCTAAGCAGTCTTGCCGCCCTCCTGCCTGAACAGCGCTTGCTGGCGGCCCGCGTGTTTGAGCTTCCCCTCGTACAAAAGGGTGAAGAGCATGAACCCTTGAGCGAGATCGCCGTGCAGCAGCACCTGGCCCGGCCTGCACTTGCTCGTACCCTGGCGCATTACAGCCATCTGTTTATGCAACATCAGTCCGAAACCACCAGCACAAAAGCGGCCGTCCGGCTGCCTGGCGTAATATGTCTGGAGGCTTCTGAGGGAATAGCATCATTAATCACTGAACAGGTGTCAGCTGTTAATAAACTTAAACAGAGACTAGAGCAAATTATTACCGTCGAATCCGGCGTGCCCAGCGAGGAGCGTTTTGAATTTGTCCATACACATCTTCGGGGGCTTATTACGTTAAACGCTTACCGCACTATCACCCTGCTGCATGCGCCCGACTCCGTTCGGTTTGGCTGGGCGAATAAGCATATTATAAAAACGGTGAGCCGTGATGAGATCCTGGCGAAGCTAAAAAAGAGCCTCACCTCTTGCAGGAGCCAGGCTCCATGGAGCCGGGAGCAATGGGCCGAAAAAATTGAGCAGGAAATGGCGACAATTAATTCCCTGCCGACTTCAGCAGTACTGAAGATTAAACGGCCCGTTAAGGTCCAGCCAATTGCCAGAGTCTGGAATAAGCAGCAGCAAAAACAAACTCAGCTTGCCTGCCCCTCCCCGCTGCTGGTGCTTTGCCCGGATAGTGCAAGCGTACCTAAAATAGGTGAGCTGCTGAATTACAATGTCGGTAACATCACGCATCGATTTAAGCCAGAGGCTAAACCCCTGTTCCCGGTCATTTCCCGTCTGCATCTTTACAGCGACAGAATAAATTGAACAAAAATCATTCTTGCGGACCGTCTCAGAGCAGGTTAAATAAAGCCGCAACCCCTGACCACTGCCCGCTGGCCTGCATAAGTTAAGCATCGCGATAAAATTCAGGCTTAAGACGGTGTTCAGGTTTTGTTCCTGCAAAGCTCCAGGGCGCCGTCCGCGTTTATTAGCTTAATAAGCCTGCGCCAACGTTAATCGACAATCCCAAAATGGCCAGATTAAACACAAATGATATAACCGATTGGAGGAGAGCTATTTGCCGCATATCGGTTGTGCCCGTCGCCACATCGGCCGTTTGGGACGCAACGGCAATGGTAAATGAGAAATAGAGAAAATCCCAATAGCCTGGCTCAGCGGGCTTTTCAGGAAATATCATTGGCGTGACATCGTCACTGCGGTGCAGATAATGGTGATGGGCGTAATGAATGGCGAAAGAGGTCGGCAATAACGCCCAGGAGACAATCAGCGTCGCCGCCGTCAGCAGCAGATGCAGTGCACGCGGTGTTCCTTCGAGATGCTTAAGCGACGCCAGCTCCATCAGGATGGCCATGATACTGACCAGACAGGTGATCGTAACCATGCTGAGTACCAGGGTGGCCCCCTCATCCTGCGTTTTGGCAATATGCGGAATATCCTTTGCCTCCGTACGCAACATGCGAAACCACAGAAAGAAGAGATACAGCCAGGCCAGCACGTTCCAGCCGATGAGCAGGCGCTGTAATATGCCCAGATGGGTTGGAAGATTAAAGAAACAGATCAGTCCGGCGGCAATGGAAATTAACAGCCGAAGACGGCCGTGTAGCCAAAGTGGCGAAGAAAAAGTCATGGTTTCAGGTAGCTTAAAGAGAACAGGTAGGTTAACTGTAGCGGAAAATTGACCCGCACGTGATGCGCGCGGCGACTTACCCTTTTAAAACGCCTGATGGCTGCATCAGGCGTTTTTCATGACATGAACATCATGGCCCGTTCGGGGGCGATCAGGCCTTCATGCTGCCGACCATCTCTTCCGGACGGACCCACTCATCAAACTGTTCCTCGTTCAGATAGCCCAGCTTCAGGGCCGACGCCTTGAGGGTTAACCCCTCTTTATGCGCCTTCTTGGCGATTTCCGCTGCCTTGTCGTAACCGATATGCGTATTCAGCGCGGTCACCAGCATCAGCGATTCATTTAACAGCTGGCTGATGCGATCGTGGTTAGGTTCGATTCCTGACGCGCAGTGATGATTAAAGCTGTCCATACCATCAGCGAGCAGGCGTGCCGATTGCAGGAAGTTATGAATAATCATCGGGCGGTAAACATTCAGCTCGAAGTTACCGGAAGCGCCACCGATGTTGACGGCAACGTCATTGCCCAGAACCTGGCTACAGAGCATAGTCATGGATTCACACTGGGTCGGGTTAACTTTACCGGGCATAATCGAGCTGCCTGGCTCATTTTCAGGGATCGCTATTTCACCGATACCACAGCGAGGCCCGGAGGATAACCAGCGCACATCGTTAGCAATTTTCATCAGCGAGGCCGCCAGCCCTTTCAGCGAACCGTGTGCGTGCACCAGTGCGTCACAGGTCGCCAGCGCCTCAAACTTGTTTGGTGAGGTGACGAAGGGCAAGCCGGTCCGATCGGCCAGCTCTTTCGCGACCCGCACGGCATATTCAGGATGGGTATTCAGTCCGGTGCCTACCGCTGTTCCGCCCAGCGCCAGCTCCGCCACGTGAGGCAGGCTCTGTTCGATATGCCTGAGGTTGTGAGTCAGCATGGCAACCCAGCCGGAAATTTCCTGGCCCAGGGTGAGCGGCGTGGCGTCCTGAAGGTGCGTACGCCCTATTTTCACGATGTCGCTAAAGGCTTTGGCCTTACTATCAAGCGTCACCTGTAGCGCTTTAAGCTGGGGAATAAGCTTTTCCTGAACGGCCACCACCGCAGCAACGTGCATCGCAGTAGGGAAGACATCGTTCGAGCTCTGGCTCTTGTTGACATCATCGTTAGGGTGCACCAGACGAGACATACCGCGTTCACCGTTCAGTAGTTCACTCGCCCGGTTCGCCAGCACTTCATTCATATTCATGTTGGTCTGCGTACCGGAACCGGTTTGCCAGATAGCCAGCGGAAATTCTTCGCTGTGTTTCCCTGCCAGCACTTCATCAGCCGCGCTGATAATGGCATTGGCGCGCTGAGCGGGCAGCAGCCCTAAATCGTTATTCACCTGCGCGGCTGCCCGCTTGGTCAGCGCCAGCGCGTGTACCAGTTCGACAGGCATTTTTTCGGTTGAAATGCGGAAGTGTTCCAGTGAGCGCTGCGTCTGCGCACCCCAGAGTTTATCTGCCGGAACCTCTATCGATCCCATTGAATCTTTTTCAATGCGTGTGGCGGCCATCACTGTCTCCTTAGCACTCTGTCATTTATCGACTTTACTTTGCCTTCCAGGTAACAACCGGAGCGGCAAAGTTACATACAATAAATTAACATTATCTGCCGCTGCCGTCATTTCCCTGTGGCAGGACTAACATCACTACCCCGCCCAGCGCCGCGAAAAGCGTCAGGGCAATTACGGCACCTGCCGAGGAATAGAGCGTACCGAAAACCAGCGAGCCGGCCACCTGACCCGCTGCGAGGGTGAAAAACACCACGCCAACGCCGGATGCCGGCGCTGCTTTGGTGGCGGACGCGCCATACACCAGCAGCACGCCAGAGAGGGTGATGTAGCCCACCCCACAGAGCGCAACCGCCGGTAACAGCCACCAGGAGAAATGATGGAGAAATGCCAGTAGCAGCAGCGGTGCCGCCATAAACAGCTGCGAAAGACGGTAGACCGGGTTCATGCCGATTAACGATGCCACCGGCCCCGTTAGCGCGCCCGCTATTCCCGCCCCGCCGCTTACCAGCCAGAGTAAACTGGTGGTATCTGCGTCCACGCCGCTATGATGCTGCAGGATCTCGGGTCCAAAGCTCCACCAGCCCGCGCTGGCCATTCCACTGACAAAGGCGATAATCACCAGACGTATCAACGGGCGTTGCACCAGCGTTTCGCGCCAGCACTGTTTCTCTCCGTCGCGCCTGATGCCCTCGCCGGGCAGAGAGCGGATAACGGGGATCAGACAGGCCAGTGCACAAGCAGCAAACACCACACAGGCTGCGCGCCAGCCGCCTGGCAGGTAGAGTAATATCGGCACGCTGAGAATAATGCCGCAGCCGGTCCCGGCATTGATGATGGTGTTTACCTGCGGCTGTTTTTTCTCCTCCACCCGCTGGCTAACCGCTGCGGCGAGGGACGGCGAGGCCAGGCCAGGCCCTGTGCCCGCAATAAACAGCCCTGCCGCAAGCATGACGGGGCCGGACGAGAGGGCGAGCAGCAGCAAGCCAATCGCCGCGCAGCCTGCCGCCGCGGCCGCGGGAAGTTTAGGTCCAAAACGTTCCGCCAGCCGGGATGCCGCCGTGACGGACAGGCAGTAAGCCGCAAAGCTGCAGGCAGACAGTACGCCCGCCATGCGCGGACTAAAGGGAATATCCCGGGTGACGGCGGGTAGCATCAGTCCCCATGAGAATCTCGCCATCCCATAGGTGACCGCAATCAGTGCAAACCCCGTTACGCCTAATACCACCGTGGATTTCATGATGGCTCACCTGCTCCGGCAACCAGCTGTGCTGCCGCCTCCCCCGCTCTGAGGGCCGCGACGGGCCCGATGATGAGCGCCGAGGTCACCGCGCCCTCAAACAGCATCCATACGGCATCCGCCAGCGAGGCGCTCCCGCTGCCTGAACAGTGCCTGATGCTGGATGCAATATACTCACGCATCCGGTAGCGATGGCCCAGCGCCTGCGCTGACAGCATCACATCCTGTCCGGCATATTCCCCCCAGGCCTTCAGAAAGAAACAGCCCATGCTACCCTGCTCCTCCATCCACTGTCCGAGTACGCGGAACAGCTGCCCGATGGCTTCCGGCTCCTGAGGCGGAAGCAGCGCCTGAAAAAACCTGTCATCGCGTTCGGTCATCACCGCTGCGGTCAGCGCCTCCCGCGAGGGAAAGTAGCGATAGAGGGTACGCGTTGACACGCCCGCCTCGCTACAGATGCGGTCCGTACTGGTGGCATGGAAACCGTTGGTATAGAACAGTCGTTCCGCCGTGCTGATAATTGCCTGTTTTTTTCTCATCATTAAAAAGTAAACCGATCGTTTTACTTTTGCAATGAAGGCATAGAAAATAGCGCGGCTGCGGGGTCGCTATACCGGATTTCAGCGCAGAAAAAAATTTTGCTTCTTGCCTTTAACCTTGTTTTTTTCCAGTAGTTTTCTGCTTTAATACGCCCAGTGATGATCAAATTAGGGATGAGTATTGATGAAAAAATTAATTAACTCGGTACAAAACTATGCCTGGGGCAGCCCCACGGCGTTAACCGAGCTCTACGGCATCGCCAATCCTCAGGGCGAACCGATGGCTGAACTCTGGATGGGTGCCCATCCTAAAAGCCCCTCCCATATTGAGAGTAACGGCGAGTCCTGCTCCCTGCGGACGGTCATCGAGGCCGATAAAGAGCGGCTTCTGGGTCACAAGGTAGCAAAACAGTTTGGCGAGCTGCCCTTTCTGTTTAAAGTGCTCTGTGCCGACAGGCCCCTCTCCATCCAGGTACATCCCAGCAAAGCAGCCGCAGAAGCCGGCTTCGCCAGGGAGAACGCCGCCGGTATCGATCTCGCAGCGGCCGAGCGTAACTACAAGGATGCTAATCATAAGCCAGAACTCGTCTTCGCCCTGACGCCCTTCAAGGCGATTAACGGCTTTCGCGAACTGCATGAGATTGTCTCACTGCTGCAACCGGTTTCCGGGGCGCACCCCGCAATCGCCCACTTCCTGCTCTCACCGGCGATGAACGGGCTGTCGGCGCTGTTTACTGCCCTGCTGTCGATGAGCGGCGAGGAGAAGCGCCTGGCGCTGGATGTACTGCGAGCCGCAGGTCAGGGCCAGCAGGGCGAGCCCTGGGACACCATCCACCTTATTGCGGCTGAGTACCCTGACGACAGCGGTCTGTTTTCCCCATTGCTGCTAAACGTTATTGAACTCCAGCCGGGTCAGGCGATGTTTCTGTTTGCTGAAACTCCTCATGCCTACCTTCAGGGCGTGGCGCTTGAGGTGATGGCTAACTCAGATAACGTGTTAAGGGCGGGCCTGACGCCTAAGTATATTGATATTCCGGAGCTGATGAGTAACCTGCGCTTTGAAGCAAAACCCTGTGCCAGCCTGCTTACCCAGCCATCGACAGACGGACACACGCGCTATTTCCCGGTACCGGTTGAGGACTTTGCCTTCTCCCTGCATCAGCTTGATGCCTCTCCGCTCACGGTCAGCCAGCAGAGTGCCGCGATCCTGTTCTGCCTTGAGGGGCAGGCGATGGTACAGGCGGGGCAACAGCAGCTTTCGCTGCTGCCCGGCGAGTCCTGCTTTATCCCCGCCTGCGAATCGCCCGTCAGCCTGGCGGGCAGCGGCCGTGTTGCACGCGTTTATAACGAATGAGCCAAATGCGGCTGACGTCAACTGCTGCAATTGCTATAGTTATCCAGATATTAAGCAAAAAACGCCCACGCGGCGTTTTTTATTCGCCGGGCATTTGCCAGCTGAACGGATTTGCCGGCACCAGTAACCTGAAAGGACGAAGTTACAGATGAAAAAGACAAAGATAGCGGTCGGCGTGGTGGTTGCGCTCGGCGTAATCTGGACTGGCGCGGCCTGGTTTACCGGCAAGCAGCTGGAAAAAAACATGGATCAGCTGGTGCAGAACGCCAACGCCCAGCTCAACACGCTCTCTCCTGAGAGCCGCCTGCAATTAAGCTACCAGGACTTCCAGCGCGGCGTGTTCAGCAGCAAAACGCGCCTGGTGCTGCAATCCAGCTCGCAGACCGAAGACAACTCGATTATCAAACCCGGTCAGAGCATCGTATTTGACGAAAAGATCGACCACGGCCCCTTCCCACTGGCTCAGCTGAAAAAATTCAACCTTATTCCCAGCATGGCTTCCGTCCATACCCAGCTGGAAAATACCGACGCAGTTAAAAAACTGTTCGAGATGACCAAAGGGCAGTCGATCGTTCAGGCTGATACCCGTGTTGGCTACGGTGGTGCGACCGTCTCGGCCATTCATCTGCTGCCGCTGGACTACAACAATGCGCAGACCAGTGAGCGCTTCGCGTCAAACGGCGGCGACTTCAGGGTCAGTGCCGATGACAAAGGCGACAAAGTCAGCGTAAACGGTCAGCTGGACAGCGTGGTATTAACCACGAAAAACCAGCTGAATATGCCGGTACTCTTTACCGCAAACGGCCTGAAAATTGATGCTGACAGCCATCTCAGCCCGGAAGGGATGCGCATTGGCGATCAGAGCATTCAGCTGCAAAAACTCTCGGCCGCCGTTAATGGTCAGGAGGCCTTTATTGCGGAAGGCCTGAACGGTAAATCATCTTTTAATTCCGAAAAGAGCCTGATTTCCGGCAATATCGATTACTCGCTGGATTCCCTGAAGCTGCAAAATCAGAACTTTGGTCAGGGCAAACTGGTGGTTACACTTTCGCAGTTTGATGCCAACGCCATGAAAGCCTTCTCGGAGAACTATAATAAGCAGGTTCAGGCACTGCTTAACGATCCGGCGGCCAGCAACAATCCTCCGGTTTATCAGCAACGTATGAGCCAAATCCTCAGTGAAAACCTGCCCCTGCTGTTGAAAGGTGACCCGGTCATCAATATCGCGCCGCTGAGCTGGAAAAACGACAAAGGTGAGAGCAGCTTTAATCTTGCGGTTCACTTTAAAGACCCGGCTACCGGCAGCCAGCCGCAGGATATCGGTCAGGCCGTTGATAACGTGCTGAAAACCCTTGACGGTAAGCTCTCTATTTCGATGGATATGGCCACGGAAATGATGACGCATGTCGCCATGGCTGAAGGGTATAAGCAGGATGACGCGGCGAAGCTTGCCGATCAGCAGGTCAAAGGGCTGGCGGCGATGGGGCAGATGTTTAAGCTGACCACGCAGCAGGACAATAACATTGTCACCAGCCTGCAGTATGCTACCGGACAGGTTACCCTGAACGGCGTTAAGACGCCGCTCGATCAGTTCCTGGCCCGCTATATGCTGGGCGCTGGGGGCACCGTCGCACCTCAGGAAGTGCCACAACAGTAGTCAGGTATTAAGGGCGCGTTTCAGGCTGAACCGCGCTCGATCAGCACCGGCGGCACGATGGTATTTTGAATCGGGCCGCCGGGATCGACCATTCTTTGCAATAGCTTCTTTGCCGCACTCCGGCCTATTTCACGCGCTGAACTGGTGACGAAAGTCAGTGGCGGATCGGTCATTTCAGCCGCGGGCACATCGCCAAATCCCACCAGCGCGACCTGCTGACCGTAATAACTGTCCACCGCCCCGTTGCCCGGCGTCCTGCCGCTGCGCTGTAAACCAAAGTAGCAGCCCAGCGCGACCGTCGCATTGTGGCAAAGAATAGCGGTAAGCGTGGGATGCTGATGCATCAGCCGTTCCGTCAACGTCGCCATATCCCGCTGCTCAGGCGCAGACTCGATAATCCACTCATTGCGAAACGGCAGCCCGTACTGCAACAGCGTGGCGCAGTAGCCGCCAATGCGTTCCGCCCGCGTCAGAGAGGATCCCGCCCCGCCGATCCAGGCTATGCAGTGGTGTCCTCGCTTGATCAGATATTCGGTAGCCATTTGGGCCGCATGAAAGTTATCGGGCCGGATAGCGTCCAGCTCGTCCAGGCTGCTGGCCCTCGAAGCACAAATCATTGCCATCTCCAGCTCGCGCGCTTTAGCGGCCAGGTGCGAGGCATTCTCCGCCCCGCCGCCCATCACGATCCCCTCCGCACCCTGCGCCACCAGCGCATCAAAACAGCGATCGATATGTTCCCCCCGCTGGCCGCTCTGCGTCAGAAACAGCACTTTGCCCTGCTGTTCCAGCACCTCGCTCAGACCGGCGATCATTTCCGCGTAAAACGGGTGGCTGATATCCCGGACGATCACGCCAATCACGCCGCTGGTTCCCCCACGCAGCATGGATGCTGAACGATTAGGAATAAACCCCAGCGTCCTCACCGCCTGGCTCACGCGTTCCGCAGTGGCCGCTGAAATGCGCCCCTTGCCGGAAAGCACCAGCGAAACCGTGGTGACGGAGACGCCCGCCTCATCGGCAACATCGTTAATGGTTATTTTCTTTTGTGACATAGCTGGCCGGTTTTGATCGGTTATTCCCTCGCGCCCTCTATAGCGCACTGGGTGAAACGTTACACCCTGCCGCCGGGGAAGAAAACGTTTGAATGAGTAAATACTGTGATAGCAGCCGCATTCAGCGTTGGTAAAACGTTTTATCATGCCGTTTTCAGCAGCCGCTGAACATTTTCCAGCCAGGAGTCACTATGTCGGCCAGTAAACCAAAAATCACCCTGTGGGAGTTTTTCCAAAGCCTCGGTAAGACCTTTATGCTGCCGGTCGCGCTGCTCTCGTTTTGCGGCATTATGATGGGCATCGGCAGTTCCCTGAGCAGCCACGACGTCATTGCGCTGCTGCCCTTTCTGGGTAACCGGGTTTTGCAGCTGATCTTTATGTGGA
This sequence comes from Erwinia sp. ErVv1, assembly GCF_900068895.1. Taxonomy (GTDB): domain Bacteria; phylum Pseudomonadota; class Gammaproteobacteria; order Enterobacterales; family Enterobacteriaceae; genus Erwinia. The sequence goes on along the minus strand of NZ_CDPK01000023.1, from coordinate 4,004 downwards.
TGAGCAGCACCGGTTCATTCGCCTTTAGCTATCTGCCGGTGATGTTCGCCATCGCTATTCCATTGGGTATGGCACGAGAGAATAAAGGCGTGGCCGCATTTTCCGGCTTTGTCGGCTTTGCGGTGATGAATCTGGCCGTTAATTTCTGGCTTCATGCCCGGGGGATTCTGCCAACCACCGACGCTGCGGTATTAAAGGCCAATAATATCCAAAATATTATCGGCATTCAGTCGATTGATACCGGGATCCTCGGCGCGGTATTTGCCGGGATCATTGTTTTCTGGCTGCATGAACGCTTTCATACCATCCGCCTGCCTGATGCCCTGGCGTTCTTCGGCGGCACCCGCTTTGTGCCCATTATCACCACGCTGGTGATGGGGCTGGTAGGATTACTGATCCCGCTGATCTGGCCGGGCTTTGCCGCCGCCATCGCCGGTCTGGGCTGGGTGATCAACGGTGCCGGGGACTTTGGACCCATGATCTTCGGGACCGGTGAGCGCCTGCTGCTGCCGTTCGGGTTGCAGCATATTCTGGTGGCGATTATCCGCTTTACCGACGCGGGCGGCACGCTGGAAGTCTGCGGTCATAGCGTCAGCGGTGCCCTGACCATATTTCAGGCGCAGCTTTCCTGCCCCACCAGCGGTGGTTTTGCGGAGAGTGCAACCCGCTTCCTTTCTCAGGGTAAAATGCCCGCTTTCCTCGGCGGCCTGCCCGGTGCAGCGCTGGCGATGTATCACTGCGCCCGTCCGGAAAATCGCCATAAAATTAAGGGGCTGCTGATCTCCGGCGTGGTGGCCTGCGTGGTGGGCGGCACAACGGAACCGCTTGAGTTCCTGTTTCTGTTTGTTGCCCCCTTCCTGTATGTGATCCATGCGCTGCTTACCGGCCTGGGCTTTACGCTGATGGCCGTACTGGGCGTGACCATCGGCAATACCGACGGCAACGTGATTGATTTCGTGGTGTTCGGCATCCTGCACGGCCTGCAAACGAAATGGTATCTGGTGCCGGTGGTGTCCGCGATCTGGTTCGCGGCCTACTATGTGATATTCCGCTTCGCCATCCGCCGCTTTGATATTAAGACCCCCGGGCGCGACAGGGAGGCGCCGCGAACCGATAAAGGCCCGTCCACTGCGACGGTGGGGAAATCCGGCTATGACACGCCAGCCATTCTGGCGGCGCTGGGCGGCAGGGAGAATATAACCTCGCTGGACAACTGCCTGACCCGCCTGCGTCTGTCGGTTAAGGATATGAGCCAGGTCGATGACGCCGCGCTAAAGGCTAATCGGGTGATCGGTGTGGTACATCTGAATCAGCATAGTTTGCAGGTGGTGATTGGCCCGCAGGTTCAGTCGGTGAAGGATGAAATGGCCAGTATGATGCAGTCCGCATCAGCCTGAATTGCAACCGGCGGCCTGGCCGCCGTATTTAACCGGGGACGTTATGTTTGATTTTGATCGGGTCACGGACCGACATGGCAGCTGGTGCACCCAGTGGGACTTTGTGGCAGACCGTTTTGGTCGCGACGATCTGCTGCCCTTCACGATTTCCGATATGGATTTCCCTACCGCGCCGTGCATTATTACTGCGCTGCAACAGCGCGTGGCACACGCGGTGCTGGGCTACAGCCGCTGGCAGCACGACGACTTTCTTTCCGCGATTGAGTATTGGTATCAGCAACGCTTCAGGCTAAGCATTGACCGCGAGCAGATTGTGTATGGCCCGTCGGTTATTTATATGATTTCTCAGATGATCCGTAGCTGGTCCTCACCGGGTGATGGCGTGGTGGTCCATACGCCAGCCTATGATGCGTTTTACAAAACCATCGCGGGTAATCAACGTCGGGTGATGGCCATGCCGCTGCAAAAACAGGGCGCAGAGTGGCACTGTGATATGGCGGCGCTGGAAGTGCTACTGGCGCAGCCGCAGTGCCGCATCCTGTTGTTATGCAGTCCGCATAATCCGACCGGCAAAGTCTGGTCGCGCGCCGAACTGGAGCAGATGTCGGCCCTGTGTCAGCGCCACAGCGTGCGCGTGATCAGCGATGAGATCCATATGGATATGGTGATGGGCGAGGCGGTACATATACCCTGGAGTGAGGTAGCGGACGAGCGTTGGGCGCTGTTCACTTCGGCCTCCAAGAGCTTTAACGTCCCGGCGCTCACCGGGGCCTGGGGGATTATCAGCGATAAGCAGGACCGCACGACCTGGTTTCAGGCATTAAAAAATACCGACGGGCTGTCCTCCCCGGCCGTGCTTGCGGTGGCGGCGCACATTGCGGCCTACCGCGAGGGCGGCGCATGGCTGGATGCGTTACGGTGCTATCTGGCTGCCAATCTTCAACACATCGCGGATCGCCTTAACGAGACGTTTCCGCAGCTTAACTGGACCCCTCCTCAGGCAACCTATCTTGCCTGGATCGATCTCAATCCGCTGGGGCTGGACGAACGGCAGCTGCAGCATGAGCTGATCAATCATCAGCAGGTGGCGATGATGCCCGGCTCAACCTATGGTTGCGAAGGGACGGGATTTTTACGCCTCAATGCAGGCTGTCCACGGCGTAAGCTGGATGACGGCCTCGACCGGTTAATCGCGGGGATCACGCGCTGCGTAGCTGCACAGCACAAATAACCATCATTCGCGGAGCAGTTTGCGCAATTCACTGGCGAAGTTGCGCAAATTGTTTTTATACTGTTATGCACTTTATATGACTTAACTGAGTGCACCCAGATGATCGATTCCCAGCTCCCCCTTACAGATATTCACCGCCACCTTGATGGCAATATTCGTGCACAGACTATTCTGGATTTAGGCCGCGAGTTTAACCTTACCCTGCCCGCCTCCACCTTAGAGACGCTGCGTCCACACGTGCAGGTAACGCAGACCGAGCCGGATTTGGTGAGCTTTTTACAAAAGCTGGACTGGGGCGTGAAAGTTCTGGGTTCGCTGGAGGCCTGCCGTCGGGTGGCGCAGGAGAACGTTGAAGATGCTGCGAAGGCGGGTATCCATTATGCCGAGCTGCGTTTTTCACCGGGCTATATGGCGATGACCCATAATCTGCCGATTGCAGGCGTGGTGGAAGCGGTAATTGACGGAGTTCGCAGCTGCTGTCAGCGGCATGATATTCAGGTGCGACTGATCGGCATTATGAGCCGTACTTTCGGCGAGGAAGCCTGTCTGAGCGAGCTGGACGGTTTGCTGGCCTGTCGCGATGGCATTACCGCCCTTGACCTGGCGGGTGATGAGCTGGGCTTCCCCGGCAGCCAGTTTTTGAGTCACTTTAACCGGGCACGTGACGCCGGTCTGCGCATTACCGTTCACGCAGGTGAAGCGGCCGGCCCCGAGAGTATCTGGCAGGCCATTCGCGAGCTGGGCGCGGAGCGTATTGGGCACGGTGTTAAGGCGGTAGAAGATCCCGCGCTGATGGATTTTCTGGCGGCGCATCAGATTGGCATTGAGTCTTGTCTGACCTCGAATATTCAGACCAGTACCGTTTCCACTCTGGCCCACCACCCGCTGGCCGCGTTTCTCGATCATGGCATTTTAGCGACCATTAATACTGACGATCCTGCCGTGCAGGGTATTGAGCTGGCCTATGAGTATGAGGTTGCTGCGCCAGCGGCCGGTTTGAGTCGCGCTCAGATCCGCACCGCGCAGGAGAATGGCCTGAAGATTGCCTTTCTGAGCGAAGCGGAGAAAGCGGCCATCCGTGCGCGGGTGGTAGGTCAAAACCCGCTCCGGTGACGGGGCTGTGTTGTTTGCAACAAGGTCAAGACCTGCTCCGGTGACGGGGCTATGTTGCTTGCAGGCAGGTCAAAACCGGCTCCGGTGACAGGGCTATGTTGCTTGCAGGCAGGTCAAAACCGGCTCCGGTGACGGGGCTATGTTGCTTGCAGGCAGGTCAAAACCGGCTCCGGTGACGGGGCTATGTTGCTTGCAGGCAGGTCAAAACCGGCTCCGGTGACACGGCTATGTTGCGGGTCAGAACGCCGGGGCGCCGTAAACCC
>NZ_CDPK01000022.1:24197-53658 GCF_900068895.1 Erwinia sp. ErVv1 | reverse complement strand
CTGCTGCGAGGTGGCGTATATTACGCTTTCCTCCTTCAGAGTCAACTTGTTTTTGGGAAGTTTTTCTCCGGCGGTTCAGCTTCCTGACCTCTCAACCCGGCGGCCTGTAAGCCGTTGTTCCGTGTCGATGGAGGCGCATTATAGGGAGTTCCTGACGGCTGACAACCCCTAATTTGATAAAAATAGCGCGTTCGCTGCATTCCACAGCAAAACCCCGGGTTATACGCACTTATCCACCGATTTATCCACATCGCTGCCGCACCGCGAATTTACACGAGCATCACGCAAACGTTTTCGCTACAATGCCGGGCAAAATCCTGGCCCCAGTTTTGGGGGGGTTACCTGAAGCTTATTCTCACTCTTCTCTATATAGAGGTGAAAATGGCTAAGCTTGATGTAACGCTCTTACTCTCTGCGAATCAAAGCCAAGGGATCATCACCATGCAACAACGTCGTCCTGTACGCCGCGCTCTGCTCAGCGTGTCTGATAAAGCCGGTATCATCGAATTTGCTCAGGCGCTGACCCAGCGCGGTATCGAACTCCTCTCCACCGGAGGCACCGCCCGCCTGCTGGCAGACGCGGGCCTCTCCGTCACCGAAGTGTCTGACTACACCGGCTTCCCCGAAATGATGGATGGACGCGTTAAAACGCTGCACCCGAAAGTGCACGGCGGCATTTTAGGCCGTCGCGGCCAGGATGATGCCATTATGGCGGAACACAGCATTGCCCCTATCGACATGGTGGTCGTTAACCTTTATCCCTTTGCCCAGACCGTCGCGCGTGAAGACTGCTCGCTGGAAGATGCCGTCGAGAATATTGATATCGGCGGTCCAACGATGGTGCGCTCCGCCGCCAAAAACCACAAAGACGTGGCTATCGTGGTCAACAGCAGCGATTACCAGGCCATTGTTGTCGAGCTGGATCAGAACGAGAACAGCCTGACGCAGGCCACGCGCTTCAACCTGGCCATCAAGGCCTTTGAGCATACCGCTGCCTATGACGGGATGATTGCCAACTACTTTGGCAGCCTGGTCCCCGCTTATCATGGCGATACCATTGCACCTTCTGGCCGCTTCCCGCGGACGCTGAATCTGAGCTTCATTAAAAAGCAGGATATGCGCTACGGTGAGAACAGCCATCAGGACGCCGCCTTCTATATAGAAGACAGGATTACCGAAGCCTCGGTCGCCACTGCTCAGCAGGTTCAGGGCAAAGCGCTCTCCTATAACAACATCGCCGATACCGACGCCGCACTGGAGTGCGTCAAGGAATTCGACCAGCCAGCCTGTGTGATCGTCAAACACGCCAATCCCTGTGGCGTTGCCATTAGCGATTCGATTCTGGACGCCTATGAGCGGGCGTATAAAACCGACCCAACATCCGCCTTTGGCGGCATTATCGCCTTTAACCGCGAGCTGGATGAAGAGACGGCGCAGGCCATTGTCAGTCGTCAGTTTGTTGAGGTGATTATTGCCCCCTCCGCAAGTGAGGCCGCGCTTAAGATAACCGCGAGTAAGCAGAACGTACGCGTACTCACCTGTGGAGAGTGGCAGCAGCGTCAGGCCGGTCTGGATTTCAAGCGCGTCAACGGTGGGCTACTGGTGCAGGATCGCGATTTAGGTATGGTGGAGAGCCACCAGCTTAAGGTGGTGACCCAGCGCCAGCCGACCGAACAGGAATTGCGTGATGCGCTGTTCTGCTGGAAGGTCGCTAAATTCGTGAAGTCCAACGCCATCGTTTACGCGCGTGAGAATATGACCATCGGTATTGGCGCGGGGCAGATGAGCCGAGTCTATTCCGCGAAGATTGCCGGTATCAAGGCGGCAGACGAGGGGCTGGAAGTGAAAGGCTCGGCTATGGCGTCCGATGCGTTCTTCCCCTTCCGCGACGGCATTGATGCCGCCGCCGCCGTTGGCGTCAGCTGTGTTATCCAGCCAGGCGGCTCTATTCGTGATGAAGAAGTTATTGCCGCCGCCGACGAGCACGGCATTGCCATGATCTTCACCGCGATGCGTCATTTCCGCCATTAATTACGGAGCAGAAAAATGAAAATTCTCGTTATTGGTAACGGCGGGCGTGAGCACGCCCTGGCATGGAAGGCCTCACTCTCGCCGCTGGCGGAAACCGTTTTTGTCGCGCCGGGTAACGCAGGTACTGCCCTTGAGCCTGCTTTGCAGAACGTTGATATCAGCGCCACCGATATTCCGGCACTGCTGCGCTTCGCGAGTGAGGAGAAGATTGATCTGACCATCGTCGGCCCGGAAGCACCGCTGGTGCTGGGCGTGGTGGATGCCTTCCGCGCTGCCGGGCTGAAGATTTTTGGTCCGACGCAGGCCGCTGCTCAGCTGGAAGGGTCTAAAGCCTTCACGAAAGATTTCCTGGCGCGTCATCATATTCCGACCGCTGAATATCAAAACTTTACCGAGGTCGGGCCCGCCCTGGCCTATACGCGCAGCAAGGGCGCGCCCATCGTGATTAAAGCCGATGGCCTGGCCGCGGGTAAAGGTGTGATTGTGGCAATGACCCTGGCCGAGGCCGAAGAAGCCATTCAGGACATGCTGGCCGGCAATGCCTTTGGCAATGCAGGCCACCGCATCGTGGTGGAAGAGTTTCTGGACGGGGAAGAAGCCAGCTTTATCGTAATGGTTGATGGCGAGAATGTGTTACCGATGGCGACCAGCCAGGATCATAAACGCGTGGGTGATGGGGATACCGGCCCCAATACCGGTGGGATGGGCGCCTACTCTCCCGCGCCGGTAGTGACCGATGCTGTCCACCAGCGGGTGATGGATGAAGTTATCTGGCCGACGGTTCGGGGCATGGCAGCGGAAGGAAACACCTATACCGGCTTTCTGTACGCGGGCCTGATGATTGATAAGCAGGGTCAGCCGAAGGTTATTGAGTTTAACTGCCGCTTCGGCGATCCCGAGACGCAGCCAATCATGCTGCGTATGCAGTCGGATCTGGTCGATCTCTGTCTGGCAGGCGTAGAGGGCAAGCTGAATACCAAAGACTCAGAGTGGGATCCTCGCCCTTCGCTGGGCGTGGTGCTGGCTGCCGGGGGTTACCCGGGTGACTACGCGATGGGTGACCAAATCCACGGTCTGCCGCTGGAAGAAACGCCAGACGGCAAAATCTTCCATGCCGGTACGCGTATGCAGGACGATCTGGTGGTAACCCAGGGCGGACGGGTATTGTGCGTGACCGCACTGGGAGATGACGTGGCCGCTGCGCAGAAGCGCGCCTATGAACTGGCTAAGCCCGTTTCATGGAAGGACAGCTTCTGCCGCCATGATATCGGCTATCGCGCGATAGGCCGCAAATAGCCCTTACCCGGGCCGGAGCAATCCGGCCCGGGTGGCATTCAGAAGCTGGCTTCGTCAGGCTCGTTCGCGCAGAGATCGTCGGGCGTGACAATCAGCAGCTGAACGCCTTTAGGCGCTTCCAGCCAGGCGATGCTGACCGGCTTGTCCGGGCTGCGCTGATGCTGGGTAATATAGTTAACGGAATAGTGGTCGAAGCCGGGCCGCTCTTTCTGCCCCTTGCACGTCGTGACGACGCCGGACGCCGACCAGCGCCCTTGCCTGAGCAGTACCCGCCCTTTCAGCAGGTCATCGCTGATTTTCAGCATACGCCCGCCATCAAACTGATATAACGCCACCGCGTCTGCGGAGAGCGCTTCACGGCGACCGGCGAACTGGCGCTGCATAAAACTCAGGCTGCCGTCCTGGTCGAAGCGCAGCGTCACGTTCTCGGGGCTGTCGCCAAAACGATGACGTTCTATGGAGATAAGCTTGTCCGACTGCCACATATAGTCGGTCGTCTCCGTCGCGCCACCCGAAAAGGGCGTGTAAAACGTCAGCAGATGGCTGCTCTCATTGCCGTCGTTTTTGCGCCAGATACGAACGGCGCCGCGATCGGCCAGATAACCACTGGCGGTAAAGTCAGGCAGTGCTGGCTGTGAGCTGCAACCTGCCAGTAACAGCAGCGTCAGCAGGGAGAGCGGAATAAGAGGAGAACGAGTCATGGCGCGATTATCACACAGTGTGGGTGAAATGCCCGGTGGTAAAGCGGTTTGCCCGGATGTATCTATAACAAAAGGGGCATAACGCCCCCCTGTTTAAAACTTTTTACCGTCAGACAATTACTTAACAGCGTCTTTCAGTGCTTTACCTGAAACAAATGCCGGTACGTTAGCAGCAGCAATTTTGATTTCATTGCCAGTCTGCGGGTTGCGGCCAGTACGCTCAGCACGGTGGTTAACTTTAAAAGTACCAAAACCAACCAGTTGTACAGCATCACCCTCTTTCAGAGACTCAGTAATCGCAGCCAGGGTGGATTCCAGTGCAGCTTTAGCCTGGGTCTTAGACAGGTCCGCTTTGTCAGCAATTACATCAATCAGTTGAGTCTTGTTCATAAGTTATCCTTACAGTGTATTTATCGCTTGCTAAGCATCGAGTGCGAGGGAAAAACCAGTTTCTGGCACTCTCCTGCATACACGCACCGATAGCCACTTTTTTCAGCCCCCCAAATGTAGACCAGACTGGGGGCGGATGTGAAGCCTCCTGGCGCTACAAATCAGGCCTGAAGTCACGTTTTATCGCCTTACTGCTGAAAATTTATACCGATATTACTGATCCCTGATTCACGCAGGTCAGCTCGCAGTCCTTTTATCAGTTCGGGGTCCCTCTCTTCGCAGGCACTGAGCAGGCGGAAAATCTCCCACTGGATGTCCCATTCTTCTTCAACTGCGGGGTTCTCTTTAAGCTCTTCGTCGGTCATTTCCCGTTCAGCCTGGGTCATTTCCAGCATCGCAACGGTCGTCACGGAGGCATCGCTTACGGCGATCGCATGCTCCAGCGTTTCACCGCTCAGACGAGAGTGCAGCAGTTCACTTAATGCGACGCAGGCATCAATGGCCGGATACACGCCGTAGAGATCGTAATCTTCAGCGTTGGGTATCGCTTCCTCCAGCTTCTCGAGCTGTGAGTCAAAATTCACCTTAGCATCTTTTACCAGCAGCGTTTCCCAGACCAGATCGAGGATGCGGCGATACAGCTGCCCTTCACCGAATCCTGTACGATCGCAAAACGCCCGATAGTTGGGGGCCATACGTTCGCACAGACAGGCCATAAAAGTAACGTGCTGCCAGCTTTCCAGCTTTTCCAGACGCAGGTGAATCGGATTACGTAACATGTTGAGATCTCTTAAACAGAAGTGCGCGGCCAGCAGTGTAACCGAAAAGACCGCGCGTCACACCGTTAACCCTGCTCCTGAAGGCGCATAAAAGCAGGTCGCCGTGAGGCCACGGCATCAGCCCAGCGCGTCGGTTCGGGCAGCCGGTAGCCGTTCAGACAGGTTTCCACCCAGCTGAGCGCCGTCGTCTGGCTAACGCGATGCCCCGGCGAGATAAAGAGGGGGTTACACCGGCGCTTGCTGCGCAATACCCAGCCAATTTGCTCGCCTTTGTCGATCAGCGGCTGTGTTGTCCCCGGCTCGTCATCCAGCGGCTCAAACTTGCCACACAGGCGGCTTTTTGCCACGCCAATGGTTGGGACATCCACCAGCAGGCCGAAATGGCTGGCGACGCCAAGGCGGCGCGGGTGCGCAATGCCCTGCCCATCAACGAACAGCAGGTCTGGCTTTAGCTCAAGCTGCTGCCACGCCGCGAGCAGCGCAGGATATTCACGGAATGAAAGGAACCCCGGAATATAGGGCATCGTCGTCGCGATACGGGCAACGCGATGCTCCACCAGCCTGAGCGACGGATATTCCAGAATAACCAGGGCAGCGCGCGTAACCTCGCCCCCCTGTTCAAAACCGACATCGGCACCGCCTATATAGCGCGGCGGCATTACTTCAAAGTCATCTTCCTGCTGCACTTCTGCCGCGCGTTCAAGTTGCTCCTGACGTAATGCTGCAATGTCCATGGTTAGTCCTGGTGATATGGCCGTGAAAGCCGATGTACTGAGTCAATGAAAGCGCCAGCATGCTCGGGTGGAACATCCTGATGGATCCCGTGACCCAGGTTGAATACGTGTCCATTGCCGTGGCCAAACCCTTCTAGGATGCCCGCGACCTCCTGCCCGATACGCGCAGGGGACGCGTAAAGCATAGACGGATCCATATTCCCCTGTAGGGCAACTTTATCACCCACGCGGCGGCGGGCGTCGCCGATATCGGTGGTCCAGTCCAGCCCCAGCGCGTCGCAGCCGGTAGCTGCCATCGCTTCCAGCCACTGGCCACCGCCTTTGGTAAACAGGGTGACCGGCACGCGGCGTCCGTCATTCTCACGGATCAGGCCGTCCACGATTTTGTGCATATAGTGCAGGGAGAATTCAAGATAGTCCCGTCCCGTCAGCACCCCGCCCCAGGTGTCGAATATCATCACCGACTGCGCACCGGCGCGTATTTGGGCGTTCAGGTAGAGCGTGACGCTGTCGGCCACCTTATCCAGCATCAGATGCAGGGTTTCAGGCTCGGCATACATCATTTTTTTCAGTTTGGTGAAGGCTTTGCTGCTGCCCCCTTCAACCATGTAGGTGGCCAGCGTCCAGGGGCTGCCGGAGAAACCTATCAGCGGTATTTCACCCTTCAGGTTTTTACGGATAGTGCGCACCGCATTCATCACATAGCCCAGATCCTGTTCCGGGTCGGGCACCGGCAGCTTCTCAACATCAGCGCGGCAGGTGATCGGTGAGGAAAAACGGGGGCCTTCTCCCGCCTCAAACCACAGGCCCAGCCCCATGGCGTCGGGGATGGTAAGAATATCGGAGAACAGGATCGCCGCATCCAGCGGATAGCGACGCAGCGGCTGTAGCGTGACTTCGCAGGCCAGCTCGGCATTTTTGCACAGCGACATAAAATCACCGGCGATGGCACGGGTCGCCTTATATTCTGGCAGGTAGCGTCCGGCCTGGCGCATCATCCATACCGGGGTCACATCCACAGGCTGGCGCAGCAGGGCGCGCAGATAACGGTCGTTCTTCAGTTCACTCATCTTAAACGCTCTCTCAAAATCAGGCGCACAGTATAACATTCATTCCGCTTCAGCGCGGCAAAGCGCCACGGTATCCTCGATCAGCCGCCGCGCCACGGTACCGGGCGGTGGAAGCTGGGGCAGCGCCTCATGGTGATACCAGGCCGCATCCAGCAGCTCTTTGGGATCAATGTGTATGTCACCGCTTTCATAGTCGGCCATAAATGCCATCATCAGCGACTGGGGAAACGGCCATGGCTGAGAGGAGACATAGCGCAGATTTTTCACTTTTAACCCGCTCTCCTCCATGACTTCACGCGCGACGGTTTGCTCCAGCGTTTCACCCACTTCGACAAACCCGGCCAGCACGGTGTAGATGCCGTTGCGGTGCTTAGTATGCTGCGCCAGCAGGATCTCCTTGCCGCGACGAATGGCGACAATAATGCAGGGGGCAATCTGCGGATAGTATCGCTGCCGGCAGTGACCGCACAGGCTGGCCCACTCGGTTTTGCTTGAGTGCATTTCATGCCCGCAGTAGCCGCACCACTTATGAGAGCGGTAGAACTCAGCCAGCTGGATCCCGCGCCCCGCCAGCTGGAACAGGCCGACATCGCCGTCGAGGATCTGTCGCAGAGTGCCCATCTCATTCGGACGGCTATCGCGTATCAGCCACACCGGCTCGCCCTGCCATTCACCGATCCGCATAGCTTTTGACCCAACCAGGCCTAATTCCTGCGCACTTCCCTGCGGCAATTGACCTTTCGGCAGCCATAGTTTATGTTCGTGACTGACAACCCACCAGCCAGCGTCTACGCTTGAAATCTCAACTTCCATAAATTGCACATCCTCAGCTAAATCGGCTTTCTGCGTAACGGGATTGGGATCGGGCACTTAAAATATCACTTTCGGAGTCACACATGCTCAACCAACTAGAAGTCCTGACCGCACGCGTTGCCGGGTGTAGTGGCCTGGTGGACTTTTGTCTGCAATCCCGCAAGCAGTTACTGGTTGCCTATTATCAAATGGTTGGCATTAAGCCTAACAAGGAATCCCATACTCCGCTCGATGAAAACGCACTGGATACCTTTTGTCAGCGTCTGGTCGATTATCTCTCCACTGGTCACTTTACGGTGTACGAGCGCTTTATCGAAGAGATGAAAGGCAGCGAGCAGCTGGCTAAGGCCGCGCTGATCTATCCGGCGCTTCAGGCGAACACGGCTGAGATTATGCAGGTTTATGATACTCATCTGGAAACGGCTATCGATCACGATAACTATCTTGAGTTCCAGAACGCGCTCTCTGAAGTGGGCGAAGCGCTGGAAGCCCGCTTCACGCTGGAAGATAAGTTTATACAGCTGGCGCTGGACAAGCAGGCGGATACCCCACAGGCCGCTAACGATTCTGCCCTGGCCCGTCCCGCCTGAAACGTTATCCGTTTGTAAAATCCTTGTAGTTTCAAAAAAGGCCCCCTATGCTGAGGGGGCAATGGCGTAACGCGCGGCTGCCGCCGTTACCGCCGTTCTGGTTCTCCCCCGGGAGACCAGAATTCTTCTTGTCGGAGTGCCCTTAGGGGCTGAGACCGTTAATTCGGGATCCGCGGAACCTGACCAGGTTAATACCTGCGTAGGGAACAAGAGTAACTTTTCAGTCAGGGTGTGCTGCTGTTTACCCACACTTTGCGCTTACTCCTCCGAACTCCGGACAAGCATCTTTTCCCGATTTATCAGGAACATGCTATGTCTGACTTTGAAAANCCCGCCGCGAACAGCGCGCGCAGGCTCAACAGTTTATCGACTCCCTCCAGGGCACCGCCTTTCCTCACTCAACGCGCATCTGGCTTGAGGGATCACGTCCCGATATTCGCGTTCCCCTGCGTGAAATCCAGCTCAGTCCAACCCGAGTCGGCGGCAGCAAAGACGCCCCCCGATATGAAGATAATGAGCCCGTGCCGGTTTATGACACTGCCGGCCCCTATGGCGATCCAGAGGCCAGCATTGATGTTCATGCGGGCCTGCCCCGGTTACGCGAGGGCTGGATTGGTGAACGCGCCGACACGCAAACGATTGAGACGCTCAGCTCAGCCTACACGCAGCAGCGTCTCGCCGATGAAGGGCTGGATCACCTGCGCTTCGAACACCGTCCCCTCCCCCGACGGGCGATGCCCGGCCACTGCGTCACCCAGCTGCACTATGCCCGACAGGGCAGGATCACGCCGGAGATGGAGTTTATTGCGCTGCGAGAGAATATGGGTCGCGAGCGCATTCGCGGTGAGGTGCTTCGCCAGCAGCATCCGGGCAACAGCTTTGGTGCGCATCTGCCGCAGGACATCACGCCGGAATTTGTGCGGCAGGAGGTCGCCGCCGGGCGCGCCATCATTCCTGCCAACATCAATCATCCTGAATCCGAGCCAATGATTATCGGCCGCAATTTCCTGGTCAAAATTAACGCCAATATCGGCAACTCTGCGGTCAGCTCCTCCATTGAGGAAGAGGTCGAGAAGCTGGTCTGGTCAGCGCGCTGGGGAGCCGACACGGTCATGGATCTCTCCACCGGTCGTAATATTCACGAAACGCGCGAGTGGATCCTGCGTAACAGCCCGGTACCCATCGGCACCGTGCCCATCTATCAGGCGCTGGAGAAGGTCAACGGCGTGGCGGAAGCGTTGAACTGGGAGATTTTCCGCGACACCCTTCTGGAACAGGCGGAACAGGGCGTGGACTACTTCACGATCCACGCAGGCGTCCTGCTGCGCTATGTGCCCATGACGGCGAAACGCCTGACGGGCATCGTGTCGCGCGGCGGTTCGATTATGGCGAAATGGTGTCTGTCGCATCATAAGGAGAGCTTTCTTTATCAGCACTTCCGCGAGATATGTGAACTCTGCGCGGCCTATGACGTGTCCCTCTCGCTGGGCGATGGGCTGCGTCCTGGCTCAATTCAGGATGCAAATGACGAGGCGCAGTTTGCCGAGCTGCGCACGCTGGGCGAGCTGACGAAGATTGCCTGGGAGTACGACGTGCAGGTGATGATCGAAGGCCCGGGACATGTGCCGATGCAGATGATCCGTCACAATATGACCGAGCAGCTGGAACACTGCCACGAGGCGCCGTTTTATACCCTTGGCCCTCTGACTACGGATATCGCGCCGGGCTACGATCACATTACCTCGGGTATTGGCGCGGCCATGATTGGCTGGTTCGGCTGCGCGATGCTGTGCTACGTCACGCCCAAAGAGCACCTTGGCCTGCCGAATAAAGAAGATGTGAAGCAGGGACTGATTACCTACAAGATAGCGGCCCACGCCGCCGATCTGGCTAAAGGACATCCCGGCGCGCAGATCCGCGATAACGCCATGTCGAAAGCGCGCTTCGAGTTCCGCTGGGAAGATCAGTTCAATCTCGCGCTCGATCCCCATACCGCCCGCAGCTATCACGACGAGACGCTGCCGCAGGAGTCCGGCAAGGTTGCCCATTTCTGTTCAATGTGCGGACCTAAATTCTGCTCCATGAAAATTTCCCAGGAAGTGCGTGATTACGCGGCGAAGCAGGAGGACAAAGTATGAGCCGTGGTCCGTTTCCCTTAACCGAAGCCCGGCTGGGTCTCTACCCGGTCGTTGAAACGGTCGCCTGGATTGAGCGCCTGCTGGATGCGGGCGTACGCACCATCCAGCTGCGGATTAAAGATCGGCCGGAAGCGGCGGTGGAAGATGAGATTGCCGCTGCCATCGCCCTGGGCAGGCGCTACCGGGCGCGTTTGTTTATCAACGATTACTGGCAGACGGCGATCGGGTATCAGGCCTATGGCGTACATCTGGGTCAGGAAGATCTGGACGTCGCCGACCTGGATGCCATTCATCGTGCCGGACTACGCCTGGGGCTTTCGACGCACGATGACGCCGAACTGGATCGTGCCCTGAAGGAGCAGCCATCTTATATCGCCCTCGGCCATGTTTTTCCGACCCTCACTAAACAGATGCCCTCCTCCCCGCAGGGCATAGAAGAGCTTAAGCGTCATCTTTCGCGCCTGCAGGGCGTATCAACGGTGGCCATTGGCGGTATCAGCCTCAGCCGCGCGCCTGCCGTGCTGGCAACCGGCGTGGGGAGTATCGCCGTAGTCAGCGCCATTACGCAGGCCGACAGCTGGCAGGAAGCCACCGCGCAGCTATTGCAGCTGGCGGGACCGGGGGGTACAGAGCATGTATAGCAACCCGCGTTTAGTACCTGTCAGCCATCAGCGCCTGGCCGGGTCGGGAGGCGCACAGCATGTTCAGTGACGGTGATTTTATGCGTTACAGCCGCCAGCTGCTGCTGGAGGAGTTCGGTCCTGAAGGGCAGCGCAAACTTCAGGCCGCCAGCGTCCTGATTATCGGCCTGGGCGGCCTGGGATCGCCTGCGGCGCTCTATCTTGCTGCTGCCGGGGTTGGGACACTGCTGCTGGCCGATGACGACAAGGTACATATCAGCAATTTGCAGCGCCAGATCCTGTTTCGCAGCCGCGAGACGGGCCTGTCAAAAGCGCAGGTCGCGAAAGCGCAGCTCCAGGCACTGAACCCTCAGGTGGGATTTATCGTACTGGAGGAGCGTATGGATGACAGTAACTTGCAGGAGGCGGTGGCGATGGCCGATCTGGTGCTGGATTGCAGCGACAATATGCAAACCCGTCAGGCGATTAACACCGCCTGCATACAGCGCAGCAAACCGCTGATCAGCGCCAGCGCCGTGGGATTCGGCGGTCAGCTGCTGGTGTTAACCCCGCCCTTCAGTCATGGCTGCTATCGCTGCCTGTGGCCCGATGAGACGGAGCCACAGCGCAACTGCCGTACGTCAGGCGTGCTGGGCCCGGTGGTCGGCGTGATGGGTACGCTTCAGGCGCTGGAAGCTCTAAAGATGCTCGCCGGTCAGGGTTCCTCGCTGGCGGGGAAGCTGCGGCTTTTCGATGGCCGACAGCAGACCTGGCGCACGCTAACTCTCGAACGTAGCGCTGCGTGCCCGGTATGTGGAGGCCGCGATGAACATCACCATTAATGACAGCAGCATGACCCTGAACGGTTCGCCCACGCTGGTTGAACTGCTCGAACAGCTTTCCCGCCATCAGCCGGGTACGGCGCTGGCGGTTAATCAGCAGATTATCCCTCGCGACCGCTGGGCATCTTTTCATTTGCAGGAGGGCGATGAGCTGGTGATTTTCCAGGCCATTGCCGGAGGTTGATATGTTTACTATTGCGGATAAAACGTTTACGTCACGCCTGCTGGCCGGAACGGGTAAATTTTCCAGCCCGACGGTAATGCTGAATTCACTGCGTGAATCCGGTGCGGAGCTGGTTACCCTGGCGATGAAGCGCGTAGATTTGCGCGGCGGGGATGACGGCATACTTAAGCCCCTGCAGGCGCTCGGCGTCCAGCTGCTGCCAAACACGTCCGGTGCTAAAACCGCAGAAGAAGCTATTTTTGCCGCCCGGCTCGCACGCGAAGCGCTGGGAACCCACTGGCTCAAGCTGGAGATCCATCCCGACGTGCGCTATCTGCTGCCAGATCCCATTGAAACGCTTAAGGCCGCCGAAGCGCTGGTGAAAGAGGGGTTTACCGTTCTGCCCTACTGCCATGCCGATCCGGTCCTGTGCCGGCGGCTGGAAGAGGTGGGCTGTGCGGCAATCATGCCGCTCGGTGCACCGATTGGTAGCAATCAGGGGCTTAAGACACGCGATTTCCTGACGCTGATTATCGAACAGGCAAGCGTGCCGGTGATCGTGGATGCCGGTATCGGCGCACCCAGCCACGCCAGCGAGGCGCTGGAGATGGGCGCAGATGCGGTGTTAGTGAATACGGCGATGGCGTCGGCTCAGGATCCGATACAGATGGCGCGCGCATTCAGGCTGGCCGTAGAAGCAGGCGCGCTGGCGCGGCGCAGCGGATTGGGTAGCCGACATCAGCAGGCGCAGCCCACCAGCCCGTTAACGGCCTTTCTGACAAAGGGAGAAGCCCAGTGAAAAGCTTTATCTCCCGATGGGAAACGCTGGAGTGGGATGATATAAGCCTGCGGATCCACAGCAAAACGGCCGCTGACGTGGAGCGGGCGCTGAACGCATCGAGACCAGGCCCTGAGGATCTGATGGCGCTGCTCTCCCCCGCGGCGGAAGCCTGGCTGGAACCCATGGCGCAGAAGGCCCGGCAGCTAACCCGGCAGCGCTTCGGTCACGCCGTCAATCTGTTCGTGCCGCTATACCTGTCCAACCTGTGCGCCAATGACTGCACCTATTGCGGCTTCTCCATGAGTAATCGCATCAGGCGTAAGACGCTGAATGCAGACGAGATTAAGCGGGAGTGCGCGGCCATCCGCGCAATGGGCTTCGATCAGCTGCTGCTGGTTACCGGCGAGCATCAGACAAAGGTCGGGATGGACTATTTTCGTCAGCATCTTCCCGCCATCCGCGCGTGCTTCAGTTCACTGATGATGGAGGTGCAGCCCCTTGCAGAAGAGGAGTACGCCGAGTTAAAAACGCTGGGGCTGGATGGGGTGCTGGTGTATCAGGAGACCTATCACTCAGCAGTCTATAGCCAGCACCACCTGAAGGGCAATAAGCAGGACTTTTTCTTCCGACTGGAAACGCCCGATCGTCTGGGACGCGCCGGTATTGATAAGATTGGCCTGGGTGCGCTGATTGGCCTGTCAGACAGCTGGCGCACTGACTGTTTTATGATGGGAGAACATCTGCTGTGGCTGCAAAAAAACTACTGGCAGAGCCGCTATTCGGTGGCGTTTCCCCGCCTGCGTCCCTGCGCGGGCGGCATTCAGCCAGCCTCACTGATGAACGAAGCGCAGCTGGTGCAGGCAATTTGCGCTTTTCGCCTGTTCGCGCCCGAAGTGGAACAGTCACTTTCCACACGCGAATCGCCCCAGTTCCGCGATCGGGTGGTGCCGCTGGCAATCAATACGATCAGCGCCTTTTCAAAAACCCAGCCCGGGGGCTACGCTGAACAGCAAACCGAACTGGAGCAATTTTCTCCGCACGATAACCGCCATCCGCAAGAGGTTGCGAATGCGCTGATGAAGGCCGGATTACAACCGGTGTGGAAGGACTGGGATAGTTATTTAGGACGTGTTTCGCAATAACATGAACCTGGCGCACCTAATTATTTATAGGGTCGGCCAGTCGCTTACTTAACGGCTCTACAGCGTGGTTTTGAACAGCTTGATCAGGTTAAATAGCCCCTTGCGGGGCTGTATTCAATCAAAACCGTATTTCTCAACGCCCCATTTCATTTTACCCTGTTTATCTTGATAGATTGTTTCTTCTATTGAAGAACTCATTAAATCAAGACAGGATTTTCCTTTATCACCCGTTTTTTCAAGATGTAGCCTGGCAATTGAATAATAGGTCATAAAAGACTCTTTATCATACTTATTACTATCGATGACATAAGAGCAAACAGAGTCTGTTCCAAACTTATCTCTTACAGGAGAATGACCATTTAGAACTATTAATTTATCCACAGAATTTAAAGCATCAAGTGTTTCAGGTGTCGATATAATAAGTGAATGAGTAAGTGCATTTCTTAACGCATTGCTTTTTTCTGTGCTTATATTTCCCGTTAGTAATGGAACATCATTTAATGCATTATGATCACCTTTATCAACACTATTAATAATACTATCTACATTTAAATAATTAGTAGCCATAGTATTACAGGCGCATGAAAATACCAATGTTACAGTTGCAGTATGAAAGCACCTCATCTTACAACTTCCAGACGAGTATCATTTGAGTCAAGTATACGTCTGCGTGTTCCCGGCCCCATAATGATACAACCTTCAGATGCCCATCCCGGAACACCATAAACTCTTTCACCGTGAATACGGAAGGCGCTTCTACCAAAAGTATCACCTGATGTTTGAACAAGTATAATGGTCATTGGGCCTTTAGATCTTGATTGTCCTGATATGCGATAGGTTCCTTGAGGTAATGGGCCTAATCCTTTCACCTGTTGACGATCTGGATTATTTTTATTAGTCATTCGCCCTGCATAACCTTTTTCAATAAAAGTGCTATTGTGAAAAATCTCACCAGTGCTTTGTTTATAAGTCCATGTCATAACCCACTCCTTTAATTAATCAAGCAGCTCATTCTCCCTAACTATCAGAATGAATGATATTACCATCTATAAAATGCCATGTTATTTTTTCATAACCTAAATCAATGCATTCAAGATGATTTTTATTTCCACCGTAATCATCTCTAATATCATACATTAGAGAGGTAATAGATTCGACTTTAACCTTTTCAAGAATAATCGAGAAATAGTGTTCTTCTTTTCCAGAATAATTAATGCGGTAATATTTAAACTCTGCTGATTTTAGATTTCTACTCGTGATTAATGCTTTATATAAATAGGTAGAAGAAGAATCTATTTCTTTATCAAAACTAATTGGCTCGTGAACTCTCGTTCCAGTAATTTTCCCTGTGTTGTTATCCGTAGGTAGTTCTACCATATGACGCAAAACAACGGTTTCAATGCTATGCTCACGACCAGAAACATCAACAGAACCTTTGATCAAGTTTCCGGCATCATCATAGAGCCAGAGATAAACGGGTATAGCCATTTAAAAAATCCTTTTAAGTTAAAATCCATTAGTTATTATATGGGTACTGTAACGTTAGTAAAGAAATATCAAGAAGCGTGCCACCCTCCACGGTTATGTTCGCCTGAAAGAAACGATCCAATCTCCTAACCATCGAGGCCGCACGCAACGCCGTTAATACTTTCTGGAGCGGCTTCGCAAGCAGCCGCACTACCACTGGTCACAGCCGGTGGCGACGCTAAACTGTCCGGGTTGGCGAGAATGCTGACCAGGGCCAGTTCGTTTTTCCCTCGCTGGCCCTGCCCTCATCGTACGACGCCAGTCATATGCCATCACCTGGCGACTTCACAGCTATATAATACGCAGCGGCTTAGTTACCCCGGTAGGTGGAATAACCATACTGGCTGAGCAGGAGCGGAATATGGTAGTGGTCACCGCTTTTCTCTGCGTGAAACACCACCGGTATCTCCGGGAAAAAAGTCGGTTGCCCGATACCTTTATAATATTCCCCAGTTTTGAACACCACTTTGTAATCTCCGGCTGGCATTGCTTCCCCTGCCGGATAGAGCGCAGCAATGCGACCATGACTGTCTGTGGTCCCCGAAGCGAGCTTTACCCAGCCTGTCTTTTGCTGTTGTTCAAGCTCAACCTTGACGCCCGCCGTTGGCACACCGGTTTGCAGGTTCAGCACATGCACGCTGAGAGGATTGGGTGTCGTCGTGGTATCGGCTGCGCCTGCGGAAAGTGAGGTAAGGATCAGAGCGGGCAGCAGTGCATGACGGGTAAATTTCATCGTTTATCTCCATTAAATGATTGCTAGCTAAATATAGCAACAACGCTAGCTATCACATGCCGCGGCGCACAATTTGTAAAATACTCCGCACGACCTGAATCGCAGGCATAAAAAAACCGCTCCGAAGAGCGGTTTTTATTCATCAACGATAGAAACGATTAGTCGTTTTTACCGCCAAGGCCTGCGTTCAGCAGTTCTGCCAGGCTGGCAGACGCTTCATCTGCGGTCACCTGAGGAACAACAGGCGTTTCGCCCGCTGCTTTACGGCGCATACGATCCTGATGATAAGCGTAACCGGTACCGGCTGGGATCAGACGACCCACGATTACGTTCTCTTTCAGGCCGCGCAGTTCGTCGCGTTTACCCGCTACGGCTGCTTCGGTCAGTACGCGCGTCGTTTCCTGGAACGAGGCAGCAGAGATAAAGGACTCTGTCGCCAGGGACGCTTTGGTGATACCCAGCAGATCGCGCGCAAAGGTTGCTGCGATTTTGCCGTTGGCTTCCAGCTCACGGTTAGAAATTTTAACGCGTGAGAATTCAACCTGCTCGCCGTCGAGGAAGTCAGTACCGCCCGCGCTGGCAATCGTTGCTTTACGCAGCATCTGACGCACGATGACTTCGATGTGCTTATCGTTAATCTTAACGCCCTGCAGGCGGTAAACTTCCTGCACTTCGTTAGTGATATAACGGGTCACCGCATGCACGCCACGCAGACGCAGAATGTCATGTGGAGACTCTGGACCATCGGAAACCACATCACCACGTTCAACGCGCTCACCTTCGAACACGTTCAGCTGACGCCATTTCGGAATCATCTCTTCGTAATGCTCGCTGCCATCAATTGGTGTGATCACCAGACGACGCTTGCCTTTAGTCTCTTTACCGAAGGAGATGATACCGCTGATCTCAGCCAGGATTGCCGGCTCTTTCGGACGGCGGGCTTCGAACAGATCCGCAACGCGCGGCAGACCACCGGTAATATCCTTGGTACCGCCGGATTCCTGTGGAACACGGGCCAGGGTATCACCCGAGCTGATTTTGATGCCATCTTCCAGCTGAACAATCGCTTTGCCCGGCAGGAAGTACTGAGCAGGCATGTCGCTACCTGGGATCATCACATCGTTGCCGTTACCATCAACGATCTTCAGCGCAGGACGCAGATCTTTACCACCCGCAGTACGTTCAGCACTGTCGAGGATTACCAGAGATGACAGACCGGTCAGGTCATCAGTCTGACGGGTAATGGTCTGGCCGTCGATCATATCGGTGAAGCGAATGAAACCGCTCACTTCGGTGATAACCGGCATGGTGTGCGGATCCCAGTTTGCTACGGTCTCGCCCGCTGCAACCTGCTCGCCGTCACCTTTCGCCATGGTTGAACCGTAAGGAACTTTATAGCTCTCTTTGGTACGACCAAATTCGTCGATCATCTTCAGCTCGGTGTTACGCGAGGTAACGACCAGCTTGCCGGCTGAGTTGGTAACCGACTTAGCGTTGATCAGCTTCAGCGTACCCTTGTTCTTCACCTGAATGCTGGATTCGGCTGCCGCACGCGATGCCGCACCACCGATGTGGAACGTACGCATGGTCAGCTGAGTACCCGGCTCACCGATGGACTGTGCTGCGATAACGCCGATGGCCTCACCTTTGTTGATGATGTGACCACGCGCCAGATCGCGTCCATAACAGTGGGCGCACACGCCGAAGTCAGTTTCACAACTTACAACGGAGCGAACTTTCAGGCTGTCGACACTGTGCTCTTCCAACAGGTCACACTGCTGTTCGTGCAGCAGGGTGTTGCGTGGCAGCAGAATGTCGGCGGTGCCCGGCTTGATGACGTCTTCAGCCGTTACACGGCCCAGTACGCGCTCGCGCAGAGGTTCTTTAACATCACCACCCTCGATAACCGGAGTCATCATGATACCTTCATGGGTACCACAGTCATCTTCGGTTACCACCAGATCCTGCGCCACGTCAACCAGACGACGGGTCAGGTAACCGGAGTTCGCGGTTTTCAGTGCGGTATCCGCAAGACCTTTACGCGCACCGTGCGTGGAGATGAAGTACTGGAGTACGTTCAGACCTTCACGGAAGTTCGCGGTAATTGGCGTCTCGATGATAGAGCCATCTGGCTTCGCCATCAGACCACGCATACCCGCCAGCTGACGAATCTGAGCAGCAGAACCACGCGCACCGGAGTCAGCCATCATAAAGATGCTGTTGAAGGAAACCTGACGCTCTTCTTCACCGTCACGGTTAATGACCAGCTCGGTAGAGAGGTTTTCCATCATCGCTTTAGCAACGCGTTCGTTGGCCGCAGCCCAGATATCGATCACTTTGTTATAGCGTTCGCCCGCTGTTACCAGACCAGACTGGAACTGTTCCTGGATCTCAGCCACTTCCGCTTCCGCTTCAGTGATGATTTCCGCTTTCTTCTCTGGGATAACCATGTCGTCGATACCAACAGACGCGCCGGAGCGGGCTGCATAGGCAAAACCGGTGTACATGGTCTGGTCAGCAAAGATAACGGTCGGCTTCAGGCCCAGGATGCGGTAACAGGTGTTCAGCATCTTAGAGATAGCTTTCTTGCCCAGCGCCTGGTTGACGATGGAGAAAGGCAGACCTTTAGGCACGATCATCCACAGGATGGCGCGACCAACGGTTGTATCGATGATGCTGGTTTTAGCAACCCACTCATCCCGCTCGTTTTTCTCGTGCTCGGTGATACGCACCTTAACGCGAGCGTGCAGAGAGGCCAGACCGGCGCGGTAAATACGCTCCGCTTCTTTCGGGCCAGTCAGCACCATGCCTTCGCCTTTGGCGTTAACACAGTCGCGGGTCATGTAGTACAGACCCAGTACAACGTCCTGTGAAGGAACGATGATTGGCTCACCGTTCGCTGGCGACAGGATGTTGTTGGTAGACATCATCAGCGCACGCGCTTCCAGCTGGGCTTCCAGCGTCAGCGGTACGTGAACAGCCATCTGGTCACCATCGAAGTCGGCGTTATAGGCCGCACAAACCAGCGGGTGCAGCTGGATAGCTTTACCTTCGATCAGTACCGGCTCAAACGCCTGGATGCCCAGACGGTGCAGGGTTGGTGCACGGTTCAGCAGGACCGGGTGTTCGCGAATCACTTCATCCAGGATATCCCAGACGACGGATTCTTCGCGCTCGACCATTTTCTTGGCGGCTTTGATGGTGGTAGCAAGACCACGCAGTTCCAGCTTGCCGTAGATAAAGGGTTTGAACAGCTCCAGTGCCATTTTCTTCGGCAGACCACACTGGTGCAGGCGCAGGTATGGACCAACGGTGATAACCGAACGTCCGGAGTAGTCTACGCGTTTACCCAGCAGGTTCTGACGGAAACGACCCTGCTTACCTTTGATCATATCGGCCAGCGATTTCAGCGGACGCTTGTTCGAACCGGTGATAGCACGACCGCGACGGCCGTTATCCAGCAGGGCATCGACCGCTTCCTGCAGCATACGTTTTTCGTTACGTACGATGATATCAGGTGCAGCTAGGTCCAGCAGGCGCTTCAGGCGGTTGTTACGGTTGATCACGCGACGATAGAGATCGTTCAGATCGCTGGTTGCGAAACGGCCACCGTCCAGCGGTACCAGCGGACGCAGGTCCGGCGGCAGCACAGGCAGCACGGTCAGGATCATCCACTCTGGCTTGTTGCCAGACTGGACGAACGCTTCCAGCAGCTTGATGCGCTTGGTCAGTTTTTTACGCTTGGTTTCGGAGTTGGTTTCGTTCAGCTCTTCACGCAGCTGTTCGCATTCCTGCTCCAGATCCATGTTTTTCAACAGGGCCTGGATCGCTTCCGCACCCATTTTTGCGTCGAATTCATCACCGAACTCTTCCAGCGCGTCCAGATACTGCTCTTCAGTCAGGATCTGACGACGCTCAAGGTTGGTCATGCCGCCTTCAACAACCACATAGGATTCGAAGTACAGCACGCGTTCGATGTCACGCAGTGGCATATCCAGCAGCAAACCGATGCGCGAAGGCAGCGATTTCAGGAACCAGATGTGCGCAGTCGGAGAGGCCAGCTCAATGTGACCCATACGCTCACGACGTACCTTGGTCTGTGTAACTTCAACGCCACACTTCTCACAGATCACACCGCGATGCTTCAGGCGCTTGTACTTACCGCACAGGCACTCGTAGTCTTTTACCGGCCCGAAAATACGCGCACAGAAAAGCCCATCACGTTCTGGTTTGAACGTACGGTAATTTATGGTTTCCGGCTTTTTAACTTCACCAAAAGACCAGGAACGGATCATGTCTGGCGAGGCCAGAGCAATTTTGATCGCATCAAACTCTTCGGTCTTAGTTTGCGCTTTCAGAAACTTAAGTAAGTCTTTCACGGATTAGCTCCCGTCGGAGTGAGACTTCTCAGGAATGCCCGGAGTGACCCGGGCGTCCTGTAACCAGTACATATTCGAGTGCTTTACCCGTTTTCCTGCAGGCTGCGGCCAGGGCCACAGCCTGCCATCGACAGGGGTTACTCGTCTTCCAGCTCGATGTTAATACCCAGCGAGCGGATCTCTTTCAACAGTACGTTGAAGGATTCCGGCATGCCCGGTTCCATCTGATGGTTACCGTCCACGATGTTTTTATACATCTTGGTACGGCCATTAACGTCATCAGACTTCACGGTCAGCATTTCCTGCAGGGTATAAGCGGCACCGTATGCTTCCAGTGCCCACACTTCCATCTCACCGAAGCGCTGTCCACCGAACTGCGCCTTACCACCCAGCGGCTGCTGAGTCACGAGGCTATAGGATCCGGTAGAACGTGCATGCATTTTGTCATCCACTAAGTGGTTGAGTTTGAGCATGTACATATAGCCAACGGTAACCTGACGCTCGAACTGTTCGCCGGTACGGCCATCGAACAGGGTAATCTGACCGGAAGAAGGCAGGCCGCCGAGCTGAAGCAGCTCTTTGATCTCGCTCTCCTTCGCACCGTCAAACACCGGCGTTGCGATTGGCATACCCTTCTTCAGGTTTTCAGCCAGACGCAACACTTCGTCGTCGGTAAAGGTATTCAGATCGACTTTCTGACGCACATCGGTGCCCAGATCGTACGCGCGCTGAATAAATTCACGCAGCTTAGACACTTCTTCCTGCTTCTTAAGCATGGCGTTGATTTTCTCGCCGATACCTTTAGCAGCCATACCCAGATGGGTTTCAAGAATCTGTCCAATGTTCATACGTGATGGTACGCCCAGCGGGTTCAGTACGATATCGACCGGCGTACCGTTCTCATCGTATGGCATATCTTCGATCGGGTTGATCTTGGAGATAACACCTTTGTTCCCGTGACGACCTGCCATTTTGTCACCAGGCTGGATCTGACGTTTAACGGCCAGATACACTTTCACGATTTTCAGCACGCCAGGTGCCAGGTCATCGCCCTGAGTGATTTTGCGGCGCTTCGCGTCGAGTTTTTTCTCAAACTCGCGCTTCAGTTCGTCGTACTGCTCTGCCAGCTGCTCCAGCTGGTTTTGCTTGTCTTCGTCGGTCAGACCAAGCTCTAACCAGCGCTCGCGCGGCAGTTTTTCCAGCTTCTCGGCCTCTACACCGCCGGAAACCAGCAGGTAGTTGATACGACTAAACAGGCCGGCTTCGAGGATCTGCAGTTCTTCAGACAGGTCTTTTTTGGCCTGCTTCAGCTGCATCTCTTCGATTTCCAGCGCGCGCTTGTCTTTTTCCACGCCATCGCGGGTAAAGACCTGCACGTCGATAATGGTGCCTGATACGCCGTTCGGTACACGCAGAGAAGAATCTTTAACGTCAGATGCCTTCTCACCGAAGATAGCACGCAGCAGCTTCTCTTCTGGTGTCAGCTGGGTTTCGCCTTTTGGCGTAACCTTACCAACCAGAATGTCGCCACCGGTCACTTCAGCACCGATATAAACGATACCGGATTCATCCAGCTTGGAGAGCGCAGCTTCACCCACGTTAGGGATATCAGCGGTAATCTCTTCTGGCCCCAGCTTGGTGTCGCGAGACACACACGCCAGTTCCTGAATGTGGATGGTGGTGAAGCGATCTTCCTGTACCACGCGCTCGGAGACTAAGATGGAGTCTTCGAAGTTATAGCCGTTCCACGGCATGAACGCGACGCGCATGTTCTGACCCAGTGCCAGTTCGCCCAGATCCGTTGAAGGACCGTCGGCCAGCACGTCACCACGTTCAATCGGTTCACCCAGGTTGACACACGGCATCTGGTTGATACAGGTGTTCTGGTTAGAACGGGTGTACTTGGTCAGGTTATAGATATCAATGCCCGCTTCGCCCGGGTACATTTCGTCTTCGTTAACTTTGATAACGATACGAGACGCATCCACGTACTGAACGGTACCACCACGTTTCGCTACGGCTGTTACACCGGAGTCTACCGCTACCGCGCGTTCCATACCGGTACCAACCAGCGGCTTATCAGCACGCAGAGTAGGAACCGCCTGACGTTGCATGTTTGCACCCATCAATGCGCGGTTGGCGTCATCGTGCTCCAGGAACGGGATCAGTGACGCACCGACGGAAACCACCTGCTGGGTGGAAACGTCCATGTAGTCAACCTGATCGCGGCTGAACAGGCTCGATTCGCCTTTACTACGGCAGGTCACCAGGTCGTCTACGAAGTGACCTTCGTCGTCGAGGTTGGTGTTCGCCTGAGCGATAACGTAGTTACCCTCTTCAATAGCGGAGAGGTAATGAATTTCGTCGGTCACCACGCCGTCGATAACGCGACGGTATGGGGTTTCCAGGAAACCGTACTCGTTAGTCTGTGCATAAACAGACAGGGAGTTGATCAGACCGATGTTTGGACCTTCAGGCGTTTCGATTGGGCACACGCGACCGTAGTGAGTCGGGTGAACGTCTCGAACTTCAAAGCCTGCACGCTCACGCGTCAGACCGCCTGGACCCAGTGCGGAGATACGACGTTTGTGCGTAATCTCCGACAGCGGGTTGTTCTGGTCCATAAACTGTGACAGCTGGCTGGAGCCGAAGAACTCTTTAACGGCAGCCGAAATCGGCTTGGCGTTGATCATGTCCTGTGGCATCAGGGTGTCGAGGTCGCCCAGAGACAGACGCTCTTTCACCGCGCGCTCTACGCGCACCAGGCCAACACGGAACTGGTTTTCAGCCATTTCGCCAACGGAACGGATACGACGGTTGCCGAGGTGGTCAATATCATCCACTTCGCCAATACCGTTACGGATACCGATGAGCTTCTTCATCACTTCAATGATGTCGTCTTTGCTCAGGATACCGGAACCTTCGATCTCGTCACGCAGCAGAGAACGGTTGAACTTCATACGACCCACCGCGGACAGATCGTAGCGGTCTTCGGAGAAGAACAGGTTCTCGAACAGGTTTTCAGCCGCTTCACGCGTTGGTGGCTCACCAGGACGCATCATACGGTAGATCTCAACCAGCGCGCTCAGGCGATCGCTGGTTGGGTCGACGCGTACGGTTTCGGACATGTAAGCGCCGTGATCCAGATCGTTGGTGAACAGCGTTTCAATACGCTTGTGACCGGCCTGGCTCAGCTTGGCCAGCAGGTCCAGCGACAGCTCCATGTTCGCCGCGACAATCAGTTCGCCGGTGCTTTCGTCGATATAATCCCTGGCAACGACTTTGCCCGCGATATATTCAACCGGAACTTCGATGTGCTCAACGCCATCTTTTTCCAGCTGACGAATATGACGTGCAGTAATGCGGCGGGCTTTCTCAACGTACACGGTGCCGTTAGCTTCGATATCGAAGGAAGCGGTTTCACCGCGCAGACGCTCAGGAACCAGCTCCATCTGCAGCTTGTTGTCGCGAATATCAAACACAACTTTGTCAAAGAACAGGTCGAGGATCTGTTCTGTTGTGTAGTTCAGCGCGCGCAGAATGATGGTTGCGGGCAGCTTACGACGACGGTCAATACGGACGAACAGGTTGTCTTTTGGATCGAATTCAAAATCCAGCCATGAGCCGCGGTAAGGGATGATACGTGCGTTATACAGCACTTTACCCGATGAGTGGGTTTTACCCTTATCGCTGTCAAAGAAGACGCCAGGACTACGATGCAGCTGAGAAACGATAACCCTTTCCGTACCGTTGATCACAAAGGTACCGTTATCGGTCATGAGCGGAATTTCGCCCATGTAAACTTCTTGTTCTTTGATGTCCTTAACGGTGCCTTCCGGCGCTTCGCGCTCGTAGATCACCAGGCGCAGTTTTACGCGCAGGGGTGCAGAATACGTGACGCCACGAATCTGACACTCTTTCACATCAAATACAGGTTCGCCTAAACGGTAGCTGACGTACTGCAGCTCAGAGTTACCGCTATAGCTTTGGATAGGGAATACGGAACGGAATGCGGCTTCCAGACCATATTGACCTTCCGGATCTTGCTCGATGAACTTCTGGAACGAGTCAAGCTGGATGGAAAGGAGATAAGGAATGTCCAGAACTTGTGGACGTTTTCCAAAATCCTTACGAATGCGTTTTTTCTCGGTATAGGAGTAAACCATAGGGTTCCTCAGCTCGCTGAAAAGTAGAACCTCTCTGTCCGTCCGGGGGGGACAGTTCATGCGACACTATTTTGTTGGCCGGAAAGGCAGACGCCTTCCGTAATACATCTTTCTATCACTCTTAAATCATTTCGCTGCCATTGCCCGGCAGAGCGCCGTGCGGGAAAGCAGTATATTAAGGCGTCGATAGAAAAAGATATTAAGCAAATCAATGGTTAAACAGTGTGAAACACCATTGACGCTGTAAAGCGCAAAAAGGCTGGTGACCAAAAAGTCACCAGCCATCAGCCCGGAAAATCAGGCTGCAGTCTGTAGAGCAGGCTTATTTAACTTCAACTTCTGCGCCAGCTTCTTCCAGAGTTTTCTTCAGTGCTTCTGCGTCGTCTTTGCTGATGCCTTCTTTCAGGGCAGCAGGTGCAGACTCAACCAGATCTTTAGCTTCTTTCAGGCCCAGACCGGTTGCGCCACGTACTGCTTTGATCACGGCAACTTTGTTTGCGCCGATAGCTTTCAGTACAACGTCAAATTCGGTTTTTTCTTCAACAGCTTCAGCAGCAGCAGCAGGACCTGCAACAGCAGCAGCAGCTGAAACGCCGAATTTCTCTTCCATAGCGGAGATCAGTTCAACGATTTCCATTACAGACAGAGCGGCAACGCCTTCAATGATTTGGTCTTTAGTGATTGACATTTCGTGTTCCTAAATTCAGAAAGTAATTTATACGTTAGCAAATGAACGGAAAAGAAAGGCTGGCGATTAAGCAGCAGCTTCTTCTTTCTGATCGCGTACAGCAGCCAGAGTGCGAACCAGTTTGCCGGCAGCGGCTTCTTTCATGGTTGCCATCAGGCGTGCGATTGCTTCATCGTAAGTAGGCAGAGTTGCCAGGCGGTCGATCTGATCCGCACTGATTAACTCGCCTTCAAAGGCGGCAGCTTTAACCTCGAATTTTGCATTCGCTTTCGCGAACTCTTTGAACAGACGAGCAGCAGCGCCCGGATGTTCCATAGAGTATGCAATCAAGGTTGGACCGGTTAACGTGTCTTTCAGGCACTCAAACTGAGTACCTTCAACGACGCGGCGCAGCAGGGTGTTACGAACAACACGCATGTATACGCCAGCTTCACGACTTGCTTTACGCAGTTCGGTCATTTTATCTACGGTAACGCCACGAGAATCCGCAACTACCGCAGACAGCGCGCCTTTGGCTACTTCGCTGACTTCAGCAACAATCGCTTGTTTGTCTTGAAGATTTAAGGCCATTAGCTTGTGCTCCTGGATTTTTGGCCGGGGATGGATTTCCCCGGAACTCACTTCGCCTGAACTGTGTTACCACAGACAGACGCTGAAACACGGTGAGCAGAATCCAGCAAAGACTATAAATATATTCTTCAGGTTCTGTCACCGTCTACGCAGGAAATTAAGTTTTATACCTCTAACGAGGTTAAAACACCTGCGGTCTTGGACGGAGGCCTGGATAAGGCCAGGCTCCAACCGAAAATTCTTTCTAATACTTCGTTCTTCAAGCCGCTGCTACGTGGGCTGCTGCAACCTGAATGACTCGATTAGAGGTCCTGTATATTAACAGAACAATGGGCGAAAGATTCTAGTCGAAATTTTCGCCCACGTAAAGCAGATTAGTTCGCTACAGCGTTCAGGCCAGCCTGATCAACTGCAACGCCTGCGCCCATGGTGGTGGACAGGCTAACCTTCTTGATGAAAACGCCTTTCGCCTGTGAAGGTTTCGCTTTTTTCAGCGCAACCAGCAGGGATTCCAGGTTTTCTCTCAGTTTGTCAGTATCGAAATCAACCTTACCGATGGTGGTATGGATGATGCCGTTTTTGTCGTTGCGGTAACGAACCTGACCGGCTTTAGCGTTTTTCACAGCTTCAGCAACGTTTGGCGTTACGGTACCCACTTTCGGGTTAGGCATCAGACCGCGTGGGCCCAGAACCTGGCCCAGCTGGCCAACAACGCGCATTGCATCTGGAGATGCGATAACAACGTCGAAGTTCATTTCGCCTTTTTTGATCTGGTCTGCCAGATCTTCCATACCTACCAGTTCAGCGCCCGCAGCTTTAGCAGCTTCAGCGTTAGCACCCTGAGCAAATACGGCAACGCGAACGGAACGGCCAGTACCGTGTGGCAGTACAGTTGCACCGCGAACGTTCTGATCGGATTTACGGGCATCAATCCCTAAGTTTACCGCTACGTCAACGCTTTCTACGAACTTAGCCGTCGCCAGTTCCTTCAGCAGAGCAACAGCTTCGTTGATGTCATACTGTTTAGTTGAATCAACTTTGTCACGGATCACGCGCATGCGCTTGGTCAGCTTAGCCATTTCTTAATCCTCTACTACCAGGCCCATGGAACGAGCAGTACCTTCGATGGAGCGAGTCATCGCTTCCAGGTCAGCACCAGTCATGTCCGCAGCTTTGGTTTCTGCGATTTCACGTACCTGAGCACGCGATACTTTACCTACTTTGTCTTTGTTCGGCTTGCCGGAACCAGACTTGATACCTGCCGCTTTCTTCAGCAGAACTGCTGCTGGAGGCGTTTTGGTAACGAAGGTGAAAGAGCGGTCAGAATAAACGGTAATAACTACCGGAATTGGCAGACCCTTTTCCAGGGAATCTGTTTTGGCGTTAAACGCTTTACAGAATTCCATGATGTTAACACCCTGCTGACCCAGTGCTGGACCAACCGGTGGACTTGGGTTAGCCATACCGGCTGAAACCTGCAGCTTGACGTAGGCTTGTACTTTCTTAGCCATGATATTTCCTCTATTGGGTTCAAGCGCTCCAGATGGAGCTCCCCGTGATTAATATTTCACGCGCTTCAGCAGCGCATAAAAACAAAAGGCGCGAAATTGTATGGCAATTTCGCGCCTCTCGCAACTCATATTCCGGTCACGCACTTAATTTCCAGGCCTGAGCCTGCGTTTAAGCGGTGTTCACAATGAATATCAGCCTTTTTCTACCTGCCCAAAGTCCAGCTCAACCGGCGTTGCGCGGCCAAAGATGGATACAGAAACTTTCAGGCGGCTTTTCTCATAATCCACTTCTTCAACAACACCGTTGAAGTCAGCAAACGGACCATCGCTGACGCGAACCATTTCACCTGGCTCAAACAGCGTTTTCGGACGTGGTTTATCACCAGCCTGCTGCAGGCGGTTCATGATTGCATCAACTTCTTTATCGCTGATAGGTGCCGGGCGATCGGAAGTACCACCAATGAATCCCATCACGCGGGGCACGCTGCGCACCAGGTGCCAGCTTGCATCATTCATGACCATTTGTACCAGAACATAGCCTGGAAAGAACTTGCGTTCGCTCTTACGACGCTGGCCGCCGCGGATCTCAACCACTTCTTCGGTTGGAACCATGACGTCGCCAAACAGTTCTTCCATGTTATGCAACTTGATATGCTCGCGCAGCGATTGAGCTACGCGGCCTTCAAAACCGGAAAACGCCTGAACGACGTACCAGCGCTTTTTTGGAGCTTCAGACATCTCAGAACCTCAGGCCAGTGATAAACGATACCAGACGGACCAGAATACCATCCAGTCCCCACAAAATCAGTGACATCACGGCGGTAACCGCGGCAACGATTAACGTGGTGTGCAACGTTTCCTGGCGAGTCGGCCAAATGACCTTGCGAACTTCGGTGCGCGCTTCACGGGCAAATGCCAGCGTAGACTTGCCTTTCGCCGTTAGCAAAGCGATGCCGCCAGCAACAGCAATCAATACAACAACGGCCAGCGCTCGCAGCGGCAGCATGACCTCACGATAATAGTAGTTGCCGACGATAGCCACGATAAGCAGTAGCGCCACCACTAACCATTTTACCGCTTCCAGGCCGCGTCCGCTCCCTTGAGCTTCGGTATTAGCACTCATAAACCAACCTGCCACAATATATCAGAAACTATTTTGCCCCGTAAAACGAGGCAACCGAACCGAATGATGCTGTTAGGCGAAACCCGGCATATCCCTTCATTTTTCAAGCCGCGACGTGAAACTGATGGGTTTAACGCCGTGCTACAGAGCCTGTCTCAGCAATGATTATGGCTGAAAATCACTGATGAGTCAGGTTCTATGTTACAGCGTGCAAAAAGGGCATCAAATGATGCCCTTTTCATGTGTGTTGCGTCAAATATTATCAGCGATTAGGCAATAACTTTAGCAACAACACCCGCACCAACGGTACGACCACCTTCACGGATGGCGAAACGCAGGCCGTCATCCATTGCGATTGGGTGGATCAGGGTAACAATCATCTGAATGTTGTCACCAGGCATGACCATCTCAACGCCTTCTGGCAGTTCGATGGTACCGGTCACGTCAGTTGTACGGAAGTAGAANATCATCTGAATGTTGTCACCAGGCATGACCATCTCAACGCCTTCTGGCAGTTCGATGGTACCGGTCACGTCAGTTGTACGGAAGTAGAACTGTGGACGGTAGCCTTTGAAGAACGGAGTATGACGGCCGCCTTCATCTTTGGACAGAATATAAACTTCTGACTCAAATTTGGTGTGTGGCTTGATTGAGCCTGGCTTAGCCAGAACCTG
>NZ_CDPK01000022.1:23662-24100 GCF_900068895.1 Erwinia sp. ErVv1 | reverse complement strand
GAAGAACGGAGTATGACGGCCGCCTTCATCTTTGGACAGAATATAAACTTCTGACTCAAATTTGGTGTGTGGCTTGATTGAGCCTGGCTTAGCCAGAACCTGACCACGCTGGATATCTTCGCGCTTGATACCGCGCAGCAGGATACCACAGTTCTCGCCTGCACGACCTTCGTCAAGCAGCTTACGGAACATTTCAACGCCG
This sequence comes from Erwinia sp. ErVv1, assembly GCF_900068895.1. Lineage (GTDB taxonomy): Bacteria > Pseudomonadota > Gammaproteobacteria > Enterobacterales > Enterobacteriaceae > Erwinia. Next base: position 23,898 of record NZ_CDPK01000022.1, on the reverse strand, counting down.
GTACAGGTTGATTTCACGGTATCTTTGATACCAACGATTTCAACTTCTTCACCGACTTTAACGATACCGCGCTCTACACGACCGGTAACAACGGTACCACGACCGGAGATGGAGAATACGTCTTCGATTGGCAGCAGGAACGGCTTATCAATTGCGCGCTCTGGCTCTGGGATGTAGTTATCCAGATGCTCAGCCAGCTCAATGATCTTAGCTTCCCACTCAGCTTCGCCCTGCAG
>NZ_CDPK01000022.1:370-23602 GCF_900068895.1 Erwinia sp. ErVv1 | reverse complement strand
GATGGTGATACCACGTGCTTTTTCTTCTGGCGCGTTATCGATCTGATCGAATGCGCGTGCAGAACCGCCGTAGGTTTTAGCCAGAACGGTAGTGATAGCTGCAGTCAGGGTAGTTTTACCGTGGTCAACGTGGCCGATAGTACCAACGTTGACGTGCGGTTTGGAACGTTCAAATTTTTCTTTAGACATCGCTTGTCCCTCTAAGACACGGATAAATCGGTGATATCACCACATCAACCAGGCATTGCCTGAACTGTTGAATTTTAACGCACAGAGAAGAATCAGGGAGGGAGATGTAGAAGTGGTGCTGATACCCAGAGTCGAACTGGGGACCTCACCCTTACCAAGGGTGCGCTCTACCAACTGAGCCATATCAGCACGNAGATGTAGAAGTGGTGCTGATACCCAGAGTCGAACTGGGGACCTCACCCTTACCAAGGGTGCGCTCTACCAACTGAGCCATATCAGCACGGCTTGGAGCGGGCAGCGGGAATCGAACCCGCATCATCAGCTTGGAAGGCTGAGGTAATAGCCATTATACGATGCCCGCATCCTGGAACTCGGCTACCTGTTCTGTCTGTAGCTTGTGAATAATAAGAAAAGCTTCTTATTACCCTAGTCAACCCGCTTACGCTTGATGACTCCGACTGTGCTTGTGCTCAGTCTGAAATGGTGGTGGGAGAAGGATTCGAACCTTCGAAGTCGATGACGGCAGATTTACAGTCTGCTCCCTTTGGCCGCTCGGGAATCCCACCTGGGGTACTTGATGGTGCCGGCTACCGGAATCGAACTGGTGACCTACTGATTACAAGTCAGTTGCTCTACCAACTGAGCTAAGCCGGCATCAAGTGACGCGCATTCTAGGAAGACCGGCCGATCTATGCAACAAAAAAATTGCGATATTTGTTCTAATGCCTGTTATTTGTGCAATTCTTCGCAAATCAGGTGCTGTCACGGCGTTTTTCGCGTAAAGAATCACCGCCGAGCTGTTTTTTTAGGCGCCGGGATTACACGCCTTATCCTGTCGCAGGGTGAGTTCTTCCGTTGCGGACAGAAAACTTTCGTTCTTTTCGGTTGAGAAGACATGAATGGGACTGGTCACGTCTCAGGCGAGGCTCATGATGCGGTTTATCGTCATACGGCAGTAGTGAATGAACATGGTAGTGAACAGATGTAGTGAACAGATAAAGGAGACGCCTGTCAGCGGAGAAGAGCATAGGTAGCAGGAAAACGAAGTGTGCGGCCTGTCAGCGCGTGGATGAGCATAGGTAGTCAACAGGCTATCGCTTACCGTCTCTCTCTATGTGTGCTCTGCGGTAAGTCAGGTTCGCTCACCAAACGCCAGCGGTTTCTTTGAAAATTGCGGGTGCCGTTACGTTTGCGGCGGGTGGGCATATTTTTACCTTCTGATTAGTGCCCCTGGGGTGTTAACCTCCTGCCCATTGTTTTCTGAAATTTTCCCTGGTTTGTGAGAATGAAGACGCGGCAAGCGTAATTCATCGGATATTTTATCTTCACGACAGGTAAATTCTTGCTGGCAGAAGCATGCATATGAGTAAAAAAGAATCGTTGCTAACCACACCTTACCTGCAATTTAACCGCGCCCAGTGGGCGGCACTGCGTGATTCAGTGCCGATGACCCTGAGCGAAGCGGAGATTGCCCGGCTAAAAGGGATAAACGAACACCTGTCTCTTGAGGAAGTAGCGGAAATCTATCTTCCCCTTTCCCGCCTTCTGAATTTCTATATCAGCTCTAACCTGCGTCGCCAGGCCGTTCTTGAGCAGTTTTTAGGGACAAACGGACAGAAGATCCCTTACATAATCAGTATTGCCGGCAGCGTTGCCGTGGGTAAAAGCACCACCGCTCGCGTGCTACAGGCCCTGCTGAGCCGCTGGCCTGAACACCGACGCGTTGAGCTGATCACCACCGATGGCTTTTTACATCCTAATGAGGTGTTGAAAGAACGGGGACTGATGAAGAAAAAGGGGTTTCCGCAGTCTTACGATATGCATCGCCTGGTTAATTTTGTTTCTGATTTGAAGTCAGGCGCCTTTCAGGTGACCGCACCTGTTTATTCCCATTTGATTTATGACGTGATCCCGGAAGGGGATAAAGTTGTACAGCAGCCGGATATTCTTATTCTCGAAGGTCTGAATGTATTACAAAGCGGGATGGATTATCCGCACGATCCCCATCACGTCTTTGTTTCGGACTTTGTGGATTTTTCCATTTATGTCGATGCACCGGAAGATCTGCTGCGAAACTGGTATATCAACCGTTTCCTTAAGTTTCGTCAGGGCGCTTTTACCGATCCCGACTCCTATTTCCATAACTATGCCAAACTTTCAGAAGAAGAAGCCGTGGGCATCGCCACTCAGCTGTGGGAGGAGATCAACCTGATGAATCTCAAGGAAAATATCCTGCCTACCCGTGAGCGGGCCAGCCTGATTATGACCAAAAGCATGAATCATGCGGTCGATCTGGTCAGTTTAAGGAAATGAAGAGTGGGGCGACGCCCCACACCTTACTAATTCTGTGGCCGTAAGGAGATCTCCCCGCCTACCCAGGATTTTCTGACGCCATCCTGCTCGAGAATCAGTCCGCCCTGCTGATCAATGCCACGGGCGATACCCAGAATTTCCCGATCGCCAATCAATAATTTAACCGGCCGATCGATAAAGTTATCCAGCGCACTCCAGCGATCGATAAAAGATGCCAGTCCCTCTCGTTCAAAGAGCTGAAGTGACTCTCTGGTTTTATTTACCAGGGTGGCTGCCAGTTTATTACGATCGATGGCTACGCCAGCTTCTTCCAGGTTAATCCATCCCTGATTAACAACGTCAGTATCAGGCATTCGCATGGCAAGATTGATGCCAGTACCTATCACGATATGGGCGGAATCTCCGGTTTTACCTGTCAGCTCGACCAGAATGCCCGCAAGTTTACGATCGTTAAGGTAGAGGTCATTCGGCCACTTCACCCTTACGTCATTTGCACCCAGCGCGCGTAAGACTTCGGCGGTGACAATACCGATGACCAGGCTCAGGCCCATTGCCGCTACGGGCCCCTGCTCCAGACACCAGTACATAGAGAGATAGAGGTTTGACCCGAAGGGAGAAAACCACTGCCTTCCACGGCGCCCTCTTCCGGCCTGCTGATATTCGGCAACGCAGGCATCTCCCGGTTGCAGAGTGGGCATCCTGTCCAGTAGATACTGGTTGGTGGAATCAATAACGGGGATAACGGCCAGCCTGCCCTGATCGAGCTGAGACATGATGATCTTTTCATCCAGAAGCTGGACGGGAGCCGCCAGGCTATAGCCTTTACCGGTGACGGTAAAAACGTCTATCCCCCAGTCTCTCAGCGTCTGTATATGCTTATTGATAGCTGCACGGCTCATCCCGAGGCGCTCACCAAGTTGCTCGCCTGAGTGGAATTCTCCGTCGGCCAGGATGCTTACCAGCGTAAGGGGTACGGTATTATCCTTCATGAAATCACTCCGACAGCATCTTTTTCACCGTCAGCAGCGATAAAGCGTACCTCTGGCTCAAGCCATACATTAAATTTCTGACCCACGCGCTGACGAACCTCGCGCGCTAACGCGACGACGTCATTCGCTGAGGCATTATTCTCATTAATTAATACCAAAGCCTGCTGACTGTGCACAGCAGCGCCACCGACCCGATATCCTTTAAGATCACAACGATCAATCAGCCAGCCTGCAGCCAGTTTAAATTTACCGTCTTCCAGGGAATAAGCCGGGGCCTGGGGATAGTGGCTTTTAATCGCCTGGGCAATTTCAGCCGTGACGACTGGATTCTTAAAGAAGCTTCCAGCATTCCCGGTTTTTTTTGGGTCTGGCAGTTTACTGCTGCGCATTCTGCAAACCTCGTCAAAAATCTGCTGGGGCTGGACCGTTGTACTCTCCAGGTAAACAAGATCGCCATATGTCAGCACGGGAACCCAGTTTTTAGGTAACAGCAGACCAACGGCAACTATCGCGTAACCCGTCTGGTATTGATGCTTGAAGATGCTGTCCCGATAGCCAAACAGACAGTCTGCGGCGGAAATACGCTCAGTCTTACCGGATGAAAAACTCAGTACATCCACGTATTCACAAACCTGGCTCAGCTCGACGCCGTAAGCGCCGATGTTTTGAATCGGGGCTGAGCCGACACACCCAGGGATCATTGCCAAATTTTCAAGGCCAGGAATGCCTGAACTCAGCAGGTGTACGACGAGCTGATGCCAGTTTTCGCCTGCACCAATATGCAGATGCCAGGCCAGCGCATCATCAGCAATGTCGATCCCTTTGATACGATTAACGAGCACCCTACCAGCAAAATCTTCAAGGAAAAGTACATTGCTGCCTTCTCCAAGCAGGAGCAGAGGTTGACTCAGACGCCTGCTTTCTTGCCAGTAATGCAGCAACTCTTGCGGACTGCTTATCACATTAACCTCAGCGGCCCGCGCTTCAAGTTGAAATGTGTTCCAGGGTTTTAAGGTGCTATCCAGCGTTGACATTCTGCGTTTCCAGGTATTTATCTGCCAGGAGTGTAACCGATTCCTGTCAAGTCTGGCAGGAATTTCCGTTGACCAGGTTAATACAGAAGAGAGTGCAACACAAACCTCGGGATACTCTCTGACAATACTCATATTCGATCTCTGTGAAAGTTTGCTAACAAATGCCAATATTAATTGTATATGACATTAAATTGATAAAATTTACTTCACGTAAATCATCCTGATAAGCCAGTAATACGAATACTTTAACCCAGAACTACAAAAAACCAGGGTCACCGTAAGGATAAGCTTTACCTTCAGTCAATCACCACCAGCATTTAGATAAATTTTTATCTTTCAACTAACCCTCACATTGTAAATATGGGGGTAATCTTTTAAGTCTGTGACACTTCCGATATAGACCTGGCTAAATGAAATTTTAAATGCACTATGAGATTTAGCATTTATTATAGAAATTTAAGTACCGGCAAGACCCTTGCAGTTTCTTAGTAACCCTTCCATAACAGGTCGAAAATGCTTGCCACTCAAAGCATTAAGCCCATTAATGCTTTTCAAGCATTAATAAGATGCGTCTATTTACCGCGCACTATATAATAATCATCTTTATCGTGTCATGCTTTCATCAGCATTACATCTCCACACAGTGAGTGTGTAAGAGAAATAAAAATCTTAACCAGGGAAAGGATATGATTTATCTGTTGGATGAAAATATTCAGTTTATCCCAGAGAAGGGGCTTTTGGTCAGCGATAGTGGTAAAACTGTCAATCTGTCTGAAAATAGCTATCGTTTCTTAAAACTTTTGCTTGAGGGTGAGAGTAACAAGCAGACAATCATTAACCAAATATGGCATGAACAGCGAGGCGTGGTTAGCGACAGCAGTTATTACGGACAAATCCACTCACTTAGAAAATCTTTTGAGCTCGTTGGACTGCCTGGCTCTCTGATTAAAACCATCCCACGCAGAGGCGTGAAATACATTGGTAAAGTAAGTACTTCAAATTGCAATTCAGAAGATAACGTAATAAATATCAATGATACTGAAGTTCACGCTACGAAGTCCTTAACTCCATCATCTCAAGCTTTATCTTTTATAGATAAAGATAAGAAAGTCATTCAGTCCCGTAGGAATCTTGATAGAGTTTTCACTGCCTTAGCGGTAATCGCAGTGTGCTGGCTGGCAACGTTAACCGTAGTTGTCTTTCGTTATCTTATTGCTAAGGGGGATTGAACAAAAATGAATTTAATTATGATTTTGATAAGGACATGATTAACTAACTCTTGTGTAATGCATCGGCTCTCAACGAGTGAGTTTCGGATAATACACATTACACCCTGTTGCCATGGTTAGGCATTTAATTAAGGAAAATTTCATGAAAAATATTTTTATCCAAGCCTACGTTTTTTCTTCACTGCGCTTAGAGCAGCTGGCAAAAGATAAACGTGGCGTTACTGCAATTGAATACGCACTTATTGGGGTGGCCATGGCGACACTTCTGGCCCTCGTTCTCGGTAATCAAGACTCAGGGTTCCTGGGCGCCCTGAAAAATACCTTCGCTAAGATCGCTGATGCTATCAATAGCGTTACTGTCACCAAATCATCCGGCGGTTAATCTACGCAAGAACGGATCGTATTCAACTGCTGCAGAACGCTATTCTGCAGCAGTATTAACAACAACATCAATAAGAGCACCTTTGTGGAATATTTGATTAAAGTAATTTACATTTTGGTCGCATTGCTTTTGCTTTATATCTCCGTGAAGGATATCACAACACGTATCATCAGCCATACCAGTCTTATTTTTTTGGTTTTTTTGATTGCTTCTATGACTCTGATGCAGGGGAAAATACCCAATATTGTCGCTGCATTTAGCGTCTTCATCATTTTGTTTATCCTCTTTATTTCTAACGTTATAGGTGGAGGAGATGTGAAGCTGTTAACCGTGCTTTCTTTATCCTTTTCCAATGCTACCGTAGTAACATTTATACTCACCACCCTCTTTTTGGGGGGGCTGGTAGCAATAACTGGCCTGATAGGGTTCCGTAAAAATGTTATCAGCAATGGTGTTCCTTATGCAGTCGCCATTTCACTGGCATTTGTCCTCATTTACCCGACTACGCACGCCATTTATTAAAAGAGCTTATCAATGAACCATAGAATGCTTTTTTTTATTTCCTTAATTGTTATCATCGTTGGGGTGGCAGGTATACTTCTTCAATATAAACCCCCTGCAGAGCCAGCCACGGAAGATTCTGTATCCTTACCAGTGTCCGTACCTGAAAAAAAGATAACGTTTCTCGCTCAGGCATCACGAGAACTTAAACCTTATGACTTATTGTCACTTTCAGATTATAAAATAAAAGAAATTGAGGTTCATGAAGATGCGGAAAATAATCGCGGATTTTCTTCAGAAGTTATAGCCGATCTTAGGGGGTATCTCATCCTGGAAAACATTGCCGAAGGAGGCATTATCTCACCTGAAATGGCAATATCTCCCCGCAGCCCTGAGTTCATTCAACGAAGTCTGAGGGATGACGAAACGCCGTATGCGATCAAGGTCAATGTTAATGATGAGTTTATACTGACAACATTAAAAGTGGGGCAAAAAATCACCCTTATTCTCCGTGCTGAAGAGAGTAATAATAGCAGAGCAGTAGCAAACCAGACTGCTGCTGCTGATGATGGGATGAGCACAGCCCTGGGTAATGATGGGGTAAGCACAGCAATAAGTTCTGCCGTAACTCAATTTTTCACCCAGCCATTAATGTCCTCTATCGACGTCATTGATATAAAAAAATATGAGAATCCTTCTAATACAACCTTTCGCGATAATAATATCGCTGGCGAAGTCATCGTTCGCGTCGATGCTGAACAAATAGCAACGCTCAGAACCGTAGAGAAATCTGGGGAGATCTTAATTTCTCTAACCAAAGGTTCAGCACACCTGTCCGATAAAAGGACACAATTATCCGACATACTGCCAAGTTTTAGAACCGTGCGGGAACTGAGGGGGAAAAATTGAGATTTCATCATATTCTCTTTCCGGTAGCCCAATTTTTCTCGCGTGCTCTTTTTAAGATACTCACGTTCGCAACCGTCGTCATTATCTCACATAGCGTTAATGCGGGTGAAATCTACATGGAGCCGGGTGATTCTCAACTAGTCAGTGTCGGTGAAAGCATAGGCACCCTTTTTTTGTCTTCCCCGAAAGTCGCTGATTATGAAATCGTTAGCGACACCAGCCTGATCGTCTATGCAAAGGAAAATGGGCGGTCCGATCTGAATGTGCTGGGTAAGTCAGGTGATCCCTTACTTAAGATCACGCTTATCGTCGATCCCATGCTGGGGGCGGTACAAAAACGTATTCTCGACGTCTTCCCGGACAGCAGGGTCACTCTGCAAAAGTTAGGGCAAATTTATGTGCTTAGCGGCACGGTAACCACAGAAGAAGATAAAGACCGGGTTTACCAAATTGTTGGTGAAGGCTTAAGTGCTGAGCGTGAAGTGAATAAAAAGCAGTCTGACGGGGGTAAACAGCCTCCTGACTGGCTCAAAGAAGTGGTCTACCCAACTATTATCAATAATCTGCGTTTACCTGTGACAAATCAGGTCAACGTTAAATTGTCGGTTGTGGAGGTCACCAAGACCTTTACTGATAACGTAGGTATAGATTGGGGCAGCATCAGCGTGAGCAACCCTGATATCACGCCAGGCACCTTTCGATTTATAAAGTTTAGTGCCGATACGCTCAGCAGCCTGGTCCATGCTATCCGTAATGACTCCGTTGCCCGCATTCTGGCAGAGCCCAACCTTTCTGTCATGTCCGGCGAAACGGCGGATTTCCTGGTCGGCGGCGAAGTCCCCATTGTGACCAGTTCCAGCAACGGTACCTCTGTAAGCTATAAAGAGTTCGGTATAAAACTGAACGTGGGTGCCAGGGTTAGCAGTAGCAAACGCATACGCATTACCCTGGGTGAGGAAGTGAGCAGCGTGGATTCCACCTACACCTCCAGTGCGGGTATGTCTTTTCCTACTTTCCAGACCCGTCGGGCCAGAACCACCGTTGAACTTGCCGATGGTGAAAGCTTCCTTCTGGGCGGGCTAATCAGCAGTAACGAACGAGAAGAACTTGCCCGCCTGCCGTTTATCGGTGATGTCCCACTTTTGGGCGCACTTTTTCGCAATGCCAAAACAGAGCGCACACAGGGCGAATTGGTGGTGGTTGCTACGGTAAATCTGGTGAAACCCGTCACCACCCGTGAGGTCACCTTACCCGACTTCCAGCGCACTTCAACACTGTCTCGCTTTCTTAATTTTGATGGCATCCAGGATCACCGCAATCGAAAAATGGCTGAGGAATTTTTAGAAAAGGGAGGGTTTATTAAATGAAACGCGTTTACCTGATGCTATTGCTGCAATTCGGATTAACGGCTTCGTCCATGGCTGCGGGCAATAACTTGCCGCAAATAACTGAACACTATCTCAGCCTGAGCAGTCACAGCCAGATAGCCAGTGAAATAGCTGTCGGTCAGGTGATGGAATTCGTCGGCACTGACTTTAATGGCCTTATTAGATTGACCTGGTCAGATGCCGCCTTTACGCCAACGGCACAAATATTACGTAACCAGCTCATGTCAAAGGGGATTCCTCTGGAAAGGGTCGTGCTGAAGATGGACCGTGGCGGTTTTCGCCCACGAACCGCTAATGGTATTGAAATTCAGATAGAGAGCATTCGTCTGCGTTTGCCTGAATGCAATTATGCCAGCCAGGACTGGCATTTCTCCTCAGCTATAGACGCCGGATGCGCCCTGAATAATACCCTCAGCTCATCGCTGATTAATCCTGAAAAGTACTTCTTCTGAGGAGCACGACATATGCTGTTATTTCCGCAAAAGGAAGGTAAGTCCGCGGGCGAGGAAAAACCGTTTTATGTCCTGTCCCCTCAGTCTGAAAGGAGTACTCAACTGGCCCAGCTGCTACGCCTGACGGGCTTTCAGCAGGTAGAAAGTGTGGACAAGATGCTCGGTGATATTCGCCATGTCTCGATACCAGAAAATGCCTGTGGCGTAATCGTTGATATTGCTGCTGAAAGCGATTATGAGAGGCTGATCCGCTTACTTCTGGCCATTATCCCTCGTAGCGTATGGTGCTGTGTCGTGGGCGATAGTGACTCGATTTCGCTGGCGCAGTCCTTTGCTGACCAGGGCATTCACTATTTTCACTTCACTTTACAACGTGAAGCGCTGACTCAGGCAATCATAAGTAAGTCAACACCCCATATTGTTCGCAACGCCAGCACTATAAGTATCCTGGGCTGCAAAGGGGGGGTAGGTAATACGACCCTGGCATGGCAGCTGGCCAACCGCGTGGTCCAATTTCGCCAGATGTCCACACTGCTGATTCAGGGTATTGCTGCATCTCAGGATCTGGATTTAATCGCGGATAAAAAGCTGTTAAAGGACGTGGTCACGCACAGCAGGAATCTCGACATCATGGCCGCCGCAGAATCGGCCATGCCCGATCTGACTCAGGAAATCTTCCGCAAATATAACTTCGTACTCTTTGAGCAGGCTATCAACACGGCGAGTAAAGAGACGCTGCGCCAGATTATTGAACAGTCCGCCTGCATAGTGTTGATTCTCGATCGCTCTATGATCTCAATTCGCGTTGTTAATCAGCTAACTGAAATTATTGAGGCGATGAACCGTGCAAGGAAGCTTTCACGCCGACTTATTCTGTGCCTTAACGACAGCCGCCCCGTGACGGAAGACATGCTCAATAAGGAAGACATTGCGTCACTGCTGGGCAGAAGTATCGACATCGTTATCCCCTACAAAAAACAGCTTTTTTCCCTATTCACCGGGCGTCATTCTCAGCCGGTCGACCGCCTCGCACTACAGATTCTGGGAGAAGAACCGCAAAAGGGGCGTTCATTTTTCAGTCGTCTACATCAGAAAGGACAATACGATAAATGAATATCAGCCAGGAACTACAGGAAACCCTCCGGGAAGGGGTTCTGGAAAATATTGATGTTAATAAGGTTGAGAGTCTGGTGCAGGACCGCACGTTGCTACTCGGTGAAATGAACCGCATCCTGGAACGGGTCATTAGCAGTAAAAATATCTATCTCGACCACCAGGCTCAGCTGTATATGGCAGAACTAATGGCAGATGAGATCGTGGGTTTGGGTCCTCTGCGGGCGCTTTTAGAAGATGACGATATCAGCGATATTTTAGTCAACGGCCCGAATCAGATCTACATCGAACGTAAAGGCAAACTTGAGCTGGCTCCGACTCGCTTTATCAATAATCAGCAGTTAACTGATATCGCCAAACGCCTGGTACAGAAAGTGGGAAGACGGCTTGATGAGGGGCGCCCTTTAGTGGATGCAAGACTGATGGATGGAAGCCGTCTCAATGTCGCCATTCAACCTATTGCCCTGAACGGGACTTCCATTTCAATTCGTAAATTTAGCAAGGGCAACATCGAACTGGCGGATTTGATTCGCTTTGACGCGATGAGCAGCCAGATGGCTAATTTTATGATTATTGCCACCCGCTGTCGGGCAAATATCATTATCTCCGGGGGAACAGGTTCAGGAAAGACCACGCTACTGAATGCATTATCAAAGTATATCGATCCCAGCGAACGCATTATTACTATGGAAGATGCCGCTGAATTGAGGTTAATGCAGCCACACGTCCTGCGTATGGAAACGCGTCTTGCGGGTCTGGAAAATACCGGGCAGGTCAATATGCGAGCCTTACTGGTGAACTCATTAAGGATGCGTCCCGATCGCATCATCGTAGGTGAGTGTCGCGGTGAGGAAACGTTTGAAATGCTGCAGGCGATGAACACAGGTCACGATGGTTCGATGTCTACGCTGCACGCCAACACCCCACGAGACGCAATTTCACGTCTTGAAAACATGGTAATGATGGCAGGCATGAACATTCCTATGGAGTCGATCCGACGCAATATTGTTTCAGCCATTAACCTGGTGATACAGGTTTCGCGCCTTAACGACGGCTCACGAAAAATCATGAACATCAGTGAAGTGATGGGTATTGAAGGCGACCGCGTGATTTTACAGGACATCTTCAGCTATACGCCCCATCACGAGCGGCGAGCAGACGGCAAAATCAGCGGCGATTTTGTCAATCATGGCCTGCTGATGCGATCGGCAGTGATGCGCAATGCGACGATGTTTGATCTCAGTGCCGAGCTTAAACAGATTTTCGGGCTGGAATAAGTGATGGCTTATCTGATTATCATCATCGGTATCGCAATTCTGTTTATAAACCACCTCAACTGGAACAGGTTGCGTAATACCGCGTTAAAAAAACGCCAGGACGCTATCCATTTGCCGCTGCTGCATTATCTGCTGGCGTGTTGGGGGGAGTGGCAGCATTTTGCACTGGGAGATCGCACCCTGAAAGGGGCAAAGGGTTTACTGGTTGCTCTCGGTCTGCTTGCGGGGTTAATTGTCGTTAATGGTAACTGGTTTGGATTTAGCCTGCACGGGTTACTGATAGTGAGCCTGCCCGTAATGGTTATTGCACAAATTAGCATTGGCAGGACATTACAGCGACGCTACTTTGAGACTAACTTCCCTGAAGTCCTGTCGGCGATTAATGCCTCTGTCTCCGCCGGGAACAGTATTCACCAGGCGCTGCATCGCTGTGGAAGCAGTATCGGAGGCCCACTGGGTAAAACCTTTCAGCACATTGATCGACGCCTTAATCTGGGCGAAGAGCCCGAAAGAGTGCTGGCCGATGCCTGCCGGGAGTACCACTATCGCGAATTTTACTTCTTTGCCGCCGTCATCATTATCAGCATGCAGCACGGCGCACAATTACGCATGTTGATCGGCCGGCTGAACCGAATCGTCACTAGCAGCAGAACCATGTCACGGCGTAAAATGGCAATGACGTCAGAAGCCCGCGCCTCCGCCAAAATTGTTGCCGCCATACCTATACTTTTCTTCTGTGGTATGAAGTATTTCAGCCCAGAAAACTTCGACTTTATTATCAACGATCCGACCGGCCGAATAATCCTCTATTACGTACTTGCCAGCGAAGCCATCGGCATGACGATTATCTGGCTATTGCTAAGGAAAGCGCTGTGAACACCCCTGTTTATCTGCTGATATTGATACTGGGTATTACCACCCTGGTGATATCCAGCCGACGAATAGCCCGGCTGAACAAAACCACAAGGGCTATTGATAATAAACCCCTTATTATAAAAAAGTCTCATAGCGGGTCCCTTGACCTGCAAAGCATTCTTATCGCGAACAGCCCCTGGCTCAGCATGCTGCAAAGGCTGGATCAAAGCCCAGCCAGTAAGCTAAAGATTCTGGCGAGCATTGGCGCAGTAGTTTTGCTGATAAATATGCTGGGGATCACCAGCTTTACAATGAAAGATATCGCCATGCAGATGGTGCTCTTACTGGTTGTGATTATTGTTACGCCTGCACTACTACAAAAGCCAGCTCTTTCAACACGCCGCAAATTAATGACCGATGCCCTGCCCTATTTAATCGATCTGCTGGCAGTTTGCGTCCAGGCCGGAATGACGGTAGAGCACGCCATTAAATTTATTGCCCGTCACAGTGACAATATTGACCCCAATCTCACCAGCCTGATGCAGCAGCTCACCAAACACGCGGAGGTCAGTGGGCTGGAAGAAGCGCTGATGGATCTTTACCGTTCAGTGGATCTCACCGAAATGCGGATGTTCTGTTCCTCCTTACAGCAGAGCGTACATTACGGAACTTCACTTTACGACAATCTGATTGAGCTTTCTCGCGATATGCGTGAGATGCAGCTCCTCAGATCTGAAGAGCAGATCGGCAAACTCTCCGCACGCATGAGTGTTCCCCTCATATTGTTCATCATGTTCCCAATCATTGTTCTGATTGCTGCTCCGGGTATTTTAAGGATTTTCAAAAATGCTGTTTTTTAAGAAAATTACATTATTCATCTCTGTCACCCTGCTGATTGGCTGTGTATCTCCTAAACCTGTCAGTACAACCGAAGCGAACTATCAGGAAGATATTTTGTTGCGGGTAAAAAATTATAGTGGGTTAATTAACCTTTACCGGAGCTGGCTGAAGAAAAAGGACGATCCTGAAACACGTATTAAACTGGCTCGCTACTATTATCTTGCCGGCGACTATAAAACCTCGCTCTATACCCTACAACCGCTAATCAATAAGCCCAGTCAGCCCCTGTATCAGTTGCAGGCTCAGAACATGATTGCTTTGGGGGATTTCGCTCAGGCTATCCGCGTTACCGACAAGATGATGCTGCGTGACAAGAACAACGCCGAAGCGTGGAATTTGCGTGGCGTGGCGCAGGCGCTAAGCGGGAAACTTAGCGAAGGTAAACAGTCAGTCGAGCAGGCACGTGCGCTCTTTATTGCCGATGACGTAGCGTTAAACAATCTGGCGATGGTGGCAATTCTGGACCGCCGCTATCAGGATGCTGTCGGTCTGCTCCTGCCGCAATATCTGCGGGGTCGTAAGGACGAACGAATCCTGCGTAATCTGGTGCTGTCACTGGTGAAAGTGGGTGACTTCCGCTACGCACGCGATGTTATCCGCAACGAGAATCTGTCACAACACCCCGATGAACTGATTTCGGCTCTGAAGCAAATTACCACTACCGGCCGGAGTATGGGGTAATGCGCAAATTTTTAAGCCTGTTAAACAACCGGTCAGGCGCTGCAACCATCGAATTCGCGCTGACCGTGTGCGCCTTTTTTTTCCTGGTATTTTTTATTGCTGAAACTGCACGACTTTCTTATATCTCATCAGTACTTGATTTGGCCGTGTCTGAAGCGGCTAAAGACGCCAAAAACGCCCCTGTTAATAATCTGGTGGGGAACTACCGCTCTCGCTTTGAAAAACGCCTTCTGACACAGGGGGGCGTGCTGTGGGGATTTCTGACGCGTGAAAATGCCGTTGAAATCAGCATAGGTTATGCAGCCAGCATTACCGATATGGTCAATACCGGCGGCGGTGACAGTTATCGAAAACGCCCCATTGCGCGTTATCAGCTTAAATATCGCTATAAACCTATGTTTTTTCCTTTTCCCAGCTATTGGGTAAGCCATGTATTAAATCGGGAGGTGATCTTTGTTCAGGAATATGAACGCTCTGAATTTACGTAATTTATGTACTGACCACCGTGGCTCTGTCGCTGTCGAATTCGTGCTGATCTCAATGGTGCTCCTCATCTTTCTGATGTTTCTGACCGATCTGGTGATCCGCCAGGCGACCATCGGCAAGCTTGATCGCACGTCCTACTCTGTAGCAGGCGTACTGCGCGAACGCATTCAATTATTCGATGGCCGTGAAAAGCTTCAGCAACAGGATGTTAATGAGGCGGCGAAACTGGCTGGCCGTATGTTAAGTGATATGCATAGCGGTGCTGACTTAAGAGGGCTTCAGCTGAGGGTAGAAGAAGTCCATTTTGTGGATCCCATCGGACTTAATGATACGCGTAAGCAGGTCAAACTTTATAACAGCTGGACTGCAGGATCCGGCAGTGGGCAGTGTCACCCGGCGGAAAGTCTTGATAAGCAGTTACAACTGGCGCCGCGCGGGAGTTATGGTCGCTGGGTGCCACTCTATCAGGTCACCGTTTGCCTGCCTGCCGCCAGTTGGTATACGCGTCTGACATCCAGCGAAGAAAAGCCTTTGTTATCCTCCTTTGCCATTGTGATGCTGCGATAGTGAAAAAACGAATATGGCTGTTGCTGATGTTCCCGGTATTCGTGTTCGCACAACCGCATGCGGTTATTTTTGTTGATACGGCTAAGGAGGGTCATTCCCTGTTAATTGAAAACCTCAATCAGATGCTGTTTTACAGCCCAACCTTACAGCGTCAACTGCAGGTGGATATCTACGATATCAACCCGCGAGCGCCAGCCTTTCGCGGTGGCGTTCATTATCATCACGATATTGAGGGTCAGATGCTCTCTCGTTTCAGGCCAACACAATTACCCTATTTGATTTGTCTTAACGGTGAAGTAGAAAGCCTGCGCCTCCCTTTAATCAACAAGGAAAAACTATGTCTGTGTCTGAAAAGCTGCTGAAACCTGTCAGAAGACTTTGCCAGGAACGCGAAGGGGCTTTTGCCGTTAGTTTTGTCCTGATTGGCGGCTTCTTGTTTAGCCTGGCAGCATTGGGTCTTGAAGGTTCACGCTATATAACAGAGCGTGCCCGACTTTCTGACGCGATGGAGCAGGCCGCGCTCGCGCTGACAGCTGAAAATAATGGTAAGGGAGCTGAACGAAATTATACGCTTACAAGCGATTATCTTCGGGCTTATATGCGCCATGATAAAGCAGTATTTAGGCCTGAAATACAGTTTTCATCAGGAAAAAGTAATGGCCTTTCCTACGTTGAGTATCGCGTCAGCGCTAAGACCTTGCAAGACTCGTGGCTACACTCATCGCTTTTCCCCAGCTTTGATAAAGAAGTGGTCATTGGGGATAACGGCGCAGCAAGGAAATTCTTCTCCAGTGTAGATGTGATGTTCGTTACGGATTTCTCTAACTCAATGAATGCCCCCTTCACCTATGGCAATAGTAAATTAACCGAACTAAAGCGTATTGTAATAAAGCTTGTGACAGAACTTTATAGTTATGACGTGGGGAATAAAGCGGGCTTCCTGCCCTTTGACTGGGGGTCACGAGTAGGTAACCGATGCGACCTGCCCTTCGTAACCCACTATCCTGTGTCGCCATGGTTACTTCAGCGGGGTGCCACGCGAGAACTTGAATATGTTATTAACTATTCTGCGACCGTTGCCGCAATTCCTCATCCCGTTAATTATATCCGGATACCGCTAAGTCATGTTGCTTCGGACGTTTGCCTTTTTAAAAGCCATAGCTGGAGAGTGCCGTTGACGTCTGATATAGCTGAAATCAGGAGGATCCGGGAAATGACGGCAACGGGTAATACCCTGATCAGTAGTGGGGTACTTCTGGGAACCACTGCCCTGGCTGCCGGGACGGGTAAGCGCAAACTACTCATCATCATCTCCGATGGTAATGACCATCCTGGCCAAATAAAGATAACGCAAAAGTTGATGTCTGCCGGAATGTGCGAACGTATTCGTCAGGCGCTGACGACTGAAGAGTCAGTGGGGAAAATTGCCTTTGTGGGTATTGGCTATAATCCGACCGTGGACTGGAAAAGCTGCGTGGGAGACAAGAATTTTTATCACTCTTATTCCGTAGAACAACTGGAGGATAGCCTGCGGCGTGCGATATTCGAGGAGGTGGGTCACAACACGATTAAAAACTAGCACTTAATACAGGGCTGAAATAATCTGCTGAAGAAAGAAAATAACCCAATGCCTGATGATATTTAAGAAAAATAGAGAAAAATATTAAAGAATATTAAGAACACGTGATGCATACTTGATAAATCCTTATAAGAGAAAGTTCCTACACTTCCTTCCGTACAGGATTTTATTTTAAATCGGCATTAAGATTTTCTAAATGTTCATTATTACACTGTATTAATGATGGAACAGTCGTTATCTAAAAGGAATAGTTTAATGAAAAAAACAGTATCTGTATTAGCCGCAATGGTATTTTCCACATCAGCATTTGCTGCAACGCCGGAAAATTATGATACGAAATTCAATATAAGCGCGAATGTCCCTGACAGCGCTAATATTACCGATCCCAGTGGACGTCCAATTACCGATATGGATGTCGTCATGAAGCCAGCAGCTTCTGGTAAAATGGAAGTGGAGACGCCCCCCTTAAAACTCTGGAATAATGATGTCCAAAAGCTGGAAGTAGGACTTACCCTGGATGATAGCAATTCTGCCAACGGTGATGCTTTTACTCTTTTCAGCAACCAGGGCGAGGCGCTAAATAGCATGACGTATAAAATCGTTACCCTCACTTCTACTGGCAGCCAGGTTTTTGCGACCTCAGGTACCACTAAAGATTATAGTCTTGTTGCTAACAAAACTCATGGCGAGCTGCCCATTATTTTCCGTCTGGTCTCGGATAAGGACTATGATCAGCTTGGTCAGGGTATGTATAAGGGCACCGTCTACGCGAACGTCGTCGCTAAACCTTAATTTTCCTTAGAGGAACAGAGTCGGCTCAGGCTGACTCTGCCTGAATACCATGAAAAATAAGCCTGCTGCTCTGTTCTCAATAGCCATAGTGTTTTGGAGCCAGTCCACCATGAGCCTGCCTGGTTCGCAGGTTTCGATGGATATCTCCGCTGAATCCCTGGCCAAAATTGCCCTTTATTATCAGAACACCCCCCTCAAGGATAATGAGTTTGATTTCTCTCTGCCCGTTAACGCCTCAACGGGGAAGTTTGAAAAAACCTCTGAACTCTTTCACCTTGTCGGTAATATCGAACAAGCCGAGATCATTTTCGCTGAGAGCGATTTTATACTTAAAAAAATAGATGAAAGTGGCGGTGTAATAAACCTTACAGGGAATTTCATTCTCGATAAAAAAACCTATACCGTGACGCAGAAACTTCGAATGCCTGTCCTGGATAAAATCAGCCAGGCTACACCAGCAAATGGATTCAGGATTAATTTCTCTTCACAACTCCTGGCCGAAAAATACTCCCAAGGACACTACGCAAACACATTTACTTTGCTGATAACGCCAGTAAGTTAATTCGGGACAGGGAATAATGAGTAATAACTATTACATTTGCCTGCTTATAGTGTGCGCAATGACGCTTTTCTCTCCTTTTACTACCACCCATGCCTCGCCAACGGTCGCAGTACCGAAGGGATTTGAGAGTATTTTCAATGCCAGTCAGACGGGTATTTTTGACATCTATTATGGCGATGTCTCACTCGGTACCATCAGCGTTGAGTACGATCTTCAACAGGCTCTGCTTATGTCACCTCGCGTACTGGTTGATCAGATTATGGCACCAGATAATGCGCCCATGAAAATTTCATATGATGCACTGCTTACTTTGCTCTCAGCGCCGCTGGAGAGATTAGGGCCCGGTAAAGTTGCTCATGATAAGCCTGCCGTCCTTCTCAATGAATCAGATTCCTCACTTCGACTCATCTTTCCAGGCAATCTGTTTAGCGCAGCCTCACCAACCTTAAAGCAGGGGTATATCCCTCATACAAATAACGCCGGTTTTGTTCATGCCCATAACCTGAATTATCTTACTGACTCTTATGGGGACAATGTCAGTCTAAGCAGCAGCGAAGTGCTGAACCTGACGGGAAATAGCTATATAAAGGGCGCCTGGAGCTACGCCAGCCAAATCAATTTCAATGTAGAAGAGCTTGCACTCTATCTTGAGCACGAAAATATACGCTTTAAGTCTGGTCGTCAGCGACTTAGCGATAACCTGCTCAGCAGTACTCCCTCAATGACCTACAGCTTCTTTAACCCTGTTAACTTTGACGGCATTTCTCTGGGTCGCATAGGTGATAATTACATCAATCCTGGATACGGTGCCGCCTCACCCGTTACGGTCTACCTACAGCAGGCCGGAACCGTTGAAATTTATCGTCAGGGAAGACTCATTGATTTACAACAGTTTCCCGAAGGTCTGCATCATCTGGACACGCGTAGCTGGCCAAGCGGAGGCTACGAGGTGCGGTTGGTCTCTAAGATGGTGAATGGCGTATATGAAGAAAAAATTCAGCCCTTTTATAAACGTAATGGTCCTTTCCACTCGGGTGAAATAGAGTTTATTGTTGAGTTTGGTCGATATGACCCCTATAAAAGCGAAATCTCTTCAAGCCTCTCTCGCCGGTGCACAAACTGTGGCCTTCAGGGCCCCCCTCTCCCCTTGAATAGCCACTACTTCGCCAATCTTTCACTGGCTTATACCACCCTGTCTGCATTATCAGCCGGTGTGGGGATCCTTGTCGACGATGGCCGTTTATACGGGAATGTCAGCCTGGATGTCCCGGTGAACAATTGGCTGGCGGAACGCTTCTATTTCGATAGTCTTTATGGCGACGATGGCAGCCATGGCTATCAGTTTGGATGGATGAAAAATCTTAATCTAATGGGCATGAATTTTAGCTACCGAAAGTTCATGTTTAATGGCGATGAGGAAGATTTTCGCCGCTTCGCGATTGTTCCCGCTTACGACTTCACTTCTATGCAATTAGGCGCTACTACCGTCCTTCCCTGGAGCCTGGGCCTGAGCGTCAGTTATGGTGTTAACACGCTGAGTCAAGAATATGGTCAACTGAGCAAGACGAACTTTAAGAACTGGGATATTAATCTGAATCGTGATTTTCCTCTGGCAGACAGGCTCAGTCTAAGGGTAGATCTCGGCTATCACCGCGGTGCTAATGAATTCACCAGCCGCTATTCTTTCCACAGCGTCATTGAAGATCGGTTCTATACCCAATTTTCGCTGAGCATGCGTGAACGCAGCTATAATCATTATCAATCTCTCAATTTGCGAACCAGACTCACAGAAGAGAATGATGACAACACTTACAGCGCCAGCTATGCATTAAATGTTGATAATCCTGAATTTAATCGTGGAAGCAAATATGCCCTGAATGCCAGCCTGGATCATGGGCAGCGGGGTAGTACGAATGCCAGCGTAGGTACAGTGGTTGATAACCGCTTCGGGTTTACCTCTTTCGGCGCCTCACAGTCAATCAGTGAGTCGACCTATCATCAGCAATATTTCTCTCAGCGTAGTGGTTTCGCAATCGGTAACAGTGAAATTGCCTGGGGGAAAGTTGAGAGCAACTCAGCACTTATTATTGATGCAACAGATCTGGCAGAAGACCACTATTTTGAAGTCCGAAACGACAATAACGAACCTGTCGTCGTTAAGGGTGGCGAGAAAACTACGCTGAGTATTATGCCATATAAGAAAATTGCACCTAAAGCCGAGCAGTTGTTTACCTCAGGAAATAATGCTTTTTACGATATCAGTACTAAAAGTACATCAACCTGGGCCCTGCCGGGCCAGGTCTATCATGTCAAACTCGCGGCCATACAAAACCTTACCGTCACGGGCCGTCTCTATTTTGCAGGCCGTCCTTTAAGCTACGCCCGAATAGTGGGGGCGAATGCTTTATCGGATGAGGAAGGGTTTTTTATCGGAGATTTTCAGCTCGAAAGCCGACAAAAACTGATTTCTCTGACCTTGAAAAAAGAGGATCAAACGTATAGCTGTCCACTTATGGAAGAGGAAATAAAAATGATGCAGGGCGTAATGCAAATTCGTGAGGTTAATTGTGAAATTGAATAAATGGTCACTTTTTTTTATTAGTAACGTAATCCTGCTTTTTTCTGCTGCCGTACAGGCGATAGAAGTTTTCCCAATCGTTAAGGATATTCGTCAGGAAAGACCCAGAGATAACTTTATTACCGTAAAGTCGGCATTCAGATCGTCTGATACTGAGGCACAGGGAGGAGACAGTAATAGCCAGCGCTATGAGTTTGTCACGCTCGAACTTTTCCGCGTGACTAATCCGGGAGACACCAATGAAAATAGAGTTAAAGAGTTGGGAACTGCCGATCCGACTCTGCTGTTCTCACCGACCAAACTCATTGTTCCTTATGGTGAGGAGCGTAAGGTTCGTATCCTGCCACTCAAGCCCGTGGGATATGAGACGGTATATCGGCTACGCATCCGTCCGAGTTACCCGGAGCAGGAGTCTGATAAAGGTAAAGTGCGTTTCGCTGTTGGCTATGACGTATTACTACGTTATTTACCACCTGGCAAACATACCGCAGGTATTAGTCTGAGCTGCAAAGATAATGCATGGACGCTCAGGGCAACGGGCAATGTACGTAGCGAACTGCGTAACCTGATTATTGATGGGCGCAAGGACCGTAAGTCATTTAACGTTTATCCCAATCACGCACGATCGCTAACGGTTAGCAGGCATCTTTCCTTTGAGATGGATGGCAAATTACAGGTTTATGATATGTGCGAGCATAAGGAATAGATCATGCGTTTGTCTCTTTTCACGACCCTGTTACTGGCTCCCCTGGCTGCACTTGCCAATGGAGCCATAGTCGTACAGCCCCAGCCCAATGGCTCCCTGCGTCTCTTTAGCGAGGGTCAACATAGTGGTGGGCGTTCAGGGTCGCTTTCATTATTGCAACCCGCCAACAAAACGGTAATTTTGCAGCTTCAACCCGCCGGTGACGGGCGCTGTGAAAACAATGAGTTGGTCGCTGCCTCGCTGGCATTATCGATACATTCCTCTTCACCAGGTACGCAGCTTCGCTGTGGCCAACCATTGCAGCTTGCAGCCTCTCCTCAGGATCGACGGATACACTTCCAGGCAACCGCATCCTCCCGGGCCCGCCGTTCCGCCTTAATGCGCCAGGCAATATCACCACGGGTACAGCTGGGCAGCTTCAGCTTTAGCGTAGAAGGAAAAAACAGCATACTAACTCCGCTTTATCTTGATCTCCATGTTTTGCAAAAGACAGCATCGACTGTCTCCGCCAGCTTTGATAAATCAGCTTTGATATTTGGCGAAGTCGGCCCGTTTCAGGATGCTAAAAGTTCGGTACGTCTGCGTTTAACAAAAACGGACATGGCAAACAGCGAGCCACTTTCATACAAGCTCAGTTTTGAATCGTTACAGCAACAACATAATGAGTGGCGTCTGCGATCGACACCCGGAGAGAATTTCGTGCCCTATAAAATCGTTATTGCAGATGTAGCCATAGCACCAGACAGTATTTACCGTGGCATCTTACCCGCCGGAGAGGTGAGTAGCGCCCAGCTTGAAGTTCAGTTTATTTTAATGGGTAAAGAGATCCGTGGAATTCCTGCAGGTACACGACTACACGACACGCTAACGGCGATCATTACTCCCGAAAGCTAACAGGAACAGAGATATGAAATACAGAATGATAACAGGAGTGCTGCTCGCTTTCGCCACTGTGGTGCCGGTGCAGTCAGCCGTATCCGTTAAAACATCAATTGAATTACTTGCAGAAATTAGCACCAGCGTCAGGATCTACGTTGATAGCAAAGATGTGACCAACTCGGCATTCAGCCTGAAGTTACAGGATCTGGCAGGCTATATGACCGCTACGACGCCAGCCTTTCAATTTATTGGCAATGCCAGTAGTGTTTCTCTCTCATTATCTGGCCCAGGTAATAACGAACTGACCTCAGAAAATAACGATCGTATGCGACTTAATACTACCTGGGTCCGAGTTGATGGAGGCGAATCATCAACTTCCTTTGGTTATAATAACCTGCCTGTTTACCCTTCACTTTCTGATGTTCCTGACCTGCAGAAAGGCGTTAAAGTGCGTTTCATCTCGTCTCAGCGGACCGAAACTTACCCATTAGGATCCTATAGTGGCACTTTCAATGTAATTGTAACGCCTTCGGTGTAATAAATAGTATTACTCTCAACAAGGTTTATATTCATATTTTTTAGTCGCCTGGATAAATCATACTGAAAGATTTTTACAGGCATTACTATCCTCTGCTCCCGGACGCCGGTATGAATATATTGGAGTCTGGAGAAGCTGAGTAGCGTGGGTAGCGTGGGTAGCGTGGGTAGCGTGGGTAGCGTGGGTAGGTTAAATTTTACAGGTTTAGTGAGCAGTAAGGAAATCTCATTATGCCCGAGAACCGATTTCTCCTGCCCCATAACGCAAAAAACCCTGACCGTGAGGTCAGGGCTATTGCTTTATTTGATGCCTGGCAGTTCCCTACTCTCGCAT
>NZ_CDPK01000022.1:0-258 GCF_900068895.1 Erwinia sp. ErVv1 | reverse complement strand
AGATAAAATCTCTTGCTCCGTCCCGCATGCGTAATAGGCAGAACAGCTTAATTCTTGTCCGGATAAGCTGAAAATTGTCTTCTGTCTCTCAACGCCCACCAGAACGCTTCTGGTGTTGTAAGGTTAAGCCTCACGGGTCATTAGTACCGGTTAGCTCAACGCATCACTGCGCTTACACACCCGGCCTATCAACGTCGTAGTCTTCAACGTCCCTTCAGGACCCTTAAAGGGTCAGGGAAGATTCATCTCGAGGCAAGT
>NZ_CDPK01000021.1:474-33824 GCF_900068895.1 Erwinia sp. ErVv1 | reverse complement strand
TTGCCCTTGCCCTTGCCCTTGCCCTTGCCCTTGCCCTTGCCCTTGCCCTTGCCCTTGCCCTTGCCCTTGCCCTAGCCCTAGCCCTAGCCCTAGCCCTAGCCCTTGCCGCTATTATCAACTGCCTGATTGCCGACTATGCAACGTGAAATACTCCAATACTTCCGTCTCATAGTGTGATCAACCACAAATAAACGCACAAAAAGATAAATTCACATATCACGATGTTTTTACATGGATTTAACAGTGAGTGGCGAAAATATAAGCACTGGTTATAACCTAAAGTTATTAAAAACCGCTTCCGGGCGAGGCTCACCCGCCATTTTATTATTAGCTTGCTATTAATTTTTTACGTTATTAGTTCTATACTTGTCTTCGTGATGCAAATCACAGCAAACGAAAAATAAAAACAGTAACGAGGAATAAAATCATGAAAATCACCAAAGCAGTTGTTGCTATGACCCTGTTATCAGCCTTCTCTTTCGGTGCCAGCGCCGCTGAGCTAATCAACTCTGAGCAGGCACAAAATCTACAGGCTGTGGGGACTATCACCGTAAGCGGTGTAGCAGGCACACCAATGGATATTCGTCAGCAGCTTAACCAGAAAGCTGATGACAAGGGCGCATCTGCCTATCGCGTAATTGAAGCGAATATGAATAATACCTATCACGCAACGGCGGAAATTTATAAATAAACCGGCATAGATAAATAATTGTACGTAATGCTTTGTCGCCCGAATCAAGCACTTTACACAGTTATTTACCCTACATGTTGGCACCATAAATATTCGCTAAATGAATTGTCACTGAGACAACAATCGTAAAAGACGGTAACCCCAGAATATCATCGCTTATTATCCTGCCCGGTTACCAATGAGTCCTCTGAGGAGTATATCCATGAAAACCAAATTAATGATAAGCATGATAAGTCTGGCTGCCGTTCTCTCATTCGGTGCAAGCGCCGCTAACCTGGTAACCCAGGAGCAGGCGGACAGCCAAAATCTGCAATCGATGGGCACCGTGACAATCAGCGGCATTGATGGCGTACCGACCGATATGCGCCAGCAGCTTTCTCAGAAGGCTGAGGAACAGGGGGCATCGTCGTATCGTGTTATTGAAGCCCGTAATGAGGGTAATTACCACATTACCGCCGAGCTTTATAAATAACCCAATGCATTCCAGGTTCGATAATTATCCTTGCTGAGTTCTGATTTAATAACCGGGCCATTTATATCTCACATCAGGGATATCATTGCGCTTTTGTTTTTGCGCGGCATCAATGCGTGTTAAGTTAGCCAGCCGGGTTAATAAAAACCTGATTATTCATCTAAGTAAAGTTAGCAGCCACAGTCGCACCGGGGACGTAATCCCTGCGTTTTACCGGTAGTGTAAGTAAGCCTGATGCGTGACAAAGAAACATTAATAATAAGTGCAGTTAATAATATCGACAATGATCGCAGGCCTGGCGTGAGAAAGACCTCATCGGCTCGCCGCGGCTACAGGTGGCATGTTATTCCTCGTCAGTATGGCGAATCCTTTAGCCCCGGTTGCCCGGGGCCTTTTTTTAGCTACAGCCCACCGATATGTACGGCCTTCACTTCCAGATACTCTTCCAACCCCAGCACCGACCCTTCACGACCCAGCCCGGACTCTTTTATCCCGCCGAACGGTGCCACTTCCGTTGATACCGCGCACTCGTTGACCCCTACCATGCCGCTTTCCAACGCCTGGGATACCCGAAATACACGCTGCAAATTCTGCGTATAGAAGTAGGCCGCCAGACCAAATTCAGTGTCGTTTGCCCGGCGTATCACTTCTTCTTCATTATCAAAGCGAAAACAGGCCGCGACCGGCCCAAAGGTCTCTTCCCGGGCCAGCTGCATATTTTCACTGGCTTCGGCAATCACCGTGGGCTGCCAGAAATTTCCGCCCAGCGCATGTCGTGCGCCGCCGGTGAGGATCTGCCCACCCTTCGCGATGGCATCATTGACGTGTTCCTCAACCTTATCTACCGCTGCTGATTCGATTAGCGGCCCCACAATCACGCCCTCATCCATGCCGTTGCCCACCTTAAGCTTGCTCACCTCATCGGCGAGCTGCCGCACAAACCTGTCATAAACGTTACTCTGAATATAAAAGCGGTTAACGCTGACGCACACCTGTCCGGCATTGCGGAACTTATTGGCGATCGCCCCTTTGACTGCGGCATCAATATCCGCATCCTCAAAAACGATGTAGGGCGCGTTGCCACCGAGCTCCATTGAGACTTTTTTCATCGTTTCGGCGGCATTACGCATCAGCAGTTTGCCAACCTGCGTTGAACCGGTAAAAGAGATCTTCCTGACCGCTTTACTGGCCATAATCGCATCGCTAATTGCGTGCGTATCGCCCGCAACAGCGTTAATCACACCGTCCGGCACCCCGGCTTTTTTTGCCAGCGCCAGCAGCGCAAAGGCAGAGAGTGGCGTATTGTTAGCCGGTTTAATCACCCCGGTGCAGCCTGCGGCCAGGGCCGGGCCAAGCTTGCGGGTCAGCATCGCCATCGGGAAGTTCCAGGGCGTTATCGCCGCGACCACGCCGACAGGCTCGCGGGTGGCCAGAATTCTTGAGCCAGTTTTAGCAGGAGGGATGATCTCCCCATTGGCTCGTTTTGCCTGCTCGGCAAACCACTGGATAAAGCTGGCGGCATACTCTACTTCGCCCTCCGCTTCTTTTACCGGCTTGCCCTGCTCCGCCGTCATCAGCTTCCCGAGCCAGGTTTTATTATCGATAATCAGCTGATACCAGCGATTCAGGATCTCGCTGCGCGCTTTTGCCGTTTTCTGCCGCCAGGCCGGAAAGGCATTTTCGGCTGCGGCAATCGCCTGTTCTGTCTCGCTTTTACCCGCGCGGGCCACCTGGGCTATGACCTCGCCCGTGGCCGGATTAACCACATCAAAGGTGGTCGCGCAGCGCTGCCACTGTCCGTCCGCGAGATAACCGGTCTGGAAGAGGTCGTTATCCTGAAGGAATGATAGGTTCATTATATTCTCCTGTAGGGGTTTACCATCCTGATGAGATCAGTATAGATGGCGTGCTTTATCCCCGCAGGCAACGGACAGGAATACGCTCAGGACGGATGCGGATGCAGGTAGGTGAGCGTGTACGGGTGCAAATGAGAATGCAGGTAGGTAAGCGCGTACGGATGCAGATGAAAATGCAGGTAAGTGAGCGTGTACGAGTGCAGATGAAAATGCAGGTAGGTGAGCGTGTACGGGTGCAGATGAAAATGCAGGTAGGTGAGCGTGTACGAGTGCAGGTGCAGGTGCAGGTGCAGGTGCAGGTGCAGGTGCAGGTGCAGGTCAATAATGTGCCTGCACCCTGCCCTGGGGTTAAATCTGAATCAGCGTGCTTTGGTACTTTTTCAGCATCTCCCTGAGCCGCTGCACCGGCTCGGTGGCGCTGAGTGGCGCGTCATACTGCTGGAGTTTGTCCTGGTAAATGTCCAGCTCCGCCAGCAGCTGCTCAAAATTACGCCGACGCTTCGTATCACTGCCGGAGGCGACGACGCGGTCTGCGGTGTGGCGCAGCTGTTTATGGTAGGCCGACAGATCGGCATTGACCGGAATTTCTGCCTCACGCAGCCGCTGATGGCTGATAATCAGCGTCAGGGCGATGCGATACTTGTTAATGTCGCCTGGGAACATATTGAGCAGCATAAACAACTGCTGGTAAAGCGCGGGCAGGTGATTTTCCCGCCGTCTGAGCTGATTTGTCGTCAGGGCCGAAACCGCAGAGTACATAAAGCGGTTAAGCAGCGTGCGGCCAATGCGGTCTTTTGACGTATCACGAATAAGCAGGATCACCAGCAGCGCAAGAAAGCAGCCAATGGCCTGGCCAAGCGCGTTATCCAGAAAGGCGCTCACGTTAAAGGTCATCGGGTTATCAAGCGTCAGTACGTTGACCGTGCCAACCAGTGCGCCCAGCGTGCCAATCTGCCGACGCTGAATAAGGATCCCGGCAACAAATGCCATTACCCCCATCGCGATGCACAACAACAGCATACTCTGTTGTGTCGATGGCATGATGAACATGTAGTAAAGCGAGCCGAGCGGAATAGCAACGATCATCCCGTAGAGGAAGTCTTTCGCCATCATCAGCGGATTTGGCATGCGCATCGCCAGCGCGGTGACGACCGCCAGCATAACCATGGCACCACTCCCCGATGACCAGCCTGACCAGAGCCAGAACAGCGAGCCGATAGCAGTGGCAACAAAGGTGCGGATACCGTTAACCAGCGCGTGTCGTGTTTCCGCAGAACGCATTTTCACTACCGGCTCACCATTCAGAACCTCTTCTTCCATACTGCTGATGCGGGCGTTGGTGTGAATGCCCTTAAGCAGAAGCAGATAGCGGGTTGCTGCACCCACCCAGTTTGCGATAGTGGCCGGGGTATTTTTACTGCCGCTGGCGCTGATGACTCTACGCAGCACCTTCATCTGTTTGTGGACTTCTGCCACCGTAGTGGCCGGTTTTTCAAATAACAGATGAAACTGCGGCGGCAGGTAAGCCTCACGTGTGTCCTGGATAACAAAGGCCTCAGCCGCCTGGGTAATCAGCGTCAGCGAAAGCGTGTTTAAAGCGCGCAGGCGTCGATCGATGTTATACCATCTTCCCGACTCCATCATCAGGTGGCTACGCATGCCGTTAACGGCGGTTGTGCGACGCACCAGTCCGGTCAGGGCCTTATCGACCTCCTCTTTCGGCGCAGGCGCGACGCAGAGCTGCATCAGATGATAGTGATCCACCAGCAGCGCATCCACTTCCCGATCGAGATCCTGCTTAATGGAGCGCGGAGAGAACAGCATATCGGCGAGGATAGCGCAGACGATCCCTATGATGATTTCGCTACAGCGTTCAACGGCAAACTGCGGTGCCACCAGTACCGAACCATTGGCATTCAGACTTACCACGATAATCAGCGCGGTGTAGCCCGCCAGACCCAATGCATAGGAGTTCTCAACTTTGATCAGTGAGGAGAGCCAGACGCAGAATCCTGCCCACAGACAGCACAACAGCAGCATAACGACCGGTGCGCGAATGGTGGCGATCATGATCACCAGCGAGGCGATGCAGCCGATAAAGGTGCCGATAATACGCAGCATGCCACGGTGACGTAGCGCACCGGAAAAGGGATCGCCGCCGGCCGCAAATGCCGTGCCGCCCGCAACGATACAGGCCGTCATGACGGCCCAGCGCGGCGTTTGCAGATTAAAGTGAAAGCCAATCACCAGTGCCAGCACAATGGCAAAGGTGAGTTTGATCGGAAATCGCAGACGATACCACTGCATAACTGCTCCCTGCTTAGCCGAACTCACGCAGGCGATGCATCAGTTTCATCATGGGTGACATATCACTGGTCTGACGATCGCGCGCACCCGTTATCACTACCGTTGCAGTGGTACCGGAAGGATAAATATTACCCTGCTGCTGATCCAGACGGATACGGACGGGCACACGCTGCGCCAGACGCACCCACTCAAGGTTTGAGTCGATGGTAGCCATGCCTTTACTGTCTATCGTGCTGCTGCTGTTGGTCACCCCAGCCGCAATACTGTCAACGGTGCCGTGCAGCACGCGGTTACTGCCCAGCGGCGTAATCTCTACGCGATAGCCCGGCCGAACGCCCTCCAGCTTAGTCTCTTCCATATAGGCGAGGATGTAGAAGGTATGCGCCTGTACCAGCGCCACCGCCGTCGATCCCCGGGTAATGAACTCACCGCGGTAGACGTTAAGGTTGGTAATCCAGCCATCAGCAGGGGCTTTCACTACGGTACGGGTTAAATCGAGCTGCGCGGTATCACGGGTTGCCGTGGCCTTTGCCAGCTGATGCTCGGTAGTCTGGTATTCATTGTTCGCCTGGTCGATCGCTTCCCGCGACATCGCAGAGACGCCCAGCTGGTTACGGCGGGCAGCCTCACGTCGTTTTTCACTGACCAGCGTCTGATAATAGGCAACGTCGGCTTCGGCCTGATTCAGCGCCTGCTGATAACGCGGCTGATCAACCACAAACAGCACCTGATCTTTTTTTACCAGCTGGTTGTCGTGTACGCGAACGTCGGTGATCAGACCGCTAACATCCGGGGCTATCGCCACGATATCAGCGGTAAATTTAGCATCACGCGTCCAGGGCGACTCGGTGTAAAACACCCAGGCACGGAAGATGACAATGACGGCTACGATGACCAGAATAAGGGTAATGGCAAACCGGGAAATTTTTCTTGTTAGCGCTTTCACTCAGACCTCAGACAAACAATCGGGAAACCAGATAAAACAGGCAGCAGTAGAGTGCTGTATTAAACAGTGCGGGATGCCAGACCAAATCGTAGATCCCGGTTGGCGTAAGCAGACGACGCACCAGCCAGAACAGCATCAGTGACACTATGATTTCAAAGAATATGGGCGGAAAGGAGAGCCCAAATATTACAATAACCGGAAGCATACTCATCTCTTATCCTTGTCAGTACTTAACCGGGCTCGCATTTGCCATACAAAAGCCACCTCCCTTGCTCAGGGCGGTTGCTGTTTTACAGGTTGATGATGACAGTCCTGTGCGCATACTGTCAGATAATCATAACCGGCGCTCAATGAATAATAGCG
The DNA here is from genome assembly GCF_900068895.1 of Erwinia sp. ErVv1. Taxonomy (GTDB): domain Bacteria; phylum Pseudomonadota; class Gammaproteobacteria; order Enterobacterales; family Enterobacteriaceae; genus Erwinia. Next base: position 27,189 of record NZ_CDPK01000021.1, on the reverse strand, counting down.
TATCCAGGAGCCAGCATTTCGGCGAGTTGAGTTACTGAGGAGTAACCCGGCGGTGCTATAGTAACGCGGCTGACTATGTGTTTTCTACCTAATGTGATCTAAATCACTTTTAAGCCAGAGTTAATAATGGAAAGACTGAAAGGCATGACCGTGTTTGCACGGGTCGTGGAGCTGGGATCCTTCACCGCTGCCGCCCATCAAATGCAAATGAGCGTTTCCGCCGTAAGCCAAATCGTCGCAAAGCTTGAGGACGAATTGCAGATCAAGCTGCTGAATCGCAGCACGCGAAGCCTCGGCCTGACCGAGGCGGGGAAAATTTATTTTCAGGGCTGTCGGCGAATGATGGCTGAGGCACAGCAGGTGCATGAGCAGCTCTACGCCTTCAACAACACGCCGGTCGGTGCGCTGCGCATCGGTAGCTCCTCTACCATGGCGCAGAATGTGTTGGCGACGATGAGCGCAGAGATGCTGAAAAAGTATCCGGGCCTGACCGTGAATCTGGTCACCGGCAGCCCGGCGCCTGACCTGATTGCTGATGGCCTGGACCTGGTGATCCGCGTGGGGGCGCTCCAGGATTCTAACCTGTTTTCCAAAAGGCTCGGCTCAATGCCGATGGTGGTCTGTGCCGCCAGAAGCTATCTGGCCACCCACGGCATTCCCGAAAAGCCGACGGACATCAGCAATTTTTCCTGGCTGCAATACAGTGTCCGGCCCGACAACGATGTAGAACTGACCTCGCCAGAAGGCGTTTCGATCCGCCTCTCGCCGCAGGGCCGCTTCGCCACCAATGATTCACAAACGCTGATTAAGTGGCTGGGTGCAGGCTCCGGGATTGCCTGGGTGCCGTTGATGTGGGTGATTGATGAGATTAACGCCGGTAAAGTGGACATCCTTTTTCCGCACTATCAGTCGGTGCCACGACCGGTTTATGCGGTCTATACCCAGAAGGATAAACTACCGCTTAAGGTTCAGCTCTGTATTGATTCTCTGACGGCCTATTTTGACCGGGTGGCGGATATTTATCAGGAGTTCAGAGGAGAGTAAGGAAATAAAAGACGCCGCCCTGGCAGGCGGCGTCATGCCGTCAGGCGGTACCACCTACGGTCAGTTTATCCAGCTTCAGGGTCGGCTGGCCAACGCCGACTGGCAGACTCTGCCCCTCTTTGCCGCAGACGCCCACGCCTTTATCCAGCGCCAGATCGTTGCCAACCATCGAAATCTGCTGCATCGCCTCAATGCCGGAGCCGATGAGCGTCGCCCCTTTCACGGCTTTAGTGACCTTGCCCTTCTCAATCAGATAGGCCTCTGAGGTTGAGAACACAAACTTGCCGGAGGTGATATCCACCTGCCCACCGCCAAAGTTTGGCGCATACAGGCCGTAATCCACGCTTTCGATAATTTCCTGCGGGGTGGATTTACCGTCCAGCATATAGGTATTGGTCATGCGCGGCATCGGCAGATGGGCATAGGACTCACGTCGACCATTGCCGGTAGGTTTGACTCCCATCAGGCGCGCATTGAGCTTATCCTGCATATAGCCCTTGAGGATGCCGTTTTCGATCAGCACATTGTACTGCCCGGGTACGCCTTCATCATCCACGGCCAGCGAGCCGCGCAGCCCGTCAATGGTGCCATCATCAACGACGGTGCAAAGCTCTGATGCCACCATCTGGCCCATCTGACCGCTAAACACCGAGGTTCCCCGCCGGTTGAAATCACCTTCAAGACCGTGGCCCACCGCTTCGTGCAGCAGGACGCCCGGCCATCCCGCGCCCAGCACTACCGGGATGGTCCCGGCAGGTGCCGCTACGGCGTTAAGATTCACTAACGCCATCCGCACCGCTTCGCGCGCCCAGGCATCAGCACGAACTTCGCCCGATTCGTCAGCCAGGAAGAATTCGTAGCCGAAACGGCCGCCGCCGCCGCTCGAGCCGCGTTCGCGCTTACCGTTTTCTTCAACCTGAACGCTGACGGAGAGGCGAACCAGTGGCCGGACGTCGGTCGCAAGCGTTCCATCGGTTGCCGCCACCAGAATCAGTTCATAGACGCCGCTCAGGCTGGCGCTGACTTCCTGCACCCGCTTATCTGCCGCACGCGCGGTACTGTCAACGCGATGCAGCAGGGCGATTTTTTCTTCACGACTGAGGCTTTGGAGAGGATCAACCGCCGGATAAAGGGGGCGGTTCATTACCGCACCCAGCGTGCGGGAAATACCGTTGCCCTGCTCACGCACAATGCTGCGCGCGGCCATGGCGCTTTGCGTCAGGGCGTTTAGCGTGATCTGGTCGGCATAGGCAAACCCGGTTTTTTCGCCGCTGACCGCACGGACGCCGACGCCCTGGTCAATATTCCAGGAGCCATCCTTAATAATGCGGTCTTCCAGTACCCAGGATTCGTGAAAGCTGGACTGAAAATAGAGATCCGCATAGTCGAGCTTACGTTCAGAAAGCTGACCAAGCAGGGTAAAGAGATCCTGTTGATTAATATTATTTGCAGTTAGTAACTGCTCACTTACCAGATTCAGACTCATGTATTCTCGCTCTGTGTGGATGAGCCAGTAACCGCTGGCATCGCATTTCTATAGCCTGAGGCAATTCCCCGGTCACGTCAAATTCACTTCGCGCTGTTATCTCGCGGCTTTCGCAACACTTCGTCAATCTGTGGTTTATCAATCGGCCCGGAAATATGGTAGCGCAGCACCGATATCTTGTTCCAGAGCGGGCCCAGCACTTTACTGGCCGCAAATACCGCCGCTCCAATCACCGGGTTTACTGCAAAGGCAGTCGCTACGCCCACCGTAGCGGAGATTTCCGGCGTGACCACCGCTTCCATATCAATCTGACGTTTCACCAGATCCATTTTACCCTTCATGGCAATATCCGCCTCCAGCCCGTCAACCAGCAGGTTATCGGTATGCAGCGTGCCTTTATCAATCCAGGCGGTGCCGTTAATGGAGTCGTAGAAAAAGCCGCGATCGAAGGTATCGCTGAAATCAAGGCGCAGCTTACGCAGTAGCGCATCGAAACTCACCAGGCGCAGGAGCTGCCCGGCGCGGCCCGTATTGACGTCGGCTATCTGACCCGCGCCAAAGTGGCTTTTGAGCACGCCGCTTAGGGTGGCCTCCGACGGCTGCCAGGGTGCCGACTGCCAGTGAAGATCGTAGTTAATCGTAAAGGGCGAGTCGCGCAGCGGCGAGTTCACACCAAACCAGTTGGTTGCATCATTGCCCTTCCTGCCACTCAGCACACCCTTCAGCGCGGTGCGTTGGGCACCAGGGCGGTTGACCCACTCGCCGTTCACCGTCAGCCTGGCGCTGCCGGTATCAATTAACCCGTTACGCAACGTCAGCGTATCACTGCTATGAGAGAGGTTCGCCTGCATCCGGCCAAATTTCTGCCCTCTCAGCCAGCACTGGTCACAGACGATATTTAGCGCTGGCCACCGGCTGAAATCAATCCCACGGGTATCGTCAGGCAGCGGCGATGCGCTTTTCTGTGTAGCCCACTCCGGGTTGTAATAAAGATAGTTAAGGTGACCCACCCAGGGAGAACGCTGATTCATATCCAGCGCGCCTGTAATTTCACGCCCCTTAACCTCTACGCGGGGATCGCCCGATACGCTCTGGCTGAGCGTTGCGTTCAGATCGTGCCATTCCTGGCCCGCAAGAGTGAGCTGAGGCGTGTGCAGGGTAATATTACCGGGAATGCTGCTTTTGCTACGGGCTTCCAACCCGCTGCCTTGTGTACTATCCGCGCTGAACAGGCCTAGCCAGGCGGCACCGTCCAGCGGCGGCAGGTTCAGTACCATTCCGCTCTTGTCTGGCAGCGGCGGCGTTGCTTTGGCATTATTTTCCCATATGCCACGCTCGACCCTGAGCTGTTTGCCCAGCAGCCATCGGCTGTTAAAACGATTACGTTCTCCCAGCGCCCCGCTCAGGGTGAAAGCGGCCAGATTTCCTTTGGCATTAACTCTGACAGGCATCGCTACACCTGAGTCTTTATCAAGCGGGGAAGGTAAGTGACTGCTCACATTTTTCAGATCGCCGTCAAGGACAATCTGATACTCTGCCCCCCCCTTGTGAGGCAAATTGATCAGAATATTGCTCTGCCAGCTGGCGCTGCCGCTGAGTTTTTTCCGCAGGCCGTCGGGAATAAGGTCTATTTTTGCCGGCTGCCAGTCGCCTTTCATATCAATACCGATATCGAAACCTTTCGCTTCTTCGCGGGTAGAAAAGCTCACGCCCACCGGCTGGCCAAACCAGCTGGCGGTCAGCGGTCCGCTTTGCAGATTGCCGTTATCGTAGGTAAAGCGACCGTGAAGCGCATGCAGGGTGCTGTCCAGCGGTTTAATAAACAGCGTATTATTATTGAGATTCACATCGCCGGTGGCATGTACCTCCTCACCATCCAGCGGGATATTCAGGTGTAAGTGACCACTTACATCACCGCCTATTTGTAGCTGTTCCAGCGCCGCGCCAAGGGATGGTTTCAACGGGGAAAGATTGAAATAATCACCAACCTCTGCCCCTGACCCACTGATATCGCCGTCAATAATCAGCTTTTCCTTCACGTAGTCAGGAATAACGGCGGAAATGTTTCTGCCCTGCACGTCGCCAAGCTTCGTCTCTTGTGCCTTCATCCACAGACCATCGTTGATAAAGTCGAGGTTAATATCCAGATTCTCAAGCGCGGGCCAGCCTGGCTGGAACTGATAGGTCGCCTGCCTCAGCGGAACCCATACTTCAAACATGCCTTCATTGTGCTTAAACGGGAACAGATGGGGATTACCGTGGAAGATCAGCGAGGCGTTATGCGCCTGACCGCCTTTGATCGCCCCGCTAAGATAATTCACCAGCGACGTGCCCATCAGCGGCTCCGGGAAGTAGCGCCAGGCATCCCCGGCCTGCGTGACATTGATTCCCGCCAGGATATCCAGCTGTGGCGCCTGTCCTTCAGACTGCGTATAGCTAAAATCACCCCTGGCCCACAAAGAGCGAGCTTTGATGTCCAGCTGGTCGCCGGCCAGCATCAACCGCTCGTGACTGTACTGCCAGCGGATGCCGCCCGTGGCCTGCTCAATCTCAAGCGGCGCACGGAACATCGAGCCATACGGCAGGCTGGCATCGCGAATGTTGAATTTCAGCTGCCCGTCGGCAACCGCGCCCGATACGCTACCGCTAAAGTGTTCCATGCCGGGAAGGAGCTGCCAGTGCTGCCAGCTCAGATCCTGCCAGCGGGCCTGAAAGCGGCTTTGATCGGGCTGGGCGAGGGGCACATCCACCGCCAGCGCGGTAAGACGCCCGCGAGGCTGCAGTGCGCGCCAGTTATTAAGCAGCTGCGGCGACAGCCTGGCAAATAAGGGTATCAGCGGATCAATACGTTCGATATCCAGGTTGTTCGCGCGCACGCGAATTTCGTCCTGGCGATCCGGCCCCGGCAGCGTGCTGTCTGCTGGCAGCCAGAGCAGGGATAACTGCCCTTTCGGCCAGGGCTTCCCATCCGTGACCAGATTGGTTTGCGGCAGATGTATGCGCCAGCCATTATTAAAGCGGGCAATATGGGCGGTAACATTATCGACGGTGAGCTGGTGAGCCTGCTTCTCGCCCTTCCAGCTTGCGCCGCCTTTTTTAAGCAGTACGTCTCCGTCATAAATTTGCCCGTCCTTCAGGCTCATCCATGCCGCCAGGCTGAAGCGCGCGCTTTCCAGACTGGTATTATCACGCATCCATTGTCCCAGCCAGGGCCTGACGTCCACGTCGTCGGCCTGCATCCAGACGCGCCCGGTGTCGAGATAGCCGTTGCTATCGCTCAGATCCAGCCGCACCTGCACCTCGCCGTGCTGGCCGGTAAAGCTTGAGAGGTTGACCAGCCCTTCTGCCCGATGGCGATTTTTTTCATTCAGCCAGGTGAGCTGTGGAATATCCAGGCGGGCGCGCTGGCCGGAAGGTGTAAGAAAGCTAATCTGGCTGTCGCGCAGGTCGAAATGGTCAAACTGGCGCAGGAAGAGATCGCTGAACTGCCCCGGCTCCAGCTGCATTTTATCGCTGTTTCCACTGGTCAGCGGCGTGTTGGTAGTGAGTCTGAGATGGTAAAAGGTGAGGTTGCGAAACTGCCAGCGCAGATGCAGCAGCGACTGCCAGACGTCCAGCGCCAGTGAAACGCGATCGACCTTCAGTTCGCCGCCATCCTTCAGACCAACCTGAATCTGTTTTACTTCCAGCACCGGACCAAAGTTCTGCCACTGACCGCTAAGCGCACTCGCCTGTACAGGCATCCCGATGACGGAAGAGACCTTTTCCAGCAGGGGCTCACGCCAGCTATTCATGTGGGGCATAACCAGTCGTAGCCCGCTAATAAGCAGCGCAACAATGACCACAACTATTGCGCCGGTTAGCAGCAGAATCTTCGGCAATTGCCTCACACACCTCTCCTTGTCTTCCGCGAGAACGGAAAGTCATCACGCACCCTTGTCACATCCTTTTCGCGAACGAAATGGATCAGGGTGCACAGGCTGTAGTTTACCCAAACGAAGTCGATTAATCAGCAGGCGAAACTGGAGGGTGGAACCCTCCCGCAACGTTACATCATTACCACGTCAAATTGCTCCTGAGTATAGAGCGGTTCTATCTGCACTTTTACCTGCTTACCGACGAATATTTCAACTTCTGCCAGGGCATGTGACTCATCGGTTTTCAGCGCCTCACCCACCGCAGGGGAAACATAGACCAGAAAGCGATCGGAATCATAGGCATGATGCACACGAACGATTTCACGCATAATTTCATAACAGACGGTTTCGACGGTTTTTAGCGTGCCCCGCCCTTTACACACCGGACAGCCCTGACACAGGACGTGCTCAATGCTTTCACGGGTGCGCTTGCGGGTCATTTCCACCAGCCCAAGCTGAGAAAAGCCATTGATCCCGGTTTTAACCCGGTCTTTGCTTAACGCCTGTTCCAGCGAATGCAACACGCGACGACGGTGATCGTCGTTACTCATATCAATGAAATCAATAATGATTATGCCGCCCAGATTGCGCAGGCGGAGCTGGCGGGCGATCGCCTGGGTGGCTTCAATGTTGGTGTTAAAAATGGTTTCATCAAGATTGCGGTGACCGACAAAGGCGCCAGTATTGATATCAATCGTGGTCATCGCTTCGGTCTGATCGATAATCAGATAGCCGCCAGACTTCAGCTCCACCTTACGATCGAGCGAGCGCTGGATCTCATTTTCCACATCAAAGAGGTCGAAAATGGGCTGATTTCCGGTATACAGCTCAAGCTTAGCGGTCATTTCAGGGATATATTCCCCGGTAAACTCCACCAGCTGTTCATAGCTCAGCCGCGAATCGATCCGCACGCGATCGAGTGCAGCGCCGGCAAAGTCGCGCAGAATGCGCTGCGACAGCGCAACCTCCCCGTACAGCCGATAGCGGGTCTGATTGCGCTTTTTCCGCTCAATCACCTTGGTCCACAGACGCTTAAGAAACGCCGCATCGGACGCCAGTTCCACTTCGCCCACCCCTTCGGCCGCCGTGCGGATAATATAGCCGCCCAGTTCGTCACAGTAGGAGGAGACGACGGCCTTGAGCCGGTTGCGTTCCGCTTCGCTTTCAATACGCTGTGAAACGCCAACGTGCGATGCGCCGGGCATAAATACCAGATAGCGCGAGGGCAGCGTGATATCGGTAGTCAGACGCGCCCCCTTTGTGCCCAGCGGATCTTTCACCACCTGGACCATTAAATCCTGCCCCTGACGGACCAGCTCGGAGATATCACGCACCGAAAAGTTCTTCTGCTCCTCCCCGGCTACGCACTCCGTGTGCGGCATAATGTCAGACGCATGCAAAAAGGCGGCCTTCTCAAGACCAATATCGACAAATGCCGCCTGCATCCCCGGCAATACCCGGCTGACGCGGCCCTTGTAAATATTGCCGACGATGCCCCGACGCGCCTCACGCTCAATGTGGATCTCCTGCAGGATCCCGCCGTCAATATAGGCAACGCGCGTTTCCGAAGGGGTAATATTTACCAGCAGTTCAGCCGTCATTATTTGCTTTTGCCTCACGCATCGCGGTGAAATTGCTGAACAGCTCCGCAGTTTCTACCAGCGGTAATCCCACGACGGCATGATAGCTGCCGTTGATTTTCCGCACAAAATTTCCACCCAGCCCCTGAATGCCGTAGGCGCCCGCTTTATCCATCGGTTCACCGCTGGCAATGTAAGCCGCGATATCTTCAGGGGTAAGGATGCGAAACGTCACCTCGGTCTCCACCAGGCAGTCCAGCTGCTGGCGGCGATCGGCCAGGGCAATAGCGGTGATCACCCGGTGGGTTTGCCCTGAAAGCTTCGTCAGCATCGCGGTGGCAGCGGCCTCGTCAGCCGGTTTTTCCAATACCTCACCCTGCAGAACGACGATAGTATCCGCACCCAACACGGGCAAATCGCTTTTCGCGACGGCGACACCTGCACGTGCTTTTTCACAGGCAAGACGGCGGGCGTAGGTTTCGGCGGTTTCGTCGGGATGTTTTTGCTCTTCAACCTGCGTGGAGAGACGCTCAAACCGCAGGCCAAGCTGCGTCAGTAGCTCACGACGGCGCGGGGAACCAGAGGCCAGATAAAGGGATACCATAATCTTCCTTATTGTACGGCGAACTGGCGGCGTATTTTTCTCATCAGTAAAAACAGCCAGGGCCAGAGGATACCGTCTATTACGCTGTTCCAGAAAATCTCTGGTCGGAACGAGACGTTTATCACTAAAAATTCAGCCCAGAATACAATGACGTCCATTGCCAGCGACAGCACCATCACCATCAGTGCCTGCTGCCAAAGCGCAAGATTGCGGAACAGCTGGAATTTGAACGCCACCAGGTACGCAATGATACTCAACGCCAGCGCGCGAACGCCCAGCGTCGAGCCAGAGATAAGATCCATTATAGATCCCATCACAAAGCCCGTACCGACATTCACGCGGTGCGGCAGTGCCAGCACCCAGTAGATTAAAATCAGAAGCAGCCAGGATGGCCGGAACATATAGAGCTGTTCCGGCCAGGGCATAATTTGCAGAACCAGCGCGAGCAGAAACGACAGCCAGATCACCCACCGTCCATGGCCGCGATAGCTACTCAAGGCTGACTCCGTCGCGGGGCCGAGGGCGATACCAAGGCTGGTCGGGCGGCAGGCGTACCGGACTGACTGGCGGCATGAGTGGCGGCGGGAGCGCTGGACTGAGTGGCCGGAGGCGTCTCGCTGCCGTCATGAGAAGCACCCGGAGCCGGAGGCCCGGGGATCTCGCTGGCGGCGGGTAATACCTGCGGCATCATCTGCATCAGACGCTCGTTAGCCACCCGGTGCACTTCGTCTGGTGCCATCGGCATCACGCCATTACGATCGGCCCCCCACAGTAAAAGCAGGTAGCGCAGGCGTTGCAGCCCTGCGGTAGGCCGGGCCTGAATAACGGTATAGGCGCGCTGCGTATCCAGCTTAACACTGGATACCACACCGACCGGATAGCCTTCCGGGAAGCGTCCACCCAGACCGGAGGTGACCAGTACGTCACCGGGGCGAATATCGGTATTGCCCGGCAGATGTTCCAGCTGCAAATCTTCAGTGCAGCCGTTGCCCGCGGCAATCACGCGGATATCGTTGCGCAGCACCTGAATGGGCAGCGCGTGCGACGAGTCGCAGATCAGCATCACGCGGCTGGTAATTTTGCCGACGGCAACCACCTGGCCGACCACACCTTTGTCACTAATAACCGGCTGGCCTTCGTAAACGCCATTGACGCTGCCTTTATCGATAACCACCTGGTCGGTATAGGGATCGGTGCCGGTAGAAATCACCTGGGTGACCATCTTCTGCTCGTCCTGACGCAGCGGTGAGCCAAGCAGTTCACGCAGACGCGCGTTTTCCTGCTTGTACTGTCCCAGCATCAGCAGTTCGCTGTTTTTGATCATCAACTCGCGTTGCAGAGCTTTGTTTTCCAGCTCAAGCTGCTGGCGGGAGGCCAACGTTTCAGAAACGTTGTCCAGAATTTGACGTGGCCCGTTGGCCAGAAAATAGAATGGGCTGACCGCAGTATCCATATAGGTGCGTATCTGGGTAAAAGCGCCCATGCGACTGTCAGCGATAATCACACCTATCGCTACCAGTACCGCTAAAAATAAGCGTAACTGCAGGGAGGGTCCCCTGCTGAAGATCGGCTTCATAAACTCGGCGTTTTCCTCGACATCATGAAAAAGGAGTGTAGGAAATCCCACACCCCTTCGGGCAAATTATTCTTCGCTGAACAAATCGCCGCCGTGCATGTCGATCATTTCCAGTGCTTTACCGCCTCCGCGAGCGACGCAGGTCAGCGGATCTTCAGCAACCACAACCGGAATGCCGGTCTCTTCCATCAGCAGGCGATCGAGATTACGCAGCAGTGCGCCCCCGCCGGTCAATACCATACCGCGTTCTGATATATCAGACGCCAGCTCTGGCGGGCACTGTTCCAGGGCAACCATCACGGCGCTAACGATACCGGTCAGAGGCTCCTGCAGCGCTTCCAGGATTTCATTGGAGTTAAGCGTAAAGCCACGCGGTACGCCTTCAGCAAGGTTACGTCCACGCACTTCAATTTCGAGAACGCCATCGCCAGGATAGGCCGAGCCAATTTCGTGCTTAATACGTTCAGCGGTCGCTTCGCCAATCAGCGAGCCATAGTTACGGCGCACATAATTAATAATGGCTTCATCAAAACGGTCGCCGCCGATGCGCACGGAGGAGGAGTAGACCACACCGTTCAGGGAGATCACCGCCACTTCTGTCGTACCGCCACCGATATCAACCACCATGGAGCCGGTCGCTTCTGACACCGGCAGGCCGGCACCGATTGCAGCTGCCATTGGCTCCTCTATCAGAAACACTTCACGTGCGCCAGCGCCCTGCGCCGACTCACGAATAGCGCGACGTTCAACCTGCGTTGCACCCACGGGTACGCATACCAGTACGCGCGGGCTTGGGCGCATAAAGCTGTTGCTGTGAACCTGTTTGATAAAGTGCTGCAACATCTTCTCGGTCACAAAGAAATCGGCGATAACGCCATCTTTCATGGGCCGGATAGCGGCGATATTACCGGGGGTACGCCCCAGCATCTGTTTAGCGCCATGACCTACTGCCGCAACGCTCTTAGGAGAACCGGCACGATCCTGACGTATAGCAACAACAGAGGGCTCATTCAGAACGATACCCTGTCCTTTTACGTAAATCAGGGTATTGGCGGTACCCAGGTCGATGGACAAGTCGTTGGAAAACATGCCACGGAATTTTTTAAACATACTAAAGGATAATCCTGCAAGCTGGGGGCGGAAAAAATCCGCTTACTTTACCAACCACGCGAAGCAGCGACAAGGCGCAAAAACAGTCTGCTCCGGTGAAAAAAACGCTATCTCACACCTGCGTCACAACCCGAAAAACCAGGGGCAAACAGAGCGCCTGTCTGCGAGCTTCTCGCCCTATTTCAACGTTGGTAAGCGGACATAACGTACATGAAACTTTACATTTTAAGGTGCCCGGACTGTCAGGGGCACCCTTTGCCGGCACCACAGCCGCGCGGCTATTCTACGTGAAATCCTGCTTAACGGCAGGCTAAACTCGATATCTTTTCGAATATTTTTTCACATTGCTGCTAAGAGGTTCAGAAGGCGCAAACAGATCGCCCTGCCCGCCTTCAACGCCCAGTTCAGTAAGGGTTTGCCACTCTTCCCGCGTACGGACACCCGCGGCGAAAACACGCGTTGCCGTCCCTTTACAGCCCTCAAGCAGACTTTGCACCAAAAGCTGATTCTCTGTGCGGCGATCGATACTGCGTACCAGACCCGGATGCAGTTTTACCAGCTCGACATCAAACTGCTGGATGTAGAACGTGCTGACCACCGTTAAACCAGCCTGATTGATGGCAAGTCGACAGCCAAAACCCTTAAGTAAGCGAAGCGCAGGCCGCAGACGGTTGATGTGTTGACACACATCTGCTTCTGCAAGTTCAAATAAAATCTGATTTCTTTGTGATTTGATGCATTGCAGCAGCATATCGCGCAGCCAGTGCTGAAAAGATTGTTGTAATAATGCATCCACCGTCAGGGGTATCGTCAGCGTCTCATCCGGCCAGAGCGGCAGCAGTGAGAGAATGCGGGTGACCAGCTGGCGGTCGTAAATCTCTGCCATCCCCATTTGCTGCACCAGCGGCAAATACTCTGCGGCGAGCAGCTCTTTGTCACCGTCGAAGATTCTCGGCATCAGCTCCCTGTGATGCACATTGCCATCGCCCAGCACGGCGGGCTTTTGATACAGGCGTGGCCCGCCCCGGGCAAGCGTGTTCTCCAGCAGCGTCCGCCACTTCACGCTGCCGCGAGCGAGCTCATGCGTAGGCACCTCACCCACTGACCAGCCGTTCCCTCCCAGCAGCACCGCGTTGCGTGTTGCCATTTCGACACTTTCCATCACTTGCTGGGTCGTTTGTCCGCTGTGCCAACCGCTGATACCAATATGGATCATATCTTCGCGGTTCAGCATGGGGGTGGGAGGAAGGGCGTCGACAGCGGTGATCAGCTGGGATGCGATGCTGTCCGCATCTTTCAGACTGCGGTGAGGCAGAAGCACGGCAAAATCACTGCGAAAATAGCGCGCCAGCAGGGCTCCCGGATAGCGAAGCACGAAGGTGGACAATAAATTACTCATCGCATAAAGATAATCCTGAGTCTGCGAGTGTCCCCAGCTTTCGCGCAGGGCGTCAAAGTCAGGCAGCCGGATCATCATTACCATGCCGTGCGCACTTGCCGTTTCAGAATCGTCCAGCATGGTCGCCAGCTGATTGTCAAAAAAAAGCCGGTTATTAAGCCCCGTTTTCGCATCTTTGGCGGCAAAAGCGCGGATCAGCGTGTCTATACGGTTACGCTGTTCTCCCGCATCATAAAGATCGGCCAGCAGCATATCGATAGCCGAACTCGCCTTAAGGGGCCATTCATGCACTGAGCCCCGACTGACCCGATTGCGTTCGCCCTTCAGCACGTCACCTGCGCGCAGCTCCAGTCGCTCCATCCCTTTCAACTGCCGGTAAAGCCAGCGGTGAAAAAGCAGCAGCGCTATCGTCATGACCACGACAATGCTGACAATAACCGTCAGGATAAAACTGCCAATAAATGAATTTAGCCAGGTTTTTGTCGAGTCCACCCACCAAAGATTCAGCGAACAGTGGGGGTGAAGAGGCAGCGGGAAAACGCTATGACGAACTTTGTTGGGCTCATCATGGAGTACTGCATTTTGATGACGCTGTAGATTAAAACGGGATCCGCCCGCCTCCGTTAACTCAATCCGGGTGATTTGCAGGGGCCCCATCATTGGCTGCATCCAGACAGCAATGTGGTCTGGGGATTGGGTGAGCAGCGCGCTGTCCACCTCACCCGCCAGCTCCTGCAGCCGGTGCTCTGCACGAAGATTGCTAAGATAGAAAAAGCTCAGTACGCACCCTACCAGCATAAGAAGCATTGCCAGCATGCTCAGAAGGGTGAAAATCGCAGAAAGTTTGGTAGTTAATCGCATCCCTGTGCCCATGTTTACTGCAGTTAAAGATATGCCATGTCCGTTGTGTCAGCGTAAAGAATGGCTGTGGGGCCAACAATACGTCAGATTGCGGGTTTTCTCATGGAAGTACCTGCTCCGTCAGATAATTGTTTGCCTGATATCAGAATAGTGGGTATTACGAGGAGTAGACTGACTGAGTGCTTTTTTTATCTTTACCTAACGTTAATTCAGGAGATTCCTATGCAGGCTCTGGTTCTTGAACAGTCAGAAGGCCGTACCACCGCTATCGTGAGAAGCCTTTCGCCAGACGCGCTTCCCGCAGGCGAGGTCACCGTGGATATAGACTGGTCATCGCTCAATTATAAAGATGCACTGGCGATAACGGGTAAGGGAAAAATTGTTCGTAATTTTCCGATGGTGCCCGGCATAGATTTCGCCGGTAAGGTTCATCACAGCGAAGATCCCCGCTTTCAGACGGGCCAGGCGGTTCTGCTGACCGGCTGGGGAGTCGGCGAGAATCACTGGGGCGGGCTTGCAGAGCAGGCCCGGGTGAAGGGCGACTGGCTGGTGCCGATGCCTGAAGGATTGGATGGCAGAAAGGCGATGATAGTCGGTACGGCGGGCCTGACCGCGATGCTTTGCGTGATGGCCATTGAGGAGGGCGGCGTGCTGCCTGACCAGGGAGATATCCTGGTGACCGGTGCCAGCGGCGGCGTGGGAAGCACGGCAGTGGCACTGCTTAGCGCGCTGGGCTATCGGGTCACGGCAGTCAGTGGACGGGCATCGACGCACGATTATCTCCGCCAGTTGGGTGCAGCAGAGATCCTCTCCCGCGCGGATGTTGATAAGGACACGCGGCCGCTTGAAAAACAGCGCTGGGCGGGGGCGGTCGATACGGTGGGAGACCGGACGCTGGCCAGCATACTGGCGCAGATAAATTATGGCGGCGTGGTGGCGGCCTGTGGGCTGGCGGGCGGCATCGGGCTGAGCACCACGGTGATGCCTTTTATCCTGCGAAATATTCGCCTTCAGGGGATCGACTCCGTTAATACATCTTTCGCTCGTCGCACCGATGCCTGGCGGAGAGTAGTGAAAACCCTTCCGGCATCCTTTTATCAGCAGGCGGCGCACGAAATCACCCTGCATGAAGCGGCAGAGAGCGCAGCGAAACTGCTCAATAACGGCCTTACCGGGCGCACGCTGGTTAAAATTCGATAAGCTGGGACGGAGGCGACAGACCCGCAATGACACATTTTTGCGGCCGGACTCGCAGTTTGCGAAATCTTTGCGCATGATAGGTATTGTAGAACTATTCGCCAGTGGAGCGCGCCCGATGAAACCCGTTGATAAACTTACCGAAAATGACGTTACGCCAGAAAGCGTGTTTAACGCTCAACGCCGCCAGCTGCTGAAAACGCTGGGGATTAGCGCGGCAGCCCTCTCTATACCCCCTGCGGCGCAGGCTGACGTTCTTTCGTGGTTCAAAGGCAACGATCGCCCCAAAGCGCCCCCTGGCAAAGCGCTGGACTTTAGTAAACCTGAGCGTTACCAGGCGGCGCTGCCCCTCACGCCCGAAGACAAGGTGACCGGTTACAATAACTTCTACGAGTTTGGTCTGGACAAAGCCGACCCTGCCGCCAATGCAGGTACGCTCAAAACTACCGACTGGAAAATCGAAATTGGCGGCGAGGTGGCAAAGCCCCTGACGCTGAACATGGATGACATCTTTAAACGCTTCCCCCTTGAGCAGCGCATTTACCGCATGCGCTGCGTGGAAGCCTGGTCGATGGTAGTGCCATGGGTCGGTTTTGAGCTGGGTAAGCTGCTGCGGGCGGCAGAACCGACCAGTAATGCCCGCTATGTCGCCTTCCAGACCCTCTATGCCCCCGATGAAATGCCCGGCCAGAAGGACCGCTTTATCGGCGGCGGCATTGACTATCCCTACGTCGAGGGACTCAGACTTGATGAGGCAATGCATCCCCTTACCCTGTTGACGACCGGCGTGTATGGCAAGGCCCTCCCGCCACAAAACGGCGCGCCGATCCGCCTGACGGTGCCCTGGAAATATGGTTTTAAGGGCATTAAATCGATCGTTAAAATCACCCTGGTCAGAGATATGCCCCCCACCACCTGGAATCAGCTGGCCTCTAATGAATACGGTTTCTATGGCAATGTGAATCCACATGTCGATCACCCGCGCTGGTCGCAGGCCACCGAGCGTTTTATTGGGTCGGGGGGGATTCTGGACGTAAAACGCCAGCCGACGCTGCTGTTCAACGGCTATGCCAGCCAGGTGGCTTCGCTCTACCATGGCCTGGATCTGCGGGAGAATTTTTAGTGAAGCGGCTGACGCTCAGGCAGGTTACCGCGTTTAAAGTGCTGCTACACCTGGCAGGATTGCTGCCGCTGCTGTGGTTGTTTTTATCGATCGACCAGGGCTGGTTCAGTGCCGATCCGGCCAAAGACATTCAGCACTTTACCGGCAGGATGGCACTAAAATTCCTGCTGGCCTCGCTGCTGGTAACGCCGCTGGCCCGCTACGCCAGGCAGCCTCTGCTTATTCGCGTACGTCGCCTGCTCGGCCTGTGGTGTTTTGCATGGGCAACGCTACATCTGGTGAGCTATTCGGTGCTTGAGCTGGGTATCAGCAATCTGGGCATGTTAGGCTCAGAGCTGATTTCCCGCCCTTACCTGACGCTGGGGATTGTCAGCTGGATTATTCTGACCGCGCTGGCCGCAACCTCGTGGCAGAAAGCGCAGCGAAAACTGGGTAAGCGCTGGCAAACCCTGCATAATCTCATTTACCTGGTGGCCGTGCTCGCGCCCGTGCACTATCTCTGGTCGGTCAAAACCTTCTCTCCGCAGCCGTGGATTTATGCCCTGATTGCCGCGATCCTGCTGGCATTGCGCTATAAAAAGTTCCGCCAGTGGCTGCGCTAGCGCCCGTCAGGAGTGTGTCCGATCCCGCATAACGTAAAATTAACTGCCCCTGATTTCAGAGGGGCAGTTGATAATCTTCGCTGATACGACCAGTATTTAGCTGCTAATTGCCCCGAAATCGTTATAATGCCCGGCTTTAAACCTGCGCGTGTGCCAATTTTCACCCTTATGGGTGACAAATGGCTTTTGCCGATGTATTTTGTCCGATGCCCTATTTATCGCAGGAGATAGCAGCAAGATGGTCGACAAGTTTCACATACTGCTTTTAAACGGTCCCAACCTCAATCTTCTTGGCTCGCGTGAGCCTGAGAAGTACGGGACAACCACTTTGGCAGAGATCGTCAGCGGGTTAACTTCGCAGGCTGACGCTCTTCAGGTGAAGCTGAGCCATCTTCAGTCGAATGCAGAATACGCTCTGATTGACCGTATTCATGAGGCCAGAGGCAATACTGATTATATCGTCATTAATCCGGCCGCTTTCACGCACACCAGCGTTGCACTTCGTGATGCCCTGCTTGCAGTCAGTATCCCGTTTATTGAAGTGCACCTCTCAAACGTGCATGCTCGCGAACCGTTTCGCCATCATTCTTATCTTTCTGATATTGCTGCCGGCGTAATTTGTGGACTTGGTGTCGACGGTTATACCTGGGCTTTACAGACGGCGGTCAAACGCCTGTCACAATCTCATTAAACAGAGTACGGAACCACACTCATGGATATTCGTAAGATTAAAAAACTGATCGAACTGGTTGAAGAATCAGGCATTGCTGAACTGGAAATTTCTGAAGGTGAAGAGTCCGTTCGCATCAGTCGTGCGCCTGTGAATACGGGCTACCCAATGATGCAGCAGGCTTATGCTGCGCCAATGATGCAGCAGCCCGCTCTGGCAACAGCCGTTGCACCTGCAACCTCTCCGGCGATGGAAGCGCCTGCTGCTGCTGAGATCAGTGGCCATATCGTACGTTCACCAATGGTCGGTACCTTCTACCGTACACCAAGCCCGGATGCCAAAGCATTTGTGGAAGTGGGTCAGAAAGTTAACGCTGGCGACACGTTGTGCATCGTTGAAGCGATGAAAATGATGAACCAGATCGAAGCCGATAAATCCGGCGTAGTGAAAGCGATCCTGGTTGAAAGCGGCCAACCCGTTGAATTTGACGAGCCGCTGGTAGTCATCGAATAACGAGGCGAACCATGCTGGAAAAAATTGTAATTGCTAACCGCGGTGAAATTGCGCTGCGCATCCTGCGCGCCTGTAAAGAGCTGGGCATCAAAACCGTTGCCGTGCACTCAAGCGCTGACCGCGATTTAAAACACGTACTGCTGGCGGACGAAACCGTATGTATTGGCCCGGCACCGTCCGTTAAAAGCTATCTGAATATCCCTGCTCTGATCTCCGCAGCGGAGATCACCGGCGCCGTGGCGATTCACCCCGGCTATGGCTTCCTGTCCGAAAATGCGGACTTTGCCGAACAGGTTGAACGTTCAGGCTTTATCTTTATCGGTCCTAAAGCTGAAACTATCCGTCTGATGGGTGACAAAGTCTCCGCCATCAACGCGATGAAAAAAGCCGGTGTTCCCTGCGTACCCGGTTCAGACGGTTCGCTGAATGATGATATGGATAAAAACCGTGCCTTTGCGAAGCGTATCGGTTATCCGGTGATCATCAAAGCCTCTGGCGGCGGCGGCGGTCGTGGTATGCGCGTCGTTCGTCACGATAAAGACCTGGAACAGTCCATTAATATGACCCGTGCGGAAGCGAAAGCGGCTTTCAACAACGATATGGTCTATATGGAGAAGTACCTGGAAAACCCGCGCCATATCGAGATTCAGGTACTGGCAGACGGTCAGGGCAACGCCATCTATCTGGCGGAGCGCGACTGCTCAATGCAGCGTCGCCATCAGAAAGTGGTTGAAGAGGCGCCAGCGCCAGGCATCTCCGAAGAGATGCGTCGTTTTATCGGTGAGCGCTGTTCAAAAGCCTGTATCGACATCGGCTATCGCGGTGCGGGTACCTTCGAGTTCCTGTTTGAAAATGGTGAGTTCTACTTTATTGAGATGAACACCCGTATTCAGGTTGAACATCCGGTAACGGAGATGATCACCGGTGTGGATCTGATTAAAGAACAGCTGCGCATTGCTGCCGGTCAGCCACTGTCGATCAAACAGGAAGACGTGATTATTCGCGGCCATGCGGTTGAATGCCGTATCAACGCAGAAGATCCGAATACCTTCCTGCCCAGCCCGGGCAAAATCACCCGCTTCCATGCGCCAGGTGGTTTTGGCGTTCGCTGGGAGTCGCATATCTATGCTGGCTACACCGTGCCGCCGTATTACGACTCCATGATCGGCAAGCTCATCACCTACGGTGAAACCCGTGAAGTGGCTATTGCCCGCATGAAGAATGCGCTGGCTGAGCTTATCATCGACGGCATCAAGGTTAACGTTGAGCTACAGATGAAGATTATGAGCGACGAAAACTTCCAGCAGGGTGGAACCAATATCCACTACCTGGAGAAGAAGCTCGGTCTTCAGGAAACCTGATTAGCCTGATGTTTCGCCAAAAAGGCCGGTCTGACCGGCCTTTTTCTTTACGTATAAAAGTAACAGTTGAGTTATCGACATGGACAAACGCTTTGTTCAGGCTCATCGCGAGGCCCGCTGGTCCCTCTGGCTGGCCGTCGGCTATATTGCAGCCTGGTCACTGATGGCCTGGCTGCCCAACAGTAAACCCGGCTTCACCGGGTTGCCACACTGGTTTGAAATGGCCTGCATGCTGGTTCCCGGCGTATTTATACTCCTGTGCTGGCTGATGGTCAGGCTGGTCTTTCGTGACATTCCTCTGGAGGACAAGAGTGAGACTTGAGATCATTCTGCCGCTTATCGCCTATCTGCTGCTGGTAGCCGGGCTTTCTGTCTATGCCATGCGTAAGCGCCAGACCGGTAATTTTCTGACGGAATATTTCCTGGGAAGCCGGTCAATGGGCGGTTTCGTGCTGGCGATGACGCTGACCACCACCTACATTAGCGCCAGCTCGTTTATCGGTGGACCAGGGGCGGCCTATAAATATGGCCTGGGCTGGGTATTGCTGTCGATGGTACAGGTACCCGCCGTCTGGCTGTCGCTGGGCATTCTCGGCAAGAAATTTGCCATTCTTGCACGACGCTATAATGCGGTAACCCTGAACGATATGCTGTATGGCCGCTATCGCAGTCCCCTGCTGGTCTGGTTTGCCAGCCTGAGCCTGCTGGTTGCGTTTATAGGCGCGATGACCGTCCAGTTCATTGGCGGCGCACGCCTGCTGGAGACGGCGGCTGGCATTCCCTACGATACGGGGCTGCTTATCTTTGGCGGCGCGATCGCGCTCTATACCGCGTTTGGCGGCTTTCGCGCCAGCGTACTGAATGATGCCATGCAGGGTGTGGTGATGCTGGCTGGCACCTTCCTGCTGCTTTTTGCGGTGATTCATGCGGCTGGCGGCCTCCACAGCGCCGTTAATAAGCTTCAGCAGATTGATCCCCAGCTCCTCTCCCCGGGCGGCGTGGATAATATCCTTAGCCCTACGTTCCTCGCCTCGTTTTCCGTACTGGTCTGTTTCGGCGTCGTGGGGCTACCGCACACGGCGGTGCGCTGCATCTCCTATAAAGACAGTAAGGCCGTGCATCGGGGAATGATCCTCGGCACTGTCGTGGTAGCCGTGTTGATGTTCGGCATGCACCTTGCCGGCGCGCTGGGTCGGGCCGTGATGCCTGACCTGGCGATCCCAGATAGTGTGATCCCCACGCTAATGATCCATGTGCTGCCGCCGCTGGCGGCGGGGATCTTTCTCGCCGCACCGATGGCCGCCATCATGTCGACTATCAATGCCCAGCTTCTACAATCTTCTGCAACGATCGTAAAAGATCTTTATTTGCGGGTTCGCCCGCAGCAGATGGATAATGAGCGGCTGATGAAGCGGATGTCCAGCATCATTACCCTTGTGCTGGGCCTGCTGCTGCTGGGTGCCGCGTGGAAGCCACCTGAGATGATTATCTGGCTAAACCTGCTGGCATTTGGCGGCCTTGAGGCCGTCTTCCTGTGGCCTCTGGTTCTCGGTCTGTACTGGGAGAAGGCCAATGCCGCAGGCGCCCTGAGCAGTATGATCTCCGGTGCAGGCTGCTACACGCTGCTTGCCAGCCTGTCGCTTCAGCCCTGGGGCTTTCATCCTATCGTGCCGTCACTGCTGATAAGCCTGATCGCATTCGTCATTGGTAACCGCTTTGGCCATACCGACTCGTCATCAGCGGTGGCGTCAACCCCGTTTAAATAAAGAGAAATGCAATGCCCTGGATACAAATGAAAATCAACACCACTGGCGCTCAGGCTGAAGAGATGGGCGATGCGCTGCTCGAGAATGGCGCCGTATCAGTAACCTTTCAGGATACTCACGATAATCCGGTATTTGAACCCCTTCCCGGGGAAACCCGTCTGTGGGGCGATACTGACGTCATTGGTCTGTTTGATGCCGAAACCGAAATGCAGGACGTGATTGCGGGCTTATCACAGCATCCGCTACTGGGCGCGAACTTTTTGCATAAAATTGAACAGATCGAAGATAAAGACTGGGAACGTGAATGGATGGCGAATTTCCATCCTATGCGCTTTGGCCAACGCCTGTGGATCTGCCCAAGCTGGCGAGATGTTCCCGATCCCAGCGCGGTGAATGTGATGCTGGACCCTGGCCTGGCGTTCGGTACGGGTACCCATCCTACTACGGCCCTTTGTCTCTCCTGGCTTGATAGCCTGGATCTGGCGGGCAAAACGGTGATCGATTTTGGCTGCGGCTCCGGTATCCTGGCAATCGCGGCATTAAAGCTGGGGGCTGCAAAGGCGATTGGGATTGATATCGATCCACAGGCGATTCAGGCCAGCCGGGATAATGCAGAACGCAACGGCGTATCAGATAACCTGACGCTTTATCTGCCGCATGAACAGCCTGATAACCTCAGTGCCGATGTGGTGGTCGCAAATATTCTTGCTGGTCCACTCCGTGAACTCGCGCCCCTGATTAGCGTGCTGCCAAAAGCAGGGGGTCATCTGGGTCTTTCAGGGATACTGGCGAGTCAGGCAGAAAGCGTATGTGAAGCCTATGAACAGGCATTTGTCCTGGATCCTGTGGCAGAAAAAGAGGAATGGTGCAGAATAACGGGCACAAGAGTGTCTAAAAATTGATCAAAATCAAATATGGTTACTCTTTAGTAATATACATATTGAAATAGTAACCATGAGTTATTAGCATCCCAATCCCGCCGTGAACGACGTTGTTCGCGGCTTTTTTTTGGATAGCTACTATGAAATTTAAAATCAACTCCTGCGCGTTAGTTTTAGCACTTCTTACTGCTCCCTTCGTTCATGCTGACGCTCACGGCAAATGGTCATACTCCGGGGAAAGTGCACCAGACAAATGGGGTACGCTTAACAATGCCTTTGCCACCTGTGAGAAGGGTTTTAATCAGTCACCGATTGATATACAGAAAACCATTAAAGGTGAACTTTCCCCCCTGTCTATGTCCTTTAGCGCTAAGGATAAATCCATTATTAATAATGGGCATACCATCCAGATCGACGTCAATGATGGCGATCATTTAGTAGTAGATGGCACTACTTTTACCCTGAAACAGTTTCATTTCCATACGCCGTCTGAAAATCTCATTGATGGGCGGACCTACCCGCTTGAAGTTCATTTTGTGAACAGCAGTGCCCAGGGGGAGCTGACGGTGATCGGCGTAATGATTGACGAAGGGCAAGAGAACCCCGTCATCGCTGATATTTTGAATAATATTCCCGCGCAGATTAATCAGGCGCAGAAGCTGAGTAAACCACTTGCACTCGCGCACTTAATGCCGGGCGACAAACACTATTATCGCTTTAGCGGATCTCTCACCACCCCGCCCTGCACTGAAGGCGTTCGCTGGCTGGTGATGAAAGATCCGGTATATGCTTCCAAAGCACAAATCGCTGCGTTTGAGGCGGTGCTGGCTCAGCAAAACAGTCGTCCAGTACAACCACTCAACGGTCGCGTCGTTATTCATTAATAGTTTCGCCCATTGCTGGTGGGATCCACTGCTTTTCACGCTTTCTATCATCACATCTGCCGGTAAAAGGCAGATGTGATGCTTTTTATGCGGATTGGCATTCATACAAAAAGAAATAATATGATGCCATTTTGACCGTGTGTTTTTAATCTATTGATATATAACAATAAAATACTTTTCCTGCGGTTGTGTCACCCTGACCATGCTTTGTTAAAGGCAATTGTTCAAAGTTTGGCCTTTCATCTTACTGAAAAAATGCGTAATATACGCCGCCTTGCGGACACACAATGGTCACTTTTTTTTCATGCGCATAGGAAATCACCAGCTTCGCAATCGTCTGATTGCAGCACCAATGGCCGGGATTACCGACAGGCCTTTCCGGACTCTTTGCTATGCAATGGGTGCTGGTATGACCGTATCCGAGATGCTGTCGTCAAACCCTGAAGTTTGGGCGAGCGATAAATCTCGGCTGCGCATGGTACACAGTGACGAGCCCGGTATTCGTACCGTGCAAATTGCCGGTTGTGACCCTGTAGATATGGCTGAAGCCGCACGCGTTAATGCTGCATCTGGCGCGCAGGTTATCGACATTAATATGGGTTGTCCGGCCAAGAAAGTGAATCGTAAGATGGCGGGATCCGCCCTGTTACAGCATCCGGAGCTGGTGAAGTCTATCCTCTCTGCGGTGGTGAACGCGGTAGATATCCCCGTTACGCTGAAAATTCGCACCGGCTGGGACACAGACAACCGCAACTGTGTAGAGATTGCCCAATTGGCTGAGCGCTGTGGCATTCAGGCTTTGACCATACACGGCCGTACTCGCGCCTGTATGTTCAACGGCAACGCTGAATACGACAGCATTCGGACAGTTAAGCAGAACGTTTCCATTCCCGTTATCGCGAATGGGGACATTACTGACCCGCATAAAGCCAGAGCCGTTCTTGATTATACGGGGGCTGATGCCCTGATGATAGGACGAGCGGCTCAGGGAAGACCTTGGATCTTCCGGGAAATCCAGCACTATCTGGACACTGGGGAGCTGCTGGCACCGATGCCATTAGCTGAAGTTAAGCGCTTGCTTATCGGGCACCTACGGGAACTGCATGACTTTTATGGTCAACGCAAAGGATATCGTATTGCCCGAAAGCACGTCTCCTGGTATCTCCAGGAGCACGCCCCAAACGACCAGTTTCGGCGCACATTCAACGCCATTGAGGATGCCAGCGAACAGCTGGAGGCGTTGGAGGCATACTTCGAAAATCTTGCGTAATAGAAATAAAGAGCTGACAGAACTATGTTCGAACAACGCGTAAATTCTGACGTACTGACCGTTTCCACCGTGAACTCACAGGATCAGGTGACTCAAAAGCCACTTCGTGATTCGGTCAAACAGGCACTGAAGAACTATTTTGCTCAACTGAATGGTCAGGATGTGAATGACCTGTATGAGCTGGTACTGGCTGAAGTAGAACAGCCACTGTTGGACATGGTGATGCAATACACCCGTGGCAACCAGACACGTGCAGCCCTGATGATGGGTATCAACCGCGGTACGCTGCGTAAAAAACTGAAAAAATACGGCATGAACTAAGTCGGGTTTATTGTCATCAAGGCGCTACCTTACTGTTAGCGCCTTTTTTATAGTTTCATCTTCCTCAGAATTGTCTTGTTTGTGTAAAGTGCCGTTTGCCGAACTAACTTCCTGACGATACAGTTGTCCAAATTAGTGTATCGCTGGTGATGTATATCTTTTGGCGCTACCTCCCCTTGTACGCTAAAAGAGAGAAATATGAAGGTTTCACCTCGTTTTACCTTAGGCCTGATGCATCCTCGTTATTTTGTAACGTGGATCGGATTGGGACTTCTATTTTTACTTGTTCAGTTGCCCTTCCCTTTCCTCGAGAAGCTGGGTACGTGGATGGGCCGCACCTCTATGCGCTTTCTTAAGCGCCGTATTCGTATTACCCGACGTAATCTGGAACTCTGCTTCCCTGATATGCCCGCGGATCAGCTTGAAAGGCGTATCGTAAAGAACTTCGAATCACTGGGTATGGGTCTGCTGGAGACGGGCATGGCCTGGTTCTGGTCCGATCGCCGCGTTCGCCGCTGGTTCAAAGTTAACGGCCTGCATAATCTTCGCGAGGCTCAACAGGACGGGCGTGGCGCGCTGATAATCGGCGTACATTTTATGTCACTTGAGCTGGGTGGCCGGGCAATGGGCCTGTGCCAGCCGATGATGGCTATGTATCGTCCACACAATAACAAGCTGATGGAGTGGGTGCAGACTAAAGGACGCATGCGCTCTAATAAGGCGATGATCAACCGTCGTGACCTGCGAGGCATGGTGCATGCGCTTAAGCAGGGAGAAGCCGTCTGGTTTGCGCCTGACCAGGACTATGGCCCAAAAGGCAGCGTATTCGCCCCGCTGTTTGCCGTGCCTGAAGCCGCAACGACCAGTGGTACATGGATGATAGCCCGTATGGCGAAGCCCGCAATGATAACCGTGGTGCTGATCCGTAATGAAGACGGTGGCGGTTATGAGCTGGTTATCCAACCGGAACTCAAGGATTATCCGATTGAAGATGAGCAGCGCTCCGCTGCTTATATGAACAAAGTCATTGAGCGTGAAATTATGCGTGCTCCTAATCAGTACATGTGGCTGCATCGCCGTTTCAAAACGCGCCCAGCCGGAACCACGTCACTGTACTGATTTGTCTTTTATGGCCTGAGCCAGCTGCTTAGCTGGCTCAATGTTCCTTCTCTCTCTCCCCTTATCGCCTGCTTCCCTTATTTCCTTCCCTTTACTTCTCTCCTACTCTGTATTCCTCTAATCTATAGATAGTTACCATCACTCTATAACGCGCTTGTGATTATCTGGCAACCCTATCTGTGGGCACGCTCTGCTTCAGTTTGATACGTGAAAACCCACCGTATGTCTTATGCCGCCAGGATAAGTGGCGTCAGAGATAATCCGCTTACGGCAGACGGCCAGCATACATGTTCGCAGCTCAGCCTGTTTGATGACAAAGGAATTTATTTATTCGGTAAACAATGTTTTTTCATCGGCACCGCCTGCGCTCAGGGAGAAATTATCATGCCGGGACTCGGTTTCTGGCTGGAGTACTGGGACAGGCTAATTATTTTACGTGCATTATGTCCGTTCGATGAGTCTGGCCAGATGATGGATATAAGAGTTTGTGAATGAGCAGAAGCAGACTGAACACGATATATCGAGCTGGCTGAGGACGATATAGTCCTGTTGTGTGGTACGCATAAAATAGGTTTGTTCATACATGGCAGATAAGATGACCCCCAGCGATCGTAGCGAGGCTTTAAGGCTGTAAGGCACGCGCAGTATAGGGATGCTTCGCGAATCACCGGTCAGAATGCACTTTTGCCCCTCTTTATCACTGGGGTTGTCGGACTATTCATGGGGATGATGTATGTTTCCGCCGGCCCTGCTCACCCTCACTGAGAATTCCTGGCGATAGCGTATGGGAGTGCCGGGTGCCAGTGCTGGATCTGAATGCGGTGGATACCGTGGTGGATTTTATTGCTCAGTGGCGGGAAAAACAGCGCCGTTCTGCCGGTACTGAGTGAAGGTTACGGGATTGATTTACAGGCCAGCACGTAACAGTCATGACCGCGAGCGGGGCCTGAATGCAGTAATCCTGATCCTGAGCGCAATTCCCCGGTCCCTGTACGCATGATCCTGATCCTGAGCGCAATCCCCCCGGCCCCTTTACGCATAATACTGACTCTGAGCGCAATCCCCCCGCCCCTGTACGCATAATACTGACTCTGGGCCGAATAATTTCTCCTGCCCCATAACGCAAAAAACCCTGACCGTGAGGTCAGGGTTATCGCTTTATTTGATGCCTGGCAGTTCCCTACTCTCGCATGGGGAGACCCCACACTACCATCGGCGCTACGGCGTTTCACTTCTGAGTTCGGCATGGGGTCAGGTGGGACCACCGCGCTAAAGCCGCCAGGCAAATCTTGGTGCACGGAACGAATATTTTGCGCTGCTGCTGCGCTGGCTTCACCTGCAAACTCAGTCACATACTTCAGTATGCTCCTTCCTTCGCTGCGTTTGCCGCCCTGCTTCAGCACAAACTCTTTCGTTCCCGCTAATCTTTTA
>NZ_CDPK01000021.1:0-253 GCF_900068895.1 Erwinia sp. ErVv1 | reverse complement strand
GCTGCGTTTGCCGCCCTGCTTCAGCACAAACTCTTTCGTTCCCGCTAATCTTTTAAATCACACTCCGCGAACTCAGGTCCGCAGGGCAGATAAAATCTCCTGCTCTGTCCCGCATGCGTAATAGGCAGAACAGCTTAATTCTTGTCCGGATAAGCTGAAAATTCTCTTTCTGTCTCTCACTGCTCACCAGAACGCTTCTGGTGTTGTAAGGTTAAGCCTCACGGGTCATTAGTACCGGTTAGCTCAACGCATC
>NZ_CDPK01000020.1 GCF_900068895.1 Erwinia sp. ErVv1 | reverse complement strand
GAAACCTGGTCAGCCGCCGTAGCGGCCTGTATGAACAGCATTACGAATATGATGCGGAAAACCGGCTGATACACGCAGAAGGCACCGGCCCGCAGGGCCGCTTTACGGCACGCTACCATTATGATGCCCTGGGCCGTCGCACCCGTAAAACCGTCACCACACAGCGTGACACTACTGAGACCCGCTTCCTGTGGCAGGGCTTCCGACTGTTACAGGAGCAGCAGCAGAATGGGCAGTGCCAGACCTGTATTTACGACCCGAATGAAGCATACAGCCCGCTGGCGCGTATCGACCACCTGCGGGACGACAGCCGGGGTGAGATTTACTGGTTCAGTACCGACCTTAACGGTGCACCGCTGGATATCACTGATGAGCAGGGCCAGCTCCGGTGGAGCGGGCATTACGGCAGTTTTGGCGAGGTTACCCGGCAGACGGAAGGTTTTCACAAATTCGTGCAGCAAACTGCCCTGCACCATCAGCCGCTGCGCTATGCCGGGCAGTANTTGGCGAGGTTACCCGGCAGACGGAAGGTTTTCACAAATTCGTGCAGCAAACTGCCCTGCACCATCAGCCGCTGCGCTATGCCGGGCAGTACGCTGACAGCGAGACCGGCCTGCACTATAATCTGTTCCGGTATTACGATCCGCAGATTGGACGCTTTACGGTACAGGATCCGGTGGGGCTGTCGGGTGGCTGGAATCTTTACCAGTATGCACCGAACCCGCTGGGGTGGGTGGATCCGTGGGGGCTGGCTAATACCACCGTTGGTCGCTGGATGAGCCCATCAGAATATAATCAGATGATTAGCACGGGCAAAGTAGTTCAAAGTACAACGGGCACTACCCATGTTGCATCACCAGCAGATGTAGAGGCTTTTGGTAAACAGGCAAAATCAGGAACTATGTATACCGAATTTGATGTCCCCGAAGAGTCATTAATAAAAACCAATGAAGGCTGGGCAAAAATTGTCGGGCCTGATTCATTAGAGGGGCGCTTAGCTAAGCGTAAAGGCCAACCTATACCCGAAATGCCAATAGCTGAAAATATAACGGTTAAAGCGCACAAAACTGAAAAAGGTATAAAATCATGCTGACAGAAGTTATTGACTGGTTAAAAAAAAACTCCGCCCACCAGATCACTTTAAATGTAAATGAGTTTACCAAAAGTGTAGTCATCGATATTGATAATGATAGTAATCTGGCTCGACTGGTGTTTTGGGATGATAATAGCTGCATGCTTGAAGTTATGAACATAAATACGGGAGAATATATACTCAATGAACGACACGAGTTATCTGATGTGAAAGATTTCGTTAATATCTACGCAAAATTTGAACGTTCACTAACGTAGTCTATATAATCAACCGAATCGATAAAGATTCTAATATACATAGTTGAGTTAGAGCGGACTTTTCGGGAGCGTTGGTGAAGTCACTCGGAAGACGGAGAGCTTTTACCGCCTGAATAGCTGCGCAGAAGAGTAGATCACCTGAAGGGAACTCAGCCCGAATTGTGCGATCTGATCAATCGCCAAACCAACCAAAATCACTAACCGGACTGAGTTATACCGCATGGCCGGGGATCGCGCAGAGCCTGCCCAGAAGTATTTCCGCCTCTGCTGCATACTGATCCGACCAGATCGCGCCGCTTGCAAAATCGCCTGATAAAACGAAAATGGTTTCCATAATGTGAAAACGAAGGGATCCGCTATGACCACGCCAGCACTTATCAAACGCGGCAAGAAACCCCGCGCCGCGCAGGCGCAGCCCGCCCAGCCCGCCGGCCAGGTCCAGTCGCTGACCCGCGGCCTGAAGCTGCTGGAGTTTATTGCCGATGCCCACGGCAGCGTGGCGCTGACCGAGCTGGCGCAGCAGGCGGGATTACCCAACTCGACCACCCATCGCCTGCTGACCACAATGCAGCAGCAGGGATTTGTCCGTCAGGTGGGCGACCTCGGCCTGTGGACCATCGGCGCACACGCCTTTGTGGTGGGCAGCAGCTTTTTGCAGAGTCGTAACCTGCTGGCGCTGGTCCACCCGATGCTGCGCAAGCTGATGGAGGATTCGGGAGAGACGGTCAATCTGGCCGTGCTGGACATTAGCGATCGCCAGGCAGTGATTATCGACCAGGTGCAGTGTACCCAGCTGATGCGCATGTCTGCCCCCATTGG
This sequence comes from Erwinia sp. ErVv1, assembly GCF_900068895.1. Classification (GTDB taxonomy): domain Bacteria; phylum Pseudomonadota; class Gammaproteobacteria; order Enterobacterales; family Enterobacteriaceae; genus Erwinia. The sequence goes on along the minus strand of NZ_CDPK01000020.1, from coordinate 75,132 downwards.
CGGCAAGCTGCCGATGCATGCTTCCGGCGCGGGCAAAGCCTTTCTGGCCAACCTCTCCGAGGCGCAGGTCAGCGAGCTGCTGCACCGGCAGGGGCTGCATTACTACACGCCGCGCACCCTGATGTCGCCGCACAGTCTGAAGGAGAACCTGGCGCTGGTGCGCAAGGTCGGTTTTTCCTTCGATGATGAAGAACACGCCCTGGGGCTGCGCTGCGTCGCGGCCTGCATCTACGACGAACACCGCGAACCCTTTGCCGCCATCTCCATTTCCGGCCCGGTGTCCCGCGTTACGGACGATCGTGTAACCGAGCTGGGCGCGCTGGTTATCGGCGCGGCGAAGGAGATAACCCGTGAATATGGCGGGTTGAGGTAACCTAAGGTTTCGGGCCAGTAACCCGGTACTGCGCGGTATTATGGCGGTGGTATGCCGCCGCTATGGCGATATATACGGTCATCATGACGGTACGGCATAAACCTATGCCCTGATTAATAACGCCAATTAACGGCTATTTGAACAGCTGAGGGGCAAAAGTACCGGATTGCCGGCATCGTAAGCCTGGTGCTGAATAACCATCCGAACGGCGGCAACTGCCGTGCCGATAAAACCGGTCGCGCCTGTAAGAAAAATTCGCATTTTCATCCGTCCTTCTGTGAGTATTAGATGACTTTCACAACCCGATGCGGCTATTTTAGATGCGGAACGTTATACAATCTATGCTGCAAATTCGCCGTTTTATGTCCGATCGTCCGGAGCAGGTTATGGATCCGCCTGGCTTTGCTGAATAAATCAGATTTTTTGGATAAGCATCCCCATAGCCGGTTACTGCTCTCAGGAAATACGCACACTTTCTGGCATTCCTTCCTTCGTCATTTTGTTCAGCGCACGCACCATGGCCAGATACTCTGTAATCTGACCACGGTTGATAAGAGCGTTGTTGTCGCTGCGCCAGTTAGTGATTCTGAACTTCTGCTTTGCCACGGGACGACCTGTGTTGCAGGGTAATGCGTGCTCTTATCCTTCAACTCAGAAATAGTTCGATTTATTCAAATAAGCCTTTCTGTGGCAGCGGTAATAGTTTTATCTTCTAGCTGATTGTTGTACGAAAGAAAATACTCATAACCGTTTTCCTTAAGGAGTTTTTACTGCCAGTCTGGAAGATGATTACTATAATTTCAGGCATCTGAATTTTTATAAGCCTTCGGCTTCATTTTTGAAATATTTTCCAATAAATTCTCATACTTTAATATTTTACTCTCAATCAATACTTCTTTTTTTTGAGAAGAGTTTGGATTGATCAGTTCACAATGCATCTTTTCATTTTTAACTGAGATGGTTTTTTCTGCAAATTAAATGTAATTCTTATTTTTTTCTGCCAGACTGAATGCAGCATTGCTGCTGTTTAAAATTTTGCATGAAAATAATTGACTATCTGCATCTTGTAATCCTTATGCCCCACCAGGTTAACAATTAATTTTACAAGTTAATTTGAGTTCCGCTTCCAAGTTTATCTACCAGGGCGGTGTTAGAACGGGATACTGGATTACCAGAACCTGATGACACAATCGCTGATACTACGCGCAAATCTACTGCATTATGGCGCCGATGCCCCCTGCCCAATCCGTGTATTGACTGCTTAACGTTATTGATGTTGCGTACCAACTCCGACGATGAATTGGTCTGATTGCGGACGTTTGCAGGTGTGCTGGCGACCCCGTAATTTTGAGAGCCACTACCAATTCCACTTACAGGCATATAAATATCCTCCTTAAAAAAAATATGTTTCAATATTAATAGAGTGGTAGATGAGATTTCTATAAAAAAACGATCATGGATAATTTAACAGTACTGGAAACTATGACATAAGAGAGGCCGGTGTTCGAAATCGCTGCACTGGACATTTATTCAGAATATGCCGCTTTGTCCTGGCTGACGACGGGGGGCAGGACGGGGCTGCTGGCCGGTATCGACCAGCAGGAAATCCAGAGCTACAACGAAGAAACAGCTGACGGCTGAGTGATGCGCCGCAGGGCAGGGAGCTTATCTGATGGTTTCAAGGAGGGTGCCGCAGAAGGGTGAAATCTGGCACGTTAATGGTGATCCGGTTGAAGGGCGCGAATTTAAAGGGCCGCATTATCACCTGGTAATTTCGCAGCGCAAGCTGTTAGCCGCGCTGAACGTATCCTGAACGGGGTTTTGTTGAATAAATCAGATTTTGGATAAGCATCCCCATAGCCGGTTACTGCTCTCAGGAAATACGCACACTCTCTGGCATTCCTGCCTTCTTCATTTTGTTCAGCGCACGCACCATGGCCAGAGACTCTGCAATCTGACCACGGTTGATAAGAGCGTTGTTGTCGCTGCGCCAGTTAGTGATTCTGAACTTCTGCATATGCTTTCACGTCTTCAACAAATTCATCATCATTAAACGGCAATTACGATCGGTTCTTTTACTGTGACCCTGCCCCAAAACCTCTGCGACAAACCGCCTGTTGAGGGGACTTTTTAAGCGCGGCTATCGCCCCCCCTCCCGATCGGGCCGCCCATTTATTAGAAACACTAATTTATCGATTCTGAGACCAGCAAAGGCCAGAGAAATGCTTACCCACGCCTTTTTCCTTCAAACTTACTGAACTCATCAGGGCCGTTCTGGAAACAGCGGGTGTTTTCAGAATCCCACATCCCTTCGGGCCCTTCCGCAGCACTTACTTCTGCGACCTAAAACCAGCAGGTCGTGCGACCTAGCGCGTTCAATGAAACATTTAGCAAACAAAATACATACATTAAAATAATATAATTAATGTTATTAATATAATCTGCGATTACCTTACTGGCTAACAAAAAATGTTGTCACTATGAATTATGTCCTTTTAATCAGTTAGTTATATAAATGCCGTGCGTTTTTAAACCACCTGTCAACCTAATCAATGAGAAGTAAATGGACATAGCAATCATTGGAGTTTCTTGTCAATTTCCTGATGCAAAAAATTATAGCGAATTTTGGAATAATGTCATAAACCATCGTAATTCTGTTACTGAAACATCAGGACTGCGATGGAATAGTTCAGATTTAAGGAAAAATTCAGATGATTATTCTGATTGCGCTCGGTCGCAGTGGGGTGCTTTTCTGGACAGAATTGATTGTTTCGACAACCAATTCTTTGGCGTTATTCCAAAAGTTGCTGAAACCATGGACCCTCAACAGAGGATTATGCTGGAACTCACCTGGTCCTGTCTGGAGGATGCCGGGATCCCTCCCTCCACGCTGAGGGGGAGCAAGGTTGGCGTGGTTATCGGCGTTTTCAACAACGATTACAAAGAGCTACAGGAAAACGCTGGCAGCCCTGTTGAGGCGCACCATGCCACCGGCACGGCTACCTCGATTATTGCTAACCGCATCTCACACTTTTTTGATTTTCGCGGGCCAAGCATGCCGATCGACTCGGCCTGCTCCAGCTCGCTGAGCGCAATTCACAGCGCGATCCAGGCCATTCAGCACGGTGACTGCGATATCGCCATCAGCGGGGGGATAAACCTTATCCTCACGCCGACCCGGCACACCTCTTTTGAAAAAATGGGCATGTTGTCGCCAACCGGTGCCTGCCACTCCTTCGATGCCGAAGCCGATGGCTACGTGCGGGGGGAAGGCGCTGGCGTGCTGCTGCTTAAGCCTTTAGATAAGGCGCTGATCGACGGCGACAATATCCACGGCGTGATCAAAGGCAGCGCGATAAACCATTGCGGCTCGACCTACACCCTCACCTACCCCAGCGCCTCTGCGCAGGCTGACGTGATAGTAGACGCCCATCTGCGCGCGGGCATTCCCATCAATACTGTTGGCCTGATTGAAGCACACGGCACGGGCACCCCGAAGGGCGACCCCATTGAGTTCGAGGGGCTGGTCAGGGCATTTGGTACCCTGGCGGAACAGCAGAAGGTCTCGCTGGAAAAGGCGTTCTGTGGCCTGACGTCGGCAAAATCTAATATCGGCCACCTCGAGGCTGCCGCAGGCGTGGCGGGGATCATCAAGGTGTTGCAGGCCTTCAAAAACCGCAGGCTGCCCCCGCTGCGCAGCTTTTCGGCGCTGAACCCCCGCATTGACGCCACCGCCACCCCGTTCTTCTTCGTGGATCGGGTAAGTGACTGGGCGCGAATCGAGCCGAACACGCCGCTGCGCGCGGGCGTCAGTTCGTTCGGGTTTGGCGGCACCAATGCCCATCTGGTGCTGGAAGAGCCGCCTGCCGATGCCGATCGCGGGCTCGCGGCAGATGAGCCTGCGGCGTATCGCGACTACCCGATCGCGCTGTCGGCAAAAACGCCGGAGGCGCTGCTGCAAAGCCAGCGGGATCTTGCGCACTGGCTCAGTGAAAATCCCGCTGTGCCGCTGGCCGATATCAGTACCACGCTGCTGACGCGTCGCGACAGCTTCGCCTGCCGTTTTAGCTGCGTAACCCGCGATGTGCCGGGCCTGATCGCCGCGCTGGAAAGCGCTATCGCCCCCGGCCCGCTTAAGGTGCCCGAGCACGCGAGGCAGGAGGCAGAGCAAGCCAGCGTCGAAGCGGCCGCGCTGCTCGATGAAATCGTCGGCGTAGCGGGGGAGTCGGCCGCGTTTGCAGCACTCCTGCAACGGCTGTGCGACTGCTATCAGCGCGGGGCGGAGGGTACCTGGGGCCAGCTGTTTAAGCAGGCGCGTTTCCGCCCAATCGGGCTGCCCGGCTATCCCTTTACCCGCAGCCATTTTTGGATCCCGACAGCCTGCCGCGCCGCGTCACCGCGCGCCGCCCTGCCCGCCCGGCTCAGACGCAGGGCTGACGGCGGGCGCTCCCGCTATCAGGGGCAGCTTGAGGGGGACGAGTTCTTTTTTGCCGATCACCAGATCGCCGGACAGGCTGTCCTGCCGGGCGTGATGTACCTGGAACTGGTTCGCGCCGCCCTCACCGATGCGGCCACGCTGAAAAATGACCACCGGCTGAGTTTTTCACAGGTGGCCTGGCTACGACCGCTGACGTATCAAAACGCGTCGCAGGACCTGCACGTTCAGCTGGACCCGCAGGAAGCGGCGCACTGGGGCTTTCAGATCCTCGGCAGCGACGACACCCTCTACTGCCAGGGAACGGTAGCGGCAGAAGGGATCGCGCCAGATTCATCTCCGCGTGCGGAGAGGATTTCGTCTGACTTATCTCCGCGTGTGGAGGGAGCTGCGCCTGACGCATCCCCGCGTGCGGAGAGTGATAGCGGCGTGCGCCTGCTGGATGCGGAAGCCTGCTACCAACAGCTCGATGCACTGCAAATGCACTACGGCGAGGGGTTAACCGCTCTGCGTCAGCTTGCTGCCGGCCCGCGTACCTGCGTCGCCAGCCTGGCGCTGCCTGATGCCCGGGGGACGGCCGCCCCTGCCAACTGGGTTATTCACCCCAGCCTGGCGGATGGTGCGCTACAGGCCGCGGTGATTTGGGTCGCCGGAATGCTGGACGCCGTGCAGCCGGACGAGAAGCTGAACGGCCCGATCGTTCCCTTTGCGCTGGAGAGGCTGGAGGTGCTGGGCTCCTGTAGCGCGACGATGACGGCTACCGTCACGCTTGCGGGAGAAAATACGCTTAGCGAAGGCGTGGCCAGGGTAGATATCAGCCTGGCCGATGCGGCGAACCCGGAGCAGATCGCGCTGCGTTTCTATGGCGTTACGCTTCGCCTGTCCGGGGAGCGTGCCGCGCAGGAAAACGCACATCGCGCCGCCGCCCCCTCTCTGACCCCTCATGAAGCGGCGAGCCTTTACCAGCCCTGGTGGATCCCACAGGCGGCGACAGAGGCAGAAGCGCCGCTCCGCCAGGTGCTGATTATCGGTGCAGCGCAGGATACTGAACGGCTCGCCAGCCTGCTGGCGCAGGGGGAAACCCCTCCGCAGATCCAGCAAATTCAGTTTGCATCCGCGGCCAACACCGGGACTCAACAGGGCGTTGTCTCTGTGCGGCCGGGTAACAGTGAAGATTTTATCGCGGCGGTTGATGGGCTGCTGGCGCAGGGCGCCACGCTGGATCGTATCCTGTGGGCCGCCCCCTCGCTTGCCGAAGAGGACTTTGCTGCGCGCCTGTGCGCCGGGCCGGAGAGCCTGTTTGCGCTAACCCGGGCGCTGATGCGCAAGGTGAAGAGCGTACGCTTTATTCATCTTCATCTTGTTACCCCGCGCATGCCCGATGTCGAAGCCCTCAGCGGTTTTTATCGCACCCTGCGCATTGAAAAACCGGCCTACGCGGGCCGCGTACTGTGCTGTGAGGGCGAAAACGACGCCGCACGACTGGCGGCGCTTATCAGCAACGAATTTAGCGACCCTTCAAAAGAGGCCGATGTACGCTACGTGCAGGGCGTGCGCCTGGTGCGCCGCTTTGCCGCTCAGGCGCAGTTGCCTGTTGCGCACCAGACGTGGCCACACACCGCCAGCGCCGCCCAGTCCAGCATGAATCCGTCGCTCTGTGAGCCGGTCAGGCTGCGCCAGCAGGGAACCTACCTGATCACCGGTGGGCTGGGCGGGCTGGGCCTGATCTTCGCCCGCTTCCTCTGTTCGCGCTTTGATGCCACCGTCTATTTGAGCGGCCGCTCGCAGCCCGGTGAAAAACAGCAGCAGCAGCTGATCGCGCTGACCGAACAGGGGGGAACCGCCCACTATGTCGCCTGTGATATCAGCGAGCGCGATGACGTACAGCGCCTGATCGACAGCGTTCGCCAGTCGGGCCGCGCGCTTAACGGCATTATCCACTCGGCGGGCGTGATTGAAGACAACTTCATTCTGCGCAAGAGTCCGGAGGCCTTTAAACGGGTTATCACGCCGAAGCTGATGGGAAGCTGGCTGCTGGATGCCGAAACGCAGGACTGTCCGCTCGACTTTTTTGCCCTGTTCTCCTCCGTCACCGGCGTGCTGGGCAATATCGGCCAGTGCGATTATGCCTTTGGCAACGCGTTTGAGGATTATTTCGCCAGCCACCGTAACCGGCTCCAGCAGCGGGGTGAACGCCCCGGCAAAACGCTGTCGATCAACTGGCCTTACTGGAAAGAGGGCGGTATGCGCCTCACCGACAAGGAAGAGGCCATTCTGAACCGCCATTTCGGGATTGTGCCGCTGCTGACCGATGAAGGCACCGCCATTTTCGAATATGCCCTCAACAGCCGCGCCTCGCAGGTGGTGGTAATGCCAGGGGATGCCGCGCGCATCGCGGAAGCGCTGAACGTGGTCGACCCCGCGCCGGTCAGTGAACCCCAGGGCCACGACGAGCCGCTTGCGGTGCAGGATACGGTGGTTGGCTATCTTTCCGACCTGTTTGCCCGTCGGCTGCGCATCCCGCCGCATTTCGAGCGCCACGGCTTCTTCCGTGACTACGGCTTCGATTCAGTGGTGGCGATAGAGCTGGTCAGCGAGCTGCAAAAGGTATTTGGCAAATCGCTGCCAATGACGCTGTTCTTCGAGCATCCCACGATGGAAGAACTGAGCCGCTTTCTGGTCGACAATTATCAGCAGGCCTGCAGCGCGCTGCTGCCTGAGACGGCTCCCCCTGCCGCCCCGACCGCTGCCGCCTTACGCCTGGCCCCACAGGACACGGCCGCATCCATACGTCCTGTCCAGAAGGGATCCGCGGTATCCCTGCGCCCTGCACGACAGGACAGCGCGGCCTCCGCCGGGGCAGCGGAGGCGGCGTTAAAAACGCAGCACGGCTATGAGGGGGACATTGCCATTACCGGCCTTGCCGGACGCTATCCCGCAGCAGAAAATCTTGAGCAGTTCTGGCAGAACCTGAGCCAGGGACGTGATTCTGTGACTGAGGTCCCTGCTGAACGCTGGGAAGAGGCGCGCTGGTTCCAGCCAGGGGCGGCAACGCCCGGTAAAAGCTACAGCCGCTGGGGCGGCTTCCTCTCCGACGTCGGGCGTTTTGACCCACGCTATTTCAATATCTCCCCGAAAGAAACGGAGATTATGGATCCCAACGAGTGGCTCTTTCTGGAAACCGCCGCGCAGGCCATTGAGGATTCAGGCTATACCGCTGACCGGCTGGCCTCCCCGCTGCGCGGGCAGGAAAACCGCGTCGGCGTGTACGTCGGCATTATGTGGGGCGACTATCAGCTTCACGCGGTCACCAGCCCCGAGGCGGAGTGGACCACATCGCACTCCTCTTACTGGTCGGTGGCCAATCGGGTTTCGCACTTCTTCAATTTTTCCGGCCCGAGCCTGGCGATCGATACCGCCTGCTCCTCCTCCATTACCGCCATCCATCTGGCCTGCAATGCCCTTCGCAGCGGCGAGATATCGGTTGCCATCGCGGGCGGCGTCAACCTGTCCCTGCATCCTTACAAGTACCATTTGCTCTCTAATATGCACTTCCTCTCGACGGATGGGCGCTGCCGCAGCTTTGGCGAAGGTGGCAGCGGTTATGTCCCGGGTGAAGGCGTCGGCGCGGTGGTGCTTAAACCCCTCGCGCAGGCGCAGGCGGATGGTGACGCTATTTACGGCGTGATCCGCGGCAGCGCGGTCAATCACGGCGGGAAAGCGTCCGGCTTCACCGTGCCGAATGCGAAACGCCAGGCCGATCTGGTGACGGATGCGCTGGCGTCGGCGGGCGTTGACCCGCGCCATATCAGCTACGTTGAAGCACACGGAACGGGAACGAAACTCGGCGATCCTATTGAAATCAGCGGGCTGAACAAGGCTTTCACCGTGGCGGGCGAACCTGCCGGCCGCTGCGCCATTGGCTCGGTCAAGGCCAATATCGGGCATCTGGAGGCGGCTGCCGGGATGGCATCCCTGACCAAAGTGCTGCTGCAACTCAAGCATCAGACGCTGGTGCCCTCCATTCAGTCACAGGTTATCAACCCTTTTATCGACTTTCAGAGCGGTCCCTTCCACGTTCAGCAAACGCTGGCCCCGTGGCAGCGCCCGGTGGTGAACGGCCTCTCAGAGGGAGGCACCGCCGTTCCCCGCGAGCTGCCGCGCATCGCCGGGATTAGCGCCTTCGGTGCCGGCGGCAGCAACGCGCATATGATTGTGGAGGAGTACGCTGAACCCCTGCGCGCAGCGGATGAGACGGGCCAGCCCGCGCTTATCGTGCTCTCTGCCCGTCGCGAAGCGGCGCTGCTGACGATGGCCGAACGGCTGGCCACCTTTATTGAGCAGCATCCTGACCTGTCGCTACAGGACGCGGCCTGGACGCTCCAGGTTGGGCGCGTTGCACACGAACACCGGCTGGCGCTGGTGGCGGAGAAAGCCGAGGATGCCGTCAAAGCGCTGCGCGCCTTTACGCAGCAGCATCTCTCCGGGCTGATGACGGGCCATCGTGATAACGCCCGTCAGGCGACGAACACGCCGCCGCTGGCCGAGTGGATCCGCCAGGGCCGCCTTGGCGCGCTGGGTGAGGCCTGGGCGAATGGCCACGCCGTCGACTGGTACGCACTGCACGCCGGTCATTTACGTCGACGCGTCTCGCTGCCCGGCTACGCCTTCCAGCGTCAGGATTGCTGGGCGCCGGCCGCCCCTGCAACACCGCGCACCGCCGCGCTGCATCCGCTGATTGATAGCAATATTTCTACCCTTGCCGAACAGGCTTTTCACAAAACGCTGCGGGCGGATGAATTCCTGCTAAATGACCACCGGCTGGGCGAGAATCGCATCCTGCCAGGTGCCGCCTGCATTGAAATGGCGCTAACCGCCAGCGAACTCGCCCTGAAAGGGAACCCGCTGCCCGCGACGGGCGATTTGCCTGCCCTGTCGCAGATGGAGGATGTGCAATGGCTACGACCCGTTGCGGTCAGCGGCTCGCTTGAGATCGGCATTGCCCTGCTGCCATCGCGCGGCGGGCTTGAGTTTGACCTCTACCGCACCGAGGCGGAACACCGGCACACCTGCGCGCGCGGACGGCTGAGTCCCGGCACCGCATCGCCGCCCCCGGCGGTTGATCTGAATCGCTTTTTTGACGGCGGCCAGATGCTGCAACGCACTGAGCTGAACGCTGCGTTTACCCAGCGTGGCTTCACCTTTGGCCCGGCGTTTCAGATCCTCGAACGCCTCTGGTTCAGTGCCGACGAGGCGCTGGCGGAGCTGAAATTCCCCGGCGGGCTGAACAGGGTTCCCCTGCTACAGCCGTTTATTCTGCCGCCGTCGCTGCTGGATGGGGCATTCCGCACGGTATTAGGCATCGGTGGCCTCACTGCGGCGAAAAACGTCATTGAGGTCCCGGTTGCGCTGGCGCGCTTGCAGGTGTTCGGCCCGGTTAACGCCGTCTGCTATAGCTGGGCGCGCCGTCATACCGCCCAGGCGGCAGGCGCTACCGCCACCCACTACGATATCGATTTGCTCGATAGCGCAGGCGGCGTGGTTGTCAGGATCGAACGGCTACAGACCCAGCTCGCCCCCCACCTGGGGCTTCAGGCCAGCGCGGGTGCGTCACACAGTGCCAACCGGGCAGTCAGCGCAGGTATATCGCACAGTGCCAACCGGGCGGTCAGCACAGGCATCGCGCACAGCACGGACATATCACACAGTACAAACCGACCGCCTGGCGCGACGGCGGCTGCGCCGCTTCACGCCGTGGCGGCGGCACCGCAGGCGAAAGCTACCGTTCTGCCTGCGGCGGACTCGCCCCGCGAGAGCGTCCTTAACCTGCTGATCGCCAGGGTTATCGAGGTAACCAGGCTTGATGCGGGAGAAGTGAGTGCCACGACGCTGCTCGCCGATTACGGTCTGGATTCAATCATGATTCTGGCACTGAACGAAACGCTTACGGCGGCGTTCGGAGAGGTGCCGCAAACGCTGTTCTACGAATACGAAGACCTCGCCTCGCTGGCCGACTTCCTGATTGAGACCTGCGGCGACCAGGCCGCCGCCCTGCAGCCAGCGGCCGCCAGGGTAGCGGTAGCGGCACCCGTGCTGTCGCTGGTGGCAGCAGAGGCAGCAGAGGCAGCAGAGGCAGCAGAGGCAGCAGAGGCAGCAAGTAAACCGCTGTCGCCACTGATAGCAATGGATGCTGCGGATAAACCGGCGCTGAACCCATTATCAGGGGCGGCGGGGTCGCCTGATGACCTGCCTGGAACGCGCGATCTTCTGTCTGTCATCAGCGATGACCTGCCTGGAACGCGCGATACCCTGCTCGCGGCCATGACGGCGGCGCTGGACTCTGCGGCGGCAGGCTGTACCTGCCAAACCCCGCTGTACCTGTGGCCGGTGGATACCATTAGCCAGATCCGGCTTCAGGCCGAGCTGGAGAGGCATTTCGCTGGCGTCAGCGCAAACCATCTCTATTTCCACACGACCCTGGATAGCTGGGCGGCAGAGATTGACGCCGATGACCCGGCGAAAGCCAGTGCAAATACGCCGCGCTCCGCCACGGCCTTATCGGCAACAAATACGCGTTCGGCGCATAGCGCGCCCGCGTCTGCGCCGCATTTGCGGCTGAGCCTGGCGGAGCTGCTGAATTCATCCCGTGCCGACACGCTGAAGCGACACGCCGGGTTAAGCCCGCAGGAAACGGAGGCCCGGCAGGATATCGCCGTTATCGGGCTAAGTGGCCGCTATCCGGGTGCCCGCAACCTTGAGGAGTTCTGGGCCAACCTCTGCGCCGGAAAGGACAGCATCACGGAAATCCCGCTGTCGCGCTGGGACGTCAGCGGACACTACTCCCCCGAGCGGGGAAGCAAGGATTCGGTGTACAGCAAGTGGGGCGGATTTATTGACGATATCGACCAGTTCGATACCCAGTATTTCAATATTTCTCCGCGCGAAGCGGAGCTGCTGGATCCCCAGGAGCGGCTTTTCCTGCAAACCGCGTGGGAGTGCGTTTCCGATGCCAGCTATTCGCGCCAGGCGCTGAGCAGGTCGCAGGTCGGCGTCTACGTTGGCGTCATGTGGGGCCAGTATCAGTTTATCGAGACCACCGCCAAACAGCACGAGTCGGGCTGGGCGATGGCGCTGCACTCTTCGGTAGCCAACCGCGTCTCCTTCTACTTCAACCTTGACGGTCCCAGCGTCGCGCTGGACTCGATGTGTTCATCATCCCTGACCGCCCTGCATATGGCCTGCCAGGCCATTCACAGCGGTGACTGCAACATGGCGATCGCGGGTGGGGTCAATCTCATCGTCCATCCGATGAAATATTACCAGCTGGGTCAGAACCAGTTCCTCTCCAGCGACGGCCGCTGCCGCGCCTTTGGTGAAGGTGGCGATGGCTACGTGCCGGGAGAGGGCATGGGCGCCGTGCTGCTCAAGCCGCTACAGCAGGCGCTGGAAGACGGTGACCAGATTTATGGCGTCATCAAGGCCACGGCCATCAATCACGGCGGCAAAACCAGCGGCTTCACGGTGCCGAATCAGGCCGCGCAAAGCCAGGTCGTCAGCACGGCGTTCCAGCGCGCGGGCTGGCAGCCTGGCTCGCTGAGCTATATCGAAGCGCACGGCACCGGCACTTCGCTGGGCGATCCCATTGAAATCGCCGGTCTGACGAAGGCCTTCTCGCGCATTTCGGCTGAAACGGGAGGCGCGCAGCAGCCTCAGCCGGGCCAGTGCCGCATCGGATCGGTGAAAAGTAATATCGGCCACCTGGAGTCCGCTGCGGGTATCGCCGGACTGACCAAAATCCTGCTGCAAATGCGACATCGCAGGCTGGTGCCGTCGCTGCATGCCGACAGGCTCAACGAGAAAATCAACTTTACCGCCTCGCCGTTCCGCGTGGTACGCGCGCTTGAGAAGTGGGAGTCGACGCCCGATCTGCCGCGACGAGCGGGCCTGAGCGCGTTCGGTGCAGGGGGGTCAAACGCGCACGTCCTGATTGAAGAGGGGCCGCGCCCTGCCTCATCCGCCAGTGCAGCTGCTGAACCCCGGCTGTTTGTCCTCTCGGCGGACAGCGACGCGCGTCTGGCGCGCTATGTGGAGCGGATGATCGCTTTTCTGAGCCGCATCGCACGCGACCCTGACGCCGCGCCTGACTTCGCGTCGCTGGCTTACTCCTCGCTGATTGGGCGGGATGCCATGACCGAACGTCTGGCGGTGGTGACGGGAAGCGCGGGAGAACTCCTTACGCAGCTTGAGCAGTACCGCGATAAAGGCGCGGCCACGCAGCTCTACCGTGGGCGACTGGTCGGCAGCAACGACCGGCTGGATACTATCCTGGCGGCGGCGCAGCTTGATGAACTGGTAGATAGCCTGGTTCAGGCGCGGCAGCTGACCCGGCTTGCCCGCCTGTGGACCACCACGCTGGACCTCAGCTGGGATCGCTACGCCAGGCCACTGTTTGACAGCGCCTCCGCGCCGGGCGCGGTGCGGCGCGTCTCCTTCCCGCCGCTGCCGCTGATAACGCGCAGGCACTGGCTGGAACTGCCTTCCGCTCAGCCCGGTCAGGGCCGCGCCAGCGCGCTGCATCCGCTGCTTGACGAAAATATCTCGACGCTCTCACGTCAGGGATTTAGCAAGCAGTTTACCGGGCGGGAAAGCTATCTTCGCGACCATGTGATTGATACCGGCGAGCCGCGGATGATACTGCCTGGCTCGGCCTGGCTTGAAATGGTGCGGGCGGCGGGCGAACGGGCGATTGATGACGGCTGGAAGGTCGGCGCCATCCGCAATCTGATGTGGATGACGCCCGTCGAAGTAGAGGGTACGCCCGTGGATATTGACGTCGGGCTGGCGCATCAGGGCGGTGAGAGCGTCCGCGTGGAGGTGCTAAACCTCGCCACCCACCAGTTGGCCATAGAGGCAGAGGTGGTGTATTACCCCGACGCGTCTGACGCCGCGGACGAATGGATCGACCTTGCCGCGCTGCGCGCCGCCGGGAAACGCGAGGATGACCAGGCCGCGTTCTACGCTGAATTTGCGCAAATGGGCTTTGCTTATGGCCCGAGCTACCGGGTGACGCGTGAGCGCTATCGCTTCGCCGACTCGGCGCTAAGCCACCTCTGCCTGCCGGAGACCGCTGCCGCCACGGCCGATGCGTTTTACCTGCACCCTTCCCTGCTGGACGGTGCGCTGCGCACCTGCCTGGCGGTCGGGCTGGAGCCGTCTGGCTACACCCTGCCGATGGTGCCGTTTTTCCTCGGCGAACTGGCGCTGCGCCATCCGCTGGGCCGTGAGTGTTATGCCTGGGTCACCCCGGCGCAGTCGCGCACCCAGGACGACGACCTTAACAGCAGCGTGCGCAAGTTCGATATTACTCTGATGGATACCGAAGGCCGCGTGCTGGCCCGACTGACGGACTTTGCGGCGCGGATGCTGACCGGCAGTGACAGCAGTGACAGCAGTGACAGCAATATTAGCAGCGATGGCAACAGCGCGAACGCCGTTCCGGCGCAGCAGGCGGTGCAGTTCTATGGCTATAGCTGGGTTGAATCGCCCCTGCCCGCCGCCCGGTCGGCAGGCGGTGACCTGGCCTGTTCGCGAAGCGGTAACGCCGCCGTGCCCCAGGTGCTGGTCATCAGTCAGGATCCCTCGCTGGCTGAGGCCCTGCGCGGGCTTTATGGCGACAGCGCCAGGGTCATTGCCGTGACGCCAGGCAGTGAGTTTGTTCAGCATGACGCGCACCGGTTCAGCGCCGATCCGCTGTCGATCGCCAGCATGCAGACGCTGTGCGCGCAGCTCGACGCACAGCAGCTCTGGCCCAGCCATATCGTTGAGGCATCCGGCGCGGATACGCACTTTGACCCGTTGCTGGACGACGGTTGTACCGCACGACTGCATAGCGGCCTGCAGACGCTGCGCTCGCTGTTTGTTGCGCTGGAGCGGGTGAAGCCGGGCCAGGCCCTGCGCTGCGCCAGCCTGTATGTCGCACAGCCGAACCGGGCCGAACCGCAGAATGATGCGCTGAGCGGCTATGCACGCTCGCTGCTGACCATCAACCACCGCTTTGAGCTGTTTACGCTGCGCAGCGATACCGGGGACAGCGCCGCGCTGGCCGGATGCGTCTGGCGGGAGTTCGTGCAGCGTCCCGCATCCGAAGCCGGGCTGGAGCTGGCGTACTGGGGCGGCAAACGCTACCAGCGCCAGCTCAGCGAAATAACGCCTCCGGTCGCAAACGACGATGCGCGCCTGCCATTTGTCCGTCAGGGCTGCTATCTGATCACCGGCGGCGCAGGCAAGCTGGGCCTGCTGATGGCCCGCTATCTGGCGTCACACTATCAGGCGCGCCTGGTGTTAAGCGGGCGCGCTGCCCAGCCGGGTGAATCCGTCCAGCAGCAGCTGGCGATGATGCGCGAGCAGGGTGCGGAAGTGTGCTACGTCGCCGCGGATATCGCCCAGCCGGGCGGTGCCGACGCGCTGGTAGCACAGGCGAAAGCGACATTTGGCTCGCTGAATGGCGTGCTTCACTGCGCGGGCGTCGCCAGCGCCACGCCTGTCACCGAGCTGGACGATGCGGAGTTTGCCGCGCTGATTGGCCCTAAAGTCGATGGCCTGGTCGCGCTCGATCGCGCCACGGCGCAGGAGCCACTCGCCCTGTTCGTCAACTTCTCCTCTGTCTCGGCGGTGCTGGGCGATCTCGGCTCGGGTGCCTATGCCGCAGGCAACCGGTTTATGGACAGTCATGCCGTCTGGCGTACCGCAATGGTCAGTCAGGGCCTGCGTTCAGGCCAGAGCCTTTCCGTCAACTGGCCGCTGTGGGCCAGCGGGCAGATGGATATCACCGCCGATGATGTCTCGCTGTTTGAGTTTTCCGGCATGGCGGCGCTGGAGGCAGATGCCGGTATTGATGCCCTCAGGCGCGCCCTGCTTGAACAGCGCCCTGAGCTGCTGGTGATGGTCGGCGACCGCGTCAAAATCGCCCGCGCCCTGCGTATCCAGGCCGATCCACGTCGGGCCGATACGGCGAAACCGCAGGGAGATCGCGCGGTGGCTCATGGCGGTGCGGCGGCGGCGGCGCATAGCACGGTGTCTCATGGCGGTTCGGCGGCGGCGGCGCATAGCGCGGTGGCTTATAAGGACTTCGCGCCCGCATCGCATAGCGCGGCGGCTTCGACCGACGCAGCTTCGGCAGCACAACATCGTGCCCTGACTCAGGCTGAAAACGCGCTCAGGGCGCATATCTCGGCGATCACCAAAATGCCCGCCAGCGAGATCGCCGTGGATGCCACCTTTGAGCAGTTGGGTATGGATTCCGTCATGCTGATGGAGCTGCGCGCGCTGCTGGAAAAAGAGTATGAAGGGCTCTCGAAAACGGCACCCTTTGAGTTTGATACCACCTCGAAGCTCGCCGCACACCTGCACCAGCGCTATGGCGCAGGCCTGCCACCGCAAGCAGCGGCGGCACAGCCACAGGCCGCCCTGGCCGCGGCTCAAAGCGCCACCGCAGCGGACACCGCACAGATTGTCGGACAACGCCGCGATACCGCAGTGAATACGGCACAAATCGCGGGACAACATCGCAGCCGCGCAGCAAATACGTCAGCTATTGCCGGACAACGCCGCGATACGGTAGCGAAAATCGCACAGAATGCCGGTAAGCGTAGCGAATCCGACCACATCCTGCGTTCGCGCTTTATGCCGACATCCTCCTTACCCGCCAGCGTGCAGAGCGACAGCGAGGCGGTGGCGATTGTCGGCCTTGCCGGAGAATTCCCCGGAGCCGACAGCCTGGCTGCGTTCTGGGACAATATCCAGGCGGGCAAAGAGTGCCTCAGCGCCATTCCACAGGCGCGCTGGACGGTCCGGGCGGATGATAACGGGAACCCGCGCTACGTCAATCGCGGCGGCTTCCTCGACAATGCGGATCGTTTCGATCCCGATATGTTCCGCATGACGCTTGAGGAGGCCAGCCGCCTTGATCCCCAGGTACGCGTGCTGCTGCGCTCGGCGTGGCACGCGCTGGAGGATGCGGGCTATACGCCATCGTCGCTCAGGGCGCAGCAGGTCGGCGTTTACGTCGGCGCGATGAACGAGGACTTCACCTGGATTATGTCCGGCCTGTATGCGGAAACGGGCGTCTATCCCGGTGCGGGTTCCGTGGTCAGCGAGCTGGCTAACCGCATCTCCTTTTTGATGAATCTGCGCGGGCCGAGTCTTAGCATCGCGGCCACCTGTGCCTCATCGCTGACCAGCGTGCACCTTGCGCGGCGGGCCATTCTCGGCGGCGAGTGTGATATGGCGCTGGCGGGCGGCATCAACCTCAGCCTGCACCCCAGCAAATATATGCTGCTGCAAAATATGAAAGTGCTGTCGCCGCACGGCAGCGAACGCACCTTTGACGATCGGGCCGATGGGCTGATCCCCAGCGAAGGATCCGGCATGGTGGTGCTAAAAAGGCTCAGCCGTGCGCGGGAGGATGGCGACCATATCTACGGCGTGCTGCGCGGTTCGTGCATCGGCCACGCGGGTACCGGTGCCGGGCAATATATGCCCAGCCTGGCAGTGATGGAAGAGACGGCCAGCCGGGCGCTGAACGAAGCGCAAATTGATATCCGTGAGCTGACCTATATCGAAAGCCACGGTGCCGCGACCGAGCTGGGTGACCCCATTGAGCTGAAGGCGCTGGCTAATGCGCTGCGTCGGCAGACGGATGCCTCGCAGTTCTGCTCGCTGGGAACGAAAGCGAACCTCGGGCATATGGAGGCCGCATCCGGCATCTGTTCGCTGATCAAGGTGCTGTTAAGTATGCAGCATGGGCGGATATCGCCCTGCGCAAACCTGACCCACATCAACGCGTCTTTCGATCATCAGGCATCGCCCTTTACCTTCCCGCGTGAGGCGTGCGACTGGAGCCGCAATGCGCGAGGTTCCCGCCTGGCGGGGATCAACTCCTTCGGCATGGGCGGTTCCACCGCATTTGTCGTTGTGGAGTCGCCAGAGGCCGACGCGCCGCAGCCTGTTGCGGGCAGCGACAGGGATGTCACCCCGCAGATTGTGGTGCTCTCCGCGCGCCGGGCTGAACGCCTGACCGCTTATGCCAGCGCCCTGCGGGACTTTGTGCAGATGCAGGGCAGCAGGCTGAATCTGGCCGATCTCGCCTGGACCAGCCAGACCGGACGAGTCGCCTTTGAAAACCGGCTGGCGGTGGTGGCAACCAGCAGCAGTGACCTGCTGGCGAAGCTGGGATCCTTTATTGCCGACCCTGACGCCGGCCAGGCAAACCCTGACATTTACAGCGGCAACGTGCGCGAGCGGAGCGAAGTCTCGCAGCTGATCGCCGGTGAGGCAGGAAAAAGCTTTGTCCGCGAACTGGTGCAAACGCAGCAGCTTGCGCGAGTGGCGGCGCTCTGGTGCCGCGACTGTGACGTTGACTGGATGCTGTTACACCGCGATGCCCCGCGTCAGCGCGTGGCCTTTCCTGGCTATCCCTTCGCAAGCGAGCTGTGCGACCTCTATGCCGCCCTGCGTGTTGACGCGCCGCGCCGGGCCGCAGCCGATGAAACGGCCTCTGCTGCGGTGCCGGTTCCGGTGTCCGGGGCGATTGAGGGCCCCGCGTTTCCTCAGGCGTGGTTTGCTTCCCGGCTAAGCGACCGCAAAGCCGTGGCGCTGAGCAAAAAGCAGCTGAAAGCGTTCTGGACGAGCGAAACAGCAAGCTGCACGGAGTCAGGCTCGCTGCTGACCGCCCTGGGCCTTATCACCGGGGAAAGCCAGGAGGACGCTTTCCGCACGTTAGCCGGACATTGTCTGGTGGAGCGGCAGCCGGGTAGCGATACCGTAGCGGCGCTGCAGGCCTGCACGCAGCGTCTGGAAATAAGCCTGGAAACGCTGATCGCCGCAGGCTGGGCGCTGCTGATCAACCGCCATACGAAAGCCACCGCCCCGGAGTTCGGCTGGCTGCGATCCGCCGGATCGGATCGCGAATCGCCGCTAACCCCCCTGCCGGTGAGGATCCAGGCCGTCGGGCGACAGAAGATCGCCCCCTGGCTCGCGGCCATAGAGGAACAGCTTGCACAGCGCCTCGATCATGCTGGCACCGCGCCAGGACAGATTGCGCCGTGGACGCGCGGCATCGCCCCGTTTGAAAGCGCGCTAATCCTGACCGACCCCGCCACAGACACCGTCCCCGCCACGGCTACTGTCAGCGCCAGTGAGGCTCGCCTGGTTGATGATCTTTTCGCCGCTCACCCCACGCTGCATCTGGCGCTGTGGGTCCAGGTTGAGGCACATGGCCTGCATTTACGCCTGGGTTATCGGGCGGACAATCTGCCTGCCGCACCGCTGGAGCCGCTGCTGGAGCAGCTTGAGATCCTGCTTGAAGGACTCGCCAGCCACCCTGACCGCAACCCGGCAGCGCTGACGATGCGCAGCAAACACGAAGGGCGAAAAGCCTTCTGGAACACGCTTGAACAACTTAATCCGCAGGAGCAGGCCCAATGAAAGTATTGCTTACGGGTGCGAACGGGTTCGTCGGACTCAACGTGGTGACCGCGCTGCTGGCGGCGGGTCATCAGGTGACGGCCTGGGTGCGTCCCACCTCCAATCTGACCTTCCTTAAGCCTCTCGGCGTCGACCTGTTGCAGGGAGAGCTGCACGACCGGGTGGCGCTGCGTACGGCGATGGAGAGGCATGACGCCGTGATCCATACGGCAGGGAATACCAGCAGTAACCGTCGTGACTGGCCGCTGCTGGAAGCGGCGAATATTGCAGGCACCCATGCGGTCACCGACGCGGCGCTGGAGAGCGGTATCGCACGCCTGGTCTATACCAGCACCACGTCGACCATTGGTGCCCGTAACGACCCGTACGCCCTGGCGACCGAAGAGACGCCGCTGCGCGGTTTTCGCGCGCGCAATCCCTATGCCATCAGCAAACTCCGCGCCGAGACGCTGGTGCGCCGCGCCTGCGACCGCGGGCTGTCTGCGGTGATCCTCAATCCCGCCGAAGTGCTGGGCGCATTTGATTATTCCATGCAGTGGGGGCGCATGGTGCTGGCGGTTTACCACAACCAGCTCCCCTTTATGCCGCCGGGCGGCGCCAGCTTCTGCGCCGCCGCCGATGTCGGCCAGGCGCACGTCAGCGCGCTGACGCGCGGTCGCAGCGGCGAGAACTACATCATTGCCGGGACCAACGCGCACTATACCGAGCTGATCGCCAAAATCGAATCGGTCCTGCTGCGTAAGGTGGATGTCCCGCAAACCCATTATTCGCGTTTCTGGCTGAAAACGCTGTTGCAGGAAAAACTCCCCTGGCTGGTGCGCGGCGAACCGGTAGTCGATGCCTATCGTCTGCGCGTATTCGGCGGGGTTTATTACTTCAGCAGCGCCAAAGCAGAGCGCGAACTGGGCTATCAGCCCACTTCCCTGCGCCGAATGGTAAGCGACTGTGCCTCCTGGTATGAGGCC
Source organism: Erwinia sp. ErVv1 (assembly GCF_900068895.1). Taxonomy (GTDB): domain Bacteria; phylum Pseudomonadota; class Gammaproteobacteria; order Enterobacterales; family Enterobacteriaceae; genus Erwinia. The sequence continues at coordinate 54,875 of NZ_CDPK01000020.1, read as the reverse complement.
AATGGCTTTATTGCATCCGGGCAACCTGAAACATCCTCCGTGAAAGAGTAACCCTCTAAGGTGTCGTATTAATGGATTTCCGTGAACTGATTGAACTTGAGCGCAAACCCTTCAGGGAGCGCGTCGAACTGAAATATAGCGCGTACCAGAAAGAGGTCGAAAAGGGCCTGATGATAGGGCGTGAGGGTTCGGGGCCGGTCGATGCGAGGATGCAGTATAAGGATCTGCGCGACGAGACTTTTCGCGACGTACTGGTATTTGGATCGAACAGCTATCTTGGCATGGCTAACCATCCCTATATCAAAGCGAAGGTGATTGACGCGGTAGAGAAATATGGCATCGGCACCGGGGGATCGCCCGCATTTTCAGGCTACACCCGACAGCATAAGGCGCTGGAAAAACGCCTGGCCGCGCTGGCCGGGCATCAGGATGCCGTACTGCTACCCAGCGGCTATATGGCCAACCTCTGCTGGGTGAACGGGCTGATGAATCGTAACGATATCATCATCTATGACCAGAACAGCCACGCCAGCGTGGTGAATGCCATCAGGATGACCGGCGTGCCTTTCTTCACCTTCGATCCGGAACGTCTTGATGAGTTTGAAGCGCTGCTGCCGAAAATTCGCGAGCGATCCAAACCGGGTGCGCAGATCTTCTCAACCGTCGAGGGCGTTCGCTCCACGGACGGTTCGATCATCGATCTTAAGCGCTACATTGATATCTGTCGCAAAAACGACATCATCACCATCCTCGATGACGCGCACGGCCTGGGTACGCTGGGACGCTCCGGCAAGGGCACGCTTGAACATCTCGATCTGCTGGGTCAGGTCGACCTGCGGATGTCTACCTGCAGTAAGTCGCTCGGCGCGCAGGGCGCCTTTGTGTCCGGCAGCAATGAGTACATCTTTATGCTGCGCAACTTCTCCTATCCCTATCTGTTTACCTCGGGTCTGGCACAGCCGACCGTGGCGGCCATTTCTGCCGCGCTGGATGTGATGGAAAACGAGCCTGAACGCATGGCGCGCCTGCATGAGAATGTCCGCTACATGCAGGATCGGCTGGAATCAAACGGCTTCAATATCATTCGCGGCGAAGCCGGGATTATCCCTATTTTCTTCAGTAAAAGCGGCGTGGCCGGGAATATCAATCGTCTGATTTATGAGCGAGGCCTGTTCGCCAACATCATGGAATACCCGATGGTTCCGCCCGATAAAGAGCGGCTGAGGCTGTCGCTGATGTCCTCCCATACGCGGGAAGAGATAGACCAGGCGGTAGAGATCATCCTTGATGCCGCACGCGAATTCGATGCGATTTAAACACTGATAAAGAGGGATTGAAATGCGCAGTCAGCAGGAGCTTTTGGCCGTGGTGCTCGACATCATCAACGAGATTATGAAGACCGGCTTTACGCCCGAAACGGTGGATATGGAGTCATTCCTCGGCGGTGAGCTGGGGGTGAACTCGGTGGAGATGCTCGAAGCCTGGTACGGCATCGAGAAGCAGCTAAACATCAGAGTTAATGATGGCGAGAAGCGGGATATCTACACGCTGGGCGACCTGATTCGGGTTATTCAACAGCACCTGCCTGCGGAGGCGCAAGCCTCTGCATTCGGGTCCTGAGCCACAGGCTAGTGACGGAATAACCAGGCGGCGCCTGGTTATTATTCTGGGAAAAGGTAATAGGCGACTCATGTCTTCTTCAATTTGGGTATTTCCCGGTCAGGGATCGCAGCATAAAGGGATGGGAAAGGCGCTGTTCGATCGTTTTCCCACGCGGGTCGACGAAGCCGACAGCGTGCTCGGTTATTCGCTGCGCGAGCTCTGCCTTGATGACCCGCAGGGCGTGCTGAACGAAACCGCATTCACCCAGCCCGCGCTCTTTGCAGTTTCCGCGCTTGGGTTTCTGGCAAAGCGCGAAACGGGCCTGATGCTGCCTGACGCCTACGCGGGCCACAGTCTGGGTGAGTTTGCCGCGCTGTTCGCCGCCGGGGCCTTTGACTTTGCTACCGGCGTGGCGCTGGTGAAGGCGCGCGGCGCGCTGATGTCAGCGGCACCGCGCGGCGCAATGGCGGCGATCCTCGGCATCGATCGACTGCAAGTGACTGAACTGCTGGCCTCCTCATCCTTTTCCGGCATTGATATCGCCAACGTAAACTGCGCCCAGCAGACGGTGATTTCCGGCCTGTACGACGACATCGCTGGCTGTGAGTCGCTGTTCACCGGGGCCGGAGCGCGCTTTGTGAAGCTGAACGTCAGCGCCGCGTTTCACTCCCGCTATATGCGCGATATCGAAGCGCAGTTCAGCGAGGCGGCCTCGGGCTTTACCTTTCATCCGCTCACGGCGCGCGTGATTTCCAACTACACGTCCCTTCCCTATCCGCAGACTGATTATCTGCCGCTGCTGACGCGGCAGATAAGCCAGCCGGTGCGCTGGTACGAGAGTCTTTCGCGCCTGCTGGCGCAGGGTGACGTCGAGCAGAGCGAGATCGGGCCGGGTCAGGTACTAACCCAGCTGTTCGCAAAAATCAAAGCGCAGCCGATGGCACTGCCAGCGGGTACAGCAGCGCCGGGTACGCAGTCGACGCAGCCAGCGGGCGCAGCAGCACCTAATGCCCAGTCGACGCAGCCAGCGGGCGCAGCAGCACCGAATGCCCAGTCGACGCAGCCAGCGGGCGCAGAAGCGCCGAATGCCCAGTCGACGCAGCCAGCGACAGCGGATGCCAACGCCGTGCCGGGCAGGCCGCGCCTGGTGTTTATGTATAGCGGGCAGGGATCGCAGTATTACGGCATGGGCCTGGAACTTTATCAGCAAAACAGCGCGTTCCGCAGCGCCATGGAGAGGTGTGATGCCCTGTTTCGCCAGCATACCGGCAGCAGCCTGCTGGCACCGCTCTATGACGAGGCCCGGCGGCGAAATCCACTCTCTGATGTGATGCTCTCCCATGCGGCGCTGTTCAGCCTCGGTTTCAGTCTGACCAGCCTGCTTCAGGCCGAAGGGATCGAACCTGACGACGTGCTGGGCTACAGCCTGGGCGAATACGTCGCGGCGACCGTGGCCGGGGTACTCAGCCTTGAGGATGCGATGAATATGGTGGTGTGCCAGGCGAGCCTGCTGAAAGAGCACGCGCAGGACGGCGGCATGCTAAGCGTCCTCAGCCCCGTGACGCACTTCCACCAGCACCCCGAAATTTATCAGGGAAGTGAGCTGGCCAGCATTAACTTCCAGAAAAACTTTGTGGTTAGCGGCGAGCGGGCAAGCCTGCTGGCGGTAAAACAGCGCCTGAGCCAGCAGGGGATCGTCTCGCTGCTGCTGCCGGTTGAACACGCCTTTCACTCGTCGGGCGTTGATGCCATTGAGCAGGCGTTCTGCGCCTTTGCACACACGCTGACCTGCCACCCGGCCCGACTGCCGGTTTACTCGGCCATGCAGGGGACGTCCGTTGAGCGCTGGGAGAGCAACCGGTTCTGGCGGGTGGTACGGGAACCGGCTGATTTCTATGGCTTAGTCAACGGGATGCCCGGACGGGAGAATACCTGTTTCATCGATCTTGGCCCGGCGGGCACCCTGTCGACCTTTCTTAAATATGGCTTTGCCGACCGTCTTCAGCACCGCGCGGCGATTAACCAGTTCGGCAGAAACGTCGAAACGGTTTCGGCCCTGGTGAACAGCGTTAAAAGCCTGTCGGGCTGGTCAGAGAGGGAGCAAGGCGCATGACTTTCGAGCAGAATCCATCCTTCGGACAGAATACGTCCTGTTCCTCCACAACAATGCCGCTGCTGACGATGCCGGTGTCGCCTGCGCTGCGGGCGTCGCTGAGCGCACTGGCGCATCCTGAATCTATGGCGCTGGACGCCCTGCTGATCGCCGCCTGGGGCCTGCTGTTGAGCAAGTACAGCGGCGAGGATGAGGTGATCCTGGGCTATCCCGCTGCCGGTACGGCGGGGACCAGCCCGCTGCGCCTGCGTCCGGAGGCAAACCGTCCGCTGGCCGAATGGCTACAGGAGATTGACGCGCAGCTGCGTCCTTATCCGCCGCGACGTGCCAGCAGCGCCGATGGGCTGCCGGACCGTGCCGACGGGGTGCAGGAGCCGATGCGTTACGCCTCGCGGGTCAGCATCGGGAACGAAAGCCGCGCCGAAGCACTGCACGGCCAGCCTCCGGCACCTCACGACATCGCCAGCACTGCGCCACTGCATAACGACCCGCTACCGGCACCGCATGGCATCGCCAGCACTGCGCCACTCCACCTTACCCTGCATACCGGGGCGTCAATGTCGCTGACGCTGCGCTATGACCGGGAGGCGTTCAGCGAAGACGGGGCGCGCATGCTTCTCGAGCGTGTGCAGCAGCTCCTCGCCAACATGGTACAGGACGCCGGGCAACGGGTCGGCGAGCTGTCGCTGCTGAACGCGGCAGAAACGGCGCGGGCGATCCATGACTGGAACGCAACCGGGCTGGATATCGCGCGGGATTGCTCGCTGTATACGCTATTTGCGGCACAGGCCGCGGCCCGCAACGAGGCGACGGCGCTGGTGGCGGGCGATCTCCGTCTCAGCTACCGCCAGCTTGCCGACCGTGCCGGGCAGATTGCAGCAGGGCTTAGCCGCGTCGGCGTGGTCAGGGGCGATCGCGTGGCCCTGAGCATGGAGAAAACGCCGGAGCTGATCGCCGCAATGCTGGGGATAATCAAACTCGGCGCGGCCTATGTGCCGGTAGGACTGGACGCGCCTGCCGAACGGCGGGCGTTTATTCTGCGTGATGCGCAGGTCAACTGGACGCTGACGCGCCGCGCCGACCGGGCACATTTTGCCGCTGATGACGCCCACACCCTGCTGTTTGTCGATGACTACGCCGAAGAGACGCAGGAAGAAATCGCGGTGAACACGCGGGACGCCGTTGATGCGCACACCCCGGCCTATATCATCTATACCTCAGGTACCACGGGCACCCCGAAGGGCGTGGAGATCACCCACCGCAACCTGATTAACTTCTGCGCCTGGTGCGACAGCACCGGCATTTTCACCGCCGGAGAGGCGATCACCCAGTTCGCGCCCTACACCTTTGATGCGTCAGCGGGCGAAATTTTCGGCACCCTGACGCGCGGCTGCGAGCTGCATCTGCTGTCGAATGCGCTGATCCATAATCCGCCGGATCTGATGGCGTACATGGTCGCCAACGCTATTCGTTTTTCTGCCTTTCCTCCCTCCTATCTGCGTCAGCTGGATCCGGCCCGCGTGCCGCAGGGCATGACCATCCTGACCGCCGGTTCGGCCCCCACCGCCGAGCTGATCGCACAGTGGAGCGGGCGCTGCCGCTATATCAACGGCTATGGCCCGACCGAAACCACAATTATGTCCTCGGCGTGGATGCAGGGCTTTGAGCAGGGCGGGGATAACCGCCTGAGCATAGGCCGCCCGATTGCCAATACCCGCCTCTATATTGTCGACAGCATGGGCCAGCTCTGCCCGCCGGGCCTCACCGGTGAGATTTGGATCGGCGGCGAAGGCGTTTCACCGGGCTACATCAACCGCCCGGCGCTGACCGCAGAGCTGTTTATTGCCGATCCCTGGATAAGCGGCGGGAAGGTTTACCGCACCGGCGATACCGGCCGCTGGCTGGACGATGGCCGCATTGAATTCATCGGGCGACGTGACCACCAGATCAAGCTGCGCGGGTTCCGCGTGGAGCCGGGTGAAATCGAGTCGCAGATTGCCGCGCTTGCAACGGTCAGTGAGGCCGCGGTGTTGGCCCTTCCGGCCGCAGACGGGGAGATGCGCCTGGTGGCCTGGGTTGTGCCGGCGTCAGCCGACGGAGAGCCTCTGGTCGCCCGCTGGCGCGAGGAGCTGGCGACCCGGCTGCCGGACTATATGATCCCGGCGGCGTTTGTCCTGATGCCCGCGCTGCCGCTGACCGCCAACGGCAAGATTGACCGTAAAGCCCTGCCCGCGCCGGGAGAGAACGACCGGGAACGCCAGGACTATCAGGCGCCCGGAGCCGGTATCGAATCGACCCTGGCGGATCTGTGGCAGTCGCTGCTCGGCATCCGCCAGGTGGGACGGCAGGATCACTTTTTCAGGCTGGGCGGCCATTCGCTGCTGGCGATGCAGCTCTCCGCCAGGCTGCGTGAGCAGAACCTGCATACCGACGTGCAAACGGTGTTTGCTTACCCGGTGCTGGCGGACCTGGCCGGACGTATCCGTCAGCAGGAGGCGGTGCCGTTGGGTGATGCCCTGCCGCCTGAGCTGATTACTCCCTCAACGACGGTGATCACCCCCGATCTGCTGCCGCTTATCGATCTCACCCAGCGGCAGATTGACCTGATTGTGGCCCGGACCCCGGGCGGCGTGGCCAGCATTCAGGACATCTATGCGCTGACGCCGCTACAGGAGGGCATTCTGTTCCATCACCTGCTGAATGAGCAGGGCGACCCCTATCTCCAGGTGGGCCATCTCTCATTTACCCGGCGGGATACCCTGGAGCGCTATCTGGCGGCGATCCAGCGGGTGATTGACCGACATGACATCCTGCGCAGCGCCTTTATCTGGGAGGGGCTGGAAACGCCCGCGCAGGTGGTGCTGCGCAGCGCACGGCTGCACGTCACCGAGCTGAGCGCGGTTGCCGATACCCCCGCCGTGGCGCAGCTCAGGTCGCTCGTCGATCCGCTGGAAAACCGCATCGACCTGTCACGGCCCCCGCTGCTGCACGTCGCGGTGGCTTACGACCCGACAGAGGCCCGCTGGGAGATGCTGCTCTCCATCCACCATCTGGTGGATGACATCTTTTCACTGCAAATTCTGCTCGCCGATATTCAGGTATTTCTTCACGGCCAGGGCGACGCACTGCCGCCCGCCCGGCAGTTCCGTCAGCAGGTCGCCCAGCGGCGGCTGCACGATGATGCCCGGCGTCAGCAGCTGTTTTTTGCGCAGATGCTGGCGGATATTGATGAGCCGACGATGCCGTTTGATCTGCAAAGCGGCCATGCTGACGGGCAGCGGCTGATTGAGTTCAGCCGCGCGCTTGAGGCTCCCCTGGCTGCGCGTTTGCGCGAGCGGGCGCGGCATCTGGGCGTGAGCGTCAGCAGCCTGTGCCATCTGGGCTGGGCCAGGGTTCTGGCGGCCGCCAGCAACCGCGACAGCGTGGTTTTCGGAACCCTTCTCTCCGGCCGTATGCAGCTGGCGGACGGCGAGCTGATTATGGGTCCGTGCATTAATACGCTGCCGCTGCGGCTCGATCTGGGCGGCGTGGACGCCGTGAGCGCCGTCCATCAAACCCATGCGCGCCTGACCGGGCTGATGGATCATGAGCAGACGCCCCTGTCGCTTGCCCAGCAGGCCAGCGGTATCGCGGCCCCCACGCCGCTGTTCAGCGTCCTGTTCAACTATCGCCACAACCGTCCCACAGAGACCAGCGTGACCGGCACTCTCGAGCAGGAGGGTGCGATCTGGCACGGTTTTACCGAAGGCACGCACTACCCGCTGACTCTCTCCGTCGATGACGCGGGCAATGGGTTTACCGTTAACGTGCAGGCGGTCGGCGCCCTCTGCCCAGAGCGCATTTTTGGCTATTATCGACAGAGCCTGCTCAGCCTGGCAGCGGCGCTGGAAGACGGGGTCCTCGCCCCGCCTGCGGCAGCATCCTGGCCAGTGTGCGGACTGAACATTCTGCCGCCGCAGGAGCGTCAGCGGCTGCTGGAAACCTGGAATGATACGGCCGCGCCCTTCCCGACGGATGCCACCGTCCACCAGCTGTTTGAGCGGCAGGCCGCGCGCCAGCCCCAGGCTCTCGCCCTGCAAATGGGGGCGTGCCGGATCAGCTACGATGAACTCAACCAGCGGGCGAACCGGCTGGCGCACTACCTGATATCGCTGGGGGTCACGCCGGATACGCGCATTGCGGTCTGCACCGGGCGCAGTGAATCAATGCTGGTCGCGCTGCTGGCGGTGCTCAAGTCGGGCGGGGCCTACGTGCCGCTCGACCCGGAATATCCCCCCGCGCGGCTGGCCTGGATCCTTGAGGATGCCGCGCCCGCCGTACTGATGGTCGATGCACGCGGGCGCGAGCTTTTCGCGACGGCGCAGACGGCGCAGACGACGAGCGTCAGGCTGGTCGACCTGGCACAGGATGGCGATCGCTGGGCTGGGCTGCCCGTCGCCTGCCCGGAAGTGCAGACGCTGAACGCCCGCCATCTGGCCTATGTGATCTACACCTCTGGCTCGACCGGCAGGCCAAAAGGGGTGATGGTGGAGCATCGCCAGGTGGTGAATTTCCTCACCGCCATGCAGACGCTGTTTACCCTGACGCCCGCGGATCGGCTGCTTGCCGTCACCAGCATCTCCTTTGATATTGCCGCGCTGGAACTCTACCTGCCGCTGATGACCGGCGCAGCCGTTGTGCTGGCCAGCCGCGAACAGGGGATGGACCCCTGGGCGCTGCATCATCTGCTGACCACCGCCGACATCACCCTTATGCAGGCCACGCCGACCACCTGGCGTGCGCTGCTGGATACCCGCGCCGCCCCCTGCCCGCAGCTGAAAATCCTCTGCGGCGGCGAGGCGCTGCCGAGCGATCTCGCCACGCGCCTTTATGCCTGGGGGGCATCGCTGTGGAACCTCTACGGGCCGACGGAAACCGCCATCTGGTCAACCTGTAATCGCGTAAAGGCAGAGGATGTGGCGCTGTTCAGCCAGCCGATTGGTCATCCGATCGCCAACACCCAGGTTTATCTCCTGGACGCGCACGGCGAACCGGTGCCAGCCGGAGCGGTGGGCGAGCTGTATATCGGCGGCGAGGGCGTGACGCGCGGCTATCATCAGCGCCCCGATCTGACGGCGGAGCGGTTTATCCCCAATCCCTTTGCCACCGGCGCGTCACTCTATCGCACCGGCGACTTCGCAAAATTTATGCCGGATGGCCGACTGGTCTATCTGGGCCGCGCCGACCACCAGTTGAAGCTGCGCGGGCATCGCATTGAGCTGGGCGAAATCGAAGCCCGCCTGCTCAGCTACCCTGGCGTGCGTGACGCCGTGGTGGTGACCCAACCCGATACCGGCGGCCAGCCGCAGCTGGTGGCCTATACGGTGCCGGCCCAGGCCGACGGAGATCGGGTGCCGTTCAGCCGCCTGGCGCTACGCCACTGGCTACAGGCGGCGCTGCCGGACTATATGGTGCCGGCGGCCTTCGTGACGCTCGACGCCCTGCCGCTGACCCCCAACGGCAAGACGGATCGCAGCGCATTGCCGCTGCCGGATGATACCGCCTTTGCCCGACGCGCGTACGAGCCACCGCAGGGCGCGATGGAAACCACCCTGGCCGCCATCTGGGAAACGCTGCTCGGCGTGGAGCAGGTGGGACGGCAGGATCACTTTTTTGAACTCGGCGGCTATTCGCTGCTGGCCGTGCGGCTGCTCGAACAGCTGCGCCAGCGCGGGCTGAGCATTGAGATACGCACACTTTTCGATACCCCGGTTCTGGCCGACCTCGCGGCCCGAACCGTTGAGCTGACGGAGACGCGCTTATGAAGACCCTGATCCCGGCATTTTTGACCCGCGAGCGTACTCGCTTCCTAACGTTGCATGATGAGAGCAGAAATAAACCCATGAATATTAAAAGGAATAAACAGGCATGAGCGATTTCGACCAGTTACTGCTTGCGCTTGAGGAAGCTAAGATCTCGATTTCGCTGGATGGCGACGATCTGGTTATCACGGCGGCGAAAGGCGCCCTGACCAGCGAGATAAAAAGCGCCCTGCGCGAGCATAAGCCGACGTTTATTGATGCGCTGCGCAACGGCAAACGGCTGTCCAATGCCTTTGAGGTGGTGGTACCGGCCAACAAGATAACCCCGGATACCCAGGCGATCGTCCCCGGTATGCTGCCGCTGATCGACTTTACCCAGTCTGATATCGACTACGTCGTTGACCAGGTGCGCGGCGGCGTGAGCAATATTCAGGATATCTATTCGCTGGCCCCGCTTCAGGAGGGGATCCTTTTCCACCATATGCTGGCCAGCAAGGGCGACCCCTACCTGCAAACCGGCAGGATGACCTTTGACAGCCGTGAAAAGGTCGACAGCTATCTGGCCGCCGTGCAGAAGGTTATCGATCGCCACGATATCCTGCGCACCGGCTTTTACTGGGAAGGCGTCTCCACCCCCTGCCAGGTGGTACAGCGGCAGGCGAGCCTGCACGTCCACGAGGTCGAACTGAACCCCGCCGACGGCCCGGCTGCCGAACAGCTTGCCAGCCGCTTTGACCCGCAGCACTATCGTCTGGATCTCGCAAAGCCGCCGCTGCTGCATGCGTTTGTCGCCTGGGACGAGCGTCAGGGCTGCTGGGAGATGTATCGTCTGCTGCATCACCTCATTGACGACATTTCCTCGGTGCTGATCCTCTCCGCTGAAATTCACACCTTCCTGGCGGGACGGGGGGCGATGCTGCCCGAACCTCAGCCCTTCCGCCGCCTGATTGCTCAGGTGCGCCTGGGCAAGACGCCGGAAGAGCATGAGCGCTATTTCCGCAGCACGCTGTCCGATATTGAAGAGCCCACCGCGCCCTACGGCCTGGTCAATATGCTCGACGATTCCGCCATTATCGAGGTCACGCGTAAGGTGCCGCAGCGCCTGAACGACCGCCTGCGCGCTCAGGCCCGCCAGCTTGGCGTCAGCCTTGGCAGCATTTGCCATCTCGCCTGGGGCCAGGTGCTGGCCTGTATCAGCGGGCAGGACGCGGTGGTTTTCGGCACCATTCTGTTTGGCCGTATGCACGCCGGGAAAGGGGCCGACCAGATTATGGGGCCGTTTATCAATACCCTGCCGCTGCGCCTGGATATGTCGGGTGCCAGCGTCGAGGAGAGCGTGCGCACCACCCACAAGCGCCTGGCGGAACTGCTCAGCCATGAACATGCCTCGCTGGCGCTGGCGCTGCGCTGTAGCGGCATTTCTGGCGCCACCCCGCTGTTTAATACGCTGCTTAACTACCGCCATAACCGGGAATCTGAGAGCACCGCGCTGGACTTCGCCTCGCCGGGCGCGGATCAGTGGGATGGCTTTGAGGAGCGCACCACCTATCCGATTACCCTGTCGGTGGACGATTATGGCGATGGTCTGGGCCTGAACGTGCAGGTGGTGGAGTCGCTCGACCCCGAGCGCCTGTTCGCCTATATGCAGCAGACCCTTGAGAGTATCGCCAGGGCGCTGGATGATGCGCCGCATACGCCGATTCAGCAGATCGCCATTCTGCCTGACGCCGAGCGTAAGCAGCTGCTAAACGAATGGAATAATACCGCCCGGCCTTATCCGCAGGTGACATACACCCATCAGATGTTCGAGGCGCAGGTCAGGCTGACGCCGACCGCCACGGCGGTACGCTGTGAAGACCAGCAGCTCACCTATGCCGAACTGGACGCGCGGGCGAATCAGCTGGCGCACTATCTCCATCAGCAGGGGGTGAAGCCGGACGATCGCGTCGCGCTCTGCCTCGATCGCAGCGTTGAAATGGTGATTGGCCTGCTGGGCATTCTGAAAGCGGGGGGCGCTTACGTTCCGCTCGATCCGGACTATCCGGTCGATCGCCTCGCCTGGATCCTGGAAGATGCGCAGCCGAAGCTGCTGCTGCTCGACAATCGCGGCCGCGATGCCACGGCAGCGCTCAACACCCGCAATATCGCCACCTTCAGTCTGGATGCCGCGCAGCTGGCCGGGTCATCCCTGCCCGCTTCACCGCTGCCACCGGAGGCGGTGGGACTGACCGCGCGAAACCTGGCCTATGTGATCTACACCTCCGGCTCAACCGGTAAGCCAAAAGGGGTGGAGAACGAACATCGCGGGCTGATCAACCGACTGCAATGGATGCAGGAGGCCTATCAGCTCGACGATCGCGATGCGGTATTGCAAAAAACCACCTTCAGCTTTGACGTTTCGGTATGGGAGTTTTTCTGGCCGCTCTCGGTAGGTGCAACGCTGGTCATGGCACCGCCGGGCGCGCATCGGGACACTCAGGCGCTGGCGCAGGTGATTCAGGCGAACCGTATCACCACCATCCACTTTGTCCCCTCGATGCTGAACCTGTTTTTGCACAGCGGGGATGCCGCCGCCTGCGGTTCCCTGCGTCAGATTATGTGCAGCGGTGAAGCGCTGAGCACCGCCAGCGTGCAGCTCTGCCACAGCGTACTGCCGGACACGCAGCTGCATAATCTCTATGGCCCTACCGAGGCGGCCATCGACGTCACCGCCTGGACCTGCCCGCGGGATATGCCTTCGTCTGCCAGCGTGCCGATTGGTCGCCCCATCGCCAACCTGCGCATCTATCTGCTCGACGGACACCAGCGTCCGGTGCCGCAGGGGGCGACGGGTGAGCTGTATATAGGCGGCGTCGGGGTGGCGCGGGGTTATCTCAACCGCCCTGACCTGACCGCAGAACGCTTCCTGCGGGATCCCTTCTCGCCGCAGGCTGACGCGCGGATGTACCGCACCGGCGACCTGGCGCGCTATATGGCCGATGGCGATATCGAGTACCTGGGGCGCAACGACAATCAGGTCAAAATTCGTGGGTTCCGCATCGAGCTGGGCGAGATTGACGCCGCGCTGCTGAATCAGCCCGGTATTCGTGAAACGGTGGTCGTAGCCCGCGATGATGTGCAGGGCCAGCTGCGTCTGGTGGCCTATGTGGTGCCGGAAGTAGAGGGCGAAGCCGGGGAGCTCAGCACGCCGGTGCGCATCGCCCGGTGGCGTACCGCCCTTGCCGCGCAGCTGCCGGACTATATGGTGCCTGCGGCGTTCGTCCTGCTGGACGCGCTGCCGCTGACCGCCAACGGCAAGCTGGATCGCAAGGCGCTACCGCTCCCGGATGATGCCTCATTCAGCCGCCGCACCTTTGAAGCCCCGGAAGGCGACGTCGAAATCGCCATGGCTGAGCTGTGGCAGACGCTGCTGGGCGTTGAGCGCGTAGGCCGTCATGATAATTTCTTCGAGCTGGGCGGCCACTCGCTGCTGGCGGTACAGCTGATGGAGCTTCTGCGCCAGCGCGATTTGAGTACCGAGATCCGCGCCCTGTTCGCGAGTCCAACGCTGGCCGAGCTTTCTGCCCGCACCATTGAACTCGATGAGATGAGACTATGAGTCATCTGGATCCACTCTTAACCGCCCTCGACGAGGCCAGCATCGCGCTGAGCCTCGAGGGTGAGTCACTGGTTATCAAAGCCCCGAAGGGGGCTTTAACCCCGGCGATCAAAGATGCGCTGCGGGAGCACAAGGCGGCGCTGGTCGCCCTGCTGGGCGAGGGGAAACCGCTCTCCACGCGGGAGGGGAGCCAGGGTTCCGGCGTCCCGGCTAACCGCATCACGGCGGAGATGACCCGGCTCACCCCGGAGAAGCTGCCGCTGATTGATCTTACCCAGCAGGATATTGACCATCTGCTTGCCCAGGTGCCGGGCGGTCTGGCCAACGTGCAGGATATCTACGCGCTGACGCCGCTCCAGGAAGGCATCCTCTTTCTGCACCAGATGAACGAGACGGGCGACCCCTATTTGCAGTTCGCCAAAGTGTCGCTGACCGACCGTGCCGTGCTGACGCACTACGTCGGGGCCGTTCAGCGGACCGTGGAGCGGCACGACATTCTGCGCACGGCGTTTTTCTGGACGGGGCTATCCACGCCCGCGCAGGTCGTTCTGCGCCAGGCGAGGGTGCGGGTCACCGAAGTGGTGCTCGATCCTGCCGACGGGCCGATTATGGATCAACTGGTCAGCCGGTACGATCCGTCGCACTTCCGGGTCGATCTCACCCAGGCCCCGCTGCTGAATCTCTTTACCGCGCAGGATCCGCAGACCGGCCGCTTTGAAATGCTGATGATGCAGCACCATCTGATCGATGACATCACCTCGATGCAGATCATGATCCAGGAGATCGCCGCCTTTATGCTGGGCCGGGGCGGCCTGCTTCCGCCGCCGCAGCCGTTTCGCCGTTTAATTGCTAAGGTGCGCAGCAGCGCCTCTGACGCAGAGCAGGCGCGTTTTTTCACCGAGATGCTGGGCGATATCGACGCTCCAACCCTGCCTTTTGGCCTGGCCAGCGCCGGAGCGGATCACGCCAGCGTGGTCGCGCAGCGTGAGGACGTTGACCCGGCGGTGGTTGCGCGCCTGCGCACGCACGCACGCCGTCTTGGCGTCAGTATGGGCAGCATCTGCCACCTCGCCTGGGGACAGGTGATGGCGCGGTCAGCCGACAGCGACAGCGTGGTATTTGGCACCGTGCTGCTGGGGCGGTTGCAGGCGGGCGAAGGCGCCGATCAGATTATGGGGCCGTTTATTAATACGCTGCCCATTCGCCTTGATCTGGGGGATATCCCGGTTGAGGAGAGCGTACGCATAACGCACCGCCGTCTGGCCGCCCTGCTTAACCATGAGCATGCGTCCCTCGGCCTGGCGCAGCGATGCAGCGGGATTGCACCGCCCACGCCGCTGTTCACGACGCTGTTTAACTATCGTCACAACCGCCAGCGGGAGAGTGAAAACGCGACGCCCGCCGGTGAGCGCGATGCGGTCGAGTGGAAAGGCTTTGAGGAGCGCACCGATTATCCGCTGACGGTATCCGTCGATGATTTTGGCGAGCTGCTGCGTCTGGAGGTGCTTGCCGCGGCACCGCTTCCCGCAGCGCGCCTGGCGGGCTATCTTCAGCAGGCGCTGAGCAGCCTGGCCGATGCGCTGGATAGCGCCCCCGCCCAACCGATGCACGCGCTGAACATCGTGCCTGCCCGCGAGCGTCGCAGGCTGCTGGTCGGGTGGAATCAGACGGCCAGGCCCTGGCCTGCGAATGAGACGGTCCACCAGCTGTTCGCGCAGCAGGTGGCGCGCACGCCAGACGCCCCTGCGGTTTTCGAAGGCGAGATCGCGCTAAGCTATCGCCAGCTGGATCGGCAGGCTAACCTCCTGGCACAGGCGATCGTCGCGCAGGGCGTGGTGCCGGGCGACTTCGTGGCGATCCTGCTACCGCGCAGCCGGGCGCTGCTGGCAGCGTTGCTGGCGGTCCTGAAAGCGGGGGCCACCTGTGCGCCGCTGGACCCCCAGGCGCCGGGCGAGCGCCTGCGCTGGATGGCGGAAGACTGCGCCGCCCGACTGCTGATTACTGACGCGCAGCAGGCAAAGGTGGAGGCGATTGCCCTGCCGGTTCTCTACGCCGACGGCCCGGAAGTGGCCCGCGCCAGCGATGCGCCGCCGGTTGCGGCGTGTTCCGCGACGGCCCCGGCCTGTATTATGTATACCTCCGGCTCTACCGGCCTGCCAAAAGGCGTGCTGGTGCCACATCGCGCCATCGCACGGCTGGTGATCAATAACGGCTTTGCCGATTTTGGACCAGGCGATCGCATGGCGCTGGCCGCTAACCCGGCCTTCGACGCGAGTACGCTGGAGGTCTGGGCACCCCTGCTCAACGGCGGCAGCTGCGTGGTGATCGACAGCGATACGCTGCTCTCGCCCCCCGCCCTGGTTCGCACGCTGAAGCAGCACCGCGTGAATCAGATGTGGCTGACCGTGGGCCTGTTTAACCAGATTTGGCGCGATCTGGCCCCGGTGATGCCACAGCTGGAGAATCTCTTTGTCGGCGGCGACGCGCTGGATCCGGGCATCATCGCTCAGGTGCTGCGCGGGGCGAGACCCGCCCGGCTGATTAATGGTTATGGTCCGACCGAAACGACCACCTTTGCCACCACCTTTCCCGTTCAGCAGGCGACAGCCGGTGCCGCCAGCATTCCCATCGGGCGTCCGATCGGCAACACCCGCGTCTACGTGCTGGACAGCCATCGCCATCCCGTGCCGCTGGGCGCGGTCGGTGAGCTGTATATTGGCGGCGACGGCGTCGCGCTGGGGTATCTGCATCAGGAGGCTCTGACCGCCGAGCGCTTCATCGCCGATCCCTTTGTCGCCGACCGCCAGGCGCGGCTCTACCGCACCGGCGATCTGGTGCGCTATCAGGAGGACGGCAACCTGCTGTTTATCGGGCGTAACGACCAGCAGGTCAAACTGCGGGGCTTTCGCATTGAGCTGGGTGAGATAGAGGCGCAGCTGGCTGACCACCCCGACGTGGAGAAAGCGCTGGTGCTGGCGGTGGATCATCACGGCAGCAAGCGTCTTATCGCCTGGGTGGTTGCGCCGGAGCGGTCGGATGCGGAAGCCGGGTTACAGGCCTGGCTTGCCGAACGTGTGCCTGATTATATGGTGCCTGCGCGTATCCTGACCCTGGATCGGTTCCCGTTGACCGCCAACGGTAAAGTCGACCGCAAAGCGCTGCCCGCCGCTGACATTCGCGACAGAATACAGCGTGCGCCGCGCAACGAGCGCGAAGAGGTGCTCTGCGCGCTGTTTGCCGAACTGCTTGAGCAGCCGCAGATTGGGATTGATGATGATTTCTTTGCGCTGGGCGGCCACTCTATTCTCGCCACCGGCCTGATTGGTCGTATTCGCGCCAGGCTCGGCGTGGAGCTGTCGGTACGGGTGCTGTTTGAGCACCCGACGGTGGCGCGCCTTGCCGGGCAGCTCAACGCCCAGGCTCAGGTTCGTCCGCCGGTGCGTCGGCTGGATCCGCGTCCCGATCCGCTCCCGGCCTCCTATGGCCAGCAGCTGATGTGGGTCGGGCAAAATACCCGTGGCGATAACGCGTCGCTGAATACGCCGATTGTTGTCGCGCTGGAGGGCGAGCTGGATCTGCCTGCGCTCAGGGCCGCGCTCGGTGACCTGGTGGAGCGTCATGAAACGCTGCGCACCCGCTTTGCGGCGGTGCAGGGCCAGCCGGTGCAGCTCGTCGTCCCCTTTACCGACATCAGTCTCACCATTCCCTGTACCGACGTTGCGCCAGAGCAGGCAAAACAGGCGGTGTTTGACGCCATCACTTCGGTGTTTGATCTGGCGGTGGATTTGCCGTTCCGCCCTTCCGTGCTGCGCCTTGGGCCGCAGTCCCATATTCTGGTACTGCTGCACCACCATATTGCCTGCGACGCCTTTTCACTGGCACCGCTGACGCGGGATCTCACCCTCGCCTATCAGGCGCGGCTGGCCGGTAAGGCACCGGCATTCCCGCCGCTTCCCGTACAGTATGCCGACTATGCGGTCTGGCAGCGCAGGCTGCTTGGCGATCCCGATGATGCCGCCAGCCTCTTTTCGCAGCAGCTGACCTGGTGGAAGCATACCCTTAACGGCCTGCCCGCCACGCTGAATTTACCGCTGGATCACCCCCGCCCGGACAAACCGAGCTATCGCGGCAACATGCTGCCGCTGTCGGTTACGCCGGCGCTGCATCAGCGTCTGGCCGGGCTGGCGCGCGAGCGTAATATGACGCTGTCGATGGTATTGCAGGCCGCGCTGGGCATCTGGTACAGCCTGCTGGGCGCGGGCGACGATATCCCGCTGGGCGCGATTTCAGCCGGGCGCAGCGATGAAGCGCTTAACGATCTGGTGGGCTGCTTCCTGACCCAGTGGGTGATGCGCGTCGATACCTCGGGTGACCCGCAGGTCAACGAGGTGCTTGATCGGGTGCGCACCCAGGCACTGACCGCGTATGACTACCAGGATATTCCCTACCTGAAACTGGTCAGCGAGCTGCTGCCCGTGCGCTCACCGTCGCATTATCCACTCTTCCAGACCATGCTGATCCTCCAGAATACGCCGCCAGCCCTGTTTAATGTGCCCGGACTGAAGGCCAGCGTGCTGCCTGCGCACAGCGGTAACGCCAAGTGGGATATCTACTACACGCTGTTTGAAAACCTCTCCCCAACGGGTGAGGCGCTCGGCATGGAGGGGATTATGGAGTACGCAACCGACCTCTTCACCCGTGAGACGGCGGAGCGCATGGCGGCCGGTTTTCTTGCCACGCTTGCCGCCGTCGCCGACGCCCCATTCAGCCCCCTTTCACGGCTGGCGGTCGCGGGCCGCGCGACGCCCCTTTCTTCGACGGCAGCGGGTCAGACTCCGGTTTTATCCCCCTTCAATCAACAGGTAAGTGAACATGACTGAGCAATCACCGGCTGCGGCGGAGGATATCAACGCCATCCCGCTGGCGCAGCTTAACCCGGCGCGCAGGGATCGTTTCGCCAGTGATACCGTACTGCCGGTTTTCGCGCGTTTACGCCGCGAAGATCCGGTGCATTTCACCGCCGAAAGTGAATTCGGGCCTTACTGGTCGCTGACGCTGTGGGACGACATTCGGGCGGTGGGCACCAACCACCGCGACTTTACGTCCACGCATAATATCGATCTCAAATCGCTTGAAGAGAAGCACAAGCTTGATGCCGCGCTAAAAGCGCTGGGCCATGAGCGGCGAAAAAGCATCGGCTTTATCACCATGGATCCGCCGGAGCATACCCGGCATCGCAAGGCGGTGGCACCCGGCATGGGGCCTTCAATGCTGGCGACCATGGAGCCGCTGCTCCGCGAGCGGGCGGGCGGCATCCTGGATGCGCTGCCGGTCGGCGAGCCTTTTGACTGGGTGGATCGGGTTTCCAAGGAGCTGACGGCAACGGCGCTGGCGACGCTGTTCGATTTCCCGTTTGAGGATCGCCGCAAATTAACGTTCTGGTCAGATATGCTGATGGCCGAGCCGGGGCACGGCCCGGTTAAGAGCTGGGAGCACAAAGCGGAAGAGACCATTAAGTGCTATCACGCCTTTGAGGCGCTGTGGGAGCAGCGCCGTCATGCGCCGCCCGGGAATGACCTGATCTCGATGCTCGCCCATCACCCGGAGACGCGCGACATGTCGCTGGAGCAGTTTCGCGGCACCCTTGTTCTGCTGATTATCGGCGGCAACGACACCACCCGAAACACCCTCTCTGCCAGCCTGTACTGGCTGAACAAGTATCCCCAGGAGCTGGCGAAGCTGAGGGCCAATCCCAGGCTGATGCTGCCGATGATTTCGGAAACCCTGCGTTTCCAGACGCCGATTTCGTTTATGAGCCGCGTGGCAACGCGGGATGTAGAGATACGCGGCAAAACGATCCGCGAGGGTGACCGCGTGGTGATGTGGTATCTGTCCGGCAACCGCGACGCCTCAGCCATTGACGATCCCGATACCTTTTGTATTGACCGGGAGCGGATTCGCCGACATCTCTCCTTTGGTGTGGGGGTACACGCCTGCGTCGGCAGCCGGGTTGCCGAGATGCAGCTAACGGTTATCTGGCAGGAGATCCTCAGGCGCTTCAGGCGTATTGAGGTCCTGAGCGAGCCTGCGCGTAACTACTCCAACTTTCTGCACGGCTTTGAGAGTCTGCCGGTGATTATCCATGAATAAGCCTGAAAGTGACCCTCTAAACCCGGCCGCAGAGGTGACGATCACCACCATCAAGGTGAGTCGTGCCCCCTTTATTAATAACAGCTATATGGTGCTGGATCCGCGCACGGGAAAGGCGTTACTGATTGATCCGGCGTGGGAAATGGCGGCCTATGAACGGGCGCTGGAGGCGGCCAGCGCAGAGCTTGCGGGGATCCTGATCACCCATGCCCATCCCGATCATATCGATCTGGCCGCACCGCTGGCCGAACGGTATCGCTGCCCGGTGTGGATCTCACATCAGGAAGCGGAGTCGTCGGGATTCCGCGTTCCCACTATGCGCACTTTCGGAGAGTGCGCCTGGGAAGTGGGGGGCATCCCGATCCGCCCCATTATCACGCCGGGCCATACGCCCGGCAGCACCTGCTACTGGATCGGTCAGGCGCTTTTTACCGGCGATACGCTGTTTATTGAGGGGTGTGGCCTGTGCCCCGATCGCGCCGCCGCAGAGAGCATGTATTCGAGCCTGGAGCGACTTAAGACGCTCCTGCCCGGCGGGGTATGCATTTACCCGGGGCACAGCTACGTGCAGCCACCGGGTTTGACCTTTGAAAAGGTGTTTGATTTTAACCTCTATTTATCGTTTAGCAGCGCGGAGGTGTTTGCCAACTTTCGCCTGCGCCCGGGACAGTCAAAGGCGGGCTGGATGGCCTTTTCATAGCAGGGGGCGGGCAACAAACAGTGCGCAGCGGTATTACGCGTGGTTATTTAGGGGATACTTTTAAGGGGTTTTGATCGTGAACATACGTGGGGAAAATGCGGTAAAAATGGCTTCAGGCCGTGGTAATTGCGGCGCGACGGGGAAAGTGCCGACCACGGGAAACCCGCAGGCGGCAGGGAGTGCGGCGACAGCGAAAAATCCGGTGACGGCAGCAGGTCTGGCGGCGGCGACTGACCCCGCCCCGCCCCGGCTGCATTTTTGCGATCTTACCGTAGGCCAGGTGTTTCACAGCGCTGAGTATTACGTCGGCGCAGATGAAATCATCGAATTTTCAAAAAAATACGATCCCCAACCCTTCCATATGGACGACGAGCTGGCGAGGGATTCTATTTTTAATGGCCTGGCCGCCAGCGGATGGCATACCGTGGGAATTACCATGAATCTGCTGGTAAAAAGTCTGCCGCTGGCGAACGGCATTATCGGGACCGGGGTGGAAAAAATTAGCTGGCCCAGGCCGACGCGGCCCGGCGATATTTTGCGTATTAAAGCTAAAATCACCGAGATTGCGCCCTGTCCGCTGCGGCTGGACAGGGCACGGGTGAAAATTCACATCTGCACCTTCGGGCAGGACAACCGGCTGCGTCAGGATCTGATGGGGAACCTGCTGATCCTGAAATAGCCCATCGGCCGCAGAGACGCGGCGGGTTAATCTCAGCAATATCAGCCCGCGCGATCGTCAGCGAAGCTACTCGTCTGCGGTCACGTATTTGATGACCTGCGTGTTCTGCCAGTCCGTTCGGTTAAACCACAGGATGGTCATCACCGCCATAAACAGGTTGGTGAGCGGAAAGGCCCACCACAGCCCGGCAATACCCAGCGCGGTATTGTGCGACAGTACCCACGCCAGCGGGATTTGAACCAGCCACTGCGAAATCATTGCCAGCGTCATGGTGGTCATGGTGCGCCCTGCCGCCCGGAAGGTGCCGCAGAGCGCCATTTGCAGGCCAATCAACCCGTAGCTGGGGGCAATCGTATGCAGGAACTGCGAGCCATAATGGATGATGCTCTGCTGACCGGGCGTAAAGAACGCGATAAGAGAGGGCGCAAAGACAAACGCCAGCAGGCCGACGGCGCTCAGTCCGCAAAACGAAATGATCGCGCTCAGGCGTCCGATAGCGCGCGCGCGCTCAAACTGCCCGGCCCCGATGTTCTGCCCAACCAGCGCAGAGGTGGCTATCGACATGCCAATCGCCGGGACGATAACCAGCGCATTAATATTGTTTACCACCCCGTAGGACGCGGTCACCACCGTGCCCAGCAGCGTCACCATAAACATCATCACGTTGGCGCTCAGCGCATAGGTCACCAGCTCAATGGATGACGGCAGCCCGAGGCGAAATGCGCGGCTGATGGTTTCCAGCCGGGGCTTCATCGCCCGCAGGTGAATGGTGATCCCCACCCGGCCATAGCGCGCAAAGAGCAGCCCTACCCCCATCGCAAGGCACTGGTTGATCAGCGTGGCGATGCCCGCGCCGGTCACGCCAAAGGCGGGGATAATGCCCCAGCCAAAAATAAACAGCGGCGCGATAATCGCATTAAGGATCAGCGTGCCGAGCGTGATTAACAGCGGGATACGCACTTCGCCTGCTCCGCGCATCAGTGATTGCAGCATTGAAAAACCAAAGGTAAAGACCAGGCCACCCAGGGTAATGCGCAAAAAACTGAGCGCTGCGGCCATCACATCCGCCTCGGTGCCCAGCCGGTGCAGGATCCACGGGGCCAGCAGCTCGCCCGCCAGCGAGACGGGAAGCGCAAACAGCCACGCCAGCAGCAGCACCTGAGCGGCGATCTCATCGGCGAGACGTTGCAGACCGGCACCGATGCACTGGGCCACCAGCGTCGATCCGGCCACGCTCAGGCCAATTCCCATCGCAAAAGCCAGAAAGAAGATCGGCTGACTGACCGAGATCGCCGCCACGGCCTTATCGCCCAGCCGCCCGACCCAGAACGCGTCCACCGTGATATACCCGGACTGTAAAAGATTAGATAAAATAACCGGTATGGCGATTTTCAGCAGGGAGCGCAGTATCGATCCTTCCAGCAGAGTATTCGGTGCATTGTCAGTAACGGCGGAAGCCAAGAGTCAATTCCTTAACCTGTAATAGTAGCGAATCGCCCCGCACGGTGGCGAGCGGAGCAGCAGTAAACCTCATGAATATTGAAGTATTTCTGATAAATTGCCACTACTGAATGCGTTATTGATCCTAAATGCATTTATGAGGGCGCTGTCGCATTAGCCCAGATAGCGTCGGCATGTGCCCCCTTCGATATCTGCTGCACGAAAACTTGCACAAGATCATAAAGAGGTCGATTGGTTATCGCTTCCGATTGCACACGGCGAACTTTCCTACAACAATAGTCATAACCAAATGTTACCGGTAACAAACAGGCCGGGGCATTATGCTTTTTCCTTAGGGGAGCCGGGCAATGAACCTTCTTAACAGCACGCTAAACCGCGTTACCCAGCGTATTATCAAACGCTCTGCCGCCACCCGCAGCCGCTACCTCGCCCGTATAGACGCTGCGCGCGACCATACCGTTCACCGATCAATGCTCACCTGCGGCAATCTGGCCCACGGGTTTGCGGCCTGCCAGCCGGATGATAAGGCGGCCCTGAAGAATTTGGTTCGCAGCGATATCGCCATCATTACCGCCTACAACGATATGCTGTCTGCCCACCAGCCCTACGAACACTATCCTGAGAAAATCCGGCGTGCGCTGCGCGAGGTGGGTGCGGTTGGCCAGGTCGCTGGCGGCGTACCGGCGATGTGCGACGGCGTGACCCAGGGCCAGGACGGGATGGAGCTGTCGCTGATGAGCCGCGATATCATCGCGATGTCCGCCGCGGTAGGCCTCTCTCATAATATGTTCGACGGGGCGCTGTTCCTTGGTATCTGCGACAAAATTGTTCCCGGCCTGGTGATGGCCGCGCTCTCCTTCGGCCATTTACCGGCGGTGTTCATACCCTCTGGCCCGATGAACAGCGGCCTGCCCAATAAGGAGAAAGTCCGCATTCGCCAGCTCTATGCGGAAGGTAAGGTCGACCGCCGCGCGCTGCTTGACGCCGAAGCGGCTTCCTATCATGGTATCGGGACCTGTACCTTTTATGGCACCGCCAACTCCAACCAGATGGTGATGGAGATGATGGGCCTGCATCTGCCCGGTGCCTCTTTTGTGCATCCTGATACGCCACTGCGCGAGGCACTGACCGATGCCGCTGCCCGCCAGGTTACCCGTCTGACCAGCAGTGCGGGCAGCTATATGCCCGTTGGCAGGCTGGTGGATGAGAAAGTCATCGTTAACGGCATTGTTGGACTGCTGGCAACCGGCGGCTCGACAAATCTGACCATGCATCTGGTTGCCATGGCGCAGGCCGCAGGCATACTGATTAACTGGGACGACTTCTCCGAGCTGTCAGAAGCGGTGCCATTGCTGTGTCGGATTTACCCTAACGGCCCGGCGGATATTAACCAGTTCCACGCGGCGGGTGGCGTCGCGCTGGTTGTTCGCGAGCTGCTCGACCATGGGCTGCTGCATAACGAGGTCAATACCGTGGCCGGTTACGGTCTTGAACGCTATACCCAGGAGCCATGGCTCGAAAAGGGTCAGCTGGCATGGCGCGACGGTCCGACGGCATCGCTGGACGATAAGGTGATTGCCCGCGTGGCAGCGCCGTTTGAACAGCACGGCGGGACAAAGGTGATGTCGGGGAATCTGGGCCGCGCGGTGATGAAAACCTCCGCCGTCCCGGCAGACCATCAGCTGATTGAAGCGCCCGCCGTGGTGTTTAACAGTCAGCACGATATCCAGCCCGCGTTCGAGGCGGGCGAGCTGAATAAGGACTGCGTGGTGGTGGTGCGCTTTCAGGGTCCGCAGGCCAACGGTATGCCGGAGCTGCACAAGCTGATGCCACCGCTGGGCGTGCTGCTGGATCGCGGATTTAGCGTGGCGCTGGTGACCGATGGACGTCTTTCCGGCGCATCGGGTAAGGTACCTTCCGCCATTCACGTTACGCCGGAAGCCTGTACTGGCGGTATGCTGGCGAAAGTGCGCAATGGCGATCGCATCCGGGTGGATGGCCGCACGGGCGAGTTAACGCTGCTGGTGAGTGACGCGGCGCTGGCCGCGCGTGAAGCTGACCACCCCGATCTCAGCGCAGAACATATTGGCTGTGGCCGCGAGCTGTTTGGCGCGCTGCGCAGCCAGCTTTCCGGGGCCGAACAGGGCGCCTGCTGCATCAAATTTTAAGGGAACCATCAGATGAAAAACTGGAAAACGAGTGCTGAAACCATCCTGACCGCCGGTCCGGTCGTACCGGTGATTGTCCTGAATAAGCTGGAGCATGCGGTGCCGATGGCCCGGGCGCTGGTCGCGGGCGGCGTACGCGTGCTGGAGGTGACCCTGCGCACCTCATGCGCCCTGGAGGCGATTCGCGCCATCGCCCAGGAGGTGCCTGAGGCGATCGTGGGGGCCGGAACCGTGATCAATCCGCAGCAGCTACGCCAGGTGACGGAGGCGGGCGCGCAGTTCGCCATCAGTCCCGGCCTGACCCCGGCGCTGCTTGACGCCGCCTGTGCCGGTTCGATCCCCCTGATCCCGGGGATCAGCACCGTTTCAGAGCTGATGCTGGGCATGGATTATGGCCTGCGTGAGTTTAAGTTTTTCCCGGCCGAGGCTAACGGCGGCGTTAAGGCGCTCCAGGCCATCGCCGGCCCCTTCCCGCAGGTGCGCTTCTGCCCAACCGGGGGGATCTCTCCCGCCAACTACCGCGACTATCTGGCGCTGAAAAGCGTGCTCTGCATCGGCGGATCCTGGCTGGTGCCCGCCAGCGCCCTGGAGTCGGGCGATTACGCGCGGATTACCACGCTGGCGCGTGAGGCGGTTGGCGCAGCGTAGCGCTGACAGAAGCGCTGCCGACGGCGATAGGCGTAGACATCCTCAATGTGGCCTTCGCGGATGCGCTGCTGTACGCCCCGCCACCAGGACGCGCTAAACAGATCGCCGTGCATCTCATCAAACAGCGCGGCGATGGCGGGATCCGCGCAGAGATAGTGACGAAACTCCTCCGGGAAAATATCCTCCGGCGACACGCTATACCAGGGCTCGTGACTCAGCTCATCTTCCGGGTAGCGGGCCGTCGGAATATCGCGGAAGTTCACCTCCGTCATCGCGCTGATCTCGTCGTAATCATAAAACACCACCCGGCCATGGCGGGTGACGCCAAAATTCTTATACAGCAGGTCGCCAGGAAAAATATTGGCCGCCGCCAGCTGCCTGACCGCATTCCCATACTCCTCAATGGCATCGCGCCGCTGCTGCCCGCTGGCCTGCTCCAGCCAGAGGTTAAGCGGCGTCATCCGTCGTTCCAGATAAAGGTGGCTGATAATCAGCCTGTCGCCGTCAATGCGTAGCTTCCCGGCGATCGCCTGCATTTCAGCCAGCAGCTCATCGCTTATTCGCGCGCGTTCGATGGCGAAATGTTCAAATTCCTGCGTGTCGGCCATCCTGCCTACCCGATCGTGCTCCTTCACCAGCTGGTAGCACTGCCGCACCCGCTCCGGGGTCACCTCCTTCTGTGGGGCAAACCGATCCTTAATCACTTTGAACACCCGATCGTAACCCGGCAGGGTAAATACCAGCATCACCAGCCCTCTGACGCCAGGCGCAATCGCAAATTTATCCTGGGTGGTGGCGATCGCAGTGAGATATTCGCGATAGCACTCCGTTTTGCCATGCTTCTGACAGCCGATGGCCATATACAGCTCGGCGGTAGTTTTTTCCGGCAGGATCTCCCGCAGCCACGCCACCAGCGCCGCAGGCAGCGGGGCATAGACCATAAAGTAGGCGCGGGCGAAGCCAAAGACGATGCTCGCTTCACGTTTGCGGGTCAGGCAGGTATCAATCAGCAGCTCCCCCGCCTCGCTGCGATGCAGCGGCAGGAGGAAGGCGTACACGCCGGAGGGCAGATGCAGTTTACCTACCAGCCAGGCGGCTTTGTTACGGTAAAAAAGCTCCTGAAAAACCTGCAACCGCCCTGACGCCAGCTCCTGCGCCGGGAAATTTTCATGCAGATGCGCGACGACATAAGCAATGTCCCGCGCCCTGTCCTGCCAGGGCAGACGCAGGGGCAGCTCGCTCAGCACGCCTTCCAGCAGCGACGTCCAGCCGTTTTCAGCGGAAAATTCTTTTGCCAGCGGACGCGGAATAGCGCGGAAGCGCCCCTCCGGCTGGGAACTGAAGATAAACAGCCGCTCGGGCGTCAGCAGCTGATGGCCATACAGGCGGCAGTAAACCGAGTTGAAGAAGCTTTCGGCGATCTCAAAACGTGGGTAGTCGGCCAGCATATCGGTGTACAGCGCCTTAACCCGCAGCAGAAAATCACCGTCAAAGGCCTGCTGGCCGGTAATGCAGCGTAATTGTTCCACCACCAGCCCAACGTGGCGATCGTAAAGATGAATACGCGCTTTCATTGCCGCCTGAACGGCCACCCAGTCAGCCTGCTCGAAACGGTGCTGAGCGCCCGCCGTGATATCCAGGAAGCGTCCATACTGCGCATCGAATCCCTGAAGAATGGTTTGAGCGACCAGCGTTTCCAGGTGTGCCATAGCTCCCCCTCTACCCTGTCTGGCCGGCTGCTTTGGGTCAGCCGGCCATGCGCGATTACGTTTGTAATCCGTCATGCCTGCGGGCGCTGAGATATCAGGCGCGGATATGCCTGAGCGCCCCGCTGTCTCCGTCAGAACTGCTGCTCTTCGGTTGAGCCAGTCAGCGCGGTCACGGAGGAGACGCCCCCCTGAATAATGGTGGTGACGCTGTCGAAGTAGCCGGTGCCCACCTCCTGCTGGTGCGAGGAGAAACTGTAGCCCTGCTCGCGCGCGGAAAATTCCGGCTGCTGCACTTTTTCAACGTAGTGGCGCATCCCCTCGCCCTGCGCGTAAGCCTGCGCCAGGTCGAACATGTTGAACCACATGCTGTGGATGCCTGCCAGGGTAATAAACTGGAAGCGATAGCCCATCTCCGCCAGCG
This sequence comes from Erwinia sp. ErVv1, assembly GCF_900068895.1. Taxonomy (GTDB): domain Bacteria; phylum Pseudomonadota; class Gammaproteobacteria; order Enterobacterales; family Enterobacteriaceae; genus Erwinia. Next base: position 27,825 of record NZ_CDPK01000020.1, on the reverse strand, counting down.
ACTGCTGAAAATGCGCGATGGTGCTGTCATCAAGATTTTTCTTCCAGTTAAACGAGGGCGAACAGTTATAGGCCAGCAGTTTTCCGGGGAAGCGCGCATGGATGGCCTCTGCAAAGCGCTTCGCCGCCGCCAGGTCGGGCGTGGAGGTTTCGCACCACAGCACGTCAGCATAGGGCGCGTAGGCCAGCCCGCGGCTGATCGCCTGATCCACCCCGGCCCGCGTACGGAAGAACCCTTCCGGCGTGCGCTCGCCGGTAATAAATTCGCCGTCGTACGGGTCACAGTCGGAGGTGATCAGGTCGGCGGCATCGGCATCGGTACGCGCTATCAGCACCGTCGGCACGCCCATCACGTCGGCTGCCAGCCTGGCCGCCACCAGCTTCTGGATCGCTTCCTGGGTAGGCACTAATACTTTACCGCCCATATGGCCGCACTTCTTCGCGGAGGCGAGCTGATCTTCAAAATGGACGCCGCCGGCACCGGCCTGGATCATCGCTTTCATCAGCTCAAACGCGTTGAGCACGCCGCCAAATCCCGCCTCGGCGTCGGCCACGATGGGCAGGTAGTAATCGACGTAGCGCGGATCCTCCGGCGCTATTTCGCTGGCCCACTGGATCTGGTCGGCGCGCTGAAAGGTATTATTGATTCGTTCGACCACGTTCGGCACCGAGTTGGCCGGGTAGAGGGACTGGTCGGGATACATGCTGCCAGCGAGGTTAGCATCTGCTGCCACCTGCCACCCGGAGAGATAGATCGCTTCAATGCCCGCTTTCGCCTGCTGGAGCGCCTGCCCGCCGGTGAGCGCGCCCAGGCTGTTGATGTAGCCCTTCTTCGCGCCGCCGTTCAGCAGCGACCAGAGCTTTTCCGCGCCAAGCTGCGCCAGCGTACAGGCCGGGACGATCGATCCCCGCAGTTTTACCACTTCCTCTGCGCTGTAGGGGCGGATAATGCCCTTCCAGCGTGCGGTTTGCCAGTTCTGTTCTATCTGTTCAGTCTGTTGGGTGCGAGAAGTCATAGCGGGTGCCTCTTTTTGATTAACGTGGGAGATCAGTGAAGTAAGCGATAACCCGGCAGCGTCAGGAATTCGATCAACCCGGATTCCGTGGTTATGTGTTCCATCAGGTCGGCCGCTTCGCTAAAGCGCCCCTGGCAGTAGCGCTGGTCCCCCAGCTCGTCCTGAATGACGCGCATCTCTTCTGCCAGCATCTGGCGGAACAGCGCAGCGGTGACCACCTCGCCGCTTTGGAGCGTTTTGCCATGGCGGATCCACTGCCAGATTGAGGTACGGGAGATTTCAGCCGTCGCGGCATCTTCCATCAGGCCGTAAACCGGCACGCAGCCGTTACCCGAGATCCAGGCCTCGATGTATTGCACTGCTACGCGGATGTTGGCGCGCATCCCCGCTTCCGTGCGCTCACCGGCACAGGGTTCAAGAAGCTGTTCCGCGGTAATTGGGGGATCGTCCTCGCGCAGCACGTCGAGCTGATTTTGCCTGTCGCCCAGCGCGTCGCTGAACAGCGTCATGACGGCGTCCGCCAGTCCCGGATGGGCAATCCAGGTGCCGTCATGTCCGTTAGCCGCCTCACGTGCTTTGTCAGCCCGCACGCGGTTGAGCACCCACTGATTACGCTCGGCATCTTTGCTGGGGATAAACGCCGCCATGCCGCCCATCGCAAAAGCGCCGCGTCGGTGGCAGGTTTTAATCAGCAGGCGGGAGTAGGCATCAAGAAAGCCTTTATCCATTGTGACCAGCTGGCGATCGGGCAGAACGCGATCCGAATGGTTTTTCAGGGTTTTGATGTAGCTGAAGATATAGTCCCAGCGGCCGCAGTTGAGACCGACGATATGATCGCGAAGATGAAACAGGATTTCATCCATCTGAAATACGGCGGGCAGCGTTTCAATCAGCAGCGTGACCCTGATGGTGCCGCGCGGCAGGCTGAAACGATCTTCAGCGTAGCTAAAGACGCGATGCCACCATGCGGCCTCCTGCCAGCTCTGGGTTTTTGGCAGGTAGAAGTAGGGGCCGCTGCCTTTCGCCAGCAGGGCCTCAACGTTATGGAAGAAGTAGAGCGCAAAGTCGAACAGGCTGGCGGGGATCGGCTCGCCCTGCCAGGTGACGTGCTTTTCCGGCAGGTGCAGGCCACGGACGCGGCATACCAGCACTGCAGGGTCGGGCTTGAGCTGATAGATTTTGCCCGCCTCGTTGCTGTAGCTGATGGTGCCGTTGACTGCATCACGCAGATTGATTTGTCCCTCTATCACTTTTTCCCAGCTGGGTGCCAGCGAGTCCTCAAAATCTGCCATAAAGACGTCAACATTGGCGTTTAGCGCGTTGATGATCATTTTGCGTTCTACGGGCCCGGTAATTTCTACCCGGCGACGCTGAAGATCGGTCGGTATTGGGCGGATTTTCCAGTCGGCGTTTTTAATGGAATCCGTTTCCAAAAGAAAGCCTGGCAGCTCCCCGTCATCATAACGTGCCTGCGTTCGTTCTCTTTCTTCCAGTAACGCATTCCGCTGGGGGGTGAATTGCTCCACCAGCGCGCTAAGAAAGTCGATGGCCGCATCGGTAAGGATTTCCTTTTCGGCCCTGCCGAAGGGGCGTTGGAACGCCAGTTCCCGGCTGATAACCTGTTGTGTCATAGCTCCACTCCCGTCATCTAAGCTGTTTGCCTGCGTCCCGACGCGGGCCTGTTTTGCCGCTGTGTATTTATTGACCGGCTGTTCCAAATATAATCATTCGATTTCTAAAATCAAAAACTATTTCCATTTTTAACTGGTGATCGTTGTAACTTTATGATTTTGTGATTAATAAATTTTATTTATGAAAGGAAGGTGTTTTCATATAAGGGGATTGCGGTCATGGGGGCGTCAGGGTCATTGCGTTCGGGCCGGGGATGAGTAGAAAAAAGCAGGGGAAAGGGCTCTGAAGTTGGCCGGGGTGTCCGGTGCTGCAAAGGCCGGGGAGTCGCCTGCGGGTGGGGCCCGGTGCTGCGAAGTTCGGTGGTATCGCCTACGGGAGGGGCCCGGTGCCTGGCGGTCCTCGCGCCGCGCGTGGCGCGGTGCCTTCGCTCCGCTCGTCGACCTTTCGGACCGGGCATGACGGGTCGTCCCTGTCCCGGCATGCCCTTGGGCCAGCATCCCTGCTGGCCCATCCGGGTCTTCCTCCCTGCGCTCTGCGCTGCGGATTGCCTGTCACCGGGCCCCTCCCGCCGGCTCCTTTTACAATATGCTCGCTGTAGGTTGAAGCGGTTCAGGATATTCCTTTTGCAATGTGCTGGCTGGGGGTTGAAGTGGTTTAGGATATTCCTTTTGCAATATGCTGGCTGTAAGTTAAGCCATTGATAGTTAGATTCTTTGTTGTTTGATGTGGCTAAGCAGATTAGCCAAAAACAGTGGGTATGATCGAGGCAGCCCCTGACATGGGGGTAAACGGCGTTCGAAGCCCAGTTAAACGGAAACTTATGATAAGAACCTAGCCATATGATTTTTAGTCCGTAAAGTTGTGGCATTGTCAGTCAGATTTACGTTGATCTGATTAACGGGTTTATTAACACAAGATGTGCCGAAAACCGCATGATTACTGGCATCAACGGAAAGAGTAAACAAAACCCTCGTGATCATTACTCGCTCAATCTGCTCAAAAAATGCACTTAGCGTACGATCTCGCACGGTTGGGCTTCAAACCCCTACGACGTGGCGCTTAATGCTCTGAGAGTTCTTGAGCAGCTGGATTATGTTGTTATCCATCGCGATCGTGACACGGACTCGGGCCAGAACAAGCCGATGCGTATCTTTCTCACTGAAACCTTCTTTACCACCCGCGGCATGTCCGTAGAGAATATCCGTGAGTGGCTGCACAAATACCGACAGTGGGCGGTGGCTTCAGGTGTGGCCGAATCGATGCGCGACAAATACGCCCGTCACCAGCTCAGGATGGCCCGTATGGGCATTAGTATCGACAGCCACCACTCTCTGAAGAACCGCCTTAAGCAGATAAAACGCTGGGTGGTTAATGCTGACCTGCGCGCAGAGAAACAGCGCGTTACCTCCGACATTGAGCGCGCGCTTGACGGACAAGCTGACAAGCTGAGCCCGCGCAAAGGCTACGATCGTTATCAAAATGCCTGGCGTCGCTATACTGCCGGCGGCGAACTGACGATGGTTATGCAGATGAAACTGGAACAGGACCTAAGGGCTGAATTCCCGCAGCTGCAGGTGACTGATGCAGAAAAGCATTACCGCCTGCTGCTTGAGCGTGCCGGCGTACCGCTGTCCTGATCAACTCTGGTTCCTGACTTACCCTTCACATCCCCGCGATTTTCGCGCGTCTTATGCTGGCACTTTCCGGTCTCCGGGTGCCCGGCAGGATGCCCCCTGCGCGCAATATGGACAAAACCCATCACACAGCCCTCATCCGCAGTTAATTTTCTCTGCTCGTGCAGCTAAATGCCCTGCCAGTTTTTCTTCAGTATCAGTTAACTTCGAAACCTGTATGTTACGACGCAATAGACATCAGTTAACTTCGAAATATATCCTTTTGAATCTGTTAATTTCGAACGTTACTTCTGAACAAAACATGCTTTCTAAAGAAAGAGCATTCGGAGCCCGCTACGCAGGGCGTCTGATAAAAGCAAAAAAAGGTATCTTCAGCTTCAGATAACCCTCAGCCCTACTGAAAAGCCTCGCCGCTCCGGGCCATAGGCCCGGAAAAGAGTGGCTTTATAATGCGTCCTGTAACTAAACATCGATATCGCTTCAGGAGTAATGCCTGGGCTACTGATTACACTCACGTAAGCGCTAGAGGCGCTAACGCGGAAATACGCCCGGTCTGCGACCGGATCACTCCGACAGCGCAGATTAAGCTTCTTCATCGCTGGTAGCTGGTCTGGTTTAGCAGGGCTGGAGGTTGGATTGGTGATATCTATCAATGCAGGCCAGCTGACGCCGCGTCACCGGCACCAGCTGGCGACTGCGTTATTTTCAGCTCCTGCTGGCGCCTTCATGCGCTAACGCGCATCAGAAAAGATGCGTCAGGGTTCAACTTTTCAGGTCCGGTGGTATATTAGAAAAATTAATAAAATTCGCAGGATATGGCCATGAACAATTTATTCATGAAACTTGATAACGTTTCCGGTGAGTCCAGAGATGCCGGTCATTCAGGCTGGACGGATATTCAGTCATGTCACTGGGGCGTGAGCCGGAGCGAAGCCGGTAACAAGGGTGCTAACCACCAGAACCTTATCGTTCACGCCGCCGTTGATAAATCCACGCCAACGATTTTCTTATACGGCTCAAACGGCAATAAGATCAGAAAAGTCGAGATTTCCGCCTGCAAGGCGGGCGGTACTCAGGTGGAATATTATCGCATCACGCTGGAGAACGTCTTTGTAGCCGGGGTTATGCTGACGGACTGCGGAGAAACTTCAGTTGTACAATATGAATTTCAGGCGGACGCCGTAAAAATCCAGTACTGGGAGCAGGGAACTGCGGGCGGGAAAGGCGCCGAAACACGCTCCGGTTGGGATATCAAAAATAACACATCATCATTCTGAGCACAGGGAGATTTTCAGATGGATACAGCGCTGTTATCAATGATGCGGTCGGGCGGAAGAAACCGGGCCTGGGCTGAAACCATGGTCAACCTGGAAGCCCGCAAGCTGGTCAGCCTGGCCAATCAGCTGGCCGGCATGCACCTTAGCGACGGGCTGACGCGCGTGAAGTTTGTGGAAGAGATCAAGAGCGTTATCGACCAGCAGTTTTCCACAACCCGCCGGGCAAAGACGGATGAAGAATGTGTGGCCTGCATCTCCGTTCTGAGGTCCGAACTGGAAAATCTGAAGGAGCAGGACCAGCAGCTGCGCATGAAGGCCGCCAGGCTGTATGCGAAGGTCGAGTTCGTCCGGGAAAACAATAAAATTGTGGGCTACGTCATTTCTGCTGTTAACGTGGTTCTGTCCGGCATCGAAATAGCTGCTGGTTTAACGCTTATCAGTTCTATGACGCCTTTGGGCGTTCTGGCCGGTGCCGTTCTGGTTACTGATGGTGCAAACGGGATAAGCAAAGAAATTGCGTACCAGGTAATGGATAACAAGAACTCGGAAGGGCTGGTTGCTGATGCTGCAATGTCCACGGCTGAATTCATGGGGTTCAGCCGTAACAGCGGACTGGGGATCTATAAATCAGTCTCGCTTGTGGCAAATGCATACAGCGTATTCGGTCTGTTCAGACGCCCCGGAACCTGGCGCTTATTTCGATATCTGCCTGCGGATTATTACAGGAAGGTAAGCACGATGAGCCGTCCGAAACTCACGATGAAAATCATCGGTTATGGCGTTAAAACCAAGGTCATAATTGACCTGTTATCGGTTAACGGCGCTGTTCAGAATTAATGAATAACTTGCGATAGCGCCATGACCTGTATGCAAGTTTTGCTGGCGCCAGGTACCATATAAATGGCAATACAATAGCAAGCGTGGCTGCAAGCGTGATGATGGTATCAATTGATGCCAGCATCAGCGTGAGAGCGAGTACAGTAAAGGCAACGACAGTAATCCATTTTGAGGCGTTATAGCGGTTAGCAAGAGCATGGGTCACGGAATCCAGCGTTCCGCCATAGTTAGCAATATTGTTTTTCAGTTTTTGCAAATCAGCGTGGCTGAATCCTGACTGCAAAAGCTGTTCTTCGGTAATTTTCATGTCAATCCTTTATGAAAATTGAATCATTGGTGTTAATTTTATCATGACGGTGGCCCAAGTCGGGCCCCGATGTTGTCCTGCCATTGGCTGCCGGGCAACAGGAATTTTCACTGAACGATAGTATAGTCCGGCGCCACATAAGCTTCGTTTGCTCGCATTTTAAAGTTACGATAACGCTGTTATGCATTGCAGGTAACCTAAAGAGCCCCTGCATGGCATATCCTGCCGTCCTCTGAGGGGAGTATTCCTGATGCTTAATATACTTGAACTGTTGTCTGACATTCTCATCTGGTGGCCGACCCGGGAGAAAAAGCGCACTCGCAGGATATCAGGTGATAAAAACGGGATTGCGCCCCTTGAGTACAGGCCTCTCAGCAATATTTCGGGAGAAAATCCTGTGGATCGTTCTCATCCCCTGAAAAAAGAGTCTGACGCTCAGTAGAGGGGTTTGAAGGCCAATGGAACGAAAACGTACGTTAGTGAAGTAAATNCTGTGGATCGTTCTCATCCCCTGAAAAAAGAGTCTGACGCTCAGTAGAGGGGTTTGAAGGCCAATGGAACGAAAACGTACGTTAGTGAAGTAAATGTCTGATATATCGAACATAATGGACTTATGAAAATGCCCTCAAAATGGTGTCTTTTTGATCGAAATATGGCATTTAACGGACAGTATTGTCTACTAATCGATTTTTCAGACGTTCATTTTTCGCTTACCGTACGTTTTCGTACGGCTGGCCCTCAAACCCCAAAGAGTATCCGGAGCCCGCTACGCAGGGCATCTGGATAGCTCCCTTCGCTTTGCTCAGGGCAACTCCTGCAGCTTCTTCAGCAACAGAACCATACGCCGTAAAAAGAAGAAGTAGCACCACGGACAAGCCGTGGCAGAACTCACCTCACGTACCCGACAAACACGTCTCAAAGACGCAAAGCAAAAGCCGGATGCAGCTTCAGATAACACTCAGCCCCACTGAAAAGCCGCCCCGCCCCGGGCCAAAGGCCCGGAACAGAGTGGCTTTAAAATGATTGTTGTAACTAAATACCTGAGTGGCTGCAGGGAGTATCGCGACAGGTGATTGTGTACACGCCCGTAAGCGGCCCTGACGGCCCGCATAACGCGGAGATACGCCCCGGCTGCGGCTACGCCTTGCCGTGACCACTTCGACGGCGCATGTGAAGCTTCTTCATCGCTGGCAGCGGGTCTGGCCTGGCAGGGAGAGGGGTGGGATAGGTGAAATCTATCAATACGGAGCGGCTTCGCCGCGTCACCGGCGCCATCGAAAAACGGTGTTATTTGCAGCTCCGGCAGGCGCCTCCATGCGCTTATGCGCATAAGAAACTCTTCGGCCTGTTTGTGATTTATTCTGCGGAAACAAATATGCCATTGCTGATATAATCGCGACTCAATTAAGGAAGAAAGGAATGTCACATGGATAAGGATGAAGGTGTGAAGATTGTCATGTCCCCGGTACAACTGGCGGCGCTTTTATCTGACAAAAGCGTCAGCGAGGGAGAAACCATGAGTAACCGACTCTATGGTGGTCTGGGACTTGGCAGCGGCATTGTTGAAATGTTTGGGGCCGGTGCGATGTGTATCGTACCGGAACCTACGATGCTGACCAAAGTGGGATGCGTCATCGTGGGCACTCATAGCCTCGATACAATCCAGTCCTCCCTGCGTCAGGTCTGGTCCGGGCGTGATACCCGCAGTGATACGTATAACGCGGCGGTTTCACTGGCCAGCTCTCTGGGGGCTGACAGAAAAACGGCAATGAAGGTGGGATTTACGGTCGATCTGGCCATCCCTGTTGCATTTTCACTCGCAATAGGTGCCGTGCGGGTTATTGCGATCAGAAGTGGCCGGATAAAGTTGTCGTCTTATGAGGCTTCTTCCGGAAGCCGTTCTGGCGGGCACGCCATTGAAAAGCATGCAGGTAAATCAGCAGATGAGTTATTTGCACGACTGGAGTCGTCCCCGAGGCTCATGCAGTCGAGTAGCTTCATCTCAGTGCAGGATGCAGAAATCCTTATTTCAAAAGTACTCAGGAACAATAAAAATCAGATTGCCATTCTGGCTAAAAATGTCCCACAAGGACAAAATCTTAAAATGATATTCGACGGCAGCTTTGCCAGGAAGACAGGCATTTCTGTTAGCAGAGGGGCAGAAGAAGTTAAAGATTGCTATAAGGTCCGTGTGGTCCTCAAGTTTGAATACTGGCACGGGAAACCCTATTTCGTGCTGACGTCTTTCCCGATGGTATAGGCATGAAAAATTTAAATACGTTCGGGCTGGACAGCCTGATAGCCATTTATTTTGGGCAGGATTACGATCTGTTTGGTAGCGGCGAGAGTGTCAGTGCCCAAATTGACGCCTGGATTTCTGAAACCCCTGCTGCTTTCAGGGAGGGGATGCTCGGTGATATAGAGCAGTTCTGCCGGGAATGTGATGATGTTGATGAAGATTTCGAGGCCCGCTATGGGGATGATTTTTCGACAGCTCTGTGGGACACGACTCCGGGCGATTTTCTTGAATTGCTGAGGGAAAAAATAAAAGCTTCCCTGCCGGGATATTGAGCAGGGGGAGACGCCGGAATCGCAGATTTTCCGTTATCGGCCCAATGGCATCAAAGAGGTTTGAGGTCCAGTTAACGTGTGAAACTGTTCCGTTGAGCGTCAAGCCCCTATAAAGGGCAGCATCCAAAAATAAGGTGATTAAAAAGGCCACTTTTACAGCCGAAAAGTATTATTTTGTATAAAGCTTCTGTAATTAAATGAAAAACAATTATTTTAATGAAATTCTATTAAATTCAGGGTTGTATTTTTTCCAGCATTCCCACTCTGCCCATGTAAATTTACGATTAGCACAACCCAAACATGCACATTCACCCCCATTGGCATCACACCATAGACGTGGGTAATACCCATAGATTTCTTTGAATTCGTCAAACTTGAATTTAACAATTGGGTAATCTGATTTACTAAGGCCTTTACTTATTTTAAATGGGTGTTTTGTAATATCACTCACAATTTCTCCTAATCTAATTTATAATCCGAAAATAGTAATAACATCCATCAATTCCTTTTAATTATCTGACGTCTATTATAAAACATTTAATGTGCATCTGCTGGAGTAATGCACTTATTTATACGTCCGTTAGTGGGTTGAGGGCCAATGGGAATGACCGCTTAACAGCGGTAACTGTTCCACTGAGCCTCAAACCCCAATATTCATGTGCAACTCTTCTTTTGAAATTAAGAACTGAGGATAAATATAAAGCTACCAGCCATAGAAAACGCTCAACCATAAGATTTAGCATGTTACCTATAGCGATTTTTTTGCAAAGTCGGGATAATATTACCATCTTTATGAAGCGTGTCATTCAAAACCTGTTCCCTTTAACTCGAGTCAAGATATAAGTATCTTATCCTGTCCGAAGTACGATGAAACCAGAACTTACTATTATGAAGTAAGTGACTAATATACATATAAATATAATAAAAATAGCCGCAATTTGGAAATGGCGTTTTTAATCTAAAAGTGGGGTTTCACGGACAACACTGTCAACTGAACGATCGATTGTACGCTCATTTATACTTTTACCGTGCGTGTTCATGCAGTTAACCCTCAAACCATAGAGTCAGTATCTTATGTGATTTCCCACGCTCCCTGCATTACCGTTCGTGTTAGGCCCGTGGGCATGGTGCAGCTTCTGCTGTTTGCTGAACTATATGGTATATTCCCGTACGACAGAATTCAGCGCACCGTTGTGCGATGCGAGATGCAGGCCACATCTGCTTAACCTGCCACTGTGTATCAGGTTTGAGTTTTAAGTTAACTGATCACCCACCCGCGCGTCCACCCTGTGACGACATTGGACTTTTGTTGCAAATTTCATAGCAGGGATCAATTGAAGGAATGATGATGGAAGAACGTAATAGAAGATTTTTGGAATATGCTGCAGGCAGGCTGAATAAGCTGGCTTCAAGAATTGAAGAATACCTGAAACTGGATGCCCCCCCACCTTCATCGAAATATACCGCGCTGACGCCATCTAAAATTGAAGGCCCGAATGAATACTTCTCCGCCATGGACTATGCGCTGTTACAAAAAGATGTCAGGAACATTGCGGTAACGGGAGCTTATGGCGCCGGCAAAAGCACCATTATTAGTTCCTACATGGATACGATCAGTAAAGGGCGGCACATCAGCGTCTCTCTTGCCGGTTTCGATATGGAAAAAAAGGGTGATCCTAAACCACAGGAGGTGGAGTTAAGCATCCTTCAGCAGATCCTCTACAAAGAAAACAGTGACGCGCTCCCTGACTCCAGGATAGACCGCATTCTTAACAGAAACGGGAGGCACATCAGACGGGTTTTCTTCTCGGCCTTAAAGCTCGCGGTTCCGCTCAGTCTCCTGCTGGCGTTCATTTTTCCGGATAAGGCCCTCAGTATTGCAGGTATACCCGCCAGCATTGTCAGCTGGTTTGACTGGGTAGTTCCGCTTAAGCCATTTTTTCTGCTGTTTTCATTCGGCTTTTCACTTTACTCTATTTCCGCATTCACCTCTCGGATAGGAATATTTGACAAGAAAATAAAGCTCAACAAAATTTCGATTCTGAGCGGAGAGGTCGAGACCGGAAGCGGTGAATCAAGCTCTCTTCTCAATAACTGCCTCGACGAGATGGTTTACTTCTTTTCAAAGATTCAGGACTACCGCATCGTGGTGTTCGAAGACCTCGATCGCCTCAAAGATCATGATATTTTTGTAAAACTAAGAGAAATAAACACAATAATAAACAACAATCTTTCTGAAGATAACCCGCTGCGTTTTATTTACGCCGTCAGGGACGATGTTTTTCCCGGTGCTGAATCACGCACGAAGTTTTTTGACTTTATCATCCCTGTCGTTCCTGTTATGGATGTAAGAAATGCTTTTTCCCTGTTAAATGACAAGCTGGGTGGGAGCGTTGCAGGGATTCAGGAGTGCCTGCGGGGAACGGCAATGTATATAAACGATATGCGAAGCCTCCAGAATATCGTCAACGAATACCTCATATTCGAAAGTGTGGTTGATAATACTAAACGAAAAGTCAATATTTACAGCCTTGTTTTTTACAAGAATATATTTTCCCATGACTACGGACTGATTGACAGGGGAATAAGTGTGCTGTATCGGTTTGTAGATCATTACCGTCAACTCAGGTTGCATGATGAACACTTTTTAAACTTAGAGGAAAGAGTGTCGCTTCTTTCTTCTAAGTTAAATGCAACTATTGACGAGCACGCTAGTACATCTCAGGAAATCAGGGAGGATATTATCTCTTCACTTATTCCAGAAAGGTTGAGGGGGCTTGTAAAATTGCAATATCCTATTGTTAATGGTTTCAATTCTCGCCATCATATATATGATATGAATAAACTCATCAGTAGTGAAAAGGACTTTATTGAGTTTCTGGAGAATAAAGTAAGGATAGAATTCGTAGGTTATGGTAATAACAGTAATACACAACATCAATTATCCGAATCTGAAAGGACGGCTCTGTTGAGTGATTACGAAAGACGGAAGACTCTCATCGGAGATGACAGAAGCAAAGCCCTTCAAAAGGTAAAATCAGACCTGGCCGAAGCTAAGGAAAAACAGCGTCGGAAAAAAACGATATCGCTGTCCGGCCTGGTCTCGCTGATGACTCTGGAACAGTTCTCCGCCAGAGCCGATGGCTATCTTGACGATCTGGACACGCACACATTTCTGTCCGAAGAGAAAAAGAAACTTATTCGGGACGAAATGCGCTACGGCGGGACCAAAGCGCTGTATCTGTTGCTGTCCCGGGGGTTCCTCGACCAGGATTACATGCGTTCACGCTCCGTTTTCCATGAGGGCGGCCTGTCTGTTAATGATAACGAATTCATTAAGCAAATTCCTCTCGGCCTCTCGTTCGAAAAATCGAATGACAGCCACGTCATAGATGACGTCAGGGGGGTTATTGACGAAATCTGCATACAGCATTTCCTGCATTTTGATGCGGTACTGCATCATCAAATTCTTGCTTATCTGCTCCAAAAAGACGTCAGCAGCCTTGATGACATGATTGCCGCGCTGTTTGGTAAAGCAGGTGACAGGATTCTTGAAGTGCTGAACGCGCTGGAAGATCGCTTCAGGGAACCAGACAGCTACGTCCTGCTTCTTCTTCGTATTCTCGATAAAAACCGTTACCTGAATGATTTGATTACCCACCTTCAGGCCGCGGATAAAAGCGATGAAAATACCCGGCTCGCGGCGGCGGTGGTCTCATATGGCAAGGCAGGCTGGGCGGATAATCGCGACGCGTTCCGGGATTACGTTGAGGCGCTCGGTCCCGGTATCGTGCACCATGTCCAGGCACCGCGCATGCAGGCATTCCTCACCCTCATCCGCAGCCTGGGAGTGCGCTATGAAACGTTTACACCCGCCGCCAGTGACGGGGAGCGGGAGCTCCACTGCTTCGCAGGGGCACACCATTTATACCGGCTTACCAGTGAAAATGTCGGGCACGTTCTGTCGGCGCGCCTGAGCTCGCACGGATATACCGTCAGTGAATGCCGAGAACTCCCCTGGTCACTGGCATCCTCGCACGATGAGGCGACGCATCAGTACTTCCTGCAGGATCCGGAGACGTTTGTCAGAGAGGTGTTTCTGACCTCTCAGGAAGATGCCGCGGCCGCTAATGCCGTACTTCTCCTCACTCCCCTCAGCGATGACCTGAAGTTAAGGATCGTCAGGGAAATGAGCTTCTGCCTTGATTCGCTGGCGGATATACCCCGTGAGCCCGGGGCTGAAGAAGACGGCGTAACGCTTTCGTTTCGTGACCTGTTTTACCGCTATGACCGCGTTTATGCCCGCTGGGCTGAGCTGCTGGAAGACCTTGAAAACGGCGGCGATCTGAAGGTGATTACGGGCTTTATGGCCCGCCATGCCGACATACTGGGTGAGGACCGCCTGGAGGATTATGATGAAAAAATGTACGCCAATGCCTATCAATATGTTATCTGCAATTTTGGATTAGATGAGAACAGCTATAAAAAAATACTCAGAAATACTGAAGTCAGAACCGAAATGTTTGACAATAAAATAACAGCGGCTGTCATCATCCGGCTTCTGAAAAACAGTAAAGTAGAACTTAATAAAATTAATTACAGCAACGTTATTAGCCGTGCAGGAACCGGTGCTGACATGCTTGAGGCGATAACTTTCTGGTTTAGTTGTTATCAGGAAGAGTTCATGGCCGACAGCGCAGTCTATCTTCAGGCCACTGAGGATAATAATGTTTTTGAACTATTGCTGAAGAGTATTATTGGAAGCAATTATTTCCCGGATGACATGAAAAAGGCATTAATCATTCAGCAGACGGAATATTATCTGTCGCTTCCAGATGATGAGCTGACACTCTCTGAGGAGCAGAAACTTGGCGTATTTTATCTTTCTCAGGATGAGATGTTTAAAATTAAAATCATGCGTTCGCTCATATTGTCAGGATACCGTAACAGAGCGGTACTGGGACAGATGGCTGAAAAAATGCAGGAGAGCGAACTGAAGAAAATATTCATCAATCAAACCAGCGCGACGCTTACCCTTAATGACCGGGACAGCTGCATTCCACTACTCGATGATTTGCGTCAGGCCGGAATGATAAAAGCTTACGCCCTCCGTGATGAGGATAGAATCTTTCTGACGATTGGGGACTCCGCTACCGGCGAGTCTTAACAGACCACTCAGCCGGTTACGGGCCTGCACCCGTACTGGCTGCTACTTCACCACGTATCCTTATCTACCGGCTCTAAGGCCCTTTCCGCTTTCCGTTATACCCGGAAAGACGGCGTCAGGAAGTGGGTTTCCCGCCCGCACCCCATGATATGGTGCCCGGTCGCCTTCCGTACCCCACTATCCATGCATTCAGGATCCCGTGCGGATCCTGAACCGTGAGGCCCCGCCTGCTTTCTGCTTCCGCTTTATGGTACATATCCATAAAGCGGTAAATGACGCCCTGCCGCTCCGCGGATTATTGTGGTGGCCCGAAGCCCCCGATCCGGGCGAAAATAGGCGCAGACTGCCACAGGCGTCGCTGCGTGAATTCTGTGAAAGATGCAGGGGTAAATCCCGCCAGAATTCACGCAGCACTGTTAATAATAAAAGAGGTGTTATGTCGCTTCCGACCGTTAACGGTTACACCGCCCCGCTGCCGGCCCAACCCGACTACGGGCGGGCGCTGTCGCTGCGTGCTATGGCCACTGCCTACACGGAGCTTCCCCGCTATCTGCTTGCGCCGGAGGTCAGCGCCCTGCTGCACTACGTGACCGACTCGAGCCAGCACGCCCTCATCAACACGCTCTGGAACACCGGCGGACGCCTTAACGAAGTGCTCGCGCTGCGGCGGCGGGACTTTCACCTCAACGATGCGATCCCGCACGTGGTTATCCGCACCGCCAAGCAGCGGCGCGCCGGCAGCGGGCGCCCGAAGAAAGGAAAAAGCCCGAACCGCGTGGTACCGCTCTCCGATCCGGCCTGCGTCGATGAGCTGAGAAGGCTGTTTGCTAGCGTCAGGGAAGAGTTTGAAACCGGGCCCGACGGCGAACGCCGCGCCCAGCCCGTCTGGACCGTATCCGACCGCACGGTACGCAACTGGATCAGCCGTGCCGTGGATGACGCCGCACGTGCCGGCATCCGCCTCAGCATCGACGTGTCGCCGCACACCTTCCGCCACAGCTTTGCCATGCACATGCTCTACAACCACGTTCATCCGAAGGTGGTGCAGTCCCTGCTCGGTCACGAAAAGTTTGAGTCAACGGAGGTCTACACGAAGGTTTTCGCCCTGGACGTGGCCGCCAGCCACCAGGTGCGGTTCAGCCAGGATACCGAAACGTCCCTGCAGCCGCTGCGCGGACTCTCGCAGCCTTTATAAAGGGGTTCTATGCCGGAACCTCAGAAAATTCCGTCACCAAGCTAAAGACTCACATGTTTTGCATGATGTTAAATAAATTACAGGTTATATGACCGATTTCAGCATCAAAATGAGTGTTTTGAACATTGTCACGCAACTGGTCGTTTTGTAACAACCCCGCAGTTACTGGGTGCAGAAAAATCCAGGTTTCCGTCGCAGAACCCCATCTAGCCTCAAACCGACCAAAACACGATAGTTGAAGAGGCACTTCGGCCCACCACCTCATTCTCTGGCAACATCCGGGCGCATGAACGCGCGGGGGATCCCTGTTTTTTACGGAGCCACAACCCCGGATATTGCGATCGCAGAGATCAGGCCCGCAGTAGGCACTTACGTAGTTGTGGCGAAGTTTATTCCTCTGAAACCGCTGCGCATCCTCGAAATGTCTGCGCTAGACACGCTCGGTCAGGTCAGCGGAAGCCTGTTCGATTCTGCAATGGAAGAAAAACTTAGTACTGCATCATTTCTGAGAAAGCTGTCCCGCAAGCTGACATTGCCTGTGGCAGGAAACGCAGATAATGAGTATCTGATCACTCAGGCGGCGGCAGAGTATCTTTCTGTTGCTGTGGCCTGTGAACTCGACGGACTTAGTTTTAAGTCAACACAGCAAGCTGCTGAAAAAAATGAAAAATCGAGTTCTTTGAATATTGTTCTATTCAGTAAATCATCATCCGTTCAGGATGCAGATCTTAACGGGAACCGATATGCAGTAAAACTCTTTGAGTACGACTATGACGAAAACGGATCGCACTCATGGCCTGAACCCGTAATTAACAAAATACAACATATTTCCAAAGAGTTATCTGTAAAAAGGAAAAGCGAAAAACAACTAAATGAATATGCACTTCAACTGGATGCCGGTGAGCTTATTTTTACAGAATCAAAGGCATAATGTTCCAAAAAAATGAGTATCCGGTCAAACTTGGCCATCCCATCGATTCAAAAAACTGATACCGGTCATAAGGGGGCAGTTTGGATATAGAGAATTATTGTACGATAAGCCTGTTTTTTTAACAGGCTTATCTATAGCGACAGGGTGTACTCCCGCGCTAAAAGCGTTTGACGTGCATTTTGTGCAATCGGATAACCTAAATGCGTGTCATTTTCAGAAAATGACTGCACGGAATGTCAGCAGTCAATAACACTACTGATAACAGAGCGTCATCGTGTTCTTGCCGCATTCCAGAAGGCATGGCAAACCAACCGCAATCCTAGCCACCAAGCATAGATAGCCTCAATTGACTGGCAATCAGTATCATTCAGCAGACCATGAGCCAGCTTGTTGCGCAGATTCGGGCCCATGGCCGTGCAATACAACGCTTTGATTTCGAATACCAGATCTTTTCCAAAGACCTTTTCTGCCTCTGGCTGATCAATGAGCGTACTGATTCCGTTTTCAGTCTGAACTCCATGCTCGTCGAGATGAGTAGTGCGCGCGCCCGCATGTTTGAGGTGATAGCGCACCATATTCTCGACTTGCGGCACCAGCAGGTGCAACGCGGTGACAAAGTCATGGTTAAAGCCTGCAAACAGCGCTTTGCCGAACAAACGCTCCCGACCAATTGGGACAATTGGGGATCGACTGGCAAGCTCGATCAGGTCGGCTTCTCGCAAGCGGTGTTCCAGTAGAAGCGAACCCAACGCTGGCCAGATAAATGCATTGACGTAGAAGTTTAACCACGCACGGTACATCCTCGTCATTTCCCAGAAAACACGTGCTCTGTTTGCCTCGTCTACAAGGTCGGCATTGGTGTCCAGGCAGGGGATTCGGGCAATGACCCGTCCATTTTCGGCTAGCACGGTCACCGGGAAAATATGCATAAGAGATGGCTGTTTGAGTTGCGCCACAATCTGCTGCCACAAATCCTGATACTTGAACGGCGTAAGGACGATACGAGAGAAAGCTTGTAGCGCCTCGGTAAGTGTTTTGTTCTGTACGGCCTGACTAGCCCACACCATCTGTTCGCGAAAATCCACCTCGGGAAAGGGAATTCCCCCCAGGTCTCCCAACGATTTTTCGCCAGCCTCATCCATCTGCTTCCGAAGTGCGGTGATCCGCACCTCAATGCAAAGTGCCTGGCGTTGTTGCCGTGAAATGGTGCGATACGTCTGAATGGCTTGTTCGTAGAAGCTGGCCGCAGCACCATAGCTGGGATGAGGTGTTTGGATACGTGACCTCCCTTCCCGAACGTAGCATTCCGCGACCTGCACCGTCATGGCTGCAGCCTCTGCTTTATCGTCGGCGATACCAAACCAGATCGCCGCGTGCCTGAACAGCCTCCCTGCGGTCATGATTTGCACTTGCTCGGTATCGGTATCGTAGTCGCGTGCCAAAGTCGCCAGTTTGTTTGCAACTTCTGCGGACTGTTCCATTTCCAGTCCAACCCACTGCAACAGATCCGACACTTTCCATGCCAACCAACCTTCCGACTTTGTCACGGTATGCAAGGCATATAGGAGCGGCTGCCTGGTCTCATTTAGCTTATCGGCTGCCCCTTTACCAAGCATCTTAACCAAGGTGATTGCCCGCTCCCAACATGCTTGCCAGTCATTCTGCAAAATTTCCGTATTTATTGGAATCCGCTGATAGTTATCAATCGCGTCCAGTGCCATGCAAATGGCTTTTGTATCATTCGATTTATACTTCCGTACCCATAGCAGGTCCGCCAAGCGAGCCTTGAGCCACGAATTGTCTGTGGACCTAACTACCTGAGCAAAAAAATCAAGGTCCGCTTCTATAAAATCATCCGGCCCGGCCGTTCGCCAGCCAAGATGGGTGATGGTAGATGCAAATGGTTGCTGCCGATTGTCAGGGCTGGACAGCAGACGCATGGCACACGCATCAGCCAAAAGCCAAAGCGCCTTGCCAGGCCCGTTCATTTTCGCTTCCACGGCAAGTTCAGCGGCCTTGGAAAAGGCGCGCCATAGTGGCTCGTAGCCAGCCTCGGCAGTGTCAGCAAGAATGCTTTGCCAGCCGCAATCAGCAAAATCCTGCGCTGTTACTTCCAGGTCAGACGGGTAACGTTGCATGTTTATTTTCTCTAATTTTTTTTAGACAGATTTTTTGTGGCGATAGCTCAATTACGATTGAGCAACTTCACACCATCAGGGCGTAGCTCACATCTCGGTGACACATGCCGGTATAACGTCTGCCTGGTAATGCCAAGTTCCTGACAGAGGTCACCGACCTTGGTTTCCGACTGCCCCATGGCCGCCATAGCAGACGCAACTTGGCCGCTGTCATCTTGAATGGTCGACCGCCGCTACGCCCTCGCGCACGGGCACGGGCAGAGTCAGGTCATGCACGGTGTTGATGAGATGACGCAGGCTTCGACCGAGACGGTCGAGCTTCCATACCATCAATGGGGTTCTATGCCTGAACCGCCGAAATTTCCGGCATCAGGAATCAGACGGCTTTTTGAGAATATTTCCTTGTGCTGACGTATACGATTATGGTGCCATTAATGAGAATTTCTTCGTACCAGCTATATGAGACGTTGCAATGAGTTATTTTTCGTACTGAATGCCGGTTTATCTGCTGTCCGGTTAACGACGGTCTTACGTACAGGATGCCGAACGCCAAAATTATGCTTCACGGAAATTTCGGTGGTTCCGGCAAACAGCCCCAATATCGACAGCCACCACTCTCTGAAGAACCGCCTCAAGCAGATAAAGCGCTGGGTCGTCAGTACTGACCTGCGCGCAGAGAAACAGCACGTTACCTGCGACATTGAGCGCGCGCTTGACGGACACGCTGACAAGCTGAGTGATGTACCCGACGAAGAACCCGATGGATGACTATCAGGCCAGAGACATACACCACGGTGATCTGGATATCCTGGCGTTATGTAATCAGTTTCATCTCGACGTTGATACGGTCTCGACAAAGGTCAATGCGTACACGCTCAGGCTGGTCAATCCGCAGAACCCTTACGGCCCCCTATGCGAGGCCGGGAACGCAGAAGCAGATGTCCTTTGTCAGCCGGATATTCCTGTCCCCCTGCGAATGATCAGGAACGGGATTTGTGCAGCGGTGCCGTATGATGAGTCCATTCAGTAAGGAGCGGGGTGATGTCTTCTTCACACTCGCCGGTTCCACCTGTTTCAGACGTCCGTTTATCTATCATTTCCTGCATCACCGGATAGTGGCCGCAAAGTTCAAATGACCCCGCACCACCCGTTTCGCCAAAGATATCGCGCCAGATAAAGTAAAAGACCAGCGTCGGCTTATTGGCAATACGTGCAGCCGGATAGCGATAGCGCGTTTCTTCAAATGCGGCGTCAGTGACCCTGTCTGCCAGGGTATCAAGCAGCGCCAGGATGCCGCTGCCGTGATCGAAGGCCAGTTTTACCCGCTGCAGAATGTTTTCGGGCAGTAAATCCCGGCAGGCTTCGCGCAGTAACCATTTTTCGGTCGGTCGCTGGCTGCTTTTCTGAATCAGACCTGACGCGGGGAGGTTAACGGCATATTCCACCAGCAGCGGATCCAGAAAAGGCACACGGGCTTCGACACTACAGGCCATAGTTGCGCGATCCAAACGTCGGCATTCTGTCTTGTGGAGATGACCCAGCAATTGTTTGAGCTGGCCGGAAAGGCGAGCGGGTGGAACGCAACGCAGCAGCCCGTAGCCAGCAAATATCTCGTCTGCGCCTTCGCCCGATAATATTACCTTTATCCCCTCCTCTGCCGCAGCCTGGGCCAGTTGCATTGTCATCAGCCCCTCCAGCACCATCACCGAATTGTATGACTCAGTGACCTGAACCGCACGCCGGAGCTGCGCCAAAGCCTGCGTCACGGTAAAACTACACTCGACAAGCCTTATACCGAGATGACTGGCTACCTGACGCGCGGCGATGGTGTCCGGTGAACCCGGCATGCCAATGGTAAGGGCCACCAGATCCTGCCGGTGGCGTGCCGCCAGGGCAGCAATAATACTTGAATCCAGTCCGCCGGACAGAAATACGCCGAATTTCACCTGGGGATCGGCCTGCATGTGTTTTTCCACCGACGCTTCGAGCAGCGCGCGCACGAGGCGTGTATCGGGCACAGAGCGACGCTGGCTCATGTTAATATCAAACCAGGGACGAATCCCCTCAGACGTTGCCATCCAGCCCGGCGGGAGTTCTTTAATCAGGGCAGCATCTTCGCTGAGCGCTTGCAGTGCCTTAATTTCAGAGGCAAAGAACCAGGCCCCATCCCGTTGAAGATAGTAAAGCGGTTTTATGCCAAATCTGTCCCTGGCGGCAAGAAAGTCCTGTCTGTGCTGGTCATAAATAAAAAAAGCGAACATGCCATCCAGCCGGGGAAGTAGCTCAGCACCATACTGATGATAAAGATGAGCAATGACTTCTACATCAGACCCTGAGCTGAAAATGACGTCATTTTCCAGGTCTGCGCGTAACGCGGCATGATTATATATCTGGCCGTTACACACCAGGTGCACCGTGCCGTTTGCGATGTGGAATGGCTGTGAACCACCTTCTATATCCATGATACTCAAGCGGTTTATGCCAAAAGCGCAGCGTTCAGTTACCGTTGCATGTGTTTCATCCGGTCCCCTGTGCTGGATTTGACTTAACATAAGTTCAACCTGGCCCGCGTCACTGGTTCCGTATAGTGCTGCAATTCCACACATGTCATGCTCCTGATGGTAATGATTTCAGCCTATCCAGGCGGCGACGCATCCCGTCGTGGGACAACGGAACCGCTCCTTAAACTGAGTGAAATAGGGGGTAATTCCGTTCCATGAGTAATATTGATGGTCATTCTAAGTACCTGAAAGGCTGGCGAGGAACGGGTTGGTAAGATAACTGCTCAGCCTCAGAAAGCGGTGCGGCCTCACGGAGGAAATAGTGTCAGTGTAGTGGCACGCTGAATTCAACACCACCCGCCAGGCGATACTCAGGATCAAAGTGGCAATGGAGGATGCTAATGTTCAGCCATAATCTGCTCTTACAGGGCCTGTGTGCTTTGTGCCGGGTGCGGAGTGCAAATAGCGTATTTGAGACCATTCCATACAAAATTGGGACGAAATTGGAGTGCCCGCCAGAAGACTGTAGGTTTTATTGAAAGTGACGCAGAAGCCTGCGGAAAACTGTCGGGTTTTGCTCAAAGCACTGTTGTAGGGTTTTACTCACAGCACTACAGGAGCCTGATGAGGTGGATAATCCCTGCGGTTGACGGGCATTCCGCAGCGCTGCGGCGGAGACGGAGGGCCAGGCGAGGGCAGCAGGGATGCTGCTCTCAGGGAGCGGCGGGCAGGGATTATCCACCGGCACAGCAGATATCTCAGCCCCTACAGCCCATTACTCAAGCGTTGGATTCATATGACGTAAATCGTACGGGGTTATCTGGTAAACGTAATAATTCAGCCAGTTCAAAAACAACAGATTCCCATGGCTGCGCCAGCTGAACCGCGGTGGCAGCGCCGGATTATCCTGTGGGAAATAATTATAAGGGACTTCCGGGTTCAGGCCCGCCTCATAATCGCGGTGAAACTCACCCGCCAGCGTCAGCGCATCGTATTCGGGATGACCGGTGACAAAAGCCAGACGCTTATCCTTACTGGCAAACAGATAGGCCCCGGTCTGCTCAGACTCGGCGAAAATATCCAGATCGGTATAATCACGCAGCAGCTGAGTGGGGAAATCTGCATAGCGCGAATGCGGGGCCAGAAAAGTATCATCAAACCCCCGCGTCAGCAGCGCGTGCGGATGCAAAATTTGGTGCTCGTAAACGCCTGACAGCTTGGTTTCCCGCGTTTGCTTAGGAATGCCATACAGAATATTCAGCGCCGCCTGAACCGCCCAGCAGACAAATAGCGTTGAGGTCACGTGCTCTTTCGCCCAGTGTAGCACCCGCTGGATCTGCGGCCAGTACGCCACATCGTTAAAATCGACCAGCCCCAGCGGAGCGCCCGTCACGATCAAACCATCAAAATTATCGTGCTGGATATCTTCAAAATTACAGTAGAAGTTATTCAGATGCTCCATCGGCGTATTGCGCGACTCGCGGCTGTCGATGCGCAACAGTTGAATATCGATCTGCAAAGGAGAATTGGAAAGCAGACGTAAAAATTGATTTTCCGTCTCAATCTTTTTCGGCATCAGGTTCAGCACCAGTACCTTCAGCGGACGGATTTCCTGAATACTGGCACGCGATGAGGTCATGACAAAAACATTCTCATTGCGCAGAAAATTCACCGCTGGTAATTCATCGGGTACCCTGATTGGCATAACCTACTTCCTCAACTCACCATTTATACGTTTAGACATCCAGACAGCCAAAGATAACGTGGCAGGCAGCGAAAGTCGAGTGCTCATCCGGAAGTTGAGAATCTTTCATCTCCCTCAGTTAAAAAGCTCCACAAAGGGCAGTATCACCGGAGCCTCCGTGCTTGCATGACGGTAAAGTAGCCAGGTCCGGCTCTTAACGGGTTCCCCCGCGACCACAATCGGCATCCTGCACAGGGTATCGGGCAGCGGACGGTAGCTGGAAATAATCGCATAGCCCAGCCCCTGTTCCACCATCGCCAGGCAGACCTCCAGCTTATCCACCCGCATGGTTACGCGGGGTGCCTGCGAATAGCTCGCATTCCACCATCGCTCTATCAGCCCGGTGGTATGACCGCCATGGTTAATTTTTATTTGCGGCAGCCGCGGAAGCTGCGTGAGATCGACCGGCCCCCGACTAATCAGATAGAAATCATCTTCATCGACCAGCCGCCTGCCCTCTTTCCAGCCGTAGTCATCTTTAACCAGCGCCA
Organism: Erwinia sp. ErVv1; assembly: GCF_900068895.1. GTDB lineage: Bacteria > Pseudomonadota > Gammaproteobacteria > Enterobacterales > Enterobacteriaceae > Erwinia. The sequence goes on along the minus strand of NZ_CDPK01000020.1, from coordinate 4,385 downwards.
GATGGATCTCTCCACGCTGTAGCTTCAGAAAGATCTCTTCACTCAGGCCGCTCTCCAGCCTGACGCTGATATCGGGGTGACGTTCGCTAAACATGGATAGCAACGCTGGCAGGCGCCAGGCGGCAAAATTACTCGATGAGCCAATACGCAGCTCTCCCTGCTGAGGGCCGTCCAGCCTTTGCAGCGTGTTCCTGAGCTGCTGAAACTGGCTGATGACGGTTTCGGCATGTTGGGCCAGATAGCGCCCCTGAGCCGTAAAGGTCAAACCCCGCCCGCTCTCTTCAAAAAGTCGGATATTGAGTTTTCGCTCGATCTGTTTGAGACGATAGCTCAGTGCGGGCTGCGAGGTAAAAAGCTCCCTGGCTGCCCGGGTGATATTTTTATACTGCCAGACGGTACGAATAATTAACCAGTCTTTCTCATTCATGATGCTTCCCCCCGCTGACTTCTGACCTCCATAAAATAATTTTTGGCCTGGAGACGCAAGTGATAAAAAAGCTCAATTGGGAATTGACTGTAAAAAAGCCTATATCTGTATAACTGTCTGGTTTTACAGAATTTACATGCACCTGATTGGGGAATAAACATGTCTGAACGCACCATTAGCGCGCAGAAGGATAAAATTATTAATGCCGTCGACGCGGCTGGCGATACGCTGCACAGCCTGGCCCTGAGTCTGCATAAGAATCCGGAACTGAGCTTTCAGGAGCACCGCTCCGCTGGCGAACTTATCGCTCCCCTGCGTGAAGCGGGATTCACCATTGAAACCGGGACGGCCGGGCTGGAAACGGCCTTTCGGGCCAGCTGGCAAAAGGGCGTTGGCGGCCCTACTATCGCTTTACTCGCCGAATATGATGCGCTGCCGGAGCTGGGCCATGCCTGTGGTCATAACCTGATCGGTACCGCCTCGGTAGCGGCCGCGCTGGCGCTCAAAGCTGCTGACGTCGACTTTACGGGCCGCATTGAGGTAATTGGCACGCCTGCGGAGGAAGACGGGGGCGGCAAAATTATCATGGTGGAAAAAGGCGTTTTTGAAGGTATTGATGCGGTGATGATGTTTCACCCGCGTGAAAAAAACATGGTGGTGCGCGGTGCGCTGGCCTGTTACGACGCGACCTTTAAGTTCTTTGGTAAGGCGGCTCATGCTGCCTCGGCACCGCAGCTGGGCATTAGCGCGCTGGATGCGGTGATCCACAGCTTTAACGGTATTAACGCACTGCGTCAGTTCTTTACCGATGATGTTCGCGTGCACGGTGTTATCACCCACGGCGGCAGCGCAGCAAATATTGTTCCCGCCTATGCTGAAGCAAAATTTATCCTGCGCGCCGCAACGGTCGGCGGGCTGGCAGAGGTGCGTCGTAAAGTCTATGCCGCGGTGACCGGCGCCGCTGAAATGACCGGTGCGCGGGTAGAAATTGAGGAAGGGCTGGTATATGCCGAGCGCAATAATAATCTGGCGCTGGCAGCCAGCTTCACCCGTAATCTTGCGCTGCTGGGTGTAGAGAGTAACGATCCGCCCGCGGGCGGCGGCGTGGGCTCGTCGGATATTGGCAACGTGAGTCAGGTCACTGCGGCAATCCACCCCTATTTGCGCATCGGCGATGTTACGCCGCATACGCCGGAATTTGCCGTCGCTGCGGGATCCCCGGCTGGCCTGGCGACCATGATAACCGCCGCCAAAGCGCTGGCCATGACGACATTCGATCTTTGTCATGATGCAGATACGCTACGAGCGGTAAGAGATGAATTTACGCAATGGCAGTCACAAACGAATGCGGCAGGAGAAAAGTCATGATCAAATCCCGAATAGTCATGCTGGCCGCATTGGCCCTGAGTTGTTCGTCCGCTATGGCAGCAGGTGAAACGCTTCGCGTCGGCGCAGATCTAACCTACCCGCCTTTTCAGTTCCGCGATGTCAACGGCAAGCCAACCGGCTTTGAAATCGATATTACCAATGCCGTATGCAAAGCCGTAGAGGTGAAGTGCGAATACGTGGTTAGCAGCTTTGATGCTGAGATCCCCTCGCTGCTGGCGAAGAAGGTTGATTTTATCTCACCGCTAGGTGCTACCTTGAAGCGGAAAAAATCGATCGACTTCAGTGATTTCATCTTCCACATCCCCTCTCAGCTGGTTGCCCGTAAAGGGGTGAATCTGCTGCCTACCCCAGAATCGCTTAAAGGCAAAAACATTGCCGTACAGCAGGGTTCGATTCAGGAGATGTATGCGAATAAATACTGGGCGCCAGCCGGTGTCGTGGTCAAGACCTATCCTGACCAGGATGTGATTTATCAGGATTTAGCGGCGGGCAGGCTCGACGGGTCACTTGCGCCAGCCGTAGCGGTGACCTTTGGGTTTCTGCAAACGCCTGAAGGGAAGGATTTTACCCTGACCGGGCCGGAAGTGCGTGATGACGTGCTCTTTAGCAGAGGTTCCGCTTACGGCGTTCGCAAGGACGATGAGAAAACCCTGACCCTGCTCAATCAGGGGCTGGCGAAGATTGTGGCTGATGGAACGTGGGAGAAGATCAAGCAGCACTATTTTGGCGATATCGAGATGAAGGTGACGCCAGTTAAGGCATCCGATGCCGCTCAATAAGCCGGATAACGCCGCATTTCCTCTCCATTCTGATGCCGATACGGACGTACTGCTACCGTTGATGGAGAAGCTGCTGGATGCTTTTGAGCCTCTGCATCGGCTGTCCGGCAGCGTTGATGCGGAGCGTGCAGCGGATAGTCTTATAGAACAGCTTTCCGCACTCGGTCTTACGCCCCGTCGTGAAATCTGTCCGTTATTGCTGAGCGATCCCGTTCTGGGCACGCTGGAACTACCCGACTTTCCGCACTGGCAGGCGAGCGCTAAAACGCGCTCCTTTTCTGCTCATTGCCCTGAAGGGATCACTGGCCCTCTTTATTATGACAGCCGATCGCAGGAGACCCTTCCCGACAGCGAGCTTGCTGCCTGGCAGAATACCGTTCGGGGCAGGATCGTAGTCGCCGATCGCGGCCTGGAGGACTATGTGCAACAGCTATGTCGCGCCGGGGCACTTGGGCTGGTGCATATCTGGGGTTCGGCAGAAGAAGCACTGCATGAAGAGACCGTTGGCCCCATCTGGGGAACGCCTGTCCCCGACGATGGTATACGCTATCCTTCCGTGCCAGTAGTCTGTATCAATCAAAGACAGGGCCGATCGTTACTGGAAATTTTTGTTCGGCAGGCCCACCCTGTTACCGCACGGTTAGTGACCCGGCTTAATGTACATGTTGCCGACTGTAGCCTGCCTGTTGTCGATATACCCGGTGAGATCGACGAATTTGTGCTGCTTTCCTCTCACTATGACTCATGGCATCAGGGTCTGACGGATAATGCGACGGGTAACGCACTCTGCCTGGCAATGGCTGCCTGGTTTCATCGTTCACTCCGGCCGAAAAGAGGCCTGCGTATCGCCTGGTGGCCGGGCCATTCTAATGCCCGCTATGGCGGATCGACCTGGTATGCCGATCGCTATCGCGAAGAGTTACAGCAGAAGTGCATCGCGCATATCAATGTCGACTCTCCCGGCTGTGAAGATGCGACGGAAGTGGTGGTGAATGCCAGCGGGGCTGAATCATTCGACTTTCTCAACCAGGCGATTATCCATGAAACCGGCACGACGGCGCGGCGTATCACTCCATTAGGTAAAGGGGGCGATCAGTCGTTTTGGGGATGTGGTATTCCCTTGCATTTCGCCTTTCGCGTGGAGCCGGGCATTCGTATCAGCCACTCTCCGGGAAGCGGTGGAGGATGGTGGTGGCATACCGAAGCCGACACGCGAGATAAAGTGGACAGCCACCTGCTGTTGCGGGACTGTCGGATCCATACGCGGTGGCTTGCACAGCTGCTATATAAAGAGTGCCTGCCGCTGGATCCCGGTGGCTATCTGGAGCGGCTTACAGAGGAACTGGATCGGCTTCAGTCTGCTTTGGATCCGCAGTTTGATCTTTCACCGGTGAGACACGCGTTGCTGGCTTTGCAGCAGCAGGTACAGGATTTGGGCCGGTGGCAGGATAGCGGCGCACTACGAGAGGACATAAAGCAGGCGATTGCGCTATGGCATCGCGTCCGCTATAGCTCAACCGATGACTTTCATTATGATTATAGCTACCACGGTGGTGCCTTTCCCGGCCTACAGCTGCTTCGCGATCGGTTTCAGCATACTACCTCAGCCGTCACGTTTTTGATGCTGGCCACCCAGTTTACCCGACAGCGCAGCAGGGCTCTGAGCCTGCTAGTGCAGAGTGGCGAGGTACTGCGTAGTTTCCCGCCCCCATAACGCAAAAAACCCTGACCGTGAGGTCAGGGTTATTGCTTTATTTGATGCCTGGCAGTTCCCTACTCTCGCATGGGGA
>NZ_CDPK01000019.1:1334-81898 GCF_900068895.1 Erwinia sp. ErVv1 | reverse complement strand
ACCAAAATAGTTGGGATATGAAGAAAATCAGAAGACTGAGAGTGCACAGTTTATTGTGACTGGTTTTTTCGTGGTGCAGATAATTGACCTAAATAGCGGCACCAAAAACTAAATCGAAAAGTGAGCTGAATCCTGCGCGAGAGCAAACCTTAACGGGGATAGGCTCAGAAACCTGCGGACAGATAAACGGTTTTACCGGAGCAGCTCAGCAGCCCGCGGACAGATAAACGGCTTTACTCAAAGCGGCCCAGAAGCCTGAGAGGTGGATAATCCCTGCGGGTGACGGGTAATCCGCAGCGCTGCGGCGCAGACGGAAGGCCAGGCGAGTGCAGCAGGGATGCTGCACTCAGGGAGCGGCGGGCAGGGATGCCCGCTCGCGACCGGGCCGTTTGGCCTGGAGTCGGAGCCAAAGGCACCAGGCAAAGCCTGTAGCTGCGACGCCCGTCATCCGCAGGGATTATCCACCGACACAGCAGATGTTGCAGCCCGGACAACTCACCGGCAACCGCAGGGATTATCCACCGGCTCGTCAGATATCGCAGCCCGGCACCCGCAGGGATTATCCAACCCCACAGCAGATATCGCAGCCCATACAACCCACCAGAAAATAAAGGGCAGCCAACCGATAACGGCCACAATGCCCCAACCCCGTGACGAAGGCTACATTGGAAACGGTTACATGCACACTGATACAGCATATTCCGCACCATTGCAGTGCGTCAGTAAGCAACGCTGCTGCTGGCACGCTATAAATAAAATTGATTAACCCTAAAGGGGTAATCAGATTCTCTTATTTAACCGCCTCTTAGCCAACGTCCATCACAGGGGACAAAGACTAAGACCATTCTGGCATGACGCTTGCAACACCCCCTCGCACCAGAGTGAAAACTTATATTTCTCGCCAGTGACTCTGGCATTCGGGGATCCGTGACGGAGGCAACATGAACTTAAGACGACTCAAATACTTCGTAAAAATCGTCGATATCGGCAGCCTGACCCAGGCGGCTGAAGTCCTGCACATTGCGCAGCCCGCGCTCAGTCAGCAGGTCGCCACGCTGGAGGGCGAACTGGACCAGCAGCTCCTCATCCGCACCAAGCGCGGCGTGACGCCCACGGAAGCCGGGAAAATCCTTTACTCCCACGCCTGCACCATCCTGCGCCAGTGCGAACAGGCTCAGGCGGCGGTGATCAATGCCGGGCAGATGCTCACCGGGCAGGTCTCGATTGGCCTGGCACCGGGAACGGCAGCCTCATCGCTGACCATGCCTCTGCTACAAAGCGTGCGCGAGCAATTCCCCGAGGTGCTGGTCTATCTGCATGAAAACAGCGGGGCTTCACTAAACGAAAAAGTGATGAATGGCCAGCTTGACATGGCGGTACTCTACGACCGTGCGCCAACGGCCGGGATAACCAGCATGCCGCTGATGAAAGAAGAACTTTATCTGGTGGGGGCGACAACCTGTCCGGGGCAANCCGTCTCCAGCGGAATGGGCGTCACCGTGCTGCCGGAATCCGCCGCGCGCGCGCTGGTCAGTTCAACCAATGCGTGGATGTCGCGCATCACCAGCCCAACCCTCAATCTGCCGCTGTCGCTGAATGTCTCTGCCCGCCATCCCCTCTCGCCATCGGCCCAGGCGGTGAAAAATATCCTGCTGTCGCTACTCAATAAACCGATGATTGAAGACCGCGAACTGATGCTGGTGAGCTAATTTCCCGTTCAGGCGCGCGGCTGCGCGCCTGACGCCAGTGATACATCCGCCTGGAGATTACTTCTCAACCAGCGCAATGGAAAATCCGTCCCATCCCTTGGCGCCGACCGTCTGTAGCGCCGTAACCGTCAGGCGGTCGTCCTGCGCCTGCAGCTGCAAAAAGTGACGCAGCCCCTGCAAATGCTCATCGTCTGCGGCCGGGTCGGCAATTCTTCCGCTACGCACCACGTTGTCACCGATAATCACCGTCCCCTTACGCGAAAGCTTTATTGCCCACTCCAGATAGTGCGGATTATTTTTTTTATCGGCATCAATAAAAATCAGATCGAAAGGCGCGATCGCGGCAAGCGCAGGCAGACTTTCCAGCGCGGCACCGATGCGAATCTCCACCCGATCCTCCAGCCCGGCCCGGAGGATATTTTGTCTGGCGATCTCCGCATGACGCGGCTCGTACTCCAGCGTCACCACCAGGCCGTCGGCGGGCAGGGCGCGCGCCAGCCACAGGGTGCTGTAGCCACCCAGCGTACCAATTTCAAGGATGCGCCTGGCACCGATCATCCGGGCAAAAATATGCAGCATCTTCCCCAGGTTTGGCGTCACATCAATGGCGGGTAACCCCGCCGCTTTATTGTTTTCCAGCGCGGCCAGCAGCGCCTCATCCTGTTCAATCAGGGTATCCACAAAAAAATTATCCACATCGGTCCAGCTAATCTGGCTCATCGCTACGTCCTCTTTGCGGGCAGGTGAAAAAAAGTCTGCCGGATCATACCAGTCGCCCATTAAGGGGACCGCGAGACGCTGCACAAAAGCATATTTTCCCGCCACGAAACCCTTTTTTGCCCTCCCGGGTAAAAAGGTCGGAGGGAAGTGCAAAAAAACCGCAAGGCCCAGGTTGATTACCCTATTTGATGTTTCAAGCTTGACGCTGTTCTATTGTCCGACTACGCAATTGCATAAAGCTTCCTTCTGACTTAATGGAAATTTAAGCGGGAATATAAAAACAGCCACCTCTGGACCTGAATAAAATAAATACGCTGGCGAGCGCGCTCTGGGTAAATTCCTAAGGCCCAGGACAAAATATGACGTATCCAGTGGAATGAAAAGAATTTGTTGGCAGCGCTAAGTCAGATACGCAACGGGGGATGAGGATTTTAACTCCCGGTATGCCTTGTTAACTCGCCAGGAAAGATCCCATTCAGGCCAGTAATAATAAGGTTTTTTTTATAATTAAATTTTTTTCGTGGCTCTCAAATGTAAAGGAATCGTCAGTTTTTCTTCATTTTTCTTCTTGAAGTTTTCCTGTCCCGGTGCATAATGTGCGCATAAAAGCACGCAATACACATTTGTTTACATTTTTTCACAGCCGGGAAGTGTCATGCAGGGAAACAAAATCAGCCGCCTGTCTGCACGGGGTGTCGCCATCCTGATTGCAGCGATCTCCAGCGCCGTCAGCGCCGCGTCGGGCGACGAGCAGATCCAGCATCAGCAGGAACAGCAAAAAGCGCGTAATGAGACCCTGATGCCGCAGGCGCCAGACGTGCGCTTGTCTGAACCGGTGCCTGCTCCCTCGCATCTGGCCTTTCCCGACGAAAAGCCCTGCTTTGTTATTCATCAGGTTACCCTTGAAGGACGGGACGCGCTGCCGCACTGGGTTCCCTTACCGCGACTTGCAAACCAGGCGGTCGGCCACTGTCTGGGCGTTCAGGGCATCAACCTGCTGATGAGTACGCTGCAAAACCGGCTGATAAATCACGGCTGGGTCACCACGCGGGTGCTGGCCCCCCAGCAGGATCTGCGTCAGGGCGAACTGAAGCTGCTGATCGTGCCTGGCAGGGTGCGCAGGGTGATGCTCACGCCTGAATCCTCCTCCTGGGTCAGCCTCTACCCGACCATGCCTGCACATGCAGGCGCGCTGCTGGATCTGCGTGATATCGAACAGGGACTGGAGAATATGCAGCGCCTGCCCGGCGTTCAGGCGCGGATGGCGCTACGTCCGGGTGATAAACCGGGCGAAAGCGATATCGTCATTGAGCGCACCCAGCCGCGCTTCTGGCGCGTCGGCGCGTGGCTGGATGACTCCGGCACCGAAAGCACCGGCCGCTATCAGAGCGGGGTGATGCTGGCGCTGGATAACCCCACTTCGCTAAGCGACCTGTTCTATCTCACCGCCAGCCGCGATCTGGGATTTGCGGGCCGCAAAAGCAGCAAAAGCGTTGCCGGGCACTACTCGGTGCCGATTGGCTACTGGCAGCTGGGGCTGACCGCCAACGACTACGATTATCACCAGACGGTGGCCGGATACAGCCGGGATTTCCTCTATGCCGGGAAAAGCCGCTCGCTGGACGTTCAGGTCAGCCGGGTGCTGCACCGCAATGCCACCTCTAAAACCACCGCCACTTACGACGTACTGGTCAAAGAGTCGCGCAACTTTGTGAACGATACGGAGATAACCAGCCAGCAGCGCCGCACCAGCGCCTGGCGGCTGGGGCTGGCGCACCGGCACTATATCGGTCCGGCCACCCTGGATGCGGGCGTGAGCTATCAGCGGGGCACGCGCTGGTTTGGCGCACTTCCGGCGTGGGAAGAGTCTTATCAGGACGCCACCTATGCAACATCGCTGTCGAAAATCCTCAGCTGGAATGCGGCACTGACCGCTCCCTTTGCCCTCGGTAAACAGAATTTCAGCTTCAGCACCCAGTATCGCCGCCAGATGAGTAACACCCCGCTGACGCCGCAGGATGAGTTTGCTATTGGCAACCGCTGGACGGTGCGTGGTTTTGACGGCGAACGCACCCTCAGCGCCAGCCGGGGCTGGACGGTGCAAAACACGCTGGCCTGGCGCACGCCGATCCCCGCGCAGGAGCTCTACCTGGGGGCGGACTATGGCGAAGTGGGAGGCAACAGCACCACGCAGGGCGGCCTGCGTGGAAACCACCTCGCGGGGGCCGTGACCGGCCTGCGCGGCAGCATCGTACCTGCCAGCGTCAGCTACGACCTCTTTGCCGGGATCCCCCTCTCTAAGCCCGATGGGTTCAAAACCGATCCGGTTACCTTTGGCTTTAGCCTGAACTGGAATTACTGACCAACCCCGCATCCCGACCTGTTTTGCTAACGATGGACCGAGCGCATTATGAACAAACTTTGCTATCGCATTATTTTTAATAAAGTTCGCGGCATGCTAATGGTGGTGCCCGATATTGCCCGCAGCGGCTACAGCCGCGTTGCCCGTCGCCGCCAGCGCGCTGCGCGGCCAGAAGTGCGGGTGCGAATCAGCCCGGTTTGCTATGCGCTGTGGCTGGCGGCTGGCATGGTCAGCCTGCCTGTGCAGGCGGACATTGTCGCGGACGGCTCCGCACCCGGCAGTCGTCAGCCAACGGTAATGTCAACGGCCAACGGACTGCCGCAGATCAATATCCAGACGCCCGATGCTAACGGCGTCTCACGCAACCAGTACAGCCAGCTTGATGTCGATGCGCGGGGGGCGATCCTCAACAACAGCCATCAAAATACCCAGACCCAGCTGGGGGGGATGGTGGCGGCTAACCCCTGGCTTGCTAAGCATGAAGCCAGCGTTATTCTCAACGAGGTTAACAGCCGCAATCCCAGCCAGCTGAACGGCTTTATCGAGGTGGCCGGCAAGCGCGCGGAGGTGATTATCGCCAACCCCTCCGGCATCACCTGCAACGGCTGCGGCTTTATTAACGCCAGCCGCAATACCCTCACGACCGGCCAGGCCATTATGGAAAACGGCCAGCTGAAGGGGTTTGATGTCACCGGTGGCCGGATCAATATCGAAGGCAAAGGCCTGAACGGCAGCGATGCCGATTACACCCAGATTATCGCCCGGTCGGTAACGGTTAACGCCAGGCTGCATGCCAGCGAGCTGAAGGTGGTTACCGGGCGCAACAAAGTCGCTACCGACGGCAGCGTCACTGCCGTCAATCCCGGTGATGACGCTACGCGTCCCGCTTTTGCGCTGGACGTGGCGGCCCTGGGCGGGATGTACGCCAATAAAATCACCCTGACCGGCACCGAAAAAGGCGTGGGCGTGCGCAATGCGGGTGAGCTGGGCGCGGGGGCGGGCGAACTGCGCCTGACCGTGGATGGCCAGCTGGAAAACAGCGGCACGATCCAGAGCCAGGATGCCCTGCAAATTGCCAGCCAGGGCGATCAGAATAACAGCGGAAAACTGCTCTCTAAGCAGAACCTGACGCTCTCCTCCGGTGGCACCCTGAGCAACAGCGGCGTCGTCAGCGCCGGGGGTAACGCCACCCTGACCGGCAACCGCATCGACAGCTCCGCCGCCGGAACGCTGGCGGCGGGCGTGGACGACAGCGGCACGCTGACCCAGCCCGGCGAGCTGGTACTGACCAGCCAGGGCGAGCTTAAAGCGCAGGGCAAAAATCTGGCGCGCGATCGTATCGCAGCCAGCGGAGGCCGGGTCGATCTGGCCGGAAGCCAGACCTCGGCGGAGCGGGTCGCGCTAACCTCCACTCAGGGCGATATCACTACCGCAGGCGCAACGGTCACCGGCACGGCGCTTAGCGCGCAGGCGGCCACGCAGCTTACCAACGATGGCGGGCAGATTTCGGCGGGTCGCCTGAATATCGCAGCGAAAAACATCAGTAATAACGGCGGCCTGCTGCGCCAGCAAAACGGCGAGGCGCTAACCCTTACTACCGGAACGCTGAGCAACAATCAGGGAACGATTGTTAACCAGGGCGACACCTACCTGCAGGCTGACAGCATTGAAAACCGCAGCGGGCTGATTGCCGGAAACGGCCACGTCCTCAGTCTGAATACACAGCGACTGGATAACCAGCAGGGCACCGTTCAGCTGGCCGGGGACGGCGCGCTGACGCTCAACGCAGACCAGCTTAACGGCAGTCAGGGAACTCTGATGTCGGCCGGTGGGCTAAGCCTGACCGGTAAGCAGCTCGATCTCTCCGGGGGGCGTACCCAGGCGCAGGCGCTGAGCCTGACGGCGGACAGCCTCAATCACCAGCAGGGGCTGCTTTCGCAGCGGGGGACGGGCGAAATGGCGCTCTCCGTCTCCGGCGGGGTGAACAACCAGGATGGCCGTATGGAAAGCGGCGGCAATCTGCGACTGACCGCCGGCAACCTGAATAACCAGCGCGGTACGCTGCTGGCGGCGGGCGCAGGCGACCTGCTGCTGACCAGTGATAATGCCCTGAACAACAGCCAGGGATCGCTGCTGGCGGGACAAAACCTGCGTCTCTCCGCCGCCCGACTGGAAAACCAGCAGGGACTTATCTCGGCCACTGGCGGTGACGCCCGGCTGGATACCCGGCAGGCCATTGACAACGGCCAGGGCCGGATTGAGGCCGCGGCCCAACTTACCGCCCACAGCCAGGGGCTGGACAACAGTGCCGGAACCCTGCTGGGCAGGCAGATCGCCGTCGATACTCAGGATGGCCCCTTTTCCAACGCCAGCGGTAATCTGGTGGCGCAGCAGGACCTTACTCTTTCTGGCGGCGCGGTAGATAACCGCGCGGGCCGCATTCAGTCCGGTAAAGATCTACAGATAGATACCCACGGTCAGTTGCTCAGCAACACCCAGAGCGGCAAGGCTGGGATCCTCAGCGGCGGCAGGCTGACGATCGATGCGGGTGATATGGATAACCGCAGCGGGATCCTTGCCGCCGCAGATGCCGTCCAGCTCAACAGCAGCGCACTGAACAACGCCGGTGGCACGCTGGTATCGGATCGCGGGCTGACGCTCACCACCGATGACGTCGATAACCAGCACGGCCTGCTGCAGTCGGGCGAGGCGCTGACGCTCGACACCCGGGGTGGCTCACTCACTAACAGCGATGGCACGATGGTTGCAAGTGGCGCGCTATCGCTCCTTACCGGGGCCGTGGATAACCAGCGCGGCCTGCTCCAGGCGGGTGACAGGCTGTCGCTCGACACCCAGGGTGCCGCGCTGCGTAACAGCGACAGCGGTGAAAACGGCGGTATTGTCTCGCGGGGCGATATTCAGCTGGCGACCGGGGAAATTGCCGGTGGGCAGGGCGCAATCCTCGGGCAGAATGTTGTCATTGATACCCATCAGCAGGCCTTCGATCAGCAAAATGGCCTGCTGAGCGCGCGCGGTACGCTGCGGCTGGACAGCGGGGCGCTGAATAATCGCGCCGGGCGCATTCAGTCGGGCGAGAGTCTGCACCTTGATACCCATGGCAACGCCCTGAACAACCAGCAGAGCGGCACCAAAGGTGGAGTGGTGAGCCGCGGTGACCTCACTCTCAACGCTGGCGACCTGGATAACAGCAGCGGCCTGCTGGCGGCAGCGGGCGATATGAAGCTCAGCGGCGGCACGTTGACCAACACCGACGGCATCCTGTCATCGGATAAGGCGCTGAACCTGGTGACCGGCGCGGTGGATAATCAACGCGGCCTGCTCCAGGCGGGCACTGCGCTCTCGCTGGATACCCAGGGCGCACGGCTCAGCAATACCGACAGCGGCGACAGCGCAGGCATTATCGCCGGCGGTGACCTGCGGCTCTCCACCGGGCAGATTGACGGCGGCAAGGGCGCGATTATTGGGCAGAACGTTACTATTGATACGCATCAGCAGGCCTTTGACCATCAGCAGGGGCTGCTCGGCGCACGGGGTACATTGCAGCTGGACAGCGGCGCGCTGAACAACCGTGCCGGACGGATCCAGTCCGCTCAGGATCTGCAGCTCGACACCCACGGTAACAGTCTGATCAATCGGGAGAGCGGCACGACGGGCGGCGTGACGGGCGGCGGGGCGCTGACGCTGCGTACCGGCGACATTGATAATCAGGACGGCGTACTGACCGCCAGAGGCGACACACAAATTACCGGCGGTAAGCTGGACAACCGCGGCGGCACGCTGGCCAGCGGCAGCGGGCAGCTCGGCCTGACGGTAGGAGAGGTGCAGAATCAGGGCGGCCTGCTCCAGGCGGCAGGGGATATGACGCTGGATACGCAGGGAGGCGCGCTGATCAACACCGACAGCGGCGATCGTCGCGGCATTGTCGCGATGAAAAACCTCACCCTGCGCAGCGCCGGGCTGAATAATCAGAGCGGATTTATCGCCGCTCAGGGCGCGGCGACGCTGACGGCGGATGCACTCAACAATGCCCAGGGGCAGGTGGCAGGCAACGCAGGCCTGACGCTCAATGGCAAAGCGATCAATAACAGCGACGGCAGGCTGCAATCGGCGGGCGATATTATTATCAACACCGCCGGTCAGACGCTGACCAATCAGCGCGGCACCATTGCCGGTTCGGCCAATACCCGCATTAACAGCGGGCTGCTGGACAACCAGCAGGGGCATATTCAGGGCGGCCAGGACCTGACGCTGAACACCGGGCAAAATGCGCTGCTCAACCAGGGCGGCAGCCTGATTTCGGCGGGCACCCTGACGCTTACCGCAGACCAGCTAAACAATCAGTCCGGCCAGCTTCAGAGCGTCGGTAACGGCTGGATCACCCTTGCCAGGCAGCTTGATAATACCGGTGGGCTGATACGCGGCGGCCAGGGGCTGGATATCACCACGCCGCAGCTGATCAACCGGGAAACCCGGCAGGATGGCAAAGGCATTGAGGCGACGAACCTGACCCTGCAAGCCGACACGCTGGACAATACCCACGGCGCGCTGCGGGCAAGCAGCAGGCTGGCGCTCACCGTGCGGCAGGCGCTGCAAAACGTTAGCGGGCTTATCTCATCGACGGATACCCTGAAGGTACAGGATGCCGCCCAGGGCCAGACGCTGGCGATAAACAACCTCCAGGGCGTAATGATCAGCGGCAGGGAGGGGCAAATCAACGCCGCCTCGCTGAGCGGCGACGGGCAGGTGCTGTCGCAGGGTGACCTTGGCATCACGCTGGCGAAGGACTTCCACAATCTTGCGGAGGTCAAAGCCAACGGGTCGCTGCGGCTGACCACGCCGGGTACTGTCACCAACGACGGCATTATCACCGGGCAGCAGGCGCTCTGGCTGACCGCGCAGAACGTCAATAACCAGGCCACGGGCGAAATCAGCGGGCAGAGCACTCATATCACCGCGGGCGATACCCTCAACAATACCGGCCTGATTGACGGCGGGCTGACGCATTTGGTCGCCGGGGTACTTAACAACACCGGCACCGGACGCATCTACGGCGACCATATCGCCATTGCGGCGGCGGTGCTGAATAACCTGAGCGCGAATGGCAAAGCGGCGGTGATCGCCGCTCGCGACCGGCTCGACATCGCCGCCGACACGGTCAATAACCGCGATCACGCGCTGATCTACAGCGCCGGGGAGATGCGCTTTGGCGGCCAGCTGGACGAAAACGACCAGGCCACAGGGCAGGGCCGTCAGCTTAATAACCACGGGGCGACCATCGAGGCCGGAGGCAATGCGACCATCGCGATGGCGGAGGTGAACAACACCAACCGCCAGCTTACTACCGAGACGGTGATGACGGAAAACGCCCAGCACCATGAGGCGGTTCTGAAGGGTAAGACCACCCGCTACGACTGGGATAAGGTCGATACCAGCCATAAAAACAAATATGGCGTGCATAGCGCTACCATGCCGGACGGCACCAGCGGCAGCGAATTCTACGAATACAACTACAAGCGCGTGGTCAACGAAACCCAGATCAAAGAGAGCGATCCGGGCAAAATCCTCTCCGGCGGCAACATGACCTTTACCGCCAACCGGCTGGCTAACCAGGATAGCCAGATTGTGGCGGGCGCGACGCTGGGCGGTCAGATAGGCGAACTGGATAACCAGGCGACCAAAGGCGTGCGGGTCACCACGGATGACGGCAAGGTCGTACGCTGGTATTCGAAGAAAAAGAAAAAGAAACTCGGTGGCACCAAGACGTCGCAGGGCAAAAGCAGCAGCAACTATCGCCCGGCGGTGGTCACCGAAACTATCGATCTGAAAACCCTCGCCTGGCAGGCTAACGCGGCCCCGCAGGGGAGCGGCTATCAGACCGGCAGTCGACAACAGCAGACGGTTACCACCCAGGCCAGCGCGGTCGGCGCGGCGGGTGGGCAGCAGGCAACCCAGGCGGTGACGCTGGCGTCTCATGACGTCACGGACGCGGCGCTTCCCGGCGACGCGCTGCGCTACAGCGGCACAATCACCCTGGAAAATCTGGGCAGCATCAAGGATCATCCGCTGGTTCTGCCGCCCGGGCAGCAGTTCTCGCTGACGCTTCCCGCCACGGTGGTCAACGGGCAGAGCATCACGCCGGTGATCCGCGCGGTTTCGCCGGACACCCGACTGCCGGACAACAGCCTGTTTGCCCTGCAGCCCGCCAGCGACAGCCGCTATCTGGTGGAGACCGATCCGCGCTTCACCAACCAGAAGCAGTGGCTAAGCAGCGACTACATGCAGACGGCCCTGCCGTCGTCCAGCGGGCAGACGCTCAAACGGCTGGGCGATGGCTACTACGAACAGCGCGTGGTGCGCGATCAGATTATTCAGATGACCGGTAATCGCTATATCAGCGGCTACAACAATGATGAAGAGCAGTACCGTGCGCTGATGAATAACGGCGTGGCCTTTGGTCAGCAGTATCAGCTGGAACTGGGTGTGGCGCTGACGCCTGCCCAGATGGCGCTGCTGACCAGCGACATTGTCTGGCTGGTTAATCAGACGGTGACGCTGCCGGACGGCACGCAGCAGACGGTGCTGGTGCCGCAGGTCTATGCGAAGGTTAAAGAGGGCGATCTGACCGGTGACGGCGCGCTGATGGGCGGCAATAACGTGGCGCTCAGCGCACAGAACGACATTACCAACAGCGGCACCATTCAGGGTCGCGAGGTGACGCAGCTGACGGCGCAAACGCTGACCAACAGTGGCTATATTAACGGCAACCAGGTCGCGCTGACCGCCCGTCAGGACATCAATAACCTCGGCGGCCAGATTACCGGTGGTGATAGCGTATCGCTGCTGGCCGGGCGCGATATCACCAGCCAGACGACGCTGCGCAGCGACGGTACTGACCGCTGGGTGGATCGTGCCGCCGGGATCTATGTGCAGAACCCGGACGGTGCGCTGACGCTCAGTGCGATGAACAATATCACTCTGAGCGGGAGCGACATCGGTAACGCCGGGAAAAACGGTATCACGCAGCTACAGGCAGGGAACGATCTGACCCTGGGCACCGTTGCCACCCGGCACAGTGAAAACGATAGCTGGGGACGCGACAACTATCGCCACCTCTCTGAGCAGACCGACGTCGGCACCCGTATCACGACCGCAGGCGACCTGCAGCTCAGCGCCGGGCAGGATATCCGCGCCAGCGCGGCGGACGTGGCCGCGGGTGGCGCGCTCACCGCCAGCGCCGGGCGCGATATTGCGCTTAGCACCGGCAGCAGCAGTAGCGATCTGACTGAACACAGTAAGCAGAGCAGCAAAGGGTTTATGTCGGGCAGCAGCGTGGAAACCCACGATGAGGCGCACGACCAGCAGGCGCTCAGCACCACGCTGAGCGGCGACAGCGTGCAGCTACAGGCCGGACGTGATATCACCATTAGCGGCAGTAACGTCGCGGGTACGCAGGACGTTAACCTCTCGGCGGGTCGCGATCTTACCGTGACCACCGCCGCTGAGGCGCATGATGAAACGCATCTCGTCGACGAGAGAAAAACCGGCCTGATGGGCACCGGCGGCATCGGCCTCACTTACGGCCAGGCGCAGCAGAAGACGACCACCGATACCACCGGCTCGCTCAGTAAAGGCAGCACGGTGGGCAGCAGCCACGGCAGCGTGACCCTGACCGCCAATAACCAGGTGCAGGTGCACGGCAGCGATGTTATCGCCGGGAAAGATCTGACGGTCACCGGCAGCGATGTCTCGATCACCGCGGCGGAAAACAGCCACACCGCGCTGACTAAAACCGAACAGAAGCAGAGCGGCTTTACGCTGGCGCTCTCCGGCGCGGCCGGTTCGGCAGTCAACACGGCGGTGCAAACCGCGCATCAGGCCCAGGATACCGACGACAGCCGCCTGCAGGCCCTGCAGGCGACCAAAGCGGCCCTGAGTGGCGTTCAGGCGGCACAGGCCGTGGCGCTGGATGCCGCAAAAGGCGCGGGCGACAATAAAAATAATGACACCGTGGGAATCAGTCTTACCTATGGCAGTCAGTCCTCGCGCAGCGAAACCCTGACGCAGAGCACCCAGGCACAGGGCAGCACCCTGAACGCCGGGAATAATCTGCAAATCACCGCGACCGGCCAGGCAGCGGGCAGCCAGGGAGATATCGCGGTCACCGGCAGCCAGCTGAAAGCCGGGCAGAATCTGGGCCTGGATGCGAAGCGCGATATCACCCTGCTGTCAGCCCAGAACACCGAACGTACCGACGGGAAAAATGAAAGCCACGGCAGCAGCGCGGGCGTCGGGCTGGGCATAGGCTCCGGCGGTGCCAGCGTCAGCGTCTCAGCCAGCATCAACCAGGGGCGGGGCAGTGAGAAGGGCAACGGCCTGACCCACACCAACACTACGCTGGATGCGGGGCAGGCCGTTACGCTCAACAGCGGCCGCGACACCACGCTGAAAGGGGCGCAGGTCAGCGGCGAGAAAGTGACGGCGGACGTCGGGCGCAACCTGACGCTGCAGAGCGAACAGGACAGCGACCGCTATGACAGCAAACAGCAGAGCGTCAGCGCCGGTGGGCAGGTGGGCATCGGGCTGGGCTCAATGGGCGCGGGCCTGAACGACTCGGTCAACGTCAACCTGAGCCGTGACAAACTGCACAGCAACTACGACAGCGTGACGGACCAGACCGGTCTGTTTGCCGGTCAGGGCGGCTTCGACGTGACGGTGGGCAACCATACGCAGCTGGACGGGGCGGTTATCGGGTCGACGGCTGCGGCAGATAAAAATAAACTTGATACCGGCACGCTGGGCTGGAGCGATATCGACAACAGGGCGGACTTTAAAGCCGAACACCAGAGCGTGGGTATCAGCACCGGCGGCGGCGTTGCCGGGATGCTGGCGGGAAATATGGCGAGCGCGCTGCTGACCGGCGCAAACAACAGCGGCCACGATTCCAGCACCACAAAGGCCGCGATCTCGGACGGCACGGTAGCGATCCGCGATCGGCAGAACCAGCAGCAGGACGTGGCAAACCTCAGCCGTGATGCGGAGAATGCCAATCCGGGCCTGAAGCAAATCTTCGACAAAGAGAAAGAGCAGAAGCGGCTACAGCAGGCGCAGCTGATAGGGGAGATAGGGAGTCAGGTTGGGGATATCGCGCGGACGCAGGGTGAGATAGCCGGTGAGAAAGCGAAGAAAGACCCGTCTGCCCTCCAGTCTGCGAGAGAAAAGCTGGCGAGCGAGGGCAACCTGCGTCCCAGCGCCGATGAAATAGCCAAACAGGCCTATATAACGGCAACGGCTCAATTCGGCACGGGAAGCAGCCTGCAACAGGGTATTCAGGCCGCCACGGCGGCGGTGCAGGGCCTGGCGGGCGGTAACCTGAATGCGGCGATAGCGGGTGCAGCGGCACCGTATCTGGCAGAAGTTATCCATAAAGAAACGATGACAAAGGGCCCTGACGGCAAGGACGTGATAAACGTCGAGGCGAATCTGATAGCGCACGCGGTACTGGGCGCGGTGGTGGCGCAGGCGCAGGGTAACTCAGCGCTGGCGGGCGCCGCAGGTGCAGCGGCGGGAGAATATATTGCCCAGCAGCTTTACCCGGGCGTCCCACATGATAAACTAACCGAAGATGAGAAGCAGAAGATAAGCGCCCTGGGCACGCTGGCCGCAGCACTGGCCGGCGGTATAGCCGGAGACAGTACATCGGCCGCGGTGGCTGGCGGCCAGGCAGGGAAGAATGCGGTTGAGAATAATCTTCTGGCTGTCCCTGCTCCGGTTCCTGTACCGGGCGTTCCCGTTGGTCCCGGTGATAAAGTGAAGCAGGAGGCAGACAAGAATATTGCTTCCGGGCTTCAGGGGGCGATAAATGACGCTGCTGACTGGCTGGATAAAGCCACGGACTGTTCATTCGGGCGGGCCTGTTCGTCAGATGGCGATGAAAAGCAGAATCAGCCTAATATTGGTAAAGATCTGACGGATGCAGAGAAAGCGGAGCTGGGTGGTTCAGGTTCTGGAACGCCGGGCGGCTGGGGGCCAGAGGATGAGGAAGGTGCGCGGAATAACGGAAGCGCTTCCCAGCAAGACAAGATTAATGCTGCAAAGGATCGCTATCCCAAACAGTATGATCAATACAACAAACTTCCAGACAAAAACCTGGAAAAAGCGATCTCCAAACATGATAAGCAAATAGCAGAGCATCAAGGTTATTTGAATGACCCTATAAAACGGCAGGAGCATGTACCTGATTGGGAAAATTTAAGTCCGAAACATCAGGAAAATTTACTTCATCATTGGCAGCAAGATGTAAATAGACATGAAGCGTACAAAGCTATTGCTGAAGATATTTTAAAAGGTAGAAAATGATGAAATTTAATGAATATGAAGCACTTGCTGTTACTTTATGTGAGGCTTTGCAAGAGCTTGCGTTGGAAGCGAAAGCTAATAAAATTGCAGCTATAGGGACAGATACTGAAAACTTCCAGACTGGTTATCTATCTGCTTTTCATAGAGTTATAACTTTAATCCAGCAACAGGCTGATATATATGACGTTCCATTAGAAAAATTAAGTCTGGATAAAATAAAGGAAATTGATCTTATTTAGTATTAATATCCCGACCACACCAGGCCGGGAATTTTAACTATTTCAGCTCCCGACAATGATACCCGCTGTTGCGTTTAAACTTCGGCACGTCACAGGTGCTGTGTAACGCGCCCGGAAATTCCCTCAGCCACTGCGCCACCTTTCTGCGGTTGATCGGCACCACGCTCAGGCCCTCAATGCAGCCCCACAGTTCGCGGGTGTCCTGGGTGGTGATCACGATGCAGTCCGGCATCACCCGGATCTTAATAGGCATCCCGTGCAAAAATCCCGCCTGTTCCAGCCACTCGCCGCGTAAAAACAGCCCGTGATGCATGGCGTTGCTGTGAAACTCACAGCGGTTAGTGGGCTGCGGTGCTTCAGTTGCCTGCGGTTCTGACTTACAATCGTGCTTAGCCATTATTAACTCCATGATAGTTAGTGATGGTTAGCGGCGCTGGGGTGTTGCAACCATCCCGGTTCCGCGTTAATCATCAGCTGGTTAGCTGATAATCTGTTTTAGCCTGTCCTGCTTAATCGCCATATCCATAAGACGACATATCACGTCCTGATCCTCCGGCTTTAAAGAGTCCGCCTGCTTGCAAAGTTCTTTTAACCGCTTGTTTTTAATCTCCTAGTAAAAATCATAACTAATCTTGCTATATTTTTAGAGTTCACAGATGAGAGGCAAATAGATCCAGATTTAGCGGTAGAAATGATGGAGAAAATGGCCGCAGAGTTACGATCATTAAATGATGACGATAGGAAAGATATAACGAGTATCTTCCAAGATATATCAAGAGAATATACTGGAGATAAATGCGAGTTCATTAAAGAACTACCTGAGTCCTTTGGCTTAATCTAATAAAGAAATCCCAGCCACCGGGCTGGGATTTTACTTTATAACCAGTCAGTTACACCTTAGCCGCCCGCTTCTGCGGCCCGGCGATCACCTGAATAAACTCGGCGATCTGCTGTTGCTTACGAGCGGAGAGTTTTTTACAGGTCTGGCGCAGGGTGGTGACCACTTCCGGCTCCTCCGGCTCTGGCCGGGGTTCCAGCGCGGTCAGTATCAGGCAGCCCGGCAGCACCCGGACGTTAAGCTGTGTTCCGGTATCAAACCCCGCCTCCTTCAGCCAGCCGCCCTTCAGGGTAATGGCCGGAACGGGTTCAAAGGTACGTGAATCCCGGATATAGCTCACGGTGTAAGCTCGTGTTGTTGTGGGCGTACCCGTCCCTGACTTATGATGTTGCTCAGCCATAATCAACTCCTGTTTAGTTGCTTGTGGTTAGCGGCGGGTATGAGGTGAGAACTCACGCCTGCCGCGCTCAGTTAACGTCTGCTACTGTTAAATCCTATTACCTGTTCAACCATCGACTTCTTAACAAAACTGTCCAGTACGGCGATCAGCGCCTGCTGATCTGAATCCGGCAACAGATCCGCCTTCTGCCACAAAGAATGCAGCATATGATTACGGATCTTCACCTCTTCCGAAACGGCCTGACGGCCAACCAGTTCATCCAGCGTCACCTGTAGCACATCGGCAATCTTAATCACCGTATCCAGGTGAGGGGCTGTTGCTGCTTTCTCCCAGCGGTTATAGGCTCGCGGGTCTAATCCAAGCAGCTCAGCCAGACGGACCTGACTGAGATTACGGGCCTCACGCAACAGGCGAAGACGCTCTGCAAATGCTGACATATCCATACCTGCACACAATGAATTATCGGTGTTCATTGTACGGCCTCCTTTTTAGTTGCCTGTTGCAAATCTCATAATATATAGATAATGCAATCTACATAAGTGTCTATTGACGTGTTTTACAGGAGTTGGATATGCCCCGCATCCCGCAGAAGGAACTGGACGAGTTAAAGCGCACCGTGTCGTTAGCGGCGCTGGCCGAATCACAGGGGCATCAGCTGCGTAAACAGGGGCGTGACCTGGTGCTGCTGTGTCCGTTCCATCAGGAGAAAACCCCCTCGCTGGTCA
The DNA here is from genome assembly GCF_900068895.1 of Erwinia sp. ErVv1. Lineage (GTDB taxonomy): Bacteria > Pseudomonadota > Gammaproteobacteria > Enterobacterales > Enterobacteriaceae > Erwinia. Next base: position 64,528 of record NZ_CDPK01000019.1, on the reverse strand, counting down.
TCAGCCCGGCCAAAAACCTGTATCACTGCTTCGGCTGCGGGGCGGCGGGGTCAGTGGTTGACTGGATGATGAAAACCGAAAACTTCTCCCTGCCGAAAGCGGTGCTGCGGCTGCGTGAGTTCGCCGGATCTGCCGCCTCTTCTTCAGCCGCTGTTCTTCCTGCGCCTTCTTCGCCGCCTGCCCGTCAGACGCTCACCGACCTGGACGACGACGGCCAGGCGCTACTTAACCAGGCGGTGAACTGGTATCACCGGAACCTGCTGAACAGCCCGGATGCGCTGGCCTGGCTGGAGAAGCGCGGCCTGAACCATCCCGGGCTGGTGAGCCACTTCCGGTTGGGGTTCGCGGGGGCGCACGGCGTGGCGGGGGCGCTGCCGTCACCGGCGTCGAAGGAAGGAAAATCCCTCCGGGCAAGGCTTACCGGGCTGGGCGTGGTGCGTGAGTCGACGCGTCAGGATCACTTCCGGGGCTGCCTGGTGGTGCCGGTCACGGGCTGGTCAGAAAGTTATGATCCGGCTGCACGTGGCCGGGTGTTGCAGCTGTACGGGCGGCGTACCATGCCGGATCATCAGATAAAAAAGGGATCGGCAAAGCACCTTTACCTGCCGTCACCGCTGGCCGGGGTGTGGAATGAGCCGGCGCTGAAAGCCTCGTCAGAGGCGATCCTGTGCGAGGCGCTGATCGACGCGATGACCTTCTGGTGCGCGGGGTTCCGCAACGCGATCGCCGCGTATGGCTGCAACGGCTTTAACGCGGATCATCTGGCGGCGCTGGCGTATCACGGGGTGAAGCGGGTGCTGATCGCCTTCGACCGGGACGACGCCGGGGATCGGGGTGCGGAAGGGGTCGCCGGTCAGCTGGCAGAGGCGGGGATCGAGGCCTGGCGGGTGCGGTTCCCGGCGGGGCTGGATGCGAACGCGTATGCGCTGAAAAGCGGCAATCCTGAGTCTGCGTTCGCGCTTGCGCTGGAGCAGGCCGTGCGGATGGGGTCAGACAGCGGCCCCACTGCCGCACCGGAAACGCTGACCGCCAGCGGCGAAAAACCGTCTTCTTTAGCTGCCCTGCCGGGCGTTCAGACGGCAACGGTTGCCGCTGCAATCCCCGCTATCGCCTGCGACATCACGCCCTCCGGCGAGCTGCTGCTGCGTTCCGGGCCGCGCGCGTGGCGGGTGCGGGGCTGGCAGAAGAATACCCTCTCCGAAGTGATGAAGGTGAACGTGCAGGTGCTGGACGAATCAACCGGCGCGTTCCACGTTGATACGTTCGATATGTACCACGCGAAGCAGCGGCAGGCGTATGTGAGCACGGCGGCGAACGAGCTGGCGTGTGAACTCGCGGTGATAAAACGTGAATGCGGCCGGGTGCTGCTGGCACTCGAAGCCCGCCGGGATGAACGGCTGAAGGCGGCGGAAGCGGAACAGGCTTCCGGGGCGGTGACGGTCTCCGGTGAGGATGAAGCGGCGGCGCTGGCGCTGCTGAAATCCCCTGACCTGGCAGAGCGGATAGTGAATGACCTCGCGGCCTGCGGCGTGGTGGGCGAAGCCACCAACCTGCTGACCGGGTATCTGGCGGCGGTCAGCCGTAAGCTTGATAAGCCGCTGGCGGTGTTAATCCAGTCATCGTCTGCGGCGGGGAAATCCTCGCTGATGGACGCGGTGCTTGGGCTGATGCCGGAGGAGGAGCGCATCCAGTACTCGGCCATGACCGGGCAGAGCCTGTACTACCTGGGGGAGACCTCGCTGCAGCATAAAATCCTGGCGATAGCGGAGGAGGAGGGGGTGCGGCAGGCGGCGTATGCCCTGAAGCTGCTGCAGTCGGACGGGGAGCTGAAAATCGCCTCGACGGGCAAGAACGAGCAGAGCGGGGAGCTGGTGACGCGGGAGTACAGCGTGAAGGGCCCGGTGATGCTGATGCTGACCACCACGGCCATCGACGTGGACGAAGAGCTGCTGAACCGCTGCCTGGTGCTGGCGGTGAACGAGTCCAGGGAGCAGACGCAGGCGATACACGCGATGCAGCGGCGCGGCCAGACGCTGGAAGGGCTGCTGGCGCAGTCGGAAAAAGGTTACGTCACGAAGCTGCACCAGAACGCGCAGCGGCTGCTGCGGCCGCTGAAGGTGGTCAATCCGTATGCGGAGCGGCTGACGTTCCTGAGCGATAAAACGCGCACCCGGCGCGACCATATGAAGTACCTCACCTTAATCCAGTCGATAGCCCTGCTGCACCAGTACCAGCGGGAGGTGAAGCGGGCTGAGCATCGCGGCCAGGTCATCGAATATATCGAAGTGCAGCCATCGGATATCACCCTGGCAAACCGGTTAGCGCATGAGGTGCTGGGGCGCACGCTGGACGAGATGCCGCCGCAGACGCGCAGGCTGTTAATCCAGCTGAAGGGCTGGGTACAGGAAGCGGCGCAGCGGCAGGCGGTGAAGCCGGAGGAGCTGCGGTTCACGCGGCGCGAGGTGCGTTCGTCGCTGGGCTGGGGCGACACGCAGCTGAAAATCCACCTGGCCCGGCTGGTTGAAATGGAATACCTGCTGCTGTTCCGGCGCGGGCTGACGTATGGGTACGGGCTGCTGTGGGACGGGGAAGAGGGTGACCGGGCGCACCTGTGCGGGCTGCTGGAGGTGGCGGCTGACGAGGGCGGCGCGCTCCGGTCGGGGTCAGGGGCAGAGCGGTCGGCCCCCGGTCGGGGTGCGGCCGGGGGGCAGGCGGACGGCAAAAAAGCGGCGTCAGGCCAGAGCCGGCGAGGGTTAACGGGTGAAGCGGTCGGGTCTGACAAAAACGCAGTAATAAGAGGAAAAGAAAAACGCGTCACCGCCGTCGCCCCTGATGATGGGGTGGTGCAACGTGGCTAACCGTAAACCCCGCTCAAACCGCCTGCTTACCGTCGATGACGTGTACCGCCAGCCCGTCGGCCCGGCTTCCGACCCGAAAAGCCTCTATAACCTGCTGCTGCGGTTCGTCAGGTGGCGCAGGGAGCGCAACTGGTCGGAGACCACGCTGAAGGTGCAGACGCATCACAGCTACCGCTTTATCCTGTGGGCGGCTGAACGGGGCCTGCACCATGCCGGAGACGTGACGCGCCCGGCGCTGGAAACGTACCAGCGGCATCTGTATCAGTACCGCAAGAGCAACGGTGAGCCGTTAAGCACGCGCACCCAGCGGACCACGCTGCAACCGCTTCAGGTGTGGTTCAGCTGGATGGCGAAACAGGGCCTTATCCTGGCGAATCCGGCCGCTGACCTTGAGCTGCCGAGGCTGGAAAGGCATCTGCCGCGCACGATACTGAGCGTGGAACAGGTGGAGGAGGTGCTGAACGGGTGCGACCTGACGACGCGGCAGGGCATCCGTGACCGTGCGCTGCTGGAGCTGCTGTGGTCAACGGGGATACGGCGTGGCGAGGTGGCCGCGCTTGAGATATACAGCGCGGACTTCTCACGCCGGGTACTGACCATCGTGCAGGGCAAGGGAAAGCAGGACCGGGTGATCCCGGTGGGCGAGCGGGCGCTGTGGTGGCTTAACCGCTGGCTGCATCATGTACGCCCGGAGGTTCTTGCCGTCCCTGACTGCAAGGCGCTGTTCCTGGCGATGGACGGCATGGCGGGGCTGACGGCCAGTGGTATAACAATGGCCGTGGTGCCGTACCTGAGAGCGGCGGGCATCGACAAAGGGAGCTGCCACCTGTTCCGCCACGCGATGGCCACGCAGATGCTGGAGAACGGCGCGGACCTCAGATGGATACAGGCGATGCTGGGTCACAGGAGCGTTGAATCAACCCAAATCTACACGCAGGTGAGTATCCGGGCACTTCAGGCAGTGCATGCCTCAACCCATCCGGCAGAGCAGCGGGAGAACCCGGAACCGGGCGCAGCAGCGGAGCCGCCGGAAAGCCCGTAAGCCCTCTGTGAGCCGGGTTGTTCCGTGCACGGCAGAGCGCCGCGTCCGTGCGGCGCTCTGCCTTCATCGCGTCCCGTGTGCGCGGGGGTAAACGGCCGCCCGGCCAGCGCTAAGCGGTGGCGTTCTCTGCGTTCATGCTGCTGGCCGAACGTCCGTTCAACATAATGTGCGGGTATTATACGCAGTCGTCCTGCAGAGCCCCTCAGCCCGGCCCGCCCTCAACGAGCGGGCCGTCTTCGTATAATACACATTATGTCGTGCGCCCCCGCGTTGTGGGCCGGGGTGGGGCCGCCATCCCTGGCGGCGTCAGCAGCAGTGCAAACCCTCAGCAAACTAAAAGATAATCTGAAAAATTAATCCCGGCCACCGAGCCGGGATCTTTTTACCCGCCGCTTACTCCTCAGCCAGCCGGATAATCAACTTGCCCTGTTCACAAATCACCTCAACCTTCCTGCCCGTCTCAAACCCCAGATCCCCCATCCAGTGGCCCCGCAGCGTGATCGACGGTGACGGACGGTGCTTAATATGATCCTTAATGTAACCCACGGTATAGAGCCGGACTTTGGTTGAAAAGTATTCTGACTTATGATGTTGCGCAGCCATGATTAGCTACCTCACTTAATTGGTTGTGGTCAGCGGGTTGTCGCTGTTCCACCACCTTCAGCCCGCGCTCGTGTTAACTCTCTTCTTTAGCCGCCTTCCTTGCAGAGTCCCAGCGGCGGGACTGGTACTCGGTGATCAGGCTTTCCAGTACTTCACGGACTATCGCCTGTTCGTTCTCCGGCAACTGGCTGATGGCTTCAAACTGAAGCGCCAGCTCACCTTCAGGTCCACGTTCATGTTCATCAAACAACAAAAAAACGGTACTGACATGTAGCGTGGTGGCAATCTTCTTCAGTGCATCAAGAGAAGGCATCGCCTGGCCGCTCTTGTACTACTTCCAGCTGTTAACGGGCAGGCCAACGGCATCAGCCATCGCCTGCTGGGACAGGCCAGGCTCTTTACGTAGTAAGTTAAGTCGCGTAGGTACCCGCCGGTGCTGGAGCGTTACCAGCGGTATTTGTATCAGTACCGCAAAACCAACGGTAAGCCGCTCTCCAGCCGGAGGCGGCGCACCACGCTCCAGCCGCTTCAGGTGTGGTTCTCCTGGATGGTAAAACAGGGGCTGATACTGGCAAATCCGGCGGCAGACCTTGAGCTGCCACGGCTGGAAAAACGGCTGCCGCGTACCATCCTGAGCGTGAGCGTGGAACAGGCGGAAGACATCGTGAACCTGTGCGACCTGGGCACGTTGCAGGGTGTCAGTGACCGGGCGCTGCTGGAGCTGCTGTGGTCAACGGGTATCCGCGCGGTGAAGTAGAAAAACTGGAGATATACGGCCCGGACTTCAGCAGGAAGGTACTCACCATCGTACAGGTCAAGGCAAAGCAGGACCGAGTGATATCGGAGGGCGCTGTGGTGGCTGAAGCGCTACATCGTCCAGGTCAGGGCGGAAATCCTTGTCATACCTGACTGCAAAGCACTGTTCCTGTAATGGACGGCGTGGCGGGTCTGACGGCCTGCGGCATTACCATGGCCGTGGTGCCGTACCTGAGAGCGGCGGGTATCGACAAAGGGAGCTGCCACCTGTTCCGCCATGCGATGGCGACGCAGATGCTGGAGAACGGCGCGGACCTGCGCTGGATACAGGCGATGCTGGGCCACAGGAGCGTACAGAGTACGCAAATCTACACGCAGGTGAGTATCCGGGCGTTGCAGGCGGTGCATGCGGGTACGCATCCTGCGGAGCAGGGGGAGGCAGATAAACCGAAAGTTGATGGAGAAGAGTAACTCTGAAATACTAACAGTTATTAACTGATAGTAATCCGGGTGGAGAAACGACCATGCCAACCAGCGTAGCACTCAGTCCTTACTTCGAAGCGTTCATCCGCGAACAGATAGAAAGCGGGCGTTACAACAACACCAGTGAAGTGATCCGTGCGGGACTCAGAGCACTGGAAGAACGGGAGCAGCAGATGAAACTTGAAACACTGCAAAAAGCGGTCAGCGCAGGGATAAACAGCGGTGAAAGCAAAAGTGCTGAAGAGGTGTTCGGGCGTCTGTCACGCAAATACCAACGCATGGGCGAAGGTGAGCAGACGAAATGAAACTGGGTATATCACCACTGGCAGAGCAGGATATGGAAGCCATAGGTGACTATATCGCGCAGGATAACCCGGTACGGGCAGTGAGCTTCACGGAAGAGCTGTATCAGCAGTGCCTGCTGATAGGGGAATCACCGGGCATCTACAGAGAAAGACCCGAGCTGGGGCAGTGCGTCAGAAGCTGTGCTTACGGGCGCTATCTCATCGTGTTCAGGGTGCTTGATACTGAAGTGCGTATAGAGAGGCTGCTGCATGGCTCACGGGATATTATAACGCTGTTCACAGAACCGGACGGAGCATCAGAGCCACCGGACAGCCCGTAAAGTTAGCGGAGCCGTCTGTGAGCTGAGTTGTTCGCTGTGCGGCAAAGCACCGCGTCCGTGCGGGGCTCTGCCTTCATCGCGTCCCGTGTGCGCGAGGGTAAATGGCCATACAGCGGTACAGGCGGCGCACAATATGGCGGTTCAGGCGTGGCCGCTGCCCGGCCATTAAACATGATGTGTGGGTATTATACGCACCCGTCCCGCTCAGCCTCAGCGCCCGGCCCCCGGCCCGCCGTTATCGTGAGGGCCGTATGCGTATAATACACATTATGACGTGCGCCCCCCCGTTCCGCGCCGGGGTGGGGCCGCTATCCCTGGTGGCGCTGGCCTGATCATCGTGTTCAGGCAACAGCAATAAGGCAGGCCGGCCTGACGGCCTCCGCTTAAAGGGCTTTATGCTCCCCCGGCTGCGTCTGTCTGCGGCGGCCAGACAAATGTATTCAATCAGTTAAACAGTGGGGGGCTTTTCAGTGCTACGGATGCGCTTATAGCCACAGGTATCAGCGGACTAACTCAGGGTAAAGGATTCTATTTACTGATGTAGCAAGGTTACTGGTGCTTATACAGGCGCTAAATTGCAGGGGAAGATGCTACAGCTCCGATCCCCGATGCAGGCTTGGGAACCCTGGAGGTGCTACCATAGGAAAAGGTGTGGAGCGACTACAAGCTACAATTCCTCAATTCACTATACCTAAAATAGCAGGGGCAGTCGCTGAATCTGCCGGTTCTGAATATCCTGGAAGTTCCGCAAAGAATCCAGCCGAAAAAGTTCAGCAAAAATTGGAGAAAAAGAGTGATGCAAAATAAGAAAATTAAGCTCTTAGTCTTATTGGTCACTTCGTGGATAGTTGGTCTTTTCATTACTCTTGTAGGTGGTCGATTACTTATATCTCTGGCATCCTATTTTTTAGTGAGTGATTTCGATTTTGATCGAAATCACTTAATCAGAGGCATTGAAATATCAATCGGATGCGGGATTATTATTGGTGTGGGGCAATGCCTCATGTCGAAAGAGAAACCGGTCTCGCCTTCAAATCCCCGGTAACATACGCAAACCCAGGCCACCAGGCCGGGATAGTTTTACCTGCCGCTTACTCCTCAGCCAGCCGGATGATCAACTCGCCCTGCTCACAAATCACCTCAATCTTCCTGCCCGTCTCAAAACCCAGCGCCCCCATCCAGTGGCCCCGCAGCGTGATCGACGGTGACGGCTGGAGCTTAATGTGAACCCGGCCATAACCCATGGTATAACGGCGGGCTTTGGTTGAAACCTGTTCAGATTTATGATGTTGCGCAGCCATGATAACTATCTCGTAAAGTTGTTGTGGTTAGCGGCGGGATGAGGTGCGAACTCACTCCTGCCGCGTTCAGCCAACGTCTGTTACTGTTAAACCCGAATTATTACCCTAAACTTAAACCACTTCTCAGGCGCTGAGATAAGCACCTTCCTTGTGAAAATGATCTTACCGGGGGCTTCAAACGATGGATAATCGAATAGAAATCATCCAGGGGGATATCACTCGAATTCCCGTTGATGCGATTGTTAATGCGGCTAACAGTTCTCTCCTGGGAGGTGGGGGAGTGGATGGGGCAATCCATCGCGCGGGAGGGAAACAAATACTTGAAGCCTGTCAGGCTATACGGGCCAAACAGGGGGGCTGTAACGTGGGCGACGCCGTGATTACGGTCGCGGGGCACCTGCCTGCCAAATATGTCATTCATACCGTCGGGCCCCACTGGAGTCAGGGTGGAAATAACGAGGATGCACTTTTAGCAAACTGTTATATCAATTGCCTGCGGCTGGCAGAGGATAATCATATAAAGACCCTCTCTTTTCCGAATATCAGCACCGGGATTTACAGATTCCCGAAACAGAAAGCCGCAGAAATCGCCTTAAAAACGATCGCCAGCGGCCTGATAAATTATCATAATATTGAAAAAATAATTATCGTCTGCTTTGAAAGGGAGAATTACGCTATTTATAAGGCATTAGAAAAAGATCATTATTGTTGAGAACGGTATCTCTGCAGGTGGCCCGCCGTGAAAGCGGCGTAAAAGCGCCTGATACCGCTCCAGCTTATGCATCCTCCCGCCCGACGTGCAGGTTATCTGTATCTCTCCACCTGTCTCTTTACCCACTCCCTTAGCACTAAAAAGCATATAAAACCTCTTTTTATTATTTGTTGCTATGAGTATGCCTCCTTAACATGATGTGAAATATCAGTTAACAGAGGGAGGGACGCGCGTGAATTTTCAACAGCTTAAAATTATTAAGGAAGCGGCACGCTGCGAGTTTAATCTTACCGAAGTGGCAAACGCGCTGTTCACCTCCCAGTCCGGTGTCAGCCGCCATATCCGCGATCTGGAAGATGAACTGGGCGTTGAGATTTTTATCCGGCGCGGCAAGCGCCTGCTGGGCATGACCGAACCGGGTAAGGCGCTGCTTACCATCGCCGAGCGCATCCTGGATGAGGCGGGCAAGGTGCGACGGCTGGCCGATGTCTTTACCAATGAGTCCAGCGGCGTGTTGACCATCGCCACCACCCATACCCAGGCGCGCTACAGCCTGCCCAGGGTAATTAAAGCTTTCCGTGCGCTCTATCCCAACGTCAGGCTCGAACTGAATCAGGGATCGCCACAGGAAATCGTCTCGATGCTGGTGGCAGGTGAGGCCGATGTGGGGATCGCCAGCGAACAGGTGGTTAATAATCCGTCGCTGGCGGCCTTCCCCTGGTTTAGCTGGCACCACGCGCTGCTGGTACCTAAGGGGCATGAGCTTGAGCAGCAGCAGCCGGTGTCCCTGGCCGCGCTGAGCCGCTATCCGCTGATCACCTATCGCCAGGGCATCACCGGGCGTTCCCGGGTTGACCGCGCTTTCCACGGGGCGGGCCTTAAGCCTGATATCGTATTAAGCGCCCAGGACTCAGACGTGGTGAAAACCTATGTGGAGCTGGGTCTGGGCGTCGGCGTGCTGGCCGATCAGGCCTGTCAGCTGGATGAGCATTCGTCCCTGACGCGGCTGGAAGCGAAGCATCTGTTCGAGTCGAATACCGTCTGGCTGGGGCTGAAGCGCGGGCAGCTACAGCGTAACTATGTCTGGCAGTTCCTGGAACTCTGTAATGCCAACCTTTCCCTGGAGGAGATCAAGCGTCAGGCGCTTTCCGCCAGCGAGGAGGAGCCGGTTATAGATTTCCAGATCTGACCCCCACGGCATAAAATTTTGTTTGGGGCTGAAAATGGGCGTTTAGCCCGTGGACCGCCCTGTACATAGCGCAGCATTCGTTCCCGGCCCTCCGCTAGAGTGGAAATAACACTTATAAGGGGACGACATGCTTACTCAACGTTTAAACGATCCATTGCTGCTGCGCCAGCAGGCCTTCTTTGGGGGCGGCTGGCGCGACGCCGATAACGGTGAAACGCTGCCCGTTATTAACCCCTCCACCGGCGAGCGAATAGCTACCATCCCGGCTCTGGGTGCGGAGGAGACTGCCATCGCCATCGCCTTTGCCGAGGCCGCCCGGCACGAGTGGGCGAAAACGCCCAACGCCCAGCGCGCGCAGCGGCTGGAAGCCTGGCACCAGCTGATCCTCGACCATGCCGATGACCTGGCGGTGATTATGACCGCTGAACAGGGTAAACCGCTGGCCGAAGCGAAAGGGGAGGTGCTGTACGGCGCCAGCTTTGTGAAGTGGTTTGCCGAAGAGGCCCGACGTATCTACGGCGAAACCCTCCCCGCGCCGGGAAACGATCGCCGCATCCTGGTCATCAAGCAGCCGGTCGGCGTGGCGGCGGCCATCACCCCGTGGAACTTCCCGATTGCGATGATTACCCGGAAAGTCGCCCCGGCGCTGGCGGCTGGCTGTCCCATTCTGGTTAAACCCTCTGAGCTGACGCCTCTCTCAGCGCTGGCGCTAATGGAGCTGGCCATCCGCGCGGGCATCCCGCCCGGCGTTCTGCAAATCCTTACCGGCCTGCCGCAGGGCATTGGTGGCGAACTCACCGCCAGCCGCACCGTGCGTAAAATCTCCTTTACCGGATCCACCCGCGTGGGCCAGCTGCTGATGCAGCAAAGCGCAGACAGCATTAAGCGTCTCAGCCTTGAGCTGGGCGGTAATGCGCCGCTGATCGTCTTCGATGACGCCGACCTGGAGATTGCCGTCGCCGGAGTGATGGTCAGCAAATTTCGCAACGCCGGACAAACCTGCGTCTGCGCCAACCGGATACTGGTTCAGCGCGGCATCTATCCCCGCTTTGTCCGGCGCCTGCTGGAAGAGGTCAGCCGCCTTACCGTCGGTGATGGCTTTAAGGCAGGCACCACCCTTGGGCCACTGATCAATGCGGCGGCGGTGAGCAAGGTTAATGCCCATATTGAAAATGCCCTCGGCCTGGGTGCCACGCTCCTGATGGGCGGCGTCAGTCATGGGCCTGGCACCTTTGTTCCCCCCACGGTGCTCGGTAACGTCACTCCCGACATGCGCATTGCCAGTGAAGAAACTTTTGGTCCGGTCGCCCCGCTGTTTATTTTTGACACGGAAGATCAGGCCATCGCCATGGCCAATGATACGCCTTATGGCCTGGGGGCCTACTTCTTCACTGAAGATCTGCGCCGCGCGTGGCGCGTGGGTGAGGCGCTGGAATTTGGCATGGTGGGCTATAACACCGGCGCCATCTCCCTGGAAGTGGCGCCCTTTGGCGGCATAAAAATGTCCGGCGTGGGGCGCGAAGGCGCACATCATGGTCTGGACGAATATCTTGAAATTAAGGCCTTTCATTTCGGGAGTTTGAGTTAACGTTAGCCGTGAAAAACTATTACGCGCCCGCACTGGTTAACCTGCTGCGGGCTTTTTTTTATTATATTGCGGCCATGCATTTCTGATGTTTTCTCATATCTGGTGCAGGAAAAGGCGCATTTGCTCTGCAATGGTGCGTTTATAAAACAATAAAAATCATCTGCTTACGGATGCGGCTAATCAGTGAGATTTAGCCGCTAATTACGGCATAAAATTTTTTTCAGCCAGGGTTTACGCATTTATATTTTTTTACGGACTGGCATGCTTACTGCATTAGTTAATTCAGGCCAGAACCGCCGGACGGTTATTTAGTTAGCAGGCTAAATACAGGCGGGATCGCATGGGCAACAGGTCCGGTAAATATAGAGGTTTATTAATGCTAAGTTTCGATCCTGAAAAGATTGCACTGCCAGAAGGCCACTATATTAACGGCCAGCACCGACGTGGAGAGGGGGAAGGATTCGCCGTAAAGCGCCCCTCCGACGGGCTGCTGGCCGGCGAACTGGCCGACGCCGACGCCGCGCAGGTAGATGAAGCCGTTGCCATCGCCGATCGGGCCGTCAGGGAGAGTGGGTGGGCCAGCGCGCCTCCCCGCCAGCGAGGTGCGGTACTGCGGCGCTGGGCCGATCTGATAGCAAACGACCTGCCGCTCGCGCAGCTTGAGGCACTGGGTTCCACCCGTCCGATCCATGATGTCGTTAATCACGAAATTCCGTTCACCGCCGAGGCGATTCGGTTCTATGCCGAGTGCGCAGATAAATACAGCGGCGACCTGCTGCCGACCCGGCACGCCAGCCTTGGGATGCTGATCCCGGAACCCTACGGCGTGATTGCCGCGATTACCCCGTGGAATTTCCCGCTGTCGATGGCTTCCTGGAAGTGTGGTCCGGCGCTGGCGGCAGGCAATGCGGTGGTGCTCAAGCCGTCCGAGCTGACGCCTTATTCCAGCGTACGGCTCGCCGAGCTGGCGGTGCAGGCCGGGCTGCCAGCCGGGGTGCTGAACATCGTACAGGGCAGCGGTGCGGTAACCGGCAGCGCGCTGGTGGCGCATCCGCTGGTGCGAAAAATTTCATTTACCGGCTCAACGCAGACCGGCGCACGCATTATGAGCGAGGCCGCCTGGCATGGGATGAAGCCGGTTACGCTGGAGCTGGGTGGCAAAAGCCCGCAGCTGGTCTTTGACGACGCGGGTGATGTGCAGGAGGTTGCGCTGAGGATCCTGCGCGGTTTTACCGCCAACGGCGGTCAGGCATGCGTGGCCGGTACCCGCCTGATCGTCCAGCGTGGCATTGCCGCGGCGCTGATCGAACGGCTGACTGCGCTCTGTCAGGGCTTTACGCCGGGCGTCACCTGGAACGAGAACAGCCGCTATGCCCCCATGATTGATGGCCGTCAGGCCGCGAAAGTGGAGCAGATCGTCACGGAGGCCCGGCGGCTAGGCGGTGAAATCCTGGTGGGCGGCCAGCGATTTGCTGACACGGGTGGGGGCTGTTTCTGGCAGCCGACGCTGATAGCCAACGTCTCGCCCGACAGTCCCGCGGTGCAGGAGGAGATCTTTGGCCCGGTCCTGACTGTGCAGATATTCGATGAGGAAGAGGAGGGGCTGGCGCTGGCAGGCCATGCCACCTACGGCCTGTGTGCGGGTGTACACACCAAAAATCTTGACCGCGCGATGCGGGCGATGCGTGGGATTGCCGCGGGTACGGTATGGATTAACCGCTACGGCCGCTCCGGCGACTTCATTATTCCCACCGGCGGCTTTCAGGGATCGGGCATCGGCAAAGATCTGGGCCGACAGGCATTTGAAGCCTGCCAGCGTTACAAAAGCGTGCTGATCGATTTTTAAGCGCCTGCTAAGGGTCGTCGGCGCGTGCTGAACGACTTCTGAGCGCCTGACAAAAGTCGTCGGCGCGTGCTGAACGACTTCTGAGCGCCTGACAAAAGTCTTCGGCGCGTGATGGGCGAGCTTTGCGCGTTCGTCAGCGAAGTCAGCATGTCATTTATCAACCGTTACCGCTCCGTCAGCCGGTCGCATTGTGCCGGGCAACGTTCAACATTCAGTCACTGAAACCCAGGAGGATGCACCATGGCCCTGTTCAAACCGAAATTTATCACCTTTGACTGTTACGGCACGCTGATCAACTTTGATATGGCGGGTGCGGCGGCGGCCCGCTTCGCCAGCCGCGTCAGCCCGGAGAAGATGACCGCCTTCACCACCGATTTTGCTTACTATCGCCGGGACGAAGTGCTGGGCGCATTTAAGCTGTATCCCCAGGTGGTAGGCGATGCGCTCTACCGCACCTGTAACAAGTGGGGCGTGGAGTGCACGGAGCAGGACTGCGCGGCGATCATGACCGCCTGCGCCAGCTGGGGGCCACATGCGGATGTCCCCGCTGGCCTGGCGAAAGTCGCTACTGAATTTCCGCTGGTGCTGCTGACGAACTCGACAGACGAGCTGATTAAGCATCACGTTCCCCGGCTGGGCGCCCCGATCCATATGACGATTACCGCCGAAGAGGTGGGTGCCTACAAGCCGCAGATGAAGGGCTTTGAGTACATGCTCAGCAAGCTCAACTGTGCGCCTGACGAAATCCTTCACGTCTCCAGCAGCCTGCGCTATGACCTGATGACCGCCTTTGACCTGGGGATCACCCATACGGTGTTCGTTAACCGCGGGCACGATCCGGCCAATCCCGCCTATGGCTATACCGAAATCCAGGACATTGGCGGCCTTCCGGCCGTGGTGGGTCTGTAACCCTTTACCAGGAGCAGGGCATGAAACTGGAATCTTTCTGGCAGGTCACGGCCCCGGTATTTACCGGCGCGTCGCAGGGTGAACTACCTGCCACGGCAGATGTGGTGGTGATTGGGGGCGGTTTTACCGGTATCTCTGCGGCGCTCAGTCTGGCGCGCAGCGGACTTAAGGTGGTGGTGCTGGAAGCCGGGGCGGTGATGAGCCAGGCCTCCTCCCGCAACGGCGGCCACTGCAACACCGGCGTATCGCAGAACTTCGCTTCGCTGGTGGCCAGCCGGGGCGTTGAGCAGGCCAGCCGCTACTATCGCGCCTTCGCCAGCGCGGTTGACTACGTGCAGAGCCTGGTGGAAGAGGAGCAGATCGACTGTGATTTTCTGCGCTGCGGCAAAATTAAACTCGCCAGCAAGCCCGCGCACTTTTCCGGGCTGAAGGCCACCTACGAGGCGCTGAAAAGCACCGTCGATCCCGAGGTCGAACTGCTGGGGGCCGACGAGGTGCGGCGGGAGGTCAACTCGGCTGCCTTTCACGGCGGGCTGATTCAGCGGCGCGGCGGGCAGATGCATATGGGGAAATTTGGCGTGGGCCTGGCGCAGGCGGCGGTCAGCAGCGGCGCTGAGATTTTCGAGCATACGCCGGTTACCCGACTGACGCGTCTCCAGGGATACCGACATCGGGTCGGCACACCCGGCGGTGAGATCCTCGCCGATAAAGTGCTGATGGCCACCGGCTGCTCGAACGTCGGCCCCTTTGAGTGGTTCCAGCGCCGCATTGTCCCGGTAGGCAGCTTTATCGTGGTCACCGAGCCGCTGCCGCCTGAACAGCTTCACGCGCTGATGCCCACTAACCGCACCTGCGTTACCTCCCTGAATATCGGCAACTATTTCCGCACCACCGCCGATCGGCGCCTGGTGTTCGGCGGCCGCGCCCGCTTCGCCATCAGTAATCCCACCTCCGATGCGCGCAGCGGCCGGGTGTTACAGGCTGGCCTGAGCAAAATTTTTCCTGCGCTCGCGTCGGCAAAAATCGACTACTGCTGGGGTGGCCTGGTGGATATGACGGCAGACAGGCTACCGCATGCGGGCGAACAGGAGGGGGTGTTTTATTCGCTGGGCTACAGCGGTCACGGCACCCAGATGTCGGTATGGATGGGCCGCGTGATGGCCGACATCATTGCCGAAAAAGCGTCCGCTAACCCCTGGCAGCGCGACAGCTGGCCCGCCGTACCCGGCTACTTTGGAAAACCCTGGTTCCTGCCGGTGGCGGGGCTGTATTACAAAGCTCGGGATCTGATCTCCTGAGCCTCTAACGTTCGACTTTGAGGGTGTGCAGATGAGTAAATTTCGCAAAGAATTTGGTCGTGTTAACCCGTCCTTAAGCCAGGCGATTAATGAGGTCTCCCTGTCGCGCCGCAGCATCATGAAGCTGCTGTCGGCGGGGGCGGTAATGAGTACCGGGCTGGTGGCGTTCCCGGCGATAAGCGCCGCCGCTGAGACGCCGGTAAAGGGCGGCAGGCTGCGTGCGGCGGTGGCGAATGCCTCGGCGACCGACACCCTGGACCCGGCAAAGGGCAACAACAGCGGTGACTACACCCGCCAGTTTATGTTCTACAGCGGCCTGACCGAGCTGGATAAAAAGCTGGTCGCCCAGCCCGCGCTGGCCGAATCCATTGAAAGCAGCGACGGTATCAGCTGGCAGATCAAACTGCGGCCGGGCGTCACCTTCCACGATGGCAAAGCGCTGACCGCGCAGGATGTGGTATTTTCGCTCAGCCGCCATAAAGATCCCGCCGTTGCTTCCACAGCGATTAACCAGGCGAAGCAGTTCAGCAGCATCACCGCCGTCAGCCCCACCGAAGTGAAGCTGGTTTTGACCCAGCCTAATTTCGATATACCTACCGTGCTGGCGACCAGCCCGTTTTTAATCCTTCAGGACGGCACGAAGGATTTCAATAGGGCCGTCGGCACCGGCCCTTATCAGTGCAAATCCTTTACGCCCGGCGTCAGTACGGTCGGGGTGAAGAACCCCCACTACTGGAAGCCTGGCCTGCCGCACCTGGACGAGGTGGAGCTGATGGGCGTTACCGATCAGGCCGCCCGCGTTAACGCCCTGATGTCCGGCGATCTGCATATCGTTGCCACGCTTACCGCTAATGATGTTAAGCGTCTGCGCCAGTCCGGCCAGTTTGGCGTGCTGGAGAGCAAGTCCGGCATGTACACCAACCTGATTGTTCGCACCGATATGAAGCCCGGCAGCAGTGAGGATTTCGTGCTGGGCATGAAGTATCTCCAGCCGCGCGAGATTATGGTGAAAACCGTGATGCAGGGCTTTGGCGAGGTGGCGAACGATACGCCGGTGCCGCCGTGGCATCCGCTGTTTAATAAGGCGATCCCCCAGCGGCCAATGGACGTTGAAAAGGCGCGTTTTCACTTTAAAAAAGCCGGGATGGCGGGCGCCAGCGCCGAGATTATCACCACCCAGAATATCGAGGGATCGGTGGAGGGCGGACAGCTTATTCAGCAGCTCGGCCGTTCGGCCGGGGTGAATTTCCAGGTACGGCGCGTTCCCTACGACGGCTACTGGTCAACGCACTGGACTAAAGATCCGCTCGGCTACGGCTCCATCAACCCGCGCCCGACGCTCGATCTGCTCTTCTCACAGTTTTACCTCTCCGACGCCCCCAATAATGAGTCCGGCTGGAAAAACCCGCAGTTCGACCAGCTGGTGGTGGCGGCGCGCGGCGAACGCGACCAGGCAAAGCGCAAACAGATGTACGGCGATATGCAGGCGCTGATTTACGACCACTGCGGCACGATTATTCCCACCTTTATCAGCTCACTGGATGGGCACAGCAGCCGGGTGAAAGGGGTGGAGGCCTGGCCGTCGGGCATGATGATGGGCTATCGCTTCCACGAATTCGCCTGGCTTTCCTGATAACCGCTAATCCATAAAGGAGAACGGCGATGAACCGCTATATGCTCCTCCTGATTACCCGCCGCTGTGGGGCGGGTGCGCTTACCCTGCTGATTGTTTCGGCGGTGGTGTTTTTTATCACCAGCCTGCTGCCGGGTGACGCGGCGCAGATGGTACTGGGCCAGAGTGCCACCCCGGAAACGGTCGCGGCCCTGCGGCAGCAGCTCGGGCTGGATCAGCCCCTGCTGATGCGCTATCTGCACTGGCTGACCGGTATGCTGCACGGCGATTTCGGCACCTCGTTTGCCAGTCATCTGCCGGTATCGCAGCTGGTGGCCCACCGCCTGCCCGCCACCTTTGAGTTGGCCGGGCTGACTACGCTGGTGTCGGTGCCGCTGGCGCTGCTGATTGGGCTGACGGCGGCAATGAAGCGCGGCTCGCGCTTCGATCGCGGACTGATGATGGCGACCCTGGCGGTGGTGGCGGTGCCGGAGTTTCTGGTGGCGACCGTGGCGGTGATTATCTTTGCCGTCAGGCTGCACTGGGTACCCGCGATGTCGCCCGGCACGCCCCCGGCTGACCTTCTCAGCTACCTGCGGAATTATGCCCTACCGGTGCTGACGCTCTGCT
This sequence comes from Erwinia sp. ErVv1, assembly GCF_900068895.1. Lineage (GTDB taxonomy): Bacteria > Pseudomonadota > Gammaproteobacteria > Enterobacterales > Enterobacteriaceae > Erwinia. The sequence goes on along the minus strand of NZ_CDPK01000019.1, from coordinate 47,076 downwards.
GCGTGCTGGTGGCACAGATGGCGCGCATGACCCGCTCGGCGCTGATTAACCAGATGGACAGCCCTTATCTGGAGATGACGCTGCTAAAAGGCGTGTCGCCGCTGCGCGCGATACTGCGCCATGCGCTGCCGAATGCGGTCGGGCCGATTGCTAATGCCATCTCTCTCAGTCTCTCTTACCTGTTTGGCGGGGTCATTATTATCGAAAGCATCTTTAGCTATCCCGGCGTAGCCAGCCAGCTGGTGGATGCGGTGAGCAACCGCGATCTGCCGGTGGTGCAGCTCTGCGTCATGCTGTTCGCCGTCTGTTATCTGCTGCTGCTGTTGCTGGCGGATATCCTCACCATTGCTTTTAATCCCAAAGGGAGGGGCTGATGATGTCCGTTTTCACACTTCCCTGGCGTTTCTTTCTGTCGCTCAGCGGCAGCGGGCGGGCGGGTCTGGTGGTGACCCTGATCTGGATATTTCTCGCCCTGTTTGGATCCGCACTGGCCCCGCATAATCTGGAGGACATTGGCGCAGGCCCGATGCTCGGCGGATTCAGCAGGGATTTCTGGTTCGGCACTGATTATCTCGGGCGCGACATGCTGAGCCGCATCCTCTTTGGCGCGCGCTACTCGATTGGCCTGGCGCTCAGCGCGGCGCTGCTGGCCAGCCTGATCGGTACGCTGCTGGCGCTGCTGGCCGCCGTGGCGGGACGCTGGTTAGAGGAGATCCTCGGCAGGATCAACGACGCCATGCTGGTGCTGCCCGGCAAAATCCTCGCACTGATGATCGTGGCGGTCTTCGGCTCCTCGCTGCCGATGCTGATCGTTACCGCCGTCTTTACCTACTGGCCCGGTGCCTACCGTATCGCCTGGGCGATGGCGGCCAACCTGCGCTCAATGGATTACGTTGAGGCGTCGCGGCTGCGCGGTGAGAGCCGCATTTATATTGCGCTTCACGATATCCTGCCCAACATGGTGCACCCGATGCTGACCGACTTCGGCCTGCGTTTTGTCTATATCGTTCTGCTGCTCAGCGGCCTGAGCTTCCTTGGCCTGGGGGTGCAGCCGCCTTATGCGGACTGGGGGACGCTGGTGCGTGAGAATTTACAGGGGCTGTTTGACGGGTCTCCGGCGGTACTGATGCCCGCGCTGGCTATTGCCAGCCTGACCATCGGTGCCAATCTGTTTATCGACAGCCTTCAGGCAATGCGTCCGCTGAGCCAGGCGAAGGGGGTAGCATGACGGTAACGGCACACACGGCACGACCTGTCGTCGCGGTAAACCATCTCCGCGTCACTGCCCGGTCGGATGAGGGGCAGGAGATTTCGCTGGTTTCCGATATCCGCTTTTCCGTGCAGAAGGGCGAGGTGCTGGCGCTGATCGGCGAGTCAGGATCGGGCAAAACCACCATCGCGCTGGCGCTGATGGGCTATGCCCGCCATGGTTGCCGCATCGCGGAGGGCGATATCCACGTGGCGGGAACCGACGTCACCGCGCTGACGGCAAAACAGCTCTGTCAGTTTCGCGGTAATAAAGTGGCCTATATCGCTCAAAGCGCGGCGGCGTCGTTTAATCCGGCGATGAAAATTATGGATCAGGTGGTGGAGCCGGTAGTGATCCACGGGGTGATGAGCCGTGCCAAAGCCGAGGAGAAAGCCATCGCGCTGTTCCGCGAACTGGCGCTGCCTCATCCTGACACCATCGGCAGCCGCTATCCGCACCAGGTCTCCGGCGGGCAGCTACAGCGGCTGATGACCGCGATGGCGCTGATCGGCGACCCCGAGGTGGTTATCCTTGACGAACCCACTACCGCGCTGGACGTGACCACGCAGGTTGAAGTGCTTAAGGCATTCCGGCGCGTGGTGCGCCAGCGCGGCATGACCGCCATTTACGTTAGTCACGATCTGGCGGTAGTGGCTCAGATGGCCGATCGCATCCTGGTGCTGCTGAAAGGCAGGGTTGCTGAATATGCCACCACTGAAGACCTGCTCCGCGCGCCCGGGGCACAATATAGCCAGCAGCTGCTGGAAGCGGCGAGACAGAAGCCCCGGCCCAGCCCGTGGCGACCGGAAGAGTCAGGCATCCAGCCGCTGCTGGAGGTGCGCGACCTGTCGGCGGGCTATGGCCCGCTCAATGCGCAGGGTGAGCCGAAAATCCCGATTCTGCACGACATTAATTTTCGTCTCTATCGCGGGCAGGCGATCGGCATTATTGGCGAATCCGGCTCGGGCAAAACCACGCTGGCGCACGCCATTGCCGGGATGAATCCCCCTTCAAAGGGGCATCTGCTGTTTAACGGCCACTATATTGCCAGCGCGCTGCGGCAGCGCCCGGAGAATGAGCTGCGGCGCATTCAGTACGTGTTCCAGATGGCCGATACCGCGTTGAACCCGGCGCACAGCGTTGAAAAAATTCTCAGCCGACCGCTGAAGCTGTTCCACGGGCTGCGCGGTGCCGCGCTCCAGCAGCGCCTTTTTAGCCTGCTTGAACTGGTCCGGCTGCCGCGCAGCGTATTGTGGCGACGCCCCTGGGCGCTCTCCGGCGGCCAGAAACAGCGGGTGAATCTGGCCCGCGCGCTGGCGGCTGAACCCGACCTGATCCTCTGCGATGAGGTGACCTCGGCGCTGGACACGGTCGTGGCCGCGGCGATCCTCGATCTGATCACCGAGCTGCGCCGCGAGCTGGGGCTGTCGGTGCTGTTTATCAGCCACGATCTGCATGCGGTGCGGTCGGTCTGTGACGAAATTATCGTGGTGAAAAGTGGCCGGATGGTGACGCAGGTGGCGCGGGCCGACTACGATAAGCCTTCCACCGATCTCTATTACGAGCGACTGAAGCGGGCGGTGCCGGAGCTGCGACAGGGCTGGCTGGACGAGCACGATGCCAGCGATATTGCGCTTTAACGGCGGGCAAAATGCCGCAGCTGATGATGAGTTAACACTATGATGCGAAGACGAGGTTAAGAGAAGATGCCCGCACCGATTCGATACGTACAGGACAGCCGATTTTTCCCCGAGTCGGCGGATGTGGTGGTGATTGGCGCCGGTATTGCCGGCACGGCCGCCGCTTACGAGCTGGCAAAGCAGGGCGTCAGCGTAGTGCTGATAGAGAAGGGCCTGGTCGGCGGTGAGCAGTCCAGTCGCAACTGGGGCTGGTGCCGCCAGCAGAACCGCGACGAGCGCGAGTTGCCGCTGATTATCTACGCGCTCCAGCGCTGGCAGGAACTGGGCGAGGAGACCGGCGAGGAGCTGGGCTTTCGCCGCAGCGGACTGGTCTATGCCACCAGCAGCCAGGAGGACATTAACGCCTGGGATCGCTGGGGCCAGATGGCGAAAGCCTACGGCGTGCGCAGCGACATCCTTACCGCCGCGCAGGCGAAGGCGATGACTCCTGGCAGCACCAGCCGCTGGCTGGGCGGCGTCTCGTCCCCTACGGATGGACATGCAGAGCCGTCGCTGGCCTCGGCCGGTCTGGCGATTGCGGCGCAGCGGCTGGGCGCAGGTGTTTTTCAGCAGTGCGCGGTGCGCGGGCTGGATATCTCTGCCGGTAAGGTCAGCGGAGTGATCACCGAACGCGGCCTGATAAAAACGCCCAGGGTGATCTGCGCGGGCGGAGCCTGGACCTCGATGTTCTGCCGACGGCACGGCATTGACCTGCCGCTCGGCAACGTCATCGGCACGGCGTTTCGCACCACACCGGTTGAGCAGGCGATCCGCGTGCCGCTTTATACACCCACCTTTGCCTGCCGCCCCCAGCTGGACGGCAGCTATACCGTCTCCGTCTCCGGTCGCGGTCGCCTGTCACCGGGTGCGCAGGGGCTGCGCTATGCGCGTCAGTTCTGGCCGACCTTTAAATCCCGCCGTAAAAACCTCAGCCTGGAACTGGGGCTGGGGCCTTTTATTAGCGGCCCGGAGTCGCTGGCGCGATGGCAGTTTGACCGGGTTTCGCCGTTTGAGAAAGTGCGCATTCTCGACCCGGCCGCCGACAGGGCGATGGTGGCGGAAGGCATCGCCGCGATGCGCAAAGAGTACCCGGCGCTGGGCGAGATCCGCGTCGAACAGGCCTGGGGCGGGATGATCGACAATACCCCCGATGCGGTGCCGGTGATTTCAACGGTACCGACGCTACCGGGGCTGATTATCTCTGCGGGTTTCAGCGCGCACGGTTTTGGTATTGGCCCGGGTGCGGGTCGCCTGGCCGCCGATTTGGCGATCGATGCCACCCCGGTGGTGGACCCCACGCCGTTTCGCTATTCACGGCTGATTGACGGATCCGGCCTTAACGCGCCGGGCATGATGTAGGGAGCAGGATGACGATGCAGATTAACGCAATGAATGAGAGCCATCTGGACGCCGCCTTTGGCCTGACCCAGCGGCTGAGCTGGCCGCACCGTCGCGAAGACTGGCGGCAGGCGCTTCAGCTGGGAGAGGGCGTGGTCGCGGAACAGGATGGAGTGCTGCTTGGCACCACGCTTTTCTGGCGCTGGGGCAGCGATGCCGCCACGGTTGGGTTGGTCATTGTCGCCGATGAGGCGCAGGGCAAAGGCATTGGTAAGGCGCTGATGCAGGCGGCGCTGGCAAAGCTGGAAGGGTATCAGGTCCGGCTGCACGCCACCGAGGCGGGCAGGGTGTTGTACCAGAAGCTTGGCTTCGCGGGCGTCGGTGCCGTCGCGCAGCATCAGTGCCGCGCGCTGGAGCGGGTGACCCCGCTGTTGCCGGGCGGGGGGCAGCGACGTCGGCCCGCCTGCCCCGATGACGCCCCGGCGCTAATCCGGCTGGATGCGCGCGCCCACGGGCAGCAGCGTGAGAGGCTGATTCGGCTGCTGCTGGACGATGCCGCTCTGCGCATAGAGGTGCTGGAAGAGCAGGGTACTGCGACCGGCTTTGCCTGCCTGCGCCGCTTCGGACACGGCTATGCCGTGGGTCCCATTATCTGTCAGGATCTCACCCGCGCGAAGCTGCTGATAAGTGCGCTGCTGGCTGAGTTAAGCGGTGAATTTGTGCGGATTGACACCGATGCGGCCAGCGGGCTGGGAGAGTGGCTCACCACGCTGGGCCTGATCGAAGTCGATCGGCCTGTCACCATGATCCGCGGCGTACCCTGGCAGCCGCAGGAGATGCAGGCATTCGGACTGATGTCCCAGGCGATGGCCTGATGAATATCGTCTATAAATCTGAGCCCGAACGGGGACGCCAGTGGGCGGAACTGGTGGCGAGACTGGCACCGGAGGCGACCTTTCGGGTCTGGCCTGACATTGGGGATGCGCAGGCGGTGGACTATTTAATCGCCTGGCAGCCGCCGGACAACCTGATGCAGCAGTTTCCTCATCTGAAAGCGCTGTTCTCGGTGGGGGCCGGTGCCGACCAGTTCGACTACGCCGGGCTGCCGCCTGAACTGCCGGTGGTGCGGATGATTGAACCGGGCCTGACGCAGGGCATGGTGGAGTACGTCACCTTCGCCGTGCTAGGCCTGCATCGCGGGATGCCCCGCTACCTGGCGCAACAGCGGGAGCAGCGGTGGCAGGCGCATCCGGTTACCGGGGCGGCGGCCTGTCGGGTGGGCGTGATGGGCGCCGGGACGCTCGGCCTGGCGGTGCTCGGACCGCTGGTGGCGCTGGGCTATGACTGTGCGGTGTGGAGCCGGACGGAAAAAAAGGTCGACGGCGTGCGCAGCTATGCGGGCGATGCGCAGCTGGGCGATTTTCTCGCCCGCAGCGATATCCTGGTCTGCCTGCTGCCGCTCACGGCCCGTACCGAGGGCATTCTTAACGCTGAGCTGTTCAGCCAGCTGCCGCCGGGTGCCGCGCTGGTGCAGGCGGGGCGCGGCAGGCAACTTAACCACGCCGATCTGCTGACCGCACTGGAGCGCCAGCAGCTGAGCGCAGCGGTGCTTGATGTCACCGACCCGGAGCCGTTGCCGCCGGAGCATCCATTCTGGCAGCATCCCGCCATCTGGCTGACGCCGCATATCGCCAGCCAGACGCGGGCAGAAAGCGCGGTGCGGGCGCTGCTGGACAATATTCGCCGCCACCAGCGCGGTGAGCCGATGGTCGGGCGGGTCGATCGGGCGCGGGGGTACTGAAATGCAGAGCGAGGAGCAACGGGTGGAGAGTGACATGCATAAGAGCGATGCGGCTGGAATAAATAACGCAGGGCTGAGCGGTACGGTTGAGGCAGGCAGCAGGGAGCTGAACGGGGCAGCTGACGCTGAGATCGCAGCGCTGGTCGCCCTGCGCCGGGATCTGCATGCGCACCCGGAGCTGGGGTTTGCCGAGCACCGTACCGCCGGGATAGTGGCCGCATTTCTGAGCGCACGCGGGATTGACGTTTATCGCGGCATCGGCAAAACCGGGGTGGTCGGCGTGCTGCGGCGCGGCAGGGGTTCCGGGGTTATCGGCCTGCGCGCCGATATGGATGCCCTGCCGATGGAAGACGCCGGCGGGCAGCCGTGGAAAAGCCAGCATCCGGGCCGCTGCCACGCCTGCGGCCACGATGGGCATACGGTGATGCTGCTGGGCGCGGCCGATCGACTGGCCCGCGAGGCGGATTTCGACGGCACGGTGATTTTTATCTTTCAGCCCGCCGAAGAGGGGCTGGCAGGGGCGAAGGCGATGATCGATGACGGGCTGTTCAGCCGTTTCCCCTGCGATGCCGTGTATGCGGTACATAACTGGCCCGAACTGCCGCTGGGGTCGGCGCAAACCCGCCCCGGCGCGATAATGGCCGCCGCTGACCGCTTTGATATCCGCGTTACCGGCGGCGGCGGCCATGCCGCCCAGCCCCATCTCAGCCCGGATACCCTGCTGGCGACCAGCGAACTGGTGGTGCAGTTGAACACCCTCATCGCCCGCGCGGTGGATCCCTGCGAACCGGCGCTGCTGACGGTCACCCGCATTCAGGGCGGCTTCTCGCACAATATGATCCCCGCCGAGGCCGACATCACCGGCACGGTGCGCACCTTTAATCCCGGCGTGCAGGACATTATCGAACGCCGCCTGCGCGAAATGGCGACCCACGTTACCGCTGCGCAGGGGCTGAACGCGGAGGTATCCTATCAGCGATACTATCCGGCGACCCTGAATGCGGCGCCCGAAGCGCAGGTGGCACTGCGCGCCGCGGAACGTGCCGGGCTGCGCGTGTCGGTGGCGGATAAGCCTGCGCTGACCTCGGAGGATTTCTCCTTTATGCTGCAGGCGGTTCCTGGCGCCTACCTCTGGCTGGGATCGGCAGAGAGCCGTCCGCTACACCATCCCGCCTATGACTTTAACGATGCGCTAATCCCGCTGGGTATCCGCTGGTTTTGCGAAGTGGTCAGGGACAGGCTGGCCCTGAAAACGTAATGCGCTGTTTCGCTCCCCATTTCAACAGGTAATGCTGCTGTCGCGCGCAGTACAGCAGCGGGACAAAAAAGTTTATTGCGATACTTAACCCCATAACGACATGCGATGAGGAAGAGAGATGCACAATTTACTGGCTGAGCAGCAGACATTTTCTGATAACGCCCTGCTGCTGGATAAACGGCAGGAGCAGGTTCCGCGCGGGGTGGTCACGGCGCATCCGGTGGTGATAGCAAAGGGCAAAGGGTCGGAAGTGTGGGACGTGGAGGGGAACCGCTATCTGGATTTTGTTGCCGGGATCGGCGTGTTAAACGTCGGACATAACCATCCGGCGGTGGTGCAGGCGGTCAGCGATCAGCTGCAACAGGTCTCTCACGCCTGCTTTCAGGTCGCAGCCTATCCGGGCTATATCGAACTGGCGACGCGGCTGAATCAGGCCGTCGGTAATGGCGAGGCGTTCAAAAGCGTGCTGTTTACCAGCGGGGCAGAAGCGGTCGAGAATGCGGTGAAAATCGCCCGCGCATGGAGTAACCGCCCCGGCATTATCGCCTTTGACGGCGCATTTCATGGCAGGACGCTGCTGGGCTGTACCCTGACCGGCATGAGCCAGCCCTATAAGCAAAATTTCGGGCCTTTTCCCGGCGACATCTACCGCGTGCCTTTCCCTAATCCCTTCCATCACATCAGCGAGCAGGCCTGCCTGGCGGCGCTGGATACGCTGTTTGCGGTACAAATCAGTCCGGATCGCGTGGCGGCGATCATTATCGAGCCGGTACAGGGCGACGGCGGTTTCCTGCCTGCCTCTCCGGCATTTATGCAGGCGCTGCGGGAAATTACCCAGCGTCACGGCATACTGCTGATTTGCGATGAGGTGCAAACCGGTTTTGGCCGCACCGGCAAAATGTTCGGCTTCCAGCATACCGGCATCCTGCCCGATCTGATAACCGTAGCCAAGAGCCTCGGCGGCGGCCTGCCGATATCCGGCGTCGTGGGCAGGGCGGAAATCATGGACGCGCCGCTGCCCGGCGGACTGGGCGGCACCTATGGCGGTAATGCGCTGGCCTGCGCGGCCTCGCTGGCGGTAATGGATCTGCTGGAGCAGGGCGACCTGCTGGCGCGGGCCAGTCAGCTGGGTGAACAGCTTAACGCCCGGCTGCATCAGCTGGCAGAAAAGTATGCCTGCATTGGTGACGTGCGCGGCATCGGCTTTATGCGGGCGATAGAGATTATTGACGTCGAAAGCGGTCAGCCCGATGCGGCTCTGACGCAGAAGATCCTCGACTGCGCCTGTGAGGAGGGGCTGCTGCTGATCAAATGTGGCGTGCAGCGCAATACCATCCGCTTCCTGGCCCCGCTGGTCACCAGTGATTCTCAGCTGGAAGAGGCGCTGCATATCGTTGATATAGCGCTAGCCCGCGCCACCGGCAGGCTGGGCTGAATCCTCCCTGTTTGTTGATTTATAAGGGATTACAGCCAAGGGGCGACGCCCGCGCCGCGCGGTAAAACGCTGGCGCGGCTGGCGGAAAGCATGCTATACCATCGTATCGGTTAACAATGTTGCCACATTGAGGGTGCTATGAACGGTTTAATGAAACTCGACCGCATTGACATCAATATTCTGGTGCAGCTACAGAAAGATGGCCGCATCAGCAACGTCAATCTCGCCGATGCCGTCGGCCTTTCTCCCAGCCCCTGCCTGCAGCGCGTAAAGCGCCTGGAAATGGCCGGTTTTATTACCGGCTATGAGGCGCATATCAATCTGACCAAAATTACCGACTCGGTCACCGTATTTACCGAGGTTACGCTGGCCGGCCATCGTCGCGAAGACTTTATGCGCTTTGAAGCGGCGCTGAGTGAGGTAGATGAGCTGATGGAGTGCCACCTGATCACCGGCGGCTATGACTATCTGCTGCGCTTTATTACCCGCAGTATTGAGCACTACCAGGAAGTGATAGAAGGGCTGCTGGATGCCAAAGTCGGTATTGATAAGTACTTCAGCTACATTGTGATCAAATCTCCGATTATTAAAAGCAGCGTGCCGCTGCGCTCGCTTATTTCCCGTCATACCCAGGTCGAATACTGACCCTAACCTTTGCGCGCCGGAGCGGATATCGCAGCGCGTCGGGGTGACTCTACTATCATTAACAGCCTGTGCTAAAAAAACACGAGGCTAATAATGAGCAAAAAAACCAGTGACTTCTTCGTTGAGCGCCTCAAAGCCTGGGGCGTGACGCGTATTTATGGCTATCCTGGCGACGGCATCAACGGCGTGCTGGGCGCGCTGCAAAGGGCAGAAAAACGCGGTGAAGGGATAGAGTTTATCCAGGTGCGTCATGAGGAGATGGCGGCCTTTATGGCGGTCGGTCACGCCAAGTTTACTGGCGAAATGGGCGTTTGCCTCTCGACCGGTGGACCGGGTGCCACGCATCTGCTGACCGGTTTGTACGATGCGAAAATGGATCATGCGCCGGTGCTGGCCATCGCCGGACAGGCTGAAACCACCGCAAGGGGCTCCAGCTATCAGCAGGAACTGAACCTCGATCGGGTATTTTCCGACGTGGCCAGTTTTGTGCAGGAGACCGCCACGCCCTCACAGCTGCGTCATCTGGTCGATCGCGGCGTGCGCCTGGCGAAAGCGCAAAATGGCGTAGCGGTACTGATTATTCCCAAGGACGTGCAGGATGAACCCTGGGAAGAACCCGTTCACGCCCACGGCTTTACCCACTCGGCGGTGGGCTATCAGCGCCCGCGCGTCATTCCCTACCCGAAAGACCTACAGCGTGCCGCAGAGGTGCTGAATGCCGGTAAGCGCGTGGCGATACTGATTGGCGCAGGCGCACGCGGGGCGGCGGTCGAGGTGGTGCAGGCGGCAAACCTGCTTGGCGCAGGCGTGGCGAAGGCGCTGCTGGGCAAGGACGTGTTACCCGACGATGCGCCTTTTGTCACCGGCTCGGTGGGGCTGCTCGGCACGCAACCCTCGGCGGAGATGATGAAGTCCTGCGATACGCTGCTGATGATCGGTTCCGGCTTCCCCTGGACCGAATTCCTGCCCGAAGAGGGACAGGCGCGCGGCGTGCAGATTGATATCGACCCGGCGATGCTCGGGCTGCGCTATCCGACGGAGGTGAACCTGCACGGTGACGCGGCCGAAACGCTGCGCGCGCTGCTGCCGCTGCTTGAGCAAAAGACGGATCGCAGCTGGCAGGAGGATATCGCCGTACAGGTACAGGCATGGTGGAAGGTGATGGAGGAGCGGGCCATGGCGTCTGCCAGCCCGGTGAATCCACAGCGCGTGGTGTGGGAGATGTCGCCGCTGCTGCCGGACAACGCCATCGTGACCTCTGACTCCGGCTCCTGTGCGAACTGGTTCGCCCGGGACTATCGCGTGAAGCAGGGCCAGCGCGCCAGCCTGTCCGGGGGACTGGCCTGCATGGGGGCGGCGGTACCCTACGCCATTGCGGCCAAGTTTGCCGAGCCTGAAAAGCTGGTGATAGCGCTGGTGGGCGACGGGGCGATGCAGATGAATAATATGGCGGAGCTTATCACCATTCAGAAATACTGGCAGCAGTGGGCCACGCCGCAGCTGGTGGTCTGCGTATTCAACAATCAGGATCTCAATCAGGTCACCTGGGAGCAGCGGGTGATGGAGGGCAATCCGCGTTTCGCCGCGTCGCAGCAGCTCCCCGACGTGCATTACGCTCAGTTTGCTGAATCTCTGGGGCTTAAGGGGATTTTCGTGGACGATCCGGAGCAGCTAAGCGCGGCCTGGGCGGAGGCGCTGGCCGCAGACCGTCCGGTGGTGCTGGAAGTGAAAACCGATCCGGAGGTGGCACCGCTGCCGCCGCATATCACCCTGAAGCAGGCAAAGGCCTTTATGGCGTCGATGGTAAAAGGCGATCGCGGCGCGGGCAGGGTGCTGGCAGATACCGCCAGCCAGCTGCTCAATCAGGTGATGCCGGGTAAGCCGTGATGTACCATTTACGCACAATCATATTAATTGAGGATATCCCATGATCACAAACACCCATCCCGTCTGGTTTATTACCGGTTGTTCTACCGGCTTTGGCCGCGAACTGGCAAAAGAAGTGCTGAAAAAAGGCTTCAACGTCGTGGTCACCGCCCGCGATAAAGCGAAGGTCAGCGATCTGGTTTCCGGTGTGGCAGATCGTGCGCTGGCCGTCTCGCTGGACGTCACCGACAGTGCCGGGATTGAGCAGGCAGTTAAGGCTGCTGTTGATAAGTTCGGCACTATCGACGTGCTGGTTAATAACGCCGGGTATGGCTACCAGTCCTCGGTGGAAGAGGGCGAGGAGCATGAAATTCGCGCGCAGTTTGACGCCAACGTGTTTGGCCTGTTTGCGATGACCCGCGCGGTGCTGCCCGTCCTGCGCAAGGCGAAAAGCGGCCACATTATTAACATTACCTCCGTCGCCGGACAGATCGGCTTCCCCGGTTCTGGCTACTACTCCGCCAGCAAACACGCTGTTGAAGGCTGGTCAGATGCCCTGCTGGCGGAAGTAGGCCCGCTGGGTATTGCCGTCACCTGCGTGGAGCCCGGGCCATTCCGTACCGACTGGGCGGGTCGCTCGCTGCGTCAGACGCCGAATACCCTCGCTGACTATGCCGAAACCGCAGGCGTGCGCTTGAAAGGCACCTCTGAAGGCAGCGGCAAGCAGCCGGGCGACCCGGTCCGCGCTGCTCAGGCGATGATTGCCCTGACCGAAGCGGAAAATCCGCCGCGCCATCTGGTCATGGGCGCATGGGGCTATGATGCGGTGACCACGAAGCTTCAGTCGCGTCTGAACGAAATAGAAGCCTGGAAAGAGATGTCGGTCGGTACGGACTTCCCGAAATAAGCCACTGAACGCTGGTCGCGCGTCAGCAGCGCCTGTTGCGCGCCGTCACAGCCACCGGGCAGGTATGCCGCGGTGGTTTTTTTTATCTTTATTTGCCATAAATTTTTTTGGCGCTGACGCTAAATTAAGTCACGTCATCCCGATATACATTTGCTGATAATTAACGCTCAGTCAGCAGGCCTGGCATAAAAACCCCGTTATAGCCGATAGAATTTATTGCTTAATATCTTTTTATTTAGGATGGCAACTATTTTTGTTTTTTTATCCGCCAGTACGGAATTTTTTTATTTACCATTTGGCTTCAGAAGCCTCTGTTGACTGGGCTGCCAGCAAATAAGAATGAATTAATGTTTTTAAGATTTATGGTTTGTGAATTTATTGCAGTTGAAAATCCCCCTCCCCGCGAGTAATACTTTTCCAGGTGGATGTGCAAAATTTCACTCTGCTGCTAAATGCATTTCCTGTTATTAAGAGCTAAAAAATATTTTTTATTTACTCTGTTACTGACCTGGAGGTTTTATGAATCAATCCACTGGAGCGTCGGCATATTCAACCGCTCCTGCTGCATCTAAAAGTGCAAATAAAGTTATTATCGGCTTCTGGCATAACTGGGGTACAGGGGATGGCATCGGCTATCAGCGTGGCCGTTTTAGTGAGATGCTGCTGTCTCAGGTGCCACTTCAGTACAACGTAATTGCCGTCGCCTTTATGAAGGTGTTGTCGGGAAGCGATAATATTCCTGACTTTAAACCTTATAAAGGGAGCGCGGAGGAATTTCGCCAGCAGGTTGATATTGTACATGCCCAGGGGCGTAAAGTCCTTATTTCATTAGGCGGAGCCGACGCGCACATCGCACTGCGAAAGGCGGATGAAAGCGCCCTGATCGACCGTATTATCTCGCTGGCGAATCAATATGGCTTTGATGGGCTTGATATTGACCTTGAGCAGACGGCGATCGCTGGAGCGGATAATCAGATCGTTATCCCGGCGGCACTTAAGCAGGTAAAAGATTATTTTCGTCGGCAGGGTAAGCATTTCATTATTAGTATGGCGCCGGAATTCCCCTACCTGCGCAAAACCGGAAGTTATGTGCCTTATATCAACCAGCTTGAAGGATATTACGATTATGTGGCACCGCAGTTTTACAACCAGGGAGCCGATGGTCTTCACGTCTACGGTTTAGGCTATCTGGCGCAGGATAATGACAGTGTAAAAGAGGATTTTCTCTTTTATCTGACGGAAAGCCTCGTCACCGGTAAGGGAGAATTTATCAGGATCCCGCCGGAAAAATTTATTATTGGCCTGCCCGCGAATAATGATGCCGCAGCAACCGGCTATGTTGCTGATGCGGGTGACCTTACACGCGCCTTCAGCCGTCTTGATTTAGCCGGTCTGTCGATTGCGGGCTTAATGACCTGGTCGGTCAACTGGGATGAGGGCTACTCAAGTTCCGGCGTGGCTTACGGTGGTGAATTTATTAAGCGCTATGGCTATCTGTCTGGTCCGCTACCCGATCCTGCACCCAATCCCGACCCAACACCCGATCCCACACCCGACCCTACGCCTGACCCAACACCCGATCCCACACCGGACCCAACGCCCGATCCAGACTGGCCGCAGTGGCAGGCAGGCATCCGCTACCTGGATAACGACCGGGTCAGATGGAACCATCAGCACTACCTCTGTGTGATGCCGCATGAATCCAACAGTTTCTGGCAGCCGAATCTTGCCTACTCGCTCTGGAACCTGATCTGAGCCGTATTTCAACTGAAAGGTAAAATTATGTCTAATACGAATACACCGATTATCAGTACCGCAAAATCGCACGGCAATACGCGTCATGGCCACGTATTTTCACCGGCATCCCGTGCCTGGTTCGCCTGGGAGGAAGGGTTGATCGATAACGGTCAGCTGAATCAGCGCGAAGCGGGAAAATTTTTCCCTGCCGTTCAGTCGGGCCTGACTGATGCTGTTGCTTCAACCGATTCAACCAACGCTACCCCGCCCAAAGACGGTAAAATTGCCAGCGCCAATCAGGGTAATGCAGAATTCCTCGATGCGCCGGGCAGCCACTGGAAAAAACACGCAGTCCTCTCTTCTGAATTATTGACAATATCCTGGGCTTACAGCGCCGTGCATACCACCCGACGCTGGAACTATTTTATCACCCGTGAGGGATGGGACCCGTCTCTACCGCTCAGTCGCGCCCAGTTTGAAAGTCAGCCCTTCTTTAAGGTTGAATTAACCGAGCAGCCCCACTGGAGCCATGGGGCAGCGCTTACGCCGCCGGAGCCAACGGTTCACGATGTGATGCTTCCCCAGCGGCAGGGCTATCATGTGCTGCTGGCGGTGTGGGAAGTGGCGAATACCGGTAACGCTTTTTATCATGTTATCGATCTGGATTTCACCGGCGATAGTCAGCCCGGTGAGGATGTGCCGGCGGCACCTGCGGGGCTGCGTGCGTATAACATTACCTCTGACAGCGTGACGCTCAGCTGGAATACCTCATCAACGGCAGCCGCAGCGTATCGGCTCTATCGCGATGGCGAGCTGATTTACNAGCATGGCAGTCACGTCAACGCGGGTAGATCTGATGTGGACGGCCTCCACCAGCGTTAACGCGCTGCTGGAGTATATCGTTTATCGCGAAGGCCATGAGATTGCACGGGTTCCCCTGTCCCAGCAAAGCTACAGCGACGCCGGTCTGCGGCCTGAAACCTCGCTGCGCTACTTTGTGGCGGCACTCGACGTCAAAGGCCAGCTCTCCGTCCCCAGTAATGTTCTCGCCGTTACCACGCTGGCTGATAAGGATACCGGCGGGGGTAACGTTTATCCTGCCTGGATTCTGGGTGAACGCTTCAATGCCGGTGATAACGTTTCACATGGCGGGCGTAACTGGACCTGCCTGCAAACGCATATTGCCCATTCGCCGGAGTGGGCACCCGGTCTGGCACCGACGCTGTGGCGGGAAATTAAATAGGTTTTCGGTAATCACTCCGCGTTCTGGCCCTTTGACCGGGCCAGAACGGTATGACTGTTCAGAGGCCGCGATGAATTCCACGATAAATTTTATTCTGGAAGAGTGCGCAAAGTGGATAGTCGAATATTTGCCCACCTTTTTCTCTGCCCTGTCGGGAATGCTGATCGCTTTTTTTATGGGAATTTATGATGGCAAATCATGGTGGAAAATAATTTCCAGCACCTGCATTTGTGGCGTATTTACCCTGGCCGTCTGTAGCTCACTGGAGCATTTGGGTCTGCCAGACAGTGCGGCCACGCTGGTGGGAGGAATTATTGGTTTCTCAGGGGTGGAAAGAATTCGCAATGTTATTACGGGCATCTTATATAAACGATTTGGAGCCGACGACGATGAAAATAAGCAATAGAGGTATCAGGTTTATTAAACAGGAAGAGGGCGAGCGGCTGGTCAGCTATCGTGATGTGGTGGGCATCTGGACGATAGGCGTAGGCCACACCGGGAGTGTTGACGGTCTCCCCGTGCATAAAGAGATGAGAATTGACGCCAAAAAATCGACTGAACTCTTACTGATGGATCTGCGCACGGTTGAAAGGGCGATTAATAAAGATGTCATCGCGGCGATGAATCAAAATCAATACGATGCCCTGTGCAGTCTGATATTTAATATTGGCATTGGTGCTTTTCGAGATTCAACGCTGCGAAAAAGGCTGAACGTCGGGGATTATAAGGGCGCAGCCGATGCTTTCCTGATGTGGAAGCGTGCCGGCAGTGCGAAGGATATTTTGCTACCGCGCCGGGAGCGCGAGCGGGCGCTTTTTATGTCCTGAGAGGTGGAGCGCTAACTTCTCCACCTCATCAACCTCTATTTATCTGTCGTCAACTGGCAGAAATTTCCCACCACAGGGCATTCAACGCAGAGTACCGGTCGTTTTTATCCGGCGCTTTTTCCCAGGGCTTATCGAGAATAAAGTGGATATTTTTAACCTCGGCGAGATCCCACATTGCCGCATGCTGGAAAGGCAGCGTCTTTAACGCGTTATAGATATAGGGAAGCGGCTTCCAGCGCTGATGGTAGTAATCGTTGAGGAAGTCCTGCTCGGCAAAGAGATAGCGCGATAAATCATCCAGTTCGGATAATCGGTGTACCATATCATCAAATACCGCCTGGCTGGGCGTAAGCACCAGAAATCCGCCGTTCAGGTAATTGTCGACTTCCGCCGGTTCTTCCGTATGCTCCAGGCCCCGACAGTAGCTGTAAAAGCAGTTTTCAGGCCGCCAGCTTTTCGGATAGCTGGCAATCTTATTGGGGTTGCAGCGACAGGCGTGACAGGCCGCAATCCCTTCTTCTTCCAGCGTTAGCGAGAACAGCTCATCCATATTCTGGGTCACCAGCATATCGGCATCCAGAAAAACAATGCGATCGTAGTCGGTCAGTTTCCAGGCAGCCAGCTTGGTCCACACTTCTGAAAAGCGCGCATTGGCATAGTTGTGCTTCAGGCTGCTGTCCGGGCTGAGCGCCTGCACTTCCTGCACCCGGCAGCCCAGGTCTTCAAGCGACTGCCGGGTCGCGACGTCGATATTCTCGGTCACCATCACCACCAGCGGGTAGATACTGCCGGCCTTTTTCAAAGACGTTGATAGCGCCCTGACGCCGACGGCGTAGCCCGACTGTGTTAACAGGGTTGCCCATGCCTTCATTGGCCTTCTCCTTTATAATCAGTCAAATAAAGCTGCGGTAAAGTGGTTTTCAAATTTATGCTGCGGATCCAGCGCTTCCCGCGCCTCCAGGAAGGCAGGCCACTCGGGGTAGAGGGCTGGCCAGTCATAGAGCGACGCGTCGAAATATTTCCCCCAGTGCGGTTTGCCTCCCTCTGCAGCCAGCAGCTTCTCCACCGCCTGCAGAAAGTTCACGCCCTCTTCAGAGAGGGAACCGTCCTCGGCATAATAGACCACAAAGCCAAAGAAGCAGGTCGCTTCTGGTGCTGACGGGCTGAGCCATGAGGATGACGGGCCGGTACAGCGTAAAATAATCGGATAGTGCATATGCGGCTGGGTTTCAGTATGCCAGGCCTTAATCTTAGCAATGACCGCAGGCGCTCGCGCCAGTGGAATGCCGATTTCAACGTTAATCTGCGGGGTGGCAATGCCCCGGCAAAAGACCTGATAAACGTCTCCGGTAACGTCGGAAAAATCCTTGAAACGCGTGACGGTACGAAATGGCTTGCCGTTCTCGTCAACGATTTTCGTGTCGCTACGCATATGCTCCAGCGTCTGATCGATAGTTTCATTCATCGCATCGCTGGTTTCTTCCTGGGTTACTAACTCTTCGTTGTTATCACGATACTGGCGGATCTCAACGTCGCTGGCCTCGCGGGCCGTCCAGACGTGGACCTGGTTTTCATTGGGGAACCACCAGGCTTTGCTGAGCGCATAGTCATGATTCCAGTCCAGCAAATCCTGCTCCAGGCTGTCGGCGCTGACGGCGTTTTTGAAACAGGTGTAGATGGTCAGGGGCTGAGTACGCAGCGTGACCTGGGTGACCACACCCAATGCGCCCAGTCCAAGCTGGACCGCCGGGAACCAACGGTGGTCGCGGTTATACTCGGCAATGCTGCCATCGGCCAGCACCATGCGGATGCTTAGCGCCTCATCGGCGATAGAGCTCTGCTGCAAACCCTGCCCGTGGGTACCCGTTGCCAGGGCACCCGCCAGCGTCTGGGAAGCAATCACGCCCGGCGAGGAGGGAAGCATGCGGCCTATACCGGTCAGCATTTCATACACTTCATGTAACGGCGTACCGCCCGCAAAGGTGGCGCTATCGTCGGTAATCGCAATCAGACCGCTCAGGTTGCTCAGGTCAACCAGCGTATCCTGCTGCCCGGCCACCTTTAGCATCCGGCTGGGAGACATTTTGCTGCCCGTAACGCGAATCTTTCCTTCGCTCGCCGCCACCAGCGTTTGCAGCTCAGCCTCAGTCTGAGGTGATTGCACGGCACGTTTATCAGCAATAGGGCCATTTTGTGCCCAGTTCCACAGCCGGGAATCGTTTTCGCTCAAATGAGGCTTACGGAGTGGGTAACCAGGGTTTTCGCATGTCATTGACAGCTCCTTTGATCTGGACAATATCAGGGGGATTAAGCACAAAGGCGCAGAGGTTGAATTTATATTCACTCCTCTCAAGCGTAGCCGATCCGCCCCCTAAAATACAGCCACGGACAGGTAAAAACTGTACAGGGTTGAATTTATTGTACAGGTTTATCCTCGTGGGCGCAGATAGCGAAGCGTGGCATCTACTACCAGCTGGCGATTGCGCGCAATGCTTTGCTCTTCGCTTTCACTGCCGCCAAAGAGCGCGTGAAAAGTGTAACGGTTAGACACGTTGTGGGTGCAGATGCTGCTGATCAGGCGATGAACATCAACGGCGCAGGCCTCGGTATCAAAGACGCCTGCGGCTTTACCCCGCAGGAGAATGGCATCAAGCACCTCAAGCGCGCTCTGGTTCAGTGTTTTAAGGCGCGTGGACTGACTGATATAACGCCCGCGCATCAGGTTCTCGCTACAGACCAGCCGCATAAAATCCGCATGGGAAATGTGATAGTCAAAACTTGCCTCGGCCAGCCTCGCCATCGCTTTTTCAGGGGGTAAATCAGCCAGTTTCAGGCCGGTTTCATGGCTGCGGATCTGCTGATACACCGATTCCAGCACCTGTATGTACAGGTTTTCTTTTGTGGCGAAATGGTACACCACCATTCGCTTGGTGGTCTGGGCAAGGGTGGCGATCTGTTCCATGCGCGCGCCCTGCAGGCCAAATTCCGCAAAGGTGGTGAGTGCACCGGCCAGGATGCGCAGCTTTAACCCCTGCGGGTCATTTTTTCTTTTCTCAGTTGCGGGCATAAAAGATGGGTCAGTCCAGGTTTTGCAGGGCGTAATGGGGTGACAGGGTGGGTAATACTATCACTACTGGCGATTAAAAGTAGGGGTGGGTCCCTTCAATCACGCTCTGGTGGTGGGTTTTAATTCTCTTATTTAGCTGCGCTTCATCCGGCAGGGGGCGACCGCGCAGTACCGCTTCGGTGGTAAAACAGAAAATCAGGATGCTGCGGCTGCACAGCGTAGCGGCATCGCTGTAGCTCTCCAGCGATCGGAAATAGTCGTCTGTCTCCTGCGCACGCTGGTGGCTGGTCTGCATGGCGGTCACCAGCTGCCGATAGACATCCATTGCTTCGCCCAGCACGGGGATTTTACTGATGGAAAAGGCCAGAATTTTCTCAACCCGGACGAACAGCAGGCGGCGATGCTTTGAGGTGAACAGCTCCTCCAGCGTTTCCTGCCACAGGGTGAATGTCGTTGCAAACAGTTCATTTTGTACCCTTTGCAGGCTGGCATACTGCCAGGGGAAGGTGCCGTTCAGCTGAAAAAAGGCGGTCTGGTAGCAAAGGTAAGCAGCCTCATCGGCGGTATCGGTCAATACCAGCTCGTTGCTGGCCAATTCAAAGTGCTGCAACTCCTGCTGGATGCGCAGGCTGTGTTGCTCAATCGGCCTGGCTTTACGCAGCTGGAGGGATCGCAGCGTTTCCAGGTCATGGAAAGTCGCCATGGCGATTTCGCTGGCCATCAGGGCCTTATTAACCGTTTGTATCACCACCGGAGAGTCTACCACCGAGCGTTCGGCCAGGAGCTCGTTACGTCGGTTCAGGTAAGCGGCGGCGGGGGTGAGGAAGTTACTCATGGAAAATCTCATTATCGGGAAATAGGCAAAGAGCAGACATGGCTCTGCCTGAAAGATCTCAGTATGGCATAAGATGGCGGCAAGATTGCCAGGGGCAGGCCCTTTTCAGGAGAATGCCCAGACCGCCCTAAGCCAATTTCTGGCTATTCTCCGAACAATAAGATATTTCCCCCATTCTGCCCGTTGAGGTTAAATCAGCTCTACCGCACAGCATGTTACTTGTCACAGCAGGAGCAGACCATGAAGCGAGTTTTACTAAGCGTCAGGCGTTCGTTTTCCACTATCCTGAGTCGGGTGTTTTCAGCGGCGCGTTCTGATGAAGGTATAGATGCGTCCCGGATCGCCGAGTCATTACTGCCCGTCAGTCAGCTGTATGGTTTTGAAATGAGCTACTACCGTACGCGGGAGATCTATGAAAAATAGCCGCTACCAGCTGACCGTCAGGTTTTGCTACTGGAATGAACTGTGCACTCTGGCGCAGCATTCGTACGCCGCGTAAGTGAGATGCGGTCAGGCTATCGGTATAGCAGCGTGACAGTAAACGACATATTGCTACACCGATTCCCGAAATAGCAATGGGCTTTCAACTTCTACCGTTTTCCGATGCGTCTCACCGTTGATGATATGCAGCGCGCTAAGGCGTCCAATCTCGTAATGGGGCAGCTGCACCGTTGAGAGCGGGGGCAGGAAGAGATGGCCAATACCCACCATATTATCGTAGCCCACTACCGCGACATCCTGCGGGATCCTCAACCTCTGCGACAGCAGTGTCTGATAGACCATAAACGCAATACGATCGTTCCCACACACCACGGAATCGAAATGAGCTCTGCCGTGGTGGATATGCGCCATAAGCATGTCGGGAATATCACGGTAGTGTTCATCGCCATACTCCATGTAACAGTGGTCAAGCTTATCAGGATCGATACCGGCTTCCCTGCAGGCCTTTTCCAGACCTTTACGCCGTCTGGCGGTAGCAAGATGGTTTACGGGCAAGTGTAAACAGAGGGGACGACGATAGCCTGCGGACAGGAGTGCCTGCACCACAGAATATTGCCCTTTTTCATCACCTGGAATATAGCTCGCGACCGGCTGATGCAGGCTTTCGCAGTTGGCCAGCGCGCAGGGGAGGCCTAACAGCTTCTCGGGTAATGGCACCTGTCGCAATCCCATTGTTGTATAGATAATGCCATCCGGCCGATGTGAGAGCAGCAGATCGACGATATTTTCCGGGCTGTCATCAGAAAACATGTTAACCACAAAGCTGTTCCAGCCATGGGCACGAGCCGTTTCTTCGATGGAAAGGGTGATTTCCACGGAAAAAGGGGTGGTGACAGTGTCAAGAGCCAACACGCCGATGGTATTTGGAATGGCGTGAGCGCCACGTATTTTTTTTGCCGATAAATCGGGCACGTATTGCGTCGCGTCGATAGCGGACTGTACGCGAGACAGGGTCTCAGGCTTCAGGCGTTCGGGAGAGTTTAATGCCCTGGAAACTGTCATCAGCGATACGTTTGCCAGTTTTGCCACATCTTTCAGCGATGCCATTCTTTTTGCTCCAAATTTGTCACGACGCAACAGGCTATAAAACATACCTGGGTTGTAAAAGGATCATACGTAATCCTGGCCTGAGCGTGAGGTTTGCTCAGCGTAAGGAAGGATGATTATAATCTCATAGTGCCATTGTTAACGTTAACTTTTGTGAGTGGTATCCAAAATTACAGTAAAACAGCATGCATTTTATTTCATGTTAACGTTATCATTTACGCATCCCTTTAGTATGAGATTGCCATGATGAAAACCCGCCACTCTCACAGTTATCTGATACTCAGCGCGCTGTTGTTCTTTTTCTTTGTGGCCTGGTCTGCTACAGGTTCGCTGCTCTCTATCTGGCTGCATCAGGAAGTCGGTTTGAAAGCAGGGGAGATCGGGATCCTTTTTTCAGTGATCTCGCTGTCCACGCTGTGCGTGCAAGTTTGTTATGGTTTTATTCAGGACAAGCTTGGTCTGCGTAAAAATTTACTCTGGTTTATCACGGCACTGTTGATCTTATCCGGCCCAGCCTATCTGCTTTTTGGCTTCCTGTTGAAACTGAACGTCTTTCTCGGAAGTCTCTTTGGTGGTGTCTATATCGGTCTGACATTCAATGGCGGTGTTGGTGTACTGGAATCCTACACCGAACGTGTCGCGCGTCAGAGCCAGTTTGAATTCGGAAAAGCAAGAATGTGGGGATCGCTGGGCTGGGCCGTGGCAACATTTTTCGCCGGGCTATTGTTCAATATCAACCCGAAAGTAAACTTCGCAGTCGCCAGCTGTTCCGGCCTGATCTTCTTTATGCTTTTGATACGCTTACGCGTCTCTTCGGCATCACACGCGATGCAGGAGGCGGTGTCAGGCGGGAAAGTCACGCTGAAAGATGCCTTACGGCTGCTAACCCTGCCGCGCTTCAGGGCCCTGATATTCTTCGTGGTCGGGACCTGTATTTACAGCGTCTACGATCAGCAGTTTCCGGCCTATTTTACCTCACAGTTCCCCACACAGCAGGAAGGCAACGCCATGTACGGCTATCTGAATTCGTTTCAGGTGCTCCTGGAGGCCGCTGGCATGTTCTGTGCGCCATGGCTGGTTAATCGTGTCGGGGCCAAAAATGGCCTGATTTTCGCTGGAATGGTGATGGCAATGCGTATGATCGCTTCCGGGTTAGTGGAAGGTCCGCTGCTTATTTCCATCACTAAGCTGCTACATGCCGTTGAACTCCCAATTCTGTTAATCGCTATTTTCAAATACAACAGCCTTAACTTCGATAAACGACTCTCCGCCACGCTCTATCTGGTGGGCTTTGCCTGTACGAGCTCAGTGGTCGCTACCCTGTTATCGCCCCTGGCAGGCTACAGCTACGAAAAATATGGATTTGCTCAGTCCTATCTGTTTATGGGGCTGATGGTATTCGGTATCACCTTTATTTCCATCTTCTTGTTGCGATCCAGTAAACCCTCCGGGGATCCGCAGGGCCGTAACGTTCTCCTGGCTGAATAAAATAAGTGAAGACTATGACCTACTCAATTGCTCACGCTGAACAGGAACTTCAGGCTAAACACGCGAGGTTAAACCTGCGCTGGTACCCGCGCTATCACCTGGCCGCAAGAGCGGGCTGGATGAACGATCCTAATGGCCTGATCTGGTTTGAGGGTTGGTATCACGCTTTTTACCAGCATCATCCCTATTCCACCCAGTGGGGACCGATGCACTGGGGACATGCGCGGAGCAAAGATTTGCTTCACTGGGAGCACTTACCCGTTGCCCTGGCCCCGGAAGGAACGGAAGACAAAGACGGCTGTTTTTCTGGCTCGGCGGTGGTTGATGGCGACACCCTGGCGCTCATTTACACCGGGCATAAATTTCACGGCGATGCCAGAAACGACGAGAATCTTTATCAGGTACAGTGCCTGGCAACCAGCCGCGATGGTGTTCACTTTAGGCGGGAGGGGATTATCGTGGATACGCCTGCCGGCCTGCATCACTTTCGCGATCCTAAGGTCTGGCGCGAAGGGGATAGCTGGTACATGGTCGTTGGTGCACGCGTTGGCGACACCGGGCAAGTACGGCTATACCGATCGGCCGATCTGCGTGAGTGGCAGGAAGAGGGCATTCTGGACCAGGCGAAAAGCGATATGGGCTTTATGTGGGAGTGTCCTGACTTCTTTCTCCTCGAGGGTAAACGCGTCCTGATGTTCTCTCCACAGGGGCTGGCCGCGAAGGGTTTTGAGAACTGCAACCTGTTCCAGAGCGGCTATCTGGTCGGTGACTGGCAGCCCGGCCAGCCGTTTGTCCGCACGGAAGAATTTGTCGAAATGGATCACGGGCACGATTTCTACGCCCCGCAGAGTTTTCTGACGCCAGATGGCCGCCGTATCGTCATTGGCTGGCTGGATATGTGGGAATCGCCGCTGCCGGAGCAACAGGATGGCTGGGCGGGGATGTTATCTCTACCCCGTGAACTGAGCCTTAATGAGCACAATCGCCTGCAGATGCGGCCAGCGAAAGAGGTGGAAGCTTTGCGTCAGTCCTGGTTCCCCTGGCCGGTGAGTACTCTGAGAAACCAGGCGGTTCTGATGGCGAAGAAAGGGGAGGCCATGGAAGTTTTACTTCACTGGGATTGCGCGAATTGTGATGCGGAACAGTTTGGTCTGAGCCTCGGGGAAGGCCTGCGTGTCTATGTCGATAGCCAGATGCAGCGTCTGGTGCTGGAGCGCCGCTATCCTCAGCACGGATTATGTGGCACGCGAAGCGTACCCTTAGTGGCAGGCGCGGCTCTGGCTTTACGTTTATTTATCGACAGCTCTTCAGTAGAAGTGTTTGTTAATGACGGTCAGGCATGCCTGAGTAGCCGAATTTACCCTGATGCTGACCACCGGGAGCTAAGTTTGTTCGCCTGGCAAGGAACGGCGACATTATCAGATGCAGGCGCCTGGGCGCTGGAGTAAGTAGCATTTGACGTCATACATAACCCGGGCATGAATGATGGACAGTTATCACTGCGTTTATCTGTGGCCTGGGTAGACACAACTTCGGCACATTAATATAAATATTTAAGCACGTCATTTCTGCCACCACGGCACCCAGCCCTCTCACGCTGTTACTTCACGGCCGCCTGCGCTACCGCTTATCTCACGCTGTTACTTTACGGCCGCCTGCGCTACCGCTCATCATCCAGTACTTATAAAGGGCATTGCGCTTTACCTGAATTCTGAGCAGGGGAGTGGTGGCGATTTGGAAATTCTATAAAGGGGGTAAATAACCTTTTTATACAGGGTGAATACCACAATTTTTTATGATCGTTAGCGTGTTAATACTGGCTATTATAAAAATCAGGGTCGATAAGCTATTCTGTTTGTGGTTTTAATTGAGGAAATCCTTTTTAATATATTTTTTTATACGATTGGTTAAAATATTGTATAGCTGTTGATATTAAGAATGTGGTTTTAGCTGCGTTTAATATGTTAACGTTAACATGGTTCTTATGGATGAACCAACCCTGCGGTCCACAGCGTCATAGGGGAGGAGGAGGCTGATACGCAAAACCTCTATAGGATCATCCCAATTTATCTGGAGGCTAAATATGAATGCACTGTCTGAAAGGGATCGTGATTAAAAACAAGAGGAGATGTGCGTCCTGACGAGCCGGGCAGGTGTTTAAGTTAACTGGATGTGACGATTTTTTTATCTATTGATTACTAAATATTGATTAGTTTCACCTATTGAGCATTGGAGGTTAATTTCTTCGTTAAATTTTTAAATTAGAGAGCGTGGACGAAAATTCTTATTATTAAAATTTATTAAACATTTGTTATCCAGGAAAATCATAGTGCAGTCATATTCATTCTAAGAAAGATCTGAACCATGAGCAGGTAACATGTAAATTTCACATCTGTGTATCTTTGTTTCTGAATTAAAAGCAGCTATATATATTTGAATAATTGATTTTCCACTACCTTGCTATTCCTGAAAATAGTTGATAAAAATAACCCTTGGCAGTAAGAAGGATTGAAAGTATGCGTGCGTATGGAAATGTATTATTCTCTTTTTATTCTGAAAACCTATTTTTTAAAAAAGGACTATATGAATTATTAGATGAAGTGCATTCATTATCAAACTATAGCGATAGCACAAAAAAGATCCTTAATTATGGTATTTCAAGTGATTACTATTGGATTGATATTGTTGTATTGTCATCGAAGAGTATTTTTGAGAAGCTGCCACAAAGGGAAACATCATTGGGTGATGATAGCACGGGCGTAATAGTCTTTTGCTCTGAGAACATGAAACATGTTGTCAAAGGGATAAGCGGTTACGAGAATGCAATATTTTTCACCGATAATCTGAATTTAGTAGAAGTCAAAAGAGTCTTAAGTAATATCATCTTTGGTGGCAGTAATAACCGGAGAGGGATTTTTGAGAAGACTAAGTTCGATCAGCTGACAGATAGAGAAAAACTGGTATCAGTGCTTTTAAAAAAGGGCATGAGCCATAAAGAGATAAGCAAGCTCACCGGGATTAATGTTAAAACGGTAAGCTCACACTTACGCTCTGCTATGTCAAAGTATAAAGTCAATAATGTTTTAGAGTATTGGGCGAAGCTCCTATACATTAATGATGTAAACTGTAGTTAGCTAAGACGCTTATCCTGATTAATATCATAGAAAGCAATCATCACTTACTCACCTAAGGATGATTGCTTCTATAAGAAGCCATTACCCCCCTAAGCGGAAAATCGCAGTAGCCTCCCCTAAAACTCCTCCATTCTGGCGCCGCTTTCATGTCGTGCCGGATGTCACTGTTCCCTGTTGTTGCTCAACGGCTTATCGCAACACTGATAAGAAGAGCCTCTCTTCTAGAAACGTTAACCGCTACGGGTCTCCTGCGCGAAATGTCTCACATGGGGTCGTGATGACTCGCCCTTTACCCAGATGACGGCCGGTGAACACCTGTTAGCCCGGGAAAAATGCTTTTTCCTGGAAACATACCCGCTGTTTGCTTATTACACAAATTTACAAATATTTTAAATAGCTTCAATAAGGAAATATCCTATACCACCTGATTCTACGATAAGCGAAATGTCCTAATTTAAGATAGGCCTCATGCCTGAATATAATGATAACGACCCGCTGGTGGCTCTCTCGATCTTTGAAATATCCTAAAGCCACGGTTCTGTCAGAATATTATCGTATAAGAGGATTCTGACACGTATTTAATGGGTATGCGGAACCCCCTCTGGTGCCCCGTTGCTATCAACTTGTACGTAAAGTATTATTTTTTCGATCTCGCGAATCTACTGTGGTTTTGTGTGTTTTATCAGAAGCGCATTAAACCCGAACGGAATTTTCGAGAGTGTTCATTTTTACTAAATTTGATTTATCAGACGAATAAAAGGGAAATTCACTATGTCTATTTCAATTTTTAAAACAGCACCTGTTGCCTGTTTATTTTTGGCCGCGGCTGGCACGGCTACAGCGGCAAATAACGCACAGATTACAATCACGGCAAACGTTGTTGCCGCAACCTGTGATGTTTCCCTGTCAACCAATAACCTGGATTTAGGCAACTTCACACCATCGCAATTTACCACTGTCGCAGTACCGGTCACTTCCAGCGTAAAAAAATTCACTGTTGGTATCAATAACTGTGAAACGCCAAAAGCGGCCTCGGATACTGCCAGCCTGGTCGTCTCTGGTCAGACATTGGGTGGGAACGCGAATATGTTTAACAGCACCGGAACCAATACAGGGATCATGATTAGCCAAACGAATGCGCCAACAACATATCTCAATAACGGCGACAAAATCCTGATAGCCACCGCCGCAAGCAGCGACCCTTCTTCAGCCGATCTGAATGGTAAAACATTAAGCTTGCAGGCTGGCCTGGCGTCAACATCCACTACTGCGGATATCGGTGCGGTAAATGCACCCGTCCTGTTCAGCTTCGCTTATAACTGATTAGCTGAGCATTTTTACTTTTCAATACGCCATTTTATTGATTCTGAAGCGGGTTTAACGGCTCGCTTTTTTACTCTGGAGTTAAGTATGACACGCTATATTTGCTTCTGCTCAGCAAGCGCGATACTCCTTTTATCGGCAACGGTAGCCCAGGCTGAAGGCTTTGGCATCAACGCAACGCGCCTGATCTACCCTGAAAATGAAAAAAGCATTAGCGTTACGCTACGTAACACCATGAGGAACAGTCCTTATCTTGTACAGACGAACGTGAGTGCTGAACAAAGTAAAATGGTCGCGGCACCCTTTATTGTCACTCCGCCATTATTTCGATTAGAGCCGCAAAGCACCAATCAGGTTCGTATCACTTTTAAGGGAAGCGCGCTCCCTCAGGATCGCGAATCCGTTTTCTATTTTAACGCTGCCGGCATACCAGCCAGTTCTTCACCCGCGAAAGAACAGCAAACGGCAGGAGTACGGGGCATGGCTCAGTTCGGTGTCGGCAACATAATTAAGCTTTTTTACCGTCCTGATGGTTTAAAGGTGACATCGGCGGAAGCACAGAAAAATCTCATTTTCTCCAGAGACCTGAAGGGTCTTAAAGTAAGTAATGAATCACCCTACTTTGTCAGTTTTGCCAGTATGCAAATTGCAGGAAGAGGGGTGGCGCTTGATACCCCACAGCAAAAAATGATTGCCCCATTTAGCAGTTATGTTTATCCAACATCAGCTAAATCCGGAGATATATCCTGGGAGACGATTAATGATGTTGGGGGTATCGATGCGCATACAGGACGTTTTTAAAAAAAAATGGATATCTGGTCTGTTTCTTATCCTGTCAGTCATTTATATGCCACCCGCTGTAGCGGTTACCCTAAATTTCTCCGCAATTCTGACGGACGGGACCTGTGAAATTAGCGTAAATAAGAGTGTGCTTTCATTAGGCGACGTGTCGGCATCGCAGCTAAAAGCCAATAAAATGGTTGCGGCACAACCCTTTCAGCTGAATATCCAGAATTGCGTGTCGGTTAGTGCAAGCACCGCCTTCTCAATTAAGGTTTCAGGAACGGGACGTCTTCAGGATGGCAAGTGGTTATTTGGAAATAGCAACGGTGCTGAAAATGGCCCAGGGATTATGCTGGTTCAAAGTAGTACCTTGCCTGATTATTCAAATTCAGAGATACGCGATGGAAGTACGATTGCATTTGGTGAAAAAGGGATCACGCCACCCGACCAAAGTCTGACGTTTTATGCCGGAGTGAGCTGTGGCGGCAATACGGGGTGTGCAACGGTGACCCCGGGAACGGTATCTGCAACCGTCATGTTTGATCTCGAGTATCGCTGAGAGAATGAAAATGTTAACTATCACAAGAATAATATTGATCAGTGCTCTTTTTTTGTCTGTTAGCACGAAAACCAGCGCTCAGCAGAACGGGATTAGTCTGAGCCAGACGCGAGTGGTATTTACGGAGGGGGAAAAAGCGCAGACATTGACCGTCTATAACCGTGGCGCCAAAAGTTACCTCATTCAAACACGGGTCTATAACGATAAAAACAGGCTAAAGGCTGCTCCATTCATTGTCACGCCTCCGCTATCTTTACTCGAAGGCGACAGCCAGCAAATACTACGGCTGGTCAAACAAGACGGGGCGTTACCTTCAGATAGAGAGTCTGTATTTTATTTATCGGTTCTGGCAGTGCCCTCCCACTCCGAAGATGAAAACCGGGACAAGGGTAACGCTAAGGTATCTGTGGGGTTCAGGTTTGCTGTGAAGTTATTCTATCGCCCCGAAAGATTAGCATCATCCTCTATTCAGGATGAATGTAATCTGAATATTACAGGGAACAGTAAGGGGTATTTGATTAATAACCCAACGCCTTATTATCAGACATTGGGTATGCTTTCAGTCAATAACAGAGCGGTGAATCTTGATGATGTGTCGGCAATGATAGCTCCCCACGGTCATCAGCAATATCAATTTAAGGAAAAAGTTCAAACGCTTAAATGGAACATCATTAACGACTATGGTGGGTTTTCGAAAACGTGCGAAATAACAATCTGATGAGCTGCTATTTAAAAATGATTAATTTTCCTTTAAGTCGATGGGTAATAACTGCATTAGTCATCTTCTTTATGAGCATTTCTTCGAGGGCTAAAGCCTATACTGAATCCGGGAGCAATGGCATCTCATTCTATGTCCTGCGAGTTATCTACCCGCAGGTAGAAAAAAAAGGCGTGACACTTAAGGCGGAAAATAAAACTGACTCGCCATTTCTTTTTCAGTCGTTTATCCGACCCGTGGATCCGAATACCGGGGGTGTTGACCTTAATTATAGTGGAGAATCAACGATGCCATTTATTGTCACGCCTCCGCTCGCACGATTAGAACCCCACCAGACGTTAGATTTGCGCATTCGCCGGAACGATCAGCCTCTTCCGACCGATCGTGAATCTGTTTTTTATATTTCAATGAAAGCCATTCCTGCCCAGGAGAGATCCCTGAAGGATGGTCAGTTAGTCATGACGGTGGTGACGAATATGAAAATATTCTATCGCCCGGAAGGCCTGAAAAAAAGAGCGGTAGCCGACGTGGCGGATAGACTGACATTTGATTTTGATGGAAATACGCTTATCGCGTCTAACCTGACACCCTATTGGTTAACATTTTCTACGCTTCAGGTTGGACGTTTTTCTCTGGATAAACAGGCGCTACGTATGATGGTTCCGCCTTATGGAAAGCAGCGATACCCCCTGCCTGTAAATACAAGAGGGGATGTATCCTGGCAATTGATCGATGAAGACGGATGGAGCACCCCTTCCAGGGTTCGATCGATGTTGCCCTCGCAATAATCATACAAATCACAAGTCAGACGTGGACATTGTAATAATGAATAAAAACCATTTACATCTTGCTTTATCACCAACACTGGTGGTTTTGGTGATGTCATCCAGGATATTATCAGCTGATGCAAAAGATTACTTTGATCCTAATTTATTAGCCATTAATGGCGCACCCTCCGGCGTGGTTGATTTGAGCGCATTTGAGCAACCAGGACAGATCCCACCGGGAAGGTATATGGTTAATGTGTATGTTAACCAAAATGACTATGGGCAGCACAACATTCAATTTTCAAAAGGAGAGAGAGGGGAAGTCTACCCGGAGTTAACCCCCGAGTTTCTTGATAAAATCGGCGTTAACCTGAATGCTATATCAAATATCGCGCATTTACTGAAAGATAAAAAAATTGGAAATGTACAGGATGTTATTCCTGAATCGAGGGTTAAGTTTGACTTTCCACAGCAGAGACTCGATATAAGCATACCGCAAATAGTTATGCAGCCGAAGGCAAGAGGATATGTGGATCCCAGCCTTTGGGACGAAGGTGTGCCCGCATTTTTGATGAATTATACATTAAATGGCGGTAGAAATTGGCAATCAGGCCAGCATAGCTTTTCAGGCAGTGAACAAACGAATTTATTCGCTAACGTTACTGGCGGACTGAACTGGGATGCATGGCGTCTGCGTAGTGATATGACCTATACCTATAATGATAATAATACAAAGGGTTATAATAATACCAGCCAACAGAAAACGCGTTTTAATAACACTTACTTACAACGCGACTTGCAGGCCTTACGCTCAGAATTTTTAGTGGGTGAGAGCAATGCAGGTAACGATATCTTTGACAGCATTCCATTTAAAGGAATCAAAGTTAATTCCAGTGAGGATATGCTTCCTACCAGTCTGAGAGGCTTTGCTCCACTCATCACCGGCATTGCGCAGAGTAATGCCCGGGTCACCGTGACCCAAAACGGCAACGTAGTCTATCAGACCTTTGTTCCACCCGGCCCCTTTCGAATTGACGATCTCTACCAAACGGGCCAGGGGGGCGATTTGACGGTAAAAATTACCGAGGCTGATGGCAGTGTCCGCACGCAAACAGTAGCATTCTCTTCTTTGCCCTTAATGCAACGTCCTGGCGGCTATAAATATGAGGTGACCACCGGTCGTTATAACGGTGGGATCACTCATGGCTCAAGAGAAGCAGATTTTGTTCTGGCCACATTAATCTATGGCCTTCCATACGATATTACCTTGTATGGAGGCAGCCTGTTCGCTAAAGACTACAACTCTTTTGTTTTCGGCAGTGGCCTGTCGCTGGGGGTATTAGGTGCCTTGTCTGCTGATATTACCACCTCTAAAACACAATTTCAGAGTCAGGATCCCAGTAAGAGTGGGAATTCATACCGCGTTCGTTATTCGAAGAGTTTATTAGAAACAGGGACGTCTGTTGATTTAACCGCTTATCGCTATTCTACGAAAAATTATTACAGCTTTGCTGATTATAATAACACCGGTTATCAGCTTAATGATGACCAGGTTCCCTGGGCCATGGGCAGGCAGCGCTCAAACTTCCAGATTCATGTCAGCCAACAACTGGGAGACTACGGTGCGGTCTATTTATCCGGATCCCGAAATGACTATTGGGAAAATACGCAGGTCAATAATACGCTTTCTGCTGGCTATACCAGCAGATTCAAAGGCGTAAACTATAGTGTTGCCTACACAATTGATCGCATTAAGGGCGACGGTAACTGGCCTCAGAACCGTCAGCTTGCTTTTAACATGCAGGTGCCGCTGAGCTTATTCAGCCCTGCGTCACTGGCAAGTCAGAGTTATGCAAGTTACCAGATGACACATAATAACCAGGGCCAGGTGCAGCAGCAGGCCGGGATAAATGGCACGGCCTTGGATAATCGCTTCTCCTATAACGTCATGCAGGGATGGTCGAACACAAAAAATAATAATAACAGCAGCACGCTCAATCTGGGATATCAAGGCAGTCAGGGCGCTGTCAACATGGGCTATGGTTATAGTGATCAATATCGATCTCTGAATATGAGCGCGAACGGTGGAGTAGTGGTTCATCCCCATGGCGTCACCTTCAGTCAGACTCTCGGAAGCGCTGTCGCTATTGTGGAAGCCCCCGAGGCGGCAGGAACCAGCGTGATGAGCGGTAACGTCGAGACCAATTCACGTGGTTACGCCATCGTTCCTTATCTGTCAAATTATCAGCGCAATACTATCAGCCTCAATCCCGCTACGCTGCCTGATGACGTCGATATCACCCAATCGAGTCTGGATGTATATCCGACTAAAGGNGTATTTAAGCGGTTTGTCCGAGTCCGGGCATTTGACGGCCAAATGGGGCCAGAGTCAATCTCAACAGTGCCAGGCGAAATACAGCCTGAAAGGGCAGCCTGCACCTTCTTCAAATAATCCGATCAGATCCCTAAATGTGCAATGTGAAACGCATTAATGGTCCGCGGGTGGCGTGATTTAAAAAATAGAGTAAATGGGAAAATGTATTATGCAGAATAAATTATTTTATTTCTTCGCGCTGAGCTTAGCGCTGACGGTACCTAAATATTGTGCGGCCGAGACGATTACAATAGGAAAAGGATCGGGTGTACTGTGGGAGGGCCTGCCGTTTAATGTTACCCTAAGTGGTGCAATGACTCACGCATCATTAGGTTCCGCGTATGGTTTAATGAATATTGGCAACAGTAACACGAAATGTATGTCATCTACCGACTTGACGACGATTGCAGGCTATAAAGCGTTACAAATAGCCCCCGGGGTAGGGCTTATTCCAAGGGCCACGGGGCAGGCCACTTACACGGCCTATGACGGTTCGACAAAAAGTTTCACCGGGACCATCGGCCTGCCTGAAACCCGGGGTGGGAACAGTGGAGAACTGACCTCGCCAAACGGCTATGAGTGGTGTTTACCGCCCAGCATGACCTCTGGGGGTAATTTTTATAGCGCCTCCGGCTCCCGCGTTGTCAATATAACAGGAACCTGGGTTTTAGTTGCAGATGGGACTCAGACATCATCGAACGTTGCCATACCCACCATGTGGGCCTCGAGTTTCTCTGTACTCCGGACAGGGGATCGCTATCAGTCAATATTACCTGCCAGTATGGATTTACGTATAAGTACCATAGAGTGCTCAGTTAATACTCCAACCGTGATTAACTTTGGCACGGTCACCCGTAACTTAACGGCAAATACTGAACTCGGTATACAAACTAATTCATTCAATGTTACGTGCACGCAAAAATCAAGCCTGGTGACTGCAAATATCTCGGTTCAATTTCGCCCATTAACCAGCTTATATGAGGGTTCAAAAAATCGGTTAGCGTTAGCGCAGGGCGGCGGCTACATCACGGGAGAGATCCCCGGGGTCACGGACAGTGGAACATGCAACGCAAATTCAGGCATTAATTTTAATAATGAAGCCATTAAGATTGGAAGAATGCCTATGCAATTTATAAACACGTTTAATAATCAAATCACCTGGCGTTTATGTTCTGGCGGTAACGCGCTTCCTTCTGGCGCCGTGTCTGCCTCCACGGAAATGCTTGTTACCTTCAACTAAGGATACTGCCATGTCGTTAGAGGTCATACGGCATGGTGGACTCTGACGTATCTCATCATTTCCGCTGTTGCAGCCGGTTATTTCTGGCTATGACGGGATCCGCCCTGGCATGACCTCACGGACAGGCCGGTGCCGGCAGGGTTGCGATTGCAGAGTCGCGCTGACGGGGGGGCGACAAAGGCCCGGACGCGGGCCGGGGTATTCGATCCACCGACAAAAACAGCGTGCACATCTTCGGCGTAGCCGGGATTGAAGCCCTGCAGGATCGGCACGAGCCTACCTGAGGGCGTTTAGCGGGTTGAAACTGATACCAGTCTGACGCTTATCCGTCTCCCAGATAGCGGGCAATTTTTAGCTATATCCCTTACACCCTGAACCCCCACCACGTGAGAAAAATCTTAATTCTTAACATTCAAAAATCTGATTTCCGCATCACGTATCAATTTTGTAAAAATTAAGAGTGGAAAGAATAATATTTAAAGCAAAAAGAGCCTTTCCTGCTTTTTAAATAATATATTTTTTTGGGGGTTCATTGTGATGAATTACATCAACTTAGAATAAAAATCATGCTTTTTTTTGCAGCTTTCACGGTTTGGGTTTATTTTTGTAAAAGCGCTTATGGGTTTTTCACTGCAATTTTCCGTACCCGGTCCGCATCAGATGGAAATTGCAGACGGCAAAGCGGTTTTTTTGTAACGGGCTACACTTCATTCTGGCTTAAATGTTTTTGAGGGCTCTTTTTTAAACCCTTTATTACTGGGGCTGGTATGACAATTAACACCTTTGAAGACTTATTTAACCGTGGTTTATCGGGCAGTTATAGTGCCGCATAGAATGCCTGGAACCGCTGGTTATGTTTCGGAGAATCCTGGGATAGCCAGTTATGCCTCACCCATAGCTGACCTTAACAGGTAGGTGATCTTATGAGTATGCGTAGTGTTGAGCAAATACGCGTGCAGGAATGAGTAAAGTCACACTGTTACCTGGCCCATCTTCCAGATGTGAGGGTGCAGTTTACGATCCGACCGTAAACGTCGGGTGTTGAAGCGAAAAAATAACTAAACCTACCAGCGGCAGTTCAGCCACCTTTCCGATTACCCGTTCGCCTTATACGGAGTGAGCTATGTTCAGACATGTTAAGCAACTGCAATATACCGTACGTGTGGCAGGCCCCAATCCTGGCCTGGCCAATCTTTTACTTGAACAGTTTGGTGGCCCTCAGGGCGAGCTGGCAGCGGCCTGTCGGTACTTCACTCAGGGACTGGGTGATGAAGACCCGGGACGGAAGGATCTGCTGATGGATATTGCTACTGAAGAACTGAGTCACCTTGAAATAATTGGTTCTCTGGTGGGAATGCTGAATAAAGGCGTCAAGGGTGAACTGGCCGAAGGTACCGAGAAGGAAGGGGACCTGTACCGCTCCATTACCGGCGCCGGAAACGACAGTCATCTGACGTCGCTGCTGTATGGCGGAGGACCCGCCTTAACCAATTCGGCTGGCGTTCCCTGGACTGCGGCTTACATTGATACTATTGGTGAGGTGACAGCTGACCTTCGCTCCAATATTGCCGCCGAGGCGCGGGCTAAAATACTTTATGAACGCCTGATCAACATGACAGACGATCCGGGCGTGAAGGATGCCCTGGGATTCCTTATGACGCGTGAAGTCGCACATCAGATTTCGTTTGAAAAAGCGCTGTACTCCATTCAGAACAACTTCCCACCGGGTAAGCTTCCACCCATTGAGAAGTACGCCACCCTGTATTACGACATGTCCGAAGGTGGGGAAGTAAGAGGCAGCTGGAATTCAGACGAGAACTTTGACTATGTTACCAACCCTACGCCGGCTGTAGACGGCGGCGACGGAACAGCCAGCGTTCAGCTTCCGGCAAAACAGCAGGCGGCTCTTGACGATCTGGCCAAACGAACGGCTTCCGACCGGGAGGTAAATCCGGTAACGGGAACGGACATAGGAGCCGTCCCGCCCATTGAAAACGTAACAACAGCGTCTCGTAAACCAAAAAAATAGACGTATAAGTGATTATACGTTGCCTGCACTCCGGGCCGTTTTTTCCAGTATCAGCTCTGGAGCGGCCCCCAGGCAGAGAGCCTGCTCAACGCCAGGTTTGTCGGTAACCTCATACAGGACAGGATTAATATGAAAGCTCTGACTTATCACGGTCCGCACAAAGTCAGCGTGGATACCATGCCTGACCCGGTGCTTACAGCATCTGACGATATTATTCTTCGCGTGACCGCTACGGCTATCTGCGGTTCTGACCTCCACCTTTATCACGGAAAAATCCCGGGTACTCACCACGGAGATATTTTTGGCCATGAATTCATGGGCGAGGTGGTTGAAGCCGGCTCAGCAGTGACGGCCGTCAAAAAGGGCGACCGGGTGGTTGTGCCATTCGTGATTGCCTGCGGCGACTGCTTTTTTTGTCATCTCAATCAGTTTGCGGCCTGTGAGAATACCAACAGCGGGCAGGGGGCTGCGCTTAATCGTAAAAATATCACGCCTCCGGCCGCGCTTTTTGGCTACAGCGACCTGTATGGCGGGATACCCGGCGGTCAGGCTGAATATGTCCGTGTGCCAAAAGCCAACACCGGCCCGTTTAAGGTGCCCGATACGCTGTCGGATGAGAAAGTCCTGTTTTTGTCAGACATCCTGCCAACGGCGTGGCAGGCGGTGAAGAATGCCCAGGTAAAAAAAGGCTCAAGCGTGGCCATTTATGGTGCGGGACCGGTGGGACTTCTGAGCGCAGCCTGTGCCAGGCTGGAAGGCGCAGAACAGCTATTTATGATCGACCATAATGATTACCGGCTGGCTTTTGCCCGTGACCGCTATGGCGTTATCCCCGTAAACTTCGACAGGAATGACGATCCGGCCGCGTGGATCATTGAAAATACTGCCGGCAAACGGGGTGTGGACGCCGTAATAGATGCGGTGGGATTCGAAGCGAAAGGCAGTCTGACTGAAACGGTGATGACCTCCCTTAAAATTGAGGGCAGCAGCGGGAAAGTACTGCGCCAGTGCATAGCGGCCGTTCGTCGTGGTGGTATTGTCAGTGTGCCGGGAGTGTATGCCGGCTTTATTCACAGTTTTATGTTTGGCGATGCATTCGATAAGGGCCTGACCTTTAAAATGGGCCAGACGCATGTGCATGCTTATCTGCCTGACCTGTTGGCGCTGATCGAACAGGGGCACCTGAAACCAGAAGAAATTGTCACCCATCATCTGCCACTTGAGGAAGCGGCACGCGGGTATGAAATTTTTGCAAAACGGCAGGAGGAGTGCAGAAAAGTCATCCTGGTGCCGGGGATGTCTCCCTCACAGGCGACGCTCTGATAACCGATTGCGCCTCCGCCTCTTCGGGGATGAAGGGAGAAAAGGGGCCTGAACGCCTGCTTTTTGAATACCCAGTCTTTCAGGTTCATGATTTTTACAAAAAGCACGGCGGGAAGGAGTTTATGCAGGTTTTCTTCCTGAACGAAATGCCGCCACTTTCATGCGATTGCCGCAGGTCGCCATGCTGCACCAGCGGCGGCGGTGAGATTTACTAAGATCGTGGAACAGCCCGGTGGAGTTAGCAAAGGTATTCCTGGCCCAGGCAGACGTTGGCGCTTTAGGTCACAAGACTTTAGGGTAAATTAACGTAAGTAGCTTCAGCTTGGATCTATTCTCACCCACAGAGCGGTATATCCTCAACGCGAACGGCACAATCCAAACTCCCCATCGGGAAAGGTTCCATATGTATATGACAATGAAATACTATCAGCAGAGGATTTATCGTATTACCACGTAAAGCATCCAAAGAGGTTAGGGATATGGATTTAGAAACTGAGCGTCTCAAATTGGAACCATACCATCCTTCACATTATGAGGGCTTGAGAATCATGGAAGGCGATCCTCAAATTATGCGTTATATCAGCAATGGTAAAGTTAAGACACCTGATGAAACATGGGATGGTATCAATCGTGTCATGCAACGCTGGGAAACATATGGCTTTTCCTGGTGGGCAATCAGAGAAAAAATGTCAGGTATGGTTGTTGGGGCAGCCTGCTTACAGCACTTAGCCAATGTAGAGGGCGCCCCCTTAGAGATCGGCTGGCGCCTGATTGCAGACTATCATGGCAACGGGTATGCAACAGAGGCCGCGAGAGCAATCATTGAATTTGCTGCCGGGCACGTTGGTGCGACGTACTTAGTTGCGGTCGCCGACCCCAAAAATAGCGCATCACAACGTGTAATGCAGCGGCTGGGTATGACTTTTAAAGCCGTTGAGCAACATTATGATGTGCCATGCGTGGTTTATGAATTACAACTTCATAGAGGGGAGCAAAGTAATGGCCAATCTACTTAAGCGTCAGGAGTGATCTGCCGACGTAATAAGCCGAAACTTGTGCATTTCATGTGTTTGCTTCTCGTTGATAGCGGACGTATGTCAGCCTTACTGTTTCTCAGCAATAAATATATAACCCGGCATTTAGGCAAATACCAGGGATAGTCACACCGGCAGTTTAGCAATACTCACCAGCCACTCCCTGACTATACTTTCCTCTTCAGGGGACATCCCCATGAGCAGATCGGTTTCTGATGATCTGACTGCCTTTTTACTCCTGAAGAGCGTGTCATGACCTGAATCAGTCAGTTCAATGACCTGAATTCTCCCATGCTCTTCATGCGGGTGTCGGCAAATCATTCCATCCCGTTCAAGGTTTGCGACAATGACGCTCATCGTCTGGGGCGTCAGCAACGACAAACGAGCCAGTTCTGCGCCGGAGGCTCCCGGATAGGCTGCGAGCATAGTCATCACCGAAAACTGAGGCAGTGTTAGCCCCGTTTGCTTCAGAGCGTTTTCCATTCTCATCCTGTGGACAGCATGAGCCTGTCGTAGCAGATAGCCTATATGGCCTTTCTTACCCCGCTTTCCCTCACCCGGCACGGGTATCGACATATTGTGCGATCCTGCCTTGCGCATCTCAGCTAAACGGTTGTGCGTTCTGCATTCAGTATCATCTTAATGTGGCGCGTAAAGCGGGTTTGGCTTCTGCCAAAATTGATCTGGTCGCAGCATGGCGTGATGCTGGCATCTACTCTGCGCGCGAGCGTGCCGCTCTGGCATGGACGGAAGCACTCACGCTGATGTCTCAGCGACACGTGCCGGACTCACTCTATGAAGATGTCCAGGCCACCTTTACACATCAGGAAACAGTCTTCCTGACGTCAGCGATAGGCGCTATTAATGCCTGGAACCGCATAGCAGGGGCACTCCAGTTTGCGCCGCCTGTACCCGTGCTTTAACTGAGGATGAAGAGCGGGATTCTCCGGCAGCCTTTCATCGTGCAGTCTGTTACATCAGGATTAGAGGCACACTGCCTGCACGCCAGGTTATCAATAAACTCTACATGTAAATATCATCTTTAGACCCGCAAACGCGAAGCAGCACGCCAATAGCGCGTCAAGCCCGGTGAGGAAAAGCGCT
This sequence comes from Erwinia sp. ErVv1, assembly GCF_900068895.1. Classification (GTDB taxonomy): domain Bacteria; phylum Pseudomonadota; class Gammaproteobacteria; order Enterobacterales; family Enterobacteriaceae; genus Erwinia. The sequence continues at coordinate 7,765 of NZ_CDPK01000019.1, read as the reverse complement.
CCCAACCCCGCTGTGACTTGCCGCAATACTTTCAACAAAGCCCAGTCCAGGTCGCAGGACTGCGTGCTCACCGAACGACCTGTTTACTTATCTGCTGGCATGCCTGGTAACATCTATAGCTTTTGGGCGGACTTCAGGTGCTGCTCAACGACCGGCAGGTGCGCGTCGGCCAGGGCCTTCACATCCGGATCCTTAATCTTCCTGGCGTCACTCTTCAGCGTCGACAGCACCATCTTATGGTCCTTAGTGCCGGCATTTTCCATATACACTTTGTCAAATGTGGCGCCGCTTTGTTTTTCCAGCCTGGCGGCCATGGCCTTGTGACTGGCGTCCGGCTCAGTCGGCAGTGCCACGCCTTTTTGCTGAGCAACTGTCTGTACTTTGGTCAGAGCACCACCATGGTCATCGACCATTTGCTGAGCGAATGCTTTAACTTCGCTGTCGTGGGCTTTGCTCAGCGCGATTTTGGCGGCGGCGACTTCATTGATATCGGCCTGCGCCATGTCCTTCAACGCCTTTTCGTCACCGGAGCTAAGCCTGGCGCTCGTACCGCTCTGACTGGCGGCGCTATTCTGCGCGGCGCTCGGCGGCGTCTGGGCTTGCACGCCGACAGCGCAGAACATGGCTGCCACTGCCGAAACGGTTAGCAACCCTTTTAAGATTTTATCTTTTTGCATGTTGTTCTCCTGATGGTCATGGGTAAGGCTGGTCTCAGGTAATTAACTTCAGCCTTGTATGTGAATGACACCTGCAAAGATCAGTATAGTGGATCAACGATTTGAAGCAGTTTAAGTTAGGGTTCTCAACGGAGGAGGGCGGGAATGACGGAAGTTTATGTCCTGATTTCATAAGCGCGCTCCCAGCGGCCAGGGTCCACTATTCGCCTATAGCAGACCTTGAGAATATAAAGGAAAACTCCCCTTATTCGATGCGCCTTTCAAAAAAATATCGCTTTAGCCGCTGGCCATACAGACCTAAAACCAACCCGATGAGAATCAGGAACAGAGCGACGATCTTCATCGGCGGGATGTTTTCGCCAAATATCACCGTTGAGCCCAGAATGCCGAAAACCGGCACCAGCAGGGAGAGGGGGGCCACCGTGGAGACGGGATATTGTTTAAGCAGAGAATTCCATATCCAATAACCAAATAAGGTATTGGGATATACCTGAAAAAGTATGGATATCACAGCACGAGCATCAATATGATTGAATAGCGAGCTATAGCCAGAGGTGCCATTCACCCACCCATCCAGCAGAAAAAGGGGGACTGGAGAAAAGGCGCTGGACCAAACTAAAAAAGCAAACACCTGTTTTGTATCTGCTTTTTTGATAATAATGTTGGCAATACTCCATGCTATCGCCCCCATAAGCACAAGAAGCAGCCCCGAGAGGGTGACGGAACCATCAGTGATAAAAAATATGCTTAGTAATCCTGCACATGAGAAAGCAAAACCCGCAATTTGATAGCGGCTGAGGCGCTCTTTAAACACCCAGCTTCCAGAGAAGAGGGTGAAAAAGGCACTGAACTGTAGCAGAAGCGAGGCAATTCCTGCAGAGAGCCCGGTTTTTATACCCAGATTGACCAGCCCCCATAGACCAATACCAAAAACCAGACCATAGCCAATAAGATAGCGCCATGGAACATTCGGTTTTTTAATAACTAGCATCGCCGGTATGGCACACAAGGTAAAGCGAATACCTGCCAAAATAAAAGGATCGATCGAGTGCAGCCCTAACTTAATAACGGAAAAGTTTACGCCCCAGACTGCGGTGATCAAAACGGCGAGTAGCAAATGGTGTAATTTCATGATTGACGGGTTCCAAACCAAAAAATTAGGGCACAGGCACTTACGAATGCGCCTGCGTAGCAGACTGAATACCATCCCCATAGCGCATAAAGCTGGGTTGCGGCTATTCCGCCCAGCGCGCTGCCCAGAGAATAAAAACACATGTATGCCCCGACCAACCGACTGGCTGCATTTGGTTTGCCAGCAATAATTAAGCTCTGATTGATCACATGAACCGTCTGTACTGCGAAATCCAGCATGATCACGCCGATAACCAACAACAATAAAGACACCTGGAGACAGGCGATGGGCAGCCAGGACAATGTCAGTAAAGCCAGTGCTAATCCGCTGGCGCGTTGCCCCATGCCTTTATCAGCCCATAAACCTCCTCTTGAAGCCGCCAGTGCTCCGGCAATCCCCGCTAAACCAAACATACCTATTTGAGTATGTGGCAGGGACATAGCACTGAGCGGCATAACCATTGAGGTCCATACCATGCTGAAGTCAGCAAAAATCAGCAGCGTCAGAATCCCTCGCTTACGCAACTGCGGCTCAGTGATGAAAAGTTGAAAAACAGACAATATCTGGGAAAGGTATGAGGTACGCGGCAACTGCGTTGCTGTAGCAGGCATCACTTTTGCCATCACCAGGGAGATAAGCAACATCAGGCAGGCTGCCGTCAGATAAACCGCCCGCCAACCAGCCATATCGGCAATGGTTCCTGATACGAAGCGAGCTAACAGTATTCCCGTCACAATGCCGCTGGTCACGCTGCCAACGACCTGGCCACGCTGCCCGGGTGCTGCCAACATTGCGGCCCACGCCACCAGCAGCTGTGCTACCACAGCCAGCAAACCAACCAGCAGCATAGCGCACAGCAGAGTTATCAGATTAGGTGCTAGCGCTGCCGCTGTTAACGCCAGAACTGAAAGCAGCAGATGGGCAATAACCAGCTTTTTACGATCAAACCGATCGCCAAGCGGTACCAGAAAAAGTAAACCTATTGCATAGCCTGTCTGCGTCGCGGTGACAACAGTGCCCATTATTCCGGGCGAGACATGCAGGCTCGCGGATATCGACTCCAGTAAGGGCTGAGTGGCATAAACATTGGCCACCGCCAGCGCACACGTAAGTGAAAACAGAAATACTATCCGAGATGATGGCATCGAAGCTTCTACTGAAAGCCTGTCTGCCCGGGAGCCAGAATCCTTACCTGCTGCACAGCACATATTGGTTTCCTTTTTGGTTTTTTTTTGCAACCAGAAAGGGGCATAATTATCAGTAACGGTTTTTTTTTGCAACTACTTTTCAGGCAGAGTATGCTGGCGTCACTAAGCGTGAGTATGGAGAGAGTAAAGATGGCAAAGCAGGAATCGCTGAGAACCAGTGAATGCCCCGTCGCCAGGACCCTGGAATCGATAGGCGAGCGCTGGTGTTTAATGATCATTCGTGAGGCGTTTGATGATGTACGCAGATTCAGTGAGTTCCAGAAGAATCTGGGCCTGGCGAAAAATATTCTGGCTTCACGCCTTAAGCACCTGGTTGAGCTCGGCTTGTTTGAGATTTGTCCTGCTTCAGATGGCAGCGCGTATAAGGAATACATCCTGACCGAAAGGGGCCGTTCTGTTTTTCCAATTGTTGTCGCCATGCGGCAATGGGGCGAACGTTATATGTTTAAAGAGGGCGAGACACATTCTGTATTACTGGATAATGTGAATGGAGAGCCTTTGCAACCTTTAGAAGTATACTCATTGCAGGGCCATAAACTTGAGCCAGCCGATTGTTATCGTCAGCGCGTGATATCAGGAAAAAAACAAGAGTGACCTTAATATTTCCTGATGAAGAATTAACCAGAGATAGCGTCCGTTTTGCGCCAGGTACTGTTACAGGCAAAGCTACATGCCAGCAGCATAATTTCGGCTATCTTTATTTTTTAAGCATGAAGACGTTCTCATGCTAGATATGTTATTTAAACAGATCCGGACCCGGTTTAAATTCCCGAAAGGCATCATCGACTGGATGATAACCCAATACCTTCCTGGTATGTGACAGATCAAATCGTTTAAACCTGTTATCTGAAATCCCATAGCCGACAAAAAAGGTTATATCTGCAGCTTCTATAGCGCTGGTTATCAGGCTAACTGCATCCTGCGGGCTGAGCCAGGCGCTGTAATCCCGGGCAGTCTTAAGCGCATCGGCATCTTTGGGTTCAAAAGCGCCTATTCTGAGCGCTACGCAGGAAAGCCCATGCTGAGTGGCATAAAAGGAACAGAGCGCCTCACCATAGCATTTCGTTACGCCATAGATATTGGCTGGTGCCACGGGCAGACCCGGATGGATTTGTATATCAACCGGATAACCCTCAATCGTCTGCGCACTGCTGGCAAAAACAAAGCGTTGGCAAGATGTGGCAGCAACCGCTTCAAGCAGCCAGGTAATGGACAAAATGTTAGCCGGCAACAGCTGTTCGAATGGGGCATCGGCGTGAGGGATCCCTGCCAGGTGGACTATTGCGTCAGGCTCCGACGCATTCAGTAGCGCCTCTGCCGCGTTCGGCTTTGAAAGGTCTGCCTGTAAAAAGAGGTGAGGAGAATTGATCTCATAATCCGGCCTGTTCAGGTCGGTAAGGATGAAGTCATAGGTATTGCACATCGCCTTAAAATAAGTTCGTCCAATACGGCCGCTGGCACCTGTAAGAAGTATTTTTTTCACTGTCATAACGTCGGGATCCTTATTTCATTAACGGCATCGTCGGGTTGATAACTAAACGCAGTAAAGCTATATCATATTGGCCTGAAAATGTATGTCGACTGGGCTTTATAACGAGTAATTCGCGGGCAGGGTTTGCCTGTGAGACGTTCTTTCCCAACAATTTTTTAAGGCATACGTACGCTGTTCGCTCACGGCAGACCCTGACGGTAGGTGATGAAGAATAGGGTTATAAATGCGGATAGCTTAAGACGACGTAAAGTTATTGATCAATAAACCTACACCACCTGGTGATGCCCAGGCCGACGGGAAGTATGCACACCCAGCGTTCAGTAAACGTGTCGGCCTCTCCCCAGCACACACGTTCTGCTTTTTACCGTTGTCGGCTGACAATGGATTGCGGATGCATTTGAAGCAAGCATGGCGAAATTCATGCCGAAAGGGATGGCGTACGAAATGCGTTTGATGGCTGAGAAACGGGAAATCTAAAAAAGTGCGTGGAACTAAAACGGGTATGCTTACAACTCAAAGGGCAAAGAATACATCAACACGAAATTAGCGTCACTACCCAATTTTTAAAACTATACATAATCATATATTTTAGCGAAATTACCTTCACCTGGAATAATTAAACTAGGGTGATAGTTACAAGAAAAATCACAAGCCAATTTTCTATTATCGTAATATCCTGAGGTCATTTAAATTATTTTATCTTATGGATTAGGGGGTTGTGCAAGTTAACAGATAATTTTATTAACATTTCCTTTTTTGCAAAGTTTTATACCGAAGGGAATTTGAATACTCTTTTCGTCTGACGTTGCTATTTTGCTGCAAGTGATTGTACATAGAATGACTAATTCCTGCCTAAATGGCAAGATACTTCGTGATAGAGCTGGGAAAAGAGTTAAAAGTTTTATATTACAGCCCACTAGCATAGAAAACTATGTGCAGGCTGTCTGGGTAAATATCAAAGGTCTAGAAAATCATCATTTTCAAGATAATAGTTTAGAGCATCAATAAAATCTTGGTTTTTCGCAGAAGGTTTTTGTTCCATTACCGATAAGATTACATCAGCAAACTGCTCTCCAGAATAAATATATGATAAACCTTTGGCAACTGCGTCCTGCGGATATACTTCATTATCATTTTCATCTACCTGCGGATAACCGGAGACCAAATATTCTTTGTCTTCGAATAATTTTCCATCTAAACCATAAATACAAAAATTATCATCCTCGCAACGCGTTTCAATCATTATTTTTATTATGTCATCCAATTTTACATGGTTACCTTTAATCGACATAGTATCCTCTTTTATATTTAAGTCTTAGCTACAAATTTCCTTACCACCAGGGCCATCAAGCTTTCCTTGTCGCCCAGCTTTTCCACCTCCCCATATATCACGTCCACCTTTACCAGTTGGATGATATAAAGCATGGTTAAATCTATGATCTGCTCTATCAACCAGAGTCAGTTTGTTTATATCTTCATGATGATGCCATGTTAATCCTGAAGGACTTCTACTCATATCTCCATTTTTGAGCCAGTCATCCAGTTTTGGATATCGGTTAAGCATATCTTTTCGGAATTCCGGGTCCGCTTCCATTTTCTGAACAAAATCTACATTGGCCCTGTTAAATTGGACTGCATCACTAGAATACCTATATTGCGGATCAAGTGAATAATCATGAAAAATATGATACTCACCATTATTTGGCCTATTAGCTAATCCCCACGGATCAATCCAGCCCAGCGGATTCGGCGCATACTGATAAAGGTTCCAGCCACCTGCCAGCCCAATCGGATCCTGTACCGTAAAGCGTCCGACCTGCGGATCGTAATACCGGAACAGATTATAGTGCAGTCCGGTCTCGTTGTCAGCGTACTGCCCGGCATAGCGCAGTGGCTGATGGTGTAGGGCAGTTTGCTGCGCG
>NZ_CDPK01000019.1:1020-1221 GCF_900068895.1 Erwinia sp. ErVv1 | reverse complement strand
ACTGCCCATTCTGCTGCTGCTCCTGTAACAGACGGTAACCCTGCCACAGGAAACGGGTTTCGGCTGTTACGCGCTGGGTGGTGACGGTTTTACGGGTACGACGACCCAGGGCATCATAATGGTAGTGCGCGGTAAAGCGGCCTTCCGGGCCGGTGCCTTCTGCGTGTATCAGCCGGTTTTCCGCATCATATTCGTAATGCT
>NZ_CDPK01000019.1:403-832 GCF_900068895.1 Erwinia sp. ErVv1 | reverse complement strand
CTGCCCGCCGGGCAGGGTCAGTGCGGTAAGATTACCCAGAACGTCATACGCAGAATGCAGCTCACCGTTCACCCCCTGCTCACTGAGCAATTTTCCTGCCGCATCAAACGTAAACTGAACGTCATCTGCTTCGATACCCAGCGTCAGGCCTTCAGCAGTCGGTGTGCGCGTCAGGCCGGTAAGCTGCCCGCTGTTGTCACGCTGGTAATGGTACCGGGCATCGCGGGTTGTCCGGAAGGTCAGCAGGCCGCTGCTGTCATAGCTGAACTGCTGAACACGCCGGGGAATGCCGCCATCGTTGTCCGGTCTGCCGCTTTCCAGCAGGGTGATGAGCAGTCCCCGTTCGTTCCATTCCATCTGCCGGGTTGTGTGGTCCGGGCGAATCTCATTTAAAGGACGTCCTGAGGGGTCATACGTAAACCGGTACTC
>NZ_CDPK01000019.1:0-338 GCF_900068895.1 Erwinia sp. ErVv1 | reverse complement strand
AGCAGATTGCCTCGTGCATCATAGTGCCAGCGACGCATGATACCGTTGCGGCCGGTCTGACTGAGCGGCTGCCCCAGGCGGTTATACGTCCAGAGCACGTCGCTTTCCAGCGGGTCATGCCAGGCGGTGAGCTGCCCGTGCTCGTTCCACAACAGCGTTTCCTGACTGCCATCGGCGCGGATAAGAGCTGTAAGCTGGCCTGCATCGTTCCATTCGCGGCGTGTGATGTTGCCTTCTGCGTCCTCACTGCTCAGGAGCTGACCTAACCGGTCATACGTCAAGCGGATGACGCTGCCGGAGCAGTCGGTGCGCTGTGTCAGCAGCCCCTGGCGGTTCCA
>NZ_CDPK01000018.1 GCF_900068895.1 Erwinia sp. ErVv1 | reverse complement strand
AGTTTTTCTCCGGCGGTTCAGCTTCCTGACCCTCTCAACCCGGCGGCCTGTAAGCCGTTGTTCCGTGTCGATGGAGGCGCATTATAGGGATCCCGTCTGAGAGCACAAGCCTTTTTTCGATCTTTCTTATCGCCCGCTGAATTTTCACTCCTTTCGCGCAGATCTAAGACGATCCGCACAAAAATACTTCATATTTATTAGCAGTCATTGCCTGTGAAGAGTTTACGGCGTTACGCTTCGATCACCTTCTTTTAAGAGAGACAGCCATGTCCGCAAAACTGAGACCCTATAAAAATACCTTTCCCCAGACTGGTCAGCGGGTAATGGTCGACGATTCAAGCATAGTGATTGGAGATGTAAGGCTGGAGGATGATGTTAGTGTCTGGCCACTGGTTGCTATCCGCGGCGACGTTAACCGCGTTCATATTGGCAAACGAAGTAACATTCAGGATGGCAGCATACTGCATGTCACTCATCGTTCTTCAACCGATCCTGAAGGTTTTCCTTTAATCATTGGGGAAGATGTCACGATTGGCCATAAAGTGATGCTGCACGGCTGTACAATCGGCGACAGGGTTTTGGTCGGAATGGGGTCAATTTTGCTGGATGGTGCCATCATTGAAAGTGATGTGATGATAGGTGCGGGAACGCTGGTGCCACCAGGAAAGCGTTTGCAAAGCGGTTTCCTCTATTTAGGCAGCCCGGTCAGGCAGGTGCGACCACTTACGGAATCAGAGATCGCCGGTCTGCTCTACTCTTCAGGTAATTATGTCCGTTGGAAAGATGACTATCTCACTCAGGATAGCCAGAACCAACCCTGATCGTCTTCCGATCCTTCTTTTATAAGCTGCTCGGCTTCTTCCTCAAGATCCCAGCGATGAAGACTAAAGCTAACGTGCGCAGGTTGCCCATCACCAAAACGGCGAAGCAAAGATTCGCCGCTTATTGCGCACATCATCATCAGGCCATTTACCATAGCTGGAAAGCAAATGGCCTTTATGTCTTCATTCCACTCTTCGCGGTCGGGGAACTGAATAGCCTGATTCATTCCTGAAGTTCCGCTCTGAGCACGGCGATTACCGGCTCGATATCCGGCATTTCTCCATGCCATAAAAGAAAGGAGTGAGCCGCCTGCCCCACCAGCATTCCCAGACCATCTGCTAACTGACTTGCGCCATGCTGCCGACACCAGCGAATAAAGGGCGTATCGCCCGTTTGATAGAACATGTCATAGCAGCGCGTTTGCACCGAAATGAGTGAAGAAGGCAACGCGGGAATATCACCGCCAATTCCGCTTGAAGTCGCATTAATAATCAGATCGAAGTGTTTATCCTGCAGCGTCTCTATGTCGCTCCATATAACCCCCCCGGTATGCTCAAAAACCTCTGCAAGCGCGTGAGCTTTTGAGGCGGTGCGATTAGTAATCGTTAGCGAACAACCCCAGGAGAGAAGGGGAAGTATTGCGCCACGCGCAGCGCCACCCGCCCCAACCAGCAGGATCCGATCCGTAGACTTGATCAGATCTTGCCGTTGTAGATCTGCCAGAAGCCCAATACCGTCCGTGTTATCCCCCAGCAGCCGTCCATCCTCCAGCAACTTTAGGGTATTGACCGCGCCCGCAAGCGCCGCACGCTCCGTAAGTTCTCCAGCCAGTTCATACGCCTGTTCTTTAAAAGGCAGGGTTACGTTCGCCCCCTTTCCTCCACGCACGATGAAATCATTTAGAGTGTGGGTAAAACCATCCAGGGGGGTATGCGTGGAGCCATATGCATGGTCACGACCTGTCTGTTCGGCAAAGAGCTGATGAATTCGCGGTGATTTACTGTGGCTAATCGGATTACCGAAAACGGTAAAATTCTGCTTCATATAACGTTACCCGTGACGAATGAGTTCGCCGGTTAAGACATCGCGAATTTCTGAAGGATTAAGTCGCCCTCCGGTTTCCCCTGACAGAACGGGAAAATCTACACCAAACTGCTCGCCGACTTCAGCAGCCGTCCGACAGGGCGGAAAGCCCGATAGGTTCGCACTGGTCGATACCAGGGGTTTACCAAAGTTCCGGCAAATTTGCTGAACAAGGGGATGATCGCTGACCCGAATGGCAAGAGACTCAAAACGTCCTGTCAGCCACGCAGGCGTATCAGAACTAGCGGGAACAACCCAGGTTACCGGTCCTGGCCAGCTCGCGAACATTCTCTCTTTTTGCGCCACAGAAAGCTGCGCATCATCAATATAGGGCTGGAGCTGGTGATAATCAGCGGCAATCAGGATAAGCCCTTTTTCCACAGGGCGCTTCTTTAAGCGTAGAAGCTGCGCCACCGCAGATTCGCTATCGGGATCGCACCCCAGACCAAATACTGCTTCAGTGGGATAGGCGATAACGGTCCCCTTACGTAGCCACTCAAGACACAGGATCGCTGATTCAGTTAAAACATTATTCGTCACTGCTTGTACCTGCTGTTACTGGCTTTCCACAAACTTTACTGGCGCAAAAGCGTTTTACCCCCTGCGTCGTCTTTTTCTCAACTAACAGTGGAAAATGACACACTTCACACTCCCCCTCTACCGGCGTGGCATTCAGCGAAAACTGGCAGTCAGGGTAACGATCGCAGGCGTGAAAGGTTTTCCCATACCGCGATCGACGCTGAACCAGATGACCCTGCTGGCACTGAGGACACTTAATTGAGGTTTCATCGGGCTTATCAATAAGTTCAGTATGCTCACACTGGGGGTAACGGCTGCAGGCAATAAACATTCCGTAGCGTCCCTGGCGCAGCGCAAGCTCTTCGTGACACGCTGGACAGTATTGTCCCTCAAGCACTTTTACCACGTGCCCTTCAGCCTGCTTTTTTAAAGGGCGTACGTAGTCACACTCGGGATAATGAGCGCATCCAAGAAAAGCGCCATGTTTCCCGGAGCGAATAACCAGTTCTGCCCCACATTGGGGGCAGGGTTCATTTTTTCGCACAGCGAAAAGCGCTGTTTTATTCATAGTTTTAAAACACCGGAGAAGCTCCTAGTGCACAATTCCTTCATTGACGTCGAAAAGAAGTTCTTCCACCTTTTGATAAGCGTTTTCACATCCAGGGATGTTAAACAGCACCATCAATACAACCCATTTGAGATCCTCAAGATCAAACTCAAGTGTATCCAGCGCCATTATACGTTCGATAACCATTTCGCGGGTTTCAAGATTAAGTACCTGTATTTGCTCCAGGAACAAAATAAAACCCCGGCAGTTGGCATCTAAACGCTGGCTCTCTTCATCGGTGTAGATACGCATAGACAGCGGATCGGTCGCGAGCAGAATTGGCGCAACTAAGCCGTCCTGATAATCTGCAAGCTTTTCCAACCAGTTCAACGCATTATAAATGTCTTCACGATGAAAACCTGCATCGGTCAAATCGTCTGTCAATTTATCCTGATCAACGCGCATTTCTGCTTCGCTATGGATATACGTTTCAAATAAGTACATTAGTACGTCGAACATGGCTTGCCCTCCTCAATCGGACATAGCCGCCGGGTACAGCTGCGATCCACCCTGCTAACTCCAACTCAAGCAGCTTAGCTACGATGGCTGGCACAGGTTGGCCGGCACGTTCAGCGACGACGTCAACAGGTGTAACCTCATCTCCTACGTTAGTCAACACATCGGCAAATGGCAATGCCGTATTACCCTCGTCGGCAGAATATGTTGGTTGAGGGTCGGGTAACCAGTCCAGTTCACTATTGAGTTGTTCAAGAATAGTATTGGGATGAGCAGTTAACAGTGCGCCCTGCTGAATGAGCCAGTTCGTGCCTTCACTGCCCGGGTTACCAATAGCACCCGGTAATGCGAAGATTTCCCGATTTTGTTCTAACGCCAGTCGTGCCGTAACCAGAGAACCACTCTTCATACATGCTTCGACGACTAATACCCCGAGGCTGAGCCCGCTGATAATTCTGTTGCGCTGTGGGAAATGGTAAGGCATGGGGCGCGCGGATAAAGGGAATTCAGACACCAGCGCTCCCCCTCCCGCGATAATATCTTTAGCCAGTTGAGCATGACGGCGGGGATAGATACATTTCAGCCCGCTGCCTAAGACGGCAAGCGTTTTGCCTTTGACCTCCAGCGTAGCGCGATGAGCCACGCTGTCGATACCCAGCGCCAGGCCGCTGGTAATAGTCAGGCCGCTCAATGCGAGCGCCTGAGCGAAACAGGTTCCCCAACATCTGCCATAAGGCGAGCAGTTACGGCTACCCACAATCGCAATTTGCGGCGTTGAAAGGAGCCCCGGGTCGCCTTCAACGAAGAGTATCGTCGGGAAGTCGGCTATCTGCCTTAACCGCTCAGGGTAGAGTGGACTGGCACAGGTAATAAAATAGCGTTGGGGCTGCTCAAGCCAGTTAAGGGCTTCAGAAATAATGGTACGGTCATAATAAAGGAAGGCTTCCTTTTGCACTGGCGAAAAACCGACTAAGCCCAATTCCCTCTCTGTTACCGCTGGCTGGAGAAGCAACATTTCAACAATCTGCTGACAGTGCTGACGTGGTAAACCCTTAACGCACGAGAGGCGTAACCAAATCTCCATGGGTGTCATTGCTACATCCTTGTCAGAGGCCTCTCAGCCCCTCCCTAACCGAGCAGGAATGCTGTCAATCATGCCCTGAAATGTCTACAATAAGAGTTATAAACATCTAATCCCTTGAACACAGATCTGGAAAGTTATGTCAGTTTTACAGGTATTACATTTTCCTGACGAGCGCCTACGCACCGTCGCGAAACCCGTTAAAGAAGTCGATGCTAATGTCCAGCGTATCGTGGATGATATGTTCGAAACGATGTACGCCGAGGAAGGCATTGGTCTGGCTGCCACCCAGGTTGATATCCATCAGCGTATTATTGTTATCGATGTTTCTGAGAATCGTGATGAGCGCCTGGTGTTGATTAACCCGGAAATGCTTGAAAAGAGCGGCGAAACAGGTATTGAAGAGGGATGTCTTTCTATTCCTGAGCAGCGCGCGCTGGTTCCCCGCGCCGAGAAGGTAAAAATACGCGCTTTGAACCGTGAAGGCATTAGCTTCGAGCTTGAAGCGGATGACCTGCTTGCGATTTGTATCCAGCACGAGATGGATCATCTGGTCGGCAAACTGTTTATTGATTATCTGTCGCCAATGAAGCGCCAGCGTATCCGTCAGAAACTGGAAAAACTTTATCGCCAGAGCGCGCGTGATTAACCCGTGCCATTAAAAGGTAAGAGCGTGTCTGACTCCCTGAAAATTATTTTTGCCGGAACACCCGATTTTGCCGCGCGCCATCTTGCTGCGCTAATGTCATCCGGCCACAACGTAGTGGGTGTTTTCACCCAGCCGGACCGCCCTGCCGGGCGTGGCAATAAGCTCACGGCCAGTCCGGTTAAACAGCTTGCAGAGCAGCATGGTCTGCCTGTTTTCCAGCCTAAATCACTGCGTCCCGAAGAGAATCAGCAATGGGTTGCCCAGCTTCATGCTGATGTTATGGTCGTGGTCGCCTACGGCCTGATTTTACCGGAGGCGGTGCTGGCAATGCCTCGTCTGGGCTGCATAAACGTGCATGGCTCACTCCTTCCCAAATGGCGCGGCGCGGCGCCTATTCAGCGTTCATTGTGGGCAGGGGACAGTGAAACCGGCGTCACTATTATGCAAATGGACGTCGGCCTGGATACCGGCGATATGCTGCGTAAGCTCTCCTGTCCGATTGAGCCTGAGGATACCAGCGCCTCGCTGTACAACAAGCTCGCTGACCTGGGTCCTAAGGGCATGTTGGATACCCTCGCGCAGCTCGCCAGCGGAACGGCCGTTCCTGAGGTGCAGAACGAAGCACTGGTCAGCTACGCAGAAAAACTGAGTAAAGAAGAAGCCAGGCTGGACTGGTCGCTATCTGCGTCACAGCTTGAACGCTGCATTCGCGCCTTTAATCCATGGCCAGTCAGTTATTTTGTCGTTGACGAGCAACCGGTGAAAGTATGGAAAGCATCGGTTCTGCCGCACGTGGATAAACAGGCTGGTGAGATAGTCCAGGCTGATAAAAGGGGTATTCAGGTTGCAACGGCAGACGGCGTACTGAATATCGAAGAGCTCCAGCCTGCGGGTAAAAAAGCCATGCCGGTTCAGGATCTCCTCAATTCCCGCCGTGACTGGTTCATTCCGGGCAATATCCTTGCCTGATACATCGCCCGGCTTTATGTCGGGCTGATTTTGACTTGCGATCCCTTATGAAAAAAATGACTAATTTGCGCAGCGTTGCTNCTTGCCTGATACATCGCCCGGCTTTATGTCGGGCTGATTTTGACTTGCGATCCCTTATGAAAAAAATGACTAATTTGCGCAGCGTTGCTGCCCAGACCATTGAGAAAGTGGTCGAGCAGGGGCAGTCCCTGAGCAATGTACTGCCCGCTGCCCAGAAGTCCCTTGCGGAAAAAGATGGCGCTCTGCTTCAGGAGCTCTGTTATGGCGTGTTGCGTACGCTTCCTCAGCTTGAGTGGCTGATCGGCCAGCTAATGGAGCGACCTTTAACAGGTAAACAACGCACCATACATTTTTTGATTATGGTTGGGCTTTATCAGCTGATATTTACTCGTATACCTGCCCACGCCGCGCTGGCTGAAACGGTGGAAGGTGCCGTCGCTCTGAAACGCCAGCAGTTTAAAGGGGTTATTAACGGCGTGCTGCGTCAGTTCCTGCGCCAGCAGGAAGCCCTGACTGAGGCAATGAATAGCGATGAGCGTAACCACCTCCATCCTAAATGGCTGCTGACGAGGCTACAGCTGGCATGGCCCGATCGATGGCGTCAGATTGTTGACGCTAATAACCAGCGTCCGCCTATGTGGCTGCGGGTTAACCGGCAGCATCATACCCGTGATGCCTGGCTCTCTCTTCTACAGGATGCGGGTAAAAACGCTGTCCCGCATCCTGAGCACCCTGACGCGCTGAGGCTTGAAGCCCCCTGTGGTGTAAGCCAGCTGCCGGGTTTCGCCGAGGGATGGGTGACGGTTCAGGATGCTTCAGCCCAGGGCTGTGTATCACTGCTGGATCCACAGAATGGTGAATCGATTCTGGATCTGTGTGCTGCACCTGGCGGAAAAACGACCCATATCCTCGAAGCGGCACCACAGGCAACCGTGTTGGCTGTGGATGTTGATGCCCAGCGGCTTTCCCGTATCAGTGAAAATCTTCAGCGACTTAATTTGTCAGCCGACGTTAGAGTCGGCGATGGCAGAACACCGGCAGAATGGTGCGGAGAAACCCAGTTTGACCGCATTCTGCTTGATGCGCCCTGCTCTGCCACCGGCGTAATACGACGTCATCCTGACATTAAATGGTTACGTCGTGACCGTGATATCGCAGAGCTCGTAGCATTGCAGGCAAATATTCTGGATGCCATCTGGCCACATCTCAAAACCGGTGGCACTCTACTTTATGCCACCTGTTCAGTATTGCCGGAAGAGAACCACTTGCAGATCGCCGCATTTATGACGCGACATAATGATGCTGTGCATATTGAGATTGGCGATACCACCTTAGCGGGTCGGCAAGTTTTCCCCGATCCAGCCGGTGGCGATGGCTTCTACTATGCGAAGTTAATAAAGAAATAAACGTTGGGCCATGCGATATTCCACGTGGCCCTTAATGGCCCCAACAATCAGACTGAAGCATAATGAAAATAATCATTCTTGGCGCTGGTCAGGTGGGTGGTACCCTCGCTGAAAACCTGGTAGGCGAAAATAACGATATCACGGTCGTAGACACTAATGCGATTCGCCTTCGCCAGCTACAGGATAAGTACGACCTGCGGGTGGTTCAGGGTCATGGTTCTCATCCGCGCGTACTGCGTGAAGCTGGCGCGGAAGATGCTGATATGCTGGTGGCAGTAACCAATTCTGATGAAACGAATATGGTCGCCTGCCAGGTTGCCTATTCTCTGTTTAATACCCCAAACCGCATCGCCCGCATACGTGCGCCGGATTATATCCGTGATGCAGATAAGCTTTTCATTCCTGAAGCGGTGCCAATTGACCATCTGATCTCTCCCGAACAGCTGGTTATTGATAATATTTACCGCCTAATCGAGTATCCCGGTGCACTGCAGGTGGTAAATTTCGCTGAGGGCAAAGTCAGCCTTGCGGTAGTCAAAGCGTATTACGGTGGGCCCCTGGTAGGGAATGCACTTTCCGTCATGCGCGATCATATGCCGCATATAGATACGCGTGTGGCGGCGATTTTCCGCCAGGACAGGCCCATTCGCCCTCAGGGTTCAACCATCGTTGAAGCCGGGGATGAAGTATTCTTCATTGCGGCCAGCCAGCATATCAGAGCGGTGATGAGCGAGTATCAGCGGCTGGAGAAGCCTTATAAGCGCATTATGATCGTAGGCGGGGGTAATATAGGTTCCGGTTTAGCCCTGCGTCTTGAGAAAAATTACAGCGTAAAACTGATTGAACGCGATCAGCAACGCGCGGCCGAGCTGGCTGAACTCTTACAGAATACCATTGTGTTTTACGGAGATGCGTCCGATCAGGAACTGCTTGCCGAGGAACACATCGATCAGATCGATCTTTTTATCGCGATCACTAATGATGATGAAGCCAACATTATGTCAGCGATGCTGGCTAAAAAGATGGGGGCCAAAAAGGTGATGGTACTGATCCAGCGTAAGGCCTATGTCGATCTGGTTCAGGGTAGCGTCATAGATATCGCTATATCCCCGCAGCAGGCAACAATATCGGCGTTATTAGGGCATGTGCGTAAGGCTGATATTGTCGGGGTATCATCGCTGCGCCGTGGCGTAGCAGAAGCCATTGAGGCGATTGCTCACGGCGATGAGACAACCTCCCGGGTTGTAGGGCGGGAAATCAACGATATTAAACTGCCTCCCGGTACGCTAATTGGCGCGGTTGTGCGTGGCAATGACGTCATGATCGCCAATAACAACCTGCGCATTGAGCAGGGAGATCACGTTATCATGTTCCTTACGGACAAAAAGTTTGTGGGAGATGTTGAAAGGCTCTTTCAGCCTAGTCCCTTTTTCCTCTGACAGTTCGAGCGGCCTTCTCACTGTCACCCCCTCCGGGGTGGCAGCTTAAATTTTTCCGCTTCATTCTGGTAAAAACGGGATCGTTTGTTAGACTTATCATCTGGTAAAGGATTGGAGAGAACAATGAGTTTATTCAAAGAGTTTCGTGATTTCGCCATGCGCGGCAATGTTGTCGACCTGGCAGTTGGTGTCATTATTGGTGCGGCATTCGGTAAAATTGTTTCTTCACTGGTGGCAAACATCATTATGCCACCGCTGGGTCTTTTAATCGGGGGAGTGGACTTCAAATCGTTCGCCTGGGTACTTAAGCCTGCGGTTGGCGATACACCCGCGGTCGTAATGCAGTACGGTATTTTTATTCAGACCGTGTTTGATTTTGTTATCGTCGCGTTCGCCATCTTTATGGCTATCAAGCTGATGAACAAACTGCATAAGAAAAAGGAAGTGGAAAAACCCGCTCCGAAGCCCAGTGTCGAAGAAACCCTTCTCACTGAAATTCGCGATTTGCTGAAACAGCAGAATGGTCAGCCCTGATTAAGACTTTCTTATTAAGAAAACCGCCGACGGCGGTTTTTTTATGCCCGGAAAATCAGAAGGCCAGTGGTAAAGCTCTCTTTACCACTGGCCTCCCAGTTACCCTTTTTAGCGTGTTTGTCTTTACGCCGGAAGCTGCCCTTACCCTTGTGGTTCACTTCGATCCGGACTTTAAACAAAGGATCGTGCAGTAATGCTTCAATCGCATTATCGCGGATCACACCTTTTTTGTGTTGATAACCTGACATCTTTTGCTCCTTAATGAGTAACGGCAAGAATATAGAGCTCACCGGATAAAAAATCAATCTACTACAGCAATTTCACCTTTTTCCAGCGCTTCGAGGATCGAACAGTAGAGGCTACTGTGTGAAGTGCCGCAGCACGCATCATTCAGTCTTTTCAACGAACGTTGCATATTCTGTAGCTCAGTAATCATCCCTTCTACTTCCAACAAACGTTTCTTCACGATACCCTTCGATTCCTCGCAGGTATGATGCGCGGGATCCACGCGGATCGACAGTAATTCACGTATTGCCTCAAGGCTAAACCCCAGCTGTCTCCCATAGCGAATAAATTTCAGTCGCTGTAAATCATTGTCGCTGTAGAGGCGAAAACCACCTTCAGTACGGATTTCATGATCCATCATCTGCTGCTTTTCGTAGTAGCGGATAGTATCTGGTGTCACATCGGCCAGTTTGGCCAGCTGACCAATTTTAAACATCACTCCTCTCCTTTAAAATGTCGATGGACACGGTTGCTATAATCGCCCTGTAAAAATGCAGTACTCATCCCAGCCTGCCTGAGTTTCATTTCCAGCAAAACCAGCCGCTTTGCACATTGCTCATAGCTGTCATCATCGGGTGTAAGTCCTGCCAGTAATTGGTCCAGCTCGACCGCTTCGCGCCGTATTTCAAGCTCTGGTGGAAGATAACCGGAATTTTTCATCAGTCGATATGCTGCACGCAGCTCGGGGGGAACGTGGCTGTCGTCATCCAGTACAAGCTTTTTGCCGTTACCCGAAAGACCATCCAGTTCACCATTCTTTTGCGCTTCGGCAATGTGCTGCTCAACCAACTGATCTATTAGCCACATAATTCACCCGCAGTAACGGAAGGGAAGATATAAGGATAACGCTTGAAGAGGATGAGGGGAATTTCGGACATAAAAAAACCGGGCAAGCCCGGTTTTTCCAACATACAGCAGATTACTCTGCTGCAGCTTCTGCTTGAGCTTCTGGACGATCAACCAGCTCGATGTAAGCCATCGGAGCGTTGTCACCAGCGCGGAAACCACACTTCAGAATACGAGTGTAACCACCGGCACGGCTCGCAAAACGCGGGCCCAGCTCGTTAAACAGTTTTGCCACGATCTCGTTATCACGAGTGCGGGCGAATGCCAGACGACGATTAGCTACGCTGTCGGTCTTGGCAAGAGTAATCAGCGGCTCAACTACACGACGCAGCTCTTTCGCTTTTGGCAAGGTCGTCTTGATGATCTCATGACGAACCAAAGAGCCAGCCATGTTGCGGAACATAGCCTGACGATGGCTGCTGTTGCGGTTCAGTTGACGACCACTCTTACGATGGCGCATGACCTTATCCTTCTCAGTGAAACCTTAACCTGTGATCGGGTTATTCATCAGCAATGCTAGCGGGCGGCCAGTTTTCCAGGCGCATGCCCAGAGACAAACCACGAGAAGCCAGCACATCTTTAATCTCGGTAAGAGATTTTTTACCAAGGTTAGGCGTTTTAAGCAGCTCAACCTCAGTACGCTGTACCAGATCACCGATGTAGTGGATAGCTTCTGCCTTAAGGCAGTTAGCAGAGCGGACAGTCAATTCCAGATCGTCAACAGGGCGCAGCAGGATCGGATCGAATTCTGGTTTCTCTTCTTTCACTTCCGGCTGACGTACATCACGTAAGTCAACGAAAGCTTCGAGTTGTTCTGCCAGGATGGTTGCCGCACGGCGGATCGCTTCTTCAGGATCAATAGTGCCGTTGGTTTCCATTTCGATGACCAGCTTGTCCAGGTCAGTACGCTGTTCAACACGCGCTGCTTCAACATTGTAGGCGATACGCTCTACAGGGCTGTAACAGGCGTCGACTAACAGACGACCGATCGGGCGCTCATCTTCTTCCGAATGAATTCGGGCAGAAGCCGGCACATAACCACGACCACGCTGAACTTTGATACGCATGCTGATAGCAGCGTTTTCATCGGTCAGATGGCAGATCACGTGCTGCGGCTTGACGATTTCGACATCACCATCATGGGTGATATCGGCTGCAGTCACAGGGCCAATGCCAGATTTATTCAGAGTAAGAACAACTTCATCTTTCCCCTGAACTCTTACCGCCAGCCCTTTCAGGTTGAGCAGGATTTCCAGGATATCTTCCTGTACGCCCTCTTTGGTGCTGTACTCATGTAGTACACCATCAATTTCAACCTCGGTCACCGCGCAACCCGGCATTGATGAAAGCAGAATACGGCGCAGTGCGTTACCAAGAGTATGGCCAAAGCCACGCTCTAAAGGCTCAAGGGTCACCTTGGCGTGCGTCGAACTCACTTGCTCGATATCTACCAGGCGCGGTTTTAGAAACTCTGTCACAGAACCCTGCATTGTGTCCTCTCTTTGGTACTAAGCTTTACTTGGAGTAAAGCTCGACGATCAGGTGTTCGTTAATGTCCGCAGACAGATCGGTACGTTCAGGAATACGCTTGAACACACCTTCCATCTTAGTTGCATCAACTTCCAGCCAGGTTGGCTTTTCACGCTGTTCAGCCAGCTCCAGAGCGGCTTTCACGCGAGACTGCTTTTTGGCTTTCTCACGGATGCTAACAACGTCATTCGGAGTTACCTGATAAGAAGCGATGCTAACAACGCGGCCATTTACCATGATAGATTTGTGGCTAACCAGCTGGCGTGCTTCTGCACGAGTGGCGCCAAAGCCCATACGATAAACAACGTTGTCCAGACGACCTTCCAGCAGAGCTAACAGGTTTTCACCCGTGTTGCCTTTCAGACGTGCAGCTTCTTTATAATAGTTACGGAACTGACGCTCCAGCACGCCGTAGATACGACGAACTTTCTGCTTTTCACGTAACTGTACGCCATAATCAGACAGACGCGGTTTACGCGCACCGTGCTGACCAGGAGCTTGTTCAATCTTACACTTGGTATCAATCGCGCGAACACCAGACTTCAAAAAGAGGTCTGTACCTTCGCGACGGCTCAGCTTGAGCTTAGGACCCAAATATCTTGCCATTTTCTTTCTCCAACATTCCTAAAAAACGGGCGTTATACGCGACGTTTTTTCGGCGGACGACAACCGTTGTGAGGGATCGGAGTCACATCAGTAATATTCGTGATGCGGAAACCAGCAGCGTTCAGAGCACGAATCGTAGACTCGCGGCCTGGACCTGGACCCTTAACCATAACTTCCAGGTTCTTAATACCGTACTCTTTCACGGCGTCAGCACAGCGTTCAGCAGCAACCTGAGCTGCAAACGGAGTCGACTTACGAGAACCACGGAAACCGGAACCACCGGCTGTTGCCCAACCCAACGCATTACCCTGACGATCGGTAATAGTCACGATGGTGTTGTTAAAAGACGCATGGACATGAGCCACGCCATCAGAGACTTGCTTTCTTACACGCTTACGTGCACGAACTGGTGCCTTTGCCATTATTCAATCACCCCGATTATTTCTTGATCGGTTTACGCGGACCCTTGCGGGTACGTGCGTTGGTCTTGGTACGCTGACCGCGCACTGGAAGACCACGACGATGACGTAAACCACGATAGCAACCAAGGTCCATAAGACGCTTGATGCTCAGGGTGACTTCACGACGCAGATCGCCTTCAACAACAAATTTTGATACTGCATCACGCAGAATATCGATTTGCTCTTCAGACAGCTCACTGATCTTAACATTTTCTGCAATACCCGTTGATGCACAGATAGCCTGTGAGCGGGTCTTGCCGATACCGAAAATTGCAGTTAACGCGATAACGGTATGTTTATGATCAGGAATGTTAATGCCTGCTATACGGGCCACTATGCACTCCTACTATTCAAATATGCGTCCCATGCCGAAAAGCCCGTTTTCAGGATACTCAAATGGGAAACGCATAGACATACAAAAGATTGGCTGGCTAATCTAGCCAGCTCAACCCGACTTTGCAAGAAAAATATGCGAATAATCAGCCTTGACGCTGTTTATGCTTAGGCTCGGCGCTGCAAATCACACGTACGACACCATCACGACGGACGATTTTGCAGTTACGACATAATTTCTTGACGGAAGCACGAACTTTCATTTTTACTCTCCGTAACTTCTCAAGCGCCTGATTAACGGCCGTAGCCTTTCAGGTTTGCTTTCTTCAATGCAGACTCATATTGACTGGACATCATCAGAGTTTGCACTTGAGCCATAAAGTCCATGATGACAACGACTACAATCAGCAGCGATGTACCGCCGAAGTAGAATGGAACTTTCATCGCATCACGCATGAACTCCGGGATCAGGCAGATAAAGGTAATGTAGAGCGCACCAACCAGAGTCAGGCGTGTCATTACTTTATCAATATACTTCGCCGTCTGTTCTCCCGGACGAATTCCTGGAACAAATGCACCAGACTTCTTCAGGTTATCTGCTGTTTCACGTGGGTTGAAAACCAACGCGGTATAAAAGAAACAGAAGAAGATGATTGCAGTCGCATAGAGTAACACATAAAGCGGCTGTCCGGGCTGCAAATACATTGAAATAGTTGTCAGCCAGTTCCAACCGGTACCGCCACCGAACCATGATGCAATCGTGGCCGGAAACAGAATGATACTGGAAGCAAAGATTGCTGGGATAACCCCGGCCATATTCACTTTCAGTGGTAAATGTGTGCTCTGTGCAGCATAGACTCGACGGCCTTGCTGACGTTTCGCATAGTTCACCACAATGCGGCGTTGACCACGCTCAACGAAAACAACGAAGAAGGTCACTGCAAATACGAGAACTGCAACCAACAGCAACAGGAGGAAGTGCAGGTCGCCTTGCCGTGCTTGCTCGATGGTATGGCCAATGGCCGGCGGCAATCCCGCAACAATACCCGCGAAGATAATGATTGAGATACCGTTACCGATACCTCGTTCAGTTATCTGTTCACCCAGCCACATCAGGAACATTGTTCCGGTGACCAGGCTAACAACAGCAGTGAAGTAGAAAGCAAAGCCTGGGTTTAATACCAGGCCCTGCATTCCAGGCATATTCGGTAAACCGGTAGCAATACCGACCGACTGAAATATACCTAATACCAGAGTACCGTAGCGGGTGTACTGGCTAATCTTGCGACGACCAGCCTCCCCTTCTTTCTTAATTTCTGCTAACGCTGGATGAACCACCGTCAGCAGCTGGATAATAATAGAGGCCGAAATGTACGGCATAATACCCAGGGCAAAGATAGAAGCACGGCTCAGAGCACCACCAGAGAACATGTTAAACATTTCAATGATGGTGCCACGCTGTTGCTCAAGCAGTTTGGCAAGTACAGTGGCATCGATACCAGGGATTGGAATAAAAGAGCCAATGCGGAAAACAATTAGTGCACCAATCACAAACAGAAGTCTGCGTTTCAGTTCACCAAAACCACCTTTGGCACTTTGAAAATCTAATCCTGGTTGCTTAGCCATCTGCTACTTATTCCTCAATTGTACCGCCAGCAGCTTCGATTGCAGCACGTGCGCCTTTAGTGACACGCAGACCACGAACCGTAACCGGTGCAGCGACTTCGCCAGACAGGATAATCTTAGCGAACTCAATCTGAATACCGACAATGTTGGCAGCTTTCAGCGTGTTCAGGTCGACGATGCCGCCTTCAACTCGCGCCAGGTCAGACAGACGAACTTCTGCCGTAACCATAGCTTTACGTGAGGTGAAGCCGAACTTAGGCAGACGACGGTACAGAGGCATCTGGCCACCTTCGAAACCGCGACGTACGCCACCGCCAGAACGTGAGTTCTGACCTTTGTGACCACGACCAGCGGTCTTGCCGAGGCCAGAACCGATACCACGACCTACACGCTTCGCAGCGTGTTTAGACCCTTCGGCCGGAGACAGAGTATTTAAACGCATCTGTTACTCCTCCACTTTAACCATGTAGGAAATCGCGTTAACCATGCCGCGTACTGCTGGCGTGTCTTCACGCTCTACGGTGTGGTTAATACGACGCAGACCCAGGCCAAGCAGCGTTGCCTTGTGTTTTGGCAGACGACCGATTGCACTACGGGTTTGAGTAATTTTAATAGTCTTAGCCATGGTCAATTATCCCAGAATGTCTTCAACGGATTTACCACGCTTGGCAGCGACCATTTCTGGAGAACTCATATTGCCCAGGCCATCCAGCGTTGCACGAACCACGTTAATCGGGTTAGTGGAACCATAGGCTTTAGCCAGAACGTTATGAACCCCAGCGACTTCCAGAACGGCGCGCATTGCACCACCGGCAATGATACCGGTACCTTCAGAAGCCGGCTGCATGAACACGCGAGAACCCGTGTGCACGCCCTTAACAGGGTGCTGCAGGGTGCCGTTGTTCAGCGCGACGTTAATCATATTGCGACGAGCTTTTTCCATCGCTTTCTGGATCGCTGCTGGAACTTCACGCGCTTTACCGTAACCAAAACCGATGCGACCGTTACCGTCACCTACCACTGTCAGAGCAGTGAAGGAGAAAATACGACCACCTTTTACGGTTTTAGATACGCGATTTACCGCGATCAGCTTTTCCTGCAGTTCGCCAGCTTGTTTTTCGATGTGTGCCATCTTACACCTCTACCTTAGAACTGTAGGCCAGCTTCACGGGCAGCATCTGCCAGTGCCTGGACACGACCATGATATTGGAAACCAGAGCGGTCGAAAGAAACACCAGTGATGCCTTTTTCGATTGCGCGCTCAGCAACTGCTTTACCAACAGCTGCAGCGGCGTCTTTGTTTCCTGTGTACTTCAGTTGCTCACTGATTGCTTTTTCTACTGTAGAAGCAGCGACCAGGACTTCAGAGCCATTTGATGCAATTACCTGTGCGTAAATATGACGCGGGGTACGATGTACCACCAGGCGAGTTGCACCCAGCTCTTTGAGCTTGCGGCGTGCGCGGGTCGCACGACGGATACGAGCAGATTTCTTATCCATAGTGTTACCTTACTTCTTCTTAGCCTCTTTGGTACGCACGACTTCGTCGGCGTAACGAACACCCTTGCCTTTATAAGGCTCAGGACGACGGTAGGCGCGTATATCAGCTGCAACTTGTCCAATCAGCTGCTTATCAGCGCCCTTGAGCACGATTTCAGTCTGAGAAGGACATTCAGCAGTGATTCCCGCTGGCAGCTCGTGGTCAACAGGGTGAGAGAAGCCAAGAGCTAAACTCACGGAGTTGCCTTTAACGGCCGCACGATAACCTACACCAACCAGCTGCAACTTCTTAGAGAAGCCTTCGGTAACACCGATAACCATACCATTCAGCAGTGCACGAGAAGTACCAGCCTGCGCCCAACCATCCGCAAAACCTTCGCGTGGAGCGAAAGTCAGGGTGTTGTCAGCATGCTTAACTTCTACAGCTTTGTTGATAGTACGAGTCAGCTCGCCGTTTTTACCTTTAATCGAAATAACCTGACCGTCGAGTTTTATCTCTACGCCGGCAGGAATGACGACAGGTGCTTTAGCAACACGAGACATTCTTTCCTCCGTTAAGCTACGTAGCAGATAATTTCGCCACCAAGACCAGCCTGGCGCGCTGCACGATCGGTCATGACACCTTTAGAGGTAGAAATAACAGCGATACCCAGTCCTGCCATAACTTTTGGCAGCTCGTCTTTGCGTTTGTAGATGCGCAGACCTGGACGACTAACACGCTGAATGCTTTCTACCACTGCCTTGCCCTGGAAATACTTAAGAGTCAGTTCCAGTTCTGGCTTGGTGTCGCCTTCGATTTTAAATTCTTCAATATATCCTTCTTCCTTCAGCACGTTGGCGATTGCCACTTTCAGCTTGGAGGAAGGCATGGTGACCGCTACTTTATTCGCGGATTGACCGTTACGGATACGGGTCAGCATATCCGCGATCGGATCTTGCATGCTCATCTGTCTTTACTCCCGTGATTCAATTGGTGACAATTACCAGCTAGCCTTTTTAAGACCCGGGATCTCACCGCGCATTGCGGCTTCACGGACCTTGATACGGCTCAACCCGAACTTCCGCAGGAAAGCATGCGGACGACCAGTTTGGCGGCAGCGGTTACGCTGACGGGACGGGCTGGAATCACGCGGCAGAGTCTGCAGCTTAAGAACAGCATTCCAACGTTCTTCGTCGGATGAGTTCACACTAGAGATGATAGCTTTCAATTCCTCGCGTTTTGCGCGGTATTTATCAGCCAGTTTTACGCGAACGACTTCGCGTGCCTTCATCGATTGCTTAGCCATGAAGTAACCCTACCTTACTTGCGGAACGGGAAGTCAAAGGCAGCCAGCAGAGCACGGCCTTCATCGTCAGATTTCGCAGTAGTGGTAATGGTAATATCCAAACCACGAACGCGATCGACCTTGTCATAGTCGATTTCTGGGAAGATGATCTGCTCACGAACGCCCATGCTGTAGTTACCACGGCCGTCGAATGACTTAGCGGACAAGCCACGGAAGTCACGGATACGTGGAACAGCAATAGAAATCAGACGCTCAAAGAACTCCCACATGCGCTCGCCACGCAGAGTCACTTTACAGCCGATCGGATAGCCCTGACGGATTTTGAAGCCTGCAACTGATTTGCGTGCTTTGGTGATAAACGGCTTTTGACCGGAGATTGCTGCTAAGTCAGCTGCTGCGTTATCCAGCAGTTTCTTATCAGCGATCGCTTCACCCACACCCATATTCAGGGTGATCTTCTCGACCCGAGGGACTTGCATGACAGAATTGTAGCTAAACTCAGTCATGAGTTTGTTAACTACTTCGTCTTTGTAGTAATCATGCAGTTTCGCCATCGTACTACTCCAAATTACTTGATAGTTTCGCTGTTAGACTTGAAGAAACGGACTTTTTTGCCGTCTTCGAATCTAAAGCCTACACGGTCAGCCTTACCGGTGGCAGTGTTGTAAAGCGCAACGTTAGAAACCTGCACAGCAGCTTCCTTTTCAACGATGCCGCCTGGTTGGTTCAGAGCCGGGACCGGCTTCTGATGTTTCTTCACCAGGTTGATACCTTCAACAATGACCTTGCCAGAAGACAGGACACTTTTAACTTTACCGCGCTTACCTTTATCTTTGCCGGTCAGCACGATAACTTCGTCATCGCGACGGATTTTAGCTGCCATTTTTCGCTCCTTAGAGTACTTCTGGTGCCAGAGAGATAATTTTCATGAACTTTTCAGTACGAAGTTCACGAGTTACCGGCCCAAAAATACGCGTACCGATTGGCTGCTCACTGTTATTATTTAAAATAACGCATGCATTACCATCGAAGCGAATGACAGAACCGTCCGGGCGACGAACACCCTTCCTGGTGCGCACCACTACCGCTTTCAGCACATCACCTTTCTTAACCTTACCGCGAGGAATTGCTTCCTTGATGGTAATTTTGATGATATCGCCTACGCCTGCGTAGCGACGGTGCGAGCCACCCAGAACCTTGATACACATTACGCGACGTGCACCGGAGTTGTCGGCGACGTTCAGCATAGTCTGTTCTTGGATCATTTTAGTGCTCCGCTAATGTCAACTACTACTTCGGGACCTGATTCAGGTCGTTTAAAAGCCCCATAATTGAGGGCGCAGCATTATAACACCGCTTCTCGCATAAGGGTAGAAAAAATAAACGGCTCAATCGAGCCGTTTATCTTATTTTTTAAGAGGGCTAATTCTATTACAGAATCGCTTTCTCTACAACGCGAACCAGCGTCCAGGACTTAGTCTTGGACAGCGGACGGCATTCGCGGATTTCAACCACGTCGCCAGTACCGCATTCGTTGTTCTCGTCGTGTACGTGCAGTTTAGTCGTACGCTTGATGAACTTACCGTAGATAGGGTGTTTCACAAAACGTTCGATAGCGACAACGATGGATTTCTCCATTTTGTTGCTAGTCACACGACCTTGCAGAGTACGGATTTTATCGGTCATTACGCACCCGCCTTCTCAGTCAGTAAAGTCTTAACGCGCGCGACATCACGGCGCACATTCTTCAACAGATGAGTCTGTTGAAGCTGGCCTGATGCCGCCTGCATGCGCAGATTAAACTGCTCACGCAGAAGGTTAAGCAGCTCAGTGTTAAGCTCTTCAACGCTTTTTTCACGCAGCTCTGTTGCTTTCATTACATCACCGTCTTAGTTACAAAGGTGGTTTTGATAGGCAGTTTTGCTGCTGCCAGCTTGAATGCTTCACGGGCCAGCTCTTCCGGCACGCCGTCCATTTCATACAGGACTTTACCAGGCTGGATCAAGGCAACCCAATACTCAACGTTACCTTTACCTTTACCCATACGCACTTCAAGTGGCTTCTCGGTAATTGGTTTGTCCGGGAATACGCGGATCCAAATTTTACCTTGACGCTTAACTGCACGGGTCATAGCACGACGTGCTGCTTCGATCTGACGAGCGGTCAGACGACCACGGCCAACAGCTTTCAGACCGAAAGTACCGAAGCTAACATCCGTGCCGGCAGCCAGACCACGGTTGCGGCCTTTGTGCATTTTACGGAATTTTGTACGCTTTGGTTGTAACATCAGCGACTCTCCTTACTTACGGCCTTTACGCTGCTGCTTTTTAGGTTGAGCAGCCGGTTCCGGTTGTTCAACAGCAGCCATACCACCCAGGATCTCGCCTTTGAAGATCCATACCTTAACGCCGATTACACCGTAAGTGGTGTGCGCTTCAGAGGTGTTGTAGTCAATGTCAGCACGCAGGGTGTGCAACGGCACGCGGCCTTCACGGTACCATTCGGTACGCGCGATTTCAGCACCGCCCAGACGGCCACTAACTTCAACTTTGATCCCTTTAGCGCCCAGACGCATTGCGTTCTGTACTGCACGCTTCATAGCACGACGGAACATCACACGACGCTCCAGCTGTGAAGTGATGCTGTCAGCAACCAATTTAGCGTCCAGTTCCGGTTTACGGACTTCGGCGATATTGATCTGTGCAGGTACGCCAGCGATATCAGCTACGACCTTGCGCAGTTTTTCTACGTCTTCGCCTTTCTTACCGATAACGATACCAGGGCGAGCGGTGTGAATGGTCACACGAATGCTCTTAGCCGGGCGCTCGATAACGATACGAGATACGGACGCTTTTGCCAGTTCTTTAGTCAAAAACTGACGTACTTTAAAGTCGCTGTCCAGGTTGTCAGCGAATTCTTTGGTATTTGCGAACCAGGTAGAGTTCCAGGGTTTAACAATACCCAGGCGAATACCATTAGGATGTACTTTCTGACCCATTGCTAGTCTCCAGAGTCTCAGCGATCGGACACAACCACAGTAATGTGGCTGGTGCGCTTCAGGATGCGATCTGCACGACCTTTTGCACGCGGCATAATGCGCTTCATGCTAGGGCCTTCATCAACGAAGATTTTCGTGATTTTCAGATCATCAATGTCAGCGCCATCGTTGTGTTCGGCGTTAGCAATGGCAGATTCCAGAACTTTTTTGACCAGTACAGCCGCTTTCTTATTGGTGTAGGTCAAAATGTCCAGAGCCTGCGACACTTTCTTACCGCGTACAAGATCTGCTACCAGGCGAACCTTCTGCGCAGAAGAACGAGCGTGGCGATGTTTAGCGATAGTTTCCATCTCTTCCTCCTGCCTTAGCGTTTCTTGGCTTTCTTATCAGCCGTGTGGCCGCGATAAGTACGGGTCGGTGCAAATTCACCCAGTTTGTGACCGACCATTTCATCGGAAACAAAAACAGGAACGTGCTGACGACCATTATGGACAGCGATGGTCAAACCGATCATGTTAGGGAAGATCGTTGAACGACGGGACCAGGTGCGCAAAGGCTTCTTGTCTCCGCTTTCCACCGCTTTCTCTACCTTCTTCAGCAAGTGCAGGTCAATAAAAGGACCTTTCTTGAGAGAACGTGGCATGGCTTATCCTCTAAAATTATTTGCTACGGCGACGTACGATAAATTTATCAGTACGCTTGTTGCTACGGGTCTTCTTACCTTTGGTCTGAACGCCCCACGGTGAAACCGGGTGCTTACCAAAGTTACGACCTTCACCACCACCGTGCGGGTGATCGACTGGGTTCATCGCAGTACCGCGAACGGTAGGACGAACACCGCGCCAACGAGCTGCACCGGCTTTACCCAGAACGCGAAGCATATGCTCAGCGTTACCGACTTCGCCCAGGGTCGCGCGGCAGTCAATTTCGACTTTACGCATTTCACCAGAACGCAGACGCAGGGTAACGTAGGAACCTTCACGTGCAACGATCTGCACGTAAGCACCAGCTGAGCGAGCAATCTGACCGCCTTTGCCTGGTTTCATTTCTACGTTGTGTACGGTAGAACCCACTGGGATGTTACGCATCGGCAGGGGGTTACCTGCTTTGATCGCCGCATCAACGCCAGACTGAATCTGGTCGCCAGCTTTCAGGCCTTTAGGGGCCAGGATGTAACGGCGCTCGCCGTCTTTGTACAGAACCAGCGCGATGTTCGCGGAGCGGTTCGGATCGTACTCAAGACGTTCAACGGTTGCCGGGATACCATCTTTGTTGCGTTTGAAGTCAACAATACGGTAAGCCTGCTTGTGACCACCACCGATATGACGGGTAGTGATACGACCATTGTTGTTACGGCCACCGGATTTGCTGTTTTTTTCTACCAGCGGGGCGAATGGTTTGCCCTTGTGCAGCTCAGGGTTCACCACTTTAACTACGTGGCGACGACCCGGAGATGTCGGTTTACATTTAACAACTGCCATTGTTCTTCTCCTCCGACTTACTCAGCGCCGCCGACGAAGTCCAGATTCTGGCCTTCCTTCAGGGTGACGTAAGCTTTTTTCCAGTCGTTACGACGACCAGTACGCTGTCCGTGGCGTTTAACTTTCCCTTTAACAACCAGGGTGTTAACAACCTCTACTTCCACTTCGAAAAGTTTCTGCACAGCGGCTTTGATTTCTGCTTTGGTCGCATCTTTAGCAACTTTGAGAACGATGGTGTTGGTTTTTTCCATCGCAGCAGACGCTTTTTCAGATACGTGCGGCGCGCGCACGACTTTCAGCAGACGTTCTTCACGGATCATGCCAGCATCTCCTCAACTTGCTTAACTGCGTCAGCAGTCATAACGACTTTGTCGAAGGCGATCAGGCTAACTGGGTCGATACCTGCTGCATCACGGACGTCAACCTTGTACAGGTTACGGGCGGCCAGGAACAGGTTCTCTTCCAGCTCACCAGTGATGATCAGCACGTCTTCCAGCGCCATATCTTTCAGTTTCTCTACCAGCAGCTTAGTTTTAGGCGCTTCGAGAGAGAACTGCTCAACAACGATCAGACGTTCTTGACGTACCAGTTCGGACAGGATGCTTTTCAGCGCGCCGCGGTACATCTTTTTGTTTACTTTTTGACTGTGGTCCTGAGGCTTCGCAGCAAAGGTCACACCACCTGAACGCCAGATTGGGCTCTTTACAGAACCTGCACGCGCACGGCCGGTACCTTTCTGGCGCCACGGTTTTTTACCGGAACCAGTTACTTCAGCGCGGGTCTTCTGAGCACGAGTACCTTGACGGGCACCTGCTGCATAAGCAACAACAACCTGGTGTACTAGCGCTTCGTTGAAATCACGACCGAAGGTAGTTTCGGAAACAGTCAGCGCGCTTTGCGCGTCTTTCAATACTAATTCCATTGCTATCCCCTTACGCCTTAACAGCTGGTTTAACGATCAGGTCGCAACCGGTAGCACCGGGTACAGCACCTTTAACCAGCAGCAGGTTGCGCTCAGCGTCAACGCGTACCACGTCCAGGCTCTGAACAGTTACACGTTCGTTGCCCATCTGGCCTGCCATTTTCTTGCCTTTAAACACTTTGCCCGGAGTCTGGTTCTGACCGATAGAACCCGGTACGCGGTGAGACAAGGAGTTACCGTGGGTAGCATCCTGAGTACGGAAGTTCCAGCGCTTAACAGTACCGGCAAAACCTTTACCTTTAGATGTGCCCGTAACGTCAACTTTTTTCACGTCAGCGAAAATATCAACGTTAATGCTCTGACCTACGGTGAACTCTGAACCTTCAGCGGTACGGAATTCCCACAGACCACGGCCAGCTTCTACGCCAGCTTTAGCAAAGTGGCCTGCTTCAGGTTTCGTTACGCGGTTAGCTTTTTTAGCACCGGCAGTTACCTGGATAGCAGTGTAGCCGTCGTTTTCCAGGCTCTTAACCTGAGTCACGCGGTTTGCTTCAATTTCAATCACGGTTACTGGGATAGATACGCCATCTTCAGTGAAGATACGGGTCATGCCCACTTTTTTACCGACTAAACCAATCATTGTTTCAACCTCTCAATCGCTCAATGACCTGATTAACCCAGGCTGATCTGCACGTCAACACCTGCAGCCAGATCCAGACGCATCAGAGCATCAACCGTTTTTTCAGTTGGCTCAACGATGTCAACCAGACGCTTGTGAGTGCGAATTTCATACTGATCGCGCGCATCTTTATTGACGTGCGGAGAGATCAGAACGGTAAAGCGCTCTTTGCGGGTCGGCAGCGGGATGGGACCACGTACCTGCGCACCAGTGCGCTTGGCAGTCTCAACGATTTCCGCAGTTGATTGATCGATCAGACGATGATCAAACGCTTTAAGACGGATACGGATTCTTTGGTTCTGCATGAGACCAGAGCTCCAATTATTTATAAACGAAAAAAATTACTACCCGCACCCATTACGATTGATGGGGGAGTGTAATCGTCTGCACATAACTCCCCAATTGGGAGTATTGTCAGGGTCGCTATTCGCTCTCCTGCGGTTCAGATTGAACCGGGCCGTCATTTCTGACAGGCCCGCGCATTATACGTAGCTCAGCCCGTAAAGCAACCTGTTTCTGGTTCAAAGGGGGAAAAGCTGGGGCGGGGGCGGCGGGAAATGGCGCTGGAAAGTTATCGCCCCTGCGACCAGTGAGAGAATACATCGTTGATTTCCCGCACTATCCTGGCCCCCTGTCCTTTCACCAGGGCAAAAAAAAAGAGCACCGAAGTGCTCTCTCTTTTTTGCTATAGCGGCGTAAACGCCGCTATAGCAAGTCTCGACAATTAAGCGATAACTTTAGCAACAACACCCGCACCAACGGTACGGCCACCTTCACGGATGGCGAAACGCAGGCCGTCATCCATTGCGATTGGGTGGATCAGGGTAACGATCATCTGAATGTTGTCACCAGGCATGACCATCTCAACGCCTTCTGGCAGTTCGATGGTACCGGTCACGTCAGTTGTACGGAAGTAGAANGAAGAACGGAGTATGACGGCCGCCTTCATCTTTGGACAGAATATAAACTTCTGACTCAAATTTGGTGTGTGGCTTGATTGAGCCTGGCTTAGCCAGAACCTGGCCACGCTGGATCTCTTCACGCTTGATACCACGCAGAAGAACACCACAGTTCTCGCCTGCACGACCTTCGTCAAGCAGCTTACGGAACATTTCAACACCGGTACAGGTTGATTTCACGGTATCTTTGATACCAACGATTTCAACTTCTTCACCAACTTTGATGATACCGCGCTCTACACGACCGGTAACAACGGTACCACGACCGGAGATGGAGAATACGTCTTCGATTGGCAGCAGGAACGGCTTGTCAATTGCGCGCTCTGGCTCTGGGATGTAGTTATCCAGATGCTCAGCCAGCTCAATGATCTTAGCTTCCCACTCAGCTTCGCCCTGCAGNTCAATTGCGCGCTCTGGCTCTGGGATGTAGTTATCCAGATGCTCAGCCAGCTCAATGATCTTAGCTTCCCACTCAGCTTCGCCCTGCAGTGCTTTCAGTGCAGAACCGCGAACGATTGGCAGGTCATCACCAGGGAAGTCGTAGGCAGACAGAAGTTCACGAACTTCCATTTCAACCAGTTCCAGCAGCTCTTCGTCATCAACCATGTCACACTTGTTCATGAACACGATGATGAAAGGAACGCCAACCTGACGACCCAGCAGGATGTGCTCACGGGTCTGAGGCATTGGGCCGTCAGTCGCAGCAACAACCAGGATCGCGCCGTCCATCTGGGCAGCACCGGTGATCATGTTTTTCACATAGTCGGCGTGGCCCGGGCAGTCAACGTGCGCGTAGTGGCGGGTCGGGGTGTCATATTCAACGTGAGAGGTGTTGATGGTGATACCACGTGCTTTTTCTTCTGGCGCGTTATCGATCTGATCGAATGCGCGTGCAGAACCGCCGTAGGTTTTAGCCAGAACGGTNGATGGTGATACCACGTGCTTTTTCTTCTGGCGCGTTATCGATCTGATCGAATGCGCGTGCAGAACCGCCGTAGGTTTTAGCCAGAACGGTGGTGATTGCTGCAGTCAGGGTAGTTTTACCGTGGTCAACGTGTCCGATAGTACCAACGTTGACGTGCGGTTTGTTACGTTCAAATTTCTCTTTAGCCACGACGATATTCCTTACTTTAATGCTCTCACGCTGCGGTGAGAGCATAGGATCAATATTTTAAAACTGTAGCTTATTTGCTACGAGCTTCGATAACGGCCTGAGCGACGTTGTTCGGCGCATCATCATACTTCAGGAACTCCATCGAGTATGAAGCACGGCCTTTAGTCAGAGAACGCAGCTGAGTTGCATATCCGAACATTTCAGATAATGGAACTTCAGCGTGAATCTGAACGCCAGTAGCGTTTGATTCCTGTCCCTTAAGCATACCACGACGACGGCTAAGGTCACCGATAACGTCACCGGTGTTCTCTTCCGGCGTCTCTACTTCAACCTTCATGATCGGCTCAAGCAGTACTGGAGTTGCTTTCTTAAAGCCGTCTTTGAACGCAATAGAAGCTGCCAGTTTGAACGCCAGCTCTGAGGAGTCAACGTCATGGTAAGAACCAAAGTGCAGACGAACGCCCAGATCAACTACCGGATAACCAGCCAGAGGACCTGATTTCAGCTGCTCCTGGATACCTTTGTCAACCGCAGGGATGTATTCAGTAGGAATCACACCACCCTTGATATCGTTGACAAATTCGTAACCTTTAGGGTTAACGCCCGGCTCCAGTGGGTACATGTCGATAACAACATGACCGTACTGCCCACGACCACCAGACTGCTTGGCGTGTTTACCTTCGATATCGGTAACTTTCGCGCGAATCGCTTCACGATAAGCAACCTGAGGTTTACCGACGTTCGCTTCAACGTTGAATTCACGCTTCATGCGGTCAACGATGATGTCGAGGTGCAGCTCACCCATACCGGCGATAATGGTCTGGTTAGTTTCTTCGTCAGTCCATACGCGGAATGACGGGTCTTCTTTAGCCAGACGGCCCAGAGCCAGACCCATTTTTTCCTGGTCAGCTTTGGTTTTTGGTTCTACCGCGATGGAGATTACCGGCTCAGGGAATTCCATACGCTCCAGAATGATCACATTGTCTGGATCACACAGAGTATCACCGGTAGTCACGTCTTTCAGACCGATCGCCGCAGCGATGTCGCCTGCGCGAACTTCTTTGATCTCTTCACGTTTGTTAGCGTGCATCTGTACGATACGGCCCAGACGCTCACGAGCAGATTTAACCGGGTTATACACGGTGTCACCGGAGTTAACGATACCGGAGTACACGCGGAAGAACGTCAGGTTACCTACAAACGGGTCGGTAGCAATTTTAAACGCCAGCGCAGCAAACGGCTCGTCGTCATCGGAGTGACGAACGGCTGGAGTATCTTTGCCATCATCCAGCAAACCGTTGATCGCAGTCACGTCAGTTGGTGACGGCAGATATTCGATTACTGCATCCAGCATCGCCTGAACACCTTTGTTCTTAAATGCAGAACCACAGGTAACCAGGATGATTTCGTTGTTCAGTACGCGCTTACGCAGGGAAGCTTTGATCTCTTCTTCAGTCAGCTCTTCGCCACCAAAGAATTTCTCCATCAGCTCATCAGAACCTTCAGCTGCGGCTTCGATCATTTTCTGGCGCCATTCTTCTGCCAGTTCCTGCATATCAGCTGGGATCTCTTCGTAGTTGAAGGTCACGCCTGCGTCAGCGTCATTCCAGTTGATGGCTTTCATCTTGACCAGGTCAACAACACCGGTAAATTTCTCTTCTGCGCCAATAGCCAGCTGCAGAGGGACCGGCGTTGCGCCCAGACGTGATTCAATCTGGCCAACAACTTTCAGGAAGTTAGCACCCATGCGGTCCATTTTGTTAACGAACGCGATGCGTGGAACTTTATATTTGTTTGCCTGGCGCCATACGGTTTCAGACTGAGGCTGCACACCACCAACCGCACAGTAAACCATTACTGCGCCGTCGAGAACACGCATAGAACGTTCTACTTCAATGGTGAAGTCAACGTGTCCGGGGGTGTCAATGATGTTAACGCGGTGCGGCTCGAACTGCTTAGCCATACCAGACCAGAAAGCGGTAGTCGCAGCGGAGGTAATGGTAATACCACGCTCCTGCTCCTGCGCCATCCAGTCCATGGTGGCTGCGCCATCATGAACTTCACCGATTTTGTGGTTTACACCGGTGTAGAACAGAATACGTTCGGTGGTGGTCGTCTTACCGGCGTCGATGTGTGCACTGATACCAATGTTACGGTAGCGTGTAATGGGTGTTGTACGAGCCATTTGATTCCTCTGATTCTCGGACGTTCTAAGTTAGTAAAACCCAGCGGTTCAGTCACTGGGACGTCCGCTGGGTTAATAACAACTACGAAGCTGTTACCAGCGGTAGTGAGCGAACGCCTTGTTGGCTTCGGCCATACGGTGAACGTCTTCACGTTTCTTAACTGCAGTACCTTTGTTCTCTGCAGCATCAGAAAGTTCGTTCGCCAGGCGCAGAGCCATTGATTTATCACCGCGTTTACGAGCAGCTTCAACGATCCAACGCATTGCCAGAGCATTACGACGAACCGGACGGACTTCAACTGGAACCTGATAAGTAGAACCACCAACGCGACGGGATTTAACTTCCACGGTTGGGCGGACGTTGTCCAGGGCTACTTCAAAGGCTTCCAGCTCGTTTTTACCTGAACGCTGAGCCAGGGTCTCAAGCGCGGTATAGACGATTGATTCAGCAGTAGATTTTTTACCGTCTACCATCAGGATATTTACAAATTTAGCCAGCAGCTCTGATCCGAACTTAGGATCTGGCAGGATTTTACGCTGGCCAATAACGCGACGACGTGGCATGGAAATACTCCGTTGTTAATTCAGGATTGTCCAAAACTCTACGAGTTTATTATGACATTTAAGATAAAACGTTTGGCCTTACTTAACGGAGAACCATTAAGCCTTTGGCTTCTTCACGCCGTACTTGGAGCGTGACTGCTTACGGTCTTTAACACCTGAGCAGTCCAGCGCGCCACGAACGGTGTGGTAACGCACACCTGGCAGGTCTTTTACACGACCGCCACGGATCAGGATCACGGAGTGTTCCTGCAGGTTATGACCTTCACCACCAATATAGGAGGTAACTTCAAAACCGTTGGTTAAGCGAACACGACATACTTTACGCAGTGCGGAGTTCGGTTTTTTAGGAGTAGTAGTATATACGCGAGTACATACACCACGTTTCTGCGGGCAGGCTTCCAGCGCAGGCACGTTGCTCTTTGCAACTTTGCGTGCGCGTGGTTTGCGAACCAGCTGGTTAACTGTTGCCATCAAATAGCTCCTGGGATTTGCTTTTGCTTCGTAAACACGTGATAAATCGCCTCGTGGTATAACGAGGACGCGGAATTTTAGGGCTGAGCAGAAAAGGTGTCAAGAAATAACCAGGATATCATTCATTACCAGGTCATTTGTGATGAGTTTTTTACCGTCAGCGCGACGAAATCAGTATAGCTCACCGCGGTTACTCTGGGCGAAATTTGACCAGAAAGCCCGCGCGCACTGACGTCGTCTTCGAGCACGTAAACGGATATGGGGGCACGCAGCATTAATTCAAGCGCCTGGCTCCCCTCCAGCGCGGCAAGAACCCCATCCTGAAGTAGCAGAAGGTCGTCTCCTTCAGCCAGCAACCGGAGTAGCGCGCTGAAATCGCTCTGAAAAGGGGAGTGAGTCAGGATATGTAGCATAGCGTCCTCAGAACGATATCACGCGATCGTATTTTGCCAGCTCGGCTCGCAATCGCTCGGGTTTGAGCACGTCGGTCGGCAGGATTGCCGTGAAATCAGCCGGGATGCCACGCTCGGCCAGCGAGGCAGAACAGACATAGCAGCGCTCAATATCGTACAGAGGCAACACGCCAAAGGTCGCGATATAATTGCGCGAAAGAATTTTTTCGGGTTGCTGCTGCTGCATAAGCTGTAAAACGCCATCGCTGATAAAAAAGAGCGCGATCTCGTCCGTTAACGCGGAGGTAGCCAGTACGGCATCGAGCCCTTCACGTCCTGCGCTGCTGCCGTGTGGCGCCTGGGTGAAAACAAAAGCAATGCGCTTCATCAGAACTGTACCATCCTCTCGGCAACCAGCGCCGCTTCAGCCAGCGCGCCCAGTCCCGTCAGCTCAAAGCCCTCAGCCAGATTTGCGGCGGGCAGCCCCTGACTTTTGGCTTCCTGCACATCGGCGATGCCGCGTCGCAGCGCGGCCGCGACACAGATATGCAATGCCACACCGTGCTGCTGATGCAGCGCCTGCCAGGCCTGGGTGAGGTCAAATTCATCACTGGCGGGCGACGTCAGCTGACTGGCATTCAGTACACCTTCACGATAAAAGAAGACGCTCTCAAGGCTATGGCCACTGCGTAGCAGCGCCTGAGCAAACAGATAAGCGCTGGAAGCCTGCTGTGTGCCATAAGCCGGCCCGGTGACCAGAAGCGTAAAGCGCATTAGCGATCCTGACTCTGGATATCGCCGCTTTTAAACTGGCGGATATAGAGATAAACGGTATGTCTGGAGATATTCAAACGCTCAGCAACCTGATTGATCGCATCTTTAATGTCGAAGATGCCCTTCTCATAGAGATTCAGGACAATCTGACGATTCTTGGTGTTGTTCGAAATATTACGATCGGCGCTGACTTCTTCAATGGTGAACTCCAGCGTTTGCATGACCAGATCTTCAACCGAAGAGGCAAAATTGACCGATGATGCCACGTCCTGCGTTTCAGGAGGCATGAAGGTGGCCATAATCTGTGAGAAGGGAACGTCCAGGTTCATATTGATACACAGCAGGCCAATAGCGCGATGCTGACCATTGCGGATGGCGATAGTCACGGATTTCATCAGTACGCCGCTTTTCGCGCGGGTGAAATAGGCTCTTGAAACGTTGCTTTCCGCATCGCTCATATCATGAAGCATACGCAGCGCCAGATCGGTAATCGGTGAACCCACCTTGCGCCCGGTATGTTCACCGTTGGCAATCCTGACTGCTGAACAGTTCAGGTCCGCCAGCGAATGCAGCACGATCTCACAGTGAGAGCCAATAAGCATCGCCAGCCCGTCTACCACGGCTTCATAGGATTTCAGAATATCAAAGTCGGACTGTTCAAATGGACGATGCTCCAGCAGCTCCAGCTCTGTCACATCACCGGTAAATGTTGTACCAGACATTAAGACACCACCCGTTGCAAGAACCTGTCGCACAGCGCCAGGGCAGACTCATTCTGAAGAAGTTAAACGGTTGGCAGTCTACCAAATATCAGAAACATCTGTCCTGACCTTTGTCATGAAATGCAGGGGAACGCAAAGAATGGGATGAAAGCAGGGGTAACGAAAGGGAAACAACCGCCACACAAGGTGTGGCGGTCGGAGGATTACTTAGACTGGGTAGCAGCAGGTGATTCTGCTGGTTTTTCAGCGTTAGCGTCTGCTTTAGCAGCAGGTTTGATGTCGAGAAGCTCAACGTCAAACACCAGCGTGGAGTTCGCAGGAATACCCGGCACGCCGTTTTTACCGTAAGCCAGCTGCGGTGGGATGACCAGCTTGATCTTGCCGCCTTTCTTGACGTGCTTAAGACCTTCTGTCCAGCCAGGGATTACGCCATCAAGACGGAAGGAGAGAGGCTCACCACGGGTGTAAGAGTTATCAAACTCGGTGCCGTCGATCAGCGTACCTTTGTAGTTCACCACCACGGTATCGCTGTCTTTAGGAATATCACCGGTACCTTCTTTCTCAACGTGATACAGCAGGCCGGACTCGGTCTTCTTCACGCCTTTTTCTTTAGCAAATTTGGTGGCAAAAGCATCACCCTTCTGGGTATTCTCTTTTGCATCTTTTTCCATCTTCGCCTGAGCGGCACCCTTCACGCGCGTCTCAAACGCCTGCAGAGTCTGTTCGATTTCCTGATCGGAGAGCTTGCTCTTGCCAGCAAAAGCATCCTGAACGCCGGAGATCAGCTGCTGTTTATCCAGCGTGATGCCCAGTTTTTCCTGCTCCTTGAGGGAGTTTTCCATGTAACGGCCAAGCGATGCGCCCAGCGCATAGGCTGACTGCTGGTCGTCATTTTTAAAGGCGTCATTCTTCGGTGCCGGCTGCGGTGCCTGTTGTGGTGCCTGTTGAGCCGGGGTGGCCTCAGCGGCCATTGTCAGCGGTGCATGCAGCGCAACGGCCATTGTGGTGGCTAACAGTGTGACTTTAAACAGTGATTTCATCCATTTCTCCAAAACCGAAGCCTCTCGCCCCGGAAATCGTGTACAGAACTGAGCCCGTACTATAACTGTGCGCGAGAAAATTACACAATCTCGCAATGAGAACTAAGTTAACTTCCGACCGCTACCCTGAGCGAAAGTTTCACCACTGAGATGCAGTCTGACAGAGCCGTTTTCAACCATCCGGCAGAAATTAAGGCGATTATCCCTACTTCGGGCTCATCTTTACCGTTAGAATCAGACGATTCGGGCAATCCAGGCCGCAAAGCCGTCATGAGAGGAAAAAGTATGCAACAGGCGTTGTTTGAAGAGCGAATGGAGATGCTGGAAAGTCGGCTGGCCTTTCAGGAGCATACCATTGAAGAGCTGAATCAAACGGTGATTCAACATGAGCTGGAGATGGCCCGACTGCGCGAACAGATGCGTCTGCTGACCGATAAGCTGAAATCAGCGGCACCCTCAATGATCGCCTCACAGTCGGAAGAGACTCCACCTCCGCACTACTAAGCGCACGCCCAACCGCTGTGACAGACACAAAAAAGGGGCCGAAGCCCCTTTTTAATGATTGTCATAAGACGATCAGTGGCAGCCGCAGCCGCCAGTCCCGCAACCACCTTTACCGTGTTCATGGTCGTGATCGTGATCGTGATGATGATCGTCTTCACCGTGAACGTGACCATGGGCCAGTTCTTCAGCCGTGGCTTCACGAATGGCGACCACTTCAACGTTAAAGTTCAGATTCTGACCCGCCAGCATATGGTTACCGTCAACCACTACGTGCTCGTCTTCAACTTCGGTGATTTCCACCGGCACCGGGCCCTGATCGGTTTCCGCCAGGAAGCGCATGCCAACCTGCAGCTCGTCAACGCCCATAAAAACATCTTTCGGTACGCGCTGAACCAGGTTGTCGTCGTAATGACCATAGGCTTCGTCTGCAGTGATGTTCACCTCAAACTTGTCACCCGCTTCGTGGTTTTCCAGCGCTTTTTCCAGGCCGGCGATCAGGGAACCATGACCGTGCAGGTAGTCCAGCGGTGCGCTCACCGGAGACTCATCAACCAACACACCGTCTTCTGTACGTACCTGGTATGCCAGGCTGACCACCAGGTCTTTTGCTACTTTCATGATTACTCCTAACCGTTGAGAGCTTTGAGCCCTTTTAATGTTGGCCTTTTGCCAACCTGTAAGGCTTTAAATTGCGTCGATAGTAACGAATTTCAACGCCGCTGTAGGATACAGCTTAAAAAAAGCTGAGCCATAACGCTACTCAGGATGAAAAATTCCTATCACTTGTTCATTTTCGCGAACCTGGCCCCGGGCCTGTTTATCCGCTTCTCGCATCTGATGCCCGCACTTAACACATTCTACGACATCAACATTATTCTCTTTCCACAGCGCCAGCGTATCTTTGGCCTGACACTTTGGACAGGTTGCTCCGGCAATAAATCGTTTACGCATAACATGTCCTATTCATATTCGTCCCAGCCGTGAAACTGGCGTTTCTCATGCCGCATTTCTGCCTGAAAAATATCTTCCAGTTCGCGACGGGCCTCCTTCACGCGCGAAATTTGCTGGCTGTCCGCATGATTCGGCATCAGCTCACGCAGCATACGCATATCCAGTCGGCGAAAATGCTGCTGAGCACGAAAAGCCTGATGGGGATGCATGCCCAGCGTCATTAAGGTCTTACGCCCCAGCTCAAGCGCACTGGAAAAGGTTTCACGGGAAAACTGCGTGACGCCAGCCTGAAGAAGTTCATGGGCCTCCA
The DNA here is from genome assembly GCF_900068895.1 of Erwinia sp. ErVv1. GTDB lineage: Bacteria > Pseudomonadota > Gammaproteobacteria > Enterobacterales > Enterobacteriaceae > Erwinia. Next base: position 48,434 of record NZ_CDPK01000018.1, on the reverse strand, counting down.
CGCGCCCTCTTGCCCGGGCCAGAATTTGCAGATGCGGAAAATGATGCTGGCAGAGATGGACTATCTCCATGGCATCTTCCGGCCCGTTACAGGTTATCACTATTGACTGCGCCGTTTCAGCCCCGGCGGCGCGCAGCAGCTCTAACTCCTTAGCATCACCGTAGTATACTTTATAACCGTACCTGCGCATCAGGCTGACCGCGCTGATATCGCGCTCAAGTACCGTGATCCGTTTTTCATTGGCCATCAGCAATCGCGCAACCACCTGCCCAAAACGACCAAACCCCACCACAATCACCTGGGGCTTATCATCCTCGACAAAATGTTTCTCTTCGTTATCATCCGGCTCGTTGAAGCGTTTCTCAAGGATTTTATCCACGCCCTGCAGCAACAGCGGCGTGGTCATCATTGAGAGCGTTACCGTAACCAGCAGCAGAGGCATCTGGTCTCCGCTAAACAGGTGGGCCGTTGCGGCCGCTGAAAACAGCACAAAGGCAAACTCGCCGCCCTGGCTGAGTACGCCGGAGAATTGCAGGCGCTCGGAGCTGCGCAGGCCGTAAATCCGCGACAGCAGATAGAGCACCCCCGCTTTCACCGCCACCAGCGACACCACGCCAATCAGAATTTCGATGATATGGGTATAAAGCACGCCCAGATTGAGCGCCATGCCCACCGAGATAAAAAACAGCCCCAGCAGCAGGCCCTTGAAGGGATCGATGGCAATTTCTAGCTCGTGACGATACTCACTTTCGGCCAGTAGGATACCCGCGATAAACGTACCCAGCGCCATGGAAAGGCCGAGCGCGTCCATAAACAGCGCCGAACCCAGCACCAGCAGCAGGGCGGCGGCGGTGAAAACTTCACGAACGCCGGATGCCGCGATATAGCGAAATATTGGCCGCAGCAGATAGCGCCCCCCGACCAGCATGCCGGCAAAGGCCAGCACCTTCATGCCTATCTTTATCCAGTCGGTATGCCCGCTGTCACTTCCTGCCAGCAGCGGGACCAGCGCCAGCGCCGGGATAACGGCCAGATCCTGAAACAGCAGGACCGAAAAGCCGAGCTGGCCCGACTCATTGCGGTTCATGCCTTTATCCCGCATCAGCTGGAGCGCCATCGCCGTCGAGGACATGGCCAGCCCGATACCACCGACGGTTGCCGCCTGCCACGAAAAGTCCGTCAGCCATAGCAGCCCGCCAAGGATAGCCGCGCTGAAAATGACCTGAGCGGCGCCCACGCCAAAGATGGAGCGGCGCAGTTCCCAAAGCTTGGAGGGTTTCAGCTCCAGCCCGATAATAAACATCAGAAAAACCACGCCCAGCTCGGAGAAGTGCAGGATCTCTTCCACGTCGCTGATAAAGCCCAGCCCCCAGGGACCAATCGCAATACCCGCCAGCAGGTAGCCCAGCACCGCCCCAATACCCAGCCGCGCGGCCAGAGGTACCGCAACAACAGCGGCAAACAGATAGACCACGCCGGCCGTCAGGAGGGTTTGTCCTTCCATTCAGATACCTCCATAGGGTAAAGGGGATGCGAGCCAGTGTGCATACGCTCGCGCATAGTTTTTCATGACTTCAGGTGTCTGGTGCCGCGCCCAGTAGATAATCATCGGCGTCAGCCAGTGCATCCGGCACATCTGGGCGGTCAGCTCGAACGGGCGCATAATGTCCGACATAGGATAGCGGTTCAGCCCTTCCTGATGATAGGCCGCCTCGGGCTCGCCGGTGGTGATCACGCTGCGCCAGTACTTTCCTTCCAGCACGTTGCCGCCTGGGCCGCTGGCAAAGCCGCGAGAGAGCACGCGATCCAGCCACTCCTTCAGCAGCGCAGGACAGCTGTAGGTGTACAGGGGGTGCTGGAAGACGATGATGTCGTGTTCGCGCAATAGCTGCTGCTCGCGATGAATATCAATAAAAAAATCGGGGTAGTGCGCATAAAGGTCATGCACCGTGACCTGTGGCAAAAGCCGGGCCGGCTCCAGCAAAACGCGATTAGCAACCGAGTCTTGTGATTCCGGGTGGGCATAAAGCAGCAAAACTTTAGGCGGCTGCAACATCATTCCCCTCCAAATCGTCGTCACGGCGGGCAAATTCCGCTACCATGCTCAACGCAACGGAATCCAGGATTCCGAAATCCAATTGATGGCTCAATTTAACATATTCTACATATTACGGCGCTTATGATTGTCTTCTCCTCGTTACAAATTCGACGCGGTGTCCGCGTACTGCTGGATAACGCCACTGCCACCATTAACCCCGGTCAGAAGGTGGGTCTGGTCGGTAAAAATGGCTGCGGTAAATCCACGCTGCTGTCGCTGCTTAAGAACGAGATAAGCGCCGACGCGGGGAGCTTCAGCTACCCAGGCAACTGGTCGCTCGCCTGGGTAAACCAGGAGACACCGGCACTGTCGGTGCCCGCCATTGAGTATGTTATCGACGGCGACCGCGAATACCGTCAGCTTGAAGCCGAGCTGGCTCACGCCAACGAGATCAACGACGGCCACGCCATTGCCGTACTGCACGGCAAGCTTGATGCGCTCCAGGCCTGGACCATTCAGTCCCGCGCCGCCAGCCTGCTTAACGGGCTGGGCTTCTCTCAGGAACAGCTACAGCGCCCGGTGAGTGATTTCTCCGGCGGATGGCGGATGCGCCTCAACCTGGCCCAGGCGCTGATCTGCCGTTCCGACCTGCTGCTGCTTGATGAGCCGACTAACCACCTCGATCTCGACGCGGTCATCTGGCTTGAGCGCTGGCTGAAAAGCTATCAGGGCACGCTGATTCTGATTTCGCACGACCGCGACTTCCTCGATCCGGTTGTCGACAAAATTCTGCATATTGAACAAGAGTCCATTTACGAATATACCGGCAACTACAGCGCCTTCGAGATCCAGCGGGCGACCCGCCTGGCGCAGCAGCAGTCGCTTTTCGAGAACCAGCAGACGAAGGTTGCCCATCTGCAAAGCTTTATTGACCGTTTTAAAGCGAAGGCCAGTAAAGCTAAGCAGGCGCAAAGCCGCATCAAAATGCTGGAGCGCATGGAGATGATCGCCCCCGCCCACGTCGACAACCCTTTTACCTTCAGCTTTCGCGTACCGGAAAGCCTTCCGAACCCGCTGCTGGATATGGAAAAAGTCACGGCGGGCTATGGCGACCGCATCATCCTGAATTCGATCAAGCTCAACCTGGTGCCCGGCTCGCGCATTGGCCTGCTGGGTCGCAACGGCGCGGGCAAATCGACGCTGATTAAAATGCTGGCGGGCGAGCTGGCACCGCTTAAGGGCAATATCGGCCTGGCGAAAGGCATTAAGCTGGGTTACTTCGCCCAGCATCAGCTCGAATTCTTACGCGCAGATGAATCCCCCCTCCAGCATCTGGTACGCCTGGCGCCAAAGGTCCTTGAACAGCAGCTGCGTGATTACCTGGGCGGCTTTGGTTTCCAGGGCGACAAGGTGACGGAAAAAACCGAGCGGTTTTCCGGCGGAGAGAAAGCCCGTCTGGTGCTGGCGCTGATTGTCTGGCAGCGCCCGAACCTGCTGCTGCTGGATGAGCCTACCAACCACCTCGATCTCGATATGCGCCAGGCGCTGACCGAAGCCCTGATTGATTTTGAAGGGGCGCTGGTGGTGGTGTCGCACGACCGTCACCTCCTGCGATCGACCACGGATGACCTCTATCTGGTGCACGACGGCAACGTCGAGGCTTTTGATGGCGATCTGGAAGATTACCAGCAGTGGTTGAGCGATCTGCAAAGGCAATCGGCGACCGCTGAGCCTAAACAGGAGAGCGGTAACAGCGCGCAGGCCAGGAAAGATCAGAAACGCCGCGAAGCGGAGCTCCGTACCCAGACGCAGCCGCTGCGCAAAGAGATTGAAAAGCTGGAAAAGCAGATGGAAAAGCTGAACGCGCAGCTGGCGGATGCCGAAGAGAAACTCGCCGACCCGACCCTTTACGAACAGGCGCGCAAAGCAGATCTGACCGCGGTATTAAAACAGCAGGCGGAAGCGAAATCCTCGCTGGAAGCGTGCGAAATGACATGGCTGGATGCGCAGGAGCGTCTGGAAGGGATGCTCGGGTAAAATGGCTAATCGCCCGCATCACGGCGTTAGCCACTTTTAGCCGTTCATTAAAACGGCTTATCGCCCAGGATCGTCGCGCGATGCATGATACGCCGGGCGGGCATATAATCGGCGTTGGCGTAATGCTGCGTCACGCGATTATCCCAGATGGCGATATCATTCTCCTGCCAGCGCCAGCGCACCTGAAACTCCGGCTTAGTGATATGGGCAAACAGGAAGTTAAGCAGGGCGTCGCTCTCCTTCTGACTGAGATCGACAATGCGGGTGGTAAAGCCTTCATTGACGAACAGCGCCTTTTTCCCACTGACCGGATGGGTGCGGATCACCGGGTGCAGTAAGGGCGGATTTTTCTCCACTGCCTGCTTCCAGCGCACATGTTCTTCCTCGCTGCTACGGTATTTGTACTCCTGAAACGACTTCTTAAAATCATGCTCGGCATGCAAACCACTCAGTAACTGTTTGAAGGGTTCAGAAAGCGCATTGTAAGCGGCAATCCCACTGGCCCACAGCGTATCCCCTCCGCTTTCCGGCAGCCGTTTCGCGGCCAGAATCGCCCCGGCTGGCGGCGTCTCGATAAAGGTGACGTCGGTATGCCAGTTGTCATTATCCGGTGGATTATTATCGTGAGTATCCAGCACGATAATTTCCTCTACGTCCGGCGCATGAGGGTAAACAGGATGGATATGCAGATCGCCAAAGCGGGCCGCCAGGGCGCGCTGCTGTTGCGGCGTCACGGGCTGATCGCGGAAAAACAGCACCTGGTGGCGGATGAGTCCGTGATACAGCTGCTCAAACTGCGCATCGCTTAGCGGCAGAGCCAGATTAATATCTGAAACCCGTGCGCCGATATACGGGCCCAGCGCGGTAATCGTCAGACGTTCGTTCATAAATTTTCTCCATGCCAGGGGGTTAAACGGCGCTGCACGCTGCGCAGGCCCAGCTCAAGTGTGAAGGCAATCAGGGCGATAACGGCGATACCCGCGAGGACCACATCCGTCGCTAAGAATTCACCCGCTGACTGCACCATAAATCCCAGCCCGCGCGTGGCGGCGATAAGCTCTGCCGCGACCAGCGTTGACCAGCCCACGCCCAGCCCGATACGCAGGCCGGTTAAAATCTCCGGCAGCGCGCCCGGCAGTACGACGTACCATAAAACCTGCCAGCGGCTGGCACCCAGTGACTGGGCGGCACGCAGGCGAACCTGCTGAGCGCTTTTCACCCCGGCCAGCGTCGACATCGCCACGGGGGCGAAAATGGCCAGGTAAATCAGCAAAATTTTCGACGTTTCGCCAATGCCAAACCAGATTACCATCAGCGGCAAATAGGCCAGCGGCGGCACCGGGCGGTAAAGCTCAATCAGCGGATCGAGGATGCCGCGCACGGTTTCACTCAGCCCCATCGCTATCCCTACCGGTACGCCAATCAGTACCGCTGCCAGCAACGCGATAACAATCCTCGTCAGGCTGGCCGCAAGGTGCTGCCACAGAGTGGCATCCATAAAACCCTTTGAACTGGCAATGGTCAGCAGCTGATGAAAGACCTGCTGCGGTGCAGGGAGAAACAGCGGCGCAATCAGCTTCAGTGAGGTGACGCCCCACCACAGGAATAGCAGTACCAGCAGCGTCACGACGCTAAGGGTCAGTTGCCGACTGAAAGGCCAGCGCAGCCGGGTGCGGTCGGCGCGGGTGTTTTCACTGGTGACAATACTCATGAAAAGACCTCACGCTGTTGAAATACACGACTTAAAACATACTCCCGGCGCTCGATAAACGCCGGATCGGACTTAATCGCCCGGCAGGCCTCACCGCGTGCATAACGGCGGCCAAAGTCCAGAGAGAGCCGCTCGATAATTCTTCCCGGCCCCGGCGATAACAGGATCAGCTCGCTGGCAAGAAACACTGCCTCTTCAATATCATGAGTAATCAGCAATACCTGCTTGCCGCTGTCGCGCCAGAGATTCAGCAGCAGCTCCTGCATCTGTTCGCGGGTAAACGCATCCAGCGCACCGAAAGGTTCATCCAGCAGGAGCAGCTGCGGGTCGGCCGCCAGCGCTCTGGCGATGCCCACCCGCTGACGCATTCCGCCGGAGAGCTGCCAGATAAATTTCTTTTCCGCGCCCTCCAGCCCCACCTTTCTGAGCATTGCCCTGGCCCGATCGCGTCGCACATTTTTCGCCACGCCCGCCAGCTGGAGGCCAAAACCAACGTTATCCAGCACGTTCCGCCACGGCAGCAGCCCTTCGTGCTGGAACACTACGCCGCGTTCCGCCCCCGGACCGGTAACGGCTTTACCGTCCAGCGTGATGCTGCCGGACTCCGCCGGAAGAAAACCAGCGACCAGGTTGAGCAGCGTGGTTTTGCCACAGCCTGAAGGCCCAAGCACCACCACCAGCTCCCCGGAGGCGATGGAGAGATTGATATCTTCCAGCGCAGGATGACCGTCATAACGGGCGGTCAGATGTGAGACTGCAAGCATGGGAACCCCTTAATCACTCAGCAATTTTCTTAACAAACCGGTCGGTGACATAGCTGCTGTAATCGCTGGACGCCTGCGGAACCTTGCCCTGATCCTTCAGAAATTTCGCCGTATCGACAATGGCCTTATTTACCGGCTGAGCCAGCTCCTGCACCTGCTGCTGTGCGGTGAGATAGGTATTGCCCTTCACGAGGTCCGGCACCTGCTGCTCCGGTACGCCGCTCAGGCGGGAGAGCTTGCTGAGGTTATCGCCCTCTTTCAGCCATCGATCCGGATTATCAAGGTAGCCTTTCTGTGCGGCGAGTGCGCTGCGGGCAAATGCGGTGACCACGTCAGGATGTTTTTCCGCAAAATCTTTGCGCACCACCCAGACATCGAGCGTTGGCGATCCCCATTTGCCGACCTGCGCGGAATCCGTCAGGACCCGGCCATCTTTCTCCAGTTCGTTTACGGCAGGCGCCCAGACGTAAGCGCCGTCGATATCGCCGCGCTGCCAGGCGGCTGCGATAGCCGGTGGCTGCAGGTTAACAATCTGTAGCTGGTCGGGTTTAATGCCCCAGTGCTTCAGCGCTGACAGCAGGCTGTAGTGGGTGGTGGAGATAAAGGGAATGGCGATACGCTTACCAATCAGATCCTTCGGGCTGTTGATGGACTTTTTCACCACCAGCGCCTCGGAATTCCCTAACTGCGACGCCAGCAGGAAAACCTCAATCGGCACCTGCTGGCTGGCGGCTACTGCCAGGGGGCTGGAGCCGATATTACCAATCTGTACGTCACCGGAGGCTAACGCACGCACGACGCTTGAACCACTGTCAAACTTACGCCAGTCCACCTGCGCCCCGCTTTCTTTGGCGAAGGTGCCATCGGCCTGCGCCACCTTAGCGGGCTCTGCCGAGGTCTGATACGCCACGGTGACGTCGACGGCCTGCGCTGTGAATGCCGAAAGTGAAAGTGCCGCTGCAATCAGTGATAATGAGAATTTATGCGCCATTGCCCTGCTCCGGTTGTCATTGTTATTCGTTGAATAACCTCTTTGTAACCGACAGCGACAATGGCAATAAAGTAATTAAAAAGTATCGCTTATAATTATTTTTGCTTAGAAGAAAAGCGGGATAGCTTTGCAGAAACGGTAATTTACGCTCCTGTACCTGCTTTTGCTGCGGGCACTCTCCGGCTTCTCAACCTGTTTCTTAGCGCTGGTTCGGCATATTGACTGATCAGATACGCAATGTAATAAAGTACGGTCGCCACCACAATGGGCATCAGCAGCATCACCCACTCGTTGGTAATGTAGCGATTAATTTTAATCAGCGAACCGATCATCAGGTTTTCATGAAGTAAATAGAAGGCATAGCTGGCAAAGCCCATCGCCGTCAGGAATCGCACGGACAGTATTCTCTCCAGCCATTTTGAATAAAAACTGGCAATGAAAAACACCATAACTAATAGCAGTGGAAGCAGAGTTATCGCTCCCGCATTTTTCACGTAATAGCTGAAGTTGATTAGCATCCCGAATATGACTAACGCGTAGTGAAACAATTTATCGCGATTGTGCATCCTTTCATAAACCAGACAACCCACCATAAACCATGAATAATGAATGAAGCCAAACTTTGAAATAACATCGATCAATCCGGGATGTCCTAAAGACTTCAGAACCGAAGAGGCCGATAACAGCAGCATTGGTACCAGCAGCGCGGGTAAGCAATATCGTCTTCCCAGGGTAAAATAGACGGCACCGATAATCACATAGAACAGCGCTTCAACGTACAGCGACCAGAAAGAACCTGCTAACGACTTAAATTCTATTCCGGTAATTTGTGAAAGCGTTTCAGGATTGATGAAAATTAGCCCGGGCAGCAGATTTTTTGCATGGGGCGCGATGTCTGTCCATTCCGGGAACAGGCCCCCCGCCAGGTAAAGCAGCAGGCTGGCAATGAGCATCGCCGGAAATAAACGCAGCCAGCGTTTTCTAAGAAAGCTGAGGTAACTGTCGGATTTGTCCAGTGTCATAAATATGACAAATCCCGAAATCATAAAAAACAGTTCAACGCCAAGCCAGCCGAAAGAGAAAACAGGAATATGCTTTGTAATATGGGAATAGGGTAATAACGCCTCCCATCGCACATAGGCATGGTAACCGATGACCAGAAGAATAGCTAAACCACGCATCCCATCGAGATGCTTAATACGCGAGTGCATAATACCCCCAGGGGGATAGCGGAAAAGTTAAGTGAAGCTAGCACTGCGTTATTTTTAATTCAACTGGCCTTATTCTGATTATCGACCGGGTATACGCACCAATGGCGTCGCTTTGGGTGAGCCAGACCTGAACTGAGATTAAAAACTTTTTTAGTAATATCTTCAATGAACTTTCAATGAATTTCCGATGAACTTTCAATGAATTTATAATGCGTTTTTATTAACGGAGCTTGTGGCCCCCTCAATGATTACAGGCCTCAATCAGACTCTGGCTAATATCCATTAGTATCGTCTGGATCACATTTTACCCGGACCTTAAGCGCATTATTCAGGGTAGCGGCGGGTTTACGTCGCTCCCCCGCCTGCCCCCCCTGCTCATCTTCCCTCTGATCGTTAAACTCAATAGCGGCAACAAGGTGCAGCGCTATTCCGCGCAGTGATTTAGTGCCAAATCAGCAGCACGCAGGCGGCGGTCAGTAAGCCCATAAAGACGTTGAAAATCGTCCAGGCCCGGCGGCTGCGCAGGATACGCCCAATCAGCGTCCCGAAACCCAGCCAGATAACGCCGGAAACCGCATTCACCAGTGCCATCGCCGCGCTGATGGCGATGACTGAACCGCGATAGGCCTCACCGGCCAGGCTGAAGCTTGCCACCGCACCCAGCGCCATCAGCCAGGCTTTTGGATTAACCAGCTGCAACAGCCCACCCTGCCAGAATGGCATCGGTGAAGCCGGGCCGTCGCCGGGGTCCAGTTTTTCATACTTCGCGGTCGCTATTTTCCATGCCAGCCAGAGAAGATAAGCGCTACCGGCAATTTTCAGGATAAGGTGAAGGGAGGGATAAAGCAGAATCAATCCGCCGACGCCGAAGGCCACCAGAAGCAACATGACCTGCATACCGATCATGATGCCGATTATCAGCCACAGCGAGCGCAAAAAACCAAAATTGGCGCCGGAGGCGGTGAGTAACATATTATTAGGGCCTGGCGTGATCGCAGCAACCCACAGAAAGCCGAGCATGGATAAAAATAAATTCAGTTCCATATGATATGGGTGCTCCTCACCCCCTGAAAAAAGCAGACGCTTTGAAGCTAACAATGTGACAGAGATCCTACAAGCATTTTGAATATGAATTTTAATCGCCCCCCGGCGAGCCCATTTAATGCCCTGCCGGGCATGAGTAATGCGCATTTGCAAACGCTTCTGCCCCGGCTGATTCGCCGACGTATCACGCTACAGCCCCACTGGCAGCGGCTGACTCTGCCTGACAGCGATTTCGTCGATCTGGCCTGGAGTGAAAATCCGGCGCTGGCGCGGCATAAGCCCAGGGTGGTCCTGTTTCACGGGCTGGAGGGCAGCTTTACCAGTCCCTATGCGCACGGGCTGCTTCAGGTATTCCGCGATCGCGGATGGCTGGGCGTCGTTATGCATTTTCGCGGCTGTAGCGGCGAACCAAATCGCCTGGCGAGGATTTACCACTCGGGCGAAACCGGCGATGCGCGCTATTTTATGCAGTGGCTGCGCGACGAATGGGGTCGCGTCCCAACTGCGGCCGTTGGCGTTTCGCTGGGGGGAAATATGCTCGCCTGCCTGCTGGGAGAGCAGGGAGAAGATTGCCTGATCGATGCCGCAGTGGTGGTCTCCGCGCCGCTGATGCTTGAGCCGTGCAGCAGGAAGCTGGAGCAGGGGCTGTCGCGCGTTTACCAGCGCTACCTGCTAAACCTGCTAAAGCAAAATGCCGGGCGAAAGCTACGTGCATGGCCGGGTACGCTGCCGGTTGACCTGCCCGGGCTGGAAGCATTAAAAACGCTGCGTGACTTCGATAACGCCATCACCGCGCCTGCCCATGGCTTTCTTGACGCGACGGACTATTATCAACGCTGTAGCGCCATGCCGCTGCTGCCCGGCGTACGCAAGCCGCTACTGATTATTCATGCCAGGGACGACCCTTTTATGACTGATGAGGTTATCCCCGCGCCTGACCTGCTACCCCCGTCGGTGGAGTATCAACTCACCCGGCACGGCGGGCATGTAGGATTTGTTGGGGGGACCCTGCGCAGCCCCGAAATGTGGCTGGAGCAGCGTATCCCCGAATGGCTTTCAACCTGGCTGGACAACTAACGTGATTATTCCCTGGAAAGAGCTGGACGCAGAGACGCTGGATAACCTGATTGAATCTTTCGTGCTGAGAGAAGGCACCGACTACGGCGAGCAGGAGCGCTCGCTGACGCAGAAAGTGGAGGACGTACGCCGTCAGCTTATCAGTGGTGAAGCCGTACTGGTCTGGTCCGAACTCCACGAGACGGTGAATATTATGCCGCGCGGCAGGATTACCGGTTAGCGATCGTGACCGGGCGTGACACCCGGACGCAAATCGTGTTACCAATGCCGCCTTGATGCGTTTTTCTCAGAGAGTCGTTAGCCATGTCAGCCAAACATCCTGTGATTGCCGTAACGGGTTCCAGCGGTGCGGGAACCACGACTACCAGCCTGGCCTTCCGCAAAATTTTTCAGCAGCTAAACCTCCATGCCGCTGAAGTTGAAGGTGACAGCTTCCACCGCTTTACGCGTCCTGAAATGGATATGGCTATTCGTAAAGCGCGTGATATGGGCCGCCATATCAGCTATTTCGGCCCCGAGGCTAACGATTTTGCCCTGCTGGAGCATACGTTTGCCGAATATGGCCGCAGCGGCAGCGGCCAGTCGCGTAAATACCTGCACACCTACGATGAAGCGGTACCCTGGAACCAGGTGCCGGGCACCTTTACGCCCTGGCAGCCGCTGCCCGAGCCGACTGACGTGCTGTTCTATGAAGGTTTACACGGTGGCGTAATGACGCCGCAGCATAACGTTGCGGAGAATGTCGATCTGCTGGTCGGCGTGGTACCGATCGTCAACCTTGAGTGGATCCAAAAGCTGGTCCGCGACACCAGCGAGCGGGGGCACTCCCGCGAGGCGGTGATGGACTCCGTGGTACGCTCGATGGAGGACTACATCAACTATATTACCCCGCAGTTTTCGCGCACCCACATCAACTTTCAGCGCGTACCTACGGTGGATACCTCCAATCCGTTTGCGGCACGCGGTATCCCATCGCTTGATGAAAGCTTTGTGGTTATCCACTTTCAGGCGCTGGAGGATATTGATTTCCCCTATCTCCTGTCGATGCTGCAGGGCGCGTTTATCTCTCAGATCAATACGCTGGTGGTGCCGGGCGGCAAAATGGGGCTGGCGATGGAGCTGATAATGGGGCCGCTGGTCAGGCGTCTGATTGAGGGGAAAAAGATAGTCTGAGACACCGTGCGTTAAGCACAGAGAAAAAAACAGTCTGGGCCACTGCGCATTAGCCCCACAGGCTGGGGCTAATGGATTGTTAAATTTCGATCGCTTCAAAGCTGTGGGTGATTTCAACGCCTTTGCCCAGCATCAGGGCAACGGAGCAATACTTTTCTGCCGACAGGTCGACGGCGCGGGAAACGGCTTTCTCCTCCAGGCCCTTACCGCTGACAATAAAGTGCAGGTTGATATGGGTGAACAGACGGGGTGCTTCTTCCCGGCGTTCGGAAGTCAGTTTGACCTCGCAGTCAGCCACGTCATGGCGTCCCTTTTGCAGGATTGACACCACGTCGATGGCGCTACACCCGCCGGCCGCCATCAGTACCATTTCCATTGGGCTGGGTGCCTTATCGCCCGCATTGCCGTCCATTAAAATCTGGTGTCCGGATGAGGATTCTCCCAAAAAGGTGAGCCCTTCTACCCATTTAACACGTGCTTGCATAACAAATCCCTCTAAGTCATTCAGTTAACGCCAGATTACGCTTCGGCAACAAAAACGGCAATGCGACAATTTTCACACTATGCTGAAGCGAGACAACACAAGACACTCGTTCCAAGCTGTGCTACAAACAAAGCTGTAATAATTTCGTTCGTACTCTACAAGCATGACGAAACGGCACAACATAACGACCCAGGCCTGCGACAGGGTTCGGGATAATTTCCCTGAGGGGAAACGCGTCACTATTTCAACGCCTGACAGGGAACTCTGCCCCTGTGTTTAGGCATGATGACAACAGAGGATAATCGCGAATGGTTCTCGGCAAACCGCAAACAGACCCGACTCTTGAATGGTTCCTGTCACATTGCCATATTCATAAGTATCCATCCAAAAGCACGCTAATTCACCAGGGTGAGAAAGCGGAAACGCTCTACTACATCGTGAAAGGTTCAGTAGCGGTGCTCATTAAGGATGAGGAAGGCAAAGAGATGATCCTCTCTTACCTCAACCAGGGCGACTTTATCGGTGAACTTGGCCTGTTTGAAGAGGGTCAGGAGCGTAGCGCATGGGTCAGGGCGAAAACCGCCTGTGAAGTGGCTGAAATATCCTATAAGAAATTCCGTCAGCTTATTCAGGTTAACCCTGATATTCTGATGCGACTCTCTTCGCAGATGGCTCGTCGCCTGCAGGTGACGTCTGAGAAAGTGGGGAATTTAGCTTTCCTCGATGTGACGGGTCGCATCGCGCAGACGCTACTGAATCTGGCTAAGCAGCCGGATGCAATGACTCACCCGGATGGGATGCAGATCAAAATCACCCGCCAGGAAATTGGTCAGATTGTGGGCTGCTCGCGCGAAACCGTGGGCCGCATACTCAAAATGCTGGAAGATCAGAATCTGATCTCCGCACACGGTAAAACTATCGTAGTTTATGGCACGCGCTAACCGGCTCTGATCCCCCCGGCGCAACCTCCCGTTGCGCCTTTTTTATTGGTGTGGAGCGATGTGGCGCAGACTGATTTATCATCCTGAGGTTAACTATGCCCTGCGTCAGACGCTGGTGCTCTGTTTACCGGTAGCGATTGGATGGCTGTTGGGCGATCTGCAAAAGGGACTGCTGTTCTCCCTGGTGCCCGCGTGCTGCAATAACGCCGGTCTGGATACGCCGCATAAGCGCTTTTTCAAACGCCTTATCGTGGGCGGAAGCCTGTTTGCCTTTAGTAGCTTTCTGATCCAGTACCTGGGTGAGCACAGCGTTCCCCTGCCTGCGATTCTGTTTGCTATGGCAATGCTGCTGGGCGTCACGGGTGAAATCAGCCCACTGCATGCCAGGCTGCTGCCCGGATCGCTTATCGCCGCCATCTTCACCCTGAGTCTGGCCGGTCGCATGCCGATATGGGAACCGCCCCTGCTCTACGTGCTGGGGACGATCTGGTACGGGGTGTTCAACTGGTTCTGGTTCTGGCTGTGGAAAGAGCAGCCGATGCGCGAAACCCTCAGCCTGCTGTACCGCGAGCTGGCCGACTATTGTGAAGCCAAATATACCCTGCTCACCCGTCTGACCGATCCTGAAAAAGCCCTGCCGCCGCTGCTGGCCCGCCAGCAAAAAGCCGTCGATCTGATCGGCATCTGCTATCAGCAGATGCATATGCTGGCCGCCAACCGCGACAGCCATCATAAACGTCTCATCCGCGCGTTTCAGGTCGCACTGGATTTGCAGGAGCATATCTCCGTCAGCCTGCATCAGCCTGAAGAGGTGCAGAAGCTGGTCGAAAAAAGCCATGCTGAAGCGGTCATTCGCTGGAACGCGCAAACCATCGCCGCACGACTGCGGGAGCTGGCCGATGATATTCTCTACCACCGGCTGCCGGAGCGCTTTGTGATGGACAAGCCGCTCGGCGCACTTGAAAAAATCGCCCGTCGAAGCCGGGATAATCCGGTGGGACAGTTCTGCTACTACCACTTCAGCCGCATTGCGCGCGTCCTGCGCACGCAGCGCCCTTTATATCAGCGCGACCTGATGGCCGATCGCCAGCGCCGCCTGCCGCTGCTGGCCGCCTGCAAAAGCTATCTGTCGCTGAAGTCTGCCGCCCTGCGCACCGCCGCCCGCTTTGCCGTGATGCTCACCTTCGCCAGTACCCTGGCGATGTTCTTCGACCTGCCCAAGCCCTACTGGATCCTGATGACGGTGATGTTTGTCAGCCAGAATGGCTACAGCGCCACCCGCGTACGCATCCAGCACCGTGCACTCGGTACGCTGGCCGGGTTGATTATCGCCGCCGTCGCCCTGCGCCTCCACGCGCCTGAGGCGATGGTGCTGTCGATAATGCTGGTTATCACGCTGGTCAGCTACCTGGTTATCCGCAAGTTCTATGGCTGGGCGATGATTGGTTTTACCGTCACCGCCGTGTACTCGCTACAGCTGCTCTCGCTGAACGGCGCTGACTTCCTCCTGCCGCGGCTGATGGATACGCTGATGGGATGCATGATTGCCTTTGGCGGCATGATTTGGCTGTGGCCCCAGTGGCAAAGCGGGCTGCTGCGGCAAAATGCCCACGACGCGCTGGGCACCTACCAGGATGCGCTGCAAATGCTGCTTGGCAGCGAGCAGGATCCGGTCAGGCTGGCTTACCAGCGTATGCGCGCCAACCAGGCGCATAATGCGGTGTTCAACTCGCTTAATCAGGCCATGCAGGAACCGGGGTTTGATTCAAACTATCTGGCAGACATGAAGCTGTGGGTGACGCACAGTCAGTTTATTGTCGAGCATATCAACGCGATGACCATCCTCGCCCGTGAACATACGATGCTCACACCGGCGCTGGCCGAGCGCTACCTGCAAAGCTGTGAAATCGCCCTTCAGCGCTGCCAGCAGCGGCTGGAGTATGATGGTCCCGGCTCGGATACTAACGTGCTGGAGGATGTACAGGGAGAGTTTGAACAGGGACCGATAACGATTCTGGAGCGACACCTGAGGCAGATACTCGATCACCTCAGGATTATGCATACCATCTCTTCGCTGGCCTGGCGCGACAGACCCCATCATGGACGCTGGCTGTCACGCCGCTTAAAAAAAGCGCCTGAAACGAAAGGCAGCAAGCACAGAGAGAAGCGGGAGGAGAGCAGGCAAGCATAACGCGGGGTTTTCAGCCATCCAATAATCTCCCTTCATGCTTCATGCTTCATGCTTCATGCTTCATGCTTCATGCTTCATGCCGTCAGAATAGCGCTGTTTCTACCGCCCTGGCAAAGCGGGCCATGCCCTCTTCAATATCGGCAGGCTCAATCACCAGCGAAGGCGCAAAGCGCAGCACGTCCGTTCCCGCGTTAAGGACCATCACCCCTTCAGCCGCTGCGGCATGAAGAATATCCCGCGCCTTACCGGCATGCTCCGGCCTGAGTGCGGCCCCGATCAGCAGCCCCTTGCCCCGGATATCACTGAAGACCGGCCGCCTGGCGTCCAGCGCGGTTAGCGCCGCAACAAACTGCTCGCGACGCGCTTCCACACCGCTCAGCACCGATTGGGTGTTGATGATATCCAGCGCGGCCTCTGCCACGGCGCAGGCCAGCGGATTACCGCCATAGGTGGTGCCATGGACGCCCGGCGACATGGTTGACGCTATCTCATCGGTGGTGAGCATCGCGCTGACCGGGAAGCCGCCGCCCAGGGCTTTGGCAGTGGTGAGGATATCAGGCACCACGCCATAGTGCTCACAGGCAAACAGCTTGCCGCTGCGGCCCATGCCGCTCTGCACTTCATCCAGCACCAGCAGCGCCTGATGTTTATCGCACAGTTCGCGCAACCCCTGCATAAATGCCTGGGTAGCGGGCATCACTCCGCCCTCGCCCTGGATCGGTTCCACTACGATAGCGCAGGTATGGTCGTCAATGACCGCTTTCACGGCAGCGAGATCGTTAAAGGGAACATGGACGATATCGGCAGGTTTAGGCCCGAAGCCATCGGAATATTTCGGCTGCCCGCCGACGGACACGGTGAACAGCGTGCGACCATGAAAGGCGTTGTGAAAGGCGATAATTTTACTTTTATAGGGCGAATGGCGTTTGGCAGCATAGTAGCGCGCCAGCTTAAAGGCGGCTTCATTGGCTTCCGCACCGGAGTTAGCAAAAAAGACGCGGTCGGCAAAGGTGGCGGCAATCAGCTTGCTGGCCAGACGCAGCGCAGGCTCATTGGTGTAGACATTGCTGGTGTGCCACAGGGTCTCGCCCTGGGTTTTTAACGCCTCAACCAGCGCAGGGTGGCAGTGGCCCAGCGCGGTCACCGCGATACCACCGGAAAAATCGATATACTCTTTGCCCTGTTGATCCCAGACGCGGCTGCCTTTGCCCCTGACCGGCACAAACTGCGCGGGTGCATAAACAGGCAAAATAACCTCATCAAACGTCGCGCGCGTTACCGCTGATTTGTCCGCTGCCATCGGTGACCCCATTTTTTTCGTTGCATGAAAGTGAAATATTAGTCACAAAATATGCATAAAAAACCAATTAAAGGCAACTTAATTTACGGCTTAAGGAAATTCTCCAGCAGCTGATGCCCCTGCTCGCTAAGAATGCTTTCCGGATGGAATTGCACCCCTTCCAGCCGCAGCTCACGATGGCGAAGCCCCATAATCTCATCGGGCTGGCCGTTGCGCAGCGTCCAGGCCGTGACTTCAAACTCTGTGGGTAGCGATGCCTGCTCAACAATCAGTGAATGGTAGCGCGTGACGGTCAGGGGATGATTCAGTCCGGCAAACACGCCGCCGTCACGGTGTTCAACCGGTGACGTTTTGCCGTGCATCACCTGGCGGGCGCGAACAACCCGGCCACCAAACGCCTGGGCAATGGCCTGATGCCCCAGGCAGACGCCTAAGATCGGTATCCTGCCGGCAAAATGACGAATAGCCGCCAGGGAAATACCCGCTTCGTTGGGCGTACAGGGCCCGGGAGAGATAACCAGATGCTGCGGACGCAGCGCGTCAATTTGCGCTAACGTCATCGCATCATTGCGCTGGACACACACGTCCACCCCCAGCTCGCAGAAATACTGGTAGAGATTCCAGGTGAAAGAGTCGTAATTATCAATAAGCAGCAGCATGGAGGCTCCGGGCCGGATGAAGACGCCGCTATTCTACGCATTTTCCCCCTGTCCGTTTATCACTTTGCTCTGGATAGCAAAACGCGGCCTGAAGGCCGCGCTTACCGCCCTGAGAGCGCGGGCGGAGGGAACGCAGAACGCAGGTCGAAACCGTTAAGGCAGCACTTTAGCTGAAAGGATAACGACAGGCTTAACCGGGACATTCTGATAAGGGCCGACGTTCTGTGACTGAACCTGGGAAATTTTGTCTGCCACATCCTGACCTTTAACGACTTTACCAAATACCGCGTAGCCAAAGTCACGCTGACCATGATCGAGAAAAGCGTTATCGGCAACGTTGATAAAGAACTGGCTGGTGGCGCTGTCTTTGTCAGCGGTGCGGGCCATGGAGACGGTACCGCGTTTGTTCAGCAGGCCATTATCCGCTTCGTTTTTAATCGGTGCTCTGGTGGGCTTTTGCTGCATATCGGTGGTAAAGCCGCCGCCCTGCACCATAAAGCCAGGGATCACGCGATGAAAAAGCGTGTTGTTATAGAAGCCGCTGTTAACGTAGTCGACAAAGTTCTTCGTCGAGACGGGTGCCTTCTGATTATTCAGTTCAAGTTCAATATTTCCCGCTGAGGTCGTCAGCAGAACATGGGTATCCCCTTTCGCAGCCAGTGCAGATACGGAAAGTGAGGAGAGTGCCAGTACGGTAGCGACGGCTGCCAAAGTGCGTTTTAACATGGAAAATTCCTTTCTGAGGGCGGTGGTCAGAAAAACAAAATTGATTGTAAAGAGGCGGTTAGTTACGCGCCAGCGTTTTACTTTTATTTACGTGCGAAATGTCACTGCGCAACCGTTTTCCTCTGAGGCGTGGAGTGATATTCATCACGGATCCAATGAATATGAAAATAAATGTTTCATTATTGATTTAAGCCGATCACGAATATCGCTACACTTCCGAAAATTACGTCGTTTTTGCGTACCAGGATCTTTTTAACTTGCAGGCTCCCACTATGACTAATCGCGATCGAATCGGTCTCACCTGGATCAGCTTTTTTTCCTATGCGCTTACCGGCGCGGTAGTAATTGTCACCGGTATGGTACTGGAAAATATTGCTGATTACTTTCATCTCCCCGTTGCGCAGATGAGCAACACCTTTACCTTCCTTAATGCGGGCATTCTCGCGGCGGTGTTTCTCAACGCCTGGCTGATGGAGATTATCCCGCTGAAGCGTCAGCTGATGTTCGGCTTCGTGCTGATGGTGCTGGCGGTGCTGGGGCTGATGAACAGTCACAGCCTGGGCATATTCTCGCTCTGTATGTTTGTGCTGGGCGTGGTGAGCGGGATTACGATGTCCATCGGGACATTCCTCATCACCCATCTGTATGAAGGGCGTCAGCGCGGATCGCGCCTGCTGTTTACCGACTCCTTCTTCAGCATGGCCGGAACCATCTTCCCGATTATTGCTGCCGCTATTCTGGCGCGGTCGCTTCCCTGGTACTGGGTTTATGCCTGTATCGGCGTCATTTACGTCGCGATCTTTATTCTGGCGCTCTGCTTCGAGTTTCCGGTGCTGGGCAAAAAATCCGCGAATCACCAGACGGTTGAAAAAGAGAAATGGGGTATCGGCGTGCTGTTCCTGTCGATTGCCGCCCTCTGCTATATCCTGGGCCAGCTGGGCTTTATCGGCTGGGTGCCGCAGTATGCCACCAAAAGCATGGGGATGGACATTACACAGGCGGGTGGTCTGGTCGGTAACTTCTGGACGTCATACATGATAGGCATGTGGATTTTCAGCGCCATACTGCGCTTCTTTGACCCGCAGCGTATTCTGACCGTGCTGGCGCTGGCGGCTACGCTGCTGATGTACTGGTTTGTCAGCAGCGAGAATGCCGCAATGCTGAAGTGGATAATGATCAGCCTGGGCTTCTTCTCCAGCGCAATCTATACCACCATCATTACCCTCGGCTCTCTGCAAACCCGGGTCTCCTCACCTAAGCTGGTCAACTTCATCCTGACCTGCGGCACCGTCGGAACCATGCTGACCTTCGTCGTGACCGGCCCAATTGTTGAGAAAGGCGGCGCGCATGCGGCGCTGCTAACCGCTAACGGTCTCTATGCGGTGGTATTTGTGATGTGCCTGCTGCTGGGCTTTGTTAGCAAGCATAAGCAGCACCCGCACACCGGTTCCCACTGATAATAAACCCCTGGCAGGCCGCAAGGCTTGCCAGTTCAGTCACCCACACCGTTAGCGCGATCGTCGATGCTCAGCGACGGAAATCCACACGATTACCGACGATGCTCAGCGACTATCGTCGATGCTCAGCGACGGAAATCCACCTGCTCACTCTCCCCGAGGTGAATCGTGGTCTGTGCCGGCTTCGTTTCAGCAATGACTTTTCCCTGTCGAATGGAATAGCGTACCGCAACCTGACGACGCAGTGCGTCAAAGCCACTCTCTGCCGGGAGGATCACCATATTGGCACTGTTACCGCTTTGAATACCATAATCCTTCAGCTGTAGCGTTCTGGCGCTGTTATGGGTAATGAGATTGATACCGGCATCAATTTGCGCGTAGCCCATAAGCTGACAGACGTGCAGTCCCATATGCAGCACCTGGAGCATGTTGGCGGTTCCCAGCGGATACCAGGGGTCAAACACATCATCGTGCCCGAAGCAGACGTTAATATCGGCCTCCAGCATCTCCTTCACCCGCGTAATGCCGCGGCGCTTCGGATAGCTATCAAAGCGGCCCTGCAAATGGATATTCACCAGCGGATTGGCGACGAAATTGATGCCTGACAGCTTCAGCAGGCGGAACAGACGCGAAGTATAGGCACCATTGTAGGAGTGCATCGCGGTGGTATGACTGGCCGTCACCCTCTCCCCCATCTTCTCCTTAAGCGCCAGTGCCGCAACGGTTTCGACGAAGCGGGACTGCTCATCGTCGATTTCATCGCAGTGAACATCCACCATGCGCTGATACTTTTGTGCCAGCGCGAAGGTTTTATGCAGTGACTCCACGCCATATTCACGGGTGAACTCGAAGTGAGGAATGGCACCCACCACATCTGCCCCCAGTCGCAGGGCCTCCTCAAGCAGCGCCTCGCCGTTGGGATAGGAGAGAATGCCTTCCTGAGGGAAAGCCACAATCTGAATATCCACCCAGGGGGCCATCTCCTGCCTGACCTCAAGCATCGCCTTCAGTGCGGTGAGGCTGGGATCCGAGACATCGACGTGGGTGCGGACATGCTGGATACCGTTGGCGATCTGCCACTTTAGCGTCTGAAGCGCGCGCTGTTTGACATCCTCATGGCTCAGCAGCGCCTTTCGCTCCGCCCAGCGTTCAATCCCCTCAAACAGCGTACCTGACTGATTCCAGGCAGGTTCTCCCGCCGTTTGCGTGGTATCAAGATGAATGTGGGGTTCGATAAAGGGGGGGAAAGCCAGCCCGCCTTCGGCATCCAGCGCTTCCGGATGCGGGGCACATCGGGCCTGCGGCGCAATACGTGCAATGTTGCCGTCCTGAATTTCGATTTGCCAGAGTCCATCGCGCCAGGGCAGTCGGACATGGTTTATTCTTTTCAAATTAACAGCCTGCATTGATGTACTCCCGGGGTCAGCAATCACAGTTTTAACCCTATCACTGATTCCACACTATGCACAGCCAGCGTTCGCCCCACCCTCGCAGGGAAGTCACATAAACCCGAAGGATTCCGCTAACTTATAAAAAAACCCATCAAATCATTGGCATACCTATTAAGAGGTATTTGGAAAACGGATTGATATGCATCAATAAGCGCGCTTTTTAGCACGCTAAGGTAGCGGCATTCGTTTGCAATGTGAGGCAAAAATGCGCACCCGACTCGTCATCATTGGCAACGGCATGGTTGGCCACCGCCTGATTGAAGCGCTGGCAGAGAAAGCCGCACCAGGCCAGTTTGCTATTACCGTTTTTTGTGAAGAACCCTGGGTCGCTTACGATCGGGTCCATCTCTCAGCCTATTTCACCCATCATACCGTTGACGCGCTGTCGCTGGTTCGCGAAGGGTTTTACCAGCAGCACGATATTGACCTGCTGCTGGAGGAGTGCGTCATCCAGATTGACCGTGAAAGGAAAATCGTCCGTTCCAGCGCAGGCCGCGAAGTGCACTACGATAAGCTGGTGCTGGCGACCGGATCCCGCCCCTGGGTTCCGCCAATACAGGGAGCCAGCGGCAAAGACTGTTACGTCTACCGTACTATCGACGATCTGAATGCCATTGAGGCGCGCGCCCGCCAAAGTCAGCGCGGTGCCGTCGTGGGCGGTGGCCTGCTGGGGCTGGAAGCGGCGGGTGCTCTGCGTGATCTCGGGATTGAAACCCATGTGATTGAGTATGCGCCGGTGCTAATGGCCGAGCAGCTCGATCCCCTCGGGGGCGCACTGCTGCGCGAAAAAATTGAGGCGATGGGCGTTCACGTTCATACCGGCAAAAGTACCCGCGAAATCCTTGATACGCCAGCAGGCGGCAAAAGGCTGCTATTCGGTGACGACAGCGCGCTGGAGGTGGATTTTATCGTCTTCTCTACCGGTATTCGCCCGCAGGACGCGCTGGCCAAAAGCTGTGATTTGGCGCTGGCACCGCGCGGCGGCTTTATGATTGACGACCAGTGCGTCACCTCCGATGGCGATATTTATGCCATTGGCGAATGTGCCGCCTGGCAGGGTCGTGCCTTTGGCCTTGTTGCGCCCGGCTATAAAATGGCGCAGGTGGTTTGTGAAGGCTTGCTGGGCAACAGCAGCGCTTTTACCGGCGCGGACATGAGCGCGAAGCTGAAGCTCCTGGGCGTTGAAGTGGGGGGGATTGGCGATACGCGCGGACGGACGGCAGGCGCAAGAAGCTATATCTGGCTTGATGAACATCAGCAAATCTATAAGCGACTGGTGGTCAGCGCGGATAACAAAACGCTGCTCGGGGCGGTGTTGGTGGGGGATACCGCCGACTATGGTAATCTGCTTCAGCTAATGCTTAATGGCATTCCCCTACCGGAAAATCCTGCGGCGCTGATCCTGCCAGCCGGGGCGGGCGATAAACCGGCTACCGGGGTGGAATCACTGCCGGACACGGCACAAATTTGCTCCTGCTTCGACGTGACTAAAGGCGCGCTGGTACAGGCCATTAAGCGGGGCTGTCATACCCTTGCCGCGCTCAAGGCGGAAACCAAAGCGGGGAGCGGCTGCGGTGGCTGTGTGCCGCTAATTACTCAGGTGCTAAATGCCGAACTGAGCCAGCAGGGGATCGCGGTCAGTCATCACCTTTGCGAGCATTTCCCCTACTCCCGGCAGGAACTCTACCACCTGATCCGCCTGGAGGAGATCAGGACCTTCGGGCAGCTGCTGGCCAGCCACGGCAGCGGTTACGGCTGCGAGATATGTAAACCGACGGTCGCATCACTGCTGGCGTCATGCTGGAATGAATACGTGCTCACTCCGCAGCACACGCCGCTCCAGGACAGTAACGATATCTTCCTCGGCAACATCCAGAAGGATGGGACCTATTCGGTGATCCCGCGCTCCCCGGGGGGCGAAATCACGCCTGAGGGGCTGATCGCCATCGGCGAAATTGGCCGACGCTACCGCCTCTACAGCAAAATTACCGGCTCGCAGCGTATCGGTCTGTTCGGCGCACAAAAGGACGATCTGCCCGCCATCTGGTCTGAACTGATTGCCGCCGGGTTTGAAACCGGCCACGCCTACGCCAAGGCCCTGCGCATGGCGAAAACCTGCGTTGGCAACAGCTGGTGCCGCTTTGGCGTTGGCGACAGCCTCAGCCTCGGCGTAGAACTGGAAAACCGCTATAAGGGCATTCGTACGCCGCATAAAATGAAGTTTGGCGTCTCGGGCTGCACCCGCGAGTGCGCCGAGGCGCAGGCCAAAGACGTGGGGATCATTGCCACCGAGAAGGGCTGGAACCTCTATCTCTGCGGGAACGGCGGTATGAAGCCACGCCATGCTGATTTGCTGGCAGCCGATCTGGATAGCGCCACGCTCATCCGCTATCTCGACCGTTTTATGCTGTTCTATATCCGCACCGCCGATAAATTACAGCGTACCTCCCTGTGGCTGGAGAGCCTGGAGGGTGGGATCGACTACCTGAAACAGGTGATTATCCACGACAGCCTGGGGCTTAATGCCCAGCTGGAAGCCGAAATGAGCCAGCTACGTGCCGGTTTCCGCTGTGAATGGAAAGAAACGGTCGACGATGTCAGCCAGCATAGCCGCTTCGCACACTTTATCAATGATGGCAGCCGTGACCCGCTGGTTCAGGTCATCGCCGAACGTGACCAGCACCGGCCGGCGCGGGCGGAAGAGCGCTTGCCGGTCAGGGTTCTGGAGGAAAAGCTATGAGTCAGTGGCACCGCATTTGTGAACTGGAACAAATTCTCCCCGCAACTGGCGTCTGCGCGCGGGTCGGCGAGCAACAGATCGCCCTCTTTCGTCCCCGCCCGGACGATGAGGTTTTCGCCCTCAGCAACATTGATCCCTTTGCCAACGCCAGCGTACTGTCACGCGGCATTATCGCTGAACACCAGCAGGCGCTGTGGGTAGCCAGCCCGCTTAAGAAGCAGCGGTTCCGGCTGAGTGATGGCCTCTGTATGGAAGATGAAAGCCGCTCAATTGCATCATGGCCCGCCCGCGTGCGTGATGGCTTCGTCGAGGTCGTCGTCTGAATGGATTATTTTCCCCTTTTTTGCCAGCTTCGCGGCAGGGGCTGCCTGCTGGTGGGCGGCGGTGAGGTCGCCGAACGGAAAGCCCGACTCCTGTTGAAGGCCGGTGCCGACCTGCGGGTCTGCGCCCCCGCCTTCTCCCCACAATTTCACCACTGGCAGCAGGCGGGCAAACTGAGGCTTATAGAAGGCGCCTTCACGCCTGCCATGCTGGATGACTGCTGGCTGGCCATTGCTGCAACCGACAGCGCCGGCGTTAATCAACGGGTGAACGC
Organism: Erwinia sp. ErVv1; assembly: GCF_900068895.1. Taxonomy (GTDB): domain Bacteria; phylum Pseudomonadota; class Gammaproteobacteria; order Enterobacterales; family Enterobacteriaceae; genus Erwinia. Next base: position 23,844 of record NZ_CDPK01000018.1, on the reverse strand, counting down.
CAGCGCAGAAAGCAGACGGATATTCTGCAACGTTGTTGACGCGCCCGATCAGGCCAGCGCCATTATGCCCTCCGTGGTCGATCGTTCGCCGCTGATGATTGCGATCTCCAGCGGCGGACGCGCACCGGTGATGGCCCGCCTGCTGCGTGAAAAAATTGAATCTCTGCTGCCCCAGCATCTGGGGAAAATAGCAGATCATGCCGGTTTGCTTCGCCAGCGGGTTAAACGGCAGTTCAGTGAGATGGGGCAGCGCAGACGCTTCTGGGAGAAGCTTTTCAGCCATAACAGGCTGGCGCAGTCGCTGGCAAGCGGCGACGTATCCTGCACGGAACAGCTCACCGAGGCGCTTTTTCAGCAGCCGCCGGAGCACCGGGGCGAAGTGGTGCTGGTGGGCGCAGGCCCGGGAGACGCAGGCTTACTGACGCTGAAAGGCCTGCAACAGATCCAGCAGGCGGATATCGTGGTCTACGACCGACTGGTCTCAGAGGGAGTCCTTGAGCTTATCAGGCGCGATGCGGAACGCCTGTTTGTGGGCAAACGCGCGGGCAGCCACTGCGTTCCACAGGAAGAAATTAATCTGCTACTGGTACAACTGGCGCAGCAGGGCAAGCGGGTGGTCCGCCTGAAGGGCGGCGACCCCTTTATATTTGGCCGCGGTGCCGAGGAACTAGAGGCGCTGCGGCAGGCGAATATCCCCTTTTCCGTGGTGCCCGGTATTACCGCCGCCTCAGGCTGTTCCGCCTATAGCGGCATTCCCCTTACCCACCGTGACCTTGCACAAAGCGTCCGGCTGATTACCGGCCACGTGCAGGCTGACGGCACGCTGGACTGGCATAATCTGGCCGCGGGTCAGCAGACCCTGGTGTTTTACATGGGGCTGTCTCAGGCAGGAGAGATCCGCCAGCGACTGATCGAAAACGGGATGGCGGCGGCTATGCCGGTGGCGCTGGTGGAAAACGGGACGTCTCCTCAGCAGCGCGTCATCAGCGGTATGCTATCTGAACTGGACTCACTGGCCTGCCGCGTCAGCAGCCCCGCGCTGATTATCGTGGGTGAGGTCGTCAGTTTGCGCGAAAGGCTCAGCTGGTTTTAGCCGCCAGGTCGCCTGCTTATACCGCGTGGGAAATGTTTATACGCATGCGGGAGAAGACCAGCCTGCACAAACTGTGCGACAGAAATTTATACCTACGCGAGAGAGGACCAGCCTGCACACACTGCGCGGCAGATATTTATACATACGCGTGAGAGGTTCAGCCTGCACAAAATACGCGGGGGATTGAGAAGATACGCAGGGGGAGGACTGGCCAGCAGCGTGCATTCTGCTGCTGGCCGGAGGGCAGGATTATGGCTGAGCAACAAAGCCGACGGCTTCATATACCTTCTTCAGCGTTTCCTGCGCCTGCGCCCGGGCTTTCGCCGCGCCGTCACGCATAATCTGTTCCAGCAGGGCTTCGTCATTGCGGAACTCATGGTATCGCGCCTGGAGATCGCCAAGCATCTCTGAAACGGCATCAGCCACGGCGCCCTTCAGGTGGCCATACATCTGGCCTGCAAACTGCTGTTCAAGCTCGGGGATGCTCTTACCGGTTACGCCGGACAGGATGTCCAGCAGGTTAGAAACGCCCGCCTTGTTTTTCACGTCATAGCGCACCACCGGCGGCTCATCGCCGTCGGTCATCGCACGTTTAATCTTCTTCACAACCGACTTAGGATCTTCCAGCAGACCGATGACGTTGTTGCGATTATCGTCAGATTTAGACATCTTTTTAGTCGGCTCGAGCAGCGACATCACGCGCGCGCCAGAAGTCGGAATAAACGGCTCAGGTACCCGGAAAACGTCGCCGTAAAGCGCATTAAAACGTGAGGCAACATCGCGGCTCAGCTCGAGATGCTGCTTCTGATCTTCCCCGACCGGCACCTGCGCGGTCTGATAAAGCAGAATATCGGCGGCCATCAGCACCGGATAGTCAAACAGTCCGGCGTTGATATTTTCTTCATAGCGCGTCGACTTATCCTTAAACTGGGTCATGCGACTAAGCTCGCCAAAATAGGTGTAGCAGTTCAGGATCCAGCTCAACTGAGTGTGTTCAGGGACGTGTGACTGCACAAAAATAGTGCTTTTTTTCGGGTCGATACCGCAGGCGAGGTAAAGCGCCAGCGTGTCCAGAGTCGCCTTACGCAGCGCGGCCGGATCCTGCCTGACGGTGATGGCGTGTAAATCGACAATACAGTAGATACAGTGGTAGTCGTCCTGCATATTGACCCACTGACGCAGCGCCCCCATATAGTTACCGATGGTCAGTTCGCCGGAAGGCTGTGCGCCGCTAAATACGATGGGTTTGCTCATGTTTTTTCGTCCTGATAATTACAGCCCTAGCGTGGGCAACAAATCGTTAAAATGGTCAAGTACCACGGTAGGATGCGCGGTTGCTATCGGCTCGCCGTAGTTGTAGCCCCAGGTCATGCCAACGCTGGGACACCCGGCGGCCTGGGCTGCGTGAATATCGTTGCGTGAATCGCCAATAAAGACCAGTTCCGCAGGCAGCAGGCCAAACTTGCCTAGCACCAGAAACAGCGGGGCCGGATGCGGTTTTTTCGCCGCAACATCGTCACCGCCAATAATCAGGCTAAAGTAGTCAGCAATGCCGAGCGACGTCAGTAGGGGCTTAACAAATGGCGTCGGCTTATTCGTCACGATCGCCATCGGCAGGCCTTTTTCCGCCAGCGCGGCCAGGCCCTCTTTCACGCCGGGGAACAGCTTACTGCCGCTCTCAATGGTCGTGGCATAGTGCCTGTCGAGCAGAACGCGCGCGTCGGCAATGACGGCGCTTTCCGGCTGATGCCCCAGCGCCCAGGTTAATGCGCGCTCAATCAGCACATCGGCCCCGTTACCAATCCACGTGGACACCCTTTCCACGCCCGCGGCGGGTAAATTAAGTGCAGTCAGCGCAGCGTCAACCGCGTAGGCAAGTCCGGGAGCACTGTCCGTCAGCGTCCCGTCCAGATCAAAGGCCAGCGCGCGAACGTTAGTGAAATGAGCCATGACGTGATTTCTCCAGTTCGTTACGCATGTTATCAATGACTTTTTTGTAATCCGGCTGACCAAAAATGGCCGATCCGGCAACAAACATATCCGCGCCCGCCGCAGCGATCTCAGCAATGTTTTCAACCTTTACGCCACCGTCGACTTCCAGCCGAATGTCATAGCCGCTTTGATCGATCAGGCGGCGTACCTGCCGCAGCTTATTCAGCGTACCGGGGATAAAGGACTGGCCACCGAAACCCGGATTGACCGACATCAGCAAAATGACGTCGACTTTATCCATAACATAATCAAGGTAGCTGAGCGGCGTGGCCGGATTGAACACCAGCCCGGCTTTACAGCCGTGCTCTTTAATCAGTTGCAGAGAACGATCGAGGTGCTCGGAAGCTTCAGGATGGAAGGTGATATAGCTGGCACCGGCATTAGCAAAATCCGGGATCAGACGATCGACCGGCTTCACCATCATATGCACGTCGATAGGGGCCGTGATACCGTAATCGCGCAGCGCTTTCAGCACCATTGGTCCCATAGTCAGGTTGGGCACGTAATGGTTATCCATCACATCGAAATGCACAACGTCTCCACCGGCTGCCAGCACTTTCGCCGTGTCTTCACCCAGGCGGGCAAAATCGGCAGACAGAATTGAGGGGGCGAGTAAAAACTGTTTCATCCGTTTCTCCCATTTCACGCGCCCGTTGGCAGGCACGTACAGCAGTTAAGGTCAGCCGCTGACAAACAGCGCCAGCAGTTCATCCACTTGATTACGACCGGCGCCATTGCGGCTAATAGATCGCCGGGCCTTGATTTTATGCAGCTCGGCGGCCTGATACCAAAGTCTGGTCATTGGAGTATCGTGATTAGAGATCAGTACTGGAATACGGCTCTCAAAAGATAGCTTATTGGCCAGCTCCGCCAGATGCGCCTGCTGCTGCATGCTGAAGCTGTTGGTGTGATAAGCGGTAAAGTTCGCCGTGGCCGACAGCGGCGCATAAGGAGGATCGCAGTACACCACCGAACCCTGAGGCGCCCGACTAAGAGTAACATCGTACGATTCACAGACAAAGGTCGCATTTTGCGCACGCTCTGAAAACCAGTAAAGCTCATCCTCGGGGAAATAGGGTTTGCGATAGCGGCCAAAGGGCACGTTAAACTCGCCGCTCAGATTATAGCGGCACAGCCCGTTGTAGCAGTGTCGATTCAGATACAAAAACAACACACCACGGCGATAGGGATCCTGACAGCGGTTAAACTCCAGACGACGTGCATAGTAGAATTCAGCATCGTTTGATTCAGGGGTAAACAGCTGGCGGGCATCGGCGACAAATTCACCCGCACGAGTTTTGACGATATCGTAGAGGTTAATCAGGTCGCTGTTGATATCGGCCAGGATATAGCGCGGAAAGTGGGTGTTAAGGAATACGGATCCCGCACCGACAAAAGGCTCAACCAGACAGTCTCCGTCGGGGAGATGACGTTGTATATCATCAAGAAGCGGGAATTTTCCCCCCGCCCATTTTAAAAAAGCGCGATTTTTTTTCATGCCGTCGTTTATTACAATTACTCTTCTGGCTGCGGTTACACCGACAGCATATCTGCGCTTTAATTCATCAGCGCGCATCTCTGCGCGCTGACTCACTTCAACTTAAAATCGGGTATCCCGAGGCTAATTCTGCGACTCTTTCTTCACCTGACTCACCGGCTTGACCCAGGGGTTACCGGCGCGCACCTCGGCTGGCAGTGAAGCTACTGCCCGTTTAGCTTCCGCTGGTGTGGCATATGAGCCGCTGACCAGGACAAACCACGGCTGACCGTTACGCGTCGTTTTATAGACGTGGTAGCCGCTGAGATTCTGCTTTTTCGCCCAGGCATTCAACGAATCGGCGCGTGATGCGCTGCTCAGCTGAAGCGTATAGTTGCCGCCAGGCGTTGACGTTGAGGCTGCCGGATGCGCTGCGGTCGCCTTAGGCGTTTCCGAAACGCTATGACGCGGCGCCGCCTCGTGCGGCTTACTCTCTCTGGCAACCGGTTTGCTTTCTGGCCGGTGATGCACTGCCGCAGGTTTGTTTACATGCGTCGGTACATGACGTGGCTGAGCGGGCTGGCTCACGGCCGGGTGCGAGACCTGGCCGCCAGCGACCGTAGCCGCTGTGGTTGGCAGAGAGCTACCGTTGTTCTGCGAATCCTGCGTCGCGGCATCCACCTGGCCCTGCTGATTCGCCAGGGCGCTGTTGAGATCGCCCGGCAGCTCTACACGCTGCTGGTTTGGTGGCGTTTGCGTCTGTTGTGCCTGAGTGGGCGTTGAAGAGACCGGCGGTGCGCTGATCTCCTGTGGTCCGTTGGCTGTCGCTGGCTGACCCGGGGCTACCGCCGCATTGCTGTCCGCTGCACTGGTGTTAGCCGCACTGGTGTTTGCTGCATCGGGCGCAGGCGTGCCAGACTGGCCGCTCATGGAGGAAGAGCCCGAGAGGTCGATGTTTTTATCACCGCCGCTGCCCGGGGTGCCAGGCTGCGATCCTGATGTCGCTGGCTGCTGCGCATGCTGATTGCCGCCCTCTTTAGGCGAGTTCAGCGCAGATCCAATGCCAATCACCAGCAGCAGTAAAACCAGAATACCGATCCCCATCATCATATGCTGACGTGAAACCGGTGCCTTAGGGGCGGCAGATCGTTTGCGAGACCGCTGCGTGGGGCGGTCGCTGGTGTCAGGCTTTAGTTCGTCTTCCGGTTTAAAATCGTCCATATAACCTCCTCCAGTAGCGCGGCGACGCGGTTCACTACCCTATGAACGGCGATAAACTTAAATATCACGTCGGGTCGAAACCCAGTCAAACTCTTCAGATAGCTGAATTCTGACAATCATTAATCGCAGCAAGAACCCGATCGTGGCTCACTCCACTGCGCACTTCCGCACGGCCTAAAGCCAGCGGTAGCACCAGACGAAGTTCACCCGCCAGCACTTTCTTATCACGTAGCATATGTGGCATATAGTCGGTAGTCGCCATGCTCTCCGGCCCCGTTACCGGCAGGCCGGCACGACTGAGCAGAGCAATGATCCGGTCGGTATCTGCAGTGGAAAACTGACCCAGGCGCTCTGCGGTGCGGGCGGCCATCACCATCCCGGCGGCAACGGCTTCACCGTGCAACCAGTTACCGTAGCCCATATGGGCTTCGATGGCATGTCCAAAGGTATGTCCGAGGTTGAGCAAGGCACGCTGTCCGTGCTCATGTTCGTCGGCGGCCACCACCTCTGCTTTTAGCTCACAGCAGCGGCGGATACAGTAAGCCAGCGCCCTGCTGTCCAGCGTCAGCAGCGCATCCAGGTTTTCTTCAAGCCAGTTGAAAAACTCAGCGTCAAGAATAATGCCGTATTTGATAACTTCGGCCAGGCCTGATGCCAGCTCACGCGGCGGCAGGCTGCGCAGGCAGTCGATATCAATAACAACGGAAGCCGGCTGATAAAAAGCGCCGATCATATTTTTGCCGAGCGGATGATTGACGGCGGTTTTGCCGCCAACAGAGGAGTCGACCTGAGAGAGCAGCGTGGTCGGAACCTGAATAAAGCGAACGCCGCGCTGATAGCTGGCAGCCGCAAAACCGGTCAGATCGCCAATCACTCCGCCGCCCAGGGCAATCAAAGTGGAATCACGCCCGTGGTTTTTTTCCAGCAGCGCGGTGAATACCTGATCCATCACTGCCAGCGTTTTGTACTGTTCGCCATCGGGGAGAATAACCTGATCCACCTTTACGCCAGCCTTTTCAAGCAGGTTACACAGCGGGGCAAGATAGCGCGGAGCCAGCGTCTGATTGGTGACGACCATAGCCCTGTCGCCCGCCTGCAGCGGCCAAAAGGAAGCCGGATTGGTAAACAATCCAGCATCAATGGTAATGGGGTAACTTCGCTCCCCCAAAGTGACGGTAATCTTCTCCATGAAGCGGTATCACCTTTTTACTTTGGCCCGCGAACGGGTTTAAGCCGTCTTCAGCTTTTTTCCAACATATTGATAATCTGATTCGCGACCACTTTGGCGCTCTGGTCATCGGTACGAATCGTCACGTCAGCAATCTCGTCATAAAGCGGATTGCGTTCGTTAGCCAGCTCTTCCAGCACTTCACGCGGCGGAGACTCCACCTGCAGTAATGGCCGTTTCTTATCACGCTGCGTACGGGCAAGCTGCTTTTCGATGGTTGTTTCCAGATACACCACTACGCCGCGAGCAGAAAGCCGATTGCGCGTTTCGCGTGATTTAACTGAACCGCCACCGGTAGCCAGCACAATGCCCTGCTTCTCAGTCAGTTCGTTGATGATTTTTTCTTCGCGATCGCGGAAGCCTTCTTCGCCTTCGACGTCGAACACCCAGCCCACATCCGCTCCGGTACGTCGCTCAATTTCTTGATCGGAATCGAAAAATTCCATATTGAGTTGCTGAGCTAACTGACGCCCAATAGTGCTTTTGCCGGCACCCATAGGCCCAACCAGAAAGATATTGCGTTTCTCTGCCATTTTTTCGGTATTACTAAGACAATTCGTTAATGATACCCCGTCCAACCGGACAGGACATGAACTGAAACCTCATGAGCGATAGTGCGAGAGTCAGAAGAAAATTATCTCAACACTGAAGGTGTTTTGGCAACCGATTAAATTGACCTTGCCCATTGCGTACTCATTGTTACGCGTTCAGTCCGCTTCATTTATCAGCCCGATGTCACTGCATCGGCTACGCCGGTTGCGCACGATAAAAAACGGGTTAAATGCATTCTCTCAAGCCAAAACCAGGCCCATAAATCAAAAATCGCTAAACCTTGTAAGCTAATTCGGCTCTTGCGTCAAACGCATATGATACCAATCAGGGAAAAAAGCACCTGGCTCCTCAGTTTGGTACAAAAAAAGCATTACTCGTCACGAATCAACTTCGGTGTGATAAAGATCACTAATTCTCGCCGCTTTTGTTCAGTGGAATCGTAACGGAACAGAGAGCCTAACACAGGGATGCTTCCCATTAACGGAACTTTCCGCTGCCCCTTCAAACTGTGTTGCTGAAAAATGCCCCCTAAAGCCAGGGTCTGCCCATCCCGGAGCGTAACCTGGGTCTGTATCTCCTGCTTATCAATCGCCAGATACTCCCCCTCACCACTGCGCATCATACTCCCCGGCACGTTCTGACTGATGTGTAGCTTGAGTAAAATCCGACCGTTTGGCTGTACGACTGGCGTGACCTCCATCCCCAGTACCGCTTCTTTAAACTCAACGGTGGTACTACCATTGCTCCCGCTGGAGACTTCATAGGGTATTTCAGTGCCCTGTTTAATGCTGGCGGGCTGCTGATGAGAGGTCAGCAAGCGCGGGCTGGCGATGATTTCCACCTTATTCTCCTGCTCAAGCGCACTGAGCTCCAGATCTAAAAGCCTGCCGTTCAGACGGGCAACGGTAAAGCCTGCCGCGATGGCCGGGTTGGTCACGGCCAGATCGACTCTCAGCTGGCTGGCGCGAAGCGCGCTATTTATCTTCTCTTCACCGCTCATGCCCCAACGTACTCCCAGCTCGCGCAGGCTCTCTTCGCTGATGGTCACGATATGTGCTGAAAGCTCGACCTGCTCCAGCGGCTGATCGAGCGCCCTGACCCAGCGGCGCGTCACGTCCAGCGCTGCCTGCGTATCACGCAGTAGCAGGCTATTAGTACGTAAATCTACCGTCACGCTGCCGCGCGGCGTCATCAGTTTGTCGCGACCTGCCTGCAAACTGTTATTTACCGCCGTGGCATCGGCATGCAGCAACGCGAGCGACAGCGTCTCCAGCGGCAGCGCACTCTGTGCCTCTGCCTGACGCGCTTTCTGCCGCTGATAATTATCCTGCAGCCAGCTTTCCGGATAAACCAGCAGCACATTATCCTCTGTCTCTACGGTTAGCTTATTCATTTTCACCACCAGCGCCAGTGCCTGCTGCCAGGGCACATCCTTTAGTCGAAGCGAAACGATCCCCTCTACGCCAGGTGCCACCATCAGGTTCAGTTTTTGCCAGTCGGCAAGCGCCTGCAACACCTGCGCGATGGGTGCCCGATCAAAAGCCAGCGAGAGCGTATCCGGTTCAGCGTAAAGCGGCCTGCATAACAGGAGTAGCAGGATCATCTGCCATTTCATAAAGTCGTCCTTTTAGTTTGACTTCCCTCGGCGGCAAACACCCAGGCACCGGAGTGACGGTAATACTCAACGCGCTAACCGCGTCCAGGTGCCAGTGCTGATCCAGCCACTCATCCGGCGTTCGCACCACCCATCGTTCGGGGTTAAAAACCAGCCACGCGCGGTAGTCCCCCTCACGGCCAATGATACCGGCCAGCTGCCAGTGCTGAGGCGGCGCAGGCAGTGACCGGCAGGCATCGCTGCCCACGGGAACAAAGGGATCGCGCGCGGCATGACCCGATGAGAGAAACAGGATCAGTAGCGACAATGCCCGTAGCGTGGTATGCAGCACATTATTCTGCATCGTTAAGTACCAGCCCCAGGTGGAATAGTAGCCGCTCTTCCTCAGGCTTCAGGGTGAAATGCGGCAGCTCAGCGGCCCCGGGCAGGCCGCTTAAATAGGCCAGTACCTTTTGTACCTGCGGCCAGCTAAGGCTGAGCACCAGCGCAGCGCCGGTGGCATCGGGCTGCCATAGCCGCAGCTCACCTCCCGCCATTTCCAACAGTGCAACCAGTGAAAAGCGTCGGCCTGGTTCGACCGGCAGCAGGGCAGCCTCGAGCTGGGAAATGTCCGCCTCCAGCAGGTTCAGCGACCCGCTGCTGGCAATGCTGCGCAGAATCGTAGGGTAACGCCGCGTCTCTTTACGCTGTTCAGCCGCCAGCGCGGCACTCTGACGATCGGCAGGGGCCCTATAGCCCCGGTCTGTCGCGATGGATAATCCCCCTGCCAGCAGTAAAAACAGCATCAGGCGATAGTGCCAGGGCAGGGTAATCCAGCGGAAGAGCAGCGTATTAATCATCGACAGGCGGCTTATCTGGCAGCACGGCCAGCAGGCTGAACTGTATCCGGCCGCTGTCATCCCGACGAAGACTCTGCGTACCAACCCGGCGGAAGAGATCTAAAGCCTGTAACCGTTGACGAAAGGCATCTACTTCACGCGGTTCCCGACAGAAGCCCATCAGCACCAGCGTATCCAGCGTTTTACTCAGTCCGCTCAGCCAGAGTTCATCAGGCATCGCGTCGGGCAGGTTGCGCAGAAAATCATACCAGCGCGATATCTGCTGCTGCTTTTGCTGCCGGGCAGCGAGGCGCAGCGCCAGCGACTGCTTATACTGAACGCGAGCCGCCGTGCGCGTTTGTAACTCAGTAGCCTGCTGATTCGCCCGGTGCCAGAGAGCTACCGTTTTCTCATGCCGGAGGTTCTCTGCACGTTTTCCGGCAATGGTCAGAGCAAAGAAAACCTCTATGAGCATCAGCATAGCCAGTAGGCAGCACTCGCGCCGTAGCCGCTTTCTGTCGCGCTGCGCACGCCAGGGCAGTAAATTGACCCAGCTCATTAGCTATCCTCCGGCCTCAGCGCCAGCCCCGCCGCAAGGCTAAACGCACCCGGGTAAACGGGCAGCGGCGCCTGTTTAAGAGGGATCGCATCCAGGGGATTAAGCCACTTAGCGCCATCAGGCAGCGCATCCTGCTCCACCGTGCTGTAATAAAAAGCGGCCTCCTGCGCAAAATGACGTGTCCGGAGCGCACTGAAGTCATTGGCCTCTTCGCGCGAACACCATCCCCAGCGCTGCCCTGTACGCTGAGGCGCAAACCATAGCCAGTGATCGGCCAGTCGATGAATCAGGGTCACGGCGGGATCGAGTGACAGCGTTTGCGACAGCGCAAAAAGCGCGGACGGGGTCAGCTCCATGACCTGAGGCGTAAGCCGCGCCTGTTCAAGGCAGTCCAGCCAGTTTTGCAGCGCCTCACGCCGGGCAGCGGTGACGCAGAACTGTGACGCGCTGCCCGTCGGCTGCCGGTAATCCAACGCCAGCTTTTCCAGCTCAATTGGGAAAAATCGCCTGGCCGCTGCGGTGATATAGCTGCTACGCTCTGGTTCGCGTAGCTGGACAGGCGGCAGGTCGATATGGCGCTGTAGCACCAGCTGGGGCGGGAATCCTACACGCAGAGAAATACGGTAAGGAAGCTGTCTGCGCCAGCGTTGCAGGAGATCGATAACCGCCTGCGGACGTTGCAGCAGCCCGTGGGTTAACGTATCTTGCGGCAGAGCATGTTGCCACCAGTGACGAAGTTGCCAGCCGTTGCGACGGCGCTGAATGCCGAGGGCGCAAAGCTGCCCGTTCTGAATATCCAGGCCGACTTGCCATGTCTGAAATGCCATCAGGCGCGATCTCCATATCGTCAGTGATTAAAAGGACGTATCCAAGCTTCTGGCTTGCCTTTATACTACCGCGCGATTGTTTATAAACTGCCCGATCGACATAAAGTGGAAAATATCAGGTGAAGTTCGTAAAGTATTTTTTAATCCTTGCAGTGCTTTGCATTCTGCTGGGAGCAGGCTCGATCTATGGCCTTTACAAATATATAGAGCCCCAGCTGCCGGACGTGGCCACGCTGAAAGACGTCCGTCTTCAGACGCCGATGCAGATCTACAGCGCCGATAACGAACTGATCGCCCAGTACGGTGAGAAGCGACGCATTCCGTTAAAACTGCAGCAGATCCCGCCGGTGATGGTAAAAGCCTTTATCGCGACCGAAGACAGCCGTTTTTACGAGCATCACGGCGTTGACCCCATTGGTATTTTCCGTGCAGCCAGTATCGCGTTGGTGTCTGGCCACGCGTCCCAGGGTGCAAGTACCATTACTCAGCAGCTGGCCAGAAACTTCTTCCTCAGCCCTGAACGTACCCTGATGCGTAAAATCAAGGAGGCTTTCCTCGCCATCCGCATTGAGCAGATGATGAGTAAAGATGAAATCCTTGAACTTTATCTGAACAAAATCTATCTCGGCTACCGTGCCTACGGCGTTGGCGCGGCCGCTCAGGTCTATTTTGGCAAAAATGTCGATCAGCTTTCCCTGAGTGAAATGGCGATGATTGCCGGGTTGCCTAAAGCGCCGTCAACGTTCAACCCGCTCTATTCACATGACAGAGCGCTGCAGCGCCGTAACGTGGTGCTGGGTCGCATGCTCGACCAGCACTACATTACCCAGTCACAGTATGAAGAGGCTCGCAGCACCCCGCTTACCGCCATCTATCATGCACCTGAAATTGCCTTTTCCGCGCCTTATCTGACTGAAATGGTGCGCCAGGAGATGATCAAACGCTACGGCGAAAACGCCTATAACGACGGATTCAGGGTCACTACCACTATTACGCGCAGGCTACAGCTGGCAGCGCAGAAATCGGTGCAGGACAACGTCATCGCTTATGACATGCGTCACGGCTACCGTGGCCCGGCTAACGTGTTATGGAAAGTAGGTGAGCAGAGCTGGGGACATAGCGAAATCCTGAAAACGCTCAAGGCGCTGCCAATATATGGGCCGCTGATCCCCGCCGTTATCACTGATGCTACCCGTGAGGAGGCCACTGCCACCCTGCGCGATGGCAGCAGCGTGACGCTTGGCCTGGCCGGCATGCGCTGGGCGCGTCCGTATAAATCTGACACGGTCCAGGGCCGTACGCCTCAGTCCGTTACCGATGTCGTTCGGCCCGGCCAGCAGGTTTGGGTTCGTAAGGTCGATAGCGACTGGTGGATTGCGCAGGTGCCTGACGTAAACTCCTCGCTGGTTTCGCTGGATCCCCAAACGGGTGCAGTTCGCGCGCTGGTCGGTGGATTCGATTTCAACCAGAGTAAATTCAACCGCGTCACGCAGTCGCTGCGCCAGGTCGGGTCGAACATTAAGCCCTTCCTGTATACCGCCGCCATGGATCGCGGTCTGACGCTGGCCTCCATTCTGAACGATGTGCCGATTTCCCGCTGGGATGCTGGCGCAGGCGCCGACTGGCGTCCCAAAAACTCACCGGCGACCTACGATGGCCCAATCCGCTTACGTCAGGGGCTGGGACAGTCGAAAAACGTGGTGATGGTTCGCGCAATGCGCGCGATGGGCGTTGATTATGCCGCACAGTATCTGCAACGCTTTGGCTTCCCGGCGCAGAATATCGTTCACACAGAATCTCTGGCGCTGGGTTCAGCTTCTTTCACACCGTTGCAGATGGTCAGAGGCTATTCAGTAATGGCTAACGGCGGCTTCCTGGTTGACCCGTGGTTCATCAGTAAAATTCAGGATGAACAGGGCAATACGCTGTTCGAAGAGAAACCTAAAATTGCCTGCCCGGAATGCAATCTGCCGGTGATTTACGGCGATACGCAAAAGGCCGTCGCCCTTAGCGAAGACAGCGTGGAAAATCCGACTATCTCGCAGGTAGGTAGCAATACCGCCGTGCCGCAGCCACAGCTTGAGCAGGTTTCTCAACAACAGGCCGCGCAGGATGGTCAGCAGCAGTATGCCCCGCACGTGATCAATACGCCGCTGTCGTTCCTGATTAAAAGCGCGCTGAACTCCAACATCTTCGGTGAACCGGGCTGGATGGGCACGGGCTGGCGAGCGGGCCGCGATCTGAAACGTAATGACATCGGCGGTAAAACCGGGACCACCAACAGCTCCAAGGATGCCTGGTTCTCCGGTTACGGACCTGGCGTGGTGACGTCGGTATGGATTGGCTTTGACGATCACCGCCGCGATCTTGGACGTACCACCGCTTCCGGTGCAATTAAGGATCAAATTTCAGGTTATGAGGGAGGGGCGAAGAGTGCGCAACCGGCCTGGGACGAATATATGAAAGCAGCGCTTGATGGCGTTCCGCTACAGCCGCTGACGCCGCCGGAAGGCGTGGTAACGGTGACTATCGATCGCAGTACCGGCAAGCTGGCTAACGGCGGCGGGAATACGCGTCAGGAGTACTTTATAAACGGCACCCAGCCAACCGAGTACTCCGTCCATGACGTGGGAACCACGCTTATGGACAACGGTCAGAGCCACGAGCTGTTCTGAGTTAATGCAGGACCATGACAACGGAGTGTCATGGTCCTGCATTGAACGCTGCCTCTGCCTTCCTGACCGCGCTAACCGCGTCAGGTCAAAAAGGCGGGCTGCTTTAATAGCGCAGACGGCCCTGCTTAACCAGCCATTCACGAACCAGGAAAAGCGCACTGACGTTGCGCGCCTCGCGGAAATCTGGTTCCTGCAGCAGACCCAGCAGGTTATTTAACGGCCAACGAACCTGCGGAAGCGGCTCCGGCTCATCTCCTTCCAGCTTCTCTTCGTAAAGCTGCTCAGCCACAACGATATTCATTTTGCTGGAAAAATAGGAAGGCGCCATGGTGAGCTTTGCCAGCGTTTCCAGCCTGTGCGCACCAAACCCAGCTTCTTCTTTCAGCTCGCGATTTGCCGCCTCAAACGGGGTTTCACCCGGATCGATCAGGCCTTTCGGAAAGCCCAGCTCGTAACACTCCAGCCCCACCGCATATTCCTGAATCAGGATCAGATCGTCGCCAATGATTGGCACAATCATTACGGCCTCGCGATCGGAGGGCTTCATCCGCTCGTAAACGCGTCGGGCTCCATTACTGAACGCCAGATCTACGGCCTCGACGGTAAACAGGCGCGAACGTGCCACAGCTTCAACATTAAGGATGTCGGGTTTCTGTAGTTGTCTGGTCATAGTGGCCCCAGCGGAACGCCTAAAAATGGGCTTAACAGCCCGCGAGTGTCGGTACAGGTTACCGGCTTCCCATTGTGCGGCAGCAAAAAGAGTATGCCAATCATTGCACAGATTATTTTCCGCGGTTATAACAAATATGATTTACGAGACACTGAAAAGATTTAAAAAATGTCAATCATATCAGTCAAAAATAGGAATACGCCGATACTTACCCTGCCTGTAGATTGGTAGGATCTGGTACGGGACTTATACAATATAATTCTAATTTAATGATTTTGTGTGCTATTTTTATATACTCAGCGGATTGCCAGCGCCGTCTAAACCCGCCACAATATCACCAGCAATATGTACCAGGCAGGTAACCACCAGAATAGCGACGGGAGCAGAGTGGCAGGAATGAGGGAAGCATGAGCACAATAGTCATCATATTGGCTGTAATGCTGGCCTGCTCAGTCGGGGCGGGTTGTTTCTTTTGGTACGCTATGCGGCATCGTCCGCCGTTGGCGAAACCACTGCCATTCATTAGTCCCCTCTTTCGTAAACTGAATGATGACGAACGTAAAGGCATTGAGCGCTATATCGCCTCACTGGCTAAAAATCGTGACGCCTCACTGTCTTCCGGTGCCAGCCCTGCGATAGATCCGCTGGTACTGACCTCTCAAAGCAACAATGTCTATCCCGTCACGCGCTCAATAACCCGCTACGGGTTGTCCACGGACGAGCCGCACAACTGGCGATACTATCTTGATGCCGTTGAGGTTCATCTTCCGCCGCAGTGGGAACAATACATTGCCGAAGAAAACTTTGTCGAACTGATCAAAACCCAGACCATCCCTCTGGTAATCTCGCTTAATGGCCACTCGCTGGTGAACTACATCTACGAGCAGCCAGCAATGGCAACAGCAGCAGCCCGGCCACTGGCGCAAAATGCGTCGATCCGCAAAGAAGAGAGTGAGCATATTGAGCTCCTGAGCGTACGTAAAGAGACGCCGGAGGAGTATGCGCTTAGCCGACCTGATGGTACGCGGGAGGCCGTCGCTATCGGTGTCGCGCTGATGCTCTTTTTTGTCAGCCTCGTTGGCCCGCTGCTCATGATGCCCTGGCTTAACCTGGCCGCGGTGGTCATCATTTTGGTCAGCGCCTGGTCACTTTATCGTCGCCCCTCTGAAAAAGATCTGCGTGAGATCCACTGTCTGCGCGGCGCGCCAAAGCGCTGGGGTCTGTTTGGCGAATCCAATCAGGGTCAGATTGGCAATATCTCCCTGGGCATCATCGACCTGATTTATCCCGCCCACTGGCAGCCTTACATTACCCACGATTTTGGGAAAGAGACGGAAGTCGATATCTACCTGAACCGCCATGTCGTGCGCCAGGGTCGGTTTCTTTCGCTACAGGATGAGGTCCGCCACTTCCCGGTTCAGCGCTGGCGCAAAAACGTGGTGCTGGCGGCAGGTTCCCTGCTGGTGCTGGCCCTGCTGATCGCGTGGGTTCCGCTCAGTATGCCGTTAAAGCTGAGCATGGCCTGGCTCAAAGGAACCGAGAGCGTTCAGGTTACCTCGGTTAACGATCTGGAAAAAATCCCACTGCGCGTGGGCGACCGTCTGAAAGTTAGCGGCAGAGGCATGTGCTCCATCCCCACTACCTACCAGGGTAACCGCAGCTATGCGTTTATGCCTTTTGACTGCTCGGCAGTGTACTGGAATAACTCACCGCCGCTGCCACAGCCGCAGTCAGATATTATTGATAAGGCGACCGCGCTGCTCAATACCACCAGTCTTCAATTGCATCCACAGGGTAGTCCCGACCCTAAACTTAATCCGCAGCTTGCCACCGCCATTCAAAAGTCCGGTATGATCCTGTTGGATGACTTTTCGGACATTGTGCTGAGAACGCAGGAGCTGTGTAGCCAGGATCAGGACTGCGTGAGGCTGAAGAACGCGCTGGTTAACCTGGGTAATGCCAAAGACTGGGAAACGCTGGTTCAGCGCGCCGATTCCGGTTCGCTAAACGGCATGAATGTGCTGCTGCGTCCGGTAAGCGCGGAAGCCCTGGAGAATCTGGTGAATACGGCCACGTCTTCGTTTTTCTACCGGGAAACGCGCCGCGCTGCCGAATCGCTGAACAGCCCACCGCCGGGCGGCTTTCTGATCCTCAGCGACGAAGGTCGTCAGCTGGTTAGCCAGCAGGCTCCGAATATCTCACTGTTTGATTATAACGCCCCGGATCAGTGGCCGGAGTTGCAGCGTCTTTCGGGTATGTTGCTGCATACCCCCTTCTCCGCCAGCGGGATTGTGACTAACATCAGCACCGATGCTAACGGCACCTGGCATATCGCCCTGCATAGCGCCCCCGATACCATTACGCTATTCCGCTATCTGGGAACAACCCTGCTGCTGTTAGTCGTCGCGCTGAGTTTTATTGTTAATAGCCTGCTGGCGCTGCGGCGTATGCACCGCAACCGCTTGCGGATTAACGCCATTCAGAATTATTATGACAAGTGCTTCAATCCTACGTTGAACAGCACCCAGAGCTTTCGCCCGCAGTTCTGAGCCTGCCACTTTTATGCTATTTTTAAC
The DNA here is from genome assembly GCF_900068895.1 of Erwinia sp. ErVv1. Lineage (GTDB taxonomy): Bacteria > Pseudomonadota > Gammaproteobacteria > Enterobacterales > Enterobacteriaceae > Erwinia. The sequence goes on along the minus strand of NZ_CDPK01000018.1, from coordinate 6,541 downwards.
GGTGGCACGTCTCTTGATCCCCTTCTGACCTGCCCGACCGCGTCAGCAATTAACCGCTGAAGACACGCCTTGAATTCTGGCTTTCCACCCATACATAAGGTTATTCCCGAAAAGGAGCTGCGATGAAAGAGAAACCCGCAGAGGCGGTTCGGCTCGATAAATGGCTGTGGGCCGCGCGGTTTTATAAGACGCGCGCCGCTGCGCGCCAGATGATCGAAGGCGGCAAGGTTCACTATAACGGTCAGCGCAGCAAGCCCAGCAAGATTGTTGAGCCCGATGCGGAACTGACGCTCCGTCAGGGCAATGATGAACGTACGGTGGTAGTGCGCCTGGTCAATGACCAGCGCCGTCCAGCATCAGAAGCCCAGCAGATGTACGCCGAAACGGCACAAAGTATTGAGAAACGGGAAAAAATAGCGCTGGCGCGAAAAATGAATGCGCTGAGTATGCCTCATCCCGACCGTCGCCCTGATAAAAAAGAGCGCCGGGACTTAATGAAATTTAAAAATACCGGCGACGAATAACCCGTCGTTAACGAGAGAGAACTATGGCTCATCAAGACCAACTGCACCGCTATCTGTTCGAAAACTACGCCGTGCGTGGTGAACTGGTCAGCGTTTCCACCACCTGGCGCGACATCATCGACGGGCATGATTACCCACAGCCGGTTCAACAGGTGCTGGGCGAGCTGCTGGTTGCTACCAGCCTGCTTACCGCCACGCTGAAGTTTGCCGGTAATATTACCGTTCAGCTTCAGGGCGATGGCCCTCTCAACCTGGCGGTGATTAACGGCAATAACAAGCAGGAAATGCGCGGCGTGGCGCGCATGCAGGGCGATATCGCCCCCGGCAGCAGCCTGAAAGAGATGGTGGGTAACGGTTACCTGGTAATAACGCTCTCCCCGGATGAGGGTGAGCGTTATCAGGGCGTAGTGGGGCTGGAGGGAGAAACGCTGGCGGAATGCCTGGAAGACTATTTTATGCGTTCCGAGCAGCTGCCAACGCGTCTGTTTATCCGCACCGGCGAGGCAGAAGGTCAGCCGGGCGCGGCAGGGATCCTGCTTCAGGTTCTGCCCGCGCAGGAGACGAAAACCGATGACTTTGAGCATCTGACCACCTTAACCGGGACGATTAAAACAGAAGAGCTGCTTAACCTTCCCGCGCAGGAAGTGCTGTGGCGTCTGTATAATCAGGAAGAGGTGACGCTGTACGATCCTCAGGATGTCTGCTTCAAATGCTCCTGCTCTCATCAGCGCTGTGGTGAAGTTCTGAGCACCCTGCCCGTCGCTGAAGTTGACCAGATGCTGGCTGAAGATGGCAAGATTGATATGCACTGCGACTACTGCGGCAAAAACTACCTCTACGATGCCGTAGATATTGCGGCCATCCGCAATGACGCTGGCGCGGGCGATAGTGACCGTCTTCACTAACGCTTTTCTGCATCCGCTGCACCCTGGCTGAAAGCGCATGATGCCATCGAATTTACCCGAGTCGGTGGCATATTTTTAGGCGCAATGTATTAATTTTTCGTAAGATTCACGCCCTGCCTCTCATTTCTGCACCCTGCTACTTTCCCTTCGACAAGACAAGTGTAAACTGCGCGCGTGCGTATTGGCCGGGATCCGGTCAGGCGCGCGCCCCGTCACGGTCAACGGATAAAAATTATCCTACACTCTTTTGCAGAACAGAGCCGAAAAGGAGCAGTACTATGCGAGACCTGACCCCGCAGGACCTCATCGCTTATGGCATAACGGATACGGTTGAGATTATTTATAATCCGGATTACGAAACGCTCTACCATGAAGAAACTCGCCCCGGTCTGACCGGCTACGAGCGCGGTATTGAAACGAATTCCGGTGCGATTGCCGTTGATACCGGTGATTTTACCGGCCGCTCGCCGAAAGATAAGTATATCGTTCGCGACGATACCACCCGCGATACGCTGTGGTGGAACGATCAGGGCAAGGGTAAAAATGACAATCAGCCGCTCAGCGACGAAACCTGGCAGTCTCTGAAGTCATTAGTCACCCAGCAACTCTCCGGAAAGCGTCTGTTTGTCGTTGACAGCTGGTGCGGTGCAAACCCGGATAGCCGTCTGTGCGTTCGTTTTATTACTGAAGTGGCCTGGCAGGCGCATTTTGTCAAAAATATGTTTATCCGCCCGGACGATGAAGCGCTGAGCGATTTTGTCCCTGATTTTGTGGTAATGAACGGGGCGAAATGCACTAATCCCGACTGGAAGCAGCAGGGTCTTAACTCTGAGAACTTTGTGGCTTTCAATCTCACCGAGGGTATCCAGCTGATCGGCGGTACCTGGTACGGTGGCGAAATGAAGAAAGGGCTGTTTGCGGTCATGAACTATCTGCTGCCGCTTAAGGGCATCGCCTCGATGCACTGTTCTGCCAACGTTGGCGAGAAAGGCGACGTGGCGGTCTTTTTTGGCCTCTCAGGCACCGGTAAAACGACCCTCTCTACCGATCCTCAGCGAAAGCTGATTGGGGATGATGAACACGGCTGGGACGACGACGGCGTGTTTAACTTTGAGGGCGGCTGCTACGCCAAGACCATTAAGCTTTCTGCCGAGGCCGAGCCGGAAATTTATCAGGCAATACGCCGCGATGCGCTGCTGGAGAACGTGGTCGTTCGCGCCGATGGTTCAGTGGATTATGATGATGGCAGCAAGACGGAAAACACCCGCGTCTCCTACCCGATCAATCATATTGAAAACATCGCAAAACCGGTTTCAAAAGCGGGCCACGCTAAGAAAGTGATTTTTCTCACCGCGGATGCCTTCGGCGTTCTGCCGCCGGTTTCACGCCTGACGCCGGACCAGACTCAGTATCACTTCCTTTCCGGCTTTACCGCCAAGCTGGCCGGTACGGAACGCGGCGTTACCGAACCGACACCGACCTTCTCCGCCTGCTTCGGCGCGGCTTTCCTGATGCTGCATCCTACTCAGTATGCCGACGTGCTGGTGAAGCGAATGGAAGCAGCAGGCGCAGAGGCTTATCTGGTCAATACCGGCTGGAACGGCAGCGGCAAACGCATCTCGATCAAGGATACGCGCGCGATAATCAACGCTATCCTCAGCGGGCAGTTAGCCGATGCAGAGACGCAGAACCTGCCGATTTTTAATCTGGCTATGCCGACTTCCCTGCCGGGCGTGGATGCACAGATCCTGGACCCCCGAAACGCTTACGACAGCGCGGAGGCGTGGGAGGGTAAAGCCCGCGATCTGGCTCAGCGGTTTATCGTAAACTTCGATAAATATACCGATACCCCTGCCGGTGAAGCGCTGATCCCCGCCGGACCCCAGCTGTAAAAAAAGAGAGGTCGTTTGGATAAACGACCTCTCTTATTGCGGTTAAGACCAGGATTCAGCTACTGCTGACCGCTGGCGGTAATGCGCTGTTATCAGGCAGAGGCAGATAAGCGCGAATACGCAGCCCACCCCGTTCGCTTTCCCCAATATCCAGCGTCCCCTGATGGGCATCAATAATGCGTTGCACAATCGCCAGGCCTAAGCCGGTGCCACTGGTGCTGCGGGCACTGTCGCCGCGCACAAAGGGCTGGAACAGGTGCTTAAGCTGATCGGGATGGATGCCCGGGCCGTCATCTTCAACCTGGAACCAGGCCCGCTGAAGCTCGCTGCCGCTGCTGACTCTGATCCAGCCGTTGCCGTAGCGCGCGGCGTTAACCACCATATTCGCGGCTGCGCGCTTAATCGACAGCGGGTTGATGTCCAGCATCAGCTCACCCGGCATCACGCCATTATCAATTTCGCGTTCATATCCGCTCTCTGCCGCCACGACTTCGCCCAGTACACCATTAAGATCGGCCCGTTCAAACTGCATCTCCTGGCCCGTGCGCAGATAATCAATAAACTGCTCGATAATCGCATTGCACTCTTCAATGTCTTTGTTGATCGACTCTGCCAGATAGCCATCTTCCTGCGACATCATCTCCGTTGCCAGGCGGATACGCGTTAGCGGGGTTCGCAGGTCATGGCTGACGCCGGCCATCAGCAGCGTTCGGTCATCGGCCAGCAGCTTAACGCCAGCCGCCATCTGGTTGAAGGCCCGGGTGACCGAACGCACCTCCGAAGCGCCGTACTCGCGCAGCGGCGGCGGAATAATCCCCTTCCCTACCTGAAGCGCGGCGTGCTCCAGCTCCACCAGCGGGCGGTTCTGAATGCGGATAAACAGCCAGGCACCGCCGATGGCCAGCAGCATTATCGCCAGCGTGTAGCGGAACAGCGGTGAAAAATCACCCTGGTGGATCTCCGTCAGCGGCACCCTTACCCAGATATCCGGCGACAGCCAGGTTTTCAGCCAGACGACCGGGGAGTTCTTGTTAACCTCCACGCGGACGTCGGTCGGGCCACCCAGCTGCTGCGCCATCTGCTGACTGAGAAACTCGTAATGTTGCGCCCAGCGTAATCCGCTCTCTTCCGCCGCTGCATTGGTATACAGCGAGATACCCAGCTCGCGATAGATCTCACGACGAAATGCCGGCGGCACCTCAAGCTGCGTACCGTCCTCAAGCTGTAACCGGTCGGTCATCAGCATGCGCACCTCATAGGCCAGCACTTTGTTAAACTGCTGAAGGCTCGGCAGAATGGCAAAGTTCAGCACCACCAGATAGGTCGTTACCAGGCTGACGAACAGCAGGGTAACGATCAGCAGCAGCGTGCGCGCAAAGGAACTACGGGGTGAGAAGCGGATCCGCCTCATGCTTTACTGCCGTCCGGAACGAATACGTAGCCCAGACCCCAGACGGTCTGGATATAGCGTGGGTGAGCGGGATCTTCTTCCACCATGCGGCGCAGGCGAGAAATCTGCACGTCAATGGATCGCTCCATGGCGCTGTATTCGCGACCGCGGGCCAGATTCATCAGCTTGTCGCGCGACAGCGGCTCACGCGGGTGGCTTACCAGCGCTTTCAGTACAGCAAACTCGCCGCTGGTCAGTGGCATAGGCTCGTCTTCGCGGAACATTTCACGCGTCCCGAGATTCAGCTTGAACTTGCCGAAAGCGATAACGGCTTCTTCCTGGGAAGGCGCACCCGGCAGTTCGTTGGCCTGACGGCGCAGCACGGCGCGAATGCGAGCCAGCAGTTCACGCGGGTTAAAGGGTTTTGGAATATAGTCATCCGCCCCGATTTCCAGCCCGACGATGCGGTCCACCTCTTCGCCCTTGGCGGTAACCATAATAATCGGCATCGGGTTGCTCTGGCTGCGCAGGCGGCGGCAAATTGACAGGCCGTCTTCTCCCGGCAGCATTAAGTCCAGTACCATCAGATGAAAGGACTCACGGGTCAGCAGGCGATCCATCTGTTCGGCGTTGGCCACGCTGCGTACCTGGAAGCCCTGCTCGGTCAGATAGCGTTCGAGCAGTGCACGTAACCGCATATCATCATCTACGACCAGGATTTTGTAATTTTCTTGCATTTCGTTACTCCCAAAGGCGCAATTGCCTGAGCCATTATTCTTAAAAAAGATGCCTGAATGTAACAGTCAATAATGGTTTATATTGTAGCCGAAATTGTTACAAAGCATATTAAACAGCAGCTTATCTTTAACCTGAATCAAAAAAGCAGCACCGGGGCTGGCCGCAGGCAGAGAAGCGCAGGCACGAATAATCAACGCAAACAAACAGTAACGCACGGCCGATACGCCGTAATGAATTTGCATCTGCCCGCAGCACACCACAAAATAACCTGAGAGATTGCAGCAGAGAAAATGGGCCAACGATGAAAACTAAACTGATCACCCGCGAAGGCTACGACAGGCTGAAGCAGGAACTAGACTTTCTCTGGCGGGAAGATCGCCCTGAAGTGACCAAAAAAGTCACCTGGGCGGCCAGCCTTGGCGATCGCAGCGAAAATGCAGACTATCAATATAACAAAAAGCGCCTGCGCGAGATCGACCGTCGCGTCCGTTACCTCACTAAGTGCCTTGAGCAACTGCGCATTGTGGATTACTCACCGCAGCAGGATGGTAAAGTCTTCTTTGGTGCCTGGGTAGAGATCGAAAACGATGACGGCGACATTAAGCGCTTTCGCATCGTCGGCTATGATGAAATTTTTGGCCGTAATGACTACATCTCGATCGACTCGCCAATGGCCCGCGCGCTGCTGAAAAAAGAGGTGGGCGATGTCGCGCTGGTTCACACACCGATCGGCGAGGCAACCTGGTACGTCAATGAAATTAGCTATATCAGACCCGCATAAACCCCGCCCGGCCTAACGGCCCCAGGCAGGTCACAACGAAGATGGCTCAGAGCAAGTTAAACTGCTCCAGCAGGGCTTTCACTTCCGCCCTTAATTCGGCCTCATTCAGCTCTCCTTTGCTGCGATCCGGTTCAGGGTCATAGCAGTCAGCGGCCATGAAAAGCTCACCACCGCAGCGATCTACCGCCTTATCCGGCTCTTTAACCCCCCATAACTTGCGTCGTTCGATAACGATATCTTCGCAAAACTGTTCAACACTAATCCTGTTGCTGAGGAAGTCTCTTCCCAGCTCGACCAGCTTAATTGTGCTC
>NZ_CDPK01000017.1:356-83825 GCF_900068895.1 Erwinia sp. ErVv1 | reverse complement strand
AGTTTTTCTCCGGCGGTTCAGCTTCCTGACCCTCTCAACCCGGCGGCCTGTAAGCCGTTGTTCCGTGTCGATGGAGGCGCATTATAGGGAGTTCCTGACGGCTGACAAGTGTTTATTAGAAATAAATAACTGACAGCGTCATTTTTCAACAAAGCGCCTCTTTTAACTACATTTTGCCGGTTAATGCAGCAAATTCATGCGCAAAACGGTTCACCTGATCCCAGTTTGTGTACTCAACTTCTTTACTGGCATCGGTTTCACCGCCGGTCATCCGCATAATGAGCTGAATCATGATGCGATCAAAGAAGCCATAGCGTGGATAGCGCAGCGCGCCGGCAAAGACCGCGCAGCAGTCCGGCTCCCAGGGCGACTGCAACAAAAACTTGCGCGTGTAGGCATTCGTCTGAGGCGTGCGCTTTTCCGGTTTACGGGCCGTCAGGTTCACCGAGAAGAAGCCGCTGACTCGCTGACGCATTTCGGCAAGGTTTTGCTTAACGAATTTGGCAACCTGAGGATGGAAGTGCCCATAACGGATTGATGCGCCAATCAGTACGCGATCGTATTGCGACCAGTCAACCGAAGACGCATGCAAAATATTGACGAGGTCGCACTCCTGACGCTCTTTAAGCGTGTTTGCGATCGTTGCCGCAATTTGTCGGGTCTGGCCATCACGGCTGGAAAAAAGGATTAACGCTTTCATATATGTACTCAACTCGGTTATTCGCGCCAGAAAGTAGGCGTGAACAGGACTAACAGCGTAAAGACCTCAAGGCGGCCAAAAAGCATCGTCAGGATCAAAATCCATTTCGCCGTATCATTCATTGTGGTGAAGTTATCCGCCACCACCCCTAAACCCGGCCCAAGGTTATTTAGCGTAGCCGCTACCGCCGCAAAAGCGGAAAAATTATCGACGCCCGTGGCGATAATCGCGAGCATGCTCAGAAGGAACACCAGCGCATAGGCCGAGAAAAATCCCCATACGGCTTCAAGGATGCGTTCCGGCAGCGCGCGCGGCCCCAGCTTAATGGTGTAAACCGCATTGGGATGGACCAGCCTTTTCAGCTCGCGAGACCCCTGTTTGAAAAGCAGCAGGATACGGATAACCTTCAGTCCCCCACCTGTCGAACCGGCGCAGCCCCCTATAAATGCAGAGCACAGCAGCAGGACAGGCAGGAATAAAGGCCAGCGGGCGATACTGTCCGTGGTAAAGCCTGCGGTGGTGGCCATCGATACCACCTGAAAAAACGCCTGATTAAGCGTCTGCATCCCGCTGGCATAAACGTTATGCCACCACAGCACCAGAGTACAGATAATGACCAGCGTAATCTGAACGCCGATAAACATGCGGAACTCAGGATCGCGCCAGTACACCCGCAGGTTTCGGCCACTCAGCAGTGAGAAATGCAGACCGTAGTTACAGCCGGAGATCAGCAGGAAGATAGCAATAATGGTATTAATGGTTGGGCTGTTAAAATAACCAATGCTGGCATCGTGAGTAGAAAAGCCGCCGATGGCAATAGTTGAAAAGCTGTGTCCTATGGCATCGAACAACGGCATGCCCGCCAGCCAGAGCGCCAGGGCACAAATGACCGTCAGCAACACATAGATCAGCCACAGCGTTTTGGCCGTTTCGGCAATGCGCGGCCGCATTTTGTTATCCTTCAGCGGCCCGGGCATTTCGGCACGATAAAGCTGCATCCCCCCGACGCCGAGGATAGGCAGAATGGCAACCGCCAGCACAATAATCCCCATACCGCCAAGCCATTGCAGCATCTGCCGATAAAAGAGGATCGCCTTAGGCAACGAATCAAGACCCACCAGCGTGGTCGCCCCGGTGGTGGTCAGTCCTGAGAAGGATTCAAAAAAGGCATCGGTCACGGAAAGATTAGGGTGTTCAGCGAAGATAAAGGGCATCGCCCCTACGCTCCCCAGAACGGTCCAGAACAGCACCACAATCAGGAAGCCCTCACGGGGTTTAAGCTCACTCTTCTGTTTACGGTTAGGCCACCACAATAGCGATCCGATGATCAGCGCCATAAAAAAGGTCTGCGCGAAGGCTCGTCCCGCGCCATCCCGATAGAGGAGTGCGACCAGGCCGGGGACAATCATGGTTCCCGAGAACAAAATAACCAGCAAACCCACAATGCGGGTAATGGCACGAAAATGCATTCAGCCTTTCCTTTCCTGACAGTATTGAAATTATTTGAGCGGAGCCAGCGTCAGCGCCCCTCTGCTGAAATCGGTAAGGTTCTGGGCAAAGCCGGCAACCTGCGAATGGGGCAATGCCAGCGTGAGTGCGACGTGCTGCACGAAGTCACTTTGCAACAGTTGACCATGAAAGCGAATTATCATCCTCTCAATCTCAGCCAGCTGAGCATAGTCGCAGGTGAGGGAGAAGTTGAGCATCGGGACCTTCTGCTGACGCACCAACAGCTTTAACGCCTGCTGTACACCGCCGCCGTAGGCTTTGACCAGTCCACCCGTGCCAAGCTGGATGCCGCCATAGTAACGCACCACCACCGCGGTGATTTCGCCAATGTTGTTACCCATTAGCTGAGCAAGCATCGGTTTTCCCGCAGTCCCTGAAGGCTCACCATCATCTGAGAAGCCCAACTGCTGGGAATCTGAGGGCGCGCCCGCAACCCAGGCCCAGCAGTGGTGTCGCGCGGCAGGATGGTCCCGCCTGGCCTGCTGCACGCAGGCGCGGGCGGCCTCTAACCCATCGGTATGGGTAATGAGGGTAATAAAACGGCTTTTCTTAATCTCCTCGCTAAAGCTTAAAGGCTCTGCGGGAATGTCATAGGCGTTCATCAGGCCAGTTTAAGATCGCGCGTCATATTTTCCACGCTATGCGGGTGAATCACGATGTTATCCTCAATACGGATACCGCCGTAGGGTTTCAGCGCATCAATACGCCCCCAGTCAAAGTGCTGACTGAACTTACCTTCACGCCAGGGTGCCAGCAGGGAGTCGATAAAATAGAGGCCGGGTTCAATGGTCACCACCATACGCGGCTCCATGATCCGCGTGCAGCGCAGCCAGGGATACTGGCGGGGAGCAGCGAGGTGCGTACCGGAATCATCCTGCATAAAGCCCGCAACGTCATGGACCTGAAGCCCAAGCGGATGACCAATGCCGTGCGGCATAAACGGCCCGGTCAGATCGTTAGCAACGATAGCCTCTTCGCTTAGCCCTTTGATCAGCTGATGCTTAACTAACAGTCTGGCGAGTCGCTGATGCATTTGCTGATGATATTCGGTGTAGCGCACGCCGGCTTTCATGGTGCCAATCAGCGCCAGCTCTTCGCTATTCATATCTTTAATCAGCTGGGCAAATTCACTGTCGCCGTGAGCGGCATAGGTTCGCGTCAAATCCGCCGCGTAGCCGTTGTATTCGGTGCCAGCATCGAGTAGAAAACTGCGCGACTGCTCGGGCGGCAAATGGTCGAGTTGGGTGTAGTGTAGAATGGACGCGTGCTCGTTTAGGGCAACAATATTGCCATAGGGAACGTCAATATCGCGATGCCCTGTCGCACTGAGATAGGCGACATTGATGTCAAACTCGCTCATGCCCGAAAGAAAAGCCTCTTTCGCCGCGCGATGTCCGGTTACGGCGCTCTTCTGTGCCTGACGCATGCAGTAGAGCTCATAATCGGTTTTGTAAGCACGGTGATAGTGCAGGAAATCAATCACGCCCTGCGGGTTGACCGATGCCGATTTAATGCCGATTTGCGAGGCGCGCTCCGGCACCGGGCCAATGTAGGCAACGTTCTGGCGCTGAGCGGGCAGTAGCTGATTAATATCGTCGGCATTTCTCAGCGCAACGATCTCCATCTCACTGGTCCAGAAGCTTTGCGGCAGGGGTTCAACCTTATGCCAGTAGTCCACGGGAGAATAGAACCAAAGCTTAGGTTTGTTTACCCCGTCTATCCACAGCCAGCAGTGAGGTACCGACGTAACCGGCAGCCAGGCTTTAAACTGTGGGTTTACCTTAAAGGGGTAGGTATGGTCATCCAGGAAGACCGTTAACAGCTCTCCCGAGTGGATCAGCATGGCATCGAGTTCAAAACGTGCGAGCACCTGCTGGGCGCGGGTTTGCAGGACTTTTATATGATCATGATAAAGGTTTACCAACGTTTCCACAGCCTTCACTCCGTTATCGCGAAATTGATCGCATCTTAACACAGCCTGTTCCACGTTGCCGTTTTGCCACGGCTGTGATCTTGTTTGCAAATAAGCAAACTCTCGTTTGCAAATAATTAACATCCCTTCCACACTCTCGATCATCTGGTATGACCAGATCCCCTTATCGCTGCTCAGGAGAAAGACATGCTCTACCAAGGCGACACCCTGACCCTAAACTGGCTGGAAGATGGCATCGCCGAGCTGGCGTTTGATGCGCCCGGTTCCGTCAATAAGCTGGATACCCGCACCGTTACCAGCCTTGGCGAGGCGATTACGGTGCTTGAAAACCAGTCGGAACTGAAAGCGCTCCTGCTGAGCACGCGCAAGCCCGCTTTTATTGTGGGTGCGGATATTACCGAGTTCCTGTCGCTGTTTGCCGCCCCCGCAGAGAAACTGACCGAATGGCTGAACGTCGCTAACGGCATATTTAACCGGCTGGAGGATCTGCCGGTTCCTACGCTTTCCGCCATCCGCGGCTACGCGCTGGGAGGAGGCTGTGAATGTGTGCTGGCAACGGATTTCCGCATTGCCACCGCGGACGCCCACATTGGCCTGCCGGAAACCAAACTGGGCATCATGCCCGGCTTTGGCGGTTCAGTCAGGCTACCGCGCCTGCTGGGCGCTGACAGCGCGCTGGAAATTATCACCGCCGGGAAAGACGTTGACGCCGCGCGTGCGCTGGCGCTGGGGCTGGTCGATGCCGTAGTGAATGACGATAAATTACAGGACGCCGCGTTAGCTATTCTGCGCGACGCCATCGCGGGCAGGCAGGACTGGCGCGCGCGCCGTCAGCCTAAGCTTACGAAGCTCAAGCTCAGCAAAACCGAAGCCACGATGAGCTTTAGCATTGCAAAAAGCCTGGTGCTGCAAACCGCCGGTAAACACTACCCCGCCCCGCTGACGGCGGTAAAAACGATTGAAGCTGCGGCTGGCCTGGGGCGTGATGAGGCACTCAGGCTGGAAACGCAGGCGTTTGTGCCGCTGGCGGGATCGAAGGAAGCCCGCGCGCTGGTCGGCATTTTCCTTAACGATCAGGCCGTCAAGGCGAAGGCGAAAAAGCTGACGCGCAATGTCGACACGCCAAAGCAGGTGGCGGTGCTGGGCGCAGGCATCATGGGCGGCGGCATTGCCTGGCAGTCTGCCTGGAAAGGCGTTCCGGTTACGATGAAGGATATCAATCCCACCTCCCTTGAACTGGGGATGAAAGAGGCGGGAAGATTATTGAATCAGCAGCTGACGCGCGGAAAGATCGACGGGATAAAACTGGCCCGCATACTGGGTACCATCCAGCCTGTTCTTCACTATGCCGACTTTGAGCGTGCCGATATCGTGGTTGAGGCGGTGGTGGAAAACCCTCAGGTTAAAGCCGCCGTGCTGGCCGAAACCGAAGGACATATTCGCCAGGACGCCATTATGGCCTCAAATACCTCCACCATTCCTATTAGCCAGCTGGCTAACGCGCTTCAGCGGCCAGAAAACTTCTGCGGTATGCATTTCTTTAACCCCGTTCACCGTATGCCACTGGTTGAGGTGATTCGCGGCGAAAAAACCGCCGAGGCCACGCTGGCTAAGGTCGTCGCCTGGGCCAGTAAGATGGGGAAAACGCCCATTATCGTTAATGACTGCCCTGGTTTCTTCGTCAACCGCGTGCTGTTCCCCTATTTTGCTAGCTTCAGCCTGCTGCTCCGCGACGGAGCGGACTACCGTCAGATTGATAAGGTCATGGAGAAACAGTTTGGCTGGCCAATGGGGCCGGCATGGTTACTGGACGTGGTCGGTATCGACACGGCGCACCATGCACAGCATGTCATGGCAGAAGGCTTTCCTGACCGGATGAGCAAAACGTATCGCGACGCGATTGATGTGCTGTTTGATGCCAAACGCTTTGGTCAGAAAAACCAGCTGGGTTTTTATCGTTGGGAAACTGACAGTCGGGGTAAGCAGAAGAAGATCGCCGATCCTGCGGCAGAAGCACTGCTGCGCAGCGTATGCCAGCCCACGCGCGTCTTTACCGACGAGGAAATTATCTCACGCATGATGATCCCGATGATTAATGAGGTTATTCGCTGCCTGGAGGAGAAAATTATTGCCTCTCCGGCTGAAGCGGATATCGCCCTGGTATACGGACTGGGATTTCCACCGTTCCACGGCGGCGTTTTTCGCTATCTCGACACGCTCGGCAGTGCATGCGTCATTGTTCAGGCGGAACAGCTTTCTCACCTTGGCGCACTGTATAACCCGCCTTTGGGCCTGGTTGACAAGGCCAGGAATAATGAGAGCTGGTATCCCCGGGCAGAATCACTCCACGACGCCGCGCTGAAAACGGCATAAGGATAGCAAAATGGAAAAAGTAGTCATTGTTGATGCCGTCCGTACGCCAATGGGGCGCTCTAAAGGCGGCGCGTATCGCCACGTCAGGGCGGAAGATCTCTCGGCCCATCTGATGCGAAGCCTGCTGAGCCGTAATCCCGCCCTACAGGCGGAAGATCTGGATGATATTTACTGGGGCTGCGTCCAGCAAACCCTGGAACAGGGGTTTAACATCGCGCGTAACGCTGCCCTGCTGGCAGAAATCCCCCACCGCGTCCCGGCTACCACGGTTAACCGTCTTTGTGGATCCTCAATGCAGGCCCTTCATGACGCGGCACGCGCCATTATGGTCGGCGATGCCACCGCCTGCCTGATTGGCGGCGTTGAACATATGGGCCACGTCCCCATGAGTCACGGCGTCGACTTTCATCCGGGCCTGAGTAAAACCGTCGCCAAAGCTGCGGGAATGATGGGGCTGACGGCCGAGATGCTGGCGCGCATGCATCATATCAGCCGGGAAATGCAGGATGCCTTTGCGGCCCGCTCACATCAGAGGGCCTGGAATGCCACGCAGGCGGGCCATTTTGCCAGTGAGATCGTCGCGACCAGCGGGCATGATGCTGAAGGTATACTGAAGCGCTATGATACGGATGAGGTGATTCGTGCGGATACCACCGTGGCCGGTCTGGCTGCGTTGCGCCCTGCCTTTGATCCGGTTAACGGCACGGTAACGGCAGGCAGCTCATCTGCCCTGTCAGATGGCGCGGCAGCCATGCTGATCCTCAGTGAAACGCGTGCGCGGGAGCTGGGCCTGCAGCCGAGAGCCTGGATTAAATCAATGGCCGTGGTTGGATGCGATCCGTCAATCATGGGGTACGGGCCGGTTCCCGCTTCCAGGCTGGCGCTGAAACGGGCGGGTCTGAACGTCAGTGACATCGGCATTTTCGAGCTTAACGAAGCCTTTGCCGCGCAGACGCTACCCTGCATCAGGGATCTGGGATTAGAGGAAGTGCTGGATGATAAAGTGAATCTGAACGGCGGCGCTATCGCACTGGGTCATCCGCTTGGCTGTTCCGGTGCGCGGATCAGCACCACCCTGCTTAATCTGATGGAGCGTCGCGATGCGCAGTTTGGCCTGGCGACAATGTGTATTGGGTTGGGGCAAGGGATCGCGACGATCTTTGAAAGAGCCTGATAAGGGGAAGAACGCTACTGGCACGCCCTCAACCTTAATAGTAAGGCGAGGGCTTCACCAGAGATGCGGTCTTTACATAACGGCGAGGGCTTCGCCAGAGATGCGGCCTTTACATAAAGGCGAAGGCATCACCAAACATCCGGTCTTCTTTTGCAGCGCGTTCGGCACAGAAGCGTTCCCGGGCGATTTTGGCCATTTCAAAACGACCTGCAATATAAATATCCTGATCGGCAAGACTGCCATAATCATTCATTACTGCGGTTAAGACCGTTCCGTTACGCCCTTCCCAGCCGGCTTCAGGCTGCTCGACAACCGGGATGACTTTCAGATGGGGGTGTTTTACCGCCAGCGCGTCCAGTTCTTCCAGATCGTACAGGTGCTTGAGCTCACGTCCACCCCAGTAGAGGGCAATATGCCGGTCGGGGCGCTGTGATAGCGCAGTCAGCAGAATGGAGCGCGCATAGGAAAAGCCCGTGCCACCGGCGATAAGCACCAGAGGACGATCGCCCTCTTCGCGCAGCCAGGCGTCGCCGTGGGGAATATCCACGGTTATTTTCCGCTGTTCCTGAATACGCTCCATTACTGCCATGGCATAGAGATTCAGCTCCGACGCGCCGATATGCAGTTCAATAATGTCTTTTTCCATCGGCGTGGAGGCCAGCGAAAACGGGCGTTTATCGCGCTCATCCATCACGACCATCAAATACTGGCCCGCTTTGAAGCTGAAATCAGCTTCCGGCACCATACGAACTCGGTATACGGTATCGGTAATCGCCTCTACCGAGGTCACTTTACAGCTTAACGTTGTCATGCGTTCCCTCTGTCGGGTCGAATTCATTTGCCGGACGCAGCGTCGCGCGCAGGCCTGTCACTTAAAATGCCCAGTTCATCCCAGATCGCATCAATATGAGCGGTTACTGCGGGATCCTTTTGAATCGGACGTCCCCATTCGCGCTGGGTTTCTCCCGGCCACTTATTGGTTGCATCAAGTCCCATCTTAGAACCCAGCCCGGAAACCGGCGAGGCGAAGTCCAGATAATCAATGGGCGTATTCTCTACCAGAACCGTATCTCGTGCCGGATCCATACGCGTGGTAATGGCCCAGATAACATCATTCCAGTCGCGAGCGTTGACGTCATCATCGCAAACAATAACAAACTTGGTATACATAAACTGCCGCAGGAAAGACCAGACTCCCATCATTACCCGCTTGGCATGCCCCGCATACTGCTTTTTAATGGTTACCACCGCCAGGCGATATGAGCATCCCTCAGGAGGCAGGTAAAAATCAACAATTTCAGGAAACTGCTTTTGCAGAATGGGAACAAAGACTTCGTTCAGCGCCACACCCAGCACGGCGGGTTCATCGGGTGGACGTCCCGTATAGGTTGAATGATAGATGGCATCGCGGCGCTGTGTGATATGGGTTACGGTGAAAACCGGAAAATTATCTATTTCATTATAATAACCGGTGTGATCGCCATAGGGGCCTTCCGGGGCCAGTTCGCCCTGCTCAATGTATCCCTCCAGCACAATCTCAGCGCTGGCGGGGACTTCCAGGTCGTTGGAGATACACTTAACCACTTCGGATTTCGTGCCGCGAAGCAGCCCGGCAAAGGCATACTCGGATAGCGTGTCCGGAACCGGCGTAACGGCACCGAGAATGGTAGCGGGGTCGGCCCCCAGCGCGACGGAAACCGGGAAACGCTCACCGGGATGCTGCTGACACCACTCCTGAAAATCGAGCGCGCCGCCGCGATGAGAAAGCCAGCGCATAATCAGTTTGTTCTTGCCAATGACCTGCTGGCGATAGATACCCAGGTTTTGCCGTTCTTTATTTGGGCCGCGCGTTACCGTCAGCCCCCAGGTGATCAGCGGCGCCGCATCTTCAGGCCAGCACTTCATCACCGGGATCTGATGTAAATCCACCTCGTCGCCCTGCCAGATTTGCTGCTGACAGGGGGCATCCCGCAGGCGTTTGGTCGGCATATTCAACACCTGCTTCCACTGCGGCATTTTATCAAAGAAGTCACGGAAACCGCGCGGAGGCTCGGGCTCTTTCAGAAAGGCCAGCAGGCGTCCTACTTCACGCAGCGCCGAAACGCTCTCCTGTCCCATCCCCAATGCCACCCTTTCCGGCGTACCGAAAAGATTGCACAGTACCGGCATACTGTAGCCTTTGGGGTTTTCGAAGAGCAGCGCAGGCCCGCCCGCCCGCAGTGTGCGGTCGGCAATTTCAGTCATTTCCAGGCAGGGGTCGATCTCGTGTTTAATACGTTTCAGGTCCCCGCGTTGCTCAAGCAGTGACAGAAAATCGCGTAAGTCGTGGTATTTCATGACTTCTCATCAATTGGGTCAGTGAATTGGCCATTATAGGGATGATTCGGACGCTGTGCTGAGTTTTTCGAAGCCAATGCGAGGTCGCTCGTAGACAGCAAAGGGATTACATTTCCAACCGGCATCTGCATAAACAAATTCAACCACTATTCGCATCAACAAATATCAGTACCAGTTATTTCGACGTTATTCCGTTAATTTACAGGATTGCATAACAGGTTTGGGCCAGGCAGAATTTCGTTCAGGCCGCATCTCACCTTGAACCAGCTATGACTCTCGCGGCGAGTTTGGTATTCTTAGCGGCCTGATTATCAAAAAGTGACGTTATGGAATCCTGGTATTTACTTTACTGCAAACGTGGCCAGCTGCTTCGCGCAAAAGAACATCTTGAGCGCCAGGCGGTGCATTGTCTCAGCCCAATGATTGCACTAGAGAAATTGGTTCGCGGAAAGCGCACTCAGGTGAAAGAACCTCTGTTTCCTAACTATCTCTTTATTGAGTTCGACCCCGAGTCGATCCACACCACCACCATCAGCGCTACGCGGGGCGTCAGCCATTTTGTTCGCTTTGGTACGCAGCCCGCCACCGTGCCGCAGGATGTCATTACCGCGCTGGAGACGCAGCCCGCTGCCTGCCTGCTTGATCCTGACCTGCCGCTGCCGGGTGACATGGTGTTGATCACCGACGGTGCCTTTGAAGGACTCAAAGCCATCTTCACCGAACCCGACGGTGAGGCGCGATCAATGCTGCTGCTTAACCTGCTCAATAAGCAGATTGTACGCAGCGTGGACAATCTGCAATTCCAGAAGCTGTAACGCTTATCTGCTCCCTCAACGTATCGCGCTGACCGACCTTATGGCTCGCTAACTGACTCCGCTACTATCTGCGCCTTAGGGCCATCCAGCCCTACTCCGCCAGCCGGAATAACCGGCGCGCGTTGCGGTCACACTGCTGCCCCAGACTCTCCGCTTCTTCTCCCCTTAGCGCGGCAACCTGCTGCACTATATGAGGAAGAAAGCAGGGCTCATTGCGCCTTGAGGGGGGCCTGGGTCGCATATCGCGGGGTAGCAGCCAGGGCGCGTCCGTTTCCAGCAGCAACCTGTCGGCCGGAATTAACGGCATCAGGCTACGCAATTCTGTACCGCGCCGTTCATCACACACCCAGCCGGTAATACCGATATAGAGGCCCGCCGCCAGACAGGCTTCAAGCTCTGACTGTGTCCCGGTAAAGCAGTGAACCACCGCACCGGGCAGCATTGGCAGCCATGGCGTCAATACGTCAAGAAAGCGGTCATGGGCTTCACGACAGTGGAGAAAAACCGGCATCGCCAGTTCAGCAGCCAGCTTCAGCTGCGCATTGAATGCATAAACCTGCTGCTCAGGCTCAGAAATATTGCGGTTGAAGTCCAGACCGCACTCGCCGATGGCCACCACCTGCTCACTCTCCGCCAGCCTTTTGAGCGTGGCAGCCGTTTCAGCAGACCATTCGGCGGCATGATGAGGATGGACACCGGCGGTAGACCAGCAGTAGCCGGGGCGGCGGGCGGCAAGGCTTTGTGCCTGCTGGCTTTCAAGTGCGTTGGTACCGGTCAGCAGCAGGCCAGTAATCCCCGCCTGTTGAGCACGTTTTACTACGCTGTCACGATCCTTCGCGAACTGGGTACTGGTCAGATTTACACCAATATCAAACATACCGTATTCCAAACGTAAACCGCCCTGACGGGCGGTTTACGAAATTGAGTTGAACGCAAGGCGTTAGATCAGAGCCTCTCTGTCACTCTGCTTCGTCCTCTTCCTGTAGATCGTCCCGGCGCCGTTTGCCCACGTAGAAGCGTGCGAAGAAAACGCCAATCTCGAACAGGCAGTACATCGGAATAGCCAGCAACGTTTGCGAGAAGACGTCAGGCGGCGTTAACAGCATCCCCACCACGAAGGCACCCACCAACACGTACGGGCGCTTTTTTTTCAAATCTTCCGGGGTCGTCAGACCGGTCCAGCAGATCAGGACGATAGCAATCGGCACCTCGAAAGAGACACCGAAGGCCATAAATAGCGACATCACAAAATCGAGATAATTGTTGATGTCGGTGGCAATCAGTACGCCCTGCGGTGCCGTCTTGGCGAAAAAGCCAAAGGCCAGCGGAAAGACAATAAAATAGGCGAAAGCCATGCCGATATAGAATAGGAATGAACTGGAAAACAGCAGCGGCATAACCAGTTTGCGTTCATGACGGTAGAGCGCTGGCGCGATAAACGCCCAAATCTGATAGAGGATCACCGGTACGGCCAGGAAGACCGAGACGATAATCGTCAGTTTGATCGGGGTAAAAAACGGTGAAGCCACGTCGGTGGCAATCATACTGGCCCCAGCCGGCATCTGTTTGATCAGCGGGGCAGAGACCAGCTGATAGATATCGTTGGAAAACCAGGCCAGGCACATAAAAATGCCCAATACGGCAATAATACAGTTCAGCAGGCGCTTACGCAGTTCAATCAGATGACTGATAAGCGGTTGGGTATCTTCAACAGCCATGGTTATCGCTTATTGCCCGGTTGAGTGGTGGATGCAGGGGCACGGCTTGAGAGGTGAGGAGCATCGCCCGTCACTGCTGCCGTGGTTGCGGATGCCGCGCTGACGGGTGCAGGTGACTGAGCAGGCGCAGCGGCCTGTGCGGTCACCNGAGGAGCATCGCCCGTCACTGCTGCCGTGGTTGCGGATGCCGCGCTGACGGGTGCAGGTGACTGAGCAGGCGCAGCGGCCTGTGCGGTCACCCCGACCGTTGATGCCGGTTGCCCATAAACCTCCGGCTGCTCAGATGCCTGAACGGCAGCATCGTGCGCGGGCTGAGCGTTGACCGCAGCCTCAGGCGCGACAGCAGGATGAGCGTTAGCCTCAGCCTGCTCGGGTGCCTGTGCGGGCGCGCTCACATGATGTTCGGCTTCTGCTGGCGTGACGCCTTCGTGCGCCGCTTCCGCGTTTTTCACCAGCGGATTATGAATGGTGTGAGCCACATCGTCGGCTTTTTCATTCTCGCCCAGGTAGGAACGTTTCATGGATTCAGCCGACTGCTTCAGCTCCTCCATCGAGGCCTTCAGCTCGGGAGTGAGGCTGTTCTTACTGGCCTCTTCCACTTTACGCAGGCTGTCCTGTAGCTCCTGTAGCTTAAGTTCCTGCGCCAGCTCATTTTGTACGCTGGATGCCATCGAACGAAGCGCGCGGATCCAGCCCACGACGGTTCTCACCGCCACAGGTAAACGCTGGGGACCCAGCACCACCAGCCCGATAACGAAAACCAGTATCAGTTCACTAAAGCCTATGTCGAACACGGATTATACCTTGTCGTTCTTAACGTCTTCTTTCTTCGCTTCCGTCTGCTGTTTGTCTGCCAGAGTGGCATTGAAATCAGCATCATGAGCATGATTTTTTTCTTTCTCTTTCTCGTCTTCATCACCCATGGCTTTCTTGAAGCCTTTGATGGAAGACCCGAGATCGGAACCCAGATTACGCAGTTTATTAGTACCAAACAGAAGAACTACGATGACGGCAATGATTAATAATTGCCAGATACTGATACCGCCCATAATTTTGCCTCAGATGAGTTGTAATGCCCGTTTTGCAGTATATAACAGCTACGGCCGCGGTGACGATGCGCTAACCCCCACGGCCGGGGCCTCTTTACCTTTCGTGA
Source organism: Erwinia sp. ErVv1 (assembly GCF_900068895.1). Lineage (GTDB taxonomy): Bacteria > Pseudomonadota > Gammaproteobacteria > Enterobacterales > Enterobacteriaceae > Erwinia. The sequence continues at coordinate 70,110 of NZ_CDPK01000017.1, read as the reverse complement.
CAATCAGTCGGTTCTGCGCCAGCCTATCAGCCAGCTCACCAGACCACCGGCGATCATTGCTGCGGAGAACAGATCCCAGTCAGGCCGGGTCAGTAAAACCGCCGTCCCGGCCAGCAGCAGCGTCGCGCCAATGCCGAAGAGATAGCGGGACTGGTTGTGCCTCACCCGCTCGCTTTTCAGATCGTTAGTGAGCTTATCAACGCTATGCTGCAAATGTTTATGCTGGCGCAGGCTGTCGTAGAACAGCTCCGGCAGCTCAGGCAGCTTTTCCGCCCAGAAAGGCGCTTTCTCTTTCAACGCCCGGACGATGGCCGGAATGCCGATCTGATCTTTAATCCACTCTTCGAGGAAGGGCTTTGCCGTTTTCCACAGGTCGAGCTGGGGATAGAGCTGCCGCCCTACTCCTTCAACGTAGAGCAGCGTTTTTTGCAGCAGCACCAGCTGCGGCTGAACTTCCATATTGAAGCGGCGCGCGGTGTTGAACAAATTCAGTAACACGTGGCCGAAGGAGATTTCCGCCAGTGGCTTTTCAAAAATCGGCTCGCAGACGGTGCGAATCGCAAACTCAAAATCTTCGACGTTGGTATCGGGTGGAACCCAGCCGGAATCAACGTGAAGCTCGGCGACCTTACGATAATCGCGGTTGAAGAAGGCGATAAAGTTTTCCGCCAGATAGCGCTTATCCTCTTTGTTCAGCGACCCCACAATTCCACAGTCAATACCAATATACTGCGGGTCTTCAGGATGGTCATAGCTGACAAAGATATTGCCCGGATGCATATCCGCGTGGAAAAAGCTGTCGCGGAACACCTGGGTAAAGAACACCTGTACGCCCCGCTCTGCCAGCAGCTTCATATTGACGCCGTGCTGCTCAAGCGCCACGACATCCGAAATGGGAATACCGTAGATGCGCTCCATGACCATCATGTTTTCGCTACAGTAATCCGAGTAGACTTCCGGCACGTAGAGCATTTTGCTGCTGTCAAAATTGCGTCGCAGCTGAATCGCATTGGCCGCCTCACGCAGCAGATTAAGCTCGTCAATCAGCGTTTTTTCATAATCCGCCACCACTTCCTGCGGTCGCAGGCGTCGCCCGTCCGGCAGCAGTCGTGGAACCCAGCGTGCCATGCGGTTGATCAGCTTCATATCCGCTTTAATCACCGGCAGGATGTCCGGGCGAATCACCTTGATCACCACTTTTTGACCACTCTCCCGCAGCGTGGCGGTATGAACCTGAGCGATGGAGGCAGAGGCCAGCGGCGTAATGTCAAAATCGTCAAAATGGGTTTCAACCGGGCAGCCCAGCGAGACTTCAATCTGCTGCTTAGCCAGTACCCCATCAAACGGTGCCACGCGGTCCTGGAGCATTGCCAACTGGTCGGCAATTAGCGGCGGGAACAGATCGCGACGCGTGGACATCATCTGGCCAAGCTTGATCCATACCGGGCCAAGCTGCTCCATCGCCAGCCGCAGGCGTTCGCCAACCGGCTTATTTTTATGGCGGTTGGGGATCCAGAACAGGCATTTGCGCCAGAGGATCAGCGGAAGCGCCAGGCGGGTTTTTGGGATAAATTCGTCCAGACCGTAGCTCAGGAATACGCTGATGATAAAGTAAAGACGGCGGAGTTCTCCGAAACTCATTTGACCTCCAGCTTGTCGATACGCGCTTCCAGTGCCGCCAGAGAGCGCCCGACGGCGTCAACTTCTTCGGCAAACCAGGCAATCTCCAGCGCGCCGGGTGCCAGACGCCACTCTTCGGTCAGCGCCTGACCCAGATAACGTTGCTTACGCTGAATATCACCCTGGATAAATTGCAGGCCGCGACGGCCAAACTGGCTGATACCGTGAGCAGCAACATCGCCCATCCACGGCGACAGGTATTCAGCCGGATCAAGCTCAGCCAGATCGATAAGCGCCGAGAAGTGTTGCACCACCTGCAAATCGCCCTCTACTTCCAGCTCCCCGCTGCGGATCAGCCCGGTGAGCAGCTGACGGTTACGCAGCTTAGGCAACGTGGCAAGGCGCGTTTTCACCGTGCAATCCGGCGTATCACTCCATTCAGACAGCACATCAACCTGCTTCTCACTGAAGATAAAAATGAAGGGCTGCGTTATTTCAGCCAGCTCAATGCGCAGGCTTTTGCCGGACAGGCGCTGGCGCGCCGCTTTCAGGCCACGGTCGCGATACAGTATCTTATTTAGCGCCGTTTCCAGCCCTGCGGTTAACAGCGGCGTTAAGGTCATTCGCTTTCCTGTTTAAAACTTGAATCCACGATGCAGTGCAACAATGCCACCGGTAAGATTATGGTAGGTGGTATTTTCAAAACCCACGTCCGCCATCATCTGCTTAAGCGTCTCCTGGTCCGGATGCATACGGATGGACTCGGCTAAATAGCGATAGCTTCCGGCATCCTTCGCCACCAGCTCGCCAATGCGCGGCAGGATATGGAATGAGTATGCGTCATACGCTTTATTAAGCGGTTCCAGCACCGGTTTCGAGAACTCCAGCACCAGCAAGCGGCCACCCGGCTTCAGTACGCGGAACATCGACGCCAGCGCCTTCTCTTTTTCGGTCACGTTGCGCAGGCCAAAGGCGATGGTGATGCAGTCGAAATAGTTGTCCGGGAAAGGCAGCGCTTCCGCGTTGGCCTGGACATAGCTGACGTTACCGATAATGCCGTTGTTACGCAGCTTTTCGCGGCCGACCTTTAGCATTGAGCTGTTGATATCCGCCAGCACCACCTCACCGGTGTCACCTACCAGACGCGAGAATTTCGCCGTCAGATCGCCCGTTCCACCCGCCAGATCCAGCACGCGCTGGCCCCGGCGCACGCCGCTACAGTCGATGGTGAATCGCTTCCAGATGCGGTGGATACCAAACGACATCAGATCGTTCATCAGGTCATATTTAGCCGCAACGGAGTGGAAAACGTCAGCGACCATTTCCTCTTTGTCGCTTTTCGCTACGGTACGGAAGCCGAAATGGGTGGTGTCCTTTGATTCATCTGCCATTTGTTTTGCCTGCTCTGCAATCAATTATCAATCAAGTGTATCAGAGTCCCGCAGGTCAGGCACGTTGCCTGGCAGCTTATTCACTTACGCCTGCTGCGGGATTAAAGCCCATCGCGGCTTCTGTTTCGATCGGCTCATCCGTTTCGTCATTACCGGGATCTTCAGGCGATTCCGGCATCGCCTGATCGACCAGACGGGGGTTGATTGGCCGCTTCACCTCCACCCCCAGATGACGAAAGCTTTCGGTCTGAGCGATCAGATTCCCTCGCCCTTCGGACAGCTTTTTCATTGCCTGGCGGTAGCTGTCATGCGCCTTGTCCAGGCTCTGCCCCATCGACGTCATATCATCCACGAACAGCCGCATCTTGTCGTAAAGCTTCGCCGCGCGGTCGGCAATGCGCTGTGCATGGCGGCTCTGATGTTCATAGCGCCACAGGTTATTGATGGTGCGCAGCGCAACCAGCAGCGTGGTCGGGCTCACCAGCATGATGTTCTGGTTGAGCGCCTCGTTAATCAGCTCCGGCTGGCGGTCAATGGCCAGCAGGAAAGCCGGTTCGATGGGGATAAACATCAACACATAATCGAGCGAGCGTAAACCGGGTAATTGTTGATAATCTTTTCGACTGAGCAGGCGCAGATGCCCGCGGATTGAGGTGATATGTTCCGTAATGGCGGCTTCGCGGGAGGCGTCATCCTCGCTGTTATAGTAGCGCTCGTAGGCCACCAGGGTCATTTTGGCATCAATCACCACGTCTTTACCCTGCGGCAGTCGGACGATGACATCGGGCTGCATCCTGGCATTTTGCTCCAGCTGGATATTGACCTGCGTCTCGTACTCATGCCCCTCACGCAGTCCCGAGGCTTCCAGCACCCGACTGAGCACCACTTCGCCCCAGTTACCCTGCGTTTTGTTATCGCCTTTCAGCGCGCGGGTAAGGTTGATCGCTTCCTGCGCCATTTGCGCATTAAGCTGTTGCAGGTTGCGGATCTCGTGGGAAAGCGTGTGGCGCTCGCGGGCTTCCTGGCCGAACCCCTCCTGCACCTGGCGACGGAACCCCTCCAGCTGTTCACGCAGCGGGGTGATCAGACCGTTCAGACTTTGTCGGTTCTGCTCGTCCACCCGGCGGCCACTGTGCTCAAAAATGCGGTTTGCCAGGTTCTCAAACTGGGCGTTAAGCCGCTGCTCGCTGTTAACCAGCAGGCGCTGCTTCTCTTCCGCAGCCATGCGCGTCTCTTCAAGACGGATGGTCATCTCTCTCAGTTCAACTTCCTGAGCGCTGTTGACCTCCAGCTGATTACGCAGCTCCCGACTGAGCTGCTCACTTTCGTTACGCCAGTGTTCAAGGTGATGCAGTTTTTCCTGTGCAGCCGACAGCCCACCGTGTAGCTGGCGTAATTCTGCCTCAGACTGTTTTTGCGATTGCTGCTGATTTTCAAGCTGCTGATGCAGGCGATCGCGCTCCTGTCGGAGCTGATCCGCCGCCTGCATCAGTAACTGCCGTTCGGTTTCCTGGCGGGAAAAGCGCTGCTCGCTCCGAAACCAGGCCAACAGCCAGCCTGCCAGCAGGCCAGCCAGCCCAATCCCTACGCTGTATATCGTTGTTGCATCCACAGGCGTCCTCCGTCCCGATCATGTCTGGAGGAAAAGGTAGAGGCGCACTGTATGAATGTCCAGACAAAACGTTACACCAGGCGGCGGGCTGCCTCAACAACGATACGTACGGCGTCGCTCTCGGTGCGCTTCATCGCTTCTGCATCAGGAATTTCCTGCTGCGTGCGGTTAACGATCACCCCGGCAACCATGCCTGCCCGCAGTCCCTGGCTGGCGCACATAGTCAGCAGCGTGGCGGACTCCATCTCATAGTTCAGCACGCCCATTTGCTGCCACTCTTTCAGCGAATGTTGGAAGCGGCTCACCACGCGGCCTGAAAAGGTGTCATAGCGTTCCTGACCGGGATAGAAGGTGTCAGACGAGGCGGTGATACCGATATGCGTTTTAGCACCGGCGGCCTTAGCGGCCTCCACCAGGGCGGTGGTGCAGCTGAAATCCGCCACGGCCGGGAATTCAAGCGGCGCAAAGTGCTGGCTGGCACCGTCCAGACGAACCGAACCGGTGGTGACCAGCACGTCGCCGACGTTGATATCTGGCTGAATAGCGCCGGTGGTACCTACGCGCAGAAACGTGCGCACGCCAAGCTGCGCCAGCTCTTCCACGGCAATAGAGGTTGAAGGCCCGCCAATACCCGTCGAGCAAACAACCACGGCTTTACCGTTAAGCTCTGCGCGCCAGGTGGTGAATTCACGGTGAGAAGCCAGGTGCACAGGGTTCTCCATCAGGGCGGCTATTTTTTTCACCCGCTCAGGATCGCCCGGCACAATCGCTAACGTTGCGCCCTGTAGGTCAGCCCGGGTAATACCGAGGTGGAAAACATCTGACTGCGCCATGTGATACTCCTGCTAGAGAAAAGGGATAGGTAACAATGCTGTACGATAAAAGAATGTCGCACCTATTTATGTGACTAATCTCACTACACATAATGAAAGTTACAGGAAAAATAACGATAAGAGTGATATATGTCGCATTTTAGGACTCTCCACCCCGTCAGGGAACCGATTGACCCTGTTGGCTCCGCGCTGCCAGTGTTAAAGAGAAGTAAAGCCCGGTCACCTGGTCTGGACGCAATCCTGGCTATAGTTAGCTGATTGCGCTAACGCATGCACGGAGAGGACAATGAAAACCGAAGATAATATGACTCAAAAATTGAGCAACAATGGGTTCACTCCCGCGGTATCGCCCACCGCTTCCACCACGATCCTGACCGACAGCGCCGATATCCTGTCCGGCGAAACCTCTGTTCCTACTCAGGGCGAAAATATGCCCGCCTTCCACGCCCGACCCCGCCACGCGAAAGGTCCGCTCCCGGTCGTTTTGGTGGTTCAGGAAATTTTTGGCGTCCATGAGCATATTCGGGATATCTGTCGCCGCCTGGCGGTTGAGGGTTATCTGGCTATCGCGCCAGAACTCTATTTCCGCCAGGGGGATCCGTCAGAGTATAGCGACATTCCGACCCTGTTTTCCGAGCTGGTTAGCAAGGTGCCTGATACCCAGGTGCTGGCCGATCTTGACCATGTGGCAAACTGGGCATCACGCAACGGCGGTGATATGCGCAATATGGCGATTACCGGATTCTGCTGGGGCGGGCGTATTACCTGGCTTTATGCCGCGCATAACCCGCAGCTGAAAGCAGGCGTTGCCTGGTACGGCAAACTGGTGGGTGAAAAAACCCTGAAGCAGCAGAAGCATCCGGTCGATGTGGCCGTGGACCTTAACGCGCCGGTACTGGGACTGTACGGCGGCAAGGATGACGGGATCCCGCTTGAGAGCGTAGAAACCATGCGTCAGGCGCTGCGCGCGGCCAATGCGGACGCAGAGATTGTGGTTTACCCGGATGCCGGTCATGCCTTTAATGCCGATTACCGGCCCAGCTATCATCAGGAGTCAGCCAGAGACGGCTGGCAGCGGATGCTGGCCTGGTTCCGCCAGTACGGCGTGGAATAGGACAGTAAAGCCCCGGGGATCGCCCGATCCACGGGGCCTTAGTCATCGGCGACCTTTGTCGCGCTAAGTCGCAATCAGGCGTTAGCGTTCTGCCTTGCTAACGCTAACGCCCTGCTCATGCTTTAGCGTTGCGCAGGTTCTGCGCCGCCTTAACCATATTCGCCAGCGCCTGGCGGGTTTCGGTCCAGCCTCGGGTTTTCAGGCCACAATCCGGATTCACCCACAGGCGTTCGGTTGGAATACGCTTTGCGGCTTTCAGCAGCAGCGACTCAATGCCTTCCACGTCAGGCACGTTCGGGGAGTGAATATCGTAAACGCCCGGACCAATTTCGTTCGGATAGTCGAACTCTTCAAATGATTCCAGCAGTTCCATGTCAGAGCGTGAGGTTTCAATGGTGATCACGTCCGCATCCAGCGCCGCGATGGAGTCCATGATGTCATTGAACTCGCAGTAGCACATATGCGTGTGGATCTGCGTATCATCCTGCGCCACCGCGGCGTTCAGGCGAAAGGCGTCCACGGCCCACGCCAGATACGCGGCCCAGTCAGACTGGCGCAGCGGCAGACCTTCCCGCAGCGCAGGCTCATCAATCTGAATAATGCCGATACCCGCTTTCTCCAAATCTTCCACTTCGTCACGCAGCGCCAGCGCAATCTGTTTGGCAATGGTCTCGCGGGAAACATCCTCACGTGGGAAAGACCAGCAAAGAATGGTTACCGGGCCGGTAAGCATGCCTTTGACTGGCTTATCCGTCAGGGACTGCGCGTACTTCGCCCACTCCACGGTAATGGGGTGTGGACGGCTGATATCACCAATAATCACCGGCGGCTTAACGCAGCGGGAGCCATAGCTCTGGACCCAGCCATTTTGAGTGAAGGCGAAGCCATCCAGGTTTTCACCAAAATACTCCACCATATCGTTACGCTCGGCTTCGCCGTGCACCNCTTCAGCCGTAATGCCCGCCAGGCGTTTACCCACCGTCGCATTATGCACCCGGGTAGAGTGATGACGCGCGCGAACCGGCGCGCTCCAGGCTTCCAGTGACTGCGGATCGTTATTATTCAGCGCCTTGCTTAACAGTGACAGCTCGGCGCATTTTTGCAGGGCAAAGGCGAACCAGCTTTTCACTTCCTCTTCCAGACGGGTTTCCGTGCTCAAATCGATGGGACTGTGCAACAGTGAGCAGGATGAACCAATCCACAGCTGATTGCGCTGGCCGATCAGCGGCTGCAAACGTTCAAACCAGCTGCTGAGATCGGCACGCCAGACGTTACGGCCATTAATGACCCCGACAGAGAGCAGCCAGTCGGCTGGGATCTGGCTATTCAGCTGTGCGATATCATCCTTACCGTGCACCAGGTCGACGTGTAAACCCTGTACCGGCAGCGCGCGGATAGTCTCAATGTTGGTTCCCGCGCTGTCGAAATAGGTGGTCAGCAACAGTTTGGTTTTGCCCTGCAAAGCATCAAAAGCCGGTTTGAATGCGTTCAGCCACGCCTGTGGCAGCTCCAGAACCAGCGCAGGCTCATCGATCTGTACCCATTCGATACCGCGTTTTGCCAGCCCGGCCAGCACCTGCTGGTAAACCGGCAGGATGTCCTTCAGCAGGCTCAGGCGATCAAACTGCTCACCCTTCACTTTCCCCAGCCAGAGATAGGTTACCGGCCCCAGCAGAACGGGTTTCACGTTATGGCCCAGTGCCAGCGCTTCGTCGACTTCGTCGAGGATCTGCGTCCAGCTCAGTTTGAACTGCTGGCCCTTAGTGAACTCAGGCACGATATAGTGGTAGTTGGTATTGAACCATTTGGTCATTTCGGCAGCGGCGGCAGGCTCACCGCCGGGCGCGCGGCCGCGGCCCAGCCGGAACAGCGTATCGAGATCGACCGAGCCGTCTTTATTCTGATGGCGAGCCGGTACGTTGCCTAACAGCAGGCTGGTGGTCAGCACATGATCGTACCAGGCAAAATCACCCACCGGGAGCAGGTCCACGCCCGCTTCCTGCTGCTGCTGCCAGTGACGGGCGCGCAGCTCACGGCCAACGGTCAGTAATTCTTGCTGGGTGCTGTTGCCTGCCCAGTAGCTTTCCTGGGCCTTTTTCAGTTCGCGGCGCAGACCGACGCGAGGGAATCCGAGTGTATGGTTAAGAATGGTCATCAGTAGTTTCCTCGTTTGCCGCCCGTTGTCGCTGCAATCAGGCTTTTAGACGTCCAGATGTTTACACATCTATAATCCGCAGGTACTGTAGTCACCACAAGCGCAAAATGTTCACTGTCGATGTGAAGGACTCTCATGATCGAACTCAAACACCTGCGAACGCTCCAGGCACTACGAACGACAGGTTCGCTGGCCGCAGCGGCAGCACAGCTTCATCAAACACAATCCGCCCTGTCACATCAGTTCAGTGATTTGGAACAGCGGCTGGGGTTTCGTTTATTCGTGCGAAAAAGTCAGCCGCTGCGCTTTACGCCGCAGGGGGAGATCCTGCTCAATCTGGCTGAACAGGTCCTGCCACAGATCCAACAGGCGCTACAGGCCTGCCACGAGCCGCATCAGACCACGCTGCGTATTGCGATTGAATGTCACAGCTGCATTCAGTGGCTTACCCCGGCGCTGAACAACTTTCGCCAGAACTGGCCGCAGGTGGTAATGGATTTCAAATCGGGGGTGACCTTCGACCCGCAGCCGGCCCTGCAGCAGGGGGAGCTGGATCTGGTGCTGACATCGGATATTCTGCCGCGCAGCGGCCTGTTCTACTCGCCGATGTTTGATTTTGAAGTCCGTCTGGTGATCTCTCCCGATCACCCTCTCGCCCGGCGTGAACATATTTCACCTGAAGACCTCGCGAATGAGGTGTTGATGATCTACCCGGTCCAGCGCCAGCGACTGGATATCTGGCGCCATTTTCTTCAGCCCGCCGGTATCAGTCCGGCCCTGAAAAGCGTGGACAATACGCTGTTACTGATCCAGATGGTGTCTGCAGGAATGGGTATTGCCGCGCTGCCGCACTGGGTGGTGGAGAGTTTTGAACATCAGGGCCTGGTGGTGACCAAAACCCTGGGTGAAGGTCTCTGGAGCCGCTTATATGCGGCGGTCAGGGACGGTGAGCAGCGTCAGCCGGTTGTGGAGGCGTTTATTCGATCGGCTCGCCAGCACGCCTGCGATAACCTGCCGCGCGTGAAGGATGCCTCCCTTCCCGGCACGCCCCTGCCCCAGTCGAATATCTCATCCTGAGTACCTTTAGCCGGTCACTGACCGGCCGAATAGGGCGTAACGCCGCGCCTGCTGACCCCATCCTGTAAACGCCCTGCTGGCGTTTTTCCTGTTTCTGCTGCCATTTGTCTCTATAATGCGCCCAACAGCTTTTGTTCCCTGATGAGATTGCTATGACAAATAACGACGTTCTGCGCAGCGTGCGCTACATGCTGAATTTAAGCGATGCCCAGGTAGTCAGCATTCTGGCGCTGGCAGAAAGTGAAGTGGCCGAAGCTGAAGTAAACAGCTTCCTGAAAAAAGATGACGACGCGGGCTTCCGCGCCTGTCCGGATGTCATTATGGGCTATTTTCTCAACGGGCTGATTTTCTCCCGTCGCGGCAAGAGTGAAGAGGCCCCTGCGCCCTCTATTGAGCGGAAGATGACCAATAACATCATCATGAAAAAGCTCCGGGTCGCGTTCGATTTAAAAACAACCGATATTCTTGAGATATTAAAACTGGCTGACTTTGCGGTCGGACAATCGGAAATCGGGGCGATTTTCCGCAAACCGGGGCATAAAAACTACCGTGAGTGCGGCGACCAGATTTTGCGAAACTTTTTAAAGGGTTTAACGAAGACAATTCGTCCGGCAGCGAAGTAAATCTCGCGCCGCCGCGTGGGCAGCGTCACACTGCTCACGCCGGTTAACACTGACCGCCTTTTTCCCTCTCCCTTTCAGTCCCCGCCCCCTTTTTTGCTTCATATTTACACCCACTTAACAGATATAACTATTTGGATTAATTACTATTTTATCCTGCCCCCTCTCCTAATAATATGAATGCTCACCCAGTGGGGTGGATACGCTAATTTTTTATATCAAGGATTGAGGTAATAACTATGCGAGTTTTAAGCAGCACTGAAGTAGCAACCGTCAGCGGCGCAGGTAAAGTTCAGGAAAAAATGTCCGGAATATTTGGTTCATTTTTCTCAGATATCTTTAATACGCTGACCTGTGCAGCCGATCTGGGTTATACCGAACAGCAGTTCAATGAGGCAGGTAAAGATCTGGGCGGCCGTATTGGTGCCAGTATTGAAGGAAAGCTAAGCAAAATCGCTGACTGTATCAGTAAACTGATCAAATAATAAAAACGCAGTCTTTCACCGGGGAAGGTGACTCTTTCCCCGGCTTTATCAGGCCACGCTTCACGCTATCCTTTATTAACAATCCACTTTTTATGTACCCAGAGCGACAGGCAAATGACTGCGGCACCGATCAGAAAACTCGGCCAGTGCGGCTGCCTTTGCCAGATAGCAAGATTAACCAACAGCCCGGCTGGTACATGCATATTGTTCATTATCCCCAGCGTCCCGGCGTCAACCTGCGTGGCACCATAGTTCCACATAAAGTAGCCGAGGCCAGAAGCCACCACGCCCAGCCAGATGAGTATTCCCCACTGGAATGACGTCGTGGGAAGCCGGTGCGGATTACCCCAGAGAAACCAGGCCACAACGGCGACAGCGGCCGCGCCCAGATAGAACCAGGAGAACGCGGTATGCTGCGGCACGGGCCGAACTTCCTGTAGACGCTTGTACCCCACCAGGCCAATCGCAAAGCAGATATTCGCCAGCTGGACCAGCAGCAGGCCGAACCAGAAATGGTCGCTTATTTTGTCGTAGCGAATAATGGCCGCGCCCACCACCGCCAGCAGGGCGCTAAACAGATAGCCCGCACGTATGCCACGCCCCCTTAGCAAATCGTAAATCAACGTCACCCAAAGAGGAGTGAGTACGGTAAACAGCAGAAAGTCCGATACGCTGAGATAGAGAAAAGCCTGGAAGCTGATCAGATACATAATGCCCAGCTGCATCGCGCCTACCGCCATATACAGCAGTATGGTCGAAATCCGGTGGCCGCGAAAACTTAAAAAGGGCAGGAAAACGACTGCCGCGAGCAGCAGGCGGATCAGCACGGAGAATACGCTATCAACCTGCCCCGCCAGATACTCGCCTATCAGGCTGAAAGAAAAGGCCCACAGGACTGTGGTGACAATCAGTAACGTCACAATGATTCACTCGGCAGTAAAAGGGGCCGTAGTGTAGCGAAAACTCAGGGAGCACAGGAAAATATTTGGTTTACAACTGAGCATTAACCAACCGAAAAATCCATAGACTCTTTGCGCTCATAAAATGTTCATAAACGAGCAGCCTGTCAGGCGCTCGCCTTTTTTCTGTGACTGATATCACTTTTTTGCCTCATCAGAACCTTCTGAACAAGTGACAACAGACACATAAAACATCTATTTGACATAAAATTGTAACATTTGCGCCCTTCTTCACGGTTCGCTTAGCCCCTCTCCCCTATCCTTTGCGCGATATGGAACATTGGGTCGTACGGAAGTTTCGACCGTTCCCGCCAAGCGCCTCAGGGCGTCAAAAAATAGATAAACCGCGCCATTGGAGGCCAAATGCTAAGTATTTTTAAGCCAGCTGCGCACCAGCCACGGGTAGATAAGAAGCAAATTGATCCGCTATACCGCAAACTGCGCTGGCAAATTTTCCTGGGAATTTTCTTCGGCTATGCCGCCTATTATCTGGTACGTAAGAACTTTGCGCTGGCAATGCCTTATCTGGTCGATCAGGGCTTCTCGCGCGGCGATCTGGGTTTCGCCCTGTCAGGCATCTCCATTGCCTACGGCATCTCAAAATTCATCATGGGGTCCGTCTCTGACCGTTCCAATCCGCGCGTTTTCCTGCCTGCGGGGCTAATCCTGGCCGCCGCCGTCATGCTGTTTATGGGATTTGTCCCCTGGGCCACCTCCAGCATTATGGTCATGTTTGTGCTGCTGTTTCTCTGTGGCTGGTTCCAGGGAATGGGATGGCCGCCGTGCGGAAGGACCATGGTGCACTGGTGGTCACAGAAGGAGCGCGGGAGAGTGGTTTCCGTCTGGAACTGCGCCCACAACGTCGGTGGCGGTATTCCGCCTCTGCTCTTTCTGTTGGGGATGGCCTGGTTTAACGACTGGAAAGCGGCACTCTATATGCCAGCATTCGGCGCCATCGTCATTGCGATTTTTGCCTTTGCCCTGATGCGCGATACGCCTCAGTCCTGCGGGCTGCCGCCGGTGGAAGAGTACAAAAACGACTATCCCCCTGACTACAACGAAAAGCAGGAGCAGGAGCTGACCGCCCGGCAAATTTTTATGCAGTACATTCTGCCTAACAAACTGCTGTGGTACATCGCGCTGGCGAACGTATTCGTCTATCTGCTGCGTTACGGCATTCTCGACTGGTCGCCCACCTACCTGAAAGAGGTGAAGCATTTCGCCCTGGATAAGTCCTCATGGGCCTATTTTCTCTATGAGTATGCCGGGATCCCTGGCACGCTGCTGTGCGGCTGGATGTCAGACAAAGTCTTTAAAGGGAACCGTGGCGCGACCGGCGTATTTTTTATGGTGCTGGTGACCATTGCCACCGTGGTGTACTGGATGAACCCGGCCGGTAATCCGGGCATTGATATGGCCTGCATGATTATCATTGGCTTCCTGATTTACGGCCCCGTCATGCTAATCGGACTCCATGCGCTGGAGCTGGCACCGAAGAAAGCGGCGGGCACCGCAGCCGGCTTCACCGGCCTGTTTGGCTACCTTGGCGGGTCGGTCGCGGCCAGCGCCATTGTGGGCTACACGGTAGATTACTTCGGCTGGAATGGCGGGTTTATCATTATGGTGGGCGGCTGTGTGATGGCGGTACTTCTGCTGGTGCTGACCATGCTCAGTGAAAAAAAACACAAACAGCAGCTCAGCCAGGCTGACTAACAGCAAAAGGAGAAGCAGATGAAACTGAATACGCTACTGGCCGCCGTGATGATGAGCGCCGCCTTCTGTGCTATGGCTGCGCAGGATAAGGTGGTGATTGCCCATCGCGGCGCAAGCGGTTACTTGCCCGAACACACGCTCCCTGCCAAGGCGATGGCCTACGCGCAGGGTGCCGATTTCCTTGAGCAGGACCTGGTCATGACGCGGGACGATCGGTTGGTGGTGCTGCACGATCACTACCTTGACCGCGTTACCGACGTTGCCGAACGCTATCCTGACCGCGCGCGCAGCGACGGGCGCTATTATGCTATCGACTTCACCCTTGCTGAAATCAAAGGCCTTAAATTTACCGAAGGCTTTAGCATTAAAAACGGCAAGAAGGCGCAGACCTTCCCCGGCCGTTTCCCTATGGGCAAGTCAGATTTCCGCGTACATACCTTTGAAGAAGAGATCGAATTTATTCAGGGACTGAATCACTCAACCGGCAAAAATATTGGCCTCTACACCGAAATCAAAGCCCCCTGGTTTCACCGCAAAGCGGGTAAAGATATCTCCGCGAAGGTGCTCGACGTCCTGAAACAGTACGGCTACACCCGCAAGAGCGACAACGTTTATCTGCAATGCTTTGATTACAACGAAGTGAAGCGGATTAAAACCGAGCTGGAGCCTGCCAGAGGGATGAATCTGCGCATGGTACAGCTGATTGCAGAAACGGCGGATAAAGAGACGCAGGAGCAGCAGAATGGAAAATGGGTGAACTACAGCTACGACTGGATGTTCAAGCCCGGTGCGATGAAAACCATTGCGCAGTATGCTGACGGCATTGGCCCCGACTACCATATGCTGGTGGCAGAGGGGTCAACGCAGGGCCGCGTGCGCCTGACGGATATGGTGAAGGAAGCTCACGAAAGCAATATGGTCGTCCATCCGTATACCGTGCGGGCAGATCAGCTCCCCACCTGGGCCGGTAGCGTCAACGAGCTGTATGACGTGCTCTATAATCAGGCGAACGTCGACGGTCTGTTTACCGACTTCCCGGATAAAGCCGTTAGTTTCCTGCATCGCTAACGCGGTTCGTCGTTAATCCTCTTTCCGCCCCGTCACCGGGGCGGAAAACCGCGCGGCTTAAACCTGATGTAGCTGACGCAGATAGTGGCATACGGCGTTGTCGGCGTTGCTGCCAATCACTTCCAGTTCCGGCAGCAGATCCTTCAGCCGCTGGTGAGAATTGCTCATAATGCAGCCCTTGCCCGCCATACTCAGCATCTCTTTATCGTTCATGCCGTCACCAAACGAAATGCACTCTTTCAGTGAATAGCCCAGAGAGCGGGAAACGGCGTCCAGCGCGTGACCCTTTGATACGCCACCCGCCATCACTTCCAGGCAGGTCGGCAGCGAAAAGCTGACGTTCACGCGATCGCCCCAGCGAGCAATCAGCGCCTCTTCAAGGGGGATCAGCAATTCCGGTTTACCACAGGTGAAGAAGACCTTGCTGATGCCATCCGAGGGCAGTGCGCCAGGCTGATAAACCTGATAGTTGAAGTCTGACTCACGAAAGAAATCCATCTCTTCCGGCCGGTGCCGGTTAAGAAACCACTCTTCATCACGGTAGATATTGGTGAAAATGTCCTGGTGATCGTGGTGCATTGCAAACAGCTCACGGGCGATATCCTCATCCAGATTCTGGCTGAAAACCAGCTCGCCCGCGGTGTTATGTACCCGTGCACCGTTAGAGGTGATCATGAAGGCATCAATACCCAGGCTGTCGCGCATCTGCGCCACATCAATATAATGACGGCCGGTAGCAAAGATAAAATGCACGCCTTTCTGCGTCAGAAGCTGAAGCGTTTCGCGGGCGAAAGAGGATAAACGGTGGTCGGGCGACAGCAGGGTGCCATCAAGATCGGAAGCAACAATAGGGTACATAAAACCTCTGGTTAATCGGTTAGCGGACAGCGTTACCTGTCGGTTAAAAGTGATATCTGAGTGGGGCAATCAGGGATGCCGGGCAAAAAAAGCCACGATGGCATCCAGTGCTTCGGCACGCATGCTGTCTTTTTCAAACAAGATCTCATGACGCGCACCGACAATAACCTTCGGTTTTCCCCCTTCGCAGGGTTGACCCGCGGCAGTCATGGCCCGGCAAAACAGATCCTGGGCCCGGTTATCAACCACCTTATCCTCGCCGGCCTGCAGCAGCAGCAGCGGCGTTGAGATTTCTTTGGCTTTACTGAGAATACTTTTACCGGCCTGAATGCCTTCGCGCACCCAGTGCCAGGTGGGTCCCCCGACGCGCAGTTGGGGATCGTCGGCATAGAAGCGCAAATTTCGCCGGTAGCGTTCGCGGCTATGGGTCAGGTCGTTGATGCCAAACGGCCGCGGCCGCCATTTTCCAGTGCCGGGCGCATAACCTTCGCGCAGACCGGGATGCTTATCCGTCCAGTTCAGAATACGCTGAGCTACCCAGTGAGGCATCGACAGATAGATGCCGAACATCGGCGACGCCAGCGCCACCGCATCAAAGGCTTTGGGCTGGCGGGCCAGCATCAGCGTCAGGATAGCACCGCCCATCGAATGTGCCAGCGCATAGCGATGCCGATAGTGGCGGCTGACAATCTCTTTCAGATAGAGCGTTTCCAGGTCGTCAACATAGTGTTCAAACGCGTCCACATGTCCACGATGGGGATCCGACAGCAGCCGCCCGGATCGTCCCTGACCACGATGATCGGGGATCAGCACGTCATAGCCGCAGTGAAAAAGATCCCAGGCCAGCTCAGGATACTTCACGTAGCTCTCGATACGTCCGGGACAGAGTAAAATAACCTTGTCGTGGTGCGCCGCATGAAAGCGAACGTAGCGGATAGGGATGTTATTTACGCCGGTAAATTCACCCTCTTCACGCGTCTGCCAGAACGCCAGCAGCGGCCCGGTAGCAAATGCCGCAAACGCTTTTTCCCGCGTTGGCCAGCCGTTACGATGGTTTTTCATCCGCTCATCGCTCACATCTTCAAACGCTCTGCATGACCCCGTGTCAGCCCGTAGCGCAACCCTTTAATATGTCGTATTGTGTCATACTTCTGCCTGTCCAGGGAGCCTTAACCAATGACCGTTGAATGGTGGATGACCTACCTTTTAACCACCACTGTTTTAAGCTTGTCGCCGGGTTCCGGCGCGATAAATACCATGAGCACCGGCATCAGCCACCGCTTTCGCGGGGCCGCCGCCTCTATTTCCGGTCTTCAGGTGGGTCTGTCGCTGCACATTCTGCTGGTTGGGATCGGGCTGGGCGCGCTCTTCTCCCATTCGGTACTGGCGTTCGAAATACTCAAGTGGGCCGGTGCCGCTTATCTGGTGTGGCTGGGCATTCAGCAGTGGCGTGCAGGCGGTGGCATCGATCTTCAGGCGGTAGCGAAAGCGATGCCGCGCCGCAGGCTGTTTAAGCGGGCGATCCTCGTCAATCTGACTAATCCGAAGAGTATCGTTTTTCTGGCCGCGCTGTTTCCCCAGTTTATCATTCCCCACCAGCCGCAGCTGATGCAGTACCTGATTCTGGGCGTCACTACCGTGGTGGTCGATATCATCGTGATGATTGGCTACGCCACGCTGGCAACGCGCATTGCGGGCTGGATTAAGGGCCCCCGACAGATGACGCTGCTGAACAGAATTTTTGGCGGAATGTTTATGGCGGTGGGTGTCCTGTTAGCTTCTGCGCGACGCATGGCATAAAGCGAACAGGCTGAACCCGATTGACCTTTTCGTTCCCCGGGTACGCAAACCCGATTAAGCGTCAGTCCTCATCATCAATATGCTCTTTGATCATCATCAGAAAAGACTTTCCAAAACGCTCCAGTTTTCGTTGCCCCACGCCGTTGATACTGAGCATTTCCGAGGCGGTAACGGGCATCTGCTCCGCCATCTCGATAAGCGTGGCATCGTTAAAGACCACGTAGGGCGGGATATTCTCTTCGTCGGCAATCGCTTTGCGTAGCTTTCGCAGTTTGGCAAACAGCTTGCGATCGTAATTACCGCCGAACGACTTCGGACTGCCGCTGCGTGGTTTCACGCTGACCAGGCGCGGCACGGCCAGCATCAGCGGCGTTTCGCCGCGTAACACGGGCCGGGCCGCTTCGGTAAGCTGTAGCGCAGAGTGCATAGCGATATTTTGCGTCACCAGACCCAGATGGATAAGCTGACGCAGCACGCTGACCCAGTGCTCGTTGGACTGCTCCCGCCCGATGCCGTAGACCGGCAGCTTGTCGTGCTGCATGTCGCGGATCCGCTGGTTATTCGATCCGCGCAGCACCTCAACAATGTAGCCCATGCCAAAGCGCTGCCCGACGCGGTAAATCCCTGAGAGGGCTTTCTGCGCCTCTACCAGACCATCGTAGCGACGCGGCGGATCGAGGCAGATATCACAGTTATCACAGGGCTGCTGACGGCCTTCACCAAAATAGTTGAGCAGCACCAGGCGGCGGCAGGTCTGCGCCTCGGCGAAGGCCCCCATCGCATTGAGCTTATGACGCTCAATGTCCTGTAGCGGCCCGGGCGCTTTTTCGTCCAGGCAGCGACGCAGCCACGCCATATCTGCCGGATCGTAAAGCATTAGCGCTTCGGCCGGCAGGCCGTCCCGCCCGGCGCGACCCGTCTCCTGGTAATAGGATTCGATATTGCGGGGGATATCAAAGTGCACCACAAAGCGCACGTTGGGTTTATTGATGCCCATGCCAAAGGCAACCGTTGCCACCACGATTTGCAGATCGTCGCGCTGGAAAGCCTCCTGGACCTGCGCGCGGTGGGCGTTGTCCATACCGGCATGATAGGCACCTACGCTCATACCCCGGCTTTGCAAACGGGCCGCGGTATCCTCAACCTTGGCGCGGCTGTTGCAGTAAATAATCCCGCACTTGCCGCGCTGATCCTGCACGTAGCGGATCAGCTGTTCGGTGGGCTTAAATTTTTCTACCAGCGTATAGCGGATGTTGGGGCGGTCAAAGCTACTGACCTGAATCAGCGGATCGTTAAGCTGAAGCAGCCGGGCAATATCGTTTCTGGTGGTTTCATCGGCGGTGGCGGTCAGCGCCATCACCGGCACGTCCGGTAGCCGCTGGCGCAGCTGCCCCAGCGCGCCATACTCCGGCCGGAAATCGTGCCCCCACTGGGAGATGCAGTGCGCTTCATCCACGGCCAGCATCGCCGGATTCCAGTGCATCAGGCCGTCGAGGAAGTTATCCATCATCAGACGTTCGGGCGCAATATAGAGCAGCCTGATCCGCCCGGTGCGACAGCCCGCCATCACTTCCTGCTGCTCTTCACGCGTCTGCGTTGAATTCAGACAGGCCGCCGCTACGCCGTTGGCCAGCAGCTGGTCCACCTGATCTTTCATCAGTGAAATAAGGGGGGAGACCACCAGCGTCAGGCCTTCGCGGACCAGCGCGGGGATTTGATAGCACAGCGACTTCCCGCCGCCGGTAGGCATGACCACCAGGCAATCTCGCCCTTTCAGCGAGGCCTGAATAATCGTTTGTTGTCCGGGGCGAAACTGCTGGTAGCCGAAGGTATCCTGTAGTACCTGTTCCGCCAACGCTTCCTGATTTATTACTGCTGCCGTAGACACATATTCCCCAAATCTGATGATGAGCGGGCCAGCGCCAGGCGGCCCACCCCGAGAGCATTAAAACAGGTCGTTCAGCATCACGCCGACGCCAATACGCGTCTGGCGATGATTGTAGTCAATCAGTGATTCACCGTAGCCGCTAAACAGCTGGGTGTAGAAGCGCATATGCTCACTGAGTGGATAACTCCAGCCCATCTCCGCGCCGCCGTAACCGGTGTTCCAGTTATAGTTGCTCTTCACGCTGAAGATGCTTTCGCCCCACTGATAGCCTACCGTCAGGCGATAATACCCCATGTACTTAGTGATATCTGGGTTATCATCATTATTTTCACTTTCTGGAATGCGGTACCAGGGTTTCGCTTCCACCATCCAGTTGCCGTTTTGCGCCATCAGCCGGGCGTATACGCGGTTCCAGCTGCGGGAGGTTGGATCAGAACGCCCGTTGGACTCATGGTTCAGGCCCGTTTCCACATCGCGCAGCGTCCAGCCCGCAAACGAATAATCCGTTGCCCAGCCGATGAAAATCTGCGGCTGATAGTTCGTTTCGCGGAAGGGGGATGAGCCGCCCCGGTTGGAGATCTGCCACCAGGAATCCTGAGTATAAGAGGCCGCCAGCACCGAGTTGTCGCCCGCAATTCCGCGCCACAGCGGAAACGCCAGGCTCAGCTGGAATTTCGCCTCATCGTGCTTCGCCTTATTTGCCCAGTTATAAGACTTGATCGCCTCTTTATTGATGCTGCTGGTATCGGTATAAATGATGTAATTACTTTCATAGGGATAAAGCACAAAGGGGTTGTCATGCTTTTCCAGCAGGTTAGCAATGATACTGCCGCGCACGGCTGGCTGGTCATGTACTTCCGTGACCGTCGCTTCCTGTGCCAGCACTAACGAGGGAAACAGGAGTGCTGTCATCAGCAATCCTTTCAGCATAGCCATATGTGTTCTCCAGAATTGAACGTAATGTGGGTAAAAAGCACGCCATTCTACACAGAAACGTCGGGGGGCATTAGTGCTGATTGTGTAAAGTAAAACGCGGCAGGGGCTGAGCGTAAAACAGTGATGCCGTTGCCCTCTCTCTCTGTGCCATTTTGCCACAAAGGAAACGCCTTATGACCTCAGCTGTCTCTCTGCCTCAGGACGCTGCCCGCCGCCTGATCGGAGATATATTTGTCTATGATATGCCGTTCAATCAGGCACTGGGCCTGCGGTTGGATCGTCTGGAACCGGACTATGCCGAACTCAGTTTTGACAACCAGACAAAGCTGGTGGGCAACGTGGCACAACAGATTCTGCACGGTGGGGTGATTGCCGCCGTACTGGACGTTGCCGCAGGGCTAATCTGCGTGAGCAGTGCCCTCACCCGTCAGGAGAGCATCACCGAAGATGAGCTGCGCCAGCGACTTTCGCGCATGGGCACCATTGATATGCGCGTGGATTATCTGCGGCCGGGCCGGGGAGAGCGTTTTATCGCCAGCAGCAGCCTGCTACGCGCGGGGAACAAAGTGGCCGTTGCCCGGGTGGAGCTGCATAACGACACGGGGGTCTACATCGCCAGCGCGACGGCAACCTATCTTGTCGGCTAATAAAAAGTAAACCTTGTCTGCCCGTACAGCTTTTACCAACAAAAACTGCCTCTTATCCACTCATTTAACGGAGTAAATTTTCATGGACGCGCAACAAACGCGACAGGGCGTACTGTTCGCCCTGGGTGCCTATTTTATCTGGGGTATAGCACCCGCCTACTTCAAGCTGATTCAGGAGGTGCCGCCCACTGAAATCATGACGCACCGGGTTATCTGGTCATTTTTCTTTATGCTGCTGTTGGTTAGCCTTTGCCGGAACTGGGAGAGCGTAAAGCTTACGCTTCGTCAGCCGAAGAAATTGCTGCTGCTGGCGCTTTCCGCCACGGTGATAGCCGGTAACTGGCTGCTGTTTATCTGGGCGGTTAATAACCAGCATTTGCTGGAGGCCAGCCTGGGCTATTTCATTAATCCACTGCTCAACGTGCTGGTGGGGATGGTGTTTCTGGGGGAGCGTTTCCGGCGGGCTCAGTGGCTGGCGGTGATGCTGGCCGCCTGCGGCGTCCTGCTTCAGCTGTGGAAGTTTGGCTCGGTACCGGTCATTGCGCTGGGCCTGGCGGTGACCTTTTCCTTTTACGGCCTGCTGCGCAAGAAAATTGGCGTGGATGCCCAGACCGGCATGCTGATTGAGACCACCTGGCTGCTCCCGGCGGCTGCCATTTACCTTTTCGGCGTGGCCGACAGCCACACCAGCCATTTGAGCCAGAATACCTTACATCTCAACCTGCTGCTGATTGCCGCAGGGGTGGTGACCACCGTACCGCTGATGCTATTCACCGCCGCCTGCACGCGCCTGCGCCTCTCCACGGTCGGTTTTTTTCAGTATCTTGGCCCGACGCTAATGTTCCTGCTGGCCGTTATTTTTTACGGCGAACAGATGACGCCCGATAAAGTCCTCTCCTTCAGCTTTATCTGGGCCGCGCTGGCGGTGTTTATTTTTGATGCGATATGGACGTTCAGGCGCAGGCAGCCGCTGCCTGTCTGACAGATGCCATTCACCCTGACCGTCGGGGTGAATGGCATCCGCATGGCGGCGTCAGAGCCAGTTTTTGCGCTTGAAGTAGGCGTAAGGCGCCAGCCCCGCCAGGATCATCAGAGTGATGGCGCCGGGGTAGCCAAAGCTCCACTTCAGCTCAGGCATAAACTCAAAGTTCATGCCGTAGCTGGAGGCCACCAGCGTTGGCGGCAGGAACACCACGGAGACCACCGAGAAGATTTTGATGATGCGGTTCTGTTCGATATTAATAAAGCCCATCGCCGCCTGCATCAGAAAGTTCACCTTCTGGAACAGGGATTCGTTATGCGGCAGCAGCGATTCAATGTCGCGCAGAATTTCCCGCGCCTGTTCCAGCTGATTGCCCGGCAGGCGGGCCTTACGCACCAGGAAGTTAAGCGCGCGCTGGGTATCCATCAGGCAGAGGCGAACCTTCCAGCCGATATCTTCCAGTTCTGCCAGCGTTGACAGCGCAGAGTCAAACTCGTCGCCCTGCTGTCCTTCCATAATGACCCGGCTGAGCTTTTCCAGATCGCTGTAGATGTTTTCAATTTCATCCGCCAGCTGTTCGATTTTCGTTTCAAACAGGTCCAGCAGCAGTTCATACGCATTACCGTCAATCAGCACCTGATTACGCGCGCGCATGCGGTAGAGGCGAAACGCTGGGAGCTCACGTTCACGCAGGGTATAGAGGCGGCCTTCGCGAACGGTAAACGCGACCGTGGAGTTGCCGGCGTGGTCTTCTGCATCTTCATAAAAGAAAAAGGAGTGGATGTGCAGTCCGTCTTCGTCCTCGAAGAAACGTGCGGAGGCCTCAATATCTTCCAGCTCAGGGCGGGTAGCCAGGCTCTGGCCCAGCTCGGACTGGACGCGTGTGCGTTCCTGATCGTCAGGCTCGATCAGATCAACCCATACGGAACTGATCAGTTGATCGTTGGGCTCCTCAAGCTCAAGGCGGGTTAAGCGGCTTTGATCCAGTTTAAATGCGCTCAGCATAGCTGTACTCCCAATCTGCAGTAACATGGGACTAGCGTTGGAACACGGGAAACAAGCGTTTCGGTCAGCGAGTGAATCTGACTCAGAGCGACGGGAGGGCGGTCGCCAACAACCACGAAGGCTATCGGCAGAAGAGGATAGCCTTAGGAGTTGTACCTGTTATCCAGGTCAATGAGCCAGTATCTACTGGGTGTGTCCAAGGCGAATGTCCTCTTAGGGTAATGGTGCGCGCATGTTACGCTGTGCTGAAAATGCCGTCAACCTGTCGCCCACAATCATAGAAGGATCAAAATGAAACAAATTACGCATGCAGACCTGGTGAAAATGAGCGGGCAAGCCGCCAGCGTTCCGCGCCTTCGCGCGCACCGTACGCTGCACGAAGAGCTGAGCGATCCGGTTCAGCGTCTGGCAATTGCCATGGAGCCCGGCACTTACATTCGCCCGCACCGCCACCCCCAGACCTGGGAGCTGCTGACCCCGCTGAAGGGGCGCTTTGTGATGTTGCAATTTGATGATGAAGGCGCGGTGACCCATCGTACCGTGCTGGGTGAAGAAGTCCTGCTACAGGAGATCCCGGCATTGACCTGGCATGCGGTTTTGTCGCTGGATGCGGGCGGCGTTATCTTTGAAGTTAAGCACGGACCGTATCAGCCATTAACGGAAGATGACTGTATGCACTGGGCACCGCCGGAGGGCGCTGAGGGCACGGAAGCGGTGATGGCATGGTATGCACATGCCCAGCCGGGCGATCGGTTCGCCGGGTAAGCTACACCTACAGGTAAGTCGCTGAGATTCGTCGGGTAAGCCACACCTGGGAGTAAGTCGCTGATATTTAACCGTTAAGCAGACAGGCTCGCCCAACGGACAGGGCGCAGAGACTCGCCTTGTCCGTTAAAGCATAGGAGGCAAAGGGAACGTGCAAATCAGACCGTTTCCAGCTTCGCATAGGCGGCCACCAGCCACTTAATACCCTGCCCCTGAAACGCCACCTGGAGACGGCTGTGATCGCCGCTGCCTTCCAGGTTGACGATGGTTCCTTCGCCAAACTTAGCGTGGCGTACCCGCTGGCCCAGCGCAAACCCGCTGTCATTTTGCGTGACCGGCGTCCCCATGCGCTGATGGCTGACCGGACGGCTGATACTGGCGCGCAGGCGAACCTCTTCCACACACTCCTCAGGCAGTTCGCCAACGAAGCGAGAGGGACGGTGGAAAACCTCTTTGCCGTACAGGCGGCGGGTTTCCGCAAAGGTCAGCGTCAGTTTCTGCATGGCGCGCGTGACGCCGACGTAGGCCAGCCGACGCTCCTCTTCCAGCCTGCCGCCCTCTTCCAGCGACATCTGGCTGGGGAACATGCCCTCTTCCATTCCAACGATAAACACCTGCATAAACTC
Source organism: Erwinia sp. ErVv1 (assembly GCF_900068895.1). Taxonomy (GTDB): domain Bacteria; phylum Pseudomonadota; class Gammaproteobacteria; order Enterobacterales; family Enterobacteriaceae; genus Erwinia. The sequence continues at coordinate 45,956 of NZ_CDPK01000017.1, read as the reverse complement.
CAGGCCCTTCGCGGCATGCATGGTCATCAGCTGCACCGCGTCCTGCCATTTATCTGCCTGACCTTCGCCCGCCTCCAGCGCGGCATGCGAGAGAAAAGCCTGTAGCGGCATCAGATCTTCATCTTCATCCTGATAGCTGTACTGCCGGGTGGCGTTGACCAGTTCCTCAAGGTTCTCAACTCGCGCCTGGCCTTTTTCGCCCTTCTCCTGTTCGTACATTAACCACAGGCCCGAATCCTTAATCACCCGGTCGGTTTGAACGTGCAGCGGCAGCTCGCTGGTTTCCTGGGCCAGCGAATCCACCAGCTCGCTGAAGCGCTGAAGCGCCGAGGCGGCGCGTCCGGCCAGCGCTTTCTCCTGCAACAGCGCGCGCGTACTCTGCCACAGCGTTAACTGCCGTTCACGGGCGGTCTGTCTGACAACATCAAGTGTGCGATCGCCAATGCCGCGCGTTGGCGTGTTCACCACGCGCTCAAAGGCCGCATCGTCATTACGGTTAGCGATCAGCCGCAGATAGGCCAGCGAGTCTTTGATTTCCTGACGTTCAAAGAAGCGCATTCCGCCATAAATCCGGTAGGGCATGCTGGTTTGCAGCAGGGCTTCTTCCAGTACGCGCGACTGGGCATTGCTGCGATAGAGAATGGCGCAGTCGTTCAGCGCACCGCCGTTTTCCATCCACACCTTGATGCGGTTGACCACAAAGCGGGCTTCATCCAGCTCGTTAAAGGCGCAGTAGAGGGCAATCGGCTCACCGTCGCTGTCGTCGGTCCACAGCTCTTTGCCCAGCCGACCGGTATTGTTGGCGATCAGGGCATTGGCTGCCTTCAGTATGTTATTGGTCGAGCGGTAGTTCTGCTCAAGGCGGATTGTTTCCGCACCCGGGAAGTCGTTGAGGAAGCGCTGGATATTCTCAACCTGCGCGCCGCGCCAGCCGTAGATCGACTGATCGTCGTCACCCACGATAATCACTTTGCCGGTATCGCCCGCCAGCATGCGTATCCAGGCATACTGGATATTGTTGGTATCCTGGAATTCGTCCACCAGAATATTGGTAAAGCGCTCGCGGTAGTGATTGAGGATATGCGGCTTGTTGAGCCACAGCTCATGCGCGCGCAGCAGCAGTTCGGCAAAGTCCACCAATCCTGCCCGATCGCAGGCTTCCTGATAGGCCTGGTAGATGCGCAGCCAGGTCTGTTCAACCGGATTCCCGTAGCTTTCAATATGCTTTGGTCGCAGCCCTTCATCTTTTTTGCCGTTGATGTACCACATCCCCTGACGGGCAGGCCACTGCTTTTCGTCCAGATTCATCGCCTTGATCAGACGCTTGAGCAGGCGCATCTGATCCTCACTGTCGAGGATCTGGAAGTCCTGCGGCAGACTGGCATCCAGATGGTGAGCGCGCAGCAGGCGGTGCGCCAGGCCGTGGAAGGTGCCGATCCACATGCCGCCCTGGCTGGTGCCAATCAGCTGCTCGATGCGGTGGCGCATTTCGGCTGCCGCTTTGTTGGTGAAGGTCACCGCCATGATTGAATAGGGAGAGCAGTTCTCTACCGCCATCAGCCAGGCGATGCGGTGCACCAGCACGCGGGTTTTACCGCTGCCTGCCCCCGCCAGCACCAGTAAGTTGCTGCGCGGCGCGGCAACGGCCTCGCGTTGTTTGTCATTCAAACTGTCCAGCAACTCAGAAACGTCCACAGGCACCACCAGAAAAAGAGAAAAGGAGCGTCACGCGCCCCACTGGATATTTAACCAGCATATTATATCAGCGTGGTCAGCGATGCCAACCGTGAAATTTCCAGCGTGGGCAGCAATCGGGCATCATCAATATGCATCAGATTGCCGCCGTGCAGGTTAATCCAGCAGGCCTGCATGCCGCTGCGCACCGCGCCCGCCACGTCCGTGGTCAGGTCGTCACCCACGTGCAGAATGCTTTCCAGCGGCAGATTAAGCCTTTCTGCAGCCAGGTGATACATGTCCTGGTACGGCTTGGCGCGCCCGTGCGGGCCGGCTCGCAGAATAAAGGTAAAATAGTCTTCCAGGCCAAACAGATGCGGATCGGCATTGCCGTTGGTGATCGCTATCAGCGGCAGCTTTTCCGCCAGTGCGGCAAGCGTGGTGTGGGTTTCGTCCGGCACCGCAATCTGATTTCGCCAGTGGGTGAAATGCGTCATCACCACCCGCGATCCCTTATCCGCTTCGCTGTCGCTCAGTCCTGCCTGGCGCATCGCCAGCTCAATGGCCCGACGACGCCATTCGCTGACGTCATGATAGATGTCCGGCTCCTGCTCGCGCAGGCTGTCGCGCAGCTGCTGGTAGTTCTCTACGCTGAATCCGTTAAGCGCGGGATGATACTGCTGTAAAAAAGCGTGGGATTCCTGGGTCGTACGACGGATAACCGGGTGATTATCGTACAGCGTGTCGTCGAGATCGAACGACATCGCCGCCACAGGTCGCAGCGGGCGGTAAAAGTGCATCAGGATTTTCCTCGTTTCGCACGGGGATGGGCAGCATCGTAGACCGACGCCAGATGTTGGAAGTCGAGATGGGTATAGATTTGCGTCGTGCTCAGGTTGGCGTGTCCCAGCAGCTCCTGTACGGCGCGCAGATCGCCGCTGGACTCCAGCATATGGGTCGCAAAGGAGTGGCGCAGCTTGTGCGGATGAATATGGCTGGAGATGCCCTGCTTTACGCCCCATTCGGCAAAACGCTTCTGCACGTTGCGCGTCGAGATGCGCTTGCCCTGCTTTGACAGGAAGACCGCGCCGTCTTCGGGGGCAAAGAGTTCACGCAGCGCCAGCCAGTGTTCCATCCAGGTTACCGCCGTCCGGCCTATCGGCAGGCGGCGCTCTTTACTGCCCTTGCCCACCACCCAGACTTCACCCGATGCCAGATCAAGATGGCCGGTGTCGATCCCGACCAGTTCAGAGAGACGAAGCCCGGCGCCGTACATGATCTCCAGCATGGCCCGATCGCGCACCGCCAGCGGATCGTTAATGTCGATCTCCAGCAGGCGATTTACATCGTCCACGTCAATATTCTTAGGCAGGTGACGCGGCGCGCGCGGTGTCGCAACGCCTTTTGCCGGGTTGGCTTTTATCACCCCCTGCGCGACCAGCCAGTCGAGAAAGCTGCGCAGCGCGGAGAGGCGAAGCGCCAGGCTGGCAGGCTTTAAACCGGCGCGGCGGCTGTGTGCCGCCAGCGAACGAACCCGGGCGGCATCAAGCTGCTGCCAGTCGGGCAGTTTCATCTCTTCCAGCAGGGCGATGCAGGCGGCCAGCTGGCGCTGGTAGTTGATTTGCGTCAGCGGACTTAGCTGGCGTTCAACCTTAAGATAACGCAGAAAGCCCTCTACGGCGTTAAGTAGAGGCGCGTCGCTACTCATACGCGCTCAACCCACCGCGCCAGCAGTTCGGGCAGCATCAGGGAGAGATGCTGGAGCAGTACCGTCCCCATGCCTGACTGGTAGTGTTGGGTGTCGCGACTGCTGAAAATGAGTACGCCCAGATCGCCCTGCTCGCCCATCAGCGACAGGGCAACCGAGCCAATCGCCTTCGCCTGAGGCAGCAGCAGCAGCAGCTCGGGGCCATTCAGGCTGCCTAAGAAGTGCTGCTTATTGCCGAGCCGCTGAATACGAACGGGTTCAAACGCCTGGCGTGACAGCGCAAGCTGGGTAAAATCCGAAGGTGCGCCTATGCGCCACTTTTCGCTGAACAGACGCACATTCGCCCCGGCCAGTCCCAGTTCACGCGCCCAGCGATGCAGGCGGTTAAGCATCTCATGCAGGTTGGGGGCAGAGGCCAGACGGGCCTGGAGCGTCAGCAGACGATCGAACAGCTGCTGATTGGCGCTGGCCTGCTCCATCAGCAGGGTGATCTCTTCTTCCAGCTGGCTGATATGATGCCGCTGACGGCCCAGCTGCCATTCCACCAGGGATACGCTGCCGCGTACGGGGTGAGGCACCAGCATCTGCTCAACCTGCCGCGCATTGCGAATAAAGAAGTCCGGATTTTGCAGCAGGTAATCGCTAACGGCACGATCGTCCAGCATCAGTTCGCTGGTAACCCGTTGTTCCCCGACATTTTTCATAAGTGGATAAGCCCGTCATAAACGTGAGTGGCAGGGCCGGTCATATAGAGTGGATGACCGGGACCTTTCCAGGCAATATTTAAGCTGCCGCCGGGCAGATCGACCCGAACCTGTTCTGCCAGCAGCGCCTGCTGGATGCCAACCGCCACGGCCGCACAGGCGCCGCTGCCGCAGGCCTGCGTCTCACCCGCGCCGCGCTCATAGACGCGCAGGCGGATATGCCCGCTGTCAACAATCTCCATAAAGCCGACGTTAACCCGCTCGGGAAAACGCTCGTGGCTTTCGAGCACCGGCCCCAGTATCGCAACCTGCGCGGTTTTAACGCTGTCGACCTGGAGCACGCAGTGAGGATTTCCCATCGACACCACGCCGCACATCACCGTCTGCTCGGCCGTGCGCATCAGGTAGAGAATTTCGGCTTTATTGGCGCGAAAAGGCACCTGCTGGGGTTCAAAGTTGGGTTCACCCATATTCACGCAGACCCGTTCATCCTGGGTCACGCTGAGCACCATGCGCCCTGACTGCGTACTGACCTGGATATCTTTTTTATTGGTCAGCCCCTTCAGGCGAACAAAGCGGGCAAAACAGCGCGCGCCATTGCCACACTGGGCGACTTCACTGCCGTCAGCGTTGAAAATGCGATAGTGGAAATCCAGATCGGGATCGTAGGGCGGTTCAACGATCAGCAGCTGATCAAAACCGATCCCCAGATGACGATCGGCCAGACGCCGGATCAGCTCGGGCGAGAAATAGACGTTTTGTGTAACGGCATCGACCACCATAAAGTCATTGCCCAGACCGTGCATCTTCGAGAACTGCATTTTCTGCTCCGACGAATATGTCATAGTTTACTGAGCCGACGTCGTGCCCGATTCAGTGGTCTCTGACGACGTACTGGTCTGCGTCGGGTCGGTGGTGGTTGTCTGCTTCTGCGCATCGGCGCGGGTTGGCTTATAGTCGCTTGCGCTGGTTTGCTTTTTTGGCTGTTCCTGAGGAGGAAAGTAGAGTGGCCCTTTTAGTCCACATCCCGTCAGGCTGGCCACAGCCAGCACCAGCGCCATCCGGCAAATCACTTTGTTCATGCTTATTCTGCTCGTTATCAGTGCCTGTTGGATGTCTATCATCGCAGGTGAAGTGCTAAAAGCAACTGAAATGGTGATCCTGTTTCTCAATTGGCGAAGCGAAGCAGGTTTGGCTTAGTGCATCTGAATGTGCTGGGCGTAATCCCCGCCGGAGGCATTATCTGATACGTTGGCGCAGAGCTGCGCCAGGGTCTGACTGCGGAAGGGGATCACCTGAAAACGATCGTCGACCTGCACAATCTGATAAAACTGCGGCAGATTGAAATTGATAAAGCTGGAACCGTAGGTGAAGCGATCGTGTGAGGAGGAGTAGAAGCGACTGACATCGCGCACCAGCTCCTCTTTGCTGCCTTCACAGTGGTGGTAAATCTCGACCCGGTTGGTTTCATCCAGAATATAGATGTTGAATCCATGGTCGTCTTTGGTGTCCTCAAAGAAGAACTGAATGATGCCTTCGCTGGCATAGCCATTCACCACCGAGGGCAGGCGCGACTGATCCGTTTCCACCTTAATAGACAGGCCGTGCAGCTTGTTGTTGGAGATGGCGCCATAGAACTCCACCGCATTCTCCAGCTTTTGCACCGAGACACTCATGCGCTCGAAGAACAGCCCCCACGTCTGGCCTGCCACGCGGACCGCTTTGAAGCGGCCCGGTTCCTGACGCGTACTGGAAAGACGAAGCTCGATACATTCCGATACCAGCTGCTGAACGCGGGTGCGGATCAGCCCCCTGAGATGCTGGCTGTAGCAGAAGACCTCCACCGCATCCGGCGGGGCCGCATCCTGATGCATTTTGCCCAGAATGGTTTTCAGCGCCTCAATCATCGCCTGCTCGCCGTTAAAGTGCAGCGTACGCACCTCATTCCACGAGTTGCGATAGAGCAGATCGATACTGCCAATTAAACACTGCTGCTGCTGGCCGAAGCTAAACACGTCGAGCTTGCGGAAGTCGAAATGCACCACCTGATTACGGAACGCGGCGGTCGGGTCATATTCCAGATTCACGATAATCGCCAGATGGCGAATCTCGCAGGGGCTATAGAGCGCTTTCGCCGTGGGGGACGGCAGGCGCAGCGGGAAGTGATGGGAGACATCCGCCACCAGCTCCTGCAATCGCGCCAGATCGCATACGGCATTGCCTTTAATGTGCAGCCGCGTATCGCGGGTCAGCAGGCCGTTAAACCATGCCCAGGCCACCAGTTTGTTGAGGTAGCGGTTATATTCCAGCGGCTGGGGGCTGATAATAGACTGCATATCCGGCGACTGATTGTAGAGATACCAGCCAGCACGATTGGCGCGCCCGTTAGGCACGTGAATAAAGGTCAGATGCGCTTCGGAAAGGTCGGGCGAAATCTGCGGGTTGAGCAGCGTCACCTTGCCGGGCAGCGCTTCAAAAGCCGCATAGAGCTTACGCGTCAGGACGCCGATATCCTGCGGGCTGGCGCTAACGCTCAGGTTATTGCGCCGCGCAAAGCGAATCAGGTTGCGATAGCTCTGCATCATCGCATCCAGCAGTTCGTTATGGGCCTCGCGCACGCGGCCAATTTTCCAGTTGGCACGGTTATCAAGAATTTCCAGACGCGCGTCGTCCCAGCCCCACTCCTTCACCAGCTGGCTCAGGATCTCGCGCCGCCAGCCGGACTGCTCTCCCTCAATGGAGAGCTTTTCGCACACCTTAAGGTAAAAGCAGCGGCGCACCAGGTCCAGCCGGGCAGTATCATCAATTTTGGTGAGGTATTGCGTGACCCTTTCCAGCATCATGCAGTAGGGATCAAGCCCGTAAGAGACGATTTCGCCATCATGCAGGCGCTGCTTAATATCCATCGCCAGCAGCCGGGTCGCCGGATACTCCCAGGAGTAGGCTTCCAGCAGCAGCGTTTTCAGCACCGCTTTATACGGGGAATCAATGCTTTTATAGAGCTGCCACAGGCTGGCACCAAAATACTCTTCCGCGGACAGCGTGCCCAGACCACCCAGATCCAGCCACTCATTCGGCGTCAGTACGCCTTTCTGATAAAGCGACATGACATAGTCGTCGTAGTGCTCTTCCTCTTCGCCCGGCACCATATTCCACAGAATACGCTTGCCTGCCATGCGGACGGCAGTACGATAAAATTCGTCCAGCAGCAGTATATGCTGCGTAGAGCCGCAGTCTTCGCCGCCCAGACTGCCGCTTTCATTATGGCGGAAGCGGTTTTCATCAATCAGGAAGAAGCTGACTTCCACGCCCATCGCCGCACACCAGGTTTGCAGCAGGGTGCACTTTTTCTGTAAGCACAGGCGCTCTTCGTTATCCAGCCATGACTGGTGGCACACCCAGATATCCAGATCCGAGGTAAAGTTCTGCCCGACGGAAGAGGTGCTGCCCATAGAGTAAACCCCGGTAATGGGCATTTCACCCTCGGGTGGTAACGCGGCACTGGCACCAGACTCGCCCTCGAGGTCAGCCAACCAGGCACGTTGGCTTTCATCAGGCGCGTAGAAACCGATGCCATGTGGAACGTTACCCTCAAGGTAACCCGGCATCAGTGGGTGATGATAATGTAATAACGTTGGCAGCAGACTGTAAACCTGTTGAAAGGCAGGCCCCATTGCAGCCAGCGCGCGATCAACGCGCAGCTGGTTGATGGCATCCAGTCTCTGTTTCAGTGTCTCTATATAGAGGTACAAGACGTCTCGCCCGATTGTCCCAGTGCATATAAAAAAGCCTGTTTCCGCCATCCGCCGCGTGTTTTTTGAAAATAGTCGTACGGATTTTTGCTGGAAACGTGATCAATCTAACACCTGGTAGCTTGACCGTAAAGAAAGTTGCGCTACAGAACAGTTTAGCACGATTTACGATACCCCCTGCCCATGTGTACGGAATCCGTTTCTTCCCAGCCGTTTAAGGCCGCGGAAACTGACAGCCTTCACGGTTCAATGATAGGATAATCAATGAACGATAAAAACGGTAAGAAGCATGTTAGACAAAATTTTAAGAATTGCTACCAGACAAAGCCCACTTGCACTGTGGCAGGCACATTATGTGCAGCAGCGCCTGATGGCATGCCATCCGGGGCTTAACGTCGAACTGGTGCCTATGGTGACGAAGGGCGACATCATCCTGGACACGCCGCTGGCGAAGGTCGGTGGTAAGGGGCTGTTCGTCAAAGAACTGGAACAGGCTATGCTCGCCGATCGCGCGGATATCGCCGTGCATTCGATGAAAGACGTGCCGGTCGCCTTCCCGGAAGGCCTTGGACTGGTGACGATCTGCGAGCGCGAAGATCCGCTCGACGCCTTCGTTTCTAATAGGTTTGACTCGGTGGACGATCTGCCGCACGGCGCGGTGGTGGGCACCTCCAGCCTGCGACGCCAGTGTCAGCTGAGCGCCCGTCGCCCGGACCTGATTATTCGCTCGCTGCGCGGCAACGTCGGGACGCGGTTAGCGAAGCTGGATGCGGGCAACTATGACGCCATTATCCTTGCCGTCGCGGGCCTTAAGCGCCTGGGGCTGGGTGACCGTATTCGTCACGCCATGCCTGCCGAAGAGTCGCTGCCCGCCGTTGGCCAGGGCGCGGTCGGCATTGAGTGCCGCCTTGAGGATGCGCAAACCATCGCGCTGCTGACGGCGCTCAATGATGAGGATACCGCGACACGCGTCCGGGCCGAGCGGGCGATGAATACCCGCCTTGAAGGGGGCTGTCAGGTGCCGATTGGCAGCTACGCCGTACTTGTGGATGACCAGATCTGGCTACGCGGGCTAATCGGCGCGCCGGACGGTAAAACCATGGTACGCGGTGAGCGGCGCGGTCCGCGCGAGGATGCAGAGAAAATGGGCATTTCCCTGGCGGAAGAGCTGTTAAATAACGGTGGCCGGGAAATCCTCGCTGAGGTTTATCAGGGAAATCCACCCGAATGAGCATCCTGGTAACCCGTCCGGCGCCTGCGGCTGATGAGCTGGTCAGCCGCTTGCGTAAAGCCGGTCAGGTCGCCTGGGCTATGCCCCTGATTGAGTTCACCCCCGGTACGCAGCTGGAGAGCCTCCCGACACAGATAGCCAGCCTGCGCGACGACGATCTGGTGTTTATCCTGTCGCAGCACGCTATTCACTACGCCCAGCCCGCGCTGGTAAAGGCGGGAGGCAGCTGGCCCGCAAATCTCAACTATTATGCGATAGGCCGCTCTACCGCGCTGGCGCTGCACGCCGTCAGCGGGCTGAATGTGGTCTGGCCGCACGAGCGCGAAACCAGCGAGGTGCTGATACAATTACCTGCACTTCAGCAGGTGGCTGGAAAGCGGGCCCTGATATTGCGCGGCAATGGCGGCAGGGAATTACTTGCTGAAACCTTGCAACAGCGCGGGGCTGATGTACAGTTTATCGAGTGCTATCAACGCTGTGCGAAATATTACCACGGCCCGGTAGAGGGACGACGCTGGCGGGGCCGGGGGATTACCACGCTGGTAGTGACCAGCGGCGAGATGTTGCATCAGCTTTTTTCGCTATTCCCCGCAATCGATCGCGAGGAGTGGCTTCTCCACTGTCGGCTGATTGTCGTCAGTGAACGCCTGGCAACCTGCGCCAGGGAACTGGGTTGGCGCGAAATCAGGGTTGCGGATGGTGCTGATAACGACGCATTGCTCCGCGCGTTACAATAAACTTTTAAACGGGAAAGCCACAATGACGGAACACAAAGATCCCTCGGCCAGCCTTGAGGAGACCACGCCAGCGGTCGAGCCCTCTCTGGCTGAGAGTAAAACGCCCCATAAGTCGAAGAATACCGGCACGGCGCTGGCCGTTGTGGCAATTGCTATCGCGCTGGCCGTTGGCGGTGGCCTCTATTTTAACGGCAAGCATCAGGCGCAGCAGCAGGCAGCCGCCAGCAAAGCGCTGGCCGATCAGCTCTCTCAGCTTCAGCAGCAGGCCGTTAGCGATAAACAGACGCTGGGACAGCAGCTGACAACGCAAACCGCCGCGCTGGATGCCGCCAGGCAGCAGCAGGCGGTGATGAGCAAGCAGCTTGATGAGTTAAAACAGAAGGTGGCGACCATTTCCGGGAATGATGCCCATACCTGGCTGCTGGCGCAGGCCGATTATCTGGTGAAGCTGGCGGGTCGTAAACTGTGGAGCGATCGGGATGTGACCACGGCCGCCGCGCTGCTCAAAAGTGCAGATGCCAGCCTGGCCGATATGAACGATCCCAGCCTGATTGAGGTGCGCCGCGCCCTGACGCAGGATATCAGCAGCCTCTCGTCGGTCAGCCAGGTGGACTACGACGGCATTATCCTCAAGCTTAACCAGCTGTCAAACGGTGTGGATAACCTGCGCCTGGCGGATAACGATAACGACGATACGCCGATGGATGCCGATAGCGGCGAGCTAACCTCTTCTCTGCGGGAGTGGCGCCAGAACCTGGTGAAAAGCTGGCACAATTTCATGGATGATTTCATCACCGTGCGTCGCCGTGATACAACGGCAGAACCTCTGCTGGCCCCGAATCAGGACATTTATCTGCGCGAAAATATCCGTTCCCGTCTGCTGATTGCGGCACAGGCGGTTCCCCGCCATCAGGATGAGATCTATAAGCAGTCCATTGATACCGTATCGGCCTGGGTGCGGGCCTGGTTTGATACCAGCGACCCGGCCACGAAGGCTTTCTTAAGCCAGCTGGACGATCTCAGTCAGCAAAGCATCTCGATGGATCTTCCTGAGTCGCTACAGAGCCAGCCAATGCTGGATAAACTGATGCAGACGCGCGTGCGCAACCTGCTGGCACAGCCCAGTGCCGGGCAACAGCAGCAGGGAGAATAAGCATGCTTAAGGTACTGATACTATTCCTTTTACTCATCGCAGGCGTCGTGCTTGGCCCGATGCTGGCGGGTCACCAGGGCTACGTGCTCATTCAGACCGATAACTGGAATATCGAAACCAGCGTCACCGGTTTGGCCATCATTCTGCTGCTTTCGCTGGTGATCATTCTGTTTATTGAGTGGATCCTGCGTCGTGTGTTGCGCACTGGCGTCAGAACACGCGGCTGGTTCCTTGGACGTAAAGGCAAGCGGGCCCGTAAACAGACCAATGCCGCGCTGGTGAAGCTGGCGGAAGGGGATTATCGCCAGGTTGAAAAACTGCTGTCGCGCAATGCCGATCACGCCGAACAGCCGGTGGTGAATTACCTGCTGGCAGCGGAAGCGGCGCAGCAGCGTAACGACGATACGCGCGCCAATCAGCATCTGGAACGTGCTGCCGAACTGGCAGGAGGCGATCAGCTGCCGGTAGAAATCACCCGCGTCCGCATCCAGCTGGCCAGAAATGAAGATCACGCGGCCCGTAACGGGGTAGACCGCCTGCTCGAAGTAGCCCCACGTCATCCGGAAGTGCTGCGTCTTGCCGAACAGGCTTACGTCCGCACCGGTGCCTGGAGCGCCCTGCTTGATATCCTGCCGTCAATGGAAAAAGCGCAGGTTTCAGACGACGTTCACCGTCAGGCGCTCAAACAGGAGGCCTGGCTGGGACTGATGAATCAGGCCATGGCGGATCAGGGCAGCGATGGCCTGAAGCGCTGGTGGCAGTCGCAGAGTCGTAAAACGCGGCATGAAACGGCGCTTCAGGTGGCGATGGCTGACCATCTGATTGTGTGTAACGATCATGAAACGGCGCAGCAAATCGTGCTGGACGGGTTGAAGCGGGCCTATGACGAACGCCTGATACTGCTAATGCCCCGACTGAAAACCGGCAATCCTGAACAGCTGGAGAAAGCGCTGCGTCACCAGATTAAACAGCATGGCGCGACCCCGCTGCTGCACAGCACGCTGGGACAGCTGTTGATGCAGCACGGTGAGTGGGAGCAGGCCAGCGAGGCGTTCAGGGAAGCCCTTAAGCAGCGCCCGGACGCCTTCGACTACGCCTGGCTGGCTGACACGCTGGATCATCAGCATAAGCCGGAAGAAGCCGCCCAGATGCGTCGTGACGGTTTACTGATCACGCTGAAGAATAACCCGTAATCCTCTTTCTCCCGGTGGTTACGCCGGGCAGCCCAAAAAAAACACCTGCCGGTCAGGCAGGTGTGAAATCAGGTCGGTAAGACAATTGGCGGATACCTGACTCAACGTCGTGTCCGGGCTTCCCGTAAGGTCAACAACGATACGGGCAGGTGGACAACAGGTACCATAAAGGGCTCTGCATCATTCCGGGTCTTATGAAGCCTGAGCGAGCATAAGCAGTGGAATGAGCATCTACACCTGCGTTATTGCACACATCATGCCATCCTGCTTATTAACCGAAAAATTTCATTTATTCGTCTGTTTTTTATGCCCTTACTCACCTGAATTTCCGTCTCCTCGCTTTGCATGGTCATAAAAGTGCGACACCCCTCTCCTTTTCTGTCCCTTTTCGGCGACAGCAATCCGATGATTAATTAAATTTCAGGTAATACATCGGCTTATACGTCTCATGCCGGCGACAGTGGGTGAGCGCGTTGCCATTGCAGATGCCCGGGGCATTAACGCACAGTCCGGAACAAGCGCAGCGGGTAGCAGGTAGCGGGTAGCGGGTAGCAGGTAGCAGGTAGCAGGTAGCGGGTAGCGGGTAGCGGGTAGCGAAGCGTAAAGCCTGGTGGGGATATGTTACAGGAATCAGAGGGAGATATTTTGCTGGGGCCAAAGGGACGTGTCACGGAACCAGGGAGAGGTAAGCCGCTGGAGTCAGAGGGACGTGTCACGGAATCAGGGGAGAGGTAAGCCGCTGGAGCGAGAGATATTTTGCTGGCCCAGAGAATGATGCCTTGCCGGAAAGGGTTAGCCGTGTGAGCGACTATGCAAAACAAAAAACCCCGCCGAAGCGGGGTTTCTGAAGATGGTCGGCGAGAGAGGATTCGAACCTCCGACCCACTGGTCCCAAACCAGTTGCGCTACCAAGCTGCGCTACTCGCCGAAATACTGCGGTACTGCCCTGCTCAGATCCTCAGACCTTAAGCAAAAAACCTCGCCACAGCAAGGTCTTGAAAAGTGGTCGGCGAGAGAGGATTCGAACCTCCGACCCACTGGTCCCAAACCAGTTGCGCTACCAAGCTGCGCTACTCGCCGAAATACTGCGACTTCTTTACTGCTGCTGATTTTGTGGTGCGAAGAGAGGGACTTGAACCCTCACGTCCGTTAAGACACTAACACCTGAAGCTAGCGCGTCTACCAATTCCGCCACCTTCGCATNTGGTGCGAAGAGAGGGACTTGAACCCTCACGTCCGTTAAGACACTAACACCTGAAGCTAGCGCGTCTACCAATTCCGCCACCTTCGCATACCGAACAAAATCTGGGGTGGCTAATGGGACTCGAACCCACGACAACTGGAATCACAATCCAGGGCTCTACCAACTGAGCTATAGCCACCACCCCTACTGCTTACTTTTGTACTGCTTACTGCTTTACTAACGCGGTTGTTACCACCGCAGCTCTTGCACACAACTTAATGGTGCGCCCGACAGGATTCGAACCTGAGACCTCTGCCTCCGGAGGGCAGCGCTCTATCCAGCTGAGCTACGGGCGCATAGCGCCGTTGCGGATGGGCATACTACGGATTCGAGCCGATCCTGTCCAGTGCTTTTTTAATAAAAAATCGCGTTTGCTTACGCTTTGTGCGTTCTGTCTAAAGCACGTACGGAATGTATAGAAAACGGACGAAAAATGTTTGCATTCCAACGATTACCGCAGGACAAAAAGTATTTTAAAGATCGCCGCGTAAATGATACTTGAGGTATTTAAGCAGTTTTAACTGCCTGCGCAGCCGGGAAGGTTGCATAAGAAGCCGATACAGCCACTCCAGACCCATCTTCTGCCAGAACAGGGGCGCACGCTTCACCCGACCGGTAAACACGTCATAGGTACCGCCTACGCCCATATACAGGGCATCAGGATTAACCATCTTACAGTCGCGCATCAGCACTTCCTGCCGGGGCGATCCCATGGCTACCGTCACAATTCGGGCACCGCTGGCGGCAACGCGTGCAAACAGCGCATCGCGATCCGCGGGCGCGAAATAGCCATCCTGCGCACCCACGATATTCACATTCCACTGGCGTCGCAGTTTAGCCTGCGTCTGCTCAAGCACTTCAGGCTTGCCGCCAATCAGGAAAACGGGCGTACCTTCACGGCCTGCACGCTCCATCAACGCTTCCCACAGGTCGGCACCGGCGATGCGGGCAATCTGCGCCTCGGGATATTTTTTGCGTACCGAGCGGACAATACTGATGCCGTCAGCATATTTGTATTCCGCCGCCTCAATCAATTCGCGAACCATCGGCTGACTCTCTGCCGTCAGGACTTTTTCGGCATTTATCGCCACCAGCGTTCCGGTCTTCAGGGTGCTTCCCTGATAGAGGTAGTCAAGGAAGCCAGCCATATCGCGAAAACCCAGCAGCGAAAAGCCGCGGATCTGGTAGTGCGGTACAGAAGAAGGGGCATCCATGAGCGTTTCCTTAAGGTAAAAATAGCCTGGCGGACAGACGTGTCCGCTCGGGCTTAATGCGACTGGGGCTGAACCGAGGCCTTTTTCGCCCGGACCACGCCTGCACTATCCAGCAGCCAGTAGAGCAGCTTTGCCACCACGACCGCCGCGACAAAAATCAGGCAAAAGAAGACGACCCGGGATGCAAACGCATCCAGGCCCTCTCTGGCAAGCACAATCATATTGAAAACAGCACCAAAGCAGAAGCTTTGTAATATCGCAGCTTTATAGCGATTACTCTCCTGCTGGCCTTTCTGATACAGCCAGTCAAACCATTTTATAACCATCCCGACTGCGATGGCGCCGGGCAGAATAAACCCTACTCCCCCCATCACCACCAGTGAGCCGATGAGCGTGGGTGAAATCGCCAGNTTATAACCATCCCGACTGCGATGGCGCCGGGCAGAATAAACCCTACTCCCCCCATCACCACCAGTGAGCCGATGAGCGTGGGTGAAATCGCCAGGCCTGAGTGGTTATTAAGCACTTCCCAGGTGAAGTAGTTAGCGCTGTTCAGCACCATTGTCGGCCTGTCCGGCCACAGCCAGCTCGGGATAAATACGTAGAAATCCCGCACTATCGGCGCCAGCCCCTGAAAGTCGATCTTATCGTAGTTTTGCAACAGCAGCCCCAGGTTCTCCCAGGGCGAGAAGGTATCGCGCGTCAGATAGAGGAAGGTATAGAATGCCTCCGCACCGCGGACGTCAAGGTTATAACGTTTCAGCGCCAGCCAGAACATCGCCACCACCCCGGCCACGCCCGCCATCGCCAGCATCCACAGCGTGATCCAGCCGCGAATAATGCCGATAAACAGAAACAGGGCAAAGGCGATGATGATGTTAGCGCGCGTACCGCCTACAATGACGTAGGTCAACAGGCCGAATCCCACCGTCGCCACCAGAAACAGCAGCCAGTTTCGCATTCGCTGATCGAGGAAATAGACCACCAGCATGGCGGGGATAAAAAAGTAGAAAAAGCGCTTAAGCGCCACGCCCGAGACGTCGCTGGAGAAAATCTGGCTGTAGCTGTGCAACCTGAATAACAGAAAGCCGTTATGCAGAAAGAACACCAGCACCGTGCCCAGCGCGATCAGGGCCAGAATCCCCCAGGTCAAATGCGTCTCAACGCGATTCATGGTAAAGACAGGCCTGGAGGGCCGCGCTGAGACCGCCCTCAGGCGCGTTTTATAGCTCACGTAGTAAATTGCGTAAAAGCACGTCGCCGAGAGCAGCGCCTCAAGCAGATTTTCAGGCGGCACCACCTGCACGTTGAATCTGAATACCAGCAGGCAGGTCAGCGGGAAGCCGAAATAGAAGGTCAGCAGGAACAGCAGCGAAAAGAAGACGTTAAAATTAAAACGTACCCGGCGAAACTCACGCCACGTCAGCGTCAGCACCACGCCGAGCGATAACAGCCAGACCACCAGCAGGCCAGCAAACTGCGACAGCGTCATACCTGTTCCTCTTCCGCCAGCGTAAGCGCATGACACCAGCCTTCGATATATGCCGGGTCAAAAAAGGCGATGGCCGACTTATCCAGCAGCGCCATTTGCCGCTGAGCTTCCTTAACCCGTGGCCCATCCAGCGTATCACCAGCGAACAGTACCGGGACGTTTTGCTCAACCAGGTCCTGCCAGAACGGGTTTTTACGGTTCACCACAACGGGAATATTGGCCTGGATCAGCAGGCACAGGGTGCCAATCCCCTGCTGGCGCTCAAAAATAAAGTAGCCTAAATCGCAGCGCGAAATCAGCTCAAGGTAAGCGGTAAAATCGAGTTTTTCAGTAAGGATATGGAGCTTATCCGCGCTGAACAGCCGCTCGCCTGCCTCCCGTACCTGCTGGATCCAGGCATCGTTATTCTCAGGATACCCGAGCGGTACGATGACCGAGGCTTTGTCGCCAAACTGCTGAGCTATCTCCTGTAGCGCCTGAACGTGACGATTGCTGCTATCCCCGGAGTTACCCACCAGAATCGTCAACTCATCCGCTTTTTTCTCTCCGGCGGGCAGGATCGTCTGTGCCATCCGGGTAGGGAAATAGAGCAGCGAGGCGGGCACCCGCGGGCAGCGCTGCTGAAACCAGGTGATGTCGCCACGCGTTGCGAACACCCGCCCCACGCGCTTCTGCGCCAGACGACGCAGCAGGTAAAACAGCCGGAATCGCCAGCCTTTTCCCTGTTCATAGAGATCGGCCCCCCAGATATGCCAGTAGCACTGCGCGGCTTTGATTTTCCCCACCAGCAGCGCCAGCCATAATGCGGCATTGAACTGCCCGAGGAAGAAGAAGCGGGTTTGCCGCGACGCCCTGGCCCTGGCGACGATCGCCTGGGCGATCGCGCGTTTATCCGCGAAGTAGCGAATGTCCAGCTGGCTGAACTCAGACGGCACGGGTGCTTCACCCACTACCCAGAAATGACGCCGCGCCGCGCCGGGCATCCGTACGGAGAGTACATCGTTAAAAAAACGCAGCACGGTCTGATTATGATGGGGAATGGGTGAGCCGAGAACGTAAATCAATGTGGTCATACTTTTCTACGATAGAGAAGAAAGGCGCTGGTGCAGAGCGCAAAATAGACGATGTAGCTGGCCATATAGGCCTGGGCGGCACCTGTTGCACCGTGCAAAGGGATAAGCCAGCGAGCAAACAACGTCAGCAACAGAAACTGGCTGACCTCTGTCAGAATGTAAAATCGTAGCGACGCTTTAGCAATCACCAGATAGCCAAACACATAGGAGCCAACCTTAAAAATATCGCCCGTCAGTTGCCAGATAAACAGGTCGCGCATGGCGTGAAACTGGCTGGAAAACAGCAGCCAGATAGCCATATCCCGCAGCAGCCAGACGGTCAGGCTAACCGCAGCCACCATCGGCAGCACAAAGCTGAGCGAGCGAACGATCTCGCGGGAGATCGCCTGCCGGCTGGTGAGGCGGGAGAGCGTGGGCAGCAGATAAACGCTGAAAGAGGCGGTAATAAATTGCAGATAGGCATCCGAAATACTGGTCACGCCCTGCCAGAGCCCAACCTGATCCCAGCCGCTGTGCGCCGCCAGCAGATTACGCATCATTACCCACGCGATCGGCAGCGTAACCGCGGTGATCAGCGCCATAAGCGTAAATTTGCTCAGGTTCGCGGCTATCGTCGGATCCCAACGGGGGAGCAGAAAGCGCAGGGGCAGATGATCCCGGCGGGCCAGTATTATCGCCGCCGGAAAGACCACCAGCGCGGGAACCATCGCCAGCCCTACCAGCGCACCGCTGTAGCCGCCCAGCCAGTAGCAGATAAACCAGGCTACCACGCCCACCAGGCTGCCCAGGATAAGGGCCAGCGCGTTCCCCCGCGCATCGCGGAAGCCTTTCAACACCGCCAGCGTCAGGTTGGCCCAGGCGATACCCACCTGCAAAAAGGCGACGATCCGCACCACGTTCTGATAATGGTCGTGCCCAAATAGGGCGGTGCTAATCGGTGCGGCGAAGAGTAAAAAGCCCACCGCCAGCAGCGTGGAGAAGCCCAGCACCATTGCCGAAGCCGTTCCGGTAATGGCGCGTAATGCCGGCGTCGGCTGCGACTGTTCCGCAACGTATTTGGTCACGCCATTAAAAATCCCGGCGCCCGCCAGCACGCCCAGCACGGTAATAAGCTGCCGGAAATTACCCGCCTGCCCCACGCCAGCCGGGCCGAACGACACCGCCAGCATCTTCACTACCAGCAGTCCCGCCGTAATCTTGACCAGTGTAGAGGCCGCCGTCCATACCGATGCTTTAGCCAGTGACATATCAGGAAAAGAAGCTCAGCAGCGAGTTGATCACCGTTTTCTGATTATTATCAGAAAGGTTATAAAACAGCGGCAGGCGGAGCAGGCGTTCGCTTTCAAACTGCGTATGATGGTCATCCCCGTGGAAGCGGCCAAAACGCTGACCGGCCGGTGAGGAATGGAGCGGAATGTAATGGAAGACCGCCAGGATCTCAGCCTCATTCAGCCAGTCAATCAGCGCACTGCGATCCTCATTATTGTGCAGCTTAATATAAAACATATGCGCGTTATGCTGGCACTCAGGCGGCATGGAGGGCAGCGTAATGCGTCCAGTCTGTGCAATCGGCTCGAGTGCATCATAGTAGCGCTGCCAGAGCGCAAGACGACGGGCATTAATCTGTTCTGCCGCTTCAAGCTGCGCCCAGAGCCAGGCGGCCTGAAGATCCGACATCAGGTAGCTGGAACCTATATCCCGCCAGGTGTATTTATCGACCTGCCCACGGAAAAACTGGCTGCGATTAGTGCCTTTCTCCCGGATGATCTCCGCACGTTCGATAAGAGCCGCGTCGTTTATCAGCGTCGCGCCGCCCTCGCCTCCGGCGGTGTAATTTTTGGTCTCATGAAAGCTGAAGCAGCCGATGTCGCCAATGGTACCCAGCGGCCTGCCTTTGTAGGTGGACATGATCCCCTGCGCGGCATCTTCAATGACGAACAGCTTGTAACGGCTGGCGAGGGCCATGATGGCATCCATTTCGCAGGCTACACCGGCATAGTGAACGGGCACAATGGCTTTGGTTTTCGGCGTGATCGCCGCTTCAATCAGGGTTTCATCAATGTTCAGCGTGTCGGGGCGAATATCCACAAACACGATTACCGCCCCGCGCAGCACAAAGGCATTGGCGGTCGAGACGAAGGTATAGCTCGGCATAATGACTTCATCGCCAGGCTGAATATTGATTAGCAGGGCCGCCATCTCCAGCGAGGCGGTGCAGGAGGGCGTCATCAGGACCTTTTTACAGCCAAAGCGATGCTCCATCCACTGCTGACAGCGCCGCGTAAAGCCGCCGTCGCCGCTGAGCTTTCCGCTCCCCATTGCCGACTGCATATACGCCAGTTCAGTACCTACAATCGGTGGCGAATTGAAGGGGATCATCATGTTACCTGTCATACCAGTAGGTGAAGCGTTAAACGGATTCATGGTTGTTACCTGTAAAGCCAGTAGGCGGTGCGTTCAACCACGCCACCGCAACGATGATAAAGCCGGAGAGCGGGGAGATTGCTCAGCTGGGTGGCGATATGTAAACGCGACAGGCGGCGAACCCGACACCAGTCTGTGGCAGCCGCAATCATCCGCTGACCGACGCCTAGCCCCTGCGCTTCCGGCAGCGTGGCCAGCAGGCCGACTCTGCCGCTGCCGTCCGGCAGCTCGCGCAATGAAATAAACCCCTGCATATCGCCCTGCTCATTGACGGCAAGCAGGCACTGGTGGTCAAACGTCCCGCGTACGGCGTTTTCTATCCACTGTGCATAAAACCGGCCGCTGTCGGCGGGCTGATACCAGGGCGCACGAAACCGACTGAAGGCAAACGCGGCGCTGGCTGCCTCACGCAGCAGGGGAATATGCTCAGCGCGGGCAATTCGTATGCCGTCCGGGCGCGACGTCGCGGACACGCCCAGCACGCAGTCCACTTCACCTTCAACCAGGCGAAATCCCATCTCGCCCAGTGCATCCAGCTCGGCGGTCTGCTGCGAAAGCACCCGGCACTGGACGATATCAAAGCCCTGCAATCCGTCACTATCAAGCACGGTTCCCCGGGCGTCCAGGCTCAACAGGGCGCTATTCACCGCGAAAAAGTCATTTTCCCATCTCAGGGGCTCAATGCGGCCCAGCACGGTTGCACTCACTGCCAGACGCCTTTGGTATCGACAATCCAGTGCGGTCCGGACTGAGCAACGTCTGCCGTTTTAAAAGCGGCATGGTCAACCAGCATCACCAGCACGTCAGCCTGGTGAAGGGCCTCATCCAGCGGTGCCAGTTCGGCTTTCCCGGCCAGCCGCGCAGGCAGCTGACGAATATGCGGTTCGATTACCAGCGTGGTGCCGAAATGCCAGTTGGCGATCATCTCTGCCACCTCCATGGCCGGGCTTTCGCGCAGATCGTCAATGTCTGGTTTAAACGCCAGTCCAAAGCAGGCGATAGTCACTTCGCTGGCGCGTTTGTCGCTGGCCGTCAGACACTCTGCCAGCGCCTTTTTCACCTGCTCCAGTACCCAGTGAGGCTTACTGTCGTTGACTTCACGCGCAGTACGAATGAGGCGCGCCTGGACCGGGTTCTGTGCCACGATAAACCAGGGATCGACGGCGATGCAGTGGCCGCCGACGCCCGGGCCGGGCTGGAGGATGTTGACCCGGGGATGTCGATTGGCCAGCCGGATCAGTTCCCAGACGTTAATCCCCTGATCGGCGCAGATCAGCGACAGCTCATTGGCGAAAGCGATATTCACATCGCGAAAGCTGTTCTCGGTGAGCTTACACATCTCCGCCGTTCGTGAATTGGTAATCACGCATTCGCCTTCCACGAAGAGCATATAAAGCGCCTTCGCCCGCTCGGAACAGGCTGGCGTCATGCCACCGATAACCCGATCGTTCTTAAACAGCTCAAGCATAATCTTTCCGGGCAGCACGCGCTCGGGGCAGTAGGCAATCTGAATATCGGCTGCCTCACCGGCCTGCTGTGGAAAGCGGAGATCGGGACGTTCCGTGGCCAGCCACTCGGCCATTTGCTCGGTGGCACCCACCGGGGAAGTGGACTCGAGGATCACTAAATCCCCGCGCTTCAGCACCGGGGCAATCGACAGTGCCGCAGCCTTAACCCATGACATATCCGGCTGATGTTCGTCCTGAAACGGCGTTGGGACGGCGATCAGAAAGGCATCAGCCGCTACCGGTTTGGTGGCAGCCCGCAGGTAGCCCTGTCCGACGGCGGTTTTCACCACCTGGTCGAGTTCGGGTTCCACTATATGGATTTCGCCACGGTTAATGGTTTCTACGGCATCGGCATTAATATCAATGCCAACCACGGTGTGGCCCCGCGAAGCAAAGGCAGCAGCGGTAGGCAGGCCAATGTAGCCCAGCCCGATAATTGAGATGGTATTGAACGTCATAAATAAACCCGATTATTTTTTAGCGCCTGCACAATACGCTGACAGGCCTGGCCGTCCCCATAAGGGTTGTGGGCACGACTCATTGAATGGTATGCCAGCTCATCCGTGAGTAAACGCGATACTTCACTGACAATCTTCTGCACGTCAGTTCCCACCAGTCTGACCGTGCCCGCCTCTACCGCTTCCGGACGCTCGGTGGTGTCGCGCATCACCAGAACCGGTTTGCCCAGCGAGGGGGCTTCTTCCTGGATGCCGCCTGAGTCCGTGAGGATAAGCCAGGCATGCACCATCAGCCACACAAAGGGCAGGTACTCCTGCGGCTCGATCAGCACGATGTTATCAATGCCGCGCAGAATGCGATTGACCGGCTCGCTGACGTTGGGGTTCAGGTGCACCGGATAGACGATGAGTACGTCGGGATGTAGCCGGGCGATCTCGGCCAGCGCGCTGCAAATTCGCTCGAATCCGCCGCCGAAGCTCTCCCGCCGGTGGCCAGTAACCAGAATCATCTTCTTACCGGCTTCCAGGAAGGGATAGCGCGCGGTCAGGCTGTTTCTGAGCGTCTCATCGCTCAGCACCCGATCGCGGACCCAGAAAAGGGCATCAATGACCGTATTGCCGGTCACAAACATGCGGTCCCCGCGCAAATTCTCACGCAGGAGGTTATTACGCGCGGTTTCCGTCGGTGTGAAGTGATACGAAGCCAGATGGCCGGTCAGGGTGCGGTTCGCTTCTTCCGGCCAGGGGGAATAGAGATCGCCCGTACGCAGCCCGGCCTCGACGTGTCCCACGGGAATACGGTGATAGAAGGCCGCCAGGCTGGCGGCAAAGGTAGTGGTGGTATCGCCGTGAACCAATACGACATCAGGGGTAAATTCGTCAAAGACGCCTTTCAGCCCCTCCAGAATACGGCTGGTGATTTCGCTTAGCGCCTGGCCGGGACGCATAATATTGAGATCGTAATCCGGTACGATCGCAAAAAGTTTCAGAACCTGATCCAGCATCTCACGATGCTGCGCAGTGACGCACAGACGCGCTTCTATCTCGCTATCCTGTGCGAGTGCATGAACCAGCGGAGCCATTTTAATCGCTTCCGGGCGCGTGCCAAAAACAGTTAGTACTTTCACTGTGACTCTCTTCGTTCGTCTGTTAGGTCGCTGAATGCGCATTACGCGCCCGACCACGAGGGCGGCGTACCAGAGCAGTCCCTGCCCCGGCTAAAGCGCCTACTGCACCCCACATAATCATTAAAAACAGGCGACGCGGGCTGTCGCGTTTCACTGGCTCCTCTGGCGTACGCAGATAGCGATAAGTCTGGAAAGACTCCACCAGGGTGGGACCCACGTTGAGGGTGGACAACATCGCTCTGTTTTGCAGGTAGTCCAGCTCGTAGCCGGGGCCGGTGGCCTGCAAATTCTCCAGCCGCCCCTGTAGCAGAGGGCGTCCCAGCAGGAAGAGTTCAGAGTCAGGCAGCTGCTCGACCGGCGTGGAGGTCTTCGCCTGCTCAAAACCCTGCTGGCGGGCAATTTTTAATGCCTGCTCTACGCTGTTCACCTGACGCTGGTATATCGCGTTGGCAACCGCCTCCTGCCGCTTCACCTGTGCTTTCAGCTGAATAGTGCGCGCTGCCCAGGCACCGGTTACGTCGTCGTTCAGATGCGTGGCCGCCCGCTGATTAGCGAAGGCCACGTACTGGCGCAGCAGCGTATTGGCATCCGCAGAGGTTTCTGCCACCAGCCTGACCGTGTCACTGACATTTTTGGCCGTATCCGCGGGCTGAAACTGTATATTGTTTATCATCTCATCCAGTTTCGTCGCGTCGTCATGCGCGTTGCCGGTTTGCCGCTGTTTGTAGTAGCGGGATTGCAGCCAGAAGTCCCGCCGCGTATCCCAGGCCGAAAGCTGCCTGACGAATTCCTGATAGGCCTGATCCATCACGGACGGCGGCGTGACGCTGCCATTGCTGGCATGAGTATCCAGATTATTCAAAAACTGCTGCTGCGAGTAATAGCCGCCCAGGAGAGTAACCGTTGGGCGATCGGTAATGGCAGTCGTGCTCCACTGTGGCGTCATCAGCAGCGAGCCGAGAAAGGCCAGCAGCGCCAGCGCCAGCGCACCGCCGATAATCCACAGCTTCCCCCTCCAGAGGGCGCAGCAAAGGCCGCGAATATCCAGTTCGTTATCGGCAGCATCAGGATGCGTCATACATAATTTTCCTTTTAATCAGCGTATCGGAATCGTGCAATTGGGCTCAGCGGTAATTACTGCGCCCTGCGCAGGCGTCTTTTTACTCTTTTTATCAGCCGAGCCACGCGCCATGCCCGCTTGATGCAGTAGCCGTAAAGCATAAACGCCAGTAAAAACAGCAGCAGCATGGCCCAGTCCGGGACAAAAGAGAGGGATTCGCCCAACACGCCGACGCCGGCCAGCAGCGCGGCGGCAAGCGTAATTAACAGGCAGGCCTGCCGCGAGGAGAAACCCGCCCGCATAATCAGATGATGAATATGCTGACGGTCAGCGGAGAAGGGGCTCATGCCCTTACTCAGGCGGCGATACATAATGGCCACCATATCCATTAGCGGGATAGCAATCAGCCACAGCGCCGTGACCGGCGTAATCGGATGAGACTGGCCCTGCGTCGCTTCCAGCAGGATCCAGATAATGGTAAAGCCGATTAGCGTGCTGCCTGCATCGCCCATAAACACCTTATACCGGCGACCAAATACGCCGAGATTCAGCAAAATATAGGGCACGATGGCCGCGATCATCGCAAAGCACCACATCGCCAGGCTTTGCTGTCCGTCAAGCAGGAGAATAATGCCCATCGCCAGGAAGGTGACGCAGGAGAGACCACCCAGCAGCCCGTCAATGCCATCGACCATATTGAAAGCGTTGATGGCGGCCCAGACGGCAAACAGCGTCAGCACATAGCCAAACGGCCCGACGATCAGTTCCCAGGGGCCAAAGATATACCCCAGGCTCAGCAGGTAGAGCTTACCGAAGGTCATCATCACCACGGCGATTGCCGCCTGGACGATGGCACGGAATTTCACGCTGATATCAAAACGATCGTCAAGCGCACCGACCAGCACCAGCATGCCCGCGCAGCCCAGATAAAGAACAAAATGAGGGAGATAGTAATTACTGATGGTGTAGCTAAAACAGATTCCTGCAAAAACAGAGATGCCGCCTACCAGGGGAACGACGCCCTGATGACGTTTGCGATAGTTAGGCTTATCAACCAGCCCCACCTTTTTAGCTGCTTTACGGGCAAAAAAGAGAAATACCAGTGAAAACAAAAATATTAAGGCAAGCTCTGTACTCATATTGAGTAAATTCACATTAAACAGCTCTCAGCAAAGAATCTCGCAGTGTTATAAGCAACTATTGTGCCATTAAACATCCGCAGATTTCTGATTTCCATTGTGCTTCCATTCAAAACTCCATCATGCGCTGAAATTTTATCCTGAAAGGCACCTTTATTTAATTCTCCGGTAGCTGAATATCGTATAGCCCACAAACGAAAAACGCCACGTTTGAACGTGGCGTTGCCCGAGTTTTCTTTTTGCCCGTTGACCGCCCATAAAGTTCAAAGCGGTCATAATGGCACCTGTCAACGGCCTGAGGCCGCCGTACAGGCGAAACGCGTTATGAGCGTTTCATCATATCGAAGAACTCATCGTTAGTTTTCGTCATAGCCAGTTTGTTGATGAGGAACTCCATGGCGTCAATTTCACCCATTGGGTGAATGATTTTGCGCAGGATCCACATTTTCTGCAGTTCTTCCGAGCTGGTAAGCAGCTCTTCTTTACGCGTACCGGAACGATTGTAATCAATCGCTGGGAACACACGCTTCTCGGCGATTTTACGCGCCAGATGCAGTTCCATATTACCGGTACCCTTGAATTCTTCGTAAATGACTTCGTCCATTTTTGAACCGGTATCGACCAGCGCTGTCGCGATGATGGTCAGGCTTCCGCCCTCCTCAACGTTACGTGCCGCACCGAAGAAGCGTTTCGGACGATGCAGGGCGTTCGCGTCCACACCACCGGTCAGTACTTTACCGGAAGCCGGTACGACGGTGTTGTAGGCACGGGCCAGGCGGGTAATGGAGTCCAGCAGGATGATCACATCTTTTTTGTGCTCAACCAGGCGCTTGGCCTTCTCAATTACCATCTCCGCAACCTGAACGTGACGGGATGCGGGTTCGTCAAAGGTAGAAGCAATCACTTCACCCTTAACCAGACGCTGCATCTCGGTCACTTCTTCCGGACGCTCGTCAATCAGCAGCACCATCAGCACGCAGTCTGGGTGATTATAGGCGATGCTCTGCGCGATATTTTGCAGCAGCATGGTTTTACCGGCTTTAGGCGGTGCGACGATCAGACCGCGCTGTCCGCGACCGATTGGCGACGCCAGGTCCAGAACGCGAGCGGTCAAATCTTCAGTCGAACCGTTACCGCGCTCCATCCGCAGGCGTGAATTCGCATGCAGTGGGGTTAAGTTTTCGAACAGGATCTTGTTACGCGCATTTTCCGGCTTATCGTAGTTAACTTCGTTAACTTTCAGCAGGGCAAAATAACGCTCACCTTCTTTCGGCGGACGGATCTTGCCGGAAATGGTGTCACCTGTGCGGAGGTTAAAGCGGCGGATCTGGCTGGGGGAAACGTAAATATCATCAGGGCCGGCGAGGTAGGAGCTGTCTCCAGAGCGGAGGAAACCAAATCCATCCTGCAATATCTCCAGTACGCCATCGCCGAAGATATCTTCGCCGCTTTTTGCATGTTGCTTAAGGATGGAGAAAATGATGTCCTGCTTACGCAGACGCGCCAGGTTTTCCAGCCCCATATTTTCGCCGAGTATTATCAGGTCAGAAACCGGCGTATTTTTTAGTTCGGTAAGATTCATAATGGTGGGTTCTTAAACTCGGGGTAAATCTCGAAATGTTTGTCGTAAGTGGAATGGCGAAAAATCCATGCCTGTTAATGGCACTCTTGTCTGGGTCCGCTCGATGATTACGTGCAGGATAACGCAAATCTGAGACGAGGGACGGTAAGGACAAGACGCCGGAAATGCTGATGATGCTAACCGTCAGATTGCTGAATATCTGTAAGATTTAGATGAAAACAGTGTTCAACAAGGAGTAAAACTTAGAGTCTTAGTACAGGTAAGTACAGAGTGCAGTAAAAGTAAGTTAGCACGCTTAATGGCCTGCGTCCAGCGCGGAGCTGAAATTTCGCTCTCTGCCGGACGCAGCCAGACGGTCAGCCCAGATTCGCGTTCAGGAACTCTTTAAGCTGACCTTTAGACAGTGCGCCAACCTTGGTCGCGGCCACTTCACCATCCTTAAACAGCAGCAAAGTAGGAATACCGCGAATACCATACTTTGGTGCCGTGCCCGGATTATCGTCGATATTCAGTTTGGCGATTGTCAGCTTGCCGTCGTACTCTTCGGCCACTTCATCAAGAATGGGGGCGATCATTTTGCAAGGGCCACACCACTCTGCCCAGAAGTCGACCAGCGTCAAACCTTCTGCTTTTAATACGTCGGTTTCGAAGCTGTCATCGGTCAGGTGAACAATTTTATCGCTGCTCATGTCTTACTCCAAAAGATTATGCCTGGCTGGTTGGCGTAAAATCTGCCAACTTAGGTTGACTTTATTTCACCGGATACGCTTTCGTAAAGCAATAGTAAGCTGATATTCTACCACACTATGAGCAAAACACACTTAACTGAACAGAAGTTTTCCGACTTCGCCCTGCACCCTCAGGTCATTGAAGCCCTTGAAACTAAAGGCTTTCATAACTGCACGCCTATACAGGCGCTCGCACTACCTTTCACCCTTCAGGGGCGTGATGTAGCGGGACAGGCGCAAACCGGTACCGGCAAAACGATGGCGTTTCTGACGTCAACGTTCCATCATCTTCTTTCTCACCCTGCACCTGTTGGTCGACAGATTAATCAGCCACGCGCGCTGATCCTGGCGCCAACGCGGGAATTAGCCGTGCAAATTCATGCAGATGCTGAACCGCTGACCCAGGCTACCGGCCTGAAGCTGGGGCTGGCCTACGGCGGCGACGGCTACGACAAACAGCTTAAGGTGCTGGAAAGCGGCGTTGATATCCTGATTGGCACGACCGGTCGGCTGATTGATTACGCCAAACAGAATCACGTTAATTTAGGTGCTATTCAGGTTGTTGTGCTCGACGAAGCCGATCGCATGTTCGACCTCGGCTTTATCAAAGATATTCGCTGGCTGTTCCGCCGCATGCCTGCGGCTAACCAGCGGCTGAACATGCTCTTTTCCGCAACCCTCTCCTTCCGCGTCCGCGAGCTGGCGTTCGAAAATATGAACAACGCCGAGTACGTCGAAGTTGAGCCGGAGCAGAAAACCGGACACCGTATCAAAGAAGAACTTTTCTATCCGTCTAACGAAGAAAAAATGCGTCTTCTGCAAACGCTGCTGGAAGAAGAGTGGCCCGATCGGGCGATTATTTTCGCCAATACCAAGCACCGCTGTGAGGATATCTGGGGCCATCTGGCCGCCGATGGCCATCGCGTTGGCCTGCTAACTGGCGATGTGGCTCAGAAAAAGCGTCTGCGCATTCTGGACGACTTTACCAAAGGTGATGTGGATATTCTGGTCGCCACCGACGTTGCCGCGCGTGGCCTGCATATTCCCGCCGTTACCCACGTCTTTAACTACGACCTGCCGGACGATCGCGAAGACTACGTGCACCGTATTGGACGCACCGGTCGCGCAGGGGCCAACGGGCACTCCATCAGCCTGGCCTGTGAAGAGTACGCGCTGAATCTGCCCGCGATTGAAGAGTATATTGGCCACAGCATTACCGTCAGCCGCTATAACAGCGATGCGCTAATGACCGATCTTCCGCCACCTAAGCGCCTGACGCGTCCCCGCTCTGGCAATGGGCCTCGTCGCGGTGGCAATAACAACCGTCGCAGCGGCGCGCCGCGTAATAGTAACCGTAAACGATCGGGATAAGCCTGCCATGCTGAGCGCATCATCACTTTATGCAGCAATAGATCTGGGATCGAACAGCTTCCATATGCTGGTGGTGCGCGAGGTTGCCGGAGGCATCCAGACGGTGGCGCGCATTAAGCGCAAAGTGCGTCTGGCCGCTGGCCTCGACAGTGACAGTCATCTCTCCAACGAGGCCATGGCCCGCGGCTGGCACTGCCTGAGGCTCTTTTCAGAGCAGCTGCAGGATATTCCCCCACCGCAAATCCGCGTAGTGGCAACCGCCACGCTGCGTCTTGCCGCTAACGCGGGCACCTTTTTGCAAACGGCACAGGAAATTCTTGGCTGCCCGATAAACGTTATTAGTGGTGAAGAAGAAGCCCGTCTGATTTATCAGGGGGTTGCCCATACCACCGGCGGCCCGGATAAGCGCCTGGTGGTGGATATCGGCGGCGGCAGCACCGAACTGGTCACGGGCAGCGGATCGCAAACGACCTCCTTGTTTAGCCTGTCGATGGGCTGCGTCACCTGGCTGGAGCGCTACTTTGCCGATCGCCATTTGGGTAAAGAAAATTTCGAGCAGGCGGAACGGGCGGCGCGCGATATGATCCGCCCTGTCGCCCATTCGCTTCGCGAACAGGGGTGGCAGGTATGCGTGGGGGCGTCCGGCACCGTTCAGGCGTTGCAGGAGATCATGATGGCGCAGGGCATGGATGAGCACATCACGCTGGGTAAACTGCAACAGCTCAGACAGCGCGCCATTCAGTGCGGCAAGCTGGAGGAGCTGGAGATTGAAGGCCTGACCCTCGAGCGGGCGCTGGTGTTTCCCAGCGGGCTGTCGATCCTGATTGCGATTTTCAATGAGCTGAACATCAGCAGCATGACGCTGGCCGGTGGCGCACTGCGTGAAGGTCTGGTGTACGGCATGCTACATCTGCCGGTCGATCGCGATATCCGCAGCCGTACGCTGCGCACTATCCAGCGCCGGTTTGCCATTGATGCCGAGCAGGCCGAACGCGTACGCCACCTTGCCGATAGTTTTGCCCGGCAGGTTGGTGAGAGCTGGAAGCTGGATGAACGATGTCGGGAACTGCTCGACAGCGCCAGTCAGATCCATGAAATCGGACTGAGCGTAGATTTTAAACAGTCCCCTCAGCATGCCGCCTATCTGATCCGCCATCTCGACCTGCCAGGCTTCACGCCCGCCCAGAAGAAACTTATCGCCACGCTGCTAAAAAACCAGGCAAACAGCATCGATCTGGCGCTACTGAGCCAACAAAATGCGTTGCCACCGCGCATGGCGGAGCGCCTCTGTCGTCTGCTGCGGCTGGCAATTATTTTTGCCAGCCGACGCCGTGATAATATGCTGCCAGCGATCACACTGGAGGCCGATGAAGACAATCTGATCGTAACGCTGCCTGACGGCTGGCTGGAGGCGCACCCGCTTCGCGCTGAGCTGCTGGAGCAGGAGTGCCACTGGCAGAGCTACGCGCACTGGTCCCTGACCATTCACTGACAGGATCAGGAACCCGCGCTCCCCTTCGCTTTTTCCAGCATCGCTTTCAGACCGGCTACGCGGCTCTGTCCAGTCTGCATTCGCTGTTGCGGACTGACCACCTTCCGCTCGGTTTCCCAGTTCAGATCATCCTGCGGAAGCTCAAGCAGAAAACGACTGGGTTCAGGACGAATCAGCTCACCGTACTGTCGCCGTTCGCGACAGAGCGTAAAGGTCAGCTCCTTCTGCGCGCGGGTGATACCCACGTAGGCCAGCCGACGCTCCTCCTCGACGTTGTTCTCGTCAATACTGCTCTGATGCGGCAGCAGCCCTTCTTCCATCCCTACCAGATAGACATAGGGAAATTCCAGCCCCTTAGAGGCATGCAGCGTCATTAGCTGTACCTGGTCGGACTCTTCATCGCTTTCGCCCCGCTCCATCATATCGCGCAGCGTAAAACGGGTAACCACCTGGGTTAACGTCATCGGCTCATCAATATCGCTGCCTTCCAGCATTTCGGACATCCACTGGAACAGCGTGTTGACGTTTTTCATGCGCATTTCAGCGGCTTTCGGGCTGGCGGAAGTTTCAAACAGCCAGCTTTCGTAATCAACACCGCGAATCAAATCGCGCACGGCGTTCACCGGCTCACGTTCCGCCAGCTGAGCGATCTCCCGTAGCCAGCCGGTAAAGCGCTGCAACGATTCCAGTCCCCTTCCCGATAGCGTCTGCTCAAGCCCGATGTCAAAGCTGGCGCTAAACAGGCTTTTGTTACGCTGCATCGCCCACTCGCCCAGCTTCTGGAGCGTTGCCGAGCCAATTTCACGTCTCGGCGTGTTAACAATGCGCATAAATGCGCTGTCGTCGTCGGCGTTGGTCAGCACCCGCAGATAGGCCAGCAGATCCTTGATCTCCGGACGGGAGAAAAAGGAGGTACCGCCGGAAATATGGTACGGGATACGGTTCTGCATCAGCATCTTTTCAAAGACGCGGGACTGATGGTTGCCGCGATAGAGAATTGCGT
The DNA here is from genome assembly GCF_900068895.1 of Erwinia sp. ErVv1. Classification (GTDB taxonomy): domain Bacteria; phylum Pseudomonadota; class Gammaproteobacteria; order Enterobacterales; family Enterobacteriaceae; genus Erwinia. The sequence goes on along the minus strand of NZ_CDPK01000017.1, from coordinate 14,890 downwards.
AATCCTTGTACTGGGTTTTATTGACGAAGTGGTGGGCGATCAGCTCGCCGATCACCCGCTCTGCCTCATGATCTTCCTGATTGGCCGTCACCACTTTCAGTTCCGCACCGTAGCCCAGCTCGGAAAAAAGACGCTTTTCAAAGACGTGAGGATTATTGGCAATCAGAATGTTGGCCGCTTTCAGGATCCGTTCAGAGGAGCGATAGTTCTGCTCCAGTTTGATCACCTGTAGCGCCGGGAAATCCTCCTTCAGCAGCACCAGGTTTTGCGGCCTGGCCCCGCGCCAGGAGTAGATTGACTGGTCATCATCGCCCACCACGGTAAAGCGGGCTCGCGCACCCACCAGCAGTTTTACCAGTTCATACTGGCTGGTATTGGTGTCCTGATATTCATCCACCAGCAGATAGCGAATGCGCTGTTGCCAGCGCTCAAGCACCTCGGTATTACGCTGGAACAGCAGCGTGGGCAGCAGGATTAAATCGTCAAAATCCAGCACGTTACAGGACTTAAGATGCCGATCGTACAGGCCGTAGCAGTGCGCAAACAGGCGGTCGCGATCGGTGATCGCGGCGGCCGCAGCGCGTGAGGGATCCATCAGATCGTTTTTCCAGTTACCGATCGTCGAAATCAACTGCTGCAAAAGGTTTTTATCGTTCTCCAGCCACTCTTCCGTCAAATCCTTCAGCAGGGCAAGCTGGTCCTGGTCATCAAACAGTGAGAAGTTCGATTTCATCCCCAGGGCGGCGTATTCACGCTTGATAATTTCCAGGCCCAGCGTATGGAAGGTGGAGATGGTCAGGCCGCGCGCCTCTTTACGTCCGAGCGTCTGCGCCACGCGCTCTTTCATTTCGCGCGAGGCCTTGTTGGTAAAGGTTACCGCAGCAATGTGTCTGGCCTGATAGCCGCATTCGCGGATCAGGTGGGCGATTTTGTTGGTGATAACGCGCGTTTTCCCCGATCCCGCCCCGGCTAATACCAGACAGGGTCCGGTAACGAATTCGACGGCGTGTTGCTGGCCAGGATTAAGACGCATAAGGAAGTCGCTCGATGAAATGACAGAGGGAAAGAAATCACAGCGTGGTAGTATAGCCAGCAGCATCCATACGACTCAAGGTACGATCATGGCAAAAACCGCAGCAGCACTGCATATCCTTGTAAAGGAAGAGAAACAAGCGCAGGACATTCTGGCTCAGCTGGAACAGGGCGCCGATTTTGAAAAGCTGGCAAAGAAGCACTCCATCTGTCCATCGGGCAAAAAGGGTGGGCATCTGGGCGAGTTTAAACAGGGCGCAATGGTCCCCGCTTTCGATAAAGTGGTGTTCTCCTGCCCGCTTATCACCCCTTATGGCCCGCTGCATACTCAGTTCGGTTATCACATCATCAAGGTGCTGTACCGTAACTAACCGGTTCCCGATCCTGTCAGCATAAAAAAACCACCGAAAAGGTGGTTTGATCGAAAGGTGGGTCAGCTGACAGAGCGGCATCATCGGGTCATCATTAAAAGCGCGGAGCTCCGCGCTTTTTTTGTTTTCAGCCCGCCGTACGCAACCGCTCAGACCGCTCCATTAACCGGCCACGGCAATGCGCTTCATATCCGTCATGTAGCCGCGCAGCTTGCGTCCTACGGCTTCAATAGGGTGCTGGCGGATGGCTTCGTTCACATCGCGCAGCTGAGCGTTGTCCACGGTAGCGGAAGCCGCCGCAGATTTACCCAAATCGCCCGCCTGGAGGATGGTCATAAACTCTTTCAGCAGCGGCACCGCAGCATAGGAGAACAGATAGTTGCCGTATTCGGCGGTGTCTGAGATAACCACGTTCATTTCGTACAGGCGCTTACGGGCAATGGTGTTGGCGATCAGCGGCAGTTCGTGCAGCGACTCGTAGTAGGCAGACTCTTCAATGATCCCCGCATCAACCATGGTCTCAAACGCCAGCTCAACGCCCGCTTTCACCATCGCAATCATGACCACGCCTTCATCGAAGTAATCCTGCTCGGCAATCTTACCTTCAAACTGCGGTGCCGTTTCGAACGCGGTTTTACCGGTCTCTTCACGCCAGCCCAGCAGCTTTTTGTCATCGTTCGCCCAGTCGGCCATCATGCCGGAAGAGAACTCACCGGAGATGATGTCATCCATATGCTTCTGGAACAGCGGGGCCATAATGGTTTTCAGCTGTTCAGAGAGCGCAAACGCGCGCAGCTTAGCGGGATTAGACAGGCGATCCATCATCAGGGTGATCCCGCCCTGCTTCAGCGCTTCAGTGACGGTTTCCCAGCCAAACTGAATCAGTTTCTCGGCGTAAGCCGCATCGGTACCTTCAGCCACCAGCTTGTCAAAGCAGAGCAGAGAGCCGGCCTGCAGCATGCCGCACAGGATAGTCTGCTCACCCATCAGGTCGGACTTCACTTCGGCAACGAAGGAGGATTCCAGCACGCCCGCACGATGGCCACCGGTCGCCGCAGCCCAGGCTTTGGCGATCGCCATGCCTTCGCCTTTCGGATCGTTTTCCGGGTGAACCGCGATCAGCGTTGGAACGCCGAAACCACGCTTGTACTCTTCACGCACTTCCGTGCCCGGACATTTCGGCGCAACCATCACCACGGTGATGTCTTTACGCACCTGCTCGCCGACTTCAACGATGTTGAAACCGTGGGAGTAGCCCAGCGCCGCGCCATCTTTCATCAGCGGCTGAACGGCGCGCACCACGGAGGTGTGCTGTTTGTCTGGCGTCAGGTTAACCACCAGGTCAGCCTGCGGGATCAGCTCTTCGTAAGTACCCACTTTGAAACCGTTTTCGGTCGCTTTGCGCCAGGAGGCACGTTTTTCAGCGATGGCTTCAGCCCGCAGCGCATAGGCGATGTCCAGGCCGGAATCGCGCATGTTAAGACCCTGGTTCAGGCCCTGAGCGCCGCAGCCAACGATAACCACTTTTTTGCCTTTCAGGTAGCTGGCTTCATCCGCAAATTCATCGCGCATCATAAAGCGGCATTTGCCTAATTGCGCCAGCTGATTGCGCAGGTTCAGTGTGTTGAAATAGTTAGCCATGGGTACTCCGTATGAGGTTGTGTTCGCATTTTATTTATCGGTGTCGCCGCATCCCGGCTCACCCTGTCTGTTCCCCATCATATGACAGGAAATGCATTGCTGAAATTGATATATTAACAATATCATGTTGCATAAAATGCAACGTTAAAACGAGACCTGAAGCCTATGGATCTGCGTGACCTTAAACTGTTTCTCCACCTTGCCGAAAGCCGTCACTTTGGCCGCAGCGCCCGCGCCATGCACGTCAGCCCGTCCACGCTGTCGCGGCAGATCCAGCGGCTGGAAGAAGATCTCGGCCAGCCGCTTTTCCTGCGTGATAACCGCACCGTTACGCTGACCGATGCGGGTGAGGAGCTGCGCCAGTTCGCCCAGCAGACGCTGCTGCAATATCAGCAGCTTCGCCATACCCTCGGCCAGCATGGGCCGTCGCTCAGCGGCGAGCTAAGGCTGTTCTGTTCGGTGACGGCAGCCTACAGCCATCTGCCGCCGATCCTCGACCGCTTCCGTGCCGAACATCCGCTTGTTGAAATCAAACTCACCACCGGCGATGCGGCGGATGCCGTGGATAAAGTGCAGGGCACCGAGGCGGACATTGCTATTGCTGGTCGCCCGGCAACCCTGCCTGCCAGCATCGGCTTTATGCCGCTGGGGCTTATCCCGCTGATCCTGATAGCGCCCGCGCTACCCTGTCCGGTACGCAGCCAGGCCACCCAGNCCCTGCCTGCCAGCATCGGCTTTATGCCGCTGGGGCTTATCCCGCTGATCCTGATAGCGCCCGCGCTACCCTGTCCGGTACGCAGCCAGGCCACCCAGCCTGACCCGGACTGGTCGCAAATTCCGTTTATCCTGCCCGACCAGGGGCCTGCCCGGCAGCGCATCGACCTGTGGTTCCGCCGCCAGCGCATTCCTAATCCGCTGATTTACGCCACCGTCTCCGGCCACGAAGCCATTGTTTCGATGGTGGCACTGGGCTGCGGCATAGCGCTGCTGCCGGATGTGGTGCTGGAAAACAGCCCGGAGCCGATACGCAATCGCATTCTCGAGCTGGACAACGTCGAGATGGTCGCCCCCTTTGAGCTGGGCATCTGCGTGCAGAAGAAGCGGCTCAACGAACCGCTTATCGACGCGTTCTGGAGCCTGATGTAAGCCTAACCCGCCAGGAAGAAGCGAAACGCAGGGTTACTGGTTTCATCATGGAAATCGTAACCCAGCGCCGCCAGATGCTCCGCAAACTGTGGTTCATTGTCGCTCAGTTCAAAGGCCGCCAGTACGCGACCATAGTCGGTGCCGTGGCTGCGATAGTGGAACAGCGAAATATTCCAGTGTGTCCCCAGCGTTTGCAGGAAGCGCAGAAGCGCGCCAGGCGCTTCGGGAAATTCAAAGCTGAACAGCTTCTCCCGCAGGGGTTTTCCAGGCCGCCCACCCACCATATAGCGGACGTGCAGCTTGGCCATCTCATCATCGGAGAGATCGACCACCTTGTAACCACCCGCCTCAAGCTGATGCAGGATTTCGCTGCGCTCTTCCACACCACGGGACAGCCGTACGCCGACAAAAATGCAGGCGCTATCCGGGCTGGCATAGCGATAGTTGAACTCGGTGACCGCGCGGCCGCCGAGGATCTGGCAAAATCGCAGGAAGCTCCCTTGCTGCTCAGGGATGGTGACCGCCAGCAGCGCTTCGCGCTGCTCACCCAGCTCGCAGCGTTCTGATACATAACGTAAAGCATGGAAGTTAACGTTAGCCCCGGACAGCACGTGGGCCAGCCGCTCACCTTTGATCTGGTGCTGCTGGATATATTTCTTCATTCCCGCCAGCGCCAGCGCCCCTGAGGGTTCCGCTATGGCCCGCGTATCCTCAAACAGATCCTTCACCGCCGCGCAGATCGCATCACTGTCAACGGTGACGATGTCGTCCAGATACTGCTGACAGAGCCGGAAGGTTTCGCTGCCGATACGCCTGACCGCTACGCCCTCGGCAAACAGCCCGACGCGGGACAGATCGACCGGTTCACCGGCCTCAAGCGCCGCTTTCAGGCAGGCAGAATCCTCCGCCTCGACGCCGATCACTTTGATCTGCGGCATCAGCTGTTTGATCAGTACCGCCACGCCCGCTGCCAGGCCGCCGCCGCCCACCGGCACAAATACGCGATCGATATGTGCATCCTGCTGGAGCAGCTCCATTGCCAGCGTGCCCTGACCGGCTATGACCATGGGGTGGTCGAACGGCGGGATAAAGGTGTAGCCGCTCTGTTCCGCCATTTCGAGGGCTTTCCCCCTCGCCTCGTCGAAGTTGGCCCCAAACAGATAAGCCTCACCGCCAAATGCCCTTACCGCCTCAACTTTGATATCGGCGGTAGTCACCGGCATTACGATCAGCGATTTTATCCCCAGACGCGTTGCCGACAGCGCCACGCCCTGGGCATGGTTGCCCGCCGACGCGGTGACGACACCCGCTGCCCGCTGCTGCGCATTCAGAGAGGCGATCATGGCATACGCGCCGCGCAGCTTGAAGCTGTGCACCGGCTGCCTGTCTTCACGCTTCACCAGAATCGTATTGCCGAGCCGGGAAGAGATCTTCTCCATTTTCTGCAACGGGGTGACCTGCGCCACCTCATAAACGGGAGAACGCAGAACCGCACGCAGATACTCAGCCCCACTGGGCTGAGCGGATAGCGGATGAGATTCAGCCATCGTTTTTAGCCTCCCAGCTTGCTCTTATCACGGACAGCGCCTTTATCCGCGCTGGTTGCCAGTAAGGCATAGGCGCGCAGGGCGAAGGAGACTTCACGCTCACGACCATGTGGCGTGTAGGCCTCGCTACCGCGGGCTTCTTCTTCTTCACGACGGGCATGCAGCACGTTATCTGGCACATCAACCCTGATGCCGCGATTAGGAATATTGATATCAATCATATCGCCGTCTCTCACCAGCGCAATGGTTCCGCCGCTGGCAGCTTCTGGTGAAGCATGGCCAATTGACAGGCCGGAGGTCCCGCCCGAGAAGCGTCCATCGGTGATCAGCGCACAGCTTTTACCCAGGCCCATCGATTTCAGATAGGTGGTCGGGTAAAGCATTTCCTGCATGCCCGGTCCGCCTTTAGGCCCTTCGTAACGGATTACAACCACATCACCGGCAACCACTTTGCCACCCAGGATCGCCGCAACGGCATCATCCTGGCTTTCGTAAACTTTGGCCGGACCACGGAAGGTGTGGCTCTCTTTTTCCACGCCCGCAGTTTTAACGATGCAGCCATCTTCAGCGAGGTTACCGTACAGCACGGCCAGACCACCGTCCTGGCTAAAGGCGAATTCACGTGTGCGAATACAGCCTTCTTTACGATCGTCATCCAGCGTTTCCCAACGGCAATCCTGAGAGAACGCCTGAGTGGTGCGGATACCGGCCGGGCCGGCACGGAACATTTTCTTCACGTCTTCATCTTTGGTCAGCATGATGTCGTACTGGTCCAGCGTTTCCTGCAGAGTCAGACCCAGCACGTTACGAACGCTTTGATCCATCAGGCCGGCTCGGCTTAATTCGCCGAGGATACCGAATACGCCACCTGCGCGGTGCACGTCTTCCATATGGTATTTCGGGGTGCTCGGCGCCACTTTACACAGGTGCGGCACTTTGCGTGACAGACGATCGATGTCTGACATATTGAAGTCGATATCACCTTCCAGCGCAGCGGCCAGCAGGTGCAGAACGGTGTTAGTGGAACCGCCCATGGCGATATCCAGCGTCATGGCGTTCTCGAAAGCCGCTTTATTGGCGATGTTACGCGGCAGCGCGCTTTCATCATCCTGCTGATACCAGCGTTTGGTCAGTTCAACAATGCGCTTGCCGGCATTCAGGAACAGATCTTTACGGTCGGCGTGAGTTGCCAGAAGCGAACCGTTACCCGGCTGGGAAAGGCCCAGCGCTTCGGTCAGGCAGTTCATTGAGTTGGCGGTAAACATACCGGAACAGGAACCACAGGTCGGGCACGCGGAGCGTTCGATCTGCTCGCTGTCGGCATCGCTAACGTTCGGGTTAGCGCCCTGGATCATCGCATCGACCAGATCCAGCTTGATGATTTTGTCAGAGAGCTTAGTTTTACCGGCTTCCATCGGGCCGCCAGAAACGAAAATCACTGGGATATTCAGACGCAGGGAAGCCATCAGCATTCCCGGGGTGATTTTGTCGCAGTTGGAGATACAGACCATCGCATCGGCACAGTGCGCATTCACCATGTACTCGACCGAGTCTGCAATCAATTCACGCGACGGCAGGGAGTAAAGCATGCCGCCATGCCCCATCGCAATCCCATCATCCACCGCAATAGTGTTGAACTCTTTTGCCACGCCGCCGGACGCTTCAATCTGCTCAGCGACCAGTTTACCCATGTCGCGCAGGTGAACGTGGCCCGGTACGAACTGGGTAAAGGAGTTAACTACCGCAATGATTGGCTTACCGAAATCATCGTCGGTCATTCCAGTAGCGCGCCAGAGGGCACGGGCACCGGCCATATTGCGGCCATGTGTGGTGGTAGCGGAACGTAACTTAGGCATGCTCATACTCCAGGATCAGATAGTGCGCGGGCGTCATATGCCGCCCGCTCAGGTATTTTTTTATTATGGGTTAACCGAATCCAGCCAGCCCCATTTGTCTTCTGTTTCGCCAGTGAACAGGCCGAAGAAGGCAGACTGAATGCGGGCAGTAACCGGACCGCGCTTGCCTTCACCGACCTGGATACCATCCACGCTACGTACCGGGGTAATTTCAGCAGCCGTACCGGACATAAATACCTCATCGGCCAGGTAGAGGGATTCGCGTGACAGCACCTGCTCGCGCACTTCGATGCCCATATCTTTTGCCAGCTTGATAATGGCGTCGCGGGTGATGCCCGGCAGCGCTGAAGAGGTGAACGGAGGCGTAAACAGAATGCCATCTTTCACTTCAAACAGGTTTTCGCCCGCACCTTCAGAGATATAACCCTGTGTATCCAGCGCAATGCCTTCCTGATAACCGTGACGACGCGCTTCACTGCCGACCAGCAGTGAAGAGAGGTAGTTACCGCCCGCTTTTGCCGCCGTTGGCAGGGTGTTAGGTGCCACGCGGTTCCACGAAGAGACCATCGCATCAATACCCTGTTCCAGCGCTTCAGCACCCAGGTAAGCGCCCCACGGGAAGGCGGCAATGATCACGTCAGTTTCGTAGCCATCCGGCGGGTTCACGCCCAGACCCACGTCACCGACGAACACCAGCGGACGGATATAGGCGCTTTTCAGTTTGTTGACGCGTAGCACCTCGCGACAGGCTTCCATCAGCTCATCCACGCTCTGGCTGACCGGGAAACGATAGATTTTTGCCGAATCGTGCAGGCGCTGCATATGTTCCCGGTGGCGGAAGACGACCGGGCCTTTGTGCGAGTCGTAGCAGCGAACACCTTCAAACACCGACGTACCGTAATGCAGCGCGTGGGACATAACGCTGACTTTCGCCTCTTCCCACTTAACCATCTCGCCATTGAACCAGATAAAGTCAGCTTTCTTCGTCATTCTTATTTCCTTTGCGCTCAGGCGCTGATTTGTTGTGTTGTCTGTTGTTGGATCTGGACGCTCGCGACATCCATCAATTTAGTTAACTGGGTTGACAGTAAATCGACCGGGCGGAGGCTGGCAACGGTCATTTCAATATTAATATTGTCGCTGCCCGTTCCTGCCGCCATATGCATGGTGCAAATTTGAAAGCCACGGTGGCGGATCACGCGGAGAATGCGTTCCAGTATTTCGGGTCGGAAACGCGCTTCGATAGACAATTGATGCTGCATCATGAGGTTTTCTCCATCATATGTTCGTTGCTGGCGCCTGGCGGCACCAGGGGCCAGACGTTTTCATGTTCGTCTATGGCGACATGGAGCAGGTAAGGCCCTTCACTCTGTAGCAAAGCGTCTAATGCCGCATCGACCTCATCTTTACGGGTAATCCGCTGCCCGGGAATATCGAAGGCGCTGGCCAGGGTCAGAAAATCGGGATTGTCAGATAAATTCGTTTCGCTGTAGCGCTCGGAGAAGAACAGCTCCTGCCACTGGCGGACCATTCCTAAGCGTTGGTTATCCAACAGGACGATCTTCACCGGCAGTTTTTTTCGCTTAATCGTACCCAGCTCCTGCACGTTCATCATGAACGAGCCGTCGCCAGAGACGCAGATAACCGTATCGTCGGGACGTGCAACCTGTGCGCCAACGGCTGCGGGCAGGCCAAAGCCCATGGTTCCCAACCCGCTGGAGGTGATGAAGTTTTCGGGGCGGGTGTGGTTTATATGCTGGGCGGCCCACATCTGATGCTGGCCGACGTCGGTGGTCACCACCGCGCTACGGGGTTTACGGTCGGAAAGCTGCCTGAGGAACAGCGGAGCGAAAATGGCATCCCCCGGATGATCGTAGCGCCAGCCATGTTCCGCCTTCAGGGCCTGCACATGTTCACGCCAGGCGTCGATTTCAACCGGGTGGTAGAGATCCGGCAACAGCTTATTGAGGTCACCGCGCAGGGCGATATGCGCCCGGCGCAGCTTGTTCAGTTCGGCAGGATCGACATCCATATGGATTACGCGAGCATGGGGAGCGAACGCGTTAAGTTTACCCGTTACGCGGTCATCAAAGCGTGCGCCAACGGCGATCAGCAGATCGCACTGCTGCACCGCCAGGTTGGCCGCTTTCGTTCCGTGCATCCCTAACATGCCCAGGTAGCAGGAATCGTCACTGTCCGGCGACCCCAGGCCCTTAAGCGTAGCGACAACAGGAATGCCGCTCTCTTTGGCAAAGGTGCGCAGGGCATCTACGGCNCCCGCCATTCCCACACCACCGCCGACGTACAGTACCGGCTTTTCCGCCTGGGCCAGCAGAGTGCGCGCCTGCTGTAATGCCTGATGAGGATGTTCGGCCTCGGCTTCAACCGGAACAAGATGGGCGGTAAGGTCGCCGCTGGCCAGCTGGATATCTTTAGGGATGTCGATCAGCACAGGGCCGGGGCGGCCGGAGGCGGCGATAGCAAATGCCTCAGCCATGATTTCCGGCAGCTCATTAAGTGACTGAACCAGAAAGCTGTGCTTCGTGCAGGAGAGGGACATGCCCAGCACGTCGATTTCCTGAAAGGCATCGGTTCCGATCACGGCGGTTGAAACCTGACCCGTGATGGCAACCAGTGGGACTGAGTCCAGCATCGCATCCGCCAGGCCGGTAATCAGGTTAGTGGCACCGGGACCCGACGTTGCGATACAGACGCCCACTTTACCGGTCGCCCTGGCATAGCCAATGGCAGCCATCGCAGCGCCCTGTTCATGGCGGCAAAGTAGGTGTTCGACGCCACCGTCATAGAGCGCGTCATAGACCGGCATAATCGCACCACCGGGATAGCCGAAAACTGTTTCGACACCCTGCGTACGCAACGCTTGAACCACCCACTGAGCACCATTCATAGTTATTTCCCCGCCTCTTGTGGGGAACAACAGCATTTTATTCTACTGTTCATCTTCTGTTCCTCTGTCGTTGATCAGTTGCAAAAAAAAACCCCCGGACCTTTCGGTGCGGGGGTTCTTTCGAAATCAGGCTTGATTTTTAAGCCTTTCTTCCTCCGAGCGTAGCCCCGCACGGCGTGATAATAATCACGACGACGTTAATGACGACTAGGCTTAGGACGCGTAGGAGGGCTTTCATTTGTATTCTGTATATTCGCTTGTTCGAAGTAATGCCTACAGAGTTATCACAGTTTCTGCGGGTCTTTCAACTTTTTTTACGTTTTAATTTTTGCCACTCATGATAGATTTCCAGAAAAAACCCTATTTTTCAGGAAATAAGCAGACAGTGAGAATTATTCATTACCCACACGCCGTAATGAGTTGTGCGGCGTTTGGGTGGGTTGATTAACGGGATCCGTTTTGAAGATCGTCATGTAATGATGCGAAAAAAAATATAAATTTTTCGGCGTCGCTCGGTGAAACAGATCTTTGCGATCGTTTTACGTACAGCATGGGTGCAGGGTATGACGTCATAAGGAGATGATATGTCGCTATCCATAGCCTGTACCCGTGCCGCAATCGGCGTTGATGCCCCTCTGGTATCCGTAGAAGTTCATCTGAGTAACGGTTTGCCCGCGCTGGTGCTGGTCGGCCTGCCCGAAACCACGGTCAAAGAAGCGCGCGAGCGTGTGCGAAGTGCAATCCTTAACTGTGGCTTCACCTTCCCTGCCCGGCGTATCACCGTTAACCTGGCACCGGCTGACCTGCCTAAAGAGGGCGGACGTTACGATCTCCCCATTGCTATTGCCATTCTGGGCGCCTCTGAACAGATTCCAGCGGACAAACTGAGCCAATATGAGTTCCTGGGTGAACTGGCGCTTACAGGCGCTCTGCGAGGCGTACAGGGCGCAATCCCCGCCGCTCTGGCGGCTTCCGCCGCCCAGCGCCAGCTTATTCTCTCTACTGATAACCTGAGCGAGGTGGGATTAATCAAAAACGGCAATAGCTTAACCGCCGGGCACCTGCTTGAGGTATGTGCCTTCCTCCATGGGCAGTCACCACTTGGGGAAGCACAATATACCCAACAGGATGCTCTGCCTCAGAGCGAAGATTTGCAGGACATTATTGGTCAGCAGCAGGCTAAAAGGGCACTTGAAATCACCGCTGCGGGTGGACATAACCTGCTGCTGATAGGGCCACCCGGCACGGGAAAGACCATGCTTGCAACCAGACTCAACGGGTTAATGCCTCCGCTCAGCGACGCAGAAGCACTTGAAAGCGCTGCGATCACCAGCCTTTCCAGCATCGGCGCAATGCGGCGACAGTGGCGCCAGCGCCCTTTCCGCTCCCCTCATCATACTTCATCACGCTATGCCCTGGTGGGAGGCGGCTCAATCCCCAAGCCCGGAGAGATTTCACTGGCCCATCACGGCGTACTTTTTCTGGATGAGCTTCCCGAGTTTGACCGAAAGACGCTTGAAGCATTGAGAGAACCCCTCGAATCGGGCGAGATCTGTATTTCGCGTGCCCGCGCCCGGGTGACTTACCCCGCCCGCTTTCAACTGGTCGCCGCAATGAACCCCAGCCCCGGCGGTCATTATCACGGCCCTCATAATCTCTGCACCCCGCAGCAAACGTTACGCTATCTGAATCGTCTGTCCGGCCCTTTCCTCGATCGCTTTGATCTTTCACTAGAGGTTCCACTGCTTCCCTCAGGCACCCTGAGTAATCCGCATATCGCGCGCGAAGGAAGCGAAGTCGTTCGTCTAAGGGTGCTGGCGGCGCGGGAAAAGCAGATGATGAGGGGAGGAAAAATCAATGCGCATCTTAATCCCACTGAGATTTATCAATACTGTCAGCTGGAACGGCAGGATGCATTGTGGCTGGAGGAGGTACTTAATCAGCTGGGACTGTCCGTGCGGGCGTGGCAGCGCATCTTAAAAGTGGCCAGAACCATTGCCGATCTCGCGGGAGATGAACAGCTTCAGCGCGAACATCTGCAGGAAGCGGTAAGTTATCGGGGCATTGACCGGTTGCTTATACACCTGCATAAAAGTCTGGAGTAGCACCATCTACTCTCTTAATGCTAACCTGAAGTTGAACCCTCTGCTGCGCCCGGCCAGATCAGCAGGACGCTCTCGGATTTTAGCGCAGTGGGTTAAGGGATACAGACCTAAGCTCAGGCGAAAAAAAAGGGCCTTTTCAGGCCCTTTCTCTTAATCGTCGCTGTCCGTATAATCCTCAGCCCCTTCCGCTTGAGGCTTACCGCCTGAAAGGGTATGAAAACGTTTAGGACGCTTGATACGCGACATGTATTTCGACCAGACGCGCTCTGCTTCGGTTTGTGGCTCGCGAATACCGCGACACACTTCGATGAACAGACGCTCTTCTTCCGTCACAGGTTCACGCTTTACCAGATCCAGCTCGTTAAAAGCGTAACCATAACGCTCAAGCAACTGGGCCTCTTTGATTGTGAAATCACCGTGACGGGAAAAACCGCGTGGATAATGTTTGTTATCAAAAAAACGATTTGTTGTTGCGAAGCTTTCCGCCATTTTACACGCTCCTAACTCTTTTATGGCCGTGCTATTTATGGCGCGGAGTATTAGATACGCTTGACAGAGTGTAAAACAAAACATTTAAATCATAACGACAAATGTTTTTTAGGAGATGGCCGTGGATACGGAATTATTAAAGACCTTTCTTGAAGTGAGCAGAACCCGCCACTTTGGACGTGCCGCTGAAGCGCTCTATCTCACTCAATCTGCCGTTAGCTTTCGCATCAGGCAGCTTGAAACCCAGCTGGGCGTGGATCTCTTCACCCGTCACCGTAATAATATCCGGCTGACATCGGCAGGCGAGCGCCTTCTTCCCTACGCCGAAAGTCTGATGAGCACCTGGATGATGGCGAAGAAAGAGGTGTCGCATACGCCGCAGCATCATGAACTGTCAATTGGAGCCAGCGCCTCGCTGTGGGAAGTCTATCTTACGCCCTGGCTACAGACGCTTTATGAAAGCCGTGAGAGCCTTCACCTTGAGGCGCGTGTGGCGCAGCGCCATTTATTGGTTAAGCAGCTTCATGAACGTCAGTTAGACCTGTTGATAACCACTGAAGCGCCCAAAATGGACGAGCTAACCAGTCAGCAAATTGGTCATATCTCGCTCACGCTGTTTTGTTCACAACAATCTGGCAAGCGTGAGAAATATGATTATATCAAGCTGGAATGGGGGGCAGATTTTCACCAGCATCAAAGCTATATGGCCGGTGCGGATGATGTTCCGGTTTTAACGACTACCTCAGCCCACCTGACGCGCCAGCTCCTGCACACCACTGGAGCCTGTGCCTTCTTACCCGATTTCTGGCAAAACGAATACGCCGATCTCACAGTCATTCCAGATACGCCCGTCGTAGTCAGGCCACTGTATGCAGTTTGGTTACAAAATAGCGACCAGCAATCACACATCCATCAGCTGTTGGCATGCCCGGTAAACACGGAATGATGCGTGAATAACAGAGTTAATTATTGATGGCCAGTAATACTGGTCATTGTTACGGAGATCATAAAGTCAATCGCAGGTAGCAGGTAGAAGGTAGAAGGTAGAAGGTAGAAGGTAGAAGGATACAACATATATAGAGGGAATGAAGGTAGAAAGTAAGGAAGTGAAGAGTGAAGAGTGAAGAGTGAAGAGTGAAGAGTGAAGAGTGAAGAGTGAAGAGTGAAGAGTGAAGAGTGAAGAGTGAAGAGTATGATCGAATAAATGTGTTGGAAGTGCTTTATTTAACGCAAAAAAAATCCTTCGCAAATGCAAAGGATTATTTTCTGGCAGGGGCGGAGGGACTCGAACCCCCAACACCCGGTTTTGGAGACCGGTGCTCTACCAATTGAACTACGCCCCTAAATAGGGTGGCGGAACGGACGGGGCTCGAACCCGCGACCCCCTGCGTGACAGGCAGGTATTCTAACCAACTGAACTACCGCTCCACCGATTCTGT
>NZ_CDPK01000017.1:0-231 GCF_900068895.1 Erwinia sp. ErVv1 | reverse complement strand
GGCGGAACGGACGGGGCTCGAACCCGCGACCCCCTGCGTGACAGGCAGGTATTCTAACCAACTGAACTACCGCTCCACCGATTCTGTACTGAATTCAGAATATTGCTTCTGATATCAGGTATTTCGCCCAATCCACGTCACTGGAGTGGTCATGACCAGCGTACTGGTCTAAATTGATGCCTGGCAGTTCCCTACTCTCGCATGGGGAGACCCCACACTACCATCGGCGCT
>NZ_CDPK01000016.1:90419-91206 GCF_900068895.1 Erwinia sp. ErVv1 | reverse complement strand
TGGGTTGTGAGGTTAAGTGACTAAGCGTACACGGTGGATGCCCTGGCAGTCAGAGGCGATGAAGGGCGTGCTAATCTGCGATAAGCGCCGGTAAGGTGATATGAACCGCAACAACCGGCGATACCCGAATGGGGAAACCCAGTGTGTTTCGACACACTATCGCAACATGAATACATAGTGTTGCGAGGCGAACCGGGGGAACTGAAACATCTAAGTACCCCGAGGAAAAGAAATCAACCGAGATTCCCCCAGTAGCGGCGAGCGAACGGGGAGGAGCCCAGAACCTGAATCAGTTTGTGCATCAGTGGAAGCGTCTGGAAAGTCGCAGGGTACAGGGTGACACTCCCGTACACAAAGATGCACTTGCTGTGAGTTCGAAGAGTAGGGCGGGACACGTGATATCCTGTCTGAATATGGGGGGACCATCCTCCAAGGCTAAATACTCCTGACTGACCGATAGTGAACCAGTACCGTGAGGGAAAGGCGAAAAGAACCCCGGCGAGGGGAGTGAAACAGAACCTGAAACCGTGTACGTACAAGCAGTGGGAGCACCTTCGTGGTGTGACTGCGTACCTTTTGTATAATGGGTCAGCGACTTATATTCTGTAGCAAGGTTAACCGTATAGGGGAGCCGCAGGGAAACCGAGTCTTAACTGGGCGTTAAGTTGCAGGGTATAGACCCGAAACCCGGTGATCTAGCCATGGGCAGGTTGAAGGTTGGGTAACACTAACTGGAGGACCGAACCGACTAATGTTGAAAAATTAGCGGATGACCTGTGGCTGGGGG
>NZ_CDPK01000016.1:90082-90411 GCF_900068895.1 Erwinia sp. ErVv1 | reverse complement strand
TCATCTCCGGGGGTAGAGCACTGTTTCGGCTAGGGGGCCATCCCGGCTTACCAACCCGATGCAAACTGCGAATACCGGAGAATGTTATCACGGGAGACACACGGCGGGGGCTAACGTCCGTCGTGAAGAGGGAAACAACCCAGACCGCCAGCTAAGGTCCCAAAGTCATGGTTAAGTGGGAAACGATGTGGGAAGGCACAGACAGCCAGGATGTTGGCTTAGAAGCAGCCATCATTTAAAGAAAGCGTAATAGCTCACTGGTCGAGTCGGCCTGCGCGGAAGATGTAACGGGGCTAAACCATGCACCGAAGCTGCGGCAGCGACACTTA
>NZ_CDPK01000016.1:89676-89877 GCF_900068895.1 Erwinia sp. ErVv1 | reverse complement strand
ATCAGAAGTGCGAATGCTGACATGAGTAACGATAAAGCGGGTGAAAAGCCCGCTCGCCGGAAGACCAAGGGTTCCTGTCCAACGTTAATCGGGGCAGGGTGAGTCGACCCCTAAGGCGAGGCCGAAAGGCGTAGTCGATGGGAAACAGGTTAATATTCCTGTACTCGGTGTTACTGCGAAGGGGGGACGGAGAAGGCTATG
>NZ_CDPK01000016.1:88517-89601 GCF_900068895.1 Erwinia sp. ErVv1 | reverse complement strand
GCCTTAAGGCTGAGGCGTGATGACGAGGCACTACGGTGCTGAAGTAACAAATGCCCTGCTTCCAGGAAAAGCCTCTAAGCATCAGGTAACAACGAATCGTACCCCAAACCGACACAGGTGGTCAGGTAGAGAATACCAAGGCGCTTGAGAGAACTCGGGTGAAGGAACTAGGCAAAATGGTGCCGTAACTTCGGGAGAAGGCACGCTGGTGCGTAGGTGAAGCGACTTGCTCGCGGAGCTGAAGCCAGTCGAAGATACCAGCTGGCTGCAACTGTTTATTAAAAACACAGCACTGTGCAAACACGAAAGTGGACGTATACGGTGTGACGCCTGCCCGGTGCCGGAAGGTTAATTGATGGGGTTATCGCAAGAGAAGCTCCTGATCGAAGCCCCGGTAAACGGCGGCCGTAACTATAACGGTCCTAAGGTAGCGAAATTCCTTGTCGGGTAAGTTCCGACCTGCACGAATGGCGTAATGATGGCCAGGCTGTCTCCACCCGAGACTCAGTGAAATTGAACTCGCTGTGAAGATGCAGTGTACCCGCGGCAAGACGGAAAGACCCCGTGAACCTTTACTACAGCTTGNCCCGAGACTCAGTGAAATTGAACTCGCTGTGAAGATGCAGTGTACCCGCGGCAAGACGGAAAGACCCCGTGAACCTTTACTACAGCTTGACACTGAACATTGAGCCTTGATGTGTAGGATAGGGGGGAGGCTTTGAAGCGTGGACGCCAGTCTGCGTGGAGCCAACCTTGAAATACCACCCTTTAACGTTTGATGTTCTAACCTGGCGCCATAATCTGGCGTGGGGACAGTGTCTGGTGGGTAGTTTGACTGGGGCGGTCTCCTCCTAAAGAGTAACGGAGGAGCACGAAGGTCAGCTAATCACGGTCGGACATCGTGAGGTTAGTGCAATGGCATAAGCTGGCTTGACTGCGAGAGTGACGGCTCGAGCAGGTGCGAAAGCAGGGCATAGTGATCCGGTGGTTCTGAATGGAAGGGCCATCGCTCAACGGATAAAAGGTACTCCGGGGATAACAGGCTGATACCGCCCAAGAGTTCATATCGACGGCGGTGTTTGGC
>NZ_CDPK01000016.1:88120-88467 GCF_900068895.1 Erwinia sp. ErVv1 | reverse complement strand
CCTCGATGTCGGCTCATCACATCCTGGGGCTGAAGTAGGTCCCAAGGGTACGGCTGTTCGCCGTTTAAAGTGGTACGCGAGCTGGGTTTAGAACGTCGTGAGACAGTTCGGTCCCTATCTGCCGTGGGCGCTGGAAGATTGAGAGGGGTTGCTCCTAGTACGAGAGGACCGGAGTGAACGCACCACTGGTGTTCGGGTTGTCATGCCAATGGCATTGCCCGGTAGCTAAGTGCGGAAAAGATAAGCGCTGAAAGCATCTAAGCGCGAAACTTGCCTCGAGATGAATCTTCCCTGACCCTTTAAGGGTCCTGAAGGGACGTTGAAGACTACGACGTTGATAGGCCGGG
>NZ_CDPK01000016.1:0-88005 GCF_900068895.1 Erwinia sp. ErVv1 | reverse complement strand
TTCAGCTTATCCGGACAAGAATTAAGCTGTTCTGCCTATTACGCATGCGGGACGGAGCAAGAGATTTTATCTGCCCTGCGGACGTGAGTACGCGGAGTGTGATTTAAAAGATTAGCGGGAACGAAAGAGTTTGTGCTGAAGCAGGGCGGCAAACGCAGCGAAGGAAGGAGCATACACCGGTATGTGACTGAGTTTGCAAGTGCGGCCAACGCAGCAGCAGCGCAAAATATTCGTTCCGTGCACCAAGATTTGCCTGGCGGCTGTAGCGCGGTGGTCCCACCTGACCCCATGCCGAACTCAGAAGTGAAACGCCGTAGCGCCGATGGTAGTGTGGGGNTCCCCATGCGAGAGTAGGGAACTGCCAGGCATCAAATAAAGCAATAACCCTGACCTCACGGTCAGGGTTTTTTGCGTTATGGGGGCGGGGAAAAAAGCCGCTCTTAGGCCGGTTAACGATCAAGGCTCCACAGCGCATACCCTGCCGCCGCACCCGCAACGTCCCAGCTAAAATCTTTCCAGCTCCAGCCCGTTCCTCCTTCGCGGCTATCATAAAGCTCCTTGGCTGCGCCCAGACTCAGGGCAAACATCAGCCCAAAGCTGCCGCTGTGCCTGTCACTCCAGTTCTGATGTTCACCATATGCATTACCGGCTGCCGAGAAAAAAGCAGAAGAGAGAAAGTGCTGCGCCTTATCCTTTCCTGTCCAGTCGTCCTGTGCCAGGTGGGTACAGCCAGTGCAGCTTAGCGTGGCAATAAGCAGAAATTGACGCATGTGCTTTTCCTGTAAAAAGGCCCCGTGCGAAGACAGGGCCTGTAAAAGAAAACGCAAATTCAGACGTTTTAGAGGATCCGGCTGATAAGCCTGTCGATACGAATGCGGCGGAGCCGGCGGATCAGTTTACGCACCTTAAGAGGATAGTCCGCAATGCTTTCGAGATCGCGGAAATGCTTCACTACGGTAGTATGTTCGCGGATCAAACTGAGCTCACGCGCACTTTGATCGGCCAGCTCTTGTAAGGGATCGTGGATAAGCACGGCATTTTCAAGATCGAGGCGCCAAGCCCTTGGATTGAGGTTATTACCGGTGATGAGCATCCACTCATCATCAACCCACATGCCTTTCAAATGGTAGCTGTTCTCCCCATCTTTCCACAGCCTGACCTGTAGCTGTCCATTCGTGACGTAGTACTGCAGGCGGCTCAGAAAGCGTCGAAGGTTGATCTCATACAAATAGGGAAGAGCGCCGATAATCTTGAAAGGCTGATCCTCTGGAATGTAAAAGTCATTAGCGGTTTTGTCGCCAACGATGATTTCAACCTCTTTTCCCCGACGTAACAGCCAGATGATATTCCGGGCCAGGATCGCCGGCATATTAAAATAGGGCGTACAGAGCGTAAGCTTATGTTCAGCGCAGGGCATCAAATGGAAAATGGTCTTATTCAGCAGGCTGTGCTTGCCCAAACCGACCAGCGGCGTGACCGCCAGTTGTTCATTGGTGGCATCACCTGTGAATTCATAATCGAATCCTCGCAGATCCTGACGGAACTGACGGGTTTCATTTTTGATTTCCGGGCTTTTAGGGCGTTCATGATTATCAAGCCGATGAACAGCTTCCGCCTGGATCAGGTTTTTATCAATCCAGTGAATTAGGGTATCAGCCAGTACGGGGTTTTTGATGACCTGGTAACGGTCATAGCGATATTTATCATGCTGATGAAGATAAACGTCGTTAAGACTGGCACCGGTATAGAGAAGCGTATCATCAATCACCGACCCTTTCAGATGCAGCACGCCCAGCGCTTCGCGCGTATTGACCGGTACACCGTAAACCTCAATGGCGACATCCGCATGCTGCTCAGCCATTTCGCAATACCAGTCCGCGTTAGTTGCACCGCGGGCGGCGCCAATTCTGCCTCGCTGAGCGCGATGCCAGTCGACCAGTATGCGGATCTCAAGCTCCGGGCGCAGCCGCTTCGCCTCATACAGCGCTGAAAGAATGCTGCGGCCGCCGTCATCATTTTCCAGATAGAGCGCCACAATACAGATACGACGCGTGGCCCCGGCTATTCTTTCCAGAAGCGTACGATGAAAATCCGCAGGAGAATACAGCGTGGTGAAATCAGCAACCGACTGAGACAGTTTGGGTAGTTGCGCAAGGTGCTGTTGGTGTTTATTACGTTTAAATTTAGACAACATCACAGTGCGTATCTTCTCTGTTCATGGAATGGCACCTGCCATAAAATCATCACTCTAACCCCGTATAATACATTACCTGGCATAGAAGAGGCCATTTTTACGTTTCCAGACTTTATCCGGAAGGCGACATCAGGGCGAGTGAAAGGCTGACAATGCCATCCTCAAGCTGGATATCGACGGAAAATCCTAGCTTGCGCGCCAGCGTGATCATGCCCCGGTTGCCCGGCATGGTAATGCCGTTGAGTTGTAATAACCCATGCTCGCGGGTATAAGCGATCATTTTTTCCAGCAGACGTCGCCCCAGCCCGAGTCCTTTGAGATCGGATCGCACCAGTACGGAAAACTCGGCATCAATATTATCCGCATCTGAAATAGCCCGCGTAACGCCAATGATTTCCTCTTCGCCATTGTGCTGGCGTACGGCGACGATCGCCATTTCCCGATCGTAGTCGATTTGCGTCATGTTCGCCAAATCGTCATGAGTGAACTCATTGATCTCACTAAAGTAGCGGTAGTAGAGATCTTCCTTTGTCACCTGGGAAATAAACCTGCGCAGCAGAGGCTCATCTTCTGGCAGGATCGGGCGGAAAAGACAGGACTGGCCATTTTTCATCTCCACGCGTTCTTCAAGCGCAGATGGATAAGGCCGGATTGTCAGCCGGGCCTCGGGATCGCCGGAAAATTCGGCAAGCTGCATGGTGACATCAAGCAGGGAAAATTCGCTACCCGCGGCCAGCAGCGGATGGATATCAAGTCGGACAATTTCAGGGCAGTCAACTATCAGGTTAGAAACCCGAACCAGCACCTGGCTGATGCCATTGATATCAAGGGGCTGTAGCGCACTACGCCCACGCAGCTTACCGCTCTTGATTGCCTGAGCCACCAGATAACGTGCCAGCGTCATATTCAGCGGCGGCAGCGCCACGACGGCCTGCCTGTCTGCCTGCCATTCAATTCCGCCTTCGCCCAGCATAATCAGCGGACCAAAAACGGCATCCTGCTCGACAACAATCCTTAATTCCTGAGCGCCAGCGCGATTTGCCATGCTCTGCACCAGCAGCCCATGAATATTTGCCTGAGGCCAGGCCAGCCTGACGCGATCGAAAATCGCTTCCGCTGCGTGTTGCACCTCGCTGGCCGTACGTAAATAGAGCATCACGCCCTGGATGTCGGATTTATGTGGAATATCGGGAGAGCGTAGCTTAAGCGCAACCGGATAACCAATCTGGCCGGCAATATGCACGGCCTCTGCGCTATCGCTGGCAATCCAGGTCGGCAGCGTACTCAGACCATAGGCCCGAAGGATAGGCTGCACTTCATGCGTGTCCAGCGTCGAAGCCCCTTCATCCAGCGCCTGACGTATAAGACGATGTGCATCCGCCGTATTCGCCGTCAGACCGACCGGGAGGGAGGGCGTTTCGCGCAGCTGTTTCTGATTACGGCGATACTCCACCATATGCATAAAGGCCGTTATGGTTCCTTCAGGCGTACGGTAGGTGGGGATACCGGCATCGTTAAATAACCTGCGCGCCTCCAGGGAAGAAAACTCCCCGCTCCAGTTGGTCAGGAGCGAAACCTGCCGGGCTCTGGGGTGTTTTCCGATCGCATCGATCAGCAATTGGGCCGTAAGCGTAGCGGGAGCGACCGCGCTGGGAGCATGGATAATCATCAGCGCATCAATTTCCTGACAGTCCAGCAGTCGGGTCACGGCCTGTACGTAGCGCGCGGGTGTCGCGTCATCCTTCAGATCCAGTGGATTGCCTGGAATAACGTCATCCGATAACAGCGTTTTCAGGTCAGCCAGCAATTCATCATTAAGAATGGCCAGCTTGCCGTTACGCGCATCCAGCTCGTCAAGGGCCAGTGCAGCAGGGGCAGCACCATTACTGACGATCATTAGTCGTTCACCGCGCAGGGGACGCATATGGCTCAGAGTCTCCACCGCAGAGAACAGCTCATGGGTATCATGCACCCGCAGCATACCTGCGCGCTGGATCGCCGCATCCCAGGCGGCATCCAGCCCGCCATAGGTTTTGAGCAGCCTCTGTGCCTGCTGGCTGCGGCCGCTTTTAATCACCAGAATAGGCTTGTTACGTGAGGCGCTACGGGCAGCAGAGACGAAGCGGCGCGCATCGCTAAGGTGCTCAAGATAGAGCAGGATCGCACTGGTCTTGCCGTCACGCGCCAGGAAATCGAGCAGATCGTCAGCATCGATATCCAGGCTGTCGCCCAGTGAAATAAACCACGAAAAGCCCAGCTGACGCTGCTGTGCCCAGTCGAGAATGGTATTTGAAACGGCAGCGGACTGGGAGATAAAGGCCAGCTTTCCCTGGGCGATGGGAACGGGCGAGAAGCTGGCATTTAGCCCCTGCCAGGGTGCCAGCAGACCAAGACTGTTGGGGCCGAGCAGACGAATTTGCCACTGGCTGGCGCAGCTTTTTAGCGCATCGCGCTGGCTGGCGGGGGCAGAGAGAATGATACAGGCTTTGCAGCCTCGCTTACCCAGCGCTTCCAGAAGCTCAAGATTACGACTGGCATGTGTACAGATAACCGCGAGATCGGGTGAAAGTGGCAGGCTGGCGACATCCCGGCACGCCAGCACGCCGCATACCGCCTGATATTTTGGCGTAACGGGCAGAATGGGGCCGCTGAAGCCCCCCGCCAGCAGGTTGCGCATCATCAGGTATCCGGCACGGTCCGGGCGAACAGAGGCCCCAATAACGGCGATCGAACGGGGTCGCAATAGCGCTTCTAATCCACGTTGGCTCATTTCCTGCTCCCTTTGGCTGGACTCGCCTGATTCTAACGCGTTCTGGCTGGGATAACCTCGATGAGGTGCAGATTATTGATCGCGGGCACCTGCGGGAAGAGAGACGTCCCTCTTTACATCAGTGATAGCGTTTGCAGGGCGGACAGGTTCATTCAATCGTTGTTCCACATAGCACAATCGGGATACGTAATGTTGTTCAGCTGATTATAAGCGTCGTTATCCTGCTGGGGAGTCCGGCCAAATCCGGCAGCGGCTTAGCGTGGCGGGTGAGGTTTACCGGCAAGATAGCGCTGGCGAAAAAGGTCAAAATGCCGGGATAGTGCGGTTCCGGCGGTAATATCCCCCGCCTGTATCAGCAGCTCGGCCGCGACTTCTGCCGTACAGTGCTGTCCCTGAGCGTGGATGCCACGTAGCTGATAATTGGAGGGGGTGGTCAGCGTCAGCGACATCACGGGAAAGCCATCAAGCCAGGGGCTTTTACGGAACATCTTTCTGGCCTCCGGCCAGGTGCCATCCAGCATAATAAACAGCGGTGGCTTACCGCTTTGTGGCGGGACGTCGATAACAGCCCTGCCTGGGTCGGCATAGGAGGCGGGGAATACCACCATGGGCTGAACCTTAGGGTTTTTCACCGCAGCTAACAGGGCAGGATCCGGTTCGGTGCGTGACCAGCCAAACGCCAGGGTTTCCGGCAGAATATCGGCGATCAGCCTGCCGGTATTGCTGGGTTTCATCGGTTCCGTATCGAACATAACCAGGCAGAAGCGGCTCCGGGCCTGTTGGGGGTGAAGCTGGTCGCACAGACAGTTTTTAACGGGCAGGAGACAGCGCTGACAGCGAGGGATTCGATTACCGCGCGCTAAAAAGGGGCGGGTTGATCGGGCCAGACGTTCGGCGCGAAGAGTAAGGACTGCGTTTTCAGTCATAGCGGCTTATCAGGTAAAGAAACCCTTTCAGGCAAAGAAGTCATTCTACCGAAAAGGGCGGATAAGCAGTAGTGGCCATACCGTGATGGCCACGACTAACGGGAACTTGCCCACGTTTAATCCGCTAAAGGTTGGTAAGCGCTTACAGGGGAGCTTTACAGATTCTCGTTCAGCCACTCATTAAAGGGGGCTTTAGGCATGGCTCCGCTAAGCATATCGACCATCTTGCCCTGTTTGAAAATCATAATGGTAGGGATGCTGCGTATACGAAAGCGCGCGCTGAGTTCTGGATCTGCTTCGGTATTCACTTTAATAAAGCGAATTTCGCCGCTGCGCTCTTCCGCCACGTCTTTGTAGATCGGCGCGAAATTGACACAGGGACCACACCAGGGCGCCCAGAAATCGACCACTACAGGAAGGTCGTCCTGCAAATACTTATCGAGGGTGGCAGTGGTTGCCGCGATAACCTCCCCGTTGAACAAGGTATTCCCGCAGCGTCCGCATTTCGCACCGTCGGCCGTGCGTTCCTGTGGAACGCGATTCGTTGCCTGGCATGATGCACAAACCGTATTCATGTATTCACCTCGGTGCTAATAGGGGTAAGCGTTCACTTACTATATTCGTTATGAAGCCAGCGACAATTATGGTTCGGCCAGGGTTAAGCCACAAAGAGATTTGTTCAATGGGTATAATAGGCAATATCTGCCTGATGCTTTCAGAACCGGCCAAAGCCGGAAAAAGGCGCATTCGCCCTTTGTGGCGGAA
This sequence comes from Erwinia sp. ErVv1, assembly GCF_900068895.1. GTDB lineage: Bacteria > Pseudomonadota > Gammaproteobacteria > Enterobacterales > Enterobacteriaceae > Erwinia. Next base: position 81,350 of record NZ_CDPK01000016.1, on the reverse strand, counting down.
GTTAATAGCTAAGCGCCGCCACATCAGGTAATCTGCGCGCTTCGCGCTCAGCCAGGTGGAGGGAAAATGAACGACGAATTTAAAGGTAAAAGCGGAAAAGTCAAAGTGATGTATGTCCGTGGTGATGACGAGAGCAACAAAGGCGGGAAAAATCCCCGCACCGGTAAAGGTGGACCTCGTCAGGATGACAGCCGTCGTCCTTCACGTAACGCAGACAGCAAACCGCGTGGCGGGCGCGATCGCGACGCACTTCCGAGTGATTCGCCGTGGCGTACGGTTTCTCGCGCACCGTCTGCAACCGAAGAGGCGCGCCCGGATCACGGCGGCATCAGCGGTAAAAGCTATATCGACCCGGAACAGATCCGGCGTCAGCGTATGGAAGAGACGCGCGTATATGGCGAAAATGCCTGTCAGGCCCTGTTTCAAAGCCGTCCGGACTGTATTGTCCGCGCATGGTTTGTGCAGAGCGTCACGCCTCGCTTCCGCGACGCGCTGAAGTGGATGGCGGCCAACCGTAAGGCCTATCACGTGGTCGAGGAAGACGAGCTGGTTAAAGCTTCCGGGACTGAGCATCACGGTGGCGTCTGCTTCCTGATTAAAAAGCGTATGGGCATGCCCGTCAGCGAGTGGCTGTCAAACGCGGGCGAAAAGGATTGTGTGCTGGCGCTGGAAGATATCGGCAACCCGCACAACCTGGGCGGCATGATGCGCAGCTGCGCGCACTTCGGTGCGAAAGGGCTGCTGGTAGATGATGCTTCCCTGCTGGAATCGGGCGCCGCCGTGCGCACGGCTGAAGGCGGGGCTGAACATATTCAGGCCATTAGCGGTGAAAGTTTTGCCGCCGGATTGAGTGCGTTTCGCAAGGCGGGCTACACCATCGTGACCACGTCCAGCCATAAAGGCACCCCGCTGTCGCAGGCAGAGTTTCCTGCCAAAATGGTATTGGTGTTGGGGCAGGAGCGCGACGGGCTTTCTGAAAGCACGATGCAGCAGGGAGATCTCAGCGTTTCCATCAGTGGCACCGGAAATGTTGAAAGCCTCAACGTTTCTGTCGCGACCGGTATTCTGCTGGCAGAGTGGTGGCGTCAGAACGCGTAAGACGCCGTGCAAAAGAAAACGGGCCTCGCAAGGGCCCGTTTTTTTATGGCTGAAAGCGCAACCTCTAGTGCGCGCCTCCGCCTCCTCCGCTGCCCGCACCAAAGGGCGGACGGGCAAACCAGATAAGCACCAGCAGGCCGAGGAAAACGGCCGCTGAGGCCCAGAAAATCTCATTAGCGGAGATAATCAGGCCCTGATTAGTGATTTGCTGCGCAATCCACGCCGACGCCTGCTCATGCGTCATGCCAAGACTTTCCAGCTTGCTGTACATCGCCTGGGAATTGACATTATACGCATTGACGGACTCGCTGAGATAGCTGTGATGCATTGATTCTCTGTCGGTCCACATGGTGGTGGTGATCGAGGTACCAATCGAGCCCGCCAGCGTTCGGGTAAAGTTTGACAGGCTGGATGCCGCCGCCAGCCGATCCGGTGCCAGACCGGAAAGGGTAATGGTGGTCAGAGGCATAAAGAAGCAGGCCACCGCAAACCCCTGAATAAACTGAGGCCAGGCAGAAGCCCCAAAATTCATCCCCGGTTCAAACGTATAGGCTCGCCAGTAGAAGCAGACGGCATACATGATAAAGCTAAAGGTCACCAGCTTGCGCATATCCAGCCGGTGCGCAAACCTGCCGATAATGGGCGACAAAATAACCGGAATGATCCCAACCGGCGCTGATGCCAGCCCGGCCCATGTCGCCGTATAGCCGTAGACCTCCTGAAGCAGCTGGGGCAGCAGCACGATGGATCCAAAATAGAGCATATAGGCCAGGCTGATAGACAGGCAGCCAATAGTGAAGTTTCGCGACTTAAACAGTGACAGATCAACAATGGGATGGTCATCGGTCAGCTCCCATACCAGCAGTACCGCCAGTGCGATCACCGCAATTACCGTCAGGACAATAATTTCCTGCGAGCTAAACCAGTCCAGCTCTTTGCCGCGGTCAAGCATCACCTGCAGACAACCGATACCGACCACCAGCAGGACCAGCCCGACGGTATCTATCGGCCGGATGACCGTTGGCGTCTCGCGATTTCGCAGCGTTTGCAGCGCCAGCATGACCACTACCGCACCGATGGGGACGTTGATAAAGAAAATCCATCCCCAGTGGTAGTTGTCACTGATCCAGCCGCCAAGGATCGGGCCGCATATGGGGGCCACAATCACCGTCATCGCCCAGAGTGACAGGGCAATACTGCGTTTAGCGGGGGGATAGTTACTCAACAGCAGACTTTGCGACAGCGGAATTAACGGACCTGCCACCACGCCCTGGATCACGCGGAAAAAGATCAGCATGGTCAGGCTGTTGGACATCCCGCATAGCCATGAAGCGACAGCAAAGCCTACCGTCGCCCACAGAAACAGCTTCACTTCGCCGACGCGTTTTGCCAGCCAGCCGGTAATGGGAATGGATATCGCATTGGCCACGCCAAATGAGGTAATGACCCAGGTTCCCTGGGAGTTCGATGCCCCCAGGTTCCCGGCGATAGTCGGTATAGCGACGTTAGCAATCGTGGAGTCCAGCACCTGCATAAACGTCGCCAGCGACAGCGCAATCGTCATCAGAACCAGCTGAGCGCCTTCAAGCGGTTTTTGTGCCATTAGCCTCTCGCCCTCTTAACCCGCATTGGCGCGGACGATCTCTGCGATCAGCTTATCAACAGGTGCGAGATCCAGCGCCAGCGCATTACTTTCATAGGCGGGCGTTGAGCGTACCCGGGTCGCCAGCACGGCACCGTCGATATTGCTGGTATCCACGTTGACCTGGGTGGAAAGGCCGATTCTGAGCGGATGTTTCACCACTTCCTGCGGATCCAGCTCTATACGAACCGGCAGGCGCTGAACCACTTTGATCCAGTTGCCGGTGGCATTCTGTGCAGGCAGCAGCGAGAAGGCGCTGCCGGTACCCATATCCAGGCCAACAACCTTGCCGTGATAGGTTACGTCGCTGCCATAAATGTCACTGATTACGGTGGCAGGCTGCCCAATGCGCATATTAGCCAGCTGGGTCTCTTTAAAATTCGCATCGACCCAGAGGTTGCTGGCAGGCACGACGGCCATCAGCGGCGTAGTCGGGGAGATTTGCGAGCCGACCTGCACGCTGCGGCGGGAAACAAAGCCATCAATCGGGCTGATAACGCTGGTGCGTTGCAGATTTAGCCAGGCATCGCGCAGTTCAGCCGCGCTCTGTTTGACTGCGGGCTGATTTTCCAGCGAGGTGTTCAGCACCATGGCCTGATTCGCATTATATTGCTGCGTGGCAACGTCAAGCTGGGCTTTAGCCGTGGCTACGGCATCGCGCGAGTGTTGTAAATCTTCGCGGCCAATGAGATTCGCGGCCCCGAGAGGCTCCCGGCGCTTAAGATCAGACTGCGCCTGTTCCAGAGCGGTTTTTTGCAGCGCAATGGTGGCCTGATACTGTCTGCCATTGATAATCAGCTGGTGGGTCTGACGCACGCTGGTGGCCAGCGCAGTCTGGGCCTTTTCAAAAGCCTGTTCGGCATCGGTTCTGTCCAGCGTCAGCAGCACATCGCCCTTTTTAACGTAATCGGTATTGTCGAACCAGACCTTATTCACGCTGCCCGACACCTGGGCCATAATTTGTGCCTGGTTACCCGCAACGTACGCATCGTCGGTGTCCTGAAAGTGGCGCAGTACCGTCAACCAGTAAACGAGCCAGACAACGCCGATTAAAATAAACAGCACGGCCAGGAAAATTAACGCAACTTTGCGCTTTTTCTTCTTATTAGTCGGCTGTGAAGGAGTTTGATTCTCCACATTTACACTCATGGTGTTCTCCACGTTTCCCATGCGAACCGGGCATGCTACCTGTCGGTAGTCATGCCCGGAGTCTAAAATGCCAGCGGGTAAGCGCTGGCACCGATCAAAATTAGCGGACTAAAATAGCCATTAGCGGCGATACCGTCGTCGCACAATATGCTATTGGGTCAAGCTTAGCGGGAAAGAGCCGTAATGACTTCCTCTTCGTCCATTTGATCCAGTCGGGTCAGCAGCTTACGCGTAATGCTTTCCAGCTGACTTTTCTCAGAGCCGCTTAGTGCAGACCACAGGAGTTGCAGGCACTGATGCTGCGGTGGCAGCAGCTGGCGAAGAAATTCATGCCCTTTATCAGTCAGATGCAGATGCAGACAACGGCGATCGTGGTCACTTTCACGACGCTCAATCCAGCCACGTTTCTCCAGTTCGTCTGCAATGCGCGTGGCATTTGTGCGGGATGAACCGAGCGCGGCGCTGAGTTCAGAAGGTTGAATGCTGTGGTTTTCCTGTGCATCCAGGGTGATTAATGCCATAAACAGCGTCTCGTTAATCCCCTGAGCTTTCAGCATTTTATTGCGATTTTCCAGTAGCTTACTCTGCATATGCATGCACAGTCTTGTCAGCATTATCTCCTGTAAAGGAAAGTCTTTCTGACGGTTAGCGCGGAAATTAAGCATCTGTTCAATAGGGGCAAACGAACTTTCCATCTGGGGGAACCTCATAAGTTGCAACTGGTATCGTAACGATGGCGATAAACACCTCTTCTCCGGCGATGTGAGATCGGGAATACCATCAGTAATTTCCAGGTCACTCCATAACCCAGTGTGCTGAGCAGCATCGAACAGGGATGCCGCAGATGTCAGTTAAGGCTGTACGCCTTAATCCCAAACCCCTGGGGGCGGGCTGAATGGCTCAGAGCATTGGATAACGACTGCTTATCATTTCTTCACCAAATTAACCGGGATGAAGGTAAAGGTCGCCTCCGACTACTGGCCGATAACCGTGCATATTGCGCGGTTATTAATACGTGTGCCATTCTCGCTTCAGAGAAATAGAGATCGCCTGAGTCTGATGGCACACTCAGTAACAAGGTTTGCAAATTCAGGTGTGTTTCGACCCACGACCGCTATTCCCGACCACTGTCACACAGGACAGCAACGGGACTGGATTGAGCGAATGCCTTATCCTGTTCAGCGATCGCCGGCGAATTGAGCCTGCTACTTAATAGTTTCACTTGAAAAAATAACTAATCTGAATAAGCAGGCGCTAACAATACCAGAGTGTGTAACCGCTTAACAGAGCAGTGGGCCTGAAATTTCCTCAATTTACTATTTGCAGGCTAAGGAGTATCCACTTCGTGGCGAGACCCGCGCCACCAGCTCAAAATATTAAGTAAAGTTAATGAAGCCCCCGCCAGGCATACGCCTTTCCATCCGGCATATTGAAACGCACTGGCTGACACCAGCGAGCCTGCCGCACCGCCAATAAAGTAGCTGGTCATGTAGCCTGCCGTCAGGCGGTTACGTGCCTCCGGCATCCGGCTGTAGATGACGCTTTGATTGGTGATATGTACGCCCTGAACCGTCAGATCGAGCAGAATAATCCCCACGATCAGCGCCGCCAGTGAATGACTTCCCAGCGCGGTAAAGGCCCAGGAGATAAGCAAGAGGATCAGGCCTGCGGTGGTGGTCAGGCGGGCTTTCCCCTTATCCGCCAGTGCGCCCGCCTGCCGCGCCGCCAGCGCCCCGGCTGCACCGACCAGCCCCAGTAGCCCAATTTTACCTTCAGAATAGCCATAGGGTGGCGAAGCCAACAGAAAGGCCATTGAAGTCCAGAGTATGCTGAAATTTGCAAAGGCCAGGCAGCCGGTGACGGCGCGGGTTCTCAGGACAGGATTGGTGCGGTACAGAGTGAATATCGATCCGAGCAGTTGCCCATAGTTGAGCGGAACCGACTGTCTGTAGCGCGGGAGATAGCGCCACAGCGCCAGCGCCATCAACGCCATTAGCGCGCTGGCTACCCAGTATACGGTCCGCCAGCCTCCCAGCTGTGCCAGGCCGCCCGCAACGGTCCGAGCCAGCAGGATCCCCAGCAGCAGCCCACTCATTACGGTCCCTACCACCTTGCCGCGTTTGGCCGGTTCCGCCAGCGTCGCCGCCAGCGGTACGAGGATCTGCGCCACCACCGAGAACAGCCCGGTCAGTGCCGTTCCCAGCAGCATAATCGTCAGGCTCGGGGAAAGGGCGGTGATCACCAGGCCGCAGGCTGCCAGCAGGCTCATAATAACGATGAGTCCCCGCCGCTCCAGCATATCGCCCAGGGGCACAAGTAATAACAGCCCGGCGGCATAGCCCAGCTGTGCGGTCGTGACGATAAACCCGGCCTGGTTTACGGAAAGGTCAAAGGTGCGGGCAACGGTTTCCAACAGGGGCTGAACGTAATAGTTGCAGGCAACGGAGAGACCGGTTGCCAGCGACATCAGCGCAACCAGCGGCGTATTCAGGACGGGCTGAGAGGATTTCATTATGATTATCAGACTAATAAAAACAGGTGTAACTGAATAGTAGCCTAAAAAATATGTCGCTTACAGAATAAATGACCGGCTCAACGCGGAATAAAGAGCGGGTCGGAAGGGTAAGGACGGTCGCCAGCGGCGGTAAGCGTGCTTCCTGGTCATAAAGCCTCCTCTCCGTGATTTCTGACAGCACAATCAGTGAGGGCAGCCTCTCGGCTGCCCTCTGTTTACTCTCTGGCGTGCGGTATAACCCCGTTCAGGCTATTTTGCGGCGGCCAGGGCGTCTTTGACCCAGCCGTCAAACTGCGCCTGGTGCGCTTTGATCCAGCCATCTACGTGCGCGTTAATATCGGCTTCAGAAGACTGGCCCTGATGCATACGGGAGTTCTGAGCGTTGATATCAGCAATCGGCAGCTTCATTTCAGAGAAAAGCTTCGCGGCCGCTGGATTCTTCATTGCCCAGGCTTTATTCGCCACAATATGCATTGTATTAACCGGGAAACCGTAGTTTGCGCCGTTTGGCAGTTTGGTATCCACATTCTTCTGCTCACCCGGCATAGAGGAGAAAGGCACCTGCAGCCAGACGACATCGCGGCCCGGAACCAGTACGTCACTCACCCAGTACGGCGTCCAGGTATAGTAGAGAACAGGTTTGCCCTCTTTGAAGCGGGTAATGGTATCGGCGATCATCGCTGAATAGTTACCCTGGTTATGTTCAACCGTATTGCTCAGACCGTAAGCCTGTATCTGGTGGTTGATAACCGTTTCGCAGCCCCAGCCTGGCGTACAGCCGGTCAGGTCGGCTTTGCCGTTGCCGTTACTGTCAAACAGCTTCGCCAGCTTAGGATCCTTCAGCTGATCGATACGGGTAATATGGTATTTTTCGGCCGTTTTCTTATCGATTAAATAGCCCTGCGCTGCGCCCTGTACAAAGGTCCCGGCGCGGTAGAACTTAGCGTCTCCACCGGCGGCCTTATACATATCGTCGTGCAGCGGCTGCCAGTTCACGGCAGTAAAGGTGCCGTCGCCGGAAGCGATGGAGGTGTAGCCCACATTGTAATCCACTTCGCTGGGCTGCTCGACGGTATAGCCGAGTTTTTCCAGTGCGCGGCTGACCAGCAGGGTCTGGAAGGTCTCTTCCGTAATGGTGCTCTGTACTGGCTTGACGGTAATGCCTTTGCCCGGCAGCTCAGCGGCTGAGATTTGAGCCGTCGCCAGCGTAGTTAATGCGGCGGCTAACAGTACGGTCTTTCGCATGGTGGATCCTTATTGTTATTACTCTGTCTGAAAAAGCAGGCGGCGCTTCTGAGCGCGCCGCCAAAAGTGAAATGCTAGCGGATAAAGGGTCGGGTAAAGAGTCCCAGGGGACCCGTTGCATACCAGCGGCGGGGACCACGGCTGCGGCTGTCACGTCCCAGCGACTGGGTCAGACGATCCAGAATAATCGCGAGGATCACAATCCCGACGCCGCCCACGGTGGCCAGGCCCATATCCAGACGGCCTATCCCGCGCAGTACCATCTGACCCAGGCCGCCCACGGCGATCATTGAGGCGATGACGACCATCGACAGCGCCAGCATCAGAGTCTGATTCACGCCTGCCATAATGGTTGGCATGGCCAGCGGAAGCTGGACCTTGAACAGCATCTGACGCGGATTAGCCCCAAAGGATTCGGCGGCCTCGATCAGATCCGCAGGCACCTGTTTGATGCCCAGGATGGTCAGGCGGACAATCGGCGGCAGCGCAAAGATAATGGTCACCACCACGCCGGGCACGTTGCCGATGCCAAACAGCATCACAATCGGTACCAGATAGACGAAGGCGGGCGTGGTTTGCATGGCATCCAGCAGTGGACGAATGATTTTGGCCGCCTTTTCACTGCGTGCCAGCCAGATCCCCAGCGGTAGCCCGATGATGATGCAGAACAGCAGGGCCGTCAGTACCAGTGCCAGGGTCACCATCGCCTGCGACCAGGCACCGATCGCCCCGATGGCGATCAGTGAGATCAGGGTCGCAATGCCCATTCCCAGGCTCGAGAGCTGCCAGGCGATCAGGGAAAAAATGATGATTGCCACCGGCGCAGGCATTCCCAGCAGAAGCTGCTGAAAGGCGCTGAGGATATAATCCACCGGTACGCGAATGCCCTGAAATACCGGACGGAAGTGGGTGACCACCCAGTCAATGCCTGAGGTCACCCAGCTATCGAGTGGGATCAGCGTTTTATGGAAGGGATCCAGAATGCTGAAGTGCTCCACCTGGGGGGCGGGGGCGCTGTTTAACCAGTCTCCGCTGCCCGCTGCATCGTGGCCGCCGGCGGGCGAGCCCCAGGCGCCGCTGGTATCGCCGCCGCCGGGAGCGGCAGTGGAAGCGCTTCCGCCATCTGCCGGTGCGGTGGCCCAGGGATCGCTGCTGGCCGCTGACTGCGAAGCATCGGCTGCGGGTGCCGCGGATGCGTCGGCAGCGGACGTGTTGGAGGCGGTGGCCCAGGGATCGATTGATTGCTTACTCATTGCTGGCTCCCTCGCGGTCTAATGCCTGTAGTAACATGCCTTTCGAGATTATCCCGATATACTGGTTGTCTTCTCCGACGATCGGCACCGCGCAGGGGGCCTGGGCGACGTGAGAGAGCAGGTCGCTCAGCGAGGTATCACCCGGCATCGCGGCAGGATCGGCCAGAATGGCGTGATCCAGGCCTTCACCCGCGGCCAGCGCCGCCTTAAGCGAGTCGGTCGACACCACGCCGATAAACTTCTGTTTTTCCAGCACGTAGCCATATTCGCGATCCTCATCCTGCAGCAGTTTAATCGCTGAACGCGGACCGAAGCCGGGGGCTTTACGCATCAGCGCGCTGGCGCTGCGGCGGGCAATATCCTTCGCGCTGAAGACGTGGCTGATATCCACCCCGCGGAAGAAGGTGCGAACGTAATCGTTAGCCGGGTTATTGAGGATCTCATCCGGCGTACCGACCTGGACCACTTCACCACCCTGCATAATCGCAATGCGATCGCCAATACGCATGGCCTCATCGAGGTCGTGGGAAATAAAGACGATGGTTCGCTGGTGGCGCGATTGCAGCTTGACCAGCTCATCCTGCATTTCGGTGCGGATAAGGGGATCGAGCGCGGAGAAGGCTTCATCCATCAGCAATATATCGGGATTGATCGCCAGTGCGCGGGCTAATCCCACTCGCTGACGCATGCCACCGGATAATTCATCAGGGTAGGCGTGGGCATAATTATCCAGCCCCACCTGGCGCAGGGCATCGAGCGCTTTTTCCTGACGTTCCTGCAGGGGAATACCGGCTAATTCCATGCCAAATGCGGCATTATTTAATACCGTCATATGGGGCATTAGCGCGAAGGACTGAAATACCATGCTGATTTTATTTCGTCGTACCTTACGGAGTTCACTTTCGGATATTTTCGCGATATCGACGCCGTCGATAATTACCTGACCGCGAGTGGGTTCTATCAGACGATTGAGAAGGCGAACCATGGTGGACTTACCGGAGCCGGAGAGCCCCATGATCACGAATATCTCGCCTTCTTCAATGGCCAGACTGGCGTCTTTTACCCCGAGAGAAAGCCCTGTTTTCTCCAGAAGGGCTTCTTTGCTTATTCCTTTCTCAATATGCTTAAAAGCACGGTCTGGGTTTTCCCCAAAAACTTTATAGAGATTCTTAACTTCGAGTTTAATGGCCATGCATTAATGATTCCCTGGTTAGCGGTTAGTTTCTTATTATTTTCCTGTGTCCTGATAGAATATTAGCGGCCTATACCCTAGCACACTGAGAATCTGAGACAACCCTTGCAAGGGCGTTAGGAAATTATCGCTGAGACCACAATCTCCCGAAAGGCCAGAAGGGGTAAGGGATTGCGGAGAATTGATGATGGCGAAAAAAAAGTAATATTCCGGCCGTAATTGGCTGTTGGGCGGCAGTGATATTCCCCCTCTGCACATCGGCTGACAGGAAATAATAACCCGGGGAATGATTTGAATTTGGCTTTGGTTTTTTTATTGAACGGACGATTAATAAAAATCAATATTAACGGTCAAAACTAAACGATGGCTGAAGAATTCAGCCATCGCGGAGGAAATTAAAAGTCCCAGTCTTCGTCTTCGGTATCTACCGCTTTGCCCATGACGTACGAGGAACCAGACCCGGAGAAAAAATCATGGTTTTCATCGGCATTCGGCGACAGGGCAGAGAGGATAGCGGGGTTTACGGCGGTCAGTTCTGCGGGGAAAAGCGCCTCATAGCCCAGATTCATCAGTGCCTTGTTGGCGTTGTAATGCAGGAAGGTTTTAACCTCTTCCGTCCAGCCCACGCCGTCATAAAGTGCTTCGCTGTAGGCTATTTCGTTCTCATAGAGCGCCAGCAGCAGTTCCACGGCAAACTGTTGCAACTCGTCCTTACGCGCCTGGCTCGCTTTCTCCAGCCCCTTCTGAAATTTATAACCGATGTAATAACCGTGTACGGCTTCATCTTTGATAATCAGGCGGATCAGATCGGCGGTGTTGGTCAGCTTACCCCGGCTGGACCAGTACATCGGCAGATAGAAGCCCGAATAAAACAGGAAGGACTCCAGGAACACGCTGGCAATCTTCTTCTTTAGCGGGTCTTCATGATGGTAGTGCGACAGGATAATCTCTGCCTTGCGCTGCAGCGCCGGATTCTCTTCGCTCCAGGCATAGGCCGCATCGACATCGCTGGTATGGCACAGCGTGGAGAAAATGGAGCTGTAAGAGCGGGCATGCACCGCTTCCATAAAGCTGATGTTAGACATCACGGCTTCTTCATGCGGCGTCAGCGCATCGGCCATCAGCGCCGGGGCGCCGACGGTATTTTGAATGGTGTCAAGCAGCGTCAGCCCGGTGAATACCCGAATGGTCAGCTGCTGCTCGGCGGCATTCAGGCTATTCCAGGCAGGAATATCATTCGACAGCGGAACCTTCTCCGGTAGCCAGAAATTAGAGGTCAGACGATTCCAGACCTCCAGGTCTTTGTCATCCTCGATATGGTTCCAGTTAATGGCATGTACTGATTTTAATTTCATGATGTTATCCATACGGAAGGGCGTCATTGCCCTTCCCAACGGTAAATTAGAGCGAGCAGGAGACGCAGCCTTCCACTTCGGTTCCCAGCAGGGCCATCTGACGCAGGCGAATGTAGTAAAGCGTCTTGATACCTTTTTTCCAGGCGTAGATCTGCGCTTTATTAATATCGCGGGTCGTCGCGGTATCGCGGAAAAACAGCGTCAGCGACAGTCCCTGATCGACATGACGGGTGGCTTCGGCATAGGTATCAATAATCGCCTCAGGGCCGATGTCGTAGGCGTCACGATAAAACGCCTGGTTGTCGTTGTTCATAAACGGCGCCGGATAATAGACCCGCCCCGTTTTCCCCTCTTTGCGGATCTCAATTCGCGACACGATGGGGTGAATACTGGAGGTGGCGTGATTGATATAGGAGATCGAGCCGGTAGGCGGAATAGCCTGCAGGTTCTGGTTATAGATGCCGAATTTCATCACCGCATCGCGCAGATCCCGCCACGCCTGCTGGTCGGGAAGGGTAATGCCCGCCCGGACAAACAGCGCGGCCGCCTGTTCGGTTCGCGGCAGCCAGGGCTGATTGATGTACTGATCAAAGTACTCGCCGCTGGCATAGCGCGAATCCTCAAAGCCGGCGAAGCGTTCACCTCTTTCGCGGGCAATCAGATTAGAGGTGCGCAGCGCGTGCCAGGTGATGGTGTAAAAATAGAGATTGGTGAAGTCCAGCGCGGCCTCGGATCCATACTGAATGCCTTCCCGCGCCAGAAAACCGTGCAGATTCATCTGTCCCAGCCCGATTGCGTGCGACTGCGCATTCCCTTTTTCGATGGAGGGAACGGAGTGGATATGACTCTGATCGGAAACCGCCGTCAATCCACGCACGGCAATTTCCACCGTGCGGGCAAAGTCTGGCGAGTCCATCGCGTGGGCAATATTCAGCGACCCCAGGTTACAGGAGATATCCTTGCCGATATGGCGATAGCTGAGGTCCTCGTTATACCCGGTTGGCGTGTTCACCTGGAGGATCTCTGAGCAAAGATTACTCATATTGATCCGGCCCTTAATCGGGTTAGCGCGATTGACCGTATCTTCAAACATGATATACGGGTAGCCGGACTCAAACTGGATCTCAGCCAGCGTCTGGAAAAACTCACGCGGGCTGATAAAGGTGCGGCGAATACGCTCGTCTGCCAGCATTTCCTCATACTTTTCGCTGATGCTGATGTCGGCAAAGGGTACACCGTAGAGGCGCTCCACGTCGTAGGGGGAGAACAGCGCCATAGGCTGGTTGGTCTTCGCCAGCTGGAACGTAATGTCCGGGATCACCACCCCCAGCGACAGCGTTTTGATGCGTATCTTCTCATCGGCGTTTTCCCGCTTGGTATCGAGAAAGCGCAGAATATCGGGATGATGGGCATGCAGATAAACCGCGCCTGCCCCCTGTCGGGCACCCAGCTGATTGGCGTAAGAGAAGGCATCTTCCAGCATTTTCATCACCGGGATCACCCCGGAGGACTGATTTTCGATACGCTTAATGGGCGCACCCGCTTCGCGCAGGTTAGAGAGCAGAAATGCTACGCCGCCGCCGCGTTTCGAAAGCTGCAGCGCCGAATTAACCGCCCGGCCAATGGATTCCATATTATCTTCAATACGCAGCAGGAAGCAGGAGACCAGCTCGCCGCGCTGCTGTTTACCGCAGTTCAGGAAGGTTGGGGTGGCGGGCTGGAAGCGGCCAGAGAGCATCTCTTCCATCAGTGCCAGCGCCAGGCTTTCATCGCCTTTTGCCAGCGTCAGCGCGACCATGCAGACGCGTTCGGTAAAGCCTTCCAGATAGCGTTTACCGTCAAACGTCTTCAGCGTATAGCTGGTGTAAAATTTCCAGGCGCCGAGGAAGGTCTGGAAACGAAAGCGGCGGGCCGTGGCTTTTTCAAACAGCGTACGGACAAATTCAAACGGGTAAGCATTAAGCACGTCCGCTTCATAATATCCTTCCGCCACCAGATAGCGCAGGCGCTCTTCGACCGACGCAAACTGGACGCTATTGGGCAGGACGTGCTGAATGAAATAGTGCCGAATGGCTTCACGGTCTTTATCAAACTGGATATGACCGTCGGCATCATAAAGATTCAGCATCGCGTTAAGCGAGTGATAATCCAGCCCGGCAGGCTGAGGGGCTATGCGTGTACTCTCTGTTGTTGCCAAAATGCGGTTACTCCCTGATAAACATTTGCGACGTCGTCGGCGGTGCCCAAAAGCTCGAAGCGATAAAGACAGGGCACGTCGCACTTTTGCGCAATAATGCTGCCGGCAAGGCAGTAGGCTTCTCCGAAGTTACGGTTACCGGCAGCAATCACGCCGCGGATAAGCTGTCGGTTGGGGAGAAGGTTCAGAAACTGAATGACCTGACGCGGCACGGCCCCCCGGCTGGTCCCTCCGCCATAGCTGGGAACCACCAGAATATAGGGCTCATCGACCCGCAGCGATTCTGATCCGTCCAGCGGGATACGTTGTGCGGGCAAACCGGTGCGCATCACGAAGCGGTGCGTATTTTCCGACTGGCTGGAAAAATAAACCAGCGTGGACATATGCGTCAGGCTCCGACGGCGGCGAATTGCCTGAGTGCTAAAATCTTGTCGGGACGAAAGCCGCTCCAGTGATCCTGCTCAGCCATAACCACCGGCACCTGGCGGTAACCCATCGCCTTCAGGGTTTCAACGGCATCGGGTTCATGATCAAGGTTAACCAGCTGATAAGGGATACCCTGCTTATCCATCGCGTTTTTGGTTGCGTTGCACTGGACACAGTTGTTTTTTGTGTAAATAATAATGCGCATGATTCGTATTTACCTTGTGGTCACTTTGACGTCTCGTCAGATGCAGTTTTAATGCGCGACTGCGCCGCCGCTTCGCCATATGTAGTGTTTTAGTTGATGACTAAATACTAGATATAGTGCCTGGCTATTGCAACCACACAAATTGTAAATTCCCGGAGGGTGAGTCAAAAAAGGCGGCGGAAGCGGCTATGAAGCCTTGCTGAGACGGGTTTTATGGCGGATAAAAAAAATCCCCGCAGCAGGCGCTGCGAGGATCGGGATGATAACTAAGCGTGGTGAGACGTAATTTGGATGATAACGCGGTGTTAGTTACGTGAGGTGGTGGTCGTCGCGATAAGCGCGCCGACGAAAATACCTAATGCAGCACCAATGCCCACGCCGTGCCAGGGCTTATCGCGGACGTAAGTGTCAACCTGACCGCCTGCGTCTTTCGCCGCCTGGGTAACGCGATTCCCGCCGTTGGCTTTGGCACGCGTTTCTTTTAACAGTTTCTCAGCGCGGGAGCGGGCACCATCAACTTCATCTTTCGCTTTACTGCCGTAGGACTTCAGCAGATCGTCAAGGGTGTCTGCCAGCTGTGTGACGTCCTGATTGATATCAATGTCTTCGTTTTTAGTCTTCCGATTAAACATTATTCTCTCCCCTGCAAATGAAATGTAATATTAACTATAGACTATCCTTAGAGTTTTTAGTGACCTTCACCGTGAAATTACGGCTTTATGGATTATTCCGAATGCCCTGCGCGCCGACGCTGTGTAAGGTTGCACCGTTTGCTGGTTTAGAGGAATAAGCATGTATTTACGCCCTGATGAAGTTGCCCGCGTGCTGGAAAAAGCCGGATTTGAAGTGGATGCGGTCACGACCAAAGCTTACGGTTATCGCCGAGGCGATAATTATGTCTATGTTAACCGCGAAGCGAGGATGGGGCGGACGGCGCTGGTGATCCATCCAACCTTAAAAGAAAAAAGCCACGGCATTGCGCCACCGGCATCCGATATGAAGACCTGCGATCAGTACGTGCAGTTCCCCATGTATCTGGCTGGCGACAGTCAGGACCACTACGGCATTCCCCATGGCTTTAGCTCCCGCGCTGCCCTTGAGCGCTACCTTGAACAGCTGTTTGGCTAAATAAACTGCCGTTTCCTCTCTCAGCGTCTGTCGGAAAGGGCAGCGCTGACCCCGTATCACGCCCGCTCTCCTCACACTTTGTAACGTTGCTTTCGCCTGCCGGAATCGGTATAACGCTTGGATTGTGGAAGTTTAGACGTCTATACGGATAACGCGAAATGCAGCAAGCTGAAGAGGAAAATGCGCAAAAATTTAAGCGCAGCATGAAAACCCGCCATCTGGTGATGCTGTCACTGGGCGGTGTCATTGGTACCGGTCTGTTTTTCAATACGGGGTACATCATCTCTACCACCGGCGCAGCAGGCACCCTGCTGGCGTATATCATCGGTGCGCTGGTGGTATGGCTGGTAATGCTCAGCCTGGGAGAGCTGTCGGTCGCGATGCCGGAGACGGGGGCGTTTCACGTCTATGCCGCGCGCTATCTCAGTCCGGCTACCGGCTATACCGTAGCGTGGCTCTACTGGCTCACCTGGACCGTTGCGCTGGGCTCCAGCCTGACCGCCGCCGGCTTCTGTATGCAGTACTGGTTCCCCCAGTCGCCGGTCTGGCTCTGGTGCCTGATATTCTGCGTGCTGATTTTTATGCTCAACGTTATCTCATCGCGGTTTTTCGCCGAAGGGGAATTCTGGTTCTCGGTGATTAAGGTCGTCACGATACTGGCCTTTATTATCCTCGGCGCGGGTGCGATGTTTGGCTTTATTCCGCTAAAAGATGGCAGCAGTGCACCGTTCTTTCATAACCTGACCGCCTCAGGCTGGCTGCCCCATGGCGGATTACCGATTCTGATGACCATGGTCGCGGTTAATTTTGCCTTCTCCGGTACCGAGCTGATTGGTATTGCCGCCGGGGAAACCGAGGATCCCGAGCGGGTACTGCCGCTGGCGATCCGCACGACCGTCGCCAGACTGATTATCTTCTTTATCGGCACCGTACTGATCCTGGCGGCCATGATCCCAATGGATCAGGCAGGGATTGTCAAAAGCCCGTTTGTGCTGGTTTTTGAAAAGATAGGCATACCCTACGCCGCTGATATATTTAACTTTGTTATTCTGACTGCGATTCTCTCGGCGGCCAACTCCGGGCTGTACGCCTCAGGGCGGATGCTCTGGTCGCTTTCTAATCAGCAAACGCTACCGCGCTGCTTCGCCCGCCTGACCCGGCGTGGCATACCGCTGATTGCCATCTCAGTCAGCATGCTGGGCGGTCTGCTGGCGCTATTATCCAGCGTCGTGGCACCGGATACGGTCTTTGTGGCGCTCTCTGCCATATCAGGCTTTGCGGTGGTTGCCGTCTGGCTAAGCATCTGCGCCTCACACTATTTTTTCCGCCGTGCACACCTGCGTGAAGGAAAACCGCTCTCAGCGCTGAAGTACCGGGCACCGTTCTTTCCGATTACCCCGATCCTCGGCTTTTTACTCTGCCTGCTGGCCTGCGTCGGGCTGGCATTCGATCCTGAACAGCGCGTTGCGTTATACTTTGGCCTGCCTTTCGTAGCGATCTGCTACGGGGCGTATTATTTCACTCAGCTGCTGAAAAAGCGCGAACAGAACAGGAAAACCCATCATGCCGCAGATTGATCACTCTATAGCCGCGCGGGTCGCCGCTGGCCTGATACTGGATGGCGCAATGGCAACCGAACTGGAGGCGCGCGGCTGCGATCTCAGCGATTCGCTGTGGTCTGCAAAGGTGCTGATTGAAAACCCCGAGCTGATTTATCAGGTTCATCACGATTATTTCGCCGCCGGTGCACAGGTGGCGATTACCGCCAGCTATCAGGCCACGCCGCAGGGGTTTGCGAAAAGAGGACTTGATGAACAGGCTTCGCTGGCCCTGATAGCAAAAAGCGTTGAGCTGGCCCGACGCGCCAGAACGGACTATCTTGCGACGCAACCTGATGCGGGTACGCTGCTGGTGGCCGGCTCGGTCGGCCCCTGGGGCGCTTTCCTCGCCGATGGTTCGGAATATCGCGGTGACTATTCACTGCCCGAAGCGGAAATGATGGCATTTCATCGCCCCCGCCTTCGCGCGCTGGTGGACGCTGGCGTGGATATTCTGGCCTGTGAAACGCTGCCCTCCTTCGGGGAAATCAGGGCGCTGGTCGCGCTGCTGGGTGAATTTCCCGGCACGCCCGCGTGGTTTGCCTTTACGCTACGGGACAGCGAGCATCTGAGCGACGGCACGCCGCTGTCTGAGGTCGTAACGTATCTTAACGGCTGTGACCAGGCGCTGGCGGTGGGGATCAACTGCATCGCGCTGGATAAGGTTACCGCCGCGCTGCAAACGCTCTCTTCACTGACCTCAAAGCCGCTGGTGGTCTATCCCAACTCGGGTGAACAGTATGATGCTGTCAGCAAGAGCTGGCACAGCGATGCGTCATCCTGCTCGTTCACGGATAATCTGACGGCCTGGCAGGCCGCCGGGGCGAAACTGATTGGGGGATGCTGTCGCACCACGCCTGCGGATATCGCCGCCATCGCGCAGCGCTATACCGCCCGATAACCCCCTGTAAATTTGCCTTATTACGCCCGTACCTATCGGGCGTAATGGATGAAAACCTGCCGTACTGCGCTTAGACTATTCTGAATATTTGAGGATGCAGGATTACTTATGAAAAGGTTACTGATAGCGCTGGCTTCAGCGTGGTTACTCAGCGGCTGTGCCACCATCGTGGGCGACCAAAGTCAGGATGTCTCCGTTCAGACCTGGCCGCAGGGCGTTAAATTCGTGGTGCAGGACGAAACGGGCAGGACAGTGGCCGAAGGGATAACCCCGAAAACCGTCTCGCTGCTAAAATCGGACGGCACCTATCTGGGTAAGAAAAAGTATACGCTCCAGCTGGAGCGTGAGGGCTACGTCCCGCAGACCATTCCCCTCCAGGAGCATGCAAACCTGTGGTACATCCTGGGCAATATCCCACTTGGCGGCATTCCGGGCTGGCTGATCGTCGATCCGTTTAACGGTGGCATGTATAACATCGAACCGCAAAAGGTGCAGACCATTATGAATCCGGTCGGCGCGCGCGGTTAACGGCAGGAAGGGGCCAGGCCATGGCGGCCCCTTGATGGCAGCGGCAACCCGCTACTGCGCGGTGGGGTTTACCATGGTGTGGGGCGGTTTGTGACGCGCCAGATACTGCGGCTGGAAAATGCACATACGGATGGTGTTACGGTATTCACCGTTAATAAAGAATTCATGGATGAGCTCTCCCTCAACCTCGAACCCCAGTTTGTTATAAATGTGGATCGCCTTTTCATTTTCTTTATCAACGATCAGATACAGCTTATAAAGGTTTAACACCGAAAAAGCATAATCCATTGCCAGCTTAACGGCCTTACTGGCCAGGCCTTTCCCCTGATGATTAGGGTCGATAATGATCTGAAACTCGGCGCGGCGGTGAATATGGTTAATTTCAACCAGTTCGACCAGGCCGACCTTATCGCCCTGATGCTCGACAACAAAACGACGTTCGCTCTGATCGTGGATATGCTTAACGTACAGGTCTGAAAGCTCAACAAAGGCTTCGTAGGGTTCTTCAAACCAGTAGCGCATCACGCTGGCGTTGTTATCCAGCTGATGGACAAAATGGAGATCTTCCCGCTCAAGGGGACGGAGCTTCACGCCGTTTGCGGCAGGCATGGCAGACATAAAAATTCCTTTTGATTACGCAGTATTTGCCTGGGGAAGTATACGTCCGATGGAAAAGAATGGCACGGTGAATGCCAGAAACCACAACGCCAGCGCGGATTAAGCGGCTGGCGTTGAGTCAGCGTTGATAAAATCAGAAATTATAACCGGCAACCAGATAGTATCCCCAGCCGGTAGACTTCACTTCAAATGGCCCGTTGCCAAAATTCAGCTGCTGGCCGTCAGCCCACTGTCCCCCGTTGTGGAAATAGCGCGCCACCACGGAGTAGTGCCAGTGATCGTAGCCCAGAGAGAGGATATGGCTCGATGCAATTGAGTTGCTGGTGCGTGAAGAGCCGCCCTCGTCGCGCAGGTCTGAACCCCAGTCAAAGTTAGTAAAGCCAACGTAGCTCAGGTTACCGCCCCACAGGGTGGTGATAGGCACAAAGTACTTCACCTTAAAGCGGTAGCCATCCCAGCTGTTTTCATTGGCGGCACCGTAATTTTCCCACTGGTATTTCGCATACACGTTCAGCGACAGCCCGACATCGGAATGGGTATCAATATCCGTCCCCAGACCCATGTACCAGGTGTTCTGACGGTTATCGCTGTTACGGCCCATATCGTAGATATAGTTGTTAGCAAAGTACCACTCTTTGAACGGGCCGAAACTCAGGTCGGTGTTGGTCAGCTTATCAATGGAGAAGCGGGGTTCGATCTCCATAAACAGCGGCGTGCCGTGGTCAAAAATGCCGTTAGCGTTTGAGTTGCCGACACCAAAGAAGTTGGGCAGGTCCAGATAGCCATAGAAATCAAACCAGTCTTTTTTGGCAAAGGCCTCATATTCAAGATACACATCGTTATTGAACTGCGGTCCGAAACGGGTGTGGTAGCTTCCGACAACGTTAACGCTCTGGTGCCACCAGTCGGAAGTGTACTGTGGGCTTTCCGTGGTGGCCGCGGCCGCCGTGGTTTCCGCCGCTGAAGAGACACTATAAGAGAGCGCTGCTAAGGCGCCAGCTATCAGTATTTTATATTTCATTTTATTACCACATGCTTAATGACCATTTTCTGCAGCCACTGCGATGGTCTTCTTAAGTCGTCAGCAGAGAAGGAAAGGGCGACTGTTTTCACAGCTAAAATCACCCGCGTCGAATGTTGCAGCAGTGTGCCGCTATCCAGGACTTAGGAAATAGAGATTGGTCACACTTGTCAAACTCTGTTTCATTTCAGTTAAGTTGAATTGTGATGCAGTTCACATTTAATTTGCGGATTCCGTTGAAAAGGGGGGAAGAGGCCCGTTTTAAGGTTTTTAATACGGAGTAATCGTTTGCGTACGTGAGACAGGCAGTGGCTTGCTGCCTTATTGCATTGCCAAAGGCCGTTGACAGCCGGACAGGGTAGCGGTAATTATGCAAAATGAGGAATCACGCAGGTTCCTGACATAGTCTGCGCATGAGCGCGGAAGCCATCATCCGTTGTTCCTCTTCGAGAGCCTCATCATTTTCATTATCATCCATTACGTTGGGATCCTCATGACGGTCAATCAGGTCAGTTTGCGCATCCTGAATACGGCTGCTCTCAGTGATATAGTTGTCCAGGCTTGCGCGTGTGGCAGGTGAGTCAAATTTTATAAATGAGGGGATAGCAGGAGCCTGAAGACCTCGGGTGTTTTGTGCTGACATTGCATCCAGACGCGAGCTGACGTAATCGTTCAGGGACTGATTTTGCTGCCGCACACTTTGCCTTTGTGCTGAATTACCCGAGTTAATGTCATTAAAAGCGTGGGCGTTTTCGTGGCCAAAGCCGAGCAGAACGGCGGTAATTTCAGGTTCATCATTGTGCGTCTTCTGCTCCAGCATGGGAAAGACGTGATGCTGCAAAATGAAACCAGCATCAGTTGCAGCTGGCAGATTAAACCGTTCTGAAAAGAGCTGCTTATTTCCATTAATGGCTCTAAGGGCATTGCTAATATTAATCAGATATCCCTCATGATCGTCTGGTGAGGCAGAACGGTTATTAGCTGAAGGGATCAGGGCGAAACCATGCTTCATACCATTGGCCTGCGCATCAGCAAAGTGTGGCCAGCTGCCACCCTCATTAGCCCCTTCAAGATAAAATACTGGTTTTGAGCCCCATGCGACATGTGCCAGCCCGTTATGATTCATTTCAGTCAGGAGATCTTCGACGGCCTCTGTAGATAAATGTCGGGACCAGCCTGGAGAGGGAGACATATGCAGCGGGTTTTCACGGGCATGTTGTGCCGGTGTCACGGTAGTGGCAGCCGTGATACCGGGGAATAAAACTTCCGGTCCCGGAAGCCGGGACAGTCGCTGGGGACGTGGATCGGCCTGTGAACGTTGTGTCTCTGATTGTTCCGGAGACACATTCTGCTGGGGTTGGTTTGCTAATGAGGTGGGAGACCCGCTATTGCCCGATCCTGAAACATTCATGATTATTATCCTGTAGTATTGGTGAAAATCGAACGGACACCGTAATGGGTGAGTAAATTTACTTTTAAGTGGCTCGCGCCAACAGAAAGTTCAGTTGTTGTTCAGGCGAAGCGGAACGGCAACAGGATCAATGACTGCCAGAACGCGCTTATTAAAGCCTGGCTCTGTTAGCGGGGAAAAAAGCAGGGATGGCGTAGCAGATGCGCGCTATGTAGCAGCAAAAATGTCAGAGGGGCAGCAACAGCACATAAAAAAGGCCGCTTTCGCGGCCTCATGGTCAAATGAACAATTATTCAGTGACTTTCTTTTTCAGCTCGGTGGTGCCTTCTTTGGTCTTATTCCAGCCTTTCTGCGTACCTTCTTTGGTGGCATCCCACCCTTTTTCAGTACCCTGCTTAGTCTTATGCCAGGTCTTCTGCGTCCCTTCGCTCGCCTTGCTGCTCAGGTTATCGCTTTTGCCTTCAGCGGCATGTTTGGACTTAAGCTTCAGCTCTTCACCCTGGTTCTGTGCCTGATGCAGCTTTTCTTTCGCGGTATCAGCGTTCTGATCGGCAGCGGCAACGGTATCATCAGTAGCGTGTGTGGTTGCGGCAAAAACAGGGGATGCCAGCAGAAGTGCAGAGAGTGCAATAATTGTTTTTTTCATAACTTCCTCATCAAACGTTATCGAGTTCAACAGTGTAGGAAAGGATGGCACGACCCGCCACCGGATGCCTTAGGATTAGACTGTAAATTTAAAATAAGCCAATAATTAGCCGGAGCTGTATTAGGGCGTAAGCACAGAGTCACAGAGTCACAGAGTCATAGAGTCATAGAGTCACAGAGTCACAGAGTCACAGAGTCACAGGGCTCATGGCAACTTTGGGCTTGATGCAGTAGCCTCTCTGGCGGGGCAAAGTCATTCTTCATTTCGATGAAAAAAGGCGCGTCAGAAAACGGTTCGATAAAACTCGCGGTCTGGTCCGCGTTGCGATGTATTGCAGTGTTCTACAACCCGGTCTGGCGCCGGCCCCTCCTATGTGGAATCAGTCCGAAAGACTTTTAACAGACCCGTTGTGAATTGACAAATTAGTATGGGGGTTTTGGATGCGATCATATTCTTGTTGCAAGGATTCGTAATATTCAATGTCATCTTTATCCCCTGCTTTTTTAGCCTGATATATTTTATAGTCCAGTGAAGTGTTAATGACATCTTCAAGTTGTATTGTTGCGTCAGAAAGCTTCCTTCCCTTGCGCTCATTTCCAGAAAGTACCATCTGATCGCCATCTATGAAATAGAGGTTATCTTTAGCATCAATTAAAACATTACCTGTTACGTTAATGTCGTACATGTATAATCCCCGAGACTCGAGTAGGTCGCTGGCACGGAAATAATTATCATCCTGTTCGATAGCCAGTTCTTCACCCTTGATGAATTTTGATACTAAGACATCGACAACTTTACCTTGAAATAATCCCTTTCCCGGCCGGGAAAAATCCGGATCTTCATTAGCCTGGTTTAAATATAAGCTTACACGATTGGGTTGGGCATTCTGATGTAAGTCTGAAGACCAGTCTACTGAGTGACCCTGGCTATTGACTGGATATTTAATAACAAAATCACCATATCGGAAACATGTACCATAAGATCCCGCACCAATTTTATCCAGACTATCAATGTTTAGATTTTTCACTTCATCAACTATCGCATCTATTTCTTTTGGCAACCTGACATTTTCATTGCTCGTAAGCATTTTTTTCACAATTACTGATGACGCTACTGCAGTTGTTGCTGCAGGATTATTTTCATTATTAAGCATTCCTGATAAAAATTTAGATCTTGCTATATTAATGTTATTATTTCTAATGTTTAGAATCGTGCCAAATGAATTTCTCTGGTCTGGGGTTGAGTTGGTATCATTAATGCTTTTTATCAAATTGGAATTGGAAGTTAACGTTTGGGAAGGAATGTAAAGCATGGAATTCACCGTCTAAAGAGTTATAAAGTCATCCCTGATATTCTATATCAAAAAATGAATCAATATGAGGCTGGGCTTAGGGGGAAAGCGATAAATGCAATAACTAATGGAATATAAGTGCACTAAGCCTTTATCATTACATTTGTAGCTTTAAAGCTAAATGAATACCAGTGCTGGCAGGGAAAGGGCAGTGATAAACGAAGTGCATGCGGCTGGCAGTACTAAAAATCCCATCTCTTAGCAGATCGAAGTGATTACTCACTTCAACCTCATAAACGGAGCAGATGGCAGTGACGCGGCGACAAAAACGTGTTGTTGAAGATTTACAGCCCTGAACGAGTACGCATAACCGTAAATTTATATTTTTTCGTCACGGATTTAAGTGTCTCGTTCTTTCATTGCCCGCTGACGCTCATAGTACTCATCTTCTGCTGAAATAATTTCATCCATCAGGGAGTCCATATCCACATCATGCGCCTCTTCAACAAACAAACCGGTTAGCGGCGTCTCTGGCGTTAATTTTCCATCTTCATACAGCATCCAGATTTCTTTCGCATAACGTGTTTGCAATAATTCCGGGGCGAACTGAGCGTAATAAGTAGTGATGTTGTCCACATCACGCATAAACATTGATTCAGCATGGTTGTTTGCCGCAGCGTCGACAGCCTGAGGCAGGTCGATAATCACCGGGCCCTGGCCATCCAACAGCACGTTAAACTCCGATAAATCACCATGAACAATGCCTGCACACAGCATGCGCACGATATTGCGGATCATCGTATCAAAATCAGCAACGGCACTCTCCTGCGACAAAATCACATCGCTAAGGCGTGGCGCAACGCCGCCATCCACACCGGTCACCAGCTCCATCAACAACACGCCGTCAATACACATATAGGGCTGAGGTACGCGTACGCCTGCGTTGGCAAGGCGGAATAACGCATCGACCTCCGCCGTCTGCCAGGACTCCTCCTGCTGCTTGCGGCCGAATTTCGAACCCTTCTGCATGGCGCGGGTATTACGCGTGTTACGGACTTTACGTCCCTCCTGGTACTGCACGGCCTGCTTAAAGCTTCGCTGCGTGGCTTCTTTATAGACTTTGGCGCAGCGCACCTCTTCACCGCATAAAACGGTGTAGACATCTGCTTCCTTACCGCTTTTCAGCCGCTGGAGCACATCGTCTATCAGGCCATCATCGACCAGAGGTTGGATTCTGTTTGGGATTTTCATGCGGCTTTATACCTTATTTCAGCCGCTTTTCGTATCAATAACACAGACGGCGATACGGGAAAAACTGGCAGAGTCTGAACAATGAGTGCAATTTTAACAAAAAAAATGGCTTTTGCCTTTATTCTTCAGCGAGGTAATTTATCTAATTACAGTTAAAACAAGACATTAGGGTATAAAAAATTGATCCCGGGTGAAGGCGGAATTCGCCGTGGCCAAATTGCAGGGGCCAATCGGCCGATTGAGTGGCTGGAAAAGACCCATATTGCCCACATTAAGGAAGAAAAATGATTATCGCCGTCATGCTGCGGTTGGCATGAAATGAGGGTATGAATCCCCCTGGCGCCTCACCTCGCGCATCCCTGCGCCCGGGGGGCTATCTGCATGGCTCCACCTGTCGCACTCAGTGGAACAGCTTTAGCATCGGCCTGGCCGGAACCGAGTTAGCTAAAACCACAGAACTAACACATTTACATAAACCAGCGCGTTATTTCATCGAGACGGTAAAGGAGGGGCTTTTTTAGGCCCTCTGGTAACTACTTTGAATTATACCAATCAAAAAATTTAAAAACATAGTCATAAAAAGATCTGGCGCCAATTATTATAAATATCCAGGATAGTAAATCCCGGGGGTGCGAAATCAGGCTGCTTTCACTAAGGTTGGTCTTACTTGAAATCAGGCCCAGAGTTAATATCCATAAGGCAGTTATTAAATTGTATCTTAGGCGTGGAGATCGAAGGCGGGCACTCCTTTTTGATACAGTATCATCCTTATTTACCACGTACATTGCGCTCCATAATTAGGTCCACCGTTTCTACCCCCGCCTTTGCTATTATTACCGTTGTATGGGCTATTATTACAGGAACCCAGTCCGGCTGTAATTCCACCTAAGGTTGCCATCCCAGTCACTCCTGCTGGGCCTGCAGCGATACCTGAAAGAGATCCGAGGATTGCACCTATGCCAATGTTATTTGCACAACTATCAGGTGCTCCACCACGACTCTTATTCCTGTTTGGTCTGATACCTTCATAATTAGAGTTGGCATTAGCACCTGAAATCATGAGGCACTCATCCTATACCAACAGGCGGATAGTCATTACAATACTCCTTCATATGTTTTTGATGAGCATCAATGCTCATCAAAAACATTACTTGCCCGAGGTTATTTTGTCAAAAAAATAATTGCGTATGCTGTCCCAGAAAAACATTGTAAATCAGATGGATGAAAAAACTTGTGGTTAAATTAATAAAAATAGAATTTATACTAGTCGTTGTTAACTGATGCGTTCAACACATGGGGAACTATCAGCATCATTGCGCTGCTGAACTGTTTCCCGGTGATTAGCCTGGTATGATGTTAATTATATGTTCATCAGCGTCATACTATCAGGCGCCACTAACAGGCTCCACTCAAAAAGTGGGCGTACAGGCGCTGGAAGAGTTTGTTTGGGCATGTGACAGCCGGTATCCGCATATAATGGCACCGGAGTGACAATCTGTTCATCACTTACAAGTCATGAACAGATTGTTATCCCCAGACCGGAGGCCGGGTTTAATTAAACTCCTGGCGTATTTTCACTCCATCCTGGTCTAGTGCAGCGGCACCGGGACGAATATGTGGATCGGGATAACCACTTATTTTGATTGGATTACCTGGCATCCGAATTCCGCCAGCTTCGACCAGCATATTTCTGGCCTGTGTTTGAGGTAACTCCATGGCCTCGGATACGCTCAGCAAGGGGGCAACTGGCACGCCTGCCTGGTGAATACGGCTTAACCAGTAATCAGCAGGTTGGGTGTTCAGAACGCTTTCAAGCTTCATTTT
Source organism: Erwinia sp. ErVv1 (assembly GCF_900068895.1). Taxonomy (GTDB): domain Bacteria; phylum Pseudomonadota; class Gammaproteobacteria; order Enterobacterales; family Enterobacteriaceae; genus Erwinia. The sequence goes on along the minus strand of NZ_CDPK01000016.1, from coordinate 54,856 downwards.
CAGTTGAGCTTGATTTTGCACTCGCATCACATTACTGGCAAAACGCGGATCCGCTGGCAGAGCCTCAAGATCCAACGCCTTGCATAAAGCCTGGAATAAGCTGTCATTACCGCAGCAAATCGTGACGGGTTTATCCTGAGTATTGAATACATCAAAAGGTGCCATATAAGGGTGACGATTACCTAACCGCTCCGGTGATTTTCCTGTCGCAATATATGCCATCAAACCGTGCTCGAGGAATGACAACGTGGAATCAAACATCGCGATATCAACATGCGCTCCCCGGCCATTTTTTTCTCGTCCATAAAGCGCGCTGGCAATGCCGCAAAACATATAGACGCCTGCACACAGGTCCGACAGGGATGTTCCTACTCTCACGGGCGGGCCATCGGCAAAACCGGTTTCCATCATAATTCCGCTCATTGCCTGAATGATAGTGTCATAAGCGGGAGCATTTCTCATCGGACCGGTATGCCCAAAACCTGATGATGAGGCGTAAATCAGCCGGGGATTTATTTTTTGCAATGCCTCCCAGGAAAAGCCCAGCTTTTCCATGGTTCCTGGACGGAAGTTTTCGGCAAGGACATCTGCCTTTTGTAGCATATTGATAAATATTGCGCGGTCTTTATCCTCTTTTAAATTAAGTACAACACTCTCCTTGCCACGGTTTACAAAACTATAATAGAGGGATTGACCGTCAACATAAGGACCGTAAGTTCGGGTATCATCACCGTGGCCAGGCTGCTCAACTTTAATCACGCGAGCGCCTAAGTCACACAGGATCTGTGTGCCAAATGGACCGTTCAAAACATGTGTCAGGTCAATAATTAACAGGCCATCAAAAGGCCCTTTAGAAATTGATTCATTCATAATAATGATCTCTTACAGTAAATGCCGGAGCGGCGAATTGCCCGGCATTATCGGAAGGTATTCTATACAGATGCTATTATTATCATCTTTCAAAAATCATGGGTCAGGCAACAAGACGACTGATATAAATCCACATGGGCGCTGTGACAATGAACCCCAACACGCTAACAGCCAGCGATGCGGTCCCTGTGCGGGTATATATATTAAAGCGGCTGGCAATAATAATACCCGAGAATGCAGGCGGTAATGCGCCAGCCAGCACCATCATCTGCAATTGTTGCGCATCAACGTGGACCAGCCACCCAACCAATAGCATCAACAGCGGCATTAAAATCAGTTTTAGCAAGGTGTTGTAAACAATCTCCAGGCTGAATTCGAATTTATGTGCAGCCAGCGTCAAACCCGCCGCAAATACGGCTACGCCAGAATTCGTTTGTGCTATCAAGTTAAAGCAAGGCTCCCACGCATTGGGTATTTTGATACCGAGCAAGACTAATGCTGTAGCCAGTACGGGGGCCCATACCACGGGTTCTTTAAATGCCGAAACAAGAGCACTTTTTCCGCTACTCCCCTTATCGTCGTCTCTTGCAGAGGGATTAAGCAAATAGAGTCCAATAGGAATAGTAATAGCGTTAACGATAATCGAGATAATCGCGACGACCAGGCCCGTTTTTACGGAGTCACCATAAATCGGATCAAGTACTGCAAATCCGAGAAAACCAATGGTAGGAGAACCGGCAATGAGTGCGCAGACAGCCGCTTCTGCACGGGTACGTTTAAAAAAGGTATAGCAGCCGAACCATGAGAAAAAAAAGCAGCCGAGTACAACAATAAACGCGACGATTGTCATCCGGGTATCGGCAAATATCATATCCCTGTCAGCACGCGCAATAGAGACAAATAAGGCAGCGGGCAAGGCGAAATTAAGCACTAATTTATTTAGCGCGCGCGCCTGTTCTTCAGAAAACGTATGGCGCTTACCACTGGCATAACCTAATAGCATCACCACAATGATGGGTAATAAATCACTCAAAAAAAAGCTAAACATGACGATATCCGTAATGTTGCACCACTTTAACAGCGAGAAGTGGTGCGGTAATGAAAAGGCTGAAAAAAGTTTTACTGGATTTGCTTAGGATTAAGCTGGGTAATATGTCCGCTCTCCGTACCCGCCGCAGGATCAATGACTACATTAATGATCGTAGGTTGGCCTGAATTAAGGCTGGTCGTTATGGCCTCCTGAAGTTCAGGCGCCGTCGTAACGTGGTGACCCATTCCACCAAAAGCTTCAGCAATTCTTTCATAACGCGCATGGTGCAGGAGATCCGTCGGAGAAGGGTCCATGCCGCCGCTGAGGTTCACGCCGTCGCCGCGATAAATGCCGCCGTTATTGAAAATGACCACGGTTACCGGCAGCTTATAGCGACAAATCGTTTCAATCTCCATACCACTGAAACCAAATGCGCTGTCTCCCTCAATCGCCAGTACGGGTTTACCAGATGTGACCGCAGCGCCAATAGCGTAGCCCAGTCCAACGCCCATCACACCCCAGGTACCACAGTCAAGACGCCTGCGGGGCTTATACATATTGATGATATTACGAGCATTATCAAGGGTATTTGCCCCCTCGTTCACAACATAGATATCGCGGTTTTCATCAAGCACATCTCGTATGGCACGCAATGCATTGAAATAGTTTAACTGCGGCGTTTCGGTGTAGAGCTTGTCGTGCATTTTTGCCACGTTCTGCTGCCGGTGCTGGTCCAGTGATTCAATCCAGTCACGGGGAGCAACGAAAGGATGTTCCAGAACTTTGCTGACAAATGCCTGCATGCTGGATGCAATATCGCCGACCACCGGGGCCGCAATGGGGCGGTTGCTGTCTATCTCCTGGGGATCAATTTCTAACTGAATATACTGTGTATCCTGAGCCCAGCCTTTTTTACCATGCGATAACAGCCAGTTAAGGCGGGCGCCCACTAACATCACCACATCCGCGTTCGCCAGTACGAAAGATCTGGCGGTGGCAGCCGACTGCGGGTGCGTATCTTCCAGCAATCCTTTTGCCATCGACATGGGTAAAAAAGGAATCTGAGTCGTCTCAATAAAGTCGCGAATAGGCCCATCGGCCTGCGAATATGCTGCGCCTTTACCGAGGATGATCAATGGGCGCTTTGCGCTCGCCAGTAAACTAAGCGCACGATTTACCGAAGAGGGGCAGGGGGGGTATTGCGGCGCAGCATTTTCAACAGCGAAAATCGATTTTGCTGCGGCATCTTTCTCCAGTGGCGCTGCAAGAACCTCGGCGGTTAAATCCAGATAAACGCCGCCCGGACGTCCAGAGACAGCGGCACGGATGGCGCGCGCCAGTGCAATGCCTAAATCTTCGGGCCGGTTAACGCGATAAGACGCTTTAGCATAAGGCTTCGCCGCGTTCATCTGGTCCAGCTCTTCGTAGTCGCCCTGCTGGAGGTCGACGATTGCACGATTGCTTGAACCGCTGATTTGAATCATTGGAAAACCATTTACCGTCGCATGCGCCAGGGCTGTCAAACCATTCAGGAAACCGGGGGCTGACACGGTGAGGCAGATACCCGGTTTTTGAGTGATAAAACCGCTAATCGCAGCGGCATATCCCGCGGACTGTTCATGACGAAAACCAATATAACGGATGCCTTCCGCTTGTGCATGACGGGCCAAATCGGTTACTGGAATGCCGGCGACGCCGTAAATAGTATGGATATTATTTTTCTTCAGTGCTTCGACGATGATATGCATACCATCTGTCAAGCGGGCTTGCTCAGACATATAAACCTCAATGTTTTAACTGGCAGGAGGAGCCTGAGGGCTCCCCGCAATATCAAATGGCTTTATGGGTACGCATAACGTTAATTTCTTCTTCGCTATAACCCAGTTCTTTAAGAATATCGTCTGTATGCTGGCCTAATAATGGTGCAGCTTTAATATCCGGCGTAAATCCAGAGAACTTCATCGGGCAACCCACGGTAAGATATTTACCGCGCTGAGGCTGTTCAACTTCCACAACACTTCCGCTTTCACGCAAAGAGGTATCACGTGCAATTTCTTTCATGCTTAATACTGGAGCGCAGGGCACATCGTACTGGCTTAAATATGCCACGGCTTCATGCTTGTCCATATTTGACAGGTGTTTTTCAATTTCAGCGAAGATATCAAATATATGAGGTTGGCGTGCAGCTGCGGTGCTATAAGCCGCATCATTAATCCATTCAGGTTTATTAACCGCTTTACAGGTGTTTTCCCAGTTCTGTTCCTGTATGGTGAAATAGATATAGGCGTTTGGATCGGTTTCCCACCCTTTACATTTCAGGATCCAGCCAGGCTGGCCGCCACCGCCTGCATTGCCACCACGAGGCACTGCATCGCCGAATTGACCATTCGGGTATTGAGGGTACTCTTCAAGGTAACCGACTTTTTCAAGACGCTGCTGATCGCGCAATTTGACACGGCACAGGTTCAGAACTGCATCCTGCATAGACATGGTAACACGCTGGCCACGGCCCGTTTTTTCCCGGTGTAGCAACGCGGCCAGCAATCCAATCAGCAGATGCATCCCGGTATTGCTGTCTCCTAATGCTGCTGAGCTGACTAACGGCGGGCCGTCCCAAAAACCTGTGGTTGACGCTGCGCCACCTGCGGCCTGAGCGACGTTTTCATACGCTTTAACATTTACGTATGGCGAGCAGTCATTAAAACCCTTAATCGAACCGAAAATTAATCGGGGATTAATTTCCTGAATATACTCCCATGTGAAGCCCATATGATCCATCGCACCCGGATGAAAGTTTTCCACCAGAACATCTGCTTCTCGAATAAGTTTTTCCATCACCTCTTTGCCTTCCGGCGTTTTAGTGTTTAATTCAATGGAACGCTTATTACTGTTGAGCATAGTGAAATAAAGAGCATCGATATCGGGGATATCGCGCAGCTGGTGGCGGGTAACATCCCCAACGCCCGGTCTTTCAATTTTTATAACATCAGCACCAAACCATGCCAGCATTTGCGTACAGGATGGCCCTGATTGAACACCCGTAAAGTCTAAAACTTTTATTCCAGTTAGTGGATGTGACATGTAAACATTACCTTAAATTATAAATATGAATACCCTGAGAGACATAAAGCATTTCACGGCCAGCGATATCCTGATTAAAGAATATTGACAGAAGTTATTTTATTTCAATGCTGGCCCATGGTTAACTTATATCACGCAGTCATCATTTTTAGCGGAAAATAAGTATACTTCCAATGTTAACTTTAAAGTATGAGAGGAAAGATTTATTGTCGTAGTCTTCATCCTACATCTGTAGGATTTAGGAGCCATACTGGTCAGTTATTAATTTAAGTTTTATGGTTTTAAGTGACAGGGGAGTGTCGTTACGTGCTAAACGTTGTCCTTTTCCCTTTCTAAGCTTATTTTATTAACTCTATTTTATTTCTGATGTCTGCGGACTCTCAGCGGGTAATAAACAAATGAATGCGAATTTTGCGCAATGATTCTATATCTGATAGGTCCACTGCTATGATCACGGTAAAAGCAGGCCCAAAAAAGCGAAAAAGACAAGACACGCCGTCGCCGTAAGCCATAAAAAGGTAAAGAGCTTCATCCATGAATGAATTTTTAACCGATTATCATCAAAAAAAGAATAAGCAGGATTAGTGTGATCTAAAAAATACATTTTCTTTTTCTGGCTTAATTTTATAAAGAATCGAATTACCGGGAACGCTCCAAAAAAACCGACCATATGGTAGAAAGAATATGGAGCAGGGAAGTCGTATTTATTCGTATAGGATGAGACTAACTTATAATAATCCTGTCTTTTTACTACATAGATCAAAAACGAAAGGAATATTAAACCACTGCCTGCCAGTCCAAAAAATAACGCTGCGTGTGCTAACATTTGATTATTTATCATAATATTCTATTACTTTATTGATGATTGTTTCTGCGCCCGTGCTTCCCATATACCCACCAATCACCGAACCTACGGCTGCGCATGCAACACCTCCAACTCCGACAGTGGTTATACCTATACCTGTACATACACCCATCATAGCTGCACCGCCATAAACCCCTCGGTCATGAGCCTACCCGCGTAATGTGGACAGGCTCCTAAGCGAGGTTCTGGTTTTCAAACTGTTCCTTACTGAGTCCACTACATGCATTGTGGCGTCGCCAGCGATTGTAATCGCACTCTGTATAATTAAATACCGCCGTGCGCATGATTTACCGACGGGTAAACCTTTCTCCGTGAATGCATGCCACTTTCAGCGAGTGAAAGAAGCTTTCCACACAGGCATTGTCGTAACAGTTGCCTCTTGCGCTTATGCTACCCCGCAGATTATGCCGTTTCAGTAGCGCCTGATAATCCTCTGAGCAGTATTGTCCACCCCGGTCTGTATGAACAATGGCATTTTCCGGATGTATTCGTCGCCACAACGCCATCTCTAGTCCCTCACGGGCCAGTTGTGCCGTCATGCGCGATGACATTGACCAGCCGATAACAGCACGCGACCCGTAACATATGGCACATGGCTTTGATACTGAATTCAACCTGGTGATTGTCAATGAAGACATAGTTCATTTCAGGCGCTTCGCTAATTATCTCGCGGCTTTAGGAGGATGGCCAACTCCCCGGCCTGTTCCGCCAGTTGCCGTTTGAGCCGGGCAATTATCTCTGGATTCAGACGGATCATTTCGTAAGGGTTACAGATACAAAAAAGCCCGCAGGGCTTACGCCTTGCGGGCTTTCAGGACTTCATCGAATGGGTCTGGTCGCTGGCGGAATCTGAATTTTATCCGCAACTTTATGTTTTCAAGTGATTGTTATGAGTTCAACTTTGATTGGTATACCTAAGCGTATACCAATGCCATTACGTCTTTGGCTTTACGATTGGTGATAAGTTAAGAATTTATGAAACTAAATGCACAGGTTATCTTCAAAAAAAAAGATTTTACAAAAAAGTGTTCACCCTGTTCACCTTTGATTTTTATTATGAATAATCATTAGGTTACCTGGTGATCACTTAGACGAGTACTCTTCACCACTCTTCACCCGGGGTGAACACCATTCACCTTCAGACGTAGAAGTATGATGGCAATGTTTGGATTTTCGTCCACTACGGAAGATGGCCGGTTTCATTGCTTGGCTGAAAGGAACCTATCGCCTACGTTGCAAGTCGGCTTTGAGCAAGCAGCGGAAGTAGATAGGAACTATTAAATCTCGCGCCTTCCAGTGAAAGGTGATAACAGAAGTTATGACATCTAACCCTCAAAATTTCCATCAAGATAGTTAGTGGTGTCAGGCTTATAAATTTTTCTTGATATTCACTCAAATGATGATCTAATATGGAATGAATTGAAAAAAAATAATGTAATGAAAATGTCATATCTACCTCAGTGGCTTGTTGATGCATCAACAATTATGACTATTGTCGGCTTTTTAATTACTATTATAGGTTTTATTTTCACCTACATAATATTTAATCAGACAAAAGAAATTAAATTAAAGTTTTTATCAAAAGCGAGGCTCCCTCAACTTAGCGAAGATTTGTCAAAAAGTTCATCGGAAATACTGAGGCATTTGAGGCAAAAAGATATACATCTTGAACTACTTACTTCTGAGTTTTTGAAGTGCGCAGGGCTAATTGAAAACATTTTACTCAAGCTGGATAGCTCCAACAATACAAAAGCTAAATCATTACTTTCAAAGCTTAAATATAGGAAGCTGTTGATAGGGCCATATCGTTATATCCAGATAACTGATGTGAAAGAAGCTTGGAAAATATATGGTGAATTAGGCGGATTAACTACGTCTCTAACACAAATGATTAAAGATTCACATTGGGACTAAAAAATGACCGACGATAAGGTTTCATCGCTTATTACTAAAATAATTCAAAGAACAGTTTTAGGTAAGATTGAGTGGGAGGTTTTAGAACCACCTAAATATTTTGAAGATGGCACCGAAGATATTATTCCTTTGCTTTATGCTGCTTGGTATAAGGAAAAAAACCTCGCTGTATTCTTAAGGAGGTTTAAGTATTACACAGATGAAGATGAGTACCATTGGGATGAAAAAACTTGTTTTGCTTTTCTAAACTCATCTAGGAACAAGATAATTTGGGAAGTCAGCGACCGAAGGCCAATACTTAATGACCTTTTTGCAACTGTAAGTGAAAAGGCAGCTGGTATAGACAGCATTCTTGATCAGTTGCTTGACGATTGAGTGAAAATTAATTTTCTGAGGGTTTTGCGGTGAAGTAAAACTCTCCTTTTATGAAGTGTGGATTATTATGTTAGATCAATTTTTTTTAAAGGCAGCCATAATAGGCTGTCTTCTTATATTAATGTTTTTAACTATTTATAATTTTACTGTTGGCAACTAGCGTCCAGCCTGATCAGGTGATGTGTCCAATAAGAGCGGGAAGTAGACATAGTTGTCCACGAGTAGGGCTGTATTATCACAACTATCAATTCATTAGCTGAATAGTAGCCTTTACAACAGGGGCAGATCAGTTAATCCAACAAAGGAATGCCAAATGATTGATGTAAAAATTGGTATCGCTGCTGTAGCTGCACTAAGTGGTGTCTTTGCACTAAGAACAGCGTTCAAATCGCATAGGCAATTAAGTGTTGATATCGGTCAACTTCAAAAGTATGGCAGAGCTAAAGCCAACATCATCCTGAATAGCGCAACATTACAACAAAAAAAAAGTGCTAAGCAAGAGTATCAAAACAGGTATCTTCCCCTTGGCCATCCTAACCGTAATACAACATATAAGGCCTTTGCTACAATAAAAATCAATCATGCAGATAATTTGTTTAGTTTGAAACCTCAGATCGATGTCATTTTAAGTAACTCTTCTGTGTTTCTAAACAAGCATAGGCGAGCAAGATTGATTGCGCTTAAAAATCTGCTTAGTGATTGTGAAACGTCATATAAGGCACACAATAATAAGTTTGCTTTAGCCCGCTGCTATGATGTGCGTGAAAAATTACAGAATTTATGAAATAAATGTTTATGAATGCGGACAATACTCACAGCAGATAACCCGCTCCCTGGTAATAAAAAAATTGTTGTTAGCAACATCCGCTCCTGGCACAAACCGGCCGAAGCCGGTTTGATCTTTTCGTATGATTTATGCATCGAGGCGCGGCAGCCAGTCGGCCTCGCAGTCTTCGCTCAGTTCAAGACTGGTCTGGATGCCGTTCTTAGTTTTGCGCTTCAGCAATTCAATTTCGTACTCCTTCAGCGTCTGCGGTACCGCCTGGCCGAACGCCGTCAGGCTCATGGGGTGCTGATGCCCCCTGGCCTCCATAAACGACAGGTAGGCGTGATAGAGGTAGCGTCTGGGGTTCACCGGCCGGATATTGGCATTGCCGATAAACAGCCCGGTTGGCGTGCTCAGCGGCGTCAGGTAGCCGCAGAAATCGACCAGCGGGTCGGCGCTGCGCTTGATTTCCAGCGCCTCCTCCGACGACTGCTGCGCCTGCAACAGCTCGCGGGAGTCGTCAGGACGTGTGAAGCGCTGCATCAGGTGGCGCACGATAACCGCCAGCTCACCGGCAATCTTCTCCAGCAGCTTTGGATCACGTTCGTTCGCCGGTATCACGTCCGGGAACGGCAGGATAACCCGGCGACGCGACACGCCGCCGCTGCGGTCGCTGAAGCGCATCGGGTTATTGTTCACCGCTAGTATCACCGCCGGGATGTGGGTTGAGTAAGCGTCGCGGTACTTCGGGTCAATCGCCACGGCGTCGCCGCCGGTAATGGCTTTAATGCCCGCACCGTCGCCGCTCCATTTTTCCTGGTCCGGCAGGATAATCAGCGAATAGCCCACCACGGCGGCTCGCTCGCGGGACGACTCCAGCGTGTCGATGGTCGCCGCCGTGGTGTTGTCCTCTCCGGCCAGCAGGCGGGCAATGGACGCCATCACGCTTTTCCCGCTGCCGCCGGGGCCGGTCACCTCAAGGAACAGCTGCCAGTCATAGCGGTTTGCCAGCACCATAAATAACGCCGCGAGGATGCGCTCCTGCTTCGCCTCATTGCGTCCGGCCGCCCGCGTCAGCCACTGCCAGAAGTATGGCGCATCGTCCGCCAGATTCTCGCCCGCCTTCGGAGTGGTGTAGTCGACGCTGTTGATGGTTCTGAGCCAGTTCTCTTTTTTATGCGGGCCAAAGGTGCCGGTCGCGGTATCAAACACGCCGTTGCGAAAGCCAATCAGCCGGCGGGCCGGTGCGCCCATCTGCGGCACCATCAGCTTGAGCGTGTCCACAATGCCGCCGATACCGGTTGCCGAGAACGGCGCGCGCACCTTCTGAAACAGCGCGGCAATCTCGCGGCTGAGCACGCGGTACGGCAGCACCTGCCACGCGCCGCCCTCATACCGGCACAGGTCCTCCCCCACGACCGGCACGGCCAGCGTGTTGAGGTAGTGCGCGGCCAGCAGCTCTGCCTTCTGACTGGCGCTCATGGCCTTCAGGTCGGCCTCGCTGACCGACTCAAAGGGGCTGAGCGCTTTCGGCTGCGTGAACGCGGTCAGCATCGCCTGAGTGGTCATTTCCCCTTCAGTCTGAAATACGTCGTTCCAGTCGCCGGTGACGGGCGGCAATGCGGGCCTGCCGTTGCAGCGCTTCGCGGCGGCTTCGGCGCGCAGCTGCCCGGTGCCGTTCTCGTCGTTATCGGCGGCAATCAGTATCATCGCGTCAGGGTGTTCCGCATGCAGACGCTCAGCCAGCGCGGGCAGGTTGTTGGCGCTCAGGGCAACGTAAACCGACTGGCCGGTAAGCCGGTGCACGGTCAGGCCGGTGGCGTATCCCTCCGTCAGCCAGAGGATATCGCCGGGTTCGCCCAGGCGGAGGAAGGCCTCCTTCACCTGCCCGCCCGCCAGCGTGCGTTTGGTGCCGTCAGCGTTAATCAGCTGGGCGTTAACCGTTTCGCCGGAAATGCCGGTCAGCGGCACCAGCAGGTCGCCGGGCTGATAGGTGGTGTCGCTGATGCGCTTTGCGGTGGTCAGCGTAAGGGCGCTGACGTCAGCCAGCCCCTTGCCGCTCAGGTAGGCGTTCCCGGCCTGCGCTTTCGCACCGGCAATAAGCCGTGCGGCCTCTTTTGCGGCGTTAAGGCGCGCATGCGCCTTCTCTTCATTGGTTTTATCTGTGGATGTCTGAACCAGCTTAACCGGCAGCGTACCCATCAGCCCGGCCACCCGGCAGGCGGCCTCCTTTATGTTAACGTCCAGCGCCTTTCCAACCAGCGCCAGCCCGTCGCCCCCACCACAGCGGTTACAGACCCACGTGCCGCGCCCGGCCTTGTTGTCAAAGCGGAAGCGGTCTTTGCCGCCGCAGACGGGGCACGGCGTGTGCTGACCGGCGGCGTTAATGCTGATGCCCAGCGCGGGTAGCAGCTGAGGCCAGTGACCGGCGGCGGCGCGCGCGGTGTCGGTGACGATATGTTTCATGCGGCCTCCTTAATGCAGCGTGGTTTTGGACGCGGCCAGGCGGCCACACAGCAGTTCATCCATCATGGTTTCACCCATGCGCGTGAGTCGCGGCGCGGCGACCAGCACGTCGGGCTGTACCATTTCGCTGAGCATGGTGCAGGCCATGTCCATGCCGTTCTCCGGGCCGTACTTCCGCACGTAATAGCCTTCCAGCTCCAGCGCGATGGTCATCTGCACCTCGTCAAGCGAGGCGGAAACGCTGAGGCCGTAGTGTTCACAGGCGCTCAGGTAGCCCTGGGCAACGGCGCGGCGGTAAACGGCGGTGCGAACCTCAACGGGCAGGCAGGATTGATTAGTTGTCACGGGCGGAGACCTCCATATCGGTGAGCATGACGGATTCACAGGTGTTGACCACTTTACCCAGCTGGTCGGTAAGCAGCGCCACCACGGACGCCAGCGCATTGCCATCGGGGCCGCCGTGGCGGTTGCCGGAGCATTCAATAATTTCCAGCATATCGAGCACGGTCACGCCGACGCTGTGGGCATGCTGAAGGCGCAGAAAATCGGCGTGGGGAATGGGATAGCTTGCGTGTTGGTTATGACGGGCTGACAGGGTATTCATGCGGCCACCTCACAGAGCGGCAGGCGACCGGCAAAGGAAAGCACGTAATCGCGGGCCAGCAGGCGGCGGGCGGCGTATTCGGTTTCGGCGGTGGTGCGCAGCATGCAGGGACGGGCGGCGGTATCGGCACGGCGAACGGCGGCAAATAAAAAGGTGAACTGCATGCGTGCAGAAATGAGGGTTGCGGCCATAGTGGCAGACTCCTTGAAGTAGCGGTTTCTGCTACCACCAGAGTTCCTACACTCGGGGGTGGTAGCCCAGACGGGGGTAGGAATACCGGCCTTCAAGGACACCGGCCAGCCCGAGGGCTGCCCCGCCTGAGCCACCATTGTCTTAAAGGCACAACGGCACAAGAACCGCTGCGCTAAAAAATGGCGCACTGAGGCAACGACGTAAAAAAACACGCATGGCGCGTGTCGTGTCGCCTTGAAGTAACTCGGGTTCCTACGCCCGGCTGCCGATTTTGCGGCAGCGGGGAAACTGTATACCGGCGGCTCGCCAGAAAAAAGCCTTTTTTCACACATCGGGCCTTTTTCCTCAGCAATCGGTCAGGACGTGATCGGATTGCGGCGGATTTGATCGGAAGTTCTCGCTTTGCGCGCCTTCACTTCCCTTTGCAGGCTTCGGCTTTTCGGCGAACACGGAAATATGGCCGTGACGGCCGCTGTTAAACGCGGGCAGCGTGGCGGTTTTGCCACCGGCGGCGGAAAGCAGGCTTTCGGCCACGTACACGGCCTCTTCCTGGCTGAGCGGGAAGCTGCGGGTGCCAAGGTTGAGCTTAATCATGCCGCACCTCCGGCACGCTGCGCGATGCGGGCCTGCATCCAGTCGTCAATCTCTGACGCCAGCCAGGCAACGTTCTTGCCGCCGAGAGAAATCTGTGACGGAAACTGCTCCCGGCAAATCAGGTCATAAATGGTGGAGCGTGACAGCCCGCAGATGCTGATAACTTCCGGCAGGCGCATAAAGCGGTCGCGGGGGTATTGCTGGTTATTAATCAACGGCGTGGCCGGAGCGGAAGATGTGGCGGTGGAAAGCATGGTGTTACCTCATTCTGTATCCGGGCGGCGCTGGCCGGTTCCGGTCGTGGTGTGCTGGTAACCCCCTATTGTGAGAATATTTTTGCCCGTGTAAACAAGCCCCTGTCGTGTGATAAATGAACAAAAATGCGCTCTGTTCTACCCTGTTGCACAGTATGAGTCAATATAGGTCAATATAGGGCAGTTGAATAAATCCACCTATTAATTTCGTTTTATTAAAAGGTAAAAACATTCAAATAGGCTCGCCAGAAAAAGGCTGTTTAAAAAATCGGGTGAACAGTGGTGAACACCCGGTGAACAGTTAAACCTGAAGTGTTCACCCCTTTAGTTACTGTATTTATTATCTTTTTTCTTAAGGTGAAGAGTAGTGAACAGTTTTATATAAAACTAAAAGCTCAGTGGGGGTATCAGGCCAATATGTAGCCGTGTTTGCTGAGCGACAGGCAGGCAGCAATGAAATGATTTGTCCGGTGGTGAACGACAGAATAGCGACAACCTTTACAGAGAGAGAAAAGCTATGAGCACCCCGGAAAATAGCGGCACCCTCGCAGCCTTTGAGCAGGCCCGAACCGCACACCTTGAGAAGATGAAAGAGTACAACGCTATCTGTGCCGACATCACCCGCTGCACGAAAGAGCGTGAAGCGGCCATTGAGGCAGGAAAGGAAGCGGAAACGAACTGGCGCATGCGCTTTCGCACCCTGCGCGGCAACCTGACCGCCGAGCTGAAGGCGGAACACAGCCAGCGCATTGCCAGCCGTGAACTGGCCGACGAGTTTACCGGGCTGATAGAAGAGCTGGAGATTGATAAGCAGCTGACGATGATTGGCGGTTGTCATACCGGCCTGTCGTACATCAATTCACACCGGGAAGCCTTTAATGAGTTTGCCGATGCAACATGGCAGTCGGCGCTGCGCAACGTCAGTCCGTCGCTTCTGTGGGCCATCCGCCTGCGCCTTCAGCGTGAGAAGGTCAATCCCCGTGACGACGACACGCGCAGCGATATGCAGGTCGTGGCGGAGCTGATTGGTAATGCGCTGACCCGTGCGGCGGCGGCACTGCCTGAGAAGGTGCTGACGGAAGCGCCGGTGCTGGAAAATATCGGCCTGTGGCGCCCGGCGCTGACCGGCGTCGATATGAAGCTGTATCAGAGTCCGGCGGGCAGGCAAAAACTGACCGAAACGCTGAAGGAAAAACGCGAACGCCTGAAAGAGGGCAATGCCAAATGATGCACTGTCCGCACTGCAAAAGCCCGGCGCATGTTAAATCAAGCCGCTATATGTCCGAACAGGTTAAGGAACGCTATCACCAGTGCACTAATCTCGACTGCTCCTGCTCGTTCAAGACCAGCGAGAGCATCACGAAGGTTATCACCTCGCCTCCGCAGCCCGAACCGGCCCCCGCAGTCACCCCGGAGCCGGTTAAAGAACGCCAGACTATCGGGCGCTACGGTTCATCCTTTCGCACCCTCCATTAACCACCACGGCCGCTTAAACAGCGGCTTTTTTGTATCCACTCTTCGTCCTTTCAGCGCCCTTTTTCTGGCCAGCCGGTTTGTAAAGAGCGATGCACGCATAGAGTGCATGGATTTGCATGCAGAATGCGGCACTACAGATAGTCCTTCAGCCCACGCCCTGCGCGGCTTAGCCCGGTTCATGCAACTGCATAAAAAACGATGCATAAAGCGGGCAGGCGAGGCGGGGGGAGCATTGCGCGCGAGCCAAAGCTTTGGAGATAAGTTAATCAGAAATGAGAGCTTTACATTAGGTTAATTATTTTGAAGTATGTGTCATAACGAAGCCAAAAGAGGAATGAGGAATGGATATTCATATCATTGATTTTATTAAGTATGCAATAAATTCAGGGGGGCGAGAGAGAAGTCTGTTGTTGTGGCTATTAATTAACTATCGTGATGGCCCAAAAAAAATCAACCAGATGTTACAGCAAAAAATCACTAGAAAAGAGTCCATATTAAGTGATCGTTACAATTACTGGCTGAGGATTTACGGCAAGTTTGAAGAAGGCATGAGTGATTCAATGGCTCTCAAAAAAGAAGAGGCGAACATTAGTACGCTTCAAGTTAATAACTTTAGAGGGTTTAATGCACTATCATCAGAAGATAAAGGTGCACTTATAAAATTCCACCCCAAATTAAATATATTTTTTGCTCCTAATGGCGGGGGGAAAACTAGCCTATGCGAGGCGATTGAGTATGCTTGCACGGGAACAGTTAAAGAAGCAGAAAGACGAAAGACATCTTTAAGTAAATATATAAAAAGAAATGGTAAGCTTATACTGGATGCCAAAGCTGATAATGGAAAAGTAATAGCGGCATCAAATGAAAATATTTTTTGCTTCATCGACAGGAATAGACTTCAAGAATTCTCATTGTTAGGTTCTAACGATACTCGTTTCGCTCAAAGAGATGTGTTGGCCTCTTTAGTCGGATTGGAACAACTAGATGGTTTTCTCGATAAGCTCGTACAGCCTCAAAGTTTCGATGTTGAGAAGTTCAAGAGGTTTAATAACATATCAAAAGAAAATGACTTAAAAAGGGATGCCGAATTATCGAAGGTAAGGCATAAGCAATATGATGAGAGAATGAAAGGGGAAATCACAGATATACTTAATGTATTGGAGGCAGGAGCGCTACCCAGAAGATATGCCAGTTCTTTAACAAAAGATTTCATAGATAAATTCGAAAAAAGAAGCGTTTTTTATAAAGAGAAAAAAGAAAAGTATTCCAAGGGAAAACTATCTTATGTCATTAAAGAGCTTGAGATAGTGAGTTTCTTCTCACACTTTAATAAGATATTATACTTTTCAGGAAAAATAAATGAAAACTACTCTGCTTTAAAAGATGAAGTTGATTACCTTGAGCTATTCAGAATGGCAGAGGGAGTATTAGAAAAGAAAGTTTTCAATGAATGCCCATTATGTCGAACAACTCTTGATAAAGTTAACGTAAATCCATTGATCAACGCTAGAAGTTGCCTAAATAAACTTAAAAGTATAGCTTTTCTTCAAAAAAGAAAGGAAAAAGTAAGTGTAATAATATCTAGATATGTTGACTCAATAAAAGAACAAGTGGAGTTATACAAACAGTCCCCTGTTCAAGACGAGAATATAATAAACGACGAAGAATTAAGTATATTAGCCAAAACAAATCATCTTGATAATGTTTCCATAAAGGAGACAATGTCATTAATTGAAGGAAAATTATCTCTTTCATCTAAGATATTCAAGTTCAATGAGCGTTGTAATGTCCATAACAAAGCCGTAGTAGAATCTGATAATGTATTAAAAAGAATTGAAGGGAATCTGGTTGAGCTTAAAAGAAAGAAAGATAGAATATCCGAACATATGGATAATATTCGGGGGTTAAGAAAGTCAATGAAAAATGAATCTATATTAATTGTAGATAGATACAATCAATTACCTTCTGTCATGAGGCATGCCCTAAGTGAACATGAATATAATTTGTTCTTGGATAATCTAAAAAGTGATTATGCCAAACTATATTCAGATGCTTTCAGATTTAAAAAAGATAGGGAACAATCTATAATATCAGGTCTTAATGACGACGTTATTTATTATTACAATGCGATCAACTTTCATGAAGATGAGTCGGAATTAATTCAGAAAGTAGATTTTAACTACGAAGAGTCGCTCAAGCAGTACAGGATTAAACTAACCATTCAAGACGTCCTTCAAGATGCGTTTGTTTGTTTATCGGAAGGTCATCTGAAAGTACTTGGCTTATCAATACTATTAGCTTTAGCTAAGAAGAAAAAACTGAGTTTTATTATTTTTGATGATGTCGTAAATGCTATAGATACTGAACATAGAAGTAATATAGTTAATACTTTCCTTAATGATAATTACATTAAAGGCACTCAACTTGTAATCACGACCCATGACAGATTTTTCTGGGAGATGCTCAGCAATAGATGTAAATATAATAAATTAGATTTCAAAAGTTTTGTATTAGGTTGTGATAAAGGGTCCGTATATGTCCTCGATAAAAAAGTTTCATTTGAAGATAAAATTGAAGAAAGTCTAAAGTTTTATGATGTGAGGCAAGCCTTAATCTATTGTAGGATTTGGTTTGAATCTTTAGCTGCAAAACATTGCGTTGACCTCTCGCTTGGGATTACTGGTAATTTTTCATCTAGAAATTATCAGGATCCAAATTACATTAAAATCACATTGGAAAGTATGTATGTTGCACTTGTTAGAAGCTTAAACGGGAGGGATGAGCAGATAAATATAATAAAGAAAAATCTATTAAATTGGAGTGTGCAAAATCAAGAGCATCATGCTTTTAACGAAAATAGCTATAATATTGTTCATTCCAAAACAAGCCATGAAGTTAAGATGATATATGATGCAATTGTTAGGTTCGAATCTCAATTGAATCCATCCTCAAGGCTTTTAAAGATAAATGAACGTTTGCATTTAATTTGTGAACAAGTTGCGAGGTGTGAAGCTTTGATAACCAATGATAGAGTTCCAGTCATAGTTAAGGATGGCAATAAAGAGAGGCGCGACGAATTAAATGATGAGATGAGGGGGTTAATAAAGTTAAGAGAATTCATAGTTAATGAAATCTTTTGTTAAAGATACGGCCTGCATGGCAGGCCATAATTTCAAAAGGCACAACTATATACAAAACTTCCCCACCAATCTGTCATTTCTATTTTTTGCTTCATATAATTTGCGCGGTTATATGCTCTGCGAACTTCATTCTTATCAGAGTGAGCCAACGCTGACTCAATGACATCTGCATTAAACCCTGCTTCGTTTAAAGCTGTACTTGCGATAGAGCGAAGACCGTGAGCCACTAATTTACCAGCGTACCCAATCCTTTTTATAGCAGCATTTGCAGTTTGACTATTCATTGGTTGCTTAGGATCATTCCTGCTTGGGAAAACGTGTTCCCGATGTGCGCTTATTGGCATCATAATTTCTAGAATTTCTATTGCTTGAGGTGATAAGGGCACAACATGTTCACGCTTAGCCTTCATCCTTTCAGCTGGAATAGTCCAAAGTTTTGCGTCAAGATCGATCTCTACCCATCGAGCGCCAGAAGCCTCCGAAGGGCGCACAAGAGTCAGGAGCTGCCATTCAATCAAGCAGCGAGTGGGAACGGACAGATTCGACATCACCAGCGAACGCATAAGCTTCGGCAATTCCTCCGGTCGCAATGTTGGCATATTCTGCTTCTTAGGCTTTTCAAACGCCATCCCCACACCCGAGGCAGGATTAGCATCAATCAGCCCAGTATTAACCGCGTAAATCATAATCTCATTAATACGCTGTACCAAGCGCCGAACCGTTTCCAGAGCACCCCGGGCCTTAATCGGCTCCAATGCTTCTACCAGCTTTCGGGCTTTGATTTCCTGCACAGGTATCTCGCCGATGGAAGGGAAAACATCTTTCTCAAGAGAACGCCAGATATCCTTAGCGTAATCCGCCGTAATGCTGGCTTGTTTCAAAGCAAACCAGTTAGCTGCCACGGTTGAGAAAATACTGTCTAACGCTATCTGTTGCTGTTCTGTGACCTGCTCGGCCTGCGTCTGAGGGTCAATGCCGTTAGCGAGTAAGGAGAGGTAATCAGCGCGCAGGCGTCTGGCATCTGCCAGCGACAGGGCAGGGAAGGCACCGAGTCCCATCATGGTGCGCTGCTTTGTCGCTGGCCTTTGATAGCGGAAACGCCAAAGCTTCTTTCCTGTGGTTTTCACCACCATAAAAAGTCCGTCGCCATCATGCAGCGTCACATCTTTATCAATGGCTTTAGAACGAAGAACTTCTGTGTTGGTGAGAGGGCGCGTAGTCCTTGCCATACCGGGGTTTCCTGCGTGAATTGGTATACGTTATTGGCATACATCTTACCGTATACCTATACGTATACCAATTATCACCGGATTTGGCTGGATCTCTACGGACTGCTACAGACGTAAAAAAGCCCGCAAGGCTGGTTCCAAGCGGGCTTTCAGGACTTACCCGGACGTATCCGGTACATAATGTGGTGGAGCTGGCGGGAGTTGAACCCGCGTCCAGAATTACTACACCGTCGGCACTACATGCTTAGTCCAGTCTTTACATTCGCCGGTTAGCTGCGAACGGACACGCTACTAACAAACTAGCCTGATTGGATTTAATGCTTCAGCCCCAGGCAGGACATCCACACGATCTCTTTTGGGTTTGACCTCTCTTGATCCCCGTCCTAAGAGCGGAGGCTAGGGAGAGAGGGCTCTGAGCAGGTTATTAAGCTGCTAGTGCGTAGTTTTCGTCGTTTGCAACTATTTTTTTGCGGCTTTTAACGAGGCAAACCGCCCCTCGGCATGCTCCTAGGGCTTCGCAAATCCTGTCGAATCCAGAATCAGCCCCAAGTACTGTATAGCAGTATAACAGAAAACGCCTGCCAGGCAAAGGCTTAACGGTTGGCGTGTTTCATGATACGTGCTTTGTCGGTTTTCCATTCGCGATCTTTAATATCGTCGCGCTTGTCGTGCTCTCGCTTACCTTTGGCTACGCCGATTTTCAGTTTGGCCCAGGCATTTTTCCAGTAGAGCGACAGTGCCACGATGGTATAGCCATCGCGGTTGGCTCTCTCGAACAGGGTCGCCAGCTCGCGCTCTTTCAACAGTAGCTTACGGGTGCGGGTAGGATCGCAGACCACGTGCGAAGAGGCACCAATCAGTGCCTGGAAGGTGGCGCCGAACAGGTAGGCTTCTCCATCGCGCAGCATAATGTAGCTTTCGCTAATATTGGCCTTACCGGCACGGAGTGATTTAACTTCCCATCCCTGTAGCGAAAGCCCCGCTTCGAACTCATCCTCAATGGAGTATTCATGGCGGGCCCGCTTGTTCATGGCAATGGTAGCAGAACCGGGTTTATGTGCTTTTTTCTTTGTCATAGTGCTACTTAGTGTACATGAAGCGGTTAATGATGGCATCCCCTGTAACAACAGGCGCGGAGAAAAGCGTTATTTTAGCAGAACGCTGGCGGCTGAGAATTTTTGTTTGATCCCCGGCGATGGTATTATTCGAATGTTGAAGATTAACAGGAAACGTTATGTCCCAGATTAGTCGTTCCGCGCTGGTCCCCTTCAGTGCTGAGCAAATGTTCCGGCTGGTAAACGATGTTGATGCCTATCCGGAATTTCTACCAGGCTGTACCGGCAGTCGCGTACTTGATGCCAGTCAACAGCAGATGACGGCATCGGTGGACGTTTCCAAGGCCGGGATCAGTAAAACCTTTGTCACGCGCAACACGCTAACAGAGAACCAGAGCATTCATATGCAGCTGGTCGACGGCCCGTTTCGCAAGCTTACCGGCGGCTGGCAGTTTACTTCGCTCAGCGAAGATGCCTGTAAAGTGGAGCTGAATCTGGAGTTTGAATTCTCCAATATGCTGGTAGAGATGGCATTTGGTCGGATATTTAAAGAGCTGGCCAGCAGCATGGTGCAGGCGTTTACCAAACGCGCGAAAGAGGTCTACAGTGGCTGATATCCTGGTTGAAGTGGTTTACGCGCTGCCCGATAAGCAATATCTCTACCAGGTAAGCGTAGAGGAGGGTAGCACCGTCGAGCAGGCCATTCGCGCCTCTGGCATTCTTGAGGTGCGCAGCGATATCGATCCCGCCAGCAATAAACTGGGGATTTACAGCCGCCCGGTCAAACCGGGTGACGAAATTCACTCGGGCGATCGCGTCGAAATTTATCGTCCACTGCTGGCGGACCCGAAAGAGCTGCGCCGTCAGCGGGCAGAGCGGGCAGCAAAAAAATAAGGCGCTATAAGCGCCTTACTATTTCTGCCGGGATGTCATGCCGTGAAGGGTATCTCAACGGCAATCACGATCAGGCTTTTTTGCCAGACAGCGTCGGTTTGTTATCAATGTTCGTCAGCGTACCGTTGGCATCAAAGGTCAGCGTCAGCGTCTGCTGAGTGACCGGCTGATGACCCGGCTCCTGACGGAACACGTAGTACCAGACGTTGCTGCCAAACGGATCGTGCATCATCGGCGTGCCCAGCGTGTAAGCTACCTGCTGTTGCGTCATGCCAGTGTGAATTTTCGAAACGTCATTCGCAACCAGGTAGTTACCCTGGTTGATATCTGGCCGGTAAACCACTCGTTCCAGAGTGGAGCATCCAGCAGTCATCATCAGAAGAACCACCGCCGCAGCAGTCAGCGTTTTACAGCGCATAAGTATCTTTATTCCTTTTCGGGCCAATACCTTGGGCATCTGGCTATTTTATTTGCCTGTCCGCATCCGACCGTCTTTGCCGCACCTGTTCATCATACTCATGTAGATGAAGCGCGGCTGACCGGATGCAGCCTGGCTGTAACAATAACGCCAGATGTCCCGTGCATCAATCACCAGCATCTGGCTGTATCGGTTTATCACTACGATTACAGCGTAAGAAGCCGATGATAATAAACCTTTTCGCAGTTTAAAACCTCTGCGAACCAGGGGTATGACCACAGCGGCGAAAAAAAGTGCGGCAATCAGGCTGCTAAAAGCTCTTTTGCGTTAGCCAGCGTATTCCGGGTTACTTCGCTTCCGCCCAGCAAACGCGCCAGCTCCTGCAGACGCGCGCGCTTGTCCAGCGGCTGCATATGCGTTTCGGTCATTGCACCATCGGTCTCTTTGCTGACGTAGAAATGCTGATTGCCACAGCCCGCCACCTGCGGCAGGTGGGTCACGCACATAACCTGCGTTGATTCACCCAGCTGGCGCAGCATTTTACCGACTACCGCCGCGGTAGGGCCGCTGATACCCACGTCCACCTCATCGAAAATGAGCGCCGGTGTATCCATCTTACGGGCAGTAATCACCTGAATCGCCAGCGCAATACGTGAAAGCTCACCGCCAGAGGCTACTTTAGACAGCGGCTGTAGCGGCTGGCCCGGGTTCGTGGTGACGCGGAAATCAACGCGATCCGCGCCTTCTGCCGTCAGATGCTCCGCTGTAAACTGAACGTCGATGCTAAGCTGGCCGTGGGGCATGGACAAGGCATGCATGCTCTCACTAATAAGGTCGCTAAGCTCCTGAGCGAAGTGCGCCCGGCAAAGGTGCAGGCGCTCTGCGCAGGCCATCGCGGCCTGATGATGGACGGTGACCGCCTGCACCAGCTCCGCCTGATCGCTCTCCTGCTGATCCAGCAGGGTTTGTTCTTCAAGCAGCTGCTGATGAAACGCGGCCAGCTCTTCGGGCGCGATATGATGTTTACGCGCCAGCGCGATCTGACGCGACAGGCGCTGCTCAAGCTCTTGCAGGCGGTTAGGATCCAGGTCCAGCCTTTCGCAGTAGTGGCGGAGTTCATCACTGGCTTCGCTGATTTGGATGGCGGCCTCGTCCAGCAGATTGGCTACGCCGCTTAGCCTGTCATCCATGCCGATCAGTTCGCCGATCAGCTGCTGGGCGGTATAAAGCTGGTTTTGCAGCGTGGTACTTTCGCCATCGGCCAGCAGCATCAGCGCCTGCTGACCGGTGGAGATCAGTTGCCCACTGTTCGCCAGGCGTTTGTACTCTTCGTCAATATTTTCATATTCACCGGCAACGGGGGCAAATTCATTCAGCTCTTTTAGCTGGTACTGCAACAGTTCACGGCGCGACTCCCGCTCCTGCGAAAGCTGCTGATGATGCGCCAGCGTACGGCAGCTTTGATGCCACTGGCGATAGCTGCTGCTCATCTCCTGCATCAGCCCATTTTCGCCGCTGTAGGCATCCAGCAGGGTCTTCTGATGATCGGGTTTTAACAGGAGCTGATGAGCATGCTGTCCGTGGATCTGAATCAGATGCTGGCCCAGATCGCGTAGCTGTGAGAGGGGAACGGCGGTGCCGTTGATAAAGCCGCGTGAGCGGCCATCGCTGCTGATAACCCGGCGCAGCAGGCACTCGCTCCCCTCGTCCAGCTGGTTTTCAGCCAGCCAGCGCAGGGCAGAGGGGGTATCCTTCAGCGAAAAGCGGGCGCAGATGTCGGCCCGCGTGGCACCCTGACGCACCATATCTGCTTCAGCCCGGCCGCCAAGGCAAAGACCCAGCGCATCAATGGCGATGGATTTACCTGCGCCGGTCTCGCCGGTGATAGCGGTCATACCGCGCTGAAAATCGATTTCCAGTTCACGAACAATCGCAAAGTTACTGATGGTCAGTTGTGCCAGCATAGTTAGCGTTCCTGTATGAAAACACAGATATGGTTTTTCATACAGTATATACTGGTTTTTTAACCAGTAAAGAGCTGGCGTCGGTTTTTAAAACAATTTTTTTGACCAGCCCAGCTTGGAACTTAGCGTATTGAAATAATTATAGTTTTGAGGATGAATCAGATTGAGGTGATCCTCATTTCTGCGGATCAGCACGTCCTCGCCCTCCTGAATCGGCAGCGCAATCTGGCTGTCACAGCTGACTTCAAGATCGCTTCGTCGATCCGAAAAGCGCAGGCGGATGGTGCTACTGCTGTTAATCACCAGCGGGCGCGCAGAGAGCGTGTGCGGGAACATCGGTACAATCGCGATGGCATCCAGCGACGGCGTTAGAATCGGCCCACCGGCGGAGAGCGAATAAGCGGTAGACCCGGTAGGCGTGGAGATTATCAGGCCGTCGGAGCGTTGCGAAAACGCAAAGGTTTCGTCGATGTAGACTTCAAACTCAATCATATGGGCGACCTTGCCGGGGTGCAACACCACTTCGTTGATCGCCGTACCAATGCGCGGTTCGCGCCCCTGACGACACACCTGAGCCTCCAGCAGAAAGCGGCTTTCGGTGATGTAGTTGCCCTCCAGCACGTCGGCCAGCTGTTGCTGCGCGTTGTCCGGGTCGAGGTCGGTCAAAAAACCCAGATTACCGCGGTTAATACCGATCACTTTGATATCGTAGCGGGCAAGGACGCGAGCGGCACCCAGCATATTTCCATCGCCGCCCACCACGACCGCCAGGTCAGCATTCTGACCGATCTCCGCCATGGTCCCCGTTTGCACATTCGCCAGGTTCAGCTCGCGGGCAATTTGCTCCTCAATAATCACCGCATAGCCTTTTGCCGTCAGCCAGCGATAGAGCATTTCATGCGTGGTCAGCGCGGTAGGATGGCGCGGATGGCCGACAATACCAATGCAGTGGAAAGGGGTGTTCATGATGCTGGCGTTCCTCATGAGGTAAACTACCTCAGACAATGTGACGGGTTCCCTTGAAACCGCAATTCTGATCCCCATAATAAGCGAACCAGCGAGAAGAATGTGCATAAACGCGGAGAAATTCATGAGTAGTAAAGAACAGAACACACCAAACGAGCAAGTCTCAGACGAAATTGAGATGGAGCAGGCACCACAGCAGGAAGACGGGGCGGCAGAAGGCGTGGATCCCCGTGATGAACGCATTGCCGAACTGGAAGCCCAGCTGGCGCAGGCCCAGGGCGGCGTTCGCGAGGCTCAGGTTCGCGCACAGGCAGAGATTGAAAATATCCGTCGCCGCGTAGAGCTGGACGTCGAAAAAGCGCATAAATTCGCGCTTGAGAAATTTGCCAACGAGCTGCTTCCGGTTATCGACAGCCTTGAACGTGCGCTGGAAGTCTCCGACAAAGAGAATCCTGAACTGACTGCGATGGTTGAAGGGATCGATCTGACGCTGAAGTCTCTGCTGGGTGCCGTACGTAAGTTCGGCGTGGAAGTGGTAGGCGAAGTTAACGTGCCGTTCAATCCTGAAATCCATCAGGCGATGTCGATGATTGAATCGGAAGAAGTGGCGCCTAACCACGTGCTGATGGTGATGCAGCGTGGCTACACGCTGAATGGTCGTCTTCTACGTCCGGCAATGGTTGCGGTGGCAAAAGCCAAAGCGTAACCCCTGCGAAAAAGCCCTCTGAGGGAACGTGTCGGTCTGATCCGTCCGCGCTTCCTTCAGGGGGCTTTTTTTATCTGCCTATTCCGGCAGATGCGGCGTCCAGTCGATGGGACTTTCGCCGTGCTGTTCCAGCCACTGGTTGGCTTTAGAAAAATGCCCGCTGCCAAAGAATCCCCGGTGCGCGGAGAGGGGGGAGGGGTGTGGCGCCTGCAGCACGTGGTGACGCTGCCGATCAATAATGCTGCCTTTCTTCTGCGCGTGCGATCCCCAAAGCAAGAACACTACGTCCTGGCGATGCGCATTAATCAGAGATATCACCTTATCAGTAAAGGTTTCCCAGCCAAAGCGGGCGTGAGAGTGCGCCTGACCTGCCTCAACGGTTAACACCGTATTGAGCAGCAGAACCCCCTGACGCGCCCAGCTTTCGAGAAAACCGTGACCGGGACGCTCAAAGCCAGGGATATCCGTGACCAGCTCTTTATACATATTCACCAGCGAAGGCGGGACCGCCACGCCGGGCAGCACGGAAAAGGCCAGTCCATGAGCCTGATTAGGGCCGTGATAAGGGTCCTGCCCAAGGATCACCACCTTAACATCGCCCAGTTCCGTCAGGCGAAAAGCGTTAAATACGTCTTTTTGCGGAGGGTAAACCACTTTCCCCGCTGCGCGTTCACTGGCGACTTTACGCAGCGTCTCAATGAAATAGGGCTGCTCTTTTTCCTGCGACAGTACGTCGTGCCAGGTCAGTTCATTGACCATTTCTCGCCTCCTTTAGTGTCTCTGTCGTCTAGCTTAACGCGTATCCGCACCGCGGCAAAATTAAAATAATTTTGATAATTTACAAAAAAATATTAAATTCCGCCGGAGGCAAAGTTGCGATAAATCATTAGCTTGAGCATAAGCAGACATCTCAGCTACCGGCTTTATTGATATTGGTCAACATTGCGCCGACAGGAGACTGATATACAGAATGATGGAAGCTGAAATTACTCCTTTAACAACGCGCTGATGTCTGTCAGCGCCGCACTGCCTGGGAGGCAAATCATGATTACTGGAATTCAGATCACCAAAGCAAGCAACGCCACGCTGGTTAACTCATTCTGGCTGCTGGACAGCGACAAAGATGAAGCGCGCTGCGTCTGCGCCAAAGCGGGCTACAGCGAAGATCAGATTGTCCCGGTCACCGACCTGGGTAAAATTGAGTACCGTGAAATCCCGCTTGAAGTTAAGCCTGAAGTCCGCGTAGAGGGCGGTCAGCATCTGAACGTTAACGTCCTTCGCCGTGAAACGCTGGAAGATGCGGTGAAGCATCCTGAAAAGTATCCGCAGCTTACGATTCGTGTATCAGGCTACGCCGTTCGCTTTAACTCGCTGACGCCTGAGCAGCAGCGTGATGTGATTACCCGTACCTTTACTGAAAGTCTGTAACGTCTCCGTAACGGGTAATAAAAAACCGCCTCAGTGAGGCGGTTTTCTTTTTTGCGCTTTATTCTGCGCTGTCGCCATTCACCGTACTGCCTGGCTTACGACGCTTACCAATATTTTTCGCATCGCGATGGCGTTTTTTCACCCGTGGCTTCGTCTCTCCAGCTTACTAAATCAGAAATAATATCTCCACATATAAAAAATGGATTTTTTATGAAATAAAAACGAGAGTTACTTAACAAAAAAACACCCTAAAAAGGCTATAAACTTAATTCGATATTACTTAAATCTAAAAAAGTATCTTT
This sequence comes from Erwinia sp. ErVv1, assembly GCF_900068895.1. GTDB lineage: Bacteria > Pseudomonadota > Gammaproteobacteria > Enterobacterales > Enterobacteriaceae > Erwinia. Next base: position 28,267 of record NZ_CDPK01000016.1, on the reverse strand, counting down.
AAATGAGAGAGTTACTCTGTAATGAAAGTTTTTCTGTGGGGGGTGCTAAAGGAGGGAACCTGAATGAAATGATTCAGATGGAAATAGCCAGATATGAGCTTGCAAAGTTTTATGGTTGCAACCCGAAAGATTTAAGTAAAGAATTTATCAAAGGTGCTATTACTGGTGCAGCAGGCGGAATGCTCGGTGGTGCAGTGGTTGTGCCAGTTATAGGAGCGGTTCCCGGTTGGGCAATCGGCGCTATTGCCGGTGGTTCTGTAGCCGGGTTTGCATACGGTGTGACATGCGGGTGGTAATATGGGGTTATTAAAACCCTTCCTGTGGTCAGTTTTATTTTGGCTGATAAGCATGCATGGCGTTTATACGAACAGGCCAACTCATTTATTTGCTAAAGCAATAGTGGTTGCTGTAATAGCAGTATTGTTTAGCTATATTTTGTACAGGCTTTATAATCGAAAATAATTACAGCCCGCTGCATAGGCGGGCATTGTTATCTTTGTTGATTTTTCTTAAAACAAACCTGCTGTTAAACTTCTGTCATTATTGCGACAGATACAGATTAGTCTGGTATTTTCGGAAATCCTTAAAGAGTACAAAGATATCAGTGAGTCGTGCATCGCAATCCCTGAGCACCGATTACAATAATGAAAAATACCATAGAAACTAAAAAGCCTGAGTCCGGTAGAGTAACGAACCCAGGCACTGATGGCCGCATGATAAACCGTGCAACGTTATGAAGTCAGTCCAAAGTGAGGCGGTTTTCTTTTTTGCGCTTTATTCTGCGCTGTCGCCATTCACCGTACCGCTTGGCTTACGACGCTTACCAATATTTTTCGCATCGCGATGGCGTTTTTTCACCCGCGGCTTCGTCTCTTCGCTCTCTTTTTTCTCTTTGCGTTTCGCCATCACCTTCTTCGACGGCTTACCGCTGAGTTTCTCGCTCGGCGGTCGGGTCGTTGGGCGGAGTTCATCAATGGTGCGCGCTTTCAGCGGTTCGTTAATGTAACGGCTAACCTTTCCGAGCAGGAGATTGTCATGTGCCTCAACCAGCGAGATCGCCGTGCCTTTCTTACCTGCGCGGCCCGTGCGGCCAATACGGTGCAGATAGATGTCAGCGGTATGCGGCATATCGAAGTTAAATACGTGGCTGACATCGTCAATATCAATGCCGCGAGCGGCGATGTCCGTCGCCACCATGACGTTAACGCGCCCGTCCACGACGCGTTTGATCGCTTCGTTACGTTTGTACTGCTCAAGCTCACCCTCAAGGTAGCTGGTATTGATACCGGCTTCGCGCAGCCAGCCGCACAGCTCGTGCACGCGCTCGCGCTTGCGTACAAAGACCACGGAGCGGGTAACGTCGGTCTGCTTAAGCAGGTGGATCAGCAGCGCCGTTTTATGCTTGATATCATCGGCACGGTAGTACCACTGCAGAATTTTCTTGCGTTCGCGACGGGCGGGATCGGCCTCAATCTCAACCGGCTCGTTAAGCAGGCGGTCGGAGAAGTCCTTGATCGCATCGCCTTCCAGCGTGGCAGAAAAAAGCAGGGTGTGCTTGCGCCAGCGGGTTTCGGCAGAAATGGTTTCGATATCCTGCGCAAAGCCCATATCCAGCATGCGGTCGGCTTCGTCGAGGATCAGCGTTTCCACCGCACGGCAGTCAAAGTTTTCTTCTTTGATGTATTGCAGCAGGCGACCGGTGGTAGCAACCACCACATCCTGGTTTTCGCTGAACACTTCGGCATGGTTCATATAGGCCACGCCGCCGGTGATGGTGGCAATATCCAGGTGCGTATATTTAGCCAGCTCGCGGGCCTGATCGGCCACCTGCATCGCCAGCTCACGCGTTGGCGTCACCACCAGAATACGCGGGGGACCGGATTGCTTACGGGGAAAATCGAGCAAATGCTGTAGAGCAGGCAGCAAATATGCCGCTGTTTTGCCTGTACCTGTTGGTGCCGAACCCAGAACGTCGCGACCCTCCAGTGCAGGCGGGATCGCAGCGGCCTGGATAGCCGTAGGGCGCGTAAAGCCCTTGTCCTGCAAGGCTCTCAGCAGGCTTTCATCAAGTTCGAGTTCGGAAAAAGTGGTTACAGTCATGTTCTACCTCAGTTTGGGGCGCTGATTATAGACAGATTGGCCGCAATCTTCATCTGTTTGTGTGGCCTTTATGACTTTTCCTTACATCTGCTTTGTCCTATGCTAGCGCCGTTTCCACTTCAGGTCAGTCAAATGTCTCAGCATAAAGCGGTTTTGCGCGCCAATGGATTTACCTTTAAACAATTTTTCGTCGCTCACGATCGTTGCGCAATGAAAGTGGGCACGGATGGCGTGCTTCTGGGTGCCTGGGCCCCGGTTGCAGGCGCGCAGAGGGTACTGGATATCGGTACCGGCAGCGGCCTGATCGCGCTGATGCTGGCACAGCGAACCGGGCAGGGGACGATTATCGATGCGGTTGAACTGGACGAGCAGGCCGCCGGGCAGGCGCAGGAAAATGCGCAGGCCTCACCCTGGGCCGATCGCATTCATATCTGGCAGGATGATATCCGGCGGTGGGCGCAGCAGTGCGAGCATCGCTACAGTCTGATTGTCAGCAATCCACCCTATTTTGTGCCCGGCGTTGACTGTGCCACGCCTGAACGGACAGCCGCCCGCTATACCACCGGTCTTACCCATGATGTACTGCTGGCGTGTGCGGAAACCTTAGTGGCGGAAGAGGGCTTTTTTTGCGTGATCCTGCCCGCGGCCGCAGGCCAGGCGCTGGCCGATTTGGCGCAGCAGCGCGGCTGGCATTTGCGCTTTCGTACCGATATCTCCGATAACGATAATCGCCCGCCCAATCGCGTTATGCTGGCGCTATCGCCCCGCGAGGGCGAGCAGTTGATCGATCGTATGACCATTCGCGGGCCAGACCAGCGCTATTCTGACGCGCACTGTAGCCTGACCCGGGATTTTTACCTTTACCGCTGATCGGGCGTCAGAATGGTAGGGGCGGCCACCGCCAGCGGGTGAGGATAATCCAGCTGGTAATGTAGCCCGCGGCTCTCTTTCCGCGCCATCGCACAGCGCACCATCAGTTCAGCAACCTGTACCAGATTACGCAGTTCAAGCAGGTCACTGGAGACGCGGAAGAGAGCGTAATACTCATCAATTTCCTGCTGAAGCATGCTGATGCGGCGCAGTGCACGCTCCAGGCGCCGGGTGGTGCGAACAATACCCATATAATCCCACATCAACAGCCGCAGCTCATGCCAGTTATGCTGAATAACCACGCGCTCGTCCGCGTCGTCAACGCGACTTTCATCCCAGACTGGCAGATCCCCGACGGGTGGCACGGCTTGTAAATGCTGGTTTATCTCTTCCGCGGCCGACCAGCCGTAGACGAGGCACTCCAGCAGCGAGTTGGAAGCCAGCCGGTTTGCCCCGTGTAGGCCCGTATAGCTGACCTCGCCAATGGCATACAGGCCATCAACGTCCGTGCGTCCATGCCGATCAACCATCACACCGCCACAGGTATAGTGTGCGGCCGGCACAATCGGCACGGCATCACGGGTCAAATCGATGCCCAGCGTGCTGAGCTTCTCAGTAATAGTCGGAAAATGCGCACGAATAAAATCCGCCGGTTTATGGCTGATATCCAGAAACATACAGTCTGCACCCAGCCGCTTCATTTCGTGGTCGATGGCGCGCGCCACGATATCACGCGGGGCCAGCTCGGCGCGCGGATCGAAATCGGGCATAAAGCGCGTTCCATCCGGGCGCTTCAGCACCGCGCCTTCGCCTCGTAATGCTTCACTTAACAGAAAATTTCTTGCCTGAGGATGGAACAGGCAGGTTGGATGAAACTGATTGAATTCAAGATTGGCCACCCGACAGCCCGCCCGCCACGCGATGGCAATACCGTCGCCGGAGGCAACATCCGGGTTAGTCGTATACTGATAGACCCTTGCAGCCCCGCCCGTCGCCAGCACTACGGTGCGGGCGCGCCAGGTTTCAACGTGTTCCCGGTTGCGGTTCCAGATCCAGGCACCCACGATGCGGCGTTTGCCGGGCAGACCAATCCGATCGGACGCGATCAAATCCACGGCATTACAGCGCTCAATAAGCCGGATATTAGGGTGGCGAAGTGCCTGACTCACCAGCGTGTTTTCTACCGATCGCCCTGTGGCATCCGCGCTGTGCAGAATACGGCGGTGGCTGTGACCACCCTCACGCGTCAGGTGATACCGGGCAGTGGGGCTGAGCGGACTCTCTTTATCAAAAGGTACACCGTTATCGATCAGCCACTGAACGCAGTGCCGCGCATTGCTGGCGACAAAAGTGACCGTTTCGCGGTCGCAGAGTCCGCCCCCGGCGATCAGCGTATCCTCGACATGGGAGGCAATACTGTCTGTTTCGTCGAACACTGCCGCTATCCCGCCCTGAGCATAGAGGGTGGACCCCTCGTGAATGCTCTCCTTGCTCAGAACGATAACCTGATGCGTTCGCGCCAGACGCAGCGCCAGTGCCAGCCCGGCGGCACCGCTGCCGATGATTAATACGTCACTGCTGTATTCAGGGGAAGTTGTCATGATGTTTAATATACTAAACAGGCTGTTTGCTGAGCATATCATCGAGTTTCGCTGAAAAAAAAGCCTTTTTGGCACAACACCTGTTCAAAGGGGGGAGGATAAGGGGCCCAGGACGTTGAAAAACGATGTCATTTGGCTATGCAGCCCGTAGGACGACGTTAATATTGCGAACAGCGGCGGATTGCCGAGATTTTAAGGTGAAAAAGGGAGCCTGTTGGGGTACTCTGCGGCGTTAACAGGACTTTGCATCACCAGGCGTAGAAGTAGAGAAAACAGTAGCTGCTTGAACCGGATAGAAATCATAAAAATGCGTACCGGCTCTCTTCTTCGCACAGCGTCATCACACATATAACAGCGTATGGAACTTAACTCATGATCATCACTCTAAGCGGATGCTTGCTCAAAAAATATGAGTTGTTGCGGGTAGTTCGTCAATGCGTTGGAAAAGATTGGGGGAGACATTACCTCAGATGAGCGAGCAGTTAGCAGATCACGTTCTCGTTGAGCGCGTGCAGAAAGGCGATCAGAAGTCATTTAACCTCCTGGTGGTTCGCTACCAGCACAAAGTGGCCAGTCTGGTTTCCCGTTATGTACCCTCGGGAGACGTACCTGACGTTGTTCAGGAATCGTTTATAAAAGCGTATCGCGCGCTGGATTCATTCCGGGGCGACAGCGCATTTTATACCTGGCTTTATAGAATTGCCGTTAACACGGCTAAAAATTACCTGGTTGCTCAGGGGCGTCGTCCACCGGCAAGTGATGTGGATGCAATTGATGCGGAAAACTTTGAAAGTGCAGGCGCACTGAAAGAAATTTCGAACCCTGAGAACTTAATGTTGTCGGAAGAACTGAAGCAGGTAGTTTTTCGTACCATTGAGACACTTCCCGAAGACCTGCGTATGGCAATTACGTTAAGGGAACTGGATGGCCTGAGCTATGAAGAGATAGCCAGCATCATGGAGTGTCCGGTAGGTACGGTGCGGTCCCGGATTTTCCGTGCCCGCGAAGCTATCGACAATAAAATTCAACCGCTTATCCAACGCTAGAAATAGCGGATACAGGAAGGTATAAGGCATGCAGAAAGAACAACTTTCCGCTTTAATGGACGGGGAAACTTTGGATAACGAAGTTTTGTCAGCCTTGTCTAACGACGCCACGCTCCAGAAAAACTGGGAAAGCTATCACCTGATTCGCGATACCCTGCGTGGCGATCTTGCGCCGGTGATGCATTTTGATATCGCCGACCGTGTCGCAGCGGCCATCGAACGTGAGCCGCGCAACAAAACGACGCCGCTTATTCCTGAAGCGCAGCCCAAACCGGAGCGCTACGAGAATATGCCGTTCTGGCACAAAGTGCGCCCCTGGGCGGCACAGATTACTCAGGTTGGTGTGGCTGCCTGTGTTTCACTGGCGGTTATTGTGGGTGTGCAGCATTACAACCAGCCACAGAATGGTCAGACGGGATCGGATGCACCGGTGTTCAACACCCTGCCGATGATGGGTCAGGCCTCGCCGGTAAGCCTGGGTGTACCCTCTGAGAGCGCTGAGATGAGCAGCGCCCCACAGCGCGTACAGGATCAGCGTCGCCGCGTTAACGCGATGCTCCAGGATTATGAACTGCAGCGCCGTCTGCATTCCGGCCAGGCTCAGTTTGAACAAAACCCTGCGCAGCAGGCCGCCGTTCAGGTTCCTGGTAACCAGTCGTTAGGAATTCAGCAGCAGTAATGAAGCAACTTTGGTGCGCCGTCAGCCTTATGGCTGGCAGCCTGATGTACTCCTCAGTCGCCCCGGCGGAAACCACCTCCGGGGCGCTTCTGCAACAAATGGAGCAGGCCAGCCAGTCTCTTAATTACGAACTCGCCTACATCAACGTTTCCAGGCTCGGGATTGAATCCCTGCGCTACCGTCATGCTGTGCTCAACGATAAAGTCTACGCTCAGCTATTACAGATGGATGGCCCCCGGCGCGAAGTTATCCAGCGCGGCAAAGAAGTTAGCTACTTCGAGCCAGGTCTTGAACCCTTCACGCTAACCAGCGACCATATTGTTGATTCCCTTCCCTCACTGGTGTTTGCCGATTTTCAGCAGGTTGCTGAGAATTACGATTTTGTGCCAGTAGGGCGTGCACGCATTGCCGATCAGCTGTGCGAAGTCGTCCGCATCGTGGCGCGAGACGGAACCCGCTACAGCTATATCGTCTGGCTGGACAGCGAAACCAAGCTGCCCCTGCGTATCGATCTCCTTGACCATGATGGTGAAACGCTTGAGCAATATCGTGTTGTCAGCTTCGCGGTGGACGATGGGGTGCGCAGAATGATGCAGGGGCTGGAAAAAGCCAACATGCCCCCTTCGTTCTCAATGCCGGTGGGTGAGAAAGTGACGTTTAACTGGAAGCCCGGCTGGATCCCTGCCGGAATGAAAGAGCTGACGGAAAGCCGTCGACGCATTCCGGCGCTGAATAAGCTGGTGGATTCGCGGCTCTATTCAGACGGCCTGTTCACCTTCTCCATCAACGTGAGCGCGGCCGATAAAAATAGCGTTCCGCAGCTATTGCGCACAGGTCGCCGTACGGTGCAGACTGAAATACGCGATAATACTGAAATTACCCTTGTGGGTGAACTTCCCCCCTCAACGGCTAAGCGTATTACTGACGGCATTGTTTTAGGAGCAGCGCGATGATGAGAGAATGGGCCACGGTCGTTTCGTGGAAGGACGGCATAGCCACGCTTCATTCGGAAATGAAAACCTCCTGTAGTAGCTGTTCAGCCCGCAAGGGCTGCGGAAGCCAGGTACTGAATAAGCTGGGGCCAAAAAATGCGCATGTGATGACGGTTGCAAGCAGCGAGCCGCTTATTGCTGGTCAGCGTATTGAGCTGGGTATTGCTGAAAAAAGCCTGCTGAGCTCAGCCCTGCTGGTCTATATGACGCCGCTGGTCGGCTTGTTCCTGGTGGCCGGCCTGTTTCAAATGCTGTTTCACAGCGATTTGGCCGCAGCGTCGGGCGCACTGCTGGGCGGAACAGGCGGTTTTATTATCGCCAAAGGGATCTCGGTTTATTTGGGTAAATCGGCCTCCTTCCAGCCCGTCATTTTGAGCATCGCATTACCACCCGATGCCCTGCGTGTTGAAACCTAATCCTGCCCCGGTTCATCTTTCACTGGCTCCCTTCAGGGGAAGCCGGTATCGGCTTATCCCCCGTTATCCGATCTCTGCTCCTTTCGTTAACCGCCCGCACAGTCAGACGGTCAATGAAATGCAGCGCTGTCATGCGTACGCCAGTCAGAAGGCAATGCATTAACAGGCAGGGTATATAATTTGATGAACCGCTATGTATGTGAATTCTTTCGTGGCGGGGGCTAACAGTGTAAGATGCGTGCTCATTGATGGCGGGTACATTGCGTGAAGTGTCCAGTGTTATGTTCACCGCAAGAACTAAACCGAACGTTTAAGCGAAAATATTCATATAAATGAAGCATATAAGAAACTTTTCTATCATCGCTCATATCGACCATGGCAAATCCACGCTATCCGATCGTTTAATTCAGATTTGTGGCGGCCTGACCGAACGTGAAATGGCGGCGCAGGTTCTGGATTCTATGGATTTAGAGCGCGAACGCGGCATTACCATCAAGGCGCAGAGCGTAACGCTCGACTATCACGCGCTGGACGGTGAAACTTACCAGCTCAATTTTATCGACACGCCGGGCCACGTGGACTTCTCTTATGAAGTTTCCCGCTCGCTGGCAGCCTGTGAAGGCGCTCTGCTGGTGGTTGACGCCGGGCAGGGTGTGGAAGCACAGACCCTGGCCAACTGCTACACGGCGATGGAAATGGATCTGGAAGTTGTACCGGTACTGAACAAGATCGATCTGCCCGCGGCCGATCCCGATCGCGTCTCGCAGGAAATCGAAGACATCGTGGGGATTGATGCCACCGATGCCGTTCGCTGCTCTGCGAAAACCGGCGTGGGCGTGCCCGACGTGCTGGAACGCCTGGTGCGAGACATTCCGCCACCGGAAGGCGACCCGGATGGGCCGTTACAGGCGCTGATTATCGACTCATGGTTCGATAACTATCTGGGCGTGGTATCGCTGATCCGCGTTAAAAACGGCACCCTGCGCAAGGGTGAAAAAGTAAAAGTCATGAGTACCGGGCAGAGCTACAACGCTGACCGCCTGGGTATTTTTACGCCAAAACGCGTCGATCGCGACGTGCTGAAGTGTGGTGAAGTTGGCTGGCTGGTCTGCGCCATTAAGGACATCCTGGGCGCTCCGGTGGGCGATACGCTGACGCTGGCACGTAATCCCGCCGATAAGTCGCTACCGGGCTTTAAGAAAGTGAAGCCGCAGGTTTACGCCGGGCTGTTTCCCATCAGCTCAGACGACTACGAAGCCTTCCGTGATGCGCTGGGCAAGCTGAGCCTCAATGACGCGTCGTTGTTCTACGAGCCAGAAAGTTCGACGGCACTGGGTTTCGGATTCCGCTGTGGTTTCCTTGGCCTGCTGCATATGGAGATCATTCAGGAGCGTCTGGAGCGTGAATACGATCTCGATCTGATTACTACCGCACCAACCGTCGTGTACGAAGTGATCACCACGTCGGGTGAGACGGTTCATGTAGACAGCCCATCCAAGCTGCCGCCGCTGAATAATATTGAAGAGCTGCGCGAGCCGATTGCGGAATGTCATATGCTGATGCCACAGGAATACCTTGGCAACGTGATTACTCTCTGTATTGAGAAACGCGGCGTACAGACCAATATGGTCTACCACGGTAATCAGGTCGCGCTGACCTATGACATTCCCATGGCGGAAGTGGTGCTCGACTTCTTCGATCGTCTCAAGTCGACGTCGCGCGGTTACGCCTCACTGGATTATAACTTCAAGCGCTTCCAGGCCTCCGACATGGTACGCGTAGACGTGCTGATTAACAGCGAGCGCGTTGATGCGCTGGCGCTGATCACCCACCGTGATAATGCTCCATACCGTGGACGTGACCTGGTGGAGAAAATGAAGGAGCTTATCCCGCGCCAGCAGTTTGATATTGCTATTCAGGCGGCGATTGGTAACCACATTATTGCCCGCTCTACCGTGAAGCAGCTGCGTAAAAACGTCCTGGCTAAATGCTACGGCGGGGATGTGAGCCGTAAGAAAAAGCTGCTGCAAAAACAGAAAGACGGTAAGAAACGCATGAAGCAGGTCGGTAACGTTGAGCTGCCTCAGGAAGCGTTCCTTGCCATTCTCCATGTCGGTAAAGACAGCAAATAGAGCCTGTGGGCTTTGAGGGAAGTGGAATGGCAAATATGTTCGCCCTGATTCTGGCGATTGCAACCTTACTCACCGGCATTGTCTGGTGTATTGATAAGTTTAAGTGGGCACCGGCCCGCCGGGCAAAGCTGGCACAGTCAGGCGCTGCCACGGGCACGCCGGAGCAGATTAAAGCGGCGAAGCAGCCTGGCTGGGTGGAAACCACTGCATCGGTATTTCCGGTGCTGCTGCTGGTGTTCGTGGTGCGTTCATTCATTTACGAACCCTTCCAGATCCCCTCCGGTTCGATGATGCCAACGCTTTTGATCGGGGACTTTATTCTGGTTGAAAAATTCGCTTACGGTATCAAAGACCCGATTACGCAAACTACGCTGATCCCGACCGGGCATCCGAAACGCGGCGATATCGCGGTGTTTAAATACCCCAAGGATCCGAGCCTGGACTATATCAAACGCGTAGTGGGGCTACCTGGCGATCGGGTCAGTTACGATCCGCAGAGCAAAACGGTGAGCATTAATCCGGCCTGCGCAGGCCAGTCCTGTGAAAAAGCGCTGCCGGTGACCTACTCCAACGTTGAGCCGAGCGATTTTATTCAGACCTTCAGCGGCTTTGACGGCAATGAAGTGGGCAATGGTTTTTATCAGATGCCGCAGGGCGAATCCATGCGCGGCGGACTGCGCCTGGCTACCCGCAATGAAACGCTGGGCGACGTCACGCACGCTATTTTGCTGGTCACCCAGGCACCAGGTCAGGCAAGCTCGTACTATCAGCAGCCGGGTCAGCCACAGTCGACGTGGGTGGTACCGCAGGGTATGTATTTCATGATGGGCGACAACCGCGATAACAGCGCAGACAGCCGCTACTGGGGCTTTGTTCCCGAGCGCAATCTGGTTGGTAAAGCGACCACCATCTGGATGAGCTTTAAGAAGCAGGAAGGTGAATGGCCTACTGGCGTTCGCCTGAGCCGCATTGGCGGTATTCACTGATGCCTACCTTTGGGTAGCATTACTTAGGCGGGTGAGTGCCTGTTGGCATTCACCCTGCACACGAAACAGTCCCGTGTTGGCGCGTCCAGCCCTGTTCCGTGTGCAGAATAATTGACGCATTCAGATACTGGTAACACATGAATCCCATCGTAATTAACAGGCTCCAGCGTAAGTTGGGCTACACTTTTACCCATCAGGAACTGTTACAGCAGGCACTCACGCACCGTAGCGCCAGCAGTAAACATAACGAAAGACTGGAGTTTCTGGGCGACTCAATCCTTAGCTATGTGATTGCTAATGCGCTCTATCAGCGTTTTCCACGCGTTGATGAAGGGGACATGAGCCGCATGCGCGCCACGCTGGTGCGCGGCAACACGCTGGCTGAAATGGCCCGTGAGTTTGATCTCGGTGAATGCCTCCGTCTCGGTCCCGGTGAATTGAAAAGCGGTGGCTACCGCCGTGAATCAATTCTGGCCGATACCGTAGAGGCGTTAATCGGCGGTGTTTTTCTGGACAGCGATATCCAGTCCGTTGAGAAACTGATCCTCAGCTGGTATGCCAGCCGTCTGGATGAGATAAGCCCGGGTGACAAACAGAAAGATCCCAAAACGCGTCTGCAGGAGTATCTGCAGGGTCGCCATCTGCCGCTGCCCTCCTATCTGGTGGTGCAGGTGCGTGGCGAAGCGCATGACCAGGAATTTACTATTCACTGCCAGGTAAGCGGCATGGCGGAACCGGTTGTAGGAACCGGATCCAGCCGTCGCAAAGCTGAGCAGGCAGCGGCCGAACAGGCCCTGATTAAGCTAGGACTTGAATGAGCGAACAAACCACCCATTGCGGCTTTATTGCTATCGTAGGCCGCCCAAACGTCGGGAAATCCACTTTACTGAACCAGCTTCTGGGGCAGAAGATTTCTATTACCTCGCGTAAGCCGCAAACCACGCGTCACCGCATTATGGGGATCCACACCGAAGACGGCTATCAGGCCATCTATGTGGATACACCCGGCCTGCATATGGAAGAGAAGCGGGCGATCAACCGTCTGATGAACCGTGCGGCAAGCAGCTCAATCGGTGACGTCGAACTGGTTATCTTTGTTGTGGAAGGGACGCGCTGGACGGCTGACGATGAAATGGTGGTCAACAAGCTGAAAGATGGCAAAGTGCCGGTTCTGCTTGCCATCAACAAAGTTGACAACATTACTGACAAAAGCATCCTGCTGCCGCACATGCAGTTTCTCAGTCAGCAGATGAACTTTATGGACGTGGTGCCGATCTCCGCTGAAAGCGGTAAAAATGTCGACACCATTGCCAGTATTGTGCGTAAGCGCCTGCCGGAAGCTATCCATCACTTCCCGGAAGACTACATCACTGACCGTTCGCAGCGCTTTATGGCCTCCGAAATGATCCGTGAAAAGCTGATGCGCTTTCTGGGCGCGGAGCTGCCCTATTCGGTGACGGTTGAAATCGAACAGTTCGTGACCAATGCGCGGGGCGGCTATGATATCCACGGTCTGATTCTGGTTGAACGTGAAGGCCAGAAGAAAATGGTTATTGGCAACAAAGGCGCCAAAATCAAAACGATTGGTATTGAAGCCCGTAAGGATATGGAAGAGATGTTCGAGGTGAAGGTCCATCTTGAACTGTGGGTTAAAGTGAAGTCGGGCTGGGCGGATGACGAACGTGCTCTACGCAGCCTGGGCTACACTGACGATCTCTGATCCTGATGGAAGGCTGGCAGCGCGCGTTTGTACTGCATGGACGCCCATGGAGCGAAACCAGCCTGATGCTCGACCTCTTTTCTGAAAATTACGGACGCATCCGCGTTGTTGCCAAAGGCGCACGCGGAAAGCGCTCCAGCCTGAAAGGCGCGCTGCAACCTTTCACTCCACTGCTGGTGCGGTGGGGGGGACGCGGAGAGGTAAAAACGCTGCGCGGGGCTGAACCTATCTCTCTGGCTTTACCCCTGTCTGGCATTACCCTTTACTGCGGCCTCTACGTTAATGAACTGCTCTCACGCGTACTGGAGCAGGAAACCGCCTTCACCGAGCTTTTTTTCGACTATCTCTACTGCCTGCAGGCGCTGGCAGCAGCCAGTGGCTCACCTGAACCCGCGCTGCGCCGGTTCGAGCTGGCAATGCTGGGCCACCTGGGCTACGGCGTCGACTTTCTGCACTGCGCCGGGAGTGGCGAAGAGGTGGCTGAGGGCATGACCTACAGCTACCGTGAAGAGAAAGGCTTTATTGCCAGCCTGGTGATAAACCATAATACCTTTACCGGACGTCAGCTGCGGGCGCTTTACGAGCGAACCTTTCCCGATGCGGATACGCTGCGCGCCGCCAAGCGCTTTACGCGCATTGCGCTAAAGCCTTATCTTGGGGGAAAGCCGCTGAAAAGCCAGGAGCTTTTCCGTCAGTTTATTCCCAAAAAGCGCGCCGACCCGCTTACTGATGCTGAATAAGCACGCGCTTATACCGGCAGGCGCAATGAACAATTTACTCTGCAAATACTGTGAAAAATTGAGGTCCGCTATGGCTGAATTATTGTTAGGCGTTAATATCGATCACGTTGCAACTGTGCGTAATGCGCGCGGTACTCACTACCCGGATCCGGTGCAGGCGGCTTTTGTTTCTGAACAGGCGGGGGCGGATGGCATCACCGTACATCTGCGGGAAGACCGTCGTCATATCACCGATCGTGACGTGCGCATCCTGCGGCAAACTATTCAGACGCGCATGAATCTTGAAATGGCCGTTACCGACGAGATGATCGATATTGCCTGCGAAATCAAGCCGCATTTCTGCTGTCTGGTGCCTGAAAAGCGTGAGGAAGTCACCACCGAGGGCGGTCTGGACGTGGCCGGTCAGCTGGAAAAGATCACCGTTGCCGTCTCGCGCCTGAAAGAAGCGGGGATCCTGGTATCGCTGTTTATCGATCCCGATCATCAGCAAATTGATGCCGCTATGGCTACCGGGGCACCCTTTATCGAAATTCATACCGGTGCCTATGCTGAAGCCAGTGAGGGACGGCTGCGTGATGCGGAATTCAAACGCATTAAAGATGCGGCGGTCTATGCTGACGGCAAAGGGCTGAAAGTGAATGCCGGGCATGGGCTGACTTACCACAACGTTCAGCCGATTGCCGCGCTGCCACAGATGCACGAGCTTAATATCGGTCACGCCATCATTGGTCGGGCGGTGATGAGCGGGCTGGCGGAAGCGGTTAAAGAGATGAAAAATCTGCTGCGGGAAGCGCGTCGCTAATGGCGATTCTTGGCCTTGGCAGCGATATTGTGGAAATTGCCCGTATTGAAGGGGTAATTTCCCGTTCCGGCGACCGGCTGGCGAAGCGGGTGCTGAGTGAAAATGAATGGCAGCAGTATCTGGCCCATCAGCAGCCGGTGCGATTTCTTGCCAAACGCTTCGCGGTGAAAGAAGCGGCAGCCAAAGCCTTTGGCACCGGCATTCGCGGCGGCCTGGCGTTTAATCAGTTTGAAGTTTATAACGATGAGCTGGGAAAGCCGGGCCTGCGCTTTTTTCAGCAGGCGGCTGACGTGGCGAAGAGGCTGGGCGTGGTTCATGTTCATGTCACGCTGGCTGATGAGCGTCATTACGCCTGCGCCACGGTAATTATTGAGAATTAAGCAGGCAGGATCCTGTCTGCACAATCCCTCGATCAGCTGGCGTGATGCAGCACCACAAATTTTTCCCACAGCCGTTCGCGGCTTTCGATACGGTCCGGGTCGGTCACAACGGTGTTGTCGATCGGGCAGACCTGCTGGCAGGTTGGGGTATCGTAATGCCCTATGCACTCGGTACAGCGATCGGCATCAATCTGGTAAATCGCATCGCCCATGGAGATGGCCTGATTAGGGCATTCAGGCTCGCACATGTCGCAGTTAATACAGTGCCGGGTAATTAGCAAAGCCATATAACGTTCATTTCCATAACCCGTTTCACGGGCAATCGTTTGACTGACGGCAATAATTTACCATATTGCCAGCTCGGCAGGCGAGTGCTGACTGACCCGACCCTGACTAAGGTCAGGTAATCAGGGATACCAGAGCGATGATTTTGCAATACCCGCCACGTACTGCATTTTTGTCACATCCTGCACGGCAATACGAATGGGGGCATGATCTTCATTCACCGGTAAAAGGTGGAAAAAACCATCTCGTTTGAACAGAAACGTTTTGACCATCACTTCGCCATTATTCGTCACTACCAGCACCTCGTCACCGGGATGAAAATTCTGGTTAGGTTCGACGATAACAAACTCACCCTCCTTAATACGCGGCATCATTGAATCACCCACGCACTTAAGCGCGTAAACGTCATGATCGCTGGAGGGCCAGCGTAGAAAACCATCTCCGTTCCCGACCGGATACTGCATATCGCTCCAGTAGCCGCCATGTCCCAGCTGAGTATTCCCCAGTACCGGCACTTTTTGCAGCGCAAATGAGTGAAGGTCGCCTTCAATCTGAATCAGGTTACTGCTTTGTACCGATCTCAGGTCGCGTTCGATAAGATCAACGGGGGATACCTGAAAGTAATCTGCCAGGTATTTCAGCGTCGTATACTTGGGATCCTTGACCTCACCGGTCAGCAACCGATGCAGCGTTGACTGCTGTAAATTTACTCTTTTTGACAGCTCAGTTACGCTTATAATCCCGCTTTCATCCATTAAGTGTTTGATATTTCGGTTAAGAATATCGAGATCAAAAATCATCGTGTTATCTCTCGTTAAATTTTCCTGTTGGGTAATGCATTTTTGCATTAAAATTGCTTTTCTAATCGTTTGTGGGTTGATGACTAATGCATTTTAGTATAGATTGCCAACATTGTCACCATCGATAAGCCGGATTAAAGCATGTCTGGCGAGCCTGCGGTCAGTTCGGGCGTACGTTCGGACCCTTAGGGGCAACGCGTCGTAACAGAACAGATGTCAGGAAGGTGGAGGGCAGAAGGCAGGGGAAATATCACCCGGGACAGGATTACGTAAGAGGGGGGTTATATGCGAGATATACAAAAGGTACTGGAAAGATGGGGTGGATGGGCTGCGGCAGAGGGCACACAGCTGGACTGGTCACCTGTAGCGGCAGGTTTTAAAAGCCTGTTACCGACAGAGAGTAAGTCCCGTCTGTCCTGCTGTGATAATGACGGGATGATTATTGACTCCGCCATTGCCACATTAAAAAGGGTGGGGCGCGATGAAGAGGTTGATCTGGTTGTTCTACACTATATGTATAATGTGTCGAAATCGGGTATTGCCCGTAAGCTGAAATGTTCTGAAGGGAAAATCCGTAACCAGTTGATGATAGCCGAGACGTTTATTGATGCCTGCATTATTATGACGGACGCGAAACTCGAAATGGACGCATGGGTTTAAAATTTTCAATAATAAGTCTTTTCGTAACGAATTATCCCTGATAATCTGATAAAAATTGAAATTAACTGATTAAATCTGAGCGATTTCACTGGATGAACCACAGTTATTTCCTTTAGCCCTTAAGGGGTTTAGTTTGTAATGAAATCCTGTTCTTTGAGCCCACGGGTTGTGGGAGTGTTTTACGGGCGATGATTTATTAATATTTGAAAAAAATCATACTAAGTGCTTTTCGTAACGAAATTAACGAGGTACTGTATTAGCATGCAAGTAAAGATGCTGTCGCTGTAAAAAAACCTGCCTTCATGGCAGGTTTTTTTATGGGTAAAACAAAATGTTATTTGATTCGTTATGTAATCAACTGCGTATTTTTTTTTGGTTGAGAAATAAAAAATAAAAGCTTTTCGTAACGAAATTCATCCTCTACTATAGCATCATGAAATAAATAAGCCGGTGATGATTGGTTGGGTTATTAAGTGAGTTCCATGCGGATAGCATGTGCTGTATATAAATGATGTTTATGATGTGCATCTAATTAAATTCAAAAAAATCCCAGTAAAGCTTTTCGTAACGAATTCTACACTGTAGTGTGAAAGCATACAGATTGAATAAGAACAGATGCGACTGGCGGATTTCCCGGTGCAAGAGACATTGCTGTAAGGCGTGTTACTTCACCCTCGATTAATAACTCCTTTTATCAATATTTATTTAATAACAGGAGGGTAATTGCTTTGATAACACTACTCAGCAATCTGACTCGTTAAGTCAGGTGTCAATATCCCTCCAACGGAAAGGAATATACGGGTTAGATTGCCTCAATAATTCATCAAGGCGGATAATTCCGCCGATGAGGATGAGCGACAATACGATGAACAATTTAACGTCTGGCGCCGCCTATGGTGCAGCGATAGGGACAATGGCGAATGGATTCCTTAATTGCTTCAGCCCGGATGAATGGAGCGCAATCGGCGTGCTGGCAGGCATATTAGTAGCACTTTTTACCTTCGTTATTAACTGGTATTACCGGCGAAAAATGACGATAGCTCAAATAAAAGCGCTGCAAAGATGCACTCATGTCTTAACGGAGATCGACGAGTAAATTTATGGCGTTATCACCTAAATTGAAAAAAAGGCTTATCGCCGCGGCTGGCAGCGGGGCCTTTATTATCGCCACGCATCTTTTGCAGGGTGAGGAGGGTCTTGAAGGGCGGGTATATCGCCCCTACCGCGATGTTGCCGGGATCTGGACGGTATGCGATGGTCACACCGGCAGTGGCATCGTTCCAGGTAAAATTTATACAGACCAGCAGTGCGATAGCCTGCTCAGGGACGATCTTAAGCCCATTGAGCAGGCGGTGGACGGTCTGGTAAAGGTGCCGCTTAACGAATATCAGCGCGCAGCACTGTATAGTTTTACCTTCAATGTGGGTATTACGGCCTTCCGGCAATCGACTCTGCTCAGGGAACTAAATGCAGGTCACTATCAAGACGCCTGCGATCAAATGCGGCGCTGGGTCTATGCTGGCGGGAAAAAATGGCGAGGGCTGATCAATCGTCGTGAAACCGAGCGCTCTGTATGTTTACTGGAAGATGGAAATGAACTGGCTGAGCGTTAAGTTAGGAATAATGATGGCGGGTTTACTGGTTGTTTTTATTCTGGCAAAAACCGCAATATTTTATCGAAGCGAATATCATCATGCGCTTAAACGCGTGGATGAAAAACAAACGCTTATTAAGGATATGCAGCAGCGTGAAAAGAAAGTTAGTCAGATCGATAAGGAGTATTCTAACAAGCTGCAACAGGCTCTGGAAAATGTCAGTCAGCTTGAGCATTCTCTCTCTGCTGGCCGCAGGTTGCAGTTCGCCGCCACCTGCAATCGCAGTAATTCCACCCCCGGCGTGGATGATGCAACCCGCGCCAGACCTGATAACACCGCTGAACGGGATTATTTCACTCTCCGGCGAAGAATCGAAATCGCCAGAGCGCAAATAAGCGGGCTCCAGGCTTATATCCGTTCGCAGTGCCTGAATGAACATTAAATAGCTGCGCTTAATACCGCATGTAGCACCTTTAGGCAGATCGATTGCGTTAACTGATGCGTAAAAGCGACCATTTTTTAACTAAAATGGCGGCCCTTTCTGCGCAAAATTAAGAACTGATAAATCATGATGGAGGTGAATTGAGTAATAACTCAACGACTGAATCAGGGTGGCTGACGCCCCTGAATAGTGAGGCTGTTTACGATGATGCATTGGTTGAACAATTGCAGCAATGGGTAAGCGGTATTACCGGCTTGCCAGCGGCCAGCGTTATTGCTGCCGGGCCAGTAAAGACATCCTCTGCATTTACGGCTGAAGAAAATGGCTGCGCCATCGCGGTGAGTACTCTTTCTTCCACGGGTGCGCCGGTAATACAAAATCAACAGGAGGGGAATGCTGAATTATGGCGCTTTGAGCTTATTGAATGCGATATCACCTTTTATGGTCCTGAAGGGCAGCGTTATGCCACTCGATTACGGGATGGCTTAACAATATCGCAAAATATCGATGAGCTTGATCGCTTTGATATCAGTGCAGAGAACTGTGGCGATATAACGTCGTCTTTTGAAACTACGGACAATATCTCGCGGCGGATTAATCAGCTACGGGTGCGTCTGAATCGTAAAACTGTCCGTTTATACGGCATTAAATCACTGGTGGAAACACCTTTTAATCTGATTGGAGAATAAAGTATGTCACAAGGATTACCTTTATCCAGCATTGTGAACGTTGACGTTATTATGTCGCCTGCCGCGGCAACGGGCCGCAACTTTGGCTCTATGCTGATTTTGGGCAGTTCAACGGTTATCCCCGTTTCCGAACGCCTGCGCCTCTATTCCTCTGCGGAAGATATCGGCACGGACTTTGGGATTGCTTCTGCTGAGTATCAGGCAGCCTCAGTCTATTTTGCTCAGTCGCCGAAACCTCAGCAGCTCTATATTGGCCGCTGGGCGAAAACGCTGGCGACCGGCGAAGCGGGCGAGGCTGAAACCCTCCCTCAGGCGGTGAACGCACTGCTGCAGTATACCGAATGGTATGGTCTGGCGATNACGGGGCCGCTGGGCGAAAACGCTGGCGACCGGCGAAGCGGGCGAGGCTGAAACCCTCCCTCAGGCGGTGAACGCACTGCTGCAGTATACCGAATGGTATGGTCTGGCGATTGCCGCCTCCGGCGATGATGCCGTAACCGATAGCGACCTGCTGGCCGTTGCCGCCGCCATTGAGTCATCCAGCCAGAGCCGGGTCTTTGCCGTCACCACTGATAATGCAGAAACGCTTGATGCGACCTCACAGAGCGATCTGGCGGCGAAGCTGAAAGTGGCGGGCTATGGCCGCACCTTCGTTCAGTACTCCACCAGCAGCCAGTATGCCGCTATCTCGGCGTTCGCCAGGGCGTTCACCGTCAACTTTAGCGGCAGCAACACTACGCTGACCCTTAAGTTCAAAACCGAGCCGGGCGTGGGCTACGAAAAACTGACCAGCAATCAGGCGGCGGCGCTGACGGCGAAACATGCCAACGTCTACGTTCTCTATGCCAATGATACCGCCATTTTGCAGCAGGGCGTCATGGCGAACGGCGACTTCTTTGATGAGCGCCACGGGCTGGACTGGTTGCAGAACTCGGTGCAAACCAACCTTTTCAACCTGCTTTACACCTCAACCAGCAAGATCCCACAGACCGAAGCGGGGATCACCCGACTGATGACTAACGTCGAAGCCTCCATGGCACAGGCGGCAACCAACGGTCTGGTCGCGCCGGGTGTCTGGAGCGGTGGCGACATCGGCCAGCTCAGCTCGGGCGATACGCTGACCAAAGGGTATTACGTTTATGCCCAGCCTCTGGCATCCCAGGCGCAGGCCGATCGGGAAGCCCGTAAAGCGCCGCTGATTCAGGTGGCATGCAAACTGGCGGGTGCTGTGCACTACGCCGACGTTCAAATTAATGTAGTTCGCTAAGGAGATATCACAATGGCAGCATATTCTTTTATGGATGTAACGGCGTCTTTTGTCGGTCCAGGCGTAGTCTTCGACGTGGGCAGCGGTTCTGCTCACTCAGACGAGGGTATTACCGTCGCCATGGCGGGTAATAAAAACACCATGACCCTGGGTATTGATGGCGAAGGGATGAACTCCCTGCTGCCCGGTAAAAGCGGCACCATCACCATCAACCTGCTCCAGACGTCACCGGTCAATAAAAAACTGTCTCTTGCCTACAATGCGCAGAGTGAGTCCTCTGCCACCTGGGGGAATAACGTTATTGTCATTCGCAATAACGCCTCAGGCGACGTGATTACCGCGCGCGGCGTGGCGTTCAACAAACTTCCCGATATGAAATTCACCAAAGAGGGCGGCACGCTGAGCTGGGTATTTGACTGCATCAAGATTGATCAGGTGATGGGAGTGTATTGATTTATGGAATTCGATATTAAAGATATTCCGTACCGTACAGCCCGGCTGGGCGTATTTGAACAGCTGAAAGTCTCCCGTAAATTACTCCCGGTTCTGGCCGGGATAGCCTCGGACATTGACGGCATCAAAAGCGTTGCGGCCAGGGGTAATCTTAGCCAGGCGCTGGAAACGGCGCTGCCTAAGATCGCTAATGCGCTCTCTGATATGAGCGACGACGACGTTAACGCCATTCTGCATCCCTGCCTGGCGGTCGTTTCCCGCCAGCAGGGTAAAGGATGGGTGCCGGTGTTTACCCAGGGCACGCTGATGTTCGACGACCTGGATCTTATGACGATGCTGAAGCTGGTTGCGCGCGTGGTGGAGGAGTCGCTGGGAAATTTTTTGCCAGAACGCCCCGCCAGCGAGACTGCGCCGTCGTAAGTGGCTTAACGCTGGAAACCCTTCCAGACGATGAAGATTTTCTGATGCGCCCGGTGGAAGCCGGGTATATCAGCTACGCCGCCCTCAAGGATGGCACGGTCGACCTGGCGGACATTGCCCGCATGAACGACTGGCTGGATCTGAAGGCGGATAACGAAAACCGCATTATTCGATGGAAACAGGCTAATGAGTGATGAAGGCGTAGCGGGCTTACCGGCTGTGCTGGAAGAATATCAGCGGAAAGAAAGCAGCGGGGCGGGGGCCTTCGCGACGAAGGCACTTGATCAACTACTGGCCGGGCTTAACAAGCTTGAGGAGAGCAAGGCGTTAAATCAGGTCGTGTCCTTTATGGACCATGCGACAGCGATATTACCGCAGTTCGGCGCGGCATTGGGGACGATTAGCGACGTGGTGGCCCGTACCACCGGGCATATCGCCACGGCCGTAAACTATGTCATTCAGGTTTCCGGGCGTTTTGAGCAACTGGGCTGGCGTGCGCAACAGGCCGGTATGAGCGCCGCCGATACCCAGGGGCTTGACTACGCCGGTGCGCAAACCGGCGTGGGGGGCGATGCCCTGCTTAAGGCCGTTACGGCGCTTGCCGATCGGGTGAAAAGTTCGCCCGAGTCGGAGGCGCTGCTTAACCGGCTCGGCGTTACCACGCGGGATGATAAGGGCCAGCTCAGTTCGGCAGGCCAGATTTTTAACGGCGCCAGCAGTAAGCTGGCGGCCCTTCCACAGGCGCAGGCGGCGGACTTTGCCAGCAGGCTGAATATCAATCCGCAGATCGCTACGGCCATGCGCCAGGGGCTGGGGGAGTTTAGCGCGGAATATGCCCGCATCGTGGACACTCTCGGCGTCAATATGAGCCAGGTGACCGCCAGCGGTCATCATATGATGACGGCCCAGCGGCGCATCAGTCAGGTCGGCGACCTGGTTCAGGCTAAAAGCGGCAGTCGGCTGATGGACGGCCTGGCAGACTCCTTTGACCGCTTAAGCGGCAGGCTGCTGGAGAATGCGCCTGATATTGAGCGCACGCTGGGTAAGGTGGTGGATATCCTGCTCAGCGTGGCGGAAGTGGGGGAGCGCGTTGTCGTGCGGCTGGTTCAGGGCGCAAACGATCTGACGGGCTGGTGGGACGGACTGGATAACGGCACAAAGCAGCTGATAACCATTTTGGGTGAAGTGACGGTTGCCTGGATGCTGTTAAACAGCGCATTTCTGCTCTCACCGATCGGCATCATCGCCGGGCTGGGCGTGGCGATCCTCGCGTTATACGACGACTACAAAACCTGGCAGGAAGGAGGCAAGTCCCTTATCGACTGGGATACGTGGGCGCCTGGTATTGCTGCCGCGAAAACGGCGATTGGCTGGCTGGTAGATAAGTTCAATAAGCTGAATCAGGGCACCCTTGACTGGAAAGAGGGGCTGCAAACCCTGTCGGACTTCCTGACGGGGAACTGGTCGCCCGATATGATCGCGGCCGTGGAAAAGGTAAAGGCCTTTCTTAACCGCTTCTTTACGGAGATGGGCAAAGAGCTGGCCGAAGGGCCATTTGTATCTTTTCTGCATAAGGTGCATTTTTTCTCTGATAAGGACATTGAGGATATGAAGCATTCCTTTACCGGGCTCTTTTCACCGGATGGAACTGACGAAAAGAGCCCAAAGAGCGGAGTGCAAAGTGCCTTATCCGGGCCGGCGAAGGCCCTGAATGCTCAGCTGCTGATGCTGCATGCGGCCAGTATTCAGGCTACGGACGGACGACAGGCCTCAGTCAGTGAGGTGAACAGCGTTAACCAGGATAAGGTGGTGAATCTCCAGCAGGAGACGCATATCAACGTCAGCGGTTCGGCCGATCCCGTTGCCACCGCCTGGCAGGTTAAGCAGCATCAGCACGATGTTAACGCTTATTTCGTTGAGCAAGCTTCTGCGAGGCCAACATAATGGATCTTTTCTCAACACTTTTTACCCTACAGCGTCGGCAGATTGGCGTGCTGATCCCGGATGTGGTGACCGCTGAAACCCATACCGATACGTTAACGACCGCCAGCCACCCGGTTGAGCGGGGAGCAAAAATCTACGACCATGCCTGGCAAAATCCCGCCCAGCTGGATATGACGATTGGGTGCGCGGGCGGCGGCTCGCTGCTGGACTTATGGGATACCCGTTCGCTCGCGTCCGGCCTGAGTCTGGGGCAGAGCCCGAAAGAGGTGTATCAAAAATTACGCGATGCGCAGCAAAATCGGGAGCTGCTGGACGTGGTGACCGGCAAGCGCTTATATCGCAATATGCTGATCACCTCGATAACCGTGTCGGGCAGCAGGGACAATGAAAATGCATTGATTGCCACTTTAAAGCTGACTGAAGTGCTGGTCAGCGAAACGCAGCTGAGCTACAGCGCCGGGAAAGACAATATGCAGCAGGGCGTGGCCACCGCCGAGGTGCATAACAGCGGTAAGAAAGTCACCCGGCCATGGAGCGGCACGTCGGCTATAAGGGGGGCAGCGTGAATATCAATGAAATTCCGTTATCTGCGGATAATCAGCGATTCGATATCTCCATCAACAATATCAGTTATCGCATCGGCCTGCTGTGGCGCGATCCCTGCTGGATTCTGGATCTTCAGGATATTAACGGCAGCGATATTATCACCGGTCTGCCGCTGGTGGCTGATGTTAACCTGCTGGAGCAGCACGGCTATCTCAACCTGGATTTCGGGCTGGCGGTTTTCTGTGACGATCCCACGGCAGGATCGCCCGGGCAGTTTGATCTCGGTACTAAGAGTCATCTTTGCGTCCTGACGGAGTCACTATGAGCGTCAACTGGAACCGCTATCTTGAGCTGGTCCTGACGGATAAGGACCAGCAAAATTACGTCTTAGGCGATTTGAAAATCACCTTTACCATCACCACCGACGTCAGTAAACCCGGTAGTGAGGCGACCATCGCCCTTTACAATCTGGCGGAGGGGACCCGCAATAAAATTCTGAAAGGAGAGTTTACCCGAATCAAAGTGGTGGCGGGTTATCAGGGGATCGCGCCGGCGGTTCAAAGCAGCGAGGTAGGCGTTGCTGTGCCAGTTTCGCAGGAGGAGACGGGCCAGAGTCGGGGACTGAACTATGGTGAGATCTTTAGCGGCGAGATCCGCTATGCCACCACTCAGCAGGAATCGACACCCGATTATGCGATGATCGTGCATGCCGTCGATGGACACCGGGCGGCCTTAACCACCACCCTGAAAAGTACGCTGGCGGCAGGTTATCGGCCTGGGGATGTTTATTCGCTTACCCTGCGCAACTTCGACCCGGCAGGCGTAACGTCAGGCGCAACCGGCACCCTGCCTGACACGCGCTTCCCGCGCGGACGGGTGTTTTATCAGACGGCCGCGCAGACGATGGATAACGTGGCTGCGCAGTGCCACTCAAGCTGGCAGTTTGTTGATGGAAAGCTGCAAATGGTACCGGAGGAGAGCTACCTTTCGTCCTCGGTGGTACTTAACTATCAGTCCGGCCTGATTGGCGTGCCTTCGGTAAACATTGATAACGGGATAACGGTGAAATGTCTGATCAACCCCAATATCCGTCTTCACGGCACCGTTGAGATTAATCGAAGCATGTTAACTCAGGATGATGCTGCATCTTCGTCACAGGGCACGGCGGCAGCCGGAGCAAATGACACCCAGAAGGGTGCGGACAGTAAAAGCCATGCGGGCGATCTCTCATCCGAGGGGGTTTATATCGTCAAATCCATTACTTACGACGGCGACACCCGTGGTACCAACTGGTATATGACCCTGCTGTGCATTGCCCGGGAAAACCAGACGCTGATTAACCTCACCCCGCAAAAAGCAACCTAACATTCGCGCCAGCCTCTGCGGCGCCCGTTTTTTATCAGCCCGCCGCGTGCGGGTTTTTTAATGGAGTTTTTATGCCAGTTCCAATTCAGTCAGTGATTGGCGGGGAATATCAGGCGTATAAAGCCTTATCCAACTCGGTATCCTCCGCACTGCGCGTCTCTCTGCCCGGCATCATTCACTCATTCGACCCTGTTGCGGTGACCTGCGAGGTGCAGCCCGCGATTAAAGGGACGGTGCGCGACGGCAAAGGCGGCAGCAAATCGGTAGAGCTGCCCATGCTGGTGGATGTACCGGTCATTTTTCCACGCGGCGGCGGCTGTACCATTACCTTTCCGGTCAAAGCGGGCGATGAGTGCCTGCTTCTCTTCAGCGACCGCTGCATTGACTTCTGGTGGCAAAGCGGCGGCGTTCAGGAGCCGGTCGACCCGCGCCAGCACGATCTTTCCGACGCGTTCGCGCTGGTCGGCCCGCAGTCGCAGGCGCAAAAAATCGCTGATATCAGTACCGATTCCCTGCAAATTCGCACCGACGAAGGCAGCGCCTTTATCGCCCTGGCGCAGAGCGGGGCGGTGACTATTAACACGTCGCTGTTAACGATTAACGGCAACGTCAGCGTTAATGGTGAGGTCACCACCAAAGGCAACGTCAGCGTCGACGGCGGGATCACCTCCACCGGAGATCAGATTGCGCAGGGCATTAGCCAGGCGACACACGTTCACGGCGGTATTCAGGGTGGCAACAGCGTCACTAAGGTGCCGCAATGAAATATCGGCGTGAAGACAAGGACGGTGACTACACCTTCGGCAAAGGGGACAACACTTTTCTGACGGACAGCCCGGAGGCCGTCGCCCAGGCGATCAAAACCCGGCTGATGCTGTGGTACGGGCAGTGGTTCCTTGATACCACCGAGGGAACGCCGTGGATGAATCTGCTCTCCAACAGGCCAAACGACGCTGCGGTCGAGCTGGCGCTGCGCCAGCGCATCCTGGAAACCGAGGGGGTGCTGGAAATCCTCTCATTTGAAATGAGCTTTACCGCCACAACGCGGCGGGCGGTCGTTACGGCGACGGTCAGCACCCGGTACGGCACCACGACAGTCACAAGCGAGGAATAATGGCACTTAATCTTTCAACGCTGGGGTTATCGGCAACGATAACGGCCCAGGGGATCGCTGCGCCCGGCTATCAGGCGATCCTCAGCACCCTGACCGGTTATTTTCAGCAGATTTACGGCAGCGATGCGTACCTTGAGCCGGACAGCAAGGATGGGCAGATGCTGGCGATAGTCGCGCTGGCTATTCATGATACCAATAATGCGGTTATCCACTGCTACAACGCTTTCTCGCCCTCTACCGCGATGGGCGATGCACTGAGTCGAAACGTAAAAATCAACGGCATCACCCGCCAGGGGGCTACCTCTTCCGTGGTGGATGTCACCCTGACCGGTATTCCCGGCACCACTATCAGTAATGGCTCGGTCAGGGACAGCAACGGCGTTATCTGGAACCTGCCCGACAGCGTCACCATAGGCACCGCGTCAACGGCGACTGTAACGGCGACCTGCGCCAGTGCGGGCGCCGTGGTAGCGCTGCCGGGAACGGTCAACGGCATCAATACGCCGACCCGGGGCTGGACATCCGTAACCAATATTCCGGCGGCGACGCCCGGTACGGCGGCGGAAACGGACAGCGAGCTGCGCCTTCGGCAGACGCAGAGCGTAGCGCTGGCCTCGCTCACGCCTTTTGATGCACTGGATGCCGCTATCGCCAGCGTACCGGGGGTAACCAACCACCGGCTCTATGAAAACGATACCGGGACGGCTGACGCTCACGGTATTCCGGCGCACGCCATTGCGGCGATTGTTGACGGCGGCGATGTGACCGCTATTGCGCAGGTGCTACGCGGGAAGAAAGGGCAGGGAACGGCGACCTGGGGCTCGTCAACGCTGGTGGTTAGCGATAAGTATGGCAACCCACATAGCATCAGTTTTTCCCGCCCCTCTGACGTCCCGGTGCACGTGGCCATCGTTATCAGAGCTTTCACCGGCTATACCACGCAAATCGGTGAGGATATGAAAACCGCGATTGCCGCTTACATCAACGGCCTTGCGATCGGTGAGGATGTGTTGCTGAGCCGCCTCTATTCACCTGCAAACCTGGCAGACACCAGCGGTGGGGCGCACGGCTATTACGACATCACCCAGCTACAGATTGGCAGATCGGCTGCCAGCATGGCGGTCGCTAACATTGCGGTGGCCTATAACGAATCCGCCTCGGTCAGCAGGGAGAATATTACGATTGAGGTAACGGTATGAGTCAATATACCGATCTGATCGCTAATTATCATCGTGATAAGCCCCTGTTCACCGGGCATATCGATCTCTCAACCCAGCCCTTCATTGATGCGCTGGGCACCACACAACGTTTGATTACCGCTTTTGACATTGATGACGCGACCGGCAGCCAGCTGGATATTCTGGGGGAATGGATTGGTCGTACCCGAATCGTGGCCAAACCTATTGCGGGTATCTATTTCTCCTGGGATACCGAGGTGGTGGGCTATGACCAGGGCGTATGGCAGGGCCCGTACGATCCGGATGCCGGCTTTACCCGCCTGAGTGATGACGTGTACCGCTCGATTCTGAAAGCAAAGATCGCCATCAACCGCTGGGACGGTACCAACGATTCGCTGCCGTCCATTCTGGATGCGGCTTTGGTGGGTACCGGTTTATCAATGCAAATCGTCGACAATCAGGATATGACCGTTTCTATCGAGGTTTTTCCTGACACGACAATCTCTGAGGTCTCACTTGAACTACTGGCTGCCATCCGCCAGGGCTACCTGACGGTTAAGGCGGCAGGGGTTTACGCCGGTGAGATCCTGACACCGTCCGTAGGCAATCAGTTTTTCGGTTTTGACCTCGACAACCACTATATCGCCGGATTTGATGAAGGCGCATGGGGAGTAAATCTTTAATGGCTACAAATAACTTTAAACCTTTTGCAACGGCTTCCGGCGCCAACGTCGTCAGCCAGAGCGACTACGAGCAGCTGCAATCGCTGGCTACCGGGTTCCAGTCCGGCAAAGCCTCTTCGGCGCAGATCAATAAAGCGCTGCGGCAGAGCACCACGATGGCCGCCGTTCTGGCACAGTTTATTGCCGATAAAAGCGGTAAGGACGTGCTGGATGATGGCACCGTCGCAACCCTCGTCACCAATCTGCTGGCGGCGCTAAAAGCCAATAACGCCGAAGGGTTTCTCCAAACCGCAAATAGCTTTTTGGAGATCAAAAACGCAGGCCCAGCGGCGGTGGCTGCGGCTCTTGGAAACCTTGGTTTA
>NZ_CDPK01000015.1:94520-149209 GCF_900068895.1 Erwinia sp. ErVv1 | reverse complement strand
TCTTAAGACTTGATATTTTTTGCGCCTTGCGGCGCTGATATCAATCCTGCGAGTGCCCACACAGATTGTCTGATAAATTGTTAAAGAGCAGTGCCACATAATCTCGTGTGGCGCGGGGTGCAGATATTACGCTTTCCCGCTGAAGAGTCAAGGAATTTCTCACTTTTCTCTTCCTGACCCGGTGACCGTTAAGCCGTTGTTCCGTGTCAGTGGAGGCGCATTATAGGGAGTTCCTGACGGGTGACNTCACTTTTCTCTTCCTGACCCGGTGACCGTTAAGCCGTTGTTCCGTGTCAGTGGAGGCGCATTATAGGGAGTTCCTGACGGGTGACAAGCCCTAAATGCAAAAAAGATTCTAACCGGCTGTTTTTTACCCATAATCCTCATTGAGAGAGAGTTTTTCGAGCTTTTCAAAGCCATATCGCTTTAAAACGGGCAATAACTGTACAGCACGGTCGGTAATTTCCAGACAAAAAGCAATATTGTCATCGGCAGACTTCGCCGCTGGCGATTCGTTTTCTAATAGCCAGGCCGTTCTGCGGGCAATGGCAGCACCGGAATTCACTAACCGGGTGCCCTCGGGAAGAACCTGTTGCAGCTCTTCATTAAGTAAAGGAAAGTGTGTGCAGCCCAGTACGACCGTATCCGGCGGCTCTTTCATTCTCAGCCAGGGTTGCAGGATGCGCCGCACGTCATCCAGCGCTACAGGGTGACCGTGAAGTTTAGCTTCCGCCAGTTCAACCAGTTCGGCCGAGCCCAGCATCTCCGTTTTACACTCACTGGCGAAGCGCTCAACCAGTTCGTGTGTATAAGGACGCTTAACGGTGCCGCGCGTAGCCAACAGGCCAACAACCCCGTTACGGGTGAGGCGAGCAGCAGGTTTGATAGCAGGAACAACGCCGACGACGGGGAACGCAAAGCGCTCGCGCAGGGCGGGCAGCGTGACGGTACTGGCTGAGTTACAGGCGATAACGGCCAGCGCGAGGGGATAACGTTTGGTGACTGCGCTAACGATTTCAACCACCCGCTCCACAATAAACGCCTCTGATTTTTCACCGTAGGGAAAAGCGACGTTATCGAAGACATATATATAGTGCAGATCCGGCAGCAGCTGTCGGATCTCATCGTAGACTGAAAGCCCCCCAACGCCGGAGTCAAAAACCAGCACGCTGGGACGCGGATCAGAAGGTGTAGCTACCGCTGAGGTAATACTCTCTTCCTGGGGTTTGATAGCCATAGACTGTCTCGTAATCTTTATCAAACAGGTTGGCTATTCTACCACGAACGGTTAGCTGAGAGGTGACAGGATACGACGCAGCAAGATCCCACAGGCTGGCGCCACCCAGCTTAACGGTACGGGGAGTGGTTGAAGCGTTATAGTCTTTGTCATAACGCTCTCCCAGATACTGATAGCTTACCGACCAGCCCACGTCATACAGCGTATAGTCCAGCTGATACTTCACCTGCTGCTTAGCACGGCGAGCAAGGATTTCATTCGTCGTACCGTTACGGGGGTCCACGTAGTCGTAAGAGATGGAGTGACTGACCGGGCCGGTATCGAAAGAGGCCGTTGCCTCAATGCCTTTGATCTTCGCCTTATTAATATTGTAATAGCGGAAAGTAGC
Source organism: Erwinia sp. ErVv1 (assembly GCF_900068895.1). Lineage (GTDB taxonomy): Bacteria > Pseudomonadota > Gammaproteobacteria > Enterobacterales > Enterobacteriaceae > Erwinia. Next base: position 147,584 of record NZ_CDPK01000015.1, on the reverse strand, counting down.
TGGATCGCTGTCGATAAGACTGTCGATATCATTACGGTAGCCCGACAACCGCCAGTTCACCGGGCCGGCAAGGCCTTCAAAGCCCCCTTCCCACTGCTTACTTTCTTCCGGATTAAGATCGCGATTGCCGTAAATAGCGCTGTAAACCTGACTCAGATTAGGCGCTTTGAAGGCTGTTCCGTATGAAGCGAAAACGCTATAGCCCTCAATAAATTCCCATGAGGCGCTGCTCTGCCAGGTGTTATGCCAGCCAAACGTGTTGTTATCATCACCACGCACTGCCCCCTCCAGCGTCACGCTTCCCAGCTTCTGCTGAGTCGTGGCGTAAATACCGGTATTACGCTGCTGCTCTCCTTTACTCACGTAATTGGTATTCGGCTGTGAAATTTGCTGTTGCCAGTCCACGCCTGCGCTGACGGTGCCATTACCCAGGGCCAGCGTATTGCCCCATTGCAGATTGTACTGCTCAACGTCATCCAGCGTCGCGGGTTCAGCGTAACGGCCACGACGCGGATCGTAGTTATAGTCTTTCGTGTGGCCGTAGCTGGCGATAAGCTGGGTGGCGTAGCCGTCACGGTTGAAGCGCAGGCCGGTGTCCCAGGTCTGGTTATAAAGCTGGCGCGTATCGACCCGCGCACCCGGTACGCTATAGCTCAGGCTCCCGTCATAGGCCGTACGGTTATCAAAGCCATAGCCCCGAATAAACCCGCTGATTTCATCATCAAACTGATGCTCCACTGAGCCATACAGCGTTTTACTCATGAAGCCGTCGCGATCTTTCTGTGCCGGATCGCCGTAGATATCAGGATAGCCCGCGACAACGTCGTAGCCTTTGGTATAGGTATAGTTGCCGGCCAGGGTGATGCGGGTGGCGCTGTCCAGCATCTGCTGGGTAGACGCGTCGTAAGACTGATAGCCGTTAGAACCGATACCTGCGGTCAGCGAAGTCCCAGGCCTGTCGCGCAGGGTGATGATATTCACCACGCCGCCGATAGCATCGGAACCGTACACGGCCGATCGTGCGCCGCGGACGTATTCGATACGCTGTACCAGCGAAAGGGGAATTTGGCTGAGGTCGGAAGAACCGCTGATGCCCGCCTGATTCAGGCGAATACCGTCAATCAGCACCAGCACATGTCGGGATTCTGTGCCGCGAATAAACAGCGAACTTTGCTGGCCTAACCCCCCGCTTTGCGCAATATCCACCCCGGGTAAACGACGCATCACGTCAGCCACACTCTTCGCCTGCCAGCGATCAATCTCTTCGCGCGTGACGACAGAGGTCGGGGCTAAAACCGAAGATATGGGCTGGGCAAAGCGGCTCGCGGTGGTCACCAGCGTGCCCCCAGCCCCCTCTGCCACGCTATCCTGCGCCCAGAGAGAAATCGCCGTGGCAACAACGGCCAACGGTATTGGCATTTTCTTTGTCATTAATGAAAAGAGATCCAAAAAATCATGAAGGTTGCCGCGTAAAATCCATCCCTTACGCGCGAGGATCGGTTGGCTATGGGCCAGAATGCGCATCTTATGTTCAAAACTAGTCGAGATCCATGACTCACAAGCCTGAATTAGCAGCATGGCGCGCAATGCTGGACATTGAGTGGCGAATCCCTACAATCGCCGGGCAATAAAGCTCCATTAACTCAGGAAATACCATGACGCCCGAAAAGCTGCCGACAGAACACTATGATGCCCAACTTGAAGAGAAGGTCAGCCGTCTGAAGACGTTGATGACGCCTTTCACCGCTATGGATGTCGAAGTTTTTCGTTCGCCGGTCAGCCATTACAGGATGCGCGCGGAATTTCGTATCTGGCACGAGGGGGATGACCTTTATCACATCATTTTCGACCAGCAGACGCGCCAGCGCATTCGCGTAGATAGCTTTCCCGCCGCCAGCCAGATAATCAACGATCTGATGCCCAGGCTGATTGAAGCGCTGCGTGATAACAAAGTACTGCGCTATAAGCTGTTCCAGCTTGATTATCTGTCGACGATGAGCAACCAGATTGTCGTGTCGATGCTTTATCATCGTAAGCTAACCGACGAATGGCAGCAGGCCGCCGCTGAACTGCGTGACAGCCTGCGGTCAGAAGGCTTCGATCTGCAGCTGATAGGCCGTGCCACCCGAACAAAAATCTGTCTGGATCGTGATTTCGTCGATGAGTGTCTGCCGGTTGCCGGAAAGGATATTGTCTACCGGCAGGTTGAAAATAGCTTTACCCAGCCGAATGCCGCGATGAATATTCAGATGCTGGAATGGGCGCTGGAAGTCACAAAGAATGCCCGGGGTGATTTGCTGGAGCTGTATTGTGGTAACGGCAACTTTTCGCTGGCGCTGGCGCGTAACTTCAGGCGCGTGCTGGCAACAGAAATTGCAAAACCCTCCGTCGCTTCAGCACAGTACAACATTGCCGTGAACCAGATTGAAAACGTGCAGATTATACGCATGTCGGCTGAGGAATTTACCCAGGCCATGAAGGGTACGCGTGAATTCCGTCGGCTGGAGGGAATAGATCTGACGGGCTACGAATGCGAGACGATTTTTGTCGATCCCCCTCGCAGCGGCTTAGATGAGGATACGGTGAAAATGGTGCAGGCTTATCCACACATCCTCTATATTTCCTGCAATCCACAGACGCTTTGCGAAAATCTGGCCGTGCTGTCGGAAACGCATGAGGTGACGCGTCTGGCGCTGTTCGATCAGTTCCCCTATACCCACCATATGGAGTGTGGCGTACTGCTAACCGCGCGAAAAAAATAACGCATCTGTAGAACGATAAGCGAAAGCCAGGCGTAATCTCATTGAGAGAGTGGCATTAATAATCTTTACGCCTGGTTCAAAAAATCATTCTTTCGTAAGGCCTTCACAAAAAAAAGATGGAAAGCCGGAAAGAGTGATAGTGTCGTCAGTCTTATATTACGTTTTACGTTGACTGCCCTTCTTTAAAATATATTCATTTTCCTCAAATAAATATCTCGCTTCTGCTAACACCCAGCAAAAAACCAGCAATGTAAATCCTATAATGAAAACCCGTACAGCGTCTGACGTGAAACCAACATATATGCTAATCATGGGGCGTTGCGAAAAGGTAAAAAGCAGAATCTGTAGCGGAGAAAGTATATAGGGTGAGACACCGTCCACAATGAGTAAAATCGCCACACTGCGCAGCAGAACGACATTACCATACCACCAGACTTTACCCTTATAAAAGTTGAGAAAAAGGAAAGCAGCACAGAACATGGCCGCGTAGTAGGGTAGCTGATTCAGGCAGTCTAAAAGGAAGGTTCCCAGGTAAACATAGCCCCGGGTGGGGATAGTATACTCCTCAAGAACGGTATAATATGAGATATAACCCTGGACTAACTGACTGTATGCCTCATCAAAAAACCAGCTGTATAAAAACATTATCGTTTCTCCAAGGGCGGAGGCGACAAGCAGGAATATCGTCAGGATACAGATAATACGTAACCCTGGGGTAAGCCGGGTAAAGGGAACTTCATCCTCATCCATCATTATTTTGCTCTCCATGCAAAATTAAGCTGTCAGACCTTTATTTCAGCGACATTGACTTTAGATTATAATAACCTGTAAAGCCCCGTACCGGATAAACAGCAGATAAATATCCGACAAACAGAAAGATATTATCTCTCTAACGATTTCGTTTGAGTCTTAACACCAGCCAGAATACCAGCGCAACCATCAGAACGGTTGGAATGAAGTTTGAACCAATAGCAGGATATTCTGCACGAACGATAGCGCTGTAAAGCAGAATGCCTAACAGAAAAAAACCGGCGGCAAGCGGTGGCATTCCGTCCGGCATGGATCGGTTCAAATAGCGATGGTGCAGGCACCAGGCGGACAGCCCCAGCGTAATAAGCGGGAAAATTGAGAACGGCACCAGGGAACTGAATAACACCGAAAACGTTCCGTTGATCGCAAGACCGCTGAGAAATGCCAGCAACAGCGTGCCTCTGTCCCGACCTGTAGGTAAACTCATATCACTCTCCTTAACCATGAGATTCAAGCGTCACCGCCAGCTTCTCCTGTTCACGTCGATACCAGTAATAAGCGCCCTTCGAAATCATTCGCAGCTGAAGCACCAGCCTCTCTTCAAGCTGACGGCGTTGTTCAATATCAATATCCAACGCCTCGGCTCCGGCGTTAAAGACTATAATCACCATTGCCTCGGCCTGCGCTTCGGTGAAACTGCGCGGCATACGGTTCTCGAGTTCGAGGTAGTCCGCCAGTTCGGCAATAAAATGCTGGATCTCACGCGCAACAGCCGCGCGGAAGGCCGACGATGTGCCTGACCGTTCCCGTAAAAGCAGACGGAAAGCATTGGGATTATTACCGATGAATTCCATAAAGGTAGAGACGGACGTGCGGATCACGCTGCCGCCCTTGGCGATGCGCTGACGCGCCTGACGCATTAGCTGGCGCAGCATCAGTCCACTCTCGTCGACCATGGTTAAGCCAAGCTCATCAACGTCACGAAAGTGACGATAGAATGAGGTAGGAGCAATACCCGCTTCCCGGGCAACCTCCCGCAGGCTGAGGCTGGCAAAGCTTCGCTCGGCGCTGAGCTGGCTAAATGCCGCCTCAATCAGCGAACGACGTGTTCGTTCTTTTTGCTGTGCTCTGACGCCCATATCTATGCCTGTTTTACCTGCCAGGCTGGCACTATAACAAAAATTTCAGCGTACAGTTGCATCAACTTTGTTATCGCCTGTTAACTCAACGCTTTGTCAAATGATGGCAAAATTAGCGGTTAGAATTGGGAAGTGGCCGTCAGGATGTTAGAATATCGTTGAAAAATTGTATAAAAATATAGGACGTATCAGTATGCAACAGTCTTATGATTATGATGCCATCGTTATTGGTTCAGGTCCCGGCGGCGAGGGTGCCGCGATGGGCCTGGTCAAACAGGGCGCAAAGATCGCAGTCATTGAGCGTTATCACAATATTGGCGGCGGCTGCACGCACTGGGGAACGATCCCCTCTAAGGCCCTGCGCCACGCCGTTAGCCGCATCATTGAGTTCAATCAAAACCCGCTTTACAGCGATCATACCCGCCTGCTTCGCTCTTCTTTTGCCGATATCCTGAATCACACAGAAAACGTGATAAGTCAGCAAACGCGTATGCGTCAGGGATTTTATGAGCGAAACCGCTGTGAACTGTACCAGGGTGATGCACGCTTTCTTGATGCCAATACGATTGAAATTCAGACTCACGACGGTACGGTCGAACGCCTTACCGCAGAGAAATTTGTTATTGCCTGTGGCTCGCGACCTTATCACCCGGTCGACGTCGACTTTACCCATCCGCGCATTTACGACAGCGACTCTATCCTCAATCTGCACCATGAGCCGGGCCACGTCATTATTTATGGTGCCGGAGTCATAGGGTGTGAATACGCTTCAATCTTCCGTGGGTTGAACGTGAAGGTCGATCTGATCAATACCCGCGATCATCTGCTGGCCTTTCTCGATCAGGAGATTTCTGACTCGCTCTCTTATCACTTCTGGAACAATGGCGTGGTGATTCGCCACAACGAGGAGTTTGAGAAGATTGAGGGGACCAGCGATGGCGTGATTATGCACCTGAAGTCGGGCAAGAAAGTGAAGGCCGATTGCCTGCTGTACGCTAATGGCCGTACGGGTAACACCGATTCACTCTCCCTGGAAAATGTAGGCCTGGAAGCGGATGGGCGGGGCCTGCTAAAGGTCAACAGCATGTATCAGACCGCACAGCCGCATATTTACGCGGTGGGCGATGTCATTGGGTATCCAAGCCTCGCCTCAGCAGCCTACGATCAGGGACGTATTGCCGCACAGGCGCTGATTAAGGGTGAGGCCAACGCGCATCTGATTGAGGATATCCCAACGGGAATTTATACCATTCCTGAAATCAGCTCCGTGGGGAAAACCGAGCAGCAGCTCACGGCGCTGAAGGTGCCTTACGAGGTGGGTCGTGCGCAGTTTAAGCATCTGGCTCGCGCGCAAATTGTGGGGATGAACGTCGGGAGTTTGAAGATTCTCTTCCACCGCGAAACTAAAGAGATCCTTGGGATCCACTGCTTTGGTGAACGCGCGGCCGAGATTATTCATATCGGCCAGGCCATTATGGAGCAGAAGAACGGTGGCAACACGATAGAGTACTTCGTGAATACCACCTTTAACTACCCCACCATGGCTGAGGCATATCGCGTGGCGGCGTTAAACGGCCTAAACCGCCTGTTTTAACGCACTGCCCAGGTAGCCCTGCATATGCGTACGGATCTCCTCTGCCAGCTGCTCATAGCGGCTGCGCAGCGGTGAACCCGGCCGATACACCAGCGCAATGGTGCGCTGCGGCTCCGGTTTGTAACAGGGCAGATAGCAGACGCCATCGCGCACGCGTTCTTTCGGCACGGCCAGTGCGGGCAGTAGCGTTATGCCGCTTCCTGCCGCGACCATGTTGCGCAGCGTTTCGAGGCTGGTCGCGCGAAAATGCGTATCTTCATCCGCCCCGGCCTGGAAACAAAAGCCCATTGCCTGGTCACGCAGGCAGTGACCGTCTTCCAGCATCAGCAGCTTTTCACCCGCCAGATCGGACATTGGCACGCGATCGCGGTCATGCCACGGGTGGTCCTGGTAAATAGCCAGCTTCATGGGTTCATCGAACAGGGGCACTTCGATAAAGGCTTCAGACTCTTTCACCAGCGCCAGAATGGCACAATCCAGTTTACCGCTGTCGAGCTGCGCCAGCAGCTGCTGCGTCTGCGCTTCATGCAGATACATTTCAAGTTTAGGGAACGTTTTGTGCAGCGTAGGGATGATCTGCGGCAGCAGATAAGGGCCTACAGTTGGGATCAGTCCAATGTGCAGCGGCCCGGACATGGCATCGCCCTGCTGGCTGGCCATCTCCTTTAGCACCTTAACTTCCCGCAGTACGGTACGTGCCTGGTCCACCAGCAGCAATCCAGACTGAGTGAACAGGACTTTACGGCTGGTTCGCTCCAGAAGCATCACACCCAGCTCATCCTCAAGCTTGCGGATTTGACCGCTGAGGGTGGGCTGACTCACGTGGCATGCATCCGCAGCACGACGAAAATGGCGGTGTTCCGCCAGCGCTACAAGGTATTCAAGATCGCGAATATTCATCTTATCCTCCGGGCCACGATAGTCCGTGGCGATAGATAGAATAGCAATCAACGATTATCCCTATCAAGCCTTAAAAGTAATAATGTCGCCCGTTCGAGATTTGAATCAATTTTACCCCCATTGATGAGGTAGTTATGTTCGCAAGTCAGGAAGGTAAGTCAGTCCCACAGGTCACTTTCCACACACGCCAGGGCGACCAATGGGTCGACATCACGACTGACGAGCTGTTTAAAGATAAAACTGTCATCGTGTTTTCACTGCCGGGTGCCTTTACCCCGACGTGCTCGTCAAGCCACTTGCCACGCTATAACGAGCTGTCAGACGTGTTCAAAAAGCACGGCGTCGACAATATTCTGTGCGTTTCAGTCAACGACACCTTCGTGATGAATGCCTGGAAAGCCGATCAGCACGCAGAAAACATCACTTTTATTCCAGACGGTAACGGTGAGTTTACCCGCGGTATGGACCAGTTGGTTGAGAAAGCCGACCTGGGTTTCGGTCCTCGCTCATGGCGTTACTCAATGCTGGTGCGCAATGGCGTCGTTGAAAAAATGTTTATTGAGCCGAACAAGCCGGGCGACCCGTTCGAAGTGTCAGATGCGGACACCATGCTGCGTTATCTGGCACCGGAATTCAAAGTGCAGGAATCGGTATCGCTGTTCACCAAGCCAGGCTGCTCATTCTGCGCAAAAGCGAAGCAGATGCTGCTGGACCGCGGTATTCAGTATGAAGAAATCGTGCTGGGCCAGGATGCCACCACGGTCAGCCTGCGCGCGATGACCGGTCGGGCCACGGTGCCACAGGTCTTTATCGGTGGACGCCACATTGGTGGCAGCGACGATTTAGAAAAGTATATGCTGGGTCATTGATTCTGATCTAAGCCAATAAGCCTTAAATCGTACCGGCAGAAGCCGCGGTATCTTTACCGCGGCTCCCATAATTGAGCAGGTAGCCCCTTCGATATCGGCGATGGTGGCGCTCCCAGACACGTCAGACATTTCACTTAACGTTAATGCACGTCTATCTTATCCCTTTTTAAATTCCCGGATTATGGGAAGGCGGAATCATTGCATTACGCCAGTATGCCGTCACCGGCTACAGAAAATAAGACGCCAGGCCGCTATCGCAGCCGATTTTTCGCATCAGTGATGGCGAGCGAAACCTGATGAGGTGAAACGCCCCCCTTCGCATTACGTTTATCAAGACAGGATTGCAGCGACAAAATTGGGTAAACATCCTCTGCAATGACGCTGCTGAATGCCTGAAGATCAGAAAGCGGCAGTGCCTCCAGCGCCACGCCCTGCGTGATGGCGACCACCACTACCTCGCCGACAATATGGTGCGCCTCGCGGAAGGGGACACCTTTTGCCACCAGGTAGTCCGCCAGTTCGGTGGCGTTGGCATAGCCCTGTTCGGCCGCTTCCTGACAGCGTGGACGCTTCACCTGAATGCCATCCAGCACCAGCGCGGCCATATGCAGGCAGTCTGACCAGGTATCCAGCGCGTCGAACAGCCCCTCTTTATCTTCCTGCATATCCTTGTTATAGGCCAGCGGCAACCCTTTCAGCGTCATGGTCATCGCCGTCAGCGCACCCTGCACGCGGCCACACTTACCCCGTATCAGCTCGAGTGCATCCGGGTTTTTCTTCTGCGGCATCAGGGAAGAGCCGGACGTCACTTTGTCTGACAGCTCAACAAAGCCGGACTCACCGGTATTGAAGAAGATGAGATCTTCAGCAAAGCGCGATAGGTGAACCATGCCGATGGAAGCATCAGAGAGCAGTTCCAGCACGTGATCGCGGTCAGATACCGTATCCAGGCTGTTACGCGTGGCGGAGGCAAAGCCTAACCAACCGGCCAGCTGTTCACGGTCGATTTCGTAGGCCGTGCCCGCCAGCGCGCCACAGCCCAGCGGGCTGACGTCCAGACGCTTCAGGGTGTCCTGCAGGCGGCTCTCGTCACGCGCCAGCATCTCGACGTAGGCCAGACACCAGTGGGCAAAGGTGACGGGCTGCGCACGCTGAAGATGCGTGTAGCCGGGCATTACCGCGTCCTGATTAGCCTCAGCGGTGGTGAGCAGGGCCTGCTGGAGCTGTCGGGTCACCATCAGCAGCTCATTCACCTGAGCTTTGCACCACAGCTTGAGATCGGTGGCAACCTGATCGTTGCGGCTGCGGCCCGTATGCAGTTTTTTACCCAGCGCCCCCACTTTGTCAATCAGGCGGCTTTCCACGTAGCTGTGAATATCTTCCGCATCACTTTCCAGGATCTGCTGCGGGTTAGCCCGCACCTCTTCCAGCAGCACGGTCAGTGCACTCTCCAGCTGCTGCTGCTCTTCCGACGTCAGAACATTGACCGTTACCAGCGCTTTGGACCAGGCAATGGATCCCACAATGTCCTGTTCTGCCAGACGATAGTCAAAGCGCAGCGAGTCGTTAAACAGCTTAAAGCGTTGATCCGCTGCCTGTGTAAACCGTCCACCCCAAAGTGCCATGTCAGTGCTCCCTTTAATTCGTTAAGTCGTTGTCACTGATGCCGGTAAGGGGAACGGACTTTATCCGTCCCCAATGCCTGTGCGTACCGGCAATCCGAATACCTATTTTTTTTCGTTCAGCGCGCGAATACGTGAAGAAAGTGAGAACAGCCGGATAAACCCACCCGCGTGACGATGGTCGTAGACCTCATCTTCGCCGAAGGTAGCAAACTCTTCAGAGTAGAGGCTATTGGCGGATTTCTTCTGAATCGCCGTCACCTGCCCCTTGTACAGCTGCAGGACCACTTCGCCATTTACCTCTTCCGCCAGTGCCTCAGCGGAGGCCTGGATAGACTTACGCAGCGGCGCAAACCAGCGGCCATCGTAAACCACGTAGGACATCTCAAGCCCCAGCTGCTCGCGCCACTTAAAGCTATCGCGATCTAATACCAGTTGCTCAACGGCGCGAAGCGCATTAACCATAATGGTGCCACCGGGCGTTTCATAGCAGCCGCGCGACTTAATGCCGACCAGACGGTTTTCTACGATATCAATACGGCCTACACCATGCTTAGCACCCAGCACGTTCAGCTTTTCCAGACACTTGTACGGGCTGAGTGCCTCGCCGTTAACCGCAACCACGCGCCCTTTCTCAACGGAAACGGTGACCTGCTCGGGCTGGTCCGGCGCTTCCAGCGGGTCGACTGTCCATATCCAGCAATCTTTATTCGGCGCGTTCCACGGGCTTTCCAGTACGCCACCTTCGGTAGAGATGTGCCAGGCGTTCTCGTCACGGCTGTAGATTTTTTCCAGCGAGGCCGTAGTCGGAATGTTGCGCTCCTTCAGATAGTCCAGCAGCGCTTCACGGGAACGCAGGTTCCACTCGCGCCATGGCGCAACGACGGCAAGCTGGGGAGCCAGCGCGGTGTAGGTGGTTTCAAAGCGCACCTGGTCGTTGCCTTTACCGGTTGCGCCGTGACACAGCGCATCCGCACCCACTTTCAGCGCCAGCTCAACCTGGGCTTTGGCGATGATAGGTCTGGCCATTGAGGTGCCCAGCAGATAGGTACCTTCATACAGGGCGCCGGTCTGCAACACGGGGTAAACGTAGTCGCTGATAAAGGCTTCGCGCAGGTCAACCACGTGGCACTCAGAGGCACCCGACTGGATAGCCTTCTGCTCAACGCCTTCCAGATCGCCACGCTCCTGGCCGATATCCGCAACAAAGGCCACGACTTCACAGCCGCCATAGTTCTCTTTCAGCCATGGAATAATGGCAGAGGTATCCAGACCACCGGAGTAAGCCAGAACGATTTTTTTTATGCTCTTATCTTGCATTGTCTTTTCCTTGAACATTCTGTTAAGCGAGGATCCGGGTGCCAATTGACACGCCGTTAAAGAGGTTTTGCAGCTGTTCTGCATGACGCCAGCTGGCAATATCCACCGGACGCCCCAGCGTGCGGGCGGCATCCAGCGCGGCATTTACTTTGACGACCATGCCGTCGGTGATGATCCCCTGGGCGATCAGCGCTTCGGCCTTCGCCGCCGTCATCTCTTCAATACGCTGGCCTTTGCCGTCAAGAATACCGCTCACGTCAGACAGCAGGATCAGGTCCGCTCCCAGGGTCGAGGCCAGAGCCGTTGCCGCCTGGTCAGCATTAACGTTCATTAACTCACCCTGCTGGGTGATGCCGATGGAGCTGATAACCGGCAGATAACCCGCGGTCAGCAGCGTTGTAATGAGCTTAGGCGAACCGGGCGCCGCCTGCCCCACGTGGCCCAGCTGCGGGTCGAACTGTTCAACCTCCACGATACCGCCGTCGGCCAGGCAGAGGCCAACGGCGTCAATACCGTGTTTCTTCGACCAGGCCAGCAGGGTTTTATTTGCGGTGCCGGCCAGCGCACCGGTAATGATGTCGATCTGATCGGCAGGCGTGACGCGCAGCCCGTTTTTCTTTTGCACCGGCAGAGAGAGCTTTTTCATCAGCTCATCCACCAGACAGCCGCCACCGTGGACGATAAGCAATGGACGCTGATGCGATTCACGCCAGCTCACCAGCGCAGAGAAGAGTTTTTCCAGCGCTTCTTCACTGTCCAGCAGTACGCCACCGAGTTTGATAATAAGAGGATTCGTCATTTCGCTACTCGCTGATTAAATAAGTGACTCTGTTTCCGGGAAACCGAAACGAATGTTCAGGCACTGCACCGCCTGGGAAGAGGCGCCTTTGAGCAGGTTATCCTCTGCCGCTACCACGATCAGATGCTCACCCTGCACGGCAAAACCGATATCACAGAACGGCAGCCCGGCGACCCCTTTAATAGACGGTACGCCTTTATCGTACAGCCGTACCAGCGGCTTATCGTGGTAGGCGTTATGAAACGCCTCAGCCACATCCTCAGCGCTGATGCCCGCTTTCAGACGGCAGGTAATGGTCGCCAGAATGCCGCGTGGGAAATTGCCCAGATGCGGGGTGAAGATCACCGGGATCCCAAGATGGGCGGTGATTTCAGGGTGATGACGATGATTGAACAGGCCATAGGGCTGCAGGCTGACTTCGCAGAAGCTGGTACTGACGGACGCTTTACGCCCGGCACCGCTGACGCCGCTGGTGGCATTGATCACTGGCCACTGGGCGTCGTTGAGCAGACCGGCTTCCACCAGCGGCTTCAACGCCAGCTGTGCCGCCGTCGGGTAGCAGCCCGGTACGGCGATCAGCTGGGCCTCTTTAATGCTGTTATGCTGCCACTCTGCCAGCCCATAGACGGCTTTATCCAGCCACGTCTGCTGCTGATGGGCAAAACCGTAATAACGGCTGTAAAAGCTCTGATCGTTGACGCGGAAGGCACCCGAGAGATCGAACACCACGCAGCCCGCCGCCAGAAAGGCTGGCGCAAGGTCGTGGCTGACTTCATGGGCGGTGGCAAGAAAAACCACGTCGACCTTATCAGCAAACTCCTCTGCCCGGCTCATCGGCTGTAGCGGCAAATCGACGATGCCTTTCAGCTGTGGATGAAGCTCAGAAAGCAATTTTCCTGCGTCGGGGCTTTGCGCTGAAACCGCTAAAGCGGTTATGTTCACCTGGGGGTGACGGTTCAGATACGTCACCAGCTCAACGCCAGCATAGCCACTGGCACCCACAATCAACGTATTCAACATCAGACTGACACCTTATCCTGGTCAGAAAATTCCGGGCTGCAGCGGCCTTCCACTGTATTCCCAGGCGATCGGCGCAGGACAGGGAAGATTAATCGGTTTCCATCCGCACGCCATTAATGTATTTTTATTCACTAATACTGCATGAATATTGATACTATCCTAACGCAAGGACTGTCAACAGTGAAGACAAAATTACCGCCTTTTATCGAGCTTTACCGCGAGTTGATTGCCACCCCCTCCATCAGCGCAACCGATATCGCCATCGATCAGAGTAATGAAACTTTAATCAGTTTGCTCGCGGGCTGGTTCCGGGATCTGGGCTTCAGCGTGGAGGTCCAGCCCGTTCCCGGTACGCGTCACAAATTCAATATGCTGGCAAAAACCGGCAGCGGCGCGGGCGGCCTGCTGTTAGCGGGCCATACCGACACCGTTCCCTTTGACGATGGCCGCTGGACCCGCGATCCCTTCACCCTGACCGAACACGACAATAAGCTGTACGGTCTGGGAACGGCCGATATGAAAGGCTTCTTTGCTTTCATTTTAGATGCGCTGCGCGACATTGATCTCAACACGCTGGAAAAACCGCTCTATATCCTGGCGACGGCGGATGAAGAAACCACCATGGCTGGCGCGAAATACTTCTCGGAAACCACCGCGATCCGCCCTGACTGCGCAATTATCGGCGAGCCAACCTCGCTGAAGCCGGTGCGCGCCCACAAGGGCCATCTCTCCCAGGCGATTCGCATTCAGGGACAGTCAGGCCACTCGAGCGATCCCGCACGCGGCGTCAATGCGATTGAACTGATGCATGAGTCCATTACCCACCTGATGGGCCTGCGTAAGACGCTCAAGGCGCGCTACCATCATGACGGTTTCGCTATCCCCTATCCGACCATGAACTTTGGCCATATCAACGGCGGCGATGCGGCAAACCGTATCTGCGCCTGCTGCGAACTGCATATGGATATCCGCCCGCTGCCTGGCCTGTCGCTGAAGGAGCTTGACGGACTGCTCAATGAAGCCCTGGCACCCGTGAGCGAGCGCTGGCCTGGTCGGGTAACGGTAAGTGAACTGCACCCTCCTATTCCGGGATACGAATGCCCACGCGAGCATCAGCTGGTTCAGGTGGTGGAAAAACTGCTGGGGACGGAAACGGAAGTGGTCAACTACTGTACAGAAGCGCCGTTTATTCAGGAAATATGCCCGACGCTGGTTCTGGGGCCCGGCTCTATCAATCAGGCACATCAGCCGGATGAATATATTGATACCGCCTTTATCAAGCCAACCCGGGAGCTGATTGCTCAGGTAGTGCAGCATTTCTGCCATCCGCAATAAAACCCATAAATTCCTGTTATTTAGCCATCACAGGACATTTTTAAGTCAATTGACGAATGGCAGCGAACGTGGCTAGATAAACATCAACGTTATGCCGGCAACGGTGAAAGATAATGACAAAAACCAGAAGGGCGTCAGGGGTGATATGAACGAACAATATTCCGCAATGCGAAGTAATGTCAGTATGCTCGGCAAACTGCTCGGCGATACCATTAAGGATGCGCTGGGCGAAAACATCCTTGAACGGGTGGAAACTATCCGTAAGCTCTCAAAGTCATCACGTGCGGGCAATGATGCCCACCGCCAGGAGCTGCTTTCCACGCTGCAAAACCTCTCTAATGATGAATTGCTGCCCGTCGCCCGCGCCTTCAGCCAGTTTTTGAATTTAACCAACGTTGCCGAGCAATATCACACCATCTCCCCGCAGGGCGAAGGGGCTAATCACCCGGAGATGCTGGCAAAGGTCTTCGATCGCCTCAAACAGCAGCCCGACCTGACCGATGCCGCCATTCGTGAAGCCATAGAATCCCTGTCGCTGGAGCTGGTGCTTACCGCACATCCAACGGAAATTACCCGCCGCACCCTGATTCATAAGCTGGTGGAGGTCAACAGCTGTCTGAAACAGCTGGATCATAACGATTTATCCGATTATGACCGCGCACAGATTATGCGTCGTCTGCGCCAGCTGGTTGCGCAGGCCTGGCATACCGATGAGATCCGAAAATATCGTCCCTCCCCGGTGGATGAGGCGAAATGGGGCTTCGCGGTGGTCGAGAACAGCCTGTGGGAGGGCGTTCCCCACTTCCTGCGCGAGCTGAACGAACAGGTGGAAGCCTCCTTCGGCGTCAGGCTACCGGTGGACTTCGTTCCGGTGCAGTTTACCTCATGGATGGGCGGCGACCGCGACGGTAACCCTAACGTCACCGCAGATATTACCCGCCACGTGTTGCTACTCAGCCGCTGGAAAGCCACCGACCTGTTCCTGCGCGATATCGCAGTGCTGGTTTCTGAGCTGTCGATGTCCGAGTGCTCGCCGGAGGTCCGTACCCTGTGCGGCAATCCTGAGGCGCTTGAACCCTATCGCGAAATCATGAAAAAGCTGCGCGGCCAGCTGATGAGCACCCAGGAGTGGCTGGAACGGCGTCTGAAGGGTGAAGAGCCGCCGCGTCCTGCCGACCTGCTGATCGCCAACGAGCAGCTATGGGACCCGCTTTATACCTGCTATCAATCGCTCCAGGCATGCGGTATGGGTATTATCGCCAATGGACAGCTGCTGGATACGCTACGCCGCGTGAAATGTTTCGGCGTGCCGCTGGTGCGTATCGATATCCGTCAGGAAAGCACCCGCCACACCGAAGCGATTGCGGAAATCACCCGTTATCTGGGCCTGGGGGATTATGAAAGCTGGTCTGAGGCTGACAAGCAGGCCTTTTTGATCCGCGAGCTCAACTCCAAACGCCCGCTGCTGCCGCGTAACTGGGCGCCTGGCGACGAGACCCGCGAAGTGCTGGATACCTGCCGCGTCGCCGCCGAAGCGCCGAAAGGCTCTATTGCCGCCTACGTGATTTCGATGGCGAAAACGCCGTCTGACGTGCTGGCCGTCCATCTGCTGCTGAAAGAAGCGGGCATCCCGTTTGCAATGCCGGTAGCACCGCTGTTTGAAACGCTCGATGACCTGAATAATGCCAACGACGTGATGAGCCAGCTACTCAGCATCGACTGGTATCGCGGCTTTATTCAGGGCAGGCAGATGGTGATGATCGGTTACTCTGACTCGGCGAAAGATGCCGGTGTCATGGCGGCAAGCTGGGCGCAGTATCAGGCGCAGGATGCGCTGATCAAAACCTGTGAAAAAGCCGGTATTGCCCTGACGCTGTTCCACGGACGCGGCGGCACCATTGGCCGCGGCGGCGCTCCGGCTCACGCTGCGCTGCTCTCCCAGCCCCCTGGCAGCCTGAAAGGCGGCCTGCGCGTAACGGAACAGGGCGAAATGATTCGCTTTAAATACGGCCTGCCGGAAGTCACCATTAGCAGCCTTTCTCTCTATACCGGTGCCATTCTGGAGGCTAACCTGATGCCGCCGCCGGAGCCGGAGCCCAAATGGCGCGATATTATGGACCAGCTCTCCGCCGACTCCTGTTCCATGTATCGGGGCTATGTACGTCAAAATGAGGACTTCGTCCCCTACTTCCGCCAGGCTACCCCTGAGCAGGAACTGGGCAAGCTGCCGCTGGGCTCCCGTCCGGCGAAGCGCCGTCCTACCGGCGGCGTCGAATCACTCCGCGCAATCCCGTGGATTTTTGCCTGGACGCAGAACCGCCTGATGCTGCCCGCCTGGCTGGGCGCAGGTGCTGCGTTACAGAAAGCGATGGAGGCCGGTAATCAGGATCAGCTGGAAGCGATGTGCCGCGACTGGCCGTTCTTCTCGACCCGGCTGGGAATGCTGGAGATGGTATTTTCTAAGGCTGACCTGTGGCTGGCGGAGTATTACGATCAGCGTCTGGTCACCGCATCGCTCTGGCCATTGGGTAAACAGCTGCGCGAACAGCTTGATGCCGATATTAAAACCATTCTCACCATTGCCAACGACGCGCACCTGATGGCCGACCAGCCGTGGATTGCCGAGTCGATTGCGCTGCGTAACGTCTATACCGATCCGCTTAATGTGCTACAGGCCGAGCTACTTCATCGTTCACGTCAGCAGGAAGAACTCGGTCAGGAACCGGATGCGCGCGTCGAGCAGGCGCTGATGGTGACCATTGCCGGCGTTGCGGCGGGAATGCGCAATACCGGTTAAAGCTTCAGACCGCTGCCAGCGCCGGGCGAACCCCGAGCGTATGGCAGATGGCGTAGC
Source organism: Erwinia sp. ErVv1 (assembly GCF_900068895.1). Lineage (GTDB taxonomy): Bacteria > Pseudomonadota > Gammaproteobacteria > Enterobacterales > Enterobacteriaceae > Erwinia. The sequence continues at coordinate 130,620 of NZ_CDPK01000015.1, read as the reverse complement.
TCATTTCCGCACGATTCAGCGTGTAGAAATGGAAGTCTTTCACCCCTTCGTGGCTGAGGATTTTAACCATATCCATAGCCACGTTGGCACCGACCATTTTGCGCGTTTCGGGATCGTCATCCAGCCCTTCAAACATGCGGGTCATCCAGCCCGGCACGCGCACGTTGGTCATGGCCGCAAAACGCTGTAGCTGCTTAAAGTTCGAGACCGGCAGGATGCCCGGCACAATCTCCACGTCTATACCGGCTGCGGCGCAGCGATCGCGAAAGCGCAGATAGCTTTCCACATCAAAGAAAAACTGCGTGATGGCACTATTCGCACCGGCCTCTATTTTGCGCTTCAGGTTAATCAGATCCGCCTGCGCGCTTTTCGCTTCTGGGTGTACCTCCGGATAGGCCGCAACAGAAATATCGAAATCCCCCACCTCCCTGAGGAGCCCGACCAGATCGGCGCCGTACATTTCCGGCTTGCCGCCGCCGGGCGGAAGGTCGCCGCGCAGAGCGACGATATGACGAATGCCGTTATTCCAGTAATCCTCGGCGATGGCGCGCAGGTCGGCACGGCTTGCATCAACGCAGGTGAGATGCGGCGCGGCCTCCAGCCCGGTGCGGTCCTTAATCCCTTTGATAATGCTATGGGTACGGTCACGTTCACCGGAGTTTGCGCCGTAGGTCACGGACACAAACTTAGGTTTCAGGCTGCTCAGGCGATCGATTGAGCTCCACAACGTCTCTTCCATTTCACTGGTGCGCGGCGGGAAAAACTCAAAAGAGACGTTAATTTTCCCGTTTATCTCGGCCAGACTCTGGTTCAGCGCCTCGCGCTGATTGGCGTGGAAAAAGCTCATGGCTTACCTCTTCGATCGCTGCTGATGAATGAATCGCCCGGTTGAACATCCATACGTTTAGACGTCCAGACATTCAAGTTGAATCAAACTGGCTATTTCGTCAACAGATAAAGGGATTTTGGCCGTGACAAATTCTCACCAAAATTGAGGAAAATTCACGTTGCGGAAAAAAGGCAGGAGCGCGTAAGGAGACGGCTGAAGGGACAGGAAAAACGGCGCTGAGCAAACAGGAATAAAACGGCTGAACAGGCCCGAGCCAGGTCGTAAAACAGGCCAGAGCCAGACCGTCAACAGCCCAGATCCAGGCCGTAAAACAGCCCAGATCCAGGTCGTAAACAGGCCAGAGCCAGACAAAATGTCTGGCTCTGGACGTTTACAGCAGCTGCGCCAGCCTGTTGATATCGGACTGAATCGCACCGGCGGTCACGTCGCGTCCTGCACCCGGACCACGGATCACCAGCGGATTATCGCGATACCAGCGGCTTTCAATGGCGAAGACGTTATCGCAGGGCAGCAGCGAGGCAAGAGGATGATCGTCCCTGACGGCTTCCACGCCCACGCGGGCTTTACCGTTCGCGTCAAAGCGCGCCACATAGCGTAGCACCAGCCCCAGTTCCTGGGCAGCTTCAAGTCGCTGCTTCATCTGGTCGTTCAGCGCCTCGCCATTCTCAAAGAAATGGTCAATGGATTCATCCTCACAGCTTTTTGGCACCAGTGATTCGACGCGCACCTGATCGGGTTCGATGTCATATCCCGCTTCACGCGCCAGAATAACCAGCTTGCGCCTGACGTCCTGGCCTGACAGATCAACCCGGGGGTCGGGTTCGGTCAGCCCCTGCTGCCAGGCCTGATCGACCAGATCGGTAAAGGGCACCGTACCGTCATACTGCAGAAACAGCCATGAGAGCGTGCCGGAGAAAATACCGCTGATGGAGAGAATGCTGTCGCCGCTCTCACGCAGGTCGCGCACGGTATGATTCACGGGCAGGCCCGCGCCGACCGTGGCGTTGTACAGCCAGTGGCGGCCAGTTTTAGCAAACGCATCGCGTATCTGACGATAGCGGTCGCTGCTTGAGGCTCCGGCGACCTTATTGGCGCTGATAACGTGAAAGCCGTGGCTGGCAAAGTCCAGATACTGTTCGGCAAGCGGCTCGCTGGCGGTGACATCCAGCACAACCAGATCGTCATACGGATGAGCGCGCATCCACAAAAACAGCGACTCCTCATCCTGCTCGACCGCTTCATCTTCGAAAAAGGCCAGCGCGCGGCGGGCATCCAGTCCGTCATAATTCAGCAGGCTACGGCGGCTATCTACCACACCGGCCAGCACAAACTCGAAGCCCGTGCGGGCCGACAGCGTCTCCTGCTCACGGCCAAACAGCTCCAGCCAGCGGGAGCCGATATTACCCTTGCCAAACAGCATCAGACCCACCTGCTTTTCAGCGCGGAAAAGCGACTGATGCAGACCGCGGATCAGATTTTCGGTGGGGCCGACGCGCAAGACCGCAACCAGGCTGATCCCCTCTTCCGACTGCCAGATAAACTCAACGGGCTGGTCCTTCAGCTCCTGCCAGAAGCGGTGGCTGTGCAGCGGATTACGACAAACGCCAGCCCCGACCAGCGCAACCAGCGCCATCCCCTCACGCAGCTGCAGGCGTCCCGGTATCGCGGCATCCTGTAAAAGTGCCAGGGCGCTGCTCACCACTTCAGACGTGTAGCAAAGCTGTATAAGATTGCGATCGGGATGAATACCCGTTGCCAGGGGACGAAGCTGCGCGCGTTTCAGCAGGTGATCGATCTCTTTATACTGCGAGGCAAAATCATGCTGTGGCGGGATCTGGAACTCAATCAGACACACGTCATCATGGCTGGTCACAATACGTGCGCCCGTACCTGAGGCCAGCACCCGCTCAATCCGCGTGGACCCCTGCTCTGGCTGATAGCTACAGCGCAATTGAAGGTCAATATCGCTGGCGGAAACGGGTTGCAGCGTGCGGGTATGCAGAACGGGTGCCGCCAGGCGCGCCAGTTCACTGGCTTCATCAAGCCGCAGCAGCGGCAGCAGGCAGGCATCCTTCACCTTACGCGGGTCAGCACTGTACACCCCGGCTACGTCGCTCCAGATGGTCACGCGTGAAACCCCAGCCAGTGCGCCGATTTGGGTCGCAGAATAGTCGCTGCCGTTACGGCCAAGCAGTACGGTTTCGCCTGCATCGTTGCGGCTGATAAACCCGGTAATCACCAGCCTTTGATGCGGGTGCTGCGCCAGAAGCTGCTGCAATAGCGGCCATGATTTTCCCTCATCAACCTGCGGCTGAGCCGCGCGTTCGGCGCGAAGAAAATCACGGGCATCCAGCCAGCCGGCGTCAATATCGCGCTGGTTGAGAACGGCAGCCATCAAACGGGCAGACCAGATTTCACCGTGCCCGACGACTTCGGCATAAATCGCCTCGGTAATTTTTCCGTCAAGCAGCCCGGCAAGTTTTTCAAGATCGTGAATAAAATCGTTCAACAGCGGCTCGGCCTGCTCGGGAGGGAGCAACCCGTTTATCAGCTCACTCTGATAGCGACGCAGGGCCTGCTGTACCTGATGAGCAGAAAGTCGGTCGGTATGGCTCAGCTTAAGCCAGCTGATTAGCTGATTGGTTGTACTGCCCGCGGCAGATACCACCATTACATCCCCGGCAGAGCCGTATTCAGCCATTATCCCGGCCACTCGCTGATAACACCTGGCGTCGGCAAGACTGCTGCCACCAAATTTGTGCAACTGGCGCGTGCCGGCTGCCACTGCTGACTGACTCATGCTTACCTCTTGGCCGCTATCTGGAAGGCATTATCCAAATCGGCGATTAAATCTTCGTGGTCTTCAATACCGACTGACACGCGGAGTAGCGTCTCAGAAATACCTGCTGCCGCACGAGCCTCAGCGGACATTCCTGCATGGGTCATGGTAGCGGTGTGGGAAATAAGGCTTTCCACGCCGCCCAGCGACTCTGCCAGGGTAAAGAGTTCTAGCGCTTTAAGGAAAGTACGCAGGGTATTCTCGTCGCCATCCAGCTCAAAACTTAACATAGCGCCAAAGCCTTTTTGCTGTTTTACCGCAATCTGATGGCCTGCGTTTTCCGGCAGTGATGGATGATACAACTTTTTAACCAGCGGTTGTTGTTTCAGATAGTCAATGATGGCCTGCGCATTACGCTGCGCCGCCGCCATGCGCGGTGCCAGCGTGCGTAACCCACGCAGCAGCAGATAGCTGTCAAAAGCCGCGCCGGTGACGCCAATATTGTTGGCCCACCAGGCCAGTTCAGTCACCAGGGCCGGATCTTTGGCAATCACCACGCCCGCGACAACATCGGAGTGGCCGTTTAAATATTTGGTACACGAGTGAAGGACCAGATCGGCGCCCAGCGCCAGCGGGTTTTGCAGTGCGGGGCTGAGGAAGGTGTTATCAACCACGCTGACGGCACCCGCCTCACGCGCCGCTTTTGCGATAGCGGCGATATCGACCACGCGCAGCAGCGGGTTGCTGGGGCTTTCTATCAGTACCAGCGTAGGTTTCTCTGCCAGAGCAGCCTCTAGCGCCACCTCGTCGTTCTGATCGACAAACTTCACGCGCCAGGCACCACGCTTACTCAGGCTGTCAAAAAGCCTGTAGCTGCCGCCGTAACAGTCGTGGGGGGCAATCAGCAGGTCGCCGGGTTTCAGGAAAACGGTACAAACCAGAAAAATGGCAGACATGCCGGTGTTAGTCATCACCGCCCCGGCTCCACCCTCCAGTTCGGCCAGCGCACGCTGAACCACGTCCCGCGTGGGATTACCGCGACGCGAATAGTCGTGGGCTCTTGGCTGATTGAAATCCGTAAAGTTATAGGTGCTGGAAAGATGGATGGGGGGGACAACGCAGCCATATTGCTCATCATCATTCAAACCGCTACGCACTGCGATGGTTGCCTGTTTACGCGTCATGGTGCATAAATTCCTGAAAGGAGAATAAGTAGAGTGCTTAGCATAACAGCGCATATTTAGACGTCAATACATCTGGACATCTAAATGTCTTTGCGTATAGATTGAGCAAAACGCCAATACCCGTTAAGATTATGTCGTTATAGCCTGCATAAAAATTGCTTTGTAGCAGTGTGGTGGGCACCAACTTCGGGCATAATTAGCCGAATTTCGGCACTTTCAAAAAATTTTAATGATGACTAAGGTACCCCATGGCTGAATGGAACGGCGAATATATCAGCCCTTACGCTGAACACGGTAAAAAGAGCGAGCAGGTAAAAAAAATAACGGTCTCAATACCGTTAAAAGTTCTGAAAATTCTGACCGATGAACGTACCCGCCGCCAGGTCAACAACTTGCGTCATGCCACTAACAGCGAGTTGCTGTGTGAAGCTTTCTTACATGCTTTCACCGGCCAGCCTTTACCGGATGATGTTGATCTTCGTAAGGAACGCAGTGATGAGATCCCGGAAGACGCGAAAGCGATCATGCGGGAAATGGGCGTTGATCCAGACACCTGGGAATACTAACCCAGCATTTACGCTCCCCTGCGACGCGGGCAGATCCTTTGTAAGAGGGATTTGCCTGCTCTTCTGATAACCCAGCCCGCTTACCTGTCCGCCGGATATCTCCTTAAAACACGTTCTTTTTTCCTCTGTCCTTAGGGTATCTGGGGCTTGGGCGAACTTGTCGGTCAGAGTCGCGTTCAGCCACACCTGCAAGTTCACATCCGACTCAGAAGGATCACGGATAATTCGGCACCTGTACCCTAAGTTGACTCTGCCTCTGCCTCTGCCTCTGCCTCTGCCTCTGCATTAGGTTATAATTGTAAAGCCGCCACCGTAAAATGAGTCGCATCCACATTAATATTCCTGCCTGAAATAGATCTATTCTTGTCTTTTTTTCCATAATTTACCCTTATTTCATCATGTTTTTTATAATAGCCAAATATCATCTTAAGATGTAAATTAAATCTTATTTGCATTCAATATTATTTATTATTACGCTGATATTAAGTTCAGCTTCACTGATAAAAAATGAACCAATGTGATGAATACATTTATAGGAAAAACCTGAGGTCATTTACATATGCAACACTTTGTATAAATATAGAACACGCCCTGATAACGTAAAAACCTTCCTCTCGTGTTGCGCAGACCACTCTGCCTGATAAAACCAAAACTTTTACTATTGCCTTACCATAACGAAAAAAATAAGATTATATTTAATAATGGATTATTAGATAAAAATAATGGACCTCATGCTTTTTCCTTTACGTTATATTCATCTTTCACCCCTCTTGTTTATAATTTCAGTGGCCACTGCATCAGCAGATACTGGAATTTATCAGCAAGCAGGCATTGAAAAACAAATCAGTGATAAAACGATCAACCCAATAGAACAGGATAAAGCCAGGAGAGAGGCCGTTGTACCTGAAACAAAATCGGTCCTTTCGTCAAAACAGAACCTAATCAGGAAGAAAATTCCTTTCCCTCTTGAAGAAAACTGTTTTAATATCAATGAAATAAACCTAATACAGGACGACAACAGACTCAAAATCGACGAAGTTTCATGGATAACACAGCAGGCCGAGGGGAAATGTCTCGGCATTGAGAGCGTTCGATTATTAGCCCGAACGCTGCAAAATGAAATCATTCGTATCGGGTATATCACTACCCGTATTAACCTTCCGGAGCAGGATATTAATGAGGGCAAACTTAACTTCGAGATCCTCGCAGGAAAAGTGGGTGATATAAAGCTGCAAAAGGGAGGGGCAAACTTTATTAATCTCAAAAGCACCCTGCCTTTTAGCACGGGAAACATCCTCAGTCTGAGAGAGCTGGAACAGGGAAGCGCGAACCTACAGCGCGTGCCGGGTTCATCTGTAAAAATCATACTGCTCCCCGGCGAGAATAAAGGTGAAAGCGATCTCTATATTCAGCGGCAACAGGATAAATACTGGCAGCTTGGCGCGTGGATGAACGACGCTGGTAGCGCGACCAGCGGCCGCTACCAGGGAGGTACGACGCTCTATCTGAACAATATTACGTCGTTAAGCGATACGCTCTATTTCTCTTATGGGCGCGATATTGATTTCAGTCATAAGGCCCAGGGGAACACTAACCGCTCGGTCGGCTATTCGGTTCCATGGGGTTTTTGGTGGCTGGACTTATATGCCAGCCAGAGCAGCTATCAGCAGCACGTTCAGGGAAACTGGGCTAGCTGGATGTTAAATAACAAGAACCATTATCTCAGCGCGCAGCTTAACTACCTTATCTCCCAAACGGTTAGTCAAAAATATACCTTTGGAGTGCAAATCTTCAATATGGGGGCACGCTACGCTTTTAATGAAATAGAACTGGAAAGCATGAATAAAAAAAATTCTGGCTGGAAAGCGATTTTAGAGAATCAGTACAAATTTAATAATACTACGATCAACACCCGCCTGAGCTACCAGCATAAGATGCCCTGGTTCGGCAGTAGCAACACCCCGGACAGGCAGATTGATCTGATCGACAAGCAGGGAAGAATCGTAGGAATAGACCTTCAGTCATCGACCAACTTAATCCTCCAGGGGCATTACTTTAACTATTCTCCCCATTTTAATCTTCAGCTCACACCAGACAGACTTTCAACATTAGATCGCTTCGCTATCGGCAATCGATGGACCGTACGCGGTTTTGATGGCGAGTTAAACCTACAGCAAAATCAGGGCTGGTACTGGCGCAACGATCTCAGCTGGATAATACCAGGCAGGGCTTTCCAGCCTTATGCAGGTTTAGACATTGGGCAGGGTATTGGCGGAGGAGAGCGTGCCAACTACTCAGGAAAGATGCTTGCCGGCAGCGTCGTTGGCCTGCGTGGATGGAAGTGGAATACCGGTTTCGATCTTTTTGCCGGTATGCCTCTTGCACGTCCAGATGGCTTTCATACGGATTCACTCACTCTCGGCTTTTCACTTCAATGGAGGTATTAAAATCAGGGCACTATAAAGCACGATGAAATACGCTATTTGTAACACGACCTATCATTATCTCAGCACCATTCATTAACGGACTAATAAAATGAAAAACTATAAATTTAAAACGATTTTTCTGGCTACCTCTCTTGCTCTCTTTGCGCAATCAGTATGTGCAGACCCTGCCAGCTACGTACACTCCAGCGGAGCTACCGTTGTAGACATCAATAATGCTGATAGCAATGGGCTTTCTCACAATATGTGGAAAGATTTCAATGTGAGCAATAAAGGCATGATTCTGAATAACAGTATGGTCGATCTGGTTCGGGAAAAAGGTAACATTGCTAAAAATGGTAACCTTACCTCATCAGCCAAAGTGATACTTAACGAAGTCACTTCGAAGAAATCGAGTGCCCTGAACGGGTTTATTGAAGTGGGTGGTCTCAAAGCAGATGTGATTATTTCCAACCCTAACGGCATTACCTGCTCAGGCTGTAGCTTTATCAACACTAACCGCACCACGCTGACTACAGGCATCCCGGTGATTGACAAGGAGGGTGTATTATCCGGTTTTAAAGTCACTAGGGGTAATATCACCATTAACAAATCCATGACGGCAGATTATACGACATTACTCGCTGACTCATTGAAAATTAATGGTCAAATAAAATCAGACTCCGTATACGCTTTGACAGGAAATTACATCTATCATCCCAACAAAGGAGATGTGGAAGTCATTGCTAAATCTGCCTCTACGGGCATAGATGTGAGCGCGCTGGGTGGGATTACAGCAGGCACGATCTTTTTGGGCTCCAACAATACCGGAGCAGGTGTAAACAATAAGGGCACCTTGAATGCACAGGCGCTCCAAATTGCCAGCAATGGTAAAATTACTAACTCTGGCACACTCGAATCAGCCTCCACCGCCGTATTTAATAGCTTAGGCGATTTCACTAATGATATACGCGGTAAGATAATCAGTAATGGGGATATGATAGTCGCCACTATGACCGATATTACTAATAAGGGTTCCATAAGTTCACAGTCAGGGACCATTGATATGAAAGCGGGTTCTTCATCAAATAATACACTTAATGGACTTATATCGAACCTCTTCACCTCCTCAGGAAATATTACAAACAGCGGCACATTAAGCAGCGGTAATAACATTCAGATCTCTTCTACCAAAAATGTGAAGCTGAAAAAGGGAACGCTTGATGCGGGTAACCTTATGTATATTGCGAGTGATAAAGTTAATAATTCGACCGCTATTAAGGGGACGCAAATTAACGTTCTTTCAAACTCTTTTGAAAATACAGGCGTGATGCAGGCTTCCGCACAAATGGGCATTATCGGCCAGAACGGTATTACTAATTATGGTACCCTTAGGGCTGACACGCTGACGTTGAGCACCAATGGCTCGCTGGTTAATAACAAGTGTTCATTGATCCCTTTCGCCGGGAAAGGTACGCTTGCTGCAAATAATCTGGTCATCCAGGCACCTAAGCTCACCAGTATTAATCAAATTGGTGGCAACATTTCTGCTTCAAAAATCTCGTTTAATGTCCCGGTTACCCCTACTAAAAACTAAGTCTTAACCAAAAAAAACACCCTGTCAGCAAACCGCCTGACAGGGTGTTAATGAGCGTTTAAAAAGCCTGGCGTTGCCAGGCTTTTTGTCGCATCCGAAACGGAAACCGTTTCGTTCAGATAGCTTATTTGCTACCAGGGATGCTGAAACGCTTGTTGAAGCGGTCAACACGACCACCGCTGGCAACGTCACGCTGCTTACCGGTGTAGAACGGGTGGCATTTACCACACACGTCCAGGTTCAGGTCGTGACCCACGGTTGAGCGGGTTTTGATTTCGTTACCGCAAGAGCATTTAGCAGTAACTTCAGCGTAATTTGGGTGAATACCTTTTTTCATGGGAAACCTCAGTTAAGGCCGTGTCGCTCTCCCGTGCCAGGATTACCCTGCACCGGCACCACACGAAGATTAAAAATTCAGGTGTTATGATACCAAAATGCCGTATCACGGCGGCGGACTATACAGAAATTAACCACCCGCTGCAATCGGATCCGCACATTTCGGAACACACAGTGTACACTATCCCGCTGATAATTTCATCCGGATGAATTCATGCCCGTTGTTCAGGTCGCGCTTCCCGTTCCCCTTGCCCGCAACTTTGATTACCTGTTGCCTTCACACCTGCCTGCGGCAGTGGTTGGCGGTCGCGTCAGCGTCCCCTTCGGCAAGCGGAAAGCCGTGGGCGTGGTGGTGGGGCTGAGCGAGACCAGCGATTTTCCTCTGGATCAGCTTAAAGCGGTCAACGAGGTGCTGGACGACGTTTCACTTTACCCGCCTTCGCTGTGGCATATCCTCCTGTGGGCGGCGGATTACTATCATTATCCGCTCGGTGAAGTGCTGTTTCATGCGATGCCCGTTTTGCTGCGTCAGGGGAAAATGGCCGCCGAGGCTCCGCTTTTCCAGTGGGTCATTAGCGAAACCGGCCGCGCAACGCCTCCGGAAGCGTTGAAACGCGCACCGAAGCAGCAGCAGGCCCTTTCCGCCCTGCGACAGCGAAGTCTTTACCGCCATGAAATCAGTCAGCATGACATTACCGATGCCACGCTACAGGCGCTGCGGGCAAAAGGTCTCTGCGATTTGCAATCGCTAACCCGCAAGCGGGAAGACTGGCGCAGCAGTTACGCGGTGATTGGTGAGCGGTTACGCCTTAATACCGAACAGGCTACGGCAGTGGGCGCTATACGTGGCGAAGATGACCATTTCGTTGCCTGGCTGCTGGCCGGGATCACCGGCTCGGGTAAAACTGAAGTCTACCTGAGCGTACTGGAAAACATCCTGGCAAGCGGTGCCCAGGCGCTGGTGTTGGTACCCGAAATTGGCCTGACGCCGCAAACGATCGCTCGCTTCCGCGAGCGCTTTAACGCGCCGGTGGACGTTCTCCACTCCGGCTTGAATGACAGTGAGCGGCTGGCGGTATGGCTGCGCGCCCGCAGCGGTGAGACGGCAATCGTGATCGGCACCCGATCAGCCCTGTTCACCCCGTTTGCCCGCCTCGGCGTTATCATCATTGATGAAGAGCACGACAGCTCCTACAAGCAGCAGGAAGGCTGGCGCTACCAGGCGCGCGATATGGCTGTCTTTCGCGCCCGACAGGAAGATATTCCCGTGGTGATGGGTTCCGCCACGCCGGCGCTGGAAACGCTACATAATGTGCAAATGGGCAAATATCGTCAGCTCAATCTCAGCAAGCGCGCGGGAAATGCCAGACAGGCGACGCAGCAGCTGTTGGACCTGAAAGGGGTCAGGCTGGAGGGTGGCCTGTCGCCGATGCTGATTAAGAAAATAGGTCAGCATCTCAGTGCCGATAACCAGGTGCTGCTGTTCCTGAACCGGCGGGGATTCTCACCTGCCATGCTCTGCCATGAATGCGGCTGGATTGCTGAATGTCAGCGCTGCGACCGCTACTACACGCTACATCAGCATCATCATCAGCTCCGCTGCCACCACTGTGACAGCCAGCGCCCCGTGCCTAATCAGTGTCCACAGTGCGGTTCAACGCAGTTGGTTCCCGTGGGGCTGGGTACAGAGCAGCTTGAGCATAACCTCACCGCTCGTTTTCCCGGCGTGCCGTTGTCCCGTATCGATCGCGACACCACCAGCCGAAAAGGCGCACTGGAACAGCACCTCGCCGACGTTCATCGCGGCGGCGCCCGTATTCTGGTCGGCACACAGATGCTGGCGAAAGGCCACCACTTCCCCGACGTCACGCTGGTTTCGCTGCTGGACGTGGATGGGGCACTGTTCTCAGCAGATTTTCGCTCTGCCGAGCGTTTCGCGCAGCTTTACACCCAGGTGGCCGGACGCGCCGGGCGAGCGGGCAAGCAGGGAGAGGTCGTTTTACAGACTCACCACCCCGAGCACCCTTTACTGCAAACGCTTCTGCATGAGGGCTACGATGCCTTTGCGCTTCGCGCCCTGACTGAACGCAAAACCGTCTTCCTGCCGCCGTTTACCAGCCATGCGCTGTTTCGGTCAGACGATCATGATAACCAGCAGTCCGCGCTATTTTTACAGCAGCTACGTAATCTTCTGGAAGCCAGTCCGTTAAAAGATGAGGCGTTCTGGGTGATGGGTCCGGTACCGGCGCTGCAACCCAAACGTGGCGGGCGCTATCGCTGGCAGCTTCTGCTGCAACACCCTTCCCGGGGGCTCCTGCAGCGGTTGATAAAGAGCACGCTCCCCCTGATCGGCACGCTACCCCAGGCGCGTAAAGTCAAATGGACGCTGGATATTGATCCAACGGAAGGTTGAAATACAGGCTGCTTTTCGTCTGCTTTGCGAGCAGGCTCGAAAAAAGCCATACAAGTCACATTTTTTATGCAAATTAAGTAACGACGCCCGCTAACATCTGTTAGAAATGTGGCAAGGGTCAGAGGGACTCATTAATATACCTTACAGGTCGGTGCGACCCGCGACAGGCCGACTCGGGCAAGGAGAATAGCGTTGGAACACACGAAAGAGGCAGCGGGGGCGACGATGAAGGATGTCGCTGAAAAAGCTGGCGTATCCACGGCGACGGTTTCGCGCGCCCTGATGAACCCTGAAAAAGTCTCTGCCGCCACGCGCCTGAAGGTTGAAGAGGCGGTGGTCGCCACGGGCTACTCCCCTCATACTATGGCCCGCAGCAGTAAGCGCAGTGAATCCCACACCATTCTGGTTATCGTGCCGGATATCTGTGACCCCTTTTTCAGCGAAATCATTCGCGGCGTGGAAGTGGTGGCAGCCGCCCAGGGCTATCTGGTGCTGATCGGCGACTGTGCGCATCAAAGCCAACAGGAGAAATCCTTTCTTAACCTGATGCTAACCCGTCAGATTGACGGGATGGTGCTGCTGGGTTCCCAGCTTCCCTTTGATATCAGCGTGGAGGAACAGCCTAACCTGCCGCCGATGGTGATGGCCAACGAGTTTGCGCCCGCGCGGGAACTGCCTACCGTACACATTGATAACCTGACGGCCGCCTTTGAAGCGGTCAGCCATCTGCTGAAGCTGGGGCACAGCCGCATTGCCTGTATTACCGGGCCTCAGGATATGCCGCTGTGCCAGTATCGGTTACAGGGCTATATTCAGGCGCTAAAGCGTAACGACATTGCTGTTGATCCCCACTATATTGTTCCGGGTGATTTCACCTTCGATGCAGGCAGCCGGGCAATGAAATATTTGATGGCACTGCCCAGGCGCCCTGACGCGATATTTTGCCACAGCGACATTATGGCGCTGGGTGCCATGTCCGAGGCAAAAATCATGGGGCTGCGCGTGCCTCAGGAGATCTCGCTAATTGGTTTTGATGATATCGAACTGTCCCGCTACAGCGACCCACAGCTCACAACGGTCGCACAGCCGCGCTTTAACATTGGCCGTGAAGCCATGAATCTGCTTCTTGCCCAGCTAAAGGGTAAGCCCGTTAACAGCGGCTCCAGGCTGCTGGATTTTGAGTTAAAAATACGGGGTAGTACCGCTCCCTCGTTAAGGGAGAAAGAATAATCTGGAAAAAACACTTTATCCGCCTTTAATCAGCGATCGGCAGGCTCAAAACAGTATCGACGCTGGTCAAACTTGCGGCCCTTAAGTAACATGACGGGCTGATAGCCGGGCGCACCTGCAACGACTTCGCCCGACCACACCTTTTATTGAAAATTAGTGGAACGATAGTGGCACAAAAAGATTATGTAGGCCGCGGGCGTTCGACAGGGACGCGTCGCAAGAAGACCAACAGCCGTAACAGCCGTAGTAGTAAAAAGCGTAGTGGTGGTTCAGGCGTATCGAAGATAATGGTCGGACTTGCCGTCGCGGTACTGGTGACTTTTGCTGGCGGGCTCTGGTTTATCGCCCATCATAAAAAAGATGAAACGCCCATTATTCCCGACCGTAAAGCCGTGGGTAATGGCCTGCCGCCCAAGCCCGAGGAGCGCTGGCGCTATATCAAGGAGCTGGAGAATCGCCAGATGAGCGTTCCCACGCCTACCGAGCCTACCGCAGGGGGCGAAGTCCACTCTCAGACTCAGCTAACCGATGAGCAGCGTCAGCTACTGGAGCAGATGCAGGCCGATATGCGCCAGCAGCCCACGCAGCTGAATGAAGTACCATGGAATGAACAGACGCCTGCACAGCGCCAGCAAACGCTACAGCGGCAGCAGACGCAGTTGCAGCAGCAGTCGCGAATGCAGCAGGAGCAGCAAATTCAGCAACAGCAGGCTCGCGCACAGCAGCAGATAAGAACGCAGCAGTCGCAGATCCAACAGCAGCAACAGATCCGCGCCCAGCAGCAGCCTCACACTCAGCAGCAGGTTCAGCAGCAGCAGACGCATATGTTACCGCAGTCTGCCCCGCATCATACCCAGCCCGCCGCGCCAGTAAGCCACGAGCCGACCCATCAGGCCCCGGTTCAGACGGCGCAGCAGCCAAAGGCAGAAACTAAGCCGAAAGAGGTTGAGAAAGCGAAAACTCAGCGCTGGATGGTACAGTGCGGATCGTTTAAAGGCAGCGATCAGGCCGAGTCTATCCGCGCGCAGCTCGCTTTTGAAGGTTTCGAGAGTCGCATTACCACCGGCGGCGGTTGGAATCGCGTGGTTATTGGCCCTTATAACAGCCGTTCAGGTGCTGACAGTACGCTGAAAAGCCTCCGCAGTTCAGGCCATACAAATTGTATCCCTCTCGCTCTGGGGGGTTGAAAGCGCTTAAAGCCACCCCATATCTGATTGCATCAATGCCCCGCAGTTGAGCTGCGGGGTGATCTTTTACTGCAACAAGGGGTCTGCCCGTGACAACAATTGTAAGTGTACGACGCAACGGCCAGGTAGTGATTGGCGGTGATGGCCAGGCTACTCTCGGCAACACTGTTATGAAAGGCAACGTCAAAAAAGTGCGCCGTCTTTATAATGATAAAGTCATTGCCGGTTTTGCTGGCGGTACCGCAGACGCCTTTACCCTGTTTGAACTCTTTGAACGCAAACTTGAACTGCATCAGGGTCATCTGGTGAAGGCGGCCGTGGAACTGGCCAAAGACTGGCGTACCGACAGAATGCTGCGCAAGCTGGAAGCGCTTCTGGCCGTGGCTGACGAGAATGCCTCGCTGATTATTACGGGTAACGGCGACGTCATTCAGCCCGAAAACGATTTGATTGCGATTGGTTCCGGCGGTCCTTATGCGCAGGCGGCGGCTCGCGCCCTGTTAGAAAACACCGACATCGGTGCGCGCGATATCGTTGAAAAAGCGCTGGGTATTGCAGGGGATATCTGCATCTATACCAACCACAATCACACCATCGAAGAATTAGCGTCTAAAGCGTAAGGACCCCCCAACTATGTCTGAAATGACCCCACGCGAAATCGTCAGCGAACTGAACAGATTTATCATTGGCCAGGACGACGCTAAACGCGCTGTCGCCATCGCCCTGCGTAATCGCTGGCGCCGTATGCAGCTTAACGAAGAGCTGCGTCATGAAGTCACGCCCAAAAATATCCTGATGATTGGCCCGACTGGCGTCGGGAAAACGGAAATTGCCCGTCGTCTTGCTAAGCTGGCTAATGCGCCTTTCATCAAGGTCGAAGCGACCAAATTCACCGAAGTGGGCTATGTGGGTAAAGAGGTTGACTCGATTATCCGCGATCTGACCGATTCTGCGATCAAGATGGTGCGATCTCAGTCGATTGAGAAAAATCGCTATCGCGCGGAGGAGATGGCGGAAGAGCGCATCCTCGACGTGCTGATCCCTCCGGCGAAGAATAACTGGGGGCAGTCTGAATCGGCCGCTGAACCCTCTGCCGCACGCCAGTCTTTCCGTAAAAAACTGCGCGAAGGCGAGCTTGACGACAAAGAAATAGAAATTGATCTGGCGGCCTCTTCGGCGGGCGTGGAAATTATGGCCCCTCCAGGCATGGAGGAGATGACCAGCCAGCTACAGTCGATGTTCCAGAATATCGGCGGTCAGAAGCAGAAGCCGCGTAAGCTGAAAATCAAAGACGCCATGAAGCTGCTGGTGGAAGAAGAAGCCGCGAAGCTGGTCAATCCGGAAGAGCTGAAGCAGGAAGCGATTGACGCCGTTGAGCAGCATGGCATCGTATTTATTGATGAGATCGACAAGGTCTGTAAGCGCGGAGAAAGCTCCGGCCCGGACGTCTCACGCGAAGGAGTTCAGCGCGATCTGCTGCCGCTGGTCGAAGGCTGTACCGTCTCGACGAAGCACGGCATGGTGAAAACCGATCATATCCTCTTTATCGCGTCGGGTGCTTTCCAGGTAGCCAGCCCGTCGGATCTGATCCCTGAACTTCAGGGTCGTCTGCCGATTCGCGTTGAGCTACAGGCGCTGACCACCCACGATTTTGAGCGGATCCTCACCGAGCCGAGCGCCTCCGTGACGGTGCAATATAAGGCACTGATGAATACCGAAGGTGTGGATATTCACTTCACCGACGACGGGATCAGCCGTATTGCTGCCGCGGCCTGGCAGGTTAACGAAACCGCCGAAAACATCGGCGCACGCCGTCTGCATACCGTGCTGGAACGTCTGATGGAGGATATCTCCTTTGAGGCAAGCGACCTGAACGGACAATCCTTTACCATTGATGCCGACTACGTTGGCAAGCACCTGGATGAGCTGGTGGCCGATGAAGATCTCAGCCGCTTTATTCTCTGAGAAGGGTTGATAGCAAACAGAGGGAGGCTCCGGCCTCCTTTTTTTATGGCTGATACTGGCCGATACACCAGGGAAAAGCGCAGAAATAAGGGCAAGACAGGCGATATCCTTGATAAGGATTAAGTCCCGCGCGGCTGGCTGACGGTAAACTGACCACACTAACGACTCGTACCGTTCTGCCCAGCAGAGGTTTCCTCCTATGACGGAAAATATTCATCCGGCTCCTGGCTACAATCACGCGCATGCATGGCTGGAGAGCCTGCGTTTACGAACGTTACCGCTGGCGTGCGCCTCGATCATCACCGGTTCAGCCCTGGCATGGTGGCACGGGCAGTTTAATCTGTTGATTGCCTGCCTTGCCCTCCTCACCACCGCGCTGCTACAGATACTCTCTAATCTGGCGAACGACTATGGCGATGCCGTGAAGGGCAGCGACACGCCAGAGCGCATTGGGCCGCTGCGCGGTATGCAAAAAGGTGTGATAACCCCACGGCAGATGCGCAGGGCGCTGGCGATAACGGTGGGTATGACCATTATTGCAGGGGTCGCGCTGGTCGTGACATCCTGCCAGTCGGTGAGCGATATTCTGGGGTTTATCGTGCTGGGCGCGCTCGCCATCGTCGCGGCTATTGCCTATACGGTGGGTAAAAAACCCTATGGCTATCTGGGGCTTGGCGATGCCTCCGTGCTGATTTTTTTCGGCTGGCTGGGTGTTATCGGCAGCTATTACCTACAGGCACACAGCTTTCACAGCGTACTGTTTCTGCCCGCTACGGCCTGTGGCCTGCTGGCGGTCGCGGTGCTTAACGTCAATAATATGCGCGATATCGACACTGACCGTCAGCAGGGAAAATTTACCCTTGCGGTACGGCTGGGCGCCATTAACGCTCGCCGCTATCATGCCGTTCTGCTGGCTGGTGCCCTGCTGTGCTTCGCGCTGTTCAATATTATTTGCGCGCCCGGTGCGGCCGCATGGCTCTTTCTGCTCGCCGCACCGCTACTGTTCAGGCAGGCGCGGGCAATTATGACCCAGACGTCGGCCCTCGCCATGAGGCCTCAGCTTGAAAAAACGGTGAAAATGTCCCTGTTGATTAACGTGCTTTTCTCGCTGGGCCTGGCCCTGAATTAACTGCGATGTGCCTGACCTGGCGCAATTTTTATCCACTGATGATTTTGCCAATGGCGGTGAGAAAGCGATATACTTACGCTCCCTGTGGCAAACAGACGAAACCCTTATGAAATATGATACTTCTGAACTCTGCGACATCTATCATGAAGATGTGAACGTCGTTGAACCGCTTTTCTCCAACTTCGGGGGTCGCTCCTCGTTTGGCGGGCAAATCATCACGGTAAAATGTTTCGAAGACAACGGGCTACTCTATGATTTGCTCGAGGAAAATGGCCGGGGTCGCGTATTGCTGGTAGACGGTGGCGGCTCGGTGCGCCGTGCCCTGGTAGACGCCGCGCTGGCGCGCCTGGCCCTACAGAATGAATGGGAAGGCATCGTGGTCTACGGTTCAGTTCGTCAGGTAGATGACCTTGAAGAGCTGGATATCGGCATTCAGGCTATTGCCGCCATCCCGGTAGGTGCGGCTGGCGAAGGTATCGGTGAAAGCGACATCCGCGTCAATTTCGGTGGTGTCACCTTCTTCTCGGGCGATCATCTTTATGCCGACAACACCGGTATCATCCTCTCCGAAGACCCGCTCGATATCGAGTGACCCTTTCGGGTTCTGACATACCCCGGACAGCAAAAAGGGTGCCTGTGGCACCCTTCTCTTTTTCAGGCCGTAACCTCAGACTTCTTCCATTTTGCCAAGCAGGGCGCGCAGACGCTCCTGCCAGACCAGCTGCTCTTCCTTAAGGTGCTGATTTTCCCGTACCAGCGAGTCGCTGTTGCCAGCTGCCTGCTGAACCTGCTGATTCAGGTTGTTATTCTGATCTTTTAACTCTTCAATTTCCATTTGCAGCAGGGTGATAGTATCAATCGCCTGCTGTACTTTCGCTTCCAGTTTCTCGAACACTTCAAATGACATTGTAAATGACCTCTCCTAATCGCAGGGCGTTGAAGTTGCCAGCCGCAGCTCATATGGTTAAGCCAGAATTCCCGCGGATAACAACGTTGTTCTGATTGTAAGTAGACAGGTCCGTCAAGTCCAGCAGCGAACCCGCGCAGGGCGAAGTATGTAACAATTTTCAGTCTATACCTGGCGTTAACAACATAAGCGACGTTTAAAGTAAGACGCTCGTTAACAAATTGCGAAAAAAAAACAGAATATCGCTATTGCAATAGTGCGCAGGGAAAGCAGGAACACGCGAAAACGCTCATTTTTTTGACCTGGAGCACAAGTTTTGATTTCGCTATTTCTCGTTTATGCGCGTTAACGATAAATTTACATCAGCCCTACATTAGATTTGGGTGCCTCAGGGAATGAGCAAAATAGAGCTGTACAACATTTAACCTCGCCTTCAGGAAATACCATTATGAGTCATTCAACAAGCACGCTCAAAGGACAGTGCATCGCAGAATTTCTTGGTGTGGCCACCATTATTTTCTTTGGTGCAGGCTGTGTCGCCGCCATGAAGCTTGCCGGTGCCAGTTTCGGCCAGTGGGAAATCAGTATCATCTGGGGTATCGCCGTTGCCATGGCGGTCTACCTGAGCGCCGCGATCTCCGGTGCGCACCTTAATCCGGCGGTCACTATCGCCCTCTGTCTGTTTGCCAACTTTGACCGTCGTAAGGTTGCACCCTACATTCTTGCGCAAATCGCTGGCGCCTTTTGCTCAGCGGCGCTGGTCTACGGCCTTTATTACAACCTGTTCCTGGACTTTGAGCAAACGCACCATATGGTGCGCGGCACGGTTGCCAGCCTCGACCTCGCAGGCATCTTTTCCACCTATCCAAACCCGCATATCAGCGTTGGCCAGGCTTTCCTTGTTGAAGCCGTGATTACCGCCGTGATGATGGCGCTGATTATGGCGCTGACCGACGATGGCAACGGCCTGCCTCGCGGCCCGATGGCGCCTTTACTGATTGGTCTGCTGATTGCGGTGATAGGCGGTGCGATGGGCCCACTGACCGGCTTCGCCCTGAACCCGGCTCGTGATTTCGGACCTAAGCTCTTTGCCTGGCTGGCCGGCTGGGGTAACGTTGCCTTTACCGGCGGCCGCGATATTCCCTACTTCCTTGTGCCGATTTTCGGTCCGATTGTGGGTGCCATTATCGGTGCATTTGGCTATCGCTCGTTGATCGCCTGTAACCTGCCTGGGAAGGCGGTGGAAAAAAAACAAGATAAGCCGATAGCGCGTGCTGAGCAGCGTAAAGCGTAAGTTGTTAACCCTTTACACATCAGGAATGAATTATGACCACTGATAAAAAATATATTGTCGCCCTCGACCAGGGGACCACCAGCTCCCGCGCCGTTATTCTCGATCACGATGCCAATATTGTGGCGGTATCCCAGCGCGAGTTTCAGCAGATATACCCCAAACCGGGCTGGGTTGAACACGACCCGATGGATATCTGGGCGTCACAAAGCTCAACGCTGGTTGAAGTGCTGGCTCATGCCGATATTCGCTCCGATGAAATTGCCGCTATCGGCATCACTAACCAGCGTGAAACGGCTATTGTCTGGGATAAAGAGACCGGCAAGCCAATTTACAATGCTATTGTCTGGCAGGATCCCCGCACCGCGGACTATTGTGCAAAGCTAAAAAGAGAGGGGCTGGAAGAGTACATCCAGCACACCACCGGTCTGGTGATTAACCCCTACTTCTCGGGAACCAAGGTTAAGTGGATCCTCGATCACGTAGAGGGTTCGCGTGAGCGGGCGAAGCGCGGCGAGTTGCTGTTTGGTAACGTCGATGCCTGGCTGGTATGGAAAATGACGCAGGGACGGGTGCATATCACCGACTACACTAACGCTTCACGTACCATGATGTTCGATATTCATAAGCTGGAATGGGACCAGCGCATGCTGGACATCCTGGATATCCCCCGTGAAATGCTGCCTGAGGTGAAATCATCCTCGGAGGTTTATGGCCAGACCAATATCGGTGGTAAAGGCGGGACACGTATTCCTATCGCCGGTATCGCCGGTGACCAGCAGGCCGCGCTCTACGGTCAGCTTTGCGTACAGCCGGGAATGGCTAAAAACACCTATGGCACCGGCTGCTTTATGCTGATGAATACCGGTACCGAAGCGGTTACCTCCACCCATGGCCTGCTGACGACCATCGCCTGCGGTCCACGTGGCGAGGTGAACTACGCGCTCGAAGGGGCCGTGTTTATCGGCGGTGCCTCCATTCAGTGGCTGCGCGATGAGATGAAACTCATTGGCGACGCAACCGACTCGGAATACTTTGCCACTAAGGTAAAAGACAGCAACGGCGTCTATATGGTGCCGGCCTTTACCGGTTTAGGCGCGCCCTACTGGGACCCCTATGCCCGCGGCGCGATTTTCGGCCTGACCCGTGGGGCGAATGCCAACCACATTATTCGCGCCACGCTGGAATCTATCGCTTACCAGACGCGTGACGTACTGGAAGCGATGCAGCAGGATGCCAATACTCGCCTGCAGTCCCTGCGGGTGGACGGCGGTGCCGTGGCGAACAACTTCCTGATGCAGTTCCAGTCCGATATCCTTGGCGCACGCGTTGAGCGGCCTGAAGTGCGGGAAGTCACCGCGCTGGGATCGGCCTATCTGGCTGGGCTGGCGGTCGGCTTCTGGAAGGATCTGGACGAGGTTCGCGCCAAGTCGGTTATTGAGCGCGAGTTCCGCCCCGGTATTGAAACCTCCGAGCGTAACTATCGCTACGCAGGCTGGAAAAAAGCCGTTGCCCGCGCCCAGGCGTGGGAAGACCAGGACGATTCATAACCCCCAGCCCGCCTCTGCTGCCCGCGATGACTGCAATCGCGGGTATTTCCCGCCTTTCCCCCGCCTGTGATAAACTTTTCGCCTCTTTTTCTTCCCGGGGCAAATCATGAAACGAGAACTCGCCATAGAATTTTCACGCGTAACCGAAGCAGCCGCGCTGGCAGGCTATAAATGGCTGGGACGCGGTGACAAAAATGCGGCCGATGGCGCAGCAGTTCATGCGATGCGTATCATGCTCAATAAGGTGAAGATTGCGGGTGAAATCGTGATTGGCGAGGGGGAGATTGATGAAGCCCCGATGCTTTATATCGGCGAGAAGGTGGGCACCGGTCACGGCGATGCCGTCGATATCGCCGTCGATCCTATCGAAGGCACCCGCATGACGGCAATGGGCCAGGCCAATGCGCTGGCAGTGCTGGCCGTCGGGGATAAAGGCACCTTCCTTAACGCGCCCGATATGTATATGGAAAAGCTGATCGTCGGGCCGGGTGCAAAAGGCGTAATAGACCTTAACGCGCCGCTGGCAGAGAACCTTAATCGTGTAGCGCAGGCGCTGGGTAAACCGCTCAGCGCGCTGACCGTGACGATTCTGGCTAAGCCACGCCACGACGCGGTGATTGCCTCTCTGCAAGAGCTTGGGGTTCGCGTATTCTCCATTCCCGACGGCGATGTTGCCGCGTCCATTCTTACCTGCCTGCCCGATAGCGAAGTTGACGTGCTGTACGGTATCGGCGGCGCACCGGAAGGCGTCGTTTCCGCTGCGGTGATCCGCGCGATGGATGGGGACATGCAGGCGCGGCTACTGCCCCGCCACACCGTCAAGGGTGACACGCCGGAAAACCGTCGGATAGGTGAGCAGGAACTGGCGCGCTGTCGCGATATGGGCATTGAGGCTGGCAGGGTGCTACAGCTGGCTGAGATGGCGCGTAATGATAACGTGATCTTCTCCGCAACCGGTATCACCAGCGGTGACCTGCTGAAAGGCATTACCCGTCAGGGGAATATGGCAACCAGCGAAACGCTGCTGGTGCGCGGCAAATCCCGTACCATCCGGCGCATCCAGTCGATTCACTATCTGGATCGAAAAGATGAGAGCCTGCATCCGTACATCCTTTAGCCCCCTCGCCGCTTGCCAGGGGCGGACATCTGCCCGCCCCTGAACCATCATTGCGCTACGGCCTGACCTTCTGGCCTCCTGGAGAGCGGGAGCCAGCACAGCAGGATCAGCAGCGCCATGGCGAACATTAGCATGCCCAGGCTAAACTGGCCGTTCTGCGGCAGCAGGGCTGACAGCCACGCGGTCAGTCCCGATCCCAGATTCTGCAATCCTCCCAGTAGCGCACCTGCCGTCCCGGCCATATAGGGCCAGGGCTCCATGGCTCCGGTTGTCGCCAGCGGAAAGAGCATACCCGCACCAAAGAAAAACAGCGCGGCGGGCACCACCAGCGTCCAGATAGTCATAATGCCGAACCAGGCGGGGATCCACATCATCGCACCGGCAAGCAGACAGCTGTTAACCGCCCACCACATCAGCTGGGTAAAGGGGCGGTTGTCACGGCCTGCAAACCATGCGCCAAAAAATGCCGCGGGCAAAGGCACAATGAACAGCAGGCTGACCATCAGCGTATTCAGCCCCAGCACCCCGCCCATCAGTACGCCACAGCTGGCCTCGAACACGGCTATCCCACCCAGCGCGCCCATAAGCATGATCAGATAGCGGATAAAGGTGCCGTCAGCCAGCAAGGGACGATAGCGTGAAAAGAGCCTGCGCGTTTCAACCGGCAGCGGGCGCGTTTCCGGTAGCCAGCGCAGCATCGCGAAGCCCACAGCGATACAAAGCAGCAGCAGAAACGCAAAACAGGCATGCCAGCCCAGCCAGTGAGTCAGTACTGCTCCAATCACGGGCGCGACCAGCGGACTGACCAGAATGCCCATATTCAGCAGGCTGTTAGCATAACGTAGCGCACTGCCGGCGTAGAGATCGCGCGGCATCGTTCTGGCCATCACGCCCGCCACGCCGGTCCCCATTCCCTGAATGGCGCTGCCTGCTATCAGCATTGTCAGGTTTGCTGCCGTCAGCGCCACCAGCGTACCCATAATAAAAATGCACAGACCTGCCAGAATCACCGGACGGCGACCAATTTTGTCAGAAAGCGGCCCGTACAGCAGCTGCGATCCGCCATAGGTCATCAGATAGCCCGCCATGACGCGCTGCACCGCGCCGTCACGCACATTAAACGCCTCCGCAATGTTGACCATCGCGGGGACATAAATTGTTTGTGCCATCTGACCGACGGCAACCAGCGCAATCAGCATGATCAGCAGCTGTCTGTTTTCAATTTTTTTCATTTTAGTCAGGACGATTATCGGAATAACCCAGTGTAAAAAGGGTATTCATCAGGATTAAGAAGGTATTGGCGTGGAAAATATCAGGATTTCATAATAAAGCGAGCGGAGTGGCGCAAATGGCTGGACGGCGGCTGTCAGTGAATCCGCGCGGAAGTGTAAAATAAACTGTACGTTATTGCCCTTTGCGCCACCTCTCGATTTGTCGATATGAGCTTTGCCAGCCGTTGCCACTGGAAAAATGGCCGCTCAGTAGCGAAGATATTGGCTAAAGGGCTAATGTGCCCCACACCGACTAAGGAGCTGTTTTATGGCCGAATGGGTAAACGCCAGTATCGAAAAGGTGACTGACTGGACAGATAGCTTATTCAGTATCACCGTGACCGCCCCCATCGACCCCTTTATCGCCGGTCAGTTTGCCAAACTGGCGCTGGAAATTGACGGCGAACGCGTACAGCGCGCCTATTCCTTTGTGAATGCACCCAGCGATAAAAACCTGGAGTTTTATCTGGTAACGGTGCCTGAGGGCAAACTCAGTCCTCGTCTGCACGCGCTTGAGCCGGGTCAGGAGGTGATGATCACCAAAGAGTCAGCGGGTTTCTTTGTGGTGGATGAGATCCCGCCCTGCGAGACGCTGTGGATGCTGGCGACGGGAACCGCCCTTGGCCCCTATCTGTCAATATTGCAGGAAGGCCAGGGCCTGGAACGATTTAAAAATATCGTCCTGGTTCATGCCGTGCGCTATGCGCAGGACCTGAGCTATCTCCCGCTGATGCAGCAGCTTCAGCAACGCTACAGCGGCCAGCTACAGATACAGACCGTGGTCAGCCGCGAAGCGGTAGCGGGTTCGCTTACGGGTCGCGTACCGGCGCTGATTAATAACGGCGAGCTTGAGGCCGCCGTCGGCATTCAGATGGATGCTGAAAGCAGCCATATTATGCTGTGCGGTAACCCGCAAATGGTACGTGACACTCAGCAGCTGCTGAAAGATAGCCGGGATATGCGCAAGCATCTGAAGCGCAAGCCTGGCCATATTACCAGCGAACACTACTGGTAATTGGCCGTACGGCGTCCTCTGTAGTTAACCGGCAGCGCCGCTTTTCCGAAGCGGTTTGCGCCAGCGCTGCCGCGAAAGCCCCCCAGCTCCAGCGTCATGGTCACCAGGATCAGCGTCGGAATAAAGCGGCTCAGCACCCACTGCCCGCTGGCGGGCAGTGATTCCCAGTTTCCGGCCAGCAGCATCCAGGCCAGGATCAGCAACAGTCCCCAGTATCCCGGCTTATTGCGGTCATGCAGACGCTTAACCACCACCGCGCTGGTCGGCCACAGCAGGCATACCAGACAAAAGGCAGCGGTTTGCGAACTTAACCAGTTCCGGGCCGTCAGGGTAAACAGTAGCACCATCATCGCCAGCCAGAGCGCCAGCCAGATCCAGAAGTCCCGCCTTCCCAGCCTTCCCCGCCAGGAGAAACACCACGCTTGTAAGGTCATTTTTAATCCCCTGGAACAGCGTCAGGCTTTGACTTTGCCGACCATTGTCCGTTCTAATCTTGTCTGAATGAAAGGTTCAGGATGGACAACATGAATAAAGCGCTCATCACGAGCATTACACTTCTCGTTACGCTGGCGGCGCCTCCGCTTTGGGCTGATCCTGTGCCACAGGATCGTACCGAGCATATGCCGACTGCTCCCTATCTTATGGCGGGGGCGCCAACATTTGATTTTACTATCGGCCAGTTTCGGGAAAAGTATAATGCGATTAATCCAGCATTAACGATCCCGGAGTATCGGGCAATCGACAATCGCGGGGACAAAAGTAATTTGACCCGTGCCGCCAGCAAGATCAATGAAAATCTCTATAGTTCTACCGCCATTGAACAGGGCACGGGTAAGGTCAAAACCCTGCAAATTACCTGGCTGCCGGTGCCTGGCCCTGATGAGAAGGCGGCACGTGATAAAGCCCGCGCTTATATGGCCGCCCTGGCGCGCTTTTTTGAGCCCACGCTGACCGAAGCGCTGAGCCTGAAACGTCTGGATGACCTGCTAAACAGGGGTAAAGGATCGCGCTACTTTGAACAGAGCGAAGGGGCATTACGCTATGTCATTGCGGATAACGGTGATAAGGGGCTGACCTTTGCTATCGAGCCAATAAAACTGGCCATGACCCCCAACTGACGCGGGCAAAGATGACGAAAAGCAAAGCCTTTCATAGTTTTCATCTCTATACTGTCTGGCAGACAACGCTGCTCCGGCAGGGTAATTTAACGTATTTCGCGACGCGGAGGATATGATGCGACATCCATTAGTTATGGGTAACTGGAAACTGAACGGCAGCAAAACAGTGGTTAAAGAGCTGATTGCAGGCCTGCGAAACGAGCTGAGCAGCGTTGACGGTTGCGGTGTCGCTATCGCCCCGCCGGTGATGTATCTGGATCAGGCTAAACACGCCCTTTCTGGCAGCCAGATTGTGCTCGGCGCGCAGAACGTGGACGTTAACCTTTCCGGTGCTTTCACGGGTGAAGTCTCCGCGGACATGCTGAAAGACGTCGGTGCACAGTACATTATCATCGGTCACTCTGAGCGTCGTACCTACCATAAAGAGAGCGATGAGCTTATCGCGAAGAAGTTCGCCTTACTGAAAGCGGCAGGTCTGATCCCGGTATTATGTATCGGCGAAACCGAAGCCGAAAATGAAGCAGGCAAAACCGAAGAAGTGTGCGCACGTCAGATTGACGCGGTGTTAAAAACCCAGGGTGCTGAAGCGTTCAACGGCGTGGTCATTGCCTACGAGCCAGTCTGGGCCATCGGTACGGGCAAATCTGCTACGCCTGCGCAGGCTCAGGCAGTACACAAATTTATCCGCGATCATATCGCGAAAGAAAACCATGCTGTAGCGGCCCAGGTCATCCTCCAGTACGGCGGCTCCGTAAATGATAAAAATGCGGCCGAGCTGTTTGCCCAGCCGGATATTGACGGCGCGCTGGTTGGCGGCGCATCGCTGAAGGCAGATGCCTTTGCGGCCATTGTGAAAGCAGCGGCAGCGGCGAAAAACGCCTGATAAACGTCCCCTGCTCCGGCCACGGAGCAGGGTGCCTGATTTTCTGACCCCCAATTTTGTCTCCCTGTTCAGCCTTTTTTCATGCTTTAGCCGCACATCCCTCTTCTGATCCCCAGGGTTACCCTGGTTTCCCGATGCGTTATCCGCACTCCCCTGGGCGCCTGCTGGCGGTCCACAAGGCCCACAATCTCAACGCCCATAAATGTTACTAATTTTGTTTGAATTTTCATTATCACTTTTAATCTTTAAACAATTTTTTAATTCCCTCGTAACAATGGTATATTTCCAGAGCATTAACTGCTTGTTAAATAATCCATTTTATTCATGTGGGTTTTATAAGACGTCCCCCCGGATCCAGCCAGATGACCAGACTGAACCGGGAAACAGCCCTGTATTACCTGCATAACATGTTGAAAATTCAGCATATGGAGATGTCGCATCATGCGGAAATCAGCACAACGCCAGTCCATTTGTCACACTGCCCCAGGCAAGTCAAATGCGACCTCTGATGAGAAAAATAGGGGCGACGTCGATGTATTAATGATTGGCGGCGGCATTATGAGCGCGACGCTGGGCACCTACCTCCAGCAGCTTGAGCCAAACTGGCGCATCGGCATGGTCGAGCGCCTGGATGACGTCGCGGAAGAGAGTTCAAATGGCTGGAATAATGCGGGCACGGGACATGCTGCGCTGGCTGAGATGAACTACACCCCGATGAACAGTGACGGTACGGTGGCTATCGGGAAGGCGGTTGAGATCAACGAGGCATTTCAGATCTCCCGACAGTTCTGGGCTTATCAGGTTCAGCAGGGCGTGCTGAGTCATCCCCGCAGCTTTATCACCAGCGTGCCTCATATGAGCTTCGTTTGGGGGGAGGAACACGTTAACTTTCTGAAAAAACGCTATGCCGCGCTGCAGAAAAATACGCTGTTTCGCGATATGGAATACTCGGAAAACCCTGAGCAGATCAAGAGATGGATCCCGTTAATTATGGAAGGGCGTGATGCGCATCAGCGCGTTGCCGCGACCCGCAGCGAGATGGGGACCGACGTTAACTTCGGTGAAATCACGCGCCAGCTGATTGCCTCGCTAAAGAAAAGCGCCGGATTCAGCCTGCAAAATCATCATGAGGTGCGTGATATCAAGCGCGACCGGGACGGAATGTGGCGTGTTACCCTGTCCGATCTGAAAAACAGCGGGCGTAAACAAACCCTTCGCGCCAGGTACATCTTTATCGGGGCGGGCGGGGCGGCGCTGACGCTGCTACAGGCCTCCGGCATTCCGGAAGCGAAAGATTATGCGGGCTTTCCGGTGGGCGGTGAATTCCTCGTCACCGATAATCAGGAGGTGGTGAACCGCCACCTGGCCAAAGTTTATGGTAAAGCCGAGGTGGGTGCGCCGCCGATGTCCGTGCCGCATCTGGATACCCGGACGCTGGACGGTAAGCAGGTTCTGCTATTTGGCCCCTTCGCCTCATTTTCTACGCGGTATCTGAAGCAGGGTTCGCTGTGGGATATGTTTGGTTCAATGACCTCATCGAACGTTTTACCGATGGCGCAGGTTGGGCTGAATAACTTCAACCTGGTAAAATACCTGGTAGGCCAGGTGATGCTGACCGATGACGATCGCCATCGGGCGCTAAAGGCCTATTTACCGCAGGCGAAAAAAGAGGACTGGCGTCGCGTAAAAGCGGGGCAGCGCGTGCAAATCATCAAAAAAGAGGCGGGTAAAGGCGGCGTACTTAAACTGGGTACCGAGGTGGTGACTTCGCAGGATGGCACGATTTCTGCCCTGCTGGGTGCATCGCCGGGCGCTTCAACGGCGGCGCATATTATGCTGGAGCTGATGAAAAAGGTCTTCGCAGAAAAGATGGCTACCCCGGCATGGCAGTCGACGCTGAAAACGATGATCCCGTCCCTCGGGCAGAGCCTGAACGGTAACGTCGCTGCAACGGAGAAGGTGCTGGCAGAAACCAGCCGGCTTCTTCAACTGGCCTATACGCCACCCGTGGCGGCCAACGATGAAGCGCAGCAGGCCGGCTCGACGGCAATGGGTAAGTAATTCCCCGAAACGCCCGGTGGCAACATGTGCCCGCCGGGCAGCATAATCCCCCTCTTATCTGCCACACCCGACCTGTTTATGTCGTTACGCTCCCGTCCCCGCGCCCTTTCTCTGCATGCCCGACTCAGGCGTCTATGCTTTGATCTGATGCGCTAATGAGGAGGACATTAATGGATACGCCTTTACACCCGCCAGTCTCAGACCCTGATTTAACGCTTTTGGATCGCTACTGGCGCGCCGCTAACTACCTGTCGGTCGGGCAGATCTATCTGCTGGACAACCCGCTGTTGCGGCAGCCCCTGGAGGCAGGTCATATTAAGTCTCGCCTGCTGGGCCACTGGGGAACCACCCCCGGCCTGAATTTCATTTACGCTCACCTGAACCGAATTATCCGCCAGCGGGATACCGATCTGCTCTACATCTGCGGCCCGGGACACGGTGGCCCCGGCATGGTAGCGAACACCTGGCTGGAGGGGAGCTACAGCGAAATTTACCCTGATATCAGCCAGGATGCTGAAGGTATGCGTAAGCTATTCCGGCAGTTTTCGTTCCCCGGCGGTATTCCCAGCCATGCTGCGCCTGAAACGCCGGGATCGATTCATGAAGGGGGCGAACTGGGTTATTCACTGGTTCATGCTTTTGGTGCCGCCTTCGACAATCCCAATCTGATTGTCCCCTGCGTTATCGGCGACGGCGAGGCGGAAACCGGGCCGCTCGCCGCCAGCTGGCACGGCACGAAATTTCTTAATCCCGTACGTGACGGGGCTGTATTACCCATTCTGCATCTCAACGGGTATAAAATCGCCAACCCCACAATTCTGGGCCGCACCGACGACGGCGATTTGGAACAGCTTTTCAACGGTTACGGATATGAACCTCTGTTTGTGGTCGGCGATGATCCCCAGCTGATGCATCGTCAGATGGCCGACGTGTTGGATAAAGCCTTCGACCGCATTCAGCATATTCAGCAGGCGGCACGCCGCGGTGAAGCACAGAAGCGCGTCCCCCGCTGGCCGATGATTATTTTGCGCAGCCCAAAAGGCTGGACCGGGCCAAAAACCGTGGACGGCAAAAAAGTAGAGGGGTTCTGGCGTGCGCACCAGGTGCCGGTGGCAGAATGTCGGGAAAATGAGGCGCACCGGGAGATCCTCCAGCAGTGGATGGCAGGCTATCATCCTGATGAGCTGTTCGACGACGCGGGCCGGTTGATGCCGGAGTTACAGGCGCTGGCACCAACCGGAGATAAACGTATGGGTTCCACCCCTTATGCCAACGGTGGACGACTGCGCAACCTGTTGGAGGTGCCTGATATCCGTCAGTATGCGGTGGAGGTTAACAGGCCGGGCGAGACGCTGGCGCAGTCAACGGCGGTGCTGGCCAGCTACCTGAGCGAGATTTTTACCCGCAACCCGGACAATTTCCGCCTGTTTGGCCCGGATGAGACGGCCTCTAACCGGCTGGGTAAGGTGTTTGATGTGACCAATCGCAGCTGGATGGAGGCGATCCTTCCCTGGGACGAACAGCTGGCGCAGGATGGACGAGTCATGGAAATCCTCAGTGAACACCAGTGTCAGGGCTGGCTTGAAGGCTATTTGCTGACGGGCAGGCACGGCCTGTTTAACTGCTACGAAGCCTTTATTCACATTATCGACTCAATGTTTAATCAGCATGCGAAATGGCTAAAAGTTTCCCGTAAGCTGCCCTGGCGCAAACCGATCTCCTCGCTCAACTATCTGCTCTCATCCCATGTCTGGCGTCAGGACCACAATGGCTATAGCCATCAGGATCCGGGCTTTATGGACCATGTTGCCAATAAGAAGGCCGATATCGCCCGCATCTATCTGCCGCCGGATGCCAATACGCTGCTGTGGGTGGGGGATCACTGTCTGCGCACCTGGGACAGGATCAACGTGATCGTTGCCGGAAAGCAGCCTGAGCCGCAGTGGCTGACCATGGATCAGGCCATCAGACACTGTGAAAAAGGCATGGGTATCTGGCCCTGGGCCGGTAATGAAACGGTGGACGAGCCTGCCGACGTCGTGATGGCCTGCGCAGGTGACGTTCCCACCCTCGAAACGCTTGCCGCCGTAGATTTGCTGCGCCAGTACCTTCCCGGCCTGCGCGTCAGAGTGGTGAATGTCGTGGATCTGCTGGCGATGCAGACGAAAGAGCAGCATCCGCACGGGCTGGATGAGCAGGAGTGGGAGACTATCTTCACCGCAGATAAGCCGGTGATTTTCGCCTTCCACGGTTATCCGGCGCTGATCCACCGCCTGACCTGGCAACGAAATAATCATCGTAATATTCATGTTCACGGCTTTAACGAGGAAGGCACCACCACCACGCCTTTCGATATGACGGTGTTAAACGAGCTGGATCGCTATCATCTGGCGCAAAACGCCATTCTGCGCGTGCCAGGATTGCAGGAAGAAGCGGGGAGCGTACTGGATGCGCTACAGGAAAAACTCGCGGCACACCATGCCTGGGTAAGGGAGTATGGCGAGGATATCCCGGAGGTGCACAACTGGAAGTGGCCTTCGCACGAAGATAAGGACGGCGCGCCCGATTAATAACAGGGGCGGCGAATGTGCCGCCCCTGCTGATGCTCAGGGATGAATAACTTCTGTCAGCATCCACAGCGTGGTGATCACCAGCGACAGCCCCATAATGGTATTGAATAACCGCAGCTTCCACGCCACCTGTAAGTGTTTCCCCAGCCTGTCGCCCAGCGCGGCCCACACCAGAATACAGGGTAGATTCAGCGCCATAAACCCAATCATCACCGCCAGTATGCCGCTGTTGGCGGTATACATCAGGGCGACGTTCGTCGCCATCAGCCAGGCTTTGGGGTTGACCGCCTGAAAAAGCGCGCCGCCCAGTAGCGTCATCGGACGGGCCTTTTCGTGCAGTTCAGGAACACCTGCGCGAAATATCTTCCATGACAGCCAGAACAGGTAGGCACACCCCATCAGCGTCAGTGGCATTCTGACAGTTCCCATCCACTGAAGGAGTCCCTCCAGCAGCAGCCCGGTGATCACCGTCTGGATTGCGCATCCGACCATAATGCCCAGCATCATCGGCAGGGTACGTCGTATGCCAAAATTGACGCCGGAGGTGGCGAGCAGAAGGTTATTAGGGCCTGGGGTAATCGACATCACGGTAACATAGCTGAAAAAGGAGGGATCGAGCATAGTGGCTATCCGACAGATGAATGAGATGACCATAGTAAAAGCGGCACGCTAATGGTAACAGACTCACAATTACACTATTGTAATGAGTACAATCTGCAAATTATCCCATCTGTACCCCCTTAAGGGAGCGTTAACTGTGTCCATTATTGATATGCAGGAAAGTACGCTGTATCAGCAGCTGGCGCAGACGCTGGCGGAAGCGATCCACGTTGGCACCTATCCCCCTGGCAGCCGTCTGCCCGCTATTCGCCGCTGTGCCAGCAATCACCAGCTCAGCGTCAATACCGTATTGGCTGCCTACCGGATTCTGGAGGATCGCGGACTTATCGAAGCGCGTCCTCAGTCAGGCTATTACGTCCGTAGCGTACTACCCTCAGTAAAATCCTCGGGTGACCGCCAGGCACAGGTGCGCTCTCCCAGCAGTGAGAAACTGGATCTGATTGATGCCGTTTTTGCCGCGCAGAACCATCCGGACTACACCAACATCTCGCTCGCCTGCCCGCAAAACAGCGATTTTTTTCCTACGGCAAAAATCAGCCGCATCATGGCCTCGCTGCTACGTCGCGAACCGTCGCTGATTGGGCGCTACGCGCTGCCGCCCGGAAGCGAGCGCCTGAGGCGCGAAGTGGCACGCCGATCGATGGATCTGGGTATCCGCCTTACCCTGGAAGATATCACGCTGACGCATGGCTGCATGGAAGCCCTCCAGCTGGCATTACGAACGGTCACTCAGCCCGGCGACTGCGTGGGCATTGAAACCCCCACCTATTTTTATCTCTTTCCCCTGCTGGCCAGCCTGGGTCTGAGGGTCATCGAGATCCCCACTGACCCCCAGTTCGGCCTGTCGCTGGATGCACTGGAGCTGCTACTCCAGGAGCGGCGCATTCAGGCTATCGTCGCCATGCCAACCGTGCAAAACCCGCTGGGATGCAGCATGAAACTGGAGGAGAAAAAGCGTCTGGCGGAGATGGTCAACCGCTATCAGGTGCCGCTGATTGAGGACGGCCTTTACGGCGAACTGCAATTCTGCTGGCCGCTATCACCCGCGGTAAAAGCCTTCGATCGGGAGGGGTGGGTTCTCTACTGCACCAGCTTCACTAAAACGGTTGCACCCGATTTCCACGTTGGATGGATTGCCGCAGGACGCTTTACCGGAAAGCTGGCCCGGCTGAAATCGGTCTCTTCCCTGACGGAATCGCGCCTGCTTTCAGAAACGCTGGGCCATTTTCTGGAATCAGGTGGCTACGACCACCATCTGCGCACGCTGCGCCGCCGCTATGCCGCACAGCTTGATGAGGCTCGGAGCATCATCGCCCGGCACTTTCCCCAGGGAACGCGGGCAACGCTGCCCAGCGGCGGCTTTGTCTTCTGGGTTGAGCTGCCGGATAACGTCGATAGCGTGCAGCTGTTTCACCGGCTTCTACAGGAGAAAATATGCCTGACCCCCGGCGCGCTCTATACACTTAGCGATCGCTGCAACAGTGCGCTGCGTCTCTCCTGCTGTTACCCATTTGATGAGCGCTACACCTATGCGTTGAAGCGGACCGGCGCGCTGGCCTGTGAAATGAGCGGCATTGCCCCACCGTAGCCGGCCTCACGTTAAGGCGTGCCGTTACGTCCCCATTTGGCATAGCCTTTTCGCTGAGTCAGCCGCTCATAATCCCCCCCCTGAATCGCCGGGATCGGCCCATCAGGATTCTTCTTTCTGTATGCCGGGCCTGACGCCCAGCGTAATAAAATCTCATTTGACTGACCGGAGGACGAAAGATGGCATCCCAATTTACTGTTTTTAGATGGGTATTCCCCTGTTGTGCAGGCTAAGGGCATTATGATGGCAGTCTTGATTTTCTGAGGAGCCTGCCATGGACGATAAGTCCCTCTATGCCCATATCCTTAATCTGTCAGCCGCGTGACAGGTAAAATCTTTTTCTCTTGATTGAAAAATCTGGCTCAGTGACGCTGATTGTCGGCATTGCTGAGCACACTCCACTTACCTGTCCAACCTGTGGTAAACCCTGCCCCGTACATGATCACCAACGTCGTAAATGGCGTCACCTTGATGCGTGCTCTGAGAGATCATCAACTGGATGATATAAAAACGCTGTCGATGGACATGAATATGGCCTGTATCAGTGCAGCCCGCATCCATCAAAACCGCTCGGACGCCGGACTGAGAGGTTAAAGTTGCCCACCTGGTGACAAAGCGCCTTTACGGCATCCTGAATGCAATGAAAAACCGGGTATCGAATGGTAATGCGGAGTTCCTGAACAGTAAAATAGGGCTGCTCAGGATAAAGGCGCGCGGATATCGAAACAGAGAACGCTTCGAGGTGGCTGAAATATTTCATTACGGCAGGCTAAATATGGAATTATGATATATGGATATTTTACTACATTACTGGGAAATAAGGCATGCCACAATTATTTGATTTCACAGTGGGATCTTGATAAGGATTTTTTGTTATACCCAGCTCTCTTAAAAGAGAACGCGCAAATACTAACTCTTTTGCTGGTATTTTCCTTGCTTCTGTTAGCAGGACGGATATCTTTCTGGCTGGAATGAGAAACATCATAATCGCCGATTCTTTGCTGCTTAACGCTAGTATATGTGTCTTTACATTCTCTCGGGTATTGGGGGCTGGAAAGACAAGAAGAAAGTCCAGAACATGCTGGCATAATATTTTACCTTTTCAATCAGGTTGAGGTTGGGAGTATTGTTTTAAATCAAAATTCGGCTATCAAGGCAACACCTTATAGCATCCTGGCATATTAAGAACTATAAAAAACGCTTTATCCTAAGCCACCATGATCGAGGAAGACCCTTTTATATTCAGTATAAATCAAAGGAACTATCTGGTCAGTACACCTGATGCTCTGAGTGTAGGCCACCGGATACCACAAAAAGGATGAAAAATGTCAATAATTCCTGCCTATTACAAAGATGGTGTACCTTACGATGCCTCTGGAAAAGTCATCACCACGGGTCCCGAAAATCACCCAGCTGAACCCCTCGTCACCGACCTCGGCGACGGCAAGTTCCAGTTCAAATCACAAACAAAAGCCTGCTATCTGAAGAACCTTAACGCACTCGGTTGGACATGGGTGATGGACAGGGGCGACGAGTATGGCGTGGCAATATGTTTTTGCACAAAGGCCGAGCAGAAAGTGGCCGTGACTTTGCTGACGGGGCAGCTTCCGGCGCCTGCCTACACGCAGGAGCAGGCTGATACCGCTGCGCTGATGCTGAGTGCTCCGGGGGCGATGCTGCTGAGCAGCGGGCAGTGGAGTATGCTTCTTTCGGTGGCCGGAGAGGGCGTGATGACGCTTGCCGGAGAGATTGGCGGCATGCTGACCTCAGCAGTCAGCCGCGCTGTAGCATTGCTGACCGCCAGTAGCCTGGGGCCGATGGCAGCTGCCGCTTCAGTTTTACTGTTCTCATCCCAGGCAGGAAAAGGCAGCGACCGTGTTCCGGGACGGGACACGGAAGCAATGTTTGCGCTAAATGCCAGGCTACTGGCCGGTCAGAGAAAAATCAATCCAGGCTCAGCGAGTATCAATCTGCCGGTACGGGGCGCGCTGATTGAACGCAACGGTGAAATGGTACTGGAGCTGCTGAAAACCGGGGATAATGTACCCGCCGCGGTGCCNCTGCCGGTACGGGGCGCGCTGATTGAACGCAACGGTGAAATGGTACTGGAGCTGCTGAAAACCGGGGATAATGTACCCGCCGCGGTGCCAGTGCTAAATGCGGTGCGCGATGCGGTGAGCGGGCTGGATATCATCAGACTTCCGGCAATGCTGGGCACACCGCCGCGAACTATCCTGATAAATCCTGTTCCGGAATCCGCAAAACCTTCGGATACGGGCAATCGGGGGCCGGTTCCGAACACACCGGTGCACACTGGCACGGATGTGAAACCGGTGGGTAATATCACCCTGTCACCGCGTGTGGGAAATACGCAGCAGCTGCAGGACTTTATTTATTGGCGGCCAGATGCGTCCGGTACGGGCGTCGTGCCCATTTATGTCGTAATAAG
>NZ_CDPK01000015.1:93634-94505 GCF_900068895.1 Erwinia sp. ErVv1 | reverse complement strand
GAAAATGTCGGCACAGATTGGCTGAATAAAGCCGGGCAGGGGCCTGGCGCACCAATCCCAGGCCAGATAGCGGAGAGATTGCTGGGGCGAGAATTCAGCAGCTTTGATGCGTTCCGTAAGGCCTTCTGGCTGGAAGTAGGGAAAGATCCTGAGTTAAATAAACAGTTTAATAAACAGAACCAGGTAAATATAAAAAGTAGTAAGTCTCCTTTTGTAAAAAAAATAGAGAGTGTGGGAGCAAGGAAACGGTTCGAGTTACATCATGTACAAAGCATAAAAGATAATGGAGCCGTGTACTTCATTGATAATATTCGCGTAACAACACCCAAACGCCATATAGAAATTCATAAAGGAGAAAAGTGAGATGCAAAAAAAAACGATTTCTGATTATACCGAAGCTGAGTTTCAGGAATTTGTCCAAAAAATTTGCCGGGCAGAAGGAGCGACAGAAAAGGAAGATGATAAATTAGTCGCTGAATTTGAAAAACTATCTGAGCACCCTTCGGGATCTGACCTAATCTATTACCCTGATGATAGCAGGGAAGATAGTCCCGAAGGTATCGTAAAAGAGGTGAAGGAATGGCGNTAATCTATTACCCTGATGATAGCAGGGAAGATAGTCCCGAAGGTATCGTAAAAGAGGTGAAGGAATGGCGTGCAGCTAACGGCAAACCGGGATTTAAACCAGGCTGACTCCGCCAGGGTTTCAAAAGTGCAGCCCTCACGCTAAGGCGTGCCGTTACGTCCCCATTTGGCATAGCCTTTTCGCTGAGTCCTGGAGCTGCTGAAAACCGGGGATAATGTACCCGCCGCGGTGCCGGTGCTAAATGCGGTGCGCGATGCGGTGAGCGGGCTGGATATCATCAGACTT
>NZ_CDPK01000015.1:93218-93477 GCF_900068895.1 Erwinia sp. ErVv1 | reverse complement strand
CTGGAGCTGCTGAAAACCGGGGATAATGTACCCGCCGCGGTGCCGGTGCTAAATGCGGTGCGCGATGCGGTGAGCGGGCTGGATATCATCAGACTTCCGGCAATGCCGGGCACACCGGTGCACACTGGCACGGATGTGAAACCGGTGGGTAATATCACCCTGTCACCGCCTGTGGGAAATACGCAGCAGCTGCAGGACTTTATTTATTGGCGGCCAGATGCGTCCGGTACGGGCGTCGTGCCCATTTATGTCGTAATAA
>NZ_CDPK01000015.1:92788-93000 GCF_900068895.1 Erwinia sp. ErVv1 | reverse complement strand
GTGGGAAATACGCAGCAGCTGCAGGACTTTATTTATTGGCGGCCAGATGCGTCCGGTACGGGCGTCGTGCCCATTTATGTCGTAATAAGTAGCCCCCGCGACAGGCCGGGTCGGGTCAGTGGGAAAGGTGAAAATGTCGGCACAGATTGGCTGAATAAAGCCGGGCAGGGGCCTGGCGCACCAATCCCAGGCCAGATAGCGGAGAGATTGCT
>NZ_CDPK01000015.1:77744-92762 GCF_900068895.1 Erwinia sp. ErVv1 | reverse complement strand
GAAAATGTCGGCACAGATTGGCTGAATAAAGCCGGGCAGGGGCCTGGCGCACCAATCCCAGGCCAGATAGCGGAGAGATTGCTGGGGCGAGAATTCAACAGCTTTGATGCGTTCCGTAAGGCCTTCTGGCTGGAAGTAGGGAAAGATCCTGAGTTAAGTAAACAGTTCAAGGCAGGTAACTTGGGTAATATCCGGGCTGGCAAAGCACCCGCACCTAAAGAGAGTGAACAAAAGGGGCGGCGTGTTAAATATGAGTTACACCATGTAAAACCGATTAAAGATAATGGTGAGATATATAATATTGACAATATTCGTGTAACGACTCCGAAGTGTCATATTGAGAACCATAAAGGGAGTAAATAAGATGGAAAAGAAAACGTTATCTGACTACACCGAAGCCGAGTTTTTGGCTTTTGTGGAAAAAATAATTAACGTCCAGAATACGACAGAAGGAGAAGATATAAACAATATCCTGGAGTTTAAGCGGTTAAGCGAGCACCCTTCGGGATCTGACCTAATCTATTACCCTGATGATAGCAGGGAAGATAGTCCCGAAGGTATCGTAAAAGAGGTGAAGGAATGGCNTAATCTATTACCCTGATGATAGCAGGGAAGATAGTCCCGAAGGTATCGTAAAAGAGGTGAAGGAATGGCGTGCAGCTAACGGCAAACCGAGATTTAAACCAGGCTGACTCCGCCAGGGTTTCAAAAGTGCAGCCCTCACGTTAAGGCGTGCCGTTACGTCCCCATTTGGCATAGCCTTTTCGCTGAGTCAGCCGCTCATAATAGGCCCGAACGGCGGGCAGTTCTGGGTGGTCTAACGGGGTTTCATACCAGCGGTTAACGGATAGCCCAACCGGTATGTCGGCCAGTGAAAATGCGCTGCCGGCCACCCAGGCCTGGGTACGTTCCAGCTGCTGATTCAGGATCCCCATGGTATGCGACCAGCCCTTACAGGCGGCGGCAAGCAAGCGCGCATCCTGATGTGCCGGAGAGTGACGAACCAGCGACATAAACGCGTATCGCCAGGCGGTATTGAGTTCGGTGGCCTGCCAGTCGATCCACTGGTCGACTGGCGCCCGCGCGCGGGGATCCTGCGGATAGATCCAGTCACCGCCCCGGCTGTTAGCCAGGTAGCGAATTATGGCGTTGGACTCCCACATAATGAAATCCCCGTCCTGAATCACCGGGATCAGCCCATTAGGATTCATCTTTCTGAATGCCGGGTCCTGAAGCGACTTAAAACCGTCGCCCCACTCCTCGCGATTAAAAGCGATATCCAGCTCATCGCAAACCCACAGCACCTTTCTGACGTTAATCGATGAGGCGCGCCCCAGTATTTTCAACATAGTGTGATACTCCCAGGTTATGACTTCCCAAAGAACTTCTACTATGGCGCAAACCGGGGCATTTAACCAAATCAGGTCGTAAGGTGACTTTGCTGTATCAGAGAAACATGCCGCCGGAAGCTTCAATACGCTGTCCGTTGATCCAGCCACTTTCGTCGCTCAGAATTTGTGCTATTGCATTACCAATATCATCCGGCAGTCCTACCCTGCCCAGAGCCGTCTGTGCCGCGATAAAGGCGTTAACCTCAGGATTATCACGTACCCTGCCGCCGCCGAAATCCGTTTCAATCGCCCCGGGGGCCAGGATATTCACAGTAATGCCGCGTGCGCCCAGCTCTTTCGCCTGATAGCGGGTCAGGACCTCCATGGCACCTTTAACTGCCGCGTAGGCGCTGGAACCTGGCTGACTGAAACGGGCCAGGCCGCTGGAGATATTCAAAATACGTCCGCCGTCCGTAATAAGCGGCAGTAGCTTCTGCGTGAGAAAAAATGGGCCTTTGAAATGGACGTTAACCATCTCATCGAACTGCGCTTCGCTGGTTTCAACAAAGGCTACATGCAGGCCCGTTCCGGCGTTGTTGATTAAATAGTCAAAGGTTTCGCGCTGCCACACCTCGCTGAGTTTATTTTGTACACTCTCTGCGAAGTCGTCGAAGCGACTGCTGTCGGCCACATCCAGCTGGATAGCCGCTGCACGCCCACCCAGCGCGGTGATTTCATCCACCACCCGCTGTGCGTCCTGTTCACCGCTCCGCCAGGTCAGGATGATATCAACACCCTTTTTAGCGAGTTTTAAGGCAGCATTTCTTCCTAATCCCCGGCTTCCGCCGGTAATCAGTGCGATTTTAGCGTTCATTTTCTTCTCCGGTTCATTTGTCATGGACATTTGCAGGATATTATGTAAATCCTGAACTATAAATAATCTCAAATGCGCTTTACTGTTTCACAGAAAACAACAATCGGCATATCCTATGGACAAAATTCACACAATGCGGGCTTTTGTCAGAGTAGCAGAGCTTCGCAGCTTTACCCGCGCCGCAGAGAGTCTGGGCGTACCGAAAGGCAGCCTTTCACGACAGCTACAGGCGCTGGAGAATACCCTTGGCACCCGTCTTCTGCACCGCACCACGCGGCGGGTGCAGCTGACTCAGGATGGCCTGGTCTACTTCGATCGCTGTCAGGAGGTTCTGGCCACGCTGGAAGAGATGGATGGGCTATTTCAGAACGATCCCGCGACCCTGAGCGGTCGCCTGCGAGTGGATATGCCCGTCAACCTGGCCAGCGACTATGTTCTGCCCCGGCTCCCGGAATTTCTTCAGCAGTATCCCGCCATTGAGCTGGAACTGAGCAGCAATGATCGTCGGGTTGACGTGATTCGCGAGGGGTTTGACTGTGTGGTGCGCGTCGGCGCGCTGGAAGACTCCGGACTGATCGCCCGCCCGCTGGGCGCGCTGACCCTGATCAACTGCGCCAGCCCCGACTACCTGGCGCGATTTGGTACGCCGCAGACGCTGGAAGAACTCTCCCAACATGCCATGGTGCATTACGGCCAGCAGCTGGGCACGCAGATCCCAGGCTTTGAGTTTTTTGACGGCGAAAGCAGCCGGTTTATCAAAACGGGCGGGGCGCTGACGGTCAACAGCACGGTAACCTACCGTGCCGCCTGCCTGAACGGACTGGGCATTATCCAGGCACCCGAATGCGCCATGCGGTCAGCGGTGAAAGCGAAGAAGCTGGTAGAAATTCTGCCGTATTACCGCGCGAAGCCGATGCCGATTTCGCTGCTGTATCCGCATCGACGTCACCTGGCGCGTCGGGTGCACGTCTTTATGGAGTGGCTGACGCGGACAATGAAAAACTACGTTAGCTGATCGACCGTCTATAATTTCATACAGATAACTCACTTTTAAGGGCTACAGAAGAACATTTCATGAAGGAAAATCACTCATCAGAGCGTCAGCATGACGAAGAAAAGCCGCTGATCAACATCAAAACCGGCAACGCGACCGTTGATCACTCCATTACGCGCGTGTCGCGCTTTGTCAGCTGGTTTCAGGCCATTCCAGCC
This sequence comes from Erwinia sp. ErVv1, assembly GCF_900068895.1. GTDB lineage: Bacteria > Pseudomonadota > Gammaproteobacteria > Enterobacterales > Enterobacteriaceae > Erwinia. Next base: position 89,345 of record NZ_CDPK01000015.1, on the reverse strand, counting down.
GTCGCACACTTCTTAAGAGCCGGGGAACGCTTTAACGACCGATTGGGGAGCCAGTTTGGCGCGGCAATCACCTACTTTTCGTTCCTTTCCCTGATCCCTATTTTGATGGTCTCTTTTGCCGCCATCGGATTCGTGCTCGCGTCCAACCAGGATCTGCTTACCCAGCTTATTAATAAAATTGTGAGTAATATCAGCGACGCCACCCTGGCATCGACCCTGCAAAATACGGTTAACACCGCCGTCCAGCAGCGCACTACCGTCGGCCTGACGGGATTATTGATCGCCCTCTATTCCGGGATTAGCTGGATGGGGAACCTGCGTGAAGCGATTCTGGCCCAGTCGAGAGACGTCTGGGAGCGTAACAAACAGGATAAAGAGAAAATCTGGTTCAAATACACGCGTGACTTTATCTCCCTGATGGGTCTGGTGGTCGCGCTGATTATCACCCTGTCCCTCACCTCCATTGCCGGTTCGGCACAGGAAGCCATCGTGCATGCGCTGGGACTGGATGGGATCGACTGGCTTCGTCCGGCCATGACGCTGATTGCGCTTTCCATTTCAATCATGGCTAACTATCTGCTCTTTTTGTGGATTTTCTGGATTTTGCCCCGCCATAAACCACGCAAAAAGGCGCTGTTTCGCGGTACGCTTTTAGCCGCGATAGGTTTTGAAGTGATTAAATTTATTATGACCCTGACGCTGCCTAAGCTGGCGTCCTCCCCGTCAGGTGCCGCCTTTGGTTCCGTACTGGGGCTGATGGCGTTTTTCTACTTCTTTGCCCGACTGACGCTGTTCTGCGCGGCGTGGATAGCCACGGCGAAGTATAAGGATGATGAGCCGGTCGGGACGAAACCGGTTAAGCCGTAATGAACCTGCGCTGGGGGTGCTTGTAGCCCCAGCGTTGAGCCTGTAGTGACTGACAACCGATTTCAGGATTACGACTTAACAGCGCCCCGGGGATGCAGTATCTGGCAGCTGTGATCCTGTAGCTCCTCGGCAGAGGCCCGATTCAATACCAGCAGATTACGCTTAACCACCAGCAACGCGCGACGCCCATCCGATAGCGCCGCCACGGCGATGCTGTATTTACCCATTTCTTCCCGTGCACCCGGCAGGTCGGCCGCAAGGCGAATAAAGGGGCTGGTTCTCTTGAATTCGTCCCGCGTGACGGTACGTACCTGATAATCATGCCCCACCAGCTGTAGCGACTGCCAGCGGGGAGTCAGCGTGGCATCCAGCGCGTTCAGCTTCTGTCGGATATCCGGCCTCAGACAGGAAATATGAATGTGAAGCTGATTTTGCGTTCTGCCCGTGGGGGAATTAATGCTGAGCGCGATAGCGCTGTCATCGACGTGTGCGCCGTAGCGCTCGTCCATAAAGTGGCGGGAGTGCCAGGCTTCAGCAAAAAAATTGGGGGTCGCGGGATTGAGCAGCTCAGGACTTTCGATACCGGCGATTTTTTTGGTTGGAAGAAGTAAAAATTGCAGCGGGCCATTGCGATCTTTTAGTACCACAAAGCCATTATGTACATCCACCTGTCGGCAGGGCGTGGGATCGTTATTTTCCAGCTCTCCGGGCACGCATTTCTGGCTGACAATTGCCCAGAGCACGGCAGAATTATGCTTATATTTAAATGCAATAGAGGCGAAACCAGCCGTCGCAACTACTCCTGCTACTACAACGCCTGTCAGGAGTCGCTTTCGCCCCTTCATGATCTAAACCTCTGATTATCGCCTGTTCATAATGTAAACGAACAGGCGACAAAGATCATGTTAAATAATTCACCTACTTAACTATTTTTCTTTCAACGCTTCATGGCTTGATCGTAAGTGCCGCCATCGGCGAAGTGAGTCTTCTGAGCAGCCGCCCAGCCGCCGAATTTTGCATCGTCAATGGTGAAGAGTTTCACCGGTGCGAACTTATCAGCATACTTTTTCGCCACGGCGGGATCGCGTGGACGATAGTAATTTTGCGCAGCGATTTCCTGACCTTCAGGCGAATAGAGGTATTTCAGATAATCTTCGGCGACCTTGCGGGTGCCGCGCTCGTCCACCACTTTATCAACGACGGAAACCGTGGGTTCTGCAAGAATAGACTCGCCGGGGGTCACGATTTCAAACTGGTCTTTGCCCAGTTTATTCACGGCCAGGTAAGCTTCGTTTTCCCACGCGATCAGCACGTCACCAATGCCGCGTTCAACGAAAGTATTGGTGGCACCGCGCGCACCGGAATCCTGCACCTCAACGTTTTTAAACAGTGCTCTGATGTAGTCCTGGGCTTTTGCCTTGTCACCGTTGTTATGATCTAACGCCCAGCCCCAGGCCGCCAGATAGTTCCAGCGCGCCCCGCCGGACGTTTTAGGGTTAGGGGTAATCACCGAGACGCCAGGTTTGGTTAAATCCTGCCAGTCGTGGATTTTCTTAGGATTGCCTTTGCGCACCAGGAAAACGATGGTGGAGGTATAGGGAGCGGAGTTATCGGGCAGGCGCTTGATCCAGTTTTTATCAATACGGCCACGATCGGCGATGGCATCCACATCGGAAGCCAGCGCCAGGGTCACGACGTCGGCACGAATACCATTAATCACAGAGGTCGCCTGCTTGCCTGAGCCGCCGTGCGACTGACGGATCACCACGTTGTCGCCGGTTTCCTGCTTATAGTGTGCGCTAAAGGCTTTATTATACTGTTCGTATAATTCACGCGTTGGATCATAGGAAACGTTCAGCAGCTGGATATCTTTCGCCAACACGCTGGTCGAGGCCAGCAGCAGGGTAAACCCAATACTCCACTTATTCATTCTATGCTCTCCCAAAGGTTTTATCGCAGAGAGCGTGACACAAAGCACAGGTTGAATTAAAGAATTAAAATGAAGCCTTAATAACTGGATGGAATATGGCTCTGCATAAAAAAGGCGCTGTCGATCAGCGCCTTGATTTATCTCAGTAAAGTTTTTTCGCCGTTTCCAGCCAGTCGCCCTTGAAGGGACGCTTCATATTTTCAATCGCATCAATAATATCGTGATGGACCATCTTCTCATTCTGAATACCGACGCAGCGTCCACCGTAGCCCTGTAACAGCAGTTCGATAGAGTAAGCGCCCATGCGCGAAGCGAGAATACGGTCATAGGCGACCGGCGCACCACCACGCTGAATATGTCCCAGCACCGTTGAGCGGGTTTCACGCTTCGTTTCAGACTCGATGTATTTCGCCAGTTCGTCGATATCGCAGATATGCTCGGTGATCGCCACAATGGCATGCTTTTTCCCTTTAGCGATACCGGCTTTAATCTCTTCTACCAGCTCTTCACGCGTATAGGGAATTTCCGGCAGCACGATAAACTCGCAGCCGCCGGCAATGGCCGCCGCCAGGGTCAGGTCGCCACAGTAGCGGCCCATCACTTCGACAATAGAGATACGCTGATGAGACGATGAGGTATCGCGCAGGCGGTCAATCGCCTCCACCACCGTTTCGAGCGCGGTGAAGTAGCCGATGGTATAGTCGGTGCCCGCCACATCGTTATCAATGGTGCCCGGCAAGCCAATGCAGGGGAATCCCATTTCGGTCAGACGCTTAGCCCCCATATAAGAGCCATCGCCCCCGATAACCACCAGCGCGTCAATCCCGCGTTTTTTCATATTTTCGATAGCGACAGTCCGCACGGACTCTTCACGGAACTCAGGGAAACGCGCTGAGCCAAGAAAGGTGCCGCCGCGGTTAATCATGTCGGATACGCTGTAGCGGTCCAGATTGACCATACGATCTTCATACAAGCCCAGGTAGCCATCATAAATCCCCGCTACTTCCAGTCCTTCACTCAGGGCAGCGCGCACAACGCCCCGGATGGCCGCGTTCATACCCGGCGCATCTCCGCCACTTGTCAGTACACCGATTTTTTTGATCATGACAACCTCTGAACTTGTTAATGCAAATTTTTAAACTCTTAACGCCGGGATGACTCGACGAACGCGGGCGTATCTGCCAACTGATAATCGCCATAGTATATCAAAGCCTGTGAGCTGAATTGATTCAGGTCAGTCATCGTCCCGCTAATTTTTTTGAGCGGCGTCACGTTTTGGCGGTTAAGAGGGCTAAGTAATTTATTTAACACAAGAATCATCGTTCACTGCTGCTTCTGTCTGATGAGGGCACTGCCGAACAGGGATCCTGATGAATAATGACGTCAGAACCCGGGAATTTTTTTAACAGCGCCTGTTCAACCTGATCGGCGACCCGGTGTGCCTCATATAACGGCAGATTGTCGTCCATCTCAAGATGGAGCTGTATAAAACGGGTCGGCCCCGACTGTCGGGTACGAATATCATGCGCCCCACTCACCCCGGGCCAGCGGGAGGCAATATCAACAATCGCCTGGCGATCCTCATCGGGCAGTGCACGGTCAAGCAACGCCTGGACCGCTTCATAGCCCATCCGTAATGCACTATAAAGGATCCACACGCCTATCCCGAGGGCAAAAAGCGCATCGGCGCGCTTAAAACCATACCAGCTCAGGCCCAGCGCCAGCAGAATGGCACCGTTCATTACCACATCAGACTGGTAGTGAAGCATATCAGCACGAATCGCCAGGCTGCGGGTTCGCCGCACAACCCATCGCTGGAACGTAACCAGCACCAGCGTAGACACCAGTGCAACCAGCGTCACCACGATCCCTACCAGCGGGGCGCGCATGTCGTTTGGCGAAGCAATATGTTGTAAACCCGTCAGAAAAAGAAACAGCGCGGATCCTGAGATAAACATACTTTGCGCCAGCGCGGCCAGTGATTCTGCTTTGCCATGTCCAAACGTGTGTTCAGCATCAGCAGGTTGTAGGGAGTAGCGGACAACGAAGAGGTTAGTGAGCGAGGCGGCAATATCCACCAGCGAGTCGACCAGGGCAGCCAGCAGGCTTACCGATCCGGTGTACCACCAGGCAAAAATCTTCACCAACAGCAGAATCGAAGCCAGTGAAGTTGCCGCCAGCGCAGCAGAGTTTACCAGCCGGGCGTAGTGATGTTCCATGCCTTACTCCGTTCAGGTTAGTGGCGTAAGTATACTGGATCCTGAGCAAAAAAAAGCCCCGCCAGTAATAGCGGGGCTGAGATCGGCCGGTTAATTGCGCGTTTCCGGGCGTTACGGGATGCCGTTAATTCTCCCTGATGCCAGGCTTTCGGCGGAGTTTCCTTTGGCGTCGACGGCGTGCATATCAGCCCCTTTTTCACGCAGCGCCTGGAGCAGTGACTGTCGCTGAAACAGCGAAGCATACATTGCCGCGGTCTGACCGGCATTGTTACGCATATCGGGCTGGCAATGGGCGTCGATCAAACGGCGCGCCACCTTTAGTTCACCCTTAAAGATGGCCCCCATCAGCGCACTGTTGCCGCGCCGATCGCGCTGGCAGGGGTCGGCACCGCCATCAATCAACATTTTTACCGTATCATCATGGCCGTGATAGGCCGCAAGGATAATGGCGGTGTACCCTTTTTCATCGGCCGCATTGAGATTGTATTTCGCCTCAACGAGCGTTTTGATCAGGGTGTTATCTCCGCGTCGTGCCGCATCCCAAAGATAATTATTCAGCTCTGCTCTTACCTGACGATCATCGGTTTGCGTCGTTGCCGCTTTAGCCGTCACGGACAGCAGCAAAAATGCTATCAGCCATAGCTGGACGCTTAATGCTTTCATTTCGCGATCTCCTTCAGGGCTTCTCCTGCCCGGGCAGGTTTAACCGGGCAGGGGAAAAGACGCTGTCAGTCAGATAATTTATCCGCCAGCTTCTGCACCGTGGCTAAATCACCTTTAGCGACCGTTGTCAGACGGGTACCGTACTCTTTGTCTGCCTTGTAGAAATAGGAAAGCATGATGTTTTTGCTCTCCGTATCGGTGATCGCCAGCGCGCTGCCCAGGCTGGCGATCAGGTCGTCCCGATCTTTTTTGCTGTAAGAGCGGTAGAGATCGCCGGTCTGCTTAAAGTTCTGCTCGCGCTGGATCTTAGTCTGCTGCGTGGTGCCTTCCACCGGCAGCTGACTGTAGCGCGCAGAGGAGAGTTCCTCACGCGGGTAAAGTCGGCTGGGCTGGTAATTAACGCCCTTATCCTGAGTGTGGCCGGCGTTAAGGCTGCCATCCTGACTGCCGTTATTCACCGGCGTCCGGGCCTGGTTGATGGGCAGGCTAAAACCGTTCGCGCCGATGCGGTACATCTGCGTGTCGGCATAGGCAAAGAGTCTGCCCTGCAACAGTTTATCCTCTGACGCTTCGATACCTGGCACCAGGTTGGACGGCGCCATCGCTACCTGCTCCGTTTGCTGGAAGACGTTATCGGGGTTTTTGTTCAACACCAGTTGACCAATTTTACGTTCGGGCACGTCAGGCCAGATCTTAGTGGCGTCGAGAGGATCGAAGTCAAACTTCTTCAGATCCTCAGGATTCAGCACCTGGATATAGAGATCCCACCTGGGAAAATCACCGCGATTAATGGCTGATACCAGATCGTGTGTCAGGTGGCTGTAATCTTTACCCTGTACCGCCTCAACCTGTTTCGGGTCGAGATTTTTGATGCCCTGTAGCGTTTTCCAGTGGAATTTAACGTAGTGGATTTCACCCTTCGCATTCACGAATTTGTAGGCATGAACGCTGTTCCCGTCCATGTTGCGGAAAGAGGCTGGCGTTCCTTCATTGGAATAGAGCTCCGTTAGCGTACGGGTTGCTTCGGGAACGTGGGAGAAGAAATCAAAACGACGTGAATCATCATCAAGGTTGGTGCGTGGATCGGGCTTGAACGCATGGACCATATCGGGGAATTTAATCGCATCGCGTATAAAGAACGTCGGGAAGTTGTTGCCAACCAGGTCCCAGTTCCCCTCTTTGGTATAAAACTTAGTGGCGAAGCCATGCGGGTCGCGCAGCGTTTCGGGCGAATGGTTGCCGTGAACCACACTGGAAAAACGGACAAACACCGGAGTCTGTTCACCTTTAGTAAATACCGCAGCCGTGGTCAGGTCAGAAATATCTGCCGTTGCGCTAAATTCACCAAAGGCCCCGGTTCCCCGGGCATGGACGACACGTTCAGGAATACGCTCGCGGTCGAAACGCTGTAATTTTTGCAGCAGCTGAACGTCCTGTAATAATACCGGCCCGGATGCTCCCGCGGTTTGTGAATTTTGATTGTCACCTACTGGCGCACCGTTATCCCGCGTCAGAGTCTCTGCCATCGCGGCGGAGCTTACCAGCAGCGAAGAAATCACCACGCAGAGTGCCTTACGCTGGCTACAAAAACCTGAATTACTCTTTCGTCTCATCATCTCTTCCTCATCATATTGTCGCTAACCCGCAAAGTTACCGTGGGAAATGACTTTAACCTTCATAGCGTTGAATGATGAGGGTCGCACCGCTATTGAATTAATAGGCTGGGGCTTATAACTCAAATTAGTACCACTCAAAAAGACAGTCAGGTCGCGCTTTAACGCAGTTAGAAGCCTGTTACATGATGTGAAAATTCATTACCAATATGCGATCTCGATCACACTTACACGGTTTTCAGCATTATGGAAGAGAAAATGGGGATGACAGGCGGTTTTATCGCCCGGATATTACCGGTTGGTAATGAAGGGTGATGTTCTTCCCGCTGGGCGGTGGATCATCATTATGAAAAGGTTGTCTACGCTCTTGATATTCAGCGCTTCTTACAGCCTTACGCATTGACCGCATCAACCAGTGCCCACGTGTAACCTGCAAACCCGGACTTTTCAGCCAGCGCCCCCACTGTAGACACAGCCGGAATGTCCTGCCCCAGCTCGACCAATAATTCAATATGGCCTGTGATGGCCTCTTTTGCTTTTGCTATCGCTTCGTCCAGGGTATCGCCTGCGGAAAAACAGCCTGGTAAATCAGGCACTGTCACGCCATAAGCGTGCTGGTCGTCGCCTGGCTCGATCGCAATTGGATAAAACATATTTAAGCCTCTTCGAGAAAGCGGGGTTAAATGCCCGCCTGTTTTCTGATTCTTTTACCGTACCAACCGGTAAATCTTTTTTAGGATGAGGTATCGTCACCAACCCCGGCTTTGAACTCAAGCAGCTCCACGTAATAATATTTTTACGCTCAAAGGGCTCTCAACTGTTAGATATCATTAGAGTTTTTATTAAATTAAAAGGAATTGATAAAAAAAACCCCCTCATCATGAGGGGGAAGACAGGGATGGTGTCTATGGCAAGGAAAACAGGGGTACTATGATACTGGTTACTGCGTTTGATGCGGGTTACTACGTTACTGATTACTCTTACTACGGGTACTGATACTGACGATAAAGCTTACTACGGGTAAAACTCACTCTGGGGAAGGTACAACGCATGCACCCAGGGTGTTACTCACTTCATTTACTGCTTACAGCATGCAACGATGAAGATGGCTGCATGTCCGTTAGCTGGCGCATTTGGTTCATACGCTGCTGATGTTTCTGGTTTAAAACGCCCTGCTGGCCTGGGGTTAACAGGTGATACATCTGGTTGCGCACTCTCGCCATATCAACCTGCCGCGCGACTTCCGCCTGCGCAATACTGTCCAGCTTTGCCTTATAGGCCGTTTCATCAAATTTTTCTGCAATAATCAGTTCGTGCAGCTGCTCTAAATCGTTAATACTTATGGGAGAACGTTCGTGACGCGCCTGCTGCATTAAATCCCGCATCTGCTGGCGTTGCTGCTCTGTAAGATTGATGCCATCAAACATGTGAGTCTGCGGAACTTGCGTCATACTACGTGGCGCCGCATCTTCCTGATGCATCTCGTCAGTCGTCGTCACATCTGCAGCCCACGCGGCGGAGAAGCTGAGTATCAGCGCCGGAACCGCAACGACGGCGGTAACATTGCGCATCGTTAACTCCCAGATTGGTTTGCCTGTCTCGATTCGATAAAATTCAGTCTACGGGGCCAGCTGCAAACATGCGTCAGAGGTTGTAAAACTAAGTAAAGTCATGGAATGACTGCATTCGTTCACGGTATTTTGCCTGCGGAGGGCAATAAAAATGAATAAGATCCTGTTAGTTGACGATGACCGCGAATTGACTTCGCTGCTGAAAGAATTACTTGAGATGGAAGGGTTCGAGGTGGTGGTCGCCGGTGATGGCGAACAGGCACTGGCCCTGTTGGATAACTCTATCGATCTGCTTTTGCTTGATGTGATGATGCCACGGAAAAACGGCATTGATACCCTTAAAGAGCTGCGCCAGCAGCACCAGACGCCGGTCATTATGCTAACCGCACGCGGTAGCGAGCTTGACCGCGTTCTGGGGCTGGAACTCGGCGCGGATGACTATCTTCCTAAGCCCTTTAACGATCGGGAACTGGTGGCCCGTATACGTGCAATCCTGCGCCGTTCTGTCTGGAGCGAACAGCAACAGCAGCACGACAGCAGCTCCCCGACGCTGGAAGTTGACCACCTGCGCCTGAATCCAGGCCGCCAGGAGGCCCGCTTCGACAGCGAGGCGCTCGACCTGACCGGAACAGAGTTCACCCTGCTCTATTTACTGGCACAGCATCTGGGGCAGGTGGTTTCCCGTGAGCACCTGAGCCAGGAGGTTCTGGGTAAACGCCTCACCCCATTTGACCGCGCGATTGATATGCATATCTCTAACCTGCGCAGGAAGCTGCCGGACCGCAAAGATGGTCACCCCTGGTTCAAAACCCTGCGTGGCCGCGGTTATCTGATGGTTTCCGCGACATGATCTCAAGCCTGACTACCCGTATCTTCGCCATTTTCTGGCTGACGCTGGCGCTGGTGTTGATGCTGGTATTAATGGTGCCCAAGCTTGATACCCGTCAGATGACCCCGCTGCTCGACAGTGAGCAGCGGCAGGGAACCATGATTGAGCAGCACGTCGAGGCGGAGCTGATGCAGGATCCCCCTAACGATCTGATGTGGTGGAGAAGGCTGTTTCGCGCGACGGACAAGTGGGCACCGCCCGGACAGCGGCTGCTGCTGGTTACCAGCGAAGGGCGGGTGATCGGCGCGCAGCATAACGAAATGCAGGTTATCCGTAATTTTATCGGCCAGTCCGATAATGCAAACCGTCCGCAGAAGAAAAAATATGGTCGGGTGGAGATGGTTGGTCCCTTCACCGTCCGCGACGGTGAGGATAGCTACCAGCTCTACCTGATCCGTCCCGCTGGCAGCTCACAGCTGGACTTTATCAACCTGCTGTTTGACCGTCCCCTGCTGCTGTTGATGGTGACGATGTTAATCAGCACACCGCTACTGCTCTGGCTGGCCTGGAGCCTGGCGAAACCCGCACGTAAGCTGAAACATGCGGCCGATGATGTCGCCGCCGGTAATCTGCGTCAACGCCCTGAGCTGGAGGCGGGCCCGCAGGAGTTCCTGGCGGCCGGTGCCAGTTTTAACCAGATGGTCAGCGCGCTGGAAAGGATGATGACCGGGCAGCAGCGTCTGCTGTCGGATATTTCGCATGAGCTTAGGACGCCGCTTACCCGTTTACAGCTGGGTACTGCGCTGATGCGCCGTCGGCAGGGAGAGAGCAAAGAGCTACAGCGTATTGAAATGGAAGCCCAGCGACTGGACGGCATGATCAACGATCTGCTGGTGTTATCCCGTACTCAGCATAAAAATGCGCTGGTCAGCGAGGCGATGAAGGCTAACCATCTTTGGGCTGGCGTACTGGATGATGCCAAATTTGAAGCCGAACAGATGGGGAAAACGCTTGAGGTACCTTATCCCCCGGGTCCCTGGCCTCTGTATGGCAATCCGAACGCACTGGAAAGCGCTCTGGAAAATATTGTTCGTAACGCGCTGCGCTACTCTCACTCCAAAATCTGTGTGGGTTTTTCCGTTGATAAACAGGGAATTACCGTTAACGTGGACGATGATGGCCCGGGCGTTAGCGAGGGCGACCGCGAGCAGATTTTCAGGCCCTTCTACCGTACTGACGAGGCGCGCGACAGGGAGTCAGGCGGAACGGGACTGGGGCTGGCGATTGTTGACACGGCTATCCAGCAGCATCGTGGTTGGGTTAAGGCCGATGATAGCCCGTTAGGCGGCCTGCGCCTTACCCTCTGGCTGCCGCTTTATAGCAGCAAAACCTGATCGTCCCGGAATAATTTGCTATGCTTCGGCCCTCGTTTAATGGGGCCGAAGCCGATGCTGAATATCGTTTTATTTGAACCTGAGATCCCGCCCAATACGGGCAATATTATCCGGCTTTGTGCTAACACCGGCTTCCGCCTGCATCTGATTGAACCTCTGGGCTTCGCCTGGGATGACAAGCGTTTACGTCGCGCTGGTCTGGACTACCATGAATTCACCGCAGTGAAACGTCACGGCAGCTATGCGGCTTTTCTGGCCGCTGAAGCTCCCGCGCGCCTGTTTGCACTGACCACCAAAGGTACTCCAGCGCACAGTGCGGTCAGCTATCAGGCGGGCGACTATCTGCTTTTCGGCCCCGAAACGCGCGGCCTGCCCGCTGATATCCTGGATGCGCTACCGGCCCAGCAAAAGATCCGTATCCCTATGCAGCCCGACAGCCGCAGCATGAACCTTTCAAACGCTGTATCGGTAGTCGTGTATGAGGCCTGGCGGCAGCTGGACTACTGCGGTGCCGT
>NZ_CDPK01000015.1:37653-77631 GCF_900068895.1 Erwinia sp. ErVv1 | reverse complement strand
CCCGCCCCTATCATCACCCCTTCACGGATTTTGGGATGACGATCGCCGCTGGTTTTACCCGTCCCGCCTAGCGTAACGGACTGCAGAATCGACACATCATCTTCGATTACCGCCGTCTCCCCGACAACAATGCCCGTTGCATGGTCCAGCATGATACCGCGCCCTATTTTCGCCGCAGGATGGATATCTACAGCGAAAGAAACGGAGACCTCATTTTGCAGGTAAATGGCCAGTGCCCGCCGCCCCTGATTCCATAACCAGTGTCCGATACGGTAGGCCTGGAGAGCATGGAAGCCTTTGAGGTAAAGCAGCGGCGTGGAGTATTTATCAATCGCCGGATCGCGCTGGCGCACCGCCCGTATATCGCAGGCAGCGGACTGAATCATCGAGGGATCCTGCTTGTAGCCTTCCTGCACGATTTCACGGATGGCCATCGCAGGCATAATCGGATTTGCCAGCTTGTTAGCCAGCATATAGCTCAGCGCACTGCCGAGATCGTCGTGCTTTAGCAGCGTAGCGTGATAAAAGCTGGCCAGCATTGGTTCGCATTCGGCCAGCGCCCGCGCTTCTGCTCTGATAAAGTCCCACACCTGTTCAGGTTCTGCGCTCGGCATTGCTCTCTCCCCATCGAATATAACGTCCGGCAGGACGTTAATGCGCTGAGCTTCCCTTTTCAGCTGGACTGTTCTCATCCTTCCTTGTTCGCCCTAGCAGACTTAATGCTGCCTCGCGCGCACTCTTTTCACAATACAGTACCTGATAAATTTGCTCAGTTATTGGCATTTCCACGCCACAGCGCGCGGCCAGCGCCTTTACTTCTTTTGTATTTCGGAATCCTTCTACCACCTGACCGATGGTATTTTGCGCTGTCTCCACATCGCCACCCTGCCCGAGCATCATGCCAAAGCGACGGTTACGCGACTGATTATCGGTGCAGGTGAGAACTAAATCGCCCAGCCCGGCCATGCCCATAAAGGTGGTGGGATCGGCGCCCAGCGCCGTTCCCAGGCGGGTCATTTCGGCCAGTCCACGCGTAATCAGCGCCGTACGCGCATTCGCACCAAAGCCAATGCCGTCTGAGATCCCCGCACCGATGGCAATCACGTTTTTCACCGCCCCACCAAGCTGAACCCCGATAAAATCCGGGTTGTTATAGACGCGAAAGCTTTTACCACAGTGCAGCAGGCGTTGCAGATCGTCAGCAAATTCCGCCTCCGTTGCCGCCAGCGCAATGGCCGTGGGCAAGCCAGCTGCCAGCTCTTTAGCGAAGGTTGGCCCGGAAATGACCGCCAGAGGTACCTCGTCACCCACTATTTCCCGTGCGACATCCTGTAGCAGCCTGCCGGTCTCTTTTTCGAGACCTTTGGTCGCCCAGACAATGCGGGAATCTGTGCGAAGGTGGGGTTTGATTTGCTTAAGGACATCGCCAAATACGTGGCTTGGGACCACCACCAGCAGATCGCGGCTGGCCGCAATCGCTGCGGCTAAATCACTTTCAAGGCTGAGGGTGTCGGGAAAAGGGACGTCAGGCAGGAAGGCAGCATTGCAGCGATCGGCCTGAAGCTGTGCCTGATGGGCGGCGTTATGGCCCCACATCACTACCGGGTGGCCATTACGGGCCAGGGTAATGGCTAAAGCGGTGCCGTACGAACCGGCACCGATAACGCTCATAGAAGCATTTGCTTGAGGCATTATGCGTCCTGCTGAGGAGCGGCACCTTCATTTGACTGCTGCAGGTAGTTCATAAACAGCGCATCAAAGTTGACCGGTGCAAGGTTAAGCTGCGGGAACGTACCGCGGGAAACCAGGCTGGTGATGCATTCGCGCGCATACGGGAACAGAATGTTAGGGCAGTAGGCGCCAAGGCAGTGAGCCATCTGGTTACCATCAATACCGGAGATAGAGAAAATACCCGCCTGCTGCACTTCACACAGAAACGCCGACTCTTCACCCACAGTTGCCGTCACGGTAACGCGCAGCACGACTTCGTAAACGTCGTCAGCCAGCTGGCTGGAAGCGGTATCCAGGTCCAGCTTTACGTCTGGCTCCCACTCTTTCTGGAAAACCTGTGGCGCGTTTGGCGCTTCAAAAGAAATATCCTTGGTATAAATACGCTGGATCTGGAATGACATCTCGGTGTTGTTTTGTTCTGACATGGTACGTGATCCTATGGGTTAATAATCCGTTATTGCGCCACTCGCCCGTCTTACTTTATCAGCGGGTCGAGGCCATGGCGGCCATCGAGCGCAAACAGGTCGTCGCAGCCGCCGATGTGCTGCGCATCAATGAAAATCTGTGGAACGGTGGTACGACCGCTACGTTTGATCATCTCTTCGCGCTTATCGGCATCCCCATCAATGGCAATTTCCTGATAATTCACGCCCTTCTGGCTTAACAGCGCTTTTGCGCGATGGCAGAAAGGACAGGTTGCTTTGGTGTAGATCTCTACGTTCGCCATACCACTCTCCAAATATTATTTACCGCGAACCAGCGGCAGGTTTTCACCACTCCAGCCGGAAACGCCATCTTTCAGTACGAAAACCCGTTCAAAACCCGCTGCATTGAGCTGAGAAGCCGGCTCGGCCGCAGTGGTGCCATTGGCACAGACGACAATAATCGGCTGCGCTTTATGTTTTTCCAGTTCGCCAAAGCTGCCTTTTTTGATATCGGCCGCCAGGATGTTAATTGCGTTAGAAATATGGCCTTTACGGTAGTCATCGCGAGAACGGACATCAATGACAACGGCTTCTTCTTTATTGATTAATCGGGTTGCTTCACCACGGCTAACTGTTTTTACCTTGGAGAACATGCCCTTAACGGTGGTCACGATCACCAAAACCAGCAGGACAACCCACGCCAGACTCAGAATGGTATGGCTGCCTGCGAACTGCATAATATCTTGCATGAGGGGTAACAACTCCCGAAAGGGTTAATAAGCGAAAACAAGGCTTCTGAGTATACCTGCCAGTGCTGCCATGTACAGACGTGAAGCCCTCAGAGTTACGTTTTCTGGACCAGATCCTCAAAATAATTTACCTCAGCTGCAAATCCCTGACGCGGCTTTTGCCCGATGCAATCTTAGGCGGTTAAAAGTCAGCCAGTTCCCTCCCCCCTTCCCCGGAGGAACGTGCCTTATCGCGCGCTATCCTTCACTCCGCTGTTACCGTCAGAAACGCAAATCCCGCCACAGATAGCTGGTAAGCTGCTGTTCATCGTGGAATAATCCTCCTCCTATGAGGGAAAAAGCGACAGTTTCAGTTCAACGAACCCAGGTTAACGGATCGGCCACAGGCGTTCTGCTACGATCTCGCGTGTTCACCCTGTCAGCCTGCGTGCTCTGCGCTGGCTTTTTTCTGCTGCCCGCTCCCGGCAGGGCAGCGGATGATAACAAATCGCAACTTTCCAGCCTGCAGCAGGACATCGCTAAAAAAGAGAAAAGCGTTCAGCAGCAAAAGCAGCAGCGCGGCAAACTGCTCGATCAGCTGCAAAGTCAGGAAAAAATCATTGCTCAGGCCAGCCGACAGCTGCGCGAAACGCAGATAATCCTCACTGGCTTAAATAAAGAGATCGCCGATCTGTCGGCGTCCATCAGCAAGCTCCAGGCACAGCAGGATGCGCAGGAGAAACTGCTGGCGGAGCAGCTGGATGCGGCGTTTCGTCAGGGCCAGCACGGCGGCGTACAGCTGATACTCAGCGGCGAAGAGAGCCAGCGGAGCGAACGCATTCTGGCCTACTTCAGCTACCTGAATGATGCGCGCCAGAAGTCCATCGACGATCTGAAAAAAACCCGCAGCCAGCTCTCTGCGCAAAAAGCCTCGCGGGTGGATAAGCTCGCCCGGCAGAAATCCCTGCTGGCTGAGCAGCAGTCTCAGCATCAGAAGCTGGAAGGCGCCCGCGTGGCACGTAAGAAAACGCTGACCACGCTGGAATCCTCGCTGGAAAAAGACCAGGCCCAGCTGGTTGAGATGCGTCAGAATGAGAGCCGCCTGCGCGATAAAATCGCGAAAGCTGAACAGGAAGCGCGGGCACGGGCAGAACGCGAAGCGAAAGAGGCTCAGCGCGTTCGCCAGCGTGAGGCGCAGGCTAAGAGCAAGGGCAGAACCTATAAACCTACCGAAAGCGAACGCGCACTGGTCTCCCGCACCGGAGGCCTCGGGCGGCCTGCGGGTCAGGCGCTATGGCCGGTACGGGGTTCCATTGAGCATCGCTTCGGTGAACAGCTGCAGGGTGAACTGCGCTGGAAGGGGCTGGTCATTAACGCACCGGAAGGCACCGAGGTCAAAGCGATCGCCGATGGCCGCGTGCTGATGGCCGACTGGCTCCAGGGTTATGGGCTGGTCGTGGTGGTTGAACACGGCAAAGGCGACATGAGCCTGTATGGTTATAACCAGAGCGCGCTGGTCAGCGTTGGCGCCCAGGTTAAAGCCGGGCAGCCTATTGCGCTGGTAGGTACCAGCGGTGGGCGCGGCACCCCTTCACTCTATTTTGAAATCCGCCGCCAGGGACAGGCTGTTAATCCACTCCCGTGGTTAGGAAGATAACTTTTGGTACGTCTGCACAAACTTAGCGGCATGCTGGCAGGCCTGTTGATGGCCTGCCCGGTTCACGCCGGCAAACTCTCAATTGTCATTGATGATTTCGGCTACCGCCCGGCGCAGGAAAACCAGGTGCTGCAGATGCCGCCTGCCATTTCCGTTGCTGTCCTGCCTGATGCGCCGGGTGCGCGCGTCATGGCCACGAAGGCGCACCAGCGCGGCCATGAGGTGCTGATCCATCTGCCGATGGCACCGCTGAGCAAGCAGCCGCTGGAAAAAAACACCCTGCGTCCGGATATGTCCAGCGCCGAAATCGAGCGCATTATTCGTGCGGCGGTCGCCAGCGTACCCTATGCGGTCGGCCTTAATAATCATATGGGCAGCGCGATGACCTCCAGCCTGCCTGCGATGCAAAAAGTTATGCAGGTTCTGAACAACTACAATTTTTACTTTCTCGATAGCATGACCATTGGCAACAGCCAGTCTGTACCCGCGGCTGCGGGCACGCATGTGAAAGTCATTAAGCGTCGCGTTTTCCTCGACGACACGCAGAATGAAGCGGATATTCGCAAACAGTTCCTCCGCGCCGTGCATCTGGCACAGCGCGACGGTTCAGCCATTGCGATTGGTCATCCGCATCCCACCACGGTGAAAGTGCTGTTGCAAATGCTGCCCACGCTCCCTGCGGACATTACCCTGGTGCGTCCGAGTCAGCTGCTGAATGAACCCCAGTCGGTCGGCCACCGACCGCTGCCGCTGCCCGCGAAGCCAACGCCGCCGCGTAATCCGTTCCGTGGCGTGAAAACCTGCCCGGTGACCCCACTGCCCGTTCCGGCAATTCTCGCCCTGAACGTGGTGGCAGACAGCATCGCTGAGAGTCAGGCTATGCGCTACATCAAAACGAACTTTTCCGGATTGAGCCTTCAGCTCGGAAAGACCCCTTAATATCTCGGCGGCTTAGCGGTCTGACTGCCCGCTAAGCCTGACTGACCGATGCGGAAGCCGTACGATGGTAGAACAGCGTAAAAAAATTCTGCTGCTGGATACCGGCAACGAATGGGGGGGCGGCACCAACAGCATGCTGGAGCTGCTAAAACGTATTGATCGCAGCCAGTTCGATCTTCACTGCTGCTTCTACCACAACTATTCCCGGGGGAAAGGCGATTCGATTGAGCAGGTGCTAACTGCGCTCGGCATCCCCATCCTATTTATTCCCCAGCGGAAACAGCCCCGCTGGGCCAAGCTCGGCAAAGAGCTGCTGCGTTCGCTGGTCTTTTTCAATCGAAAACTGCGCCTGCGGGCCACGCAGCGCGTCGACGCCGTCTGGCGCATCCGGCCTAATGCCCGGCAAATCCGCCAGCGGCTGACCGACGGTCATTTCGACCTGCTCTATATGAACAATCAGCCGGGATCGAACCTGGAGGGTTATCTCGCGGCAGAAGGGCTGCCGGTGACGGTTGTGCAGCACTGCCGCATCGAGCCGGTGTTAAACCGCGAGCTGGTAGAGCGGGTGAATCACCGCGTGGACGCGATCATCGCCGTTTCCAACGGCGTGCGCCAGGTACTGCTGGATAACGGCGTAATGCCGCAGAAGTGCTTTACGGTATTCAACGCGATAGATATCTGGCAGCCGCTGCCCGTCCGCGCGGCGATGCGCAGTCAGCTCCTGCAAATCAGTGATGACACGTTTGTATTTGGCAGCATCGGCTCACTGATCCCACGCAAATCGAATCACCATATTTTGAGCGCGCTGGAGAAATTTTCCGCCGCCTTTCCCGCCGCCCGCTGGCGGATGGTTATACTGGGCGAAGGCCCCGAACTGTCGAAACTTCAGCAGCAGGCGGAGCAGGCCGGTATTGCCGATCGGGTTGTATTTACCGGCTTTCGCAGCAATGCGCTGGAGTATCTCGCCGCACTGGACGTCTTTATTCTGGCATCAAAAAGCGAAGGTCTGCCGCGGGTGGTACTGGAAGCCATGCTGCTGAACACGGCGGTGATCGGCTCCCGCGTCACCGGCACCGCTGAGCTGATTGAGCACGACAAAACCGGCCTGCTTTTTGAGTATGGTGATGTCCAGACCCTGTTTGAAGAGATGAAAATGCTCTATCTGGACGCGGAAAAGCGCAGCTTTCTACTGCATCAGGCCAATGCAAGCGTAAAGCAACACTATGCTATTGAGCACTACGTCTCCGGCGTAGAAACTATTTTAAAAAATGCGGCCTATGGAAACTCTTCGCATGTTTGAATTCTTAAAACCCCATTTCCGACAGATTCGCGCACGTCACAATATTCCCTATCAGCAATCAGAGGTGCAGGGTGCCATACCGGTCACCTCGGTGGTGATCCCCTGCACGGGCGCGGACTTCATTGAAGAAGCTAAACTGAGCGCGCTATTTTCCGCCCGCTTTGCGCCGGACGCACAGGAGATTGTGATTGTCAGCGACAGACGGGCTGAAGAGTTCGGCGAGCTGCCGGCAAAGACGCGCGTCGTCACGCTGGATGTGCCTTTTCGCGAAGAGACCTACCGCTACAAGCAAATTTACCGCAGTCGTCTGATCAAACTTCAGGCGCCTCTACAGGCCAGAACGGAGGGGATTTTGATGATCGATTCAGATCTCAACCTGCTAAAAATGCCTGAAATTAATATGCTTGATGGCCATATTTACTCCAGCTTTCGTCAGGGGAAAATGATCGCCAAGCTGATGAACACGCCGGAGGCGCGTCGTCCGGCCTATTATCGTCACAGCGTCCGTCCGTTTATTGTCGATCACGTTAACGGGGCTTTCCTGGCGGCGACGCGGCAGACATGGAAACGGATCTGCCCGCTCTGGCTGACGCTGTTTCAGGATACCTGGGAGCTGATGGACGATTCCCAGCCGCCAACCGATCAGCTGCCGCTTGCCGCCCTGCTGGACTTGCTGGATCTGAAAACGGTGAATCTGGGCGACTGGATGAACTGGCCGGTATCAAAGAAAATTGGTGGGACGACGGCTGCCATTCCCAAAGAAGTGATTGGCGCCCACGGCGGTTTTCCACTTTCCGAATGGCAAAAATACCTTGATTCATCGGATGCCCTGGTGAGTTTTAAGGGGCAGGATTACACGCGCAAGGTTCGCTATCTGACCGATGCGGAAAAACAGCAGTAGCGCTTGCTTAAAGCAAACGCATACCGTTACGGAGTCATCTGGCTGTCTGCCGGGTGATGAGATGTTATGATATTCGGCATTAGCGTGTGAAACCTCCTGTTTCACACCATTTTTTAAGGTTATAGCTTATGATTATCGTCACCGGCGGTGCGGGCTTTATCGGTAGCAACATCATCAAAGCGCTGAATGACAAAGGCCACACTGACATTCTCGTGGTAGACAATCTGAAGGATGGCACTAAGTTTGCCAACCTGGTGGATCTGAATATTGCTGACTACATGGACAAGGAAGATTTCCTGATTAGCATTCTGGCTGATGAGGATTTTGGCGATGTGGAGGCCGTTTTCCATGAAGGCGCATGCTCCTCGACCACCGAGTGGGACGGCAAGTACATGATGGAAAACAACTATCAGTACTCCAAGGAGCTTTTACACTACTGCCTTGAGCATCAGATCCCCTTCCTTTATGCCTCATCGGCTGCCACCTACGGCGGACGCAATGATAACTTCATTGAAGCGCGCGAATTTGAAGAGCCGCTTAACGTCTACGGCTACTCGAAAATGCTGTTCGATCACTACGTGCGCCAGATCCTTCCGGAAGCGGGCTCGCAGGTATGCGGTTTCCGCTACTTCAACGTCTACGGACCGCGCGAAGGCCACAAGGGCAGCATGGCCAGCGTGGCATTCCATCTTAATACCCAGCTGAACAACGGCGAAAATCCCAAACTGTTCGAGGGTAGCGACGGCTTTAAGCGCGACTTTATCTACGTTGAAGACGTGGCCTCGGTCAATCTGTGGTTCTGGGAAAACGGCGTATCCGGTATCTATAACTGTGGCACGGGTCGCGCTGAGTCCTTCCAGGAAGTGGCCGACGCGGCGCTCAATTTCCACCAGCAGGGTGAGATCGAGTACATCCCTTTCCCGGAAAAACTCAAGGGTCGCTATCAGGCCTATACGCTGGCCGATCTGACCAAACTTCGCGCGGCTGGCTATGACAAGCCGTTCAAAACCGTCGCCGAAGGCGTGAACGACTATATGGCATGGCTGAACCGCAACGCGTAACAGGGTAATTCCGGCGATGAAAATTCTGGTAATCGGCCCTTCCTGGGTCGGCGATATGATGATGTCGCAAAGTCTCTATCGTACGCTGAAGGCCGCTCATCCCGATGCCGTGATTGACGTCATGGCACCGGCGTGGTGCCGACCTTTACTGTCGCGTATGCCAGAGGTCAACGACGCGCTGGCGATGCCGCTCGGTCACGGTGCCCTGGCGCTGGGCGAGCGCCGCCGCCTGGGCAGGACGCTGCGTGACAAAGGATACGATCGCGCCTACGTGCTGCCCAATTCGTTCAAGTCCGCGCTGGTGCCCTTTTTTGCCGCGATTAAAAAGCGTATCGGGTGGCGCGGGGAGATGCGCTATGGATTGCTGAACGACCTGCGGGTGCTTGATAAAGCCGCATTCCCGCTAATGGTGGAACGCTACGTCGCGCTGGCATATGACTCATCACGGATAAGCCGCGCTGCCGATCTCCCCCAGCCGCTGCTGTGGCCTGCCCTGCAGGTCAGCGAAGCGGAAAAACGGGCGACGGCAGCAGAGTTTGGCCTGCGGCCTGAGCGCCCGGTGATTGGCTTCTGTCCCGGTGCAGAATTTGGTCCGGCCAAGCGCTGGCCTCATTATCACTACGCCGCGCTGGCGCAAAAGCTGATTGATCGTGGCTTTCAAATCGCGCTGTTTGGCTCAGCCAAAGACAGAGAAACCGGGGAAGAGATCCTCCAGACGCTGCAACCGCACTCTCGCGAGAATTGCAGCAATCTGGCCGGCAGCACGCAGCTTGAGCAGGCGGTGATCCTGCTGGCTCACTGCCGCGCCGTGGTCAGTAATGATTCCGGTCTGATGCATATCGCCGCCGCGCTGGACCGTCCGCTGGTGGCACTATATGGCCCCAGCAGCCCGGATTTTACGCCGCCGCTGTCACATAAGGCGCGCGTCATTCGCCTGATTACCGGCTACCACAAAGTGCGTAAGGGCGATGCTGAGCAGGGCTACCATCAGAGCCTGATCGACATCACGCCTGAGCGGGTTATCTCCGAACTTGATACCCTGCTGGCGGAAAACCAGGAGAGCGAATGCAGGTCCTGATTGTTAAAACGTCATCAATGGGTGACGTACTGCATACGTTGCCTGCGCTGACCGATGCGATGAACGCCATTCCGGGGATCCGCTTTGACTGGGTGGTGGAAGAGGGCTTCGCTCAAATCCCGGCGTGGCATCCCGCCGTTGACCGGGTGATCCCGGTGGCGATCCGCCGCTGGCGCAAGCACTGGTTTGGCAGCGAGGTCCGTGAAGAACGCTTTCTCTTCAAGCGCGAAGTACAGTCACGCCAGTATGACCGCGTAATCGATGCCCAGGGGTTGATCAAAAGTGCCGCGCTGGTAACCCGCATCGCGAAAGGTGAAAAGCATGGCCATGACAGTCGCAGCGCCAGAGAGCCTTTTGCCAGCTGGTGGTTTGATAAACGCCACGAAATCGACAAGCAGCAGCACGCCGTGCAGCGTACGCGTGAGCTATTCGCGAAAAGCCTTGGCTACCCGTTACCCGAGGGACCGGGAGATTACGCCATAGCCGATCACTTCCTCAGCAGCCCACCGCCTGATACCGGGCAATACCTGGTCTTTCTGCATGCCACTACGCGCGATGCAAAACACTGGCCAGAGGCCCACTGGCGCACGCTGGCTGGCCTGCTGAAAGAGAGCGGAATGCGCATCAAACTGCCCTGGGGCGCCGAGCATGAACACCAGCGGGCGCAGCGGATAGCGGCTGAGTTTGATTATGTTGAGGTGCTGCCAAAGCTGACGCTTGAACAGGTTGCGCGTACGCTGGCTGGCGCCAGGGCGGTTGTTTCCGTAGATACCGGACTCAGCCATCTTACCGCCGCGCTGGCCTGCCCCAATCTCACGCTGTATGGCCCCACCGATCCCGGCTTGATTGGCGGCTACGGCCAAAACCAGTTTGTGCTACGACCCGCGAGCGGAAACAATATGGCGGATATTTCCCCTCAGCAGGTGGAAGAACAGTTGCTGCCGCTTATCCATTCCGGAGCGCCTCACCGCGAACACTGATGAACACACCCTGTCAGCTTAGCATTCTGATCGCGGCGCACAATTGCGAGCCCTATCTGGCGAATACGCTGGACACGATTTTTGCCTCCCTGGGCACGGCCCAGCAGCGCGCCGAGATTATCATCATCAATGACGCCTCCACCGATGCCACCCAGAGCATTATTGATGACTATGCCGCTCGTTACTCGCAGATCCGTACCGACCGGACAGCGTTCCGCAACGTCGGCAAAGTGCGAAATCACGCTGTAAGCCTGGCGCGCGGCGAATACATTCTGATGGTGGACAGCGATGATTCGCTGCTTGCGGGCGCGCTACAGGAGCGGCTTACCCTGCTGCAACAGCGCGCGCCAGATATTTTGCTGAGTAAAATCATTGAGGTGCGGGGCGACGACTCGCTCCCGTCATGGCAGCCTGACGAGCCCATCGAGCTTAACCGGGACCAGTCTATTGAACGCTTCCTTGTTCATCGTGATTACCAGGCACATTTTATCGGGCAGTTTTTTTCCCGTCGCCTGTTTCAGCAGCACGCCTTTCCGGACTTCATCTGCTACGAAGACACCTGGCTCTTCCCCTTAATGCTGACCCTCAGCACCAGAACGCTCTACAGCCGGGCGGGATTTTACCTCTACCGCAAACATGCGCACAGCCTCTCTTCAGACGTTAACGCCGAAAAAATTCGCTGCCTGATTGCCGCCACGCAAAATATGGACCGGGTACTGCCTCACGCCTTTCAGCACCTGATTACCTGCCACTGGCTGGATATCGCCAACCGCTATCACACCCAGCTTCAGAACACGCCGCAGGGAGAGACTGTCAGGACGCGGATTCGTCAGGTGAGTCTGTTGCGGTTTTTGCTGAACGGAAAAATCAGGCTGAGTTACAAAAGGAAGATGCTGGCCGTGCGCAGGCGGGGCTGGTAAGCCCCGCCTGGAGAGTTAATCGCTGTGCGTTATCCGAGGCCGGGTCAGCGCATTCCACATCTCACACACGACCAACATCAGCGCGACGCATACCGTCAGTTCCCGACTGATAAACACCACATCAGTCAGACCGCTGACAATTACGCCGAGCATCACCGCCAGCAGCAGTGAGTTTTGCGAGCGCAGGGCGTAAACCACCAGCGACAGATAAAACATCAGCAGCACCACCGCGCCCTGAATCCCCTGCAGGCTGGCAGTATCCAGCACCTCGTTATGCAGATGCACCTTCTCGTACAGCATCGACACGCTGTCCTTGTGATAGGTGTCGACATACCGCTGAAAACAGGCGGTGCGATCTTCAGACTTCATTCCCAACGGATGGGCGCTCAGGCACCACCAGCCAACCTGCCACATCGCCAGTCGGGTAGTGAGAGAGCCGTTTTCGTTGCCGTTTGACTGATTATAAAGGGTGTATTCCTGGAAGGTGGTATCCAGCTTCGGCTTAATGATCGGCTTATAGCTCAGCGCGACCAGGACGCCAACGGCAACCAGTATCGCCAGCAGCGACTTTAACCCAAAATGACGAAACTGCAGCACGCCCACCACCAGGATGATTAACGGATAAGCCGCCATCATATTGCGCGTACCGGTTTGCATCAGTACAAACCAGGAGAGCAGGAAAATGGCCAGGCAGCAGAGCATGCTGCCCGGCGAATGCTTTTCGGAAGCCAGCAGAAACAGCACCACCATAGAGAGCATCGCATAGCCATATGCAGAGATAGTGGCGCGATCGAGCGCAAATTCTACCCGGTGCATGTCGCTGAAATACTGCCAGAAGCCATACGCGGTCGCGGCGGCGAATGCCGTTAGCAGGCCATACTTAATGCAGAGGATGCTTTTCGCCCGGAAATGCTGCATCTGTGAAAAGAGCCAGTAGCCCGTCACGCAGACCAGCAGCAGGCGTTTCCCGGCGTTCATATAGTCGTTATAGGTGGTGTAATCCGGGCCGCCATAATACTCCCAGTAAAACCAAATCAGCTTGCTGGCACCGAGTATCGCCAGCATCGCCAGAAACCACAGTCGCGAGCGGTCAACGTCTTTCCGGTTAAACAGGATACCGGCGAGAGAGAAATAGAAAGACCAATAAAACAGGACCTTGGCTGCCTTGATATCAATAAAGGTCAGCATGATCGATAGCATTGCGCTGACCAGCGTCAGAAAATAAAAAACTGTGCGAAGCTGTGCCGTATTACGTCTGATTAGCATAGTGATTCTCAGGTCGGGACTGGATGCCATGCGGCTCATTATTGTGGTTTTGTTTGCGCAAATTCTGCGAGGGTCATTCCCTGGGTCCGATGGTGCAACCAGCTGAACAGCGTCTCCAGATCGTCATACAATCGATCAATATCACCCTCGTTCTTAAAGGTTGGGCTGCCGTCTGGCATAAACTCCGACGAATGCAGCATAAATTCAACGTAGTCCGCACCTTGCGCCAGGGTCTTTTCCGCCACCGCGATCATCTGCTGCGCATTGCCTCCGGTCGGGCGCAGCCAGTAGACTGAGGGGCTGCGTTGCTTACCGCGAAGTTTGTCATAGCCCTGCTTAAGGCTGTTCATTAACCCCGAATGTTTATAGTACGTGGTCATGGGAACTTCCAGCAACGGTGAGTTGCCGGGCCGCGAAATATCATTGATATCAAGATAATAAGCATCACGCGGGAAGTGGGTATAATCGGTACCACCCTGCCCCTGCGGGGCACCCGGCGAGAAGGTCCAGTTCACGCGTGGGGTCACCGAACAGTCAACGCGGTATCCCAGTTCGATCAGCAGCCGGGCATACGCTTCGTTAAACGCCCAGCGGCCTGCGCGGTGGCTCAGCATTTTTGTCTGAAACGTCTCTTCCAGCAGGTCGGTCATATAGACGACTTTGCTGCGCATTTCCTCAGCGGGATATTCGATCAGATAAGGCTGAAAACGCCAGTCATCATCGGTCAATGGACTGACGGGCGGGCTGTTCCACGCATGTAAGTGCATACCCACCTCCCCCTGACCACGGGCAATCACATCGCGGGCGAAATCGATATAGACGGGGTCGATGGCCATTTCATAATTGGTCAGCCAGGTCGGCTTGAAGGCATACTTCTCGCTAATTTGCTGGAATCGGGCAAGATATTGCGCGTTTTTGGTCGTAACGTTCCCGGAACGATTACGCCATAAATTATCGCCTTCAGTATCGATAGTAATAATAAATGCTGGTTTCTTCATGCAGATTGCAGGCTCCGTGGTGACCTTGCGGCTATGTTACGCAGCAGCAATGAGAACCGCAAAGAGATTTGCTGAGCTGGCTCACAGGCGGACAGGATTCCAGGTAGCGCTATCTTTATTATTTTTCTAAGATAGCCTCTACATCTAAAGCTCACTCTTTATAAGCAAGGACGCACTGACAGCGCTAAAACAGGCTTCAGACCAGTATTAATGCGGTGGGTATGGCGCCACATCGCNCCTCTACATCTAAAGCTCACTCTTTATAAGCAAGGACGCACTGACAGCGCTAAAACAGGCTTCAGACCAGTATTAATGCGGTGGGTATGGCGCCACATCGCAGCTATCTTCTCTTTTTAAGGGTAAAAATTTGTCCAAGCGCATTTTGATGATCATTGATGGCCTGCCGGGCGGGGGAGCCGAGAAGGTGGTTCTGACGCTTTCAAAAGGGCTGATTGAGCGCGGGCATCGGGTTTCGCTGTTTTCACTGCGTACCGTGTGCGACTACAGCATTCCTGAGGGGCTTGATTATCAGGTGATAAAAGATCGCTGCAAAAAGCCCTGGCGCAAGCTGACTGAGCTTAACCGCCGTGCCGCAGGGCTCGATCGCGCCATCAGCGAAGCAGAGAAAACGGGCGGTGCTTTCGATCTGGTTGTCTCGCATCTGCATAAAACCGATCGTATCGTCAGCCGTTCCAGGGTGCTGGATGCCGATAAAACCTGGTTCTGCCTGCACGGGGTCTTCTCCGCCTCTTACCTGGGCCACCGCAAAGGTTTCTCGCGCTGGTTAAAAAAGCGTAAAACCCGCTGCGTCTATCAAAACCGCAACCTGATTGGCGTATCTCAGTATGTGATGGACGATCTCAAAAGTGCTTTTTTGGTAAGACCGAAGCGCGAGCGTGTGATATCTAATCCCTTTGACTTTGACGTCATTGAGCAGCTGTCGCTACAGCCCTGTAGCATGGAAGGAAAAGAGTACCTCATCCACGTTGGACGTTTTCACCAGACTAAACGCCATGACCGTCTGCTGCGGGCCTATGCCCAAAGTGGCCTCTCTGCCCCACTGCTGCTGATTGGTCAGGGGAACCCTGAAATTACCGCAAAAATCAAAGGGCTGGTCACTGAACTGGGGATTGAAGACAGGGTTATCTTTAAAGGCTTTATGGACAATCCTTACCCCTATATACGCCAGGCAAAAATTTTAGTCGTCAGTTCAGATAGCGAAGGTTTTGGCAACGTCCTGGTTGAAGCGCTGATTTGTCACAGTCCGGTGGTCAGTACCCGCTGTCCTGGCGGTCCGATAAGCATCCTGACCGGCGATCTTGCTCGCGGCCTTGCTGATATGAGTGAAGCGTCGCTGGCCGCGACGCTCAGGGAAGTTTGGTTCAACCCTCCCGCGGTGAATGCGCTGGACCTGCAGGCTTACACTATTGAAACAGTTTGCCAACAGTACCTTGATTTAATTAACCCAGACTAACAACACGCTGGCAGAAGCTTCCCTAAAACTCATTTAAAATGATGATACTGCCACCCGAAAGCGACTCCTGTTTATCCGGGATGAAGAGAACAATTTGTTTATTCAATACCTAAGGTTTTGGCCCATGATAACGCTCACACGCAGGAACGGCTATCTGAACTCTTATTACCAGATTCCAGCGATGGGGCACGCCTGTATCCCTCTGCACGCAGGGACAGGCAGCGGTACGTTCAGGGAGTTGGGAGCGTGAATTATGTTCTGCTCTTTATCCTGCTTCTTCCTTTGAAGCTGGCATTAAAGCTGGTGCAAAAGAAGACGGCACGTAATCTGGTTATCCAGACGGCGAAGATTGGCGATTTCGTCAATATTACGCCGCTGCTAAGCCATCTGAAGCACAGTGATGCCCTGCTGAGCCGTTCTGTCGCGCCGCTGGCACGGCATGATGCCACGCTGGATGAGATTTTTTATATCGAAGAACATAAAAGCAGCACGCTGAGTAAGCTTAAGCTCGCCTTCATGCTGATGAATCGCTATGAAAATATCTATCTGTTACAGCCTAACAACGCCAATCTGTTTTTTGCCGCCTGCTGCAACGCGGGTAATAAGCAGTTTTTGTCGATGTACCGTCGGAAGTGGTATCAGCAGCTATTTTATCTGACCGCCAGCGGCACGGTTGAGCATACAAAAACCACGCTGACCCTGGAAAACTACCTTAAGCTGGCTGACCGCTCTCTGACGCGTGCGAGCTATCCTAAGCATGCCACGCTGCCGCTGCTGAAGCCGCAGGATACGCCCGAGGAGATTTTCCGCACGGATCGGATAAAGATTGGTATCAGCATTTCCGCTGGGAATCAGGCGAAAACGATCCCTCCGGCCATCTGGAAGCGTCTTTTTGAGCGACTGAGCGATCTGCCCTGCCTGTTTTATGTTTTCGGCTCGCCTGAAGAACTTCCCCGGCTGAACGCGCTCTATGAGGCGATCGATAACGCCGATAACATCGTGAATCTGATTGGTAAAGTGTCACTGGAAGGCCTTCCGTGGGCTATCAGCAACATGGATTTTTATGTCGCATCCGACTCAGGCAATGTTTACATCGCAGATTCGCAAAACGTGCCGGTTATTCTGATTTACGGCCCCTGCTGCGTTGAAGAGCAGCGGCCGCTGGGTGACGTTTTACTGATTGGCCCAAACCATATCTCACCCTCGTCTTTTGTGTTTCATGCGCTGTATGCGTTTAACCACCCCGTCGAGCAGCTTTTTGAGCTTGACCCGCGAAAGCTTGATGATATTTATCATTTTATCAGTGCCAGAAGCCCCCTCCTGGCCCAGGAAAAGAAGACGTTACCCTGAGTATGAATCCGCATTCTGAAGCCCCCGCCCCGCGCCTGAGCGTAATAATCCCGATGTATAATGCAGGAGAGAGTTTTCAGGCCTTTATGTCGTCCCTGCTGGCTCAAACCCTGGAAGACCTGGAGGTGATCATCGTTAATGATGGATCCACGGATCGGTCTGCGGAACTGGCCCATCGCTATGCCGCAGACTATCCACACGTTCAGGTGATCGACCGTGAAAACGGCGGTGTATCAAGAGCCAGAAATGACGGCCTTGCCGCTGCGCGTGGAAAATATGTCACTTTCCCGGATGCCGACGACACGCTCTCACCTGAGATGTACAGCACCCTGGTCAGCATGGCAGAACGGGACGACCTGGATGTCGCACAGTGTAATGCCGAGCGGGTGTTCTGGGGAGGAAGTGAAGCCCGCCCGCTTATCCCTCTCGAGCGGTTGGGGTCGACGGAAGTTCTTAGCGGCCCGGCATGGCTCAGCAGGGCGCTGGCCAGCAATCGTTACCTGCATGTCGTCTGGCTGGGCATTTACCGCCGTTCGCTGATTGAGCAGCTCAACCTGCGCTTTGAACCCGGTCTGCACCATCAGGACATTCCCTGGACGACCGAACTGATGATGAACGTTCAGCGGGTGCGCTATATCGATACCGTCCTGTACCGTTATTATGTTCATGACCAGTCGATCAGTAATCAGACGCGCACCGGCCAGCGTAATGTCGAGTATCAAAAACATTACATGAAAATTGCGCGGATGCTGGAAGAGATTAACCAGCGCTACCGGCGCAAAGTAAAAATTTACCCCGAGTTTCATCGGCAGGTGACAAAAGAGGCGCTCAGCGTCTGTCACTCTGTGCGCCGTGAGCCGGAAGAAGCGGCTCGCCAGGCAATAATAGCGGACCTTTTTGCTACCGGTACGCCTGGCCGCATGCTGCGGAACGCGCGGGGTATTCGCCAGTGGTATCAACTGCTGCTCTGGCTTTGCCGAATTTACCGCTGGCGTCAGCGATAGCGTCGTGCCGCGCTGGCTTTCCCCCTCGCGGCGTTTGCCTTACAATCGGCTCACTTCCTTTTGAGATTTCATGAGTATGCCAACGCCTCAAACGATCCCTGACGCCTTTGTGCCGCAAAATATACTGCTGATCAAGCTGCGTCACCATGGTGATATGCTGCTCACCACGCCGGTTATTCAGGCGCTTCATCAGCGCTATCCCCATGCCAACATTGATGTGCTGCTTTATAAAGAAACCCTGCCCATGCTCAAGGCGCACCCGCTGCTCCGCCATCTGCATTTTATTGACCGCAACTGGAAGAAAGAGGGTGGCGTAAAGCATATTTCTCATGAAATCGGACTGATTAAGACGCTCCGGCAGTGTCGTTACGATCTGGTCATCAACCTTGCAGACCAGTGGCGCAGTGCGATTATTACCCGAATGACAGGCGCAAAAGTCAGGATTGGCTTTGATTATAAAAAACGGCGTAACGCCCTCTGGCGGCATTCCCATACCCATCTGGTCTCCACCGACCGCCATGCGCAGCTGCACACCGTCGAACAAAACCTGGCGGCGCTGGCTCCACTGGGGATCGCCCCTGAAGGCTGGTCGGCGGCGATGCATTACAGCGAGGCGGACTGGCAAAAAACGCGGAGCACGCTTCTCGCATATCAGCCGGTGGAAAGGCCCTATATCGTGATTCAGCCGACTTCGCGCTGGACCTATAAGTGCTGGGAAGACGATAAGGTCGCCGGACTGGTCGATGCCCTTAGCGATGACAGCAGCGACATCATTCTTACTGCGGCCCCGGACAAAAACGAGCTGGCGATGATCGAACATATTCTTTCGCTTTGCCACGGCCGCCGGGTTATTTCGCTGGCAGGCCAGCTGTCGCTGCCGCAGCTGGCAGCCCTGATCGACCATGCCAGACTGTTTATCGGCGTGGACTCAGCGCCGATGCATATGGCTGCGGCGCTGAATACGCCGTGCATTGCGCTGTTTGGCCCTACCAAGCTCACCCAGTGGCGCCCCTGGGGAAATAATAATCGGGTCATCTGGGCGGGAGACTATGCGCCCCTGCCGTCGCCTGACAGTATTGATACCAAAACGAAACTCCGCTACCTCTCCGCGATACCACTTGATGAAGTTGTCGCTGCCGCAAGGAAATATCTGGATGAATAAAGTCAGACTGGCAATCGTTCGGCAGAAGTATCGCCCCGACGGCGGCGCCGAACGTTTTATCGCCCGCGCGCTGGAAGCACTGGACGACAGCAGCCTTGAACTGAATATCATCACGCGCGACTGGCAGGGAGAACCCCGACCAGACTGGCACCTGCATATCTGCAATCCTAAAAAGTGGGGCCGCATCTCGCGCGAGCGGGGCTTTGCCGAGGCGGCTCGGGCCTGCTGGCAGCGCGAGCAGTTTGATATCGTACAGAGCCACGAGCGCATCAGTGGCTGTGATATTTTTCGCGCGGGCGATGGCGTACACCGCGTATGGCTTGCGCAGCGTGCCAGAATCGTTTCACCGTTTCAGCGTCTGCTAACCCAGGCCAGTGCCTATCATCGTTACGTTATGGCCGCCGAGGAGGCGATGTTCCGTTCGCCCTCGCTGAAGAAAATCATCTGTAACTCGCAGATGGTGAAAAACGATATCATGCGCTGTTTTCAGGTGCCGGAGGAGAAATTTGCGGTTATCTATAACGCTATCGACGCGCAGCGTTTCCAACCCGCCACCCGCGAACAGCGTCAGCAAATGCGCGAAAAACTGGGTCTGCCGGAGCATGCCAGAGTGTTTATCTACGTTGGATCGGGCTTTGAACGAAAGGGTTTAAAAGCCTGTATCGAAGCGCTTGCGCCGACTGACGCCCATCTGCTGGTGATCGGACAGGACAAACATCAGCCTCGTTACGCTGCGCTCGCTCAGCGTCTGAACTGTGCGGATCGCATCCATTTTGCCGGCGTGCAGCATGAGGTGATCCCCTTCTATCATGCCGCCGACGCGCTCATGCTGCCAACGCTGTACGATCCTTTTCCCAACGTCATTCTGGAAGCGATGGCCTGCGGCCTGCCCGTAATCACCAGCTTCACCTGCGGCGGTGCAGAGTTTATTGTTGAGGGTCAGCAGGGATTCGTTTGCGATGCGCTGGATGTTCCGGCACTGACCCGGGCCGCAAACGCGATACCGCTGCGAACGGCAGACAGCCGCATGGGTGATGCAGCGCGTGAACGGGTGCTACCCTGCTCGCCTCAGCAGCTGGCGGGCCAGCTTAATGCGCTCTATCAACAAGTGCTGCAACAGCGCTGATGAAGTTGTGTGAGCGGGAGCAACTTATCTGCTAACATGCCCTATTACTTATCTTTTTTGATACTCTCTGGCGTGGGTCGCTGCGCACATTGTAAATACTGTGATGACAACACTCTATACCGTCCTGCTCTACCTCATTCAGCCCCTAATCTGGCTTCGCCTCTGGCTGCGTGGCCGCAAAGCCCCTGCTTACCGCAGGCGCTGGGCCGAACGCTACGGTTATTGTGAAGGTAAAGTGCTGCCAGACGGCATTTTACTGCACTCGGTTTCCGTCGGCGAAACGCTGGCCGCCGTGCCTCTGGTCAGAGCCTTACGTCATCGCTACCCTTCGATGCCGATCACGGTTACCACCATGACGCCGACCGGCTCGGAACGCGCCGCCTCTGCGTTTGGTACCGATGTCCACCACGTCTATCTGCCCTACGATCTGCCTGGATCGATGAACCGCTTTCTGGATAATACCCGCCCCCGGCTGGTCATTATCATGGAAACCGAGCTGTGGCCGAATATGATCTCCCTGCTGCACGCCCGCAAAATACCGCTGGTGATCGCCAATGCCAGGCTCTCCGAACGGTCGGCAAAGGGCTATAAAAAGCTGGGCAAATTTATGCAGCAGCTGCTGCAAAAAATTACGCTGATTGCGGCGCAGAACCAGGAAGATGGCGATCGCTTTGTCAGCCTGGGGCTTAAACGCGCTCAGCTGACGGTAACCGGCAGCCTGAAGTTTGATATCTCCGTTACGCCGGAGCTGGCTGCCCGGGCGATCACACTTCGCCGCCAGTGGGCGCCTCGCCGTCCGGTCTGGATAGCGACCAGTACGCATGAGGGTGAAGAGAGTATTATTCTGGATGCGCACCGCAAGCTGCTGGCCCGCTTCCCTAATTTGCTGTTAATTCTGGTGCCCCGCCACCCCGAGCGCTTCTCAACTGCCCGCGAACTGACGCAGAAGGCAGGTTTAAGCTATACCCTGCGCAGCAGCGGCGAGATCCCCTCCGGCAGTACGCAGGTCGTGATTGGCGACACCATGGGCGAGCTGATGCTGCTTTACGGCATCGCCGATCTGGCCTTTGTTGGCGGTAGCCTGGTTGAGCGGGGCGGGCATAATCCTCTGGAAGCCGCCGCACATGCGCTGCCGGTGCTGATGGGTCCACATATCTTTAACTTCAAGGATATCTGCGCCAGACTGCAAAATGCTGACGGCATGATAACCGTTACCGATGCTGACTCGCTGGATAAAGAGATTACTACGCTGCTGACCGATGAGGATTATCGTCTGTACTATGGTCGACATGCCGTGGAGGTGCTTCACCAGAATCAGGGAGCGCTGCAGCGTCTGCTACAGTTACTCGAACCCTATTTACCACAGCGGAATCACTAAATGTCCGATCGCCAGGCTCTTTCAGTGGTATTGATCGCCAGGGACGCCGCCGGGCTACTGCCGGAGTGTCTGGAATCCGTTAGCTGGGCCGATGAGATTATCGTTCTTGATTCGGGCAGCAGTGATGACACACCGCAGATCGCCGCCAGGCACGGTGCCCGGGTATTCCAATCAGGTGAGTGGCACGGCTATGGGAAACAGCGCCAGCTGGCGCAGCGCTACGCCAGTCACGCCATGATTCTGATGATCGATACCGATGAGCGCATTACGCCGACTTTGCGTGAAGCTATCGAATCCGTTTTGCAGCAGCCCGCTTCGGCGACGGCCATTTATAGCCTGGGCAGAAGAAACCTTTTTCTGGGGCGCTTTATGCGCCACAGCGGCTGGTATCCCGATCGGGTGACGCGCCTGTATCCCGCCAGCTATCAGTACAATGATAATCAGGTACATGAATCGCTGGATACCCGGGGGCAGAAGGTCATCCCGCTTAAGGGCGATCTGCTGCATTTAACCTGTCGTGATTTCTCTGCCTTCCAGTGGAAGCAATTTGCGTATGCAGAGGCCTGGGCAAAACAGCGTCACCAGCAGGGTAAACGCTGCGGCTTTATGTCGATTTTTACCCATACTCTGGGCGCATTCCTGAAAACGCTGCTGCTTCGTGCCGGTTTCCTGGATGGCAAACAGGGCTGGCTGCTGGCGATGGTCAACGCACAGTACACCTTCAATAAATACGCGGCGCTGTGGGCGCTGAATAACTCTTCTCACGCTTCCAGCAAGGGTGGCCTATGAGCAGCATAAAAGCGATTTACCCTGGCACCTTCGATCCGATGACTAACGGCCACCTCGACATTGTGACGCGCGCCGCCCGAATGTTTGACAGCGTTATCCTGGCCATTGCCGTCAGCCCGCATAAAAAGACGCTGTTTTCGCTTGAGGAGCGGGTCGCACTGGCACAGGAGGTGGTGGCACATCTACCGAATGTCGACGTGGTGGGATTCAGCGATCTGATGGCGAACTTTGCCCGCGACCGCCAGGCGCACGTGCTTATTCGTGGGCTGCGCGCCGTATCTGATTTTGAATATGAAATGCAGCTGGCGCGGATGAACCGGCATTTGCTATCAACGCTGGAGAGCGTGTTTATGATGCCGGCTGAAGAGTACTCTTTTATCTCTTCCACTCTGGTTAAAGAGGTCGCGCGGCACAAAGGCGACGTCAGTGCATTTCTTCCTGCACCCGTTTTAGCCGCGCTGCTGGCAAAGCTTTAACCGGCTAAACCGCCGCGAACAGGTTATTTCTGGCAGGTTGGGCAGTAAAACGTGCTGCGCTGGGCGTGCTTCGTACCCTTAACGGGCGTACCACATACCCGACAGGGCTCGCCCGCCCGCCCATAGACCTGAAGCTGCTGGGCAAAATAGCCGGGCTTGCCATCGGTCTGCAAAAAATCACGCAGCGTTGTTCCCCCCTGCTCAATGGAACGCAGCAGCACAGCCTTGATGGTGCTGACCAACAGGTCGGCTTCGTCCGCAGTTAGCGACATCGCCTGACGATCGGGGTGAATACCGGCGGCGAACAGGGATTCGCTGGCATAGATATTGCCTACCCCCACCACCAGCTTATTGTCCATCAGCCAGGGTTTAACCGGCGTACGCTTGCCGCGCGACTTATCAAACAGATAGCCTGAGGAAAAATCTTCACTGAGCGGCTCCGGGCCAAGATGAGCCAGCACGTTGCTGGCGGTAAGATCGCTGCTCCAGAGCCACGCGCCAAAGCGCCTCGGGTCGGTATAGCGCAATATCCTGCCATTGCTCATCACCAGGTCTACGTGGTCATGTTTAGCCGGTGGCAACTCTTCAGACAGCACCCGCAGACTACCGGACATTCCCAAATGGATAATAATCCAGCCATGGGGCAGCTCCAGCAGCAAGTACTTGGCCCGCCGCTGTACGCTCAGCACAGGTTGATCGCTAAGCCGATGGATCTCTTCAGAGACGGGCCAGCGCAGCCGCCCATTGCGCACAATAGCGTGAAGAATGGTGGCACCCACCAGATGGGGTTCGATACCCCGTCGACTGGTTTCTACCTCAGGTAACTCCGGCATGGCCTCGCCTCCCGTGCTGCGTTGATGGTTGACCGTCTCACAAAAACAAAAAACCCCGCCGGGGCGGGGTTTTTCACTATCCACTAAAACCAATTACTTGATTTTAGCTTCTTTATAGATCACGTGCTGGCGGACGACTGGATCGAATTTCTTCAGTTCCAGTTTTTCCGGCTTAGTACGCTTGTTCTTCGTGGTGGTATAGAAGTGACCTGTACCAGCAGAAGAAACCAGCTTGATCTTCTCACGAATACCTTTAGCCATGTTTCAGTTCCTTACCTTAGTACTTCTCACCGCGGGTACGCAGATCGGCCAGAACCGTCTCAATACCCTTTTTATCAATTACGCGCATGCCTTTGGCAGAAACACGTAGTGTAACGAAGCGCTTTTCGCTCTCAACCCAAAAACGGTGAGAGTGCAGGTTCGGCAGGAAACGGCGTTTCGTCGCGTTCATTGCGTGGGAACGGTTGTTACCCGTCACCGGACGCTTGCCAGTTACTTGGCAGACTCGTGACATGTCTATTCTCCAAAAATCAAATCAGCTCGAGCTTTAAAAAAAAGGTTTTGGCCGCCTCGTCAGGCTCATAGCCCATCCAGGCGAGTTCAATGCGAACCCGCTGAGCAGGCCCAAATGCCAAACCCGAGATTCTCAAAGGTGGCGTAGTATACGCCCTGCGGCGGCGCTGCTCAAGTCCCGAACAGATAAAGATCCCTGCGGATCGTGCAAAATTACTGCATTTGAACGTTAAACGGACGCCGGACGGCCTCTTCGCCGCGGGCAGGACAGCATTTCTCCAGGCTATAACCACCCTTTTTCAGCAAATGAAACGTATTCGCCGCGCCCGATCACCATATGGTCCAGAACCCGAATATTGAAAAGCTGACAGGCGATGACCACCTGCTGGGTCACATCCCGATCGGCCGGGCTGGGGCGCGATACGCCAGACGGGTGGTTGTGGGCAAGAATTAATGCGGCCGCATTCAGCCTGAGCGCATCACGCACGATTTCCCTGGGATGCACTTCAACGCTGTTGAACGTGCCCGCAAACATTTCACGGGCCTCAATAACCCGGTGCTGATTATCAAAGAAAATCACCATGAAGATTTCCCGCTCACGGTGCGCCAGCGTACTGTGAAGGTAATTAAGCAGATCGCTGGAGCTGGTGACGCTATGATGGTCGAGCGCATCGTTGCAGGTAAAAAAGCGGCGGGCCAGCTCTGCAATTGCATTGAGCTGCGCATACTTAGCCGTTCCTACGCCCTTTATATGTTGAAACGCCTTTTTTTCAGCCGTAAGCAAACGATAAAGCGATCCGAATTCCTCAAGAAGCTGCGAGGCCAGGGACATAACGTGTACCCCTTCCACCCCCGTTCTTAAAAAAATAGCCAGTAATTCAGTGTCCGTTAACTCTGCCGCCCCGCCCTGCAACAATTTTTCTCTGGGTGGAACACTCTGCCATTGCTTTTCCATCTGCATCCCTCCTTCCTGTGCCGCCAAAATCATGGCATTATATACAGTACTTTCCAACCTTCCTGGCGCATTTTATCGAGCTGTCTCACAGCAATAGTGCCTCTGCAAAAAGGACGGTGGATGGGATTGTGATAAAATACGCAAATTCTGGCGCTATGCAGTGCGCTAATCTGACTCAACAGGGCGGACGTCAGTATGATGGGATTAACGGGCAAGCACATTGTTCTGGGCATAAGTGGGGGGATTGCCGCCTACAAAACGCCGGAGCTGGTCAGGCGGCTTCGCGATCGCGGCGCCCAGGTTCGGGTGGTTGTCACTGAGGCGGCAAAAGCCTTTGTGACCCCGCTCAGCCTGCAGGCGGTGTCAGGATATCCGGTTTCCGACGATCTGCTCGACCCCGCCGCTGAGGCAGCAATGGGGCATATTGAGCTGGGAAAATGGGCCGATCTGGTCATTCTTGCACCCGCCACCGCCGATTTGATTG
Organism: Erwinia sp. ErVv1; assembly: GCF_900068895.1. Taxonomy (GTDB): domain Bacteria; phylum Pseudomonadota; class Gammaproteobacteria; order Enterobacterales; family Enterobacteriaceae; genus Erwinia. The sequence goes on along the minus strand of NZ_CDPK01000015.1, from coordinate 52,103 downwards.
CCCGCCTGGCGGCCGGGATGGCAAACGACCTGCTGAGCACGGTATGTCTCGCTACGGCAGCGCCCATTGCGGTTGTTCCGGCGATGAATCAGCAGATGTACCGCGCCCTGCCTACTCAGCATAACCTGCAGGTGCTCGCCGCTCGGGGCCTGCCAATCTGGGGGCCAGAGAGCGGCAGCCAGGCCTGCGGTGACGTTGGCCCAGGCCGCATGTTAGATCCGCTGGCGATTGTAGAAGAAGCCGTTAACTGGGCTTCTGACGTCGTCGATCTGCAACATCTCAATATTATGCTGACGGCGGGGCCAACCCGTGAGGATCTTGATCCAGTGCGGTTCATAACTAACCACAGCTCGGGTAAGATGGGCTTCGCTATTGCAGCAGCGGCAGCGAAACGAGGCGCAAACGTCACGTTAATCGCCGGTCCTGTTGCGCTGGATACCCCGCAGCAGGTGACGCGCATTGATGTGAATACCGCTCTGGAGATGCAGAAGGCCGTCATGGATCGCGCTGCCGGACAGCATATTTTTATCGCGACGGCGGCGGTTGCCGATTACCGTGCGGCTGAGGTCGCCGTGGAAAAAATCAAAAAGCAGGGTGATGAAATTACCCTCAAAATGATAAAAAACCCTGATATCGTTGCAGGCGTTGCGGCCATGAAGGACAACCGCCCCTTTGTAGTAGGATTTGCCGCTGAAACCCACAATGTGGAAGAATACGCCCGACAAAAACGAGTAAGCAAAAACCTGGATGTCATCTGCGCCAACGATGTATCGAAGGCCGGGCAAGGTTTCAACAGTGATAACAACGCTCTACACCTTTTCTGGCAGGGAGGCGATAAAGCCTTACCGCTTAGCGATAAGTCGCGCCTTAGCCAACAGTTACTGGACGAGATAGTCAGCCGTTATGATGAAAAAAATCGACGTTAAAATAATCGACCCGCGAGTCGGTAAAGATTTCCCACTGCCAACCTATGCCACATCCGGCTCAGCGGGCCTTGACCTGCGCGCCTGTCTTGATGAGGCCATCCAGCTGGCGCCGGGGGCTACCACGCTGGTGCCGACGGGTCTGGCTATTCACATTGGCGATCCTCAACTGGCGGCGGTCATTTTACCCCGCTCTGGTCTCGGCCATAAACATGGCGTGGTGCTGGGTAACCTGGTGGGGTTAATTGACTCCGATTACCAGGGACAGCTAATGGTTTCCGTATGGAACCGCGGACAGAATGCTTTTACCATCGAACCGGGCGAACGCATCGCTCAGATGGTATTCGTTCCGGTCGTACAGGCTGAATTTAATCTGGTAGAAGATTTCGATGCCAGCATTCGTGGCGAAGGTGGCTTTGGCCATTCAGGACGTCAGTAGCATCGCCTCATCCGCTCCTATAGCGATTAACTTGTCTTTATTCCACCGTGAGCATGTTGCTCACGGATGTTGCGTGGCAATTTGCCGTTCAAGGTGATATTTCAGGGGTCTTACAGGACATGGCAGAAAAAAAGAGTGCGAAAAGGAATCGTCGCGAGGAAATACTGCAGGCTCTGGCGCAGATGCTGGAATCCAGTGATGGTAGCCAGCGTATAACTACCGCTAAACTCGCCGCGAACGTTGGCGTTTCTGAAGCGGCACTTTACCGGCATTTTCCCAGCAAAACCCGGATGTTTGACAGCCTGATCGAGTTTATCGAAGACAGCCTGATTACGCGCATCAATCTGATACTCAAGGACGAAAAAGAGACGCTGCCGCGGCTGCGTCTGATAATCCAGCTGATTCTGGGCTTTGGTGAGCGTAATCCAGGTTTAACCCGTATCCTGACCGGTCATGCACTGATGTTTGAACAGGATCGACTGCAAAGCCGCATCAATCAGCTGTTTGAACGCATTGAGGTTCAGCTACGCCAGGTACTGCGCGAGAAGGTAATGCGTGAAGGGGAAGGTTTTATAACGGACGAGAACCTGCTGGCAAGCCAGCTGCTGGCCTTCTGTGAAGGTATGCTTTCCCGCTTTGTGCGCTCCGGTTTCCGCTACCGGCCCACGGTTGACTTCGATACCCGCTGGCCATTGCTCGCCTCGCAGCTGGTGTAGGCTTTTACGGGCCAGCATCGCTGGCCCATAAAATCAGATACCGTATTCTTTACGGTAGGCGCGTACCGCCACCAGGTGATCGGCCAGCTCGGGCTTCTCTTCCAGGTAAGTAATCAGCTCTTTTAGCGTGATAATCGAAATCACCTTACAGCCGTAGTCGCGTTCCACTTCCTGGATAGCCGACTCACTGCCGCGCCCGCGCTCCTGGCGGTCGAGAGAGATTAACACTCCGGCCAGCGTAGCCTGGTGAGCCGCAATAATTTCCATGGATTCACGAATCGCGGTTCCCGCAGTGATCACATCATCGACCAGCATAATTCGCCCCTGTAGCGGGCTACCGACCAGCAGTCCTCCCTCACCATGATCCTTTGCTTCTTTACGGTTAAAGCAGTAGGGAACATCGCGGTCATGGTGATCGGCCAGGGCGACTGCCGTCGTGGTGGCTATCGGGATCCCTTTATAAGCGGGGCCAAATACCAGGTCGAAATCAATACCGGAGTCAATCAGGGCCTGCGCGTAAAAACGCCCCAGCAGGGCAAGGTCGCGACCGGTATTAAACAGGCCCGCATTGAAGAAATAGGGGCTTTTACGCCCTGATTTCAGCGTGAATTCACCAAACTTCAGCACCTGCTTGTTGATGGCGAATTCGATAAATTGGCGCTGCCAGGCTTTCATGTCTCGATCCTCACATAGTCATAAAAAAGGCGACCCTGTGGCCGCCTGAAATATCAGTCTGTTAGCGCGGCTTTCTGCGCCTGAATAAGGGTGTCAATACCGCCCCGGGCCAGTGCGAGCAGCGTTAACAGCTCCTCATGAGTGAAGGGCTCACCCTCTGCGGTGCCCTGCACCTCAATCATGCGGCCATCTTCAGTCATCACCACATTCATATCGGTTTCAGCAGCGGAGTCCTCTACGTATTCCAAATCACAGAGCGCTTCACCCTTCACGATCCCTACGGATACCGCCGCCACCATGCCTTTCATCGGATTGGCTTTGAGTTTACCAATGGCCACCAGATGGTTAAGCGCATCCGCCAGCGCAACGCAGGCGCCGGTAATTGATGCGGTACGCGTGCCGCCATCCGCCTGCAACACATCACAGTCGAGGGTGACGGTAAATTCGCCCAGCGCCTTAAGATCCAGTGCGGCGCGAAGGGAGCGCGCGATCAGTCGCTGAATTTCAAGCGTACGACCACCCTGCTTACCTTTGGCGGCTTCACGCGCGTTGCGACTGTGCGTCGCGCGTGGCAGCATGCCGTACTCGGCGGTGACCCAACCCTGTCCCTGACCTTTCAGGAAACGGGGTACACCCTCATCAATAGTGGCAGTGCACAAAACTTTAGTATCACCGAATTCGACCAGAACAGAGCCTTCTGCATGTTTGGTATAATGACGGGTCAGTGTGACGGGACGCACCTGCTGTGCGCTTCGGCCTGCTGGACGCATGGTTTCTCTCCGGCTAGCAAAACATGATTGGCTGCGCATTATACGGATTTCACCCTCCGTTGCCTATGGCGATGGGCGCCAGGGTGGGTTTTCTCTGCCGCCCAGCAAAGGTTGCCTCGTTTTTTACCTGAGAGACAGGCTGCTCAGCCTGTTTCTCTTCATAATGCGAGCCTTCTCGTACGATGGGTGAAAAACGCCTGAAAGTGTGGCTAAATGCAGCCCATCTCTCTTCCTGCATGCTGGAACGCGTTTTTATGGCTCAAGTCTTACACTTTATTCTGGCCCTGGCCGTTATCTTTCTGCTGGCGTTACTTTTTAGTCACGACAGAAGGCAAATCCGGCCGCGCATCATTATTCAGTTAATTGTGATTGAAGCCGCGCTGGCGTACTTTTTCCTTCATGCCGCCAGTGGCCTGACCATCGTCACGGCCGTCTCCGGATTTTTTGAAACGCTGCTTAAATTTGCGGGCCAGGGTTCAGAATTTGTTTTTGGCGGGATGAGCAGTCAGGGCATGGCCTTTATCTTCCTCGGCGTACTCTGCCCGATCATATTTATCTCAGCGCTGATTGGTATTCTTCAGCATTTACGCATTCTGCCGATCCTGATCAGGCTGGTGGGGACCCTGCTCTCGAAGATCAACGGCATGGGTAAGCTGGAGTCGTTTAATGCGGTCAGTACGCTGATCCTCGGCCAGTCAGAAAACTTCATCGCCTATAAGGGTATTCTCGCGGACATTTCATCCCGCCGTATGTACTCCATGGCGGCCACGGCCATGTCGACCGTATCGCTGTCGATTGTCGGTGCCTATATGTCGATGATCGATCCGCGCTACGTGGTCGCCGCGCTGATACTGAACATGTTTAGCACTTTTATTATTCTGTCGATTCTGAACCCGACGCCACAGAATGACGAGCCAGAGATCAGGCTGGAGAAGCTGCACGAAGACCAGAGTTTCTTCGAAATGCTCGGCGAGTATATTCTTGCCGGATTTAAGGTCGCGATGATTATTATGGCGATGCTGATTGGCTTTATCGCGCTGATCGCCGCGGTGAACGCGATGTTCTCTGCGCTGTTTGGCATCAGCTTTCAGCAGATCCTGGGCTACGTTTTTTATCCCTTTGCGTGGCTGATTGGCATTCCTGCCCCGGATGCGCTGCGGGCAGCCAGTATTATGGCGACCAAGCTGGTCGCTAACGAGTTCGTGGCGATGATCGACCTTAAGAATATCGCTGCCACACTCACGCCACGCGGTCTTGGCATCCTCTCGGTCTTTCTGGTCTCCTTTGCCAACTTTGCGTCAATCGGCATCGTCGCCGGTGCCATCAAGGGCCTGAACGAAAAACAGGGCAACGTGGTGTCCCGCTTTGGCCTGAAGCTGGTATATGGCTCTACCCTGGTCAGCCTGCTTTCAGCCGCCTTTGCCGGGCTGGTGCTGTAAACGGCCTTCCCCGGCGCTGCTACCGCGCCGGGGGACGCATCAGAATGATACGCAGGCAGGGACATCAACTCGCATTACCGACTCCTGCTGGAAGCGCTGCCTGTAGCGGGCGCGGAGCGCTTCAACATCCTGACTGCTCTGCTGCCCTGGCGTATAAATCAGCATTAACGCCTTGCTCTGTTCACGAGCAACCTGTCCATCCTCGCCCAGCCACTGCCCCCGGGCATCAAATACCGTCAGACCGTCTTTAAAGCGCGGCGTCACGTCAGCGTCAATAAATGACTGCCACTCCGCAGCGGTTACCGCCGGTCCATGCGGACGATTCATACCAAAGTAGAGGGTCGTCTGCACCATGCCATGCCCCACCGTGCAGGATTGAGCTGGCACAGGCTGATGGGCAGGCGACATACACCCACTTAACGCAAAAATTGACAGCATTGCCAGGGGCATTATTTTCATAACCTACCTCAGTGTAATTATTTCAGTTTAACCTGCGACGTCTGCCGCACGCCCCACGACGCCTGACGCCTGATGCCTGATGCCTGATGCCTGATGCCTGATGCCTGATGCCTGATGCAGAGCATATTAATTAACCTGAAATAAATTGCCAGATGATCGCGCTCATTTACCGTTGTTTGACTGAATGCCTGTTAAGGCATCCTCTGCGCCGCTATAATCCCCGTAACTTTTTCTGAACACGGGTACGCAACATGATCCGCAGCATGACCGCTTACGCACGGCGTGAAACCAAAGGCGAATGGGGCAGCGCAGCCTGGGAACTTCGTTCCGTTAACCAGCGCTATCTGGAAACCTATATCCGCCTCCCGGAGCAGTTCCGCGGGCTGGAGCCAGTTATCCGCGAACGCATCCGTAACCGCCTGACGCGCGGTAAAATCGAGTGCAATCTGCGCTTTGATGCAGACCCGAGTGCCCAAAGCTCGCTGGTATTAAATGAAAAGCTGGCCATTCAGCTGGTGCAGGCGGCTAACTGGGTAAAAATGCAGAGTGACGAGGGTGAAATTAATCCGGTCGACATTCTGCGCTGGCCCGGCGTGATGTCAGCTGAGGAACAGGATATTGATACCATTTCCGCAGAGCTGCTGAAGGCGCTGGAGATCGCGCTGGACGACTTTATCACCTCGCGCGAAACCGAAGGTGCCGCACTGAAATCCCTGATTGAGCAGCGCCTGGCAGGCGTCAGCGCTGAAGTCACCAAAGTGCGCGCGCAGATGCCAGACGTACTGAAGTGGCAGCGTGAACGCCTGGTCACCAAACTGGAAGAAGCCCAGGTCCAGCTGGACAGTAACCGCGTAGAGCAGGAGCTGATTATGCTGGCCCAGCGCGTTGACGTGGCGGAAGAGCTGGACCGGCTGGAAGCCCATGTAAAAGAAACCTACAACATTCTGAAGAAGAAAGAAGCCGTAGGCCGTCGCCTCGACTTTATGATGCAGGAGTTCAACCGCGAGTCCAATACGCTCGCTTCTAAATCGATTAATGCCGAGGTCACCACCTCTGCCATTGAGCTTAAGGTTCTAATCGAGCAGATGCGTGAGCAGATTCAGAATATTGAGTAATTTCCAACCCCATCCATAAAAACTCACAAGCCCATGTTAAATGGGCTTATTTATGCAATTTATTTTCCAGTAATGAACATATCTTTCCGCCAAAATCCACAATTTTGTGGAGAGTGGATTGGGGTGTAGTTTCCATTTACTAGTCAAAACGCATGAGTTATAAGTAACCACTCCCCGCTAAGAAAAAATAATCCATAACATGAAGGAGTTATCTTACTTTTAAGGATACATGCATGGGTTCACTAACCGTAAAAACTGCCCAGGCTCTTGTTAAAACGAGACAGCCCGGTAGATACAGTGATGGCGAAGGTTTGTATTTGAGGATTCCGCAGGAAGGTGAATCATACTGTAGTCCCTCCGGTTTTTAGTACCATCGCCAATGAGGATCTCCGGCCAGTTTTTCCCTCGCATAGATAACAGGTGGTATATCACCCAGAGAGCTATGCGGGCGTTCTTCGTTATATTCTGTACGCCATTCTTCTGTTAGCACGCGGATTTCTGACAGCGTTCTGAACAGATACATATCAAGTATTTCTGTTAGTAGTGTTTTATTAAATCGCTCGATAAATCCGTTCTGCATGGACCTCCCGGGCTGAATAAAATCGAGTATCACGCCGTGCATCTCTGCCCATTCTGATCTTACCCAGCTCTTTCATTCGTTTGATATCAGAGGACTCCATGCCGCCGTATTCAGATTTCCAGTTATAATAGCTTGCCTCCGACACACCGTTTTCGCGACACACATCCTTCACATGCCGACCCCCTTCAACTTCTTTCAGAACCCGCAGGATCTGAGTTTCAGTGAAACGCGCTTTTTTCATGATGAGCCTCCGTTGGTTGTATTTTAACCAGAGAACTCCATTATGCGGTAAGACTAAATTCAGGGGGGACTACACAGCGGTTGCAACGCCAATGCGTTCTGCCAGCTTCAGGGCCTCATCGCGGAATTCAGGCGTATGCTGCTTACGGGGGTTCTTACTGGTTGATACGGACTTTGTCATGTGAGCTACCTCTGGTTGAGAGTTTACTCACTTAGTCGCGTGTCTACGATTGGCGGATAAGATCATGCTTCACTGTCAGTTCCACCACATGTGGCCGAAAGGTGTTTAAACCATAAACTCAAAGGTGTCGAAGGCATCTATGACAGTTATGACTACTTAGAGGAAAGGAAAAAAGCCTTAGAAAGTATCGCAGAGAAAATAAAATTTATTATTCAGTATAATAACTAATACTTTTTTTAAATCACAAAATTTTGCTAAGAGTGCAGTCATTAGGAGTTAGCAAAACATCACTTAAGTCAAACTAATCAAAATCAGATAAGAAGATGTAAGTATATAACAAAAAAATATATATATCAAAACAAAGAACTTAACCCAAAAAAAATATAATATATTGATTTTTATGTCTTTTATAAAAAAAAGACTTTGATTAACAATAAAGAAAGATTTTGCAGAAATCATAATAAAATGTAATCATATTAATTAAGTTTACCTTTAAATTATTATAGTAAGCTCAAGAAAATCAATATTGCAACCTGATTAAGTAAACAATCAAACATAACATAAAATTTCAGAGACAAAAAATGAATAAAAAACATTCTTTTCCCGGAATCTTAGTAAGATATAAGTCTTCATCCGGAAATTGTTTTCATAGAAAAAACTGCACTTGCTTTTATCCCGGTAAAGATAATGCCGAGGAAAAAGAACAATCAATTATTAAAAATGCTTCCTCAAGCGAGGAAAGTGAGCAAGGAATTCGGAGTAAGGAAGATATCGACGGTGATAAAAAAGAAGAAGTAAAAGAACCCCATGAAATATATTTAGATGATGAACTCCATGTTAATTTATGGGAAATTGGTAATGATAATTCATCACCTTTCATGGATATTGGAGTAATGATCCATGACCATAAAGTAGTTGATGAAGTCGTAATTGATTTACCTTGGGAAGTGGATAGAAAAGATATTGTAGATCTCGGAGTAAAACTGAATAGTGAAAAAAGTGTAGCTGCGATATTTAATGAAGTAGTGCATTACGATAGTCTTGCTGAAGGCAATTTTACAAATATAAGCTTTAGGCGAAATGAAAAAGATAAAAAACCATTCTGTCTATTCCGTTTGAATCCTAAATCTTTTGAAGTAGAACCTATCACACTTGGTGATGACACAGTATGTTCGAGAGTTCTTATTAAGCTACCAAAATATAATGCAAATGCTCCTATTAAGGCTCAAAGAAAATCTGCTTATATACGGTTTCGCATAAAAAAAATCCCTACTGCTGTTTATACAGATCGATTTAAACAAATTGATAAAGCTTTGATTAGCTCAATTATTGACACACGAATTATTGACTTTAGAATAAATGTTTTAAGAGGTGTCCCTGAAGAGCTTATGCATAGTAATGACAACCTAACATTCCCATCAAAACTAAAAATAATTCATTGTTTTTTAACAACTATTAGGGATGAAGAGTGTGTCTCAGTCAGTAAGTATTACAATGGATATCGTTCTTTAGTTGATGAGGATATCTGGAATGAATATATTAAATTTGATAATTCAACAATAATCAAAAATGAAAAGACTATAAATAATCATTTGGGATATCAATGGACTGCGAAAGCGGACAAAGAAGAGTTCATTAAAGACTTAATTGTCTTAGGTCGCTTCTCTAAGAAAACATCTAACATTTGGTCAATATTCAGGTTTGTAGTTGTTGTGATTTTATTAGGGGCTATGGGAAGTGGAATATGGGAAACAGTAGGTATATTCTTTTCTTGGCCTATTAAGAATTTCTACGGAAACCCTGAACAATACAAAGGAGCTATCAACATTATTATATTAATGCTAACTGCTGCTGCTGTATACCTTATAATAAGGAATCATAGAAAAAAGGAAAAATAAAAAACGCATAATTAATACCGTTTTTATTTTAAAAGACCATTGAAACTAAGTTCGTTTTTTAATGGTCTATAATATTCATGATAATATTCCGAAAATTCAAAACCGTAGTATTTAAATATCTTTGCAAAACTATTTTTCTGTTCTTCAGAAATTGAGAGCAAAGGACTCTTGGTATTTAATAGATCAAAACTTTTTTCGAATAAGGATAATCCTATACCTGAACCTTGGAATTTAGGCATAACTTGTAAACAGCAGAGTTTTTTCTCGGCTAAACTATCTTTTAATATTGCTAATCCTGCCAAATCACCCTGTCTATATTCAAGGATTATTGACCTTTCTCCTGAAATAATACTTGGAATAACAACATTACTAACCCATGAATTGAATTCAGGATAAAAAAGACGGAGATCACCTAAAGTATCAATCAAAAAAGAATCGATTTTTCGAGGCATAGTTGGATCTTGAAGCAAAAAATCTCTGCCAATGAAATTGGGTCTACCAAATTCAAAAGGCGGGTCAACCATTTTCAATGGGGACTTTTTGATCATATGTAATTGCTCCATACTATATGTAATTAAACTCAAACTGACTCTGTTCAACCTCATTTCTAATATAACAAAATGACTGGGGCGGTGTCACTCTTTCTCCCAAGCTGTTTAGATCCATTGGTGTCTTAAAAACATTGACTTTCCCTATTGCAATTGCTACAGCTTTATTACGGCCTTCATAATAAGAATCAAAATATTTTTTGTCGATCCCAGCAAACGATTTTGTTAATTTCCAAATCAACTCAGGCGAACCTTCATGTATGTTGGTTACTTCAAATTCACCCACTAATTTACCGACTGGCTTAGTCGCATAAATCAGAACCTTCGTAATCCCTTGTTCAGAAAAGCTTACCTTTCTAAACTCAAACCTTTTTTCTCCACTGAGAATTTTATCAACATACTCAGGCTTAATCGATAATAATACCTTCATTAACTTGCCCTTCTCCCGCTATCCACCTAAACTGCTGTTCAGTTATCGAAATAAAATCCCATCGAGTTTTAGTGCTGATGCCACAATCATCCATTAATCGGCCTCTAATCAATCTTTTTCTGAGAGCACCATTATAAGTAAATTTAATTATATACCTTTTTTTCCTATTAGTAAAATAATCTTTCAATTCCTCTTTTTCAAAAACACTATATGGTTTTACATATTTCATGAATTCAGCTTCGGAGGAAAAAAATTTAATTTGTCTAACTTCTTCAATAACACCAATAGAAGATACAACAGATTTATAATATGCTCTTCCCTTACCGCCTTTATTTGTACGATAAATGCAAATCACATCTCCTTGCTTTAGATTTTTAGTTCTACTTATCCCGGATATATATATTTTGTGAATGCTGTTTGTATATGATATGTCATCTAATATATCATGACTTTCATTATTTAAGATTGAATCAGGAAGGAACTTAGAGTGATATTCCGGATATATAGCCAAAAGGTAAAATTTCTTATCTTTTAAATTCAGATGAGGAAAGTCCTTGATCACATCGCCTGTTATTACTTTTAGCTTCTTAACATAAACGTTCTCAATACCGTTTTTAGTGTTTTTTACCCCATGAATGATGAAGCCGTATTTCTCAAGGATTCTTATGAGAGGTTTTTCTCTTTCAAAAATGGTAACATAAATATAATCAGATTTTTCGTTAATTGCATGATCAAAAGTTTTTTTTAATAACCTTTCTCCTAGCTTTGTTCCATGGGCATTGATTTTGAATGTTCCAATTTTTAATATACTGCCAGCAGGTAGAGGCGGTTCGATATCATTGACTTTTTTCACCTCAGTTTTTAAATAAATGAATGCATCCAATAATTTGCTATTTTTTTTATAGAAAACATATGCTTTTTCATCTTCGTTGGCTTTTTGTGAAAACCATTCAGGAAACTCCCTGTAGCTTTCTTTTAAAGAGTCAAAAAAATCATCATTCAGATCCAAATCTTTAACATATTGATATTTAATATTACTCATCATTTGTCCCTAAAAAGAAAGATTTTGCTACAAAAGATTTAATGGCATCATATTCATTAACAAAGTGTGAGCTGAAAGGAATAATATTTTCTGTTGTATAGCTAATAGCCTGTTCTTCTTCAGTTTTTTGCAAATCAGATATAAAATCTTTACTCCACTTAACATCATCTCTGTTCATAAGCCTGTTGCATATTATCTCTGATTCTTCTTTTAACAACAATACGGCTTTGATACCCAACTTTTGTATAGATTTGAAATCAATTATTTCTATGTTGTCATTTTTATTACGAAGACAGAAATGCCCATCTAACATAAAATTCTCATCTGCTTTTTTATTTATAGCATTATAAAGATAATCTTGATTTTTTTTTATTTTCCCAGTTTTCTTATTTTTATCCCAAGTCGAAAAACCTTGTTCATTTTTTATTAGCTCACTCGCACTATAAAAATTCAATTTTAGGTCATCAGACAACTTACTGCATATAGTGCTTTTACCAACACCATAAACACCTGCAACCATAACAATCATATCAACTCCGGTGGTCAGTAGGATGGTTACCTTACAATCGATTTTAGCTTACAATAATATTTTTTAAAATGCATACTATACCTCTTAACCTTAGCAAGGGCTAACTCAGCGAAGTTGAGTTCCCCTTGTTTTTCTGCCCTTCGGCAGAAAAAGTAAGAACAACATCAAAATCATCACCTAAAGCATTGACACACATGCTTATTATGTTTGTTACATATGCACAGCATACGGACATGCTATAGCTAATTATCAAAAAGGAGTTGATATGGAAAAATTTAATAATATATTTGATGATGAGTTTCCTTCGTCCTTCAGCGATCATTCAAAAGCAATGAAATTGCCACCTAACCGCATTCGCAAACATACCGTAACGGGTCGCCTTAACGATTCTGAACTCAAGCGGGTGAATAACTCCCGAAACCAGCTCAGTAAAAACTGTTGGCTGAGATCTTCAGCTCTAGAGTGTAGTAGCATAGTGAATTTGGCCACCTGAATAGAGGTGATATCACCACCTCATAGTCAAAACAGGTGACATTATGACCGGACGTAACAGACGCAATTTTAGCCACGAGTTTCGCCTCGAAGCTGCCCAGCCTGTACTCGATCAGCACTACACCGTTGCCGCCGCTGCGATGAATGTCGGCAAATCCACGATNCGAGTTTCGCCTCGAAGCTGCCCAGCCTGTACTCGATCAGCACTACACCGTTGCCGCCGCTGCGATGAATGTCGGCAAATCCACGATGGACAAATACGAATGCCTCCATAACCAGCAACGCTATCAGCAATTCCTCCCGGCAGGTTTACAGTGTACAGACGTGCGGATCGACAACATTGAGTTCCAGACGCAGGCCACCTATGCAAAAGGACAACATTTACACTCTGACCTTTCACCGCGTATTATTCGCTGTGAGAACCACCACGGATGATGACACAAGGAATGTAAACTAATGGCCGCATTACAGTTTCCCAGTACCCTATTCAAAACCCAAAAGTGGATGGACGACTACAGCGCCAGTGATATGCGCNACAGTTAAAATCCCATTACCGACTGGATTACATCTCTGACCGGGTTGATCCTTACACCCTGACCCGGCGTTCTTCAATGGATCGTCCTCAGTCCATGTTTTGCTGTAATCTGCGCGGCCAGGGTGAAAAGATTACCCGCCAGCAGTGTGCCATAATCCTGTTTGATGAGTTTCGCTCGTTATCCCGCAAATTTTCCCTTTACGGGCCTTACAGTCACCTGATCGAAAAGATGATCACTCACATGCAGAACGGTAACGGTACGCCCTTTCGTGATGTGTCTCTGGACAGGGCATTGAAAGAACAGATTCTTAATGACAGGACAGACAACAGCACCTTTTTAAGAATTAAAAGGATTATCAGTAAAAATACAGATTGGAGTAATGGATTTTACCCTTCCGAAATGAAAGGGGAAATAACAAGAATAATATGTGATAGCAAGTTACCTAAATTTGACAGGTTCCAGGATAATTATAACGGTATGGGGATTACCGTTCATGACACTTGGGCAACGCATATCACTATAAAATCACTGCACATCGATAATAACCGTTACCGGGCAGTGGTGTATTACAAGGTGCAGGATCACTTTGGCCTCGATAGCGACGATATACTGAAAACTAAATTTAGCCAGTTCCATTTCTTCCGCATCTGGTTTGTTCTCCAGCGGTACAATCAGTTTGGCTTTAAGCCGTTCATGACCAATATAGAAGCCACCGTAGAGATTTCCGGGGGCCGTGATGAAAGCTAACCTTAAAAAAATTATGTCGGCTATTGTAATAACCAGCTGCGCGTTGGCAGGCTACTTTTGGTGGTTGGCCTCACGACCGGTAGAAATTATCGCTGTCCATCAGGAGGATAATTTTAGCGAGGTTTTAGTGAAAAACTTCCCTTTCACCGATAAAGCGAAGATACATTGGTGGCTGAAAAATAAAGACTCGTTGAAAATAAAATATAATATTCCCTCGCTTTCAGCCTCTGGTAATTTTTATGTGAATTTTTGGGATTTTGGCGATGGCTACAAAGAACAAGGGAAGTATGACCGCCGTTGTTTTGATGACATGAATACCGTTAAAAATTGCATAGATAAAAATGCCGTTTTTTCTGTCGAAAACAATAGAAAAAAAGAAACTTTATTTACAGTTTACGATGGAAGATATCGTATGGAAAAAAACGGTAAAATAATAAAACTTAAAGACGAATAGAACCGCTCTCCCTCGCGTGGGGACAGCAATAAAATCATCGGCGTTAAGTGGCATAGTGAATTAGGCCACCTGAATAGAGGTGATATCATCACCTAATAGTCAAAACAGGTAACATTATGACCGGACGTAACAGACGCAATTTTAGTCACGAGTTTCGCCTCGAAGCTGCCCAGCCTGTACTCGATCAGCACTACACCGTTGCCGCCGCTGCGATGAATGTCGGCAAATCCACGATGG
>NZ_CDPK01000015.1:17623-37550 GCF_900068895.1 Erwinia sp. ErVv1 | reverse complement strand
ACACAAGGAATGTAAACTAATGGCCGCATTACAGTTTCCCAGTACCCTATTCAAAACCCAAAAGTGGATGGACGACTACAGCGCCAGTGATATGCGCTGCGGCGATCTGACCGAAGCACAGTTAAAATCCCATTACCGACTGGATTACATCTCTGACCGGGTTGATCCTTACACCCTGACCCGGCGTTCTTCAATGGATCGTCCTCAGTCCATGTTNAAAATCCCATTACCGACTGGATTACATCTCTGACCGGGTTGATCCTTACACCCTGACCCGGCGTTCTTCAATGGATCGTCCTCAGTCCATGTTCTGCTGTAATCTGCGTAGCCAGGGTGAAAAGATTACCCGCCAGCAGTGTGCCATAATCCTGTTTGATGAGTTCCGACAGTTATCTCGCAAATTTTCTCTTTATGGGCCGTACAGCCACCTGATCGAAAAGATGATCACTCACATGCAGAACGGTAACGGTACGCCCTTTCGTGATGTGTCTTTGGACAGAGCTTCAAAGGATCATATTCTTAATGATTCAACAAAAAATAGTACGGTTTTACGAATAAGAGATACGCTTAAAAAAAACATAATATGGGAAGACAAGAAATACCCGAAAAATTATAAGGATGAATTACGAAAAAACATTCTCGAAGGGAAACTCCCAAAATTTGATCGCTTCCAGGATAACTTTAACGGTATGGGTATCACCGTTCATGATACCTGGGCAACACATATCACCATGAAATCACTGCATGTTGATAATGACCGTTTTCAGGCAGTGGTCCATTACAAGGTCCAGGATCACTTTGGTCTGGATAATGATGATATTCTGAAAACAAAATTTAGCCAGTTCCATTTCTTCCGTATCTGGTTTGTGCTCCAGCGATACAATCACTTTGGTTTTAAGCCTTTTTTGACCAACATGGAAACCACCGTAGAAATCACTGGAGGTCGCAATGACAGTAAAAAATAAAAAAATCTTGATTCTGCTTTTCCTGACTGGCTGTGTTCTGCTGGGTTACTGGCTTTGGCTATCACTGCGCCCGGTAGAAGTTGTTGCGGTTCATGACAACGGTAATCATAGCTATGTTTTAGTCAGAAGTCTCCCGCTGACAGATAAGGGGAAAATAAACTGGTGGCTAAAAAATAAAGAAATACTGAAAGAAAAATATGACATCCCTAAACCATCATCCTCTGGATATTTTACTGTTATTTTTTGGGATTTTGGCGATGGTTATAAAGAAGAAGGGAAATATGACAGACTTTGTTTTGATGATATGAAGACAAAAGTAAATTGCATCGAAAAGGATGCTGTATTTTCTGTAGATAAAAGCAGAAATATGGGCTTAATGTTTACCGTGTACGATGGTGATAATTATCGCTTAGACCATAATGGTGATATTATAAAAGTCGCCTCCGATTAGGTTTGCCGCCCTCGCGTAAAGACAGCATCATCCCTTCCTCCACGGCTTTCACCAGCTATGCGGAAGTAGCAAAATACTCAGGAGGCTGTCATGACGTGGCTGCAACATCCGCTACCAGCCTGGACAGATGTGTCTTTGCATCATAAATATTCAGCTTCTGCATAGATCCCCCTGTGGATTACGACAATAATCTTAAAGCACCCGAGCCAGCTTCATAAGCCCCCCGGATTTTTATTGTAGGCTTACCGCCGCCTTCCGGCTAAAATGCCCCCTGTTTTTTTATGGATTACTTTGAGGCTCACCATGCAAACTCTTCCTCCCTGCCCTAAGTGCCAGTCAGAATACACCTGGCAGGATGGCGCCATGCTCAACTGCCCGGAGTGCGGGCACGTCTGGTCTGAAACCGCAGAAGCGGCGGTTGAAGACACACTGATCGTTAAAGACGCTAACGGCAATCTGCTTGCCGATGGCGATAGCGTTACCGTGATCAAAGACCTGAAGGTTAAAGGCAGCTCGACGCCGCTAAAAATCGGCACCCGGGTCAAAAGCATCCGTCTGGTAGAAGGCGATCATAATATCGACTGCAAGATCGATGGTTTTGGTCCGATGAAGCTTAAATCAGAGTTCGTGAAGAAAAACTGATTCGGCGGGTCGGCACGGTTTTATCTCGTAGAGATTGATGCACTATGCCGTTAACATGCGCTGGCGGGGCTTCCACCAGCGCATGTTTTATATGTTGCGACTTTGCGAGTGACCCCAGCCAGCAAATTTACGCGGATATCAAAATCTTCCGCTCCCCTGTAATCAGAAAGCCGCAAGATCCACGTAATATTTTTAAAATTCCAGTCGTCAAACTACTGCCGATCCTTCATGCTTGCTGCCGATTATTCAGGAGCTGGCTATGTTACTTACTGTTCTCTATATCATCGGCATTACGGCAGAAGCGATGACCGGCGCGCTGGCGGCAGGCCGTCGTCAGATGGATATGTTCGGCGTGATTATTATCGCCTCGGTTACCGCCATTGGCGGCGGCTCCGTCAGGGATATGCTGCTGGGGCACTATCCGCTTGGCTGGGTAAAACATCCTGAATATATCATTATTGTCGCTGCCGCAGCGGTAGTGACTACCCAGCTTGCCCACCTGATGCCCCACCTGCGCAAGGTTTTCCTGGTGCTGGATGCGCTCGGCCTGGTGGTATTTTCCATTATCGGAGCCAAAGTGGCCTTAGATATGGGCCATGCGCCAATTATTGCCGCAATATGTGCCGTTGTTACCGGAGTGTTTGGCGGCGTGCTGCGCGATATGTTTTGCAACCGCATCCCCCTGGTGTTTCAGAAAGAGCTTTACGCCGGTATCGCCTTTGCATCAGGCTGGCTCTATATCCTGTTGTTGAAGACGCCCCTGTCACACGAAACGACCATCACCGTTACCCTATTGTTTGGCTTTATTGCCCGCCTGCTGGCGCTGCGCTTTAAGCTCGGCCTACCCGTCTTTAACTACCATGATGCGGAGCACTGATCCGTGCCGGAATATTCTGCTCTAAAAAGGCGATCAGTGGCCGCACCTGTGGCGCGGTTAAAAAGGCCATAATCTGACGCGCGAGCGTCTGTCCCACTCCCGGTAGCTGCTGCCATGCTGATTCGCCCCGCGCCAGTATGGTCTGCCAGCTGTCGTCCTCCATGGCGTTCAGCGCCCTTTCTGGAACAGGTACGCCCAGCGCCCTCACCCATCGCTTAAAGGGCATCCGCTTACTCAACGTGAACTGGTAGTAGAGTTGACGGGCCCGTGGCTGAGTAATCCCTTTTATCTCACTTAGCTGCTGTGGCGTCAGCAACAGCCATGAGAAGAGATGCTCCGGGTGACCTGCCTGCATCAATTTCTGCCAGCTACTACGGTTTATGCCCTGCATATCAAGTCCATTGCGGCTACTCAGCCAGACCAGTCGGGCAAGAAATTGCTCGCGGCAGGCAGGGGTTAGCGTGAAACAGCTTAGGGAATGGTAGCTTTCCGGGTCTGGGGTCGCAGGGGGATCGCGCTGACTCACGCGCCACACGACGTCACCCAGACGTGGAATACCCTGGCCCGCCAGGCTGATTGAAACCCGATCGCCCGGCTCGATATCCGCGGACTGCCACTGTTTAAGCGATCCCAGAGTGACGCGGCGAACCTGTTTATCGTCCAGCACAACAGGATCCAGATTGAGCACTACGCTGATTTTCCCGGTTCGCCCAATCGTAAAATCAACGGATTTCACACCGGTCGTGACCCGTACGGGATCGTACTTCCATGCAACCGCCCAGTCACCGTTGCCGGGGAACCAATATTGCCCGGCAGCGGGCGGGCTGTGGACGACCACGCCATCGGTGACAAAAGGCAGTGGCTGAGAAAACCAGCGCGTGCGCCAGCCCTCAACGTCACCGGCATTACTGACCGGCTGGCTCCAGCTGGCCGCCAGCGTAAAACCGGCCTCGCTCAGTTTCGCTACTCTCTCCTGCATGGTGGCGGGTCCATCAGGCCAGCCCCAGATAAATACCCCCACCCTGCTAAGCACCTCTGACGCGCTGGTTCGACGCATTGCTCCTGCTACGAGGGCGCGCGCATTGACTCCCCCCTGACCGGCCTGTTGATGACCGTTCATCAACAGGAACAGTTCACCCTGTAGCGTAAGCGAGCCTGAAAAATCAGGTATACGCTGTGGAATAGCAGGGATCAGCGTGGCTTTCGCCGTCCAGTCTTCGCCGCGCAGGCCGTCTCCCCGGCTAATTAATCTTACAAGCCTGCCCTGATGGTAGTGAAGGGTCACCGCCACACCATCCACTTTAGGCTGCACCCAGAGGTCGGTTTTCCCCACCATCCAGCGTGCCACTGCCTGCTTATCAGCCAGTTTACGGACGCCCGCATGCGCAACGGGATGGTGCATTTTACCGCCCTGCGCCAGCTGGGGCTGGCGGAGATCGCTCTGCGGGACAAAGCAGCGCTGCCAGGCCTGATAGGTCTGGAGCAGTGCATCGTAGCGTTCATCCCCGACGGCGCTTACCCCCTTTCGGTAATAGGCATCATCCCATTCGCTCAGCTGCTTTTCTAACGCTGTCATTTCGCTCGCCGCGCGGGCGGGTGTCCACACCGGGCACTGGGCCTGAAGAGTCGAACAGCACAGCGCCAGCAACAGTAATAAGATCCGCATCCTGCCTTCTCCTTTTTGTTCTGTGCGGATTAAAACGCAGGATAAGCGGCCTGACGACGGGAAAGGAGAAGGAGTGGAAAGCAGTACCAGAAATATTTCATCAGGGATGAAAAATTACCGCCACGCTGCGAACGGCTATCCATTTATAGAGAAAAAGCACGGCGGTACGCCTGAAACGCTGCATCAAGTGCCCCAGCCGTGTATACTGTGCAGGAAGTAGACTCCGCTTTATTGGCATATCAAAGATAATCATGGCTCAAGGCACTCTTTTTATTGTTTCTGCTCCCAGCGGCGCGGGTAAATCCAGTCTCATTCATGCCCTGCTAAAAACGCAGCCGCTGTATGACACTCAGGTTTCTGTCTCCCATACTACGCGGGGAGAGCGTCCCGGTGAGCACCACGGTGAACATTACTATTTCATCTCGCATGACGAATTCCGCAGTATGATTCAGGAAGGCGCCTTCCTTGAGCATGCTGAAGTGTTTGGGAACTATTACGGCACGTCGCGCAAGGCCATCGAGCAGGTGTTATCCACCGGCGTGGACGTTTTCCTTGATATTGACTGGCAGGGTGCGCAGCAGATTCGTGAGAAAATGCCCCAGGCCCGCACAATTTTTGTGCTGCCGCCGTCAAAGGATGAACTGGACCGCCGGCTGCGCGGACGCGGTCAGGATAGCGAAGAGGTTATCAGCCGCCGTATGGCGCAGGCCGTGGCTGAGATGAGCCATTTTGCGGAGTACGATTACCTTATTGTTAATGATGATTTCGATCTGGCTTTATCCGACCTGAAAACCATCATTCGCGCTGAGCGACTGCGTATGGGACGTCAAAAATCCCGACATGACGCGTTAATCAGCAAACTATTGGCAGACTGAGGACAACTCAGTATGATGCCCAGTCATTTCTTCTCCCGTGGAGTATCACAATTATGGCACGCGTAACCGTACAGGACGCAGTAGAAAAAATTGGTAACCGTTTTGACCTCGTTCTGGTCGCTGCACGCCGTGCGCGTCAGATGCAGGTAGGTGGTAAAGATCCACTGGTTCCTGAAGAAAACGATAAGTCTACCGTTATCGCCCTGCGTGAAATCGAAGAAGGCCTGATCACCAACCAGATTCTGGACGTGCGCGATCGTCAGGAACAGCAGGATCAGGAAGCCGCTGAGCTGCAGGCTGTTACTGCTATCGCTGAAGGTCGTCGTTAATTACCAGCCTGAAGGCCGCCCTTGTACCTGTTTGAAAGTCTCAATCAGCTGATTGAAAAATACTTGCCTGAGGACCAGATTAAGCGCCTCAAGCAAGCCTACCTTGTCGCACGTGATGCCCACGAGGGACAGTCTCGCTCCAGCGGTGAGCCTTATATCACCCATCCGGTTGCCGTAGCCTGCATCCTTGCTGAAATGAAGCTCGACCATGAAACGCTTATGGCCGCGCTTCTTCACGATGTGATCGAAGACACGCCCGCCACCTACCAGGATATGGAACAGCTGTTTGGTAAAAGCGTTGCCGAACTGGTAGAGGGGGTGTCGAAACTCGACAAGCTGAAATTCCGCGATAAGAAAGAGGCCCAGGCCGAAAACTTTCGCAAGATGATTATGGCGATGGTGCAGGATATTCGCGTCATCCTGATCAAGCTGGCTGACCGTACGCATAATATGCGCACCCTCGGCTCGCTGCGCCCGGATAAACGCCGGCGCATAGCCCGCGAAACGCTGGAAATTTACAGCCCGCTGGCCCACCGCCTGGGTATCCACCACCTGAAAACCGAGCTTGAAGAGCTGGGTTTTGAAGCGCTCTACCCTAACCGCTATCGCGTGATTAAAGAAGTGGTCAAAGCCGCTCGCGGTAACCGTAAGGAGATGATTCAAAAAATCCTTTCGGAAATTGACGGCCGTCTGCAGGAAGCCGGTGTCCCCTGTCGCGTCAGCGGCAGGGAGAAGCACCTTTACTCCATCTACTGCAAGATGCACCTCAAAGAGCAGCGTTTCCACTCGATCATGGATATTTATGCCTTCCGGGTGATCGTCAGTGATGTGGATACCTGCTATCGGGTTCTCGGTCAGATGCACAGCCTGTATAAGCCCCGTCCGGGCCGGGTGAAGGATTATATCGCTATTCCCAAGGCTAACGGATACCAGTCGCTGCACACCTCAATGATCGGGCCGCACGGCGTGCCGGTAGAGGTGCAGATCCGCACGGAAGATATGGATCAGATGGCAGAGATGGGTGTCGCGGCTCACTGGGCTTATAAAGAGCAGGGCGAAAGCAGCACCACGGCACAGATCCGCGCTCAGCGCTGGTTACAGAGCCTGCTGGAGCTTCAGCAGAGTGCCGGAAGCTCCTTTGAATTTATTGAAAGCGTCAAATCCGACCTGTTCCCGGACGAAATATACGTATTCACGCCGGAAGGCCGCATTGTTGAACTGCCGGCCGGTGCCACGCCGGTGGATTTTGCCTATGCCGTGCATACCGATATCGGCCATGCCTGCGTCGGCACACGCGTCGATCGTCAGCCTTATCCGCTGTCACAGCCACTGAGCAGCGGTCAGACCGTCGAAATTATTACCGCGCCGGGCGCCCGCCCGAATGCGGCCTGGCTAAATTTTGTCGTCAGCTCGAAAGCGCGGGCGAAAATCCGTCAGCTGCTGAAAAACCTCAAGCGTGATGATTCGGTCAGCCTGGGGCGTCGTCTGCTTAATCACGCACTGGGCGGAAGCCGCAAGCTGGCTGAAATCCCGCCTGGCAACCTGGAGCACGAGCTGGAACGTATGAAGCTGGCCACCCTGGACGATCTGCTGGCAGAGATTGGTCTGGGTAACGCCATGAGCGTGGTGGTGGCGAAAAATCTTCAGCAGAGTGACAATCCACTACCGACCAGTCAGCGCACTTCATCCAGCTCCCGCAGCAAGCTCCCCATTAAGGGCGCGGATGGCGTGCTGATTACCTTTGCCAAGTGCTGCCGCCCTATTCCTGGCGATCCGATCGTTGCCCACGTCAGTCCGGGTAAAGGCCTGGTGGTGCACCATGAGTCCTGCCGTAATATCCGTGGCTATCAAAAAGAGCCCGAGAAATATATGGCGGTTGAGTGGGACAAAGTCACGACCGATCATGAGTTTATGGCCGAAATTAAGGTGGAAATGTTTAATCATCAGGGGGCTCTTGCCAACCTGACTGCCGCCATTAATACCGCAGGCTCCAATATCCAGAGCATGAATACGGAAGAGAAAGATGGTCGGGTCTACAGCGCCTTTATCCGTCTGACGGCCCGGGATCGCGTTCATCTGGCAAATATTATGCGCAAAATCCGCGTAATGCCGGATGTGATTAAAGTCCACCGTAACCGGAACTAGCGCATGAATGCTCAACGCTACGCCCGTATTCTGGAGATGTTGGCCGCACGCCAACATGACCTGACCGTCTGCATGGAGCAGGTCCATAAGCCTCATAACGTCTCTGCGGTGATCCGCACGGCGGACGCGGTGGGCGTGCATGAGGTTCATGCCGTATGGCCGGGCAGCCGCATGCGAACCATGGTCTCCTCTGCGGCAGGCAGCAACAGCTGGGTGCAGGTGAAAACGCACCCTACCATCGCGGACGCGGTTTGCCATCTTAAAAGTCAGGATATGCAGATCCTGGCGACCCATCTGTCTGATAAGGCCGTCGACTTTCGCGAAATCGATTAC
Source organism: Erwinia sp. ErVv1 (assembly GCF_900068895.1). Taxonomy (GTDB): domain Bacteria; phylum Pseudomonadota; class Gammaproteobacteria; order Enterobacterales; family Enterobacteriaceae; genus Erwinia. The sequence goes on along the minus strand of NZ_CDPK01000015.1, from coordinate 29,267 downwards.
ACCCGACCAACCTGCATTTTGATGGGCCAGGAAAAAACCGGTATTACCCGTCAGGCGCTGGAACTGGCTGACCAGGAGATCATTATCCCAATGGCTGGCATGGTGCAGTCCCTTAACGTTTCCGTAGCCTCTGCACTTATCCTCTATGAAGCACAGCGCCAGCGTCAGAACGTCGGCATGTATCAGCGCCAGGCCAGCACCCTGCCGTTCAGCGAGCAGCAGCGGCTGCTGTTTGAGGGCGGTTATCCCGTTCTGGCTCGTGTCGCTAAGCACAAAGGTTTGCCCTACCCGCAGATCAACGATCGGGGCGAGGTGGTAGCCGATGCTCAATGGTGGGCAACGATGCAGTCATCGGGTCGAAAAAAATGAATGGTCGCCTGCTGGATACCGTTCCGCTAAGCACCCTCGCAGGCGTTGGCGCAAGCCAGGCGGGAAAGCTGGCAAAGCTGGGGCTGGTTACCGTGCAGGATTTGCTGCTTCATCTGCCGCTACGCTATGAAGATCGTACGCAACTTTATGCCATCAATGACCTGCTCCCCAATATTTACGCCACGGTAGAAGGTGAGGTCCTTAACTGCGATATCTCCTTTGGCCGCCGAAGGATGCTGACCTGCCAGATAAGCGACGGCACGGGCATACTCACCCTGCGTTTTTTCAACTTCAATGCCGGAATGAAAAACAGCATGTCGCCCGGCAGGCGCGTCACCGCTTACGGTGAGATCAAGCGCGGCCAGCGCGGCGCGGAAATTATCCACCCGGAATACCGGGTCCAGGGCGAGAACACCACGGTTGCGCTGCAGGAAACCCTCACCCCGGTTTACTCCACGACGGAAGGCGTACGCCAGGCCACGCTGCGCAACCTTACTGACCAGGCGCTGGAGCTGTTGGATACCTGCGCCATCGCTGAACTGCTGCCCCCCGAGCTGAGTCAGGGGATGATCGGTCTGCCCGCTGCACTGCGTATGCTGCACCGCCCGCCGCCGGATATGGCGCTGGTTGACCTGGAACATGGCCGGCATCCTGCGCAGCGCCGTCTGATTATGGAAGAGCTGCTGGCGCACAATCTCAGCATGCTGGCCGTTCGCGCCGGTGCCCAGCGCTATCATGCATTACCGATGACTCCCCGGCACGATCTGAGCAGTAAGCTGCTGGCGGCCCTGCCGTTTAAACCGACCGCTGCACAGGTTCGCGTCGTCCAGGAAATTGAGCATGACCTGGCCCACGACTATCCGATGATGCGTCTGGTGCAGGGGGATGTTGGCTCAGGGAAAACGCTGGTTGCCGCCCTGACCGCGCTTAACGTGATCGCCTGGGGCAAGCAGGTCGCCCTGATGGCGCCGACCGAGCTGCTGGCCGAACAGCACGCCAATAACTTCCGCCAGTGGTTTGCGCCACTGGGGATTGAAGTGGGCTGGCTGGCCGGTAAGCAAAAGGGCAAAGCGCGGCTGGCTCAACAGGATGCCATTGCTGCCGGCCAGGTTTCGATGATCGTCGGTACGCATGCCATTTTCCAGGAGCAGGTGCAGTTCAACGGGCTGGCACTGGTGATTATTGATGAACAGCACCGCTTCGGCGTTCATCAGAGGCTGGCGCTATGGGAAAAAGGCGAGGAGCAGGGTTTCCATCCTCATCAGCTGATTATGACCGCTACGCCTATCCCGCGTACGCTGGCAATGACCGCCTATGCCGATCTGGACACCTCGACCATCGATGAGCTTCCACCGGGGAGAACGCCGGTCACGACGGTCGCTATTCCGGATACGCGTCGGGCTGAGATTATCTCGCGGGTGAAAAGCGCCTGTACCGATGAAGGCCGACAGGCCTACTGGGTGTGTACCCTGATTGAGGAGTCCGATCAGCTAGAGGCTCAGGCGGCAGAAGCCACCTGGGAAGAGCTGAAGCTGGCGCTCCCGGAATTACAGATTGGGCTGGTACACGGCAGGATGAAGCCCGGGGAGAAGCAGGCCGTAATGCAGGCCTTCAAGGAAGGCATTACGCATCTGCTTATCGCCACTACGGTTATCGAGGTAGGCGTGGATGTGCCAAATGCCAGCCTGATGATTATTGAAAACCCCGAGCGGCTGGGACTGGCGCAGCTGCATCAGCTACGCGGACGTGTGGGACGCGGATCGGTAGCCTCTCACTGCGTCCTGCTTTATAAGGCGCCGCTAAGTAAAACCGCGCAGAAACGCCTGCAGGTTTTACGCGACAGTAATGACGGTTTCGTCATTGCCCAGTGCGACCTGGAAATTCGCGGGCCGGGCGAACTGTTGGGCACGCGTCAAACCGGTAACGCCGAGTTTAAAGTCGCCGACCTGCTGCGCGACCAGGCGATGATCCCAGAGGTGCAGCGCGTCGCCAGACATATCCACCAGCACTATCCGCAACAGGCAACGGCGCTTATTGAGCGCTGGCTACCAGAAACGCAGCGTTATACCAACGCCTGAGCCGCTATCCTTCGCCTGAAATCCGCCGGAACACCGCTAATCTTATCCAGACGCCCTTTACCCCTGCGTCTCACCCCTTCGCCGCCGTCCGGCCATAAACCTTCTGACAGAGCCAACGTTACCCCTGGCTTAAATATTTAATATCCCTGATGTTGGCAAAATGCCTATAAAAATATTGAAATCACTGATGTTTTTGTATCTGCCGGATAATAGCGGCGATTTTTCAGGCGTGAAACAGTAATAATCCCCCTTGAAAATTTATGAATTTTCTGCACAAAATTCGCGGCTGTGCAGGGCAATCATTTTCGAATTCAGGGAGCAACAATGAAAATCGTCACAACCTCTACCCCTTCCGCTGAGGATCAGGAATACGTCATCAGCCATCTCTGGCAGCATAACAGCCAGTTCGACGCGGTCGATATTGAGCCACTGCTGGTAACGCTCCGCAGTGAGGATAATCAGATCCACGGAGGACTGGTGGCGAAGACGTGGTGGGAAGGCCTGGAGATCCAGTATCTGTGGATCAGTGAAGCACAGAGAGGGAATAATCAGGGCAGGGCGCTGATGCTAAAAGCGGAAGAGATCGCTAAAGCACGGGGATGCAAGATGGCCTATGTCGATACGTTCGGTTTTCAGGCCAGAGGTTTCTACGAAAAGCTGGGCTACCAGGTATATGGCAGCATGGACGGCTATTTAGGTAAACATACGCGTTATTATTTGCAGAAAATATTTTCCTGAAAGGGACCATGCTATGGCGTCTTCCAGCGATGGGAATAATGTGCTGTCGGCTTTTATTTGTATGATGGAAAATCTTGCTGAGCCCTGGGGTATTAAAGATCTCCAGTCCAGACATCTTTATATGAATAAAGCCGCCTGTCGCTATACAAATACGCCCCCGACGTTCAATGTTGAGGGAGAGCTCGATCAGGACTTTCCCGCGCTATGGGCTGAATGTGCTGAAGATTTACAGGAACACGATCGGCGGACGGAGGAATCCCTTGAGCGCGTCAGTGTTATTGAGACGCACTACTGGAATGGTCTGGATTATCTGACGCCCTATATCAGTGAGAAATTTCCCTTTTTTAACCGTGACGCCCAATGTATTGGCACCGTCTGGAATGCACGACCGCTGGATAATCTGACACCCGCGAAATTTATTAATAAGAAAAAGCCCTCGGTCCTGACAACACAGTGTAATCATCCGGACTTTACCGACGCGGAAATGGATATCATTTTCCTTATACTCCAGCGAATGACCGCGAAAGAGATGGCAAATATCTATTCACTGAGTGTTAAAACCGTCGAAAACAGAATTTACAGCATATATCAAAAAGCAGGCGTTCATTCGCTCCGGCAGTTTGAAGAATTCTGTGAAAATACTCATCTCGGAAACTACATCCCAGGTCGCCTGATCCAAAAAGGGATCCACTTCATTTAAAAAGGATTTTCTATTATGAAAATTGACGATTTTCCTCTTAGCCGCGTACCGGCGACGAGTCGCGTTTCTCTCCTTAGCGTCGCCATCGTACATATGGGCATGCTGACCGCACTTGACCAGTTTATGCTGGGTGCCGTGTTAGGCGACAGTATGCCCCTCGGGGATGCCTTTACGGCGATTATCCTCGGAAGCCTGATCTTTGGTTTAATCACCTTTGGCTTTGGCTACATTGGCATGAAAGAGGGCCTGTCAGGGAGTTTGCTTGGACGCTGGTGTGGCTTCGGCAAAAGCGGATCGGCGCTGATCGGGGTGGTGGTGGCCATCAGCCTGTTGGGATGGTTTGGTATACAGAATTCCCTCTTCGCCCGTTCTCTGAGTGCGGCGACGGAGGGAAAGCTGAGTTTTTCACTGGCGGCCACCCTTTCCGGCCTGACGCTGACCCTCATCGTGGCCTTCGGGTTTCGGGCCCTGCGATTTACCGCGCGTTTTGCCGTGCCGGTTTTTATCGCGCTCATTGCCTGGATCTCCTGGCGTACGCTTATCTCCGATCACGCCAGCCTGCCGGTAATGTCCGGGCAGAGTAAGGAGATGCTCTCGATCAATGCGGGTATCACACTGGTGGTGGGCGGCGCTATTCTCGCCAGCCTGATGACACCTGACCTGACGCGCTATTCCAAAAATGGCCGACACGTGCTGATGATCACCCTCGCGACGATTATTCTGGGTGAATTCATTATCAACGGCCTGGCCATTTTTATTGCCCGCAAGCTGAACACCGGCGACATCATGTCAATCATCACCCTCTCTACGGGCAGCCTCGGCCTACTGGCCGTGATTTGCTCCACGCTGAGGGTCAACGATCTCAACCTCTACTCCTCAGCGCTCGGTATTGTCAATGCGGTGGAAAGCACTACCGGTAAAAAGCTCAGTTATTCGGCCGTAACCCTCGGTCTTGGCGTGCTGGGTACCGGGCTGTCGGTGTGGGGCATCCTCGACCATTTCGTCGACTTCCTGAACCTGCTTGGGGTCGTCGTACCGCCCGTGCTGGGCGTGATGCTGACCGAGTATTTTGTGGTGAAGAAGTACAGCGTCGCGCTAAAAACCTCCAGGGTAGACGGCACACTTCCGGATAAGACCGTTACGACCGGCTGGGCCGCCATACTCGCCAGCCTTGCCGGGAGCTATGTCGGGTTGAGCGTTCAGTGGGGAGCACCGACCTTAAACTCCTTTTTAGTGGCCTGCGTAAGCTACATTCTGTTTGAATCCCTGAAAGTCAGTGAGTGGTGTGGCAGGCTGCGCAGAACGCCGGTGCGCTGACGCTAACTCTCACGGCAAACGTTTGCTTTTACCCTGTATAAGATTAAAATCGCCACTTTGTTCACCAGGGAACCGTGAGAATGTCCGTCAATATCCCCGATGCCGCATCCGGCCGTCAGCATGCTGCTGCGGCAAAAAGCGAACTGCTCTATCGTCTGGACGATCGACCACCGCTGCCGCAAACGCTGTTTGCGGCCTGTCAGCATCTGCTGGCGATGTTTGTGGCGGTCATCACGCCCGCCCTGCTGATTTGCCAGGCGCTTGGCCTGCCCGCGCAGGATACGCAGCACATTATCAGCATGTCGCTGTTTGCCTCCGGGGTGGCCTCGATTCTGCAAATTAAGACCTGGGGGCCCGTCGGTTCAGGACTGCTATCGATTCAGGGCACCAGCTTTAATTTCGTAACGCCGCTGATCATGGGAGGAACCGCGCTGAAAAGTGGCGGTGCGGATGTGCCAACCATGATGGCGGCGCTATTCGGCACGCTGATGCTGGCCTCCTGTACCGAGATGCTGCTTTCCCGCGTGCTCCATCTGGCACGCCGTATTATCACCCCGCTTGTCTCAGGGATTGTGGTGATGATTATTGGCCTGTCGCTGATCCAGGTGGGTCTGACTTCCATCGGCGGCGGCTTTACCGCAATCAGTAATCATACCTTCGGCGCGCCGAAAAACCTGCTGCTGGCGGGCGCGGTGCTGGCGGTGATTATTTTGTTAAACCGCCAGCGTAATCCGTGGCTGCGCGTGGCGTCGCTGGTGATTGCTATGGCCGTCGGTTACCTTCTGGCCTGGATGCTGGGCATGCTGCCGTCGTTTACCACCGCCTCCGCCTCACCCTTAATCGCTGTGCCAACGCCGTTATATTATGGCCTGGGCATCGACTGGAATCTGCTCATCCCCCTTATGCTGGTCTTTATGGTGACCTCACTGGAAACCATCGGCGATATCACGGCAACCTCCGATGTTTCGGAGCAGCCGGTCAGCGGACCGCTGTATATGAAACGCCTGAAGGGAGGCGTGCTGGCTAACGGCCTGAACTCCTGTGTCTCGGCGCTGTTTAATACTTTTCCCAACTCCTGCTTTGGTCAGAACAATGGCGTTATCCAGCTGACCGGCGTCGCCAGCCGCTACGTGGGTTTTGTGGTCGCTCTGCTGCTGATTGTGCTCGGCCTGTTCCCGGCGGTGAGCGGATTTGTCCAGCATATCCCTGAACCGGTGCTGGGCGGCGCTACGATTGTCATGTTCGGCACCATCGCCGCCTCGGGCGTGCGTATCGTCTCGCGCGAGCCGCTCAACCGTCGGGCAATTATGATAATGGCCCTCTCCCTGGCGGTCGGTCTGGGCGTATCCCAGCAGCCTCTGATCCTGCAGTTTGCCCCGGACTGGCTGAAAACGCTGCTCTCCTCCGGCATCGCGGCAGGGGGCATCACCGCCATTATTCTGAATCTGCTCTTCCCACAGGAGAAGTAAACCGCGCTTCCCTTCCTCCTGCGCTTACAGGCGGGCGATATTCACGTCGCCCGCGACCATCCGGCGGTTGAGCTTCGGTAATAATTCAGGCATAACAACCTATCAAAAATGCTCATAGGGAAGGGTGCAATGAAACGACTCGGAAAAATTCTGCTTACGCTACTGTTGCTGCTTTTACTGGTGGCTATCCTGCTCTATGTCCTGCTCCAGACGCAGTGGGGGGCCGGATGGATAAGCCGCTCGATCAGCCAGCGCACCGACTATCAGCTGGCGTTCAGCAAGCTGGAGCATAACTTCTCCGATCCCTCGCTTCTTACCCTTGATAACGTCTCGTTTGGCCGTAAAACTCAGCCGGCAACGCTGGTGGCGAAGCGGGTGGACCTCGGGCTGAGTCTCGCCCAGTTTACCCACCCAGGGCACTTCAGCAGCATCAGACTGGAAAAAGGGACGCTGAACGTCTGGCGCACCGCCGCGCCGCTTCCCCTGGAAGCAGATCGTCTCCAGCTTAGTGAGATGGCGGTGGACGCCCCCGACGGTGAACTGCCCATTAAAGCAGAGCGGGTCGTCGGCGGCCTCACCCCCTGGAAACCGCAGGCGGGGAATATGCCTGGCAGCGATGCCCGTTTCCAGATGAGCGCAGCCTCGCTGAATGTTGGCGGTTTTCCCGCGAAGAATGTGCTGCTTCAGGGCAGTATCAGCCAGCAGCAGTGGGTTATCAGCAATTTCGGTGCCGATCTGGCACTTGGCTCGATCACTGGCCGGGCACAGCGGGACGCCACCGGCCGCTGGGACGTGGCTAACCTCAGGCTGAACAATATTCGCCTGCAAAGCAGTCGATCCCTTCCAGGCTTTCTTGAGCCGCTACTGTCGCTACCGCCGATACACTTTGAGCGCATTGATGTAACCGATGCCCGTCTGGAGGGAGCTGACTGGGCGATCACCGATTTAGATTTGGCGCTTAAAAATATCACCCTGCGGGATGGCGACTGGGAAAGCCGTGAGGGTTCGCTCTCAATGAATGCAAATTCCTTCGTTAATGGCAGCCTTGAGCTGAACGATCCCATCGTCAATATGACCTTTTCGCCGGAGGGCGTGGCGCTGACCCAGCTCAGCTCGCGCTGGGCGAATGGGCTGATCCGCACTGCCGGAACCTGGCAACGGAGCGATAAAAAGCTGACGCTGGATCAGCTGGCGATCGCCGGTCTTGAATATACGCTGCCGCAAAACTGGCGTGACCTGTGGATGGCGCCGCTACCCGCCTGGCTGTCAGGCATTGAAGTGAAGCGGTTTGAGGCCAACAGGAATCTGATTATTGATATCAATCCGGACTTCCCCTTCCAGATGACGTCACTTGAGGGCAGCGGCAGTGACCTGCTGCTGGCGCGGGATCGGCAGTGGGGAATTTGGTCAGGCAGGCTGAGTGTGAACGCCGCCGAAGCAACCTTTAACCGCGTTGATGTCCGTCACCCTTCCCTCGCGCTGACGGCTGACGACAACAGCATTGCGGTGACGGAGATGAGCGCCTTCGTCAAAAGCGGGATGGTTGAAGGCCTGGCTACCCTTTCCCAGCAGCCCCAGCGGGCGTTCTCGCTGACCCTGAACGGACGCCAGGTACCGGCTAACCTGCTGCATGAGTGGGGATGGCCGGATGTTGATCTGCAGGGCGACGGCGATATGCAGCTAAAGATAGAGGGCAGGCTGGCAGCAGGAACGCCGCTAAAACCCTCGGTGAACGGTTCGCTCTCGACGACCGTTAACGACAAAACGGTGCAGCAAAGAATGCAGTCAGGTCAGGTAACGGCGGCGCAGTCGCGCGCAGAGTGATGGGTACCGGATAGCAGTACAAAATTTTTTGTGCGGATCCCCGGTAAAAAAGGACTATATGCGTCGCTCCTGTTCGCAACCTGACGGGAGTAAGGTATAGTCCGCGCTTTAAAAAAGGAGGCTCCATGCTGACCAATTCATCCATTCGTCTTAATAAATACATCAGCGAGAGCGGTATTTGTTCCCGCCGCGATGCCGACCGTTACATAGAACAGGGAAATGTGTTTATTAACGGTAAGCGCGTTGGCGTCGGTGCGCAGGTCTTTGCTGGCGATGTAGTGAAAGTTAATGGTCAGCTGATTGAGCCGCGTAATGAAGACGATCTGGTGCTTATTGCGCTCAACAAACCTGTCGGCATCATCAGCACCACGGAAGAGGGTGAGCGCGACAACATCGTTAACTTTGTGAACCACAGCAAACGCGTTTTCCCGGTTGGGCGACTGGATAAAGACTCGCAGGGGCTGATTTTCCTGACTAACCACGGCGATCTGGTGAACAAGATCCTGCGCTCAGGAAACGACCACGAGAAAGAGTACGTGGTCACGGTAAACAAGCCGGTGACCGACGAGTTTATCACCGGGCTGGGCGCTGGCGTGCCGATGATGGGCACGGTGACTAAAAAATGCAAAGTGAAGAAAGAGGCGCCGTTCGTGTTTCGCATCACGCTGGTGCAGGGACTCAACCGCCAGATCCGCCGCATGTGTAAGCACTTTGGCTATGAAGTGATGAAACTCGAGCGTACCCGCATTATGAATGTCAGCCTGAAAGGGCTGCCGCCGGGAGAGTGGCGCGATCTGACCGACGATGAGCTGATTGAGCTATTTAAGCTGATTGAAGACTCTTCGTCAGAAGAGAAGCCGACGAAGAAAGCCCCTGCAAAGGCTAAGCCGACTGCGGTAAAAAAACCGGTCAGCGGCGCACCGAAGGGCGGCGATAAATCCCCTGCCGGCCCGGCTTCCCGCAAGCGCTTTGCTCAGCCGGGCCGCAAAAAGAAGGGGCGCTGATTTCAGGCTGTGCTTGTTTCACGCTGCCCTTACTTAATACCCGATCCGCCCAGCTCCAGCGGGCCGTTTGGATCGGCGGGGAGCACGATATAAACGCCTTCAAATACCGCGCCGCACACCTCATTCCCGAAGAGTTCCACCTCCAGCTGCACTCGCGCCTTGCGTCCGCGCGCAAGGCGATCCAAATCGCCGCTCATTGAGCCAAGGTCAGCCACCGCGCCCGGCTTACCGGTGATCGGATGGCTATAGCGAATATGGGCATCGGCCAGAATAATGGTGCCCCCGAGATGCCGCTCGCGCAGCAGCAGCCAGATAAGACCCCACCCGGTTAGCGTCGCAAGCGAGAACAGACTGCCGGCAAACAGGGTCTGGTGCGGGTTCTGATTACCGGTTTCCGGCATGGTGGTGATGAATTTTTGCCCGGTGTACTGCAAAATCCGCACGCCCATTTTCTCGCTAAGCGGAATATGATCGTACCAGGCCTGCTGAAGCTGACCGCACCAGTCGGCCCGGTGCAGGATATCATCCAGAGTCATGACCGATTTAATCATCAGGAAGTGGCGCAGCGGCGTGGTCTGCGGTGCGGTCACCTCCCCCTGATTGACGTAGCCCAGCTTGGCAAAGAACTCCACCGCATCTTCGCGCGCGCTGCACACGACGCGCTTCGCCCCTTCCTGCCGCGCCACGGACTCCAGCGTCATCGCCACCAGCGTACCCAGCCCTTTTCCCTGCACCGAGGGATGCACCGCAAGGAAGCGTATCCCCGCTTCGTTTTCCGCATTGATGTACAGGCGTCCTACCGCCACCGGTTCGCCATGCTCGTCCACCACCATCTGGTGATGCGCCAGCGCATCCCAGGCATCCCGCTCGGACCCCATTGGCTGATGAAGCGGCTCACGCAGCATCTCCCAGCGGAATTGGTAGTAGGTATTCAGCTCTTCTGCTGTTTCAGGCACCCGAAGATGATACATAAGATGGTTCTCTCTTTCTGAGCCCGGTACGCTGACCCGTCGTTCGGCTTTCGGCCTTAAACCTGCAGCCAGAAGGTCACCGGGCCATCATTGACCAGCGCAACCTGCATATCCGCACCAAAACGACCCGTTTCGGTCGTCACACCTTTTTCACGACAGCAGCCGATAAAGGCCTCATACAGCTTTTCTGCTTCTGCGGGTTCTGCGCCGCCAGAAAAACCGGGTCGCATTCCCTTTTGCGTATCTGCGGCGAGGGTAAACTGGGATACCACCAGCACGCTACCTCCTGCCTGCTGCACGTTAAGATTCATTTTGCCCTGGTCGTCGCTGAAAATGCGATAGCCAAGTACGCGATCGCACAGGCGTGACGCTTTTTGTTGGTCATCCCCTTTTTCCACGCCCAGCAGGACCAACAGCCCCGGTCCGGTTTCCCCAATGCGCTCCCCTGCCACCGTTACGCTGGCGCTCAATACGCGCTGAATTAAGGCAATCATCGTTTCTCTTTTTCCCGCTCTTGTTCTTGCTCTTGCTGTTTCTGTAACACCTGCTCCCGGTGCAGGCGGCGGTCACCCAGGGTCGCCGCGATCTCCGCACCCAGCAGTACAATACACCAGGTCCAGTAGACCCAGAGAAACAGAATGGGGATAACCGCAAGTACGCCATAAATCAGCTGATACGAGGGGAACATCGTTATATAGAGCGCAAAGCCCTTCTTACCCAGCTCGAACAGCAGTCCGGCCACCAGCGCACCGATCAGTGCATCACGCCCCGCCACCTGACGCGTAGGAACAATGCTGTAAAGCAAAAAGAATGAGAGCCAGGAAAGCAGCAGAGGAAAAATTCTCAGCCCATAATCTATCAGCCAGCTGACGCCGGAAGCCGATGCCCAGCGCAGCGAAAGCAGGTAAGAGCTGATCGCCAGACTTGCCCCGGCCAGCATCGGGCCGAGCGTCAGAATCATCCAGTAGACGGCAAAAGAGTAGACCAGCGGCCGCTTGCGCTTGCTGCGCCAGATAGCATTCAGCGCCGTATCAATGGAATACATCAACAGCAGCGACGTGACGACCAGACCACAGGCCCCGACCGCCGTCATTTTATTCACGTTGGCAACGAACTGTTCCAGATAACTCTGGATGACGGTGCCGGATGCCGGAACAAAATTGCTAAAGATAAA
>NZ_CDPK01000015.1:0-17589 GCF_900068895.1 Erwinia sp. ErVv1 | reverse complement strand
AAAAGCGATCGGCGAAAAAGGCAGGAACAACGTTGGCATCGGTCACCTGCACGCTATGAATGCCCAGCGCGCGAGCCGCTGCAATATTGTCTGCGTTATCGTCAAAAAAGACAGCCCGATCGGCCGTGACGCCCTCTTCCTGTAATACCTGCTGATAAATCCGCGCCTCAGGCTTGCGCATTCCCATATCCTGGGAAAGATAGATCCTGTCCGCCGCGCTTTTGACCTCAGGAAACTCCTCGGGCCAGAACTCGGTATGCAGGCGGTTGGTATTGGAGAGGATAACCACCCGCTCGCCGCGTGCGCGAAGCGTGTTCATCAGCTGGACCACTTCAGGGCGGACGCTAACGAAAACGGCCTGCCAGCCTGCGGCGAATTGTTCGAATCCCAACGCCAGGCCAAGTTCGTCACAGACTTGTGTAGCAAAATCTTCGTCGCTGATTTCTCCCCGCTCGTGGCGCTGGAAGCTTTCACCCAGGGTAAAACGGCTTTGCAGCGTGGCCAGCGGAACGCGGCCCAGATCGCTCCAGACGCCAAGAACCCGGTTGAAATCAATATCAACAATGACGTTACCTAAGTCAAAGATATACAGCATGGTCATCTCCTTGTGTGCCGGTGAGCTATTCACTCTAGCGGTAAAAGGGGAGACTGAACAGGAATGGGGTTTGAAAATGGGCATGAAGAATAAAGGCCGGAGGAGATCCGGCCTTCAGATACAGTCACTAACGAGGGATTAAGACTCTTTAGGACCGCGGCTTGCGCGTTTACGATCGTTTTCAGTCAGGTGACGTTTACGAATACGGACGGACGCAGGCGTCACTTCGACCAGTTCGTCATCATCAATGAATTCCAGAGCCTGCTCCAGAGACATCTTGATAGCCGGAACCAGCGTAGTCGCTTCGTCAGTACCGGAAGCACGCATGTTGGTCAGCTTCTTACCGGTCAGGCAGTTTACGGTCAGGTCGTTAGAACGGCTGTGAATACCGATGATCTGGCCTTCATAAACTTCTGCACCGTGACCCAGGAACAGCTTACCGCGATCCTGCAGGCTGAACAGGGCGAACGCCACTGCTTTACCCTGGCCGTTAGAGATCAGCACGCCGTTCTGGCGCTGGCCGATTTCACCCGGACGAACGTCGTCGTAGTGGCTGAAGGTTGAATACAGCAGACCGGTACCGGAGGTCATGGTCATGAACTCGGTACGGAAGCCGATCAGGCCACGCGCCGGGATCAGGTAATCGAGACGAATACGGCCTTTGCCGTCTGGGATCATGTCTTTAACATCACCCTTACGCTCGCCCATTGCCTGCATCACAGAACCCTGGTGCTGTTCTTCGATGTCCAGCGTCACGTTCTCAAACGGCTCCTGCATGCGGCCATCGATTTTACGATTGATTACTTTAGGACGTGAAACGGCGATTTCGAAGCCTTCACGACGCATGTTTTCAATCAGAACGGACAGGTGAAGTTCACCACGACCCGAAACGCGGAAGGCGTCGGAGTCTTCGGTCTCTTCAACACGCAGCGCCACGTTGTGCACCAGCTCTTTGTTCAGACGGTCAAGGATCTGACGTGAAGTCACGTACTTGCCTTCTTTACCACAGAACGGTGAGGTGTTGACGTTGAAGTACATGGTCACGGTAGGTTCGTCAACGCTCAGGGCTGGCAGCGCTTCAACGCTCTGCGGATCGCAGATGGTATCAGAGATGTTCAGCTCGCCCAGACCGGTGATGGCGATGATATCGCCCGCTTCCGCTTCGGTCGCTTCGATACGCTCAAGACCCATATGCGTCAGAACTTTACCCACTTTACCGTTGCGGGTTTTACCTTCGCTATCAACGAGGGTCACCTGCTGGTTGGGCTTCACTTTGCCGCGCTTGATACGGCCAATGCCGATAACGCCAACGTAGTTGTTATAGTCCAGCTGGGAAATCTGCATCTGGAATGGCGCATCCATCTCAACCTGTGGAGGTGAGACGTGATCCACGATGGCCTGATACAGCGGGGTCATGTCTTCTGCCATATCGTTATGGTCAAGACCCGCGATACCGTTCAGGGCAGAAGCATAGATAACCGGGAAGTCGAGCTGCTCGTCAGTCGCATCCAGGTTTACGAACAGGTCAAATACCTGATCCACAACCCAGTCTGGACGTGCGCCAGGACGGTCAACTTTGTTGATGACCACGATCGGCTTCAGACCATTAGCAAAGGCTTTTTTGGTCACGAAGCGGGTTTGCGGCATAGGGCCATCCATTGCATCCACAACCAGCAGCACCGAGTCGACCATTGACATCACACGCTCAACCTCACCGCCGAAGTCGGCGTGTCCTGGGGTATCCACGATGTTGATGCGGTAGTCATTCCAATTAATGGCGGTGTTTTTTGCGAGGATGGTAATCCCACGCTCTTTCTCCAAATCGTTGGAGTCCATTACGCGTTCGGTTGCTTCAGTACGGGCATCAAAGGTACCGGACTGCTGTAGCAATTTATCAACCAGGGTAGTTTTACCATGGTCAACGTGGGCAATAATGGCGATGTTACGCAAATTTTCGATCACAGCTTTGCCTCAGGCATTAGAAATAGCGCGCTATTGTACACGGATTAATCGAAGGACTGAACAGGATCACAAATTTCAATTAAAGATAACTGTCAGGATTGCTTTTGTAGCCATTTACAGTGCAAGAAATGCACTCCATCGAAAAAATGCACCAAATTAGTGCGCACAGCGCACCGATTGGCACCATAATGGTGCGCGACTTCCATCATGGTGCAGCTCTCATTAAGCGAGAGCGCGCATCATAGCGCTTTTTGGGGCAAATAATAAAGTTGGCATAGATTTCGCTTTAATTCAGTAAGCGATAAATGCCCATTTCCATAACGGTTGATAGCTTGTCAGAGATCTTAGTATCGGACGACTGTGCCATATAAGCAAAGTTCGCCGCAGAGTTCTCTACCATAACGACAATGACCAAATCCAGGAGAGTTATGTATGTCCGCTGAACACGTCCTTTCGATGATGAACGAGCATGAAGTCAAATTTGTCGATCTGCGCTTTACCGACACCAAGGGTAAAGAGCAGCACGTCACCATTCCTGCTCATCAGGTTAATGCTGACTTCTTCGAGGAAGGCAAGATGTTTGACGGCTCCTCGATTGGCGGCTGGAAAGGCATTAACGAATCAGACATGGTGCTGATGCCTGATGCGACCACCGCGGTCCTTGATCCTTTCTTTGAAGATTCCACGCTGATTATCCGCTGCGATATCCTTGAGCCTGGCACTATGCAGGGTTATGACCGCGATCCGCGCTCCATTGCCAAGCGTGCGGAAGACTTCCTCCGTTCATCCGGCATTGCCGATACCGTGCTGTTTGGCCCGGAGCCAGAGTTCTTCCTGTTTGACGACGTCCGCTTCGGCGCGACCACCTCCGGCTCTCACGTGGCTATCGACGATATCGAAGCGGCATGGAACACCGGCAAAGAGTACGAAGGCGGTAACAAAGGCCACCGCCCTGGTCTGAAAGGCGGCTATTTCCCGGTTCCACCGGTCGACTCCTCGCAGGATATTCGTTCTGCCATGTGTCTGACCATGGAGCAGATGGGTCTGGTTGTGGAAGCGCATCACCACGAAGTGGCGACGGCGGGTCAGAACGAAGTGGCTACCCGCTTCAATACCATGACCAAGAAAGCCGATGAAATTCAGATCTACAAATATGTCGTTCACAACGTTGCCCACGCCTACGGCAAAACGGCGACCTTTATGCCAAAGCCTATCTTTGGTGATAACGGCTCAGGCATGCACTGCCATATGTCTCTCTCCAAAGGCGGTAACAACCTGTTCGCAGGCGACAAATACGGCGGCCTGTCTGAAACTGCCCTGTTCTACATCGGCGGCGTTATTAAGCACGCTAAAGCCATTAACGCCCTCTCTAACCCGACCACCAACTCCTACAAGCGTCTGGTCCCGGGTTACGAAGCACCTGTTATGCTGGCGTACTCTGCCCGTAACCGTTCTGCTTCAATCCGTATCCCGGTGGTTGCCAGCCCGAAAGCGCGTCGTATTGAAGCGCGCTTCCCTGACCCGGCGGCTAACCCATACCTGTGCTTCTCTGCCCTGCTGATGGCTGGCCTGGACGGCATCATCAACAAGATCCATCCTGGCGACGCGATGGACAAAAACCTGTATGACCTGCCGCCGGAAGAAGAAGCTGAAATCCCGAAAGTAGCGGGTTCGCTGGAAGAGGCGCTTAACGCGCTAAATGAAGATCGTGAGTTCCTGACGCGCGGTGGCGTGTTTACTGATGAAACTATCGACGCCTATATTGACCTGCGTAAGGCTGAAATGGACCGCGTTCGTATGACACCACACCCGGTTGAGTTTGAACTCTACTACAGCGTGTAATGTCGCGGTAAGCCCGGCGTAGTCTTTCTGGCGCAACAGGGCAGCAACCGGAAGTATTCCGTGGAAATTATAGCCCATCTCCGGATGGGCTTTTTTCTCCGCGAATTCACCGCCCGGGCAGACGTTTACCGGCTTCACTGACTATAATGCACTAAAACAGTGCAGGAGTTTATGCATGGCAACAGGCACGCAGCCCGATGCTGGGCAAATTCTCAATTCGCTGATCAACAGTATTTTGCTGGTCGATAGCGAACTGGTCGTTCATTACGCCAATCCTGCGGCACAGCAGCTGCTGGCGCAGAGTTCCCGCAAGCTATTTGGTACACCGCTGCCGGAACTGATGGGGTATTTTTCACTCAATATTGACGTTATGCACGAGAGCCTGAATGCAGGTCAGGGTTTTACCGACAGCGAAGTCACGCTGGTGGTCGATAGCCGCGCGCACGTTATGTCACTCACCGCGCAGCGCCTTCCCGAAGGGCTAATCCTGCTGGAAATGGCGCCGATGGATAATCAGCGTCGCCTCAGCCAGGAACAGATCCAACATGCCCAGCAGGTTGCCGCCCGGGATTTAGTACGGGGTCTCGCCCATGAGATAAAGAATCCGCTGGGTGGGCTGCGTGGCGCGGCACAGCTGCTGGCGAAAGCGCTGCCCGACCCGTCGCTTACGGAGTATACCCGGGTCATTATTGAACAGGCCGATCGCCTGCGTAATCTGGTCGATCGCCTGCTCGGCCCGCAGCAGCCAGGTATGCACATTAAGCAAAGTATTCATCAGGTGGTTGAGCGAATCGTCAACCTGGTGTCGATGGAACTGCCGGATAACGTCACGCTGGTGCGGGATTACGATCCCAGCCTGCCTGAACTGCCACATGACCCCGATCAGATAGAACAGGTCCTTCTGAATATCGTGCGTAATGCCTTTCAGGCTCTGGGCGAAGAAGGCGGCACCATTACCCTGCGCACCCGCACTGCCTTTCAGCTCACGCTGCACGGTGTTCGTTATCGGCTGGTGGCGCGTATCGATATTGAAGATGATGGCCCGGGCATTCCGGCACAGTTACAGGACACGCTGTTTTATCCCATGGTCAGCGGACGTGAAGGGGGTACCGGTTTGGGCCTGTCGATAGCGCGAAGTCTGATCGACCAACATTCAGGAAAAATAGAATTTAACAGCTGGCCTGGCCACACAGAATTTTCTGTTTTTCTGCCTATTCGGAAGTAGAGGTTTCTATGCAACGAGGGATAGTCTGGATCGTCGATGATGATAGCTCCATCCGCTGGGTGCTTGAACGCGCACTCACGGGAGCCGGGTTAAGCTGCGTCTCTTTCGACAGCGGTGACAAGGTGCTTGATGCCCTTGCCTCCAAAACGCCGGACGTTTTACTTTCAGATATCCGTATGCCGGGTATGGACGGCCTGGCGCTGCTGAAGCAGATAAAACAGCGCCACCCCATGCTCCCGGTCATCATAATGACCGCGCATTCCGATCTGGATGCGGCCGTCAGCGCCTATCAGCAGGGCGCATTTGATTACCTGCCGAAGCCCTTTGATATCGACGAGGCGGTTGCTCTGGTTGAACGCGCGATTAGCCATTATCAGGAGCAGCAGCAGCCGAGAAATCAGCCGGTCAGTGGCCCCACCACCGATATTATCGGTGAAGCGCCAGCGATGCAGGATGTCTTTCGCATTATTGGCCGGCTTTCACGCTCCTCAATCAGCGTGCTGATTAACGGTGAATCCGGAACGGGTAAAGAGCTGGTAGCCCATGCGCTGCACCGACACAGCCCGCGCGCCAAAGCTCCCTTTATCGCCCTGAATATGGCCGCCATCCCAAAGGATCTGATTGAATCGGAGCTGTTCGGCCATGAAAAAGGGGCCTTTACCGGTGCCAATCAGATTCGACAGGGGCGTTTTGAGCAGGCCGATGGCGGCACGCTCTTCCTTGACGAAATCGGTGATATGCCGCTGGATGTGCAGACCCGACTGCTGCGCGTACTGGCCGACGGACAGTTTTACCGCGTAGGGGGCTATGCGCCGGTGAAGGTGGACGTGCGAATTATTGCCGCGACTCACCAGAACCTTGAACTCCGGGTGCAGGAAGGTAAATTCCGCGAGGATCTGTTTCATCGTCTTAACGTTATCCGCGTCCATCTGCCTCCGCTACGGGAAAGACGCGAGGATATTCCCCGGCTGGCAGGGTATTTTCTGCAGGAGGCAGCGCGCGAGCTGGGCGTAGAGGCCAAAATACTCCATCCTGAAACCGAGACGGCGCTGACCCGCCTGCACTGGTCGGGCAACGTGCGCCAGCTGGAAAACACCTGCCGCTGGTTAACAGTAATGGCGGCGGGCCAGGAGGTGCTGATTCAGGATCTGCCTTCCGAACTGTTTGAAACCGCCTCTCCCGACAGTCCGGTGCAGTCGCTGCCGGACAGCTGGGCGACGCTGCTGGCACAGTGGGCTGACCGGGCGCTGCGTTCCGGTCATCAAAACCTGCTGTCAGAGGCGCAGCCTGAACTGGAGCGTACGCTGCTGACGACCGCACTGCGCCACACGCAGGGACACAAACAGGAAGCAGCCCGTCTGCTGGGCTGGGGCCGAAATACCCTGACCCGCAAGCTGAAAGAGCTTGGCATGGAATAAGCGCAAATCTTCCCCCGCGCCTGTTCCATCCCCAAATGATCGGTCATAAAAATGGCCCGCCATCACAATCACTGTGATGGCGGGCCGTTTCATCCATCCCGATTCAAATCACCCGCGAAAATTGCTGCCTGTGTGCCTTCTGATGAAGATGACTGTCAAAACACATACAGATATTCCTTATCAGCAAACGGCCCTTAGCGGTCACCTGAAGGCCCTTCTCGTCCCTGTCCACCAGCCCATCGTGTATCAGAGGCGCCAGGCGTTGCAGATCCGCAGCGAAATAGTCGCTAAAGGTGCGATCCCGCGTGTCGAAATCGGCAAAATTCAGCGAAAAATTGCAGATCAGCGCCTTAATCACGTCACGTCGCAGGCAATCATCCTCTGTAAGCTTCAGTCCCCGCCAAAGCGCCGTGTGCTGTTCGTCAATGGCCGCATACCAGACCTTAAGTTCTTTATGATTCTGCGCATAGCTGTCGCCCAGCATACTGATGGCCGAAACCCCCATTCCCAGTAAGTCGCTTTCACCCTGCGTCGTGTAGCCCTGAAAGTTGCGATGCAGCCGCCCTTCACGCTGGGCCACGGCGAGTTCATCATCCGGGCGTGCAAAATGGTCCATACCAATAAACTGGTATCCCGCGTCGGTCAGAGTGGCAATGGACTGCTGCAGAATATCGAGCTTTTGCTGCGCATCCGGGAGATCGGCTTCTTTAATCTTACGCTGGGCGGCAAACAGCGTCGGCATATGCGCATAGTTAAATACGCTGAGCCGGTCAGGCGCGAGCGCGGCCACCTTCTTAAGCGTAAAGGCAAAGCTCTCTGCGGTTTGCAGCGGCAAACCGTAGATTAAGTCGAGGTTAGTGGAGGTGAATCCCAGCCGGCGGGCACGTTCGACGAGGGAAAAAATGACCTCTTCGCTCTGTATCCGATTCACCTTTTCCTGCACGGCTTTGTTGAAGTCCTGCACTCCCATGCTGAGACGGTTAAATCCCGCAGCCCGCAGGTGGTCCAATACGTCCAGCTCAATTTCACGGGGATCAACCTCAATCGACAGCTCCGCCTGTTCGCTAAAGCGGAACTGCTTTTTTAGCAGATCGATCAGTCGGGTAATTTGAGTCTTACTAAGATATGTTGGCGTACCGCCGCCCCAGTGCATCTGCGTGACGGTGCGCTCGCGAAACAGCGGTGCGCGGGCGTTGATCTCCACCTCAAGCGCGTCCAGATAGCGGTCGGCCTTATGCTGCTGTCGCGTCACGACTTTGTTGCAGCCGCAGAAATAGCACAGCCGATGGCAGAAAGGGATATGAACATACAGTGAAAGCGGGCGATCCGGATAACGCTGAGCCGCCTGCAAAAAGGCTGCTTCGGTATAATCCTGATGAAATTCCAGCGCGGTGGGGTAAGAGGTATAGCGGGGACCAGAGATGTTGTACTTCTGAATCAGATTCAGATCCCATTCAATCGTCTGGATCACGGTATTCACTCCTGCGTCGGCGTCGGGTTGCCGATCGTCGGATAACAGGAGGATGACCCGGAAGCGAACGAACGGCCTTTCTGCGCAGCCGGTTTTTCAGCCGCGACAGACGGCGTAGTTTAACCAATGCCCAGGCCAGCCAGCAGAACAGAATTAACGCAAAAATTGATCCAGGCCAATTCATTAGCAGAGAAACCTTTTAAAACGGCAGCACCCGCCGGTGGTGCTGCCGTTCAGCCTGATGTTGTCCGGAGTAACTACTTACCGCCCTTCAGCAAACGGTACATGTCTTCTTCGGCTTCTTTATCCTCATCCGCATCGTCATCCAGTGCGATACCCAGCTGCTCCATCAGCACGTCGATACGATCCAGGGACTGATCCAGCCAGGCCTGATCCTCTGCTGACAGGCTTTCCCCGTTTTCCAGCCTGTCCAGAAGCGCGTCAAGGCGTTCGTTATTTTCCAGTCCTGCCAGCTCTTCTTCCGGCGTCAGACGGGATTTCTTCTCTTCCTGCACCGGTTTAGCCACTTTAGCGGGCTTCGCGGGTTTGGTCGCAGCGGAAGCCGCGCCCAGGGCAACGGGCTTTTTGCTGCCGATACGCGGATCTTTGCTTTTGTTGTCAGTGCTACTTTTTTGGGCCTGGGCGAGAGGATTAGCGCGACTGCCGGTAGGATTGCCGCGTTGCTTCTTGTCACGCTTGCGATCGCGCGCTTCAGCATTGAGGTCAACGCGGGGTTTACGCGGGCTTTTTGCTGCTGGTTTTTTATCCTGGGGTTTACGTGCAGGTTGCTTCATGATTTCTGCTCTCAGACTTTTTATATTCAGTATAGAATTGCGGCGAAATCTAGCAGAAAGCAGACAAAGAAAAAAGGCGGCAGGTCTCCCTGTCGCCTTTTTTCGCACCTTCCGCAGAAGGACTGACTGAGTCAGCATCCTTTTGGGCATACAACATCCCGGTTTTCCTTTGCCGTTTCATCCGTCCCGGACGTGTTCCGTTCCATTTTGTGGCATTATCCACAACGCCTTTCCATCCCTGCTCAGCAGCATCCTGCCTACCCTGAGCGCTTCGTCCTGAAGTGAACCCTCCAGGTTCTGACCAATACTGTAGACCATTAAGACAAACTCTCAAGTCAGCCAGCGTAACTATTTTGGTGCCGATAATTCGAAATTAAACTAATGCGTTGTTTAATAGCATTTTTTGCATTTTTCCCATTTAACTGGAAACGATAAAGGCTGACATAATCTGTAGCAAATCTCTTACAAAGGATGGACCTGACTGCGGTGAGCTGGGCGCTTTGATTCTATACAGGGTATACTCAGCGCAATTGCACATTTATTCCTGGAGTTTTATTTTGTCTGGCTGGAATTATCATCTCACTCATTTTGTCACCAGCGCCCCTGATATCCGTCATCTTCCCTCCGACAGCGGAATCGAAGTGGCATTTGCAGGCCGTTCTAATGCGGGCAAGTCCAGCGCGCTTAACACGCTGACCAACCAGAAATCGCTGGCCCGTACCAGTAAAACGCCTGGCCGTACCCAGCTGATCAACCTTTTCCAGGTTGCAGAAGGCTACCGCCTGGTCGATTTACCGGGCTATGGTTATGCGGAAGTCCCTGAGGAGGTAAAGCTGAAGTGGCAGCAAGCCCTGTCAGAATATCTGCACAGACGCGAATGTCTGAAGGGCCTGGTGGTACTGATGGATATCCGTCATCCGCTTAAGGACCTGGATCAGCAAATGATTAAGTGGGCCGTTCAGAGCGGTATTCAGGTACTGGTTCTGCTAACCAAGGCAGATAAACTGGCCTCGGGCGCGCGTAAAGCTCAGCTCAATCTGGTGCGTGAAGAAGCTAAAGGCTTTGTGGGTGATATTCAGGTCGAAGTTTTCTCTTCGCTTAAGAGAATTGGCGTGGACAAGCTAAGCCAGAAGCTGGATAGCTGGTTTACCGATATCCCCCCTGCTGTTGAAGACGAGAATCTTAACGATCCGCAGTAACGCGCTTTTGAACGTCGCCCAATAAAAAACGCCCCAGTCATAACTGACTGGGGCGGCTAATATTCAGCCAAATCCGATTACGTGAAGTAAAAGGTCTGAAAGATAGAACATCTTACCTCTGTACCCTACGACTCAAACTCTACATGATTTTTTCGGGCCTAAAAAGGGTTTTTTGTAGTTAACTTCCAGAAATTACCCTGCTTTATCCAACCCAGCTCACATAATCCCGCTCGACTTGTAGCTAACTTACGGAAAAAATGCTTACAGCATAGATGGTTAGGTGAAATTCTGAGCAAAAAAGGGAATTATCATCCGCTGTCGCTTCCAACTACACGAAATTCTTATGGATTCTGCGTGAGGCCAACAAAATGACTTCTGTCGGCCCCCCGGGGCAGCCATGCAAAGGCTTACGACGGGCTAAAAGCCCGCGTCTGCACCTTACTCTCTTTTACTCTGGTAATTAATGGGCCTGATCCCAGTTATCACCTACGCCAACATCCACACGCAGCGGAACGTCAAGCGTCATGCTATTTTCCATCAGCTCGCGGATCTTCGCTGATGCAGCCTCGACCTCGGAGGTTTTAACCTCAAAAACCAGTTCATCGTGTACCTGCATAATCATCTTCACCTCCGGCATGGACTGTGGCGTCAGCCAGCCATCCACGGCGATCATCGCTTTCTTGATAATATCGGCGGCGGTTCCCTGCATGGGCGCATTGATTGCCGCACGCTCTGCGGCCTTGCGGCGTATCGCATTGCTGGCGTTGATATCAGGCAAATAGAGAGGGCGACCGTCCAGCGTAGAGACATAGCCCTTCGCGGCTGCCTGCTGACGGGTATTTTCCATGTATTCCAGCACGCCAGGATAACGCTCGAAGTAGAGATCCATATATTTCTTTGCTTCGCCTGCGCCAATATTGAGCTGGCGGGAGAGGCCGAATGCGCTCATGCCGTAGATCAAACCAAAGTTTATTGCCTTAGCGCTGCGGCGCTGCTCTCCGGTCACTTTATCAAGCGCCATGCCAAAGACCTCCGCCGCCGTGGCACGGTGGATATCCTGCCCATCGGCAAAGGCACTCAGCAGGCCTTTATCCTGAGACAGATGCGCCATGATACGCAGCTCAATCTGCGAATAGTCGGCGGCAACAATTTTACAGCCCTCAGAGGCAATAAACGCCTGACGAATACGACGCCCTTCGTCGTTACGTACCGGAATATTTTGCAGGTTAGGATCGGTCGATGAGAGACGTCCGGTCGCCGTAACGGCCTGATGGTACGACGTATGGACACGTCCGGTTATCGGGTTGATCATCAACGGCAGTTTATCGGTGTAGGTTGACTTCAGTTTGGACAGGCCACGATGTTCCAGGATCACCTTCGGCAGGGGGTAATCAAGCGCCAGCTCGGCAAGGACTTCCTCGCTGGTAGAGGGAGCGCCGCCCGGCGTTTTTTTCGTGGGCTTAATCCCCTGCTTCTCAAACAAAATAGTTTGCAGCTGCTTTGGTGATGAGAGATTAAACGGCTCACCTGCCAGCTCATGCGCTTTTTGCTCCAGTCCGGCCAGGCGCTCGGTAAGCTCAATCGAATGCTTCGCCAGAATACCCTGGTCAATGAAAACCCCGTTGCGCTCGATGCGTGAAATAACCGTAACCAGCGGCATCTCGATCTCTTCAAAAACCTGTTTGGGACCCGCTTCTTTTTCCAGCTCCGGCCACATTTTAAGATGCAGCTGAAGCGTAACGTCTGCATCTTCAGCGGCATAGTGGGCGGCCTGTTCCAGGGCGATTTGATTAAAGGTCAGCTGTTTTTTGCCCTTTCCGGCGATCTCCTCAAAGGTGACCGTTTTATGGCTTAACCAGCGGGTGGCCAGCGTATCCATATCGTGCCGCCCCCCTACGCTGTTGAGCGCGTAGGACTCCAGCATGGTGTCAAACCTGATGCCCTGAAGTTCAATGTCGTAATTCTTCAGCACGCCGCGGTCATACTTCAGGTTCTGCCCAACCTTAAACGCCTTGTTATCTTCCAGCAGGGGTTTAAGACGTGCCAGGACGCTGTCACGGTCAAGCTGAACGGGCGCATCAAGGTAGTCATGCGCTACCGGCAGGTAGGCCGCTTCACCCGGCGCAACTGCAAATGAGAGTCCGACAATATTTGCACTCAGCGTGTCGAGTGAATCCGTTTCAAGGTCGAATGAGAACAGTGAACTGTCCTGTAGTTTTTTAAACCAGGCTTCAAAGGTTTCTTCATCCAGAATAGTCACGTAGCCATCGGATGACAGCACGCTGGCGACCTCACTGGTGCTGCTCTCAGCCACTGCTTCTACCGGCGCTTTCTGTCCTGCTGGCGAGCCTTTCCTTCCCTGTAGCCATTTGCCCTCTTCCAGATCGGTTATCCAGCGCTTGAACTCATAGTGACGGAACAGGCCAAGCAGCGTTTCTGCATCAGGCTCATTAACCGTGAGCTGCTCACAGGTTACGTCCAGCTGCACATCGGTTTTGATCGTCGCCAGCTGATAAGACAGAAAAGCCAGCTCTTTGCTTTGCTCAAGCTTCGCCGACATGGTCTTAGCGCCCCTGAAGGTCAGTGTAGCGACCTTATCAAGGTTGGCATAAATGTCTTTTATCCCCCCCAGGCCCTGAAGCAGCGCCTGCGCGGTCTTTTCACCCACTCCGGGAACACCCGGAATATTGTCTGAGGAGTCGCCCATCAGGGCAAGAAAGTCGATAATCAGTGAAGGAGGAACGCCGAACTTTTCCACCACTTCGTCTGGACCGAGAATGGCGTTATTCATGGTGTTGATCAGCGTGATATCAGGTGTCACCAGCTGTGCCATGTCTTTGTCGCCGGTGCTGATCAATACTGGCTTACCTATTTTCCCGGCTTCCAGCGCCAGCGTCCCGATGACGTCATCGGCCTCTACGCCCGATACGGCCAGCAGCGGCAGCCCCATTGCCCTTACCATGTTGTGCAAGGGTTCTATTTGCGCACGAAGATCGTCCGGCATGGGTGGCCGATGAGATTTGTAATCTTCAAAAAGCTCATCACGAAACGTTTTGCCTTTGGCATCAAAAACTACGGCGACATGGTCAGGCTTATATTGCAGCAGCAGACTGCGCAACATATTCAGGACACCGTACATTGCGCCCGTGGGTTCACCCGCACTGTTGGTCAGTGGAGGGAAGGCATGATAAGCACGGTAAAGGTAAGAAGAGCCATCTACCAGAATAAGCGGGTTTTCTGCAATTTGTGCCATAGGTTTTTTGCGTTCTTCGTTGGTTTTATCAATGTGGTAAGGATGCCACAGCTGAGTATAAAAGATGAAATAACTCGGGGGTGAATCGTCCCTTAAAGATGGGTTATGCGAATAGCTTCCCAATAACAAACTGTGGATAAGTTTGTGCGTAAATTTGCAAACGTAATGCAACAGCCAGAATATGATATCGTGGGAGGTTAAAATTACTTTTTATTACATGAAGTTAGTAGGTTACCTTAGGATTTGCTTTATCCCATCCGAAATTAATTCAGTGTGGATATTATTTATGCCCCGATCAATGTGACGCGATCGGATCCAACGGATCGGCAGAAATGGGAGAAGCAAATTAAGAACAGGATTTTCAGCCGGATGGGGAAGGTAACCACGCCAGCCGCAGGCTGGCGTGGTCAAAAGCAGGTTACTTCTGGGTCAGCAGGAATTTCACAACGTTAGCATATTGCTGAACGTAATTGTCCATTGAGCTGGTATCCAGACCGCCGTTGTTCACCATGTATTTTCCGTTAACAAACATCGCTGGCACACCGCGCAGATCGACGTCAGCAGCCGCTTTTTGCTGCTGCGCAACAAGCGATTTCACCACGAAGCTGTTCCACGCCGCATCGTAATCTTCTGGCTTAATACCCGCCGCTTTTACAAAGGTTGCTTTCAGACTGGCCGGGTCGGTAATGGTTTGGGTTTTCTGGATGCCTTCAAAAATAGGGGCAGTCACTTTATCTTCAACACCCAGCGCCATCGCCACCGCCCATGCCTGGGTCAGGGTTTTGCCCATGTCTCCACCCAGGAAATCCACGTGGTATTTAGTCACTTTCGTGTTAGCGGGCAGGTTTTTCTTCACCGCATCGCTAACGTGCCAGACGTGTTCGAATTCATAGCAGTGAGGACAAAAGAAGGAGAAGAACTCCATAACCTGAGGTTCGCCGGTAACGGGCTTCTGTATTGTTACATACTGTTGACCATCGGTGAACTGCGCAGCCGATGCACTCATTGCCAGCATCATGCCGACCAGCGCAAACCAAATCTTTTTCATTGGAAAATTCTCTCCTAACAGCAAAAGGGCCATCAACCCTGAAAAGTAGGTACAAGCTGCAGCGGGGGTTCCTGCAACAGCTTTGCCTGTTGATTAAAAATAGCGATCTGCCTGCGCCAGAAATCCTCGTCCGTCATCCACGGAAAACTTGCAGGAAATGCGGGATCCTCCCAACGGCGGACCACCCATGCCAGATAATAAACCATCCTCATGGCGCGTAAAGGCTCAATCAGTGACAATTCATGTGAGTCGAACTCGCTGAATTCACTGTAAGCCTCCAGTAAAATATCCCACTGGATACGCTGCTCCTTAACATCACCGTTGATCAGCATCCAGAGATCCTGAATGGCGGGGCCATTGCGCGCATCATCCAAATCGACAAACAGCGGACCGTCGCGCCAGAGGATATTACCCGGATGGCAATCGCCATGCAGGCGCATCGGCTGCCATTGAGTATGCCAGTAATTATGTAAAGTTGTGCCGATAAGCCTGACGCTGGCTAATAAAGGCTCTTTGAGCTTTGCCGGGATCAGACGGCTCTGTTCTAGAACGGCCAGGGGCTCTTCGATATACTCTTTCAGACCCAGGGTCGGCCGCACGGTGAAGGTCTTCTTTCTGGCCGTCTGGTGGATTCGACCCAAAAAGCGTCCTACCCACTCCAGCTGGTCATAGTTATCCGTTTCGTACTGCCGTCCTCCCAGGCTGGGGAAAACCGCGTAACGGTAGCCCTGATGCTGATGAAGGGTCGTCCCCTGAAGAAGCAGCGGAGCCGCGACGGGCACCTCATCATTAAGCAGCTCGGTGGTAAACTGGTGCTCTTCGCCGATCTGTTGATCTGACCACCTCTCAGGGCGATAGAACTTAACGACGTAGCGTTTCCGGTCCTCATCGGAGAACTGGTAGACCCGATTTTCATAGCTGTTCAGGGCAGTAAGCCCTGACTCTACCCGAATTCCGGTTTGCCACAGCGCATCCAGAATGGTATCAGGATCCAGGTTTTGAAAGTTAAAGGCAGGTCCTTTCATCCGACATACTCACAGGTTATCGCAAATGAATTAGCGATAAAGAATATCATCAAACAGGCAGCATGACGGTAAATGGTGATTTAATCTTTAATCACGCCGCGGGCACGCAGCAAAGCGGTTTTAAAGTCTTCCTCATAATCTTTTTTCAGACCGGGGATAGCTTCATCTTTATCCGTGCCGCGCATTTTAAGATGATAGATTAGAACGTCATCGGTAATGTCGCCAATAGGCTGAGTAAAACCCGCTTCATCCGCGATTTTCTGCAAAAATTGCACTAAATTCAGATCGGGTTCCTGCTGCCAGGCTGGCTGAAGCAGTGAAATTAGTTCGTTCAGACGATGGCATTTCATGCTGTTGTTCCTGTTAAAAGGTCAATTCTGCTACGTTAGCAGGGTTAAACCCACATTAAAAGAGGGTGTAAGTTTTATGTCCACGATCTCCCTCCTACCCGTCACTGGCGTAATTCTTGCTGGCGGCCAGGGAAGCCGTATGGGCGGTGAAGATAAAGGTCTCATCCCGTGGCGGGGTAAACCACTTTATCAGCATGTGTTAGGGCGGCTTTCTCCCCAGGTAAGCCAGCTTTGCATCAGTGCAAACCGTAATATTTCTATTTATCAGCAGAGTGGTGTTCCGGTATTCGCAGATACCCTGTCGGGCTTTCCCGGGCCGCTGGCAGGCATGCTTGCAGCATTACAAAATATCGCTGAAGACTGGGCCGTTTTTGCGCCCTGTGATACGCCAGAGCTTCCTGACGACTTAGTTGCACGCCTGTGGCAGGAGAAAAAGGATGCACCTGCCGTATGGGCGCGCAGTGGCGATCGCGATCATCCGACGCTGGCGCTGGTAAACGTCGGTTTAGCTGGGGATCTTGCTTCATTTCTTGCAGCCGGAGAACGGCGAGTCATGCTATTTCTTAAGCAGGCAGGCGGCCATGCTGTCTCTTTCGATAGCTGCCCTGCCGCTTTCGCAAATATTAACTACCCCAGCGATCTTCTGGGTAAGGGTGAAGCATTGTGATCCCCCTGTTAGCTATTGTCGCGGCCAGCGGCACAGGAAAAACGACGCTGTTGAAGCAGCTGATCCCACTGCTTTCAGAGCGGGGTATCCGCTGCGGGCTGATTAAACATACCCATCACGACATGGAAATTGATAAGCCGGGGAAAGACAGTTACGAGCTACGTAAAGCTGGTGCCGATCAGGTAATAGTCGCCAGTCAACAGCGCTGGGCGCTAATGACCGAAACGTCAGCGGCTGACACGCTGGATCTGCACTATCTGGCCAGCAGAATGGATGAGAGCAAGCTTGATTTGATTCTAATCGAAGGCTTTAAAGGCGAAGCAGTGCCGAAGATAGTGCTTTACCGGCATGAGACGGGAAAACCCTTCCCTGACGGGCTGGATGAGCACGTTATTGCTGTTGCTGGCGACATCAACCTGGAGTGCCGGGTGCCAGTGCTGGATCTGAATGCGGTGGATACCGTGGTGGATTTTATTGCTCAGTGGCGGGAAAAGCAGCGCCGTTCTGCCGGTACTGAGTGAAGGTTACGGGCTGATTTACAGGCCAGCACGTAACAGTCATGACCGCGAGCGGGGCCTGAATGCAGTAACCCTGATCCTGAGCGCAATTCCCCGGTCCCTGTACGCATGATCCTGACTCTGGGCCGAATAATTTCTCCTGCCCCATAACGCAAAAAACCCTGACCGTGAGGTCAGGGCTATTGCTTTATTTGATGCCTGGCAGTTCCCTACTCTCGCATG
>NZ_CDPK01000014.1:63429-95552 GCF_900068895.1 Erwinia sp. ErVv1 | reverse complement strand
CGGCTAATCTGCTCCGCAACACCGCCTTCTGGCTGCGGAGTGGTCTGTAAGTAGTCTGGCACTGAGCAATATCAGAACCTGCTTCAGTGCCATGGTTTAACATCGCTTTCTTGTCGCAGAGTAGGCCTTTAGTTCCGGCGAAGGTACAGGCAAACCCGCTTCGTCGGAGATAGGATTACCTGTCGAAAGTTAGTTGAACAGAGCGGGGAGTGAAGGGTTTTTTAGCAGCGACAACAAAGCCAGAGGCCAGGCGGGGAGCGTTGGCTTAGCGGACCGTCGAGCGCAGGGATGCGCGAGCCGAGCCCACACGGACGTGCTTGCGGCGTGTCCGCGTGACAACGGTCCCCNCGTCGAGCGCAGGGATGCGCGAGCCGAGCCCACACGGACGTGCTTGCGGCGTGTCCGCGTGACAACGGTCCCCGCAGGGCTTTGCACCGGGTCCCCGCAACAACAGCAAACGTCAAAATTGCCAGAACGTGCTTGCGGCGTGTCCGCGTGACAACGGTCCCCGCAGGGCTTTGCCCCGGGTCCCCCGCAACAACAGCAAACGTCAAAATTGCCAGAACGTGCTTGCGGCATGTCCGCGTGGCAAGGGTTTCCGCAGGGCTATGCACCGGGCCCCCGCAACGACATAGGTGACGAAAAAACGGGTTTCGATGCAGCACAACAGTTGCACATCGTTCTTATTAAGAAAGAGAGTAGGGCCTGGCAGGGAGAAGTGTATGAATGGAAAACGCTATAAAAGATAAGGCGGTTTGCACCGCCTTATCATCACTTACTGGATCGTACGCTTATTACTTACTCATACGCTTGTATTTGATGCGCTTTGGCTCCAGCGCGTCAGCGCCCAGCGTGCGCTTCTTATACTCTTCGTATTCGGTAAAGTTACCTTCGAAGAATTCGATATTGCCTTCATCCTGATAATCCAGAATATGCGTGGCAATACGATCCAGGAACCAGCGGTCATGCGAGATGACCATCGCGCAGCCTGGGAACTCCAGCAGGGCGTTTTCCAGCGCGCGCAGGGTTTCGATATCCAGGTCGTTTGTCGGTTCATCCAGCAGCAGCATGTTGCCGCCAACCTGCAGCAGCTTCGCCAGGTGCAGACGGCCACGCTCGCCGCCGGAGAGTTCACCCACGCGCTTGCCCTGATCCACGCCTTTAAAGTTAAAGCGACCGACATAGGCACGGCTCGGCATTTCCGTGGTGCCAATACGCATAATATCCTGACCGCCGGACACTTCTTCCCACACGGTTTTGGAATTATCCATGCTGTCGCGGAACTGATCGACCGAAGCCAGCTTCACGGTATCACCCAGCACAATGCTGCCGGAGTCAGGCTGCTCCTGACCGGACATCATGCGGAACAGGGTGGATTTACCGGCACCGTTGGGACCGATGATGCCAACGATGGCCCCCTTCGGCACTGAAAAGGTAAGGTCATCGATCAGCAGGCGATCGCCATACGATTTGCGCAGGTTGCTCACCTCGACCACCTTATCGCCCAGGCGCGCGCCCGGTGGAATAAAGAGTTCGTTAGTTTCGTTACGCTTCTGATAGTCGGTGTTATTCAGCTCTTCAAAGCGCGCCAGACGGGCTTTGCCTTTGGACTGGCGGCCCTTTGCCCCCTGACGCACCCACTCCAGCTCTTTCTCAATCGACTTGCGACGAGCCGCTTCGCTTGATGCTTCCTGCGCCAGACGCGCGTCTTTCTGCTCCAGCCAGGAAGAGTAGTTGCCTTCCCACGGGATACCTTCGCCGCGGTCCAGCTCAAGGATCCAGCCCGCCACGTTATCAAGGAAGTAACGGTCATGGGTGATCGCCACCACGGTGCCTTCAAAGTCGTGCAGGAAGCGCTCCAGCCACGCCACGGATTCAGCATCCAGGTGGTTTGTTGGCTCATCCAGCAGCAGCATATCGGGTTTTTCCAGCAGCAGGCGGCACAGGGCGACGCGGCGACGCTCACCGCCGGAGAGGTTAGCGATTTTCGCATCCCAGTCCGGCAGGCGCAGCGCATCGGCAGCGCGCTCAAGCTGGGTATTCAGGTTGTGACCATCATGGGCCTGAATAATCTCTTCCAGGCGACCCTGCTCGGCAGCCAGCTTATCGAAGTCTGCATCTTCTTCAGCGTAGAGTGCGTAAACCTCATCAAGACGCTTCAGCGCGCCGACCACTTCCGCCAGCGCTTCCTCAACGGATTCGCGAACGCTGTGTTCCAGGTTCAGCTGCGGCTCCTGTGGCAGATAGCCGATTTTCAGGCCAGGCTGCGGGCGCGCTTCCCCTTCGATATCTGTATCAATGCCGGCCATGATGCGCAGCAGGGTGGATTTACCTGCGCCGTTCAGACCGAGCACGCCAATTTTGGCACCCGGGAAAAAGCTCAGGGAGATGTTTTTAAGAATATGACGCTTCGGCGGAACCACTTTGCCGACGCGATGCATGCTATAGACGAATTGAGCCACGTAGGATGAGCCTCTTGGTGTCTGTGTTTGAATTGGGGCAGTATGCCGCCCGCTCAGACGGCAAGTTTAGCGGGTTTCCCGGGGTAATCACAGCCCGGGAGCCGGGGATTATCCCCCCTGGCCATTCAGTATCACGATGCCCAGCTGTGCCAGCCGCTGATTCAGCCTCGCGGGCGGCGCTTCGTCGCTTACCAGCGTATCGAACGCGCTGAGTTCGCCAATGCGCGCAGGCAGCACTTTGCCAAACTTACTGCTGTCCGCCAGCAGGATTTTATGACTGGCCCGCTGCAACGCCTGATGCTTCATTGGCAGTTCATTCAGGTTATAGCAGGTGGCGCCCTGAACATCATCAATACCGGCGGCGGAGATAAAGGCCTTGCCCGGACAGAGACTGTCCATCACCGAACCCGAGCCAAGCGGCGTGAAGAGGGCGTTATCAGCGTGAAACTCCCCGCCGTTGAGGATCACCCGGCAGGCCGGTTTCTCTTTCAGCGCCAGGAAGGTGTTCATCGCGCAGCAGATGGCGGTAAAGGCCAGCTGGTTATCAATGGCGTCGACCACCCACGGCATGGTGGTGCCACAGTCGAAAAAGACCGTATCGCCCGGCTCAATCAGCGCGGCGGCCAGCTGTCCGAGACGCCGTTTCTTGTCGACATTTTGTGCCTGCTGATCGGAAACGAAGTAGTGGCCCTGGTGACTTTTTGGATCGCTGACGATATAGCCGCCCAGCAGCACCACCATGGCGGAAGGTTCGCTCAGATCGCGCCGGACGGTCATCTCCGAGACGCCCAGCAGCTGCGCTGCATCCTTCAGATGGATCTTGTCGGTCCGCTTTAGCGCCTGCGCCAGCCTGTTAATGCGCTCGTCACGCCGGGTTTCCATACTCATCACTCCTGGATCAATCAGTTAATATCCCTCGCCGCCGTGATGTGACCTTAAATGTTGCCACGCCGGAGCCGACATCGGTGGAAGAGGACAAGAGCGCCCCTGAGATCGCGATAAATTTCCCATAATTTAAGGGCTTGCATCGCGTAGAGCAGACAGGCTGTCAATATTACCTTCAATGAGATCGCGCCGCAAACCTCACGAACTGACGACATCTGCTTTTTTGAGACGAATACTGGTCGGCAGGGGCGGTGTGGGCTGTACGATCCCCGCCCCCGGGCCTGTCAGCCTGTTCAGATCGACGTATCAATTGTTAAAATAATAACATTTTTTCAACGACGTCAATGCCCTTATTCTCAGTTTTATCCGGATTTTCCCGATGAGACGGGTGTCACATTTTTAACATATCTCGGTTGTTATTGTTAGTTTTACAACATTAAATGATCGTACTTTACAGGGGAGAAATGTGATGGATATTGCCGTCATCGGTTCAAATATGGTCGATCTGATTACCTATACCAATACGATGCCAAAGGCCGGTGAAACGCTTGAGGCCCCCGACTTCGCGCTGGGCTGCGGCGGGAAAGGGGCAAATCAGGCGGTTGCCGCCGCAAAGCTGGGGGCGAAAGTGATGATGGTCAGCAAGGTGGGCGAGGATCTTTTTGCTGAGAATACCATCAGAAATTTACAGCAGTTTGGCGTGGATACGCAGCATGTCACCGTCGCACCCGGTACCTCCAGCGGCGTAGCGCCGATCTTTGTGGACGAGCAGTCGCAAAACCGCATTTTGATCATTAAAGGTGCCAACGATCGGCTAACACCCGCCGATATTGACGCCGCCGCAGAGGAACTTAAGGCCTGCCGCCTGCTGGTGCTCCAGCTGGAAATCCCGCTGCCGACGGTTTACTACGCCATTACCTTTGCGCGTCAGCACGGTATTCAGGTGATCCTTAACCCGGCACCCGCCGTGGCCGGACTGGATATTGACTACGCCTGTCAGTGCGATTTTTTTATGCCAAACGAGACGGAGCTGGAGATCCTCACCGGTCTGCCGGTGAGCAGCGACGATGAGGTGCTGCGTGCCGGGCAGATGCTGCTTGGACGCGGGCTGAAGAACCTAATCATTACCCTGGGCAGCCGGGGATCGGTCTGGATGCAGGGTGACGAGGTTTATCGCGTTGCGCCGGTGCCCGTTCAGGCGGTCGACACCAGCGGGGCCGGTGACGCCTTTATTGGCTGCTTCGCGCACTTTCTGATCCAGCACGGCGATATTCCGCGCGCAATGCAGTCTGCATCGGCCTTCGCCGCCTGTAGCGTAACCGGTCGGGGCACGCAGCGGTCATACCCTGATGCCGACGCCTTCCACCGTTTTCTCACCGCTTAACTGAGGATTCGCCATGCACCAGAACATTGTCCAGCAGCCTGACGGCTACTTAAATAAAACGCCGCTGTTTCAGTTTATTCTGCTCTCCTGCCTGTTCCCGCTGTGGGGATGTGCTGCCAGCCTGAATGATATTTTGATTACCCAGTTCAAAAGCGTGTTCGCGCTGAGCGACTTTGCCAGCGCGCTGGTGCAGAGTGCCTTTTACGGCGGTTATTTCCTGATTGCGATACCGGCTTCGCTGGTGATCCGCAGCAGCAGCTATAAAGTTGCCATCCTGTTGGGACTGGCGCTCTATATTGCAGGCTGCGTGCTGTTTTATCCCGCCTCGCATATGGCGACCTATACCATGTTCCTGGCGGCCATCTTTGCCATCGCCATCGGGCTGAGCTTTCTGGAGACGGCAGCCAACACCTACAGCTCAATGATAGGC
Organism: Erwinia sp. ErVv1; assembly: GCF_900068895.1. Taxonomy (GTDB): domain Bacteria; phylum Pseudomonadota; class Gammaproteobacteria; order Enterobacterales; family Enterobacteriaceae; genus Erwinia. The sequence goes on along the minus strand of NZ_CDPK01000014.1, from coordinate 90,391 downwards.
CATCGCGATCGCGCCACGCTGCGCCTTAACGTCAGCCAGACCTTTTATCCCGTTGGCGCGCTGATGGGCATTGTGCTGGGGAAATATCTGGTTTTTCAGGATGGCGACAGCCTGCACAGCCAGATGGCGGGCATGGACGCCGGGCAGCTGCATCAGTTCCGCCTGGCGATGCTGGAGCATACGCTGGCACCCTACAAATATCTGGTAATGGTGCTGGTGGTAATGATGGTGCTGTTTCTGCTGACGCGCTATCCGCACTGTAAACCGGCAAGCGTCGGCAGGGCGCGCCCGTCGCTGGGAGAAACCTTTCGCTATCTGGCGAACAATCGCCACTTTAAGCGCGGGATTATTACCCAGTTCCTTTATGTCGGCATGCAGGTGGCGGTGTGGTCGTTTACCATTCGTCTGGCGCTGAACCTGGGCGCAGCGAATGAACGTCATGCCTCTAACTTTATGATTTACAGCTTTATCTGCTTCTTTATCGGCAAGTTTGTCGCCAATTTTCTGATGACCCGCTTTCGCGCCGAGAAGGTGCTAATCGCCTATTCGGTGGTGGGCGTTGCCACGCTACTCTATGTGATGCTGGTGCCAAACTTTACCGCCGTTTATGCCGCCGTGTTTGTCAGCGTGCTGTTTGGTCCCTGCTGGGCGACGATTTACGCCGGTACGCTGGCGACGGTCGACAATAAATATACCGAGGTGGCCGGTGCCTTTATCGTGATGGCTATCGTGGGGGCGGCCTTCGTGCCCGCGCTACAGGGGCTGGTGTCCGATCGGCTGGGATCGATGCAGCTGGCTTTTGGCGTCTCGCTGCTGTGCTTTGCCTGGGTAGGCTTTTACTTCTGGGGTGAGTTGCGCTTCAAAAAACAGCCCGTTGCAGGCGGCGATCTGGCTAAGGGGGCGTTATGACCACACGTTTGCCGCTGACCCCCGCGCTGTTTTCCGCGACGCCGCGCGTGCTGTTGGAAAACCCCGCATTCACCGTTGAGCTGTTCCGCTTCCCCTCGGGAATTGAGGCGGTGAAGCTGGAAAACAGCCGGGGATCGCTTATCGTGCTGCCGTTTTATGGTCAGATGATTTGGGACGCGGTGTTTGACGGGCGCTCTCTGACCATGGGCAGCGGCTTTACGCAGCCGCTGCCGGGTAACAATATTATTGATACCTACGGCTGTTTTGCTTTCCATTCCGGCCTGCTGAGCAACGGCTGTCCGGCCCCGGAGGACGATCATCCCCTGCATGGCGAAATGGCCTGCGCGCGAATGGACAGCGCCTGGCTGGAGCTGGATGAGGAACGGTTAACGCTGCGGGGGGAGGTGGAATATATCAAAGGGTTTGGACACCACTACCGCGCCGCACCGGCGGTAACGCTGCTGGCCGGGAAGCCGCGCCTTGAGATAGCGATGAAGGTGACTAACCTCTCAGGCAACCCGATGCCGTTACAGTATATGTGTCATATGAACTATGCGTGGGTGGATAACGGCGTCTTTCGCCAGAGTATTCCGCAGGAGGCTTTTCAACTGAGAACCAGTATTCCGGGCCACGTTCACCCGACGGCCAGCTGGCTGGACTACACGCGACAGCTGGCGAGCGCGCCTGCGGAATTTGACGGGCTGAGCCGCCCCGAAATGTGCGATCCGGAGATAGTCTTCTTTGCCGATAATCTTGCGCAGTATGGCGAAAGCGCGGAGTTCAGCGTGCAATCGCCGCAGGGTTACGGCTTTAGCACGCGGTTTGCTACCGCGCAGTTTCCCCACGCGACGCGCTGGATATTGCATAACGCCGACCAGCAGGTAGCCGCCTTTGTGCTTCCCGCCACCTGTCGTCCCGAGGGGTTTCTGGCCGCGAAGCAGGCGGATACGCTTATTCTACTGGCACCCGGCGAACAGCGGGACTTCAGGGTGGACACCGGCATGATGGAGACGGCACCCCCGCGATAAGTCTGCGCGCGCTTCACGTCTCGTAGCGCCCCGGTCAGCTTTGTCGTTTTTCACTGCCGGAAAGCGCCAGCGTCGGGCTGCCTTTCCGCGCCACCGCGTTAGTCGGAACGGTGATGCTTTGCGGCAGCGTTCCGAGCAATGCAGGGATAATCACGTCGTGGCGGTGAATCATCGAGTGATGGTTTTCCGCCAGCGGGATGACCCGTAGATGAGGGCAGACCTGGCCCAGACCGTTATCGCTGAGTGCCAGAACCTTACTGCCATCCGCCGTTCCCGATTCGCTGAGATCGACAAACTGGGTGGCTTTAAACAGCGTAACGCGGGTGGCGTTGAGGGGGCCGCTAAGTGCCTGAGCATTCATGTTTAACTCAGTCTCTTCCGCCTGAATCGCGCGTTTCACCGCCACCTCGTCCAGACCGATGGCCGAAAGTAAGGTCGCCAGCATACCGGGCGCAATCTGCTGATGTACATCGCAGCGATAAAGCGTATCCAGCAGGCAGACGTGAATATGGCGATAGCCGAGCTGTTCCAGCTGCACGGCCATCTCCAGCGCAATCAGGCCGCCCAGCGACCAGCCAAGCAGGTTTACCGGACGATCGACGGGCAGCCCCTGCTGCTGAATATGCTGTAGATAGTAACTGGCCAGTGCGGCCAGGGTGGGAATATGTGGCCGGTTAAACAGGTTGTAGTTGCTTACCCCGGTGACGTTCATCTCTCCCTCAAGGCGCGTAGCCAAATCCTGATAAATCTCGCAGCCGACGGCTGCGGGATGCACCGTCCACAGGGTATCCTTCGCCCGATGCTGATTCAGCGGCTGCAACAGGCTAAAGCCCGCTAAAGGCGGTGCGGGCTGCGGTGCGTAGTTATCGGCGCTGATGCCGCAGGCTTCCGGATCCTGCCCGTTCCGCGCCAGGAAAGCAGCCTGCGCGCGCAGGGTGGTATGGGCGTAAAGCGCTTTCATATCTATCTTCAGCCCCTGACGCTTAAGACGCATCATCAGCTGTATGCCATGCAAAGAGTGGCCGCCCAGCTCAAAGAAATCATCGTCAAGGCCGGGAGCGGGCACCTCCAGCAGATCGGCCCAGTGCACCGCGAGGATGCGCTCCTGTTCGGTGACGGCGGGCTGATAAACTTTTTTCTCCGCACCCGCGAGCGTGGGCGGGGGAAGCGCCCGGCGATCCAGCTTGCCGTTGGGTGAAAGCGGCAGCGCTGCCAGCGGAACAATGCAGGCCGGGATCATAAAGCTCGGTAGCGAGCGGCTCAGTTGCTCCCGCCACTGGCCTGCATTCGCCGCTTCCGTCGTGGCCACCCAGGCCACCAGGCGCTTGTCGCCCTGGCGATCGTCACAGGCCAGCACCACCGCATCGTCAACGCCCTGACAGCCGCGCAGCGCCTGCTCGATCTCGCCCAGTTCGATGCGCAGCCCGTGAATTTTCACCTGAAAATCATTGCGTCCCAGGTACTCAATACTGCCATCCTCCAGCCAGCGTGCCAGGTCGCCGGTTTTATAGAGTCTTGCCCCGGCGGCGTCGCTAAACGGATCGGGGATAAAGCGTTCCCGGCTGAGCGCTTCGCGGTTCAGGTAACCCCGTGCGACCTGGATACCGCCAATATGCAGCTCACCGCTGACGCCCGGCGGTACGGGCTGTAGCCGGGCATCCAGAATATAGAGGCGGGTATTGGCCACCGGTTTTCCTATTGGTACCCGCGGGCGGGGATCGTCTGACCGGCAGTGCCAGAAGGAGACGTCAACCGCCGCCTCGGTTGGCCCGTACAAATTGTGTAGCTCAGCCAGCGGCAGCTGATGATGAAAGCGCTTAACGGCAGCCAGCGGCAGCGCTTCCCCGCTACAGAAGACGCGTTGCAGTCGGGCGCACTCTGACATCACGCCGTGACGCAGAAACAGCTGGAGCATGGAGGGGACAAAATGCAGCGTAGTCACCCTGCACCGGGAAATAATGTCGCTCAGATACGCCGGATCCTGGTGGCCGCCCGGTTTGGCGATGGCCAGGCGGGCACCCGCCATCAGCGGCCAGAAAAACTCCCACACCGAGACGTCAAAGCTAAAAGGGGTCTTCTGTAGCACGGTATCTTGCGACGTCAGGCGATAGGTTTCCTGCATCCATAGCAGCCGGTTCATGACCGCCAGATGCTCGTTCATCACGCCCTTTGGCTTGCCGGTCGAGCCGGAAGTATAGATAACATAGGCCAGCGATCGCTGCGTATCCGGCAGGATATCGGGCAGGTTGGTCACCGATCTTCCCCGCCAGTTCTGTCTGTCTCTCTGCACATGCAGCGTCTTCAGGCTGCCATCCAACAGACCGCTTAGCGCCCGTTGTCCGGCATCGTCGATCAGCAGACATTTTGCGCCACAGTCGGTCAGCATATGCTGGAGGCGATCCGCCGGATAATCGGGGTCGAGCGGGACGTAAGCGCCACCTGACTTCAGAATAGCCAGCAGCGCCACCACCATTTCTGCACTTCGCTCGACGCACAGCGCGACGCGATCGTCTGCCTTAATCCCGCCGTCGCGCAGGTATTCGGCCAGCTGGTTGGCGCGTTGGTTGAGCGCGGCGTAGCTTAGCGTATCCACGTCTCCACAAAGCGCCACAGCCTGCGGCGTCAGTGCCACCTGGCGTTCAAAATAGCGGTGAATACCCTGGGGAAAGTGCCACGGCTGCGCGGTATCGTTCCACAGATTTAGGATACTGTGCTGCTCCGACGGCAGCAGCAGGGGCAGCAGCGCCATGGGCTGCTCCGGCGGGGCATCCAGTATCGCCGCGATCAGGTGCAGCAGACGGTCGGCAATACGCTCACCTTCGTCCCGGCTGAACCAGGCCTCGTTAGCGTTGCACTCCAGCACCGGATCGTCACCGGGGTGGTAGTGGCGCAGATAAACGGCCAGCGGCGTCTGCTCGTAGCCGTGTTGTAAGGCCTCGACCTTAAGTGGGCTACCGTTCAGCTCGATGTCGGTGGGAAAGGTTTCCAGTGAAAAGCTCAAATCGTACAGCTGGCGCCGCCCCTGCTGACTCAGTCGCAGTTCGCGATTAAGCTCAGCGATCGGAAAACGCTGATGGCGATAGCTGCGCCGCAGTTCGCCTGCGACCTGCTTTACCAGCGTAGAAAAAGGATTAGCGGTGTTGGTATCCAGTCTTACCGGGATCATGGAGGAGAACATACCCAGCGTCTGTTTGTGCCTGGCGCGGTTATGCACCGGCACGCCGAGCGTCACCGCCTCCGTTTGCCACTGGCGCGAAAACCAGCAGGCGATCAGCGCACTGAGAAAGTGCATCGGCGAGGCGCCATACCGGTGTGCATACTCCGTCAACTGCTGATAACGTGCCAGGGTGAGTCGCCGGGTAATCTGCGCGCTCGGCCAGGCGTTGTTTTCCTCAAAGCCGCTGCGGCGTTCCAGCAGCGAGGGTGGGGCATTGTTAAAGCGAGTCAGCCACCATTCACGGTCACGTGCGTAGCGGGAGGAGGTGAGATAGGCGCCATCTTCAATAATAAATTGCGCGTAATTTTTTGAATCATCTGCGCAAGAGGGGTCCCCCCTTAGCAGCGCCTTATAGCGGGCGATAATTTTTTTGCTTAGCAGAGATACCGACGTGCCATCCGCTATTATGTGATGGCTGTTAATAGACCATATAAATTCTGTGGTATTCGTTTTAATTAAACTCGTTCGCCAGAGGCGTTGGTTATAAAGAGAAAAGGGTTTAATAAACGTTGCCTGCGTGAGCGACCGTGCTACCTCTTCAGGATTATCATCCTGACTGACGTCATGGTATTCCAGATAAGAGGCGTCATTACGAATAAAGGTTTGGGTAACGTCGCTTTCACTTTCCTTAAGCGTGATTTGTAACGCATCATGCTGTTCTGCTACCTCCATTATTGCTTTACATAATAATGGGATATCCAGCTTGCCCTCAATAAGCCACCGGGCACCGATATTGTAGCAGGGCGTATCGGATGTAAGCAGCTGGTCCAACCATACAGCCTGCTGCACGGAAGTTAAAGGATAGTAAGACATAAGCGAACCTCCATTTAAGGATAGTAAAATAAAAACGGTTACCGGCAGGCCAGTATATAAATACCTGGAAACTATAATACACATTTAAAGGTATTTCGTTATGCGTTTATTTTAATTACTTTTAGGTATTATAACTTTTGTCTTGAGATAGTAATCTTAATATCTAAAAACCTTATCTTAAATGTGGTTTATTTTTTTCATCTGCGATTAGTGTTTGTTTTTATTTAGAGATTGGCGTTTTATTAAGAGATGGTAATTTAATTATCCCTGATAATTAACTTTTATTGTTTTAATTCATCTATAAGTGCGATTTTATCCAATGAAATATCCGGGACAATTTAGGCAGTTCTCCGTCCGCACGACGGGGGGATCTTGCAGTCAGAAGGACCAGTCCTTCCTGAACTGACCCCTTCTGCACCTGGTACACCAGACGCCCGCAGAAATGAGTAGCGTAAATTTTTCTGCATTACATAGCGGGACGGCTCCAGCCTGGTTAGCATGAAGGGAGCGATTCAGTGTTCAGGACAAAGAGAGGCGTAAACGTGAGGAAAGTCATGGTCGACAAATGGAAGTTTTGGATAGTAGGCGCCTGTTTAACCGCTATTACCGGCATGGCACAGGCGGATTCGCTGGATGCGCAGCGCAGCCGCTACCAGCAAATTAAGCAGGCCTGGGACAGCAAACAGATGGACAGAGTGGCGGAGCTGATGCCAACGCTGCGCGATTATCCGCTCTATCCCTATCTGGAGTACCGTGAACTGACGCAGAACCTGGACCAGCAAAGCGGCTTCGTCGTCGAGGCGTTTATCAAAAAATATCCCACGCTGCCGCCGGTGCGTTCGCTCTCCGCCCGCTTTATCAACGAGCTGGCCTATCGTCAGGACTGGCGAGGCCTGCTGGTGTTCAGTCCCGACGAGCCAAAGCCGGTAGCGGCGCGCTGTAACTGGTACTACGCCAAATGGGCGACAGGCCAGCAGCAGGTGGCCTGGCAGGGGGCGAAATCTATCTGGCTGCGGGGAACCTCGTTGCCCTCCGCCTGCGACAAACTTTTTAGCGCCTGGCAGGCCGCCGGCGAGCAAACGCCGATTACCACCCTGGCGCGCATCCGCCTGGCGATGAAAGAGGGTAATACCAGCCTGGTGAACGCCCTGGCGAAGCAGCTGCCTGGCGATTATCAGACCATGGCGAACGCCGTTATGGATCTGCAAAATAATCCTGCCAGCGTGGAAAGTTTTGCCCGGACGGTGGGACCCACTGACTTTACCCGCCAGGCGACGGCCATTGCCTTTGCACGCGTAGCGCGTGAGGATGCTGAAAACGCCCGGGCGATGATCCCCTCGCTGGTGCGCCTGCAAAAAATGAGCGAGAGCGATGAGCAGGATCTCAACGAGGCGGTTGCCTGGCGTCTGATGGGTAATGACATCACCTCTGAGCAGGCTCGCTGGCGGGACAATGTGGTGATGCGCAGCGAGTCTACCTCCCTGATTGAGCGGCGAGTCAGAATGTCGCTGGGCAATAACGACCGACGCGGTATGAATACCTGGATTGCCCGCCTGCCGCTGGAAGCGAAGCAAAAAGATGAGTGGCAGTACTGGCAGGCCGATCTGCTGCTGGAGCAGGGGCGGAAAGAAGAAGCGGAAACAATCCTGCATGGACTGATGAAGGCGCGCGGATTCTATCCGATGGTGGCCGCGCAAAGGCTGGGTGAAACCTACCCGCTGCAGATTGATCAGGCCGCCTCACCGGACGCTGCCCTGACCACTGGAACAGAAATTTCCCGCGTAAGGGAGCTGATGTACTGGGGAATGGATAACCTGGCCCGAATGGAGTGGAGCTATCTGGTGGCCAGCAAAAACAGCGGCCAGCAGCAGCAGCTGGCCCGCTTTGCGCGCGAGCAAAACTGGTGGGATCTGAGCGTTCAGGCGACCATTACCGGCAAGCTGTGGAACAGCTTACAGGAGCGTTTCCCGCTGGCTTATCAGGAGCAGTTCCAGCGCTATGGGGTCGGCAAAGCGCTACCCATCAGCTATGCAATGGCGATTGCCCGCCAGGAGAGCGCGTGGAATCCTAAGGCACACTCCCCGGTCGGCGCCGCCGGTCTGATGCAGGTTATGCCCGCGACCGCACAGCATACGGTGAAAAGCTACAGCCTGCCCGGCTACAGCAACAGCAGCCAGCTGCTGGATCCTGAAACCAGTATTCAGATCGGCATGCAGTATCTGGAGTCGGTGTATCAACAGTTTGGTGAGAACCGGATATTTTCTTCGGCGGCCTATAATGCAGGCCCGTCCCGCGTCAGAACCTGGCTGGGGAACAGTGCAGGGCGGCTGGATGCGGTAGCATTTATTGAGACGATACCCTTTTCTGAAACCCGGGGTTATGTCAAAAATGTGCTGGCCTACGATGCTTACTATCGGCATTTGATGAGCAAGCCCGATAAAATCCTGTCGGACGCGGAGTGGCAGCGGCGCTACTGATCTGTAAAGGGGTATGTTATGCTGCTGTACTAGTTTATGAGTATGGGCCTGACATGACCGATTCTTCTGTTCCCGTTACGGCGGAGCCACATAACGAAGAGTGGCAGCGTTTCGTCGCGCTGCTACAGCGCGCCTTCAACCAAAATCTGCATTTGCCGCTTCTGCAGCTGATGCTGACGCCCGACGAGCGTGAGTCACTCGGCACGCGCCTGCGCATTATTGAAGAGCTGATGCGGGGTGAACTGAGCCAGCGTGAGTTGAAAAACGATCTGGGCGTCGGTATCGCGACGATAACGCGGGGATCTAACAGCCTGAAAAGCGCGCCCCCCGCGCTGAAGGGCTGGCTGGAGGCAGAACTGCTATCAGACTCAGATAAGCTCTGAATCGACATCTTCAGATGAGCTCTGAATCGGCATTTTCAGATTAGCTCTGAATCGGCATTTTCAGATTAGCTCTGAATCGGCATCGTCGGCGGGCTTCATTTGATAGACGTCGTTATGAAAAGGGCATAATGCCAGAATCAGCGCCTGATGGTAGACGCTGGTTCTGCTCAGCAGTCCGGCGGTAAAAGCGCCAATCGCGCCGCCTTTTTGTTTGATATTATCAATACCCGTCAGACGGGCCATCTCCTCACCCAGTTCGCGACCCTGCGCAATGCCTTTCAGTACCACTGCTGGCAGGGTAAAGCTGGCTGAACGCGATTCGCCACGAAGCTTATGGTTTTCAATCACCATCCACGCGAAAGCGCTGTCGTCTTCTATTCCGGCCTCAATAGCGACCCAAAAATCGGCTTCAGGTCTGACCTGGCGGGCATTCATCACGCGATGACGTGCGCCAGTTCTCGTTTCAGCATTTGTAAGCGGCTGGGCAGCCACGCCGCTGTCGACCTCTACCCCTTCAATATGGCAGGATCCTTCACCGTAGATATCGCTGAATGCCTGAGAAATTGCCTTAATTTTTGCTGGATTAATGGTAGCGGCGACAACATGGTACATAATTGATTGAACCCTTTACGTAATTTTTTTGCAGTATAACGGAAAATAGCATGCTACAGGTTTATCTTGTTCGTCACGGAGAAACGCTATGGAATGCGGCGCGCCGCATTCAGGGACAGTCAGACAGCGCGCTGACGGATAAGGGAGAGTATCAGGCCCGCCAGGTGGGCGAGCGCGTCAAACACGTCGGCATCACCCATGTTATCGCCAGCGATTTAGGCCGTACTCAGCGCACCGCTGAAATTATTGCCCACGCCTGCGGCTGCGACGTTACGCTCGATCCACGCCTGCGTGAGCTAAATATGGGCGTACTGGAGCAGCGCCCTATCGACCATCTGACGGAAGAGGAGGAGGGCTGGCGCAAAGCGCTGGTCAACGGCACCGTAAATGGCCGTATCCCCCAGGGGGAATCTATGGCGGAGATGGCGGCTCGAATGCATGACGCGCTTAATGCCTGTCTTGAACTGCCCGCCGGCAGTCGCCCCCTGCTGGTCAGTCACGGTATGGCACTCGGCGTGCTGGTCAGCACGATCCTCGGGCTGCCCGCGCATGCGGAGCGTCGGCTGAGGCTGCGTAACTGTTCAATCTCACGTGTCGATCATCAGCAAAGCGACTGGCTGGCATCGGGCTGGATTGTGGAAACCGCAGGGGATATTTCACACCTGGATGCGCCCGCGCTGGATGAGTTACAGCGCTGATCGATAGCCCGCGCTGGATGAATTACAGCGCTGATTTATGGCGTGCGCTGAATGAATTACAGCGCTGATTGATGGCGTGCGCTGAATGAATTACAGCGCTGATTAATGGCGTGCGGTCAAAGATAACAGGGCGAATTATTTCGCCCTTATGCTATGTCGTTTGGGTTTCAGTGCGCGAACGGATAGGAATTAAGTATTCACAGCGTATATTTTTGGGCGGTTCTGACAGCTTCTTCCCGCCGTGGGTATAGAAGCGTTCGATATCCTGCCCGTGTCGGCGGGTCAGCTGTAGCGTAGGCATACAGGTGCCGTAAATTAACAGGATAAACTCCTGTAGATTGCTACGCGGGCCGTCATAGGTAAACTGCACATATTCCCCTGCTTCCAGCTGAACCTTCTGCGTAGACTGTAGCGGCTGCGACAGCTTGTCTGACGGCACCGCCGTGGTATAGAAGATCTCCTGCTCGTCATCCTTATCAATACTCGGACGTACCCTATGTAGCCCGTACAGGACCGGCGGCACCATATCCGTTTCGGCCAGGAACTGACGCCAGAAGTGCACGCGCATTTCGTCACGGTAGAAGGAAATTTGCTCCAGCGTACAGGTATAGCTTTGCGTCTGGCCGATAAGTTCGATGTCCGGCAGGGTAACGAAAGCGGCCTCAGGCAGGGCAAAGTCGCCCAGCCGGATAGGCGGGCGGAGGCCGAAAGCGTTCCAGTCTGCTGAACGGCGATACCAGGCTGGGGTCTGGTTAAACTGCTTTTTAAATGCGCGAGTGAATGTCTGCTGGGAGTCAAAGCGGTACTGGAGGGCAATATCCAGGATTGGCCGACTGGTCAGCCGCAGGGCAACTGCGGCTTTTGACAGACGCCGTGCCCGGATATACGCACCAATAGCGTGATCGGTAACTTCCTTGAACATTCTTTGCAGATGCCATTTCGAATAGCCTGCCTTAGCTGCAACATTGTCCAGCGACAGTGGCTGATCAAGGTGGCTTTCAAGCCAGACGAGCAAATCGCGAATGATACCGGCCTGATCCATATAAACGTCCTCATCCTGGTTCGGAGTAGTACTAAAGAAATGATGCGTTATGCCGCTGTTGACGCGCTATGCGTTGTTAATCGCTGCGGATGTGCTATACCAGAGCGCGTCAGGTTTTGTGGGCTGTCCCGGGCAGGTAATAGCCTGAGCTGATAACTTACAATGTCATCTATTTTCAACGCAATGGTAACGTTATGACAATGAAAAAATTGTTAATTATCACGTCTGTGATTTTTTCCTCCTTCGCCGCACAGGCGGAAGAAGTCGGGTCAGTGGATACGGTGTTTAAGATATTAGGCCCGGATCATAAAATCGTGGTCGAAGCTTTCGATGACCCCGATGTAAAAAATGTAACCTGTTATATCAGCCGGGCTAAAACCGGGGGCATTAAGGGCGGGCTGGGGCTGGCGGAAGATACCTCAGACGCGGCCATTTCCTGTCAGCAGGTGGGGCCCGTAGAACTCAGTGACAGCATTGCCCAGAATAAAGCTGAGGGCGAGGTGGTGTTTCGTAAACGTACGTCGCTGGTGTTCAAAAAATTACAGGTGGTGCGCTTTTATGACAAAAAGCGTAATACCCTGATTTATCTGAGCTATTCCGACAAAATCGTAAATGGTTCACCTAAAAATGCCCTGAGCGCCGTGCCTATTATGCCGTGGAACAAATGATCTGCAACAAAAAAAAGGGCCGGATAACCGGCCCTGTTCATCGCTAAAAGGGGGGATTCAGTCCTGAAGATCGCCGCAGAAACGATAGCCTTCACCGTGGATGGTGGCAATAATTTCTGGCGTATCCGGCGTGGATTCGAAGTGCTTACGAATACGACGAATGGTGACGTCAACGGTACGATCGTGAGGCTTCAGCTCGCGGCCGGTCATTTTCTTCAGTAGATCAGCGCGGGTCTGGATTTTGCCCGGGTTTTCGCAGAAGTGCAGCATGGCGCGGAATTCACTGCGCGGCAGCTTATACTGCTCTCCCTGCGGGCCCACCAGTGAGCGGCTGTTAATGTCCAGCTCCCAGCCGTTAAAGCGGTAGCTTTCGACCAGTTTGCGCTCTTCACTCTGCGGCGCAAGATTCATGGTACGCGATAGCAGGTTGCGGGCGCGTATGGTCAGCTCACGAGGGTTAAACGGTTTGGTGATGTAGTCATCCGCACCAATTTCCAGACCAAGGATTTTATCGACTTCGTTATCCCTTCCGGTCAGGAACATCAGTGCCACGTTAGCCTGTTCGCGCAGTTCACGCGCTAACAGCAGGCCATTTTTCCCTGGGAGATTGATATCCATAATCACCAGGTTGATGTCGTTCTCGGTCAGTATGTGGTGCATTTCAGCACCATCCGTAGCTTCATGAACCATGTAGCCTTCGGCCTCAAAAATACTTTTGAGAGTATTACGAGTAACTAATTCGTCTTCAACGATAAGTATGTGCGGGGTCTGCATGTGTTCGCTACCTAAAATTGCCAACAAAATCGAAACAGGGCATACAGCAGTTACACCGATCTGGATGTCGCACTCACGCTATCCGATGCGTAACCTCAGCTGTACAGAATGATGTGCAGGATATACTCATCCTCATCAGCATCGACCGGTTCCGCTGCCCCAGTAAGATGTCAGAACCTGCCGTAGCGGGGTCTGAAAAGGCGTATATCCTAACTGCATTAACAGTAACATAACAGTACTGGCCACTAACAATATGTAATAAAACAACGCTTAGTTGACTTATATCAAACCAAGTGTAGCACGTTAACCCTTTTGTGAAAAACTCTTAGCAGAATGCCAGCTTAGCTCACAATTATGCCTGTTTTTTCCTGATATCGGCGGCGGTAGCATCAGCCTGGCTCAATGACGTTTTAACATTTGCTATTGCTTTGATTTATAAGAATTTAATACCTGCTAACGTGGATTTATATATAAGAGTGGAACTAATTCAAGGCAGAACTGAGTTTGCTCCCTCTCGCACATGCCTGCGGATGTTGTTGGCTTGTTATTTATCATCACCTTTTATTTTTATGCGATCCTGTCACACTGCTATTCCTGTTGGATGAAAATTAAGGCCATTATGCATTTCCCTCTGATCCTTGTTTCCCCGGCCCGGGCTGAGAACGTTGGCGCCGCGGCGCGCGCCATGAAAACGATGGGTTTTGATACGCTGCGTATTGTTAATAGCGAGGCGCATCTGGACTCCGCGGCGCGCAGGGTGGCCCACGGTGCGGGAGATATTCTGGATAATGCCACCCACTGGGATTCGCTGGCGGCTGCGCTGCATGACATCGACTTTAGCGTGGCGACAACGGCCCGAAGCCGCGCACGATTCCACTATTACGCCACGCCTCAGCAGCTGCTGCCGCTGCTTGAGGAGAAGCAGCAGTGGGTTAACAGCATGGCGCTGGTGTTTGGACGCGAGGATACCGGCCTGACCAACGAAGAGCTGGCGCTGGTCGATGTGCTGACCGGTATTCCGATGGCGGCAGATTATCCCTCTTTAAACCTGGGCCAGGCGGTTATGGTTTACTGCTACCAGCTTTCCACGCTGCGTCAGGTCAGCGCCCGGCCAGAGATCGCGGCGGACGTGCATCAGCTGGCGGCGCTGCGGCAGCGCTGTGACGCGCTGCTTGAGCGGCTGGCGGTGAGCGACGATCGCAAGCTTGCCGACTGGCTGACGCAGCGCCTTGGCCTGCTGGCCCAGCGCGACAGTGCCATGCTGCATCGTCTGCTGCATGACATTGAAAAAAATCTTACAGATAAAAACGCTGATTAATTTTGCATTACCAGAAGGTGCTGCTGCTTTTTCCGTACGGGTTGAAAGATAAGCGCTGAGCCTGGGGTAAATCCCTGTGGCCTCCTCTCGTTGTCCGGGATGAGGGAAAGATAAAAAAATTGACTTAGCAGGGCGATTGCTTTACTTCTGAAAGCCGACAGATTTTATAAACAGACAGATGATAAATCTATAATGCGTAACCACAGCCTGATGACAACAATCATTATTACCACCACCATTACCACGAGTAACGGTGCGGGCTGACGCATACAGGAAAAAATAAAAACAAGCCCGCACCTAAACAGTGCGGGCTTTTTTTTCGGCAAAAATTCAGGAGAGTTAGAATGCGAGTGCTGAAATTCGGTGGAACCTCAGTAGCCAACGCGGAACGGTTTCTGCGCGTGGCTGATATTCTGGAAAGTAATGCGAAGCAGGGACAGGTTGCCACCGTATTGTCCGCGCCAGCGAAGATCACGAATCATCTGGTCGCGATGATCGAAAAAACCATCGGCGGTCAGGATACGCTACCGAATATGAGCGACGCGGAAGGCATTTTCGCCGCGCTAATCGAGGGTCTGGCCAAATCACAGCCCGGCTTCGATGACGAGGGCGTTACCCGCCTGGTCGCACAGGAATTTGCACAGCTGAAGCAGGTATTGCACGGCATCAGCCTGCTGGGGCAGTGCCCGGACAGCGTCAACGCGGCCATTATCTGCCGGGGTGAAAAGCTGTCGATAGCCATTATGGCCGCTTTGCTTCAGGCGCGCGGTTACGGTGTTAGCGTTATCGATCCGGTCGAGAAACTACTGGCCGTGGGGCACTATCTTGAATCAACCGTAGATATCGCGGAATCGACCCGCCGGATTGCCGCCAGCCAGATCCCACCTGAAAATATGATCCTGATGGCAGGGTTCACCGCCGGTAACGACAAAGGCGAGCTGGTGGTGCTGGGACGTAACGGTTCGGATTACTCTGCGGCCGTACTGGCCGCCTGTCTGCGCGCCGACTGCTGTGAAATCTGGACGGATGTCGACGGCGTTTATACCTGCGATCCGCGCCAGGTTCCCGATGCCCGGCTGCTGAAATCAATGTCATACCGGGAAGCGATGGAGCTTTCCTACTTCGGCGCAAAAGTGTTGCACCCGCGCACCATCGCCCCGATTGCCCAGTTTCATATTCCCTGCCTGATAAAAAATACCGCTAATCCACAGGCGCCCGGCACGCTGATTGGCGGCGACGGCACTGATGATGAAAATCCAGTGAAGGGCATCACTAACCTTAATAATATGGCGATGTTCAACATCTCCGGCCCGGGCATGAAGGGTATGGTCGGTATGGCCGCCCGAGTCTTTGCCACCATGTCGCGCAGCGGCATCTCCGTGGTGCTGATCACCCAATCCTCATCAGAATACAGCATCAGTTTCTGCGTACCGCAAAGCGACCAGGCTCGTGCGCGTCGGGTGCTGGAGGAGGAGTTTTATCTTGAGCTGAAGGATGGCCTGCTGGAGCCGCTGGACGTGATGGAAAAGCTGGCGGTGATTTCGGTGGTGGGTGATGGCATGCGTACCCTGCGCGGGATTTCCGCCAAATTTTTCTCTGCGCTGGCCCGCGCGAATATCAATATTATCGCCATTGCTCAGGGATCGTCAGAACGCTCTATCTCCGTCGTGGTCAACAATGACGATGCGACTACCGGCGTTCGCGTCGTGCATCAAATGCTGTTTGCTACCGATCAGGTAATTGAAGTGTTTGTTGTTGGCGTGGGGGGGGTGGGTGCCGCGCTGATCGAACAGCTGCACCGTCAGCAGGCCTGGCTTAAAAATAAGCATATCGACCTGCGGGTGTGCGGTATCGCCAACTCCAGCGCGCTGCTGACCAACGTACACGGCATCCCGCTGGATAACTGGCAGGATGCA
The DNA here is from genome assembly GCF_900068895.1 of Erwinia sp. ErVv1. GTDB lineage: Bacteria > Pseudomonadota > Gammaproteobacteria > Enterobacterales > Enterobacteriaceae > Erwinia. The sequence goes on along the minus strand of NZ_CDPK01000014.1, from coordinate 74,536 downwards.
CTCAAGGAGGCGAAGGAGCCGTTTAACCTCGGGCGTCTGATCCGTCTGGTGAAAGAGTATCATCTGCTGAATCCGGTGATCGTCGACTGTACCTCAAGCCAGGCGGTAGCCGACCAGTACGCCGACTTCCTGGGCGAGGGTTTCCACGTGGTGACGCCGAATAAAAAGGCCAACACCTCATCATGGAATTATTATCAGCAGATGCGCGCGGCAGCGGCTAAATCGCGCCGTAAATTCCTGTATGACACCAACGTGGGCGCGGGCCTGCCGGTCATTGAAAACCTGCAAAACCTGCTGAATGCCGGGGATGAGCTGATTCGCTTTTCCGGTATTCTTTCCGGTTCCCTGTCGTTTATTTTCGGCAAGCTGGATGAGGGCGTCTCCCTCTCTGCCGCGACGAAAATGGCGCGTGAGCTGGGCTTTACCGAACCGGATCCGCGTGACGATCTGTCAGGCATGGACGTGGCGCGTAAGCTGCTGATCCTCGCCCGCGAGGCGGGATACCAGCTGGAGCTGAGCGATATTGAAATTGAAGCCATATTGCCAGCATCCCTTACCTCGCTGGCAGATGCAGACGCATTTATGGCGCGTTTGCCGGAGCTGGATGACGCCTTTACTGCGCGCGTCGCGGCGGCACGCGATGAGAATAAGGTCCTGCGCTTCGTGGGGGCCATTGAAGAAGGGGGGCGCTGCCGGGTAAAAATTGACGCCGTCGACGGTAACGACCCGCTGTATAAGGTAAAAAATGGCGAGAATGCGCTGGCCTTTTATAGCCGCTATTATCAGCCTATTCCGCTAGTGCTGCGCGGATACGGCGCGGGTAACGATGTCACGGCCGCCGGCGTGTTTGCCGATCTGCTGCGTACCCTGTCATGGAAGTTAGGAGTTTAACGATGGTTAAAATTTATGCCCCGGCCTCAATCGGCAACGTCAGCGTGGGCTTCGACGTGCTGGGTGCGGCGGTTTCGCCAATTGATGGTACGCTGCTGGGCGACTGCGTGAGCGTGGAGGCAGCCAGTGAGTTCAGCCTGCACAATGGGGGCCGTTTTGTCAGCAAGCTGCCCGCCGATCCGCAGGACAACATCGTCTGGCACTGCTGGGATCGCTTCTGTGAGGCCATTGGCAGGCGGGTGCCGGTCAGGATGACGCTGGAAAAAAATATGCCTATCGGTTCAGGTCTGGGATCCAGCGCCTGCTCGGTGGTCGCCGGCCTGGTGGCAATGAATGAACACTGTGGCAAACCGCTTGGCGATACTGAACTGCTGGCGCTGATGGGGGAGCTGGAAGGGCGTATATCCGGCAGCGTCCATTATGACAACGTCGCGCCCTGCTTTCTTGGCGGTATCCAGCTGATGCTGGAAGCAAACGGCATCATCAGCCAGCCAGTACCGAGCTTTGACGACTGGCTGTGGGTGATGGCCTACCCCGGCATTAAGGTCTCGACCGCAGAAGCGCGGGCGATTCTTCCCGCGCAGTATCGCAAAGAGGATATTATTCAACACGGCCGTTATCTGGGGGGCTTCGTTCATGCCTGTCACACCCAGCAGCCGGAACTGGCAGCGAAGCTGATGTGTGACGTGATAGCCGAGCCTTACCGCACTAAACTGTTACCAGGCTTTGCCCTGGCGCGGCAGGAACTTAAGAATATTGGCGCACTGGCGTGTGGCATTTCCGGTTCCGGCCCCACGCTGTTTGCCGTCAGCAACCAGCTGGAAACGGCTCAGTGTATGGCTGACTGGCTCAGCCAGCACTATCTGCAAAATGATGAAGGCTTCGTTCATATCTGTCGTATTGATACGGCAGGCGCACGTAAACTGGGATAACGTATGAAACTCTATAATCTTAAGGACCATAACGAGCAGGTAAGCTTTTCACAGGCGGTCAGGCAGGGCCTGGGCAAGCAGCAGGGGCTTTTTTTCCCGCTTGAACTGCCTGAGTTTGAGCTGACCGATATCGACGAGATGCTGGAGATGGATTTCGTTACCCGCAGCAGCAAAATCCTGTCGGCCTTTATTGGCGATGAGATCCCCGCGCATCAGCTAAAAGAGCGCCTGGCAACCGCCTTTGCCTTTCCTGCACCGGTGGCAAAGGTCACCGACGATATCGCTTCGCTGGAGCTGTTTCACGGCCCAACGCTGGCGTTTAAAGACTTCGGCGGCCGCTTTATGGCGCAGATGCTCTCATATGTGAGCGGAACGGATGAAAAAATCACCATTCTTACCGCCACCTCGGGCGACACCGGCGCCGCCGTTGCCCATGCTTTCTACGGCATGGAAAACGTTCGCGTGGTGATCCTCTACCCTCAGGGCAAAATCAGCCCGCTACAGGAGAAGCTGTTTTGTACCCTGGGCGGCAACATCCAGACCATCGCCATCGACGGTGATTTCGATGTCTGTCAGTCGCTGGTTAAGCAGGCATTTGATGATGAGCCGCTGCGCAAAGCCATTGGCCTTAACTCGGCCAACTCCATCAATATCAGCCGTCTGCTGGCACAGATTTGTTACTACTTTGAGGCGGTCGCTCAGCTGCCGCAGGAAAAACGTAATCAGCTGGTTATCTCTGTGCCAAGCGGCAACTTTGGCGACCTGACGGCGGGCCTGCTGGCGAAATCCCTGGGTCTGCCGGTGAAGCGCTTTATTGCCGCGACCAACGCCAACGACACCGTTCCGCGCTTCCTGACCGGCGGCGAGTGGCAGCCTAACCTGACCGTTTCCACGCTGTCTAACGCCATGGATGTCAGCCAGCCTAACAACTGGCCGCGCGTCGAGGAGATCTTCCGCCGTAAAACCTGGCGTCTGACCGACCTCGGCTATGGTGCGGTGGATGATGAAACCACTAAGGCAACCATGCGCGAGCTGGCGGAACTGGGCTATATCTCTGAACCTCATGCCGCGATTGCATATCGCCTGCTGCGCGATCAGCTGCAGGAAGGGGAGTACGGTTTGTTCCTGAGCACGGCGCATCCGGCTAAGTTTATCGAAAGCGTGGAAGCGGTACTCGAGCGTAAGCTGCCGCTGCCAGAGGCGCTGGCCGAACGGGCCGCACTGCCGCTGCTGTCCCACAAGATGGCGGCGGACTTCTCCGCGCTACGCGAATTCCTGCTGCATAAATAAAGCCTGCGGCCCCACTCATGCGGCTTTTTGCTGTGGCCCTTACTCCGGTAAGGGCCTTTTTGATTAACTCTCTTCTCCTTTCCTCCTTTCCTCCTCTTCATCCCCCACCCCGAGTTCCCTGTTCCCCCTTTCCCGGCGTGCCATCAGACGAACGCAGTCCGGCCTCGGCGGGTTGCGCTGGCCGGGTGTTACTGGCGGCTTGCGATATCAGTAATTATGCTGGCCTGGGGATCACGGGTGCTAACCGGTGCCGGTGATTCTGCGGGTGCTGCTGTTGTCGATGGGGGTGCCGGTGATTCTGCGGGTGCTGCTGCAATAGCCCCGCGAACCTTACTGTGCGCCTGATAAATCTGGTTCACCATTTTATAGGTCAGGCCAAAGGCGGCCGCGGTCCCGGCGTTGTTGAACAGGCTGGAGAGTACCGGGGAGGTATGGCCTTTCGTTATCGCCGCCAGTATCTGTTGCGAGGCCAGCGTGCTGCTGTTGGCAAAATTATTCCAGCTCAGCCGGGCGATGGAGTGATCGAGCAGACGGGCGTAATCCTTCATCGGCAGGGAAGGGGCGAATTTCTGCGTGTCACCCACCTGCTTGCTGTCGTAGTGCTTGCCGAGAAAAGCATCACCGGTTTCGATAAAGGCGTTACAGGCCGATCGCAGAGCCGAAACGATAGCGCCCATTTCATGCAGCGCTTTACCGGTCAGGCGCTGGCCTGCCGCATCGCGGATTTCCGGGCCGGAAACGCTGTAGCCTTTTGGTAGTGCCTTCTGGATCAGCCCATCCTGTAGCATTCCCATTGCCAGCGTGTTTAACGTATACCAGGCCGCATTGGTACTCATATTGTCGTCATTAACGCCATAGCCTGGCGTGCCTTTACGTGAGGCCACCAGGCTTCCCGTCGCCTGCAACGACTCCCTGGCTCCCGCATAGATAACGTTGCGCAACTGGGTACTCATTACGCGCGCCGTCAGGGCTGGATTCCCGCTGAGTACGCCCGCCAGCGACATGCCCACATTCAGCACTTCAGCCATAACCTGCTGACCGGAAACGCGCTTTGAATCTTTTACCGTTTGCTGACTCAGGCGAGCCCATTCAGCGGGTTTGTCGCGTTTTATCACGTTGGCCTGGTCTGGACTGAGGCCAAACTGACCGCGCACGGCCACCTCGCCGGGCTGTATGGAACCAGACTGAGGCTGCGCGTCCGGCTCCGTCTGACGCATAAGACGAGGCTCACGAAGATGATGCTGCAGGGCAACGTTGGCAAGAGAGATAACGGCCTGTAGAGTCACGGCGGCGGTGGGGTGTTTTTCCACCAGGTGGGGGAGCAGCTGGTTATAGGCCTCAATAAAGGCTTCTTCACGGGCCATTGTCGGCAGCCCGCAGGTGATCATTTGCTGGAGGGCATGACCACTTAGCGCCCCCCAGGCTTTGTTTTGCAGGGGAGCCAGCGTAAATTTCCCTAAATCGGCGGCGGAAGCTGCCGTCTCCTGCCACCCTGCTTTACCGGCAAACTTTGCGCCCTGCCACCCCAGCTTACCTGCGGTTTTGCTACTTTCCAGAATCTTGCTTCCCCCCGATTTGGCTACGTTCAGCGTCATATTGCCAAGAGTTTTGCTGCCATCCAGGACCTTGTTTCCCCCCGATTTCGCGCCGCTAAGCGTCATGCTGCCAAGGGCTTTGGTGCCGTCCCATAGTTTGCCCCCGCCCGTTTTTGTGCCACCCCAGGCACCCTCACTGAGCGTTGAGAAAAACTGCCCCGCGCTGGCGGCTGCCCGGGCTGCGCGTCCCGGGGCATCATCGGGGCGCGGCCCGCTCTCTTCATCGCCGCGCCCGCCCAGTCTGGTCATTTCATACTGGCCGGAAGCCGGCCGGATGGTATCGTTCATCATTATGCTCCGATTCAGGCTGCGGTTTGTTCGCGACGGTCAATGGCGACGCTGAGCGTCATAAGGTCGGCAAGCCAGCTGGCGAGATCGGAACCGTCCAGCCCCAGAGTGTCCCAGCGGCAGACCAGGCACAGCTTCTCACCGCACAGCGCCAGCGAGCAGTTGGTCAGTACCATTAGCTCGCTGTTAGCCTGCAACAGGCGTTGCTGCGCGGAGCCGGGTGTGAAATCCAGCGACAGGGGCGTTGAGATCAGAAGGTGGCGTCGATCGCCATCGGCAAGCACGGTGAACGGCCTTTCAGGGAAGTTCAGGATGCAGCAACAGCCCTCCAGCCGATAGCGGGAGGGGGGGAGGTCAAGCAGGGTGAGGGCCTGATGCAGCAGCGAATAATGCCAGCGATGGCTGATGGCCTGTTCGGCAAGCTCATCCAGTCGCAACGACGCTGTTTGCCGCCACTCTGTCACCCAATCTTCAACGGGTGCAACATCGCGGGTGCTCGTGGAGGGCGGCTGCTCGCCTGCGGCAGAGAGCAGTAAGTCTGTCAGGCTTGAGGCCAGCGAATGGAGGTCGTTTAATCTCTCTGCCAGGGCTTCTGCGTCCTGCCATATATCAAAAGACAGCCGCAGTGTTAGCCGTGTCTGGCCCTTCTCATCCAGCGAAAGGGCGATGCCGCTCAGACCCATGGCGACATCGCTCGCTCTGAGCAGCGCCTCCTGCCAAACCTCGGGATGGAGTGCAGCAGGGGGTTGCAGGAAGCCAACCACCAGCCACAGGGGCACGGGGGCTTCCCGCTGGCAAATGGCTACCACGTCCAGCGCATCCAGCCTCAGGCGTCCGGAGGCAGCAAACTGCTGCCGATCGGCTTTTTTGACGCCGAGGTGTTTTGCCGCCGCGCAGAGCCAGGGCTTCGCGGCGGCCGGTACAGGATTGTCGAACGTGGCCTGAGTATTATCCGGCTGAAGATGCGTGGCCTGCCAGACCCGATCGCTTAGGTTTTTGCGCAGTGCGTGCTGATCCATACCTACCTCCCGATGGCTGATTTGCTGCAACAGGCCTTGGGTGGGCAATAAAGGATCGCGCGTTCGGTTTCTGTCACCGGTTATAACTAAAGGGTATGGAGAGGCAGGGAAGGGGGAAGAAAATACGGCTTTAGACTCGCAAAAGCCGCTTACGCATCATTTAAGGTTATGGATTCTCGCGGCGCTTAAAGACCAGATCGCTGTCATTGCTCTCTTCCGCTGCGAAGAAGTAGCCATCGACATCGAATTTTTTAAGCTGCTCCGGCTGGCTCAGACGATGCTGGATGATGTAGCGGCTCATCAGCCCGCGTGCTTTCTTAGCGTAAAAGCTGATGACCTTAAACCTGCCATTTTTCTCATCAAGAAAGACCGGTTTAATGATGCGACCCGCCAGTTTTTTAGGTTTCACCGCCCTGAAATATTCGTCCGAGGCCAGATTAATCAGGATATCGTCGCCCTGTTCGGCCAGCGCGGCATTCAGCGCGTCGGTCAGTCGGTCGCCCCAAAAGGTGTAGAGATCTTTCCCGGCCAGGTTTTCCAGCTTGATGCCCATTTCCAGACGGTAGGGCTGCATCAGATCCAGGGGTCGCAGCACGCCGTACAGCCCGGAGAGCATACGCAAATGCTGCTGGGCAAAATCGAAATCCTTTTCATGAAAGGTTTCGGCCTGCAACCCGGTATACACATCGCCTTTAAAGGCCAGAATCGCCTGACGGGCATTGTCGGGGCTGAAAGGCGGGTGCCAGTCGTTGAAGCGTTCGGCGTTGAGGTGGGCCAGCTTGTCGCTGATGCTCATCAGCGTGCCGATCTGTGCGGGCGTCAGCTGGCGGGCTATTTCGATCAGTTTTTGTGAATCATCCAGCAGGGCAGGTTGGGTAAAACGACGGGTAGCCAGTGGGCTTTCAAAATCCAGCGTCTTAGCCGGAGAGATAACCATCAACATGCCTGTATCCTTATGTGAAACTGCCCTGACCGGGCGAAATAAACGAGACCGCTACTTTAGCAAAAAAGCGACGAGAAAGCGCAAATCACTGCCATAGCCGTCTCGCCTCTTACCCTTCTTATTAACACTTTTAGCACTACGTGGCCTGACGGAAACCTTACCTTGCATGGCCTGGTACGCGTGATATGATCGACGTAAACACGATTAACATCCCGATAACGCTACTCTGACGAGAATGACAATCATGACGGACAAACTGAGCTCCCTGCGTCAACTGACTACCGTTGTTGCCGATACCGGCGACATTGCGGCGATGAAGCTGTACAAGCCACAGGATGCTACCACCAACCCCTCGCTGATCCTCAGCGCGGCGCAAATTCCCGAGTACCGCAGGCTGATTGATGATGCAGTAAGCTGGGCACGCGATCGCAGCAGCAACAAGGATGAGCAGATCCAGCATGCGGCAGATAAGCTGAATGTGAATATTGGTCTGGAGATCCTGAAGCTGGTTCCCGGCCGTATCTCTACCGAAGTTGATGCACGCCTGTCCTACGACACTGAAGGCAGCATCAATAAGGCACGTACGCTGATCAAGCTTTATAACGATGCCGGGATCGGCAATGACCGTATCCTGATTAAGCTGGCTTCAACCTGGCAGGGTATCCGCGCCGCGGAGATCCTGGAAAAGGAGGGTATTAACTGTAACCTGACCCTGCTGTTCTCCTTTGCTCAGGCGCGTGCCTGTGCCGAAGCCGGTGCCTATCTGATTTCGCCATTTGTGGGTCGCATTCTGGACTGGTACAAAGCCAATACCGACAAGAAAGAGTATGCGGCGAACGAAGACCCTGGCGTCATTTCAGTGACTGAAATCTACGAATACTACAAGCAGCATGGCTACGAAACCGTAGTTATGGGTGCCAGCTTCCGTAATATCGGTGAGATCACCGAGCTGGCAGGCTGTGACCGCCTGACTATCTCTCCGGGCCTGCTGAAAGAGCTGGCTGAGAGCGAAGGGACACTGGAGCGTAAACTCTCGTACAGCGGCGAAGTGAAAGCGCGTCCGGCAAAAATGACGGAATCCGAGTTCCTGTGGCAGCACAATCAGGATCCGATGGCGGTTGATAAACTGGCTCAGGGCATCCGCAACTTTGCGCTTGACCAGGGCAAGCTGGATAAAATGATTGCCGATCTGCTGTAATGCATGCTCGCGGCCACTCACCTGGCCGCGTTTTCCCCCGGCTGTACTTCCCGCCCCGCAATGTTTATTCTTCCCGCAAACGAACTTTAACCTGCGTCCGCGCTTTACGCCGTGGGCATTACGGTGACAACACGATGAACACACTACGTATAGGATTGATCTCGGTTTCCGATCGCGCCGCAAACGGCATCTATCAGGATGAGGGGCTGCCCGCGCTGGAGGCCTGGCTGACGCAGGCTCTGAGCACACCTTTTAGCATTGAAAAGCGCCTTGTGCCCGATGAACAGTCGATGATCGAACAGACCCTCTGTGAGCTGGTGGATGAGCGATTTTGCCATCTGGTACTTACCACGGGCGGAACCGGGCCAGCGCGACGGGACGTGACCCCGGATGCCACGCTGGCGGTAGCAGACCGGGAGATGCCGGGCTTTGGTGAGCAGATGCGGCAGATCAGCCTCAACTTCGTCCCGACGGCCATTCTGTCACGGCAGGTGGCGGTTATTCGTAAGCAGTCGCTGATTGTGAATTTGCCGGGCCAGCCTAAGTCTATTAAAGAGACGCTAGAGGGGGTAAAAGCGTCTGATGGGACGGTGAAGGTGCAGGGCCTGTTTGCCAGCGTTCCCTACTGTATTCAACTGCTGGAAGGGCCGTGGGTCGATACCCATCCGGCGGTGGTAGCAGCATTTCGCCCCAAAAGCGCCCGACGTGGGACAAACAGCTAAAAAATAATCTGATTCAGGCATAAACTCCAGGGCAGCTGGCGTAGCGGGAAATGGACGGTATAGTAAGGTTAGCTTTCCAGCCATTACCTTACATTTTCCCCTCTACTTCTGGATGTTCGCTAATATTTATGCCTCCTCAAAGCCTGGGCCGCCTGAATCGGCGGGATTACAAAACACTGACTCTGGCCGCGCTGGGCGGCGCGCTGGAGTTTTATGATTTCATTATTTTCGTCTTTTTCGCCTCAGTGATAGGCGATCTTTTCTTCCCCCCCGATATTCCCGACTGGCTCCGCCAGCTGCAAACTTTTGCTATTTTCGCCGCGGGCTATCTGGCGCGTCCGCTGGGTGGCATTGTGATGGCCCATTTTGGCGACAGTCGCGGGCGCAAAAAAATGTTCAGTCTCAGTATCCTGTTGATGGCGCTGCCAACGTTAGCAATGGGATTGTTGCCCACCTACGCGACGTTGGGCATAACGGCACCCATTTTGTTGCTGCTGCTGCGGATGTTGCAGGGCGCCGCGGTGGGAGGTGAAGTGCCTGGGGCCTGGGTGTTTGTTGCCGAGCACGTTCCGCAGACGCGTACCGGCTTCGCCTGCGGCATGCTGACGGCGGGGCTGACCGCGGGGATCCTGGTCGGTTCGGTGGTGGCAACGCTGATTAATCGGGCGTTTGGTATCGAAGGCATTGTTGCGGGCGGCTGGCGCATTCCTTTCCTGCTCGGCGGCTTTTTCGGTTTTGTTGCGCTTTATCTGCGTCGCTGGCTACATGAAACTCCGGTCTTTAAGGAGCTTGAGGCACGTAAGGCGCTGGCGGCGGAGCTGCCATTAAAGGCCGTGGTGATGAATTATAAAAAAGAGGTCGCTGTCTGTATGTTGCTGACCTGGCTGCTTTCGGCGGGCGTGGTCGTGGTGATTCTAATGACGCCGACCTGGCTGCAAAAAAGCTATGGCATTGCGGCGGCAGAGGCATTGCAGGCTAACAGTCTGGCGACCCTTACCCTGATAGCAGGATGTATTAGCGCAGGCCTGGCCGCCGATCGCTTTGGCGCCAGCAAAACCCTTATTTTCGGCAGCCTGCTGTTAGCGGCGTGTAGCTGGATTTTTTATCAGGCTCCTGCTGCTTATCCTGAATGGCTTTTTGCCTGTTACGCACTGGTGGGTTACAGCGTGGGTGTCGTGGGGGCGGTGCCTTATGTGATGGTGCGGGCATTTCCGGCAGAGGTGCGTTTTACCGGTATTTCGTTTTCCTATAATGTCGCATATGCCTTTTTTGGCGGGTTAACGCCGATTCTGGTGACGCTGATGATGTCCATAACGCCGCTGGCTCCGGCTTATTATGTGCTGGCGCTTTCCGCCATGGGTTTACTGCTGGGGGTTTATCTCAGCCGCGATCTTTCTTATCGCGATGCTGTCGTGCATGCCGATTTGTAGAGGTTCAATTCCGGGAGTCAGTGCATTGTTGCCTTTTGGCGTGGGTGGGAGCCCGCCCGGTTAGTTGCTTGGGCTGCCGTAGCTGCGGTGGCGGAGGACAATCCTGGTGGTTGTCGGTTAGTTGTTTGGGCTGCCATAGCTGCGGTTTCGGTGGATAATCCTGGTGGTTGTCGGTTAGTTGCTTGGGCTGCCATAACTGCGGTGTCGGTGGACAATCCCAGCGTTTGCCGGACGTCGCAGCTACAGGCTTTGCCTGGTGCCTTTGACTCCGACGCCAGGCCGGACGGCCCGGTCACGAGCGGGCATCCCTGCCCGCCGCTCCCTGAGTGCAGCATCCCTGCTGCCCTCGCCTGGCCCTCCGTCTGCGCCGCAGCGCTGCGGAATGCCCGTCAACCGCAGGGATTGTCCCCCTCCCGGGCTTCTGAGTGGCTTCCAGTAAACCCGTTTATCTGACCGCAGCTATCTGATCGATTTCCAGTTAAGCGCTGTTCGTGCGCAGGCTTTTGAGCCGCTTTAAGTTAACAACGTCGATTTTTGGTGCCACCCATTAGCGCCCTGCTATGTGGCTGGCAAGCCGCAATATCCGTTATTTCGCGGACAATCCCAGCGTTTGCCGGTTAGTTGTTTGGGCTGGCGTAGCTGCGGTGGCGGAGGACAATCCCAGCGGTTGCCGGGCGTCCTCACGCCACGCTCCGCGTGGTGCCTTTGGCTCCGACGCCAGGCCGGACGGCCCGGTCACGAGCGGGCATCCCTGCCCGCCGCTCCCTGAGTGCAGCATCCCTGCTGCCCTCGCCTGGCC
>NZ_CDPK01000014.1:0-63396 GCF_900068895.1 Erwinia sp. ErVv1 | reverse complement strand
CGTCATGCCCGGTCCGAAAGGTCGACGAGCGGAGCGAAGGGACCGCGCCACGCGCGGCGCGAGGACCGCCAGGCACCGGGCCCCACCCGCAGGCGACCCCCCAGGCCTTTGCCGCACCGGGCCCCACCCGCAGGCGTCACCTCCAGCCTGTGCAGCACCGGGCCCCACCGCAGGCGACCCCCCATGCCTTTGCCGCACAAGTCCCCACCCGCAGGCGACACCTCCAGCCTTTGCCGCACCGGGCCTCCGGGCTACGCCTGACTCAACGCGCTGGCCAGCACCGACGCACGGCGTGGTTCGCCAGTGGGAAGAACCTGACGGTCCAACTGCGCATTGATCACCTCTGCCATCGCCAGATAAATCGCACTGGCTCCGCAAACTACACCCTCATAACCCGCGAACAACAACACGGCAGCATTGCCGGTAATATGCCCGTAGGCCAGCAGCGCAAACAGCAGCGTCAGGCTGGCAAACACAAATTGCAGGGCGCGGTTGGCGCGCAGCGTGCCAAAAAACATAAACAGCGTGAAAATACCCCACAGCGCCAGATAAATGCCCAGCGTAGTGGCGTCGGTTGGCTCGGCCAGCCCCATCCTCGGCAGCAACCAAATGCCCACCAGGCTCAGCCAGAAAGCACCGTAAGAGGTAAAGGCGGTCAGGCCAAAGGTATTACCCTTTTTATACTCCAGCAAACCCGCAATAATCTGCGCCATCCCGCCAAAAAAAATCCCCATGCTGATAATGACCGAGGTCAGAGGGAAAAAACCTGCATTGTGCAGATTGAGTAAAACAGTGGTCATTCCAAACCCCATCAGCCCCAAAGGACCGGGATTCGCCAGTGTATTGTTATGCATAAACCCTCAGTGATAGTAGAAATAATCATAATAATGAAACCATTAGTAAACGGGCCTCCACGGGCAAAAGACAGCCAGCGCGATCGGTCCGGACGGCATGGTAATGAGTCGGGGGTAAGGAAACATTGATCCTGACAGCGGTAAAATTGAAATTTTTTTGCTTACCCCCCTTGATGCCGTTGGCGATGGCCCCATCTTATTTGGCATCCGAGGTTATGGGCCTGGAAAAAAAAGCGCGGTACTGGCAGTTGAAATGGCCAAAATAGCCCGCATTAAGTGTGCATAACCTGATTTGAAACAAATTTAAGTGGGAGATGTTTAGATGGGTAAGATTATTGGTATTGACCTGGGTACGACTAACTCTTGTGTCGCTATTATGGATGGCGGCAAGGCTCGCGTACTAGAGAATGCGGAAGGCGATCGCACCACGCCTTCTATTATCGCTTACACCCAGGACGGTGAGATTCTGGTCGGTCAGCCGGCTAAGCGCCAGGCGGTGACTAACCCACAGAATACCCTGTTTGCGATCAAGCGCCTGATTGGCCGTCGCTTCCAGGACGAAGAAGTGCAGCGTGATATTAAAATCATGCCCTACAAAATTGCCGGTTCAGACAACGGTGATGCCTGGATCGACGTAAAAGGTCAGAAACTGGCACCGCCGCAGATTTCAGCAGAAGTGCTGAAAAAAATGAAAAAAACTGCCGAAGACTATCTGGGCGAAGCGGTAACTGAAGCCGTTATCACTGTACCCGCTTACTTCAACGATGCGCAGCGTCAGGCAACGAAAGATGCAGGCCGCATCGCGGGTCTGGACGTTAAGCGTATTATCAACGAACCTACCGCTGCCGCGCTGGCATACGGTATGGATAAAGGCCAGGGCAACCGCACTATCGCGGTTTATGACCTGGGCGGCGGTACCTTCGATATCTCAATCATCGAAATCGATGAAGTGGATGGCGAAAAAACCTTCGAAGTTCTGGCAACCAACGGTGATACCCACCTGGGTGGTGAAGACTTTGACAGCCGCATGATCAACTACCTCGTCGCGGAATTTAAGAAAGATCAGGGTATCGATCTGCACAACGATCCGCTGGCGATGCAGCGTCTGAAAGAAGCCGCAGAGAAAGCGAAAATCGAACTCTCTTCTGCGCAGCAGACCGACGTTAACCTGCCGTACATCACGGCTGATGCGACCGGTCCTAAGCACCTGAACATCAAAGTGACCCGTGCAAAACTGGAATCACTGGTTGAAGACCTGGTCGCACGCTCTATTGATCCACTGAAAGTGGCTCTGCAGGATGCGGGTCTGTCCGTTTCTGACATCAACGACGTTATCCTGGTCGGTGGTCAGACGCGTATGCCAATGGTTCAGGCAAAAGTGGCTGAGTTCTTTGGTAAAGAGCCACGTAAAGACGTGAACCCGGACGAAGCGGTTGCTGTAGGCGCTGCCGTGCAGGGTGGCGTACTGGCGGGCGACGTGAAAGACGTGCTGCTGCTGGACGTGACGCCTCTGTCTCTGGGTATCGAAACCATGGGCGGCGTGATGACTGCGCTTATCACCAAGAACACCACCATTCCAACCAAGCACAGCCAGGTGTTCTCTACCGCTGAAGACAACCAGTCTGCGGTGACCATCCACGTTGTGCAGGGTGAGCGTAAGCGCGCAGCGGATAACAAATCTCTCGGCCAGTTTAACCTTGACGGGATCCAGGGCGCACCGCGCGGCATGCCGCAGATCGAAGTCACCTTTGACATCGACGCCGATGGTATTCTGCACGTGTCTGCTAAAGACAAAAACAGCGGTAAAGAGCAGAAGATCACCATTAAGGCCTCTTCTGGTCTGAACGATGATGAAATCGAAAAAATGGTTCGTGATGCGGAAGCTAACGCCGACTCTGACCGTAAGTTCGAGGAACTGGTGCAGGTTCGTAACCAGGCCGATCATCTGTCCCATAGCACCCGTAAGCAGCTGGACGAAGCCGGTGACAAACTGCCAGCGGACGACAAGGCGCCAATTGAAGCAGCCCTGACCGACCTGAACACCGCGCTGAAAGGCGAAGATAAAGCTGAAATCGAAGCCAAAATGCAGGCGCTGATGGAAGTCTCCAGCAAGCTGATGGAATTTGCTCAGCAGCAGCAGGCTGCCGGTGGCGCTGCGGATGCCGCTGATGCTTCAGCGAAGAAAGAAGACGACGTTGTTGATGCTGAATTTGAAGAAGTAAAAGACAACAAAAAATAATCGCCCTTGAGCGGGCACGGTGGCCTGTAGCTTCAGGTAAAACAATTCAGGCCACTGCATAATCCCACGGGCGTAGGAGTTAATCTCCACGCCCGTGCATGCATATTAAGGGCAGGACCAGCAGAATGGCGAAAAAAGACTATTACGAGATTTTAGGCGTTCCCCAGTCGGCGGATGAGCGTGAAATCAAAAAGGCCTACAAACGCCTGGCGATGAAACACCATCCTGACCGCAATCCAGGTGATAAAGAGTCCGAAGCTAAATTTAAAGAAGTTAAGGAAGCGTACGAGATCCTGACCGACGCGCAGAAGCGTGCCGCTTACGATCAGTACGGTCATGCAGCCTTTGAACAGGGCGGCATGGGCGGTGGCGGCGGCTTTGGCGGCGGCGGCGGTGCAGATTTCAGCGATATCTTTGGCGACGTGTTCGGCGATATTTTCGGTGGGGGGCGCCGTCAGCAGCGCGCCGCTCGCGGGGCCGATTTACGCTACAACATGGAGCTGACGCTTGAAGAAGCCGTCCGCGGCGTGTCCAAAGAGATCCGTATTCCTGCGCTGGAAGAGTGTGACGTCTGTCATGGCAGCGGCGCGAAGGCTGGAACGAAACCTCAGACCTGTTCGACCTGTCACGGTCAGGGCCAGGTGCAGATGCGCCAGGGCTTCTTTACCGTGCAGCAGGCGTGTCCGACCTGTCACGGGCGCGGATCGGTTATCAAAGATCCGTGTAATGCCTGTCACGGGCACGGTCGCGTTGAAAAATCTAAAACGCTGTCGGTTAAAATCCCGGCGGGCGTGGATACCGGCGATCGCATTCGCCTCACGGGTGAAGGTGAAGCCGGGGAGCAGGGTGCGCCAGCGGGCGATCTCTACGTTCAGGTGCAGGTGCGCAAGCACAACATTTTTGAGCGTGAAGAGAATAACCTCTACTGCGAAGTGCCCATCAACTTTGTGATGGCCGCGCTGGGGGGTGAAATTGAAGTGCCCACGCTGGATGGTCGGGTCAAGCTCAAGGTGCCTGCGGAAACGCAGACCGGTAAGCTGTTCCGCATGCGTGGCAAGGGCGTTAAATCGGTACGCGGCGGCGCGCAGGGCGATCTGCTGTGTCGCGTAGTTGTTGAAACGCCAGTCAGCCTCAGCGACAAGCAGAAGTCGCTGCTGCGCGAACTGGAAGAGAGCTTTGGTGGACCGAGCGGTGAAAAAAACAGCCCGCGTTCAAAAAGCTTCTTCGACGGCGTTAAGAAATTCTTCGATGATTTAACCCGCTAGCTTCACGCGGCAGAGAAATAAAGGGCAGCCTGCGGGCTGCCTTTTTTTTCGCCGCAGCGAGGTAAAGGAGCGTATAAAGGCTTCTTTAGCAGTAGCAGGAGCGGTTATGCTTGGGCTACGTCAGTCAACTTTGTAATCAGGAATGGAATCAATGAAATCAGCGCTTACGCGGCTACTGAAAAATGAAGCAACCGGTGGGGTAATACTGATTATCGCTGCGGCGGTGGCGATGTTCCTGGCCAATAATGCCGGAACCCAGCAGGCTTATCAGTCTATCCTCTCCATGCCGGTGGCGTTTCGTTTTGGCGCGCTGGATATCAGTAAGGATCTGCTGCTGTGGATCAATGATGCACTCATGGCGCTCTTCTTTTTAATGATCGGGCTGGAGGTGAAGCACGAGCTGCATTCCGGTTCGCTGGCGACGCGTGAACGGGCGATGTTTCCGCTGATCGCGGCCATTGGCGGGATGATTGCGCCAGGTGCCATCTTTGCGCTGTTTAACCATAGTCATTCCTTGGCTATTCACGGCTGGGCAATCCCAACCGCAACGGATATTGCTTTCGCTCTGGGGATCCTGGCGCTGCTGGGCAGCCGCGTGCCGCCTGCACTCAAAATGTTCCTGATGGCGCTGGCGGTGATTGATGACCTCGGCGCCATTCTGATTATCGCTTTCTTCTATACCCAGGATCTGTCGGTAGCCTCGCTGTGCGTGGCTGGCGGTGCAATTGCGGTGCTGGCGCTGCTCAACCGTTTTGGCGTGCGTAACCTGTCCGTCTACATGTTGGTGGGAATGGTGCTCTGGGTGGCGGTGCTGAAATCGGGCGTTCATGCCACACTGGCAGGCGTTATTCTGGGCTTCTTTATTCCGCTGGAGAAACAGAACGGCCACTCTCCGGCTATCCATCTGGCCCATAGCCTGGCACCCTGGGTGAGCTGGGTTATCCTGCCGCTGTTTGCCTTCGCCAACGCGGGCGTCTCATTAACCGGCGTATCGCTGAACGGCGTGTTTTCCACCGTGCCGCTGGGCATCATTCTGGGTTTGTTTATCGGTAAACCGCTGGGGATCACGCTGATCTGCTGGCTGGCCGTCAAGCTTCGTATCGCCGCACTGCCGGAGAGTACGCGAATGCGGGATATTTCTGCCATCGGCGTTTTATGTGGTATCGGCTTTACGATGTCGATATTTATTGCTTCGCTGGCTTTCGATGCGGCGCATCAGGAGATGGTGACCCTGGCTAAGATCGGTATTCTCTTTGGATCAGTGATTTCGGCGGTGGTCGGTTATATTCTACTGCGTATTAAACTGCGTTAGTATCAGATTATATGCAGGACTCCAGTCTGCCTGGTGAATAATCTGATAATGATTAGCAGGCTATTTTTTATTTAATGCCAGTTATTCCTGTAATATCTGGCTTTATTATTTCTCCCTCCGCCGTAAAGTAATAGCGAAATTCTCAAAAAAAATGAGGCTATTTACTGTCACCTGAACCTCTCATACGCTGTCAGCTGAAGCCTCCTGAGGCTGCGTTCTTTCTAATCAATATGACTGAATGACTTTACTGATTCGTGTCACGAATGAGCAGTTAATAGTATTTATTTTTAGGGTAGTATATTGAAAATCAACAATAAAAGTATAGTAAGGGAGAGCGGCGCTGCGCTGGTTCCCTCTTACCCGATCCTGGGTTTATCCCTGCGATGGACACCACTGAGTTATTACCAGCGGCTATTTCTGTTGGTCACGCTGGTCAATACCTTTTTTTTAATTTACGGGGTGACCTCAGGTCACTGGTGGTCTGAAAAAGGGATACAGCTGGTCGATATCAGTAATATGGTATTGGTTAATTTGGCCATCGCCGTACTGATCCGTCAGCAATATATTATCAATTTTCTCTTTCGTCTGGTGTGGCAGGTTCCGCTGAGCTGGCCGTTATTTGTCCGACGTCGTCTGGCTAAAGTATATCATTTTGGTGGCCTGCATTCCGGCTGTGCACTCTTTGCCTGTCTGTGGCTTATCGTATTCAGTGCTGCGGTTTATTATCATCATTGCCACGCCTTGCCCAATGTCTCTGCTGCGCTGGTAACGATCAATGCCCTGCTGGCCGCGCTGCTGGCAATCATTACAATAATGGCGCATCCGGCGATCCGCAGGCGATACCACAATCTGTTTGAGCACGTACATCGGTATGTCGGCTGGGCCGCGCTGCTGCTCTCCTGGGGGCAGGCGGTCTGTTTTACCCGCGACTGCAACGGCGGCCTGTGGTCGTTACTGACGCTTGCGAAAACGCCGGCCTTCTGGACGCTTTTGGCGATTACCGGCAGTATTATTTTGCCGTGGCTGCGCCTGAGAAAAGTGCCGGTCACCATTGAGCGCCCGTCAGAACACGCCGCGATTGTGAGCTTTGATTTGCCGCGGGATCCTTTTGCCGGATCCTCTTTTGCCATCAGTCGCTCCCCGCTATCGGAGTGGCACGCTTTTGCTAATATCCCGTTCAGCGATCGTAGCGGCTGTCGTATGTTGATATCGCGGGCCGGAGACTGGACCAGCCGCTTTATCGACTCGCCTCCTTCCCATGTCTGGTTCAAAGGCCTCCCCACCCCGGGGGTCGGCAGCGTCGGGAAAATTTTTCATTCGGTAATTTATGTCGCCACCGGTAGCGGCATCGGACCACTGTTGCCCCACCTGATGACCCTTAACCGACCCCGGCGCTTAATCTGGTCGACGCGCAACCCGCGACTGACCTATGGCGACGAAATGGTGGACGAAATAATCCGGCTACAACCCGATGTGTTGATCTGGGATACCGATGCGCACGGCAAGCCGGATTTATTACAGCTGGCATTACAACTGGCAGACGAGAGCGGGGCGGAAGCGGTGATTTGCATCGCCAACCGTAAGTTAACCGATTATGTGGTAGAGGGATGTGAAGCGCATGGTGTAGCGGCCTATGGCGCAATCTGGGATTCCTGAACGGCTCACCAGATGACAGGCAAAAAAAAACCGGCTAAGCCGGTTTTTTTTTTCAAAGCCAGATAACAGCGTGGCGATTAAGCCAGTTTGTTGATCTGTGCAGCCAGGTTTGCTTTATGACGTGCAGCTTTGTTTTTGTGGATCAGGCCTTTAGCTGCCTGACGGTCCACAAGAGGCTGCATTTCATTAAATGCATTCTGCGCAGCTGCTTTATCGCCAGTAGCGATAGCCGCGTATACTTTCTTAATAAAAGTACGCATCATTGAACGACGGCTAGCGTTGTGCTTACGACGCTTCTCAGACGTTACAGCGCGTTTCTTAGCTGATTTGATATTAGCCAAGGTCCAACTCCCAAATAGTTCTATGAGGACAATTCAAAGGCCGAGGAATATGCCTCTTTCGCCCATGGTTGTCAATGGATTTGTGCAAATAAGCGCCGCTAAAAAAACGACGCCTGGTTACGTTTCGATGGCGCAAGATTCTACCAGCTTCGGCCAGATGAATACAGCTTAATCACAAGAAAAATAAGAATGACGGGCGCAGACCGCTTTGGGCAGGGAAAATGGCGGTAAGAAAGCGCTAAAGGGGCATTACCGGGTTAACCTTCATCGCTGTACAAGGTATAATCCGCCGATTTCCACCCATTTGAGTCAGCCATGAAGTTTATCCGCGGCATACATAACCTCAGGGAGCAGCATCGCGGCTGCGTACTGACTATCGGTAACTTCGATGGCGTACACCGGGGACATCAGGCATTGCTGGCACGACTCTGTGAAGAGGGGCGTCAGCGTCATCTGCCGGTGGTGGTCATGTTGTTTGAACCGCAGCCCCTGGAGCTGTTTGCGCCCGATAAAGCCCCGGCTCGCCTGACCCGGCTGCGCGAGAAGCTTCGCTACCTCAGCGAGGCGGGCGTAGACGCCGTACTGTGCGTGCGCTTCGACCCTTTGTTTGCGGGGCTGACGGCGCAGAGTTTCGTTGCCGATCTGCTGGTGAAAAAACTCGGCGTTAAATTTCTGGCGGTCGGGGATGATTTCCGCTTTGGCGCTGGTCGCCGGGGGGATTTCCTGTTATTACAGAAAGCGGGTGTCGACTATGGCTTCGATGTTGTCGGTACACAGACATTTTGTGATAACGGCAGGCGAATTAGCAGCACCGCCGTTCGACAGGCGCTGGCAGAGGATAATCTGCCGCTTGCCGCCTCACTATTGGGACATCCCTTCAGTATTTCAGGCCGGGTGGTGCACGGTGATGCGCTGGGCCGGACGATAGGCTTCCCCACGGCTAACCTGCCTCTCCGACGCTTTGTGTCGCCGGTCAAAGGGGTGTATGCCGTTGAGGTCCATGGCATCAGCGAACGACCGTTGCCTGGCGTGGCGAATATCGGCACGCGGCCTACGGTGGCAGGAGTGCGTCAGCAGCTGGAAGTTCACCTGCTGGACGTTGCAATCGACCTGTACGGGCGACATATAGATGTGGTGCTGTGCGAAAAAATACGTAACGAGCAGCGTTTTGCTTCACTTGACGCGCTGAAAGAGCAAATTGCTAACGATGTGGTGAGCGCCCGAAGGTTTTTTGGGCTGAAAACACCGGATTAACCAGAACCGAAACACGGAACCGAGAATCTGATGAGTGACTATAAATCTACCCTGAACTTGCCGGAAACGGGGTTCCCGATGCGTGGCGATCTGGCCAAACGCGAACCGGGAATGCTGCAACGCTGGTATGATGATAATTTGTACGGCATCATCCGCGAAGCCAAAAAAGGGAAAAAAACCTTTATTCTGCACGACGGCCCTCCCTATGCGAACGGCAGCATTCATATTGGTCACTCAGTCAACAAGATTCTGAAAGACATTATCGTGAAGTCCAAAGGCCTGGCGGGTTTTGATGCGCCCTACGTGCCGGGCTGGGACTGCCATGGCCTGCCCATCGAGCATAAAGTCGAGCAGATGATCGGTAAGCCCGGCGAGAAAGTTACCGCCGCGGAGTTTCGTGCCGCCTGTCGGCAGTATGCCGCTGAGCAGGTAGAAGGGCAGAAAAAAGACTTTATCCGCCTTGGCGTGCTGGGAGACTGGGATCGCCCCTATCTGACGATGGACTTCAAAACCGAAGCAAACATCATCCGTGCGCTGGGCAAAATCATTGGTAATGGCCATCTGCACAAAGGTGCGAAGCCGGTGCACTGGTGTATGGATTGCCGCTCCGCACTGGCTGAGGCTGAAGTTGAATATTACGATAAAACCTCCCCCTCCATTGACGTGCTGTTTAACGCCGTGGATGCCGATGCGGTGCAGGCCAAATTTGGTGTTAGCAGCGTAACCGGTCCCGTCTCGCTGGTTATCTGGACCACCACGCCGTGGACCATGCCTGCTAACCGCGCGATCTCTCTGCACCCTGAGTTTGACTATCAGCTGGTGCAGATCGAAGGCCGTGCGCTGATTCTGGCGAAAGAGCTGGTTGAAAGCGTCATGAAACGCATTGGCGTAGCAGAGTGGCAGGTGCTGGGCGAAGTGAAAGGTGCGGCGCTGGAGCTGATGACTTTCCAGCACCCCTTCCTGGCATTAACGTCGCCTGTGGTTCTGGGTGAGCACGTGACGGTCGAAGCCGGTACCGGGGCGGTCCATACCGCCCCAGGCCACGGCCCGGATGACTATGTGATCGGCCAGAAATACGGTATCGAAGTCGCTAACCCGGTCGGTCCGGATGGCCGCTATCTGCCGGGCACTTACCCTGGGCTGGACGGTGTTAACGTCTTCAAGGCCAACGATCTGGTGGTCGAGCTGCTACGCGAAAAGGGCGCACTGCTGCACGTCGAAAAGCTGCTGCACAGCTATCCGCACTGCTGGCGTCACAAAACGCCGATCATCTTCCGTGCAACACCGCAGTGGTTTATCAGCATGGATCAGAAAGGCCTGCGTGCGCAGTCGCTGTCTGAGATTAAAGGTGTGCAGTGGATCCCTGACTGGGGTCAGGCGCGTATCGAATCCATGGTGGCGAACCGCCCGGACTGGTGTATTTCACGTCAGCGTACCTGGGGCGTACCGATGGCGCTGTTTGTGCATAAAGATACCGAACAGCTACACCCTGACACCCTCGCGCTGATGGAGAAAGTGGCTGAACGCGTTGAGCAGGATGGCATTCAGGCCTGGTGGGATCTCGATGCGCACGAACTGATGGGCGCAGACGCCGACAGCTACGTGAAGGTGCCTGATACGCTCGACGTCTGGTTTGACTCAGGATCGACCAGCTACTCCGTTGTTGATGCGCGTCCGGAATTTGAGGGACATTCGCCTGACCTCTATCTGGAGGGATCGGATCAGCACCGCGGCTGGTTTATGTCCTCGCTGATGATCTCGACGGCGATGAAGGGCAAAGCGCCTTACCGTCAGGTACTGACTCACGGCTTTACCGTGGATGGTCAGGGCCGCAAAATGTCGAAATCCATCGGTAATACCGTGTCGCCCCAGGATGTCATGAACAAGCTGGGCGGCGATATTCTGCNCGCGTTGAGCCGGAAGAGATGGTGGTACTGGATCGCTGGGCAGTGGGACGCGCCAGAGCGGCACAGGAGGACATCATCGCCTCTTACGCGCGCTATGACTTCCACGAGGTGGTCCAGCGTCTGATGCAGTTCTGCTCCATCGAGATGGGGTCCTTCTATCTGGACATCATCAAGGACCGTCAGTACACCGCCCGGGCGGATGGCCTGGCACGTCGCAGCTGTCAGACCGCGCTGTACTATATTGCAGAGGCACTGGTGCGCTGGATGGCGCCAATCATGTCCTTTACCGCTGACGAAATCTGGAATGAGCTGCCGGGCAAGCGTGAAAAGTATGTCTTTACCGGCGAGTGGTTCAACGGGCTGTTTGGCCTCGCGGACGATGAGTCAATGAACGATAGCTTCTGGGCTGAGCTGCTGAAAGTGCGCGGCGAAGTGAACAAAGTTATCGAACAGGCGCGTGCCGACAAGCGTGTAGGCGGGTCGCTGGAGGCGAGCGTTACGCTCTATGCCGATACGGCGCTGGCTGAAAAGCTGCTGAGTCTGGAGACGGAGCTGCGCTTTGTGTTACTGACCTCCTCGGTACAGGTAGCCGATTACGCGCTGGCCCCTGAAGAGGCTCAGCAGAGCGATCTGGTAAAAGGTCTTAAAATTGCTCTGCATAAGGCGGAAGGTGAGAAATGTCAGCGCTGCTGGCACTACACTACCGATGTTGGACAAAATGCTGCCTGGCCGGAAATCTGCGGGCGCTGCGTCACTAACGTAGCCGGTGACGGCGAACAGCGTAAGTTTGCATAATGCATAAATCAATTTTCTCGACCGGACTGCGCTGGCTGTGGCTGGTGGTGGTCGTTATCGCCATCGATTTTGCCAGTAAGCAGTGGATTATGAATACGCTGATGCTGCATGAGTCGATGCATGTGATGCCATTCTTCAACTTTTTCTATGCGCATAACTACGGGGCGGCCTTTAGCTTCCTGGCCGACAAAGGGGGCTGGCAGCGCTGGTTCTTTGCCGGTATCGCCACGGCGATTGTTATTGCGCTACTGGTGATGATGTACCGTACCGCAGCCAGTAATAAGCTGAATAATATCGCTTATGCACTGATTATTGGCGGTGCGGCAGGCAATTTGTTTGACCGCGCGTATCACGGCTTTGTGGTGGATTTTATCGACTTTTATGTTGGCGACTGGCACTTTGCGACCTTCAACATTGCCGACTCCGCTATCTGTATCGGTGCCGCACTGATCGTACTGGAGGGTTTTTTCAGCCCGGCCAGCAAACGTGCTAAAAGCTAAGGGCAGGGCATGACTGATTCTGTACAGCGTGATAGCGCGGTGCTGGTGCATTTCACGTTAAAACTGGCCGACGGTTCCACCGCGGAATCCACGCGGGATAACGGAAAACCGGCGCTGTTTAGTCTGGGAGACGGTAGCCTGTCAGAGCAGCTTGAAGATGAGCTGCTCGGCCTGCACCCGGGTGATAAAAAAGCGTTCTCGCTGCAGCCTGAGGCCGCATTTGGCTCCGCCAGTCCGGATTTAATTCAGTACTTCTCCCGCCGGGATTTTACCCAGGCGGGAGAGCCTGAAGTGGGGGCGATTATGCTGTTCAGCGGGATGGACGGGAATGAGATGCCGGGTGTTATCCGCGAAATTTCCGGCGACTCGATTACCGTGGACTTTAACCATCCATTAGCCGGGCAGGTCATCCATTTTGATGTTGAGGTGCTGGAGATCAATCCGGTACGGGAGGCGACAAATGCAAATCCTGTTGGCTAATCCTCGTGGATTCTGTGCGGGCGTTGATCGCGCGATCAGTATTGTGGAGCGCGCGCTGGAGATGTATGGCGCGCCTATTTACGTGCGGCATGAGGTAGTACACAACCGCTACGTGGTGAATAGCCTGCGCGAGCGCGGGGCTATTTTCATTGAGGAGATCGGGGAAGTGCCGGACGGTTCGATTCTGATCTTCTCCGCTCATGGCGTATCCCAGGCCGTTCGCGCAGAAGCCAGGGCGCGCAGCCTGACCATGCTGTTTGACGCCACCTGTCCGCTGGTCACAAAAGTGCATATGGAAGTGGCGCGCGCCAGCCGTAAGGGGACGGAGGCGATACTGATTGGTCATGCCGGCCACCCTGAGGTGGAAGGCACGATGGGCCAGTACAGCAACCCTGAGGGCGGAATGTACCTTGTGGAATCTCCGGCGGATGTCCTGAAGCTTGAGGTGAAAAACGATCAGAATCTGTGCTTTATGACCCAGACGACGCTGTCAGTTGATGATACGTCAGAGGTGATTGATGCACTTCGCGCGCGTTTTCCGAAAATCATCGGGCCGCGTAAGGATGATATCTGCTATGCCACCACCAATCGGCAGGAAGCGGTACGCACGCTGGCAAAGGATGCCGAAGTGGTGCTGGTGGTTGGGTCACGCAACTCCTCTAACTCTAATCGTCTGGCCGAACTGGCACAGCGGGCGGGCAAGCTTGCCCGTCTTATTGATTCTGCCGATGATATACAGGAAGAGTGGATTAAAGGCGTAAGCTGCGTTGGCGTGACGGCGGGTGCCTCGGCACCGGATATTCTGGTGCAGGAGGTTATTCAGCGCCTGCGCGAGTTTGGTGGCGAAGCCGCCATTGAGCTAATTGGCCGCGAAGAAAATATTGTTTTCGAGGTGCCGAAAGAATTGCGCGTAGATATCCGGGAAGTTAACTAATATCGAACAGCTCGCTTTAATTCGCGACGTCTGAATAATTGGGCCAGAATCTGGAATAGCGGTAATGTTATCTTCCCTGGTGTGCTCAATAATGGCGTCAGAGCGCGCTACAGGGCGAGCCAGGGTGATAAGCAGAGCGTTGGCGCATGGATGCGCAAGCCGATGATCCATTCTTATAGCAGTAGCAATATATTTAAACCAGGCTCAGGCTATTATAAAACTGTTTCACTTCATTGAAGTGTCCTGCCGCTTGCGTTATGGTTATTCTGTCCCCGATAAGGGGATGGGAAAATATTGAATACACGCTTCTTTAAGGTGATTAATCACCACAGGATGATTTTAAATAAATTTAAATGGAGTTAATAATGAGAGAACTCACGCTTTCGGAAATCAATAACGTTGGGGGAGGATCATTAAGCGGCCCTGAGTTGCTGGGTATAGGCGGTGCTGGCCTGATCGTAGGAATACCCATCATCGTCGGCGGGGCAATTCTGGGCGTACCCACTCTGGGATTGGGCTTTGTAGGAATGACCGCGGGCATAGTGCTGACGGCCCTTTCCGGCGCAATGATGATAGTGGGCATCGTGAAGACTGCTATTAGTTGTAAGCCTCACCCGATCAAGCCCGAACCCGAACCTGCTGCTTTCTAATCCCAACCTAAGCTTATAAAGTTTATGGCGCGCTATAACACTTATATAGCGCGCGACGTCTTAAAGGGGTTTCACCCTTATCCTGCCAGTTAAGTCTCTGTGTGCCGGTGTTGCACCCTGTCACCCGTTTTCACGCCCTGATATTCTGATTATGCCGTTTCGGCTCTGGCTTCTGCCCCTGAGGCTGGTTAATCTGAAAGAGAGTTCAACGAATCAACCTTCGTCAGGAATGAAAAAATTATGAGTAGTGATATTCGCATTGCCGTTGTCGGCGCGTCGGGACGCATGGGGCGTCAGCTGATCCAGGCCGTGCATGAGGCTGAGGGCGCCTCCCTGGGCGCCGCACTGGTACGCAAAGGTTCATCGCTGGTAGGGAGTGACGCCGGTGAAATGGCAGGCGCAGGCACGCTGGGCGTCACTATAGTCGACGATCTTACGGCCGTGGTAGATGACTTTGACATACTTATCGATTTCACCCGGCCTGAAGCCACGCTGGAGTATCTGAAATTTTGCCGTGAGCAGCATAAGGCGATAGTGATCGGCACCACCGGATTTGACCAGGCGGGTAAGGCAGCCATCAGCGAGGCGGCTCAGGATATTGGCATTGTGTTTGCCGCCAACTTTAGCGTTGGCGTTAACCTGGTCTTAAAGCTGCTGGAAAAGGCGGCAAAAGTGATGGGCGACTATGCCGACATTGAGATTGTGGAAGCCCACCACCGGCACAAAGTGGATGCCCCATCAGGGACAGCGCTGGCGATGGGTGAGGCGATCGCCGATGCCATGGAGTGGGATTTAGACCAGCACGCCGTTTATGCCCGGGAAGGGCACACCGGAGAGCGTAAGGCTCAAACGATTGGCTTCGCCACCGTACGCGCCGGTGACATTGTAGGTGAGCATACGGCGATGTTTGCCGATATCGGCGAACGCGTGGAGATAACCCATAAGGCTTCAAGCCGGATGACCTTTGCTAAAGGCGCAGTACGTGCTTCTATCTGGTTAAGTTCGCAGAAAAATGGGCTTTTTGATATGAAAAATGTGCTTAATCTTGACGATATTTGAAGGTGTAGCTCTCATTTTTCATGATTAATGAGTGTAATATATTGATTTAAAGGAGGTAATAATGCCTCCTTTTTTTTAATGTGAAAAAAGTGTTTTTGCCAGTATTATCTCTTTAGCTGATTATTTATCTGTGTTTAGTCGTTTTTATCCTCCTCTGTAATGCTATTTTTGACCATTTGGTCCACTTTTTAGTGAAGCTAAGAGCATTCTGATCATTTCCCTCACAGGCAATCGGTTTTTTAGCCTGGATATCTGCTGTTTTCAGGCGTAACTAACGCTTTTACCCCCCAGTCGGATAAAAAACCATGAAAAATCGGGTTCCAGGGTGGACAATGGCCGGGGCGATCATTAGAATGCGCGCAATTTGCCAAAATCGGACGGTCAGACGGTTTTGCATTGATTTTAAGGTTCGTAATGAATTAATATGCAAATAATATGACTGTTTATTCCCTGGAGGGTGTTTTGATTAAGTCAGCGCTATTGGTTCTCGAAGACGGAACCCAATTCCATGGTCGTGCCATCGGGGCCACAGGATCGGCTGTGGGAGAAGTCGTTTTCAACACCTCAATGACCGGTTATCAAGAAATCCTCACTGATCCTTCCTACTCCCGCCAGATTGTTACCCTTACCTATCCTCATATCGGCAATGTCGGCACTAACGCCGCGGATGAAGAGTCCTCTAAGGTTCAGGCGCAGGGGCTGGTGATTCGCGATTTGCCGCTGATAGCGAGCAACTTTCGTAATGAAGAAGGTCTCTCTGCATACCTGAAGCGTCATAACATTGTCGCTATTGCCGATATTGATACGCGTAAGCTAACGCGGTTGCTGCGCG
The DNA here is from genome assembly GCF_900068895.1 of Erwinia sp. ErVv1. Taxonomy (GTDB): domain Bacteria; phylum Pseudomonadota; class Gammaproteobacteria; order Enterobacterales; family Enterobacteriaceae; genus Erwinia. Next base: position 47,318 of record NZ_CDPK01000014.1, on the reverse strand, counting down.
AGAAAGGTGCACAGAATGGCTGCATCATCGCCGGTGATGCACCGGATGCGGCGCTGGCGCTGCAAAAAGCGCAGGCGTTTCCCGGTCTGAAAGGCATGGACCTTGCGAAAGAGGTCTCTACAGCTGAAACCTATAGCTGGCAACAGGGCAGCTGGACGCTCGACGGCCTGCCAGCGGCGAAAAGCGGTGACGAACTGCCGTTCCACGTGGTCGCCTGTGACTACGGCGTTAAGCGCAGCATCCTGCGGATGCTGGTCGATCGCGGCTGTCGGCTGACGGTCGTCCCGGCCCAGACCTCTGCGGAAGAGGTGTTAAAGCTCAATCCGGACGGTATTTTCCTGGCTAACGGCCCTGGCGATCCGGAGCCATGCGATTACGCTATCGCGGCGATTACGCGCTTTCTGGAAACTGACGTGCCGGTATTCGGCATCTGTCTGGGTCACCAGCTGCTGGCGCTGGCGAGCGGGGCAAAAACGGTCAAAATGAAGCTGGGCCATCACGGTGGCAATCATCCGGTAAAAGACCTGGACAACAACAGGGTGATGATCACCGCGCAAAACCATGGTTTTGCCGTCGATGGCAGCAACCTGCCGGATAACCTGCGCGTGACCCATACCTCGCTTTTTGACCACACGGTGCAGGGGATTCATCGTACGGACAAAGCGGCCTTTAGTTTCCAGGGTCACCCTGAAGCCAGCCCGGGTCCGCATGATGCCGCCCCGCTGTTCGATCACTTTATCGAACTGATCGAAGCCTACCGTTCAAACGCGAAATAATCAGGAGCGAGAAAATGCCAAAACGTACCGACATAAAAAGTATCCTGATCCTTGGCGCAGGTCCGATCGTCATCGGACAGGCCTGTGAATTCGACTACTCAGGCGCTCAGGCCTGTAAAGCCCTGCGGGAAGAGGGCTATCGCGTTATTCTGGTCAACTCCAATCCGGCGACCATCATGACCGACCCGGATATGGCTGACGCGACCTATATTGAGCCGATCCACTGGGAAGTGGTGCGCAAAATCATTGAAAAAGAGCGCCCGGATGCGGTGCTGCCCACCATGGGTGGCCAGACGGCGCTGAACTGCGCGCTGGAGCTGGAGCGTCAGGGCGTGCTGGCTGAATTCGGCGTGACCATGATTGGCGCCACCGCCGATGCAATTGATAAGGCAGAAGATCGTCAGCGCTTCGATAAAGCAATGAAGAAGATTGGCCTTGATACGGCGCGTTCCGGCATTGCGCACACCATGGACGAGGCCCTCAGGGTAGCTGACGAGCTGGGCTTCCCGTGCATTATCCGGCCCTCGTTCACCATGGGTGGCACCGGCGGCGGTATCGCCTATAACCGTGAAGAGTTTGAAGAAATTTGCGAGCGCGGGCTGGATCTCTCTCCCACCAACGAGCTGCTGATTGATGAATCACTGATCGGCTGGAAAGAGTATGAAATGGAGGTGGTGCGCGATAAGAACGATAACTGCATTATCGTCTGCTCCATTGAAAATTTCGACGCGATGGGCATCCACACCGGCGATTCGATTACCGTCGCGCCTGCCCAGACGCTGACCGACAAAGAGTATCAAATCATGCGTAACGCCTCGATGGCGGTACTGCGTGAAATCGGCGTTGAAACCGGCGGTTCCAACGTGCAGTTCTCGGTGAACCCGGAAAATGGCCGCCTGATCATTATCGAAATGAATCCGCGCGTGTCGCGTTCTTCTGCGCTGGCCTCTAAGGCGACCGGCTTCCCGATTGCGAAAATCGCCGCCAAGCTGGCCGTCGGCTACACGCTGGACGAGCTGATGAACGATATCACCGGTGGCCTGACCCCGGCATCGTTTGAGCCGTCCATTGATTATGTCGTCACCAAAATTCCCCGCTTCAACTTTGAGAAATTCGCCGGGGCGAACGATCGCCTGACCACCCAGATGAAATCCGTCGGGGAAGTGATGGCCATTGGCCGCACCTTCCAGGAGTCGATGCAGAAAGCGCTGCGCGGGCTGGAAGTGGGTGCCAGCGGATTCGATCCTAAAGTTAGCCTCAACGATCCCGAAGCCCTGACCCACGTTCGCCGTGAGCTGAAGGATGCCGGTTCGGATCGCATCTGGTACATCGCCGACGCCTTCCGTGCCGGAATGTCCGTTGATGGCGTTTTTAACCTGACCAATATCGATCGCTGGTTCCTGGTGCAGATAGAAGAGCTGGTGCGTCTGGAAGAGAAGGTTGCCCGGGAAGGGATCAACGGCCTGACGAAAGAGTTCCTGCGGGACCTGAAGCGTAAAGGCTTTGCCGATGCGCGCCTTTGTGCGCTGGCTGGCGTAGCGGAAAGCGAGATACGCAAGCTGCGTGAGCGCTACAATCTGCACCCGGTCTACAAACGCGTGGATACCTGCGCCGCCGAGTTCTCAACGGACACCGCCTATATGTACTCCACTTACGAGGAGGAGTGCGAAGCGAACCCGTCTCAGGATCGTGAGAAAATCATGGTGCTGGGCGGCGGACCAAACCGCATCGGGCAGGGCATCGAATTTGACTACTGCTGCGTTCATGCCTCACTGGCGCTGCGGGAAGACGGTTACGAAACCATTATGGTTAACTGTAACCCGGAAACCGTTTCAACCGATTATGACACCTCCGATCGCCTCTATTTCGAACCGGTGACGCTGGAAGACGTGCTGGAAATTGTGCGCATCGAGAAGCCGAAAGGGGTGATTGTACAGTACGGTGGTCAGACGCCGCTGAAGCTGGCGCGTGAGCTGGAAGCCGCAGGCGTACCGGTTATTGGCACCAGCCCGGACGCAATTGACCGGGCGGAAGACCGCGAACGCTTTCAGCAGGCCGTGGATCGTCTGGGCCTGAAGCAGCCCGCCAATGCCACGGTGACCGCGCTGGAACAGGCCGTCGAAAAAGCGGCACAGCTGGGTTATCCGCTGGTGGTTCGTCCCTCTTACGTGCTCGGCGGCCGGGCGATGGAAATCGTCTACGACGAGGTCGATCTTAAACGCTACTTCCAGACGGCGGTTTCCGTCTCCAACGATGCGCCGGTGCTGCTGGATCGCTTCCTTGATGATGCGGTCGAAGTGGATATTGATGCCATCTGCGACGGTGAGCGGGTGCTGATTGGCGGCATTATGGAGCACATCGAGCAGGCGGGCGTCCACTCCGGTGACTCTGCCTGTTCGCTGCCCGCCTACACGCTGAGCAAAGAGATCCAGAACGTAATGCGTCAGCAGGTAGAGAAGCTGGCCTTCGAGCTTAGCGTTCGCGGTCTGATGAACGTGCAGTTTGCGGTGAAGGATAACGAAGTCTACCTGATTGAAGTGAATCCGCGCGCCGCCCGTACCGTTCCCTTTGTGTCGAAAGCCACCGGGGTGCCGCTGGCCAAGGTCGCTGCACGGGTGATGGCGGGTAAAACGCTGGCCGAACAGGGCATAACCGAAGAGGTGATTCCGCCGTACTACTCGGTGAAAGAGGTGGTGCTGCCGTTTAACAAATTCCAGGGCGTTGACCCGATCCTCGGCCCGGAAATGCGCTCTACCGGTGAGGTGATGGGCGTGGGACGTACCTTTGCCGAGGCGTTCTCGAAGGCGATGCTGGGGGCGCAAAGTAATATGAAGAAAACCGGACGCGCCCTGCTGTCGGTGCGCGAAGGGGACAAAAAGCGCATCGTCGACCTGGCCGCTAAGCTGCAAAAGCTCGGTTTTGAACTGGATGCGACACACGGCACCGCCGTGGTGCTGGGTGAGGCGGGGATCAACCCGCGTCTGGTGAACAAGGTGCACGAAGGCCGCCCGCATATTCAGGATCGTCTGAAGAACGGCGAGTATGCCTATATTGTGAATACCACCGAAGGGCGCCAGGCCATCGAGGACTCTAAACTGCTGCGTCGCAGTGCGCTTCAGTACAAGGTGCACTATGACACTACGCTGAACGGCGGATTTGCCACGGCGATGTCCCTGAACTCTGACCCCTGTGAGCAGGTGATCTCGGTGCAGGAGATGCACGCGCAGATCGACGCTCACCAGGCATAGTTCTCTGTTGCCGCTGGGGGAGCATCCCTCAGCGGCAGTGTTGGATCTGAATCCTTCCACGCCAGCCGCTATCTCCGCTAAAGGTTCCCGGTCACCTCTGCCGCCGTATCATTTTCATCCTCGCTGACCACAAACCAGGGCGTGAACAGCGTACGACGCAGCCAGCCTTTCGCCGTTTTCACCTGCCATTCACGACCGGGCGGATCGTAGTAATGGGTATCGGCATAGAGATCCTTCCGTACGCTCACGTCGCTGACGTACTTCCAGTCGTTCAGAAACCAGGGTTGAAAGGTGCGGATGGCCTGACCTTTGTTGTCATACTCGGTGCGGCCGGTTACCGCCCAGCGGAAGCGCGTTTCGGCAGCGATGGGCGCACCCTTTTTATCTACTGCAAGCACACCATCGTCGGTTCGCTGCAAGGCTTCACCGTTTGCCTGACGGGCTGCGGCCTGGAGCACACGACCAAAACCATCGCTAAACACCACCTGCTGGCGGATCTGCTGTTCCGCATCGTTGTCATAACGGTCGGTCGTCAGGGTGACCACGTGCGGAGGTAATATCTCGGCGGTTTCTTGTGTCCCAGTCTTCCAACTGTCGGCGACGTAAATCATGCACTGCGCGACGGGAAGGGGCGCTTGCAGGGCAAACGCCGCTTCAGCACTCTCCGGCGGGGTAAAGGGGGCGTCACTGTAACCAGCGGGTTGTCCGTTTTCCGTGCCGCTAAATCGCACGGTGGTGACGCGCCCCAGCGCATCCAGCGTGACAGAGCGCACGTTGTCATTGGGATCGGTGACCTGCATCGGGGTCAGGAAGCGCCAGTCATACTCTGCCGTCGTGGTCAGGCCAGCCGCGTCCCGCTGTTGCACAATGACACAGTCCCAGGGATCCCAGGTGAAGCTGGCTGCGCCGGTCAGCAGGGTTTCACGCCAGGTCTGGGGCCGCCAGTAGTGCGCGGCGGAGGCGTAAGTCGCGTAACCCTGTCGCGCCGTCCACAGTTTTTTCCCGGATTCACCCCTGCGGGCGAACAGATATCCGGCAGACAGATAGCCCGCCTCAGCCAGATGGGCGGGAGTGATGTCGGCCTTCAATGCACTGACTATCTCCTCATCCATAATGGCGGTTTCCATAAAGGCGACCCTGGGCGGCAGGGCGGGTGCATTGGTTGTCGCCCGGTTTTGACTATCGAGGTACCAGCACTGCTGTTGCCCACCAAAGACGTAAGGCTGGCTGTCCGCGATGGGGCCGCCCGCCTGTCGCAACCCTTCCAGCGTCAGCCCGTCTGAGGGGATGACATCGGCGGAGTGAATAGAGTGATCGGTCCGGGTGGCGTCGGCAATACCTAAGAGCCAGTTGCCCTCTGCCAGTGAGGTCACAACGTGCAGGCGGCTTTGCTGCAGGTCGAGGCGCAGCACCTTTTGCTGATCGTCATAGCTGCTGGCAAAGAGCGTGTCCGGCAGGGTATCCGGCCAGGGACTTTGTGCCGGCTGGCTGCGGCGCGGATAGCTGATATTCACCTCACGCAGAGGTTGTCCATACTCATCGCTGGTCAGCAAAACCTGCTGGCTGCACTGCGGATCGCTGCTGACCCGCTCGTAAGTATATGTACGGCTTTCCGCCAGGGCGGACCAGACCACCGGATAGCGCCCCGCAGGCTCGACCAGCCGCACCTGAGGACGGTTTTCCTTGACGCTATAAGGGATCCCGGCCTGGCTGCTGCCGTCTGCGCCATAAAGCTCACTGCGCAGCAGCAGGCCTTTTAGCCCCCGGTTCAGCCAGAAGGCGGTTTCATCCTGTGGCCTGGAGGCTTGTTCATCTTCGCCGCTTCCGGTGGTGAAACGGGGCGTGAAGCCGGGCCAGGCGGCTTTGTCGCCCTGCCAGAACTCTTCTGCCAGGCGGTTATCCACGGCGGGCAGGCCAGTGGCATACCAGCTGCGGCCGATCGCAGGTATACCGATCTCTGCTGCTGTTCCCTGGCTGGTCGAGGTGTCAGAGTCCGTCACTTCAACAAAGCCAAAGCCACGAAACTCGCGCTCCTGCCCGTCCCATACGCCGTGCCGATAGTTTATTTTGCTGGCCAGCCGATTACCGGTAATGTCATCGGTCACCTCTGTGCGCCAGAGCGTATGCAGCGCAAAGGGCAGATAGCAGGGCAGGGCAGGGTTACCCGTCGCCGCCTTTTCATCCAGCCAGAACTGTGCCGAACTGCGGTAATAAAGTTTGTGCCGTGCGCCGAGGTGGTTGTCCATTTGGCTCAGTAGCCAGGGCTTCTCGGATGAGAGGTGGCACACCCAGTGCTGCGGTACCGGGTGGGTGAGGGTCAGGATCAGGCTGGCGATGCCCAGCCCCTGGATATCTGCCACCTGCAGGCTACAGGTGCGGTCAAAACGCACCCCCTGCGGTAGCGGTATGTTTAGCGGTTCAGCAAAGCGGTTACCACTCTGATTCCGGTAAAGCTCCAGCCGGTCACTGTGGGCATAGATCAGATCGCCAGTACCCGATCCATCCGTATCCGCCAGGAAGAGCTGGTTCGGATTAAAGGTTTCGGCAGGCTGGCTGAAGCCGGGCAGGCCGATCGGGTGACCAAAGCGACCGTGGCCCAGATTTGGCCAGTAGCGCACCCCGCTGGCCTGCACCTCAACCAGATGCTGTTGCCCGCTGCCGGGCAGGTCGCTGAAGGCGACCAGCACGCGTGCATCCGCGTCGGGCACGGCAAGGGTAATGTCCTCTGCCTGCCACACCGTCCGTGCTTTCTCCCACCCCTTACCGTTCCCGCTGTACAGGCGTACGCTGCGCGGACCAATCAGCACGAGGTCGGTCATGCCAGCACCGATAATATCGGTCAGCTGCGCACGCGGATGGGCATATTCCACCGGCAGAGCTGAGAGCGGCGTAAAATGCTGCCAGTTACCCTGCGGCGTGCGCTGATAGCTGCCTGCCACGCCGGGCGCCGTCACGACCCATTCCAGCTGACCATCCCCATTCAGGTCGATTAACAGACCACCGCGCTGCAGCGAGGGCGTCTGCGGTAGCGGCCTGGGCGCTCCCCATGTTATTGCGTCGGCATCCGTCCCCGGCTGGCGTTCCGGCTGACGATACCACCAGGCTCCCTGGTCCTGATAGAGGATCCCGCACAGCCCCTCACCATTAAGATCGATAAGCTGGTAGGGATGCAGCAGGTTAAAGCTGGCCATATCCTCCCGCCGGTGCCAGTTGAACGGCGTAAGCGAAGAGGAGGTAAAGGTCTGCCATTCATATTCCAGCGGCGGCGCCAGGGAAAGACTTTTTCCGTCAGGTTCATAGGCGAGATGCCGGACGGTTTTTAGCAGACTGAGTGACGGCGTCTGGTCATAGTTTAGCTGCATACGAGCGATAAGCGTGGGCGCTTCACTCTCCTCCTGTGCCCCTGCCAGGGTACGCAGCCGGTGAAACAGCAGCACCTGGCGACAGAGGCGTCGGGTGCGCAGGTCGAATCCATAAGCGAAATCGGAAAAACAGTCCGGGCGGCAGGACCAGCTACCCATGCCGGGCATCTGCCAGCTGGGAATATCATAATCACCCTGGGCGCGTTCACCGTAGTCCAGCGTCACCGCAAACAGCCACGCATAGTCGGGCGGCGCAGTGACCAGGGCGGGAAGGGTACGCCCGGGGTTTTTGTTACCATAGCGTATCGCGACCAGGTAACGCTGTGCACCGCTGGCCGGATGTGCCGCGCGTTCCATTTGATCGCAGCCCGTGTCATCTTCGCCCCGGTACTGGTAGTAAATCTGCTCCCCGGTGAGCGTCACCGACGATTCCAGTAGCCATACCGCCGTATGGGCTGGGTTTTCCGGGTGGCTGATGCGGGCCTGTGCATTTCTGCCCAATAGCAGGACTTCGCCATTTGGGCTGTACAGCACCCAGAAATCACTTTCGCTGGCCTGATCCGGTCGCCAGCGTTCGAGGCGACTGAAACTGCTTTCGCTGCGTGAGCGGTAAGTGTGAACGCTGAAATTCCCGCCTGGCGCGACGCCCAACAGGCGACTGGCCCGCCGCGTTTCTGGTACGCCTGCGGCTGACAGTAGCGGTACCAGCACCTCACCGTCCGGGCCAGTGAATTCATCCGTCTCATCCCAGGCGGGGACACCTTTACGGGTACGCCGCTGTACCCCAGGCAGATTGAGGTTCCAGCCCATACCAAACGGGCTGTTTCCACTCCGACTGTGGTAGCTGAGTGCAATAGTGGGGGCATAACCGCGCCCGGCGCTGACCGGCAGAGGGATGCTGAGCGTAGCGGCCCCGTCAGGGCCGGCCGCAGGCATATCACCTTTTAAACCGTTAATCGTCCCACCCCCGCTGGGCAGAGAGGGCGGCGACAGCTGCAGTTGTTCATTGGATTGCATGATAAGTCTCCCTGACAGGCTCCCGCAGGGAGCCTGAAACAGTTAAAGGTGTTTGCCGGTGATGGTGTAGCGGATATGCAAAATAATGTCGCTCAGACTGAGTAACAGCGCTTTCTGCCTGCTGTTTGCATCCGGGAAGCTCAGGGTTAGCGTCCCGGCATCACTGACCGGAATCCCCTCAAACGGCAGCCAGCGGCCGTCATTAAAGTCCAGCTGGAACTGACCGCTGTCATTCATCCCATGGGAGACTGCCAGCGTTTTACACCCCTGCGGCATGGCCAGGCTGCCGCTATAGTTGAGTACGGCCCTGACATCCTGGTAGGGGCCAATCAGTGCGGGAAGCGTCACGCTGATTTGATTGATCCGCCGCAGACTGCCCAGCGAGTCCGGATAATCCTTCTCTATGGCCAGGTCGGAGAGCTTTATCGTCGCCTGAAGCTGTTGACTGGTGACTTTAATGCCATTTTCATCCGTCCCCGCGCTGCCTTTCGCGGCTGTCACCAGTTCAGTCACTTTTTCCGCCAGCGCGAAAGCGCTTCCTTTGAGGCTTGCATAGAACTCAGAGAGACAGACCGTGCGCGTGACCTCCCTTCTCCGCTGATCGTGTTTCAGGTAGCTGTGCTCCATGCGGGCCAGATTAAGCTGCAGCGTTTCTCCAGCCATCATCCCCCCCCAGGAACCCTGCCAGGCGCCGGGCTTAATAAAGTTAGCGGCGCGCTCATTACGTTCATATTTATAGGCCTCCTGCGCCATGAGGCAGCGGGAAACGGCGAGGTCATAAAACTGGTAGTAAATCGCTGCCAGCTTGCCGCGCAGCCAGTTGTAAAGCGCCTTATTACTGAATTTGTTCTGCAGAAAGGTGATTTGTGCCTGCGTCTGGAGCTGCTGAGTTTGCAGGTAATTTTTTTGCAGCACCGCCGCTTCATGGCGTATGGCGTAGGTTTCCAACTGGGCCTTTATTTGATTAACGTCGGATTCGGCGGCATTACGCTGGATGGCCCACTCTTCACGACGGCGACGATAGGATTCGGAGAGGCTTATCCGGTCAGCAGCGGTGCGGGTGCTGCCCGCCGCGATCTCAATGCCATAACCGACGGCCCGAGCGATGCTGCCGTAGTGTGCGCCGCCGACCGCCATACCGTAAATATTGGGCACGGCATCCAGTGCGGCGCCGGTCATATATGAGGCGTAGGCCGTGCTGGAGAGTACCGACGCGGAGAGATAGAGGTCCATGGCCTGGCCTTCACCGGTATTTATACCCTCATCATACAGGCGGCTGTAGCTGGTCAGGCGCGACTGCGCACCGTTCAGGCTCTGCTGCAGCGCCTGGCGATCTGCGGCAATTTCAACAATGCTGGCATCCTGCAGGGCAATGCTCTGCCGGACCAGCTCCACGCCCTGGGTCTGAAGCAATCCTGAGAGAGCCTCTGCATCCTGACGCTCACTGATGCTGAGCAGGGTGCTGCCAAACTGACTGAGCTGGCTGACCATGCTACGGGCGCTTTCCAGCATGACTGGGAAGCGGTACACCGGCATCTCAGCCACGGGCAGACGACTGCCGCCCTGAGAGGCATTGACGGCGGCGCTGAGCAGGGCGGCCGGATCGGCCGGCGGCGTATAAATCGGCAGGGAGAGTGGCTGACCGTCAATGGAGAGAAGATGACGCAGGTTATAGAGGCGCTGCGTCAGCGTCTGCCTGTAGGCCTGGAGCTTCTCGTTCTGCTGCGGCAGGAACAACGCGGTCAGGGAGTTTGCAGTGCGAGGCTCTCCCTTATCCGGAGCGGGTTCCTGCTTCGGGTTTTCCCGGACGGTCTGCTGTCGCACGGCCTGCATAGCCTGGCGGGTGCGAAGCAGCTGGGTTTTATCGGCGGCAGCATCCAGCCGCGGTGCGGACCAGTTCGCCTCCGGCAGCCAGGCTTCCTCACCCAGGGTGGTTAACGCCTGCAGATACCACATTTTTGCTTCGTTAAGCGTATCCCGCTCCAGCAGCCGGTAAGCCGTATCGCCCCGGGCGATGAGCAGATCCAGCATCGCCATAAAAGTGGCGACTTTGTAATGCATCGGGTCGGCCTGCGCCACCGCGTCCGGATCCAGCGTATCCAGTGGGTTGGCATTCCAGGCGGTGTCCTCCTCCAGCGGTCGCACGTTCCACTGCCACGAGGCCGGCTGGCCATTTACCAGATACCCTTCCGGACTCCAGATATATTTTATCCAGCGCGTCGCCTCATCAAACTTCTGTTCCTGTAGCAGACGGCGGAATACCATCATGGGGACGTAGTAAAACATCTCCCAGAAGTAGAGCGCGTTGGCACCGTTAAAGTCCATGGGTTCGGTATAATCTTGCAGAATAACCAGGGTAAATGCAGGTTTTGAGGCTGGAGAAAACTGGCTAAGGCTAATGCCACCTTTGACAGAGTAATTAACCAAAAGCGTACCTGCTTCCAGCCTGCCTTTATAACAGGTCAGGTAAACTTCCAGGCCCGACGTAGTTGAATAAGGAAAGTTGATAATGTCATAGAAAGGCTTTTCCACCCTGCTCAGGGGCACAAACAGCGTCACCGTCTGTTCAGTATCGGTTAGCGAACCCTGCCAGAAATCGAAGTAATCCTGATCCCGACCACGATAAAGGGTAATCCTCGCCCCTCGCGAACCCCCATGAACCGCCGCATCATAGCGGGGCAGAACCACCTGAATATAGCCGCCCTGTCCCATCGCGGGTTCGGGAAGAAACTGGGAGTCCATGGATAATACGCTCCTCAGTCCCTGATTCGCGCGTGCTACCAGCTGCTGGGCAAAGAGTGTGTTAACCCTGATGCGATAAGGACCATATTGCAGATACTGGGCGTTATCCGCGCTGTGCTTAAGGGAGATCAGCGGAAGATTACTGCTAACGACCCGGGTTACTATTGTACGGAGGGTTTCACTGCCCAGGAAGCGGCCATCAGGGGCAGTGGCCTGAAAAGTAAAATCCAGGGCAAGTGTATTATTGGTAAAAGCCTCAGGCGGAAGCGCTATTTCTGTATCACCGAAAGCAAAGGTTGATTCAGCAAGCGTATATTTTCTGCACGAAGAGGCAGTTACTAAGTCCAGAGTGGAATGGCTTCCCAACGCGACAGAAAGCTTTACGTGCCTTAGATTGATTGCGGTGTCTATATAAAGCTCATTCGCAAAATAAGTTGAATAACTGTTTAAGGTTTTCCTTCCTACTACGTAATATTCTATATTTAGAGGGTCAATGTCTTTTATAAAGGAATAAATATCATCCTTAAAACGGCTAAATATAAAATCAAACGTCGCATAGGGCTTTGTTCTTCCATACATCATTATATCTGTGTAGGGTGTTTTGACGAAGAAATGAGTAAGACTTTCTTTTCTTGCTATAAATTCAACTTCACTTATGTCGGCATAAACATCCTTTTCCCGATAGACGTTGAATTTATCATTTATCACTCCGCACTTTCGAATCAGATCCATTATCTCGTTCGCTCTTGTTCCCCATTTACCGTAACACTGAATATTGGCCACCGGTGTACATCGTAAGCTCGCCTCATCTGAGGCATCAGAAATACTGATATTCGAAACTGCGCTTAGATATAAATTTGTTAAATCCTCGACACCCCACACCTCCTTAACGCGTATCGGGGATGACGCTGAATACGTCGTGCTGCCGCCCCCATAGGGGGTGTTGAGTTTAAGTTCGGTTAGCGAATCCGCCTGCTTAGCAATATAACTAAACTGCGTAGTGGCCTGTGTGGAATTTATTTCTTCCATGCCCCCATCGGCGCGTATCTGTACGCCGGATACGCCTGTGTAACTTGCAGGGTAATCCTGACTTTTCTTATAGAATAAAACTTCGATCCGTTCAGTGTTGATATTCCTTGCGCAGTACATGCCCATATCAGCAATATCGCTCCCGGCGGGAGGGAATGTACCGCTTTGCCGGGTAAATGAGAGCGGAACGCTCCATGAACCATTGTGTAAAATATGCGCATATTTCAGCAGGTATTCCGTGGCTTCGCGGGTGCTGCTCTCGCCAATTTTTTCCGCTACCTGACGGCTTTCTGTCCAGACCAGGTAGAGTCTTGACTGGAAGATCACCGGGCGAACCAGATTGGTCACCGCAGCAACGGGTGCCGTGATTTTTTGCCATTCACTCCAGGCGTTGGCGGGCAGTTTACCGGCGGAGATTTTGCCAATATCTGCCGTCCGCCAGTAGTACTCTCCGCTGGCCGACCGTCCTAAGAGATAAGTGGTGCCCTGTTTTTCGCTCACGTCATCATGATAACCGCTAACGATTTCCAGGTTGGCGATCTCCTCAAAGCGGGTCATATAGGTTTTAAAGGCGTCCTCAACCGTGTCGCTGGTTAGCTGGCTCTGGCTGAGGGATTGCAGCATCTCATTCATCATTCCGGTCTGACCGATCCGCAGGGTGGGGTCAAGGTAATTTTCCGGGTAGTAGACCAGTTGGGAAACGCCGGCCCAGCTGCTGTAGCGTTTGTTATACCTGTCCCAGTCGGTAAAGAACGGACGTACTTTTACAGCGCTATTCTCACCCTGTTCCTGGCCGCTGAGCGTCCGATTGATGTACAGCTGGATGCTGGCAATTGCCTCCGCCAGCCGGGTGGTTTTGACCTCAGCGGAAACCTTATTATCAATCAGCAGCCAGCTGTAGAGTGCCTCACGATCGCTGACCCACGCAGGGGTGATATTTTCTATAATAAAGGTGCTGACGGCGGCGCTGGTCCTTTCATCAAGATACGCCTGCAGACGTGCAGCCTGACGGCTGTCCAGCCCGGCCTGTAATGACGCGCTGATTGCTACCCACTCGCGGTAGGAGGGGGTATTATCGGTATGCGTATAATCCAGCGTTATTAGCACGGCGATGCCCGCAGGGGTGATACCGAGCGTGGTGGCCATGTCCACCCACTGTAAGGTGGCATCTACCGCTGACCAGCTGCTGAACGTCGTGGTATCGCTGCTTTGGGCCAGCCCCTGAACCACCATCTGTTCATCCAAATCCAGCGCCAGCGCCAGCTGGGCCGGGGTAAGGGTCTGTTCGCCCAGCGCCTGCAGTATCCCGCTCGCAGCGGTACCGCACTGCTGCAGAAAGCGATGAAAACGTGCCAGTCCGAACAGGATGGCGATAGTCTGCGGCAGCAGGGTTGCGTCACTCTGGAAAGCCTGCGGCTGTGCCACCGCCAGCGACAGTTCGCCGGCAGTCAGTGCCAGCTTCTGTACAATCAGCACCAGCTGCCCCAGCACCTGACAGTAGATAACCAGCTTTTTTGTCTCAGTATTGGTAAGGTTATCTCGGGCAGCCAGCGTCAGGAAGGCTTTAACCGTCATCCCCTGCGGTTTTAACTGCTCCAGCCACATAAGAATGGCCAGGGCGAGTTCCCCGGACTCAAGCTGGGTCGCGGCGGCGATAAGCGGCGCGATGTCGCTCAGCAACCTGTCGTCATTATCACCCTGACTGGCGAGGCCATTATTCAGGTTCTCAATCAGGCTGGCGATTTCCGGCGTCATGCTGTCGCTGACCTGCGGGGTGGTCATCAGGAACAGCTCACCCGGGGTTAAATCCTGCGTATTCATCCACCCGGCGTAGCGGTCGACAAAGCTGAGCAGCTCACTAAACTCGCTGGCAGCGAGCTCACCGGGTTTACGACCTGACCAGGGCGAAACGGCTATCAGCGTGGCCAGCCCGCTCACGCTCAGGCCATTCACCCCGGCCAGCAGCGCTATCCGGTAGAGCAGGGATACATTCTCAATTGTGCAGGTGAAGGTGGGGGGCGCGGCGCTGCCGCTGGCCAGCGACCACAGCTGATAAAGACCGCTATCGTTAACCTGGAAGGCACGTTTCATTACGCCAGTGCGAAAGGCATCGCTGCTATTGGCGGGGGAAAGATTGACCTCGCTGCCGTCGGCACTAAACAGCTGGCCGTTTAGCGGAGGGGTATTAAACAGCGTCGTAAAGGCACTGGGCCTGTTGCCTGAATCTTCCTGACTGACGGTGCCGCCGGAAAGTACCAGCGCCTCAGAAAGGGTGATGGCATAGCGTTGCATCGTATCCTGCGCCCAGAAAAGTTTGCCCAGCGTCTGTGGCGTTACGCCCTGATAGATACCTGACTTTTCACTGACTGAATAAATTTCAGTCGGGGTAAACCCGGTGGCCTTGCTCAGGCGGATCAGTTTGTTAAGTTCCAGCAGCAGGGGAGCGAAACCTGTATTTTCTGAAAGGGTGAAATCTGCATAACAATTTACCGTACTGGAAGATGTACGATAGGAGTAGGCATTAAGCCTAAACGTGCCTTTTAGGTCATTATCAATCAGAGTGAAAGGAGTCGATCTATAATCCATACCAGACGTAAGTTCATTATAACCTGTTAAATAAGCACCTCTGGGGGATTCTATTCTCAGGCTCGATTTTATAAAGTGGATTTTGGTATTGAGATGCGCATAAAAAATGTTTTTATCTGTTCTTCTCAGATCAAGATAATTAATATTATCATCATAACCGCTGGCAGGTGCTCTGCGAAGCGTATATGTCTCAATAGCACCATCTGTGATACTAAAACCCGTTGTAATATGGTTTGTGTAGGGCCTTTGCTTCAGCACGCTGATAAACTCATCCAGCTCATCAGGTTTCAAATCATAAAAGGCTGCGAGCCGACTCAGGTTTTTAAATTTTTCGATATCCGTTGTACCAAAATTCCTCTCTATCAGCTTTTCAGCGTTACTTTCGGTAATCTCCTCGGTAAGCAGGCTATATAACTCCGGCGAGATATCGGATTTTATCCCCAGCAGCGAGGAGGGATCGATGCGTTTTACCACCTCCGGATTGCGCCGAAAGGCTGAAAAATCCTCATCCTGCAGAATAATGGCCTGACGGGCCGCTTCATAAGGCCGGTGAAAAGGCCCAGCACCGCCAGCGCGATAGGTGGAAAGCCGTTCAAATACCCCGTCCTCATCTTTATCTAACCAGGATCCAATTTTATCCAGAATGATTGCATTAGAGAGGGACAGGGTGGAGATCTCGTCGTCCATGTTTTCCTGTGACAGGCTGAGAGAGGCCAAATCGCCGCGGCGCTTAGCCAGATTGAAATCAGAATTAGCGGGATGCAGACCTCTGGCTTCGCGGTACAGTTCCGTCAGGTAGCCTGCCGGAGAGAACATGGAGGCAACCGCTCCCGGTTTAACGAACTGGCTGGCGCGATTGCCAAAGAGATCGTTATAGCTCCTCTGCTGCGCAGACTGACGGATACCCAGACGAATGGCATTTGCCAACTGGGGGTTCGCCCGGGTCAGAATGCGCGCTTCCTCCAGCTTGTTCTCTTTCAGCTCTTGATCGGCCTGCTGATGCAGGAACTCCATCTCACCCCATGTCAGCGTATTCCCGGACAGATTACGTATTTCAGGTAATGAGCGGCCCATCATATCAGCCAGGGTCCAGGGCGCGCTCTGAATACGTTTGGATTCAATTTCAGACTCGTCGTCTTCAGACGCGTCGTCAATAGTGTTTAGTTTTTTCAGTATATTATCAGTACTGTACATGCAGCTTTACCTCTTATTAACTGGAAATAATGGCTAACAGCCAACGCAGCGCAGTAAGCCCTGTGTGTATTATTTTGGAGCGGGCAGTGCCTTTGCCAAATATTGAAGATCATCAGTAACGGCTAAGCGGCCTGTTACTGATGTGAGTTTTGAAAAAAATAATTATGGTCGTGGCTTTTTTTCAGGTTTCAGGCTAATTCGCATTTTTTCTCTAGCATAGCTTAATGTTAAGAAGAGGTGGATGAATGTTAATAAAAAGGAGGGGGTCACAGTACGGTTTAGGTATAAATCATTATATTTCAGTTGGGTAGATTTGTTTTTTTTATGAAGTATACTGATTTTTTTTGATTGGCTTATTATTTGATGGCTAATCGTCAATATAAGATTTCATTAATAAACTAATAAAACATTAATGCTCCAAATAAATGTAATATTTCCAACGCGGTGTGATTTCTGTGAGGCGTTTACCAGAATCAAATCCTTACCTTTTGTATTCTGGCTAACCAGATAAGCCTGTCGCAGATGGGCGGCAGATAATGAAATACTGTTGAGTAATTCAGGGAGATAAGATGAAGAGAGTCCTGTTAGCCACGCTGATTTGTGCCGGCACTATACCCGCTACTTTTGCGGCAAAAGATGTGACCACCCAACCCGATGTGTACTTTTTGAAAGAGGCACAGTCCCCTGACAGCCTGGCCTTACTGCCTCCTCCTCCGGCGATGGACAGCATTGATTTTCTCAACGACAAGGCGCAGTACGATGTGGGGAAAATGCTGAGAAATACCCCGAGGGGTAAACAGGCATGGCAGGATGCGCACGTCTCGGGCGATGGCGTCCCCGAGGCGCTGTCGCCCGCTTTTGGCGAACCCATTACCAAAGAAAAAACGCCTGAGCTTTTCCGGCTGGTTATGAAAATGCGTGAGGATGCGGGCGATCTGGCGACGCGCAGCGCAAAAGAACACTATATGCGCATCCGGCCTTTCGCCTTTTACAACGAACCGACCTGCCGTGCGGATGAGGAGAGCACGCTCTCTAAAAATGGCTCTTATCCCTCCGGGCATACCACGATTGGCTGGGCAACGGCATTGGTACTGGCCGAGGTCAATCCGGCCCGACAGGGGGAGATTCTAAAAAGGGGCTATGAGATGGGGCAGAGCCGGGTGATCTGCGGATACCACTGGCAGAGCGATGTGACCGCTGCCCGAATCGTTGCTGCCGCCATTGTTGCGCGGCTGCATGCCGATCCGGCCTTTAGCCAGCAGTTACAGAAGGCGAAGGACGAATTTAAGAAAGCGCGACCTTAATACCCAGCGCAATCAGTACGCCGCCCAGCAGTTTGTCGATAAGCTTCTGGGCTTTCGCCAGTGCACGGCGCACCGGGGCGCTCTGGATAATCACCACCAGTAGCGGCCACCACAGGGATGAGAGCATCAGGATAATGCTGGCGTACCAGATTTTTTCGCCAAAGCTGGAGTGAACGTTAAGCACCTGCGTAAATATCGACAGGAAGAACAGCGTCGCTTTCGGGTTGAGCAGGTTGCACAGATAGCCCTGCAGAAAGGCTTTCCTCAGCGAGGTGGTCTCCGGGGTCACATTGCTGAGGTCCATTTTGCTGCTGCCGCGTGACAGTAGCGCCTGGACGCCGATAAAGATCAGGTATGCCGCACCAACGTATTTCAGCAGCATAAACAGCCAGGGGGTGGTAGTGATCACCACGGCCAGCCCGGCCACGCAGTAAATCATATGTGTGGCGACTGCGCAGTTCACCCCGAGCGCGGTAAACATCGCTGCCGTACGCGGATAGCGGGCGGCATTTTTAATAATAAGGAAGAAGTCAGGACCGGGGGAAAGCATTCCCAGGGCCGCAATAGTGAAAATAATCAGGCTGGTTTCTAACATGGTCGTATCCTGGAGTTGGGGCACGGATTTTAGCACGTTCTCCGGCCTTTTGAGCAATCAGCCAGTGGCCTTTCAGGGTAAATATCACCCTTAAAAACCTTTACGTAAAACCCGCCCGTTGGGTATCGACGAAAGTTTCACCTTTCCGTATGATGGCGCCAAATTTACTGCCTGTTGAGTATCAATAATGATAAGCCTGATTGCGGCCATGGCGGCCGACCGCGTAATTGGAATGGAAAACGCCATGCCGTGGCATATTCCAGCCGATCTGGCGTGGTTTAAACGTAATACGCTGGGTAAGCCAGTTATCATGGGGCGCCGGACCTGGGAATCGATCGGGCGTCCGCTGCCGGGCCGTTTAAACATAGTTATCAGCCGCCAGCCCGGCGATGCAGAAGGTGCAACCTGGGTAACCTCTATTGAGGAAGCGCTTAAGGCCGCTGGCGATGCAGAAGAAGTGATGGTGATTGGCGGCGGTAAGATTTACGAGCAGCTACTGGCCCGCGCAGACCGACTCTACCTGACCCATATTGATGCCGAAGTGGAAGGGGATACGACTTTCCCGGACTATGAGCCGGATCAGTGGCAGTCGACGTTTAGCGAATTCCACGACGCCGATGAAAATAACTCCCACAGCTATTGCTGGGAAATTCTCGATCGTCGTTAACGAAGCGCGCCCCACATCATGGGGCGCACAGGCAGAAAATATCGTTACGGCATTCAGGGCGCTTAAGAGCATAAATACCGTCAGGCAACCGGGATGCGCTTGCGGTTTCAGGCCTCTGCTGCCCGCTTCCGGTTAGAGGGTTGCACAAATACTGCCTTATCCTCCCAGCGTAGCATCGTCAGCACACCGCCCCAGCAGCAGCCGGTATCCAGACCGATAATCCCTTCCGGGGTGCCCTGACCCTCCAGCGAAGCCCAGTGACCAAACACAATGGTATAGGCTTTAGATACCGGTCCCGGGATGGTGAACCAGGGCTTTAACGGTGGTGGAGCGGATTCCGGCGTGTCTTTACAGATCATATCCAGCTGGCCGTTGGGAAAGCAGAAACGCATTCGCGTCAGCGCATTGGTGGTGAAACGCAGCCGGGCAAGGCCGGTAAGCTCCGGTGACCAGTTGTTTGGCATATCGCCATACATCGCATCCAGGAACAGTGGATAGGTATCGCTGGAGAGTACGGCCTCCACCTCTCTGGCGCAGGCCTTCGCCGTGTCGATATCCCACTGCGGCGTAATACCCGCATGTCCCATGACCAGCTTTTTCTCTTCATCGACCTGTAGCAGCGGCTGGCGTCGCAGCCAGTTAATCAGCGTGTCGGCATCCTCTGCTTCCAGTAACGCGGCCAGCCGATCCTTAGGCTTATTGCGACTGATCCCGGCATAGACGGCAAGCAGATGCAGATCGTGATTACCCAATACCAGACGCGCGGCATCCCCCAGCGATCGGACAAACCGCAGTACGTCGAGTGAGCCGGGACCGCGAGCCACCAGGTCGCCGGTCAGCCAGAGCGTATCCTGAGCAGGATCGAAGCTGACCTGCTGTAGCAGGGATTGAAGTTCATCATAGCAACCGTGAACGTCACCAATTAGATAAGTGCTCATTAAATCGCCCCAGGCGTTTACGATGAAGGTCACCGGCACCGATTATTGCTGCCCGTTAAGGCCGCACGGTGCCGGGCGAAAATTAGTGGATCTGCGTGGGAATGGCCAGCCGGAACACCGGGATTTCAACGCGAAAGGCATCGCCCTCTGCATCAACCATCTCATAGTGTCCCTGCATGGTGCCTATCGGCGTCTCCAGGACTGCACCGCTGGTATACTGAAATTCGCCCCCGGCCGCGATAACCGGCTGTTCGCCGATCACACCTTCGCCCTGTACTTCGGTTTCATGACCGTTGCCATTGGTGATAAGCCAGTAGCGTCCGAGCAGCTGCACGGCGGCATGGCCCAGATTACGAATGGTGATGGTATAAGCGAAAACGTAGCGCTCATCATCAGGCACGGACTGCGAAGGAATATACGCACTCTGCACCTGGACGCTAACGCGGGGCCGTTCAGTCATAAAATCAGTTCTCCTGCGGCGCCTGTGGATGCGCGGTCAGCCAGTTAGCCAGCTGGCAGTACTGTGCTACCGAGATGTTTTCCGCCCGCAGCGTGGGGTCAATATTCATCTCCTGCAACACCTCTAACGAAAACAGATGACCCAGGCTGTTGCGCAGGGTTTTACGCCGCTTACCAAATGCCTCGGTGGTGATTCTGCTTAACGCGCGAATATCCTCCACCGGGTAGGGGATTTTCGCATAGGGCACCAGCCGTACCACGGCTGAGTCCACTTTAGGCGCCGGAGTAAAGGATTCCGGCGGCACTTCCAGTACCGGGATCACCTGGCAATAGTACTGCGCCATCACGGTAAGACGGCCATAGGCTTTGCTGCCAGGCCCGGCAACCAAACGGTTGACCACCTCTTTTTGCAGCATAAAGTGCATATCCCGAATCGCATCAGTATAGCTGAAGAGATGGAACATCAGCGGCGTAGAGATGTTGTAGGGCAGGTTACCAAATACGCGCAGGGACTGGCCCTGTTGACGCGCATAGTCGGCAAAGTCAAAGGCCATCGCATCCTGCTGGAAAATAGTCAGCTTCGGGCCAAGGAACGGATGGGTTTGCAGACGGGCCGCCAGATCGCGGTCAAGCTCGATCACCGTCATGGCATCCAGCCGTTCGCCAACCGGCTCGGTTAATGCGCCCAGCCCCGGGCCTATCTCAACGACGGCCTCACCTGGCATTGGGTGGATAGCGGAGACAATGCTGTCGATAATATAAGGATCGTTCAGGAAGTTCTGTCCGAAACGTTTGCGGGCGAAATGGCCCTGATGGACGCGATTATTCATTACTGCTCTTAATCATGGTGATGGCGAGGTTAAGCGCCGTAATAAAGCTGCCCGCATCGGCGCTCCCCTGGCCTGCCAGTTCAAGGGCGGTACCATGGTCAACGGACGTGCGGATAAAGGGCAGGCCGAGGGTGATATTCACCGCTCTCCCAAATCCCTGGAATTTTAGCACCGGCAGGCCCTGGTCGTGATACATCGCCAGAACCGCATCGGCATGCTGTAGGTATTTCGGCTGGAACAGCGTATCCGCCGGCAGTGGCCCGGTCAGCTGAATACCCTGCTGGCGCAGCGCATCCAGGGCAGGAATAATCACGTCGATCTCTTCCCGTCCCATATGACCGCCTTCGCCCGCGTGGGGATTCAGCCCGCAAACAAAGATATGCGGTGAGGCAAGGCCAAACTTTTTCTGTAGATCAGCATGCAGGATGTGGATCACCTCATGCAGACTTTGACGCGTGATAGCGGCAGAGACGTCCTTAAGCGGCAGATGCGTTGTGGCCAGCGCCACGCGAAGCTCTTCAGTCGCCAGCATCATCACTACGCGTGCGCAGCGGGCGCGTTCGGCAAAGAACTCGGTATGCCCGCTGAACGGGATCCCGGCGTCGTTGATCGCGCCTTTGTGCACCGGACCGGTAACCAGCGCGGCGAATTCACCGCTCAGGCAGCCGTCGCAGGCGCGGGCCAGGGTCTCAAGGACGTAGTGGCTGTTATCGGTGCAAAGTTCTCCCGCCTTGACCGGCTGCGCGGTGTGTACCGGCAGTACGGTCAGCGTACCCGCCCGCTGAGGCACGGGCTGGCCCGGCTGGTATTCCCGCAGGGTCAGCGGCAGCCCCAGCGTGGCGGCACGCTGGCGCAGCAGGTGCGGGTCGGCACAGACCACCAGCTCAACCGGCCAGTCGCGCTGGGCCAGCTGAAGGGTGACGTCAGGGCCAATCCCGGCGGGTTCGCCGGGAGTGATAACTACGCGGCTGTTACTGAGCATTAGCGTCCAGAATTTTTACGTAGGCCGAAGCACGCTGTTCCTGCATCCAGGTCTGTGCTTCTTCTGCAAACTTGCGGTTGAACAGCAGGCGGTAGGCTCGCTCTTTCTGCGCCGCATCGGTTTTATCAACCTGGCGGGTATCAAGCAGCTGGATCAGGTGCCAGCCAAAGGAGGAGTGCACCGGGGCGCTCATTTGGCCTTTTTTCAGCTTCAGCAGCGCGTCGCGGAACGCCGGGTCATACATCTCCGGCGAGCTCCAGCCGAGATCGCCACCCTGGTTGGCTGAGCCTGGATCCTGTGAAAGCTGCTTAGCCGCATCGGCAAAGGTGGTTTTGCCGCTGTGAATATCGGCAGCAACCTGGGTCAGCTTCTCACGAGCCTGCGCGTCGGTCATAATTGGCGAAGGTTTAAGCAGGATATGGCGGGCATGCACTTCGGTCACGGAAACGTTCTGCTTGTCGCCGCGAACGTCGTTAACCTTCAGGATGTGAAAGCCAACGCCTGAGCGGATTGGGCCGATGATATCGCCTTTTTTCGCGGTTGCCAGCGCCTGGGCAAACAGGGAAGGGAGCTCCTGAATCCGGCCCCAGCCCATGTTACCGCCTTTCAGCGCCTGAGGGTCGGCTGAATAGGTGATGGCCAGCTTGCCAAAATCGCCGCCGTTTTTGCTTTCGCTAACCAGCTGCTTCGCCAGCTTTTCCTGATCGTCAACCTGTTGCTGAGTCGGATTTTCCGGCAGCGGCAGCAGGATGTGGCTGAGGTTCAGCTCGGTCCCGGCATCGTTGGTGGTAGCAACCTGCTTCGCCAGCGAGTCGACTTCCTGCGGCAGAATGGTCACGCGACGACGCACTTCATTATTGCGTACTTCCGCAATGGTCATCTCTTTGCGGATCTGCTCGCGGTAGGTGGCATAGTTCATGCCATCATAGGCCAGGCGGCTGCGCAGCTGATCGAGACTCATTTTGTTTTGCGCGGCAATATTGCCAATGGCCTGATCCAGCTGCGCGTCTGAGATCTGGATCCCAGCCTGTTTACCCATCTGTAGCAGGATGTTGTCCATAACCAGACGCTCAACGATCTGATGGCGCAGGGTTTTATCATCAGGCAGCTGCTGACCCGCCTGCTGGGCCTGACCTTTCACCGACTGCATCATACCGTCGACGTCACTTTCCAGTACCACGCCGTTATTCACAACGGCGGCAACTTTATCAACAACCTGCGGGGCTGCAAACGCGGTGCTGGCTGACAGCGCTGCACCGAGGATCAGCATTCTCCAGTTCTTCATACTTTTTCCATTCTTCTATCCGCACTGCGGGTTGGCATAGTAATTATTACAACATCAGAAAGAGCGCTGATAAGGCAGTATGCCCTGACGCAGCATTTGACCGGTGCCCAGGCTATACGAAGGACTCAGGCCACGAAGCTCAATGTTGAATGAGATTTTATTGTCGTACTTACTGCTATCGTTTTCCCAACTGGTAATTTTACGCTCGTAGCCCAGACGGATTGCATAGCAGCAGGAGCTGTACTGCACACCCAGCAGCTGATCGGCAGGCTGGCGGGCTTTAGTATCGTAATACCATGCGCCTACCACTGACCAGGCATCGGCCACCGGCCAGCTGGCCGTTGCCCCAACCTGCGATATGCCCTGCTGATAACCCGGGTTGGTTATCTGACTTAGCGTCTGCTCGATGTATTCCGGGCTGGTGTAGCGATAGTTCAGCTGCACCATCCGGTCTGCATCCTGGCGGTACTCCAGTACGGCGTTCCCCTGGGAAACGTTATCGAGGTGGGTGTCATACTGCACGCCACCGCGCGCGCCCCAGCGGTCGCTGATCTTCCAGTAGGTATCACCTGCCCAGACCAGACTGCCGCGATCGTCGCTGTCCGCCGTCTCAAGACCGGTACGAGATGGGGTAAACGAGTAAATTTGACCTATAGAAGCGTTAAAACGTTCAACCAAATCGTTATCAAAAATTCGCGTGGTGATGCCGCTGGTCATTTGGTTGGCAGACGCGATGCGATCCAGGCCGCTGTAGGTGCGGTCACGGAACAGGCCGGTATAGTCACTTTGCAGCAGCGTGGAGTCGTAGGCGCGAATATCGCTCTGGTCGCGGTACGGGATATAGAGGTACTGAAGGCGCGGTTCCAGGGTCTGGGTATAGCCCGGAGACCAGTCCATATCGCGATCGAATACCATTTTGCCGTCAACCTTAAACTGCGGCATGGTGCGATTGACGCTGCTTTTAAGCTGGTTGACTTTGGTGGTATCAACATTCTTGTTGTAGTAGTCAATGCCATCCTGCTCGTAGTGGGTCGCCAGCAGTTTCGCTTCGGTATTCAGGCTGCCCCAACCGTTCGACAGTGGCAGGTTGATCGTCGGTTCAAGGTGCAGACGCGTAGCGTCAGGGTAGTTTTCGTTGACGTTAGTGAACTTCACCGCCTGGGCGTAGAGATGCGTATCGAACGGGCCGACATCGTTCTGATAATAGTTGTAGTCGAACTGCGGTTCAGCGCGATAGACATCGTTATTAGCGTTGGTGGAGAAAATCTGGAACTGTTTGGTCGACAGGGTGGCATCCCAGTTTTTCTCGGCGTAGCCGACGCTAAACTTCTGCGTCACGTAGCCGTCGGTGGAGCTACCGTAGGTCGAATCCAGATCGGTAAAGTAGTAGGGATCGCTGACCTTGGTGTAGTCAACGTTAAAGCGCCAGTTCTGATCGTAAACGCCGGAGTGCTTCCAGAAGAAGAGCCAGCGATTAGAGTCTTTATCATCAGAGATATTGCGCGATGCGGCATCCCGGTTGTACTGGTCGTCGGTGGGCAGGTAGTCGAACTCCATCAGGCCTGCACCGGCTTTGGTCAGATAGCGGAACTCATTCTGCCACTGCATGCCACGCTTGCTCATGTAGTGCGGCGTGATGGTCGCATCCGCCTGGGGCGCGATGTTCCAGTAGTAGGGGAGAATAAATTCAAAGCCGTTTGAACTGCCGTACTTCGCATTAGGGATCAGGAAGCCGGAGCGGCGGCGGTCACCAATAGGCAGTTGCAGATAGGGGCTATAGAGTACCGGCACTGCGCCAATTTTGAAGCGGGCGTTCCAGATCTCCGCCACCTGTTCTTCGCGATCCTCAATCACCTCGGTTCCCGCTACGCTCCAGCTGTTATCGCCGGGCAGACAGGAGGTGAAGGTGCCGTTTTCAAGGATGGTATAGCGGTTTTGTCCGCGAAGCTTCATCTGATCGCCGCTGCCGCGGCCCTGACGACCCACCATCTGATAGGTCCCATTCCAGACGTTGGTGTCTTTGGTATTCAGGTTGGACCAGGCTTTCGGACCTTTCAGGATGACCTGATTGTCGTCGTAGTGCACATTACCCAGTGCGTCCACGGTGCGAACGGGCGTCGGCTGGCCCGGCTGCGGTTTCTGATGCAGCTGTACCTCATCAGACAGCATGCGGCTGTTGCCCTGCCTGATGTCAACATTGCCGTTGAATACCGCGTTATCCGGGTAGTTACCTTTCGCGTTATCCGCGTTAATGGTGACCGGCAGCGCGTTGGTATCCTTCCCCTGCACCAGCGGGCGGTTGTAGCTGGGCACGCCCAGCATACACTGGGAAGCGAGGTCATCGGCCAGGCCTTGCTGGCTGTAAAGCGCTGTGCCGATTAGCGTGGCCAGCAAAGTAGGTAGTCGTTTTTTCATACGCGGTATCAAAATTCCGTGATAGCTGACATCTTGCCGAAAAACGCTCAGAGACTAACGTACTCAACTGCGTTGCGCTAGTGTTAATCCTGGTTGTTTGACCGCGTTGCCGTTAGGCTCTTGAGTAAATGACGGGTATGATAATGCAATTTTTAACCTTCGGCATGGCGAATTGAGGAGTATATGCGCTATTGGGGAAAAGTAATGGGTCTTGTGCTGGGTTTGTTAAGCGGCACCGGCTTTTGGGGACTGGCAATCGGACTGCTTATCGGCCACCTGGTTGATAAAGTACGAAGTGTACAGGGGCAGGGCTACTTCACCAATCAGCAGACCCGGCAGACGCTGTTTTTCCGTACCACCTTTCAGGTGATGGGGCATTTGACCAAATCCAAAGGGCGCGTCACCGATGCGGATATCCAGATGGCCTCGCTGCTGATGGACAGAATGCAGCTGCACGGCGAGGCGCGAACCTCGGCCCAGCGCGCGTTTCGCGAAGGCAAAGAGGGCAACTACCCCTTGCGGGATAAGCTCCGCGAGCTGCGCAGCGCCTGCTTCGGGCGTTTTGACCTCATCAGGATGTTCCTTGAAATCCAGATTCAGGCCGCCTTTGCCGATGGGTCACTGCATCCGAACGAGCGTCAGGTGCTGTACGTCATCGCCGAAGAGCTGGGGATTTCCCGCAGCCAGTTCGATCAGTTCCTGCGCATGATGGCCGGTGGACAGCAGTTTGGCGGCGGCAGCTATTCTGCCGGGGGCGCGGGTGCTCAGGGTGGTTTCAATCCCGGGCAGCGCGGGCCGACGCTGGAAGATGCCTGTAGCGTGCTGGGTGTAAAAAGCAGCGACGATGCCGCCACCATTAAGCGCGCCTACCGTAAGCAGATGAGCGAACACCATCCGGATAAGCTGGTCGCGAAGGGGCTGCCGCCGCAGATGATGGAGATGGCCAAGCAGAAAGCGCAGGAAATTCAGGCCGCTTACGACCTGATTAAACGGGAAAAGGGCTTCCGCTAACCCTTCTGCTCAGGTTTCACGCCTGCCGCGCTTAAAAATCAGCGGGCTGCCGGAAGGTCATAGGCGAAAGGTATTTAGGGTGAGTGATGGTCAGCATTTCCGCATGCAGCTGCAGGCGCGAGGCCATCGCTCTCGCCTCGTCATGGGCGTAAAAATTATCCCCTAAAATCGGATGGCCCAGCGCCAGCATATGGACCCGCAGCTGGTGTGAGCGGCCGGTGACCGGTTTCAGCTGCACCCGGGCGCTGTTATCCGCCGCGTACTCCAACACCTGGTACAGGGTTTGCGCCGCCTTCCCGGTCTCAAAACAGACCTTCTGCTTAGGGCGGTTTGGCCAGTCGCAGATCAGCGGTAAATCAACCACGCCTTCTTCCGGCTGCGGATGCCCCCAGACGCGCGCCACATAGGTTTTCTGCGGCTCACGCTCGCGAAACTGCCTTTTCAGCTCACGTTCGGCCTGCTTGGTCATTGCCACCACCATTACGCCGCTGGTGGCCATATCCAGCCGGTGAACCGACTCTGCCGACGGATAATCACGCTGAATACGCGTCATGATGCTGTCACGGTGTTCCGGCTGGCGACCCGGCACGGAGAGCAGTCCGCTGGGCTTGTTGACCACCATAATAAAGTCATCCTGATACAGGACGTGTAGCCAGGGCTCTTGCGGGGGATTGTAGGGTTCCATTCTGCTGCCTTAGCGGGGCGACCTGCGCCGCCCCATGCGTAATTACTGATGCGTGACGACGATCAGGCGCAGCGCATCCAGGCGCCAGCCAGCTTCACCCAGCGCCGACAGAACCTGCTCGCGGTTGCTCTCCAGCGCGTCAATCTCATCCTGACGGATGTTTGGATTGACGGCGCGCAGGGCATCCAGGCGCGACAGCTCCGCACTCAGCTTCTCGTCGGCTTCCCGGCGGGCAATATCAATCAGCGCGCGGGCTTCTGCGGCCGCCTGATCTTCCGCCAGCTTGAGGATCGCATGCACATCCTGCTGCACCGCATTAACCAGCTTGCTGCCGTTATGACGGTTGATGGCGTTCAGCTGGCGGTTAAAGCTTTCAAACTCCACCTTGCCCGCCAGGTTGGTGCCTTTGCGGTCAACCAGCATGCGTACCGGCGTCGGCGGCAGGAAGCGGGTCAGTTGCAGATGCTTCGGCGCCTGCGCTTCCACCACGTAAATCAGCTCAACCAGTAGCGTTCCCACCGGCAGCGCCTTATTTTTCAGCAGCGACAGCGCGCAGCTGCCGGTATCGCCGGAGAGGATCAAATCCAGACCGTTGCGCACGATTGGATGCTCCCAGGTGACGTACTGCGCATCTTCACGCGACAGCGCCTGATTGCGATCGAAGGTGATAGTGCAGCCATCCTCCGGCAGTCCAGGGAAATCCGGCACCAGCATATGGTCGCCCGGCGTCAGGACGATCAGATTATCACTGCGATCTTCCTGATTGATGCCGACGATATCGAACAGATTGAGTGCAAAGTTAACCAGCTCAATATCATCATCCTGCGCGCTGATCGCCCCGGCCAGCGCCTGAGCCTGCTCGCCGCCGTTGGAGTTCAGCTCCAGCAGGCGGTCGCGGCCCTGTTCCAGCTGGGATTTCAGCGCATCGTGCTGGCTGCGGCAGTCGGCGATAAACGCATCCAGCCCTTCGGTGTTATCCGGCGTGGCAAGAAATTCGATCAGCCGTGAATAGACGCTGTCATAGATGGCGCGGCCGGTCGGGCAGGTGTGCTCGAACGCATCCAGCCCTTCGTTGTACCAGCGTACCAGCACCGCCTGAGCGGTTTTTTCCAGCCACGGCACGTGGATCTGAATATCATGCGCCTGCCCGATACGGTCCAGGCGGCCAATACGCTGCTCCAGAAGGTCCGGGTTAAACGGCAGATCGAACATCACCATCTGGCTGGCAAACTGGAAGTTACGTCCTTCAGAGCCAATCTCCGAGCAGAGAAGTACCTGCGCACCCTCTTCCTCAGAAGCAAACCACGCGGCGGCGCGGTCGCGTTCAATGATTGACAACCCCTCATGGAATACCGCCGCCTTAATGCCTTCGCGCTCGCGCAGTACCTGCTCAAGCTGAAGCGCCGTGGCGGCCTTGGCGCAGATCACCAGCACTTTGTGCTCGCGATGGCTGGTCAGGAAGCCCATCAGCCACTCCACGCGCGGATCGAAATTCCACCAGGTGCCGCTGTCGCCCTCGAACTCCTGATAAATTTGCTCGGGATAGAGCATATCGCGAGCGCGTTCATCGGCCGTTTTCCGCGCGGCCATAATGCCGGAAACCTTGATGGCGGTCTGATACTGCGTCGGCAGCGGCAGACGGATCTGATGCAGCTCGCGCTTCGGAAAGCCTTTCACCCCGTTACGGGTGTTACGGAACAGCACGCGGCTGGTACCGTGGCGATCCATCAGCATGCTGATCAGCTCTTTGCGCGCCTCCAGCTTGCCTTCGCCGTCGCTGTTGGCGGTTTGCAGCAGCGGCTCGATATCCTGTTCGCCCATCAGATCGTTCAGCATGTTCATCTCCTGCTGGCTGATGGACTTATCGGCCAGCAGGCCGGTCACCGCGTCGGCGATGGGGCGGAAATGCTGCTGCTCCTCAACAAAGGCGTCAAAGTCGTGGAAGCGATCGGGGTCCAGCAGGCGCAGGCGGGCAAAGTGGCTTTCCATACCCAGCTGTTCTGGCGTGGCGGTCAGCAGCAGTACGCCGGGGATCTGCTCGGCAAGCTGCTCGATCACCTGATATTCACGGCTCGGCTGCCCATCTTCCCAGGCCAGGTGGTGGGCCTCATCGACAATCAGCAAATCCCACTCGGCGTCTGCCAGCATCGCCAGACGCTGTTTGTTGCGGCGGACGAAGTCGAGCGAGCAGATCACCAGCTGCTCGGTTTCAAAGGCGTTGTCGCTGTCCTGCTGGGCCTGGGTGTAGCGTTCGTCGTCAAACAGGGCAAAGCGCAGATTGAAGCGACGGAGCATCTCCACCAGCCACTGGTGTTGCAGCGTTTCCGGCACCACGATTAACACGCGCTCGGCGCGGCCCGCCAGCAGCTGCTGGTGGATAATCATCCCGGCTTCGATGGTCTTGCCGAGTCCTACCTCATCCGCCAGCAGCACGCGTGGCGCATGGCGTCGGCCCACATCGTGAGCGATATGCAACTGGTGAGGGATCAGGCTGGTGCGCATACCGCGCAGGCCGCTGACCGGCAGGCGGTACTGCTCGCTCTGATATTTACGGGCGCGAAAGCGCAGGGCGAAACGATCCATGCGGTCGAGCTGGCCGGCAAACAGGCGATCCTGCGGCTTGCTGAACACCAGCTTGCTGTCGAGCATCACCTCGCGCAGCAGCACGCCGGTTTCGCCCGTGTCCAGCCGCGTCCCGATATAGTCCATCAGCCCGTTTTCGCTGAGGACTTCTTCCACCTCAAGCTGCCAGCCTTCATGGCTGGTAATGGTGTCACCCGGATTGAACATCACGCGGGTGATAGGAGAATCATTTTTTGCATAAAGACGGTTTTCACCGGTGGCGGAGAAAAGCACAGTCACCATGCGCGTATCGACCGCGACGATAGTTCCCAGTCCCAGTTCGCTTTCCGTATCGCTGATCCAGCGTTGACCAAGTGTAAAAGGCATAGATATTCGGCTCGATTCTCGTAGTGATAATTTCAGGCAATAGCACGACCGCCCGGCAGAGTCTGCCCGGCAGAAAAATTCAGATAATCAGGAAGGGCGCTATGGTACTGGAAGGTGGCGCGTTCGTCACCTGTCAAAACAAACCCAACTGACCTGTTACCAGTGTAGCAAAGTCATCCTGAAGGAAAGGAAGGATGCCGTCGGCAACCGGCTGCAGCTGACGGGAGAGATAGTGCTCATAGTCCAGCGGCGTGATACGGGCTTCCAGCGGCTCGGGGCCGGAGGTCGCCATCACGTAGCGGATGCGTCCACCGTTCTGATAGAGCAGCGGCCGACCCAGCTTCTGATTCTGCTCATCGGCGATCCGCGCCGCGCGCACGTGGGGCGGGACGTTGCGCTGGTAATCGTTAAGTGGGCGACGCAGGCGTTTGCTGTAGGTGAGCTGTTCATCCAGCTCGCCCTCCAGCAGCTGGCGGACGGTTTCGCGGATATAATCCTGGTAGGGTTCGCCCTTGAAAATTTTCAGATAAAGCGCCTGCTGAAAGCGCTGAGCCAGCGGCGTCCAGTCGGTGCGGACCGTCTCCAGCCCCTTAAAGACCATGCGCTCTTCCCGATCGGTGCGGATCAGCCCGGCATAGCGCTTTTTGCTTCCCTGTTCGGCTCCGCGAATGGTCGGCATCAGGAAGCGGCTGAAGTGCGTCTCATATTCCAGCTCCAGCGCGCTGTCCAGATTGAACGTCTGCCGCAGATGGTCGCGCCACCAGCCGTTGATATTTTCCACCAGGCGCTGACCAATGGCGGCGGCGCTGGCTTCATCATGGGGCGTTTTCAGCCAGACGAAAGTTGAGTCGGTATCGCCATAAATTACGGTGTAGCCTTCGGCCTCCACCCGCTCCCGGGTCAGACGCATAATTTCGTGGCCGCGCAGGGTGATCGACGAGGCGAGGCGGGGGTCGAAAAATCGGCAGGCGCTGGTACCGAGTACGCCATAGAAGGCGTTCATAATGATTTTTAGCGCCTGAGAAAGCGGTTTGTTACCCGCTTTTTTAGCGGCTTCACGCCCCAGCCAGATCTGCCTGACGATTTCCGGCAGGCAGTGGTTGGTGCGGGAAAAGCGCGCCTCGCGAAAGCCGCTCACCGAGTCTGCCTCATCGGGATGCGCCAGACCCTCTACCAGCCCCACCGGATCGATCAGGAAGGTGCGGATAATCGACGGGTACAGGCTCTTGTAATCCAGCACCAGCACCGAGTCATACAGACCCGGGCGGGAGTCCATCACGTAGCCGCCAGGGCTGGCTTCCGGTGCCACCTCGCCCATGCCGGGGGCAACAAAGCCCGCCCGGTGCATGCGGGGCAGGTAGAGATGGCTGAAGGCGGCCACGGAGCCGCCGTGCCTGTCTACCGGCAGACCGTTGACGGTGGCGCGCTCCAGCAGGAACGGCATCAGCTCGGTATGCTGGAAGATGCGCGTGACCAGTTCGCAGTCCTTCAGGTTATAGTGCGCCAGCGCAGGTTTATCCTCGGCAAAACGCCGGTTGATCTCCTGCATCCGGTCCCAGGGATTATCAATCGCTTTGCCTTCTCCCAGCAGCTCGCGGGAAACGGACTCCAGGCTGAATGAGCTGAAGTTCCAGAAGGCGGATTTCAGCGCGTCAATTCCGTCGATCACCAGCCGTCCGCTCATCTGCGCAAAAAATATCCCCGGCTTAAAGCCGTGCTCGCGCCACTCCAGCGCCTCGCCGTTGCGCCCCAGCCGCAGGGGAATCCCGTAGCGATCGGCGTGTTTTTGCAGCACGCGGAGATCGAACTGCACCACGTTCCAGCCGATCAGCACGTCCGGGTCGTGCCGGGCAAACCACGCATTGAGCTTTTCCAACAGCTGAGGGCGGCTGGAGACGTATTCCAGCGTAAAGTCCAGCGCGCTGGCATCGCCATTTTCTGGCCCCAGCATATAGACAACCCGCTCGCCGCAGCCCTCCAGGCCGATGCAGTACAGCTCGCCCTGGCGGGTGGTTTCAATATCCAGCGAAACCCATTTAAGCGGTGGACGGTAGTCAGGGTGCGGCTTAAGGCGGGCGTTGACCAGGCTGTCGCCAGCCGGTTCGCCGCTAAACCAGACCGGGGAGGTAATAAAGCGCTCCATTAAAAAGCGTTCGGGCGGGCGAATATCCGCCTCATACAGGGTGATGCCGTTTTCACGCAGCAGCTTTTCCAGCCTCTGAAGCTGACGATACTGTGTGCAATAGAGCCCGAAAACCGGGCGCTGGTGAAAATCTTTTAGCGTCAGTGAGGCCAGCCGAAAATGTCGCTCCTGCTTGAGCAGGGTTTCAACCCGCGAGCGGTATTCCAGCGGAATAAAGGCGACCGATTCCTGTGGCGGTAGCACCACGCGCTGCGGACCCTCGTCCGTGGCCAGCCAAAATACCACCTCCGTACCGGCCGACGTATCCCGCCAGTGGCGGGTGAGCAAGAAACCTGCGCGTGCGTTGTTCACCGGAACCCTTATTATTGCTTTGATGGCTAATAATAGCATGTTCAGGCATCACAACAGATAGTCAGTCCGGGTTAACGGGTGGGGAGAGTCCGCGAACGTTTGCGGCTAAAGTAAAGGCTGGTAGGTCCGTAAATTACTAAAACGTAAATAAAAAATAAATTTTGATAACTCTGTAATAATCATAATGCCTGCGCCTGAATATGTCTCACCCGCCTCTCTCAGGAGAATCACCATGAAGATGAGTCCCCGCTACTTATTCATGCTGTTTGCTTTCTCGCCGGGCGCTTTTGCCCATGTGAAATGGTTTGTGCAGTTTGACACCACTAAAGAACCTGAGTCGATTATTGACCTGCTCAGCGAACCGCAGATAGGGGTGCTGTTGTTACTGTCGGTGGCGGCTATTTTTGTCACCTCCTGGCTGGATCGCCGCTGGCCGTCGCCGGTTGACGTTCCTCGCTGGCAAAACCGACTAACGGCACTGGAAAGGATGGCGCCCTATATCATGCGTTACGGTACCGGCCTTTTCTTTCTGACGCTGACGCTGCTGTTCCCCTACATTATGCTGACGCCAGAGTTGGTGACGGATAATCCGGCGCTGCGCTACGTGCATTTTCTGATCGCGCTCACCGCCTTTCACCGCAGAACCAGTATTATTGCCGGTCTGGGCATACTTTTTCTCTACAGCTATGCCGTGCAGCTGTACGGGACGTTCCACATGCTGGATTATCTGGTGTTCGTTGGAACGGCGGTCTACCTGATTATGCAGAGTTTTCGTCAGCCCGGGCAGCAGGGGGGAGAAATTGAGCTGCTGCGTCTGACGCTCTGTTACTCCTTCCTGTGGGGGGCCATAGAAAAGTTTATGCAGCCCGCGCTGTTCGACCAGTTGCTTACCGGACACCCCTATCTGACCATGGGTATCGACTGGGAATTTTTTGTTCGCGCCGCCGGATTCGTAGAGTTCTGTCTGGCCTGGCATATCCTGACCGGCAGGCTGGCGGGTTATATTTCGCTGGGCGCACTGGCCGTGCTGGTGCTGGCCGCTATCATCCCGTTTGGTACGGTTGATTTTATCGGGCACTTTTTGTTTGTCGTGCCGCTGATAGCCGTTGCCTTTACCCCCAGACGGCAGCCGGTATTTGCCACACCCCTGACCAATACCCTCGGATTCCTGGCCACGCTGGTGCTGCTGTTCGCCTTTGCCTATATAAGCTATTACATCCTTCATTACTCTCTGCATCCGCATCTGTTCCATTAAGCGTATCCGACGGGGGGCCATGCCGGCGGGCGAAGGGGGCCCGCCCGTCGGCATCCGCATCCGCATTCGCATACAAAACAGCTCTTGACGGATCGGGAGAGGCTCAGGACAATCCGTCCTCAATTAAACAGAACGTGAGTTGTATGGAAGCCTGGCTGCAACACCTTGTTACGCAATCACTGGCCTTTTCGCTATTGGCTATTGGGGTGATCACCTTTTTCGAGTCGCTGGCGCTGGTCGGCCTGCTGCTACCCGGCACGGTCCTGATGGCTTCCTTTGGCGCGCTGATTGGCAGCGGACAGATTGGGCTGTATCCCGCCTGGGCGGTCGGCACGTTGGGCTGCCTGATTGGCGACTGGATTTCGTATCTGATTGGCTGGCAGTTTAAGGGGCCGCTGCATCGCTGGTCGTTTATCAAAAGACATCAGAAAATGATGGATAAAACCGAACATGCGCTGCATCAGCACAGTATGTTCACCATCATTGTGGGGCGCTTCGTGGGGCCGACGCGGCCGCTGATCCCGCTGGTGGCCGGCATGCTTGAACTGCCGGTTAAGAAGTTTATCCCGCCGAATATCATTGGCTGCGTGCTGTGGCCGCCGCTCTATCTGCTGCCGGGTATCCTCGCGGGGGTGGCGATTGACGTTCCTAAAGACGCCAGCAGCGGCAGCTTTAAATGGCTGCTGCTGGCGGTTGCAGTGGTGGTCTGGCTGGGCTGCTGGCTGGGATGGCGCTGGATGCGATCGAAAAAGCAGTCCGACTGGGCAACGCCCTGGCTGCCCGCATCCCGCCTGCGCTGGCTGGCACCGCTGATGCTGCTGCTTGCCGTCGCCAGCTTTACCGCTATCCAGTTCCACCCGATGATGCCGGTTTTCCGCCATCTGCTGTGGCACGTGTTTATCGGCGGCTGAAGGTAATACCGCTGCGGCAGGGCGTTATTAGTGGCTGAGGGAGATGTCGGCTTTTCCGGCATCCCGTCAGCGCAGAGCGATCCCTAACACCGCCGCCTCGGCGACCTCGCCGTTGAGCAGCGCACGGGTGCTGCCATCCCAGTAGATTTTCCCGTCCACCACCAGCACGCTGCGGGGGGCGATGCGCGCGGCGTCCCCGACGCTGTGCGACACCATCAGCAGGGTAATATTACGCTCAAGGCAAACCTCGTCCACCAGCTGGAGCATCTCTTTGCGCAGCGCCGGATCCAGCGCTGAAAAAGGCTCATCCAGCAGCAGCACCGGCTGCTGACGCACCAGGCACCGCGCCAGCGCCGCACGCTGACGCTGACCGCCGGAAAGCTCGCCGGGCAGACGTTGCAAATAATCCTGCAAACCGACGCGCTGCGCGATGTTGCGCAGCGTCTGCTTTTGCTGCTCATTCAGCCTCAGCCCCGGATGCAGCCCCAGCCCGATATTCTGCGCCACCGTCAGGTGGGGAAACAGATTATTTTCCTGAAACAGCATCGAAACCGGGCGTTTCGCGGGGGGCGCAAGGCGCTGTTCCTCGCCGTTAATCAGCAGGCTGCCTCCGTCCACCTTAAGAAAACCGGCGATCAGGCTGAGCAGGGTACTTTTGCCCGCGCCACTGGGGCCAAGCACCGCCAGCCTTTCGCCCGCTTTCATGCTGAACGTGAAGCGCATCGGGAGGTGGTCATAGAGATAGGTCAAATCAGTCAGCGTCAGCATGGCGTCCCGGCAGTTTTTCAATCAGGGTGAACAGCAAAAAGCACAGCATCAGCAGGAGCAGGGCGGTAACCGCGCCGTCTGCGCTACGGTAAGCGCCAATTTGCTGATAGAGGTAGAACGGCAGGGTGCGGAAATCGTCGTTGCCAAACAGCGCCACCACGCCAAAATCACCGACGGAGAGTACGCAGGCAAAGGCTAGAGCCTGCGCCAGCGGCACCCTTAGCGCGCGCAGCTCAATGAGCCGCAGACGATTCCAGCCGCGAATATCCAGCGACAGGCACAGACGGTTATAGCGTTCAGCGATATCGCGCAGCGGGTTTTCCAACACCTTCATCGCATAGGGGATCGCCATCAGCGCGTTAGTGAAGATAATAATGCCGTCAGCCTGCTGGGGCAGCCCGACCGTTTGGTTCAGCAGCAGAAAAAAGCCGGTCGCCAGCACGATCCCCGGCATAGCCAGAATCAGCATTCCGCTCAGTTCGAGTGACTCGCCCCATCCCGGATGCTGACGCAGCCGTAGCTCGCGGCTGCTCCACAGCAGCATCACCGTCAGGATCACGCTAAGCATGCCCGCGCCCAGCGCAATACGTACCGAGGTCAGGGTTGCCAGCCACAGCGGCCTTTGCCGGAGCACGGTCAGCAGGCCGGCGTTCAGCCCGTCCGCCACGATCGCCAGCAGCGGCGGAAGCAGCAGCAGCAGCGCCAGCCCGATAGCCAGCCCGTCGCCCAGCTTTGCCAGCAGGCTGTCCTCGGGATTGCGCCAGCCCGCAATGCTGTTGCTGCCGGAGGGCAGTGCTTTGCTCAACCGCTGGCTGAGTATCACCAGCCCCAGGCAGCAGACCATCTGAATCATCGCCAGCAGCGCCGCCCGGCCAGGATCGTAATCGAAGCTCAGCGCCTGAAAGATCGCCAGCTCGATGGTGGTCGCTTTTGGCCCGCCGCCCAGCGACAGTACGGTGGCAAAGCTGGCGAAGCAGAGCATAAAAATCAGCGCACCCGCAGGAAGGATCTGCCGACGCAGCCAGTACCACTCCACGCGATAAAAATGGTTCCAGCCGCGCAGCCCAAGCTGCGCCGCCAGCTGTCGCTGCTCGCCGGGGATAAGCTCCAGCGTTTGTAAAAACAGACGGGCTGCCAGCGGCAGGTTGAAGAAGACGTGCGCCAGCAGGATGCCCTGCAGGCCATAGGGGGAGAAGTGGTAATTAATGCCAAGCAGGGCGCAGAGCTGGGCCAGCCAGCCCGTTCTGCCGTAGACGCTGAGAATGCCAAATACCGCGACCAGGACCGGCAGAACCAGCGTCATGGCGCAAAGGCGCAGCAGCGTACGTCTGCCGGTAAAGCGGCGGCGGTAGAGCGCACGGGCAAGGGGGATGGCGGGGATAACCGACAGCGCCGCCGACAGTAGCGCCTGCCCGAAGGAGAAGCGCAGGACGTGCCAGAGATAGTCATCATCCCAGATGTCACGCCAGTTTATCGCCGGAGCATTCTGCCAGAGCGCGGTAAAGGCCAGCAGCGCCGCTGCAACCAGCAGCGTGGCGGCCACACCGCCAGGCACCATCCAGCCGGTAATCAGCGGCTGACGGCGCGTTGCCATTCACTTATCCACTGGCTGCGCTGGCTGGCGACCTCTTCCGGCGTGAACGTCAGGGTCTTCGCCGGGATGGTCAGCGTATCAAATCCGGCGGGTAGGGCGGTTTTCACTACCGGATACATCCAGTTGCCGGTGGGAATGCTCTGCTGGAAAGGTTTATCCAGCATAAACTGCATAAATTTCTGCGCCAGTTCTGGCTGCCTGCTCGACTTTAGCTGCCCGGCCACTTCGACCTGAAGGTAGTGCCCCTCCTGAAAGTTCGCCGCCGCGTACTGGCTCTTTTTCTCTTCGATCAGATGATAAGCCGGGGAGGTGGTGTAGCTCAGCACCATATCGCCTTCTCCCTTCAGGAACAGGCCATAGGCTTCGCTCCAGCCTTTGGTGACGGTGACGGTTTTTTGCGCCAGTTTCTGCCATGCCTGCGGCGCGCTGTCGCCATAGACCTTTTTCATCCACAGCAGCAGCCCGAGGCCCGGCGTACTGGTGCGCGGATCTTCATAGATGACCCTAAGCGGACGATCGCTGTCGACCAGTTCCCTGAGGCTTTTCGGTGGGTTTTGCAGCCGGGTCTTGTCATACACGAAGGCAAACCAGCCGTAGTCGTAGGGCACAAAGGTGCTGTTATGCCAGCCGCCAGGCAGGGTTATGCTATGGGTATCGACCCTGGCGGGCGCAAACAGGCCGGTTTTCTGCGCGGCATCCAGCAGGTTGTTATCCAGCCCGAGCACCACGTCGGCCTTGCTGTTTTTGCCTTCCATCCGCAGTCGGTTGAGCAGCGAGACGCCATCTTCCAGCGCAACATATTTCAGTTCGCAGCCGCAGCGCGCTTCGAAGGCTTTTTTAATCGCCGGGCCAGGGCCCCATTCGGCGGAAAAAGAGTCGTAGGTATAGACCGTTAGCTGGGGCTTTGCCGCAAGCGCAGGGAGGGAGATCAGGACCAGCAGGGGCAGCACTTTTTTTAACACTTTGCGTTCCTTAACAGGTTAGGGGGTCGCAAAGGATCTGAGCGGGAGAATACTCTCAAATCCCTACGCCGGTACAAGCCGGATCAGGTTCGACGGGTCTGTCTCAGCGAAAAAAAACGGCTGCGCGAGCAGCGTGATAAGAGCGTGGTTTTTCGCACCCCGTTGAGAACGGACTATTCTAGTGATTTCCCCGCCCGGGCGAAAGCGTCATGATTCCGGCGGTGCAAACCAGGCAGATTTGAAGTCGAACCAGCCCAGCGTATTCATCCGTACGCCGCGCATACTGCGCTGGCCTTCCAGCAGCAGCCAGTGGTGAAAAAGGGGGTGCAAATAACCGCTTGCAAGCAGCTGCTGGCTCCATTCGGCCAGCGGCAGGCTGTTTTCTCGCCAGCGCCGGACATCCTGCTGCCAGTTAATGGAGATACAGTGGTGCACCAGCGGGATCTCATACAGCAGGGCGAAAACCGAGAACGCCAGCGGCAGGGTGAAATTAGCACTGCCCAGCCAGATGTCGCTTTCGGCGTCTCCCCGGTGCCAGGTGTCGTAATCGACCTGGCGGGTCAGCAGTTCAACGCCCTGTGCTGCCAGCAGCGGGGCCAGCGTGTTAGCGATGCCCTGGTGCTCAATGTGATCGTTGTACCAGGTGAGCGTCAGTGAGGTCAGCCCATCGGGCTTTGCCAGCGGTGCCATGTCGCGGCGATGATGCCAGCGTGGCAGCAGGCCGTAAGCCGGAAACCAGTAGCGCTGGTAGCCCGGCTCCGATCCGTTGAGCAGGGCGATCGGGTTTAGCACACTGCTCACCCAGCGACGGATCTGCTCATCGCGGCCGTTCGCTGAACGCTGATCGAACAGCAGGAAGTAGCAGCCCTCCTCGAGGCGGCTCTCCTCAGATTTTTCGTCAAGCGTCGAACCCTGAAGCTTGACCCCTGAGTAGACCAGCTCCTCGCTGATTTCCGGCAGTACCCAGATACTGACTTCATCAATCAGCGCCCGGTAGCCAAAGTAGTCGTCAAAGGCCTTAATGCGCAGCCGGGTCTGCTGATTGCCCACCACGGCATAGGGGCCGGTGCCGACCGGCTGGCGGGAAAAATGGGGCAGGGTGGGCCACTCGTTCGGCAGGATCATGGTACTGACGCTGCCCAGCAGCCAGGGGAGCCAGCTGTCGGGATAGGCCAGATGGAGATCGAGCGTCCAGGGCGTAGATGATTCAATCCGCAGGATATGCGAGTAGAGCGGCTGCGGCTGTACCCGTTGCAGGGTGCCGATCACGTCCGCCATCTCCAGTTCCCGTCCGTGATGAAAGCGGATGGCGGGACGCAGGAAGAAGCGCCAGTGGGTTGGGGATACCTGTTGCCAGTGATGGGCGATATCCGGTTCGATTTCCCCATTTTCCTCATTTATCCGCGTCAGGCTGCTGAAGATCTGTCTTGCAAGGTGCGTTTCAGAACGACGCAGCGGCGTACCCGGCAATAAATTCAGCAGGGAGCGGTAATAGAGCACGCGCAGGATGTGTTTTCCCTGACGAAAGCTGCGGCCAAGGTGAGAGACAAGCATCTGCCGCACGGTGTCTTTGTCGCCAACCAGCTGGACAAGCTGGTCGATACGATCCTGCTCCAGCAGCTCTTCTGCCCGCTGCCGCTGAAGCATCAGACCGGTATAGAGAAAACTCAGGCGGGCGCGTTTTCCCCGTCCCGGCTCCGCCTGCCAGGCCAGCCAGCCCGCCTGC
Organism: Erwinia sp. ErVv1; assembly: GCF_900068895.1. Taxonomy (GTDB): domain Bacteria; phylum Pseudomonadota; class Gammaproteobacteria; order Enterobacterales; family Enterobacteriaceae; genus Erwinia. The sequence continues at coordinate 7,534 of NZ_CDPK01000014.1, read as the reverse complement.
TGCATTGCATTCAGCAGGTTACGCATATGCCGGCGTGAACAGCTCAGCTGCTCCGCCAGTTCGCCGAGGGTGGTCGACTGCGGCTGTCCATCGCAGCTCTGCCACAGACGAATAAACTGCTGCTGTAAGCGGGGTGAAGACATAAAAGGGGAACTCTCGCCTGAAAGCTGTCTGTTTTTCGTGCCCTATATTAAAGCGATAATGGTAAAAGATGGAAGAGCGGGAGGCATTCTCTGAATGGCGCTCGACCATCTGTGAAATTTGAATCTGAGTATGGTGCAATTTCACCAGCCAGCGGGCTTTTAAAGCCGCTGGCTTTTTTCATTAGTGCCACTTTTAACCTATGCTTCCTGTTTGTCTGACGCGTGCCGCGTCGACCTTTAGTTGTTGAAGGACCAGGTATGAAATCGCTTCTCACGCGTCGTCGCGGTGTTAACCCCGTTTATCTCGCCTTTATGGCCGTCTCTTTTATGGTGGGGGTGGCGGGCGCGCTACAGGCACCGACGCTCAGCCTGTTTCTGAGTCGGGAAGTCCACGTCAGCCCGCTGTGGGTTGGCCTGTTTTATACCATCAATGCCGTGGCCGGTATTGCCGTCAGCCTGCTGCTGGCTAAACGCTCGGACAATCGCGGCGATCGGCGCAGGCTAATTATGTTCTGCTGCCTGATGGCGGTGGGGAACGCGCTGCTGTTCGCGTTTAACCGCCACTATCTGACGCTGGTCACCTGCGGCGTGCTGCTGTCGGCGATCGCCAGCGTCTCGATGCCGCAGATTTTTGCTCTCGCCCGCGAGTACGCTGACAGTTCGGCGCGGGAAGTGGTGATGTTCAGCTCGGTAATGCGTGCGCAGCTGTCGCTGGCATGGGTCGTTGGGCCGCCGCTCTCCTTTGCCCTGGCGCTTAACTATGGCTTTACCACCATGTTTATCATCGCCGCCGGGCTGTTTGTGCTTTGCCTGGCGCTGATCGCATTTACGCTGCCCTCCGTCCCACGCGTTGAGCAGCCCGCAGAGGTGCCGATCACCCAAACTGGCGGCTGGAAGAATCTGGATATCAGGCTGTTGTTTATCGCCTCGCTGCTGATGTGGACCAGCAACACTATGTATATCATTGATATGCCGCTTTATATCAGCAGCGTGCTGGGGCTGCCGGATCGACTTGCGGGACTGCTGATGGGCGTCGCGGCCGGACTGGAGATCCCGGCGATGCTGCTGGCGGGATATTACGTTAAGCGCTTCGGTAAGCGGAAGATGATGCTGTTTGCGCTGGTGGCCGGTATTGTTTTTTATGGCGGCATGGTGCTGTTTCAGTCGCGCACGGCGCTACTGGTGCTACAGCTGTTCAACGCGATATTTATTGGCATCGTGGCCGGGATAGGCATGCTCTGGTTCCAGGACCTGATGCCCGGCAGGCCGGGTGCCGCAACCACGCTGTTTACCAACAGTATCTCTACCGGGGTGATTATGGCCGGGGTGCTCCAGGGCGTCATGGCCGAAAACTTTGGCCACTACTCGGTCTACTGGGCGGCGCTTGCCCTGCTGCTGGCGTCGCTGGTGATGTCTGCCAGGGTGAAAGACGTGTAGCGCGGCCGGGTGCGCAGAAGCGTACCCGGCTGCGTCATGCGCCAGTGAGTACGGCTATTTAGCGCAGAAAGGCCGGCTGCTGAGCTTCATAAGCTGAAATTTCCGCGTCGTGCTGTAGCGTCAGGCCAATATTATCCAGCCCGTTGAGCAGGCAGTGGCGGCGGAAGCCGTCAATGCTGAAGGCATACTGCTGCTCCCCGGCAACCACCTGCTGCCGTTCAAGGTCAACGGTAAAGCGGATGCCGGGCTGAGCGGCAACCTGCTGGAACAGCGCGTCAACCTCTTCTTCCCTGAGCGAAACCAGCAGTAGCTGATTGTTGAAGGCGTTATTAGCGAAAATGTCCGCGAAGTCGCTGCCGATAATCGCCCGAATGCCATAGTCCGCCAGCGCCCAGGGGGCGTGTTCCCGCGACGAGCCGCAGCCAAAGTTTTCACGGGTTAGCATAATACTGGCACCGGCAAACTCGGGCTTGTTCAGCACGAAGTCCGGATTGGGGATCTGCCCGGCGGCATCCGTATAGCGCCAGTCGTAGAAAAGATTACGCCCAAACCCGGTCCGGGTGACCATTTGCAGAAACTGCTTAGGGATAATGGCATCGGTATCGACATTGGCGATATCGATCGGCACCACGACGCCGGTATGCCGGGTAAATTGAGTGGCCACTGCGCTTCTCCTTAAGGTAATAACTGCATTGGGATGGTAGCGGTTGCCGCAGAGCCGGGCAGGTCGCGAATATCGGCAAAGTGACCCGCTACCGCTGCCGCTGCCGCCATGGCCGGACTCAGGAGGTGCGTCCGCCCCCCGCGGCCCTGACGCCCTTCGAAGTTACGATTGCTGGTAGAGGCGCAGCGTTCGCCGGGGCTGAGGCGGTCGTTATTCATCGCCAGACACATCGAACAGCCGGGCAGGCGCCACTCGAAACCGGCAGCCAGAAAAATTTTATCCAGTCCCTCGGCCTCGGCCCGTTCCTTCACCGGTCCGGATCCGGGGACGACATAGCCCTGTACGCCCGGCGCAATTTTATGACCTTTCACCACCGCGGCCGCCGCGCGCAGATCCTCAATACGAGAATTGGTGCAGGAACCGATAAAAACCTTATCAATACGCACGTCGCTCAGGCGGATGCCGGGCTTGAGGTCCATATAGGCCAGCGCTTTTTCCGCCGATGCGCGCTCGATGGGATCGCTAAACGTCGCCGGATCCGGGATGCATTCATTTACGGCAATCACCTGGCCCGGATTGGTTCCCCATGTTACCTGGGGGGCGATATCCGCCGCGTTGATCGTGACCACCTTGTCGAACGCCACGCCCGGGTCGCTTTTCAGCGTGCGCCAGTAGCTGACGGCCGCGTCCCACTGCTGTTCATCCGGCGCAAACTGGCGCCCTTTGACGTAGCGAAAGGTGGTTTCATCCGGTGCGACCAGGCCTGCTTTAGCACCCAGCTCAATAGCCATATTACACAGCGTCATACGGCCTTCCATGCTGAGCCGCTCAACCGCCTCACCGCAGAACTCCACCACGTGTCCGTTACCGCCGCCGCTGCCGGTTTTGCCAATAATGGCCAGCGCAATATCCTTCGCGGTAATGCCCGGCGGCGTCTCACCGATCACTTCAATTTTCATTGTCCTGGCGCGCGCCTGCTTCAGCGTTTGCGTCGCCAGTACATGCTCGACTTCCGAGGTGCCAATACCAAATGCCAGCGCGCCAAAGGCCCCGTGCGTCGAAGTGTGCGAGTCGCCGCAGACAATGGTCATACCCGGCAGAGACATGCCCTGTTCAGGCCCGATAACGTGAACGATGCCCTGGAAGGGGTGATTCAGGTCGTACAGCCGGACGCCAAATTCATTACAGTTTTTGACCAGCATCGACATCTGAATACGGGCCATTTCGCCGCTGGCATTAATGTCCCGCGTCTGGGTGGAGACATTATGATCCATTGTCGCAAACGTTTTTGTTGGCTGGCGGACGGGCCGGCCATGGGCGCGCAGCCCATCAAAGGCCTGCGCGGACGTCACCTCATGCACAAGATGGCGATCAATATAGAGCAGCGGCGTTTCATCAGGCGCGTCGTACACAACGTGCGCATCAAACAGCTTTTCATAGAGTGTTTTCATCGTCAGGTTCCGCTGATAAACCGGGCAATAAGGGTGCCCATTTCATCGGTGCCAATCGAATCGCCGTTCCCGGCTAAGTCTCCGGTGCGATAGCCTTCTGCCAGTGCGTGGCTTACCGCCTGTTCAATCGCATCCGCCGCGTCCCCGGCGTCCAGGCTGTAGCGCAGCAGCAGTGCCAGCGACAAAATCTGCGCAACAGGGTTGGCGATGTTTTTACCGGCGATATCCGGGGCTGAACCGCCTGCCGGTTCAAACAGGCCAAAACCCTTTTCATTAAGGCTCGCCGACGGCAGCATCCCCATCGAACCGGTTATCATGGCGCACTCGTCGGAAAGGATGTCACCAAACAGGTTTGAGCAGAGCACCACATCAAACTGCGACGGTGCTTTAATCAGCTGCATAGTCGCGTTGTCGATATACATGTGGCTGAGCGCAACGTCCGGGTAATCCTTCGCCACATCGCTGACCACTTCCCGCCAGAGGATAGAGGATTGCAGCACGTTGGCCTTGTCTATCGAGGTCACTTTATTACGACGCTTGCGGGCAGACTCAAAGGCGATGCGGGCGATGCGCTCAATTTCAAAGCGGTGATAGACTTCGGTATCCCAGGCCTTTTCGTGTGGTCCCTGTCCTTCGCGTCCTTTTGGCTGGCCAAAGTAGATGCCACCGGTCAGTTCGCGCACCACCAGAATATCAAAGCCCTGGGCGGCGATATCGGCACGCAGCGGGCAAAAGGCTTCCAGACCGCTGTGCAGGCTGGCCGGACGCAGGTTGCTAAACAGTCTGAAATGCTTACGCAGGGGCAGCAGTGCGCCGCGCTCCGGCTGTTCAGCGGGAGGTAAATGCTCCCACTTAGGGCCGCCCACCGATCCAAACAGGATCGCATCCGCCTGTTCGCAGCCGGTCACCGTGACCTGCGGAAGCGGCTCGCCGTGACGATCAATCGCAATGCCGCCGACGTCATATTCGCTGGTGGTAATGCGCATCCCGAAGCGCTGGCGAACGGCGTCCAGCACCTTTGATGCCTGCGCCATCACTTCCGGGCCGATGCCATCACCGGGCAGAACTGCAATATGGTAGCTCCTGGACATTACACCGCTTCCTTCTGGTCGTTAGTTTGAGATTTACGCAGCAGTTCCTGCTCCACCTGACGTGAGCGCCAGATATTGTTCAGCGCGTTGATCATCGCTTTGGCAGAGGATTCGACGATATCCGTTGCCAGCCCGATGCCGTGGAATTTCCGCCCGTTGTAGTTGACGACGATATCCACCTGGCCCAGCGCGTCTTTACCGTGACCCTGCGCGGTGAGCTGGTAGTTGACCAGTTCTGCGTCGAACTCGGTAATACGGTTGATGGCCTGGTATACCGCATCGACCGGACCGTTTCCGGTCGCGGCTTCGGTTTTCTGCTGGTCGCCGCAGCGCAGCTGGACGGTCGCCGTGGCAATCACGCTGGATCCGGACTGAACGTTAAAGGTATCCAGTGAAAAGTATTCCGGCTCCTCTGACTGTTTATTGATAAACGCCAGGGCTTCCAGGTCGTAATCAAATACCTGGCCTTTTTTGTCTGCCAGGGCTTTGAATGCCTCGTACAGCGAGTCCATGTTGTAATCGGTATCGGCGTAGCCCATCTCTTCCATACGGTGCTTCACGGCCGCGCGACCGGAGCGGGAGGTCAGATTCAGCTGCACCTGCTTCAGCCCGATGGATTCCGGGGTCAGAATTTCGTAGTTTTCGCGATTCTTCAGTACGCCATCCTGATGGATGCCAGAGGAGTGTGCGAACGCGTTAGAACCGATAATCGCTTTGTGCGCCGGGATGGGCATATTGCAGATTTTACTGACGGTCTGGCAGGTACGGTAGATTTCCTGATGATTGATGCGGGTGTGAACATTCATCAGCTGGCTACGGGTTTTAATCGCCATAATGGTCTCTTCCAGCGCACAGTTACCGGCACGCTCGCCCAGACCATTCATTGCGCCTTCAATCTGACGGGCGCCCGCGTTGACCGCTGCCAGTGCATTGCCGACTGCCATACCCAGGTCGTCATGGGTATGTACCGACAGGATAGCTTTATCAATATTTGGGACGCGCTCGCGCAGTGCGCTGAAGATGCTGGCGTATTCCCATGGCAGGGTGTAGCCCACGGTGTCCGGGATGTTGATAGTGGTTGCGCCGGCGTTGATCGCCGCCTCAACCACCCGGCACAGGTCGTCAACCGGCGTACGCCCGCCGTCCTCGCAGGAGAATTCGACATCGTCGGTGTAGTTACGTGCTCGCCTGACCATTTTCACTGCACGTTCAATCACCTCGGGCAGGGTGCTGCGCAGTTTGGTGGCGATATGCATGGGCGAAGTGGCCAGGAAGGTATGAATGCGAAAGGCGTCGGCTACGCGCAGGGCTTCGTAAGCGGCATCAATATCTTTTTCCACGCAGCGGGCCAGTGCGCAAACGCGACTGTTTTTGATCTGACGGGCGATGGTTTGAACGGATTCAAAGTCGCCCGGTGAAGAGACAGGAAAACCGACTTCCATGACGTCAACGCCCATTTTTTCCAGCGCCAGGGCAATTTGCAATTTTTCTTTCACACTCAGGCTGGCCTGTAATGCCTGTTCGCCATCGCGCAGAGTGGTATCGAAAATAATGACTTGTTGGCTCATCGGATAATTCCTTGTCGAATTTGTTTTGCCGTTACTGCGGGCATAAAAAAACCCGCGCTGCGGCGCGGGTTTTTTAAGTCTGAAGTGTGAATCAGTGATTGATTCCGCCCACCAGGCTACCGCGCAATAAGGATGCGTTTAGTAGTAGACCGAGTAGGCGGGTTGAATAAATCATTGAATCAGACCTCAATAAATTGTGCTGTTGCTTTATTGATACTTGATCGGCGGGGGAGATGTCAACCCGGGATCTGAAATAACAGCGTAAAGGCTGGGGGGAAATATTCTGTCTGCGAGGATATTCGCAGAATAAATGGCAAACTGGTGAAACGCGGTATCTGCGGTGTCGGTGGACAATCCCTGCGGTTGTCGGTTGGTTGTTAGGGCTGCCATAGCTGCGGTGTCGGAGGATAATCCCAGCGGTTGCCGGTTAGTTGTTAGGGCTGCCATATCTGCGGTATCGGTGGACAATCCCTGCGGTTGTCGGTTGGTTGTTTGGGCTGCCATAGCTGCGGTGTCGGAGGATAATCCCAGCGTTTGCCGGTTAGTTGTTAGGGCTGCCATAGCTGCGGTATCGGTGGACAATCCCAGCGTTTGCCGGGCGTCCTCGCGCCAGGCTCTGCCTGGTGCCTTTGGCTCCGACTCCGGGCCGGACGGCCCGGTCGCGAGCGGGCATCCCTGCCCGCCGCTCCCTGAGTGCAACATCCCTGCAGCCCTCGCCTGGCCCTCCGTCTGCGCCGCAGCGCTGCGGAATGCCCGTCAACCGCAGGGATTGTCCCCCTCTCGGGCTTCTCAGTTGCTTTCAGTGAACCCGTTTATCTGGCCGCAGCTATCTGATCGACTTCCAGTTAAGCGCTGTTCGTGCGCAGGCTTTTGAGCCGCTTTAAGTTAACAACGTTGATTTTTGGTGCCACCCATTAGCGCCCTGCTATGTGGCTGGCGAGCCGCAATATCCGTTATTTCGCGGACAATCCCAGCGTTTGCCGGGCGTCCTGCCCGCCGCTCCCTGAGTGCAGCATCCCTGCTGCCCTTGCCGGGCCTTCCGTCTTCACCGCAGCGCTGCGGAATGCCCGTTAACCGCTGGGATTATCCACCTCTCTGGCTTTTAAGTTGCTTTTACCGCAGCCAGCACAATGCAATAAGCAGGCGGGTGGGGCCCGGTGACAGGCATTCCGCAGCGCTG
>NZ_CDPK01000013.1:106523-151639 GCF_900068895.1 Erwinia sp. ErVv1 | reverse complement strand
ACGGACGCGGGATGGAGCAGCCTGGTAGCTCGTCGGGCTCATAACCCGAAGGTCGTCGGTTCAAATCCGGCTCCCGCAACCAACTTAACACCTTAACGGGTGTTTTTTTGTTTCTGGCGTTTGCCAAACCTCTTTTATCCCCTCCCGCCAGGCTAACTGCACTCTTATCCGCTCCCGCAGGGCTAACGCCGTCGCATATGCCCACTCGCGCCCCACGGAAAAGGACGCTGTCTTACTGATTCTGTTATTTTACCCGGTGATGGGCAGCGCTGCTGGCGATCCACGTTTTAATCCCCGCCAGAATGGCTTCGGCGACCTGCTGCTGAAAATGGGCGGTACGTAGTTTTCTCTCCTCCTCGGGGTGACTGATAAACGCCGTCTCGACCAGAATTGAGGGGATATCCGGGGCTTTCAGCACCGCAAAACCCGCCTGGTCGATGGTTTTCTTGTGCAGGTGGTTGATTTTCCCCATATGCCTTAGCACATCCTTACCCAGCTTCAGGCCGTCGTTGATGGTCAGACGCTGCACCATATCCAGCAGGGTGTGGTCGAGATAGCGGTCACCGCTCATACTGACGCCGCCTATCAGGTCGGATTCGTTTTGCGTGCGGGCCAAAAAACGCGCCGCAGCGCTGGTGGCCCCCTTCGTCGACAGCGCAAAAACGGAGGAGCCGCGCGCCGCGCGATTGGTAAAGGCATCGGCATGAATGGAGATAAACAGATCCGCACGCTGCCTGCGCGCCTTTGCTACCCTGACCTGTAGCGGAATAAAAACGTCCTCATTACGCGTCATCAGAGCGCGCATATTGGGCTGTTTATCAATCAGGCTTTTCAGACGGCGGGCAATTTTCAACACCACGTCTTTTTCGCGTGTCTTGTGTTTGCCCACCGCGCCGGAGTCTTCGCCTCCGTGGCCCGGATCAAGCATGATAATCATTGGCCGGTCTTTACCTGCCCTGCCCGGTAGCGGCGTTTTGGCAGGCGTGTGCTGCGCTAAATCCCCCTTATTATATTCGTCCAGCAGGGCCAGCAGCGGGTCGTCCTCGTGGTGATGACTCATATTACTGGCCGGATAGAGATCCACAACCAGCCGGTTTTTGAACCCGGCGACCGGAGCCAGCGTAAAGACTTTCGGCGTAACGTTTTGCTTGAGCTCCAGTACCAGCCTGACGGTATTGGCGCTGAACTGCCCCACCCGCGCACTCTTTATATAGGGATCGTCGCTGCGAACCAGATTTCCCACGCCCTTCAACAGGGCATTGAGATGCATATTTTCAATATCCACCACCACCCGCTCGGGTTTACTGAGTGCGAACTGCCGGTACTTAAGCGGTGAGGTGGATTCCAGCGTCAAACGGGAATAGGTAGAAGAAGGCCAGATGCGGATCGCCACCAGCGGGGTGGCTGCCAGGCCAATCTTGCTGACGCTGAGCAGCCAGACAGCTCCCGCGCACTTAAGCCAGCGGCGTCGGCCAGGTGAAGGTAAATCGGTCATGCTATTCCAGTGTGCTGTTCCATGGGTTAAAAAATCCAGTCTGGTCTACTATGAGGTAAAAACAGCCAGATAGCGTGCAGGGTGAAAACTGTAGCGAAACAGGCTGCCAGTGTCATCTCTAAATTGCGAGGCCCGGTTGCACATCTGGTTAACTGTGTAATCACGTTGATTGAAAGTCGGTAACAATTGCCGCTTGCTTCTGCAGGCTAAAAAGAATAAAAATACACTTTTACCGAATAATAATTCATTAAGGGTCTGTCGTGAAGGAACGGAGTACCGAGCTGGTTCAGGGTTTTCGCCATACTGTCCCCTATATCAATGCCCACCGTGGTAAAACCTTCGTCATCATGCTTGGCGGCGAAGCCATAGAGCATGAAAATTTTTCCGGCATCGTTAATGATATTGGGCTGCTCCATAGCCTGGGCATTCGCCTGGTGGTGGTCTACGGTGCGCGCCCACAGATTGATGCGAACCTGGCCGAACACCAGCTTGAACCCCTTTACCACAAGTATACCCGCGTCACCGATGCGCAGTCGCTGGAGCTGGTCAAGCAGGCAGCCGGACGCCTGCAGCTTGATATCACCGCCCGCCTGTCGATGAGTCTCAATAACACCCCTCTCCAGGGCGCTCATATCAACGTGGTGAGCGGCAACTTCATCATTGCGCAGCCTTTGGGGGTGGATGAGGGCGTGGATTATTGTCATAGCGGGCGCATACGCCGTATTGATGAAGAGGCGATTCACCGGCAGCTGGACAGCGGCGCAATTGTGCTGATGGGGCCGGTGGCCGTTTCCGTCACCGGGGAGAGCTTCAATCTCACCTCAGAGGAGGTGGCGACGCAGCTCGCGATTAAGCTTAAGGCAGAGAAGATGATTGGCTTCTGTTCCGGTCAGGGCGTCACGGACAGCGAAGGCAACGTTATCTCCGAGCTTTTCCCTAATGACGCACAGCAGCGCATTGAGGCGCTGGAAAAGGAAGATGACTACCTGTCAGGGACGGTGCGTTTTCTGCGCGGTGCGGTCAAAGCCTGCCGCAGCGGCGTGCGCCGCAGCCATCTGATTAGCTATCAGGAAGATGGCGCCCTGCTTCAGGAGCTGTTCTCACGCGATGGGATTGGCACCCAGATCGTCATGGAAAGCGCCGAGCAGATCCGCCGCGCCACCATCAATGATATCGGCGGAATTCTGGAACTTATCCGCCCGCTTGAGCAGCAGGGAATTCTGGTACGCCGTTCCCGCGAACAGCTTGAGATGGAGATTGATAAATTTACCATCATCGAGCGCGATAACCTGACCATTGGCTGTGCAGCCCTCTACTCCTTCCCGGAAGAGGAAATTGGCGAGATGGCCTGCGTTGCGGTGCATCCTGACTACCGCAGCTCGTCACGAGGCGAGGCACTGCTGGAGCGCGTAGCCCTTCAGGCACGGCAGATGGGGCTGAAAAAGCTGTTTGTGCTGACCACCCGCAGCATTCACTGGTTCCAGGAGCGCGGCTTTATGCCGGTAGATATCGATAAGCTGCCCGAGAGTAAAAAGCAGATGTATAACTACCAGCGCCGCTCAAAGGTCCTGATGGCCGATCTGCGCCATGCCCGCCAGGCGTAATGATGATGTCCGGCGCTCAGCCATGCCCGCCAGGCGTAATGATTATGTCCAGCGCTCAGCCAGGCCGCCAGGCGAAGTTTTTCTGTCAGGCCGCCAGCCAGCCGCCAGCCCCCCTATTCCGTCAGGCGGTCGACCAGCCCGCTGCGACGCTGCGTCTGCATTCGCACTGCGCTGTTGAGTACCCCACTGTCCGCATAAAGCGACAGCCTCTGCTTCGCCCGGGTGATGGCAGTATAAATCAGTTCACGCGTCAGCACCGGCGTGAACTGGCTGGGGAGTATCAGCAGCGTATGATTGAATTCCGAGCCCTGTGACTTATGCACCGTCATGGCAAAAGCCGTCTCATGCGGGGGCAGGCGGCTGGGCTGCACGGCTTTAATGCTGCCATCAGGCAGCGGGAAAAATACCTTAAGCGCACCCTCTTCGTCATTCATCGCAATGCCAATATCGCCGTTAAATAAGCCCAGGGCGCTATCATTGCGGGCAATCATGACCGGCCGCCCGACGTACCACTTACTGCCTGAGCCAGGCGCGCGGCGGATCAGGCCCTTAAGCTGGAGCGACGCTTCAATACGCTCATTCAGCCCCGTTACGCCAAATGGCCCCTCACGCAGCGCACAGAGCAGCTGAAAATGACCAAACTCGTTAATCACATCCAGAGGGCTGTGGCCCTGAGACAGGCTTCGCAGGTAAGGTCGATAGCCCTCCACGCAGGCGCTGAGCAGATGCTGGTACTCCTCACTGCTGCTCAGCGGGAAGCGTTCAATGTCACTGTATCCAGCGGCAAAGACTTTTTCCATCCGACGGGTGTCACCGCCATTAACGGCCAGCGCCAGCTGCCCAATACCCGAAGAGGCATCAAAGCGGTAGCTTTTGCGCAGCAGGCAAATGCTGTCACGCACGGCGGGCGCATGTAGACTCTCCTCGCCCGCGAGGGTACAGCCCGTCAGCCGGGTAAGTTCCGCCGCGCGCTCACGGCTGTAGCCCGCTTCCGCGCAGCGACAGATATCCCCGAGCACAGCCCCCGCTTCTACCGAGGCCAGCTGATCGCGATCGCCCAGAAAAATCACTTTTGCCTGCTGGGGCAGCGCCGCAATCAGATTTGCCATCATTGGCAGATCGACCATTGACGCTTCATCCACCACCAGTAAATCCAGGTGCAGTGGGTTACCGGCATGATAGCGCATCCGCTGACTGCCCGGCACCGCGCCCAACAGTCGGTGCAGGGTCGTCGCTTCAGTGGGGAACCGCTGCTTCTCCGCTTCATCAATATCCAGACCCTGTAGCGCCGCCCCGAGGGATGCGGTCAGACGGGCCGCCGCCTTGCCGGTCGGCGCTGCCAGCCGGATGCGTAGCGAATCCGTTAGCGAGATAAGCGTGGCCAGTAATTTGGCGACGGTGGTGGTTTTACCGGTACCCGGGCCACCCGAAATAATCGAAATCTGACGGGTCAGCGCCACGGCGGCGGCGATTTTCTGCCAGTCATCGGCCTGCTGGCCGAAATGCCTGTCCAGCGCAGCGCGCAGCGCGCGTTCATCCAGTCGGTGAGCCGCAGCCTGACCGAGAATAAACCGGGCCACCTGCCCTTCAGAAAGCCACATCCGATGCAGGTAGAGACGCTGCTGATGAAGCACCAGCGGCGTGGCGGTTGAACCGTCGCCCACCGCCGCCTCGTCGGGCAGAAGAGTAAGCCAGTCCGGGTCCCCCGCGGCCTGCCACATCAGGCGGGCCAGCTCCGGGTGCCGTCCGCCAAACAGCGACTGCTCGGTAAAAGTGGTAAGCGGCAGACACACGTGCCCCTCTCCTGCCTCTGCGCTTACCCAGGCTGCCGCCAGCATCAGCGCGGGTTGCGCCTCGCTGGCAATCATTCTGGCAAACTGCACGTCCAGCGCTCGCAGCAGTTTCTGCTGACTGGCAGCCAGCAGCAGTTCCGCTATTTCAGCCATGCGCCCTCCAGCTCTTTCCCTGCAAATAACGCGTCCAGCGCGTTAACAAATTCAGCCGATGGCCGCGTGCGATAAAGGCCATTGTCACTGGCCGTTCCGTCCACGCCCCGCAGGAACAAATAGATAACGCCGCCAAAATGCTGTTCAAAATCATAGTCGGCCAGTCGGTGGCGCAGATAGCGGTGCAGCGCCAGCGTATAGAGCTGATACTGTAAATCGTAGCGGTGGGACTGCATCGCCAGCGCCATTGCCTGGGGCGTGTAGTCGTCGCCGGATGCCCCCAGCCAGTTAGATTTATAGTCCAGCAGATAGTATTTACCCTGCCAGACGAAGACCAGGTCGATAAAGCCCTTCAGCATGCCCTGCACCTGCTGGAAGTTAAGCGGCGGACACTCCGCTGAGAGCGGATCGTAGTGGCGAATAAGCCGGTCAAGACTCTCCGCGCTCATTAACCGCTGGATAGGCAGATAAAATTGCAGCTCCACCTGACGCTTGTCGGGGGCCAGCTGACTGAGCGTCACCCCGGTCTCGTTGAGCGGCGTTTGCAGAATACGCATCAGCCACTGCTTCACTACCGGCAGCCAGGCCGCGTCGTGCCCCTGCGAGGTGAGCTGTTCAGCCAGCCATGCCTCCTCAACCGGCTGGGTGAAATCAATATTTTCAAACAGGCCGTGAAGAAATGTTCCCGGTGCCGCGCCGCGCGGGAAGGTATGCGGCGTCAGCTGAACAGCCAGCTGCGGCTGTGCCTCGCCCGCGGCATCGACATCCAGCCTGGGCAGCAGGTCGAAGGTGACGGAATGCCCATGCTGCTGCAAACCGGAATAGCTGGTGATGCGCCACTCATCGCGAAGCTGGCGGGTAACAGACTGGCTGCTGAGCGCGTCCGGCACCGCCTGCTGTGGTCGCCAGGGCTCATCATCAGGATGACTGGGAATAACCAGCTCAACGGCTTCATTTTCCATTTCCACCAGGGACTGACGCAGGCTGGCCGCATCTGCCGCCTCACCTTTTTGCAGCAGGTAACCCACCGCACTGAGATGCAGGTCGCTGTTCCCTTCTTTTTTCCGGTTACCCTTTACCAGCGGCGCAATGCCCACGCTACAGTGCCAGACTGAACGCGTCAGCGCGACGTAGAGCAGGCGGAGATCTTCGGCCAGCCGCTCCTGTTCGGCCAGCTCAATACTTTCGACATCGTCACGCAGATCCAGCAGCGCCTGAAAGGTTTGCCGGTCATGGTAAATGCCCTGTCCCGCTTCGCGGTAGTTAGCGACAAACGGCAGCCACACCAGCGGATACTGCAACCCTTTTGACTTATGGATAGTTACAATCTTCACCAGATGGCGATCGCTCTCCAGGCGTAGCTGCTGGCTGGCGGACTGACCATTAGGCTGGGCCACCTCCTGCGCCAGCCAGCGAACCAGCGCATGTTCGCTGTCCAGACTCGCGGAGGCTTCCTGTAGCAGCTCGCCCAGATGCAGCAGGTCGGTCAGCCTGCGCTCCCCGCTTTCGGAGGCCAGCAAATTTTCAGCAATCTGGCGTTTAACCATCAGTTCACGCAGCATCGGCAGCACGCCGCGCTTTAGCCAGCGCTGACGATAGCCGTCAAATTCATCCACCAGCGCGTCCCAGGCACGCTCATCCTTACTCAGCGCATCAAGCGTTAATGCATCCAGACCAAAAATGCTGGTGGCGAGTGCGCTGCGCAGCGTCCGCTCCTGTTCGGGAGCCAGCACCGCCTGCAGCAGCCAGATCATTTCACGCGCTTCCGGCGTGGTGAACACGCTGTCGCGATTGGAGAGATAAACAGAAGGAATATTCAGGCCATTCAGCGCTTCGCGCATGATGGACGCTTCGCCGCGGCTGCGCACCAGAACGGTAATATCCGATGCCGCCACCGGACGCCGATCGTCGTCTCTGCCGATCAGCGCCGTTCCCTGCTGACCTGCCGTCAGCCAGTGGCGGATATCTGCCGCGCACTGCCGGGCCATAAACTGCTGGTAATCGCTTACGCCTGTTCCTTCGCCCGGCTGTAGCCAGAATCTCAGGGCGGGCTGGCGTTTACCCTCGACGCTAAACGTCAGCCCGGCATTAGGTCCGGCAGGAGTCACGTCCTTAAAGGGGATTTCATGGAACAAAAAGGGATTTTCCAGCCGGGAAAAGAGCTGGTTGACGCTGTTCACCATATCCGGCGAGGAGCGCCAGTTGGTATCAAGCGTATAGTGGGCGCTAACTTCACTACGGGCTTTCATATAGGTGAAAATATCGGCTCCCCGAAAGGCGTAGATAGCCTGTTTGGGGTCGCCTATCAGCAATAGCGCAGACTCGGGCTGATGCCGGTAAAGCGTGCGGAAGATGCGGTACTGCTGCGGGTCGGTATCCTGGAATTCATCAATCAGCGCGACCGGATACCGGCTGCGAACGGCCTGCGCCAGCGCCTCTCCGCCCTGCTGCTGAAGGGCGTCATCGAACCGTCCCAGCAGGTCGTCAAACCCCAGCAGGGCGTTAAGCCTTTTCTCTTTTTGCGTGGTGAAGCGGATCTCACTCAGCGCGCGGGCGATAACCAGGTCACGCAGCGACAGCGGTTCCGCGAGGAAGCGATCCACCTCGTCAAACAGCGGATGCTGTGGCGCTTCGCCTTTTTTGGTTTTTTCCAGCAGTACCCGCTGGCCAAAGCGCGCCAGCTCCTTAGGAACCGCGTAATCCTCAGTGGCTTCTGCGGCCCACTGGGCTATTTTCTCCAGCCAATTGGGTAAGTGCTTACTGCTGTAGCTTCGCTTATCCACACCCGACTGGGCAATAACGTCGTGCAGATTTCCTGCCGCCAGCCACGCCGTTTTCAGGGCATCTATCCGCCCAATGATTTTTTCATGGCGTTCGGTGAACGACTCCTCTAAATCGGCGGGATATTTCAGCGCGGGGGCTTCACCATTCAGCCAGGGCGAGAGCGTGGCAAGGAGCTGCTCCGGCCCCTGCCACATCTGCGTCATTACCCTGGCCACCGGCAGCGAGAGCGGGTAGCAGTAGCGACGCCAGAAATCCGCCGCAGCCTGTCGGCGCAGCGGAAACTCATCCTCGATCAGCTGTTGCTCAAACAGCATGCCGGATTCAAACGCGTTCAGATTTAACATGCGCTGGCAGAAGCCGTGGATGGTAAATATCCCGGCGTCATCCATCTGCCGCTCGGCCGCCAGCAGCCGCAAAGCCGCCTGATTGCGATCCTCAATCTGCGCTAACAGCGCCGCCAGCATTGTGTCAGCGGCGTAGCCGCGCACGCAGGCAATGCGTAGCTGGTGGATATTGGCCCGAATACGGCCACGCAGCTCGGCCGTTGCCGCCTCGGTGAAGGTCACCACCAGGATCTCTTCGACCGACAGTGGCCTGCTGGCGGCGGCTTCCCCCCCCAGCCCCAACAGCAGACGAAGGTAAAGCAGCCCGATGGTAAAGGTTTTGCCGGTTCCCGCCGAGGCTTCAATCAGCCTTTCCCCTTTAAGCGGGAGCTTGAGGGGATCAAGACTCAGGGCTTCTGACTTCATATCTTAACTTTTCACCGGAAACGACTGCTGTAGCTTCGACACTTCCTGCCAGGTAGTAAAACCTTCAGGTTTAGCGTAGTCCGCTTGCTTATGCTGGCTGCCTGAAATCTGTGACAGCAGCGTCAGCCCCTGTGGTTCAATCACCGCCTTATGGAAAAAGTCTGCCAGACCCTGCGGCGTCAGCGCCTGAATACGGGCAATCACTTTTTCTCGGGTATCGAAACGGGTGTTTTCGCGATCGAAATCTTTGCTAAAGCGTCCTGCTTCTTCATCCAGCGTTTGCGGACGCTGTTTAAGTTCGTTAATCATGGCCTGCTGATACTGACTGAAATCCTCGTGGCTCATCTCACGCAGCCTCTTTTCCGCCACCGGATAGAACGCACGGAAGCGCGTTAACAGCCAGGCGGGCTGTTTAACGTTACTTTGCAACAGGAAGCCAATGCCCCACTGGCGTCCTACCGGCATCTGGAAGGTAAATACCGCATAGCCCAGCTGCTCCTCGGTACGCAGCTGATTATAAAACCACGGCTGAACGATCTGGCTGAGCATGGCACTGCTGGCGATACTTTCATACTCTTCATAGCCCAGCGGAACATACAGGGCGGCCAGCGCCGAATCGGTACTGCTCCCCTGCTGCTGGAGATTGGCCGAGGTCTTTTTATCAATGGCGATATACTGACTGTGCCACCAGCTGTCGCCTTCGCAGTCCAGATGGGTTTTGAGATCCCGGCCCAGCGCCGTCGCCTCTGCCGCCGTCATGTTGCCCACCACCATCAGTTCCGGGGTGGACTGCTGTAGCAGCATTTTTCGGTAGGCCTGGAGATCCTCAAGCGTGATACCGGCTACCAGGCTGCGGCGTTCACTCCGCTGGGTATAAGGCAGCTGTGACAGCATCTGCGCAGGCTGAATAGCCAGCTCGAACGCCTTACCTTTTTCAGCGGAGGAGAGACGCTCCAGATACCAGGATTTAGCCTGCTCCAGCTGCTGCCGATCGGGCTGATAGCTGGCATACCCTTTAAGTAGCGCCTTCATCAGCTCGGGAAGATGCTGGGTGAAACCGCTGGCGTTAAAGGTGACGCCATCATTTTCACTGGTAGAAAAACTGATGCCGGCCACTGAGGCCTGTGAATTTAGCTCATCGAGCGCCAGACCCGCCAGGTAGTCGTTGATAGCGAACAGCACCTGATTTTTCGCCGTGCTCATGGCCGCTTTATTCCGCAGCGCCAGCGTGATGTTGGCTTTAGGATCGTCGGCGTAAAACTGCGACGGCATATAGAATATCCGCAGGCCGGGCTGATTAACCAGCTCTTCCGGGTGAGCCTGTTTTTTCCCAGGCTTTATCAGGCTGAAGTCGTCCGGAATGTAGGGGTTAAGCACTGGCAGGGAAAGATCGATTTTATCGCTGGCGGCCTGCCACGCGGCAAATCGCTGCGGTGTAATCGTATCCACCTGATAGGGCGCATCGACAAAGTAGGCCAGTTTGTTATGCGGCTCATCGGGACTGATAAACCAGATGCGGGCATTCTGAGGCGTCATGCCGTCCAGCCGCGCCTTAATCGCCGCAGGATCGTAGCGATCGGCAATATAAGAGGCATCAAGCGTGTCTTCAATGGGTACGCGCAGCATGGTATCGACCAGCCATTGGATGTAATCCATATCGCGGGTAATTGAGGGGTAGCGGAAGTCCAGATTCAGAACGTGGGCGACCTCATCAAAATAACGCTTATCAATGCCGTCGGCGCGCAGTTTATTCAGGTAGCTGAATACGGCAGCAATCACCCGGTCACGGTTAGCCAGGCCGGTATCCGTTAGCGATACGGAGATAGAGAACACGCCGCCATTACGATCAATAACCGGATCCGCTCCCGCATCAATTGAATCGGCAAGGCCGTGATTTTGTAGCCAGTCAGAGAGCGTATTTTTACTGCGATTACCAATAAGATAGGCAATCAGCGTATCCGTTTTGCTGCGGAATTTATCGCTATTATTGTCGATACGAAATTCAATTTTCAGCAGCTTACGCGGCTGAGCCGGAACGTAGTGAATAATGATGCCCTTTTGCTTATCGGTCACCACCGGCACGGTGATATCCGGCACCGTCGCATTTCGGTTTTCTACGCGTCCAAAGGTACTGACGGCTATTTTTTGCAGCTCATCCATAGGCTTATTGCTGTAAATGACCGCTTTCATCAGATTCGCCGAGTAATAGCGCTGATAAAACGCTTTCAGCGCATCATGCAGTTTACTGCCCGGTTTATCCTTCAGGGTTTCCAGATTACCGCCGGAGAATAGCGACCCGGGATGCGCAGGATTAAGCGTCTCCGCACCAACCTGGGCCATCCGCAGACCGTCGCGTGAGCGGGCCATCGTCAGTTCAGCATTAACCGCATGGCGTTCACGATCGGCATTAACCGGATCCAGCAGCGGTTCAGCAATGGCATCAGCAAGACGATCGACGGCAGGCTGCAGCGCATCGTTTTCGACTTCCAGATAGTAGGCCGTGCGGTAAGAAGCGGTACTGGCATTGTGACTGCCGCCGTGCCTCTTTAAAAACTCAGCCAGGTTATCAGGCTGTGGATAACGCTTCGACCCCATCAGCAGCATATGCTCAAGGTAATGCGCCAGTCCCTGTTGATTACGCGGATTCTCCAGCGATCCTACCGGCAATGTCAGCGCGGCGAGGGATTTCGTCGCCTGAGGATCGGAGACCAGCAGCACCGTCATGCCGTTATCAAGCCTGACCGCCTGATACTGTCGCGGGTCTTTTTCACTTTTGCGGATGGTTTCCGGGATAGGTTGCCATCCCGACTGTGCCTGGCTTAGCGGGCTCCACAAATTAACCAGCACAACCAGCGTGCCGATCCAGACTGCATAACGACCCATTCAAACTCCTTGACGATCTCATTTTCTGCTGACAGGAAAAACCGTTCAGCAGATCCTTCCCCTGAGTATTTCGCCTTCATCCCCGGTGGTGAAGACGAGTAAAAAAACGGTTCAATGGTTATAAAATAACACTACAGGATGTCCTGCACTCTGTCCTTAAACTTCCGCCCCCACTGCCGGTTAGCGCCGTATTTCAGACCTCACTGGCGGTAACATTCATCTGCAACAGCGGCAGCAGCCACGCCTCAGCGTTACGCGTAATCTCCTGCAGGGTCTCTTCATCCAGGGTTCGGAATAAACGTGCCAGATAGGGATCGCTGCTCTCACCCTCAATCTGATAGTTCCCCTGCCATGCCTGAAGCAGTTTGACTCTGGCCTTCGCCTGGCTGGCTTCATCATGGAGCACCGCTGAGGCTTTTTCATCATAGCTCGCCTCAAGCCAGGCGCCGCCCGTTTTAGGCAGCAGCAGCAGGGGCGCACTCATCCCCTGCTGATAGCCGATAATATAGCGTTCAAGCCAGCGAGTCGCTGTGGTGACCTCCAGCGGCGGGAAGCACCACTGGCTCTCCTTGCGGCCATACATGCGGCTGCTTCCTTTGCCGCCCAGCATGGTGTAGATAAGATGCTCCAGCCACAGCGCCAGACCATCGGTAAAATTGAGGTGGCCGGGACGCCAGCGCAGCAGTCCATCCTCCTGCACCTGCGGTAACCAGCCGTTCAGCTGAATGCCGCCCACGGTCAGGTTTATTTCCCAGCTCACGGCATCCCTGCGCTGTTCACGCACCCGGTTCGCCAGCTCGGTCATATCTGCCAGCTGATCCTGCCAGAACAGTTCACCATAGGCACCATAGGGCAGATGCCCGGCCGCGCGTTGCCTGGCATAGAGAGGCTCATCTGAGCGATCCTCAATCAGGGTATTTAGCAGCAGCGCATTTACCTGATAGCGGCTGAGATTATCCAGGGTAAAAGGTTCGGTATCGGGCAGTTCGGTTTCCTCCAGCTGGAAGCTGACGCCCAGGCGCTGGCTGAAGAAAGCGCGTACCGGATGTCGCCAAAACCTTACCAGCTGTTCGACATTCAGCTCCGTCAATTCCAGTCCTGACAGGGGCTGCATAAAGGGTGGATGGGCGACACCGCTGGCATTTGCGGCCGGAAGCCACTCTGATGCATAGCTGCGAAACTCCGCCCGGGGCGAGAAGTTTTCGGCGGCGAACGGCATCCGGCTGTGCAAATGTTGCAGATGGGCTTCAACCGCCTTTGCACTGGTGTCCACATCGCTGTCCTGGTGCTCTGGCAGACAGAAGCTCTGGCTGATGTACTCCACCAGCTCGCTCACTAACACCGAGGGGAAACGCTCCGAGTTATCCTGGATTGTCCGTCCGATATAGCTGATATAGAGCTGCTGTTGGGCAGAGCTCAGCGCTTCCAGGAACAGGTAGCGATCGTCGTCACGACGGCTGCGATCGCCCTTTTTCGGCTGCTGACTCATCAGGTCAAAACCGAGCGGCGGCAGCGTACGGGGATAAACGCCGTCGTTCATCCCCAGCAGGCAGACCACCTTAAAGGGGATGGATCGCATCGGCATCAGGGTGCAGAAGTTCACCGGCCCGGCAAGAAAGCGCTGGCTGATGCGCTCCTGATCCAGCCGGGATGCCAGCTCGTCTCGCAGCAGCGAGAGCGGGATCGCCTGCTGATAAGCCGACTGTATACCGTAACCGATCGCCTGCTGCCACTGTTCCTCAATCAGCGCCAGCGCCGCTTCGGTATCTGCATCGCCAGCGAAGAAATCGTTCAGTAGCTCGCGACACAGCGGCAGCCAGCTCTCGAGCGCGCGCGGTGCCGTTAGCAGATCGCGCCAGTCGCGCAGCCGCATTAACAGCTCAGCCAGATTACCCGCCAGCTCCGCAATCAGGCCACTGGACTCGTCATAGGGCAGGATCCCCTGCCAGTCCCCGGCCTCGCTGTGCATCGCGTAGCCGAGCAGCATGCGCGTCAGGCCAAACTGCCAGGTATGCTGCCCACCGGCAGGAAGGTCCAGCTCACGGATCGTTTCGTCGTCCAGCCCCCAGCGAATGCCCGACTCTGCGACCCAGTGGCGCAGCCGCTTCAGCCCTTCTTCATCAATGGAAAAGCGGCTGGCAACCGCCGGCACTTCAAGCAGTGCCAGCACCTCCTCCGAGGCGAAGCGGCTGTCCGGCAGGCTTAGCAGTGAAATAAATGCCTGTAACGCCGGATGCGCCTGGCTGGCCCGGCGGTCAGAAATGGCAAAGGGAAGGTAGCGATCGCCGGGCGCATTGCCAAATACCGCCTGAATAAAGGGCGTATAAGCATCAATGTCGGCGACCATCACAATAATATCGCGTGGGGAGAGGGTAGGATCGCTGGCCATGATTTCTAATAAGCGATCCTGGAGCACTTCTACCTCACGCTGTGGGCTATGACACAGGTGCAGGCTGACTGAACGATCGGCGGGATCCAGCACGCGTTTGCGCTGACTGGTTTGCCACTCCTGCTGATTCAGACCCATCACTGCGTTATCTTCCAGCTCCAGCAGATCGCGCTGAAGGCTTTGCAACAGTGTGGCGGGNGTTTGCCACTCCTGCTGATTCAGACCCATCACTGCGTTATCTTCCAGCTCCAGCAGATCGCGCTGAAGGCTTTGCAACAGTGTGGCGGGTTCTATATCGACAAAGGCGTCAATTTCCTGGCACTCCATCTGCGCCAGTAAATAGAGGTTATCCCGCCCCAGTTTGCCCCAGGAGGCCAGCAGCGGGTTGCTGAGCTGCTGCTCCCCCTGCTCGTTAAACAGGCCGGAGGCATCCTCGTCGCGAAACAGGGCGCTTTCACGCTGCTGCCCGAAGTGCTGTCGCCGTCGGTTTTGCAGCTTTGCCAGAAATGCGTAATCCTGAATATCGCCCCAGTAGTGCCGACAGGGATTAGTGAACAGCAGATGGATATCAATGTGCCTGCCCAGCGCCTGGAGCGCCTGCAAATAGATCGGCGGCAGCGCAGATATGCCGCAGATAAAAACGCGATCGGGGAGATTTTCTGGGCGCTCACGGCTATTTTCCAGAGCCGAAATAAAGCGCGTATAAAGATTTGCCCGGTGCCACTCGGGCTGTCCCAGCTCGCGGGTGTACTGCACCAGAGCGGTCCAGAGCGGCGCCTGCCACTGCTGCGCATCGTCCAACCCCTCAATCAGCTGGCCTTTCTCCCAGCTGTTAAGCCACTCGGCCCGATAAACCAGATACTGGTCAAAGAGGTCAGCCACGCGGGAGGCCAGTTGAAAAAGCTTACGCTTGTTTTCATCGTCGGTCAGATAGTGCCTTAACATCGCGAATTCCGGGCGCGTCAGCATCTCTGGAAGGATAGCCATCAGCTTCCAGCTCATACTGGATTTGTTAAAGGCGCTCTCTTTTGGGATCCCCGGCAGGACGCGCACAAACATATCCCAGATAAAGGTGGCGGGCAGAGGAAAGGCGATATTAGCGGCAATGCCGAACTGCGCAGCCAGCGACATTTGCAGCCACTGCGCCATGCCGGGACTTTGCACCAGAATCACTTCAGACTGGAAGGGATCGCGCAGCGGCTGATTTTCAATTTGCCATGCCGCCAGCGTTTTCAGCAAATCCAGCTGATTTGAGTGGTAGACCGTAAACATCTCTGCTCCTTAAGCATAATTTTGCTCTGCGCGGACACTGTAACCCTTCTTGCATCCGTTGCAAATGCACGGGAAACTAATGAATTGCCGTTTGGGGGCATTGCAAAAGCGTTAGCTGCGCTCGTCGGCCGGTTGGGCCTGTCGCCGTTGAAACCCTAACCCGACAGCCACCGGGACCCGCCTGCTCTGTCAGCTCGGTTTGCCAGCCGGGTGTCTGATAGCCTTCAAACCCTGACGCAGCCTGCCGCCAGGCTTCCCGCTGCTCGGTCTGGCGCATAAATCCCTGAGCCAGCACCAGCTGATAGCGCATTAACGTGCTGATGCTCAGGGTAAGCAGCAGCAAAGCGACCAGGGTTTCAGGGAGGCTAAACCCAAGCTGGCGACTCATTCTGGCTGGCACGCTGCGGGTAAAGCCAACGGGCAGTAGTCGATCCAGCCGTGCGGCACCGATCTAATCCTTCCCGCACTGCCCGTCGGGGCAACCCAGCGGTAGTGCGCAAGGGTTCCGCTGCCCGCATCTCCGCGCAGGAGCAGGCTATTTTCGCCCTGCATACTCAGGCAGGCGCGGCCATAAACGGGATCGGCTTTGCAGACCCATCCCGCGGCGTTGATTGTCCAGTGCTGCTCGCCTCCCCAGACCAGCGCAGAAGCCGCGCGGCTGTACTGGAGATAAAACTGGCGCTCATCTGCCAGCAGGCCGAGTGCGTCATCAAGCTGTATGCGGGTAGCATGCAGCAGGGTAGCCGACATCATAAGCAGAATAATGACCGCTAACAGCGAACCGCTTCCTCTCTGTGCGTTCACAGGTTGACCGCCGTAACCCAGCGCTCAATCACCAGCGGATGCTGCGGCCAGATAAGTGCATAGCCCGCCAGCAGCAGCCTTACCTGCCCCGCCCGCTGAGTCACCTGAAACCTATCAATCGCTATTACCGCCGGATCGTTAAGCTTCTCCCAGCCACCGCTTTCGCAGTCGGTTACCCCGCGCTGCATTTCGAGATTGCCGCTGCGCAGGCGATAGCCATGATAATCGCTGTCATCCCGTCCTGCCGCCTCCCATCGACCATTACTGTTTTCGTCCCAGCGAATGAGCAGGCAGCTCCCCGATGCTCCGTGGATACTCAACCCTTCCCCCAGGCACTGGCCCGGGCAATAGCCCGCGCGGCGCACCGTTTTTTCCAGCGAGGCCATCATCTGCTGCAGCTCTTCCTGTAGCTGAAAGGCCATCAGGCTGCGCAGATTATTCATTTGCAGCACAGGCAGCAAACGGGCGGCCCCCAGCATCAATATGCTGCTAATGGCCAGCGCGATCAGCATTTCAGGCAGGCTGAAGCCCGCATTTCTCATCCACATAGTCCCTCCGCTGGCTGACAAATCCTGATGCGGCCCCGGGAGGAGACAATAATGTGCCGCTCCCCTGCGTCGCAGGAAATCACAATCCGCCCGGGTTTAGCCATGCTGCGACGACCATAGAAACCCACGCCCTCAGTAAGCGACAGCAGCCTGACCTCCTGCCAGGGCGCAAGCAGCGTATGGCGGCTTCTACCGTTACAGCGCAGCTGAACGGCCGCGCTCCCCAGGCACCATTTCTGACCGGGCAGATGCCACAGCAGGCGGGTATCGTTGTGCCAGTTCGCCTCGCTGCGCAGACGCAGCAGAAAATGCTGGATCTGCGCTGCCGTGTCATTCAGATGCCGATGCTGCTGCCAGCGATGCCAGCCGCTGACGGCGCCAAAGCCAAGCACGCTGGCGATAACCATCACCACCAGCAGTTCCAGCAGGGTAAAACCGGATGCGTTTTTCATTCCTGCAGAATGGCGCGATGAACGGGCATTAACCAGCATCAATCCTGACTGTTGCGAGGCGCATTCCGGGAAATATCCCCTCAGCGGGTGCAGATACCGGTGTTCTGCGCGCCGGGCTTGAGTTTAATAATCAGCTGCACGTTGGGTTCATTCCCTACCGTACGGGATATGTGGCCCACCCGATTATCGCCAGGCCGCGGATGTGAACTGCTGTCCGCATTGAACTGGACCTCGCCCGGCCCCTGGACCAGCGTGGTGCCGTCCGTGGTTTCAACGGACCATTTCCCGGAAAGGGTGATCACCCACTGTGGACCCGGAGCATGATGCCAGCTGCCGACGTACCCGGGGGGCAGAACGGCATAAGCAATACTTTCCACCTCGTCGGGTGACACGCCAATCCACTGTGGCGCAGAAGGGGGCGCATAGCTTTTGTATTCTAACCCTTCAAAGCGGCAGTGACCGATATGGGTCGCGCCCTCGCTATCGGCCCATACGCTGGCGAATTTCACCGGAGGCTGCGTTTTTCCATTGCTGATGGTCTGCTCAGGCGCATCTGCGCGTACGGGGTGAACGCCGGGCCCGGCACTGGCACTGGCACTGGCAGAGGAGAGAGCGGAAAATCCGCATAATATCGCAAGCGTGAGGAGTGAGCTGTTTTTCATCGGTATTCCCTGTGGTTTAGTCCCGGCTATAAGCGTAGCGCTGAACTGACCTGGGTGCTCAAAGAAGAGAGAAACGGCTGAATCGGAGGGGGATTTTCAGAACATTGAGGATCCGGCACGTACCAGACTAAGGGTGTTTCTGGTACAGGATGTCGGAGGTAAAATCAGGAGCGGAAAGCTTCCGCTCCTGGCAGGGGTCAGATAGCGACAGGCGCCTTGATGCCCGGATGAGGGTCGTAGCCTTCAATCTCAAAATCTTCAAAGCGATAGTCGAACAGCGAAGCGGGTTTACGCCTGATGGTCAGCTTCGGCAGCGAGCGTGGCTCGCGGGTAAGCTGCAGGCGGGTCTGTTCCAGATGGTTGCTGTACAGATGCGTATCGCCGCCGGTCCAGACAAAGTCGCCCACCTCAAGGTCGCACTGCTGCGCCATCATATGCACCAGCAGCGCATAGCTGGCGATATTAAACGGCAGGCCGAGGAAGATATCGCAGGAGCGCTGATAAAGCTGGCAGGAGAGTTTGCCGTCAGCCACGTAGAACTGGAAAAAGGCGTGGCAGGGAGCCAGCGCCATCTCGTCAAGCTCACCCACGTTCCAGGCAGACACAATAATACGACGCGAATCCGGATCGGTTTTCAGCTGTTGCAGCACCTTTTCGAGCTGATCGATCTGGCGGCCATCTGCCACCCCCCAGCTGCGCCACTGCTTACCGTAAACCGGGCCGAGATCGCCGTTTTCATCTGCCCACTCATCCCAGATGGTGACCTTATTTTCCCGCAGATAGGCGGTATTGGTGTCGCCGTTAAGGAACCACAGTAGCTCATGAACAATTGAGCGCAGGTGACACTTCTTGGTGGTCACCAGTGGAAAGCCTTCCTGTAGATTGAAACGCATCTGATGACCAAATATCGACAGCGTACCGGTACCGGTGCGATCGTTTTTCGGCGTGCCCTCATCGAGCACTTTTTGCATTAACGCCAGATACTGTTTCATTTTCCCTCACTCACATGCTGCTGTGTACGGCGACGGTAAGCCCATACCATCATAATCACACCCGCCAGAATCATCGGCAGAGAGAGTATCTGGCCCATGCTGATGGCGTTATCAAACAGGCCGAGCTGCGCATCCGGCTGACGGAAAAACTCGACGATAATCCGGAACGCGCCATAGCCAATCAGGAAAAGCCCGGACACGGCTCCCATCGGGCGGCTTTTACGGATAAACAGGTTGAGAATAATGAACAGGACCACGCCTTCCAGCGCCAGCTCATAAAGCTGCGAAGGGTGACGCGGCAGCACGCCGTAGGTGGCCAGCAGTGGCTGCCATTCGGGGTGAGTCGCGGCCAGCGCCACGTCTTCACTTCTTGAACCCGGGAAGAGCATCGCCCAGGAGAGATCCGGTGCCACCCGTCCCCACAGTTCGCCGTTGATAAAATTACCCAGGCGACCGGCTCCCAGGCCGAAGGGGATCAGCGGAGCAATAAAGTCAGATACCTGAAAGAAGTTACGTTTGGTGCGATGGGCAAACCACAGCATCACGCAGATAACCCCAATCAGGCCACCGTGGAACGACATGCCGCCGTCCCAGACTTTGAACAGATAGAGCGGATTATCAAGGAACAGCGGCAGGTTGTAGAACAGAACGTAGCCGATGCGACCGCCAAGGAATACGCCGAGAAAACCCGCATAGAGCAGGTTTTCAACTTCCTCTTTTTTCCAGCCGCTGCCGGGCTTGTTCGCGCGGCGAACCGCCAGCCACATCGCAAAAATAAAGCCCACCAGGTACATCAAACCATACCAGTGCAGCGAAATCGGGCCGATAGAGAAAATTACCGGATCAAATTGAGGGAAAGCCAGATAGCCGTTAGTCATCTTTCACCATTGTTAATGTCTGTCCTGACCAGCAGGCGACGGAATTAATCAACCAGTGCGCGCAGCGCTTTAAGGCGCGCATCATAGCACAGCCGTGATTATTGCGGTTTGTGGGAACTGTAAACTTTGTAAGCCGCTGGCCTCAAAGCACGTCGCCGGGACTTTTATGCAGACTTCTGCGAGCCAGCTCGTACCCGCCTTACCACAACGGGTTTACGCTGCTTTACTGCTGCCGGTGGACAGCGCCCTAACGACCGCCACGGATCAGGCCGCCAAGGCCGCCTCGCTCCATAAAAGCGGAGACAAGGTGACGGACATCAGCCGCCGTCGTGGCCTTCAGGCTTTGCCCGGCCAGCCTGCGGGCCTGCTCCAGGTCGATATGATTCAGCAGATATTTCACCCGCGCCACGTTGCGGCCGTTCATGCTGAGGTGATGATAGCCCAGCCCCACCAGCAGCGTGACGCTCATCGGGTCGCCCGCCATTTCACCACACAGGCAGAGCTCGAGCCCCGCCCGTTCGCACTCCGTCGCGATAGTCTGTAAGGCCCGTAAAACCGCTGGATGCAGGCTGTCATACAGGCTGGCTACCCGCGTGTTGTTACGATCGACCGCCAGCAGATACTGCGTGAGATCGTTGGTCCCCACCGAGACAAAATCAACGCGCTGCGCCAGATGCCCGATCATAAAGATCATTGAGGGAACCTCAATCATCACGCCAATACGCGGCACCGGGATAGCGTATCCCAGCATCTCTTCCACCTCACGCGCGGCGCGGTCGATCAGT
The DNA here is from genome assembly GCF_900068895.1 of Erwinia sp. ErVv1. GTDB lineage: Bacteria > Pseudomonadota > Gammaproteobacteria > Enterobacterales > Enterobacteriaceae > Erwinia. Next base: position 131,396 of record NZ_CDPK01000013.1, on the reverse strand, counting down.
CGCCTGGCCTCGTCGATTTCATCAATGCTGGTGATCATCGGCAGCAGAATACTGAGGTTATCGCTGGCGACGTTGGCCCGCAGCATTGCCCGGACCTGCACGAGGAAAATTTCCGGCTGATCCAGCGTCAGGCGGATCCCCCGCCAGCCCAGGCAGGGGTTCTCTTCGCTGATCGGCATATAAGGGAGCTGCTTATCGGCTCCGATATCCAGGGTGCGCAGCGTTACCGGCTTACTCAGAAACAGCTGTAGCATGCCCTGGTACTGCGCCACCTGCTCCTCCTCCGAGGGGAAACCGTTTTGCAGCATAAAGGGAATTTCAGTGCGGTACAGCCCGACGCCATCCACCCAGCTGCCAAGCGACTTTTCATGCTCGGCACTCAGACCCGCATTAAGCATCACCTTCACCCGTTCGCCACTTTTTAGCAGGGCCGGCCGCTCAACCACGTCTTCTGCCAGCTTGCTCAGCTCGTTCTCTTCACTGATAAGCCGCTGGTATTCCTGCACCAGTACCGGTTCCGGATCCACCAGCAGCTCGCCGCGATAGCCATCGACGATCAGCAGCCTGCCATTCAGCAGTTCAGGCTGGATATCAGCGCCCATCACCGTTGGGATCCCCATGGCGCGGACCATAATGGCCGCGTGGGAATTGGATGCGCCATCCCTGACCACTACGCCAGCCAGCCTGTCGTGCGGCAGCTCGGCCAGCGTGGTCGCGGTCAGCTCATCAGCCACCAGCACAAAGCGCTCAGGCCAGGTATTGGTGCCCTGAATGGTATCATCAAGGTGAAAGACCAGCCGCTGCCCCAGCACGCGCAGATCGCCCGCGCGTTCGCGCAGATAGCTATCCTGCAGGCTGGCAAACTGGGCAGCGAATTTTTCGATGACCTTTTTAACCGCCCATTCAGCCACCGATCCAGCGTCGATCTCAGCAAAGAGATCCTTTTTCAGGCGGGCATCACTCAGCAGGTGCGAGTAAAGATCAAAGATCGCCGCGCTCTCTTTGTGCACCCCCGCCGTGAAGCGTTTACTGTAGCGACGGAATTCAGCTGAAGCCTCATCCATCGCCAGCGACAGCCGCTCACGTTCGCGTTGCGCATCCAGCGTAGAGGCGGCAAAGATGTTATCCAGCGAGGGCTGCGTACTGTCCACCCACCCTTCGGCCACGGCGACGCCGGGTGATGCGGCCAGCGCTTTTATGCGGGTTTGTCGGTATTGCCCAAACAGCGCGTTAAGCTGCGACTGCGAAAGAATCGCCGCCATCTGCGTGGCGAGCGTGACCAGAAACGACTCTTCGCTCTCGTCAAACTGTCGGTGCTCACGCTGCTGGACCACCAGCACGCCGAGCAGCTGGCGACGGCTGATGATGGGGACGCCAAGAAACGAGCGAAAGCGCTCTTCTTTTACGGAAGGAACATATTTAAAGCTGGGGTGGCTCTGCGCATCTGCCAGGTTAATCGGCTCGGCCAGCCGTCCTACCAGCCCGACGATCCCTTCGTCAAAGGCCAGCGCAACCGTACGACCACGCGGTTTTTTCAGCCCGCGGGTAGCCATCAGGTAATAGCAGCGGCGGTCATGATCGGCAAGATAAACCGAACAGACCTCGATATCCATCGCCAGAGAGATTTCGTTGACCAGAATATCGAGCGCCTCGGTAAGCCGTGGGGCGCCCGCAACTTTTTCAACTATTTCGCGTAGCTGTGTGAGCATAATCCGGGTGGCCTAACCTCTCTTCCGTCGATAGAGCGCATTTCGCTGTACGGGGATCTCCTGTAACGGCATGACCACGCCGGAAAACTCCTTCATCACCCGGCGGTAGACGTCGCGTTTAAAAGAGACAACCTGGCGAACCGGATACCAGAAGCTGACCCACCGCCAGCCGTCGAACTCCGGCGTGCTGCTGGTCTGCATGTTGATGTCCGCGTCATTGCACATAAGCTGCAGTAGAAACCATTTCTGTTTCTGGCCGATACACACCGGCTTTGTGTCCCAACGCACCAAACGTTTTGGCAATTTGTATCGTAACCAGTTTCGGGTTGAGGCAAGAATACGAACATCCTTACGATGAAGGCCAACCTCCTCGAAGAGTTCGCGGTACATGGCCTGTTCCGCCGTCTCGCCAGGGTTGATCCCCCCCTGCGGGAACTGCCAGGAGTGCTGACCATAACGCCTGGCCCACAGCACCTGTCCCTGTCTGTTACAAATTACGATACCAACATTCGGGCGGTAGCCATCATCATCGATCACTGGACTACCTCAAACTAAAACTCGGATGTTCTGATTGTTTCATACTCCTTACAGGCGGTAAACCACTGCTTTACACCCTGAATAGCGGCCTGATAAGGGATAACTCAGACCGCTCAACAAAGTTATAAACAGAAATCGTCGATTTTGACCGATCTTATTCACCTTTTCTGTGGATAGCTTTGTGCAGAACTCATTTACCGTTTGGGGAAAACTTTCTGAAGCCCTTTACAGCCGTCTCGCTGTAATGACATTAACCCCTTATCGTGCATAGGATTTATCTGCATGTCACGGTGATTTCGGGGAGGATCAAACTGCGCACAGCTTAGAAAGATCCTTAGCTGGTGAAAGATCGAGCACTGGAGTTTTTATCCACAGGTTATGCTGGTATCCCAGGCATAAATTGACTGAAATATGGCAAAAGTGCCGCCGTCAAGGCTGTAAATCGAAACAGTGTTAAGGTAAATCATGAGTTATCCCATTTTTCTGTGGATAACAGGGGGTGAGATCCTGTTCATTGTGGCCGACAACCGGGGCATAAGATCCTGCCGTGCTGAGGTTCTCCCCTTTTGCAAAGATAAAAAAGCATGGTTTATCATGCTATTATTATTGTTTTCCGCAGCCCGGGAACAAACTTTTACTGCGGCAGAAAAGAGTGCTGTTTTTTTGAACAATAACCGGGAGTTATTCATGTCCCCTGATTTCATCCCCCTGCCCCCGCCGGAAAATGAAGACCTGCTCCTCGAACGCGCCAGCAGTCTGGCGGGCTATACGCTGGGTGAACTGGCGCAAAGGGCCGGCCTTCCCATACCGCAGAATTTGAAAAAAGATAAGGGCTGGGTGGGGATGCTGCTGGAAATCTATCTGGGTGCCAGCGCGGGCAGTAAACCCCAGCAGGATTTTCCGGAGATTGGCGTAGAGCTAAAAACGATCCCCATTGATGCGCGGGGCCGTCCGCTGGAGACCACGTTTGTTTGTGTCGCTCCCCTTACCGGCAATAGCGGCGTGGTGTGGCAAACCAGCCATGTGCGTCATAAGCTGGCGAGAGTGCTGTGGGTGCCGGTTGAAGGCGAGCGCGCCATACCGCTGGCGCAGCGCCGGGTTGGTGCACCGCTGCTGTGGAGCCCGGACCGGGAAGAAGAAGCTCAGCTCCGGCGAGACTGGGAAGAGCTGATGGATATGATTGTACTGGGTCAGGTTGAACGGATTACCGCCCGGCACGGCGAGGTATTGCAGATCCGCCCTAAGGCCGCCAACAGTAAGGCGCTTACCGAAGGCATTGGTGAAAACGGTCAACCGATTGCGACTCTGCCTCGTGGTTTTTATCTGAAGAAAAACTTCACGGCTTCTCTGCTGGCCCGCCATTTTTTGCTTTAGCTTAGCGTACTGATGCGTATACTCCTCGTTTAACTTTCGTTTAGGATAAGACGCCTGTATGTTTGAATGGATTGCAGACCCGAACGCCTGGCTGGCACTGGGTACGCTGACGATTCTGGAGATCGTCCTCGGCATTGATAATATTATTTTCCTCACCCTGGTTGTGGCTAAGCTTCCGAAAAACCAACAAAATGCCGCGCGCCGCACCGGTTTAGCGGGCGCAATGCTAATGCGCCTTGCCCTGCTCGCCTCCATCGCCTGGATTACGCGCCTGACGACGCCGCTATTTACCCTGGTGGAACACCCTTTTTCCGCACGCGATCTGATCCTCTTCTCGGGTGGACTCTTTTTGCTGTGGAAATCCGGTAAAGAGATCTACGACACCATTCAAGGCAGTGACGAAACGCATGAAACCCAGGTTAACTCTTTTATGGGTGCCATCGTACAGATCGTGCTGCTGGATATTATTTTCAGCCTGGACTCGGTCATCACGGCGGTAGGATTGTCGGATCACCTGATTATAATGATGGCGGCGGTGGTTATTGCGGTGGGCGTGATGATGTTTGCTGCGAAATCTATTGGTGAATTTGTTGAGCGGTATCCTTCGATTAAAATCCTGGCGCTGGCCTTCCTTATTTTAGTGGGCTTCACCCTGATCCTCGAAAGCGTTGAGTTGCATGTGCCAAAAGGCTATATCTATTTCGCGATGTTTTTCTCGATGGTCGTGGAGTGCCTCAACCTGCTGCGCGCTAACCGGCGCACAGCCTGAATTCAACGGGTTAGGCCGGGCTGCCACGGAGATTTTAGCCAAAAAGTCAATGGCGGCCCGTGCTCATTACGCATTTTCAGAGTGATACGGTTACCTTTTACCGTTTTATGCGCTATTACTACTGCTCCAGTCACAGGCTTACGGGAGCGGAGAATGAAATATATGTTTGGCGCGGCGGCGCTGATGCTGGCCTTGCTGGTTAGCGGGTGCAGCAGCGATTACGTGATGGCAACCAGGGATGGCAAGATGATTATGACCCAGGGTAAGCCTGAGATTGATAAAGAGACCGGACTGGTGAAATATACCGATCGATCCGGCCACGAATTACAAATCAACGGTGACGACGTTTCCTCCATCGTTGAGCGATAAGTTTATTACCGCCACCTGTATTCCTTCGCCGGTGGCGCGAGAAACATTTCCCGACTAATCCCCCCTTCCCCCTGCTGCGCCCGACGGTTATAGTCAGGTGCCGGATCGTAACGCGCAGCGTTGTGTCAGCATCCGCAGCGCGATGTTCAGGTTCAGCTTTTAATAATGAAAAAGGAAGCCGGCAAATGCACTATCACCGTATCCCCCACAGCAGCCTGGAAGTCAGTTCTCTGGGGCTGGGCACCATGACGTTTGGTGAGCAAAATAGCGAAGCCGATGCGCACGCGCAGCTCGATTTAGCCGTACAGTCCGGTATTAACCTGATTGATACCGCCGAGATGTATCCGGTGCCGCCGCGCCCTGAAACTCAGGGATTAACCGAAAAATATATTGGCAGCTGGCTGAAGGCGCGCGGTAACCGCGACAGGATCGTACTGGCTTCCAAGGTGGCCGGCCCGGTTCGCGGTGCCGATGCCTCTATCCGACCACAGCAGGCGCTGGATCGTAAGAATATCCGCGAAGCGCTGGATGCCAGCCTCAAACGTCTCAACACCGATTATCTCGATCTTTATCAGCTGCACTGGCCCCAGCGCCAGACCAATTTCTTTGGCAAGCTGAACTATGAATACAGTGATAATACGGCGCCCGTGACGCTGCTTGAGACGCTTGAAGCCCTCAATGAGCAGGTCCGCGCAGGCAAAATTCGCTATATCGGCGTCTCGAATGAAACGCCCTGGGGCGTGATGCGCTATTTGCAGCTGGCTGAAAAGCACGAGCTGCCGCGCATTGTCAGCATCCAGAACCCCTACAGCCTGCTAAACCGCAGCTTTGAACTGGGCCTGGCGGAAATCAGCCAGCACGAAGGGGTAGAGCTGCTGGCTTACTCGAGCCTGGCCTTTGGTACGCTGAGTGGAAAATACCTCAACGGTGCGAAACCCGCGGGCGCGCGTAATACCCTGTTCAGCCGTTTTACGCGCTACAGTGGCGAGCAGGCAGAGCTGGCGATTGCAGAATATGTCGCGCTGGCTAATAAACATGGCCTGGATCCCGCTAAAATGGCGCTGGCTTTTGTCCGCCAGCAGCCGTTCGTGGCCAGTACCCTGCTGGGCGCGACCACGCTGGAGCAGCTACAGATCAATATTGACAGCTATGCGCTGACGCTGGATGAAGAAGTATTAGAGGGGCTGGAAGCGATTCACCGTCGTTACACCTACCCGGCGCCGTAAGCCGGCCCGGGTGGCAAAGCGAGACGGGTGACGCAGGCGCGTCACCCGATAAGATTACAGGTCAGGCGTGCTGGCCTTTTTTTGCGCCAGATGCCAGCCCCACAGCACCGCCATCGACAGAGCAAACAGCGCACCGAAACCTACGCCGGTGGCAACCGGCGGCGCACCCAGCTTTATCGCCAGCGTATAGAGCGCCAGCATAAGCAGCATGGCGCTGTTTTCACCGAGATTCTGCACCGCAATCGCATTGCCTGCGCCCACGCTGGCCTTGCCGCGCATTTGCAGCAGCGCGTTAAGCGGCACGACAAAGAACCCACCCAGCACGCCTATCAGGATCAGCAGCAGGTAGGCTCCCACCTCTGCATGCTGCAGTGAGAAAAACACCACCGCCACGCCGATCAGTACGCCCGCCGGCATGCAGCGCCCTACCGTCTTCAGCGTGACCAGCTTTGCCGCCGCCGCAGCACCAAACACAATCCCGATTGCCACCATGGCGTTCAGCAGCGTAGGCGTTTTATTGTCGGTGATGCCCAGTGCCACAGGTACCCACAGCACTAACAGAAAGCGCAGCGTAACGCCCGCGCCCCAGAACAGGCTGGTGCCCACCAGCGAGAAGCGTGTTTCGCCGTCGCGCCACAGCGCCCGGCAGGCGCTGAAAAAGGAGGCAGACATTTTACCCGGATGCCACGGCTGGCCGGGACGCGCCACCGCCAGTTTGGGGATCATGACGTTGGCCGCCACGGCCAGTCCATAAGCCACCACGCAGGCCAGCAGCGCCGCAATCAGGTGCCAGTCCGCCAGTACGCCTCCGGCAATGGAACCCAGCAGAATAGCGGCAATGGTCGATGACTCCATCAGGCCATTGGCTTTTACCAGCGTCTCGCCGTTGGTCAGCTCGCCCAGGATGCCGTACTTGGCTGGGGAGTAGGCCGCCGCGCCCACGCCAACCAGGCTGTAGCCGATAAAGGGGTTAAAGCCGAAGCAGATAACCAGTGCGCCCAGCAGCTTGAGGGCGTTGGCAAACATCATTACCCGCCCTTTGGCAAAGCTGTCTGCCACCTGCCCGACAAAAGGCGCGAGGAGGATGTAGGTCGCCACAAATACCATCTGTAATACCGGCTGGCTCCAGTCGGGATAGACCTGCTGCTTAAGCACCGCCAGGGTGGCAAACAGCAGGGCGTTATCGCCGAATGCCGACAGAAACTGCGCGGCAATTACTGCCAGCATTCCCCGGGAAAACAGCCCCTCGCTGCGGGTGCCGTCACTCATCGCGACTCTCCACCTGTTCAGCCATGCCGCGTAGCGTAACAAAATCCGGCTTGCCGCTGCCGAGCACGGGCAGCTGCTTCAGGTAGCGGATATCGCGAGGAACCGCCAGTTCAGGACTGCCCAGTTCGCGGGCCGCACGTTGCAGCTGCTCCCGGCTCAGTTCCGCATCGGTGGTAAACAGCACCAGTGCCTCACCGCGGCTGCCATCCGGTCGCAGCGAAGCGGCATGCTGTTTTTCTGCCGAGGCTTTCAGCGCTATCTGTTCAACCATTTCCAGCGAAACCATCTCCCCGGCGATTTTAGCAAAGCGTTTAACCCTGCCCTGGATCTGACAAAAGCCATGATCGTCAAAGCTGACGATATCGCCGGTGTCATACCAGCCTGGCTCCATCTTCCCTTCTCCGTTATCGGCCTGCGGTGCTTCCAGTACCCCGGGCGCCTCCACCCGCAGATAGCCCTTCATAATGTTCGGGCCGCGCAGCTGAAGCAGACCGCCCTGCTCAATGCCCGGCACGGCGATCAGGCGCGAGTCCATCCCTGGCAGAATACGGCCAACGGTGTGATTTTTGGCGGCCATCGGCACGTTGATAGCAACCACCGGCGCACATTCCGTTACGCCATAACCCTCCAGAATGCGGATGCCAAACTTGTCCATCCACGTCTGACGCGTCGCCTCCTGCAATTTTTCAGCACCGGCCACCACGTAGCGCAGGCGGGCAAAATCGTAGGGATTGGCGAAGCGGGCATAGTTGCCAAGGAAGGTTGAGGTGCCGAACAGGACGGTACAGTTCCGGTCATAAACCAGCTCCGGCACGATACGGTAGTGTAGCGGACTGGGGTAAAGAAAGACCTGCGCACCGGTCATCAGCGGCGTGAATAACCCTACCGTCAGGCCAAAGGCATGAAACAGCGGCAGGGCCGACATAAACCTGTCGCGCGGGGTGAAATCCGCCACGGTGCGGATCTGTTCGACGTTCGCCAGCAGGCTCTTATGCGAATGCACCACGCCTTTCGGATTGCCTTCGGAGCCGGAGGTAAACAGCACCATCGCCGCGTCCTCTGGCTGCTGTTTAACTGCGGCGAGGCGTGGCATCAGCAGATGTCCAAGGATCCACAGCTTATCCTGGGTGGTGACCGTATCCTTCAGATCTTCCAGGAAGATCCAGCGTGCCTGCGTGACCTGTTCAGGCAGATGCCACAGCTTGCCCTTATCAAGGAACTGCCGTGAAGTGAAGACGGTTTTCACCCCTGATGCTTTCAGGGCGCTGCTGAGCCCGTTTACACCGGCGGTATAGTTCAGCATCGCCGGTATGCGGCCGCGCATTGACGCGCCTAAAATTGCCGCCGCCGCCACCGTCGCGTTGGGGAGCAGCAGGCCGATATATTCTCCCGGTGCGCTGTAGCGCTCCAGTATGCGCCCCACGCCGAGTGACTTTTTCAGCAGCCCGGTGTAGCTGTCTGGCGTGAAGTTAACGTCTTCAATGCAGGGTTTAAACAGACCGTATCGCGTACGAGCGGCAAGGAAGGCTTCATACAGCGTCTCGCGCGGACGGACCGCCATGCGGGCTTCCATCATGATGTGCTGGAGATGCTCGCCCGCCAGCTTGCGGCGATCCCGCGCCCTGGGTGCCTCCGGCATCGGAATATGGGTGGCCGGTAGCAGCGTCAGGCTGATGCGCGGGAACAGACGGCGCTTAAAGACTCCCGCGAGGCGGCCAAAGGGGGTGAACTCGGCCCCTTCAATGCGCAGGGGGACCAGGGTCGCCTGGGTTTTTGCGGCTACAAAACCCGCACCCTCGTAAATTTTCATCAGCGAGCCGGTCACCGTGATGCGCCCTTCGGGGAAGATCACCACGGGCCGCCCCTGATTGATGGTTTTCACCAGCTGTTTGACCGACATCGGCTTAGTCGGATCCATCGGGACGAAATCGATAAATTTACGCAGCGCGCGCATATACCACTGTTCGCTGACCGAGGAGTAGACGGCAAAAACGGGTTTTACCGGCAGAAAAACAGCCAGCAGAATGCCATCCAGAAAAGACATATGGTTAGGAACGATCAGAACTTTTTCTTTATATAGACCCGACGTATCGCCGCTTAAGTGCGTGCGGAAGCAGAGTCTGAACAGCAGGCGGAAAAAAGTGAACAACATGCCAACTCCTTAGCATAAAAAAGTTGGCTACAACCATGCAGGATATAGCGGAACAACTCAATGCAGGTTAAGGAGAAATCTGCAATTTTGCGAGTAATGCTGTGAACAGAAAGGCCACCTTCCCCTGGTAAGGCAGTGTAAACCCGACAGGCTGCGCTAAATCAGCCCTTTCTGGGTAAAGGTAACCCGTGTGGCCTCATTGAGATCCATCTCTTTTATCTTCGCAGGCGATGCCCAGGCGATCTCCTGAAACTCCTCATTGAAGATAATATTCCGGTTGGCGCTGATACAGTCGAAGATCAGGTAAATCATGTAGAGCTCTTCGCGGGTGCCGTCTGCGTAGGTTTTGCAGCGGGTGTCATCGCGAAACGTCCAGGGCCTCACATCTGTTATCTCCAGCGCTTCACCCAGCTCTTCCCGGATCTCTCGTCTGAGGGCAGCATCAATGGTTTCACCCGGCTCCATTCCCCCGCCACAGAGGGCCCACTGCCCCGGGAAGACTCCCCGATCGGCGGCCATCCTGCACAGCAGGTACTCCCCTTCATTCTCAATAATCGGGCAGACAATGATTCTCTGACGCATATTCGCTCCTCAGCCTGTTTTTATGGCGGCGCACATAAACTTTATAGCTGACTTGTCTATATACTCTTTGTGGTCGGGCATTATTGTTTTAAAACAATTAATAACCGGACTGCCAATTTGCTGAGGCGCGATCGCTTCACGCCCTGTGTCAGGATTTACCTTCCTCCTCTTCATTCAGACCGTCCGGCACTACGGGCTTGTCCCCTGCCAGCCGCCGCCCAGCGCGGCAATCAGCTGTACGCTGGCTACCCACTGCGTGCTTTGCAGCGACAGCAGGCTCTGCTGCTGGCTGAGGCTGGTGTTTTCGGTGGTGGCAACGTCCAGATAATCGATCATGCCCGCCTGATACTGATTGCGCGTAACCCGGGCAGACTCCTTCGCCGCGTCGCTGGCGCGCTGCTGCGCCTGCACCTCGTCCTGGAGCGTATTCAGCTCAACCAGATAGTTTTCAACCTCCTGGAAGCCCTGTAAAACCGCCTGGCGATAGCTGGCGACATCCGCATCCCAGGCGGCTTTCGCCTGTTCAACCCGGGAGGAGGTGGCGCCGAAGTCCAGCAGCGTACCGCTCAGCTCCGGCCCCAGCGACCAGACGCGATTCGGCAGCGACAGCAGATGCTGAAAGGTGCTGCTGGAAAAGCCGCCGCTGGCGCTCAGGGTCAGGTCGGGATAGTAGCCCGCGATTGCCACGCCAACCGCGGCGTTCGCGGCGGCGACGTTGCGTTCGGCATAGGCGATATCGGGACGTCGCTGTAGCAGCTCCGAGGGGATGGCGGAGGGAATAGCGGGCAGCGTCGCCGTAAGCGGTGCCGCCGGCAGGCTGAACGCCGCCGGGGTGGTGCCGATAAGCATGGCGATGGCATGTTCGGTTTGGGCGCGTTGCCAGCTCAGGTCCAGCGCCGATGCCCGGGCGCTTTCAAGCTGGGTTTGCGCCTGAGCCAGCGTCGCCCGTGATTCAGTGCCCGCCTGGTATTTATTGTTGATGACCGTCAGGTAGCGCTGGTAAGCGTCAATACTCTGCTGATAAAGCGCAATCTGGCTGTCCATAATCCGCAGCTGAAAATAGTCCTGCGCCAGCTCTGACTGGGCGCTGAGGGTGATATTCGCCAGCTCCGCCGCGCTGGCCTGCGCACTGGCCTTGTTCTCTTCCAGCGTGCGCCTCAGCTTGCCCCAGATATCCAGCTCCCAGCTGGCGCTGGCTTCCAGAGAGTGACTGTTACTGACGCTGCGCTGCCCACTGCTGGCGCTGGCGCTGCGCGTTGAGCTGCCGGTGCCGGTCACCGAGGGAAAGAGATCGGAACGGGATTCAGACACCAGCGCTTTCGCCTGGCGATACTGCGCTTCGTACTGCGCCACGTTCTGGTTCGAGATGGATACCTGGCGCAGCAGGCCGGAGAGGATCGGGTCATGGTAGACCGACCACCATTCACCCTTGCTTTGCGCGTCCTGCGGCGTGGCCTCTTTCCAGCCCTTCGCCTCTTTATACTGGCTGGGTACATTCGCCGCGGGCCGGTGATAATCAGGCCCCACGGCGCAGCCGCTCAGCAGCAGCGCCACTATTACCGGAGTGAGTTTCATAAATACATTTATTCCGCAGGGCGCAGACGTGCCCACTGTCGCTTAGTGGCACGGCTGGCGCGATCGAGGTAAAGGTACACCACCGGGGTGGTGAACAGGGTTAACAGCTGGCTCAGGGCCAGGCCACCGGCAATAGCCAGCCCCAGCGGGCTGCGCAGATCGGCATCACCGCCGCTGCCGAGCGCCAGCGGGAGTGCACCGAAAAAGGCCGCCAGGGTGGTCATCATAATCGGGCGAAAACGCATCAGGCAGGCCTGAGTGATCGCCTGCTGCGGCGACATCCCCTGATTGCGCTCGGCGGCCAGCGCAAAATCGATCATCATAATGGCGTTCTTTTTCACAATGCCGATCAGCAGCAAAATGCCAATTAGCGCGATGACCGTCAGCTGCGTGTTGGTCAACAGCAGCAGCAGCAGGGCACCCACGCCCGCAGAGGGCAGCGTTGAGAGAATGGTCAGCGGGTGGATATAGCTTTCATACAGCATCCCCAGCACGATATAGACCGCTGCCAGCGCCGCGAGTATCAGCCAGGGCATGGATGCCGAGAGGTCGGCAAAGGCTTTCGCCGTCCCCTGGAAACCGGCCTGGATGTTATCCGGCAGGGCGATATTAATCATCGCCGCTTTTATCAGCGCCTGGGCCTGCTCCAGCGAGACGCCGTCGGCAAGGTTAAAGGCAAGGGTGCTGGTGGCCGACTGCCCCTGATGCGCCACCGACAGCGGCGCATTGGCCCCGCTAAAGCTGGCGAAGGCGGAGAGCGGGATCTGCTGGCCCTTATCATTCACCACGTACAGTTTGTTGAGCATATCCGGATCGCGCGTGTAGGCATCCTGCAACGACATAATCACATGGTACTGATTGAGCGTCTTATACAGGGTGGCGACCTGACGCTGCGAGAAAGCGTTGTTTAACAGCGTATCCAGCATGCTGACATCGACCCCCAGCCGCGTGGCGCGATCGCGGTCGATAGCGATCATCACTTCCTGACCGCCGGTCTGCGAGTCAGAATCCACGCTGGTGAGCTGGGGGATCGCCTCCAGCGCGGCTTTAACCTTAGGCGTCCAGATACGCAGGGTGTCCAGATCGTCTGCCTGCAGGCTGTACTGGTAAGAGGCATTGGCGCTACGACCGCCAATATGGATATCCTGCGCGGCCATCAGAAATAGCTCCACGCCGGGAATGTTGCGGGTTTTGCCGCTCAGCCGGTTCGCCACCTCGGTAGCCGTAGCATTGCGCTTATCGAGATCCTTCAGGCGGACGAAGAAGTTGGCAGTATTGCGCGAACCAAACGCCCCGCTGCCCATGGAAGACATGACCCCGTCCACCGCCGGATCCTGCTGGATCAGTTTGGCGAAGGCCTGGAGTTTTGGCTTCATCGCCTGGAAAGAGACGTTCTGATCGGCCCGCAGCATGCCCATCAGCAGTCCGGTATCCTGATTGGGGAAAAAGCCTTTCTGCACCACGGAGTAGAGAAACAGGTTGAGAATAACGGTCAGGATCAGGCTAAACAGGGTGAGCCGCTGATGGCGCATCACCCAGTTCAGCGCGGTGGCATAGGCGGTCAGCAGCCGGTTAAGCCCACGCTCGATCCACTGAAACAGCGGATGTGGGCGCACGGTAACCTTTGGCTTTTTCTTCAGCAGCCGCGAGCAGAGCATCGGCGTCAGGCTGAGCGAGACCAGCATCGAGATAATCAGCGAAACGGTCAGCGTGACGGCAAACTCACGGAACAGACGTCCCACGATGCTGCCCATCAGCAGGATCGGAATAAACACCGCCACCAGCGACAGCGTCATCGCCAGCACCGTAAAGCTCACTTCATGCGCGCCCTTGATTGCGGCGCGAACCGGGCTCAGCCCCTCTTCGATATAGCGGGTAATGTTCTCCAGTACCACGATAGCATCATCAACCACAAAGCCGGTGGCGATAATCAGCGCCATCAGCGACAGGTTATCCAGGCTGTAGCCCAGCAGATACATCACCGCGCAGGTGCCAATCAGCGACACCGGCAGCGCCAGCGCCGGGATCAGCACCGCCTGTACGTTACGCAGGAAAACAAACACCACGCCGATCACCAGCAGCACCGCCACCAGCAGCGTCTCCTCGGTGTCATAGAGCGAGGCGCGAACGTTTGGCCCGCGATCCAGCACAATTTTAAGCGTCACATCGGCAGGCAGATCCTTTTGCAGCGCCGGGAGCTGGGCTTTGATCGCATCAATGGTTTCCAGCATATTCGCCCCGGCCTGGCGCGTCACCCCAATCATCACCGATGGCGACTGGTTAAAGTAGCCGACGTTGTACTTATCCTCGACGGCATCGTACACCGTCGCCACGTCACGCAGTCGCACCGCCCTGCCATCCTGATAGCTGATGACCAGGTTGGCGTACTGCCGGGCCTTATCGAGCTGACCATTGCTGTCGACCACCCACGACTGCCGGTCGCCCTGCAGGATCCCCTTAGGGAGATTGGTGGTGCTGTTGGCAATGGCTTTGCGTACCGTATCCAGCGACAGGCCAAAATGGGTCAGCTGCTGCGGCTGAAGATCGATGCGCACCGCGGGCAGCGCGCTGCCCATCAGGGAAACGTCACCGACGCCCTGCACCTGGGCGATCTTCTGATCGATTTTGCTGTCGGCAATATCGTACAGCTCCCCGTTTGATCGGGTAGACGAGGTTAATGCCAGCATCACAATGGGCGCATCGGAGGGATTCGCCTTTCGATAGGTCGGCAGCGAAGCCATACTGCTGGGTAGCAGACTGCGGGAGGCGTTGATCGCCGCCTGGACATCCCGCGCCGCGCCGTTAATGTCACGCGACAGCTCGAACTGCAAAATAATGTTGCTTGAGCCCTGTGAACTGCTGGAGGTCATCTCGGTGATCCCGGCGATTTGCCCCAGCGAGCGCTCCAGCGGCGTGGCTACGGTGGCCGCCATCGTCTCCGGGCTGGCCCCCGCCAGTTTGGCACTGACCATAATGGTGGGAAAATCCACCTGCGGCAGCGGCGCGACGGGCAGCAGGCGATAGCCCAGCGCGCCAAGCAGCAGCAACGCCAGGGTCAGCAGCAGCGTCGCCACCGGCCGGAAGATAAACAGGCGGGTGATGTTCATCCGCGATCGACCACTTTGCGTATCCGCCGACGTCCCCGCTCGGCCAGGCGATCAAACCACAGATAGATAACCGGCGTGGAGAACAGCGTCAGGACCTGGCTAAAGATCAGGCCGCCAACGATCACCAGCCCCAGCGGCTGACGGAGTTCAGCGCCGGAACCCGACGACAGCATCAGCGGCAGCGCACCGAGCAGCGCGGCCATGGTGGTCATCAGAATGGGGCGGAAGCGCAGCAGACAGGCCTGATGGATTGCCTCGCGCGGGCTGAGGTGCTGGTGCTTCTCGGCGTCCAGCGCAAAGTCGATCATCATGATCGCATTCTTTTTCACAATGCCGATCAGCAGAATCACCCCGATAAGGGCAATCAGGCTGAATTCGGTTCCCGCCAGCAGCAGCGTCAGCAGCGCCCCCACCGCAGCGGATGGCAGCGTGGACAGAATCGTGACCGGATGAATAAAGCTTTCATAAAGGATGCCGAGCACCACGTACATGGTCATCAGCGCCGCAAGGATCAGCCACAGCGTGTTACTGGTGGCGCTCTGAAACGCCGCCGTTTCGCCCTGATAGCGCAGCGTTATGCTGGACGGCAGCGCCAGGCTGTGGGTGGTTTCAGCGATCGCTTTCTGCGCATCCTCCAGCGAGTAGCCCTTATTGAGGTTGAAGGAGATCGTTACCGCCGGAAACTGATCGATCCGCATATGCACCAGCGACCCGGTGCGCTGATGAATGGTGGCGACAGAGGTCAGCCTGACCATACCATCGGTGCTGCCGGATGACGTCGTACTGTCTGATGAGGTGGAGGTCGAACTGCTGCCCGACGCGCTGCTGCTGGAAGAGGATGTGCTGCTGTTCGATGTCGCCAGCCAGATATCGTTAAGGGAGGCCGGGGACTGCTGAAACTTAGGCGCAACTTCCAGCACCACACGGTACTGATTCGACTGGGTAAAGATGGTGGAAACCAGCCGCTGACCGAAAGCGTTATACAGCGCGGTATCCACGTCGGCGGCGGTAATGCCAAAGCGTGCAGCGGCATCGCGATTCAGTTCAACGTAGGCGACCTGCCCCTGATCCTGTAGATTGCTGACCACCGAGCTGAACGCGGGCTGCTGCTGTAGCGCGGCAACCAGCTTCGGTGACCACTTCACCAGATTTTCACTGTCGGCATCATCCAGCGAGAACTGATACTGATCCGGCGTGACCTGATCGTTAACGGTCAGGTCCTGCGAGGCCTGCATATGCAGCTGGATACCGGGCACGCTGCGGGTCGCCTGCGCCAGCTCGGCTATCACCTTATCGGCGCGTTCATCACGGTTATCAAACGACTTCAGGTTGATCTGTAGCCGTCCGCTGTTAAGGCTGGTGTTGGTGCCGTCAATGCCAATAGTAGAGGTCAGACTGTCTACCGCCGGATTCTTCAGCACGATTTCCGCCAGCTGCTGCTGACGTTTCGCCATTTCACCAAATGAGACATCCTGCGAGGCGACAGTCACGCCCTGAATGAGGCCGGTATCCTGCGAGGGAAAAAAGCCTTTCGGGATGACAAGGTAAAGCAGCGCGGTAAACACCAGCGTGGCCAGTGCGACCAGCAGAGTGAGCCGCTGGTGATTAAGCACAATAGTTAACAGACGATCGTATCCGGCGATCAGACGGTCAAAGAGTTGTCCGCCCTTGCGATAAAAGCGGCTCTGACGCTCCTCCGGGATGTGGCGCAGCAGGAAGGCGCAAAGCATCGGCGTAAGCGTAAGCGAAACGACCATAGATACCAGGATTGAGACCGCGAGGGTAATGGCAAATTCCCGGAACAGCCGCCCCACCACATCGCCCATAAACAGCAGCGGGATCAGGACGGCAATCAGTGAAAAGGTCAGCGAGATGATGGTGAAACCGATTTGCGCCGAACCTTTCAGCGCCGCTTCCATCGGCGTTTCACCCTGCTCCAGCCGCCGGGAAATGTTCTCAACCACCACGATAGCATCATCAATAACAAAGCCGGTGGCGATGGTCAGCGCCATCAGCGAAAGGTTATTCAGGCTGAAGTCGGCCAGATACATTACGCCAAAGGTGCCGACCAGCGACAGCGGCACCGCCACGCTTGGGATAAGGGTGGCCGCCACGTTGCGCAGAAACAGGAAAGTTACCATCACCACCAGCGCAATCGACAGCATCAGCTCAAACTGCACGTCGCTGATTGAGGCGCGAATGGTCTGCGTGCGGTCAGAAAGTACCTGGACTTTGACGCCGTCCGGCAGGGCGGCCTGGAGCGCGGGCAGCTGCGCTTTGATGGCGTCAACCACCGAGATAACGTTGGCTCCTGGCTGGCGCTGGACGCTGATTACAATGGCCGGACGGTTATTTGCCCAGGCAGACTGCCAGGTGTTCTCCGGTGCCTCTTCAATGTGTGCAATATCATGCAGCCTCAGCGCCGCACCGTTCTGCCAGGTGAGGATCAGATTGCCATACTCTTTTGCCGTACGGAGCTGATCGTTAGCGTCAATGGTGACCGAATGATACTGGCCGTCAAAGCCGCCTTTTGAACCGTTTACGTTGCTGTTGCCGATCAGCGTGTTAACGTCTTCCAGCGTCAGGCCGTGCGCCGCCAGCGCGTTGGGATCGACCCTGACCCGAATAGCAGGCTGATGCCCGCCCGCCAGCGTGACCATCCCCACACCTGAAATTTGCGACAGCTTAAGGGCAATGCGCGTATTGACCAGATCCTGCACTTTGATCAGCGGCAGCGTGTCAGAGGTGGCCGCCAGGGTAATGACGGCGGTATCCGCCGGGTTAACCTTTTTATAGGTCGGCGGATTGGGCAGATCGCTGGGCAGCAGGTTATTTGCCGCGTTTATCGCCGCCTGCACCTCCTGCTCGGCTACGTCCAGCGAGAGGTCGAGAGAGAATTTTAGCGTAATCACCGACGAACCGCTGGCGCTGCTGGAGGCCATCTGGCTCAGGCCAGCCATCTCACCCAGCTGACGTTCGAGTGGCGCAGTGACCGAGGACGCCATCACGTCCGGGCTGGCACCGGGATAGAGTGTCGTCACCTGAATGGTGGGATAATCCACCTGCGGCAGCGCAGAGGTAGAGAGATAACGGTAGGCAAAAAGCCCAGAGACCAGCACGCCCACCATCAGCAGAATAGTGGCAACCGGACGTTCTATGAAGATGCGTGAAGGATTCATTTCTCCTTCGCACTCCCGCTGGCGGCCTGGGTATTTTTACCCGGCGATGCCTGAGTCGCGCTGCCACCGGCAGCGTTCATATTATCAACGGGCGCGGCGGGCGCATCGCCAGCGGTATTCATGCCAGCGGCGGTGATAATCGACACCTTGCTGCCGCTGCTGAGGCGGTCGATGCCTTCGGTGACGACGCGATCACCGGCCGCCAGTCCGCTAAGGATCGCCTGCTGCGTGTCCCCCAGCGCGGGCCCGGTTTTGACCGCTTTTCTCGTTACGGTGTTGTCTTTATTGATTAGCCAGACAAAGCTGCCGTCGCTGCTCAGCTGTAGCGCCTGCGCCGGGATCACCACCGCCTGCTTAAGCGTCCCGATCTGTAATCGCAGATTAACAAACTGGTTAGGGTAGAGCGCCTCGTCCTGATTCGCGAATAGCGCTTTCATCTCTACGCTGCCGGTGCTGGTGTCGATCTGATTGCTGATAAAACGCACGTTTCCCTGCGCCAGCTCGGTGCTGCCATCCTGATCGAACGCGGTGGCAGCAAGGCTCTTATCGTTATGCAGCGCCTTTAACAGCGTCGGAATATTATTCTGCGGCACGCTAAAGGTAACGGCGGCTGGCTGCGTCTGGGTAACGGTGACAATGCCGGTGGTGTCCGAGCTGTGAACCATATTACCCGCATCCACCAGTCGCAGGCCCACGCGCCCCGAGATGGGCGAGGTGATGCGTGCAAAATCAATATTTAGCTTTGCCGCCGCAATCTGTGCCTGGTCAGCCTTAATGGCACCGCTGTACTGGCCAACGGTGGCTATCTGGCTGTCCAGATCCTGACGCGAGAGTGAATCCTGCGCAAACAGCTTACGGTAACGGGCCAGCGTCAGCTCTGCACTTTTCAGCAGCGCCTGATTTTGATTAAGATCGCCCTGATACTGGGCCAGCGTCGCCTGGTAGCTGCGCGGGTCAATCTGCGCCAGCAGCTGCCCTGCCTCCACTTTCTGCCCTTCGGTAAAGAACACGTGCATTAGCTGTCCGTCAACCCGACTGGTCACGGTCACTGTCGCATTGGGGACGACCGTGCCCAATGCGGTCAGATAGACGGGCACATCCGCAGTGGTTACGTCACCTGCATGAACGGGTGTGGTCAACCCGCGCCGCATACCTGGCCCACCAGGACCACCCGGTCCCTGCATCTGGGCTTCTCCCCCCTTCGAACCGGCACCGGGCCAGAAATGCCAGGCCAGCAGTGCGATAAGAACAACCAGGATCAGAAAAATAATTTTTCTACGTCGGGATGATGAGGCTTTAATAGTCGTCTGGGTCATGAGGCTCAGTGGAGTCAACCAAAGTAAGGTATTTAACGGCAGCTGCATGCCGCCGCCGATAAGAGGCAGGCCAGGCCGGCCCACTGCCATTATGGGTTATTCATTAGAATAAATTCTATCTTCAACGGGTAAGAATTTCGTAAGGAAGTCTGGCAATGCACTGTTTACCCCCTTTGCCGCTGCGTGACTAAGCGTAGTGGGTAAACGGCGACGCCGCACGCTGACTGGCAGCAGCCCGCCGGATTTCATTTCATCTTTATTTTGCAAAACTTTTCATTATACAACATTTCCAGGGAATGTAATGCATCTTAGCCCTTCCCCCCCTGAAAGGAAATAATGTACTTATAGGTAATGAACGATAAGAACAAACACTTTCCAGTCTCAGAGTATCACCCTGTAGAATGACAGTATCAAAAACAGACACCCCTCTTTAATCGTACATGTCAGCAATGTCGTAATAATAGCAGCGACTTTAATTAATTTCTTTCAACCAGGATGACGAGAAATGATAACCAGGAAAGCATTATTTGTACTTCTTACGTCTGTTTTAGTCACATCATGTAGCAGCGTAGAAACAAAACCCAATACGGTTAAAGCTGAGCTTTCACCTACCAATAAAGTGATTAAAGCAGAAAAAATTGAGGGCAGGCAGTGCGTGGATAATTTCGATCTTCTTAAGAGCCTGAACTATGAGGCCTTTACGATGTATCGTAAACAGTTCGATGCCATCAATGCTTCACACTCCTATTACAAAAAGAATGAAAATCTATTAGAGCAGGATCCACGCGAGCTAATGACGCTGACGCTGAATGACAAACTTAACCTTATTTGCGATCGCGTTAAAAGCCAGACGTTTGTTGAAATAAGAAAAAAGATGCTGGCGGTAAGTAAGATCTGACCGCCAGTTTTTGAGACAATTTACGACAGGATAACACTTTATCTAACAGGTGTTATCCCGTTGTCATTTGGTCCAGTGAGAAGTCACGCCTTATTCATGGAATGAGTAACCGTCATATGGAAATGAACAGATTTTTCAGACCGATAGTTTATTTTGTCATATTTAATCATCTCATGCTGACTGCTGGCATGCCTGCTTATGCTGCCATCACTGCATTTGACTCTCTGGACCAACAGGTTCTGGAACTCAGAAAAGGCGATATCGGGAGCGCTTCCGTTACGCTCGAGGGGGCACCTTCCCTGCCTGACCTGCCTGACGCAAAGGCAGATTCCTCTGCCCAGCCCACCGGAAAAACGGTTAAAATTTATTCAGAAACCGAGACGGAGCCTGCAAAAAAAGGTGATGACTGGTTTTTATCCCCACAGTTCGCCCTGCCAGCAAAAACCGATAAAAAAAGCCCGGCTGAGCCGTCTCATTCAGGCAAGATCCCGGTCGATAACGCCCTGTCAGGCATAGTGAGTTCGCTGCCTTCTTTAGGGGAAACGCAGGCCGATACACCGGCTGAACCAGCCGCCGCCTCTGCCCCTGACGCCACCACGGCAGAACAGGACCCGAGAATGCCTCCCTCACTGACCGGTATCAGGAGCCTGTGGCAGGTTTTAGGCGCTGACAGTCGCGCGCAGGCGGGTATTAATATGATATCAGGCATCGGCAGCGGCCTGGCGGATAATGCACTGCGTGACTGGCTGGGCCAGAGCAGCAACAGCAAATTTCAGTTCAGCAGTAACGGGACAGGCAGTGCAGATATCCTGCTTCCACTGTGGGAGGGTACAAATAATCTGTTATTCAGCCAAATAGGTATCAGACGTAACAGTGAGAGAACAACCTATAATGTCGGCAGCGGCCTGCGTCATTTTATAGACGACGGCTGGATGCTGGGTATTAATGGATTTTGGGATTACGATCTGACGGGCGATAATGCCCGCTTCGGCCTTGGCGTCGAAGGATGGACCGATTATCTTAAGCTTTCAGCTAACGGTTATTTTCGCCTGACACAATGGCATCAGTCCCCCCTGGGTGTAATGGAGGATTATGATGAGCGTCCGGCAAATGGATTCGACGTTAATGCTCAGGCATGGCTGCCCGCTTACCCACAGCTGGGTGGCGCGCTGAAATATGAAAAATACTTTGGTAAAGGCGTTATTCTCAATGACTCGGCCAGTGTATCAGCTTTAAAAGATTCTCCCTCCGCCGTGACCACGGAAATTAATTATACCCCCTTCCCTCTGCTGACGCTGAGTGCGGGTCACAGGGCAGGCACTATCTCAGAAAACTACGCCAATATTGCGGTCAGTTATAGAACCGGCGTGTCATGGCGGGATCAGATCGATCCCAGAACGGTCGGGATCATGCGTAGCCTTGCCGGCAGCCGTTATGATTTTGTAGATCGTAATTACAATATTGTTATGCAATATCGTAAACAGGATCTTATTGCCCTCTCCCTTCCCGCGTCGGTGACCGGTGAAGCGATGACGACGTTATCCATTGATGCCAGCGTCAGAGCTAAATACGGTTTAAAAGATATTCACTGGGAAGCGCCGGAATTAATCAGCGCAGGTGGGAAAATTCAGAAAACCTCGCCAACGTCACTTTCCGTTACCCTTCCAGCCTATTCAGGTGAAGGGAATAACGGCTGGCGGGTCACGGCTGTCGCGACCGATACGCATGGCAATGCCGCCCCACAGCAGGAAACGCTGATAAATGTTATTCGTTCCAGTAATACTATTCATCTAACCCAAATGCCTGCCGGAAGTATTGTCGCCAACGGTATTGATGAAGGAAAGGCTACCGCATTATTAACCGATAAAGCTGGCGCCCCACTCAGTAATATGACGGTGAAATTTACCCTGTCCGGTCCTTCTAAACAGTGCATCATTAATGATGCCGCGACCTGCGAAGCCACGCTTAGCTCCAATAGCGCAGGGGAAGTCTCCATTCGTTTTCGCGGCACGACAGCAGGTAATTATCAGCTTCTGGCCGCAATGGAAAACGGTAACAGCGATAGTAAGACGGTCAGTTTTATTGGCGACGTCACTACCGCGAAGATCGACTCGCTGACGGTGGTCAAAGATAATGCCGTCGCCGATGGGGTTGCTGCGGGTATCCTGCGCGTCACCGTCGTGGATGCCTATAACAACCTTCTGGCTGACCAACCTGTCGCTCTCAGAGCCGATATGAGGCTGGTCCTGCCTGCCAAAAGCGTTACCACCGGCAGCGAGGGTACTGCTGACATCGCCGTCACCAGTACTACCGCCACCTCCGCAGACGTTACTGCCACTCTTGGTACCTCGACCGCGAATGCGACCCTTACCTTTATCGCTGACCGCAGTACGGCACAAATCAATACGCTACAGGTCGTTAATAATAATGCCCTCGCTAACGGCTTCGCCACAGGCTCCCTGCGGGTGATCGTACATGATGCCCACGGCAACTCGGTTGCCGGTCAGGAGGTTGCGCTTCAGGCGGCAAAAGGCCTGAAACTTACCGCAGCCAGCGTCACTACTGGCATTGACGGCAGCGCTATCATCACCGCCACCAGCCGCGTCGCGGCCACAATGAGTGTTACCGCCTCCGTCGGAGCATCGGCGGCCAGCGCAGATCTAACCTTTATGGCTGACAGTAGCACCGCCCAGGTTAGCGCACTGACCGTTCTCAACGACAATGCTATCGCTGATGGTCTCGACACTGTGGATCTCCAGGTTAGCGTGACGGATGCCTGGGGCAACGCCCTTGCCGATCAGGTCGTTACGCCTGACGCCGTCAACGATCTTACCCTGAGCGCCACCCGCGTTATCACAGGCAGTGACGGGCTGGCTACCTTTTCCGTTACCAGTAAGGTGGCAGCCGCTTCGCACGTCAGTGCCAGCCTCGGCGGGACATCGGCCCAGGCTACCGTTCACTTTATTGCTGATGCCCGCACTGCCCGAATAGACTCACTGGAAGTGCTGACCAATAATTCAGTCGCTGACGGTAACATCCGCAACGTGCTGCGCGTCATCGTCAACGACGCGAACGGTAACAGACTTGCCGGACAGAAGGTCGACCTGCGCAGTGATAAGCGTCTGACCCTGGGGGCTGACAGCGTCATTACTGGCAGCGAGGGCAGTGCCATCATCACCGCTACCAGTTTGACTGCAGCAACCTATGAAATCACCGCCTCACTTGCTGATTCCACCGCTAATGCGTCGATCACGTTTATCGCCGACACGCGAACTGCAAGGATCAGTAAGCTGTCGGTCAGCACCGATAATGCTGTCGCCAACGGCACGGCGACCAATACTTTACAGGTGTGGGTTAACGACGCGAAGGGTAACGCGCTCGCTAATATGAAAGTGCAGCTAACCGCGGAGAACGGCGTGAGCCTGAGTAACCGTGTGGTTACCACCGACGTTGACGGCAGAGCCACCTTTACCGCTACCAGTCGTATCGCGTCGGCTTTCACTATTACCGCCAGCCTTGGTGAATCCTCAGAAAATGCCAGGACTACTGTTCACTTTGTCGCCGACAGGAGTACCGCCCGGGTTACAGCCCTGACGGTGACCGCCGATAATGTGGTGGCTGACGGCGTGGCCAAAGCGGCACTGCGCGTTACCGTGCAGGATAAAAATGGCAACCCGGTACCCAACCAGTCTGTCGCACTCAGCGCAGAAACCGGGCTGATACTGCAGGCAACGGGCATCACAACAGGTAGTGACGGTACAGCCACTTTTACCGCCACCAGCATCGTCGCCGCTGGCTTAAACGTGACCGCCAGCATCGGTGAATCAAACCTCAGCGCCAGGGTGAACTTTATCGCCGATGCCACCTCCGCCGAGATCACCGCCCTGGCGGTGACCACCGATAACGTGGTCGCTAACGGTGCGGCTAAGGCTGCCCTAAAAGTCACCGTCAAGGATAAAAATGGTAACCCGCTGGCCGGTCAGAAGGTCAGCCTGAACGCCGATAATACCCTGACACTCAGCGCCGCTACCGTTATAACTGGCAGTGACGGCACGACTACTTTTACCGCCACCAGCACTACCGCGACCACCTCTAACATCAGGGCCACGCTGGGTGAGTCCGTGCGCAACGCTTCCGTGACCTTCATCGGGGACGTCACGACCGCCCAGATTACAGCCCTGATGGTCACCACCGATAACGTGGTCGCTGACGGTGCGGCGAAAGTCGCCCTGCGCGTTACCGTACAGGATAAAAATGGCAACCTGCTGGCCGGTCAGAAGATCAGCCTGAGCGCCGATAAGGCGCTGACGCTCAGCGCTACCACCGTCACCACCGCGAAGGATGGCAACGCTACCTTCACCGCCACCAGTACTACCGCAGCCACCTTCCCTGTCAGGGCCGCGCTCGGTGATTCCGTACGTAACGCGAACGTGTCCTTTATCGGGGACGTCACAACCGCCCAGGTGAGCGCGTTGAAGGTCACCACCGATAACGTGGTTGCCAACGGCACGGCCAAAGCCGCCCTGCGCGTTACCGTGCAGGACAAACACGGCAACCTGCTGGCCGATCAGAAAGTGGCCCTGACCGCCGCTGATAAAGGCGTCACGCTCAGCGCTGCCAGCGTCACCACCGCGAAGGACGGTACCGCCACCTTTACGGCTACCAGCACCACTGCAGCCGTTTACAGCGTTAGCGCCGGGCTGGGGGATTCGTCACAAAGCGCCAGAGTGACCTTTATCGGCGATGTCACGACCGCTCAGGTCAGCGACCTGACGGTCACCACCGATAACGTGGTCGCCAACGGCACGGCC
>NZ_CDPK01000013.1:106192-106479 GCF_900068895.1 Erwinia sp. ErVv1 | reverse complement strand
TCACGACCGCTCAGGTCAGCGACCTGACGGTCACCACCGATAACGTGGTCGCCAACGGCACGGCCAAAGCCGCCCTGCGCGTCACCGTTCGGGATCAGCACGGCAATCCACTGGCCGGTCAGAAGGTCGCCCTGACCGCCGCTGATAAAGGCGTCACGCTCAGCACGGCAAGCGTCACCACTGCGAAGGACGGTACCGTCGCCTTTACCGCCACCAGCACCACGGCGGCCGCTTACGCCGTCAGCGCGACCCTCGGTAACTCGTCCAAAACCACGACGGTGACCTTT
>NZ_CDPK01000013.1:105024-106181 GCF_900068895.1 Erwinia sp. ErVv1 | reverse complement strand
AGCACCACGGCGGCCGCTTACGCCGTCAGCGCGACCCTCGGTAACTCGTCCAAAACCACGACGGTGACCTTTATCGCCGATGCCACGACCGCTCAGGTCAGTGCCCTGACGGTCACCACCGATAACGTGGTCGCTAACGGCACGGCCCAGGCCGCCCTGCGCGTCACCGTGCAGGACCAACACGGTAACCCGCTGGCCGGTCAGAAGGTCACCCTGACTGCCGCTGATAAAGGCGTCACGCTCAGCGCCGCCAGCGTCACCACCGCGAAGGACGGCACTGCCACCTTTACCGCCACCAGCACCACGGCGGCCGCTTACAGCGTCAGCGCCGGGCTGAATAAATCGTCCAAAAACGCCACGGTGACCTTTATTGCCGATGCCAGTACCGCTCAGGTCAGTGCCCTGACGGTCACCACCGATAACGTGATCGCCAACGGCACGGCCCAGGCCGCCCTGCGCGTCACCGTACAGGACCAGCACGGCAACCCGCTGGCCGGTCAGAAGGTCACCCTGACCGCCGCTGATAAAGGCGTCACGCTCAGCGCGGCCAGCGTCACCACCGCGAAGGACGGCACTGCCNGCCACCTTTACCGCCACCAGCACCACGGCGGCCGCTTACAGCATCAGCGCCGGGCTGGATAAATCGTCCAAAAACGCCACGGTGACCTTTATCGGCGATGTCACGACCGCTCAGGTCAGCGACCTGACGGTGACCACCGATAACGTGGTCGCCAACGGCACGGCCCAGGCCGCCCTGCGCGTCACCGTGCAGGACCAGCACGGTAACCCGCNACCGATAACGTGGTCGCCAACGGCACGGCCCAGGCCGCCCTGCGCGTCACCGTGCAGGACCAGCACGGTAACCCGCTGGCCGGTCAGAAGGTCACCCTGACCGCCAAAGATAACGGCATCACGCTCAGCGCTGGCAGCATCACCACCGCGAAGGACGGCACTGCCACCTTTACGGCTACCAGCACCCTTGCAGCGGCCCAGGAGGTCAGCGCGACCCTCGGTAAATCGTCCCGCAGCACGATGGTGACCTTTATCGCCGACGTCAGCACCTCTCAGATCAGCGACCTGACGGTCACCACCGATAACGTGGTCGCCAACGGCACGGCCAAAGCCGCCCTGCGCGTCACCGTACAGGACCAGCACGG
>NZ_CDPK01000013.1:104668-104947 GCF_900068895.1 Erwinia sp. ErVv1 | reverse complement strand
CAGGACCAGCACGGCAACCCGCTGGCCGGCCAGAAGGTCACTCTCAGCGCCAAAGATAACGGCGTCACGCTCAGCGCCGCCAGCGTCACCACCGCGAAGGATGGCACTGCCACCTTTACCGCCACCAGCACCACGGCGGCCGCTTACGCCGTCAGCGCGACCCTCGGTAACTCGTCCAAAACCACCACTGTGACCTTTATCGCCGATGCCACGACCGCCCAGGTCAGCGCCCTGACCGTCACCACCGATAACGTGGCCGCCAACGGCACGGCCCAGGCC
>NZ_CDPK01000013.1:104225-104513 GCF_900068895.1 Erwinia sp. ErVv1 | reverse complement strand
GCCACGACCGCCCAGGTCAGCGCCCTGACCGTCACCACCGATAACGTGGCCGCCAACGGCACGGCCCAGGCCGCCCTGCGCGTCACCGTACAGGACCAGCACGGCAACCCGCTGGCGGATCAGAAAGTCACCCTCAGCACCGGAGATAAAGGCATCACGCTCAGCGCCGCCAGCGTCACCACCGCGAAGGATGGCACCGTCGCCTTTACCGCCACCAGCACCACGGCGGCCGCTTACGCCGTCAGCGCGACCCTCGGTAACTCGTCCAAAACCACGACGGTGACCTTT
>NZ_CDPK01000013.1:1521-104045 GCF_900068895.1 Erwinia sp. ErVv1 | reverse complement strand
AGCGCTGCCAGCGTCACCACCGCGAAGGACGGCACTGCCACCTTTACCGCCACCAGCACCACGGCGGCCGCTTACAGCATCAGCGCCGGGCTGGGGGAATCGTCCAAAAATGCAACCGTGACCTTTATCGGCGATGTCACGACCGCTCAGGTCAGCGCCCTGACGGTGACCACCGATAACGTGGTCGCCAACGGCACGGCCCAGGCCGCCCTGCGCGTCACCGTGCAGGACCAGCACGGTAACCCGCNACCGATAACGTGGTCGCCAACGGCACGGCCCAGGCCGCCCTGCGCGTCACCGTGCAGGACCAGCACGGTAACCCGCTGGCCGGTCAGAAGGTCACCCTCAGCGCCAAAGATAACGGCATCACGCTCAGCGCTGCCAGCGTCACCACCGCGAAGGACGGCACTGCCACCTTTACCGCCACCAGCACCACGGCGGCCGCTTACAGCATCAGCGCCGGGCTGGATAAATCGTCCAAAAACGCCACGGTGACCTTTATTGCCGATGCCAGCACCGCTCAGGTCAGCGACCTGACGGTCACCACCGATAACGTGGCCGCCAACGGCACGGCCAAAGCCACCCTGCGCGTCACCGTGCAGGATGAGCACGGTAACCCACTGGCTGGTCAGAAAGTCACCCTCAGCGCCAAAGACAACGGCATCACCCTGAGCGCTGCCAGCATCACCACCGCGAAGGATGGCACCGCTACCTTTACCGCCACCAGCACCACCGCGGCTGCCTACAGCATCAGCGCGACCCTCGGTAAATCGTCTAAAACCACGACGGTGACCTTTGTCGCCGATGCCACTACCGCTCAGGTCAGCGCCCTGACCGTCACCACCGATAACGTGCTGGCTAACGGTAAGGCCAAAGCTGAACTGCGCGTCACCGTTCGGGACCAGCANCAGGTCAGCGCCCTGACCGTCACCACCGATAACGTGCTGGCTAACGGTAAGGCCAAAGCTGAACTGCGCGTCACCGTTCGGGACCAGCACGGCAACCCGCTGGACGGTCAGAAAGTCACCCTCAGCGGCGAAGATAAAGGCATCACCCTGAGCGCTGCCAGCGTCACCACCGCGAAGGACGGTACCGCCACCTTTACCGCCACCAGCATGCTTGCGGTGGCTCAGGAGGTCAGCGCAACCCTCGGCAAATCGTCCCGCAGCACGATGGTGACTTTTATTGCCGATGCCAGTACCGCGCGGGTTAGCGCCCTGACGGTTACCACCGATAACGTGGTCGCTAATGGCGAGGCGCCAGCTGACCTGCGTGTCACAGTTCAGGATGAGCATGGTAATCCACTGGCCGATCAGAAGGTGACCCTCACTCACGATCAGGGTTTGACGCTTAGTGCAGATACCGTCACTACCGCGAAGGACGGGACCGCTAGCTTTACCGCTACCAGCACCATCGCGACCATTTACAGCGTCGGTGCCATCCTCGGTAAATCGTCCAAAAATGCCACGGTGACCTTTATCGCCGATGCCAGCACCGCCCGGGTCAGCGCCCTGACGGTCATCACCGATAATGCGCTGGCCAACGGCACGGCCAGAGCGCAGCTCAGCGTCACCGTACAGGACAAATACAGCAATCCGCTGGCGGATCAGACGGTGGCCCTCACCGCCGGTATAGGCGCGACGCTTCGCGCTGGTGACGTGGTGCTCAATACCGACACCGTCACCACCGCTAAGGATGGCACCGCCACCTTTACCGCGACCAGCTCCACCGCGGCCGCTTATGAGGTCAGAGCCACCCTCGGGAAATCGTTCCGCAACGCCAGGGTAACCTTTATTGCCGATGCCACGACCGCCCAGGTGAGCGGCCTGACGGTCACCACCGATAACGTGCTGGCCGATGGCACGGCGAAGGCCGCGCTTAGCGTCACCATTAAGGATAAAACCGGTAACCTGGTGCCGAATCAAAAAGTAACACTTACTACCAAAGACAAAAGCCTCACGCTCAGCACTGACACCGTTATCACCGGTAAGGACGGCACCGCCACCTTTACCGCCACCAGCACGCTTGCTGTGGCCCAGGAGGTCAGCGCCACCCTCGGTAAATCGTCCCGTAGCACGATGGTGACCTTTATCGCCGACGCCACGACAGCCCAGGTCAGTGCCCTGACGGTCACCACCGATAACGTGGTCGCCAACGGAACGGCCCAGGCCGCCCTGCGCGTCACCGTAGAGGACCAGCACGGCAACCCGCTGTCCGGTCAGAAGGTCACCCTCAGCGCTAAAGATAACGGCATCACGCTCAGCGCTGCCGGCGTCACCACCGCGAAGGACGGGACCGCCACCTTTACCGCGACCAGCACGATTGCAGCGGCCCTGGAGATCAGCGCAACCCTCGGTAAATCGTCCAAAACCGCCACGGTGACCTATACCGGCGATGCCAGTACCGCCCAGGTCAGCGACCTGACGGTCATCACCGATAACGCGGTCGCCAACGGTAAGGACAAAGCCGTCGTGCGCGTCACCGTACAGGACCAGCACGGTAACCCACTGGCCGATCAGACGGTGGCCCTTACCGCCGATAAAGGCATGGTGCTCAGCGCGCCCGCCGTCACCACCGCGAAGGACGGGACTGCCACCTTTACCACCACCAGCACGTTTGCTGTGGCCCATCAGGTCAGCGCGACCCTCGGTAAATCGTCCAAAACCGCGACGGTGACCTTTATCGCCGATGCCAGCACCGCCCAGGTCAGCGCCCTGACGGTCACCACCGATAACGTGCTGGCGAACGGCACGGCCAAAGCCGCCCTGCGCGTCACCGTACAGGACGAGCACGGCAACCTGCTGGCCAGTCAGAAGGTGGCCCTCAGCGCCGAAAATAACGGCGTCAAGCTCAGCACGGCCAGCGTCACCACCGCTAAAGATGGTACCGCCACCTTTACCGCCACCAGCACCATCGCTGCCGCGTATAAGGTCAGAGCGGCTCTCGGTGAATCATTCGGCGAGGCCACGGTAACCTTTATCCCTGATGCCAGCACCGCCCAGGTCAGTGCCCTGACGGTCACCACCGATAACGTGCTGGCCGACGGCAAGGCAATGGGCGGACTGCTGGTCACCGTAGAAGATAAAAACGGTAACCGACTGGCCGGGCAGGAGGTGACCCTCAGCACCGAAGATAAAGGCGTCACCCTCAGCGCTGCCACAGTCACCACCGAGAAGGACGGTACCGTCGCCTTTACCGCCACCAGCACCACCGCAGCTATTTACTCTGTCAAAGCGACGCTCGGTAAATCGTCCCGCAGCACGACGGTGACCTTTATTGCCGACGCCAGTACTGCCCGGGTTAGCGCCCTGACGGTCACCGCCGATAGCGTGCTGGCCGACGGCAAAGCAACGGCCGCGCTGATGGTCACCGTAGCGGATAAAAACGGCAACCTGCTGGCGGATCAGACGGTGACCCTTGCCGCCGATAAAAGCCTGGCGCTCAGCGCGCCCGCCGTCACCACGGGTAAGGACGGCACCGTTACGTTTACTGCTACCAGCACCCTTGCAGCAGGGCAGAAGGTCAGCGCCACGCTGGGCGAATCCTCCGTTGATGCAGTGGTAACCTTTATCGCAGACAGCAATACCGCGCAGATCGGCTCACTTGTGGTCACCGGCGATAATGCCGTGGCAAACGACAAAGCCACCGACACCCTGGTGGTGACCGTGCGGGATGCCCATGGCAACCCGGTGGGGGGCCAGGCTGTCACTCTCTCCTCTGACAGCAAAGTGACACTTCAGCGCGCCCGTGAGACGGACACCAGGTTGAAGGTTGGCCTTATCGTCTATACCGACGAAGAGGGTAAGGCTCCCTTTAACGCCACCAGTACTAGCGCAGGAACCTGGGACGTGACCGCCACACTGGGTAAATCAGTTGCCCAGGCCAAAGTGACGTTTATTGCCGGCGAGATAAGTAACAAGTCCTCCTTCTACAGCGAAGTTCCTGTGACGGTCGGGGATGGCAATGGCACTATCAGCCTGGTTCTAAAAGCCTTTGATATCTACAACAACAGGGTTACCGGGAAAAAGATCGTATTCAAGTCGAAGGATATGAACAACATTACGTTTAGCGACGTCTCTGAAAAGGAGGGTGTCTACACCGTTCAGATTGCGTCAGCTAAACCCGGCCGCGATGTCATTTCAGTCTGGCTGGATGGCGTCGCATTTGGAGAGATCAATCCCGTGAATATTGGTTTTTACCGCGCTGATTTTGTTATGAATATCAATTAATGATTTTTTGAACGCATAACAACCACGGGTAACGGTAAATTAATTAATGTCGATCCCCGAGAGGGGGTCGACAAAGGGGAGTAGAATTGTGCGTATGAAAATAGTAAACCCGGTCACGATGGCAGTATTTTTTTTAGCCACTTTCAGCATTCAACATGCACAGGCTCTAAGCTGTAAACTTAACAGCAACTCGCTTATCACTGAGCCCGTCGAACTCAATAATTTAATCTTTCTTTCTGGAACGAAGAATGGGGAAAAAGTCTGGGAATCACAGGTATTTACCCGCGATATAAGCTGCACCAGTAAAATAAATGAAAATGTATATGTTTACCCTTACCCTAAAAGAGGAAAAGAGACCTTACCAAAAGGTGTAAAAATGGGCTTAATTTTTAACGGTAAAGATCTGGGGACATTTGACCTAAGCAGTACGCCGGCAGAGGGAAAGATAGATACCAACTGGACAATTAATAAAAATACCGCTCATACAACGATGTCTTTCCAGGCCTATCTCAAAAAAGAAGGAGATATTGACACCTCTATGGTTTCTATGGGTGTTACGCTTTTCCAACTTGATGGGGTGAAAGGATTGAATGGCACACCAGACTCAAACTACAACCTTAATATTAGAGGATGGGAAAAAGCCGGCACGCTAACCTGTAAAAAAGAGCTCAAAAGCACCAGTTTCACGCTCGGTAAAATTGATACCCTGAAAGCCATGAATCATGCAACACAGCTGAATAATGGAACGGCACGCATCGAAGCTGTTTGTTCCAGTACGTCGAGCAATATTGTTAATGCGGCTAAAACATTACAGGGTACAATCAAATTAACAGGAAGCAGTGCCAAAAATGACGATCGGGCGTTTGCCTCACAGTTGGATACGGCAAACTTGTTGATTTCCCTGAATGGAACTGCCGTTACGCCTGGCAAAGAAATCCCTTTTACTGTTCCTCTTAGTGCGGGAAAAGGTAGCGTCGTGCTTCCTTTAACGTACACTCCGGAGATTGCTAAAATTCCACAAGCGCCCGGTGAACCTGAATGGCTTTTCAAAGAGAGTGATGAGGCGGCTAAGATTACAGTAGATTTCTCGTTTAACCCCACTATTGTAACCTCTCAATAACACCATTCGACCCTCGCGTCAAAACGGCTCGGTGCCATATTTAATTTAGCTAAGCGTAACGTGCTTAGCTAACGTATTATTTCGATAACGCCCTAAATAAGAGCATTAAAGCGTTACTGATAATCAAAGGTAATTATTCACACCACTCTTTATATGCATGGCCATTTTTGTCTATACGTCACCAACGCATTCTGATATAACAGCCTGGTTGTTACCATCATCCATTTGGTTACACCTCACCACAGAATGAATAAATCTTGATTAATCGGTTCATCAGGGAACATGATGAAAAAAATACCATTAGGGAAGAGCGTTTTTAACGCCACAGAGGAAAGAATACACTGGGTATTTAATACCTTTCCCTCAGTATGCCTCTCTTTTTCAGGAGGTAAGGGTTCATCAGTATTATTACACCTTACAGCCGATATTGCCCGGCGCCTGAAGCGAAAGTTCACGGTTCTTTTCATTGATTGGGAAGTCCAGTATTCGGACACCATCGCACATGTTTCCAGCATGAAAACATGCTATTCCGACGTTATAGAAAAGTTTTATTGGGTAGCGCTGCCAATGACAGCCCTGAATAGCACTTCTCAACATCAGCCGCTATGGCTACCCTGGGATAAAACTGTCGAATGGGTCAGGTGCCCTCCCCAGGATGCCATTACTGATGAGAAATTCTTTCCCTTTTATTATTATGGAATGGATTGCGAAGAGTTCGTGGCAAAGTTCGGAAAATGGTTTGCAAATAATGCCTCCGCGGCCATATTGGATGGCAACCGTACCGAAGACTCGCTTAACTGCTACAGAACTATCACCTCGGGCAGGAAAATGCGGTTCATGGATGATAAACCGTGGACAACAGCTTCAAAATTCGGTTTCTGCTATTACGCCTATCCCATATATGACTGGAAAATAAAGGATATTTGGCTCTATTACATCAGGGAGAACAAACCTTTCAATACTGTTTATGAGCATATGTATAAGGCAGGTATTTCACCGAAAAACATGCACATTTCCGAGCCTTATGCAGGCGCTCAGCGGCAAAACCTGTGGCTATTCGCGGTTGTGGATGCCACCACCTGGGGTAAAGCCAGCAAACGAGTAAAAGGTGCCAGCACTGGGGCATTATATGGCAGAAAACGCTCGCCATTTTATGCGCAAAAAGATTTTGCAAAGCCCACCAATCTGAGCTGGAAGGAGTTTGCATTACTGCTGATCAAAACGCTTCCTCCTACTACCGCTGAGCACTATCGCAACAAAATATTCCTTTACCTTAGCGGGTACCAAAAAAGAGGCTTTCCCAATAGCATCCCTGAAGAACAGGAATACGATCTTGGGCTGAAGGATATCCCCTCATGGAAAAGAATCTGTAGCTGTATTTTAAAAAACGACTACTGGTGTCGCACTCTGTCATTCAGCCCGACCAAAATGTCAACTTACACCACATACAGCAAACGGATTAAAGCGAAAAGAGACAACTGGAGGTTGTTATGAATATTGAAAAAATCACTTTTCTTATCAATAAATATTTCGCCAACATCTCATTTGAAGACCGGATTCATAGCTTAAATGAGATCAGGAAAACGCTATCACAACATAGTCCTTTTCAGCACCATCCGATCGACTCTGTAGAATGGGTTAAAATGAGCGATATTGAATTAAATAACTACAACCCTAATAAGATTTCTCCTTATGAATTCACCCTCCTTCGCGTTAGCCTGCTACGTAATGGCTATACTCAGCCGGTAATCGTACATGAGGAAAATAATAAATATATCGTTATTGATGGTGAACATCGTTTCAGGCTGGGGATGGAAACGCCTGAACTCCAGCAATCGCTTCACGGCTATATCCCCGTTGCTAAAATCAGTAACGTTCATTTGCAGGACAGAATGGCAGCCACTATCCGACACAATCGTGCTCGCGGGTTGAACTCGGTCCAGGGAATGACAGAAATCGTCGTTAGCCTGAGCAATAAAGGGTGGGATGATGAAAAGATTTCCAGTGAACTGGGCATGGAACAGGATGAAATACTACGACTGAAACAGCTCTCAGGACTGGAAGAATTATTCAGGAATGAGGAATATACCGAAGCATGGACCATCACTTAACGGCCAGGGTTAGATCCGTAAGGTGAATCTGCTTATTGTACTGGATAGGCGTATTCGTTTGACGAACAAGAGCCTCATACGTGTCTTCCATCAGGGGCCGAATTGATGGCGATTCCTACCCTCAGAATTCATCAGGCGGGTTTAAGCGATTTTTTAGTGTGTAAGAGGAACTCTTACTTTCTATGAATTGCACCTCCGAAACGCGCCGAGGGCGTCTGACGCGGTGTAGCAAATGAACGGATGTTATGTTTAATCGGCCGCTATTCATCCGCCCGTCTGATTAAGGTATCATCCCTAAAATAACCCTTAAGGAAAAGGTGGTTTTATGTGGCGGGAAGAACTGGATGATATTGGCCTCGGGCATCACGGAGACAGAACGACAACGGGCGCGATTTGCTATGCCAGTATGCAGGACACCTACTGGTTCGGGATGCCCGCCTTATTGCGCCAGGGCGACCGGGTAGGCCCCTGCCCGGCCTGCGGCAAGCCCGGAAAAATTGCTGAAGGGAATCCCCGAATGAGTTATGGCGGGCTTCCTGTCGCGTTTCATAAGGCACTGATTATTTGTGGTTGCCCGCGCGGTTCGAACCGGCTAACCGCCCGCGTCGGGGACTGGCTCGGCCCTGGAAAGCCGCCGCACCCTTATGAACCGGCGCATATTGTGCTGGCGCAAATGAACGCTGAGACAAATGCCGAACCTGAGCAGCACGCGCAGGTGGCAAAGAAAAAGAAAAGTGAAATAACGCTGACCATCGGGGTATTTTTCGATGGCACCGGCAACAATGCCAATAATAGCGGCGACCGTCAGGCCGTCTGTACCGCTGAGCATTTTGGGATGAACGACGCGGAGTCAGAGTCTGCATTAGGGCAGTGCATCCGGCTGAGCCGGGGATTTAGCGGCACCGCCGCCGGGAGTTATCTCGGCTATTACACCAACGTGCACTGGCTTAATACGCTGTATAACCCGGAAATAAGACCCGATACGGGAGCCGGTCAGTACGCCATTTATATTGAGGGGATCGGTACGGAAGACGGAGCGGGCGACAGCAGTTACGGGATGGCAACCGGCCGGGGAGACACCGGCGTGGTAAGGAAAACCGATAAGGCCGTTGCGGCACTCTCTGCCGGTATTCAGGGATATTTTAGCAGACATGCCGATGCCCGTTCCTGCGTCATCAAAGAACTGCAGTTTGATATTTTCGGGTTCAGTCGGGGTGCGGCGGCGGCGCGGCACTTTGCCAACCGCGTATTCAGTCAGGACAGCGCTATCATTGCGGCTATTAAAGCCGGACTGGAGGGCGTTGAGTTCTCAGGTACCCCAGGCGGTAAAACCCGTTTTCTGGGGATATTTGATACTGTAGCGGCCATCGGCAGCCCGGTGAACGGCCTTAATCCGCACAGCGCCGATACCGGTGAGGTGGATCTCGTGCTGCGTCCGGGCGTTGCGGAGAAGGTTTTTCATATCACCGCACAGCACGAATGCCGGTTTAACTTCGCGCTGAACAGCGTAAAACCTGCCTGGCCGGAGCTGGCCCTGCCCGGTGCGCACTCCGACATTGGCGGAGGCTACAATCCCGACGAGCACGAAGCCTATTTTCTGACCCGCCCTCAGTTTGAAACCGTCCCTCTTTCCACGTCAGATACGAAAACGCGGATTTATCAGCAGGCGGGTGAGCAGATCCGGATGATGGATAGCTGGCCGGCGATAGCCCCGCTGTTGCAGGCGGTGGAGATCAATATCGACACCTGGCACGATGCACGGATGCCCGCCGACCGTTACGGTACGCTACAAAAACGCAGCGGCGCGGCCGCGGTTATTGACCGTCCGACGCGTAACGACTGGTCAAAGGTGGTGCTGCGGGTCATGCTCGATGCGGCGCAGGATGCGGGCGTGGTATTTGATCCTATTCGGGAGACAAATGCAGAATTAAGACTTCGTTCAGAACTCAGTAGTCTGTGTGAAAAAGCAATCGTTATGGGGCGTGCCGCCCGTGGCGGTCAGCCAGTGACCGGCTTTACTACCCCGGAAATCGAGATGCTGGCGGGGCAGTACCTTCATTGCTCAGCCAACTGGAACGGTGTGGTCAGAGACGGTCTGGGAATGGTCACTGGGGCGGTCAAACCGGCGAAGCTGGTGACCTTTACCAACCGGCCTGACGAGCGCTGGCAGCGAACAGTTTACGATATGGACGGACATAAAATATGGAAATAATCCGCAAGGTGGGACTTTTTTCGGTGCTGATTCTGACAGCCTGTCACAGTGTGGGCGGGAACCGTTCCACAGCCGCTAAAAACGATACCCCAAAAGAGTGGACCTTTGATTTTTTCACGCCTAAAGCGCTGCCCGCGCTGGTAACGTTCGCCGTTGTTCAGGACGCTGATGGTACGATTTATCGCTTTAACACGCTGAACCGAACGTCTGATCTAACCGGTGTTATCGGCGAGTGGAATGACAGGGATCGTGTTGCCGGAGGGCACTGGAATCACGTTAAACGTCCTCCCCGGCATATTATTTTTTGCTGGGACTCGGTGATCGATAAAAAGGTGTATGAGACCCACCTGACGATCCCTAAACCCGTTCTGGAAAAAATGCTCAGGCCAAGCGTGACCAGGAATTATCAGGGGAATATAGCGTATTACGACAGAGTGCAAATCGGGCTGGCCCCGGAAGGAAAGATAGCCGTCTGGCTACAGGGTATAAATTTTGAGCCTAATTATCGCGTCACGCCGTCAGTTCTGTATACGTTATCCGGCGATAAATTAGATATCTGCAAAGGTATAACCAGGAGCGATTTTTCTTATGGATATGACAAAGACATAAAGGAGTTTATTAAAGGGAAAAAATACCCTTACGGTCGCTGGTAACGAGAACAATTTCTGAAAATAAAAAAGGATCTGTCTGAGATCCTTTTTTTCTGGGCATAGTCTTCTGCGCAAAAAGGAAAGAACCTCCCCAGGCGGGTTGATTCTTCCCGTTAGAAGTCTGGGACCTCTTCTGGCTAACCAGGTATTTAGTCGCCAGGCGCAGAACCTTAACCACTATGCGTAGAGTAAAGGGCATCCGGTGCCACGTTCATATGCTTGAGTACCGGCCCGATAATATTGCCGAATACCGGGGCAGCAACCGACCCACCAAAGTGATCGCCCGCTGTTGGGTGGTTGATCATAATCACCAGCGCCACCTGGGGGTTGCTGGCCGGTGCCACGCCCGCCGTGTAGTTAATGTAGCCGCCGTCATATTTGCCGCTGGCCCCCATTTTCTCTGCCGTACCGGTTTTGATTGCCAGACGATAGCCCGGCACGGCGGCACGTACCCCGCTTCCGCCCGGCAGCGCATCACTCTCCATCATATGCACTACCGAACGCACCGTATCCTCGTCGGCCACGCGCGTACCCATTACCGGCGGCGTTACTTTAGTGATGGAAAGAGGCCGGTAGATACCAAAGGATCCGAGCGTGGCGTACTCACGGGCGATCTGTAACGGCGTGACGCGCAGGCCGTAGCCGAATGAAAAGGTTGCCCGTTCAATATCCGCCCAGCGTTCGCGGTGCCGTGGGAAATAGCCCACGCTCTCCCCGGTCAGCCCCAGATCCGTTGGTTTCCCCAGCCCAAAGGAGCTGAAGGTGTTAACCAGCACTTCAGCAGGCATTGCCAGAGCAATATGGGATACGCCGATATCACTCGATTTCTGCAGGATGCCGGTCATGGTAAGACGCGGCCAGTGCCCCACGTCACGTATCAGGTGACCGTTAACGCGATAAGGCGTGGTATCCAGCACCGAATCGGGCCTGACCAGCTTACGTATCAGCCCTTCCATCACCACCAGCGGCTTAACGGTCGAGCCGGGTTCATAACTGTCATTGATGGCGGTATTGCGCATCTGGTTAGGTGACACATCGACAAAATTATTGGGGTTGAATGACGGATAGGAGGCCATCCCGAGGATTTCACCGGTGTCCACTTTGATTAGCACCGCCGCCCCGGAATCCGCCTTATTAAGCAGCACGCCGTCGCGAAGACGCGTATAGAGCGTGTACTGATCGAATTTATCAATGCTGAGCTGAACCGTTGGTGGCTGGCGGGGTGGCTCATAGTTGATCATCGCCACGATATTGCCGTGGGCGTCCTGACGATATTTCTCGCTGCCCGCCGTCCCCTGGAGCACTTTATTAAAGCCTTTTTCCAGTCCGGTCAGCCCGCTGTTGTCCGCGCCAACAATGCCAAGCAGCGGGGCAGTGGCATCGCTCATAGGATAAAAACGGCTGTCGTTATAGACGGTAGAGATGCCGGTCAGATGCAGTTTCGCGATGTCCCGGGCAATACCCAGCTCAATTTTATGCCCCAGATAAAGAAAGCGCCGGTTGGGATTGGCATTAATCTGCTGGGCTATCTGTTCTGGCCGCTGACCGAGCGCGTTGGAGAGATATTCCCATTTGGCGCTGGTGAAATCGGGATGCGCTTCCAGCACGCGCTGCGGGTCGGCAATGATATCGCGCGAAGGCACGCTAAGCGCCAGCGCCTCGCCGTTACGATCCAGCAGCGTCCCCCGGTTGGTGGGGATAGCAACGGTACGCAGCGAGCGTTCATCCGCCTGCTTTTCCAGCATCGGATGATTAATGAGCTGCAAATCACCGACCCACGCCAGCAGCAGCACCAGGCAGCCAAGCACGCCAAGGCAAATTATACGAAAGCGAAGAGGATGAAACGGCGTTTTGGCCAGGTCTTTAGCCAGTGTTTTTTTTATGCGGGACATGAATTATCTGCTGATTTCTGCTGGGCAACTGGCTGGGAGTTATACAAAAAATGCAGGGGAGATAACAGGGAAACTGTGTTTCAGATCGTGATTGGCGCGAAAAAAAACCTGCGCATCTGCGCAGGTTGGTGAAAGAAAAGCATGAGAACTTTGATGTTCACCCATCAATACCTCTGGGATATAAACTGTACCAAGCTGGCCGCGCCCGCCGCCAGCCAGCATTCGCAACAGTTACCCGCAAAATGTAACCAGCCATGAGTTTCTTAGGCTGTTTTGCAATCTTTTGCCCGACGGATCTCCACCAGGCAGCTCATCGCATTAGGCCCCTGGGTCAGGGATGAGGTTCCGATGTCCAGCGTCAGGACATTTGGATTTCCCGCCCGGTCGTAAGGCTGCCAGGCTTTGCCAAAACCCGGATCAAACCAGGCGCCGGTCGCGATCAGCACCACGCTGCGGCTGACGCCCTCAGTCAGCCTGACCCCCGCCAGCATTCTGCCGCGATCGTTACTCACGTCAATGACGTCGCCATCGACGATGCCGCGCGCGGCAGCATCTTCAGGGTGCATCCACAGCGTTTCATGCCCGGCCGTTTTGTTCGCCTGCACCGACGGCGTGGCATCCATTTGGCTATGGAGACGATCGGCAGGCTGAACAGAGATCATATGCAGGGGGAAACGCTGACCGATCTCTGCACCCAGCCACTCTTCCGGCGGCCGCCATTCAGGATGCGGAGCAAAGTCGTCCAGCTGATAACCGGCAATCGTCTCGCTGAACAACTCAATTTTGCCGCTGGCGGTTTTAATCGGGCTGGCCTCCGGGTCATCACGAAACGCTTCCATAAAGACGAAGGGCTTCTCCCCTGCGGGTACTTCGACGTAGCCCTGCTCCCAGAAGGTCTGGAATTCCGGCCAGTGAACGCCTTTGCGCTGGTGGGCGACGGCACACTGCTGGTAAAGATGGGCTATCCACTGCGCTTCATTGCGGTTTTCGGTAAAGGCCTCGCGATAGCCCAGCCGCTCGGCGAGATCGGCAAAAATATCAAAATCGTTACGGGCCTGATGCTGCGGTTTAATGGCCTGGTGCATCGCCAGCACAAAGCGATCGCGGGAGGAACCACCGATATCGTTACGCTCGAGAGAGGTGGTAACCGGCAGCACAATATCCGCCATCCGGGCCGCCGGCGTCCAGACAATGTCCTGTACGATGACCGTATCGGGCCGCTGCCAGCCAGCCACCAGCCGGTTTAGCTGCTGATGGTGATGAAAAGGGTTGCCGCCCGCCCAGTGAACCAGATGAATATCCGGATAGGTGTGCGTTTCGCCCTGAAACCGATAGGGTTCACCGGGATGCAGCAGCATATCGCTGATACGCGCAACGGGGATTGACCGGTCGGCGATCGGGTTAATCCCGGTAGACATCAGCGGTGCGGGTCCTTCTATACGGGGATTACCGACGCTGTTCATTGAGCCATGACCAAATGAGAAACCGGCTCCCGGCAGGCCAGGCTGGCCGAGCATGGAGGAGAGCGCGATCATCATCCAGTAGGGCTGTTCGCCGCGGTGCGCACGCTGAACCGAATAGGAACAGGTGATAAAGCTGCGTTTGCCTGTGAGCTGTTTAGCCAGCTGCTGAATTCGCTCTGCGGGGATCCCGGTTATCTCACTGGCCCACTGCGGCGTTTTCGGCGTACCGTCGCTCTCCCCCAGCAGATAACGGCGTAGCTGCGGATACCCCACGCAGTGGGAGTGCAGGAACGCCGTATCCACGGCGTTGAGCCGTTCGATTTCAAAGCCAAGAGCCAGCATCAGCGCCACATCGGTATTGGGGCGGATAGGGATCCATTCGGCGTTGACGAACGCCGGGCAGTCATCGCGCATCGGGCTGATATTGATAACCGTCGTGCCTTTGGCCGCCAGCGCCAGCAGCGCGGGTTTAAGGCTGTGCTGCCCTGCCCCGCCGGACGCGACCTGGCCGTTTTTCAGCGCCAGGCCACCAAAGGCGATAAATATTTCACAATGTTCAACAACGCTCGGCCAGTCGGTAACCCGCCCGGTCAGCGGCATATAGGTGCCGATCACATAGGGCAGAAAGAACTGCGCCGCGCCC
Organism: Erwinia sp. ErVv1; assembly: GCF_900068895.1. Classification (GTDB taxonomy): domain Bacteria; phylum Pseudomonadota; class Gammaproteobacteria; order Enterobacterales; family Enterobacteriaceae; genus Erwinia. The sequence continues at coordinate 89,725 of NZ_CDPK01000013.1, read as the reverse complement.
CAGCTGTAGTTGCCGAGCTGATCAATACCGCCGCCGCCGGTGAAGTAGAAGCGACGGATCAGCGTGCGGGCATGGTTGACCCGCCCTGCCGATGACCAGCCGTAAGATCCGGTAAAGATGCCCTCTGCGCCGTAGCGATCGCGTACCCGACGGTTCTCTTCCGCCACCAGGTCAAGCGCGGTATCCCAGTCAACTTCAACGAAGTCTTCACGCCCGCGCAGCGTCCGGTCACTGTTTTCACGCGAGCGAAGCCACGAACGGCGCACCATTGGCCGACGAATCCGCTTATCGGAATAGACCAGTTCCGGAATGCTGTTAAGCATGGGCGACGGGTCCTGATCAGCAAAAAAGGGTTCGCAGCGCAGCAGTTTCCCCGCCTCCACGACGGCGTTAAAGGCGCCCCAGTGGGCAAGGTGCGGCACTTTTTTTAGGGTCATATCGGGTCCGACAGGCATTTTTTATGGAAAGTCAGGGTAGCATTTTTTCACGCTATTGCGCTTTTGAGATGGACAATTTATCACAAGGGTAAATCCTGCCCAATGGCATCTCACTGTCTGACCAGCGGATCTCCCCACCCGCAGAATTTACTCTGCTTTGCGACGGCGCTGGCATTCTGTGTGCTTGAAGTTACTGGGGATTTCCGCAACACTTAGGGCAATGTAACCGCTTACCCAGGAAGGCCCAGAACCTATGGCTACCATAAAGGATGTTGCCAGACTTGCGGGCGTTTCCGTCGCTACGGTTTCCCGCGTGATCAACCATTCACCTAAAGCCAGTGAGCACTCCCGCCAGGCGGTCAACAGCGCCATGGCTCAGCTCCAGTACCATCCCAACGCCAACGCGCGCGCGCTGGCTCAGCAGTCGACGGAAACCATGGGGCTGGTTGTCGGGGATGTCTCGGACCCGTTTTTCGGCGCGATGGTAAAAGCGGTAGAGGAAGTCGCCTACGATACCGGCAACTTTTTGCTGATTGGTAACGGTTACCATAATGAGCAGAAAGAGCGGCAGGCGATTGAACAGCTAATCCGCCACCGCTGCGGGGCACTGGTCGTCCATGCCAAGAAGATTGCGAACGATGAACTGATCCCGCTGATGCAGCAAATTCCCGGTATGGTGCTGATTAACCGCGCCCTGCCCGGCTTCGAACAGCGCTGTATTGCCCTGGACGACCGCTATGGCTCCTGGCTGGCGACCCGCCATCTGATCCAGCAGGGGCACCAGAACATCGCCTATCTCTGTTCTACGCATCCTATCTCGGATTCGGAGGACCGCCTGCAGGGCTATTACGATGCGCTGAAAGAGCATAATCTTCCGTGCAACGATCGGCTGGTCGCGCTGGGGGAACCCGATGAGATTGGCGGCGAGCAGGCGATGACCGAACTGCTTGGGCGCGGTAAGCCCTTTACCGCCGTGGCCTGCTACAACGACTCGATGGCGGCGGGCGCGCTGGCGGTGCTGAGTGATAATAGCGTGCGGGTGCCGGAAGAGATGTCCCTGATTGGCTTTGATGACGTGCTGGTTTCCCGCTATGTCCGGCCCCGCCTGACCACGGTACGCTATCCGATTGTTACCATGGCCCAGCAGGCGGCCGCGCTGGCGTTAGCGCTGGCTAACAAGCAGCCGCTGCCAGAGGTCACCAATATGTTCAGCCCGACGCTGGTCCGTCGCCATTCGGTGGGCTCGCCCGTCTGAAGCAAGCGATATTACCGCCGCCCTGAGCTACACCAGCTTTCCCTGGAAAATCGGCACGGATTCAAACAGATAGCCGTCGAAGTCTGGCGCATCCGCGTCTGATAGCTCCAGCAGGGAATGTTTGACGTTTTCCAGGTGCTGCCACATGGCCTGCCAGGCCCCCATTACGTCGCGACGCCGCAGCGCGGCCAGAATGGTCTGGTGGTCACCCAGCCACTTCAGCCGGTAGCTGCGCGTTTCAATATGGCTGCGCAGCTGTGACCACAGCGGGCTGTTTTCATGATGGCGCCAGATACTGGTTACGGTATCCAACAGCATCTGATTTTGCGTCGCCCCCGCCAGCAGCAGGTGAAACACCTTGTCGTTGTCCTGACTGGTATCGTTCACCGCAATCGCCTTCTGCTCCTGCTCCAGAATGCGTTTAAGATTTTCGATGTCCGCTTTAGTCGCCATCTTAGCCGCAAAGGCGGCAATATTACTTTCAAGCAGCTGGCGCGCCTGGAGCATTTCAAACGGCCCGACGTCACTGCGGAAGAATGCTTCCTCTTCATCGCTGCTTTGCGAAGGAATACGCATCACATACACGCCCGAGCTTTGCCGAATATCCACCGTGCCTTCCAGTTCCAGCATCAGTAGCGCTTCGCGCACGATGGTGCGGCTGACGCCCCAGGTTTCTGCGATATGACGTTCAGGCGGCAGCCGGGAACCGACGGCATACTCACCCTCTATAATTTGCTGACGCAGATGCTGCCCAATTTCCTGATACTGTTTCTTTTCTTGCCCCGGCACGCCCTTTTCCACTCATTCACCCTTAACGCATTAACGATCATGGTAATCCCGCCGTCCAGTTCCGCAGCGCGGGTCTTCTGTGCTCCACCGGAGGACAGAAGACCCGCCATCGACGAGTTAATCGGACTAGTTTACCAAAGCCAGCGCCTGATCGAGTACTTTTGCGCCGTTAAGCGTGCCGTAGGCGACGGAATCAATCACCGCAATCGGGATTTGATAGCTGTCGGTGAGCTTGCGGTTCTCTTCCAGCTTAAAGCGCACCTGGGGGCCAAGCAGTACCACCGCTACCTCGCTGCCGCAGCTTTCCAGTTCGTCACGCAAATTCTGTTCAGGAATGGCATAGATGCGGTATTCCAGCCCCCGCGTCGTCGCCTCTTTTTCCATCCGGGTCACCACCATTGAGGTGGACATACCTGCCGCGCAGGCCAGTAGGATACGTTTCATTTAGCTCCCCTATTTCATTTCATCATCAAGGTTGACCACCAGCCGGCGTGAATCGCGCAGGCGTCGATACCAGTGGGCCGATTTTTTCATCCGGCGAGCGCGATTATCCTCAAGATCAATCTCAATCAGGCCGTAACGATTTTTAAAGGCATTCATCGGTGAAACATTGTCGGTAAACGCCCACAGCATATAGCCCTGGCAGTTTGCCCCCTTTGCCCGCGCTTTTAGCGTTTGGTAAAGATGCTCGGTGATAAATTCAATTCGGTAATCATCCTGGATTTCGCCGTCCGCATTTTTGAACTGCACTTCATTTTCTATGCCCATTCCGCTTTCGGCCACGAACCAGGGAATGTTGCCGTACTCATTTTTTATCCTCATCGCCATGTCATAAATGATGCGCGGCTGAATCTCCCAGCCGCGGGATTTATTCATGCGGCGGCCCGGCAGCTCGAAGTGCTCGTAGTAAAAGGCCGGGTGGAACGGCGTTTCAGGATGCCAGGCGCGCGAAGGGGCTTTCACGCGGTGCGGATAGTAGAGATTGATCCCCACCTCATCGACGCGGTTTTCTGCGATCAGCTGTAGCTCAGCCGGGGTGTAATCCCAGCGGACCTGATGCTTCGCCAGCAGCGCGATCAATTCGGCGGGATACGTCCCCAGGATGGCCGGATCGAGGAATACCCGGTTATAAAACAGATCGTAGCGTTCAGCCGCCAGGACGTCATGTGGCGCGCTGGAGCGCGGGTAGGTCACCTCCGGATTGAGGATAGTGCCTACCGTGCCCCGATAGCCCTTTTCCCTGAAGAGCTTTACCACTTTGGCGGTCGCCAGGTTTTTATGGTGATTCCACTGCATCCATTTCGCGGTGTTTTGCTCGTAGGGCCAGCGAATGGCATCAAGGTAGACGCGGGTTTGCACCACAATCGGCTCATTAAAGGTGAACCAGCGCGTAACTTTTTCGGCATAGCGCTCAAAGACCTTTCCGGCATAGCGCAGGTAAAGCTCCACCACCTGCTTCGCTCCCCAGCCGCCATATTTTTCCATCAGCACGGCGGGCAGTTCGTAATGCTCAAGGCAGAGCATGACCTCGATCCCCTGCGCCTGCATTTCATTGATCAGGCTGTCGTAGTATGCCGCATACTCTTCATCGACGACGGCATTCTCATAATCGGTGAGAAAGCGGGACCAGTTGATCGAGGTACGATAGTGGGTCAGTCCGGCGGCCTTCATCAGTGCGACATCTTCTTTATAGCGGTTGATGAAATCCGTCGCGACCGCTGGCCCGTAGCCGTTGTGCCAGACGTGGCGGTCATTTTTATACCAGGCGTCCAGGTATGAATCCTGCCCAGCTTTTTTGCCGCTCCAGCCCTCAGTCTGCCAGGCAGAGGCGGCGGCCCCCAGAATAAAGTCGTCCGGCAGCGTGACGATAACGTTGCTCATTTTTTCTCCTCAGGTTAGCGCTGTTCAGCCGACATCAGCGCTGATTCCGCCGCTTCGGCGCGGCGCGCAGCGATTCTTACAAAGGGCAGATAGACCAGTACCGATACGGCGATGCAGAGTATCTGGGTCACCACCGCGCCCATGGATCCGGCGGTAGAGAGCCAGGCGTTGATAATTGGCGGCGTGGTCCAGGGCACCATCACCACCGCCTTCCCGGCAAAGCCCAAAGCCGTTGCAAAGTAGCCAATCGAGCCGGTGATAAGCGGCGTGATAATAAAAGGGATAGCGAGGATCGGATTCAGCATGATGGGCATACCGAAGATAACCGGCTCATTGATGTTAAACAGCCCTGGCCCAAATGAGAGCTTGGCGATTTCGCGCATCTCTTTTCGCCGGGTGGCAAGCATCACCGCGCTAAGCAGGCCGATAGTCAGGCCGGATCCGCCGATGCTCATATAGACATCCCAGAACGGCATGGTGATGATATTTGGCACCTCTTTGCCCTGCTCAAAGGCATTCATATTGACCAGAATAGCCCCCAGCAGCAGCGGTTCACGGATAGGCTTAACCATCTGATTACCGTGAATGCCGATCACCCAGAACAGCTGAGCCACAAACATCAGCAGCAGAATGCCCCACAGGCTTTGCACCACCGATTCCAGCGGCTCCTGCACGACCTTATAAACGGCGTCATAGAGATACATGCCGGTCACCGAGTGGAAGATAAAGCCAAAGGTCGCCACGGCGGAGACGGTGATAATGGCCGGTATCAGGGCTGAAAACGAGGCCGCCACGTTGGGGGGAACGGTATCCGGCATTTTTATCTTTAGCCGGTCGATATTTTCCAGTCGACAATAGATTTCAACGGAAAGGATGGCGATAAACATGCCGAGGAACAGGCTTTTGGTGTCCGAAAATTGTTTGGCGAGCACGTCGGTCACCACGTGCATTTGCCCCTCAACCAGCATGGATAGCGTGGTGGGCGTGACGGCAATAAAGCAGATAATCGCCAGCAGGCCGGGGAAAAGAGTTTTGATGCCGTTGATTTTGCCTAACTCAATCCCGATCAGAAATACCGCGCCAATGTTCAGGAAGCTGAGCGTGGCGTAATTGATGCTGGTCGTTATCGGTTTCAGATCGGCCAGAAAAGCCAGCGCCTGAAAGCTGGCCAGCCCATTTTTGCCATCCAGAACCATATTGGAGATCAGCACTGAAAATGCACCAACGATAATGACGGGCATCAGGGTGATAAACGAGGCCTTGATCGCCATGATGTAGCGATAGCTGTTAAAACGGGTGGCGAAACTCCCCAGTGAGTCGATAAGCCGATCCTGTAAAGACATGCGTCGTACCTCAGAAGTAAGTGGTCAGGCATCCCAATTTTTTTCACTGACGAAATTCCGTTCTCGTGGCATACCAAAACTAGCAAAACGCCCTTAAGTTTCTGTGACTGGCTTCTCAGAAGCGCTTATTGGCATTCCGATAGTATGTAATCACGCTTTTTGGCATACCAATAACCGGAGGCAGTGATGGATTTCGAACAGACGATGATGGAGCTGTTGATCAATGCGGGCGAGGCGCGATCCCATGCGATGAGCGCAATACAGTTCGCCCGCAAGCGCGACTGGCCGCAGGCCGATGACGCGCTTGCAGCTTCGCTGGCAGCGTCGAAGCAGGCACACCATATCCAGACCCAGCTGATTGGCGCCGATGAGGGCTGCGGTAAGGTGCCGGTCACGCTGATCCTCGTTCACGCGCAGGATCATCTGATGAATGCCATGCTGTGCCGCGATTTGGCGGAGGAGCTGGTACTGTTGAGAAAGGAGCTGGCAGGCGTGGCAGTATAGGAAATTCGGGCTTGCTGGCTGAAGGGGCTCGGGAAAAGGGAGGGGGAAACAGCCCCCTCTGAGTTACTGCTCCAGCGCGATCAGCTCCTGGATGGTCTGCGCGCGGCGGATCTGCCGCGGCTGGCCGTTCTCAAACAGGAATTCTGGCAGCAGCGGGCGGCTGTTGTAGTTAGAGGACATTGAGGCGCCATACGCACCGGTATCGTGGAATACCAGATAGTCCCCCACCTTAACCTCAGGCAGCGAGCGGGTTTCCACCATGCCACCTTCCTGCTGGGTGAACACATCGCCAGACTCACACAGCGGCCCGGCCACCACGCTCTCGAGGGTCTTCTCTTCGTGCAGGTCACGGCCATCGGCCGCAATGGCGGAAATATGATGATAGCTGCCGTACATGGCGGGACGCATCAGGTCATTAAAACCGGCATCGACCAGCACAAAATGGCGGCTTCCCATCTGCTTGACGGCGCGAACCTGCGAGACCAGGACGCCCGACTCGGCGACCAGAAAACGGCCCGGCTCAATCTCCAGTTTAACCGCATGCCCCAGGTGCTCAGCAACGCGCTGACGAGCGGCATCCCACAGGCCGAAATAGTGGTCAGTATTAATCGCCTCTTCACCAAAGTGATAAGGCACGGACAGGCCGCCTCCGGCTGAGATCGCCTGCAAATCCTGACCGAATTCGACAACCTGGCTGACCATGGCATCGCATACCTGTTCCAGATGACCATAGTCGACGCCCGATCCAATATGCATATGGATCCCCACCAGCTTCAGCTGATAGCGCTGAATCGCCTCAAGCGCCAGTGCCAGATCGCTATGCCAGATGCCGTGCTTGCTGTTTTCACCGCCGGTATTGGTTTTTTGACTGTGCCCGTGACCGAAGCCCGGATTGATGCGCAGCCAGACGGAATGACCCGGTGAAACCTGCCCGAGCTGGTGCAGCATATCCACCGAGCCTGCGTTGACCGGGATTTTCAGCGCGGCAAGGCGCGCCAGCGTGGGCCGATCAATCACGTCAGCGGTAAAGACGATATCATCGCCCCCGGGCTGGAACCCCGCCGCCAGCGCACGTTCTATCTCGCCCAGCGACACGGAGTCCACCTTTACACCTGCCGCGCGCATCAGCCGCAGGATATGAATATTTGAGCAGGCCTTTTGCGCAAAACGCACCACGTCAAACTGCTGCAGCTGGCTGATACGCTGGTGGATCACGCTGGCGTCATACACCCAGACAGGGCCGCCAGTCTGGCGAACCAGCGGGAGTAAATGAGTACGGTTAAGGGCTGTTTCGGTGTTATCAAGCTGGCGCGGCATTCTGTTTCTCCTTAGCGGGTTAAGGCTATTACGCCACAGCAGAGGCAGGGTGAAAAATATCTGTTTTATCCTGATCTATTCATCCATGATATGGCTTTGTCCGACAGAGCGTGAACACCCATGGCAGCGATAACCCTGCGTCATATCGAAATATTTCATGCGGTGGTAACCACCAGCAACCTCACCGAGGCGGCTGCGATGCTGCATACCTCGCAGCCGACGGTCAGCCGCGAGCTGGCGAGGCTGGAAAAGCTCAGTGGCCTGAAACTGTTTGACCGGGTGCGCGGTCGATTACAGCCGACCGTGCAGGGGTTGAAATTGTTTGAGGAGGTGCAGCGATCCTGGTACGGGCTGGACCGGATTATCAGCGCCGCCGAGGGGCTGCGTCAGTTTCGCCAGGGTGAACTCTCTGTGGCCTGCCTGCCGGTGTTTGCACAGTCGCTGCTGCCGCTGCTCTGCCAGCCCTTTTTACAGCGCTTCCCCGATGTCAGCCTGAACATTATTTCGCAGGAGTCACCGCTGCTGGAAGAGTGGCTTTCGGCCCAGCGTTACGATCTGGGCCTGACGGAAACCAGCCAGGTTCCGGCGGGCACCGAGCGTACCGAGCTGTTTACCGGTAATGAAGTGTGCGTACTGCCGGAGGGACATGTGCTGGCCCAAAAAACCTGCCTGACGCCGCAGGATTTCGAGGGACACAGCTACATCAGCCTGTCACGGACGGACAGTTACCGACAGCTGCTGGACGATCTCTTTAGCGGGCACAACGTGAAACGCAGGATGGTAATGGAGACGCACAGCGCCGCGTCGGTGTGTGCCATGGTGCGGGCTGGGGTGGGGATTTCGGTGGTGAATCCACTGACGGCACTGGATTACGCCGGCAGCGGTGTGGTTATTCGACGTTTCAGTATTAACGTCCCTTTCACGGTCAGCCTGGTGCGGCCACGGCATCGCCCCTCATCGGCGCTGGTAGAAGCCTTTAGCGACCATCTTCGGCAGCAGATCGGCCCGTTTCACCAGCGCCTGAGCGCGATGCTGGATTAACCAGACGCGGTTTGTTCCGGCGGAGAACAATGCCAGGCGCAGGTAAACGCGCCCGATTGCAACGCGCTGTCAGTGCCCCGGCCTGCGTCTGGTTATCCCACGTCAGGCCCGTGCAGCCTGAGTCTGGCCGCGTGAGCGACGGAAGGTGAGCAGGCAGACGACCAGGCCCCCGGCGGCCAGTACCGCTGCGGCGACCGGTACGCGGGTCAGACCATAGCCGCCCGCAATAACCGCCCCACCGGCCCAGGCACCAAACGCGTTGCCGATATTAAATGCCGAAATGTTCAGGGTAGAGACCAGGTTGGGTGCTTCCTTCCCGTGGCGGACCACGTTGATTTGCAGTCCCGGCACGGTCGCAAAGGTCGCCATCGCCCAGAGGAACAGGGTGATTTCAGCCAGCCACAGCGCATGGCTGGTCCAGCTAAAGGCGAGTGAAAACAGGGCGATTAGCGCAAAGCTCAGGATCAGACTGAACGATACCTTCCAGTCTGCCAGCCTGCCGCCGAGGATATTACCGACGGTCAGGCCGGCACCGATTAGAAACAGCGTCCAGCTGACGCCTTTATCACTGAGACCAGTAACCTGTAGCAGCAGCGGCGCGATATAGCTGAACAGCGCAAACATCGCGGCGGCGAAAAAGACCGTCATCAGCAGTGACAGCCACAGTTTACCGTTCGCCAGCGCGCCGATTTCACTGGCAAGATCGACCGGCTTCTCATTGCGGTTGTTGGGCAGGCTGACAATCAGCGCGATAAACGCCAGGATCCCAATCACCCCTACGCCCCAGAAGGTGGCGCGCCAGCCAAACAGCTGGCCGAACCAGGTTCCCACCGGCACGCCCAGCACGTTAGCCAGCGTCAGGCCGGTGAACATCAGCGCCACCGCCGAGGCCTGACGGGCGGGTGCAACCAGACTGGCCGCCACGACGGCACCGATGCCAAAGAAAGCGCCGTGGCACAGCGCCGTTACAATTCGCGCCAGCATCAGCAGGTTATAGTTCCAGGCCAGCGCACACAGCACGTTGCCGACGATAAAAATCGACATCAGCAGAATAAGCGTAAGCTTACGCGGAAGCTTAGCGGTCAGCAGCGCCATAATCGGTGCGCCAATCGCCACGCCCAGCGCATAGCCGCTGATCAGCCAGCCCGCAGAAGGGAGAGAGACATGCAGGTCGCCTGCAACATCGGGTAGCAGCCCCATGATGACAAACTCGGTGGTGCCGATGGCGAACGCACTTAGCGCCAGCGCCAGTAATGAAACAGGCATGAATAAGACTCCCGGGAAGTAAATGAACCCGCCATAAACGGCAGGAAAAGGACGCGCGAAGAGGCAGATAACCGCAAACAGGGTTAAAAGTTTGATCTGCGTCATAGAAGTAATTACAGCATAGCTCAGGAGCAACTTATAGCCCATATGAGGCAATAATCTGTTGCCCAAAAAGCAAAAGTGGCGATGCGGCAGGCGTTAGCGCGAATGTGAACTACTGTATATCCCATTGACATATACGTCCGCTATGGCAGGCTGTATACACATCATGTATATCCCTGAGTGAGGTCAAAATGAAAACCACCGTATTTTTAACTAATCGCAGTCAGGCCGTTCGATTACCTAAAACTGTCGCATTGCCTGATGACATTAAGCATGTCGATGTTGTCGCCATCGGCAGAACCCGGATTATTACTCCCGTAGGTGAATCCTGGGACACATGGTTTGAGGGCGAATCCGTTACCGCTGATTTTATGTCTTCACGCGAACAGCCAGGTTCACAGGAACGGGAAAGCTTCTGATGCTCAAGTATATGCTGGACACCAACATCTGTATTTTTACCATCAAAAATAAACCGGAGGGCGTTCGGGAAAAGTTTAACCGTCATCATCAGCAGCTATGTATCAGTACCATAACGCTGATGGAGCTTATCTACGGCGCAGAGAAAAGCAGCCAGCCCGAGCGTAATCTGGCGGTTATTGAGGGTTTTATCGCCCGGCTGGACGTGCTGAATTATGACAGTCATGCCGCTATGCATACCGGGCAAATACGGGCCGAGCAGGCCAGAGCAGGCCAACCGATCGGTCCATACGACCAGATGATTGCGGGGCACGCCCGCAGCCAGGGCCTGGTCATCGTGACCAACAATATGCGTGAATTCTCTCGCGTATCAGGACTTCGCGCGGAAGACTGGCTCTAATTCATTACGCGCAGCATCACCCGCCAGGGATAACCCGCCCGCCAGCCGGGTCTCTCCAGGATTGATCTTAGTTTTCCCCTCCAGGTGCAACTTAAATTTGCCTTAAGTCAGATAAACAGTAGTCTGGGCAATAAGTGAAATAGTTAAAGCTTTGCGTGTAAAAGCCGATACCTCGATAACGGTTCCAACGGGCATCCCAGTGCTGTGCTTGATCGATTCATTGCCGAGGAAATAAGATGCAACGTGCTATTTTCCTGCTCACCCTGCTGCTGTGCGGATGTTCCGTCGGAAAGTATGAGTACAGTAGCGAGGCTGAAAAACGGGTAGATATGACCGTTACCGGGATCCCGACCGTCTTAGGGGTGGGTACGCTCGGCACCACAATACCGCTCACGTCTGAATACAGCCTGACCGCCGCGCACGTGGCGAAATACTCCCTGTATCGGGTGAAGGCTTACCATCCTGAATGTGACCTGGCGGTGGTGTACCATAAGAACACCGATTTTCATCCGCCCCACTTCCGTAATGGCCACATTGGCGACAAAATAAACCTCTACGGCTACAGCTTTATCTCCGCCATGCCGGTGGCATCGACCGGCACCAACCTGGTCAATACCGGCCTGAAAAATGAGTGGAACAAAGTCAGCTGCGTGGTGGTCGCGTCTGATGCAGGCGTGGTAAAAGGTATGTCCGGCGGGGCAGTCTATAATGCCGCTGATGACTCGGTGGCAGGCGTTATCGTCGGCTATTCAGACCGTATCAATGACCTGAAAACCGGTAAAGCGCTGTACAAAGACGTTTCGCTCTATATTCCCTATGCCCGCTTTAAGGACTGGTTGAATCAGGCCGTTAAATCCTGATCGTCGATAGCGTTTGGCGCGGGCCAATGAAAAAGGGACGAATCGCTTCGTCCCTTTACTCTGTCTGACCGTGCGTCCCGGTGGTCGTAAATCCCGGGACGGTGGTTCGTTAAGCGCTTACTTGCCGCCTGGACGCAGCGCAGGGAACAGAATGACGTCGCGGATGGTGTGGCTGTTAGTAAACAGCATCACCATACGGTCAATTCCAATCCCCAGCCCGGCCGTTGGCGGCAGGCCGTGCTCCAGCGCGGTGACGTAATCTTCGTCATAGAACATGGCTTCATCGTCACCCGCATCCTTGGCATTAACCTGCTGCAGGAAACGCTCTGCCTGATCCTGTGCATCATTCAGCTCGGAGAAGCCGTTGCCGATTTCACGCCCGCCGATAAAGAACTCAAAGCGATCGGTGATTTCCGGGTTCTGGTCGTTACGACGCGCCAGCGGCGAAACTTCAGCCGGATACTCGGTGATAAAGGTCGGCTGGATCAGATGGCTTTCCGCCGTCTCTTCAAAGATTTCCGTTACCAGACGGCCGAGGCCCCAGCTCTTCTCAATCTTGATCCCCAGCGACCGCGCAATGGCTGAAGCCTTATCAAAATCATCAAGATCGGCAAGGTCGGTTTCCGGACGGTATTTCTGGATCGCTTCCTTCATGGTCAGCTTGTCGAAGGGCTTACCGAAATCGAAGCTCTGCTCGCCATAAGGCACTACGGTGGTGCCAAGCACGTCCTGCGCCAGAGTACGGAACAGGCTCTCGGTCAGCTCGATCAGATCCTTATAGTCCGCATAGGACATATAGAGTTCCATCATGGTGAACTCTGGGTTATGGCGCGGTGAGATCCCTTCGTTGCGGAAGTTACGGTTGATCTCGAAGACGCGATCGAAGCCGCCGACCACCAGGCGCTTAAGGTACAGCTCCGGGGCGATGCGCAGATACATATCAATATCCAGCGCGTTATGATGAGTGATAAACGGACGGGCAGAGGCGCCGCCTGGGATCACCTGCATCATTGGCGTTTCCACTTCCATAAACTGGCGACCCACCATAAAGCTACGGATACCGGCCATAATCTGCGAGCGGATTTTAAAGGTTTTGCGCGATTCGTCGTTGGCGATCAGATCCAGATAGCGCTGACGGTAGCGGGTTTCCTGATCGGCCAGACCGTGAAACTTGTCCGGCAGCGGGCGCAGGGCTTTAGTCAGCAGGCGCAGTTCGCTACAGTGAATGGAAAGCTCGCCGGTTTTGGTTTTGAACAGCTTGCCGCGCGCACCGACGATATCGCCGAGATCCCACTTCTTGAACTGCTCGTTATAGATGCCTTCCGCCAGGTCGTCACGCGAAACGTACAGCTGAATGCGGCCGCCCACGTCCTGAAGGGTGACGAAGGAGGCTTTGCCCATAATACGGCGGGTCATCATGCGCCCGGCAACGCTAACCTCAATGCCCAGCGCTTCCAGCTCTTCGTTCTCTTTCGCATCAAACTCAGCATGCAGCTGGTCTGACGTGCGATCGCGGCGAAAATCATTCGGGAATGCCACGCCCTTTTCACGCAGCGCGCTGAGTTTTTCGCGACGCGCTTTCAGTTCATTGTTTAACTCAAGTGCGACGTCAGTGCCCTGCGGTTGTTGTTCAGACATGTCAGTTCCTTATAGCCCTGCTTTCAAGCTTGCTTCAATAAATCGGTCCAGATCGCCATCCAGCACCGCCTGGGTATTGCGGGTTTCCACGCCGGTGCGCAGGTCCTTGATACGTGCGTCATCAAGAACGTAGGAGCGGATTTGGCTCCCCCAGCCGATATCAGATTTGTTATCTTCCAGCGCCTGCTTCTCAGCATTTTTCTTCTGCATTTCCAGCTCATACAGCTTTGCCTTCATCTGCTTCATGGCCTGGTCTTTGTTTTTATGCTGAGAGCGATCGTTCTGGCACTGGGTAACGGTATTGGTCGGAATATGGGTGATACGCACCGCCGATTCGGTCCGGTTAACGTGCTGACCGCCCGCACCCGACGCGCGATAAACGTCAATACGCAGATCCGCCGGATTGATGTCGATATCAATATCGTCTTCCACTTCCGGATAGATAAAGGCGGAGCTGAACGAGGTATGGCGACGGCCACCCGAGTCAAACGGGCTTTTTCGCACCAGGCGATGGACGCCCGTTTCCGTGCGCAGCCAGCCGAAAGCGTAGTCGCCGATAATGCGCAGCGTGGCGGATTTGATCCCCGCAACGTCGCCGTCGGACTCTTCAATCACCTCGGTTTTGAAGCCTTTCGCTTCAGCCCAGCGCAGGTACATACGAACCAGCATGCTGGCCCAGTCCTGCGCTTCGGTGCCGCCGGAACCGGCCTGAATGTCGATGTAGCAGTCGGCGCTGTCGTACTCGCCGGAGAACATGCGGCGGAACTCAAGTTCGCCCAGCTTCTTCTCCAGCACGTCGAGTTCGGCAACGGCCTCGTTGAAGGTCTCTTCGTCTTCGGCTTCAACCGCCAGCTCCAGCAGGCCTGAGACGTCGTCCAGCCCCTGGGTAAGCTGATCCAGGGTTTCGACGATCGCTTCCAGCGACGAGCGCTCTTTGCCCAGCGCCTGGGCGCGTTCAGGCTCATTCCAGACGTCCGGCTGTTCCAGCTCGGCGTTAACTTCTTCTAAGCGTTCTTTCTTGGCATCGTAGTCAAAGATACCCCCTGAGAACGCCACTGCGCTCTGAGATATCCTGAATTCGGTTCTTTACCGGGTTAATTTCAAACATGATTTTAAAATCTTTTAGGTGATCGAATCGGGCGTAAATGTAACTCAGCAGTTTAACTGAAATTCGGGGCAGTTTGTAGCCTTGCTTCAGTTCAGGCTATAGCGGCCAGAGGTGGCTGATTATAAGCTGCACGCTGCGGTTACCGCGAAATTCATTAATATCCAGCTTGTAGGCCAGCTCGACCTGGCGGACGCTGGGGTCCGGCCACAGGGTGGTGTCAACGTTGAAAGCAATACCGTCCAGCAGCGGGCCTCCGCCCAGCGGCTCGACCATCACCTTCAGATGCCGTTCACCCACCAGCCGCTGCTGGATGAGGGTGAATTTGCCGTCGAACTGGGGTTCCGGAAACGCCTGACCCCAGGGGCCCGCTTCACGCAGCAGTTCTGCCGTGGGGAGCGTCAGTTCCTGCGCCATCAGTTCGCCGTCGCTCCAGACGACGCCCTGTAGCGCCTCCTCGTCCAGCCAGTCGCCCACCAGGTCGCCGAAGCGCTGGCGGAACTCCTCAAACTTCGCCTCCTCCAGCGACAGGCCTGCCGCCATCGCGTGACCGCCAAACTTGAGGATCAGCCCCGGATTGAGCGTATCAAGCCGCTCCAGCGCGTCACGCATATGCAGACCGACAATAGACCGCCCCGACCCCTTAAGCAGACCATCCCCCGAGGGAGCAAAGGCGATAACGGGCCGGTTGAAACGCTCCTTCAGGCGGGATGCCAGAATTCCCACCACGCCCTGGTGCCATTCGGGATGGTACATCGCAATGCCGAGCGGCAGCGCCTCGCTGCTGCGCTCAAGCGCATCGCACAGCGCCAGCGCCTCGGTCTGCATGCCCTGCTCAATCTCTTTCCGCGTCTGGTTTAGCGCATCCAGCTCGCTGGCCAGCATGCGGGCCTGAGCGATATCCTCGCTGAGCAGGAGCGCCACCCCGACGGACATATCGTCCAGGCGGCCAGCAGCATTAAGACGCGGCCCCAGCGCAAAGCCGAGATCGTTCGCCGCCAGCTGCCTTGCATCGCGGTTAGCCACCTCGAGCAGCGCCTTGATCCCCGGGCGGCACTTACCCGCGCGGATGCGGCTCAGACCCTGCCAGACCAGAATGCGGTTATTGCCGTCCAGCGGCACCACGTCGGCAACCGTCCCCAGCGCCACCAGATCCAGCAGTTCAGCCAGGTTCGGCAGCGTTTCCGCCCCGCTCTCGCGCAGGCGCGCGCGCAGCGCCAGCATCAGGTAGAAGGCGACCCCTACCCCGGCCAGCGCACCCGAAGGAAAGTCGCACTCATGCAGGTTCGGGTTCACTATCGCATCGGCATCCGGCAGGGTATCGCCCGGCAGGTGGTGATCGGTAATGACCACCGCAATGCCCTTTTCATGGGCAAGGCTGACGCCCGTATGTGACGAAATGCCGTTATCAACGGTGACGATCAGCTGCGCGCCGCGCGCCGCCGCCTGCTCCACCACTTCCGGGCTGAGGCCGTAGCCGTCATCAAACCGGTTAGGCACAAGATACTTAACGTTAGCCGCGCCCATGCTGCGCAGCGCCAGTACCGTCAGTGCGGTGCTGGTCGCGCCGTCGGCGTCAAAATCGCCCACGATCATAATGCATAAATTATCAGCAATGGCCTGATGCAGGATCGCCGCCGCGCGCTCAATACCCGCCAGCGACTGGAAGGGATGAAGATTTTTAGCACTTCGCACCAGCTCATCGGGCTGGAGTACGCCCCGCTGCATATAGAGACGGCGCAGCAGCGGGTGGAGATCGGCCGGGAGCTGGCTACCCTCCACCGCCCGACGGCGGCGGAGCTCGGTTTTACTGTTCAATGCAATCAGCCGCCTGCTTTCTGGCTATCAAGTAGCTGTTTCATCTCTTTAGGTCCCTGGTAACCGGGGATCATCATACCGTTTTGCAGCAGGATGGCAGGCGTACCCTGGATACCGTAGAGGATGCCCAGTTTGTAATGCTGGGAAAGGTCGATTTTGCAGTCAATCGGCGAAACCGCTTCGCCCTTCATCGCCGCATCAAACGCCTTGCGACGATCGCCTGCGCACCAGATTGATTTCATATCCTTCGCCACCTGACCATTCATCCCCTCACGAGGGAAGGCCAGGTAGCGCACGGTGATGCCAAGCGCGTTGTAGTCGGCCATTTCCGCATGCAGCTTATGGCAGTAGCCACAGGTGATGTCGGTAAATACGGTGATGACGTGCTGCTCCTTCGGCGCTTTATAAACGATCATCTCGCTACTCAGCGCATCGACCTTTTTCTCCAGCAGTTTATTGGTCACGTTTACCGGCTGGCCTGCACTGACGTCGTACAGCGGTCCCTGAATAAACTGTTTACCATCGTCGGTGATATACAGTACGCCGCTCTCCGTCAGTACCGTTTTCATTCCCGGCAGAGGAGAAGGTTGGATCTCCGTTTGCTGAAGGCCGAGCTTTTGCAGCGACTGTTTAATGGCCGCATCATCGGCGTGGGACAAGCCACTGACGGCGATAAGCAGAGAAAGTATCAGGTAACGCTTCTTCATTTAATGTCCTTATAGACTTGTACGCTGAGCCTGAACCCGCCCTCAGAGCGGGGTCGCAGGCCGGTAATAGTATTCACCGCGCCGTAGGTCAGGCGCGAGGATGGTGCTGCTGATGTAACTGCCGCAGTCGCTCAGTGGCAACGTGCGTGTAGATCTGGGTCGTCGACAGGTCGCTATGGCCCAACAGCATCTGTACGACACGCAGATCGGCCCCATGGTTCAGAAGGTGGGTAGCAAATGCATGGCGAAGCACGTGGGGCGAGAGTTTATTACTGTCGATGCCTGCCAGTGTGGCGTAATGTTTGATTCGATGCCAGAAAGTTTGCCGCGTCATTTGCTGCGCGCGGTTGCTGGGAAACAGCACGTCCAGCGTCTGACCGTTAAGCAGCCACGGGCGACCATACTCAATATACTGCTCCAGCCAGTGCACCGCCTCTTCCCCCAGGGGCACCAGACGCTCTTTATCTCCCTTACCAATCACTCGCACCACGCCCTGCCGCAGGCTGACGTTATTGAGCGTCAGGCTGACCAGCTCGGTGACGCGCAGGCCGGTGGCGTAGAGCAGCTCCAGCATCGCTTTGTCGCGCAGCTCAATTGGCTGCTCAACGCTGGGTGCCTGTAGCAGCCGGTCTATCTGCGCCTCGCTGAGATCTTTCGGCAAGCGCTGCGGCAGCTTAGGGGAAGAGAGCAGCGCGCTGGGATCGTCTTCGCGCAGCTTTTCCCGATAGAGATACTGAAACAGGCGGCGCATTGCGCTTAACAGCCGCGCGGAGCTGCTCGCCTTGTAGCCCCCCTCCAGCCTTTCAGCCAGAAACTGCTGCAGGTCCGCGGCATCAACGCGCAGCAGCTGGGTGTTATGATGCGCAGCCCAGCCGACCAGCGACATCAGGTCCAGCCGGTAGGAAGCCACCGTGTTTTCCGCCAGGTTACGCTCGATCCACAAGGCATCTAAAAACTGTTCAATCAGATCGCTGTCCTGCACCACACTGCCCCTTTATCTGTTTACCGACGGCCTGTTATGCCTGACCCCTGGTCAATTCTGATATAATCCGCGCCAGTGCATCAAGAGGAATGAGATTACCAGAGATGAATATCGGTCTGTTTTATGGCTCAAGCACCTGCTACACCGAAATGGCGGCAGAGAAGATCCGCGACTTTATCGGCGACGATCTCGTTACGCTGCATAATCTGAAGGACGATCCCCCGCAGCTGATGGAACAGTATGACATGCTGATCCTCGGCATTCCAACCTGGGACTTCGGCGAGCTGCAGGAGGACTGGGAAGCCATCTGGAGCGACCTGCCCGCGCTAAACCTGCGTGATAAAGTGGTGGCCCTGTACGGCATGGGCGATCAGGGAGAATACAGCGAGTGGTTTCTCGACGCGCTCGGCATGCTGCATGACCTGCTGGCCCCAATGGGCGTGAAGTTTGTCGGCCTGTGGCCAAATGAGGGGTATGAATTTACCAGCACCAAACCACTTACCCCCGACGGCAGGCACTTTTTTGGGCTGGCGCTGGATGATATTAATCAGTTTGAGCGCACCGACGAGCGCATTGCCCAGTGGGGCGAGCAGATCCTCACCGAGATGGCGGCGCTGCTGTAACGGCAGCAATCCCGTCCGCACAGGCTGCGGGCCGCATTAAGCTAATCGCCGCCTCGTCATGCGGCGCGGGTAGCGGCTGCTCTGCTACAGAACGTCACGCCGCGCGGTGAGTGAAGCGCAGTTCCGCATCATCATGCGTCGCGGGCAGGGATCAGCAGCAGCTGGCGGAGCTGACGCCATGCCTCTTCATCCATGCTGTCCCTGAGTAGCCAGAGTTTCTCCCGATCCCCTGACGGGGTACGCAGCGTCAGTAGCATCGCCTGCCGGGTCATCCACGGACGGCCGGTGATGTGCCAGCGTTTCTGGCGCCACTGAACCTGCCCCCCCTCCAGCAGCGCGATATCCCCTTCGCGACTGCGAATACGCCGCTGGCTGCGCACACATTCAAAGACAACCAGCGTCAGTAGCAGCATCCAGACCAGGGTATAGCTGGCAGGCCAGGGTGCCAGCAGCAGCGCGAGTATCGCTACGCCGTGCAGAAGCAGGGATATCCACTGCGCACGCCAGGATACCCTGAGCTCAGCGTGCCACTGGGCCACGTTGCTGATTTCGCTGCTGTATCAGATTGATCATGCGCTTAAGTTCAGGATCGGCGGGGTCACCGTGATTCATCAGCCAGTTGAAGAGGTCGGGATCGTCATTCTCTAGCAGGCGAATAAATATCTGCTTGTCGTCCTCAGAAAGGGAATCATACTCATACTCAAAAAACGGCATAATGGAGATATCCAGTTCACGCATCCCCCGGCGGCAGGCCCAGTGAACCCGGGCTTTATTGCTACTATCCATATTATCCATCGTCATTCAGTCAAAGATGGCCGCTAGTGTAGCGCTTTTTATCGGGGATGTTGATGCAATAGCGGCCGGATTTCGCGCCGTCCCGCAAAGCAGCGAGCTGCCGTGCAGAGTTATCACGCGTTTTGTGCGCCGTTTCAAGGAAACAGGTTGCAAAGCCATTCGGCTCTTTTAACATAAGGAGCAGAGCTGTTTTTTTCACCCCACTACAGGACTGAATCATGCCGACTTTCTCTTTTCCGCCTCGTCAACCCGCGGCCTCTGCGCGTCTGCCGCTTACGCTGATCTCGCTGGAAGAGTGGGCGCTCGTGACTGTGACCGGCGCCGACAGCGTCAGCTATTTACAGGGTCAGGTGACGCTGGACGTCGCCGCGCTGGCCGACAATGACCACCGCCCGACAGCGCATTGCGATGCCAAAGGAAAGATGTGGAGCAACCTGCGTCTGTTTCATCGTGCCGGGGGGCTGGCTTATATTGCACGCCGCAGCCTGTGCGAAGAGCAGATTACCCAGCTGAAGAAGTACGCCGTGTTTTCAAAAGTGACCATTGCCGCCGATAATGACGCCGTGCTGATCGGGGTCGCGGGCTTCCAGTGCCGTGGCGCGCTGGCTGGCGTTTTTACCAGCCTGCCGGATGCTGAAAACCCTGTAGTGCAGCAGGACAATACCACCCTGCTCTGGCTGCCCACGCCGGAGGAAAGATTTCTGCTGGTAACCGATGCGCAGACGGCTCAGACGCTGCGCCAGGCGCTTGAGGGACAGGCACAGCTGAACGACAGCACGCAGTGGCTGGCGCTTGATATCGAAGCGGGTTTGCCGGTAATTGATACCGCCACCAGCGCCCAGTTTATTCCTCAGGCGACTAACCTCCAGGCGCTGGACGCCATCAGCTTTAAAAAGGGCTGCTATACCGGTCAGGAGATGGTTGCACGCGCTAAATTTCGCGGCGCCAATAAACGGGCGCTTTACTGGCTGGCGGGACATGCCGGGCAGGTTCCTGCTGCCGGTGGTTCACTGGAGATGAAACTGGGGGAAAACTGGCGGCGGACCGGGACGCTCCTGACGGCCTGCCAGCTGGATAACGGCGAAGTATGGGTTCAGGCCGTGCTGAATAACGATCTGGAGCCGGACAGCGAGCTGCGTGTGCAGGGGGACGAAGGCGGCAGCTTGACGATTCAACCTCTGCCCTATTCCCTGACCTGATCCGGGCTTAACAGGGGCCGCTCGGCCCCTGTATCACATCACGTACAGGTAGATCGCCAGAAAGTGGCAAACGCTGCCGCCAAGTACAAAGCCGTGCCAGATGGCATGGTTATAGGGGATGCGCTTCGAGCTATAGAAAATGACGCCCAGCGAATAGATTATCCCCCCCGCCGCCAGTAGCCATATGCCGCCCGCCGGCAGCTTCAGTGCCAGCTGATAAACCACAATCAGCGACAGCCAGCCCATCAGCAGATAGGTAATGACCGAAAGCGCCTCAAAGCGATTAATAAACAATAATTTAAACAGCACCCCGAGCAGCGCCAGGCTCCAGATAATGACCATCAGCCCGTGTGCCAGCGGCGATTTCAGTCCGACCATCAGGAAAGGCGTGTAGGTTCCGGCGATCAGTAAATAGATGGCGCAGTGGTCCAGCTTTTGCAGCCAGAGCCTGGCGGCCGGATAGGGAATGGCATGATAAAGGGTCGATGCCAGAAACAACAGGATCATACTGCCGCCGTAAAGGCTGTAGCTGATTATTGCTACGGTGTCTGCCTGGCTGGCGTTTGCTTCCATCAGCATCAGCACCAGTCCGATAATGCCAAAAATAAAACCAATGCCATGACTGATACTGTTGGCGACTTCTTCCGCCAGGGAATAGCCCTGCGCTAATAATGTTTTACCTGTCATACAATCCTGTTCTCCCCATGCTGAGTCGGGCCTTTATTCAGCTCTGCACTGCCGTCAGATTGCAGCTAATGCTTCCTGTCCACGCTGACACGCGCGAATGTGCCCGAAAATTGAGCATTTTTAGCTTAGCTGAGAATGATTTCAGAGTACAACTGTAAGCTTTATTAAACTGTGAATGCCTGTAACACATATTCTGGAAAGCAAAACGCAAACGTTTACCTTACAATAGTCGCCAACTTTTTTCCCCTTCAGGGAACGACGAGGTGAGTGATGTCTGAACAGGTAAACAGTGTCGATTTCGGGCCAATGACGCAGGTCATGGATTTTCTGATGGAGCTGGATAAGCTTAAACGTGTCGAACGCCGCACCCGGCTTATTGGCAACTCCCGCCATGAAAACTCAGCGGAGCACAGCTGGCATCTGGCCGTGGCCGCCATGAGTCTGGCTCCCTTTTTTGAGGGGGGAACTGACGTGCAGCGTGTCGTACAGATGGCGCTACTGCACGACGTGGTGGAGATCGATGCGGGAGACGTCATGGTCTATGACCTTGCGGCCCGCGAGGCCATTTCACACCAGGAGGTCGCCGCTGCCGATCGTCTGTTCGGCCTGCTGCCCGCCGCATTACAGCAGCGTTTCCGGGCGCTTTGGGACGAATATGAAGCCGGCGAAAGCGTTGATGCCCGCTTTGCCAATATGCTGGATCGCGCCCTGCCGATTATTCAGAATCTGCATAATCAGGGCCAGAGCTGGAAAGAGAATGGTATTCGGCTCGAACAGGTGCTGGCCCGCAACGTTGCGCTGGCAGATCAGTGGCCCGCACTATGGAACCATCTGGAAGGGCATCTTATTGAGGCCCAACGTAAGGGCTGGCTGCAATAATAGCCGGCCCTCAGGCTACATTTACCAAAAAGGATGAGAGTGATGACCAGCAAACAGCAATTGCCTGAAGGCTTCCTCTGGGGCGGCGCGGTAGCCGCGCATCAGGTTGAGGGCGGCTGGGACCAGGGTGGAAAAGGCGTGAGCATTGCAGATGTCCTTTCCGGCGGCGCGCATGGCGTTGACCGCGTCATAACCGACGGCGTACAGGCGGGCTACAGCTACCCTAATCATCAGGCGGTTGATTTCTATTCCCGCTATAAAGAGGACGTGGCCCTCTTCGCTGAGATGGGGTTTAAATGCTTTCGCACCTCCATTGCCTGGACGCGGATCTTCCCTAACGGGGATGAGCATGAGCCTAACGAGGCCGGGCTACAGTTCTACGACGATCTGTTCGATGAGCTGCTGAAATACAACATTGAGCCGGTTATTACCCTGTCGCATTTTGAGATGCCAAATCACCTGGTGAAAGCGTATGGCGGCTGGCTGAATCGCAACGTCGTGGATTTCTTTGTTCGCTTCAGTCAGGTCGTCATGGAGCGCTACAAGAATAAAGTTAAATACTGGATGACCTTTAACGAGATCAATAACCAGCGTAACTGGCAGTATCCGCTGTTCGGCTATTGCTGCTCAGGCGTGGTATTTACCGACCATGATAATCCCGAACAGGCGATGTTTCAGGTGCTGCACCATCAGTTTGTCGCCAGCGCGCAGGTGGTCAGGCTGGGACATAACATCAATCCTGCGATGCAGATCGGCTGCATGATCGCCATGGTGCCGCTCTACCCCTGGTCCTGCCACCCCGAGGATGTGATGTTCGCGCAGGAAGCGATGCGTGAGCGCTTCCTGTTTAGCGACGTCCATATGCGCGGGTATTATCCTGCTTACATACTCAACGAATGGGCGCGCAAGGGCTATGACATTGCCATGCTGCCGGAGGATGCCCGAACGCTTCGCGAGGGCTGTGCGGACTATATCGGCCTGAGCTATTACATGAGCAATGCGGTGCAGGCTCACGCGCAGGGCAGCGGCAGCGCGGTGTCGGGCTTTGCGGGCAGCGTACCCAATCCGCATGTAAAAGCCTCCGACTGGGGCTGGCAAATCGATCCGGTCGGGCTGAGATACAGCCTGGCCACCCTTTATGAACGCTATCAAAAGCCGCTATTTATTGTCGAAAACGGTTTCGGGGCGATTGATAACGTCGGGGCGGATGGATCGATTAACGACGACTACCGCATCGCCTATTTGCAGGCGCATATTGAGCAGATGAAGCTGGCGGTCTGCTATGACGGTGTCGAACTGATGGGCTACACCCCCTGGGGCTGTATTGACTGCGTCTCTTTCACCACCGGCCAGTACAGCAAGCGCTACGGGTTTATCTACGTGGATAAAAATGACGATGGCAGCGGTACGCTCAACCGCGCCAGGAAGAAAAGTTTTACCTGGTATCAGCAGGTGATCGCCAGCAATGGTGAAAAGCTGTAACGCCGGGTTTTATCGACCGCCGGCAGCGTCAATGATGCTGCCGGTAATGTAGGAAGCCTCATCGCTGAGCAGCCAGAGTATCGCCTGCGCGATC
This sequence comes from Erwinia sp. ErVv1, assembly GCF_900068895.1. Taxonomy (GTDB): domain Bacteria; phylum Pseudomonadota; class Gammaproteobacteria; order Enterobacterales; family Enterobacteriaceae; genus Erwinia. The sequence goes on along the minus strand of NZ_CDPK01000013.1, from coordinate 66,104 downwards.
TCTTCTGGTTGTCCACCCCGCTGCATAGGTATAGCTGCCGACAGCCGGTCGACGCGGCCAGGCTCGCCGCCATCAGCATGCATTGCAGTATAGATAAAGCCGGGACGAACGCCGTTGACGCGAATTCCCTGTGCTGCCACCTCAAGCGAAAGCCCTTTTGTCAGCGTATCCATTGCCCCTTTTGACGCGGCATAATCGACATATTCCTCCGGCGCCCCCAATTTGGCGGCGGCAGAAGAGACATTCACAATCGCGCCGCCCTGCCCTCCATGATGCCATCCCATTCTTTTCACTGCTTCGCGACAGCACAGGAAAGGACCGGTAACATTGGTGGCGAGAACCCGGTTTATGCGCTCGGCAGTGAGCTGTTCAATACGGGACTGCTGAAACAGGATGCCAGCGTTGTTGACCAGCGCGCTGAGGTGGCAACCCAGCGTATCCAGGCGCTGGAACATAGCCACGACCTGCGCCTCATCCGCAATATCCGCCTGCACGCTAAAGGCCTGACCGCCCTGCTGCTGAATCAGTGCCACAACGTCTTCCGCCGCCGCTGCACGTTGATGGTAGTTCACTGCAATCTGATAGCCCCGCTGCGCCAGTAGCAGCGACGTCGCTCGGCCAATACCCCGGCTGCCGCCGGTCACTAATGCCGTTTTCATCATGCTTCTCCTGTAAAAAAGGGCACCGGGGTGCCCTTATAAACGCTGACCCACGCGGAAGGCTACTCGTATTCGCTTAGCGGAACGCAGGAGCAGAACAGATTGCGATCGCCGTAAACGTCGTCCAGCCGCTTAACCGTGGGCCAGTATTTGTTGTGACTGCCGGCCGGGAATACCGCCAGCTCACGGGTATAGGGATGCGTCCATTCGCCCACTATTTCCATCTGCGTATGCGGGGCATTGACCAGTGGATTATCGTCAGCCGGCCATTCGCCTCCGGCAACGCGATCTATCTCCATCCGAATAGCCAGCATCGCATCAATAAAGCGGTCCAGTTCCCCCTTGCTCTCCGATTCCGTCGGCTCTACCATCAGCGTACCGCTGACCGGAAAGGACATGGTCGGTGCGTGAAAACCATAATCAATCAGACGCTTAGCGATATCCAGTTCGCTGATGCCGGTCTGCTCCTTCAGGGGACGAATATCCAGGATGCATTCGTGCGCCACGCGGCCATCGCGTCCGGCATAGAGGATCGGAAAGGCAGACTGCAGCCGGGTGGCGATATAGTTAGCGTTGAGGATGGCGACCGAGCTTGCCTGCTTTAATCCTTCCGCCCCCATCATGCGAATATACATCCAGCTGATGGGCAGAATAGATGCGCTGCCAAAAGGCGCGGCGGAAACGGCCCCCTGCTGCGTGAGCATGTCGTCAATCTGTACCACGCTATGTCCCGGCACGAAGGGCGCAAGGTGCGCTTTGACGCCAATCGGCCCCATTCCCGGCCCGCCTCCGCCATGAGGGATGCAGAAGGTTTTGTGCAGGTTAAGGTGTGACACATCCGCGCCAATATAGCCCGGCGTGGTGATCCCCACCTGGGCATTCATATTCGCCCCGTCAAGATAGACCTGCCCGCCATGCTGGTGAACAATCTGACAGACTTCACGGATAGTCTCTTCATACACGCCATGAGTGGAGGGATAGGTGACCATAATACAGGAGAGCGCATCACCGGCCTGCTCTGCCTTTGCCCGCAGATCGTGCAGATCAATATTGCCCTGCCTGTCACAGGCCACCACCACCACCGACATACCGGCCATCTGCGCAGAAGCGGGATTGGTGCCGTGCGCCGATGCGGGGATCAGGCAGAGGGTGCGGCCCGGTTCATTACGGCTTTCATGATAGCGGCGGATCGCCAGCAGACCCGCATATTCCCCCTGCGCCCCGGAGTTCGGCTGCATGCAGAGCGCATCATAGCCGGTTAGCTGCACCAGCCACTGTGACAGCTGACCGATCATTTGCAGGTAGCCGCCCGCCTGATCCGCCGGACAAAACGGGTGCAGTTCGGAAAATTCAGGCCAGGTAATCGGGATCATTTCTGCGGCGGCATTGAGCTTCATGGTGCAGGAGCCGAGCGGGATCATGGCCTGATTGAGCGCCAGATCCTTACGCGCCAGGCTATGCATATAGCGCATCATCTCGGTTTCGCTATGATGACGATTGAAAACCGGATGCGTCAGAACCGGCGTCTGGCGCAGCAGCGCGGGTGGCAGGGAGTGGCTCTGATCGCTGACGGCACTATCCAGCGCATCAATATTCTGCGCGTGATTTTCGCCGAGCAGAATAGAGAACAGGATGCTCACGTCATCGCGGGAGGTCGCTTCGCTCAGGGTGATGCCGACCGCATTATGGATATCCGTCCGCAGGTTAACGCCAAAGCTGAGCGCACGATCCAGTACCGCGGCTTTGTCGGTAACCTCGACGGTCAGGGTATCAAACCAGGTGCGATGCCGCAGAGTCAGCCCGCCACGCTGCAGCCCGGCGGCAAGGATATCCGTCAGGCGATGGATGCGTGAGGCGATGCGCTTCAGGCCCTCTGGCCCGTGGAAAACCGCATAGAGGCTGGCGATATTCGCCAACAGCACCTGCGACGTACAGATATTTGAGTTGGCCTTCTCGCGGCGAATGTGCTGCTCACGGGTCTGCATCGCCATGCGCAGCGCGGTGTTACCCGCTGCGTCGCGTGAGACGCCGATAATACGGCCCGGCATTGAGCGTTTATGCTCCTCCCGCGTGGCGAAAAAGGCCGCATGGGGGCCACCGTAGCCCATCGGTACGCCGAAGCGCTGCGCTGAACCAAAGACAATATCCGCGCCCTGGCTCCCCGGTGCCTGCAGCAGAAGCAGCGCCATAAAGTCAGCAGCCACGCAGACGATAATGCCGCGCTGTTTCAGCTGGTCAGTCAGGCTGGCATAGTCATGTACTTCCCCGGTCGTCCCCACCTGCTGAAGCAGTACGCCAAAAATATTCTCGTGATCCAGTACCCTCTCGGCCTTATCCACCAGCACCTCAAAGCCAAAGGTTTCGGCACGGGTGCGCACCACGTCCAGCGTCTGGGGATGAATATCCTCAGCGACAAAAAAGCGGTTAGCCGATTTGAGCTTGCTGATGCGCTTTGACATTGCCATCGCCTCAGCGGCGGCGGTCGCCTCATCCAGCAGCGAAGCAGACGCGACGTCCAGGCCGGTCAAATCCAGCGTGACCTGCTGAAAGTTGAGCAGCGCCTCCAGGCGCCCCTGAGAGACCTCCGGCTGGTAGGGCGTATAGGCCGTGTACCACCCCGGATTTTCCAGCATATTGCGCAGAATAACCGGCGGGGTTAGCACCGGCGTATAGCCCATGCCGATATAGGAGGTATAACGCAGATTCTGGCTGGCAATCGCTTTTAGCTCCGCCAGCGCCTGATGCTCGGTGAGGGCATCCCCCACGGCGGGCGGGCCGGGCAGCTGGATATCGGCAGGTACGATGGAGCCGATCAGTTCAGAGAGAGAGCGGGAACCGATAGCATTCAGCATCGCCGCCTGCTGCGCCTGAGAAGGGCCAATATGGCGTTCGATAAACGCGCCGGTGTGTTCAAGCTGGCTGAGGGTCTGCGTCATGAGCGGAGGATCCTGAGTCGGGAAGTGAGAGGCGGGGAGACCCTTACTCGTCCCCCGCCGCCTGGTCAGAGGTGCGGGCAGGGCGAAATAGCCTTCGCCCACGCGGATCGCGATTTATTCGTCGATGCTGGTTTTATAGGCATCGGCGTCCAGCAGTGCATCAAATTGTGATGCATCGCTGGCACGGATTTTAAACAGCCAGCCCCCGTCGTAGGGGTCACTGTTGACCCGCTCCGGTTCGCCGTCGAGGGTGCTGTTAACCTCAATAATCTCGCCATCAATCGGCGCATAAATGTCGGAAGCCGCCTTAACCGACTCCGCCACGGCGCACTCGTCACCCTGGCTGAAGGTGGCACCAGGCTCCGGCAGGTCGACAAACACCATATCGCCCAGCAGTTCCTGAGCATGTTCGGTAATGCCCACGGTAAAGGTGCCGTCGGCTTCTTTACGCACCCATTCGTGGCTGTCGCGGTATTTCAGTTCATTTGGCACATTGCTCATCGCGCTGCTCTCCTGCAATCTGGAAGTGATCGGATATTATGCAACCGGCTTACCGGCGCGAACAAAAACGGGTTTGGTCACCTTAACCGGCATTTCACGGCTGCGGATCTGAACGATCGCCCGCTCGCCGATCCCGATCGGAACGCGTGCGAGGGCAATGCTGCACCCCAGCGTTGGCGAGAACGACCCGCTGGTAATAGCGCCCTCTTTGAGGTTACCGGCCTCGTCGGTAAAGTGAACCGGCTGGCCATTACGCAGCACGCCTTTCTCTGTCATCACCAGCCCGACAAGCTGTTCTGTGCCTCTTTCACGCTGGGCCTCAAGCGCCTCGCGGCCAATAAAATCCCGTTCGCCTGGCTGCCAGGCCAGGGTCCAGCCCATATTAGCGGCCAGCGGTGAGACGCCCTCATCCATCTCCTGTCCATAGAGGTTCATGCCCGCCTCCAGACGCAGCGTGTCACGCGCGCCCAGCCCGGCGGGCTTCACGCCAGCCTCCAGTAGCCCCTGCCAGAATGCAGCCGCCTGCGCGTCAGGCAGGGCAATTTCGTAGCCCGCCTCACCGGTATAGCCGGTGGTGGCAATAAAGAGATCGTCTGCCTGCACGGCAAAAAAGGGTTTCATCCCCGCCACGGCCTGACGTTGGGCATCAGTGAAAAGCGTCTGCGCTTTGCGCTGTGCTTCCGGTCCCTGTACGGCAATCAGAGAGAGATCGTCACGCACCGTTAGCGCTATGCCGTAAGGCTTCGCGTGTTCGGTTATCCAGGCGAGATCTTTTTCACGCGTGGCAGAGTTCACCACCAGCCGGAAGGCATCCTCCGTTATAAAGTAAACAATCAGATCGTCTATCACGCCACCGGAGGCGTTCAGCATGGCGCTGTAGAGTGCCTTGCCCGGCTGAGTCAGCTTAGCGACATCATTGGCCAGCAGATAGCGGAGGAATTCCCGACAGCGCGCACCGCACAGATCGACGATGGTCATGTGCGAGACATCAAACATCCCCGCATCGGTTCGCACCGCGTGGTGCTCTTCAAGCTGAGAGCCGTAATGCAGCGGCATCATCCAGCCGTGAAAGTCGACCATTCGCGCACCACAGGCCTGATGCTGTTCAAACAAGGGAGTGTGCTGGGTCATAGTTTTCCTGTGCAGATGCAAGTTTTCAGGCGTCTGATCCGGGCGGATTAAGGCCGGACGCAAACGATAACCTGGCTTTGACGTTACCACCGAACCGCTCCATTAACCATAAGTAAAATGAGGTCGAATGGGTTTAACGTTCTCTCAGAGCCGGAAGGATTTTCCAGAACTTCTGACCAGAAAACTGCGCGAATGCGCACATAAACCGCAATTCATCGGTTTACAGGCAGGTTGAAAACAGGTTTTTTGCCCAATTGGGATGAATTCATGCTCCTTCTTAAACCCCATGACATTAAAAAAAGTAATGCGAACAGAGCGGTAAAATTAGTTTATTTCAAATGAAGCGGCGGCACGGGAACATTCGACCCCGATGTGACACTTAATCGGATACATACTTCTCAGGGCCGCCAGACATGGACATTAAATCACTCCCTTCTACGGTTAATACGCTCGCGCTCCATCAGGCGGTTGAACAACAGGATGTCGCTCTGATTGAGCGACTCAGGCAGGAGGGGCACCGGCCAAACCAGCTGGATAACGCGCGGCAGTCTCCTGTCGATCTGCTGGCAAGAAGACGATCCATCGATCAGCAACTGCGCGAACATCTGCACGGCGCGCTGCTGTCGTCAATGAATCCTGGGGCACCGCAAGGGTATACCAAACCCGAAGCGCTGCACGGGTCTCCGTGGGGTTTTGAGATCCTCGCCTCCGGCGAGCTGAAGGCCGGCATCAATGATGCCAAAGGCGGGGCGCAATCACTCGAAGGCCGCATCTTCTTCTCAGATCGTACGCCTGAGCAGCCTTCAGACAGCGTGACCCGGAAAGACTTCCGCAGTAAAGCCCGTGTCTATGCCCGGGGCGAGGGAATGCAGAGCAGTAATGCTGCTTCACGTGCCTTTCAGCATCGAATGACGCAGGCCATCGATCGGCATCTGGCCAGCGGGCTACCGCTCACCAGCAGCGGTAATTCCCTCAGGCTACCGGTAAATGACGGAGAAACGGTGGACGAGGCGGTTGCCCGGTGGTTGCAAAGTCTTCTGAACGTCTCGCGTAACAGTAAGCTGGCCGCCTTCCGCACTACGCCATTTGAAAACAGCGCCAGCCTGCTGAAATTTCCTGAATCCATTACGCTTCATTCAGCGAACAGCAGCCCACAGTCATATAGCGGCGAAGCACTGAGGTCCCTGCTGATGGAGGCAGGCAACAGGCTGAGGAGCCAGCTGGAGCAGGGTAAAACGCCGCTATTAGCGCTGATCAATAAGGGGAACGTTGTGCCGATGGTGTTCGGCTTCGGCAAAATTGAGGGGCTTGAGACGCACGCCATCAGCGGCACGCTGAGTAAAAACATCAAAAACTACAGCTACCAGAATGAAAATCATCCGCTCAGCGGATCCGCTAAAGGGGGGAAATTAAAAGAGATCGAGCTGCGCAGTCTGGAAGACTTGGCAACGCTGAGTCTGGCTTCTCTGGCAAAAGGTGTCCCTCTACCCGGCCAGACGTTGATCAGGATTAATCCCGCCGCCCGGGATAAAGCTGCACAAAACACCCGGGCGCGCTATCTCGATGCACAACAGCTGAGCAGATTTCAGCACAGGCTTAAGGCGCTGCTGAAGGATGAGGGTATCAGGATAGAAAACGCAACGCTGCCCGAGCTACAGCAGATCAATGAAGCAGTACGCGGCAACGATCTTGCCGCGTGGATTTAGCGCAGCCACTCCGGCAGATCGTTAAGCCCCATTGCCTGCTTCAGCAAACGAGGTTTTACGCCGGGCAGGTTATCCGCCAGGCTTAACCCGATATCACGCAGCAGCTTCTTCGCCGGATTATTGCCGTCAAAAAGTTCGCGAAACCCCTGCATGCCGGCAAGCATCATCGCCGCGCTGTGTTTGCGACTGCGCTCGTAGCGGCGCAGATAGAGGTGCTGTCCGATATCTTTCCCCTGCTGATGCAGACGCTTAATTTCCCCGATAAGCTCCGCCGCATCCATAAAGCCGAGATTGACGCCCTGCCCGGCCAGCGGATGAATGGTATGGGCCGCATCACCGACCAGCGCCAGGCGGTGTGCCGCGAAATTACGCGCGTAGCGCCCCATCAGCGGATAGGTTTTGCGCTCACTCTCTACCGTGCACAGGCCCAGCCGCAGATCGAAGGCGACCGAAAGCTGCTGATTGAACACGGCTTCCGGCATGGATTGCAGACGGGTGGCCTCCTGCGGACTGACCGACCAGACAATCGAACAGAGGGTGGGGTCGCTGAGCGGCAGAAAGGCCAGAATACCTTCGCCGTGAAACACCTGTCGGGCAACGCTGCCATGCGGCTGTTCGGTACGGATATGGGCCACCAGCGCATGATGCTCGTAGTCCCAGAACGCCAGCGGAATATCCGCTTTATTACGCAGCCAGGAGTTCGCTCCGTCTGCCGCCACCAGCAGTCTCGCGCTCATCATCGTGCCGTCGGCCAGGGTGACAAAGGCCTCATTGTCACCAAATGCCACCTGCTGAAGCTCCGCCGGGGAGACGATCGTGACGTCGTTTAGCTCGCTGGCTTTTTGCCACAGGGCCTGGTGAATGACCGGGTTTTCAATAATGTGCCCAAGATGGGGCAGCCCCTGATGGGCATCATCAAATTCAATACGGCCAAAGCTGTCGCGATCCCAGACTTCCATGCCGTGATAGGGGCTGGCCCCTGCCGCCAGGATGGCAGACCAGACGTCCAGATGCTGAAGCAGGCGCTCGCTGGCGGCGTTAATCGCCGACACCCTGAGTGCCGGCTGTGCATCTGCCGCCTGAGCGACGGGTGCCTCACGCTCCAGCACGGCAATGCTTAATCCGCTGCCGTGCAGGCCACAGGCGACGGCAAGACCGACCATTCCGCCACCGGCGACGATAACATCATACGTTTGCATAACAGCTTTCTCCTTAACGCTTAACCCAGCCCAACGTGCGCTCGGCCAGCAAATTTCGCATCAGCGGGACAGAATCCATCGCCAGTAAACCCAGATTACGCCCTGCCACCAGTGGCGTATAGCGGTTAGCAAACAGCCTGACCAGCGCATCGGTAATACCGATGGTCGCTTTGGCATCCGGCTGCCGGCGCTGCTGATACTGTTGCAGCGTGGCATAGCTTCCGACATCCTGGCCGGTGCGCCAGGCGGCGGCAACCGTCTCCGCCAGCGACATAACGTCGCGCAGGCCTAAATTAAATCCCTGTCCGGCAATAGGGTGCAGGGTCTGCGCCGCATTACCCACCAGGGCCAGCCGGTGTGAGGTGTGCTGAGAGGCGGCCTGAAGCCGCAGCGGGTAGCTGTGACGCTGGCCAACCTGGGTAAAACGGCCCAGCCGCCAGCCAAAGGCGCGCTGCAATTCGGACAGGAAGCGCGTATCGCTCCAGGCGTCAACCTGCGGCTTATCCGTCAGCGGATGACACCAGACCAGCGAGCTGCGTCCTGCCGACATCGGCAGCAGCGCCAGCGGGCCATGCTCGGTGAAGCGCTCCCAGGCCCTTCCCCGATGAGGCTGCTCCGTAGAGACGTTGGCGATAACGGCGACCTGCTGATAATCCTGCTGCTGCCACTGTATGCCGCAGGCCGCGGCAACGGAGGAGTGCGACCCGTCTGCCGCGACCAGCAGCTGGGCCTCCAGGCTTTCCCCACTATCCAGCGTCACGCTGATGCTTTCCTGCGAACGTGAAACGGTAGCCACTTTAGCCGGGCAGCAGAGGCGAACGCCGGGGGCCTTTTGCAGCAGCGTGAACAGCCGCTGCCCCACCTCATGCAGTTCGACCACCTGACCCAGCGCCCCGATGTCATAATCGGCCGCATCCAGCGACACAAAGGCCGCATGGCCGCGATCGCTGACGTGAACGTGGGTGATCGCCGTGGCGCAGGGTTTTAGCACGGGCCATAAATTAATGGCTGCCAGCTGCTGGCAGGTGCCATCCGCGACGGCGATGGCGCGGCCATCATAGCCTGGGTGCGCACGCGACCCCGGCTCGCTGGCCTCAACCAGCGTTACCGCCACGCTTCCCTGAGTGAGAGACGAAATGGCCAGTGCCAGCGTCGCGCCAGCCATGCCGCCGCCCGCAATAATAATGCTCATTGTGCTTTCGCTGCCGCCATCAGGGCCTCAATCTCGTCTGCTTCTTTCACCACGCCTGCGGTGAGGTTCTCATTCCCCTCTGCGGTAATAATGACGTCATCCTCGATGCGAATGCCGATACCGCGATATTCCGCTGGCACGTCGGCGTCTGGCGCGATATAGAGCCCTGGCTCAATGGTAATCACCATGCCGGGCTCAAGTACGCGGTCACGATCGGTCCCGTAGAAACCGACGTCATGGACGTCCAGCCCCAGCCAGTGGCTCAGGCCGTGCATAAAGAATTGTCGGTGTGCCTGCTCTTCAATCAGGGTGTCGACCTCCCCTTCCATCACCCCAAGCCGGACCAGCCCGCTCACCATAATACGTACAACCTGTGCATTGACTTCGCGGATGCTGGTGCCGGGGCGAAACAGCCTCAGCGCCGTATTCAGCGACTCCAGCACAATGTCGTAAATGGCACGCTGCGGCGCTGAGAACTTACCATTCACCGGGAAGGTGCGGGTGATATCTCCGGCATACCCCTGATATTCACACCCGGCATCAATCAGCACCAGATCGCCATCGCGCATGCGGCTCTCGTTTTCGGTGTAGTGCAGAATACAGCCGTTCTCACCCGCACCCACGATGGTGTTGTAGGAGGGGTAGCGCGCACCATGACGATTAAATTCGTGGTGGATTTCACCTTCCAGCTGATACTCAAACATGCCTGGCCGACAGGCTTGCATCGCGCGGGTATGCGCCAGGGCGCTGATACGTCCGGCTTCACGCAGCAGCGCCTGCTCTTCAGGAGACTTAATCAGGCGCATTTCATGGACCCAGGGGCGCCAGTCAGTGAGCGTCGACGGGGCAAAACGGTTTTGCCGCGCGCCGTTACGCAACGTTTCCAGTGCGGCAAACAGCAGGCCGTCGGCGACAGGGTAAAGCCCCTGCGCATGGTAGACCACATCCAGCCCGTTCAGCAGCTGGGGCAGCTGCTCGCTGATAGTGTCCCAGGGGAGCGCACGGTCAACGGACAAGGCGGCCGGTGCCGCATCCTGGCCCAGACGGCGACCGAACCAGATTTCCGCCGTGAGATCGCGCACGCGGTTGAACAGCACGCTGTGACTATGGTTTTCGGCGCTTTTGATCAGCACCAGTACGGCTTCAGGCTCGTTAAAACCGGTGAAATACCAAAAATCACTGTTCTGACGGTAAGGGTACTCGCTGTCATTACTGCGGGTCGCCTCCGGTGCGGCGAAAATCACCGCCGCGCTGGCGGGNGAAATACCAAAAATCACTGTTCTGACGGTAAGGGTACTCGCTGTCATTACTGCGGGTCGCCTCCGGTGCGGCGAAAATCACCGCCGCGCTGGCGGGTGCCATTTTAGCCAGCAGTGCCTGCCGGCGACGAACGAACTCTTGCTGTATCATCAGCTCTCCTGGGGCAATCCTTGTGGGTCACCGTCCGCTAAATAATTGCGCGTCATACCGCTGCACGTTGTTGCGTAACCCGCCTGCACTCTGCATTCACTGGAGTTACCCTTTAGTGCAGAGTCGGTTTTTTCACTTCCACTGCGGTCGGGAGCACATGAGTAAAGGTATCATGGCAGAGCAGCGCGGCAACGCGAACGTATTCGATCACCTCCTCCAGCGACTGCTCAAGCTCTTCCTGATCTTCGTCTTCATCGTAGCCCAGTTGCGCGATAGTGCGCAGGTCGTCAATCGCCTCGCCCGTTTCTCCGGTGACTTTATCCAGCTTTGGCTGAGAAACGCCCAGCCCCAGCAGGAAATGATTGACCCAGCCGGCCAGCGCATCGGCGCGGTCAAAGACGGTGATGTCATCGTCCTCCGGCAGGTAAAGCTGAAACAGGAAGCCCTCCTCCTCCAGTGCGTCAACAATCCCCTGGTGCAGCTGCTGAAGCGGCAGAGCAAGCGACTGAGAGAAAGCCATTCCTTCATTGGTCAGGTCATGAACCAGCGCTTTCCAGCTGGTGTCATTGTTACCGCCGCAGATCATTCCGCTGATCAGACCGTGCATTTCAGCAGGCGTCATTCCCACGCCCTGCTGCGTCAGTACTGAGGCCAGCTGGTCATAGCCCGGCATTGTGTTTGTTAGTGGCATACGTTTTGATCGTCGTTGGCTGGATGAGTTCGTGGTATGCTACCACCAGGTGCCTCAACGATTCCAGAAAGGGGTTGTTTCTTCTGTTAGGGGTAGTTATAGTGGCGCCCCTCTCAACCCATTGAGTGGTATAGAGATTGGCGGCGCAGTAATCATTCAGGATGGTGGCATGTCTGCACAACCCGTAGATTTACAAATTTTTGGCCGTTCTTTACGAGTAAATTGTCCGCCTGAACAGCAAGATGCGCTGAATCTGGCTGCCGAAGACCTCAATCAGCGGTTGCAAGATTTAAAAGTTCGCACTAGAGTCACAAATACCGAGCAGCTGGTTTTTATTGCCGCGTTGAATATTTGTCATGAGCTGGCGCAGGAAAAGGGAAAAACCCGCGACTATGCCAGCAACATGGAGCAGCGTATCCGTATGTTGCAGCAGACTATTGAACAGGCACTGCTTGAGCAGGGTCGTATTACAGAACGTAGCGGTCCAAAGTTCGAATAACACCTCATCGTTTACTGTGATACAGTGACGGTGAAGTAAAAAATTCTCTGAGATGTTTGCAAGCGGGCCCGTCCCCTGAGCCGATATTTAATACCAACAGAGTGTGACGCTCTGTAACCTGTGTGCAAGCTCGGTCCGTCCGAGAAGCCTGATGGTTGCGACGGCATACTCACCTTGAACCAAGGGTTCAAGGGTTACAGCCCGCGGCGGCATCTCGGAGATACCCCATTTTTATCCCGCTTAGCATCTGAACGGGTTCTGTTTTCATCCCCTGGCTACTGAACGCCTTTTCCTCTAAGGCATCTGCCGCGAAAAAGCTAAAACCCCGTCCCTCATCCGACACTCAGCCGTGCCTGTTCCACACACCTGTTCCACACACCTGTCCCACACATAAGCTACTCATAAGCCGCGCCGCCGATAAGCTGCATCCCGTTACCGTAAGCAAAAGCCGCTTTGCTGCTTTCATCCAGACTGCATTGATTCAGGAATAGCCTCGCATCATTACCGGGTCGAAATAGATAAGGATAGTCGGTAGAGAAACGAATACGCTCGACGACCACAGTGGCTACCGCCCTGTCCAGCAATCACCTGAAGGGCGGACAGACGATCGAACAGGGCTGTAATGAAATGACGGTTTGCCCGATCGGGGTCGAAGTTTCGTTGTTCCTGTGGCAGAATTCTGATGGATTAGGTTGTATACCGCGCTAATGATTCTGAGTCATAGCTGCGATCGGCCCGAACATAATCCGCTTTCGGATCCGCCACTCAGCCAGGGTGATGTTTATGAATATAAGCCTTCCCACTCGCCAGGAGATCCGCACGCGCGTTCGACACCTTCGGCGTAACCTGACGACAGAGCAGCAGCTCAATGCAGCTAATCAGGCAGCTATCCTCGCAATGAATTTTGCGCCGGTACAGCAGGCCCATAAGGTCGCACTTTTCCTCTCTTTTGACGGTGAACTCAACACACAACCGCTGATAGCCGAACTGAGGCAGCGCGGTAAACAGGTGTATCTCCCGGTTCTGCATCCGTTTTCCACAGGCCAGCTGCTGTTTATTCGCTACGATGCCAGCACGCCGCTCACACCTAATCGCCTGGGTATTCCCGAGCCGCCGCTGGATATTCGTAATCTGGCAACGCTCAGGGATCTGGATGTGCTGATGGTGCCTCTGGTGGCGTTTGATGCCCAGGGACAGCGGCTGGGTATGGGTGGCGGTTTTTACGACCGGACGCTGCAGAACTGGCCGCAGCATGGGCTGTTACCGATAGGCCTGGCTCACGATTGTCAGCAGGTGGAGGCGCTACCTGGAGCAGGCTGGGACGTGCCGCTGCCGGTAATCATTACGCCCTCTAAGGTTTGGCAGTGGTAATGCGACGCTTTGAGTGCATCAGGTAAATACAGGAACCCGGGGTCAGCACATTTTAAGGCGAGTCGACATATTTAAATTCGATAATCATTTAAATTTCAAAAAAATAAGAACTTCGTAAATACGAAAACGGTTTTACTAAAAGCAGCTGAGATAAGGATACTGCGCTCAGGGAGCGGCGGGCAAGGATGCCCGCCCGAAGACGGCATCCCGGCCTGGAAACTTGGTTAAATGCACCGCACTGCCGTATTAAGGCGGGCGAACAAGTCAATTATCAGTAAAGCAGACGGGCACGGATAGTGCCTGGAATCGCCTTCATTAGCTGAAGGGCAGTATTCGCAACGTCATGTGATGCGTCGATATCAATCACCACATAGCCCATCTGCGGTGTGGTTTGCAGATACTGTGCGGCAATGTTGATGCCCTGCCCGGCAAAAATGTTGTTAAGTGCCGTTAAGATACCCGGGCGATTTTCGTGAATATGCAGTAAACGACTCTGCTCACCGTGCATCGGCAGCGAGACTTCCGGGAAGTTAACCGCTGAGAGCGTTGAGCCGTTGTCAGAGTATTTCGCCAGCTTGCCCGCGACTTCGACGCCGATATTTTCCTGCGCTTCCTGCGTTGAACCACCAATATGCGGCGTCAGGATCACATTATCAAATTCGCAAAGCGGTGAATTGAATGGATCGCTGTTGGTCGCAGGTTCTTCCGGGAAAACGTCAATCGCCGCACCGGCCAGATGTTTGTCGGCCAGCACCTTACACAGCGCAGGAATATCTACCACCGTCCCGCGAGAGGCATTGATCAGCAGCGAGCCCGGCTTCATCATCGCCAGCTCCTCTGGCCCCATCATATTCTGCGTCGACGCCGTTTCCGGTACGTGCAGGCTGACCACGTCGCTCATATTCAGCAGCTCGGACAGGTAGCGCACCTGCGTGGCATTACCCAACGGCAGCTTGTTCTCAATGTCGTAGAAATAGACGTGCATCCCCAGGCTTTCCGCCAGCACACCCAGCTGCATGCCAATATGACCGTAGCCAATGATACCCAGCTTCTTGCCGCGCGCCTCATAGGAACCCGCCGCCAGCTTATTCCATACGCCCCGGTGGGCTTTGGCATTGGCCATCGGTACGCCACGAAGCATCAACAGCAGTTCACCGATTACCAGTTCAGCAACGGATCGGGTATTGGAGAAAGGCGCGTTAAAAACCGGGATCCCGCGCTTCGCGGCTGCATTAAGGTCAACCTGATTGGTTCCAATGCAGAAACAGCCCACCGCTACCAGCTTTTCAGCCGCTGCGAAGATCTCTTCGCTAAGATGCGTGCGTGAGCGGATACCGATAAAGTGCGCATCACGAACGGAGGCTTTCAGCGACTCACTGTCCAGCGCGCCTTTATGAAATTCGATGTTGGTATAGCCTGACGCGCGCAGATTATCGATCGCGCTCTGGTGTACGCCTTCCACCAGCAGGAACTTAATCTTATCTTTCTCCAGTGATACTTTTGACATTTCCCGACCCTATTTATCAGACTTCAGAAGGAGCTGACCTCGCAATATTTTTCAGATATAAGGCAGCCTTCTGTCAAAGTATCAAAATCTACGCCTGCGGCAATACAAACGATTGCCCGGCAGACAGCATGGCAGCGACGCATCAGGGGGCAAACTGGCAGATAATCACGGTGTAAAGCCTCTCGCCAGTGCGATCGGCCGATCTGCGGGGTTTATGTGACATAAGTCACTATATTTTCAGGCCTGAAAGAAAAGATGTTTTTTAACTAAAATTATCCCGCGCCCTGAGGCGCAGGTCAGATCCTCACTGAAGGACTTTAACGCCCTCTGGCGTACCGATTAAGGCAATATCGGCACCGCGCGCCGCAAACAGCCCGACAGTGACCACGCCAGGCAGTGCATTTATCGCCTTTTCCAGCGCGACGGCATCCATAATCTGAAGATTATGCACGTCGAGAATATCGTTACCGTTATCAGTCAGGACATGCTGACGGTATTCCGGCAGCCCACCCAGCTTGACCAGTTCACGCGCCACATAGCTACGCGCCATCGGGATGACCTCAACCGGCAGTGGAAAATGACCCAATACGTCCACCTGTTTGGAACTGTCAGCGATGCAGATGAATTTTTCGGCCACGGCGGCAATAATTTTTTCACGCGTAAGCGCAGCACCGCCGCCTTTGATCATCTGAAGGGAGGCATTAATTTCATCAGCGCCGTCGACATAAACCGACAGGGAGTCAACCTCGTTCAGATCGAAAACCGGTATTCCCAGCGCCTTTAATAACGCGGTAGAGGCATCGGAGCTGGATACGGCTCCTTCAATCTGGTGCCTGACAGACCCCAGCGCATCGATAAAATGAGCGGCGGTAGACCCCGTACCTACGCCAACAATCGTTCCCGGCTGTACGTATTTCAGTGCGGCCCAGCCGACCGCCTTTTTCAGTTCATCCTGCGTCATAATATGTTTAGAATCCGTACTGATACTGTGTGCGCGTAGTATAAAACAACCCTTGCAGAAAACAGCGCATTTGTTGTCAGTCTGGAAGACAGCCCACAAACAAGCGGAGGGTTAAGCACGTTATTGCGCAGGGAAAGCGAGAAAAAATGTGGCATAGTGCTGATTCCTCTCCTGAAAGAGATCAAACGAACAATGAAACGCCCGGATTATCGTACGCTTCAGGCGCTGGATGCAGTCATTCGCGAGCGCGGTTTTGAGCGTGCAGCACAGAAACTTTGTATTACCCAGTCCGCCGTTTCCCAGCGTATCAAGCAGCTGGAAAACATGTTTGGTCAGCCGCTGCTGGTGCGTACCGTGCCGCCGCGACCCACCGAACAGGGACAGAAGCTGCTGGCGCTGCTTCATCAGGTTGAGCTGCTGGAAGAGGAGTGGCTGGGTGATGAAAACGGCGGTACCACCCCGCTTCTGCTGTCGCTGGCGGTCAACGCCGACAGTCTTGCAACCTGGCTTTTACCTGCGTTAAAAACGGTATTAACCGACTCTCCGGTTCGCCTGAATCTACAGGTGGAAGATGAGAGCCGCACTCAGGAAAGGCTGCGTCGTGGTGAGGTGGTCGGCGCGGTCAGTATTCAGCCGCAGCCCCTGCCCAGCTGCCTGATTGACCAGCTTGGCGCGCTCGATTATCTGTTCGTGGGTTCTAAAGACTTCGCTGCCCGTTATTTCCCTAACGGCGTGACGCGTTCCGCCCTGCTGAAAGCCCCAGCCGTGGCGTTTGATCATCTGGACGATATGCATCAGGCTTTTTTACAGCAAAACTTTGATCTGTCACCCGGTAGCGTCCCCTGCCACATCGTGAACTCTTCAGAGGCCTTTGTTCAGCTTGCCCGTCAGGGAACCACCTGCTGCATGATCCCTCATCTGCAAATAGAGCGTGAGCTGGCCGAGGGGGAGCTGATTGACCTGACGCCCGGACTGTTTCAGCGTCGGATGCTCTACTGGCACCGTTTCGCCCCGGAAAGCCGCCTGATGCGCAAGGTAACGGATGCGCTGATATCCCATGGTCATCGGGTATTGCGTCAGAGCGAATAACGAAAAGCCGCGCCAATGCGACCCCACAGGGGACGCGTCGGCGCGGCTGAAACGACCGGTGGAGTAGAGCTCTCCCCTGGGTTCAGGGGGTCCGCTGCAGCTCAAACACCACGTCAACCTGATCGTCAAAGTGAATCGTCTGCTGTTCGTAGGTCTGCTCCGCCGAAGTCATGGGTGCCGCACTGGCTGCTTTAAACATGCGGGCCATCGGCATGGGCTGATAGTTGGCAACGTGATAACGAATGCTGTAAACCGGCCCCAGCTTAGCGTTAAAGCCCTGAGCCAGCGCGCCAGCCTGCTGCGTGGCATTTTCAATGGCCGCCTGACGCGCCTTATCACGATAGGTCTCCGGATTTGCCACGCCCAGGTCTACGGATCGAATCTCCGTCAGGCCCGCTTTAAGGGCACCGTCAAGCAGTGCATTAAGTTTATCCAGCTGACGCAGCGTGACCTGCACCTGACGTACGGCGCGATACCCTTTCAGTACCGATTTACCGTCTTTCAGATAATCATACTCTGGCTGGGTACGCAGGTTAGCCGCGTTGATGTCCTTCTTATCAATGCCTTTTTTCTGCAGGAAATCAAAATATTGCGCAACACGTTCGTCAGCCTGTTTTTTAGCGTCTGCTGCGTCTTTTGACGAAACGTTCACTTCGATGGCCAGCGTGGCAATATCGGGGGTGGCGTCAATGCTGGACTGGCCAGAGGTCACGACGTGCGGGCCGTTTGGCAATTCATCTGCCAGCGCAGTAAGGGGAATAGTACCTAATCCAATAATGGCGGCCAGCGCCAATTTAGTAAGCTTCACCAGGTTCCTCCGTGGGGGCTATTCAGTCAGCCTGCCGATAACCGGCAGGCTAAGGTAATTATGCGGTTAACATGCAACAGCCTTATTTTAGCTGCTTTTGTCGAACCAGACTTTGACGTCAATTCCAGCCGTTAGTTCAAGGTCGGGGAGAAGGCCAGGAACTGAAGGCTCAGGCGATAAGGCCTTGTTATCCGCCCCCTAATGCCTGCTGTGCCAGCTTGAGGGCAATAATCCACATCACCAGACCCACAAGAAGGTTAATGATGCGCTGCGCTCCAGGCGTACTTAGCCGTGGTGAGAGCCAGCTTGCCAGTAGCGCCAGCCCAAAAAACCAGACGGTTGAGGCCGTGACCGCTCCCAGGACAAACCAGCTGCGCGCAGCGGGCGCCAGCTGACCTCCCAGGCTGCCTAACATCACAAAGGTGTCGATATAGACATGCGGATTTAGCCAGGTGACGGCAATCATCGTACTGATGATGCGCCAGCGCCCCTGCTTTGCAGGCATAGCCTGGACAGAGTCCATGGCCCCACTCAGGGCGCTGCGTAGTGCGCCCCAGCCATACCACAGCAGGAAAAGTACGCCGCCCCACGTGACCAGGCTGAGCAGCAGAGTGGATTGTGACAGGAGCGCGCTACCGCCAAATACGCCACCACAGATAAGAATAATATCGCTGAGCGTACAAAGCCCGGCCACCATCAATGGATAGTGGCGACGTACGCCCTGTTGTAATACAAAGGCGTTTTGTGGCCCCAGCGGCAGGATCAAGGGAGCGCCGAGCACCATACCCTGAAAGAAGGCAGCGATCATCCGTAATACCTCAAAGGTACAAAGTGAGGCGAGTGTATCCATCCGGAGTGAGTCGTTGAAATTTAAAATTCTAATTGTTTATTAGTCAGGCTAATAACAAGAGGGAAAGTAAAGGCGGAATGTGCTGGACAACGGCAGGGCCGTCATTCAGATTTCCGCCTTCGTATTGACCGCTTATCAGGCCCCGGAAGGGCTGCTGACTGGCGCAGAGGGCTCAGCCTCAGGCGCGTTAGCCTGATGCAGGTGAACATCCATCTGCGGATAAGGAATACCAATGCCGTTCGCATCCAGCGTACGCTTAAAGTTCTTCATCAGATCCCAGTAGACGTTCTGCAGGTCACCTGCACTGCTCCAGCAGCGCACCACGAAGTTAAGCGAGGAAGCAGCCAGTTCGTTGAGACCAATCTGCACGCCCATATCCTGCAGCACGCGGCTGTCGGCATCAACCACCTCACGCAGCAGCGCAATGACTTTATCCACGTCCGCGTCATAGGCTACCCCGATGATAAATTCGTTGCGGCGGTTGGGTTCACGGGAGTAGTTAACGATATTACCGGCAATAATTTTACCGTTTGGCACCACGACAACTTTACCATCACTTGTTTTCAGCGTGGTGGAGAAAATCTGTACGCTCTGTACCGTACCCATCACGCCGATATCAATAAATTCGCCGGTGCGGAACGGACGGAAGGTTACCAGCAGCACGCCAGCCGCCAGGTTTGACAGCGAGCCCTGAAGCGCCAGACCGACGGCCAGACCTGCGGCACCCAGCACGGCAATGACCGAAGCGGTTTGTACGCCGACCCTTCCCAGCGCCGCAATCAGCGTAAAGGCAATAATGGCGTAACGTATCAGTGCGGAGAGAAAGTCTGCTACGGTGGCATCAATATGTCGGGCGCGCAGAACTTTGTTCAGGGTTCTGGAGATGACGCGGGCAACGATCATCCCGATAAAGATAATCGCAAGAGCGGCGACAATATTGACCGCATAGCTTAGCAGCAGCGCCTGGTTTCGTACCAGCCATCCTCCGGCATGATTGATACCATCGACTACATTCAGATCTTCCATTCGACTATCCCGTTGTTGTTCGCAGCGGCTTTAGCCGCCATCCACAGCCAGTTGTCACTGACATTCCAGAGATTAAGGGTAATCAAAAAAGTCGTCAGATGCCAAATAAGTCGTGATAGAGCAGCTTGATTCCCCCGGCGCGGCAGTTTCCGGATTAAAAATCCGCCAAAAAAAACGGAGGACCTCGTGAGAGATCCTCCGCTACGTTTGAGCGACCAGTTACAGTCAGCTTATAACTTACAGTACGTCTACCGCGTTCAGTTCTTTAAAGGCCTGCTCCAGACGCACAATCATTGAAGACTGTGCGGCACGCAGCCATACGCGCGGATCGTAGTACTTTTTGTTCGGCTTATCTGCGCCTTCAGGATTACCCAGCTGCGCCTGCAGGTAACCTTCGTTCTTTTTGTAATACTGCAGGATACCGTCCCAGTTTGCCCACTGCGTATCGGTATCAATATTCATTTTGATCACGCCGTAGCCGATAGACTCCTGAATCTCTGCGGCAGAAGAACCGGATCCACCGTGGAAAACAAAATCCAGAGAGTTGTGCGGCAGGTTATGTTTTTTGCTCACATAGTCCTGAGAATCACGCAGGATAGGTGGAGTCAGCTTCACATTACCCGGCTTGTAGACGCCGTGAACGTTACCAAATGAAGCCGCGATGGTGAAACGCGGGCTGATAGCGTTAAGTTTTTCGTAAGCGTAATCAACGTCTTCTGGCTGAGTGTAAAGTGCTGATGCGTCCATATGGCTGTTATCTACGCCATCTTCTTCACCGCCGGTACAGCCCAGTTCGATTTCCAGCGTCATGTTCAGTTTGGACATACGCTTCAGGTAACCGCTACAGATTTCAATGTTTTCTTCCAGAGACTCTTCTGACAGATCAATCATGTGGGAAGAGAACAGTGGCTTACCGGTTTTTTCAAAGTGCGCTTCGCCCGCGTCCAGCAGACCATCGATCCACGGCAGCAGTTTCTTGGCGCAGTGGTCAGTATGCAGAATAACCGGCACACCGTAGTGTTCAGCCATCTGGTGAACGTGATGCGCGCCGGAGATAGCGCCCAGGATAGCCGCCGCCTGTGGCTTATCGGACTTGAGTCCTTTACCCGCAATAAATGCGGCGCCGCCGTTAGAGAACTGAATAATGACCGGTGCTTTTACTTTTGCAGCGGTTTCCAGCACGGCGTTGATGGAGTCAGTGCCTACGCAGTTTACTGCCGGGAGAGCGAATTTGTTTTCTTTCGCCACTTTGAAAATTTTCTGTACGTCGTCACCGGTGACAACGCCTGGTTTTACGAAATCAAAAATTTTAGACATGTTCTTGTGTCCTGTTTCGTCGGTCGTATGAAAAGATAATGAACCTGCCAGGCAGGCAAATCATTCTGGCGGGAGGCAAGCCCCCGCCCCAGAGGTTACTGTTTCGCACGCTCTTCAAGCATGGCAACCGCCGGCAGTTTTTTACCTTCCACGAACTCAAGGAAAGCACCGCCACCGGTAGAGATATAGGAGATTTTATCTTCGATGCCAAAGAGATCGATGGCCGCCAGCGTATCACCGCCACCCGCGATAGAGAATGCATCGCTTTCTGCGATTGCACGGGCAACGATTTCCGTACCTTTACGGAAGTTAGGGAACTCAAAGACGCCAACCGGGCCGTTCCACAGAATAGTTTTGGCCTCTTTCAATAGTTTAGCCATGGCTTCGGCAGTTTCGTCACCGAAGTCCATGATCTCTTCATCGTCCTGCACTTCGCTTACTTTCTTCACGGTCGAAGGCGCAGTTTCAGAGAATTCCGTGCCGACGCGGGAGTCAGTTGGGACCGGGATTTTAAACTCGTCACGCAGTTTTTTGGCCGCGTCCACAAAGTCTGGCTCGTAAAGCGATTTACCCACGTTGTTATCAATCGCGACGAAAGTGTTGGCAATACCGCCGCCTACAATGACCGTGTCGGCAATTTTCACCAGGGAGTTCAGTACATCGAATTTAGTGGAGACTTTAGAACCACCGACCACGGCAACCATTGGGCGGGCCGGATGCAGCAGAGCTTTGCCCAGCGCGTCCAGTTCGTTAGCCAGCAGCGGGCCTGCACAGGCCACGGGGGCGAACTTGCCAACGCCGTGGGTAGAGGCTTGCGCACGGTGCGCCGTACCAAAGGCGTCCATAACATACACGTCGCAAAGGGCTGCGTATTTCTTAGCCAGCGCTTCGTCGTCTTTCTTCTCGCCCTTGTTGAAGCGCACGTTTTCCAGCACGACCAGCTCACCTTCAGCAATGTCGACGCCGTCGAGGTAATCTTTCGCCAGACGAACAGGAGAAGAAATCTTATCTTTCAGGTAATTAACCACCGGCAGCAGGGAGAACTCTTCGTTATATTCACCTTCGACAGGGCGGCCAAGGTGGGAGGTGACCATTACTTTAGCGCCCTGCTTAAGTGCTGCTTCGATAGTTGGCAGTGAGGCACGAATACGCGCATCAGACGTTACTTTGCCCTCTTTTACCGGCACGTTTAAGTCAGAACGAATTAATACACGCTT
The DNA here is from genome assembly GCF_900068895.1 of Erwinia sp. ErVv1. GTDB lineage: Bacteria > Pseudomonadota > Gammaproteobacteria > Enterobacterales > Enterobacteriaceae > Erwinia. The sequence continues at coordinate 44,034 of NZ_CDPK01000013.1, read as the reverse complement.
ACCAGCAAGATCCAGATCGCTCATCTTGATTACAGACATGGTGAATCCTCTCGTTGATTCTCTAAGTTTTTACAGGCGCAGAGCGCCCTGGCTGAAACCGCTTGCGACCATCGCTAACGTCGTGTCGAGCATTCGGTTAGCGAAGCCCCATTCGTTATCGCACCAGACCAGCGTTTTGATCAGGCGCTGACCGCTCACCCGGGTCTGGGTGCCGTCTACAATGGCACTGTGCGGATCGTGGTTAAAATCTATGGAAACTAACGGTAATTCCGTATAGTCAACTATACCACTAAACGCCCCCTCTGACGCATTTCGCAGCAGCGTGTTCACCTCCAGCGCACTGACGGCATCACGCACGGTGACGCTTAAATCAATCGCCGTGACGTTGATGGTAGGCACCCGTACGGCGATGGCTTCAAAGCGGTCATTAAATTTCGGAAAAATTCGGGTAATGCCCGCCGCCAGCCGCGTATCAACCGGGATGATAGACTGGCTGGCCGCGCGGGTGCGCCGCAAATCCGTATGGTAGGCGTCGATAACCTGCTGATCGTGCATCGCTGAGTGAATGGTGGTGACGGTCCCCCACTCAATGCCGAATGCGTCATCCAGCAGCTTGATTATTGGGATAATACAGTTGGTGGTACAGGAGGCATTTGAGACGATTCTGTGTTCGGGCCGCAGGGCTTTTTCGTTGACGCCGTATACGACGGTGGCATCCAGATCGTGGTCACCCGGATGGGAAAACAGCACTTTTTTCGCCCCCGCTTTCAGATGCGCTTCGCCATCTGCCCGGCTGCCGTATACGCCGGTACAGTCCAGCACCACGTCAACATTCAGCTCCTGCCAGGGTAAATTTTCGATTTCCTCGCAGTGCAAAATACGGAGGGTATCGTCACCCACCCACAGCAGATCGCGCTCCTGGCGCACATCCCAGGCAAAGCGCCCATGGCTGGTATCATACTTCAGCAAATGGGCCATTCCTGCGGAGTCGGCCAGCTCGTTGATCGCCACCACGGTCATTTCAGCACGACGACCGGTTTCATAGAGCGCACGAAGTACGTTGCGCCCAATGCGACCAAAACCGTTTATGGCAATACGAATTGTCATCTCACTCCCGCATCAGAAATCAGTGCAAAACCGGACCGTTAGCCTGAGCCAGTCAGTTAGGTTTGTACAGAAATTATTACCACCTGACCCCGCCCTGAACGTGGGTAAACAGCCACGTTAACGTCAACTGAAACGGTTCAGCCAGAATAAAGAGTGCGGAGAATAATTGGAATGAGTTAGATCAATCACGACGCAGAAATTCTGACAGAGATCACATTCGCTAAATGAAGTGCGTGAATAAATACGCGATTGCAACGACCTCAAGTAGACTGTCATCCCCCAGCGCGTATTTTGGCTTAGCCAAACGGGCTGGGGGATAAACATCAGGGAAGAGGCTGTACCGCTTTCGCATCCAGGAAGGACGCGTCAAATATCGTCACCGCAACCGGCGATAGTCTGGTCATACCCCTCCTTATCTCCACACTTTTCTGCTGGTACAGACAAGCTGCATGATGAATTACAACCTACTTTGGTATATCTGGTTAATCTGGGCGTCCGAACTGCTGATTTACAGGGGCGACCATGTTATCCCGTTGTCACGCTGGCAATACTATAGCGGGGCATTAGTTATCCTCTATGCAGCCCTTAACTTCCTGTCTGAAAAAGCCGCTTTCACCAAAGGAATGACAATGTTTAAACGTAAAGCCACGCCAGAACACACCGCGAAAGCGCATGAAAACGCCCACGAGATGCCTGAGGCCGTTACGGCGCCCGATGCAGGTGCTACCTACATTCATGAGGGCTGTACGCTTTCAGGGGAGATCCACGCCGCCAGTGACATCAGGATAAACGGCACCTTTGAAGGCAAGATTTACGCTGAAAAGACGGTATTCATTTTGTCAAAAGCGAAGGTTAACGGCGAGATCGCGGCAAATCGTATTGAGATTAGCGGGTCGCTAACCGGACGCTGTATTAGCCGTGAGCTGGTCATTAATGCCAGCGGCTTTATGGAAGGCACCGTTGAGTGCGCGTCACTCTCCGTCAGCCAGCAGGGCTGCTTCCACGGCACGTCGAAACCTCTGGCGCAGGAGAAAGAGAGCATCAAGACGGGGAAAGTAAAATCTGGGGGCGAGGCCCCATTGCAGACGGCAACGGAGGGTAAACTGAACGATAAAGCGCCTGCGGTGTAACTACCCACAGGCGCTATACGGAGCGATTGCCGCACAATTGGACGGCTCAGTCTCTGCGAGGTCGCCCGGTAACCGGGCGACCTCAGTTGACTACAGCAGCGCTTTTGCTTTCGCGACAACGTTGTCAACGGTGAAACCAAACATCTCGAAAAGCTTATCGGCTGGCGCTGACTCACCGAAGGTCGTCATGCCCACGATTGCGCCATTCAGACCGGTATATTTAAACCAGTAGTCAGCGATACCGGCTTCAATTGCCACGCGCGCGCTAACCGCTTTAGGCAGCACGGACTCACGATAGGCCTCATCCTGCTTGTCAAACGCATCGGTAGACGGCATGGAGACAACGCGAACCCTGCGCCCTTCGGCGGTCAGCCGATCGTATGCGCCCACCGCCAGCTCCACTTCGGAACCGGTAGCGATCAGAATCAGCTCGGGCTGGCCTTCACACTCTTTCAGCACGTAAGCACCGCGCGCCACGTTAGCCAGCTGCTCTGCATTACGATCCTGCTGCGCCAGATTCTGGCGGGAGAATATCAGTGCGGTAGGGCCATCCTGACGCTCAATGGCATATTTCCAGGCGACGGCAGATTCCACCTGGTCGCAGGGACGCCACAGGCTCATATTCGGCGTGACGCGCAGGCTGGCCATCTGCTCAACAGGCTGATGCGTCGGGCCATCTTCTCCCAGACCGATAGAGTCATGGGTATAAACCAGCACCTGACGGATCTTCATCAGCGCCGCCATACGCGCCGCATTTCGCGCATACTCTACAAACATCAGGAAGGTGGCGGTGTAAGGCAGGAAACCACCGTGCAGCGTAATGCCGTTCGCAATGGCGGTCATGCCGAACTCGCGTACGCCGTAGTGGATGTAGTTGCCGGCTGCATCTTCATTGAGGGGCTTAGAACCCGACCACATCGTCAGATTGCTGGGAGCCAGATCGGCAGATCCTCCCAGGTACTCCGGCAGCAGTTTACCGAATGCCTCCAGCGTATTTTGTGAAGCTTTACGGCTGGCGATTTTTGCCGGGTTAGCCTGAAGCTTCTCAATAAAGGCCTGCGATTCACGCTGCCAGTTGTCCGGCAGTTCGTTACTCATGCGGCGTTTAAATTCGGCCGCCAGCTCAGGATGCGCCTTCGCATAGGCGGCAAACTTCTCGTTCCAGGAGGCCTCTTTAGCCTGACCGGCTTCGCGGGCATCCCAGTGCGCATAGATTTCAGTTGGGATAACAAAAGGCGCATGTTCCCAACCCAGCTGTTTACGGGTCAGTGCAACTTCAGCATCACCCAGCGCTGCGCCGTGTGAGTCATGCGTGCCGGCTTTATTCGGTGAGCCAAAGCCAATTACCGTTTTGCACATCAGCAGTGAAGGCTTATCGCTGACCGCTTTCGCTTCTTCGATGGCTTTTTTGATCGCATCCGCATCGTGACCATCCACGCCGCGCACGACGTGCCAGCCATAGGCTTCAAAGCGCTTCGCGGTATCGTCGGTGAACCAGCCATCAATATGACCGTCAATGGAGATGCCGTTGTCATCATAAAACGCGACCAGCTTGCCGAGCTTCAGCGTACCCGCCAGTGAGCAGACCTCGTGTGAGATGCCTTCCATCATGCAGCCATCGCCCATAAACACCCAGGTGTTATGGTCCACTACCTCATGGCCCGGACGGTTAAACTGCGCCGCGAGGGTGCGTTCAGCAATCGCCATACCTACCGCATTCGCCACGCCCTGCCCCAGTGGGCCGGTGGTGGTTTCGACGCCCGCCGTGTAGCCAAACTCAGGATGTCCCGGCGTTTTAGAATGCAGCTGACGGAAGTTTGCCAACTCATCAATCGGAAGATCGTACCCGGTGAGGTGCAGCAGGCTATAAATCAGCATGGAGCCGTGACCGTTTGACAGCACGAAGCGGTCGCGATCGGCCCACTGCGGGTTGGTCGGGTTGTGGTTCATAAAGTCGCGCCACAGAACCTCGGCAATATCTGCCATGCCCATAGGTGCACCGGGGTGGCCGGAATTGGCTTTCTGAACTGCATCCATACTCAATGCGCGAATGGCGTTGGCAAGCTCTTTACGAGAAGACATGTTCTACTCCAGGTCGGATTAAACGCTTCGCCGTCCTTAACCTATTTTATTCAATGAGTTATCAGGCAAAGTTGTAAAAGTCGACCCACAATGTACATGAAGATCCCATCGTCTGTACATGGCGTAACGTGCAATATAACCGGTATTCCCTTGCATTTTTCATCCTGTGAACTATGCATTAGCGCGGAACACGTTTATAACGCCCTGTGACAGATTCGCTTTCCTTTCCTGTCCTTATGGCAGGTTTTTACCCTTAATCTCTTGTTACGCAATGGATATACCCAATGAAATTACGTTCTGCTCTGGTGGCATTTGCCGTCGCCAATGCACTTTCCGGCTGTGCCAATATCGACAGCAACGCCCTGATGCAGTCCGGTGCACAGGCATTTCAGGCTGCGACCCTGACTAATGACCAGGTGAAAGCCCTCAGCGTTAAGTCCTGTGAACAGATGGATAAAGAGGCGCAGATTGCGCCAGCGGATAGCCCTTATACGCAGCGGCTGAATAAAATCGCGGCGGCGCTGGGCGATAATATCAACGGCACGCCAGCAGACTATAAGGTCTATATCACGAAGGACGTTAACGCCTGGGCCATGGCTAATGGCTGCATTCGCGTTTACAGCGGACTGATGGATTTGATGACCGATAACGAAGTCGAAGGCGTGCTGGGGCATGAGATGGGCCACGTTGCTTTAGGGCACACCCGTAAAGCTATGCAGGTTGCCTGGAGCACCACCGCAGCACGGACGGCGGCGGGTGCCGCGGGCGGCATTGCTGGCTCGCTGTCGCAATCTCAGCTAGGCGATCTGGGGGAAAAACTGGTCAATGCACAGTTTTCACAAACGCAGGAGTCACAGGCGGATGACTACTCTTATGACCTGCTGAAGAAGCGCGGTATCGACCCGCAGGGGCTGGTCACCAGCTTCGACAAGCTGGCGACGCTGGAGGGCAGTCATCAGAGCACAATGTTTGACTCCCACCCGGCCTCAGCAGCCCGTGCGCAGCATATTAAGGAACGCATCGCGTCCGGTAAATAAACGCTGAACGAAAAAAAGGGCCTGACGCAGTCATGCGCCAGGCCCTTTTTTAGCACTCTGACGGTCAGACGCCTTTGTTGACGGCCTGAACGTGCAGCATATCCAGCGCCAGCGTGGCGGCGGCCAGCGAGGTCAGATCGGACTGATCGTAGCCCGGCGCTACCTCGACCAGATCCATCCCGACAATGTTCAGCCCCTGCAGGCCGCGCACCAGCTTAGTGGCCTTATCGGTCGTCAGCCCACCGATCACCGGCGTGCCGGTACCGGGTGCATGGGCAGGATCCAGACAGTCGATATCGAAGGTCAGATAGACCGGCATGTCGCCCACAATCTGCTTCACCTGGGCGATGATATCGTCCACGCTGCGCTCATTAACCTGCGCGGCATCCAGCACGTTGAAGCCGAGAGCGTCATCAAATTCGGTGCGAATACCAATCTGTACCGAACGCGCAGGGTCGATAAGCCCCTCTTTCGGCGCGTGATGGAACATCGTGCCGTGATCGAACGTCGGGCCGTTAGAGTAGGTATCGGTGTGCGCATCGAAATGCACCAGCGCCATCTTACCAAAATGCTTAGCATGGGCGCGCAGCAGCGGCAGCGTCACATAGTGATCGCCACCAAAGGTCAGCATGCGCTTGCCGCTTTCCAGCAATCTTTCCGCGTGCGCCTGGAGTTTGTCACTCAGATCCTGAGAATCACCAAACGCGTAGACCAGATCGCCACAGTCGATCACCTTCAGATGCTGGCGCAGATCAAACTTCCACGGCCAGCGGCACCCTTCCCACGCCAGGTTGGTGGAGATCTGGCGGATGGCACCCGGGCCTAAACGGCTCCCGGGACGGCCAGAGGTCGCCGCATCGAAAGGAATACCGGTAATTACCCATTCAGCATCGCTATCCCAGGGCTGAAAATTAACCGGAAAACGCATAAACCCGAAGGCGTTAGACACCAGCGAGTTGTCGTACTGGTGGCCCAGCGTGTTATTCATACTCTGTCCTTTTACTATCAAACCGCGCGAGGGGAAAACTATTCGTCTTCCAGATAGGTGTAGCCATACAGACCTGCTTCAAACTCGGCGATAAACTGCGCGCGCAGCTCCTCATCCAGGTCGCTCTCTTTAATCTGTTTACGGAAATGCGTCAGCAGCTCCTGCGGATCAAGCTGAACGTACTCCAGCATGTCCGCCACGGTGTCCCCTTCGTCGGAGAGCTGAACTTCCACGCTGCCGTCCGCAAAGGCGAAAACGTCTACCGCTTCGGTATCACCAAACAGGTTATGCATATTCCCCAGGATTTCCTGGTAAGCACCCACCATAAAGAAGCCCAGCATCGGGGGATTATTTACGTCGTACTCCGGCATCGGCATGGTAGTGGCTATCCCGTCGCCATCGACATAGTGATCGATAGTGCCGTCCGAATCACAGGTGATATCCAGCAGTACCGCACGGCGCTCCGGCGACTTGTTCAGCCCTTCCAGCGGCAGAACCGGGAACAGCTGGTCAATACCCCACGCGTCCGGCATTGACTGGAACAGCGAGAAGTTGACGTAAATTTTATCCGCCATGCGCTCCTGGAGTTCGTCGATAATCGGACGGTGCGCGCGGTTGCTGGGATCAAGATGCTGCTGAATATAGTTGCAGATACTCAGGTAGAGCTGTTCTGCCCAGGCGCGCTGGTTCAGACTGTAGGTCCCCTGCGAATAGCCGGTATGGATATCGAACAGATCCATCTGGCTGTCGTGCAGCCATTCACGCAGCGAGCGGCGGTTGCTCGGCTCGTGCATCTCCTGCCAGGTATCCCACATGCTGACGATGGGACGCGGCGAATCGTCTGAAGGTGCCTGCGGCGTACTGAACTCATTACGCTCCACGCCGATGATGTTAGACACCAGCACGGTATGGTGCGCGGTCACCGCACGGCCTGACTCGGTGATCACCGTCGGATGCGGCAGATTATGCTCTTCACAGGCATCGCCGATCGCCCAGATCACGTTGTTAGCGTATTCGTTCAGGCCATAGTTTACCGAGCAGTCGGACTGCGAACGGGTACCTTCATAATCGACGCCCAGACCGCCGCCAACGTCGAAACATGAGATGTTAACGCCCAGCTTCGCCAGCTCAACGTAGAAGCGCGCAGATTCGCGTACGCCGGTCGCGATATCACGAATGTTCGCCATCTGCGAACCCAGGTGGAAGTGCAGCAGCTGCAGGCTCTCAAGACGCCCCGCCTCGCGCATGATATCAACCAGCTTCAGAACCTGAGTCGCGGAAAGGCCGAATTTAGACTTTTCGCCACCGCTTGACTGCCATTTGCCGGAGCCCTGAGAGGCCAGTCGGGCGCGAATGCCAAGACGCGGCGTGACGCTAAGGCGTTCTGCCTCTTCCAGCACCAGCTTCACTTCGGTCATTTTCTCAAGGACCAGATAGACCTTATGGCCCATCTTTTCCCCGATCAGGGCCAGGCGGATATACTCGCGATCCTTATAGCCATTACAGACGATGACCGAACGGGTCATCCCGGCGTGGGCCAGAACCGCCATCAGCTCAGCCTTTGAACCCGCTTCCAGCCCCAGCGGCTCGCCGGAGTTGATCAGGGATTCAATCACGCGTTTGTGCTGGTTAACTTTGATCGGGTAAACGAGGAAGTAGTCGCCGCGGTAGCCGTAGGATTCACGGGCACGCTTAAACGCCGCATTAATAGAACGCAGGCGGTGTTGCAGAATTTGGGGGAAACAGAACAGGGCAGGAAGACGCTGGCCATCGGCCTCGCGCTCTTTAACCAGTTTCGCCAGATCGACGCGCGCTTCCGGCACGTCTGGATCGGGGCAAACGCTGATATGACCCAGTTCGTTCACGTCATAGTAGTTATTACCCCACCAGGCAATATTATAGGTGCGCAGCATCTTGCTGGCATCCTGATCGCTCATGGCCACCTCCTGCATTGAGCGGAGTACACCCTGTTCGCCTGCTGACGAACCCTTGATTGTCTTGATGTCGTCAGACATTGCGAGCCTCAAATTGGTAAAATGCGGAACAGTTAACCACTATCGCAGGGAAAGCCCGCGACAACAACCCATCGACCAGCGGGAAATTCAGCATAAAATGCTGCGGCATCGCACCTGTCGGTTTCTGAAGTATAACATCAAACACGTAACGGCCTCCGTCAGGAGTCAGACAGTCAAAAGCGAAAATCTCTCAGGGGGAACTGAGAGTACCGGGTTACCACCCGTGAACATATCAGCCAGCACGCGCTGGAAAGACGATGGCCTGCGTGCAGACAATGGATAATGCATGCCTGAAAAGGCCGTAAAGGAGGGATAAGTCCGCCAATCCTTTCTGTAAGGCTTAAAGCAGCGGCGTTTTATACAGCCGGACCCGGTGAAATGCAAAATCTAAAAGTGCGAAATGCCCGTTCGGTCAGCAATTTCTGCTATTTTCACTCTCGATGAAATTTGATTTCATGAAAAAACGCTGGCAATCCGCTTAACGAGTAACCTAAAATAGCCGTCCAGATGTTAATCCATCCATACCGGTTAACTTCTAAGCGTCTTAGAACCTATGTACTGCTCACGGCTTTGCCTGAGGGGGCGCTGAGCACAAGGCCCGTTTGATATTGCAGACTGGTACCCACTCTTTCGCGCTATGCAGTCGATTCCAACCCGTATTAGTAAGGTAAAGAATAAAATGGCTAAACACCTTTTTACATCCGAGTCCGTATCAGAAGGACATCCCGACAAAATTGCCGACCAGATTTCTGATGCCGTGCTCGATGCTATTCTCACACAGGATCCTAAGGCGCGCGTAGCCTGTGAAACCTATGTAAAAACTGGCATGGTGCTGGTCGGTGGTGAAATCACTACCTCGGCATGGGTCGATATCGAAGAGATCACCCGTAATACCGTGCGTGAAATCGGCTATGTCCATTCCGATATGGGCTTTGATGCCAACTCCTGTGCCGTATTGAACGCCATTGGCAAGCAGTCTCCTGATATCAATCAGGGTGTGGATCGTGCCGATCCGCTGGAACAGGGTGCGGGTGACCAGGGCCTGATGTTTGGCTACGCCACTAACGAAACCGACGTCCTGATGCCTGCGCCAGTGACCTATGCGCACCGTCTGGTTCAGCGCCAGTCAGAAGTCCGTAAAAACGGCACCCTGCCCTGGCTGCGCCCTGATGCTAAAAGCCAGATCACCTTCCAGTATGACGATGGAAAAATCGTTGGTATTGATGCGGTAGTGCTTTCTACTCAGCACAGCGAAGATATCTCCCTGAAGGATCTGCAGGAAGCGGTGATGGAAGAGATCATCAAGCCGGTTCTGCCAGCAGAGTGGATCAACCCCAGCACCAAATACCACATTAACCCAACGGGCCGTTTCGTTATCGGTGGGCCTATGGGCGACTGTGGCCTGACCGGCCGTAAAATTATCGTGGATACCTACGGCGGCATGGCGCGTCACGGCGGCGGTGCTTTCTCCGGTAAAGATCCTTCTAAAGTGGACCGTTCAGCAGCCTATGCCGCGCGTTATGTGGCAAAAAACATCGTTGCTGCGGGTCTGGCTGACCGTTGTGAAATTCAGGTTTCCTATGCCATCGGCGTGGCCGAGCCAACCTCAATCATGGTTGAAACCTTCGGGACTGAAAAGGTGCCTACCGAGCAGCTTACGCTGCTGGTGCGTGAGTTCTTCGATCTGCGCCCTTACGGCCTGATTCAGATGCTGGATCTGCTGCACCCGATGTACCGTGAAACGGCAGCTTACGGCCACTTTGGCCGCGAACATTTCCCATGGGAAAAAACCGATAAGGCAGCTCAGCTGCGTGAGGCCGCGGGTCTTAAATAAGCCCAGTCTCTGCCGGTTAAGGGGCACCCCAGGGTGCCCTTTTTGCTGCCCGCTATCTGGCAGTTTATCGTCGCCTGTCTACACTTCGTTGACGCAGAACGCGACGAAGTGATAACGATTACATCATGAAACTTGCTGTTTTTTCTAATATTAAGAATTTACTGGCCTGACAAATGCTACTGTAATGCGTTATTTTCAGCGCTGTCTGATAGAGGACCATCAGGGAATTAAGTGAAAATATTTAGTGCTATGACTAACTGGTTATAAAGCGTAAGCGCGCATGAACAGGCTACTTTTAACAGAGATCCAGTGTGTAACCGATTACACCATTGTGATCTGTAGCACAGTCTTGCGCACAAAGGTTTTCTAACATTTATAACAACAATATGCGGTACCACTTACATGGAGGCTTTATGCCTGATAATAAAAAACACAGCAGGACCTCAAATAAGGTCATGACCTTATTTGTGTGTTTCCTGGCGGCGCTTGCCGGCCTGCTTTTTGGTCTGGATATCGGCGTTATTGCCGGTGCCTTACCCTTTATTGCGAAAGACTTTAACGTCACTGCCCACCAGCAGGAATGGATTGTCAGTTCAATGATGTTCGGTGCTGCCGTCGGTGCTGTCGGTAGCGGCTGGATGTCTTCACGCCTCGGTCGTAAGAAAAGCCTGATGATTGGCGCAGTGCTTTTCGTTATCGGCTCGCTCTGGTCGGCAATGTCCCCTAACCCGGAGATGCTGATTGTGGCTCGCGTTCTGCTGGGCCTTGCCGTCGGTGTAGCCTCTTACACCGCGCCGCTTTATCTCTCTGAAATTGCGCCAGAGAAGATTCGCGGCAGTATGATCTCTCTCTACCAGCTGATGATTACCATCGGTATTCTGGGTGCCTACCTTTCCGATACCGCCTTTAGCTTCACCGGCGAATGGCGCTGGATGCTGGGTGTGATAACCATCCCCGCTGCGCTGTTACTGGTTGGCGTTTGCTTCCTGCCGAACAGCCCACGCTGGCTGGCGGCGCGTGGCAACTTCCGTGATGCTCAGCGCGTACTTGATCGCCTGCGTGATACCAGCGAGCAGGCTAAGCGTGAGCTGGACGAAATTCGCGAAAGCCTGAAAATCAAACAGTCCGGCTGGAGCCTGTTCAAAGATAACGGTAATTTCCGCCGTGCGGTCTATCTCGGTGTTCTGCTGCAGGTTATGCAGCAGTTCACCGGTATGAACGTTATCATGTACTACGCACCGAAAATTTTTGAAATTGCAGGCTTTACCAATACCACTCAGCAGATGTGGGGCACGGTAATTGTCGGCCTGGTTAACGTGCTGGCAACCTTTATTGCCATCGGTCTGGTTGACCGCTGGGGCCGTAAGCCAACGCTGAAGCTGGGCTTCACGGTGATGGCAGCGGGCATGGGTGTTCTGGGGACGATGCTGCATCTTGGCATTCATTCCTCAGGCGCACAGTACTTTGCCATTGCCATGCTGATGATGTTTATCGTTGGTTTTGCCATGAGCGCGGGTCCGCTGATTTGGGTACTCTGTTCAGAAATCCAGCCGCTGAAAGGCCGCGATTTCGGTATCACCGTGTCTACCGCCACCAACTGGATTGCTAACATGATCGTGGGTGCAACCTTCCTGACTATGCTGAACTCCCTGGGTAACGCGAATACCTTCTGGGTTTACGCCGGTCTGAATGTGGTATTCATCATCCTGACAATTATCCTTATCCCGGAAACGAAAAACGTTTCGCTTGAGCACATTGAACGCAACCTGTTGAGCGGCAAAAAGCTGCGCGACATCGGTCAGCGTGACTAAGTCTTTCTGGCCGGGGAAACCCGGCCATTAATTGATCTCCCCGCTTTCCCATCGTATTCTCTGCCCTATGAAAACCCTCAGACTTCCCGTTGCCCTTCAGCAGGCGGTAATGCGATCGCTGCGCGAAAAATTACTGCAGGCCAACCAGCACCTTGAACGCAGCTATCCGGAACCGAAAGTGGTTTATCAACAACGCGGCACAGCTGCCGGGACGGCCTGGCTACAAAGCTGGGAAATCCGGCTCAATCCCGTGCTGCTGATGGAAAACCAGCAGGCGTTCGTCGACGAGGTGGTACCCCATGAGCTTGCCCATCTGCTGGTCTGGAAGTATTTCGGCCGCGTGGCACCGCACGGGAAGGAGTGGAAGTGGATGATGGAAACCGTGCTGGGTATTCCCGCCCGACGTACGCATCAGTTTGAGGTGGAAACCGTACGCAGCCGCTCTTTTCCCTATCGCTGCGGCTGCCAGCAGCACCAGCTTACCGTCCGACGTCATAATCGCGTGCTGCGGGGCCAGAGTGAGTACCGCTGCGTGCGCTGCGGCGATCGCCTGCTTCCCGGCGATTTCCAGCAATCTGAAAATTCCAGTAAATGATGAATAAACAGACAAAAACCCACTAAATTATCGCCGTCAGTTTCCGAATATTCGGGGCATCTGTTACTCTCGCCGCCTTGATTTATTACTGACGTTCTGGAATATGCTTCGCAAAATTATCAGTGTTCTTTCCTGCTGTTTACTCCTTCCGGTTTTCTTCGCTCACGGGCGTGGGCCGGAGAACTATCACCAGAATAGCTTTAGCCAGGCCAAAACCTGGGCCGCCAGGATTAATGCCGATGCGCCCGGCAGCTTCTACTGTGGCTGTAAAATTCAGTGGCAGGGAAAAAAAGGCGTACCCGATCTGGCATCCTGCGGCTATCAGGTGCGTAAAAATGCAAATCGCGCCCATCGTATAGAGTGGGAGCATGTGGTGCCCGCCTGGACCTTCGGCCATCAGCGGCAGTGCTGGCAGCAGGGCGGGAGAAAACAGTGCGCAAAAGATGCGGGCTACCGACAGATAGAGACGGACCTGCATAATCTGCAGCCAGCGATTGGTGAAGTGAACGGCGATCGCGGTAATTTTATGTACAGTCAGTGGAACGGCAGCGAGCGCCAGTATGGCCAGTGTGAAATGAAAATCGACTTCAAAAACAAGCAGGCCGAGCCGCCAGCCCGCGCACGGGGCGCAATCGCCCGCACCTGGTTTTATATGCGCGATCGCTATAAATTAGCCATGTCCTCGCAGCAGACCCAGCTGATGACGGTGTGGGACAAGCAGTATCCGGTTACGGCCTGGGAGTGTGAGCGCGACAACCGCATCGCCCGCGTGCAGGGAAACCACAATCCTTATGTACAGCAGGCTTGCCAGCGGTAAAATCACTGACCTAAACTAGAGCTCTTTTGGCCGCACCCCATGCGGCCAGTAACCATTAAGCAGGACTTCCATGCGCATACCCCGCATCTTTCATCCCGAAGCGATAACGCCGGGCAGCGAAGTGGCTCTCAGCGACGAGGCCGCTAACCATGTTGGCCGGGTGTTAAGAATGACGGTCGGCCAGACCCTTGAACTCTTTGATGGCAATAATCTGACTTTTCAGGCAGAAATCGTGCACGCCGATAAAAAAAGCGTACGGGTTCGCGCTGGCGAAAGTCGTGAAGATAGCCGTGAATCCCCGCTCTACCTGCATCTTGGGCAGGTTATGTCACGCGGCGAGAAGATGGAGTTTACCATTCAGAAAGCCGTCGAGCTGGGGGTAAATACCATTACCCCCTTGTTTTCTGAACGCTGTGGCGTAAAGCTGGATGCGGAAAGGCTGGCGAAGAAAATTCAGCAGTGGCAGAAAATTGTCATTGCGGCCTGCGAGCAGTGCGGCAGAAATAGTGTGCCAGAGGTCCGGGAAGCGATGACGCTTGCGGCCTGGTGCGCCGAGCAGGACGACGGCCTGAAGCTTAACCTTCATCCACGCGCCAGCCAGAGTATTAATACGCTGCCGCTGCCCGTTGAGCGCATCCGCCTGCTGATTGGCCCCGAAGGCGGCCTTTCCTCCGACGAAATAAGTATGACCTCAGGCTATGGATTTACCGATATTCTTTTAGGTCCGCGCGTATTACGTACGGAAACGACAGCCTTAACCGCAATTACCGCCTTACAGGTTCGCTTTGGCGATTTGGGGTAGGTACTCACCTGCGTTCCACATGCAAATATGGCCGCTCACTGGAGAAGCAAAAATGATTAAGCTTGGCATTGTGATGGACCCGATTACCTCCATCAATATTAAGAAAGACACCAGCTTCGCCATGTTGCTGGAAGCACAGCGCCGTGGTTATGAGATTCATTACATGGAGATGAGCGATCTTTACCTGCGCGGCGGAGAAGCCCGTGCGCATACGCGCCTGCTGAGCGTGGAGCAGAATGCTGAAAGCTGGTTTGAGTTTGGCAGCGAACAGGATATCCCGCTGGCCGATCTGAATGTGGTGCTGATGCGTAAGGATCCGCCATTTGATACCGAATTCATCTACGCCACTTACATCCTTGAGCGCGCAGAGGAAAAAGGCACGCTGATTGTTAATAAGCCACAGAGCCTGCGTGATTGTAATGAAAAGCTGTTTACCGCCTGGTTTGCGGAACTGACGCCGGATACGTTGGTCACACGTAATGCACAGCAGATCCGTGAATTCTGGCAGACGCATGGCGATATCATCCTTAAGCCGCTGGACGGAATGGGAGGTGCCTCGATTTTTCGTATTAAGCAGGAAGACCCCAACCTGTCGGTGATTATCGAAACGCTGACCGAGCACGGCAGCTTTTACTGTATGGCGCAAAATTACCTGCCCGCGATTAAAGAAGGCGACAAGCGCGTGCTGGTAGTGGATGGCGAACCGGTGCCTTACTGTCTTGCGCGCATTCCTAAATCCGGCGAGACGCGCGGTAACCTGGCCGCCGGTGGGCGCGGTGAAGCCCGACCGCTAAGCGACAGTGACTGGGAAATCGCCCGCCGTGTTGCGCCAACGCTCAAAGCTAAAGGGCTGATTTTTGTTGGTCTGGATATCATCGGCGATAAGCTGACCGAGATTAACGTAACCAGCCCAACCTGCGTGCGTGAGATCGAAGCAGCATTCCCTGTTTCAATTACGGGTATGCTGATGGATGCCATTGAGAAGCGCCTGGCATAACTCTTTATACGGGGTCAGCGGGCCCCGTAATTAACCCGTTAACGTCATCTGCGGCCCCGGCTGCGGGTGGTTAACCCGAATACAGAACCCTGATAATGAATTTACAGCATCATTTTTTGATTGCGATGCCGACCCTGCAGGATCCGCTGTTTAAACGCTCGGTGGTATATATCTGCGAGCATAATGACGAAGGGGCAATGGGCCTTATCGTTAACAAGCCGATGGAAAACCTGACGGTAGAGGGTATGCTTAAAAAGCTCAAGATCGTGCCAAACCCGCGCGATCCCGAGGCGAAACTTGATAAGCCGGTATTTGCGGGTGGTCCTCTGGCAGAAGATCGCGGATTTATTCTGCACTCTGCTGAGCACACTTATGCCTCCAGTATTCGCGTGTCAGATAACACTATTATTACCACCTCCCGCGATGTGCTGGAGACGCTGGGCACGCCGGAACGTCCAAAAAACGTGCTGGTCGCTCTGGGCTACTGTGCCTGGGAAAAAGATCAGCTGGAGAGTGAACTGCTGGAAAATGCCTGGCTCACCACCCCGGCAAACAGCAATATCCTGTTCACTACGCCGATCGCCGACCGCTGGCGCGAAGCGGCCAGAAGCATTGGCGTGGACATACATAATATGACCAGCGATGCAGGGCACGCCTGATGACACACATGACACTGCTGGCGTTCGATTTTGGCACTAAAAGTATTGGCGTCGCCATTGGACAGCAGCTGACCGGCACCGCCCGCCCCCTCAACGCGCTGAAGGCTCAGGATGGTATTCCCGACTGGAACAAAATCGAAGCGCTGCTAAAAGAGTGGCAGCCCGATCGCGTCGTCGTCGGCCTGCCGTTGAATATGGATGGCACCGAGCAGCCGCTGACCGTCCGGGCCAGGAAATTTGCTAATCGGCTGCATGGCCGCTTTGGCGTTCAGGTTGATCTGCACGACGAACGTCTTAGCACCGTCGAAGCCAGAGCGGATTTATTTGCTCAGGGCGGCTTCCGCGCATTGAATAAAGGAAGCGTTGACTCACTGTCAGCGGTCATTATCCTTGAAAGCTGGTTTGAACAGGCCTGGTCATAGGTATAATGCTGCCGCACTGACCCAACGTTATTTAGCACTGCTTAGTACGTTGGGGTGAATAATAGTACGTTGGGGTGAATAATGATGCAACAGCACTGCACGCCATGCTGAATAACGGGCGCGGCAGGGATTTTGAAAACCTGAATGCTTAGCAAATTAATTATTATTCTTGTCTATTATTGTTAACTAAGCGCATTGCATTAATCCACTGGGTCACTCAATATTCGCAATCAGTTAGACAATAAAAAATTGAAGCCTGTTACCGTGATGTGGGTAATGAACCGGGGGATGATGTGCAGTATAAGCTGCCTGAATTACGAAGCAATCCCGCGTAAAAGCCGCCCTTACAGGGGCGGCTTTAAAGCGATAAACTGATGCAGGCTTATTTATCTGTTGGACCACACCCGCCAATGATTTTGGAAATTGAAATGGCTGGATGGAGCAGATAATTATAGTCGCAGTTTTTTTCTTTATTATAAACACTACCGCTACAGCCTGATAATGTTGCGATGACAGCAGTAAGAAGAGTGATCTTGATTAATTTATTCATATAATTCCCTTTAACTAAATTAGTTTATTAACACCGCGCAATATCCTGGCGGCAACACAATATAACCCTAAAACAAGTAATGTTACAATTAAAAAAAATTATTTTTGAGACTCTTTTTCACGCCGCACCAGTACGCTTTCAGTGGACCTGCCAGCGATCGATAAATTCGAAAATAAACCGCTAAATAGCGGTGCCAAATAGTGATCCATTCATAGCCATGCAGATAAGCAATCCGTTATCTCATCAGTTGATCAGTTCGTCAGTTCGTCAGTTCGTCAGTTCGTCAGTTCGTCAGTTCGTCAGTTCGTCAGTTCGTCAGGCCCATCCTGCGTCTTTCATGCAGGCTTTGCTCAAAAGTTTGCATGCCGGATTGCATACCCGTCTGCAGCAGCCCCGGCAGCTGGTGCGTTTTCCCCTCGCGGATCATATTCGCTACCGCCGGGGTATTCACCAGCACTTCAAATAGCGCCACCCTGCCCCCGCGACACCCCTCCACCAGCTTCTGGGCGATTACCGCCTTCAGGCTGCCAGCCAGCTGGCTGCGGATCAGGTTTTTTTCCGTACCGGGAAACGCGTCCACCAGCCGCTCAACCGCCTGTGCTGCGCCACGGGTATGGAGCGTCGCCAGCACCAGGTGCCCGGTTTCCGCCGCCGTCAGGGCCAGCTGGATAGTTTCGAGGTCCCGCAGTTCGCCAAGCAGGATAACGTCCGGATCTTCACGCAGTGCCCCCCGTAATCCCTCGCTAAAAGAGGCACAGTGCAGGCCTATTTCCCGCTGCTGGATCAGCGATATCTGGCTGTAATGAAGGAATTCGATCGGATCTTCCAGCGTAATGATATGGCGATCCTGATTTTTGTTGAGCGCATCGACAAACGCGGCCAGCGTGGTCGACTTCCCGCTTCCTGTTGCACCCGTTACCAGCACCAGCCCCTCCTTCTGCTGAAGCAACCCATTGACAACGGGTGGTAGCCGCAGCGCGTCCAGCGCCGGGCAGTCACTCGCAATCACCCTGACAGCCAGTGACAACCCACTTCTCTGCTGGAAAAAATGCGCGCGCAAACGCGTCCCACCCGCGGTGGTCAGTGCAATATCAGCCTGTCCCACGCTTTCCAGCTGCGCCTGCCGGGCGCAGTCCAGCCAGGCGCTCGCCAGCGATTCCAGCGCTGCCGCACCGATCGTTGCGCAACCGCTTATTTTTTCCAGCCGGCCATTTAGACGCCAGAAGGGTTGAAGGCCACTGCAAAGGTGCAGATCCCCCGCGTTATGCTTTACACTAAGGGCCACAATGTCTTCGATATCCATAATTTTTCCCTGACTATGACCTCGATTCAGCACAACTTACACCTTGTCCTTGAGCATATCTCAGCGACTGCTTCGCGCTGCGGGCGCGATCCGAAAGAAATTACGCTGCTTGCAGTCAGTAAAACTAAACCTGCGAGCGCGGTTGAGGAAGCCGCCGCCGCGGGACAGCTCTGTTTTGGTGAAAACTACGTGCAGGAAGGCGTTGATAAGATTCAGGCGATAGAGAATCCGGGGCTGGAGTGGCACTTTATCGGCCCTCTGCAATCCAACAAGAGTCGCCTGGTGGCTGAGCATTTTCACTGGTGCCATACGCTGGATCGTTTGAAAATTGCCGTGCGCCTGAACGAGCAGCGTCCTGACGCTTTACCGCCGCTCAACGTGCTTATCCAAATAAACATCAGCGATGAGAACAGTAAATCTGGCATCATGCTGGAGGCGCTGGAAGCGCTGGCTGATGAGGTGTCCCGGCTGCCGCGCCTGAAACTGCGGGGGCTGATGGCCATTCCGGCCCCGGAAGCGGATTATGCGCGTCAGCTGGCGGTATGTCGGCAGATGGCAGAGGCGCTTGCTGAGCTGAAAAAGAACTATCCCGGCGTCGACACGCTTTCTATGGGAATGAGTGACGATATGGACGCTGCGATTGCAGCAGGCAGTACCATGGTGCGCATTGGCACCGCTATTTTTGGCGCGCGTGATTACAGCGCCACTCACAACAATAACTGAGGAAACCCATGCTGACGTTGACTTTTCTGGTAACAACGGTAATTAACCTGTACGTCAAAGTGTTGTTGCTACGCATCTGGATGCAGTGGGCGAGATGCGATTTCTATAACCCCTTTTCGCAGTTTGTTGTAAAAATCACCCAGCCGGTGATCAAACCGCTGAGGCGCGTTATTCCGTCCATCGGTCCGCTGGATACCGCCTCACTGCTGCTGGCATGGGTGCTGAGCGTGCTGATGTTTACGCTGCTGTTTGCCCTACAGAGCCGGGTCTTTATCTTCGATCCGGTCTTCCTCTACTTTGGCCTGGTGTCCGTCGCTAAGGCCGCGGGAATGCTGGTATTTTGGGTGATTATTATCCGTTCGCTGCTGAGCTGGGTCAGCCAGGGTCGCAATCCGGTTGATTTGGTACTTTTACAGCTCACCGAACCATTAATGGCTCCCATTCGCCGTATTATTCCGGCCATGGGCGGGATCGATTTCTCCGCAATGGCGGTGATCCTGATCCTCTATATGCTGAACTTCCTGGGTATGGATTTCATCCCTGGCTGGTCACAGCTGTAAGTTTTCATCGCAGTAAATGCAGGATTTGTTATGCAAAAAGTTGTACTCGCTACCGGCAATGTCGGAAAAGTTCGTGAACTGGCCGATCTGCTGGCTGAATTTGGGCTGGATATCGTCGCGCAAACCGACCTGGGCGTCACCTCAGCCGAAGAGACCGGCCTGACGTTCATTGAAAACGCGATCCTTAAAGCGCGTCACGCCTCTGCGGTGACCGGTTTACCCGCCATTGCCGATGACTCAGGTCTGGCAGTTGACGCGCTGGGCGGCGCACCGGGGATTTACTCGGCTCGCTATGCCGGAGAGAATGCCTCGGATGCGCAAAACCTGCAAAAGCTGCTGACCGCGCTGGAAAACGTTGCCGACGGCGATCGCCAGGCACAGTTTCACTGCGTGCTGGTTTATCTTCGCCATGCTGAAGATCCGACGCCGCTGGTCTTCCACGGCAGCTGGCAGGGCGAAATTACTCGCCAGCCAGCAGGTGAAGGCGGCTTCGGTTACGATCCGATTTTCTACGTGCCCGCTGCAGGGAAAACCGCTGCGGAGCTGAGCCGGGACGAAAAGCGCGCTGTTTCACACCGTGGGAAAGCCCTGACGCTGCTGCTGGATGCCCTGCGCAATGCGTAAGCTTCCTCCGCTCAGCCTCTATATTCACATCCCCTGGTGCGTGCAGAAGTGCCCCTACTGCGACTTCAATTCGCATGCGCTTAAGGGCGAGGTGCCCCATGAAGAGTACGTGCGGCATCTTCTGGCCGATCTCGATGCCGATCTGCCGCTTACCGCCGGGCGCGAGGTGAGCACCCTCTTTATTGGTGGAGGCACCCCAAGCCTGTTGAGCAGCGAAGCGATGCAGATGTTGCTGGATGGCGTTCGCCAGCGCTTGCCGCTGGCGGCTGACGCAGAGATTACCATGGAGGCCAATCCTGGTACGGTCGAAGCTGAGCGCTTCAGCGGCTACCAGCGCGCCGGTGTTAACCGCATCTCGATTGGGGTACAGAGCTTCAGCCCACAAAAGCTAACGCGTCTGGGCCGCATCCACGACGCAGATGAGGCAAAGCGGGCAGCCAGGCTGGCCGCCGGACTGGGACTACGCAGCTTTAATCTCGATCTGATGCACGGGCTGCCCGATCAGTCGCTGGAGGAGGCCCTGGACGATTTGCGTCAGGCCATTGAGCTTAATCCGCCGCATTTATCGTGGTATCAGTTAACCATTGAGCCTAATACCCTCTTCGCCTCACGCCCGCCGGTACTCCCCGACGATGATGCCCTGTGGGATATTTTCGAGCAGGGCGACAGGCTGCTGACCGCGGCGGGCTATCAGCAATATGAAACCTCCGCCTACGCCAAACCCGGTTACCGCTGTGAGCACAACCTTAACTACTGGCGCTTCGGTGACTATCTGGGTATCGGCTGTGGCGCGCACGGCAAGCTGACCCAGCCCGATGGACGGATTATCCGCACCTGCAAAACGCGTCATCCGCGTGGTTTTATGGCCGGTAACTATATGGACCGCCAGCATGAGGTGGCGGATAGCGAGAAGCCCTTTGAATTCTTTATGAACCGCTTCCGCCTGCTTGAAGCTGCTCCGCGTGAAGAGTTCACCCGCTATACCGGCTTACAGCAGGCTATTATCCGCCCTCAGATTGATGAAGCGCTGGAAAAGGGTTATCTGATTGAAACGGCGCAGGCGTGGCAAATTACCCATAAAGGCAAGCTGTTCCTGAACTCGCTGCTGGAGCTGTTTCTGACGGAAGAGTAATTACAGAGCCTGGGTGGCCAGCAGCATCGCCGCATTCGCGATATCCATCGACAGGTGGACGAAGTCGGCTGCCGTGCCATAGGTAGATGAAGTCGGCTGCCGTGCCATAGGTGGACGAGAACAGGATCTGTGCCACCGGTAGCACAGCCTGGCCTGTCTTGAGTGGGCTACTGCCGGACTATTTCAGTCCGGCGATCAGCGCCTTGCGCTGCCCTTCAAGCGTGGTCACGCGGTTACAGACTTCGTGGCCGAAGTTCTGAAAATCCTGCTGCTGATTGCTCCATTCGGCCTGAATGGACTGCTGAAGGCCGCCAAGGTTGCCCATGATCGCCTGCAGGGGATTATCACTTTTACCCGCCTGCCGGGTGCCCATCTCATTCAGGCTGTCCTGCACTACCCCACCCATCGCGCTCTGTACCAGCTTTTCACCGTCCTCACGAACCTGGGCGATAGCCTTGTGGTGGAAGGTCAGCCCGTCGCTGCGGTGTTCGATAATCCGCGCCATCTGCTGCTTAAGCTGTTTATCCAGCGTGGTCAGACGATTACGCACGTTGCTGTCCTGACCCAGCTTATCGACGATAACCTTATCCAGCGCGACGCGGCCTTTCTCCAGACGCTCGCGGGCGCCCTGATCGACCCAGGGTAAATCGCGACGCAGCGCAGCCTGATAATCAATAGCCTTCTGGCGCGTGTCGGTATCCACCGTAGCGGCCTGGCCGTTGCGCTGCACATCACCCGTTGGGGAAATAAGCAGATTGCCGCTGGCACCCACGACCTGAACATTCTGGGGGGAAATAACGATATCGTCCTGAGGGTTTACGCTGCACTGATAGTCCGCCTGGGCCTGCCCCGCCGCCAGCAGCATCGCACCCATTATTATCGCTTTACGCATCTTGCTCTCTCCTGATACTGATATGGCCACGCCCGCGTGGCCCCAACGAACATCCGTCAACAGATGACCGCCTGTGGTTCAGCTTGCAGAGGTTAGTCCCACCAGACGTCGAAAAGTTCGGTGACCTTAACGTTTTCCAGCTTGCGCTCTTCCAGCCATTTGCGTACCAGCTCGCGGTGCGCTTCGGTACATTTGCCGGTTTGCTGCAGGCAAATTAAGCCCTCCCACTGCAGATAACCACTGCCGTCAAACGCCAGGCCATTAGGATCGATAGCCTCTTCAATCAGTGCATCCACCGTGGAATCAATGGTTTGCTCGGTAGCGCCCTGGGGAAAGGTGAAACCGACAGAGAAACCCAGTTCCTGAAACTCATCAATATGCATCTTTTTACGCAAGCGACGACTGCGATGGGTAGCCATTATTTAATCCTCTCAAACATCAGATCCCAAACACCGTGGCCGAGACGCTGACCACGCTGCTCAAATTTAGTTAACGGACGCGACTCAGGCCGCGGTACAAAGTTATCCGTTGTGGACTGGTTTTTACTTCCCGCAATGCTGTTCATCACCTCCAGCATGTGTTCCGCATAGGCTTCCCAGTCGGTGGCCATATGGAACACGCCGCCCAGCTTCAGCTTACGCATAACCAGCTCTGCGAAGGGGGCCTGGACGATGCGGCGCTTGTTGTGCCGGGCTTTATGCCAGGGATCCGGGAAAAACAGCTGCACCATACGCAGCGCATTATCCGGGATCATCTTTTCCAGCACCTCTACCGCATCGTGGCACATCACGCGAAGATTCTCCACGCCCGCTTCATGTGCGCTGCTCAGGCAGGCACCCACGCCGGGAGAGTGAACCTCAATTCCGAGAAAATTCTGCTGCGGATTAGCTTTAGCCATCTCCACCAGCGAGGAACCCATGCCGAAGCCAATTTCCAGTACCACCGGTGCATCGCGACCAAACAGGCTCACCAGATCGATAGGTTCTGGCTGATATTCCACACCCATAATGGGCCAGAAGTGTTCCAGCGCGTGCTCCTGCCCTTTAGTCAGCCGCCCCTGACGGCGGACGAAGCTGCGGATACGGCGCATTGGCCGACCGTTTTCATCAAACTCCGGTGAAATCACATCATTATTCATCTTTTTGCCTGCTGGTCTGCAATATCTGGAAAACGGGCATTATGCAAAGTTACAGCCTTTAAGCAAGCCCCGGTAACTTCCGGTTTACAGCATAGTTGGTCTGTGCTGGAATCCCAGCCTGAATTCACTTATCCGGGAAAACTGTTAAACATGATGCAAGCGCCGCAGTTCGAGCGAAGGGTACTGGACTGGTATCAGCGCTTTGGACGTAAAACGTTGCCGTGGCAGCTGGAAAAAACGCCCTATAAAGTGTGGCTTTCAGAAGTGATGCTACAGCAGACCCAGGTGGCGACGGTCATCCCGTACTTTCAGCGCTTTATGGCGCGTTTCCCGACAATTACCGACCTGGCCCATGCGCCGCTTGATGAAGTCCTGCATCTGTGGACCGGCCTCGGTTATTATGCGCGAGCCAGAAACCTGCATAAAGCCGCCAATGTGGTGGCAGAAAAGCATGTGGGCGTGTTCCCCGAAACCTTTGAGGAGGTCGCGGCGCTGCCCGGCATTGGGCGCTCCACTGCCGGGGCTATCCTTTCGCTGGCGCTGGGTTTGCATTTCCCGATACTGGACGGCAACGTCAAGCGCGTGCTGGCACGCTGCTATGCCGTTCCGGGCTGGCCGGGTAAAAAAGAGGTGGAGAAACGCCTGTGGCAGATCAGTGAAGAGGTCACGCCAGCGGATGGAGTGAGCCAGTTTAATCAGGCGATGATGGACCTGGGAGCAACGGTCTGTACCCGCTCCCGGCCTAAATGCGAGATCTGCCCGCTGAACCTCAGCTGCGTGGCGTATGCCAACGGCAGCTGGGCAAGCTACCCCGGAAAAAAACCCAGGCAGACGCTGCCGGAAAGAACCGGCTGGATGCTGATGATGCAGCGCGGCAGCGGCGTCTGGCTGGAGCAGCGCCCACCGGTGGGGCTGTGGGGAGGGCTTTTTTGCTTTCCACAATTTACCACGCTACCCGAGCTGGAGCGCTGGCTGAGCGAACGCCGCATTGATGGCAGCGGGCTGCAACAGGGCATCTCCTTCCGCCACACCTTCAGCCATTTTCATCTGGATATCGTACCGGTATGGCTGGAGGTGACATCCACAGGCGCAGCAATGGATGAAGGCGCAGGTCTCTGGTATAACTTAGCGCAGCCGCCGTCCGTCGGGCTGGCCGCCCCGGTGGAACGCCTGCTACAGCAGCTGCGTCAGCCACAACACACAGCGCTGAGCATTCGCGCGACAGAAGAGGAAGAGTAATGAGCAGAACCATTTTTTGTACGTTCCTGCAACGAGACGCCGAGGGACAGGATTTCCAGCTCTATCCGGGCGAGCTGGGTAAGCGCATTTATACTGAGATTTCCAAAGAAGCCTGGGCACAGTGGATGAGCAAACAAACGATGCTTATCAACGAGAAAAAACTCAGCATGATGAACCCGGAAGACCGTAAGCAGCTTGAGCAGGAGATGGTGAAATTCCTGTTTGAGGGGCACGATGTGCATATCGAAGGTTATACCCCGCCAGAAGAATAATCGTTGGGCCTCAAAGATGAGGCCCTCTCAATTTGGGCGTAGCACGACAAAATGAATAAGAAACTGATCGGCCTGCTGGTGATTGCACCGTTGTTGATTTCCTGCTCCAGCAACAAAAAGCCCATTTTTCATGAAGAATGGGTTAAGGACACGAATGGATTCGATATTTTAATGGGCCAGTTTGCCCATAATATTGAGAATATTTGGGGCATTAACGAGGTACTGATCGCCGGTCCAAAGGACTACGTAAAATACAGCGATCAATATTACACGCGCAGCCATATTAACTTTGACGCGGGTTCCATCACCATTGAGACCATCGCCGGAACCGATCCGATGGCCAGCCTGCGTCAGGCAATTATCACCACGCTTTTGATCGGGGAAGATCCGGGTAACGTCGATCTCTACTCGGACGCGAATGACATCCAGCTCGGTAAAGAGCCGCTGCTTTACGGGCAGGTGCTGGACAACGCCGGGCAGGCCATACGCTGGCAGGGACGCGCAGCCAGCTTCGCCGACTACCTGATTCAGAATAAGCTTCAGCGCCGCACTTCCGGCCTGCACGTGATCTGGTCGGTCACCATCCCGATGGTGCCTAACCATCTGGATAAGCGCGCGCATAAATATCTCCCGCTGGTGCGTGAAGCCGCAGCGAAATATGGCGTCGATCAGTCGCTAATCCTGGCGATCATGCAGATTGAATCGAGCTTCAACCCCTACGCCGTGAGCCACGCTGATGCGCTTGGCCTGATGCAGGTAGTACAGCATACCGCCGGGGTGGACGTGTTCCGCATGAAGGGGAAATGGGGCAAGCCTAGCCGCAGCTACCTGCTGGATCCGGAGAACAATATTGATGCCGGTACGGCCTATCTGTCGCTGCTACAGGGAAGCTATCTGGCAGGCATTAACGATCCTGTCTCGCGGCGCTATGCGGTGATTACCGCTTACAATGGTGGCGCAGGAAGCGTGCTGCGGGTATTTTCAAGCGACAAAAATCGGGCGTTTAGCACGATTAACAGCATGTCCCCTTCCCAGGTTTACCAGACGCTGGCGACGAATCACCCCTCTGCCGAGTCCCGCCGCTACCTGTATAAGGTCAGCAACGCGCAGAAGGGTTATCACCGCTATTAACATGCGCGGCGGCGTGGTTTGCACCCGCCGCGTTGTTTCCTGTACCCGCAGCTTACCGAACCAGCTCTTTGAATTTCCGGGTGGTTTCAGTCAGTGCCACCTCGGTTGGCAGACGTTCCATTGAGCTGGCACCGTAAAAACCGTCGCACAGCGGGCAGTTTTGCAGAATGTACTGCGCATCCTCCGGCGTGGCGATAGGACCGCCGTGACACAGCAGGATCACGTCCTGCCTGACCGCTTTTGCGGCCTCTGCCCACTGATTAATCAGCGGTACGCAGTCGGCTAAGGTAAAGGCCGTTTCCGCACCAATATTCCCACCGGTTGTCAGCCCCATATGGGCAACCACAATGTCGGCTCCTGCCCCGGTCATTGCCCTGGCATCGTCCGCGCTGAAAATATAGGGCGTGGTCAGCATCCCCTTCTGATGCGCAAGGCGGATCATCTCCACCTCCAGCCCGTAGCCCATGCCCGTCTCTTCGAGATTAGCGCGGAAGTTGCCGTCAATCAGGCCGACGGTTGGGAAGTTCTGTACGCCTGAAAAGCCCAGCGCCTTCAGCTCGTCCAGAAAGCGATCGAACTGACAGAAGGGATCGGTGCCGTTCACGCCGGCCAGCACCGGGGTTTTCTTCACCACCGGCAGGACTTCCTTCGCCATGTCGACCACGATCTCATTGGCATTTCCGTATGCAAGCAGCCCCGCCAGCGAACCCCGTCCGGCCATGCGATAACGGCCAGAGTTGTAAATAACGATCAGATCAATGCCACCCGCCTCTTCGCACTTGGCTGATAGTCCCGTTCCCGCGCCACCGCCCACTATTGGCTCGCGGCGCGCAATCATATCGTTAAATTTTGTGAGTATTTCCTGTCGTGTAAAAGCCATCATCAGAACTCCTTTTCAGCGAGGGCGCGAAAATGTTTAACCGCGGCCCGGGCAAATTGTGGATCGTTAATATTCCATGGAAGATGAATTATCCTGCGGCGTTCGGTTTGCAGCAGCTCAGCTTCCAGGGTGGTGGTAAAGGCCAGATCGGCCTCCGGAGACCAGAATGGCTCTCCTTCCCGATCCAGCGCAGAAAACCCGCCTGCCGGGATCAGGAACGTCAGATCGCCCTGACAGCGGTTTAATTTCGCCGCGATCCATTTTGCCATCGCCACGTTTTCCGCAGGCGTGGTACGCATCAGCGTTACCTGGGCGTTATGGTGATAAAAAAGCCGGTCGGCGTATTTCTCTGGCACCGTCGAGGCCGGGCCAAAGTTAACCATATCCAGTGCCCCACAGGACATAACGCAGGGGACACCGGTTTTGATCAGTGCATCAAAACGCGTCGGGGCACACGCCAGTACCCCACCGAATAGCAGATCGCACACTTCAGTCGTGGTCAGATCGAGCAGGCCTGAAAGCATACGGCTGTCGGTCAGTTTTTCCATCGCATTGCCGCCGCTGCCGGTTGCATGGAAAACCAGACAATCATAGTCCGACTCCAGCTCATCACTCACCTGCTGTATACATCCGGTGGTTACGCCGAACATCGTCAGCCCAAGCGCGGGTTTGCCTGCATTTTCCTCCTCTTCATCAAAGAGCACCGCTCCGGCTATCTGATGGGCGGCATTGCTTAACACCCGACGAGAAATGCGATTCAGCCCCGCCACATCGGTGACCGAATAGAGCATGCTGATGTCGCTGGATCCGATATAGCCAGAGATATCGCCGGAAGCCATGGTGGAGACCATCACTTTAGGCACCCCCACAGGCAAAGATTGCATCGCCGGCGTGATTAATGCCGTCCCTCCCGATCCTCCCAGGCCAATAACGCCCAGCAGGTCGCTGCGCTTGCTGAGAAAACGCGTAAATGCCAGTGCCATTGCGTCAATTGCTTTTCCCCGATCGCCGCAGAAAACGGCATCCCGGCCATCGGGATGAAAATCAGCAATCAGCTCCGGTGGGAAATCAGCGGTCGACGGGGCCTGACCCGTTTGCGTCGACAAATCTACCGTAACCACTCTAACACCGGTTTTAGCCACGGCCCTGCTGACATAAAACAGTTCCCTTCCTTTAGTATCTGCCGTTGCGACGGCATAGACAAAACCTGATATTTTATTCATAGTCGTAACAACACCCTGTTATCACTTCAATTAAAGACTTGATTAGACGACAATTTAACGCAAATAACCACTAAGACATGCTCATATTCGACGCTATGAGATAACAGTATCACTTAAATCAATGGTAAATCAATTGAATGGAATGTGCGTCTCACGAAGATGTTAGCTAAACTACTAACGGGCCTATGCTTTGGGTCAGGTGGGAGATGACGTCGTTACCCGGCACGTCTCTTGTCAATTGCTTGAATAACAAGCAGAATTAACCGTAAATATGAGGTTTTTTGTGGAGCAAAGGGATCCCGCTGGTGTTAAGTCATTGACCGCCACACGTGCCAGAACGCGTCGCTTATTGATCGAAACAGCCATGAGAATGTTCGACAACGGCGCATTTCCATCCATTACGGAAGTGGCGCAGGAGGCCCAGCTCTCCCGCGCGACCGCCTATCGTTATTTTCCGACGCAGAGTGCGCTGGTTTCCGCCATCGTCACTGAAACCCTGAGTCCGATGAAAAGCTGGCGTCCCACGCGTACGGAAGCCAGCGAGCGTATTGATGAATTGCTGACCTTCGCCTTTCCACGGATGTTACAGCATGAAGGAACGCTGCGCGCGGCCCTGCATCTTTCACTGACGCAGTGGGCACAGTCACAGTCGTTCAGCAAGCCTGGCAAAGAGAAACTGGTCAGGGGGAATCGCAAGGCGCTATTGGCACACGTGGTCGAACCCCTTAACGGCGAACTGCCACCCGAGATGGTGGAGCGCGTGATTCAGGCGCTGTCGCTGGTTTACGGATCGGAGATCTTTCTGGTGATGAAGGATATCTGGGGCTGCGATGATAAGCAGCTGGAGGACATTGGCAAATGGATTGCCAAAGCTATTGTCCGCCAGGCACGCGAAGAATCCGGCACGCTGGCGGCCTCTTAACGCGTAACAGGAGCCGGTAAAGCCGGCTCCTGTTAACACGTCAGGCGTTTATCATATAGCCATAAAGATGTTTAATGCCCTGCTCGTCCGCTTCGGCATACACCCCCTGTAGCTCGGGCGAAAAGCCCGGCAGCAGATTCAGCCCCTCCTGTAGCGCCAGGAAGTAACGCTGTACCGCCCCGCCCCACACTTCGCCCGGAACGACACACAGCACCCCCGGGGGATAAGGGAGTGCGCCTTCCGCGGCAATTCGTCCTGCGGCCTGAGCAATCGGCACCAGCTCAACGTTGCCGCGAATGAACTCTCTGTTGGCATCCTGCGGATTCATTACCACCTTCGGCAGACTCTCCTGGCGGAACATCGCTTTCTGCAGATCCTTCACCTCATAGCTGACGTACAGCTCGTGCATCTCCTGACACAGACGACGCAGCGTATACCCTTCATAGCGGGCGGCATTTTTACGGTAGATGGTCGGCAGTACATCCCGCAGCAGCGCATCCTCCCTGATATGCTGTTCAAACTGCACCAGTTTTGAAACCAGCCGCGCCATTTTCTCGCGACTCTCCGCCGGGGTGAGCAGAAACAGAATCGAATTGAGATCGCATTTTTCCGGCACCACGCCGTTCTCACGCAGATAGTTTGCCAAAATGGTGGCAGGAATACCGAAGGCGGCGTAGCGCCCGCTGGCGGCGTCAATCCCCGGCGTGGTGAGCAGCAGCTTACAGGGATCCACCAGATACTGATCTTTCTCATACCCCATAAACCCATGCCAGGCGGCGCGCGGGGCAAAGCTAAAATAGCGCACGTCTTTCGCGATGGTTTCCGTCGGCGCATCCTGCCAGGGCCGCCCATCCACTTCGTCAGGAATAAAGGGCTTTATCATCTCGCAGCTGGCGAGTATCGCCTTCCGCGCCTCAATCCCCAGCGTCACGCATTCGTGCCATAACCGACGCCCGGCTTCACCCTGATGCATTTTAGCGTTGATATCCAGCGCCGCAAACAGTGGGTAAAACGGGCTGGTGGAGGCATGAAGCATAAAGGCATTGTTCAGGCGTTTATGGCTGCAAAAGCGCTGCTGCCCGCGAATATGATTATCTTTTTTATGGATCTGTGAGGTCTGAGAAAAGCCCGCCTGCTGTTTATGCACGGACTGAGTGACAAAAATGCCGGGGTCGTTTTCGTTCAGTTCAAGCAGCAGCGGTGAACAGGCCGCCATGACCGGAATAAACTGCTCATAACCTACCCAGGCTGAGTCGAAAAGGATGTAGTCGCACAGGTGGCCAATGCTGTCGATCACCTTCCGGGCGTTGTAGACGGTGCCGTCATAGGTGCCCAGCTGGATCACCGCAAGGCGGAACGGACGCGCGTCATTTTCCCGCTCCGGCGCAGCCTCTTTGATCTGTCTGCGCAGGTAGTCTTCACTGAAGCAGTGCGCATCGATACCACCAATAAAGCCAAACGGATTGCGGGCCGTTTCCAGATAAACCGGTGTCGCACCGGCCTGAATCAGCGCACCATGATGGTTCGATTTGTGATTATTACGATCGAACAGCACTAAATCGCCCCGGGTCAGCAGCGCATTGGTCACCACTTTATTGGCGCTGGAGGTACCGTTTAATACGAAGTAGGTTTTGTCCGCGTTAAAAACGCGGGCGGCAAATTTCTGCGCATGCTTGGCCGACCCTTCGTGGATCAGCAGGTCGCCGAGCTTCACATCGGCGTTGCACATATCGGCGCGGAAGAGATTCTCGCCGAAAAAATCATAGAACTGGCGTCCCGCCGGGTGTTTTTTGAAGAATGCGCCGCCCTGATGGCCAGGGCAGGCAAAGGTGGTGTTATCCATCGCGACATACTTGGTCAGCGTCTGGAAAAAAGGCGGCAGCAGTCGTGCCTGATAATCCGCGGCGGCTGCCTCCAGCAGCGATGCATCGGTGTCCGCCCCGGTAAGCAGACCGGTTACTTCGGGCAGATCCTGCGCCTGTCCGGCATCATCCAGCGCAATAAATACCGGCAGGTTAAAGCCGGTAAGCTTAAGCAGCTTCAGCACGCCGCTGCGCGAATCGGAAACGGAGACGACCACCGCAGCCACATCGGTAAAGTCAGTATTATCCAGGGTGACGACTTCGCGTCCGGTCTGGAGGTGGATAGCCACAGTCGTGCTGGCTGCAATTTTCAGTGGTGTCATAACACAAATCCCCAGCGGTCAAGGATGAGTGGGTGCCAGAGGCACAGCAATAGGAAAAGGCAAAGACCTTCACCCGGCGGAAATGTCAGGTCGGTTATCAGCAGAACGGATCCCGCTTCGACCAACAGACATCAGTAAAATCAGGTCACGCCTGTTTTTACTGATGGCCGTAGTCAAGCGTACGAAAGCTTCACCGCATGGTGAGCGATGTGTTCAATGAGTTGTGGCTAACGGAGCGGCACGCACATGATGCTGAAAGAGGTGGTGTGATGCTGGTATTCAGCATAAAACCTTTCATGGCAGGGCCTCAGGAGAAGATGGTGATGGCTAACAGAGTATAGGCTAATGATGGCACTTTTCGTTTACGGGTTCAAGCAATGGGGTGAATTTCCCGCCTGATAAGGTTCCATACAACCTGTTGAATTATTTATATTTTAATAAATTTTAAAAATAAATATCTTTCTATTAGCCTTATTTATGCAATTTAACTGCAACTGTATGCAGCCTGCATCGTTTACGCCCCGGATCCAGACGGAACCGGGGAAAGTATCACCAGGAATCATTCAGAGGTCGCGCAGTGTTGGGCGGCGTCGCCAGGCGGCGGCCAATCAGGGCTGAGGATGCGTGGTTATCCAGTGTTCGGCAATCTGCTGCCGGGTACAAATCCACACCCTTTCATGCTGCTGGATATAGTCCAGGAAACGCTGTAGCGCTTTGAAGCGCCCGGGCCGCCCCAGCAGGCGACAGTGCATACCGATGGAGAGCATCTTCGGTGATGTCTCACCCTCTTCATAAAGGACGTCAAAGCTGTCCTTAAGATAGGTATAGAACTGTTCCGCCGTATTGAATCCCTGCGGCGTGGCAAAACGCATATCATTGGTTTCCAGGGTATAGGGAATGACCAGGTGGGGTTTTACAGTACCATCCTGACAGGTGACCTGAGTCCAGAACGGCAGATCGTCCCCGTAATAATCGCTATCGTAGGTAAAACAGCCCTGCTCGACCACCAGCCTGCGCGTATTGGGGCTGTCCCGACCGGTGTACCAGCCGGTGGGCGCTTTACCAAACAGATCGGTCAGCGTATCGACCGCCTGTTGCATATGCTGGCGTTCGGTTTTGGCATCCATCGCCTGATAATGGATCCAGCGCCAGCCATGGCTTACCACGTCGTAATCCGCCTCCCTGATGGCTTCTACAATTTCAGGGTGTCGCGCCAGCGCCATCGCCACGCCGAATACCGTTAGCGGAAGGCCGCGCTTTTGGAACTCATTATGGATGCGCCAGAAACCCGCGCGTGAGCCATATTCGTAAAGTGAGTCCATCGACATATGGCGCTCAGGATAGCTCGCCGCACCGATAATATCCGAGAGAAACTGCTCGGAACCGGTGTCGCCGTGCAGTACGTTATTTTCCGCGCCTTCTTCGTAGTTCAGCACAAACTGTACGGCGATCTTTGCCTGATCCGGCCAGGCCGCATGCGGAGGATGGCCCGCATAGCCGCGCAGGTCGCGAGGATAGTTTTTATTAAAACCGTACTCTTTTTTATCGCTGACATCACTCATAGTCGGAGTCCTGTTATCGGGCTGACGTAACACTAGTTTAGATGCTGAAACTGACCCGACAGGTTTTTCTGAACCGGATAGTCTAAATCACCGTGTTTGCTGGTGGAGAGTCCCAGTGCCACCAGCGATTCCACCATTTTTACGGCTGCGCTGACGCCGTCGATAACCGGTATCCCCAATTCACGCGTCAGCGCCTGCGCGAGGTTGCTCATGCCGCCGCAGCCCAGCACAATGGCACCGCTACCGTCCTGCTGCATCGCCTGTATACAACGTTCACGCACCTTTTCCTGCGCGAGCCCGCTGCCATCCTCAAGCGTGAGCACCGGCAGATCGATGGCGTGCACCGCGCTACAATGATGCTCAAAACCGTACTGACGCAGCAAATGTCGCGCGATGATGACGGTTCTCGGCAACGTCGTCACAATTGAAAAACGCGTGGCGATCAGCGTTGCCATATGCATCGACGCTTCGGCAATACCCACCACGGGTCCGCTTGCCAGCTCTCGTGCGGCCAGCAGTCCCGGATCGCCAAAACAGGCAATCACGTGCCCCGAAACCCCCTGTTCACGGCCTGCCTTGATCTGCTCAAGCACCCCAATAGCCGCAACGGCTTCGTCAAAATGCCCCTCAATAGAAGGCACGCCCTGCGAGGGACAGACCGCGACAATCGTAGTTTCAGAAGCCGCGACGGCCCTTGCAGCCTGAGCGATAGTGTGGGTCATGGCTGCGCTGGTATTAGGGTTAATCACCTGGATAATCTGCTGTGCCGCCATTATTTCTCCCCTTTCGCTGAGAATATTTTGGCGAAATCCAGTGTCGCTTCGCCTGCGGGTGCAAAGCGCAGACTGGCCAGAATATGTGCAAAGTGTTGCTGTAATGCGTCAGTAAGGGGAGCCAGCGCTTTTTTTCTCATCAGCTCAATCAGCCGATCGTGATCGTCGCAGCGGCACCCCTGCTGCCAGGGCGCACCCCAGGCAGCGATAACCAGCGAAGATCGCTGAGTAAGGCGGGTGACCATGTCGGTCAGTACCTGATTTCCGGAGATAGCCTGTAGATTAATATGAAAGTCAGCGGAAAGACGAATAGCGGCCGGGCCGTCGCGATCCTTATGTGCCTGCTGTTCAGCATGGTTGATCTTCTCCAGCGCCACCAGATGCGTTGACTGACAGCGCTCCACTACCTCCGGCAGATTGGCACACTCAATAAGGGATCGCGTATGCAGAATCTCCTTCGCTTCCTCCGCCGAGGGTAAGGCCACCTGTGCACCACGCCGGGGCGTCAGTACAATCATTTGCACTGCCGCAAGGCGCTGGAGCACCTGACGGATGCCGGTACGGCTGACGCCAAAAACCTCTGAAAGTGCCTCTTCCGGCAGTTTGCTTCCCGGCGGCAGCTGATGCTCAACCATCGCCGACATCAGCGCCTGATAGATAAATTCATCCTTATCCTGTTGCTCCGGGGCTGTTTCAAAGCCGCTGTCACTCTTCATTAACCACTCCACCCGATGTCAAATAGTGCGGATTATCGTACACACTCATTTAAATTATTGTATACAAAAATCACCTTTGGCCCGAAAGCTGCAACGTCCTCTTCATTCCGAATACATGCAGAGCGAAATAAGAGGAGCAGCTTTCATGCCAATAACCCACCAGAGCGCAACTAACACATCCCGCGCGGCAAATCAGGCGCATTACAGTCCACGCCTGTGTAACGAAGATCTGGCACCTACCCGCGATCAAAACTGGAGCTGGTACAATATTTTTTCTTTCTGGATGTCGGATGTGCACAGCATGGGAGGCTATGTCGTGGCCGCCAGCTTCTTTACGCTCGGTCTGGCAAGCTGGCAGGTGCTGCTATGCCTGCTGGTGGGGATTTGCATTGTGCAGATTTTTGCTAACCTGGTGGCCCGCCCCAGCCAGATAGCAGGCGTGCCCTATGCGGTCATTTGTCGACAGGCATTCGGCGTATTCGGCGCAAATATTCCGGCAGTGATCCGCGGGCTGATCGCTTTCGCCTGGTACGGGATCCAGACCTGGCTGGCGGCTAATGCCCTGATGCTGGTTACGCTTAAGTTCTGGCCCGCGCTGGCACCGCTAACCCATACCGCCTGGCTGGGCCTTTCCACGCTGGGCTGGTGCTGCTTCGGCATTATGTGGGTCGCTCAGGCCCTGGTCTTCTGGCACGGTATGAGCGCCATTAAGCGCTTTATTGATATCGCGGGGCCTGCGGTCTATGTCGTTATGCTGTCGTTAGCAGGATGGATTGTATACAAGACCGGCTTTAGCGGCATTACGCTGACGCTCGCGAGTAAGCAGCTTTCGGCGGGTGAGCAGGTATGGAAGATGATTACCGCCAGCGCGCTGGTCGTTTCCTATTTCTCCGGCCCGCTGCTGAATTTTGGTGATTTCTCTCGTTACGGCAAAAGTATGGGTGAGATCCGTCGGGGTAACCGCTGGGGCCTGCCGTTTAATTTCCTGCTGTTCTCCGTGGTCACCGTGGTTATCGTCTCCGGCACCCAGTCGCTGTTTGGCCGCATGATCACCGATCCCATCGAAACCGTCAGCCGGGTGGGGAGCGATTTAGCCGTCGCGATAGGGCTGCTAACGATGATTACCGCCACCATTGGTATTAACATTGTCGCTAACTTTGTCTCGCCCGCTTTCGATTTCTCTAATTGCTCCCCGCAAAAAATCAGCTTCCGCACCGGTGGGATGATCGCGGCGGTAGGCTCTGTGCTACTCACGCCGTGGAACCTTTTCCAGTCACCGGAGCTTATCCACTATACGCTGGACGTTCTGGGCGCTTTTATCGGCCCGCTATTTGGTATTCTGCTCTGTGATTTCTATATCATTAAGCGTGGAGAGATTTCTGTAGATGATCTGTTTGATGACTCTCCCGGAGGAAAGTACTGGTATCGCGGCGGGTTTAATCCGAAAGCCATTGCGGCACTGATACCCTCCGTGCTGATTGGTCTGGCAATTGGCTTTACGCCGGGGCTGCACGAAGTGGCAAACTTTAGCTGGTTTATTGGCGCACTGATGTCAGCCGGGTGCTATCGCTGGCTGGCACGCGAAGATCGTGTAGCTCAGGCTGAGGGGTTTTCCGGTCGGGTTGCCGTCGGTAAGAAGTAACAGAATAACGGGCGGTTATAAACGACGAAAGCCTGATTCATTACTGAATCAGGCTTTCTGGATACTTGGCGGAACGGACGGGGCTCGAACCCGCGACCCCCTGCGTGACAGGCAGGTATTCTAACCAACTGAACTACCGCTCCGCGCTTTGTTCCCCGTCGGGAACGGAGCGAATATTACGGTGAGGCGCTGCGGTCGTCAACGCTTTTTCTACCGGCCTGCCACCGACTGCGCGTTTTTCACACATAATCTCTTCAGCACGCGTCAGGCCCGCCAGAGACAGCTTCCGCCCTTCTTCATAACCAAATCAAGACGCGATTCGTGGGCGGCGATCTCTTCGTCCGTGGCCGCCACGACCCGCAGCCCGGAAGCAGGACGCGCGATACGGTGGATGGTGTCGCCACTGGCCTGCTGCTGACGCTCTCCTTCCATTGAGAAAGTCAGCGACGTCTGGCCGCCGGTCATGGTCAGAAAGACTTCGGCGAGAATTTCGGCGTCCAGCAGCGCGCCGTGAAGCGTTCGTCGGGTGTTGTCTATTTCATAGCGTGAACAGAGGGCATCAAGGCTGTTTCGCTTACCGGGAAACAGCTTGCGCGCCATCGCCAGGCTGTCCGTGACCTTACAGAAGGTGCTGGTCTTCGGGATATCCCGGCCAAGCTTTGAAAACTCATAGTCCATAAAGCCGATATCAAACGAGGCGTTATGGATGACCAGCTCCGCGCCGTCGATATAGGCGAGAAACTCATCCGCAATATCCGCAAACGCAGGTTTATCAGCGAGAAATTCATCCGCAATCCCGTGGACGCCAAATGCCTCAGGATCGACCAGCCGGTCCGGCTTGAGGTAAACATGATAGTTATTGCCGGTCAGACGGCGGTTCACTACCTCAACGGCACCAATTTCAATGATGCGATGCCCTTCGTAGTGCACCCCGATCATGTTCATACCGGTGGTTTCAGTATCGAGAACAATCTGACGCGTTGTATTTACTGTGCTCATAGGACCCGTTTATGTCAGACTTAGCATTTTTCAGCAGGGAGTCTACCAGAGATGCCTAAGCAGGTAGAAATTTTCACCGATGGGTCGTGCCTGGGCAACCCCGGCCCGGGTGGTTATGGCGCTATTTTACGCTACGGTAAGCACGAAAAAACCTTCAGCTCAGGATATTTTTTAACCACCAATAACCGCATGGAGTTGATGGCCGCAATCGTCGCGCTTGAGGCCCTCAGCGAGCAGTGTGAAGTGGTGCTGAGTACCGACAGTCAGTATGTTCGCCAGGGGATCACCAGTTGGATCCATAACTGGAAAAAGCGTGGCTGGAAAACCACGGATAAAAAGCCGGTCAAAAACGTCGATCTGTGGAAAAGGCTCGACGCCGCGTTAAGCCATCACCAGATTAAATGGGAATGGGTTAAGGGCCACGCCGGTCATGTTGAAAATGAGCGCTGTGACGAACTGGCGCGTGCGGCAGCCGGTAGTCCGGCCTTCGAAGATATTGGCTATCAGTCTGGATCCTGATCGCGATGCCGCGAGTGGAACTGGCGGGTTGCGCCGACAGCGGCGCTGATTCGCCGTGCTGCCGCGGCCTTTTTCGCCGGGTTCAGGGTCAGGGGAAAGGTACGCTTGCGCGCCACAATAATGCTTAAACAGCCCAGCGCAGGAAAATGCGTACTGATGGTCTTTCCTCCCTGGCGGTTCCATGGCAGTACCTGGAACCGCGTCCGCTGGACCACTTCATAATTAAGCAGGCTTAGCCAGTCCATCAGCCGCATTTGGGTAAACATGCGACTGTTCCACGGAATGCGGCGGCCCAGGCCGGGAACAAGTTTCCCAATGCCCAGCACGCTGAATGGGTTAAAGCCGCTGATAATTATCCAGCCATCGTCAATCAGCACCCTGTCCACCTCCCGCAGAACGCGGTGCGGATCGCTACTCCATGCCAGGCAGTGGGCCAACAGGCAGGCATCCACGGATTTCGATTCAAACGGCAGGCTCATCGGATCGGCCTGCACCTGCAACCGCTCACCATACAGTCCGACATTTACCTGATGGGATATCGCGCAGTGGCTGGTATCGATTTCTGCGCTGAGATCGCCCACTTTTAGCAAATGGAAGCCGTAAATCCGCGCAAGACAGGGCTGGAGGTGTGACGTGAGCGCATCACGATAAAATTCTCCCCATGGCATTTCCGCCCAGGAGTGTGGCGCATGACGAATTTGGCGTGTTTTAGCAGGCTTCATGCTTTACCATCTTCTTTCCATTTCGGCCATTAAACGAGGCGATGATGAATCTTACCAGCATTCCGGCATTTCAGGACAACTACATCTGGTCATTAAGTAACGAAGAAGGACAGTGTCTGATTGTGGATCCAGGCGAAGCGGCACCGGTACTGGCGGCGCTGGAAAAAAACAGCTGGCAGCCGGTCGCCATTCTTTTAACTCATCATCACCATGACCACGTTGGCGGCGTAAAAGAACTTCTTAAAACATACCCCGATCTGCCGGTATATGGCCCAGAGGAAACGCGCGATAAAGGGGCAAATGTGCTGGTTGGAGAGGGTGATAAGGTCGCTATTTTGGGCTGCGAATTTAGTATTTATCATACGCCGGGCCATACTTTAGGA
Source organism: Erwinia sp. ErVv1 (assembly GCF_900068895.1). Taxonomy (GTDB): domain Bacteria; phylum Pseudomonadota; class Gammaproteobacteria; order Enterobacterales; family Enterobacteriaceae; genus Erwinia. The sequence continues at coordinate 5,648 of NZ_CDPK01000013.1, read as the reverse complement.
CATATCTCATATTTCAGTCACCCTTACCTTTTCTGTGGGGATACGCTCTTTTCCGGCGGCTGCGGGCGGCTGTTCGAAGGCACACCAAGGCAAATGTATGAATCTTTTCAAAAGCTTAACAAGCTCCCCGAAAATACACTAATATGTTGCGCACATGAGTATACTTTATCGAATATGAAGTTTGCCCATGCCGTTTTACCTCAGGATGTTGAAATAGATCGGTATTACCAGCAAATTAAGGAGTTACGAGCGAAAAACAGGGTAACCTTGCCCGTAACGCTGGGTAATGAGAGGAAAATAAATATTTTCCTACGCACTCAAGATACTGATTTACAAAGAACTCTTGGTTATGAAACATCTCCACAACATGAATGGCAGGTTTTTGCGACTCTACGCGAGAAGAAAGACAATTTTTGATTTTCGGGTTGTATTGGTTTAGCCATGCACGTATAGTTGCTCGTCTTTTAAGCGACAAATTGACACACACATGAAGGCTATAGCGATATTTTTCGCCTCGGTCTTGCTGGTGGGGTGCCAGGCGTCACAACATGACGCCAACGTACCGGAACAGCATGCACAGAGTTTGTCTTCAGCGGGTCAAAATGATAATTCAAATGATGCAGATCGACTTTTATCACCGCGCTGGCAGGACGATGGGACCCGCCTTACGCAAGATCAGGATCTATGGAATTTCATTGGCGACGAGCTGAAGATGAAGGTTCCGGATAATCCCCGGATACGCGAACAAAAACAAAAATACTTAAGAAACAAGAGCTATCTCCACGATGTAACATTACGGGCAGAGCCGTATATGTACTGGATTGTCGAGCAGATTAAGCAACGTAAAATGCCGATGGAACTGGTACTACTACCCATAGTGGAGAGCGCTTTTGATCCCCATGCAACTTCAACTGCTAATGCCGCGGGCATCTGGCAGATAGTACCGCAGACGGGGCGTAACTACGGTCTGAAGCAGACACAGTGGTATGATGGACGACGTGACGTCGTGGCTTCAACCAAAGTGGCGCTGGATATGATGGAGCGGATGAACCGCATGTTTGGCGGCGACTGGTTACTGACCATTGCCGCTTACAACAGTGGTGAAGGTCGCGTTCTGAAGGCGATGAAAGCCAATAAATCCCGCGGGAAGCCTACGGATTTCTGGTCTCTTTCTCTGCCCAGGGAAACGACGATCTACGTGCCTAAAATGCTGGCGCTTGGCGAGTTGCTTAAGAATAATAAGCGGTACGGTATCCAGTTGCCGAAGCCGAACGAAACGCGGGCTCTGGCACGGGTTGAAGTTGGGCAGCCGATAGAGCTGACGCAGGCGGCCGAAATGGCTGGCATGTCACTGAGTAAGTTAAAAAGCTTTAACGCGGGTTATAAGCGCAGTAGTACGGGACCTACCGGCCCCCACTACATTATGGTGCCAAAGTCGAACGTGGCGCAGCTGCGTAACTCTCTGGCAACCGGCGACATTGCCGCTGTTCAGAACGTTGCGCTGGCGAGCAATACCGCTACAGCGTCGTACAAAGTCCGCAGTGGCGATACCCTGTCGGGTATTGCAAAGCGCCTGAACGTGTCGATGGCGGACCTACAGCGTGCTAATAACATCCGTGGCGGCAACATTAAGCCGGGACAAACGCTAAGCCTGGGCAGCAGCGGAAACGCAGCTAAACTGGCCGATAATGGCAACAGCATCACCTATCAGGTTCGCAAAGGTGATTCTCTGGCCAGCATTGCAAAGCGCCATGGCGTTGAAATGCAGGATGTGATGCGCTGGAATAGCAGCGGCAGTAAAAACATTCAGCCCGGCGATAAGCTGACGCTGTTTGTTAATAACAGCGCCACGCCTGACAGCTAAGCTCACTCAACAATAAAAAAGCCAATCTGATGATTGGCTTTTTTTTATTCCTGCTCCCTGGCTACAGATTCCAGGTCCCTGCCCTTTGAACTACCGCTTCACTGCCTCGATAAAGAGAGTATCAGTGCTGAAGCTTCCATCTGGCTTCAGCGCGTAATAGCGCTGCACATCTTCAGAAGCCGATTGCTGATAAGCGCGGATGGCTTCAATCATCAACGGCGGCGTGCGCATTCGTTCTGTCCAGCTTGAAAACTCAAGCTCCAGTCGGTCATGGCTAACCGCTGTGATAGCAAGGCCAGCCTCGGTGAACATCGTGAGCCACTCCCCCGGCGCGTAATCCCGCACATGAGACGTATCGCGCAGGGCCTCAACGGTTTGCAGCCAGATATCCAGTACGGCGTTCCCCGGCGCGCTGACGTCCATAAAGATCACCTTCCCGCCGGGCTTGAGTACGCGCTTCACTTCGCGCATTGCACTTCCTACGTCGTGCCAGTGATGTGCAGAGTAGCGACTGATGACAATATCAAACTGTTCGTCCTCAAAGGGGAGCTGTTCTGCATACCCCCACTGAGTGGTTAAGTTCGTTAAGCCCTGCTCCTTCGCTGCCTCATTTACCACCGCAAGCATTTTTTCTGAGAGGTCATAAGCAACCACGCTCGAAACATGCCGGGCTGCCGCATAGCTCGCATGCCCACCGCCACAGCCCAGATCAAGCACTGAGGCATCTTTCTCAGCAGACAAACGTTCCCCAAGCCTGATCAGATCGCTACCGCTCACGTGTACAGCACTTGTCAGATAAGCGCTGGCCTGGTCGCCAAATTGCTTTTCAACGTGATCGTGATGATGTTTTGCCATGACGCGAATTTCCTTTTTATTGTTGAAATGATGGGCAGAACGCGGGAGGTGCCTGCCCTGATAGCAGGCAGAACATTCTTATAGAAGCACAGGCCTGCTGGGAGTGAATTCAACGAGTAGCGGATTGTGATCGGAGGCGCGGGTGACAAGCACGGTGGCTTCAGTCACTCTCATGTCGCGGTAAAATACGAAGTCTAATGGCCGACCAAAGGCTTTGCGCCGGTGATCGTCGGTAAAACTGACCTCTTTCAGCCCCATGTCCCTGGCGAAATTATACAAAGCGTAAATACGCTGACGGCTCCAGGCATTAAAATCACCCGCCATGATGACAGGCCCCTTATGGTGGATGATTTGTTCACCTATCGGGCCCAGCTGCTTGCTGTAGACATCAACACCTAAGCTGAAGTTAACAGCATGAATATTCACCACCATCAGCATTTGCTCATTGGGCAATGGGTAAGCGGTAACCAGCGCGGACTTTGATAACCGAAGTAAAGGTTCACGTTCGCGCAGTGGGCAGCAGTAAACCGCATGCGCTGATGCCAGCGTCATTACGCCCGATGGATGCTGCGGCAGAGAAAAGGCGGGGACCTGATCGGCAGCCAGGTAATTGCTTGTAGCAAAGCGCACCAGTTCCGGGGTGGTCTGGGCCTCCTGCAAAAGTACAAGGTGAGCATCTTTACCGAAATTCTGCAGAACCGAAAGCCAGTCAGCGCGCTGCTGCTTGAAGATATTCCATACCAGTACGCGCAGCGAAGAGTCTGCGGTCAAAGGGGCTCCGGGCGGTAATGCCTTTCCGACGTGCAGCATGGCACCAGGCGGGAATATACGCTCCGCTGGCTGCCCTGCTACATATCTCATGGCATAGGTCTTTTTACGCACGCTACCCGCCTGGTTTTAATGACTGCTGAATAATATATGCCGTAATGATGTTATAAGGGCTTTGGGGCTTAGTTTCAATCGGAGCATGCTAATAAGACTGGATTGTCAGTAAACAAATATTGATGAGAAGCCACTGTCTGTCTTGTGATGGCTTTTTTCGCATACAAAAAAACCCTGAGTCAGATGACTCAGGGTCTAATGATAAGTGGCGGAACGGACGGGGCTCGAACCCGCGACCCCCTGCGTGACAGGCAGGTATTCTAACCAACTGAACTACCGCTCCACCGATTCTGTNGGCGGAACGGACGGGGCTCGAACCCGCGACCCCCTGCGTGACAGGCAGGTATTCTAACCAACTGAACTACCGCTCCACCGATTCTGTACTGAATCCAGAATGTTGCTTCTGGTATCAGGTGTTTCACCCATTCCGTGTCACCGGAGTGGTCATGACCAGCGTACTGGTCTAAATTGATGCCTGGCAGTTCCCTACTCTCGCATGGGGAGACCCCACACTACCATCGGCGCT
>NZ_CDPK01000013.1:929-1286 GCF_900068895.1 Erwinia sp. ErVv1 | reverse complement strand
TGGTGCTGATACCCAGAGTCGAACTGGGGACCTCACCCTTACCAAGGGTGCGCTCTACCAACTGAGCCATATCAGCACGCTTATTACTTAATAAAGAACCTTGTTCTTTATATCTAAATTGATGCCTGGCAGTTCCCTACTCTCGCATGGGGAGACCCCACACTACCATCGGCGCTACGGCGTTTCACTTCTGAGTTCGGCATGGGGTCAGGTGGGACCACCGCGCTAAAGCCGCCAGGCAAATTCTTTTACCGCACTTGCGTATAACTGGTGCTGATACCCAGAGTCGAACTGGGGACCTCACCCTTACCAAGGGTGCGCTCTACCAACTGAGCCATATCAGCACGCTTATTACTT
>NZ_CDPK01000013.1:463-671 GCF_900068895.1 Erwinia sp. ErVv1 | reverse complement strand
GCGTTTCACTTCTGAGTTCGGCATGGGGTCAGGTGGGACCACCGCGCTAAAGCCGCCAGGCAAATCTTGGTGCACGGAACGAATATTTTGTGCTGCTGCTGCGTTGGCTTCACTTGCAAACTCAGTCACATACTTCAGTATGCTCCTTCCTTCGCTGCGTTTGCCGCCCTGCTTCAGCACAAACTCTTTCGTTCCCGCTAATCTTTTA
>NZ_CDPK01000013.1:0-273 GCF_900068895.1 Erwinia sp. ErVv1 | reverse complement strand
GCTGCGTTTGCCGCCCTGCTTCAGCACAAACTCTTTCGTTCCCGCTAATCTTTTAAATCACACTCCGCGAACTCAGGTCCGCAGGGCAGATAAAATCTCTTGCTCCGTCCCGCATGCGTAATAGGCAGAACAGCTTATTTCTTGTCCGGATAAGCTGAAAATTGTCTTCTGTCTCTCACTGCCCACCAGAACGCTTCTGGTGTTGTAAGGTTAAGCCTCACGGGTCATTAGTACCGGTTAGCTCAACGCATCGCTGCGCTTACACACCCGGCC
>NZ_CDPK01000012.1:159359-160829 GCF_900068895.1 Erwinia sp. ErVv1 | reverse complement strand
CCTCGTGTTTTGTATAAGGATTCGACACCTATATCAAAACCGGTAACTCTCAACCTTTCAAGGTCATATGTCAGATCAAGTCGCGACTAATACAAATTAGATATATCTGGCTATTCTGTGTCGGCTACTACATTAAGTACTACCTTCCACAATCTACAACAGATCTTGCAGATCGTTTTACGATCATATCTATGCTTTCAAACGCTCTAAAATCGAGTTCTCCAAGAATCATTCAGCACCTTGGCTATGAACATGAGATCACTTTTTTCTTTCGCTTTATGATTCATTATGCCATTGATAATGAAGAAGAAGCTGAGGCCCTTTATCGTGAGGAAAGAGTCAAGTGTGAGAAGGCAATACTTTTAGGTAACTTGGTTGCTATAAGTTCAAAGCGTAAGCGAAGAAGGATATAAGATATTTATAACGTTTAAGACTCATCATGACGGTTATAAACTCAAAATTTAAGTTTAGGATAAAAGTTTTTGATTATGCTAAAATAAAATTATCTGCTAATGTTATATGGTGTCATATAAAAAATATTTAAATCAATATAAGGAAAATTTTATGTATGAGAACTACTCTCATCAAGCTATGCCATCAAAGAAGTACAGAGAGCTTTTAGGTACTGCTATCTATGTTTTTAACTCAAATAATGCATTTGTAATAGAGAATATTTTAAAGGAAGATTCACAAGGTAAATATACTTGGCACTCATTGATTGATAAAACCTCTGGTCAGCTGGCCCCTGCTATAAAGGAGACAATTACCAAATCATCAGATACTACGGTAGCTGATCTTTTTGAAGATGTAGTTAATTTACGCAATAGAATAATACATAGTTTTGCTATAACCGATCAAGAAGGATTAACAGACGATTCAGATCATCAAATTTTGGCAACCAAATATAAAGATGGTTCTCAGGAGATAATAACAGAAAATTTTCTGAAAGATTTTATTAGCAAAAATGATCTATTATCAACGAAGTTACATGAATTTAGAGGTTACTGACGTTTACCCTCTTTGATTTTATTGTTAATAGGCTTAACTTATGATAATTTCAAAAAAGTCGAGGTTTTCTAAATCTCGACTTTTTTAACGTCCGTATCCACGAAATTTAACCTATGAGTTTTGCACCTAGAGTAAAGCTCCCAACAATAATTGTTATAACCCCCCCTATTATTACCCATAAGACTTTTGGTTTTAAAGCAAATATTATTTCCCCAATTGACATTTTCTCAAGTTCGTAAGGGGCAGGGGGAGAGCTTTTGACATTGCTCAATTTCAACTTCCAGTCTGCGAGTATTCCATTAAACTTGTAAGTATCCCGCTAAAACGGCCCATTCACATTTAGAGATCTTCCGGCATACTTACTCTGCTAATGAAGGAGATCGCTATGCGTAAAGCACGATTCACCGAACACCAGATTATTGCTGTCCTGAAGTCTGTCGAAGCTGGACGTACCGTGAAAGA
>NZ_CDPK01000012.1:158945-159230 GCF_900068895.1 Erwinia sp. ErVv1 | reverse complement strand
GATTTTATGCACGACGCGCTGACATGCGGCCGACGTTTTCGGACTTTCAACGTCGTGGATGATTTTAACCGTGAAGCTCTGGCTATCGAAACTGACCTGAATATCACGGCGCAGCGGGTCGTCCGGGTGCTGGACAGGATAGCAGCAACCCGTGGATATCCGCTGAAGATGCGGATGGATAATGGGCCGGAACGGGTATCACTGGCTCTGGCGCAATGGGCTGAAGATCATGGTGTGATGCTGGAATTTATTAAGCCGGGTAAGCCGACCCAGAACGCGTTTATC
>NZ_CDPK01000012.1:125743-158890 GCF_900068895.1 Erwinia sp. ErVv1 | reverse complement strand
TGAATAACCTGACGCCGGAAGAATATGGGCTGATGGCTGAGAAACTGGAAATCTCAAAAAGTGCGTGGAACTAAAGCTGGGATACTTACAGATCGACGTCTTTGCTGAGAAGAGTGCGGGCTGTTTCACGATTTCGGCGGGCTTCGGAAAGCTAAACGGAAGGGTATGAGCCAAAGCTGATCATAGCCCGTTTACGAGTGAAGGGTTTGTAATAACGAAATCGCCAGAGTTTTGAGCCTCCGGTAGTTACCTGCAGTTCCAGACCGTCCCCGTCATAAAGAACCATTGCTCGTCCAGCAGCTTTGGCGTTCTTCACTTCGGTATTGTTAAGGGCTTGCTCTGTCTTGCCATAAACAGTCTCCATTCTGTTCCTCGGAAGGCTTAGGCATATCAAAAGGCAGTCTTAGAAACGAATGTCCATGAGTATGCCTAAATCAGGTGGATTCCACTGTATCAATCAGGATTTCACTAGACAACAGAAAAACAGCAGATTTCAACAACCTACTGTTTAAACTGTTTTTTATGGTTCTCTCTGGGCTTCACCAGACAAAACGTTGGGATAATTTGGTCGGCACGAGAGGATTTGAACCTCCGACCCCTGACACCCCATGACAGTGCGCTACCAGGCTGCGCTACGTGCCGACACGTGGGCTTATAGTACTCATTTCATCTGCAATTGCAAGCGCCTAACGCGTTGACTGCTTTGAATTTATACAGTGCCAGCCATTAATCGGCGGTGAAACGTTTCTCATCGGTCAGCACCTGCAACAGCAGGGCGAGCTGAGGCTTATGATCTTTTAACCGATGCCCCTGATTATCCCATGCCTTGTAGCTGCCGTTAGCATCCAGCGCCAGCGTGACGGAAGGCGTGGTGATCACCAGCTGGCGATCGCTGTTGGCAATCACCCAGTCGCGCCGACGGGCAGCGGCAAAAAGATCCTCTCCCTGTGAATAGTCCGAGGCAGAGGTGCTGACGTGCAGAAGGCGCTGCATCAGGGTAGTCATAATATCCTGATGCCCGGTCAGCTTGTCCACCTGCTGCGCAGGGGTATTCGGCCAGTGAACCACCAGCGGCACCTGCAGATTGGACCGGTTACCCATACTGGTGTCGCCGTCCAGCGCAATGCCGTGCCGGGCGGTGATCACCACGACGGTTTTATCCAGCATGCCGTTATCTTTCAGCGTGGTCAGCACATTTTGAATCTGCGTATCCACGTCGGCTGCGCTGCGCGCGTAGCGGCGGGCGAACTCCTTCGCATTACCCGCTGGCTCCGCCATGCCCGATAGTGACAGCCAGGAGAACCACGGCGACGTGCTATTCTTCTGCCCGTCCAGCCAGCGCTGCCACTGTAGGGTGGTCTGCGAGTTCGGCTGACTTTTTGATGCAGGCAGAGAATAATCTGCCAGCAGCGCCTGACGGTAGAGCGGCGCATTGAAGCCGTCGGAGGCGAATAGACCGAACTGGTAACCCTGCTTGCTCAGCGCGCCAAACAGGGCAGAGGGGACGCGCGCGGAGAGCACGCCGTCCATATAGCCCGGTGAAATTCCGTAAAACAGGCCAAACAGGCCGCTGTCGCCGGTAAAGCCTGCGCTAAAGTGATGGGTGAAATTGACGTTTTCATCGGCAAACTGCTTCAGGTGCGGCAGACTTTTCGCCACTGAGGCCTCGTTCAATCCATCCACGGTGATCACCAGCAGGTTATTGCGCGTACCGGCGTCGCTAAAGGTGATGTTGTTTAGTGGATAGGTGACCGACAGTGCCTCAGGGTTACCCTGTTCCACCAAGCGTCGCTGATACTCCTGCGCATCCAGCAGGCCGTGCCGCTCCAGGAAGCGTCGGGCGGTCATCGGATAGGAGAGCGGCAGGTTGGAGCGCTGCATGGTAATAGGGCGATAGAAGTTCGCATCCGCCCAGATATACATCACATGGCTGGTAAAGAACGCCGCGATAAACAGCAGCGCCAGCGGCTTACCAAAGTTGCGCCGGTTGAGGCTGCGAAGTTTTTGCCAGCTCCAGGTGGCAAACAGCATCTCGACCAGAAATATGGCCGGTACGCTGATAAACATCAGCTGCCAGTCGCGGGCCATCTCACTCTGATCCGGGTTAACGACCAGTTCCCATACGACCGGGTTAAGGTGCAGATGAAACCGATTAAAGACCGCGCTGTCCACCAGAATCAGCGTCAGCCCGGCGGTCGCGATAATGGCAGAGAGAAAGCGCAGCAGCCGCTGGGACATCGCCACGAAGGTGAGCGGGAAGATAATCAGCAGATAGGCGGCAAACACAATAAAGCTGAAGTGACCAATCCAGCTGGTAAACGCATAGATGCGTCCTGCCAGCGAGGCGGGCCAGTCGGTAACAAACAGGTAACGGCTACCCAGAATAAAGGCAAAGATAATATTAAACAGGGCGAACCAGTGCCCCCAGCTAATCATCTGGGACACTTTTTCTCGGTAGGGCTGCCGATTTGTTACCATAGCAGAGTCTGAATCTTCACATTAATGGGCTTTATCATCACGTACCGAAGCCTGCAGCGCGTCGGCGAAGGAGCGAGCCAGCGTGCTGCGCTGAGCAGGCGATACGCTGTTATTAAGTAAATTAGTCACCATATTTCCCAGTACCATCAGGGAAAGATCGGTGGGGGCCTTGTCTTTTTCAAGTACGCTGGCCATTTCGGCGAGGAGTTTTTCCACGCGGGTGTCACTGTAACGGGATGATTGCGGCATAAGGTCGAGTTTATTCAGTGTTAAAGGGCGGCATCTTAACGTAAAAGTGCGATTTTTTCTGCTCTTTTATCGTCAACGCCCGGTTAAAGTTGTTGCCTGTTGATCGCCGTCGCACTCGGTGTTTGAATACGCGCCTACATCAAAAGGAGAGTTTACCATGAGTCTGGATATCGAGCAGATTGCTCTTCACCAGCTGATCAAACGCGACGAGCAGACGCTTGAGCTGGTGCTGCGCGAATCACTGCTTCCCGCGAATGCTCCGGTCACCGCGATGATGGAAGAACTGCATCGTGTTTACAGCGCCAAGAACAAAGCTTACGGCCTGTTTAACGAAGAGAGCGAGCTGGCCGAGGCGCTGCGCAACTGCCGTAAGGGTGAGGATGACTTCCTCGCGTTCAGCCGTGCGGCAACGGGTCGACTGCGTGATGAGCTGGCAAAATATCCGTTTGCGGAAGGCGGCGTGGTGCTGTTCGGTCACTACCGCTATCTGGCGGTCGACTATCTGCTGATTGCGGTACTGAACAGCCAGAACAGCATGCGCGTGAATGAAGAGCTGGATATCAGCAGCACGCACTATCTGGATATCAACCATGCCGATATTGTGGCGCGTATCGACCTGACCGAATGGGAAACCAATCCGGAGTCAACGCGCTATCTTACCTTCCTGCGGGGAAGAGTAGGGCGCAAAGTTGCCGACTTCTTTATGGATTTCCTCGGCGCCAGCGTGGGTCTGGATACCAAAGCGCAGAACCGCGGGTTATTGCAGGCGGTAGACGACTACTGCTCTGAGGCCACTCTCGATAAAAATGAGCGGCAGAACTATCGGCAGCAGGTCTACAGCTACTGTAATGAACAGCTGCAGGCGGGCGAGGAGATTGCATTACAGGGGCTTTCTGAAGAGCTGGCGCCGCTCGGTGAAAAAAGCTTCCAGGCCTTTACGCAGGAGCAGGGATATGAGCTGGAGGAGAGTTTTCCGGCCGATCGCAGTACGCTGCGCCAGCTGACCAAATTTTCCGGCAGCGGCGGTGGGCTAACGCTCAACTTTGACGCAATGCTGTTAGGCGAACGCATTTTCTGGGATCCGGCAACGGATACGCTGACGATCAAAGGCACACCGCCCAATCTGCGTGACCAACTCCAGCGCCGCAGTAGCGGCAAATAAAATCGCGGTTTGAGCAGAATCTTAGCCGCAGCGAACAACGTTACCGTTTGAGCGACGTTGTTCGCCGCGACAAACAGCGTCGCTATTGCAGGCAAAAAAAAACGCCGCATTACGCGGCGTTTTCTTCACAGGATTTCAAACGGGCGATTAAGCGCGAACGAAGTCGATGTGGTGCAGTTTTGGCTTGAACGGGTGACGCTGTACAGCCTGCACTTTTACTTTTGACTCTTTGCCATCAACAACCAGAGTCAGCACTTCGGTGTAGAACTCAGGCTTAACCTGCATGTTCATCACGTAGTCGTGGTCCAGTTCGATAGCAACAGCTGCTTCGTTACCGCCATAAATGATGGCCGGGAATTTGTTAGCTGTACGCAGGCGGCGGCTCGCACCCTTGCCCTGCTCTTTACGTTCTACTGCATTGATAGTGAACATTGTTCAATCTCTTTATCTGATTATCCTGCTACAGGCGACCCAGCAACAGGTTGGAGTGTTCAGCTTTCGCGAAAGCAAAAGCGGGGCGCATTATAGCCCAGGTTTCGCGCCAGCGGCAATGAATTAAACCGTCGTGGCGCTAGCGCAGCATATTGGCGCGGCGATAGCGCCCCTGGTAGTCGAATACTTTTTCCCGAATCTGCCAGAAATGGCGCTGCTTTCTCGCCACGATAAAGTCGGGCTGACGCAGCAGGGGCTGGAGGGCGACAATATCCGCTGCCGTTTTCCACACCAGCGGGACGCCGGGGGCGCGCTGGTGTGGGCGCAGGAAAATCTGCGCAAAGGCGGTACGCTGGGCGGGCGTGGAGAGCCGGAAGCGCTCGCTGACCTCGGTGGCTTCCTCATCATAATAGCGCACCTTCAGCCACTCTCCTTTTTCGTCGCTGCCGGTTTCCAGCACCATTGCCGCGCAGCGCAGAACCAGGGCGTCCTTAAGTTTGAGCGCCGCTTTTAGCATATCGTCGGCATCCACCAGCAGCGCATCACACTGATGACAGCGCCGGGCGGCAATATCGTTTTCCGCATTGCAGTGCGGACACTGTTTAAAGCGAAAGCGATAGTCGCACTGTTCACGATTGCCTTCGTCATCCTCCAGTACGCCCTGACAGCGGCGGCCAAAATGCTCAATTACGGTACCGTCCGGGGTCGTTTTACCCCAAAACGTATTGGCGAACCCGCAGGCGGGGCAGAATACCTGCACCGGCTTATTGTCACTTTTCCCTTTCGGCGAGCCCACCTCAGGCGTGAAAATATCGTGCGGGTTGCCGGCGTAATCCAGAATCAGGCAGTCGGTTTTTCCCGGGGAAAGGCGCAGGCCGCGCCCGACAATCTGCTGATAGAGGCTGACAGACTCGGTAGGGCGCAGGATGGCGATCAGGTCTACGTGCGGCGCGTCAAAGCCGGTGGTCAGTACCGCCACGTTAACCAGGTAACGCAGCTGGCGCGCCTTAAAGGCGGTAATCAGCGCGTCACGTTCGGCGGCAGGCGTCCCGGCGGTGATCAGGGCCTTACCCTCCGGCAGCAGGCCCAGCACCTCTTTCGCGTGTTCAACCGTGGAGGCAAAGATCATGACACCCTGACGGTCCTGAGCAAATTCCACAATCTGCTGAACGATATGCGGCGTAATACGCTGCTGTTGTTTCAGTTCACGGTTGAGGTCCGCTTCGCTAAAGAGACCGTTTTCACGGGCGGTCAGGCGGCTGAAGTCGTACTGCACCACCGGCATATCCAGTCTTTCCGGCGGCACCAGAAAGCCATGCTTCACCATATAGCGCAGCGGCAGCTCATAAATACAGTCGCGAAACAGCGCCCGCTCATCGCCGCGCACCATGCCGTGGTAGTGGAACTGGTAAATCCAGCCTTTCCCCAGGCGATAGGGCGTCGCGGTCAGGCCCAGCAGTCGCAGTCGCGGGTTGCTTAAGCGCAGGTGGTTCAGCACCTGCTGATACTGGCTGTCGTCGGCGTCGCTGATGCGGTGGCACTCGTCGACGATCAGCAGGGTAAACTCCCCCTCAAACTGCGACAGGTTGCGGGCCACCGACTGGACGCTGCCAAAGACCACTTTGCTGCGGCTCTGTTTTTGCTGCAGCCCGGCGGAGAAGATATCGGCTTCCAGCCCGTAGGCGAGGTATTTACCGTGGTTTTGCGCCACCAGTTCCCGGACGTGCGCCAGTACCAGCACGCGTCCCCGTGCCAGCCTGGCCAGTTCGGCAATAACCAGGCTTTTACCCGCGCCGGTTGGCAGCACGATAACGGCGGGCTGATGAGAACGACGGAAGTAGCTGAGCGTGGCATCAACCGCTTCCTGCTGATAGGGGCGCAGAGTAAACGACATGGTTTTCGGAGGATCTGGGAGCAAAACCGCATTATGACATGAAAGGCCGCTTCATGCCCGTCAGCCTCTGTGCCTCGACGCTAACTCCCTATATACTGAGGCGGTATCCGGGGGCGCTGTTCAGTCTCCCCGGTGATGGGCAGAACAGTCAGGATCCACGCGTTCTCTCTCTTCAAACGCTCCGCAGTCAGGAGCGTCGGTTTTCATATCTACTAAACAGGCAGTGCAGATTTAATGCGACTTGATAAATTTTTGTCTCAGCAGCTGGAAGTCAGCCGCGCCATCGCGGGACGCGAGATACGGGCGCGTAAGGTAACGGTTGATGGGGAAGTGGTACGGGAAAGTGCGTTCAGGCTGAACCCTGAAAGCCAGGTTGAGTATGATGGCAATCCGCTACAGCAGCAGCTCGGACCGCGCTACTTCATGCTGAATAAGCCGCAGGGCTACGTCTGCTCCACTGACGATCCCGATCACCCAACGGTGCTCTATTTCCTGCATGAGCCCACCGCTTATAAGCTCCATGCGGCAGGGCGACTGGATATTGATACCACCGGCCTGGTGCTGATGACCGACGACGGCCAGTGGTCACACCGTATTACCTCGCCTCGCCATCACTGCGAAAAAACCTATCTGGTGACGCTGGAGTCGCCGCTGGCGGAGGATACGGCGGCGCAGTTTACCGCGGGTGTCCAGCTGCATAACGAAAAAGACCTGACCAAACCGGCCCGGCTGGACGTTATCGACGAACATCAGGTGCGTCTGACCATCAGTGAGGGCCGCTATCATCAGGTAAAACGGATGTTTGCAGCGGTCGGCAATCGCGTGGTGGAGCTGCACCGTGAGCGCATTGGTGCGATAGCCATGGACGAGGATCTGCAGCCGGGCGAATACCGTGCCCTGACCGAAGAAGAAATTGCCAGCGTGGGTCTGCCGACCCGTTGATCATAACCAGAAGCTTGTGTGGGGTAGATGAGGGTGCGTAAGGAAAAGAATTCGTCGCTGGGGCTGGTGGTGATCCTTGGCCTGCTGGCGATGTTAATGCCGCTATCAATTGATATGTATTTACCTGCGCTCCCGCAAATTGCCCACGAGTTCGGGGTATCAGCGGGTAGCGTGCAGATGACGCTTAATCTGTATATCTTCGGGTTTGCTCTCGGGCAGCTGATTTACGGGCCGCTGGCGGACAGCTTTGGGCGTAAACCGGTCATTGCCGTGGGGACGCTGATTTTTGCCGTCGCCGCTGCCGCCTGTGCGCTTTCCCAGTCAATCGACCAGCTGATTTTTATGCGTCTGCTGCACGGCCTGTCGGCAGCGGCGGGCAGCGTGGTGATCAGCGCGCTGATGCGGGATACCTACTCGAAGGAAGAGTTTTCCCGCATGATGTCATTCGTGATGCTGGTCACCACCATTGCACCGCTGGTGGCCCCCATCGTAGGCGGCTGGATGCTGCTGGTCTGGAGCTGGCACGCAATCTTCTGGACCATCTCGCTGGCCGCCGTGGTCACCACCGTGCTGGTTGTCACCCAGATCAAAGAGACGCTGCCGCGTGAAAAGCGACAGAAATTCCATCTCCGTACCACCCTGAGAAATTTTTTGTCGCTGTTCCGCCACAAGCGCGTATTCAGCTATATGCTGGCCAGCGGCTTCTCATTTGCCGGGCTGTTCTCATTCCTCAACGTCGGGCCCTTTGTCTATATTGAGCTGAACCACATCAGCCCGCAGGATTTCGGCTACTACTTTGCCCTGAATATCGTCTTCCTGTTTCTGATGACGCTGCTTAACAGCCGCTGCGTCCGTCGATTTGGTCCGCTGGCGATGTTCCGGCTCGGGCTGCTGATACAGTTCAGCATGGGCGTGTGGATGGTGGTGGTTAGCGCGTTCAATCTGGGCTTTCTGCCGCTGGTGTTTGGTGTGGCGATGTTTATTGGCTGCGTGGCGATGGTCTCCTCCAATGCCATGGCGGTCATTCTGGAAGAGTTTCCCCATATGGCAGGCACGGCGTCATCGCTGGCGGGCACGCTGCGATTTGGCGTGGGCGCGCTGGTGGGTGCGCTGCTCTCGACGCTCTCCTTCCACTCGGCCTGGCCAATGGTGGGGTCGATCTTTATCTGTGCGACAGTCTCCGTTCTACTCTTCCTCTACGCTGCCCGACCGCGTAAAGGCGTAACGGTCTGATTGCACCCTTCCCACAGGTCAGGGGATGCTGAGTGTCGACTATGTTGCTTTAATGTGAATGTAACGCTGCTAAAATTTACCTATATGCAACAAAAATGGTTGTTATTCACGCCGTGACGCGGTAAATATAGCCTTGAAACGTGAGGCAACGCTCAAAAACGACCCTGCTCAGGTGATGCTGCCCTTGCTTTATCCTGCCGTGCAATATCTACCGTTGGTGAAAAAACGGCTGTTATAGCATTGCACTCGCTGTTGAACTGGGGAGTTTAGCTGACTATGTTACAACATTCTGTCGTACACCGATTACCGCAAAGCTATCGCTGGGGCACGGGATCGTCCGAACTCAGCGTAGAGCCGCTGACGCTGAATGGCGTCGCTGGCGATGACGATCTGATTGGCCTTAGCCTGCTCAGCCACCAGGGGGAGCAGGCATGGGATATCATGCAAATGATCAAAGAGGCACTGGCGGACATCAAGCTTGAGTGCGCCGTGGTAGAGTGGGACGGACAGCCCTGCCTGTTCGTGACCCGTCATGATGAAAGCGCCACCACCTGCCGCCTTAAGAACTTTGGCGTGGGGATTGCGGAAACATGGCGAAATCACTCAGTGCTATAAGCTGCTGCGTGTAGCGTTCTTTTGGGGCGGAGAATATCGCCTCACACTCTCCCTGCTCAATTACTTCACCCTGCCGCAGCACCACCACCTGATGACAGAGCGATCTGACCACCTGTAAGTCATGGCTGATGAAAATGTAGGCCAGCTGGCGATCGCGCTGCAATTTTTTCAGCAGCGTCAGGATCTGTTTCTGAACCGACCTGTCGAGCGATGAGGTCGGCTCATCAAGGATAATCAGCTCCGGCTGTAATATCAGCGCCCGGGCGATGGCGATACGCTGGCGTTGCCCACCGGAAAACTCGGCGGGGTAGCGGTGCCGCGTCTCCGCATCCAGCCCCACCTCCTGCATCGCTGCAATCACGCGCGCCTCGCGCTGCTTTTCGCTGAGGGCAGGGTGATGAACCTGTAGCCCCTCGGCGATAATTTGCAGCACGTTTAGCCGGGGATTGAGTGAAGAGTTGGGATCCTGGAATACCACCTGGATTTTTGGCCGCACCGGCAGCATCTTTCGCCGATCCCACTGGTGCAGCGGCTGATTGCGAAACCAGATCTCACCCTGTGACGAAATAAGCCGCAGCAGCGCCAGCCCGGTGGTACTTTTGCCCGAGCCGGACTCTCCCACCAGCCCCAGACTTTCCCCGGGGCGAAGTACAAAACTGAGCGAGCGTAGCGCGTGATGGTAACCGGTGACCCGGCGCATCAGGCCCTGTTTGATCGGAAAGGCAACCTGAAGCTGACTGACGCGAAGCAGCGGGTCGGCGTGGCTGTCTGCCGGTTCGGGTCTGCCTTCCGGCTCAGCATTAAGCAGCGTTTGCGTATAAGGATGTTGGGGCGAGTCGAATAGCCGTCGGGTTGTATTGCTCTCCACGCCCTTGCCGTTATGCATCACCGTGACGTTATCCGCCAGCTGTCGCACAATGTTCAGGTTGTGCGTGATGAACAGCAGCCCCATATTCAGCTCCTGCTTTAGCTCGTTCAGCAGAGTCAGGATCTGCGCCTGGACCGAGACGTCCAGCGCCGTCGTTGGCTCATCGGCGATCAGCAGTTCGGGACGGGTCAGTAGCGCCATGGCGATCATGATGCGCTGACGCTCGCCTCCAGAGAGCTGATGCGGGAAATCTTTCAGCCGCCGGGCGGCGTCGCGAATGCCTACGCGATCCAGGCAGGTCAGCATTTCGGCACGCGCCGCCTCTCTGCGCATCGCGCGATGCAGCGAAAGTACCTCATACAGCTGTTTTTCGACGGTGTGCAGCGGGTTGAGCGACACCATCGGCTCCTGAAAAATCATTGCCATGCGGTTGCCGCGCAGGCCGCGTAGCGTGCGCTCGTCGGCGGTCAGTACGTTCTGTCCGGCAAAGTGTATGTCACCCTGCTGATAAACCACCGGCGGTGACGGGAGCAGGCGCATAATTGACAGGGCGGTGACGCTTTTCCCCGAGCCGGACTCGCCCACCAGGGCGCGCGTTTCACCCGCCTCCACGGAGAGCGACAGGCTGTCCACCACCCGCCTTTCGACCCCGGAGGCGCGGAAGGCGATGCTTAAGTCTTTCACAATAAGCAGGGACATACTCAGTGCACCTTACTGGGGTCGAAGGCGTCACGAACCGCCTCGCCGATAAAAATAAGCAGCGACAGCAGGATCGCCAGCGAGAAGAAGGCCGCAATCCCCAGCCACGGGGCCTGAAGATTGTTTTTCCCCTGCAGGAGCAGCTCCCCCAGCGAGGGAGAGCCCAGCGGCAGGCCAAAGCCGAGAAAGTCGAGCGAGGTCAGCGTGGTTATCGATCCGCACAGAATAAACGGCAGCCAGGTGAGCGTCGCGACCATGGCATTCGGTAGCATATGGCGTGACATAATGTGCCGGTCGCTGACGCCCAGCGCCTGCGCCGCACGAATATAGTCAAAATTGCGCGCGCGCAGGAATTCGGCGCGCACCACGCCGACCAGCTGCATCCAGCCAAACATCACGGTTATTCCCAGCAGCCACCAGAATCCCGGCTGGATGATGCTGGAGAGCAAAATAATCAGAAACAGCGTGGGCATACCGGACCAGACTTCAATAAAGCGCTGGCCCCATAAATCCACTCTTCCGCCGTAGTACCCCTGTAGCGCGCCTGCGATGATGCCCATCACGCTGGAGATAAGCGTCAGCGTCAGCCCAAACAGCAGGGAAATGCGTGTGCCATAGAGGATCCTTGCCAGCACATCCCCGCCGTTGGCGTCGGTGCCCAGCCAGTTCTGCGCGGAGGGGGGCGAGGGGAAAGGGACGCGGGTGGCGAAGTTGATGGTGTTATCACTAAAACGGATCGGCGCCCAAACGGCCCAGCCGTGCTGGCTCAGGCGCGACTTAAGCCAGGGATCCTGATAATCCGCCGCGGTTGCCAGCGGGCCGCCAAAATCGGCTTCGGTATAATTCACCAGCAGGGGAAAATAAGTCTGCTGCTGGTAGCGGACAATCAGCGGCTTATCGTTTGCCAGCAGGTTAGCGCCCAGGCAGAGGATAAACAGCGCGATGAAAATCCACAGCGACCAGTAACCGCGTCGGTTATGGCAAAAACGCGCCCAGCGTGCCTGATTAACCGGGTTCAACCTTTTCATTAGCGCCCCTCAAAATCAATGCGTGGATCAACCAGCGTATAGGTGATATCGCTAAGGATATTCAACAGCAGGCCGATCAGCGTAAAGATGTAGAGCGTGCCAAACATCACCGGATAGTCACGCTGCAGGGTCGCTTCATAGCCCAGCAGGCCGAGTCCATTGAGGGAGAACATCACTTCAATCAGCAGCGATCCGGTAAAAAACATGCTGATAAAGGTGGCGGGAAACCCGGCGATAACCAGCAGCATGGCGTTGCGAAAGACGTGACGATAAAGGATTTTTTTCTCATCCAGCCCCTTCGCTCTGGCGGTTACCACATACTGTTTACGAATTTCGTCGGTAAAAGCATTTTTGGTGAGCATCGTCAGGGTGGCAAAGCCGCCGATAACGGTGGCAAGTACCGGCAGCGTAATGTGCCAAAGATAATCGGTAATTTTACCATACCAGGGGAGCGCGTCGAACCGGGCAGAAACCAGCCCGCGCAGGGGAAACCAGTCCAGGTAGCTGCCGCCCGCGAACAGCACAATCATCACGATGCCAAACAGAAATGACGGGATAGCATAGCCCGCAATGATCAGCGTACTGCTCCAGGTATCGAAGGCGCTACCGTTACGTACCGCCTTGTTGATGCCGAGCGGGATAGAAACCAGATAGATAATCAGCGTGCTCCACAGCCCCAGCGTCACCGAAACGGGCAGGCTCTGTTTAATGAGCTGAATAACCGAACTGCTGCGAAACAGGCTGTCGCCAAAGTCAAAGCGCGCGTAGTGCCACAGCATGTCGAAATAGCGCTGATACAGGGGCTTATCGAAGCCGTAGCGGCGGGTTATTTCGGCGATCACTTCCGGGTCCAGTCCCCGGGAACCGCGATACTGGCTGTCGCCGGGCATCGAATTCGGCGTGCCGCGCGTATGGCTGTCGGAAACACTGCCCCCGCCTGGTAGTCCGGTGCTCTGACCGAACTCGATATTGGCCAGCGCCTGGTCAACCGGACCACCGGGTGCAATCTGCACAATAAAAAAGTTGATGGTAATAATCGCCCACAGCGTGGGGATGACCAGCAGCAGCCGGCGTAGCAGATAGGCACCCACTCTTTGCTCCTTAACGACGCTGTGCCGGCAGCTGCGCGGCTTTGTTGACATCATACCACCAGCTGTCAAAGCCCAGTGACCAGGCAGGACGGATCGCCGGCATTGAGAACTTATTCCACCAGGCATAGCGATCGCGGGCGTTATACCACATCGGGATCATGTAATCATTCCACAGCAGGACGCGGTCCAGCGATCTTGCCAGCGGCAGCAGCGCGTTTTTATCCCCCTGGTGCTGAATGATCTGCTTTATCAGCGCATCAACTACCGGGCTGGCGACGCCCGGGGCATTATAGCTGGAGGCGAGATACGCCGAATCCCAGACCAGCCGCAGTGAGGGATCGGGGATGGGGAAAGCAAAGTAGCTGATGGGGCGCATATCATAATCACGACTGCGCGCACGGGCCAGATACTGTGAGCTGTCGACCTGGCGAAGGGTAAGCTGGATACCGAGCCGTGACAGCGCGTGCTGGAAGGGGAGTACCCACTGATTATTCTCCCCGCTGCGCAGCAGCAGTTCAAAGCTGAATGTCTTCCCCGTCTGCTGATTGGTTAGCTTCTGGTTTTTTATCTCCCAGCCTGCCTGTTTAAGCAGGGCCAGCGCCCTGAGAAGATTATCGCGGTCATACCCGCTACCGTCAGTATGGGGAGGGTGATAAATTTGCGTGAATACTTCATCGGGGATTTCTCCCTTAAAGGGCGCAAGGATCTCCAGCTCTTTTGCATCGGGATAATGCCGCGCGGCGTATTCGGTATTCTGGAAATAACTGTCGGTTCGACGGTACGCATTATAGAACAGCGCCTTATTCATCCATTCGAAATCGAATACCAGCGAAATGGCCTCGCGCACGCGGCGATCCTTAAACAGCGGCTTTTGCACATTAAAGGCCAGCCAGCGGGTATCCGTGGCGGCGGTGTTGGGCTGTTCATCCTTAATAATCAGATGGCGGTCAAAGTTGCTGCCGCGATATTGTGTGGCCCAGCTTTTAGCCGAGCTCTCGGCGCGGAAATCGAACGCGCCCGCCTTAAAGGCTTCAAAGGCAACGTTATCGTCAAGATAATAGTCGTAGCGGATCGTATCGAAATTGAAGCGGCCTTTATTCACCGGCAGATTTGCCGCCCAGTAATCCTTCACGCGCGACCAGGTGACAGACTGTCCGACTTTCCAGGCGGTTATCCGGTAGGGACCGCTGCCCGGAGGTGGAGTGCGAAGCGGTTCATCCAGCCGGTGATGCTGCCAGAATTTTTCCGGGAATACCGGCAGCGACAGCAGCGACAGTACCCGATCTTTATCACCCACAGGCAGGTCAAACCGCACGGTCAGCGCGGAAATAGGCCGGGCAGTCACACCCTTATTCGCCACCCGAAACTGCGGTACGCCTTCCGTCATAAATTTGTTAAAGGTGAAGGCCACGTCGCGGGCGGTGATGGGGCTGCCGTCATGAAAGCGAGCCAGGGGATTCAGGGAAACTTCCACCCAGCGATAATCATCAGGATAACGCGCAAACTCGGCAATCAGGGGATAATAGCTGGCGGCTTCATCCTCTGATGAGGTAAACAGCCGGTCATACAGCGTGTCAGTGCCCGCCGCAGGATTGCCGCGTGAGGCAAAGCGATTAAAGTTATCATAGGTGCCCACCGCCGAAAGCGTAATATTACCGCCCCTGGGCGCGGCGGGATTGGCATAATCGTAGTGGGAGAAATCGACGGCATATTTAGGCTCGCCGAGCTGTGCAAACGCGTAACTCTCATTAATATTCTCAGCCTGGGCCGTGGTCACCATGCAGCTGAAAAGTATAAAAGCAAAGCGCAATATCATAAAGTTACTTAGCTCCCACCGTTAATGCCAACATCCCGTTATCACGCCTGGCAGCAGGCAAAAAAAAACGCTGCCGCGGCAGCGTTTTCTCTCTCGTTTTTCGCAGGCTTCAGGGGATCGAAATCAGCTTTGCGTTCGGGTCAGAACGCGCCGTGCCTCATGATAGCGATGCTTCCAGTAGTTGTCGTTCAGATTCGAGATCATCACGCCGCTGCTGGTTGAGGCATGGACAAAGTTATCGTTACCCAGATAAATGCCGACGTGGCGACCGGTTGAACCGGCGCGGAACAGCACTAAATCACCGGGGCGCAGCTTTGTACGCTGAATGCTTTTCCCTGTGTCTTCCTGCTCGTAGGTGGAGCGCGGCAGATCGAGACCAAACTGCTCACGGAAGGTGGTTTGTACAAATGCAGAGCAATCAATGCCGCGTTTGCTGGTGCCGCCCAGGCGATAACGAACGCCTTTCCAGACCGCATACTGGTCCATCAGTCGGGATTTAATATCCACGTTCTGAACCATTTTTTCGAATTCATCCTGAGACGCTTGAAGTAAAAAGCCGTCCTGGCTCTTAACTGCATGAGTATCAGTTTGTGCATTGTTGCTGCTGTTGGTCGAACTACAGGCTGACAGTAACGTCGCTAAGGCGACAGCAGGTAAAACCCGCCAGATATATCTCAGCATCGGTTGAGACTTGACCATTATGTTTGTGATCCCTTGAAGTCCTTAACGACGAAGTCGTCAGATATTACGAAACGGAACGAGATTAATTAGCGCACAGGGGTAAGACAATTCCTGAACCTCTAAAATGTGCCAGAGAGCACAGTTAAAAGTGTAAATTAAGGAAATATCTTACAGCGTTGGCCTAATCGAAAATGAGATTAACCGATTACAGACAGCATGGCGAGGGGTTTTAGCGTCTTTTTTATAGGTTTTAATGATGTGAAACATAAGAATATTAAAATGGCCGTTTTATCGGCAAATGTGCAGGAATCATGAGGGTAAAGAAGGTATTCAGGTGTTAAAGAGGGGCATGATGCAGAACGTAGTTAAATGTCGGTCTGAAAGCATTTTTTATGGCATAAACTGCTGCCAGGGCGGCACCCTCGTCGTTCTTTGTTCAGTTATTTCCAGCGAAGCGTTTATGTCTGTGAGCGAAGAAGGGTATTAAGCAGCACCGTAATAAATGAGGTAAGCATTACGATGCTGCCTGCTGCAAAGCATTAACAGACTAATATTTACTTAGCGGGCTTATATTTTCCAGGTAAATAGCGATTAACCACATTGACCAGATAGTCGCTGGCCGGGGTTATTAACAGCCAGCTCATGCCGACCAGCACAATTGAAAGCGAACCCACCACCACGTCAGTAAACCAGTGTGCCCCAATCATTATGCGGGGAGAGGCAAAAATCAGTACTATCGCTACCGCGATTAAAAAGGCGCGGCGAGTGAAATAGCGCAGCATAAAGCAGGCGAAAATCATCAGCATCATGCCGTGATCGCCGGGGAAGCTGTCCGCTGACGCATCTTTAGTCGGTATGCCGGTCAGGCGCGTGACATGATTAACGTCCGGGAAGAATTTAGTGGGGCTGGGGTGCGAAACCGGGATCAGATGGCCGAGCTGGTTAAGCACGACGGCAGCCAGCAGCATAGTAATACCGATGGCCAGCATGCGACGGCGGCCCTGAGGGGTTTCATGCAGCCAGAAGCTCAGGTAAAGCGCACCCATTGCTAACAGCGAGACGCCATCAAAAGCGCGATAGTTGGTAATGGCCACGAACCACAGCAGGGGTTTGCTGGTGACCAGTCTTTCATTGAACCAGTAGAAAATGCTTTTATCAATGTCAAACCAGAAACCGTGATGGGCGGGCAGATACCACGAGAAAAATAGCGCCAGGCCAAGTGCATTAAGCACCAGGATAGAAAGTAAGCGTTTAGCAGTCATTTCGTCTTAAGGTTAAATTAAGAAATCGTAACGGCGTAGATTATTACATGAAAGTTAAACGAAGTTGCAACAAAGATGTTTGTAACGCGTTCCAGTCCGCTTCCGCTTCATGGATGACCTCAATGCGGCTGTCAGGTGGCGAAGCCTGTCGGGTCTCGATATGAAAGTCGTTACCCTGTCGATTAACGCTAACCAACCCTTCCTGGATGCGCATCACACCTTTAACGCGCGTGACCGGAGAGAGGCGTACCCATTCAAGCAGGCCGACGGTATCAAAAACCGTATCGCTGTCGAATACCCAGCCGCAGGCGAAATACCCCTGGCCCTGATTTAGCGAACGGCGCCACCGTGCATCAGGCTTTAGTGTTAGTGCGGCCAGGCCCGAAGCGGGCTGGCCATGATGATGCGCTGGCTGAGGAAGCGTCTGCTGGTTTTTACGCGGCTGGCGCAAAAGCTGCGCATCAATTCTGCCAAAGGAGGCGGTGATGACCGGACGGCTCAGTGGATCCTGCTGTTGCCATTCGTGCAGTGCCTGCCGATCGGCATCAAGCCAGCGATCTTCCTTATTCGCGACGATAATATCGGCCGCCGCCAGCTGATCGCGGAAATTCTCGTTTTCAACGGTGCGCCTGTCGCTCAGCTGGCGCGGATCCAGCAGGCATAACGAGGCATCCAGCGTGAGCCAGGGGCGGTAAATATCCGCCGAGAGCATATCAAGGATCTGTTTGGGGTGCCCGAGGCCAGTGGGTTCGATCAGCAGGCGATCGGGCTGGGCCTGCTTAAGCAGCATATTCAGCCCAACCTGCATCGGCAGGCCGTTCACGCAGCACATGCAGCCGCCGGGGATCTCTTTCAGGATAGCGCCACTCTCTGCCAGCAGGGCCCCATCAATACCCACTTCGCCAAACTCATTAACCAGTATCGCCCATTTTTCGTCTGCCGGTTTTTGAGAAAGAAGATGCTGGAGGGTGGTAGTTTTGCCGCTGCCCAGAAATCCGGTGATTAAATTAACTCGTGCCATCTTTTCCTCTCTCTGCGCATTCAGCTAAAGGTGAATTAATCTTCTGCTCACCGATGCCGATAATTAACTTACCTGCCCACCAACGACTATCTTCAAAGTGCCAGCAGTTAATCGACGAGGTAACTATGAATGGCGTAAAAATTGCAGTGCAAATGACTGTGGTCAGTCTGCTCATCCCGCTATGGACGGAAACCGCTCTGGCAGGAGAGGCACAGGCCAGTGCAGGCTCTGGCACCATTACCTTTCAGGGCGCGATTGTGTCGCCCGGCTGCGAAATCGACCAGCAGTCCGACTTGATCAGAACATCCTGTTTTAAGCAGGGTAAAACCCAGGTCTACATCACGCATCCTGATGCGCAGGCGTTGCCTGCTGAGCTGGGGCAAACGCAGGTGAAATGGCTCGATGCACAGCACAAAATGGGGATTATGACCGTCAACTACAATTAGCACGCCCGGGAATTGTTATAATATAACAAATTCGGCCGCGCGCAAGGACGTTGCCGAATTTATCGCGTACTGATTAGTCTGCACGGCTCATATAGCGGCGCTCGGGGATATGAATGCGTATTTTATCGCCGCTGCTCAGGTATTCAGGAACCTGAATAACCAGGCCGGTTATCATGGTGGCTGGTTTTGTTCTGGCGCTGGCAGAGGCGCCCTTAATACCCGGCGTGGTTTCCACGATTTCCATATCAACGGTTTGCGGCAGCTCGAGCGCCAGAATCTGGCCGTCCATGGTCAGGACCTGAATACCCGGGATCCCGCCCTCGGGCAGAAACAGCAGTTCCTCTTCAATCTGCTCTTTTTTAAAGATATAGGGCGTGTAGTCCTCGTCGTCCATAAAGACATACTCGTCCCCATCAATGTAGGAGAAGGTCACCTGACGTCGACTCAGAGAGATGGTGTCAATAATGTCATCGCCCTTAAAGCGCTCTTCCACTTTCATACCGGTACGGATATCGGTAAAACGCATTTTATACAGCGTCGATGCCCCGCGTGCGCTCGGGCTCTGAACGTCAATATCCTTCACTAACAGCAGCTTGCCGTTGAAACTTACGGCCATACCTTTTTTAATTTCGTTCGCTCTTGGCATATAAAAATCTCAGTAAAAAGGGCCAGGGAAAATTCTCGCGACAACTTACTCTTGCGCAAGGATTCAGGCAAGTGCTGAACGGCAGTCATGCAGGACACTTTCCTCAGAATGTCATTAAAGAATAGTATTCACTCAGGGCGCCTGCTATGTTCACGTTTTAAATGCCTGCCGCGCTGCCTGACGCTCCGTTACCGTTGATTTTTCCCCGAGGTCTTTTGATGGAATGTCGTACCGATTGCGGAGCGTGCTGCATAGCCCCTTCGATCTCCAGCCCCATCCCCGGCATGCCGCAGGGGAAGCCCGCGAATACGCGCTGTATCCAGCTTGCTGATAATTTCATGTGTAAGATCTTCACCTCGCCCCTGCGTCCCAGCGTATGCGGCAGCTTAAAGGCGAGGTCTGATATGTGCTTCACCCATCGGGACGAAGCCCTGACCTGGCTTATTCAGCTTGAAGCTGAAACGGCACCTTAACCTTTATTGCGTTCTCTGCCGCTCCAGCTTGTTGCAAACCCCGGATGCGAGAGGCAAAACCGAGACAGGGTGTGGATCCCTACCTGGCGGCGGCCCCCGGCATTCTGCGATTTACCCGGCGCGAGAGGGGTCAGCTTAGCTTCAGCTGACCCGCTCCCGGAGAACGCTTTTTGCCCGATAATTCCAGAAAGAAGCGATAAAATGTGCGTGGCATCAAAAAATCGTTACCCAACCAGCGGTAAAACTTGCATCGCCGAGGCGAAGAAGAACACACTCATTGAAACGTTTCAGCGTTGTCCGTTCAGCGTGTTAGACCAGAGAGCGTACACGGTTTCATAAATTAGCTGAAACGATTCAATCTAAGCAGCGAGGAGAACTATGTTCCAGCTTGAACTGTCCGCTATTCATCCCGGCGCCACTGCCGAAAACAAAGAGGATGCCATTCGTCAGGTTGCTGCCGCACTTACTCGTGCGGGCAACGTGGGAGAAGGTTACGTTGACGGTATGCTCGCCCGCGAGCAGCAGACCTCAACCTATCTGGGTAACGGTATTGCTATCCCTCACGGCACCACGGATACCCGCGATCTGGTGTTGCAAACGGGCGTCCAGGTGTATCAGTTTCCGCAGGGTATCGCCTGGGGCGAGGATCAGACCGCCTGGGTGGTGATTGGTATCGCGGCAAAGTCGGATGAACATCTCGCGCTGCTGCGTCAGCTGACCCACGTTCTCAGCGATGACAGCGTGGCCGAGCAGCTAAAAAGCGCCGATTCAGCCGAAACGCTGCGTAGCCTGCTGATGGGCGAAAAGCTGGCAGGGGAATTTAAGTTTGATACTTCGCTGATTACCACCGACGTTGCCACCGGCGATCTGATGACGCTTCAGGCGCTTAATGCGGGCCGCTTACAGCAGGCGGGGGCAGTCGATGCGACCTTTGTTAGCCGTGTCATCGCCTCCCGCCCGCTTAACCTGGGGCAGGGCGTCTGGCTAAGCGACAGCACCGAGGGCAATCTTGCCAGCGCGGTCGCCGTCAGCCGCAGCGCCACGTCCTTTGAGGTTGACGGTGAGAAAGCCGCGCTGCTGGTGACCGTGGCGGTCAACGATGACAGCCCGCTAAACGTGCTGAACTACCTCAGTGACCTGCTGATTAACCAGAAAGCCGATCGCCTTTTGAGTGCCGATGCAGCGGGTATTCTTGCGCTACTGACCAGTGAAGTCTCGGAACAGGCGGATGTGCTGACGGAAGAGTTCACCATTCGCAACGAACATGGATTGCATGCCCGTCCCGGCACCGCGCTGGTCACGGTGATCAAACAGTTTAATTGCGACGTCACCGTGACGAATCTCGACGGAAGCGGCAAGCCAGCCAATGGCCGGAGCCTGATGAAGGTTGTGGCGCTGGGGGTGAAGAAAGGTCACCGGCTGCGTTTTACCGCCAGCGGTGAAGATGCACCTCAGGCAATTAAGGCCATTGGTGAGGCAATTTCTGGCGGTCTTGGCGAGGGGGCATCATGAGCAGGCGCGTCGCCACTATCACCCTGAACCCGGCTTACGATTTGGTGGGTTATACGCCTGAAATCGAACGGGGCGAGGTAAACCTGGTAAAAACCACCGGTTTGCATGCGGCGGGTAAAGGGATAAACGTTGCTAAAGTGCTGAAGGACCTGGGGATCGATGTCACCGTCGGTGGCTTCCTTGGTAAAGAGAATCAGGATGGCTTTCAGCATCTGTTCAGCGAACTGGGTATTGCTAATCGCTTTCAGGTGGTCGAAGGCCGTACCCGTATCAACGTTAAGCTCACTGAGAAAGGCGGAGACGTAACGGACCTCAACTTTTCGGGGTTTGAGGTTACGGGGCAGGACTGGGAGCGTTTTACGACCGACTCACTCACGTGGCTGGGCCAGTTTGATATGGTCTGCGTCAGCGGTAGCCTGCCGGCCGGCGTCGACCCGGATGCGTTTACCGACTGGATGCGTGCGCTGCGTACCCACTGCCCCTGCATTATTTTCGACAGCAGCCGTGAAGCGCTGGTAGCGGGCCTTAAAGCTGCGCCCTGGCTGGTGAAGCCAAACCGACGCGAACTGGAGATTTGGGCCGGACGCAAACTCCCGACGTTACAGGAAGTAATAGAAGCGGCACATGCCCTGCGCGAACAGGGTATTGCTCACGTGGTGATCTCACTGGGTGCGGAAGGCGCACTGTGGGTAAATGCTTCAGGTGAATGGATTGCCAAACCGCCCGCGTGTGAAGTGGTAAGCACCGTGGGTGCCGGGGATTCAATGGTTGGTGGGCTGATTTATGGCCTGCTGATGCGCGAATCCAGCGAGCATACGCTTCGACTGGCTACGGCCGTGGCGGCCCTGGCCGTCAGTCAGAGCAACGTTGGCATTACCGATCGTACCCAGCTGGCCGCTATGATGGCGCGCGTCAAGCTGGAACCATTTAACTGACAGCAGGAGAAGCACAATGAAAACGCTGCTGATAATTGATTCTTCGCTGGGCCTGGCGACAGGTTATCTGGCAAAAAACATGGCAACCGCCGCTGCGGTGAAACTGGGCGTGACGCTGACCGACAGCCTGGCTGAGGCAGATCGGGTGATTGTGGCAGGAAAAAGTATCCCTGCCGACGCCAGCCTTGACGGGAAATCCGTATACGTTGCTGATATCGAACAGCTCATGCGCCAGCCAGACGCGGTGCTAACCACGGCGCAAAGCGAAGCTAAAACCTGGCACGCGCCAGCAGCCTTGCCAGCGCAGGCGTCAGCAGGTGCCCTAAGCGAACAGCGGGCAAAACGCATTGTCGCGGTTACCGCCTGTCCAACCGGCGTGGCGCATACCTTTATGGCAGCCGAAGCTATTGATACCGAAGCGAAAAAACGCGGCTGGTGGGTTAAGGTGGAAACGCGCGGATCCGTGGGCGCGGGCAATACCATTACGGCAGAAGAAGTGGCAGAAGCTGACCTGGTCATCGTGGCAGCGGATATTGAGGTGGATCTGGCGAAATTTGCCGGCAAGCCAATGTATCGCACCTCTACCGGACTGGCGCTGAAGAAAACTGCCCAGGAGCTGGATAAAGCGGTCGCGGAAGCGAAGCCTTATCAGCCTAAAGGGGGCAGTAGCTCAGCATCACAGGGTGAAGAGAAGAAAGAGGGCGCGGGCGCCTATCGTCATCTGTTAACCGGTGTCTCCTATATGCTGCCGATGGTGGTAGCGGGGGGGTTGAGCATCGCGCTGTCGTTTGCCTTCGGTATTACCGCCTTCAAAGAGCAGGGCACGCTGGCGGCGGCGCTGATGCAAATCGGGGGCGGTAGCGCATTCGCGCTGATGGTTCCGGTGCTGGCTGGCTTTATTGCGTTCTCCATCGCCGACCGCCCGGGCCTGACGCCGGGTCTGATTGGCGGCATGCTCGCTACCAGCATTAACGCGGGCTTCCTCGGTGGCATTATTGCCGGTTTTATTGCCGGCTATGCAGCAAAATTTATCAGCGCCAAACTCAGGCTGCCGCAGAGTATGGAGGCGCTCAAGCCGATTCTGATTATCCCGCTAATCGCCAGCCTGGTCACCGGCCTGCTGATGATTTACGTGGTCGGCACGCCGGTTGCTAAAATCATGGAAGGGCTGACCCACTGGCTGGCGAATATGGGAACGGCGAATGCGGTGCTGCTGGGTGCCGTACTGGGTGGCATGATGTGTACCGATATGGGCGGCCCGGTCAATAAGGTGGCCTATGCCTTTGGCGTCGGGCTGCTCAGTTCGCAAACCTATGCGCCGATGGCGGCAATTATGGCGGCGGGCATGGTTCCTCCGCTGGCAATGGGGCTGGCAACGCTGGTGGCGCGCAGGAAATTTAATAAAGGCCAGCAGGAAGGGGGCAAGGCAGCGCTGGTTCTCGGCCTGTGCTTTATCTCCGAAGGGGCCATTCCATTTGCCGCACGCGACCCGATGCGCGTACTGCCCTGCTGCATTGTGGGCGGCGCGCTGACCGGTGCCATTTCCATGGCGGTGGGCGCGAAGCTGATGGCACCGCACGGCGGCCTGTTTGTTCTGCTGATCCCCGGTGCTATCACCCCGGTTATGGGTTACCTGATGGCCATTATCGTGGGTACCCTGGTGGCGGGCCTCTCCTACGCGGTACTGAAGCGTCCGGAGTCGGAGCTGGCTAAAGCCTGACACCTCTCTGATGAAAAAAAGCGCGGGTAACCGCGCTTTTTTTATTGATCCCCCGACCCGCATAAACAACCCGAAACACGCTGGCAGAGAGTCGTCAGTAGACCTGCTTCTGCTCTGACCTGAGCCACGCAATTTCATCTTTCCAGATATCGGGATTTACCGTCTCCAGAATCAGCGGAATGCCATCAAAACGCGCATCTTTCATCAGCCAGCTAAATACCGTCTTACCAATATTGCCTTCACCCAGGCTGTGATGGCGGTCGACCCGGCTGGCGAATTCACTTTTAGCGTCGTTGAGATGCATACCGCGCAGAAAATCGAAGCCCACCGTGCGATCAAATTCAGCAAAGGTGTCCACGCATGCCGCCTCCGTACGTAAATCATATCCTCCGGCAAAGGCATGGCAGGTATCAATACACACGCCGACGCGTGATTTATCCTCTACGCCATCGATAATCGCCGCCAGGTGCTCAAAGCGGAAACCCAGATTGCTGCCCTGTCCGGCGGTATTTTCAATGACGGCAGTCACGCCCTGAGTCTGGTCCAGCGCAATGTTGATTGACTCGGCAATGCGCTTCAGACACGCCTCTTCATCAATCTGCTGCAGATGGCTGCCGGGATGAAAGTTCAGTAGCGATAGTCCCAGCTGTTCACAGCGGCGCATTTCATCTAAAAACGCCTCACGAGACTTATCCAGCGCCTCCTGCTGCGGATGGCCAAGATTAATCAGATAACTGTCGTGCGGCAGGATCTGCGCGGAGGTGAAATGGTATTTTTCACAGGCCTCGCGAAAGGCGGTAATCACTTCGCTACTGAGCGGCGCGGCCCGCCACTGGCGCTGATTTTTAGTGAAAAGCGCAAAGGCCGTGGCTTCCAGTTCATGGGCGCGGATCACTGCTTTGTCTACGCCGCCCGCTGCGCTGACGTGGGCACCAATATATTTCATGCCATCTCTCCTGTTATTGGCCTCTTTTCAGGCTGCAATGATAACCGCAGGCGGTAAGCGATGACCACAGATGCTGCACGGTAAGTTATGACCACAGATGCTGTACGGTCAGGTTGATAATGCCCCCGCCGGCGATCAGCCAGATAAAAAGCAGTCCACCCAGCATAAGGGGTTTTGTACCGGCTTGCCTGAGGTCAGCAAACCGGGTGGTCAACCCCAGCGCCGCCATTGCGGCAGCCAGCAGCACATTATCGACCTGCGTAAGTCCGCTAACCAGCGAGGCGGGTAGCAGATGCAGCGAGTTAAGCAGTACGGCGACAATAAACAGCAGAGCAAACCAGGGAATTTGGATCCTGGTCTTTAGAGTGCCGCTCTGGCTGGCCGTACGTTTCACCCAGGCACTGAGCAGCAGCAGGAAAGGAGCCAGCATCATTACGCGCAGCATCTTCGCGATCACGGCAGCATTTTCAGTTTCCGGGCCGACGGCGTGTCCGGCAGCGACAACCTGTGCCACTTCATGCAGCGTTGACCCGGTATAAACGCCCCAGATTTCAGGCGTCAGACGCGGAAACAGGCTATGCGCGTAGGGGTAGAGCAGGGGATAGATGAAAATCGCCAGGGTGCCGAAAATCACCACGGTGGCAACGGCGACGGCCACTTTCGCTGAATCAGCTTTGATCACCGGTCCCGTCGCCAGAATTGCCGCTGCGCCACAGATACTGCTGCCCGCACCGATCAGCCATGCAGACTCCCGATCCAGGCCCAGCAGGCGCCGTCCCGCCCAGCAGGCGATAAAAAAGGTTGAACCGAGGGTCAGCAGATCAATGGCGATGCCCCGAATGCCCACTTCCGTGAGCTGTTGAACGGTCAGCCGAAAGCCATACAGCACAATCCCCAGCCGCAGCAGACGCTGCTTTGTCAGCAACACGCCCGCATCACAGCGGGTCGCAACGCGAAAGTAGAGCGTGTTACCGAAAACTACCCCGACAATAATCGCCAGCGTTAGCGCACCCAGCCCGAGTGAGGCTATTATCGGCAGGGCGCTCAGCCAGGTGGCGGCTGCGGCGAGCAGCAGCGCCATCAGCAATCCCGGAATAAAGCGCTGCGGTCGCGCGGGGAAGGTAGGGAAAGTAAAATCAGTCATGGCTCGCTCCTTTTCAATATGCACAGCATGGAGAATGCTGGTTTAAAAGAGAAATAGATTATATATTTATTATTAACCACTATTAGAGATAGATTAAGGGCCATTATCAGATGGAGAGGGGGAAGTTATGCATATCACGTTAAGGCAGCTGGAGGTGTTCTGCGAGGTACTGAAAAGTGGATCCACCACTCAGGCCTCACAGGGAATGTCGCTGTCCCAGTCGGCCGTCAGCGCAGCACTGGCCGATCTCGAAGGGCAGCTCGGCGTCCAGCTGTTTGACAGGGTGGGCAAACGGCTGGTGGTGAACGAACATGGGCGGCTGCTCTACCCACGTGCGCTGGCGCTGCTGGAACAGGCAATGGAAATAGAGCAGCTGTTTCGTGAGGATAACGGCGCCCTGCGGGTTTATGCCAGCAGTACCATCGGCAATTACCTGCTGCCTGGCATGATTGCCGGCTGGCGACGCGATTATCCTGATTTGCCACTTGAGCTGAGCGTCGGTAACAGCCAGGATGTGATTAATGCGGTCGCCGACTTTCGGGTCGATATTGGCCTGATTGAAGGCCCGTGTCACCGACCCGATCTGATAAGCGAACCCTGGCTGGAGGACGAGCTGGTGGTGTTTGCCGCACCCGATGCAGATATCTTCAACCAGCCCGTCACGCTCGATACGCTGGCCAGCGCCACCTGGATCCTGCGTGAAAAGGGATCGGGTACGCGAGAAATCGTCGATTATCTGCTGCTTTCCCATCTGCCGCAGTTCAGGCTGGCGCTGGAGCTGGGGAATTCAGAAGCAATCAAGCATGCGGTGCGTCACGGCATGGGCATCAGCTGCCTGTCGCGCCGGGTTATAGAGGAGCCGCTGGCGCTGGGAACGCTGCGCGAGGTGGCCATTCCTCTGCCCGAACTCAAGCGGACGCTGTATCGTATCCACCACCGGCAGAAACATCTTTCCCGACCGCTGCTGCGCTTCCTCAGCTACTGTATCGAATAGTCCCCGACCGCTGTTGCGCTCCTCAGCGACTGTATCGAATAGTGCCTGACCGCGATATGCCTGCCCTGTCGCCTGCGTTATAAGTATTACCGTGGCATTGACGCGGGATAAGGGGCTGTTGCTTATAATTCCGGGCTGATCATGAACCTATCTTATAACGCGGTGGAATCACTATCCCTGCGGGGGGAGTTTGTTACAATCGCGCCTTATTTATCCAGGATACAGCATTTCAAGATGGTTAAGGACAAAAAAACAACAGAACAGCCTGCGCTAAGGCGTGAGTTAAAGGCGCGTCATCTGACGATGATCGCCATTGGGGGTTCAATTGGTACCGGCTTGTTTGTTGCCTCGGGTGCGACCATTTCCCAGGCGGGCCCGGGCGGGGCGCTGCTCTCCTATGTGCTGATCGGCCTGATGGTCTATTTCCTGATGACCAGCCTGGGGGAGCTTGCTGCCTTTATGCCGGTCACCGGCTCGTTTGCCACCTATGGCGCGAACTACGTTGAGGAAGGCTTTGGCTTCGCACTGGGCTGGAACTACTGGTACAACTGGGCTGTGACCATCGCTGTTGATCTGGTGGCATCCCAGCTGGTGATGACCTGGTGGTTCCCCGATACCCCCGGCTGGATCTGGAGCGCGCTATTTATGGGCGTGATTTTTCTGCTTAACTACATCTCGGTAAAGGGTTTTGGTGAGGCGGAGTATTGGTTTTCCTTAATCAAAGTCGTGACGGTCATTATCTTTATCGCGGTTGGCGTGCTGATGATCGCGGGCATTCTGCGCGGCGGTGAGAATGCCGGCTGGCACAACTGGCAGATCGGCGATGCACCGTTCTCCGGCGGCTTTTCAGCCATGATCGGCGTGGCAATGATTGTCGGCTTCTCTTTCCAGGGAACGGAGCTGATTGGCATCGCCGCCGGTGAGTCCGAAGATCCGGCGAAGAACATCCCCCGCGCCGTGCGCCAGGTGTTCTGGCGTATTCTGCTGTTCTACGTGCTGGCGATTCTGGTGATTAGCCTGCTTATCCCTTATACCGACCCGCGCCTGCTGCGTAACGACGTGAAGGATATCAGCGTAAGCCCCTTTACCCTGGTGTTTGAACACGCGGGCCTGCTCTCGGCGGCGGCGGTAATGAATGCCGTCATCCTGACGGCGGTGCTGTCGGCGGGTAACTCAGGCATGTATGCCTCCACCCGTATGCTGTTTACCCTGGCGCGGGAAGGAAAAGCACCGCGTATTTTTGGCAAGCTGTCGAAAGGTGGCGTACCCCGTAATGCGCTGTATGCCACCACCGTGGTCGCCGGGCTCTGTTTTCTCTCCTCGATGTTTGGCAACCAGACGGTCTATCTCTGGCTGCTGAATACCTCCGGGATGACCGGCTTTATCGCCTGGCTGGGTATTGCCATCAGCCATTATCGTTTCCGTCGGGGCTATATCGCGCAGGGGCATTCGATCGCTGAACTGCCTTACCGCTCAGGCCTATTCCCGCTGGGCCCGATTTTTGCCTTTATTCTTTGTCTGACCATCACCCTGGGACAGAACTATCAGGCCTTTTTGCAGGATCGTATCGACTGGTATTCGGTTGCGGCCACCTATATTGGTCTGCCGCTGTTCCTGATTATCTGGCTGGGCTACCGGCTGACCAAAAAAACCCGTTTTGTGA
Source organism: Erwinia sp. ErVv1 (assembly GCF_900068895.1). Taxonomy (GTDB): domain Bacteria; phylum Pseudomonadota; class Gammaproteobacteria; order Enterobacterales; family Enterobacteriaceae; genus Erwinia. Next base: position 130,940 of record NZ_CDPK01000012.1, on the reverse strand, counting down.
AGTACAGCGAGATGGTATTCCCTTCCAGTAATCGCTAATTCAGACAGCGTGATACGCACAGGGCGCGGCTTCCGCGCCCTTTTGGTCACAGCTTCTTACTACTAATACCATTGATAACCATTATCATTTGCTTTATTGTTACGCCGCTGCTTCTCCTGCCTCAGCGCGAACAATTACAGGTATTAACCATGAGTGTGACCCACGACTCCATGCAGTACGTCGAAAAACAGCCTAAAGAGAGCGTAATGGGACGTTACCATCAGCTGCTTCGCTATCGCCTGCTGCTGATGGCCGTGCTGGTACTGGCTATTCTCGCTTCGCTTATGCTGGATTTTACGTTGGGTCCGTCCGGGCTTTCCCTGCATGATCTCTGGCGGACGCTGCTGTCACCGGAGAGTGTTGATGCCGGAACGCGCGTTATAGTCTGGGACATTCGCCTGCCCTATGCGCTGATGGCAGTGGTGGTAGGACTCTCGCTCGGCCTGGCAGGGGCAGAGATGCAAACCATTCTGAATAATCCGCTGGCCAGTCCGTTCACCCTCGGGGTGTCGTCTGCCGCTGCCTTTGGTGCCGCGCTGGCTATCGTACTGGGTATCGGCATTCCCGGCATTCCTGACCAGTGGTTTATTTCGGGCAATGCCTTCATCTTTGCGCTGATCGCCGCGCTGATGCTGGATGGCGTGACCCGCTGGACTCAGGTTGCCACCTCCGGCGTGGTGCTGTTTGGCATCGCGCTGGTGTTTACGTTTAATGCGCTGGTCTCCATGATGCAGTTTATCGCCAGCGAAGACACGCTACAGGGGCTGGTTTTCTGGACCATGGGCAGCCTGGCGCGCGCCTCCTGGCAAAAGCTGGGCGTGCTGACGCTGGCCTTTGCGATACTGGTTCCGTTCTCGATGATGAGTTCATGGAAACTGACGGCGCTTCGCCTGGGCGAAGACCGCGCGGTGAGTTTTGGTATTGACGTGCGGCGTCTGCGGCTGGGTACGCTGCTGCGCATCAGTATTCTCTCTGCGCTGGCGGTCGCCTTTGTGGGGCCGATTGGTTTTATTGGCCTGGTGGCACCGCATATCGCCCGTATGATCTTTGGTGAAGACCATCGCTATTATCTGCCTGCGAGTGCGCTGACTGGCGCGCTGGTGCTGTCCATGGCGTCGGTCGTGTCGAAAAATCTGATCCCCGGAGTGATTATTCCGGTCGGGATCGTCACTTCACTGGTCGGTGTGCCTTTCTTCCTGAGTATTATTCTGCGCCATCGGGGGACGGTCTGATGGACGGTTTAACGATCAGCGGTTTTCATGCCGGTTATCCGAAGCGCAGGGTCATCAGTAATCTGAATGTTCCCTGTTTACCACGTGGGAAGATCACCGTGCTGCTGGGGCCAAACGGCTGCGGTAAATCTACGCTATTGCGGTCCCTGGCAGGCCTAAACCGCGCGCAGGGCGAACTGTGGGTCAATGGCTGTGAGCTGATGTCGCTGCCCTTTGCCCGTCGCGCGGAGCGCGTGGTTTATCTGCCACAGTCGCTGCCCGCAGGCGTTCATCTGCACGTGCTGGAATCGATTATTGTTGCGCAGCGCGCATCCGGTGGCCGCAGCAGCGCCGACAGCGAGGCGGAAGTGATGGCCCTGCTGGATCAGCTGGGTATTGCCCATCTGGCCTTATGCTATCTGGACCAGCTCTCTGGCGGTCAAAAACAGCTGGTAGGTCTGGCTCAGTCGCTTATCCGTCGGCCAGAACTTCTGCTGCTTGATGAACCGCTGAGCGCGCTGGATTTGAACTATCAGTTTCACGTGATGGATCTCGTTCGGCGGGAAACCCGCAGGCGAAATATCATTACCGTGGTCGTGGTACACGATATCAATATTGCGCTGCGTCACGGCGAACACGTACTGATGCTGAAAAACGGCGAGCTGATCGCTGACGGTACGCCGGAAGAGGTTATCACTCCGGCGAGCCTGGCAAGCGTCTACGGCGTAAGAGGACGCATTGAGCGCTGCTCTCAGGGTACGCCACAGGTGCTGATTGATGGTCTGGTCACCGCGCCGGTATTCTGATGCTTCAGATGCTTTAAGGGTAATGTTTAAGGTTACGCATCGTTACCCCAGCAGTAAGCGGGGCGCTTTCGCCCCGTATTAAAAAATAAACCGGTGAACCGGTAGCGGTAAAATTGGCTGTTTTAAGTGTGAGCAAAAGGACTGATAACACATTAAGCATTACCAAGGAGAAGGATATGTTCAGATTAAACCCTCTGTTACGCGGTGGGCTGTGCGCCTCCGCACTGGTTCTGACGTTCCCGGCTGCGGCTGAAGAACGTGATGAAAAAGAAGAGACGATGGTGGTCACCGCGTCCTCGGTAGAAGTGAATCTCAAAGACGCCCCCGCCAGCATCAGCGTCATTACCGCTGAAGATCTGCAACGCAGGCCCGTACAAAACCTCAGCGACGTGCTTCGCGACGTTCCCGGCATACAGCTCAATAACGAAGGCGATAACCGTAAAGGCGTCAGCCTGCGCGGGCTGGATAGCAGCTATACGCTGATTCTGATCGACGGCAAGCGGGTCAATTCGCGTAATGCCGTGTTTCGACATAACGACTTCGACCTGAACTGGATACCCGCCGATGCCATCGAACGTATTGAGGTGGTGCGCGGACCGATGTCCTCACTTTACGGCTCGGATGCGCTGGGTGGGGTAGTGAATATCATCACCCGTAAGGTAGGCAGGGCGTGGCATGGGACGCTGAGCGCCGATGCCACGGTGCAGGAGCATCGCGATCGTGGTGATAGCGAAAATGGCAATTTCTTTACCAGCGGGCCGATTGTTGAGGATCTGCTGGGCGCTAAAATTTACGGTAGCCTGGGCAGACGGGGAAAGGACAGTCAGCAGATGTCTTCCACTTCGGCGACGGGCTTTTCGCCGCGCATTGAGGGCTACACCACCCGCGATGCCAACGTGGAATTTACGCTGACGCCGACGGAGGATCAGGAGCTGACCCTGGGCTACGGCGTGAACCGTCAGGATCGTGATTCCGACTCGCTGGACAAGAACCGCCTGGAACGGCAGAACTACTCGCTGGGCCACAATGGCCGCTGGGGCGGGGTGAATACCGAACTGCGCTTTTACGGCGATCGGATAGACAACTATACCGGTAGCGATAATATCGTGGCGCAGAACAATGCGCTGGAAGGCAAGTTGGTTATGCCATTGGCCGATATCAGCCAGCTGCTGACCTTCGGGGGCGAAATGCGACACGATACGCTGACGGACCCGGTCAACCTGACGGGCAGTGGACGCACTTCTGCCAGCCAGTTTGCGCTTTTTGTCGAGGATGAGTGGCGAATTTTCGACGCGCTGGCGCTGACCACCGGTGTTCGTATGGATGATCATCAGACTTATGGCGATCACTGGAGTCCGCGCGCCTATCTGGTTTATAACGCCAGCGATACCCTGACGGTGAAAGGCGGCTGGGCCAACGCGTTTAAAGCGCCTTCGCTGCTACAGCTGAGCCCCGACTGGCAGGCGAACTCCTGTCGCGGCAGCTGCAGTATTGTCGGAAGCAAAGATCTTAAGCCAGAAACCAGCGAGAGCGTAGAGCTGGGTCTTTACTATGCGGGAGAGGACGGGCTGCTTGATGGCGTAACCGGCAGCATTACGGCTTTCCAGAACAATATTAGCGATATGATCAGCGTGGCGCGTACCGCCTCGAAAGAGCTGGCACCCGGCTACAGTAATTTTGTGGGATTTGATAAGGACGGTAAGCCCATTTTCCGCTATTACAATGTGAATAAAGCGCGCATTACCGGCGTGGAGAGTGAGGTTTCTGTTCCCTTTACGGACGCGTGGAAGCTGACGCTGAATTATACCTACAGCGACGGACGCGATCTTAGCGATGGGGGCAATAAGCCACTGAAGGAGCTGCCGCTGCATACCGCCAACGGGACGCTGGACTGGTCACCGCTGCCGGACTGGGCATTTTGGCTACAGGCGAACTATTCGGGGCAGCGTCGGACCCTGAAGAACAACGGCGTGACGCCGGGCGGTTATATGCTATGGAACACAGGGGGGAGCTGGCGGGTCACTAAAGCAGTGAAGCTGAAAGCGGGGGTGATGAATCTGGGGGATAAGGCGCTGGAACGTGATAGCTATAGCTATAACGAAGATGGCCGTCGCTATTTCGCTGCGGTGGATTACACCTTCTAAGGCGTCCATGTGGCCCGCGATGTAGGGTGTCGTCTGCTACGACGGCAGGCAGTGTGGGCTGGTTAGCGGGTCCGCTGCGGGGGCGGTGGGCCAGCGCAGCATTCGCCGGGCTGCAATATCGGCTTTTCCGGGGACAATCCCAGCGTTTGCCGGTTAGATGTGCAGGCTGCAATATCGGCTTCTCCGGTGGACAATCCCAGCGTTTGCCGGGCGTCCTCGCGCCAGGCTTTGCCTGGTGCCTTTGGCTCCGACGCCGGGCCGGACGGCCCGGTCGCGAGCGGGCATCCCTGCCCGCCGCTCCCTGAGTGCAGCATCCCTGCTGCCCTCGCCGCAGCGCTGCGGGATGCCCGTCAACCGCAGGGATTGTCCACCTCTCAGGCTGCCGAGCTGCTTTGAGTAAAACCGTTTAGCTCTCCGCAGGTATCATCAACACGACTTCCAGTTAAGCCCTAAAAACGCTCAGGCTTTGTAGCCCGCCCGGCCCACTAGCAGGTAATCCGGTAAGGTGCTTTTGATAGCGCCTGCCCAGCCTATAGCGCTGAGTTTTTTGCAGAGTTCTTCCTCTTCCAAACCTGCCGACAGAGTTTATGTTACCCCCGGAACCGCTTTTATACGTAGCGAGCACAATGCGAAAGGAGCAGACGGGTGGGGGCCGGTGACAGGCGATCCACAGCGCTGAACGAAGAGGCATCCATGCAAGGGGACCAGTTAAAGCTCCGAACCGCTCTTACCCGCAGCGAGCACAATGCGAAAGGAGCAGACGGGTGGGGGCCGGTGACAGGCAATCCGCAGCGCTGAACGAAGATGCATCCATGCAAGGGGACCAGTTAAAGCTCCGAACCGCTCTTACCCGCAGCGAGCACAATGCGAAAGGAGCAGACGGGTGGGGGCTAGTGACAGGCAATCCGCAGCGCTGAACGAAGAGGCATCCATGCAAAGGATCCCAGTTAAAGCTCCGAACCGCTTTTACACGTAGCGAGCACAATGCGAAAGGAGC
>NZ_CDPK01000012.1:0-125555 GCF_900068895.1 Erwinia sp. ErVv1 | reverse complement strand
AACGAAGAGGCATCCATGCAAAGGATCCCAGTTAAAGCTCCGAACCGCTTTTACACGTAGCGAGCACAATGCGAAAGGAGCAGACGGGTGGGGGCCGGTGACAGGCAATCCACAGCGCTGAGCGCAGGGAGGAAGACCCGGATGGGCCAGCAGGGATGCTGGCACAAGGGCATGCCGGGACAGGGACGTCCCGTCATGCCCGGTCCGAAAGGTCGACNCCCCCACCCGTAGGCGACACCCCGGACCTTTGCCGCACCGGCCCCCACCCGTAGGCGACACCCCGGACCTTTGCCGCACCGGCCCCCACCCCCAAGCGACACTCCGGACCTTTGCCGGCCCAGGAGCCCAGGCGACAACCCGGACCGCCCAAAAAAAAGGGCTCCCCGATGGGAACCCTTTATACGCGCAAAACAACCTCGTTACGCCAGCAAATGCTCAGCGTGGAAGCGCAAATGATCCTCCACGAAACTCGCAATAAAGAAATAGCTGTGATCGTAACCCGGCTGGATCCGTACGGTTAACGGAAAACCCTTCTCCTGAGCAATCGCTTCCAGCCTCTCCGGGTGCAGCTGATCGGCCAGGAACTGATCGCTGTCACCCTGATCGATAAGCAATGGCGGCGTTGATGACGCCTGACGCATCAGCCAGCAGCTATCATACTCGCACCATGCCTGCCGATCCTCGCCCAGATAGGCGCTAAACGCCTTCTGCCCCCAGGGCACCTCCATCGGGTTAACAATGGGTGCAAACGCCGACGCGGAACGAAAGCGGGTCGGATTACGCAAAGCCAGCATAATGGCACCGTGCCCCCCCATCGAATGCCCCATGATGGCCTGACGATCGCTAACGTGAAAATTACTGGCAATCAGTGCCGGTAGCTCCTCGTTAATGTAATCGTACATGCGGAAATGGGGCTTCCAGGGCGCTTCGGTCGCGTTCAGATAAAATCCTGCGCCCTGGCCCAAATCGTAACCCTCATCATTGGCTACGCCTTCTCCGCGCGGGCTGGTATCCGGCATCACCAGCACCAGACCCAAATCAGCCGCCACGCGCTGCGCACCTGACTTAGTGGCAAAATTCTCATCGGTGCAGGTCAGGCCAGCCAGAAAATAGACCACCGGCGGGGGCGCATCGCGCTTAGGGCCGGGCAGGAAAATACTGAACGTCATATCGGCGTTCAGGGTGGCAGAACGATGGCGATAGCGCTGCTGCCAGCCGCCAAACAGACGATGTTCTTCAAGTAGTTCCAGCGTGGACGCCATTAATCCTCCCGATTATTTACTGAAATGCACCACGGAACGGATCGACTTGCCTTCATGCATCAGATCAAACGCGTCATTGATCTCTTCCAGCGGCATCGTATGGGTAATAAAATCGTTCAGCTGGAACTCGCCGTCCATGTAGCGCTGAACGATGCCCGGTAGCTGAGTCCGACCCTTCACGCCGCCAAACGCGGAACCGCGCCAGACGCGCCCGGTCACCAGCTGGAAAGGCCGGGTTGAAATCTCTTCTCCCGCGCCCGCCACGCCGATAATCACCGACTCGCCCCAGCCTTTATGACAGCACTCAAGCGCTGAACGCATCACGTTAACGTTCCCGATGCACTCGAAGGAGAAATCCACCCCGCCATCGGTCATCTCAACGATCACTTCCTGAATCGGCTTATCATAGTCTTTCGGGTTAATCAGATCGGTTGCGCCCAGTTTGGTTGCCAGATCGTATTTGCTGGTATTGATATCAATACCAATGATGCGACCCGCCTTCGCCATTTTTGCGCCGATGATGGCAGACAGACCAATGCCGCCCAGACCGAAAATTGCCACCGTATCGCCTTCCTTCACTTTGGCGGTATTCATTACCGCACCCATGCCGGTGGTCACGCCACAGCCCAGCAGACACACCTCTTCAAGCGGCGCCTCTTTGCTGATTTTCGCCAGTGAAATCTCCGGTATCACGGTATATTCGGAGAAGGTCGAGGTGCCCATATAGTGGAAAATGGGTTTACCGTCCTTAAAGAAGCGGGTAGTGCCATCCGGCATCAGCCCTTTACCCTGGGTGGTACGGATGGCCTGGCAGAGGTTGGTCTTACCGGAAAGACAGTATTTACACTGACCACACTCCGGGGTGTAAAGCGGGATAACGTGGTCGCCAACGGCTACACTGGTGACGCCTTCGCCCACGGCTTCAACAATACCGCCGCCTTCATGGCCGAGGATGGCCGGGAACACGCCCTCAGGATCCTTGCCGGAAAGGGTGTAAGCATCGGTATGGCACACGCCGGTTGCCACGATGCGCACCAGCACTTCGCCTTTTTGCGGTGGCATTAAATCAACTTCTTCAATTTTGAGTGGCTCACCGGCAGCCCAGGCCACGGCGGCGCGCGTTTTGATCATTTCCATAGTTATTCTCTTTAGTCGTTTCAGTGCATCAGGGGGATTATTAATTATGGACGAATTTCGTCAGGATCTGACGCATCGTCGATGTGCTCAATAATTAGCGACTTCAGTGCCTTTACGTTAGGGGTAAAGGCGTCACGCCGCCAGACCAGCCAGGTGTCGGTCTCGCTGACGTCAGCGGGCAGGGAATGACGCTGGACGCCCGCCCGAGCCGGAAGCTGCCCGAGAACCGATTCGGGCAGCAGGGCAAGCCCCGCGCCGCTGGCCACGCAGGCGAGCATCGCGTGGTAAGACTGTATCTCCATAAAACTGCCGGGCTGAATGCCGCTGCTGCGAAACCAGTTTTCGAAGCGCAGCCGATAGGAACAGCTGGGGCGAAAGGCAAACAGCGTTTCCCCCACGGCATCGGCGGGATGATGAATGGGCGTATGGCCGAGACCTGAAATCAACACCATCTTTTCATGGAAGACAATGCAGCTGTTAAGCTCGTCCGCCGTAATGGGACCATCGGCCAGCGCCGCGGCCAGCGTACCTTCGCGTACCCGGCTGATAACCTCGCCAGAGGTGCCGGTTATCAGCGACAGGGCCACGCCAGGGTAACGCTGATGATAAGCGGCCAGCAGCACGGGCAGGCGGGTCGCCGCCGTGCTCTCCATTGAGCCGAGGGCAAAATTGCCCCCCGGCTCGCCGTTATGCGCCATACTCATCGCTTCCTCACTCAGCGCCAGAATGCGCTGGGCGTAGCAGAGAAAATTATGCCCTACCGGCGAAAGGCGCAGGCGCTGCTTCTCGCGGATAAAGAGATCGGCCCCCAGTTCCTGCTCCAGCTGGCGCAGACGCGTGGTCAGGTTGGAGGGTACGCGGTGCAGCTGCTCAGCCGCGCGTGCCAGCGAACCCGTTTCTGCTACTGAACAGAACATTTTCAACTGCGTCAGATCCATGCCTTCTCTTTTTGTAAGCAAGTTGGTGATGATTATTCACTTTCCGTCAGTGTAGCGATCCTGCATCATACTGGCAACCCTTTGTCGGCAAGCTGTCGACGGGCGCAACTAACTTCAGGAGCGGGGATATGGATTTTCGCGTGGCGCTAAGCGCTTTTTTATCACTGGTGGTTGCGATGGGGATTGGCCGCTTTGCCTTCACCCCACAGGTGCCGCTGATGATCGGCGAGCATCAGCTCTCCCTGACCAGCGCGGCGGTAGTGGCCGCCATCAACTATCTCGGCTATCTGTGCGGTTCTTACGATGCCATGCGCGCGACCCGACGGGTGGAGCGTCGTCTGAAGGTCGGCGTCTGGGGGGCGGTGGGGCTGACGCTGCTCTCAGCCTGCGTTGAAGGACCCTGGCTGCATGGCATCGTCCGCTTTCTGATTGGCTGGGCCAGCGGCTGGGCCATGGTGCTGATTGCCGCCTGGAGTAATGAACAGCTGCATAAATATGGCCGTGCCGGACTGAGCGCCGCCGTTTTCGCCGGGCCGGGAACCGGGATCTTTCTTAGCGGCATGCTGGCAGTCGTACTGCACGGTCAGCACGTCAGCGCCGCTACGGCGTGGCTGGCCTACGGACTGCTGGCGCTGGTCCTGATTGCGCTTATTGCCCGCAACCTGCCGGGGTCCGGGGAGCTTCACCGTCCTGAAACGGCACCTGCGCCGCTGGTGCTGACGCGGGGTCTGAAAAAGCTGGTCTGGAGCTACAGTCTGGCGGGTTTTGGCTATATCCTGCCCGCGACCTTTCTGTCACAGATGGCGGTTTCGCGCTTTCCTGGCAGTCCCTTTGCCCAGTACGTCTGGCCGATATTTGGCGGGGCAGCGGTTATCGGCATTGGTCTTGGCATTCTCACCCGCCATTTTGGTCAGGCTAACGTCCGGCTGGCGATCGTGCTCTGGGCACAGGCGGCGGGGGTCTTTGTCGTCGAGATGATGCCGGGGATCGGCGGTCTGGCGCTGGGTGCGGTGCTGATGGGGGGCGGTTTTCTCTGCGTAGTGCAGCTTACCCTGCACTACGCCCGCGAGCTGGCGCCGCAGCATGCCCGCTATATGGCGGGCCTGTTAACCACTGGCTATGCGGTAGGTCAGCTGCTGGGGCCGCTGCTGTCGGCGCTTTCCACCCAGCTAACGCACCGGCTGGAGCCCGCGCTGTACGTGGCCGGGGTGGCGCTGCTGGTGGCCGGCGCGCTGGTCTGGAAGCGCGACCCGGCGGCGGCGTAAAAGACGCCACCCGCATCCTGAGTACCCTGTGCCTGAAGCTGCGTGAAACAGTTTCATCCCGGTTTAAATTGATTCACTGGATTAACGTCGCATTGTGTACCAGAATAGCGCCTCAGAATTTTTGCCGGTCCCGCCCGGGGCCGGAATAACACCCGCTGGAGAAAAGATCGCCATGGCTACGTTAAGTCAGGAAGCCGCACTGGTTCACGAAGCGCTGCTTGCGCGTGGACTGGAAACCCCGTTACGCTCGCCTGCGCGTGAAATGGATGACGAAACCCGCAAACGCCTGATCGCCGGTCATATGACTGAAATCATGCAGCTACTGAATCTGGACCTTACAGACGACAGCCTGGCCGAAACGCCGCATCGCGTCGCGAAAATGTACGTTAATGAGGTCTTCTCTGGTCTCGACTACGCCAATTTTCCCAAAATTACCGTTATCGAAAATAAGATGAAGGTCGATGAAATGGTGACGGTGCGTGATATCACCCTGACCAGCACCTGTGAACATCACTTTGTCATTATCGACGGTAAGGCCACCGTGGCCTACATCCCTAAGGAAAAGGTCATCGGCCTGTCGAAGATTAACCGCATCGTGCAGTTTTTCTCCTCGCGCCCGCAGGTGCAGGAGCGTCTTACCCAGCAGATTTTAGTGGCGCTGCAAACCCTGCTCGGCACCAATAACGTGGCCGTATCCATTGATGCGGTACATTACTGCGTGAAGGCGCGCGGCATTCGCGATGCGACCAGTGCCACCACCACCACGTCGCTGGGAGGATTATTCAAATCCAGCCAGAACACGCGGCAGGAGTTTCTTCGCGCAGTACGCCATAGCTGATGCCTGACGGGCCATCTGGTTTGCTTTAACACAGGACAGGCCTCATGCCGCGTATTCACACGCTGGATTTTATCCGTGGGCTGGCTATTCTGGGCATTCTTCTGCTCAATATCATCGCGTTTGGCCTGCCCCGGGCCGCCTACCTTAATCCGGCCTGGCACGGGCTGCCGCCGGATTATGACGCCTGGTGCTGGGCGCTGGTCGATCTCTTTGCCCAGGAAAAATTCCTTGCCCTGTTTGCCCTGCTGTTTGGTGCCGGTCTGCAGATGCTGCTGCCGCGCGGCAAACGCTGGCTCCAGGCGCGGCTCACCTGGCTGGTGCTGTTAGGTTTCCTGCACGGTACGCTTTTGTGGGACGGCGATATCCTGTTCGACTACGGGCTGATTGGGCTGGTGGTCTGGCGGATGATCCGCGATGTCTCCTCCAGCCGTCAGCTCTTCAATACCGGCGTAATGCTCTATCTGGTTGGCAGCTGTGCGCTTGTCGTGCTGGGGCTGGGAGCCTCTGTGCATCCCAACAGTAGCTGGCTCCCGGGATTTGCCGACGTGCAGTACGAAACCTTCTGGAAGACCCAGGGGGGCTGGCCTGCGATTCAGAACCGGCTCGATCTCTTCTCATCCGGCCTGATGGCGCTGGCGGTGCAGTATGGCTGGCAGCTGGCCGGGTTGATGATGGTCGGCAGCGCCCTGATGCGCAGCGGCTGGCTGAAAGGCAGCTATAGCCTGGCACATTATCGTCGCACCGCCGCGATCCTCATCTCGCTGGCCTGGCTGATTGAGCTTCCCGCTATCGCTTTACAGTGGGCTTCCGGCTGGGAATTCCGCTGGTCCGGCTTTTTTCTGCAGGTTCCCCGTGAAATCAGCGCGCCGTTACAGGCAGTAGGGTACGCGGCGCTCTGTTTTGGCTACTGGCCCACATTGTCGCGCCTGAGGATAACCCGGGCAGTGAGCTGCGTGGGGCGTATGGCGCTAACCAACTATCTGCTGCAAACCCTGATATGCACCACCGTTTTTAACCGCCTGGGCTGGTTTAACCAATGGGATCGCTGGCAGCTGGTGGCGATGGTGCCTGCCGTCTGGCTGATCAACCTGTCGTTCTCCCTCTGCTGGCTGCGCCATTTCCGTCAGGGTCCGGTTGAATGGCTATGGCGCAGACTGACGCTGCTGAGCGGCGGGCGGCCCCTGACGACGGGCTATCCGGGAAAGGAGTAATGTCCGCATCGTCAGGAAGATGATGCCGCTCACAAAGGCAGGATAAAGCGTTGTAACCGTTTTCATCCCTGTGACGACTTTCACGTAGCCCCGCCGCTGATGCTGTAAGAATAGCCTCCAGTCAACCTGACATCTGGAAGGGCTATGCAACGACCATTCTCCCCGGGCAACTGCCCATGATGACCATTCGTGATGTCGCCCGCGCGGCGGGCGTCTCGGTGGCCACCGTCTCACGCGTACTCAATAACAGCGCCATCGTCACGCAAAGCACCCGGGATGCGGTGTTAAAGGCGGTCGAGGGCCTCGGCTATCGACCCAATGCCAATGCTCAGGCGCTGGTTACCCAGGTCAGCGATACCCTTGGCGTTGTCGTGATGGACGTCTCCGATCCCTTCTTTGGTGCGCTGGTCAAGGCGGTGGATTCCGTTGCACAGCGCTGGCAAAAGCACGTGCTGATTAACAACTCCTATCATCAGGCAGACAAAGAGCGCCATGCCATTGAGGTACTGATCCGTCAGCGCTGTAACGCCCTGGTGGTGCATGCGAAGGCGCTTGAGAATGCAGAGCTGATTTCGCTGATGGACGAGGTGCCCGGCATGGTGCTGATCAATCGCGTGGTGCCGGGCTACGCACACCGCTGCGTCTGTCTGGATAACGTCAGCGGTGCGCTGATGGCCACCCGCATGCTGCATCAGCAGGGACATCAACGTATCGGTTATCTGGCCTCCAGCCACGGGATTGAAGATGTGCATCAGCGACGTGAGGGCTGGCGGCAGGGGCTTTTGGAGCAGGGCATTCTGCCGCCGGAAAACTGGATAGCCAGCGGTGAGCCGGATATGCAGGGGGGCGAAGCGGCAATGGTTGAGCTGCTTGGCCGCAACCTGCATCTGAGTGCGGTTTTTGCCTATAACGACAGTATGGCGGCAGGCGCGCTGGCCGCACTGAAGGATAACGGCATCCGGGTGCCGCAGGCGTTATCCCTGGTCGGCTTCGATGATATTCCCATTTCACGCTATACCGATCCGCAGTTAACGACGGTGCGCTACCCGATTATTTCTATGGCAAAGCTGGCGACAGAATTAGCCCTCAGGGGCGCGGCTGGTGAGCTGGATGAAAGCGAACAGCACTGCTTTATGCCCACGCTGGTACGCCGTCATTCGGTAGCCTACTGCCAAAATGCGGAGCCGGTCACTAACTCAGGTGATTCCCTGGTGTAACCGTTTTCAATCTGTGAGTAAATTCACAGTTAATTAACATCCCATTCTCTATGATGGCTGCGACCTGACGGCAATGAAACATTATGTAACGCAGGTCAACCCTTATATGAAGGCGGTTTCTGGCGATGTGAAATAATTACTTACATCGCCATTCGGAAGTGGTACCGCAGGGGGAAGTCGTTTTTATTTAACAAATATTTGGCTTTGCTTAACGTTACGTCAACCTTAACGCCTCGCCGGGATCGCGCTGTTGCAGACCCGCGACGCCGCAGACCACCCTGTTTAAAACCGGAGATATTATGAAGAAGGCTTTCACCCTCACCGCCCTGGCTGCCAGCATGATGTTCGGTGCAGCGGTTCACGCCGCCGACACCCGTATCGGCGTAACGATATACAAATATGACGACAACTTTATGTCCGTCGTGCGTAAAGACATCGAGAAAGAAGCCAAAAACAGCGCAGGCATCCAGCTGCTGATGAATGACTCACAGAACAGCCAGTCCACCCAGAACGATCAGATCGATGTGATGGTCGCCAAAGGCGTTAAGGCGCTGGCAATCAATCTGGTTGACCCGGCAGCGGCGGCAGTGGTGATAGCGAAAGCCAAAGCGAATGATATTCCGGTGGTCTTTTTCAATAAAGAGCCGACCGCCAAAGCGCTGGCCAGCTATGACAAAGCGTATTACGTCGGGACCGACTCAAAAGAGTCCGGGGTGAAGCAGGGCGAACTGATTGAGAAACACTGGAAAGCCAACCCGTCATGGGATCTGAACAAAGATGGCGTGATCCAGTTCGTACTGCTCAAAGGCGAGCCTGGCCATCCGGATGCGGAAGCCCGCACCAAATATGTTATCGACACCCTGAATAAAGACGGCCTGAAAACCCAGCAGCTGCATCTTGATACCGCGATGTGGGACACTGCCCAGGCGAAAGACAAGACGGATGCCTGGCTCTCCGGCCCGAACGGCAACAAAATTGAAGTGGTCATCGCCAATAACGATGCGATGGCCATGGGTGCCGTCGAGGCACTGAAAGCCCATAACAAATCCTCCGTACCGGTCTTCGGCGTCGATGCCCTGCCGGAAGCGCTGGCCATGGTGAAATCAGGCGCGATGGCCGGCACCGTGCTGAACGATGCCGGGAACCAGGCGAAAGCGACTTTTGAACTGGCGAAAAACCTGGCCGCTGGCAAGCCCGCAACCGAAGGCACCCAGTACAAGCTGGATGGCAAAGTGGTACGCGTGGCGTACGTGCCGGTGGATAAAGACAACCTGGCCCAGTTCTCTAAATAACTCAGATCTGACGGGCGCAGCCCTCTGCGCCCGCTACCGGGCTGGCGATCGGGCCCGCCTGGTTTCACGCAACGATTAGCCAGGTAGAACTATGGCCAGTGATAAAGTGCAAACACAGCGTGAATATCTGCTGGAGATGACCGATGTCAGTAAGTCATTCCCGGGTGTGAAAGCGCTGGACCATGTAAATCTAAAAGTGCGTCCGCACTCCGTCCATGCCCTGATGGGGGAAAATGGCGCGGGGAAATCGACGTTATTAAAATGCCTGTTTGGCATTTACAGCAAAGACGCGGGAACCATTCTTTTCCAGGGCCAGGAAGTTAATTTTAACAGCGCGAAGGAAGCGCTGGAAAACGGCGTGTCGATGGTGCATCAGGAGCTGAACCTGGTACTCCAGCGCACCGTAATGGATAATATGTGGCTCGGACGCTACCCGAAAAAAGGCATATTTGTCGATCAGGATAAAATGTATCGCGATACCAAAGCGATATTCGACGAGCTGGATATTAATATCGACCCGCGCGATAAAGTGATTACGCTGTCCGTCTCGCAGATGCAGATGATCGAAATAGCCAAAGCGTTTTCCTATGATGCAAAAATTGTCATTATGGATGAGCCGACCTCCTCGCTGACGGAAAAAGAGGTGAATCATCTGTTCACGATCATCCGTAAGCTGAAAGCGCGCGGCTGTGGGATCGTTTATATTTCGCATAAAATGGAGGAGATTTTCCAGCTGTGTGATGAGATAACCATCCTGCGCGATGGTCAGTGGATTATTACCCAGCCGCTGGAAGGGCTGGATATGGATAAGATTATAGCGATGATGGTGGGGCGTTCGCTCAATCAGCGCTTCCCGGATAAATCGAACGTGCCGGGGGAAACCATTCTGGAAGTGCGCAACCTCACCTCGCTGCGCCAGCCGTCGATCCGCGATATCTCCTTCGATCTGCGCAAGGGTGAAATCCTGGGCATTGCCGGACTGGTGGGGGCAAAGCGCACCGATATTGTCGAAACCCTGTTTGGCATTCGCGAGAAGTCCGGCGGCACCATCCGGCTGCACGGCAAAAAGATCAATAACCACAGCGCCAACGAAGCAATTAATCACGGCTTTGCGCTGGTTACCGAAGAGCGTCGCGCGACGGGCATTTACGCTTTCCTGGATATCGGCTTCAACTCCCTGATTTCCAATATTCGTAAATATAAAAACAGCGTGGGACTGCTTGATAATAAGCGCATGAAAAGCGACACCCAGTGGGTTATTGATGCCATGCGGGTGAAAACGCCGGGGCACCGCACGTCGATTGGCTCCTTATCGGGAGGGAATCAGCAGAAGGTTATTATTGGCCGCTGGCTGCTCACCCAGCCTGAAATATTAATGCTGGATGAGCCAACGCGCGGCATTGACGTTGGGGCAAAGTTTGAAATTTATCAGCTTATTTCAGAGCTGGCGAAGAGAGAGAAGGGCATTATTATTATCTCCTCCGAAATGCCAGAGCTGATAGGCATTACCGACCGGATTCTGGTAATGAGTAACGGCATGGTTGCAGGCATAGTAGACACAAAAACCGCTACGCAAAACGAAATATTACGTTTGGCATCATTGCACCTTTAATGAGGTAAGGGCTGTTACCATGAAAGCAGTTAATAAGAAAAGTGCGCTCACCTGGTTGAAAGAGGGCGGAATATACGTTGTATTACTGGTGCTGCTGGCGATTATTATCTTTCAGGATCCCACCTTCCTGAGCTTAATGAATCTGAGCAATATTTTAACCCAGTCGTCGGTACGTATTATTATTGCGTTGGGCGTTGCCGGGCTGATTGTGACCCAGGGTACCGACCTGTCAGCGGGTCGTCAGGTCGGCCTCGCGGCGGTTGTCGCCGCGACGCTGCTCCAGGCGATGGATAACGCTAATAAGGTATTCCCGCAGATGGATACGGTGCCGATCCCGCTGGTTATCCTCGCGGTATGCTTTATCGGCGGTATTATCGGGCTGGTGAATGGGCTGATTATTGCCTATTTGAAAGTGACGCCCTTTATCACCACCCTGGGCACCATGATTATCGTCTACGGCATTAACTCACTCTATTACGACTATGTGGGTGCCTCGCCGATTGCGGGCTTTGACGAGAAGTTTTCAACGTTTGCGCAGGGGTTTATCCGCTTCGGTGATTTCAAGCTGTCGTACATTACCTTTTACGCGGCTATCGCCATTTTCTTCGTCTGGGTACTGTGGAATAAAACCCGCTTCGGTAAAAATATCTTTGCCATTGGCGGTAACCCGGAAGCGGCTAAGGTCTCGGGCGTTAACGTTAATTTTAACCTGATCCTGATTTACGCCTTGTCGGGCGTGTTTTATGCCTTCGGCGGCATGCTGGAAGCCGGGCGTATTGGATCGGCGACCAACAATCTGGGCTTTATGTATGAGCTGGATGCGATAGCGGCCTGCGTGGTGGGCGGCGTCTCCTTCGCGGGCGGCGTAGGAACGGTAGCGGGCGTGGTCACCGGGGTGCTGATTTTCACCGTGATTAACTACGGCCTGACCTATATCGGCGTGAACCCTTACTGGCAGTACATTATTAAGGGCGGCATTATCATTTTCGCCGTGGCGCTCGACTCGCTGAAATATTCGCGGAAGAAGTAAAGTTGTCCTGCGCCCGCCGCGTGCGGGCGTCGGGCAGAATGACGCCCTCACTGAGGGTCGTGCGGTTTTTTCTCCAGCTTTTCCTGTAGCTCCAGCAGCTGCTCCGGCGTCACGGCGGGGTAGCTCTGGGCATCTTCCGCCACCTCCTGTCTTGCCGGAATGGGCACCAGCGGGCCAAGAAAACGCGGTTCACGCTTCATCAGATACAAGTCTGCCAGCGCGCCCAGGCGAGCACCCACCTCACGTACGCGAATATTGATCATATTCTTCGGCGACGGCACCGCATAGCACTGGGCCTGAATCCCCATATGCAGGGCGATAAACAGCGCGCGCTCACAGTGAAAACGCTGGGTGATTATAATGAAATCGTTGGTATCAAACACTTTGCGGGTGCGCACAATCGAGTCCAGCGTGCGAAACCCGGCGTAGTCGAGCACGATATCTGCCGGGTCTACCCCTGCGGCAATCAGATCGCGGCGCATGGTCATCGGCTCGTTGTAGCTTTGCTGGGCATTATCACCGCTCAGCAGCAGGTAATTTACCTTGCCGCTGTTATAGGCGTTAATCGCACCCTGAATACGGTAAAGGTAGTACTGATTAATGACGCCGGTCCGGTAGTACTTAGCAGTACCCAGAACCACACCCACCTGGCGGTGCGGCAAAAATTTAAGATCGTCGTAGACCCAGGGCGCGGTTTTGACGCTTATCCAGCGATCCAGGCCGAGCGCGGTCACTACCATCAGCGTAGCGATGATAATCAGACCATAAATCAAGCGTTTTACCATGCCGGACGTTGCTCAGCGTTGCTGCCTAAGGATGGGTCAAGGCTACTTTACCCGACGAAACGAAGCAAGCAGCGGTGCACCATATGGTGGCATTTCGCACAATGCGCGCCGGGGCGGAACAGAGGGCGGGAAAAAGCCGGGCGAGGGTAACGCCCGGCAGCAGGATCAGATTGAAGTACGACGGTAGTTACGGTACTGCGGCAGCCAGAAGTTAGCGGCGATGGATTTCGACAGGACGTCTTCAGACGTCACTACCGCTACGCCTGCCAGCTGAGCAGCCTTGCCCACCGCCATGGCGATCACTTTCGATACGCCCTGAATATCCTTCACCTCAGGCAGTACCGGACCGCTGCCGTCATTGACCAGCGGAGAGCAGTCTGCCAGCGCGCGGCTCGCGGCCATCAGCATACTGTCGGTCACGCGGGTTGCACCGGAGGCGATGACGCCCAGGCCGATACCCGGGAAGATGTAGGAGTTATTACACTGGGCGATAGGATAGGTCTTCTCTTTCAGCAGCACCGGCGAGAACGGACTGCCGGTCGCGACCAGTGCTGCACCCTCGGTCCAGGCCAGAATATCCTGCGGCGTGGCTTCCACGCGTGACGTGGGGTTAGAGAGCGGCATCACAATGGGACGCGGACAGTGCTTGTGCATTTCCCGCACGATCTCTTCACTAAACAGGCCCGGCTGACCGGATACGCCAATCAGGATGTCAGGACGCGCATTACGCACCACATCCAGCAGCGACAGCGAGTCAGACGCGACATCCCAGTGCGTCAGCTTTTCACTCTTCTGTACCAGCTTCGTCTGGAAGTTGAGCAGGTTCGGCTGTTTATCGGTGAGCAGGCCAAAGCGATCGACCATATAAACGCGCGCGCGCGCCTCTTCGTCGCTCAGTCCTTCTGATTTCATCTGCGCGATAATCTGTTCGGCGATACCGCAGCCCGCAGAACCGGCACCGAGGAAGACCACCGTCTGCTCGCTCATGGTGCTGCCCGCTGCGCGACTGGCCGCAATTAGCGTCCCCAGGGTGACCGCCGCGGTGCCCTGAATGTCATCGTTAAAGCAGCACACTTCATCGCGATAGCGCTCCAGCAGCGGCATCGCATTTTTCTGCGCGAAGTCCTCGAACTGCAACACCACGTTTGGCCAGCGGCTCTTCACGGCCTGGATAAATTCGTTAACGAAGTTATCGTACTCTTCGCCGGTGATGCGCGGGTGACGCCAGCCCATATACAGCGGGTCGTTCAGCAGCTGCTGGTTGTTGGTGCCGACGTCCAGTACTACAGGAAGGGTATAGGCCGGGCTGATCCCGCCGCAGGCGGTATACAGCGACAGCTTACCAATTGGGATCCCCATACCGCCGATCCCCTGGTCGCCCAGGCCAAGAATGCGCTCACCGTCGGTGACCACGATCACCTTAACGTTCTGCTTGGTGGCGTTTTGCAGCATATCTTCAATGCTGCCGCGATTGGGGTAAGAGATAAACAGCCCGCGCGCGCGACGGTAAATTTCAGAGAAGTGTTCGCAGGCAGCACCCACGGTTGGGGTGTAGATAATCGGCATCATCTCTTCAAGATGATTGTCCAGCAGGCGATAGAACAGCGTTTCGTTAGTGTCCTGGATATTACGCAGGTAGACGTGCTTGTCGTTATCGTTTTTGAAATCCTCAAACTGTCGCCATGCGCGCTGGGCCTGTTCTTCAATGGTTTCCACCGTTTCAGGCAGCAGGCCGTTGAGGTTAAAATCGTTACGCTCTTCGACGGAGAAGGCGCTGCCCTTATTCAGCAGGGGGAATTCCAGCAGGATAGGGCCAGCGTAAGGGATATAGAGCGGTCTTTTACTTTCGTAGTCGAGTTCCATGCGGGTATTACTCATTCGAAGCGGGAAGATGTGGAACAATCCTAAAATAATTCATCTGAAAGTACAGCTTTTGTTAACAATTGATAACAAAAGCAGCAGCACTATTGCCGTTAAGGTGCGGCGCAATGGGCCATCTGGCCGCACCCACGGCGGGATAATGGGGTCAGGCCAGCGGTGTCACGGTCAGATGGTTACAGCCCAGCGCCCGAAGCGTTGCTTCGGTTGCCTGGTACTGAATCACCTTCGCCTCCGCTGATTCAGCCAGTACCGCCCGCCGGATTTGCTGCACGCTGCGCCCGGACAGGTTCAGCAAAATCAGCGCGGCCTGCAGCGGCGGGAGGCTGGGGTTAAATGCGGCGTTTTCCGCATAGGAACCGGCAAAAATAGCGCCGTCCGACGCCTCAAGCGCGACGCCGCTCCAGGCCTGGGTATAAGGCGCATGGCTGCGGTTAGCGGCCAGAAGGGCTGCCTGCGTCAGCGCATCGCCCGTTGGCTGAATCCCCTGATCAGTTTCATCCATCAGCAGGGTCTGGATCGCCAGGTCACGCGGCCCAAAGGCATCCGGCAGATAGTGGCCGAGCGTGGCGGTGTCGCGTCCTGGCAGATCGATTTTCAGCGCGGTTCCGCTGTTTAACTCATTCATAAACTGGCGGCAGTGACCGCAGGGCGTGTAGTTAACGGTGATCGCCTCCAGCTGCCGTTCGCCCATGAGCCAGGCGTGAGTAATCGCGCTCTGCTCGGCATGGACCGTCTGCTGCATGGTGGCGCCGCTGAACTCCATATTGGCACCGAACCACAAATGACCGCTTTTGCCGCGCGCGACCGCGCCGACGTTAAAGTCTGAAAGCGGGGCAACGGCGCAGGCGGCTGCCAGCGGCAGCAGGGCAAACGCCAGCTCGCGATCGTTCAGACCGCTAACATTTTTGATCTCTTCAACCTGCTGCGGGGTGAAAAAAGCCGCAAAATCATCACGGGAAAGTACAGGCAGCAGGGCGCTCTGCAGCGGCGTGGGCAGCGCGGTAAACGCTGCCTGGAAACGTGGGTGCATATCAGGCCTCTCTGGCAGATTTGGCCGCTTATTCTGGCGAGCCTCCGCAGCGTTGTATGTGATTTTGTTCACATTTACAATGTAATATGTGAAAAAGAATCTACAAATGCGGGACTTGCCGCAAGTTTACCGCCACAGGTGCATCATGATCGGGAAGATAAAGGGTGCCAGCAGCGAGGTAATGATGCCGCAGATCACCAGCGCCAGCGAACTGTAAGCCCCTTCCTGATAGTCCAGCTCGGCGCAGCGGGCGGTGCCCAGCGCGTGCGACGCGTTGCCAATGGCCAGTCCGCGCGACGCCTTACTCTTTATTTTGCACAGGTTAAGCAGCATATGACCAAAAACCGCACCCAGTACGCCGGCCATCAGTACGCAGATCGCGCTGATCGCCGGGATGCCGCCCAGGGTCGCGGAAACGGCCATGGCAATCGGCGTGGTGACGGACTTAGGCATAATGGTTGCCGCTATTTGCGGCGACGCGCCCAGCCAGAGGGCAATGGCCGTGCCGGAGATCATCGCGGTCATACTGCCGATAAAACAGACGCTGATAATCGACTTCCAGCGCGCCCGAATCTGATGCATTTGCTCGTAGAGCGGTAGCGCCAGTGCGACCACGGCGGGCTGCAAAAGCTGATTCAGCAGCGAGCTGCCCTGAAAATAGCGGGCGTAGGGCATCTTCAGCAGCACCAGCAGCGGCACAATCACCACGATGGACACCAGCAGCGGATTAACCAGCGAGATTTTCACCTTAGCGGCCAGTTTACGGGCTGCGAGGAACACCAGCAGGGTAAGCGGCAGCGACCACCAGATATCACTCATTTTCCGCCTCCGGTAATCCCGCTGTTCTGCCGTGCAGACGGTGTGAAATCAGGCCAACGGTCAGCAGAACCACAAAGGTGCTGACGACGCAGGAGATAACAATCGGGCCAAACTGCGCGCTCAATATCTGCGTGTAGTTCATTATGCCGACGCTGATGGGCACAAACAGCAGCGCCATATAGCGGATAAGCAGGTGGCTGCCGGGCCTGACCCACTCAACCGGCATAATCTGCGAGGCCAGCAGCGCAAAGAGGATCAGCATGCCGATGATACTGCCGGGAATAGCCACCGGCAGCAGGGAAGCGATGCCGTTTCCGGCGTACAGACAGAGATAAATGATGATAAAGGCGCGAAGGTATCGCCAGATAATTGACAGCGCGCGATGCATGAGGAACTCCTGCTTTGATGAACGTGAATCCCATGATGGAGAATAAAGCGTAGTGTGACTCAGGCGGTGAGAATAAAAAAGGGGCGAACCCTGTCGCCCCTCAATGTGCATTATTCGACCCGGCCAGCCCGGGCTGAATAATGCCGCCGTACAGGCTTATTTAACCTGCATTCCCGGCTGCGCGCCGCTGTCCGGGCTGAGCAGGAAGATATCCTTACCGCCCGGGCCAGCCGCCATCACCATGCCTTCGGAAAGACCGAAGCGCATTTTACGCGGTGCGAGATTTGCCACCATCACCGTCAGGCGGCCCTTCAGCACCTCTGGATCCGGATAGGCAGCACGAATACCCGAGAATACCTGGCGCGTTTCGCCGCCCACGTCCAGCGTCAGGCGCAGCAGCTTGTCAGAGCCTTCAACCAGCGTGGCGTCCTGGATCAGCGCGATACGCATATCCACTTTGGCGAAGTCATCAAAGCTAATCGTCTCCTGAATGGGCGCATCGGCCAGCGGGCCGGTTGGGGCGGGCTGGCTGGCGGCGGCATCCTCTTTGGAGGCTTCGATCAGCGCATTGACTTTATCCATCTCAATACGGCTGTAGAGCGCCTTAAAGGCTGAGATATCGTGGTCGAGCAGCGGCTGTTCGATACCCTCCCAGCTCAGGGTCTGGTTTAAAAACGTTTCAGCGCGCGCGCTCAATGAAGGGAGCACAGGCTTCAGCCAGGTCATCAGCACGCGGAACAGGTTCAGGCCCATTGAGCAGATTGCCTGGAGATCGGCATCGCGCCCTTCCTGCTTCGCCACTACCCACGGCGCCTGCTCGTCTACGTAGCGGTTAGCCATGTCCGCCAGTGCCATAATTTCACGCACCGCGCGGCTGAACTCACGGCTGTTCCAGGCTTCGCCAATGCTGACCGAGGCATCGGTAAAGGTTTTATACAGCGCCGGATCGGCCAGTTCGGCGGAGAGCCGACCGTTGAAACGTTTGTTGATAAAACCCGCGTTGCGCGAGGCCAGATTCACCACCTTGTTGACGATATCGGCATTAACGCGCTGCACGAAATCTTCCAGATTCAGATCGATATCATCAATGCGCGAGGAGAGCTTGGCGGCGTAATAGTAGCGCAGGCTGTCCGCATCCAGATGCTGTAACCAGGTGCTGGCCTTAATAAAGGTGCCGCGTGATTTGGACATCTTCGCGCCGTTAACCGTCACATAGCCATGCACGAACAGGTTGGTTGGCTTGCGGAAGTTACTGCCTTCAAGCATCGCTGGCCAGAACAGGCTGTGGAAATAGACGATATCCTTGCCGATAAAGTGATAAAGATCGGCGTCGGAATCCTTCTTCCAGAAGGCGTCGAAATCAATGTCTCCACGCCTGTCGCACAGGTTTTTGAACGAGCCCATATAGCCGATAGGTGCATCCAGCCAGACGTAGAAATATTTGCCCGGTGCATCGGGGATTTCAAAGCCGAAGTAGGGCGCATCCCGGGAGATGTCCCACTGATTCAGCCCCGATTCAAACCACTCCTGCATCTTATTCGCGACCTGCTCCTGGAGCGCGCCCGAACGCGTCCACGCCCTGAGCATTTCGCTAAACTCGGGCAGGTCGAAGAAGAAGTGTTCAGAATCGCGCATTTCCGGCGTCGCCCCCGACACCACGGACTTAGGTTCAATCAGCTCGGTTGGGCTGTAGGTGGCACCGCATACTTCGCAGTTATCACCGTACTGATCGGCCGATTTACATTTCGGACAGGTGCCTTTCACAAAGCGGTCCGGCAGGAACATGCCTTTTTCCGGATCGTAAAGCTGTGAAATGGTGCGGTTTTTGATAAAACCATTTTCCTTCAGGCGGCCATAAATCAGCGAGGAAAGCTCCCGGTTTTCGTCGCTGTGCGTCGAATGGTAGTTATCATAGCTGATGTCAAAACCGGCAAAGTCGGTCTGATGTTCCTGACTCATTTCGGCAATCATCTGCTCGGGGGCAATACCCAACTGCTGAGCCTTCAGCATGATCGGGGTGCCGTGCGCGTCATCCGCACAGATGAAGTAAACCTGATTGCCGCGCATTCGCTGGTAACGAACCCATATATCTGCCTGGATATGCTCGAGCATGTGGCCGAGATGGATGGAACCGTTAGCGTACGGCAGGGCGCACGTTACCAATATTTTTTTCGCGACTTGAGTCATAGTAAGACTTGCTATACCTGTTTAAATAGGGGGGATAGATGGTAACCGAGTGTCGTCCCTGCGTAAACTGTACTGCGATCCCGATTCGGGATTTTGCCGGGCATCGCGCTGGCTTAAGCGACATCTGGTATGCTTAGCGATTACACCTCACACTGAAAAAAAGGAGTCGGGATGTCGTTAAACGCCCAGCAGCAGCACTCTCCGGAAGCGCTGCGCGCCATAGTGATGGGTATTCTGACCCACTTTGAACACCCAACGCTTCAGGCTAATCTCATCTCGCTTAAGGCGCTCCACCACTGCGCGCTGATGGATAATACCCTGCATATTGACCTGCTAATGCCTTTCGTCTGGAACAGCGGGTTTGAAGTACTGAAAGAGACGACCAGCGCCGAGCTGCTGCGTCTGACCGGCGCAGAGGCGATTAGCTGGCGGCTGAGCCACGAGGTTGCCACGCTAAAGCGGGTGAAAAACCTGCCGGGCGTTAAAGGGGTGAAGAACATCATTGCCGTCAGCTCCGGCAAAGGCGGGGTGGGGAAATCCAGCACGGCGGTGAATCTGGCGCTGGCGCTGACAGCCGAAGGGGCGAAGGTCGGGCTGCTTGATGCCGATATTTATGGCCCGTCACTCCCCGATATGCTCGGTACGCGGGACGAGCGGCCTACGTCGCCGGATGGCACCCATATGGCACCCATTATGGCTCACGGGCTGGCGACCAACTCCATCGGCTACCTGGTAACGGAAGATAATGCCATGGTGTGGCGCGGCCCGATGGCCAGCAAGGCGCTGATGCAGCTCCTGAATGAAACGCTCTGGTCAGAGCTGGACTATCTGATCCTGGATATGCCGCCGGGCACCGGAGACATTCAGCTGACGCTGGCGCAGAACGTGCCGGTTACCGCCGCGCTGGTGGTCACCACCCCGCAGGATATTGCTCTCGCGGATGCCCGCAAGGGGATAGTCATGTTTGAGAAGGTCAGCGTGCCGGTGCTGGGCGTGGTGGAAAATATGAGCGTACATATCTGTAGCAATTGTGGCCATGCCGAATCGATCTTCGGCAGCGGCGGGGCGGAGAAGCTGGTCAGCCAGTACCATACGCGTTTGCTAAGCCAGCTTCCGCTGCATATTACGCTGCGCGAGGATCTGGACGACGGTCTGCCCACGGTGGTGCGCCGTCCGGACAGCGAGCTGACTCAGCTGTATCGTCAACTGGCGGGAGAGGTCGCCGCCCAGCTCTACTGGCAGGGTGAAGTGGTTCCGGCTGATATTGCCTTCCGCGCGCTTTAACGGCACTTACAGGCTGATTAACTGCACTTACAGGCTGAGCCAGAGTCAGGTAAATTTACCTCGCTACGGCTGTTCCATCCTGACCCGGGCGGGTAACCTGTACCCGCAGGGGCGCATACCCGGATGTGAGCGCCATTAGCCTGGCTTCATACCGCGTACAAAGTGCATCAGCCAGTACTCTCCCTGCTCGCTCTCGCCGTCGGCCAATATTCGCCAGCCGTGCTGCTGGTAAAAGGCCGCGGCGGCTTTATTCGCCTTCAGACACTTGAGTGCGCCGGTAGAGGTAAACCCGTTTTGCACCCTGGTCAGTAATGCACGACCCACACCGCGCCGCTGCGCGTCGGGATCGACAAACAGACTATGCAGAAAATTATCGTTCGGCAGCAGGGCGGCAAAACCCAGCCGGTGGCCGTTCTCCTCCGCGACCAGAATACGTTCGCCCAGCGTGACCCGGTCAAAGTCTTCCAGCCGCCAGTCGCTGCCGTCAAGCCAGGGCCAGTTAGCCCTGCGCGAGGCAAGGAAAAGCGTACGCAGAAAAGGGCGATCGACTTCGGTAAAGGGCCGCACATTTATCATTTATAATCCTGTTTTAGCCGGACCTTAGCCAGATGTCGGCCGCCAGCGGAACGACGTCCCCGAACGCGCCGTGCGCCCGGATGGCCCGGTGGGGGCGCTACCTGACCAGCTTGACGTGCCGTTCGCTGTCAAGCCCGGTTCCCCGGTAGTCGTAATCAATCTTACCGGCGTCAAACAGCTGATCCAGCAGTTTGAAATTATCCGGTGGCGTGACGTTGCAGCGGTGATTCAGAGTGGTGTCCAGAATCGAAAACGACGCATCGCCGCGTGAAATCTGTTTCAGGTATTGCAGCATCTTCAGTGCCGCCACGCTGATGCCATATTCTTCATTAAGCGGTCTAATCATGTACCTTCCCGTCTGCTGCCTGTCTGTCCGGCAGGGTGCCCCTCAGATTAGCGGAATGTCGGACTTTAGCAAAATGTGGGCGGGGATAAACCATTTTTAATATGTAGTGGGGATGAGTGTTGCTTATCCGCTTCGTCTGCATGGCGTGGGCGCGTAAGTAAGGGGTGCCCGTACAGTCGTCGTGGTCGTATGGCGTAAGGGGCCTGAAGGATCAGCGGAAGCCGACGGTATGAATAGGTGGCAGAATGGCGTTTAAGCTAAATTTCTATTTATCATTGACCTCAAAAGGTTATATTTTAAGCACGTTATCGTTAACCTCAGAAGGTTTTATTTTCAGCACGTTTTCCTTCTCAGGGTTTTTATTTCACAGGGATCAATAAAATGGATTTAACACACTCTTTAGCCTCGATCTTTACAGCCTGCCTGTTAGCCTCGCTGCTGACGGGATGTAACGAAAAACGGCCAGAACGCGACAGCTTCTGCGGATCTGCGACTCCCCTTAATCTCGCAGTCAGGGCGATGGGGGAGGGGTTTCAGGAGGAGATCACGCCTCTGACGATAACTCAGCAGGTTAGTGGGGGCGAGTCACCCGACACCGCAACGGTAACGATCGCAGAAAGCGGACTCTTTGATGATTCGATAGCCAGTGAGAAAACGGTATTTTCTCTGGTGAAAAGAGAGGGCATCTGGACCCTATTATCGCAGAAGAAATTGCAGAGGTGCCAGTCGGGACGTGGGCACCAGGACTTCTCAGATCAACCCTGCGATTAAGGCCCTCAGCAGGGGATGCGTTGTTTTAAGAACGCGTAATGTGACCGCCAGAGCGATTGCTTTTAATAGCGTGACAGTTACACAGGTTGATTTACCGGCCGTTCTATGGTGCCGGTAATAATAGAGCCCCATTGTCCGGTATGGGCGCAGTTTCATCAACCCAGCGGATAGAAAAGCCCTCTTTTTCCCGCTCGTGCTGCCGCCAGTTGAAGCGTTCTTCAATTTCACCTTCCGGGAAATAAGCATTACCCGGCTTGATTAGATACAGAATAGGTTAACTATACTTAAGCTTGAAGTGAAAATTTCTTATAAAATCTTTATGGTTCTTTTTTACTATTAAAAATGAAAAATAAAAACTGATTTAGCCTAAAAATAGATTATAAAAATGAGAGTTATGAAAATTAACTATTCATGTTGATCGTACAATAA
Organism: Erwinia sp. ErVv1; assembly: GCF_900068895.1. Classification (GTDB taxonomy): domain Bacteria; phylum Pseudomonadota; class Gammaproteobacteria; order Enterobacterales; family Enterobacteriaceae; genus Erwinia. The sequence continues at coordinate 103,257 of NZ_CDPK01000012.1, read as the reverse complement.
ATCATCTGTAGCATAATCACGCATTAAGTATAAGGATATGAGGTGATATATGGCATTACAAGGGAAGATGATTATGAATGGTGCTGATTATGCCCCTCTCAATCTGTATGGTGTTGGTGTGTTTATAGCTTTTTCTGGTAATGGCATTTACCGAAACAAGGGGGCCTACAGTGCCATTAAAGGTGATGGTCCATTACCACCGGGTAAATACTGGATTGTTGATCGTGGTTCTGGAGGGTTCTTCTCAAAAAGAAAAGCAGAAATTCAGGATACATAGAATAAAATCCGTCATGGAGCTGCCTTTGGTCGTGATGAGTGGTTCGCCTTATACAAGGATGACTGGGGTATTGATGATGGAACCTGGATAGATGGTGTTTACCGTGGGTTATTTAGGCTCCATCCGGGATGTATGCTACATCATAGATGTTCCGAACTGGCTTTGTCTCAAAAGCAGGGATAAGTTTAGAATGAGAAAAGAATCGTCAAACTTACTTATTAGATCATCCCTGATGCTGAGGATATCGCCTCGCTTTTTGTCGTTACGTTAAATAGGCTTTATGGATTCTATGGGATCTATGGAATTTATCAAACTTGCTTGAAAATAAAAAAGAGCTATTATAAGCTGGTTTAATCACTCAAAGGGATTTTGGTATGGATACAACTGAAGAGCTTAACGGGACATACTTCTATGCGGGAAGGTCCAACCTGAGAGCCAATGAGCTGTTATTTATGATTTTCTGTGAAGAGTTTGCCGAACAGGTTGGTGTAAATGACTTTGCATCTATCGTTGCCATTGTTTCAGGACTCAATATCCTTTCAACAAGAGGAAAATTTGCAAGGGCAACGCCAGGAACCTCTCTTGCTTCTCGTGCCGCACGAAGAGTATTTCCTAAAGCAAAATTTCCCTGGGGAATTGAACTTCCATCGGTTGTTGGTGGTTACCCTCCACGGACTCTTAGGGTCATTTTGACCCATAAGATCAGTACTTTTACTGGTCGTGCTATCCCGGTAGTAGGGTGGATCCTACTTTCAAAGGATGTTGCTGAAATAACTTACCGTACGATAACGCATTACAATTCGGTTGCTCGTGGGACGGATAAAATATGGTAACGGAAACCGACGTTTTAGAGTTTTTCAGAGATGAGTTATCTGTCCCTTTTTCATGGAAAAATGGAAGGATTGCTCTTGAGATGGATACAGTTCTACAGGACTACGCCGAGTTAGATGAACTTCCATATGCCATAGACGATTACAGTGAGAAATTCAGTGTTGATATCTCAGCAATGAATATCCAGGCATACTATCCACCTGTAGAAGCTTCGCTATTAAGCAGGTTTTTCAGAAGAGGCCAGATTAACGATGAAATGAAGCAGAACAGAAAACCGCTTACTGTAAGAATGTTTGCTGAATCAGCTAAAACTGGCAAGTGGATGTATGATTAATTATGCATAAAAGTTATTTTTATAACTTTTTTATTTTGACGACAATAAACGTTTTAAAACTCATATAGTCAATGGACTGGGGTATGAGATTAAGTTTGAATACCTGATATCTACTCGAAATCCTAATTTACCTTCTGTAATTTATAAGATAAAAAATGATAGGGTGAAGTTCCCTTTCATCTGCTTCAGATGACGATTCTCGTCCTCAGGATCTTTGTTCTTTTTAATATCAGCGGCTTCCATCCCGCCAAATTTTGCCTTCCAGTGGTAATAACTGGCTTCGGAAATAGCGGCCTCGCGGCACACATCTTTAACGGTGCGTCCGGCTTCGACAGACTTCAGAACGGCGATGATCGGTTCCCGGTGAATCGGATTTTACGCATAGCGATCTCTCCGGGGACATAATCAGTATGTCGGAAGATCTCTAAAAGTGAATGGGCCGTTTTGGTGGGATGCTTACAGTAAGGCAAGCTTGCTTTGCAAGCGCCACTTCCCTATGCTGCTGGCTTGAGAGTATGACTCGGGGTGCCGTTTCTTTCCAAAGAAACAGCTGAGATAAACCCGTTGAACCTGAACTGGATAATGCCAGCGGAGGGAAGTCAGATGCCTGAGCGCATTCGCCTTTCTGCCTGCTGGCTGGGAGCGCGATAATGAACCAACCTGACGTACTTCACCCGGGCGAATCCGCCGCCTCACTTCTCCTGTTTTCCCCGCGCCTGCCGCGTATTATCACCCTGAATCCTGATGCCGAATCTGGCCTTGTCGCCTGCCTGTCGCCCGCCGGGGAGGTTGCATGAAGCGCATTAATGCACTGACGATTGCCGGAACCGATCCCAGCGGCGGGGCCGGTATTCAGGCCGATCTGAAAACCTTTTCGGCTCTTGGCGCCTATGGCGCCAGCGTGGTTACCGCGCTGGTGGCGCAAAATACCTGTGGCGTACAGTCGGTGATGCGCGTTGATGCGGACTTTGTGGCCGCGCAGCTCAGCTCGGTGCTGACGGATGTACGCATCGACAGCGTAAAAATCGGCATGCTGGCGGACAGCGATATTGTCGAGGTGGTGGCGAAGGCCCTTCGCGCGGCAGATATTCGCTGGACGGTGCTGGATACGGTGATGCTGGCGAAAAGCGGTGATGCGCTGCTTTCCCCTCGCGCCGTTGCCACGATGCGTCAGAGCCTGCTGCCGCACGTGTCGTTGATCACGCCGAACCTGCCCGAGGCGGCTGCGCTGCTGGAGTGCGATATCGCCAGCACTGAGAGCGAAATGCGGCAACAGGGCAGGGCGCTGCTGGCGCTGGGCTGTCAGGCGGTGTTGATAAAGGGCGGCCACCTGCACGATAGCGAAAGCCCCGACTGGCTGCTGACTTCGCAGGGCGAACAGCGTTTTACCGCGCCCCGGGTGCCTGGACGCAATACGCACGGCACGGGCTGTACGCTTTCAGCGGCACTGGCGGCGCTTCGCCCTCGTCATGATGACTGGAGCACCACCATGCAGGAGGCACGGCAGTGGCTCCAGGGCGCGCTGGAGCAGGCCGATACGCTGGAGGTCGGCCACGGCGCAGGCCCGGTACACCACTTTTATCGCTGGTGGTAGGGAGTGGCAATTTATGAGTACTGGGATCGTTCTGAAAAATGGAGTCAGCAATTTGCATTAGCAGACTGAAAGGGTCCAGGATGGTGGGTGTATGAAATCCACACAGAGGGCGAAAGCCGTTCGCCCTTCCACACGATCGATCAGGAGCTAACATGTTGGATATTGCACAGTTACTGGGTAAAGAAGCGGACTCTCTGTTACAGCACCGCTGTATGACCATTCCCGCGGAGAGTCTTTACCTGCCGGGCGCGGATTATGTTGATCGCGTGATGATTGATAACAATCGTTCTCCTGCCGTTCTGCGCAATATGCAAACGCTCTACAATACCGGCCGTCTGGCCGGGACCGGCTATCTCTCGATCCTGCCGGTGGATCAGGGAGTGGAGCATTCGGCTGGTGCCTCATTTGCCGCCAATCCACTCTATTTTGATCCGAAAAACATTGTTGAACTGGCCATTGAAGCAGGCTGCAACTGCGTGGCCTCAACCTATGGCGTGCTGGCCTCCGTTTCGCGACGCTATGCACACCGTATTCCCTTTATGGTGAAACTTAACCATAACGAAACCTTAAGCTATCCCACCCAGTACGATCAGACGCTCTACGCCAGTGTGGATCAGGCCTTTAATTTGGGCGCCGTTGCCGTGGGAGCAACCATCTATTTTGGTTCTGAGCAGTCGCGCCGCCAGCTGGAGGAGATTTCAGCGGCCTTTGAGCGTGCTCACGAGCTGGGCATGGTGACGGTGCTGTGGGCCTATCTGCGTAATAATGACTTCAAGAAAGACGGGGTCGATTACCACGCCAGCGCCGATCTGACCGGACAGGCCAATCATCTGGCAGCCACCATCGGTGCGGATATTGTTAAGCAGAAAATGGCCGAAAATAACGGCGGCTACAACGCCGTTAAGTTCGGCTCTACCGATGAGCGCGTTTACAGCAAGCTGACCAGCGATAATCCTATCGATCTGGTGCGTTATCAGCTGGCCAACTGCTATATGGGTCGCGCCGGGCTGATTAACTCGGGCGGTGCATCGGCAGGCGAAACGGATACCGCAGAGTCGGTGCGCACGGCGGTAATTAATAAACGTGCGGGCGGTATGGGACTGATTCTTGGACGTAAGGCGTTTAAGAAGTCGATGAAGGATGGCGTCGCGCTGATTAACGCCGTGCAGGATGTTTACCTGGCAAAAGATATCACCATCGCATAATGCTTTCAGGGGATTGCGACAGTAAAAAAAGGGAGATAGCTCATCGGGCTATCTCCAACTCCTGAGGTGCATTCCGGCAGCGTCCGGGCGCCTGAACCGACGGTTCTCAGTGCGCAGGCGGAGGAACCTGGCCTTTCATTATTTTGTTACACACTTGCGCGCAGCTAACGACACTACTCTGTATCCGGACAGTATAAAATAGTGTTTTAGCACTTCGCGAGCCGTTGATAAAACGATGAAATGGTTAACAAAAAATGCGCTTTTGTTTGCAGCTAAAACCTGCGTCGCGGCATTTTTAGCGTTATATATTGCACTTGAATTAAACCTGGATAAGCCCGCCTGGGCCATGGTCTCGGTTTACGTCATATCACAGCTCTACTCCGCCTCCACCCTGTCAAAAGCGCTGTTTCGCTTCCTGGGGACCGTGCTGGGCGGCATCTTCATTTTCCTTGTCTACCCGATCACCGTCACCCATCCGCTGCTGTTCAGCCTCAGCGTATCGCTCTGGGTCGCCTGCTGTCTTTACCTCTCGCTTCATGACAGAACGCCAAAAAGCTACGTCTTTATGCTGGCGGGATACAGTGCCGCCATCATGGGCTTTGCCGATGTCACTACGCCGCTCTCCATTACCTATACCGTTATCTCGCGTATTGAAGAGATTACCGTGGCAATTGTTTGCAGCAGCCTGATTCATATGCTGGTTTTTCCGGTACGCATGCGCGATCTGCTGGAAAATAGCGTCGGTAACTGGTTTGAAAGCGCAAAGAAGCTGTGCAATGAACTACTGACGACCGAATCAAAGGAACGCCCGCCGGAAAGGGAACATATTCTGGTGCAGATGGCGAACTATCCGCTGGCCGTTGAAACGCTGATTACCCACTGCGTCTACGAGGGAGACTCAGCCCGCAGGCTTATCCGGCTGGTCAGCGCGCAGTATCAGCACCTTTCTTATCTGATCCCCACCCTGACCGCGATTGAAAAACGCCTCAGCCTGCTGGCGGAACAGGGGATTGCCTTTCCTGATTTCGTCAGTGCCTCCTTTAGTCATTTTCTAAGCTGGCTCAACAGCCCGCAGCAGGGCGCAAGTGCCGTGGCGATACGCGAAAATATTGGCGATTCACAGGAAAAAATCCAGGCGCAGTACGCCGCTGGCGAAATGAGTGCGGAAGAGGCGTTGCTGCTGACGGGGCTGATGGAGCGGCTGCTCAACTTTGTGCGCATTGCCGAATCCTGGTTCGGGGCCAAAGAACGCGTCAGCCAGCTGGGGAATGAGAAAAAACGCGGCAGCGTTAAGCTGATACGCAAGCATGCCGACAAAGGTCTGATCCTGCTCTCCTCATTTACCGCCTTTGCCGCCACCATGATTGGCTGCCTGTTCTGGATAGGTACCGGCTGGAAAGATGGTGCGACCGCGCCAATGATGGCTGCCGTGGTCTGCTCCTTTTTCGCCTCGCAGGACAGTCCCATTGCCTCAATGAAGGTCTTTCTTAAGGGCGTGCTGTTCGCCATTGTTATCAGCATCGTCTACGTAGGGATCTTTATTCCGATGGCCACCAGCTGGGAGGCGCTGATTATCTGCCTGGCACCTGGCCTGATGGTACTCGGACTGATCATCGCTAACCCCTCCACCAATTTTATCGGGCTGATTATCGCCACCCAGATCCCTGGCTTTATTGGGATGACCCATCATCTCAAGCCGGATCTGCTGTCGATTATTAACGCGTCAATTTCGACCGTAGTGGGGATTGTACTGGCGGTTGTCGTCACGGCGATTATCCGCAATAAAAGACCGGCATGGTCCGCCCGTCGCGTATTGCGCCGGGGAATAAAGGAGCTGCTACAGTTTACGACGGAAATTAAAATTAACGCCTCGTCGCTGCTCTCACGTCAGCAATATGTCGCCAGCATGGTAGATAAAATTAATATTATTTTGCCGCGAAATAAGGTTGATCCGAGCCCCGGCGTGGCGCTGGGCGGAAATTTGATCACGGAAATCTGGCTGGGCGTTAACTGCTATGACTTTTATGCTCGCCATCAGCAGCTGCTGAAGGAGAAGGGCGTGGAAGCGGATGGGGTGATGTCAGAAATTAATGACTATTTTAAAAAGCGGCTGCGGAATATTCACCTTGAGCCGCCACAACATTTGCTTCACGAGCTGGATCGGCAGCTGATAAAAACAGAGGCACTGTGTCGCGCAGACATCCGGCTGTTTAGCCCACTTTTTTACCTGTTTAATATCCGGCTGGCGCTCTACCCGACGCTCAGGTGGCCCGGGAACCGCCTGAGCGTGGCAGAGTAGCTATTTGCCGTTAGGGGTTTCCGGCGACATCTGGTATGCCGTTTCGCCCTCTTCACTGCGTTTGCTATCCGTATGCTGCTGACGGGACCACACCGCATCCATCTGCTGTTTGGTCCCTTCCTCTAATTCAGAGGGGACAACGTTGCGATAGCGGGTAATTTCCTCCTTCACGACTTTGACGGTCAGGGCATAGACATGCTCCGGGTCGTACTGTTCGTGTGGGAAGGCAATTTTTGCATAGTCAAAGACGGCGGGTTCATCTTTCTTCCAACGCTGCCAGGTTTCAAACATACGGTCATTAAAGCCGGTTAAAATGGGACCCGGGTTAATGGTAGCGACGTTAACATTGAACTCTTTCAGCTCTTTGTTCAGCGCTTCTGCAAAGGCTTCGAGCGCATGCTTGGAGGCAGAATAAGCACCTGCGAAGGGGTCAGTGGTGATACCCGCGACGGATGACATAAAGATTATCCTGCCTGACTTTCTTGCCACAAATTTTCTGGCGAAAAGCTGGGTCAGTAAGATGGTACCGAAGACGTTAACCTCGAACTGCTTACGCAGGTTCTCTTCGGGGATATCGACAACCGCGCCTCCTTCAGAAATACCCGCATTGTTGAGCAGAATATCAATCTCCCAGCGGGATGCCGCCAGCCTGTCATCGGCATCGGAGATGTCGAGTTTTTCAACGCGTAGCGTCACATTTTTTTTCGCAGCCTCTTGTTTAAGAGTGAAAACCTGGGCTTCGATCTCTACGGCGGCAATCACGTTAAATCCGGAAGCGGCGAGTCTGAATGCCACTTCTTTACCAAAACCGGTGCCCGCGCCTGTGATTAGAATATTCTTACTCATATCGTTCCCCTGTTTTATTGCAAAGGGGTAAGTGTAGGCGCTATTTTATTTTCTGCCACCACGCAACTTAAGCCTAAGGCGGTTTTATATAACAATATCTATATTATTACGGTGATAAACTTTCGGGAGATTTATAGATTACGGGGATGGGAAATCAAATAAAGACGTCAGGATTTAAAATATAGCCGTGGTATTGAATAATATTATTTCGGGTGTCTGAATGTTCCCGAATGTGTGGTCAATACCTTTATCAAACAGGGCCACAGCTAAAGACGGGGCGATAAGCAGGCTGCCGACGTGAGCTGACAGCGCATATTTATGGGCAGCCGTTGAAATAAGCGAACGGCTGTCCGTAAGACGTGCAGGCTAAATTACTGTTCCCGCTCCTGTTACACGCGCAGCCGGACTACGCGACAACGGGGAGCGGTGTACACCGCGCGCGTCAGGCCAACAGTTCGCAGGACGGCGGCAGGCGACAGTTAATGACGCCGGGGAGCACGTCAATGCGGAAGGTCGTACCGCTCAGCGGCTCGCCGTCCAGGTTAAAGGTCATCTCATGCGGCGCGGTGATTTCCAGCCACGGCAGCGAGGCGCGGATAATATTGGGGTTCTCATCGTCACCGCCGATAACCGAATTGAGCAGCGTGGGCAGGATCTCTTTCGAGGTGAAAATACTCAGCTCCAGCTTGCCATCGTTGATCAGCGCCGCAGGACACAGCCGCTGCCCCCCGCCTGCCTGGCGTCCGTTACCAATGCCAATCACCAGCGCATCGCCCTGCCAGTGAAAGTCGGGGCCGCTCAGTTCGCAGCTGTCTGCTTTCAGGGCATCCATTCGGGTCAGGCCGTGAATAAAGTAGGAGACGCCGCCAAGGGCCGATTTCAGCTTTGCGGGCGTTTCCGTGGTGATGCGCGCGCCAAAGCCGCCGGTGGCCATGTTGATAAAGTAGCGGGACTGATTAACCCGCGCCAGGTCGATTGGCGTTGCCTTGCCAACAATGGCCAGGCGTACGGCATTCTCCATTTCGTCAGGGATCCCGGCGCTGGTGGCGAAGTCATTTGCGGTGCCAAGCGGGATAATGCCCAGTATCGGACGCTGCGCGGCATCCAGACCGGCCAGCGCGGTAGCGATTTCATTTATCGTGCCGTCGCCGCCGCCCGCCACGACGGTGGTCGCCTTAAGGTCGACCGCCTCTCTGACGTAGCGCTCACCATCCCCGTACTCCCAGGTCACCCGGACTTCTATCGGCACACCTTCTTTACGGAGGGTTTCAATAGCGTCGCGGAGGGCAATATTTCCCGCACCTTTGCCGTTGAGAATCATCAGCGTAAGCGAATGTTTATCCATATTTTTTATCTCATCAGTCTGGCCAGAGGCCGCAGTTGTAACAGTTATAGCATATCCGCCGCCGCCGGGATAAGGAGCAGTCCGAAACCTGAAAAAAAGAAAAGCCCGCCGGGGGGAGCCAGACGGGCTGAAGAGGTGGTTCCTGGTCAATACTGCTGTTTAGAATTACTCATTTTAAGCAGTCCGCATTATAACGATTTAACGCAGCGGGGAGTGTGACCGGATTCTAATAAAAGTTACCTCAGGTAACAATTTGCTCCGCGGCGACCGCCGGGGTTCCACCCAGATTGCGCATCAGCAGGGCATACGCGAGATCGACCTCTTCCGGCACCGGGATCCAGACAAAGTGGCCGTTGCCCGGCGCAACCTGCACCGGCTGCGCACTTTTATTTTCCATCTCGGCCAGGCTGAATGTGACGTTCCCCTGCGGGGTCATCATTTCCAGGCTGTCGCCCACGCTGAACCGATTTTTGACATCCACCCGCGCCAAATTGCCGCGACGCTCGCCGGTAAATTCACCGACAAACTGCTGGCTGTCAGAGGCCGAATAGCTGCGGTCGTAGGTCTGATAACTGTCATGACGGTGGCGGCGCAGAAAACCTTCGGTGTAACCCCGGTGCGCCAGGCACTCCAGCGTTTCCAGCAGCGAGGCGTCGAAGGGTTTGCCGGCGGCAGCGTCATCAATGGCGCGGCGATAAACCTGAGCAGTGCGGGCGCAGTAGTAGAAGGATTTGGTACGGCCTTCGATTTTAAGTGAGTGGATGCCCATTTGCGTCAGGCGCTCAACGTGTGCCACCGCGCGCAAATCTTTGGAATTCATAATGTAGGTGCCGTGCTCATCCTCGAAGGCGGTCATATACTCGCCCGGGCGCATCGCCTCTTCCAGCGTGAAGACCTTATCGGTTGGCTGCCCCTCGCCCAGCACCGGCTCCACGTTGCGCACCGGAATGGGCTGATGCTGATGTACGATAGCGCCCGTCTCATCCTCTTTGCCTTCCTGCACCTTATACTCCCAGCGGCAGGCGTTGGTGCAGGTTCCCTGGTTTGGGTCGCGCTTATTGATATAGCCAGAGAGCAGGCAGCGGCCGGAATAGGCCATACAGAGCGCACCGTGGACAAATATTTCCAGCTCCATCTCCGGTACCTGCTGGCGAATTTCAGCAATCTCTTCCAGCGACAGCTCGCGCGAAAGGATCACCCGGGTCAGCCCCATCTGCTGCCAGAATTTAACCGTGGCCCAGTTCACCGCATTTGCCTGTACCGACAGGTGAATGTCCATCTGCGGAAACGCGTCGCGCACCAGCATGATCAGGCCGGGATCGGACATGATCAGCGCATCCGGCCCCATCGCCACCACCGGTTGCAGATCGCGAATAAAGGTTTTCAGCTTGGCATTGTGCGGCGCAATATTGACCACCACGTAGAATTTTTTACCCTGTGCGTGCGCTTCGCTGATGCCAATGGCCAGGTTTTCATGGGTGAATTCATTATTGCGCACGCGCAGGCTATAGCGTGGCTGGCCCGCATACACTGCGTCTGCACCGTACGCGAAGGCGTAGCGCATATTTTTCAGCGTACCGGCAGGGGAAAGCAGTTCCGGTTTGAACATGGTTGGATCCAGTCTGAGGTCAGAAATTCGTCGGGAAAGCGGCGTCGGGCCGCCTGTTGGATGGCCTGACAAAATGTGCGGGGATTGTAAAAGCTGGAGGGGGTAATGTAAATGGCGCCAGATCAAAGGTTGCGCGTCAACCTGGCGTCAGGCCACAGGGGTCAGATCAAACGGCCCGCATCCGCTTCCCAGCGGTAACCCATACCGTAAACCGCGCGAATAAACGGCTGATCGGCGTCAAGCGCCTCCAGCTTGCGGCGCAGATTTTTGATGTGGCTGTCAATGGTGCGGTCGGTCACCACCCGATAGTCATCATACAGCTGATTAAGCAGCTGCTCGCGCGTGAAGACCTGCCCCGGGGCCTGGGCCAGCGTCTTTAGCAGGCGAAATTCAGCAGGCGTCAGATCCAGCATGCTGTTATTCCAGCTGGCCTGGAAGCGGCCTTCATCAATCACCAGCAGGGAGGCCTGCTGGATCTCTTCTGGCGTACGGTGGCAGCGTCGCAGGATAGTTTTGACCCGCGCCACCACTTCGCGCGGGCTGAAGGGCTTACAGATATAATCATCCGCCCCAATTTCAAGCCCGAGCAGGCGATCAATTTCTTCAGATTTGGCGGTGACCATCATAATCGGTAGCTCGGTGAAGCGGCGCAGCTCGCGGCACAGCGTCAGGCCGTCAACGCCGGGCAGCATCAGATCCAGCAGGATCATATCGGGGGGCGTGCGCCTTACCCACTCCAGCACCTCGTCGCCGCGCAAAATATGATGGGTGCGGTAATTGGCTGCCTGTAGGTAGTCCACCAGCAGCTGGCCCAGTTTAGGCTCGTCTTCAACCACTAAAATTAGCGGGTCTTGCTGTTCCTGATTCATAGCATCCTGCGGGGAAGAGGGTTCAGTTATCATGATAGGGTAAGTGTACCGTAATTTTCACGCCGCCCGCATCTGCGTGATCGGCCATAATGCGGCCATCATGCGCTTCAACAATATTCTGGCAGATAGCCAGGCCCAGGCCCGAGCCGCCGCTGGCGCGATTGCGCGAACTTTCGGCGCGGTAGAAACGCGCGAATATCTGCTGGCGCTGCTCGTCGGTAATGCCGGGAGGGGTGTCCTCAAACTGCACAATTCGCTGGCCCGGCAGGCTGCTGACGCTGATGGTCAGGCCGCCGCCCGCGTCGGTGTAGCGCAGGCTGTTCTCAATCAGGTTGGTCATCAGCTGCATCAGCCGATCGGGATCGCCAAACAGCGGGGCCTGCTCCGGCAGCCGGAGCGTCAGAGTCAGGCCGTGCGCGCTGAAGCGGCTGGTGAAGTTGCTCGCGACCAGCTCCAGCAGCGGCACCAGGTCAGTTTTACATTTGCGATAGGCCAGCGCCCCTTCATCCGAGAGCGAGAGCTGATGGACATCATCCACCAGCTTGGTGAGGGTAGCCACTTCTCCCTGTAGCGAGACGATGGATGCCGGCGTCAGCTGACGCACGCCGTCCTGTATCGCCTCCAGTTCGCCGCGCAGAATCGCCAGCGGGGTGCGCAGCTCATGGGAGATGTCGGCCATAAAGGCGCGGCGCATGCTTTCGTTTTTTTCCAGCGTACCGGCCAGTCGGTTAAAGTCCTGCCCCAGCCGGCCCAGTTCGTCGCGGCTGCTGGCCTGTACGCGGCTGGAAAAATCCCCGGCCGCCAGGCGGTGCGTACCTTCCACCAGCCGTTTGACCGGAGCCAGCAGTCCGCGCGACATCAGCCAGGTGACCAGCGCTGCCAGCAGCATGGTCAGGCCAACGATAATCCAGCTGGTGCGTTTCTGCTGCTGTTCAAAGTTGATATCGGCGCTGCGGGTCAGCCGCTCCGGCGGCGAACCAATGACCCAGCCGACAATATGCCCGTCGCTGGTGGTGATATTGCGGCGCGTGCCCTCCGGCGGTATCGGTCCGCGTGGGCCAATCATCACGTGATACTGCTGATCGATAATCCAGAACGGCGTTCGCCAGCCGTGCGGGGGCAGGTGAGTGCTGGCATCCGGGTTCTGCTCCAGCGAGTGCAGGATCTGGAAGACCAGCTTGTTGTTATGGCGAAGAAAATCCCAGTTGCCGTGCTGCTCATACTGATCGGAGAGCGCATCGCTCAGCATCACCAGCCGCTGCTCGTTGCCTTTCTTGATATAGTCAATAAAGCCATGCTCAAAGCTGAGCCGTACCCCCAGGTGCATGGTTGCCACCACCAGCAGGCAGGTTGAAAATATTGCGGCAAACAGCTTGGCGGTTATGCCGATACGTAACTTCGTGAACATCACGATCTCCTCCTGCGATCTAGCCGCGCATTTTCACTCACATCTGTCGGCACCCGCCAGAACACCAGCGCCGGTAACGCAATAATGCCTGCCACGCAAAGCCAGGTATAGATAAAAGCCTGATGCATTACCGGCGTGTCGACCTGCGCGCTTTGACCAAACGCGCCCAGGAGCAACCCGGCGAGGGTGACGCCGATGCTCATTGAGAGCTGCATCACCATCGACAGCAGGCTGTTACCGCTGCTGGCCAGATCGTCCGGCAGGGTTTTCAGCGTCAGGGTGTTCATGGCCGAAAAGCGGATGGCGTTTACCATCCCCTGTAGAAACAGCACCACCGGCAGCAGCAGGCTCCAGCCCAGCAGGGCCACCGCCGGGAAGAGCATCACGACCAGCGACAGGCCGAGCGTTGCGCCTGTCAGCACGTTGCGATAGCCGAAACGGCTGACAATCTGAACCACGATGCGCTTCATGCCCATGTTGCCGAGCACCATCGGGATCATCATCAACCCGGCATGAAAAGGGGTATAGCCCATGCCTACCTGGAGGAAAATCGGCGTCATAAAGGGCAGCATGCCGCTGCCAATCCGCCCCGTCAAACTGCCCAGCAGGCCGATGGCATAGACCGGCTGCGAAAAGAGCCGCAGGCTGAATAACGCTTTCTCATTACCCCGGGCGTGCAGGAGATAGAACAGTAGCGAAAAGAGTCCGATCGGCATTGAGAGACAGAGCAGCAGCGGAGCGTTGCCCAGCCCGCGCGGGCCATCCATCGCCAGCGTGAGGGTGGCCATGCCCACCGCCAGCAGGAGATAACCGATAAAATCGAAGGGCCGCGGCTGAAGTGAGGCGTTGGTGATAAGCCGCAGGGTGAGGATGGCGCCAGCCAGCCCGACCGGCAGATTAATAAGGAAAATCCAGTGCCAGCTGGCGTACTGTACCAGCAGACCCCCGAGTGCCGGACCGATCAGCGGGCCGACCTGGGCGGGCAGGGTAACGAAGGTCATCGCCGCCATATACTGTTCGCGCGGCACCAGCTTCATTACCGTCAGGCGTCCCACCGGTACCATCATCGCGCCGCCAATGCCCTGAATAATGCGCGCCGCAATCAGCTGATCCAGCGAGGTGGCCATGGCACAGAGCAGCGAACCCAGGCTGAACAGGATAATGGCGCTGAAAAAGACGTTTCGCACGCCAAAACGGTCAGCCAGCCAGCCGCTCACCGGCAGCATTACTGCTACCGTCAGCACATAAGAGACCACCACTGAATGCATATTCAGCGGGCTTTCATGCAGGCTCAGCGCCATTGAGGGCAGGGCGGTATTGACGATGGTGGTATCCAGCGTCTGCATAAAAAACCCGACGGCAACGATCCACAGCTGCCAGCGCACCTCGCGGGGAAGGGTATCCATTCGCTACTGGCTTCCTGAATCACGGCTGAGGGCAGAGGCGGCAGCCCCCTGTGCGCCCGGACGCTTCTTGCGGCGCAGCTTATCCATATAGAGATAGACCACCGGCGTGGTGTAAAGCGTCAATAGCTGGCTTACTATCAGCCCCCCCACCACGGTAATGCCCAGCGGCTGGCGCAGCTCCGCGCCGTCACCGGACGTGAGTACCAGCGGCAGGGCGCCAAACAGCGCGGCAAGGGTGGTCATCAGAATGGGCCGGAAGCGCAGCAGGCTGGCCTGGAATATCGCCTCACGGGCGCTAAGCTCGCCGCTGCGCTGGGCCTCCAGGGCGAAGTCCACCATCATAATGGCATTCTTCTTCACAATCCCAATCAGCAGCAGGATGCCAATTAGCGCAATCAGGCTGAACGGCGCACCAAACAGCTCCAGCGCCAGCAGCGCCCCCACGCCCGCTGAGGGGAGGGTGGAAAGAATGGTCAGCGGGTGAACGTAGCTCTCATAGAGGATGCCCAGCACAATATAGACCGTGGCGATGGCCGCCAGGATCAGCCACAGCTGGCTGCTCTGCGACTGCTCAAAGACCTTCGCCGTTCCGGCAAAGCTGCCGCGAACGCTGGCCGGGACGCCCAGCGAGGTCATACTGCGTTCGATGGCGGCAGAGGCCTGAGAAAGGGAGACGCCTTCGGGCAGGTTAAATGAAATGGTCGAGGCGGCAGACAGCCCCTCATGGTTGACCGACAGCGGGGCATTGGCCGGTAGCCAGTGGGCAAAGTAAGAGAGAGGGATAGCCTTTCCGCTGCTGTTCACCACGTACATTAAATCCAGCGAGCCGATATCCTGGGTGTAGCGCGGATCCACCTCCATTACCACCTTGTACTGATTCAGCGGCTGGTAAATGGTGGAAATCTGCCGCTGGCCGAACGCGTTGTTTAGCAGATCGTTGGCCATTGAAACGTCGATGCCAAGACGCGCCATGGTTTCCCGGTCGTAGGTCAGCGCCATTTCTGCCCCGTTATCCTGTTGATCGGAATTCACATCTGCCAGCTGCGGCAGCGTGCTAAAGGCCTGGCGAATTTTTGGCTCCCACTGCCTGAGGTCGTCAAGGTTGTCGGAGAGCAGCGTATACTGATAGCCGGCATTGGACTCGCGCCCGCCCGCCCGGAGATCCTGCACTGCCATCAGATAGAGGCTGGCCCCCGGCTCTTTCGCCAGCTTCACCCGCAGCCGCGCAATCACCGCCTGGGCGCTTTCGGTGCGCTCGCTGAGCGGCTTAAGCGAAATAAACATCGCCCCGCTGTTGGTCCCGGCGGCCCCGGTGAAGCCCATCACGCTTTCGACCGCCGGGTCGGCGTGGACGATAGTCATAAAATCCGCCAGCTTGTCGCGCATTGCCTGAAAAGAAATGCTCTGGTCGGCCTGAATAAAGCCCAGCAGCCGCCCGGTATCCTGCTCGGGCATAAAGGTCTTCGGAATGGTCGCGTAAAGATAAACCGTCAGGCCGATGGTGGCGAGGAAGACCAGCAGCGTCCAGCGCGCATGGTTGAGCACAACGCTCAGTGAGCGACCGTACCCCTGCTGCAGACGCAGCAGCAGGCTGCCGATGCCCGTTTTGCGCGGCTGTGGGTCTGCCGTGCGGGTGCGCAGCAGGCGGGCGCACATCATCGGCGTCAGCGTCAGGGATATCACCAGCGAGATCGCAATCGACACCGAGAGGGTAACCGCAAACTCTTTGAAGAAGCGGCCGATCAGCCCGCCGAGCATCAGCAGCGGCAGGAACACGGCGATCAGCGACAGGCTCATCGCCAGCACGGTAAAGCCGACCTCGCGCACGCCCTGTAGCGCCGCCTGCAGCGGCTTCATTCCCGCTTCAACGTGGCGTGAAATATTTTCCAGCACCACAATGGCGTCATCCACCACGAAACCGGTAGCGATGGTTAGCGCCATCAGCGACAGGTTGTTCAGGCTGAAGCCGCACAGGTACATTGCCGCGAAGGTGCCAATCAGGGAGACCGGTACGGCAACGGCGGGAATTAGCGTGGCGCGGCCGGAACGCAGGAACAGGAACACCACGAGGATCACCAGCCCGACGGAGATGACCAGCGAATGCTCAACCTCCGCCAGCGATGCGCGGATGGTCGGGGAGCGATCCTGCGCGATATTCAGTTCGACGGATGCGGGGATCAGGTTGCGCAGCTCGGGCACTTCGGCGCGGATGCGGTCAACCGTGGCGATGATGTTAGCGTCAGGCAGCTTGCGGATCAGCACCAGAATCGCGGGGCGCGCATTGGCCATACCGGCATTACGCACGTCCTGTACCGAATCGGTGACGTTCGCCACGTCTTTAAGCTGCACCGCCGCACCATTGTTATAGTGAATAACCAGTGGCCGGTAATCAGCGGCGGTTTGCAGCGCATCATTGGTTTTGAGCTGCCAGCGCCGATCGGCATCCTCAACGGCCCCCTGTGGCCTGCGCTGGTTGGCGTTAGCGATGGCGGTGCGTACCGCATCCAGCGACACGCCCTGATTAAACAACGCCTGCGGATTGAGGTCCACGCGCACGGCGGGGAGGGAGCTGCCGCCAATCGTGACGTCACCGACGCCCTCAATCTGCGACAACTTTTGCGCCAGCTGGGTCGAGGCATAGTCATACAGCTTGCCCTGCGACCAGCTGTCCGAGGTGAGCGTCATGATCATAATCGGCGCATCGGAGGGGTTGATCTTGCGCCAGCGGGGACGATCAGGCATCCCGGAGGGGAGCAGGCTCTGCGCGGCGTTGATGGCACCCTGTACGTCGCGCGCGGCACCGTTAATATCCCGGTCGAAATCAAACACCATGATAATTCGCGTCATGCCCAGCGAGCTGGTGGAGGTCATTTCGCTGACCCCCGCGATGCGGCCCAGCGCCCGCTCCAGCGGCGTGGCAACCGACGACGCCATGGTTTCCGGTGAGGCGCCGGGCAGCGAGGCGGAAATCATGATCACCGGAATATCCACCTGCGGCAGCGGGGCGACCGGCAGCAGCCGAAAACCCAGTATCCCCGCCAGGGTAATAGCAAGGGTCAGCAGAATTGTCGCCACCGGACGGTGAATAAACAGCGCAAAAAACCTCATTCTGCCGCCTCCCGCCGGAAGCGGCGACGCAGGGCGTGCGCCAGACGGTCAAACAGCAGATAGATAACCGGCGTGGTAAACAGGGTCAGCACCTGGCTGACGATCAGTCCTCCCACCATGGCAATGCCCAGCGGGCGGCGCAGTTCGGCCCCCACGCCGGTGCTGAGCATCAGCGGCAGCGCGGCCAGCAGCGCGGCCAGCGTGGTCATCAGAATCGGTCGAAAGCGCAGCAGGCAGGCCTGATAAATGGCCTCACCCGGGGGCATACCCTGCTCACGCTCCGCCGCCAGCGCGAAGTCGATCATCATAATGGCGTTTTTCTTTACGATGCCGATCAGCAGAATAATGCCAATGATGGCGATAACGTCCAGCTCGCTGCCGCTGATCAGCAGCGCCAGCAGCGCACCGACCCCCGCCGTCGGCAGCGTGGAGAGGATGGTGATCGGGTGAATAAAGCTTTCATACAGCACGCCCAGCACGATATACATCGTCACAATAGCGGCCACAATCAGCCAGACGGTTCCCGACAGGGCGGCCTGGAAGGCCAGGGTACTGCCCTGGAAGTGAGTGATGATATCGGATGGCATCGCCAGATTTCGTTCCGCCTGACTGATGGCGTTCACCGCCTCTTCCAGCGAGTAACCGTCGCTAACGTTAAAGGAGAAGGTGGTGGAGGGGAACTGATCCAGATGGTTGATGCTTAAGGCCCCGTGGCGCTGCTCAACGCGCGCGATGGCGCTGAGCGGCACGGTACCACCCGACGCATTCTTCAGACGGATGCCGTCCAGGCCTGCCAGACCGGGCGTTTCGGTGGTGTTGTGCTCCAGCACCACCCGGTACTGGCTGGACTGAGTATAGATGGTGGAAATCAGCCGCTGGCCGAACGCGTTATAGAGCGCATTATCCACGTCGGCCATGGTAATGCCGAGGCGGCTGGCGCTGTCGCGATCCACCCGGATATAGGCTTCCAGCCCCTGATCCTGCCAGTCGCTGCTGACGTCTTTAAGCTGCGGCAGGGCGGAGAGCGTTTCCACCAGCTTCGGTACCCACAGGCTTAATGCCTCCAGCGATCCCGTTTGCAGGCTGAACTGATACTGGGTCCGGCTGAGCTGGGTATCTATGGTCAGGTCCTGTACCGGCTGTAAATAAAGAGTCACGCCTGGCAACCCGGCAATATCGCGCTGCAAACGCGCAATGACCGCCTGAATACGATCGTCGCGCTCGCTGAGCGGTTTAAGCGTTATTTGCAGTCGACCGCTGTTAAGCGCGGGATTGGTTCCATCAACGCCCACAAAGGAGGTCAGGCTCTGTACCGCCGGATCCTTCATGATGATTGAGGCAACCTGCTGCTGCCGCTGGGCCATATTGCTCCAGGAAACCGACTGTGGCCCCTGGAGTGTCCCCTGAATAATGCCGTTATCCTGGAGCGGGAAAAATCCTTTAGGAATGGCGATCCACAGCAGGACGGTGATGGCCAGCGTGCTCAGCGCCACGGTGAGCGTCAGCCAGGGGTGATGCAGGACCCGGCGGAGTAAGCGGCCATACGCGGCAATCACCCGATCAAACATCGCCTCGCTGGCGCGCGAGAAGCGGTTCTGTTTTCGCAGTGATTCTGCGCTGAGCATGCGCGCGCACATCATCGGGGTCAGGGTCAGCGAGACCACCGCCGAGATAAGAATCGAGATCGCCAGGGTGACGGCGAATTCGCGGAACAGCCTGCCGACGATATCCCCCATAAACAGCAGTGGGATCAGCACCGCAATCAGCGAAAAGGTCAGCGAAATAATTGTAAAACCGATCTCTCCGGCCCCTTTGAGCGCCGCGTCCAGCGGCTTTTCACCCTTTTCGAGATAGCGGGAGATGTTTTCAATCACCACGATGGCGTCGTCCACCACGAAGCCGGTGGCGATCGTGAGCGCCATCAGCGTCAGGTTATTGATCGAAAAGCCGAGGAACCAGATCACCGCGAAGGTGCCGATGAGCGACAGCGGCACCGCCACGGCGGGGATCAGCGTGGCCGGGACGTTGCGCAGAAACAGGTAGATGATCATCACCACCAGCGCGATGGAGAGCATCAGCTCAAACTCCACGTCGTGAACCGAGGCGCGGATATTGGTGGTGCGGTCGGTGAGAACCCTGACCTCCACCGATTTTGGCAGCGAGGCGGTGAGCGCGGGGAGCATCTGACGGATGCTGTCGGCGGTGGTGATAATGTTTGCCCCAGGCTGGCGCTGAATATTCAGCACAATGGCGGGCTGCCGGTTGGCCCAGGCACCGAGCCAGCGGTTTTCGGCACCCTGCACGACGCTGGCGACGTCGCCAAGGCGAACCGGTGCGCCCTTCTGGTAAGCGACGACCAACTGGCGATAATCCTCGGCAGATTTCATCTGATCGTTGGCGGAAAGGGTTATCGCGCGCTCCGGGCCGTCCAGGCTCCCCTTAGCCGAGTTAACGTTGGCATTGGTGATGGCGGTGCGGATGGTTTCACTGTCCAGCCCCAGCGCCGCCAGGGCCTGAGCATTCAGCTTTACGCGCACGGCGGGACGCTGCCCGCCCGCCAGGGGGACCAGCCCGACGCCGGAGACCTGAGAGATCTTTTGCGCCACGCGGGTTTCCACCATATCTTCAACCTGGGTCATCGCCATGCTAGTGGAGGTGACCGCAAGGGTCATAATCGGCGGATCGGCCGGGTTAACTTTGCTGTAAACCGGTGGATTAGGCAGGTCGTTCGGCAGCAGATTGGTGGCGGCATTGATCGCCGCCTGCACCTCCTGCTCGGCCA
Source organism: Erwinia sp. ErVv1 (assembly GCF_900068895.1). Taxonomy (GTDB): domain Bacteria; phylum Pseudomonadota; class Gammaproteobacteria; order Enterobacterales; family Enterobacteriaceae; genus Erwinia. Next base: position 83,344 of record NZ_CDPK01000012.1, on the reverse strand, counting down.
CGTCCAGCGGCAGGGTAAGCTGGAACTGAAGCGTTACTACCGATGCCCCCCCGGCGCTCTGGGAAGACATCTGTTTTAAGCCCGACATCTGGCCGAACTGGCGCTCCAGCGGGGCGGTGATCGCCGAGGTCACCACGTCCGGGCTGGCACCGGGGTAGAGCGTGACCACCTGAATGGTCGGATAATCGACCTCCGGCAGGGCTGAAACGGGCAGGGCGCGATAGCCAAGGATGCCAGCCAGCAGGATAGCCACCATCAGCAGGGTGGTGGCGACGGGGCGTAATATGAACGGGCGCGACGGGCCGCCGCCCGGATTAGGGGACATCACCTGCATCAGACACCTGCTCCCGCTGCGGGCAGCACGCTGTTGGTCGGGGTGCCGGAGGTAGCCTGCGGTGCAATGACCTCAACCTGTGCACCCTCTTTCAGACGGTCAATGCCGTCGGTGACCACCCGCTCTCCGGCATCCAGCCCGGCCTTCACCACCACGCTGTGACTGTCCTGCATCCCGACGGAAACCTGCTTTTTACTGACCTTACTCTCAGCGTTTACCACCCAGACGAAATTGCCCTCGTTGCCCAGCTGTAGCGCAGCGGTCGGGATAACGATGGCATCCTCCAGCGTATTGACCTTCAGCCTGGCGTTAACAAACTGATTGGGGAACAGCCTGTCATCGCTGTTGCTAAAGCGCGCTTTCAGCTTCACCGTGCCGGTGGTGGCATCGATCTGATTATCCATACTCAGCAGGCTGCCCTGGGTCAGCAGCCTGCTGTTCGTGCGATCCCAGGCTTCAACCGGAACGGGCAGGCCGCTTTTCTGCGCGGTTAGCAGGGTAGCGATGTCGTTTTCGGGCAGGCTAAACACCACGTCGATAGGGTGAGTCTGGGTAATCACCACAATCCCGGTGGTATCACTGCTGGCGATCATATTGCCCACATCCACCTGTTTCAGGCCAACGCGGCCCGAGATGGGGGCCACCACGCGGCTGTAGGTGAGATTAAGCTGAGCGCTGGCGACGCTGGCTTCATCTACCTTTAGCGTGCCCTGGGTCTCACTGACCAGCGCACGCTGCGCGTCCATCTCCTGACGTGATACCAGGTTGGTTTTGACCAGGGATTCATAGCGCGCCAGATCGCGGCGGGCGTTAGCCAGCGTCGCCTGGTCCTTTGCCAGCTGCCCCTGCGCCTGCATCAGCGCAATTTGATAAGGTCGCGGGTCGATCTCCGCCAGCAGCTGTCCGGCCTCCACCTGCTGCCCTTCGGTGAAGTGCAGCGCCATCAGCGTGCCATCGACGCGGCTGCGCAGGGTGACCGTATTGGTCGCGGTAACGGTGCCCAGGCCGGCCAGATACTGCGGCACACTTTGTCTGACGGCTTCTGCCGCCTGCACCGGCGTGGGCGCGCCGCTGCCGCCGCGATGGCCACCTTCGCCTTTCCCACCGGCTCCCGCCTGCCTGGCATGCTCTGCGTTCGGCGGCGAGGCTGCCTGCTGACTGTGCCACCAGATGTAGCCACCCACTGCACAGGCCGCGACGATCAGAATAAGCAGGATCCTGCGGGAAGGTCGTTTGGTCTTCATGTTGTTAAGCGCTCTCCGGTAGCAATAGGGTGTCCTCTGGATCGAACGGCGATCCTTAAGCCTGTGAGTTTAACCAGTTTAAAGGGTGTAAAAATGAATGAAATATGAATTAAGGCTATTTTTTCTGCTTTATTGTCAGCGACGTAATGCGCGATTGCGCCTGATAACTTAAGTACTCATAAAGTGAAAATGTTATGCCACAAATGTACCACGCGCTCGTGACAATGTTTGCTACGCTAATTAGCACGCGAAAATCATTCATTTCAGGAGAGACATGATGAGTCAGATAGAGCACCGTTCATTAGGCCGCACCGGCATTCAGGTTCCCACGCTCACCTTCGGCGGCAACGTCTTCGGCTGGACAATCGACCAGAAAACCTCCTTCTCACTGCTGGATGCGCTGGTTGAGAAAGGGCTGTATTTCATCGATACCGCTGATGTGTATTCGCGCTGGGCACCCGGCAACCAGGGCGGCGAGTCGGAGACCATTATCGGCAACTGGCTGAAGCAGAGCGGCAAGCGCGATAAAATCGTGCTGGCTACCAAGGTGGGTATGGATCTGGGTGACGGAAAAACCGGGCTGGCACCGGCCCGCATTCGCCAGGCGATTGAAGATTCCCTGCGACGTTTGCAAACCGACACTATCGATCTGTATCAGGCCCACCGCGACGACAGCGACACGCCGCTGCAGGAGACGCTGGCGACCTTTGACGCGCTGATTAAAGAGGGCAAAGTGCGTGCAGTAGGGGCTTCTAACTATTCGGCAGAGCGGCTGGCGGAAGCGTTAAAGGTCAGCGAAGCGCAGGGTCTGGCGCGTTATGAAACGCTCCAGCCGGAATATAACCTTTACGATCGCAAAGAGTATGAAAGCGGGCTGGAAAAGGTCGCCAGCGAGAACGGGCTGGGCGTGATTAACTATTATTCCCTGGCGAGCGGCTTTCTGAGCGGTAAATACCGCCGGCCGGAAGATGCCAGTAAGAGCCCGCGCGGCGACGGCGTGGTGCAGAAATACCTCAACCCACGCGGGCTGAGCATCCTGAAGGCGCTCGACAGGGTGGCTGAAAGCAATAACGCCACGCCAACGCAGGTCGCGCTGGCATGGCAGATTGCCCGACCCAGCATTACGGCACCGATTGTTAGCGTGACCTCGCTGGCCCAGCTTGACGAGCTAACGAAAGCCGCCGCGCTTAAGCTGAGCGACGCGGATCTGCGTGCGCTCTCCGACGCCAGTGCCGGTCAGGCTTAAGGCTTAGCTAAACCTCGCTGGCGCGGCATAAGGCTTTAGCGGAACATCACCTGCGCCCAGCGCGCCAGTCCGGCGGTGACCGAGCCGAAGTCATCGCCGCTGGTCAGCGGGATGTCAGGCAGCAGTTCGCTTAGCGCCTGGCGTAGCACCGGCGAGCGCGCGCTGCCGCCGGTGAGGAACACCACATCCGGGCGGGTGCCGCTGGCGGCTAACGCCAGTTTCACCTGCTCCTTTATGCGCTCAACCGGCTGAGATATGGCCGCCTGAAGCGCATCCACGCTGATAAGCGTCTCCAGGGATGCCTCAATAAAGCTCAGCGGTGCGCCAACCTGCTGGCGATCCGACAGGGCGATTTTGCTCTCTTCCGCCGCGCGAACCAGCCGATAGCCCAGCCGCTGCTGCCAGACTTTTAATAACCGTTTCACCTTTTCGGGCTCGGCGGCATCGCGGATCAAATCCTGGAGCTGTCTGCGGCTGGCGGTGGCGTAGAAGTCGCTTTGCGCCGGGACATCATTGATTGCCACCGCATTCCACCAGGGCAGGGCGGGCAGGTTAATGCCTTTAACGGTCGAGCCACCTAATCCCAGCAGCGGCATCAGCTCTTTGAATGCCAGCATGATATCCAGGTCGTTTCCGCCGACGCGGCAGCCGCTGTGGCCCAGCAGGCTACTGCTACGATCCGCCTTGTCATGCCACTCGGGCCCCATCAGCAGCATCGAGCAGTCGGTGGTTCCGCCGCCAATATCCACTACCAGCACGCGCGTTTCGGCGGTGAGGGTCGCTTCAAAGTCCAGCCCGGCCGCTACGGGCTCATACTGGAACTCAACGTCCTTAAAGCCTGCGCGGGAGGCTGCTCGCGCCAGAATTCCCTGCGCCTGACGGTTGGCCTCATCGCCGCCTAACCCCTGGAAGTTGATCGGGCGGCCAATCACCGCCTGGCTGACGCTGCCGTTAAGCTGTTGTTCAGCCTTCTGGCGAATATGCAGCATCGTGGCGCACACCAGATCTTCAAAAAAGGCGACCTGCTGGGGTTTAAGTCCGTTTGCGCCGAGGAACGACTTAGGGGATTTAACAAACCAGACGTCCTCGGGGTCTTCCATATACTGCGCCAGCGAGGCGAGGCCGAACTGCACGCTGCCGGGGGTGACGTCGATATCTTCTTCACGATTTAAAGCCACCGCGCGACGCAGGATCGCCTGATTCTCCGCGTCCGGCGTGGGCACCTGATGATGACGAAAAAGCCACTCACTGACGGCCTCTCTGGTCGGTGCACACAGCATCGAGGGCAGTAAGGTCGAGCCCTGCTCCAGAGGCAGCAGTTCGGGTGCGCCCTCGTTCATGATGGCTACCGAGCAGTTTGCCGTACCGTAATCAAAGCCGATAAACATATGTCCCCTCCGCGAGCGGTGAAAAAAGGGGGGGACTTTAGCCCAGGGCCGCGTGGAGAGCAAGAACCCCGCGCGATTAAATCGCCTGACCTGAGCGGGATGAGCGCGTCGGGCTACTCGTTTTCACGGCGGGAGAGCAGGGGGTTCAGATGCTTAAGCAGAGCGGAACCGTATACTGAGAACTGCCCGCGCCCGCTATGCTTGGCGTTGTAGCAGGCGAGATCGGCCTGCGCCATCACCTCGCTGTCGTTGCAGTTATGGCGATTGATCAGCGTAATGCCCGCGCTGGCACCAATCGGGTAGCGCTGACCCTGCCATATAAAGCGGTATTCGTTCACCGCCAGCACCGTGCGGGAAATTCTCTCGCGTGCCTCCTCCAGCGTCACGTCGGCCAGCAGCACGCCAAATTCGTCACCGCCCAGGCGTGCCAGCATGTCGCTACTGCATAACCGTTGCCTCATGACGCCTGCCAGCTCGCGCAGCAGGGCATCTCCGGCCGCGTGTCCTGCACTGTCGTTCACCGATTTAAAGCGATCGAGGTCGATAAATACCAATACGTGCTGCTGATGATTGTCCCGTGCCGATTGCAGCAGTCGCTGGAGCTGAAGCTCAAAATTGACGCGGTTAGGCAGGCGGGTCAGCATATCGTGTGAGGCGCTGTGGCTCAGGCGGCGCATCATTTCCCGCGACTCACTGACGTCCTGTATCACCAGTACGCTGCCAATACTCTCCCCTTCCTGAGTTTTCAGCGGCGTGATGGTGTAGTGAATTTCATACTGCGTGCCGGCCGCGTTATGCAACACCAGCTCCCTGTCGATATCCGGCAGGGTAATTTCACATGACGGTTCGCCCTGCAGCAGGATCTCCATGGCGGGGCCGCTGTGTCCACGAGTTATACGCAGAATGTCGCCGATCGGCTTACCCGCCGCGTTCTCCTGCGTCCAGCCGCTCATACTTTCCGCCACCGGGTTCATAAAGGTTACCCGCATCGCTTTATCGGTGCTGATCACCGCTTCGCCAATCGAATCCAGCGTAATATGCATCCGCTCTTTCTCCTGGTAGAGCGCATCGGTCAGCAGGCGCATTGTCGTCATGTCCTGACTGATACCCAGCATCCTTTCCAACTGGCCCTTTTCGTCCAGCACCATCGTCGACTGACTGCGAATATGGCGAATGCCCGACGCGGTGTTGATGCGAAAGTGAATATCCAGCGGCGCGGGCGTCAGGGTGGCCAGGTTGAACGCGTCCGTGGCCATCTGCCGGTCGGCAGGCAGCAGCATGTCAGCCCAGGTGTCATAGGTCGGCTGCGCATCTTCCGGCAGCTGATAAATCTCACACATCCGTTTGTCCCAGCTTATCCTGCCGGTTCGCAGGTTCCAGTCCCACACGCCGATACCGCCCGCCTCATTGGCCAGGGTGATCCGCTGCATCAGACGACGGTTGATCGCCTCGGTTTTTTTCAGTTCGGTGATATCTTCAATCTGCGAGATAAAATAGAGCGGCTGACGTTCGCTATCCCGCACCAGCGAGACGGCGAGCCTTGCCCAGACAATCCTGCCGCTCCGATGGTAATAACGCTTTTCCAGGCTGTAGCTCTCCACTTCACCCTGTAGAAGCGTCCGGGCGTGGGCAAGATCGGCCTCGACATCTTCGGGATGGGTGATCTGCTGGAAGGTGAGCTGCAACAGTTCGTGCGCCTGATAGCCCAGCAGCGAACAGAGCGATTTATTGACCTGTACCCACTGCCCCTCCGGAGAGAGCAGCGCCATGCCAATTTTTGAAAACTCCATGGCGTGGCGAAAGCGGGTTTCGCTCTCCACAATGTGCTTTCTCTCTTCGCGAAAAGAGTGCATCACCAGCGTCATAATATGGCTGGGAATGATGGCCATCAGGAAGGGCAGCCAGGGGGTACGGGTAGTAAACCACCCGCTGTTTGAGCGCAAATCGAGCAGATGTAGCGTTAGCATCAGGGACATCATCGCCAGCGTCGCCAGGAAGACCACAAACGCTTCGAAGCGCGGCAGACGTACCGCGCTGTAAAACAGCACAACAATGACAAAAGTAAACGGCCACGGCAGATAACGCAAAGCCAGATAGCTTAACAGCAGCGTAGCGACCAGGGTCAGGAGGGTTTCCAGCAGCACATGCTGGCTAAAGTTTTTGTGAAAATAGTCGCTGCGCCACAGCAGGCAGACCGGCCCCAGCACCAGCATGCCAATCATTTCTGAGATAACCCAGGTAGAAAAGAAGTGCAGATTCGAACGATCGCTGACGTTGATTAGCAGCGTGGCAACCACCCCACCCAGCAGCGGGGCCAGCAAACCGACTGACGCCACGATTTTTACCCAACTCAGCAAGGTGTCCAGCGGTGCCAGGGGGTCAATCAGACGACGCAGCAGTGCCCCGCCGAAGGCAGCCTGAAGCAGATTAAGCAGGGCAAAGGTCACGACCTCCGGGGAGGGGCCCGCCATCATCGCGTTCGCCCCTGTCAGCCCGACCAGGCAGGCGGAAAGGATCAGCGGCAGGGAGGTTAACGGAAGGCGGAAGACGACGATGGTCATCAGCGCCGTGGGGAACCACAGCGGCGAAACAGGTCCCCCGAGTTTAATCAGCATCAGGCAGAATATTGCCAGCGAAAAGGTGAGTGCGCCAAGCGATAACGCCAGCATCCCGTGGGATAAAGCCGTCGGGCTAGCCTGTAAAGGAGTCTGAGTCGTCATTAACTATTCCAGCGGGGACAGACGGTCACGTCAGCGCACTAAGCGTTGCTCAGAACATGCTAGCATAACCCTTTCTGAATGCCTGCCAGAATTCAAAACTGTGCGTTATTCGGGCGATTGATTAGCCGGGCTTGCCTGCTACTGGCGCATTTTTAACAACTCTTCGCGTGTCCAGGCATGATCGATCCCGGCAATATGCACCGACAGGCGCTGCAGAAACTGCTGCGTTGTCGCCAGTCGTCCGTGGCCCAGCAGCACCAGGGGCAGCAGCAGGGCAATAGTGAGCTGACCGGTCGAAAAGCCCTTCAGCTGGGCATGGCGCTGGCTGACCAGGAAGGCGCTACTCAGCGTAAAGCCCAGGATGAGCCCCGCGAAGACTTCGCTATGGGAATGGTAGTTGAGGATCAGACGTGATGCGCCGACCATTAGCGGGATAAGGTAGCCGATGCCGACCGCAAATCCTCGCCAGAGTGGGGGCAGACGGCCGCTCAGCAGCCAGAGCATTACTGGCCACAGCGTCGCGGACATGGCGCTGTGGCCGCTGAATCCGGTGAAGTTATAGCGTGCGCTGCCGATGCCAAAGCCGAGAAAGGCAATTTTAGAGAGGCTGACAATTGCGCCAGCGGCACAAAAAGCCAGCACCCAGTACCAAACCGCACGACGGTCGCTGTTTTTCCAGTTAATCAAAATAGCCATGATGACGGCGGTCGGGATAAGCAACATGCTGTCGCCGAAATAGGTCAAAAAATGCAAAATATGCCAGGACACCTGATTTCCTTTTTATTGTGTTACGGGGCAGACGGGCTTTCACCCGGGGCTGTCTGGTCGTGATCCATTGTTTATTTGTCGTTTGCCAGGCGCAATGACCGGGCTAAAATTGTGAAGCCTGTCTCACTATTGTCATTCTAACGGTGAACCTCTTTAGCGCATAACGGGAAAGTCTTAAAAGCGTTATGTCGCATTTCGCTGGCATCAAACCCCCGAAATCCCTATAATTACGCGCGAAATCCTCCTCTCCATTGTCTCTGACAATCAGTAACCAGGTCTTTAATTTATGACTGACAAGTCGCATCAGTGCGTCATCGTAGGTATCGCCGGCGCATCTGCCTCCGGGAAAAGTCTTATTGCCAGTACGCTCTATCGCGAAGTCCGCGACCGGGTCGGTGATGAAAATATTGGTGTGATCCCTGAGGACGCTTACTACAAAGACCAGAGCCATCTGACCATGGATGAGCGGGTGAAAACCAACTACGATCACCCCAGCGCTATGGATCACAGCCTGCTGCTCCAGCATTTGCAGATGCTTAAGGCCGGGCAGGCGATCGATTTGCCGGTTTACAGCTACGTCGAGCATACCCGTACCGAACAGTGCATCCAGCTTAAGCCAAAGAAGGTCATTATCCTTGAAGGCATCCTGCTGCTGACCGACGCCCGACTGCGCCAGGAGATGAACTTCTCTATATTTGTCGATACGCCGCTGGATATCTGTCTGATGCGCCGCATGAAGCGTGACGTTAACGAACGCGGTCGCTCCATGGATTCGGTCATGGCGCAGTACCAGAAAACCGTTCGTCCAATGTTCCTGCAATTTATTGAGCCTTCCAAGCAGTATGCCGACATTATCGTGCCGCGCGGGGGTAAAAACCGTATCGCCATTGATATTCTGAAAGCCAAAATTAATCAGTTCTTCGAATAGCAGGATAAGGTCACCCGCTGCCTGATGAAGGGCGCGGGTGGCACAACGCGCAGGAAGCGCACCTGTCCCAGCCTTCCTGCCAGTTTTAGCCCATTCACACCTAGTGGAGACGCCACCATGAGATTATGCGACAGCGACATTGAAGCCTGGCTCGACAGCGGGCAGCTCGACATTGCGCCGCGCCCACCGGTTGAACGCATTAACGGAGCCACCGTGGATGTGCGCCTGGGCAACCAGTTTCGAACCTTTCGTGGACACACGGCCGCCTTTATTGATCTGAGCGGCCCGAAGGATGAGGTGAGTGCCGCGCTGGATCGCGTCATGAGCGATGAGATCGTGCTGCCGGAAGGCGAAGCTTTCTATCTTCATCCCGGCGAGCTGGCGCTGGCGGTCACGCTTGAGTCCGTGACCCTGCCGGATAACCTGGTCGGCTGGCTGGATGGCCGCTCCTCGCTGGCGCGCCTCGGCCTGATGGTGCACGTGACGGCGCACCGTATCGATCCCGGCTGGCAGGGACGTATCGTGCTTGAGTTCTATAATTCAGGTAAGCTGCCTCTGGCGCTACGTCCGGGTATGCTGATTGGCGCACTGAGTTTTGAACCGCTTTCAGGACCGGCTGCCCGACCCTATAACCGTCGGCAGGACGCGAAATATAAGGGTCAGCAGGGCGCTGATGCCAGCCGTATCGACAAAGATTAAGTCTCAGGCACTGAGGGGAAGGCATGAAAAGATTCATTACCACGCTGGCCATTTTGCTGGTGGTGATAGTAGCCGGAATGACTGCGCTGGTATTGCTGATCAATCCTAACGACTTTCGCACCTATATGACCAGTCAGGTGGAACAGCGTAGCGGCTACCGGCTGGCACTGAATGGCGATCTGCGCTGGCACGTCTGGCCACAGCTAAGCATTCTGTCGGGGCCGATGAGCCTGACTGCGCCCGGGGCCGTACAGCCGGTGCTCAGCGCGGAAAATATGCGTCTGGACGTGCACCTTCTCCCTCTTCTCTCTCACCAGCTATCGGTTAAGCAGGTGATGCTGAAAGGCGCGGTTATCCGTATGACGCCCGACAGCGACAGCCAGCAGCCCGCGAATACGCCGATGGCGCCCAGGGACAGCCGTCCGCCGGAAACCAGCCGGGGATGGAAGTTTGATATTGACGAACTGCGCATGGCGGACAGCCTGCTGATCTGGCAGCAAAGCAATGGCGAGCAAATTAATTTCCGCGATCTGAATTTACAGCTCTCCCAGAACAGGCAAAAACAGGCACATCTGGACCTGAGCAGTCGCATCAGTCGCGATCAGCGCGAACTGCTGGTGCATGTTAACGCGGATACGGATATGAGCCGCTATCCCCGGCAGTTCTCAGCGACCATTAATCAGCTTGACTACCAGCTCACCGGCGCGGATTTGCCGACCCGCGGCGTGAAGGGCCAGGCAAATATGCAGCTGAGCTGGCAGGGTGACAGCCAGGCGTTCAGCCTGAAAAACCTTTCGCTGCAGGCGAACGACAGTCAGCTGACGGGAAGCGTCAGCGGCACGCTGGCCGAACGTCCAAAGCTCGATATTAATCTACATTCTCCCTCGCTGAATATGGATTCCCTGCTGGGGCTGACGCTTAATGGCAGTAACGGCAGCCAGGGCATACAGGCCCAGCGCGCCGCTCCCGGACCGGTTATTGCCCAGCCCGCCCAGCGGAGTAATGCCGATTCACCGTTAAATGCGCTGGACGGCAGCATTACGCTCACCGTCGACAAAATGCGCTGGCGCGGGATGGATCTGGCACAGGTGCAGGTTAATGCGGCCAGTCAGCAGGGCATCCTGAATCTCACTACCCTGCGCGGCAAGGTTGGTCAGGGTGAGTTCTCGCTTCCGGGGCGCATAGATGTATCAAATGCCGTGTCGGCTATCGCCTTTCAGCCGGTATTCAGTGATATTCCCGTGGCGCCACTGTTGCAGGCGTTTGACCTTCCGGCATCGCTGAGTGGAAACCTCAGCCTGACCGGGAATTTCAGCGGCACAGGCCTGTCAGTGCGTTCGTTCCGGCACGACTGGCAGGGCAGGGCGGACGTCAGCCTGTCGGATGCGCAGATGGCGGGGCTTAATTTTCAGCAGATGATCCAGCGTGCGGTAGAGCGCAGCAGCGATCGCGTGCGCGGGCCGTCTGACCACCCGGCAGGTAGCGCACTGCAGCATATCACCGCCGGTGCCACGCTCAATAAGGGCCTGTTGGCCTTTGATTCGCTAAAGGGCACCTCGTCAATGCTGAACTACAGCGGCGAGGGGGGGGTGAACCTGGCAAACCAGCAGGCGNAAGTACTCTTCGTCGGCAGCGTCAGATGTGTATAAGAGACAGGGTCGGCGCTGAATTACTCATTGCAGATTGATCAGGTGCTGCGACAGCAGCTACAGGACGAGGCGAAAAAACGTTTGCAGCAGTGGGCCGATCGTAATCAGAACAGCGATAAGCGCGGATCCGTGCAGAAGCTGATTAAGGATTTATAAACGAGGCCGGGAGGGATCCCCCGGCCCTGCTTTACGCCCTTCTCTGGACCTGTAGCGCGTATCTGAGAAGGGTTGCGTTGCCTCGATCCTGACGCTGAGAAACGTATTCCTCTCCCCGAAACCTATACCTCGTAATCTTCTTCGTTGACTGCCAGCGGAACAATCTGCACCTTCTGCACCCGATGGCTGTCAACCTGAAGGATACGGAACAGCGTGTCGCCGATCTGAATCTCATCTCCAGCCTGCGGCACCCGTTGCATATGCTCCATCAGTAATCCTGCCAGGGTATGATAATCGCGCTTCTCATCGATCGGCAGCGCCATATACATGACCAAATCGTCCAGCGGCATATGACCATTTGCCGTCCAGCTGCCATCGACGTTTTGCTGAATGTCGTAGCGGGGATCGCTATTCTCTCCCTCATTGGGTAAATTCCCGGCAATGGTCTCCATCACGTCGCTCAGCGTCACGACGCCCTCTATCGAACCAAATTCATCCGCGACAAAAGCGAAGTGGGTTCGCGCGTTGCGAAACTGCTCCAGCGCAGGCAGCAGGGTAAGCTGTTCCGGAAACACCAGCGGCTGACGTACCAGCGCGCGGATATTCAGGCTGTTGCCGTGCAGCGCCTGCTGCAACAGGTCGATAACATGAACCACGCCCAGAGGGTCATCACTGTTATCCGTGACCACCAGCCGCGTATGCTGATTACTGTCCAGCAGCGCCATTATCTTCTCCGGCGATTCGCTGAGGTCTACGTGCTCCACGTCGTGGCGTGAGGTCATGATGCTGCTGACGGTGCGCTGTCCCATCCCCAGCACGCGGGCAATCATCATTCGCTCCTGCTTGTTGAAGATGGCCTGGCCTTCAGCGGAATCGGGTGCCAGAGACGCGGTTTCGCTGTCCAGCTCGCTGCGGTCAGGGTCGCCCCGCAGCAGGCGAAGCACCGCTTCTGCCGTACGCTTACGCAGCGGAGATTTCGCAGACAGGAAACGCCGCCGGTTAAACTGCGCCAGCTGATTGAGCGCCTCAATAATGATTGAAAAGCCAATGGCCGCGTAGAGATAGCCTTTCGGTATGGCATAACCAAAGCCGTCCGCCACCAGGCTGAAGCCAATCATCAGCAGAAAGCTCAGGCACAGAATCACGATGGTGGGGTGCGCATTGACGAAACGCGTCAGCGGCTTGCTGGCCAGCAGCATCAGGAAAATGGCGATGATCACTGCCGCCATCATCACGGCCAGGCTGTCGACCATGCCCACGGCGGTAATCACCGAGTCCAGCGAGAACACCGCATCCAGCACCACGATCTGCGCCACTACCGGCCAGAATTTAGCCCCACGCTTTTGTGGATTTTCGTCTGCATCCTTTCCCTCCAGACGCTCGTTCAGCTCCATGGTGGCTTTGAACAGCAGAAAAACCCCGCCCGTGAGCATAATCAGGTCCCGTGCACTAAACGGATGACCGGCAAGGGTAAACAGCGGCGTAATTAAAGACGAAAGCCATGAAATGGATGCCAGCAGCAGCAAACGCATCACCAGCGCCAGCAGCAGCCCGGTTATGCGCGCTTTGTCGCGCAGAGCAGGGGGGAGCTTTTCAGCAAGAATGGCAATAAAAACAAGGTTATCGATGCCCAGTACCAGTTCCAGCACAATAAGCGTCACCAGCCCGGCCCACACAGACGGATCGACGATCCATTCCAACATTAGATACTCACCCAATCGGCGTTAAGAAATTTTTATGATGATAGTGAATCCTGATCAATACCACAAATAAACCCATCAGCGGCGGAAGCTGGCTCTGATAAATAACCACGGCAGGGATAATCATCAAATGAAATCACTCTGTCGCGCCATTACCAATTAGCGTACGCACGCTTTTCAAGATTATTCGTATAGGTGGGTAAAGCAATCTGGTAGATACTTAACGGGTGGAGAGAAAGTGTTCAGGATTAATCTTAGTCCCACAGGGAGTAAATCTGAATTTCAACCACCGGGGAAACAGGATATGTGCGCGACAGTCTGGCAGCAAAGGTAGTCTTAATCCTAAAAGACAGTGCGGGCGGGGAGAGACTCTTGTAAACAGGCCATTTATAACTAGTATAGCAACGTGTTAGGAAATGTCTGTGGTTATGTGGCAAAACGGCATTTCGATGTTCTTTTTTGCGAACACACGCACATTAAGACGAAACACGTTAGCCTGCCGCTCAGAGAGGACAGGATAAAACCAACAAAGTATGAGCGTTACAGCGCATTGGCAGCTACAAGCCAGGGGCGGTAGCGTGTCCGGAGAGGGGTTTTTGCCCCGGTCAATTCTCTTCTGACCCGTCATCTGTTGTTGATTTTACATGTCAATTCTCTGCTGCAACGTCAGTTAAGATGACCTTTTACACGACTCCCAAATACGTTTTCTGTGTAATAAATGACGTGATTAAAAAACACGCAATTATTTCCAGTGATGGAATTAATAAAGCACAGGCTTTCGAAAAATAATTAAGAGTTAACTATGCGCGATATTGAATACACCTTCAAAGGGTTGTTGATTAAACTGTCACTGGCTCTTTCAGATCTCATTTTATTTAATGCCTCTTTATTTATTGCTATCCTGCTGATTAAAGCGTTTCCAGGCCATATGCTGGAAGATATTTCCTCGCAGGATCTCCATTTAAAAATTGCCACACACATCATCCTCTCAATAGTTTGTATTGGCTGGTTCTGGGTGCGTCTGCGACACTACACCTATCGCAAGCCTTTCTGGTTTGAATTAAAAGAGATCTTCAAAAGCATTTTGATTTTCTCGGTGATTGACCTTTCCATTACCGCCCTCTCGAAGTGGGATATGTCACGCTGGATTTGGGTGATGACCTGGTTATTAGCACTGGTACTGATCCCGATTGGTCGTGCGCTGGTCAAGCGCGTGCTTAATCACTACGGGCTGTGGAAAAAACAGTCGATCATTATCGGTAGCGGCAAGAACGCCGAGGAAGCCTGGCTGGCGCTGCAAAGCGAAGAAGTGATGGGCTTTGACGTCGTCGCGTTCTACGATGTTGATAACACCACTCCCGCACTTGCTCTGTTTGGCGTACCCGTTATTCGTGATGAAGAGTCGCTGTGGCAGAGAGTGAACAGCGAAACGCAGTTCATCGTCGCGGTGGAGTACGAACAGAGTCAGTATCGCGACCTCTGGCTGAAGAATCTCGCCAAGCACAACTGCCGTTCCGTTTCGGTTATCCCTTCCCTGCGCGGCGTTCCCCTTTATGGTACGGACATGGCCTATATTTTCAGCCATGAAGTAATGATCCTGCGCGTCAGCAATAATCTGGCTAAGCGTACATCCCGCATCCTGAAGCGTGCGTTCGACCTGGTCGGGGCGCTGGGGATTATTACCATGCTGATGCCTGCGCTGGCCGTACTGATCTTTATGGTGGCGCGCGACGGCGGTAAACCTATCTATGGCCATGAGCGTGTCGGGATGAATGGACGCAAGTTCAAGTGCCTTAAATTCCGCTCAATGGTAGTGAATTCGAAGGAAGTGCTGGAAGAAGTGCTGCGCACCGATCCCGTGGCCCGCGCCGAATGGGACAAAGACTTTAAGCTGAAAAACGATCCACGCATTACGCGTATCGGCCACTTTATCCGTAAAACCAGCCTGGATGAGCTGCCGCAGCTGTGGAACGTGGTGCGCGGAGATATGAGTCTGGTCGGGCCGCGTCCGGTTATCGAAGATGAACTGGAGCGCTACGCCGGTGACGTTGACTACTACTTTATGGCAAAACCGGGTATGACCGGCCTCTGGCAGGTCAGCGGGCGTAACGATGTTGATTATGAAACACGCGTTTATTTTGACTCCTGGTACGTCAAAAACTGGTCGCTGTGGAATGATATCGCCATTCTGTTCAAAACCATCGGCGTTGTTTTAAAACGTGATGGTGCCTATTGATTCACGGGGTTACCCGTCAATCGGGAGCAGGTCGCAAGGCCTGTTTCTGTATTACCAGCGTCTTTTGACTGTTAACTGTCATTGACTTGCTAGCTAAACAAACTTTTTTATTGACGAATGTTAAGCGTCGGTTTTAATCAAACCGGCAAGGCATAAAAGGATAGGGAGTTAATTAAAATGACTGACAGTTACAGCGCCTGATGTGAGACTCACTTTATAACTTTTGCATGACGCTACACAGCGGCGGATTCGCCACTATCAATCAAATTACTGATAGCGATGAGATAGATGATTACAATCAAAACGAAATTGATACCCCTGATGGTATCAGCAGCTCTTCTGTCCGGATGTACCATTGCACCGGGCTCTGGTCTTTCCACCAGCGGAAAAGACGTTATTAAGCAACAAGACAGCGATTTTGATATTGATAAGTACGTTAACGTCTTCCCTCTGACCCCGGGCCTGGTGGAGCAGATGCGTCCGCAGCCCGTGGTCGCCCAGCCGAACAGCGGCCTGCAAAATGAGTTGCAGAACTATGAGTACCGGATCGGCATTGGCGATGTCCTGACCGTCACCGTCTGGGATCACCCAGAACTGACCACCCCTGCGGGTCAGTACCGCAGCGCCAGCGATACCGGCAACTGGGTTCACTCTGACGGCACCATCTTCTATCCTTATATCGGTCGCGTCCGCGTAGCAGGGCGTACCGTACAGCAGGTTCGTGATGAAATCTCGAACCGCCTGGCACAGTATATTGAAAGCCCGCAGGTTGACGTCAGCGTGGCCTCGTTTAAATCGCAGAAAGCCTACGTGACGGGTGAAGTCACCACGTCCGGCCAGCAGGCGATTACCAACGTCCCCTTAACGATCCTTGATGCCGTTAACGCAGCAGGGGGTCTGACGCAGAACGCCGACTGGCGTAACGTTGTACTCACTCACAATGGCAAAGAGATCCCCGTTTCTCTCCAGGCGCTGATGCAAAACGGCGACCTGTCGCAAAACCATCTGCTCTACCCTGGCGACATTCTCTACATTCCGCGCAATGACGATCTGAAGGTCTTTGTGATGGGTGAAGTGAAACAGCAGGCCACGCTGAAAATGGACCGCAGCGGCATGACGCTGGCTGAAGCGCTGGGCAGCGCGCAGGGCATGGATCAGACGACGGCTAATGCTACTGGTGTATTCGTGATTCGCGCCATCAAAGGGCAGAACCGCAGCAAGATCGCCAATATTTATCAGCTGAATACTAAAGACGCCTCGGCGATGGTGATGGGTTCCGAATTCCAGCTCCAGCCTTATGACATCGTCTATGTGACCGCGACGCCTCTGGCGAATTGGAACCGTGTTATTTCACAGCTGGTCCCAACCATTAGCGGCCTCTACGATGCGACGCGCAACGTACAGACTATTCATAACTGGTAATTCTCCGGGAACATTATGATTAATTCGATCTTAGTGGTCTGCGTCGGCAATATCTGCCGCTCTCCAACCGGGGAGCGGCTGCTGAAAGCGGCGCTGCCCGATAAAAAGATTGCCTCTGCGGGCCTTAGCGCAATGACGGGCTATGCGGCTGACGGTACGGCAAGCAGCGTTGCCAGCGAACATGGCCTGTCGCTGGATGGCCACGTGGCTCAGCAGCTCACCTCGGGCATGTGCCGGGATTACGACCTGATTCTGGTGATGGAAAAAAGACAGGTGGATCAGGTCAATCGTATTAACCCCTCCGTACGCGGCAAGACCATGTTGTTTGGTCACTGGCTTAACCAGCAGGAGATAGCGGATCCCTACAAGAAAAGCCGCGAAGCCTTTGAAGCTGTGTACGGATTACTCGAAAACGCTGCCCAGAAATGGGTCAACGCATTAAGCCGATAGTTGGGATTATCCATGAATATAAAAAGTAAGGTACCGTCTGCGCCGAAAGAGGAATCTAACGGATGGGATTTGGCGCATCTGGTGGGGCAGCTGATTGACCATCGCTGGGTAATTGTGGCCGTCACAGCGCTATTTATGCTGCTGGGTACGCTGTACAGCCTGTTTGCGACGCCAATCTACAGCGCCGACGCGATGGTGCAGGTGGAAGACAAAAATTCCAATACCGTGCTGAACGACCTGACGCAGATGATGCCGAACGCGCAGCCGATGTCCGCTACGGAAGTGGAGATCGTCACCTCACGTATGGTAGTGGGTAAAACCGTTCACGATCTGGGGCTGGACGTGCTGGTTCAGCAAAACTACCTGCCGGTGATTGGTAAAGGCCTGTCCCGCATTATGGGTAATAAGCCGGGTCAGCTTGAGATCCCCCAGCTTACCGTACCGACCGACTGGGAAAAGCGTGAACTCGAGGTTGAGGTTAACGGCCCGGACAGCTACACCGTCAGTAAAGACGGTAAAGAGCTGTTTAAAGGTAAAGTGGGTCAGCTGGAAAATCATAATGGCGTGACCATGCTGGTCAGCGGCATCCAGCAGGTTGATAAAGGAACCGACTTCACGGTCACTAAACTGTCGGACCTGCAGGCGATCAAACTGGTGACCGATAATCTGGCGGTCGCAGACAAAGGTAAAGACACCGGCGTACTGGGTCTGACCTACACCGGCGAAGATCCGGTGTTGATCAGTAAAGTTCTGAATCAGCTGATCGATAACTATGTGGGTCAGAACATTGACCGCAAATCCGCGGAAGCTCAGAAGAGCCTTGAGTTCCTGAAGGTGCAGCTGCCGGACGTGCGTGAAAAACTTGATGCCGCGGAAGATAAGCTTAACCGCTATCGTCGCCAGAATGATTCAGTCGATATGTCGCTTGAAGCGAAATCTGCGCTGGATTCATCGGTCAGCATCCAGAGCCAGCTCAACGAGCTGACCTTCAAGGAAGCCGAAGTTTCTCAGCTGTTCACCAAGGATCACCCAACTTACCGCGCGCTGCTGGAAAAACGCCAGACGCTGGAAAATCAGCAGAAGCAGCTGAACCAGAAAATTGGCCAGATGCCGCAGACCCAGCAGGAAATCGTGCGTCTGACGCGTGACGTTCAGTCCGGTCAGGAGATCTACATGCAGCTGCTGAATCGTCAGCAGGAGCTGAACATCAGCAAAGCCAGCACCGTGGGCGATGTTCGCGTCGTTGACCATGCGGAAACGGCAGGCAGCCCGGTAGCACCGAAGAAGATGCTGCTGATCCTTGCCAGCATGATTTTAGGTCTGGTGGTCTCCGTCGGCTATATCCTGCTGAAAGCGCTGTTCCACCACGGCATCGACAGCCCGGATCAGTTGGAAGAGCAGGGCATGAACGTTTATGCGAGCGTCCCACTGTCTGAATGGCAGCGTAAGAAGGATACGGAAGCGCTGACGAAGCGCGGTCTGGGCAAAACCGACCCGCATAACACGCTGCTGGCGCTGGGTAACCCGACTGACCTGTCAATCGAAGCGATCCGCAGCCTGCGTACCAGCCTGCACTTTGCGATGATGGAAGCGAAAAACAACATTCTGATGATTACCGGCGCCAGCCCGGGTATTGGTAAAACCTTTATCTGTTCAAACCTGGCGACGCTGGTGGCGAAAGCCGGTCAGAAAGTGCTCTTTATTGATGGTGACATGCGCCGTGGCTATACCCACGAACTGTTAGGGGCAAGCAGCAAAACGGGCCTGTCTAACATTCTGTCGGGTAAAACGCCGTTCACCACCGAACTGATCCAGCAGGGCGCTTACGGATTTGATTTCCTGCCGCGTGGGCAGGTGCCACCTAACCCGTCCGAGCTGCTGATGCATAACCGTATGCAGGAGCTGCTGGCATGGGCGAGCAAGAACTACGACCTGGTGCTGATTGATACGCCACCGATTCTGGCGGTGACTGATGCTTCGGTTATCGGCAAGATGGCCGGTACCTCGCTGATGGTGGCGCGTTTTGAAACTAACACCCTGAAAGAGCTGGATATCAGCTACAAGCGCTTTGCCCAGAACGGCATTGAGATTAAAGGTGTGATCCTTAACGCCGTGGTGCGTAAAGCGGCTAACGCCTATGGATACGGCTACGACTATTACGATTACAGCTACAAGCAGGATGCGAAAAGCTAGCGGATTGCGATGACCTTCCCAACGTTGGGAAGGTCATCTTATTACCGACAGCGTGGCGATTAAGGCCGTTTCTTTTAGACGTTTAAAGGTGCCTGCAATGAAGGATATTTTCTTTTCGATAGTTATTCCTGCATACAATGCATCTGAATCTATCGTAACCACATTAGATTGCGTGGCTGCGCAGACCTGGCAAAACTTTGAGGTCATCATTGTTGATGACAAATCCAGCGACGCGGATAAGTTAGCCGCGGTAGTGCAGTCAGAAAAATACAGTAAGCTCAAAATCAACCTCGTGCTGTCGCAGGAAAAACTGAATGGCTCGGGTGCCCGTAATAAAGGCATTGAGCTGGCGACCGGGGATTACATCAGCTTCCTGGATGCGGATGATGAGTGGCACCACGACAAGCTGCTGGAGTCGGTGAAAACCATTCAGCGACTGGAAGCCGAGGGTCGCCAGAAAAGCATCATTTTCAGCCAGGTCAATATCATTCAGGATGGTCATTTCCTGAAGGTGATGCCGATGCAGCGACCAGGCCGCAACGAGACGGTGGCTGAATATCTGTTTGGCTGTTACGGCTTTATTCAGACCAGTACTCTGGTGATGAAGCGCGAATATGCCGAAGATATTCGCTTCGACACCCGCTACATTCGCCATCAGGATTATGATTTCTGCATCCGTGCAGACAAAAAGGGCTATGAGTTCGTGATGATTGAGCAGCCTCTGGCTAACTATCATCTGATCACTAAATTTGGGTCTAAACATAAGGGCGAGTCGGTTAACTACTCACTTTTCTGGCTGGATACCATGAAGCCTTATCTCACCCAGCGCGATATCAATACTTATAAAGCGTATAAGCTGCCGCTGAGATACAAAATGGATGGCAAGTCTCTCCAGGCCAGCGTGAG
Source organism: Erwinia sp. ErVv1 (assembly GCF_900068895.1). Classification (GTDB taxonomy): domain Bacteria; phylum Pseudomonadota; class Gammaproteobacteria; order Enterobacterales; family Enterobacteriaceae; genus Erwinia. The sequence goes on along the minus strand of NZ_CDPK01000012.1, from coordinate 63,305 downwards.
TTTTATTCGCTACTTTTTCTTAACAAATAAAGACAACCGTACCTACTTTATCAATCGTTTGAAGGATAAAGTCAGCCAGCGGTTCGGTAGAAAATAGCGTTATCTTCCGCCAGGAAAGATAGCGCGGTGGGGAAAAGAATGGCGATATACTGGATAATTAGCTACACACTGCTCATTTTTTGTCTTTTTGAGCTGGCAACCATTGGCCAGCTGACGCAGCCTAAAATGCAAAGGGTAGTGACCTATTTCTTCTTTATCGGTGCGGTTGGCCTGATCCTTTTCGCCGGGATGAGGGGGCCGGGTTCCGGGATTGATGACTGGCAGTATCTGGGCTTTTTCCACGACTTTTCCCGTCAGACGGAAATGAGTGGTTATCAGACCGTTGCCAACGTTTATCGGTACGAAAATCTGTTTATGCTGCTGGCGTGGGTGCTGTCATGGTTTACCCAGCAGAGCTACTACTTCCTGTTGTTCATCGCATTTATCGCGGTATCGACCAACGCCTGGATCTATAAAAAATATTCGCCGCTGATCCTCTGTTCGCTTTGTCTCTATTCGGCGCACCTGTTTATCAACAAGGATATGAACCAGATCCGCTTCGGTCTTTCCAGCGCTTTCGCGGTGGCCTGCATCTGCTCCGCCGCGGGACGGAAATACCTGCTGGCGATTATTTTTCTGGTACTCAGTTCGCAGTCGCACTCAACCGGCTATGCCGTGCTAATGGTGACGCCGTTCCTGTTCCTGAAAGAGCGTAAATATTTTGGCCTGGCGATGGTGATTGCTGCTATTCCACTGGGGATAGTCGGCGGTAAAAGGCTGTTTCTTGACTCGCTGGGGATCGTACCGGTGATCGGTGACAGGGCCATGGGCTACAGCGGGACCAACTTTGACGTCGCCTCGCCGGTTTTCGGTCTGGCGAACTTAAAGAACATCGCTTTTATTGCCTTCTTTACGATGGTCTACTTCCGCAAAGCTATTACGGAAAAAGATCGCCTGGCCTACCTGCTGTTTATCGCTTACTCCGCTGGTGCGGCCGTCCGTATCGTCTTCTCAGACTTCTCGATTCTGGGAGGCAGGGTGGGGAACCTGTTCCTGCACTGTGAGCCACTGCTGCTGGCCTTCCTGATGCTGCGTATCAGGAACGTGATCCTCAACTTCGCGCTGCTGTTTGCCATGACGTCCTACTATCTGGCTTATAACACCATCCTGTCCGTACAGTCGATCGACGGCTACAGCGTTGCACCACTCTTCAGGCTTTTCTGATTAACTGGCCAGGGTTCCCCTGGCCGTCTTACGTATAACCCTTTTAATCGTTCAGTTTGCAGCGATGCTGACTGCCGTCCCTTGCCCCGGCAGGGCTGGCTTTTAACGATTCAGATTCAGGATATCAGATGAACAATCAAATCGGCACGGTGGGCATCATCATCCCCATGTACAATGCGCACAGCACGGTCCTGCGGGCGGTACAATCGGTACTTGATCAAACCTGGACGGACTGGCGCATCTATCTGATTAATGATAAATCGACCGATGACTCGCTGGCGCTGGTGCAGGAGCACTGCCGGGATCCGCGTATTACCCTGCTCAATAATGAGGTCAATCTCGGTGCGGCCGAAACCCGTAACGTGGGCCTCCGCGCCGCAAAAGAGGAGTTTATCGCTTTTCTTGACAGCGACGATGAATGGCAGCGCGATAAACTGATGCTACAGGTTCAGGCCCTGGCAGCGGGTGACGATCTGGTCATCTCGCATTATGGTTACAACTCCCGCACCAAATCCTACAGCGTCACTTACAACAAGCCCTTGCTGATGAAAGACAGCTTTGTGAAAAAGCAGTTTCGTATCTGTTTTTCCTCCGTCTGCTACCGACGACCCGCGCGCAGTATCTATTTTCAGAAAAAGGGTCATGAGGACTTTTTGTTCCTGTATGAGCTCTTTGAACAGTACAGGCAGGCTCGCGTAATTAATAAGGAACTGGTTGTTTACTATGAGCTGGGTGATTCACTTTCGCGTAATAAAAACAAAGCGGCGAAGTGGCACCTCGACTTATTAAGATTTATCTATAAAAACAATCCACTAAAAGTGTATTACTATTACGTCTGGTACATGGTTAACGGGGTTTTGTTCGCGCTGAAGCACAGATAGCGTTGCAGACTGAAACGTTTCAGTTGGGCACAGGCTAAGCCCGCCTGGTGCGAAAATTCTTTGTAGCACCAGGTATTTAACATTGATGTGATTAAGGTGATGACTTCGCGATGAAAAAAATAGTGCTGGTGATTAAAGACGCCTACTCCTATGCCGGAACGGAAAACATTTGCAACTTTATGTCCGAATGTCTGGGCGACGCGCATCAGGTGACCGTCTATTCGCTGGAAGGATCCGGTCAGCCCTTTTATCCGTTTGAAAAAGTGAAAGAGATCGTCAGCTTTGCCGGCGTGAAGAATCCTATTCGCAGCGCGGTGCAGCGCATTAATCAGGAAGGGTTTGATGCGGTTTTCCTGATCAGTATGGGGCGCCTGAGCGTAATGTTTGCTCTCTACAGCCTGCTGGCGCGCAAAAAGAAAACGTCAAAGGCCTACGCCTGCGAGCATATTGCAATTAACTCCTTCGGCAAGCCGATCAAATTCCTCAAGTACCTCTTTTTACGCTATTACGACCGCGTCATCGTGCTGACCGACAAAGACCGCAGCGTCTTTACCCGCTGGGGCATCGCCAGCCAGACTATCCCCAACCCCGTGGTGTATAAAAATCATCAGCGCAGCGTGCGGCACCGCCAGGCGCTGGCGGTTGGCCGTCTCGATCATCAGAAAGGTTTCGACCTGCTGCTGGACGTCTGGCAGGGCTTTGCCGCCACCAACCCTGACTGGAAGCTGGTGATTGCGGGCGACGGTGAGTTAAAAAGCGAACTGTTGGCCAAAGCGGCGACGCTTAAGATTACCGACAGCGTTAACTTCGTCGGCAAGGTATCCAACATCAACGACTACTACCGCGACAGCGATATGGCATTGATGACCTCGCGCTATGAGGGGCTACCGCTGGTGCTGCTCGAGGCCAAGTCCTGGGCGCTGCCGGTTGTCGCCTATGACTGCCCGACGGGTCCGCAGGAAATTATTAACGACAGTCAGGACGGATTTCTGGTCGCGATGAATGATCGGACCGCTTTTATTGAAAAAATGAACCAGCTCGCACATAACGATGCGCTGTTTTTTGCCATGAGCGCGAAAACAGTCGAAACCTCGCTGAAATTCGACGGCAAGGTCATTAAAGAGAGCTGGCTTTCACTGGTGTAATGTCACCGGTTTCTGGTATGCCGGGCAATGCCTTTGGGACACACATTCACGCCTCCAGGGGCACATTGACTATGGGATTCCATCAATGAAAAGAAGAGAAGTAATTACCGCATTCTCATCCATTTTCGCCGCCCTTTCGGTAAGCTCGTTCTCGAGTCAGGCTGCCAGAAAAGAGCCCGCCGTGTCGCTGAAAGAGGTACCGGTAAGCGATCTGCCTAAAGAAGACGTCCCGATCCTGACGCCTGAAAATATCTACACCATGCCTGACCGCTTTTGGAAAAACTTCAGTGGCAAGCTGTACATTGGTAAAGTCGGCACCGATCCGACTCAGTCAGCTAACCTGACGGATGTTTTCCTGCGTAACGCCAGCGGTAAGCTCTCTAAGATTGAACAGCCTATTGCGCTCAACGAGGGGACCTTTCAGAAGTTTATCGCCGATAACGGCGCGCTGATTGCCACGCCCGCGCACTCCATGGCGGTGGTGGATGATGGCGGAAACGTTCTGTTCAATATTCCTGACGTCAGCCATCCGGGGGCAAATACCTTCAGTAAGCGCCTGTCGCAGCCCGCCGGTTATCAGCTGATTGGCGAAATCGCCTCCGTTGACGATCTGCGAAAAACGCGTCCGCTGTTCGAAGGGGCCAAGGTTAAGCTCAGCAGCTGGCATAACGGGCTGGAGCAGGGCGGTGGCGAGTTCGTCGGCAGCCTGAGCGCTGCGCCGGATGACGGCGGGGTGATTTTCTCCGGGACCGATTTCCACTGGCGGCGCGTGGTTGACGACTTCAACCGCCTGACGCTGTTTGATTTTGGTGCCATCGACGACGGTAAAACCGACGCGGCACCGGCCATCAAAGCGATGTATGCCTGGTCGCAAAAGGCCAACCAGCAGATCTGCATTCAGTTTCCCGCCGGTGACTTCTTCGTCAGCGCCTGTGATTTCTCCGGCGAGCAGACGCGCTTTTTCCGCGTCTGTGGGGCCATGGTCAACTTCGGCTACTTCCCGGCCACCAATATCGTCTCCGACGGCAAACCCGGGTTTGTTTTCCAGGTTAACGCCCGCTGGGTGGAAGTCAGCAACCTGAACTTTAACGGTCGTACCGACGTAAAGGACAATGGGCAGGGCTTCTTTAACAATACCTGCAAAGGCGGACAGTTCTTCCGCGGCGCCTGCCTGCGTTTTGTCCAGGTCGGCGGCACCTCACTCAGTCTGATGGATACGCTCGATTGTAAAATCGACCAGTGGTACGCCCTGCGCTGTACCGGCGATGTGATCAAGTCCGTCTGGTCAAACCTGCCGAAAGGCAAGTGGGACCACAGCACGGCGATCGAGCTCTCAAACTTCAATGCTCAATACTGTACCAAAGGGATGGTGCTTAACCTTGAGCGCTGCGGTCAGTCACTGATCCATAACGGCTGGATTGAGCACTCCGAACATCCGGGCAACATTTCCAACGGCCAGTGGATCATTGATGCCCTGAGCCTGGAAACCTGCCCGAATCCGCTGATAGCCCACAATTCGCGCCTGAATATGCGCCAGACCAATTTGCAGGCCGGAAGCTGGATCGACAACTCGCTGGGCGATCACGAATGGCTGAGCGCCTATGAGCGAGGCTCAACGCGCGTGGAGTCCTACGGCATCGCCGTTGACGGCAGCATGAAGTACAACTACCTGACGTCGCGCTATCGCATCATCAACAATACCAATCAGGAAAAGTGGTATGAGCTGGGCAATATCTTTACGCCCGACGTCGGCGACAACTGGGAAATCGAAATTTTCGGCCAGTCCTCGTACAGCAACGGCACCGATAAGAGCCTGCTGAACCAGGTGGTGGACGGCAAAACCACCGGCGGCAAGGCCATAATCAGCCTGCAGCGTAAAGCACATAAATTCGAAGCCAGCTGGCATGCAGAAGGGGCCAGCCCGATCCTCGATGTGATGTACGAAACGCCCTATGACACCGATACCCGCGTTTACGTCAAGCTGGCCGGCTGGCTGGCATCCGCTGGCGTACTGATGAAGTCGACCGCCCGGGACCGGTTTATGACCGGCAAATGCGCACGGTTCGACAGCAAAATGGCCTTTGCAGATAAGCCTTCAGGCGGAAATGCTCATCAGGCGTTACAGCGCTTCACCCTGCACAACGGCAAAGCCGGGATTGGGGCTAACGAGCAGGGCGATGTGCTGCTGGAATCACGGCTGTTAAAAGCTGAAGAGGTAAATACCTCACAGGCCGAAGGCTATGTGTCGATGGTGATTAACGGCAAACAGGTTGCCGTGCCTTATTTTGCATTGAAAGGGTAACAAAAAAGGGGCGGCCAGAGTGCCGCCCGGCATCAGCGAGTCAGTCGGCAGGTTGCGGATCGCGGATGGATTAAGTGGCGAGGCAGTATTGATGGGTGTTCTGGCAGGTATTTTGAACAATTATACTTATTAATTAACCACTTATGGTTAGTGACGGTTTGTAAAATTACAAAAATTTTTCTGGAGTTGTTATGAAGATTTTATTAGTTGGCAATCATACATGTGGAAATCGTGGTGATGGCGCTATTTTACGCGGTCTTATCGACTCGCTTAACCTCGCAAGGAACGATCTGGACATTGATATCATCAGTCGCTATCCAACCAGCTCTGGCTATCTGCTACAGCAGACGGTCATGCCGGATGAGCTCTTTCTTGAAACAAAGAAGGGCAAAAATAGCCTGACCGATAAAATCAAACGCCGCCTGATGCCAAAAATTATGATGGCGCACATCAGCGGCAGCGGGCTGTTTAAATCTTTTCCCGTGCCAAAATATCTCCAGGAATTTACCAACCGTCTTAAGCAATACGATGCGATTATTCAGGTCGGCGGCTCGTTTTTCGTTGACCTGTATGGGCCGCTCCAGTTTGAACATTCGCTCTGCGCGCTGCTGGCAAAGAAGCCGATTTATATGATCGGGCACAGCGTCGGGCCATTCCAGAAAGAGAGATTTAACGAGATTGCCAACTTCGTTTTCTCGCGCGTTAACAGCCTGGTTCTGCGTGAAAGCGTCAGTCTTGAAATGATGAAAAAGGGCAGCATCACCACGGAAAAGGTGGTCTCCGGTGCGGATACCGCCTTCCTGGTTCGCGCCCGCAGCGTTGAAAATCCCAGCCATAACCTGCAGCACTGGCAGAACCTGATTGCCGCGAAAAAAACCGTCGCCATAACCGTGCGCGAACTGGCTCCCTTTGATAAGCGTCTGGGCGTCACGCAACAGGAGTACGAAGAGGCGTTTGCTAAGGTGATTAATGCGGTGATCGACCGGGGCTATCAGGTCGTTGCCCTCTCCACCTGCACCGGCATTGACAGCTACAACAAAGATGACCGTATGGTGGCGATGACGCTGCGCGACCGCATTGTGCAGAAAGATCAGTATCACGTGATCATGGATGAGTTTAACGACCTGGAGCTGGGGATACTGCTTGGCGAATCCCATCTGACCATCGGCACCCGACTGCACTCGGCCATTATCTCCATGAACTTTGGCACCCCCGCCGTGGCGATCAACTATGAGCACAAATCTCTGGGTGTGATGAACCAGCTGGGCCTGCCAGAGATGGCAACGGATGTGAAAAGCCTGATGGATGGCAGCATCATCACCCGGGTTAACAGCATTCTGGACAATTACGACGCCGTAAAACAGCAGGTTGATCTCGCGGTTGAGCAGGAGAGAGTTCTGGGTAACAACATTACCGCAGACGTCGTCAGACATTTAGGGTGAACCGATGAAACTTACATTCTTCACAATGCGATTTCCGGTCTCGTCAGAGACCTTCGTGCTCAATCAGGTCATCCATTTTATCGACAGCGGCTATGACGTGGAGATCATCTCCGTCTTCCCTGGCGATCTGGTGAACCGCCATGGCGCATTCGATCGCTACAATCTGGCAGAAAAAACGCACTATCTGCTGCCGGAAGAGAAGGTGAGCAACGCGGACAAGCTGAAGCAGCGCCTGCAGATTGTGCTGCCGAAAATCCTCAGCCTGACCACATTGAAATCCTTCAATATCGGGCGCTATGGCGCGCAGTCCAGCAAGCTTCTGCTGCCTGCCATCGTTGCCCATGCGAAGAAGACCTTTACCGCCGATATTTTCCTGGTGCACTTCGGCTACGCCGGTGCGCTGGCGAATAAGCTGCGGGAACTAAATGTGCTACGGGGCAAACAGGCGACCGTATTCCACGGTGCGGATATTTCCCGCCGGCATATTCTTGAGGAGCATAAGCAGGACTATGCCAACCTGTTCCGTCAGTCCGAACTGATGCTGCCTATCAGCCATCTGTGGGAAAACAAACTGATTGCCATGGGCTGTCCGCCTGAAAAAATTCACGTGACGCGCATGGGCATTGAGCCAGAGAAATTCAATCTGAAAGAGCGTGAGTCGCTGCACTCGCCGCTGCGTATCGTCTCTGTCGCACGTCTGACCGAGAAAAAAGGTCTGGGGGTCGCCGTTGAGGCCTGCAAATACCTTAAGGCACAGGGCGCGAATTTTGAATATACCATCATCGGTAACGGTGACCTGGAAGAGACACTGCGTGACACCATTCGTACGGCACAGCTGGAAGACTGCGTGAAAATGGTCGGATTTAAACCCCAGGAAGAGATCAAGCGCTACCTGGATGAAGCCGACATCTTCCTGCTGCCTTCCCTGACCGCTGCTGACGGCGATATGGAGGGTATTCCGGTTGCCCTGATGGAAGCCATGGCCGTAGGCTTACCCGTGGTCTCAACCGATCATAGCGGCATTCCTGAGCTCATTGAAAATAACGTCTCAGGCTGGCTGGCGCCGGAAGGCGATGCGAAAGCATTAAGTGATATCCTGTTCAAACTGGCGAAAAGCGATATTGACGTGGCACCGGTCGTTGCGGCCGCACGCGCCAGGGTAGAAACCGAGTTCAATCAGCATATTGCTTATCGCCAGCTGGCACAGCTTTTGGAGCAACTTGCGTGAGTAGTTTAAAACATCAGGCCGCCTGGCTGTTTGGCGGTACCTGTTTCGCCGCCGTATTACAGGTCGTGCAGCTGGGCGTGCTGGCCCGCAGGCTGGAGGCCCACGAACTGGGCGTTCTGGCTATTATCAACGCCATTCTGGCGGTAGCGATGGTGTTGCAGGATATGGGGATGAGCAGCTATATCGTGCATCGCCAGAACATCACCCGGAAAGAGCAGAGCACCATCTACTGGGTCAACGTCCTGCTGAGCCTGATAACCGGGCTGCTGCTGATCGCCATCGCCTGGCCTATCGCGCATTTCTATCATATTCCTCAGCTGACCGGACTGATTATGCTAACCAGTCTGAACTTTCTGGTGCTGGGTTCGCTGTCGCAATATCAGGCTCATTTTATTAAAGCCAAAAAGATGGTGCTGCTGGCGAAAATAGAGATGGTCACCAAATTCCTGGCATTTATATTTACCGTTGCCATGCTCTGGTTTACCTCCCTCAACGTTGCCGCCGTTATTTTGGGGCTGTTTTCAAATGCCGCCATGCGTATTCTGTGCATGATTTGGTTTGGCGATAAAGCCTGGCGACCCACCTTTGAATTTGATAAAGCCACTTTTTTTAGTTCGATTAAATATGGTGTCTATCAGCTCGGTTCCCAGACGATAAATCAGCTGCGTACTCAGGCCGACTCCCTGATTGTGGGTAAGGTAATGGGAGCCGATATGCTGGGGGTCTATTCTCTGGCAAAAGAGCTGGTGCTTCAGCCACTTAAGCTGGTTACGCCAGTGATAAACCGCCTGGCGCTGCCGCGCTTTGCTGAAAAGCAGCATGAACCGGCGCAGCTTCAGAAACTGTTCCTGAAAGGCACGCTGGCCATCATGCTGTTTAGCAGCCTGATGTATCTGGCGATCGGCATCCTTTCACCGGTGATCGTGCGGGTGCTTTATGGCAGCGCACATGAAGCCGTCGGCCACCTGATACCGCTGATGCTTCTCTTCGGCATGCTGCGTCCAATGGGCGGCCTGACGGGCGCAATTTCGCAGGCAAACGGACGGACTAACGTCGAGTTTTACTGGAATATTGTGGCAAGCATCATTGTGGTGCTGGTGCTGGCCACCACCTGGATCTACCCCAACGTCTGGTATGTGGCGCTGACGCTGTCAATTTCTCAGGTGCTCATTTCGGCCTTTGCCCATCCATTCTTTATTAAGCCGGTGATTGGCATCCGCTTTATCCCGTATGCCCGACAGTGGGTCTCGGTTTCAGTGGTGTTTGTCGGCATAATGGCGCTGGTCAGCTACTACAATTTGTTTATTATGCCGGAGTGGTTTAGCGGCTGGTTTTAATAAATTTGAGTTGGACAATAATAAAAAGGCGATCGCTCAGGCGGTTGCCTTTTTTTTTAGTACCAGCGGGGGAAAATTTTCAGATTAAGATTATACTTCCACGGCATCTCTTTAATGCATAATGATTGAACGCTTTTTACTTCATTTATATGGAAAAATTATGACCAAGCTTAAAGCAGTTATCCCCGTTGCGGGTCTGGGTATGCACATGCTCCCTGCTACAAAAGCCATTCCTAAAGAGATGCTGCCGATTGTAGATAAGCCGATGATCCAGTACATCGTCGACGAATGCGTGGCAGCAGGGATCAAGGAAATTGTTCTGGTCACCCACGCTTCCAAAAATGCGGTTGAAAACCATTTTGATACTTCCTATGAACTGGAAGCCCTGCTTGAAGCGCGCGTAAAGCGTTCACTGCTGAGCGAAGTTCAGTCAATCTGCCCACCGGGCGTCACTATTATGAATGTTCGCCAGCCTCAGCCGCTGGGCCTGGCTAACTCTATCCTGTGCGCCCGCCCGATGCTGCATGACGAAGCGTTTGTGGTCGTGCTGCCTGACGTGCTGCTGGATGATTCTACCGCTGACCCACTGCGCTACAACCTGGCCGCCATGGTTGCACGCTTTGAAGAGACCGGCCGCAGCCAGGTGCTGGCGCATCATATGCCGGAAGCCGACCTGTCTGAATACTCGGTCATCAAAACGCGCGACGTGATGGACAACCCGGGCCAGGTCAGCCAAATCGTCGATTTCGTTGAGAAGCCTGAAAACCCGCAGACGCTGAACTCCGATCTGGCCGCCGTGGGTCGTTACGTTCTGTCTGCCGATATCTGGGCTGAACTGGAAAATCTGGAGCCGGGCGCATGGGATCGTTATCAGCTGACCGATGCCATTGCCAGCCTTGCGAAGAAACAGCCGGTTGACGCTCACCAGCTTTCTGGCGCAAGCTTCGACTGCGGACGCAAACTGGGCTACATGAAAGCCTTTGTTTCCTGGGGCTTACGCAACAACGCCCAGGGCCGTGAGTTCCGTGAGGCAGTCCAGACCATTCTGGCAAAATAATCCGATATTTCGAACATGGCCGCGCCAGTGCGCGCGGTTGCAAGGAGTCAACATGGCTATTTTAGTCACGGGCGGGGCGGGTTACATCGGTTCCCATACGGTTTTGACGCTGCTTGAGCGCGGCGACGACGTGGTAGTACTGGACAACCTGATCAACGCTTCGCGCGAATCCCTCAGCCGGGTAGAAAAGCTGGCGGGTAAAAAAGCCACTTTCATTGAAGGTGACATCCTCGACCGCGCCTGCCTGCGCAATCTCTTTACCCAGCATGATATCTCTGCGGTGATCCACTTCGCCGGCCTTAAAGCCGTAGGCGAATCGACCCGTATGCCGCTGGAGTACTATCAAAATAACGTGACCGGCACCCTTATCCTGCTGGAAGAGATGCGCGCCGCTGGTGTCAATCAGTTTATTTTTAGCTCTTCCGCCACGGTGTACGGCGCGGATGCGCCGGTTCCCTATGTGGAAACTACGCCAATCGGCGGCACAACCAGCCCGTACGGCACCTCGAAACTGATGGTCGAATTCATCCTGCGCGACTTTGCGAAGGCCAACCCGGAATTCAAAACCATTGCGCTGCGCTACTTCAACCCGGTTGGCGCACACGAGTCTGGTCAGATTGGGGAAGATCCTAACGGCATCCCAAACAACCTGCTGCCCTATATCGCCCAGGTGGCCATTGGCCGACTGGAAAAGGTGAATATTTTTGGCGGTGACTATCCCACCAAAGATGGCACCGGTGAGCGTGACTACATCCACGTGATGGATCTTGCCGAAGGTCACCTTAAAGCGCTGGATCACATTGCGTCCATCAGCGGCTATAAAGCCTATAACCTTGGGGCGGGCGTAGGATATTCGGTCCTGGAAATGGTTAAGGCCTTCGAGAAAGCCAGCGGTCGTACCATTCCTTATCAGATTTCCCCTCGCCGCGACGGCGATCTCGCCGCCTTCTGGGCCGACGCCTCACTGGCAGACAAAGAGCTCAACTGGCGCGTTTCGCGCGGTATCGACCAGATGATGCGTGATACCTGGAAATGGCAGAGTTCGAATCCGCAGGGATATAATTAGTAATCATAAAAAAAGCACAGTAGTGACTGTGCTTTTAACATTCAAACCTGTCCGGCGTCAGATTTTCTCGTCAATTAAGTTTTGCAGATATTGGCCATATGAAGTTTTCGCCATCAGCTTGGCTTGTGCAGCTACTTGCTCGTACCTGAGCCAACCTTTTCGCCACGCGATCTCTTCGAGACATGCTACTTTCATACCCTGACGTTTTTCAATGGTATGGATAAACTGCGAGGCTTCGATAAGGCTGTCATGTGTTCCTGTATCCAGCCAGGCGAATCCACGGCCCAGAAGTTCAACGTTGAGTTGGCCCTTTTCCATATACATTTCGTTCAGCGTAGTGATTTCGAGCTCACCGCGGTGAGATGGTTTAACCTGTTTAGCCATTTCCACGACGTTCTTATCGTAAAAATAGAGCCCGGTGACCGCCCAGTGTGACTTCGGTTTCAGTGGTTTCTCTTCAATGGAAAGAGCTTTGAACTTATCGTCAAATTCAACGACCCCAAAACGCTCAGGATCCATCACCTGGTAACCAAACACGGTTGCTCCTGAAGCTGACTGTGCTGCAGTTTCCAGTTTTTTACCGAAGCTCTGACCGAAGAAAATATTGTCACCGAGAACTAATGCACATGACTCACCCGCAATGAACTCTTCACCGATGATAAAGGCCTGAGCCAAGCCATCAGGGGAAGGTTGAACAGCGTACTGAAACTTCACCCCAAACTGGTTGCCATCACCAAGTAATCGCTGGAAAGACGGCAGATCGTCTTGTGTAGTGATAATCAAAATTTCCCTAATTCCTGCCAGCATAAGCACGGAAATCGGATAGTAGATCATCGGCTTGTCATATATTGGCAATAGCTGTTTTGATATGCCACGCGTAATCGGATAAAGACGTGTCCCGGAACCACCGGCTAAAACGATACCTTTCATAAAATTCCTTAAAGTCGTTACTTGCTTAAGCCAAGACGTTCACCAGCATAAGCGCCACTCTGAACACGCTGCCACCATTCTTCATTAGCAAGGTACCATTCAACTGTTTTACGTATACCAGACTCAAAAGTTTCCTGCGGCTTCCAGCCTAAATCACGTGCAATTTTACTCGCATCAATGGCATAGCGCATATCATGGCCGGGACGATCTGTGACGTGAGTAATCAATGATGCGAAATGAGTGATGCCGTCAGGCTTATGCTCTATAAGTTCATCCAAAATTGAGCAAATGGTTTTCACCACGTCGATATTCCTGCGCTCGTTGTTACCGCCAATATTATAGGTCTCACCAACTTCACCTTTTGAGACAACTTCATATAACGCGCGCGCGTGGTCCTCAACATACAACCAGTCACGTACTTGCAATCCTTCTCCGTAGACGGGTAAAGGTTTACCGGCAAGGGCGTTAAGTATAACAAGCGGTATCAGCTTCTCAGGAAAATGGTAGGGGCCATAGTTGTTTGAGCAATTAGTAATAATTATAGGTAGGCCGTAAGTACGATGCCATGCCCTGACCAGGTGGTCGCTTGAAGCTTTTGAAGCAGAATATGGGCTGCTGGGCGCATAAGGTGTGGTTTCTACAAACAGCTCGTCAGTGCCGTGAAGGTCGCCATATACCTCATCAGTCGAAATGTGGTGGAAGCGAAAATCCATTTTTTTATCGTGGGACAAAGCCGACCAGTAAGCGCGAGTTGCTTCGAGTAAGGTATAGGTGCCAACGATATTAGTTTCAATAAAAGCCGAAGGACCATCTATGGAGCGATCCACATGACTTTCAGCAGCTAAATGCATTACGGCATCAGGTTGAAACTGAGAAAAAATTTCGTCTAAACCTGTACGATCACAGATGTTTTTTCTGGTAAAGGCGTAACGTGAGTTAGACGCAACGGGCTCCAGCGATTCGAGATTACCTGCATAAGTCAGGCTATCAATAATGAGTACATCATCGGATGTGTTATGAATAATGTTTCTTACAACTGCTGAACCAATAAACCCAGCACCGCCTGTTACCAGAATCTTCATAGAAATGCTCTGTAATAAGTATCGACTTGTACATCTGATCACGTTCAATCGTGACAATGTAACCCTTACCCCATTTAGCTCAAAAATCGCTAAATTCGAGCAAAATTATACGCGGAAAACGATGTGTCAAACAAACTTTTCGGGGCAAAATTCTCCATTTTAGACCGGATAGCCCTATGACTGAAGTTTACGCTTTTAGGCTACCATAAAAAAAATTTCATGTGGGGGGTGGGTAAAAACCATACAAACCTATCATCTGTAAAACTGATTCAGTGAATAGACAATTTTTTCATCAAAAGGAGAGAAATTCCTACAGAAAGTTCTTAATTTTTCTTCATAAATGATATGCAGGTTCTGAAAGGATAAGTAAACTATCACCCATGAGTGGTACTGGACGTAAGGCTGATGTCTTTAGTCCTTTTTATGGGTATGTTAAGCTACAGTGAATAACGGCAGTAAACCTATCATGCCATCAATTTTTCCCATAAGAGTTTGATTAAATGAATGTTATCAATACCAAAATTGCAGGTGTGAAAATTCTCGAGCCTAAGGTTTTTGGCGATGAACGTGGTTTTTTCCTGGAAACTTACCAGCAAAACCGTTACCGGGAATTATTGGAAACCGATTGCGATTTTGTTCAGGACAACCACTCGCGTTCGGCAAAAGGCGTACTCCGGGGTTTACATTTTCAACGGGTTAACCCGCAGGGTAAGCTCGTAAGGGTTGTACGCGGTGAAGTCTTTGATGTTGCAGTAGATATACGTGTTAATTCTCCCACTTATGGTCAATGGGTTGGAGTAATTCTCTCTGAAGAGAATAAAACTCAGTTCTGGATACCACCAGGTTTGGCACATGGCTTTGTCGTAGTGTCAGATTACGCTGATTTTGAATATAAATGCACCAATTATTATGATCCTGAAAGTGAGGGTTGTTTGCTCTGGAACGATCCTGCCGTTGGTATCGACTGGCCAATTACTGAGCCATTGCTGTCGGTAAAAGATCAGCAAGGCCAATTATTGTCAACATTATTTTAACTCCGCTTTACAACAGGTTTCAGATCCCACTATGTGGGGCTAAGTTCCCAGTTATAATGAAAATGGCTGCTTTCGCAGAATGGTTTAACTAATGAGATTACTGATTTTGGGCGCGGCAGGACAAGTTGGCCGTGAGATAACTAGGCAAGCCTGTCCCCAGTGGATCGTTCGTGCCGTTGATCGCTCAGGTTTGGACATTACCGACTCATCAGCAATAGACGCTATAGTGAGTGATTTTAAACCAGATATAATTATCAATGCTGCCGCCTATACTGCAGTAGATAAAGCCGAAACGGAAGAAATAGCGGCTTATGCTATAAATTGTGATGGTGCGAAATTTCTGGCACAGGCTGCTGAAAAATCGGGTGCAGCACTGCTGCATATTTCAACAGATTATGTCTTTTCTGGCGACAAAGATGGGCTTTACCAAGAAAATGATGCAACAGGACCAACCGGAGTTTACGGTGCCAGCAAGCTGGCGGGTGAGAAGGCAATACAGCAATATTGTCAGCGTCATATCATAATGAGAACTGCCTGGGTTTTTGGAGAATTCGGTAATAATTTTGTTAAGACAATGATCCGTTTAGCCAGGGACCGAGAAACCCTTGACGTAGTAGGGGATCAGTATGGTAGCCCTACATGGGCGGGAGACATTGCTAACGCACTGCTGACTATATCACAAAGGATTTTGGAGGGTTCTGAGATTAAATGGGGTATTTATCACTTCAGTGGTTTTCCGTATACCAACTGGTATGAGTTTGCTGATAAAATTCTTACCATTGCGTCTAATAGTGCACTGATCAATCGTAAGCCACTTATCCGATCTATTACCACGTTTGATTACCCCACTCCTGCAAGGCGCCCGTTGAACTCGAAGCTTAACTGCTCAAAGATTTTGGAAAATTTCCATATTCAACCCAGTGACTGGCAAGCCGCGCTGAAGAAATTACACTCTTATACTGATTAGTTGCCTGCATATTAATCGATCAAGAAGCGTACACTTCAAAGTTATCCCAGTCATTGAACACTATGGCTGAAGCTAAATCTGCTATATGGGAATTAACATGGACCCGCACTCTACTAAGTCCGTTTCACCGGTAAAACTTATAAAAAAACTAATTTCTGAACGCCAGTTGATTTACCAAATGTCAAAGCGTGAGGTCGTAGGGCGTTACAGGGGATCTGCGATGGGTCTACTTTGGTCATTTATCAACCCAATATTTATGTTGGCAGTATACACATTTGTGTTTTCAGTAGTTTTTAAAGCCAGATGGGGAGCATCATCTGCAGCAGACTCAAAAAGCGATTTCGCGATAATCCTGTTTGTAGGCTTGATCATACATACGCTTTTTGCGGAGGCATTAATTCGTGCACCCACTTTGATTATTAGCAATGTTAACTATGTTAAAAAGGTAGTTTTTCCTCTGGAGATTCTATCTATAACAAATATCGCATGCGTAGTTTTTCATTCAGTAATAAGTTTGATTGTTTTACTAACCGCTTGTCTAATTTTCAATGGCTATATTCATTGGACGGCAGTTTTTTTACCCCTTGTATTTTTTCCATTAATAATATTTACGTTAGGATTGTCGTGGTTTTTATCTGCTTTAGGTGTGTATTTACGTGATATTGGACAAACAATATCAATTTTGATGACGGTGCTGATGTTTCTTTCGCCTATTTTCTACCCTATCAGTGCATTACCTGTGAAGTTTCAATCAATTATCATGCTCAATCCATTAACATTTATAATTGAGCAGGCCAGAGAAGTATTAGTATGGGGTAGATTTCCAGATTTTTACGGAATTGCGATATACACATGTGTAGCTACTTTCATAATGTGGGTTTGTTATGTCTGGTTTCAAAAAACTCGAAAAGGCTTTGCAGATGTCCTCTAAAGAAAATGCAATCGTAGTCTCACAGGTAAGTAAATGCTTTCATGTTTACGAAAACCCAGTGCATCGATTAAAACAATTCGTTTTTCCTCGACTGGATCGCGCTTTAGGTCGGGAGCCTGGTGTGTACCACGAAGAGTTTTGGGCGCTTAAGGATATCTCTTTCACATTGCCCAAAGGGCAAACTATGGGATTGGTTGGAAGAAATGGCTCCGGAAAATCTACCCTTTTGCAAATAATTGCGGGTACATTAACGCCAACTCAGGGAAATGTGAAAGTTAATGGTCGAATTGCTGCTTTACTCGAGCTCGGAGCTGGATTCAATAGTGACTTTACTGGCCGTGAAAATGTGTACTTAAACGCTTCTCTCCTAGGACTAAGCAGAGATGAAACTGATAATAAACTTGACGATATACTTTCTTTTGCAGATATAGGTCGCTTTATTGATTCACCTGTCCGCTCATATTCAAGTGGGATGTTGGTCAGGCTTGCCTTCGCAGTTCAAGCTCAAATTAATCCTGATATTTTGATTGTTGATGAAGCTTTAGCTGTCGGCGATGCTAAATTTCAAGCTAAATGTTTTGCTCGGCTCAATAGACTTAAACAAGATGGTACATCAATTCTTTTTGTTTCTCATGCAACAGAACAAATAGTTACTCATTGCGATCAGGCTATTTTGCTTGATGCTGGAGTTATTCAGGCTAATGGTAAACCTAAAGATATAGTAAATCGTTATCTTGATATTCTGTTTGGAAAAAAAGAAATTCAAGGGTCAGTCAGGGATAAAGTTGATAAACAAATTACTAATGCTGCAAAAGGTGAGAAAGATCGTTTGGCTCGTGAAAACAACACAGGCGGATCTCCATTTTTGAAAGAAGTGTCAACAGACAGAGCAAAAATGCTTAACGGAAGCTTTGTTGAGCGGTTTAACTATAACCCGGCTGAGTATCGTTGGGGAGATCGCGCTGTTGAAATCTCTGATTTTTATCTTGAACAAAACGGAAAGGAATTCCCCTCATCATTCGAACCTCTTGATGAGATTAAATTGATGCTTAAGATCAATTTTTATAGCCTTATCGTTCGACCAATCATAGGTTTTGCGGTTAAGACGAAGGAAGGCATCACAATCTACAATACGAATACTGAGTGGCTTAACTCAGAAGAGTTAGAAAGTGTGCGTGAAGGCGAAAATATAGTTGTTTCAATTAAACTACCTAACTTGCTCTATGAAGGGGATTATTTTCTCTCAGTCGGGGTAGCAAGTAGCACTATTGAGGGAGAAATTATCCCTCACGACCGTCGCTACGATTCAATTCATATATCCGTTGGGCCAGTAGGAAGTTTCACCGGATTTACTGATTTAAACGCGAGAATAGACATTTACCATGACTAAATTTCAAGAACTTATGCATGCTGGGAACTTCCGTCTAGGCGAGGAGAGGGTATGGATTCCTGAAAACGCGATTGACTTTGCATATAACGATGGCGATGAAGCAGAGCTTTATCTGTTAAACATTATGAAAACTGTTACAGATAAGAGATGCAATTCGGCTGAATTAGCCACTAAAATGATTGATTGGCCTTCAACTTATCATTTGACATCCAGACGTGCAAATTTACTACGCCCTTTTACTCAACATTTCTCGGGGAAAAGGGTTCTTGAAATCGGTTGTGGATGTGGAGCTATAACACGTTTCCTGGGCGAAACTGGCGCAGAAGTCGTTTCTGTTGAAGGAAGCCTAAGACGCGCGACAATTGCTCGCGAGCGTTGTAGTGATCTCCCCAATGTTGAGATTATTTGCTCACCCAGTGATAAATTGCCTAACCTTGAAAAATTTGATTATGTATTACTCATTGGCGTCCTCGAATATGCAAGGATGTTTCTTGGTGAGTCGGGTCAAGATAATCTAATACATTTCTGTAAAGGTAATCTCAAAACAGATGGTAGCCTTTTTATCGCTATTGAAAATAAATTAGGTATTAAATATTTCGCTGGCGCTGCTGAAGACCACGTTGGTCAACCTATGTTTGGAATAAATAATTCATATGACAAACAAGGAGTGATGACGTTTGGAAGGAATGAGCTTAAAGAGATCCTCGAGAGAGCCGGCTTATCAAATATATCGGAATACTTACCCCTTCCAGACTATAAGTTGCCAACAGATATTGTTACCCCTTTGGGCTGGGAAAAGTACTCAAAACAACTCACTCAAATAGCAGTTGAAAGTGCTCATAAAGATCCTCAAGGCATTTCGGAACCAGTTTTTTCACTAGATCAGGCAATAAAGTCCGTCTGGCTGAACAATCTCGCACCAGATTTAAGCAATTCTTTTCTGTTCATTGCTTCATCAACCTTAGTAAAAAAAGACTTTACCGGTAATACTGCTTTATTTCATTATTCTGATGGTCGATTACCTCAGTTCAACAAAACTATTGAAATAAGTGAGGAACAGGGAGAATTAGTAGTAACAACTAAGCCTATGGATCGAAATGAAGATTTTTCTCGTGATGAATATAATCACACTTTTCATCATGAGCTAGATAATAAAGTTGCCTTTTATGGTGGTCAAAGCCTGTGGTGTGAGTTGAATACTCTTTTAAACGCCCCAGGCTGGAGTATTAACTCAATTGTACAATGGGTCTCACGCTGGGTGAAATATATTATTGATGATGCTGGACTGAACCGCGACATTGATAAGGATACTATCCTGCCAGGTAAATATAATGATGCAATGCCATTTAATATACTTGTCGGTGATGAAGGTTCAATTAAGATCATTGATCTCGAATGGGTCGCAAATGATAATATTAATTTAGGTTATGTAGTATTTAGGGGGGTAATGCACTCACTATTGCGTGTTACATCTGTTTCACCTTCGCAAAGTGGAAATAACCTTAATCTCACGCAGGTAGTTAGGGAGATTTTGTTAGAATCAGAGCTTAAGATAACGGATAGTGATATCGTTGAATACTGGGAACGTGAGTTTATTTTCATGGAACAAACCCAGCTGGGGAGTCCCCCTAACATGCGATCTGGTTTCGATAATGCTATTATTAAGACGCGTCTGCCTATTGTTGAGTATGCACAACAAGCAACTGAATTGGGTAAAGAAGTTTTGATTCTAAAAGATAAAATTGATCTTTTAAATCATGTTATGTCTGCTAAAGAGGCTGAGAAAGAGTTTGCAGTGAATACTAAATTTGACCAGTATGATAGTAAAATAAATGAGTTGAACGATTCTAACAGCACTTTAGCTGAGCAAATTGCAGCATATAAGAACGAGTTGAAAGTTAAACAAAAACAAATCGCTGAAATTAGCGAAGTGATTAAAACATACGAACATGAAAAGGTTTTAAGTCAAGAGTATGCGGCAGCTGCACTAGCTCGAGTCGAGTCTTTAGAGAATTCACTAAATGGCACTTCTGAGCAGGTAAAATTACTTAATGATCAAATATCAAACTTAGTTAATACCAATTCGTGGAAGTTAACTAAACCCCTACGGTTTGCAATGCGATTAATTCGCGGTCAGCATTCTGTTGCACTAGCACCTTTTAAAATTAAGACAAGAGCATTTCTCAAAACAGCTTATTATAAATCACCACCAAATATTCGTTCCAAGCTACTTGATACCGCTTTTAAATTTAGGCCCTCTTGGTTTTTACACCATCCTGAGTATCAGCGACGCCACGGGATGAGTATTGTAGACTCTGACATTGCACAGGATCTGGTTGATCTTACCCTGCTACCAACCCTTTATACAGAAGCACCGGGGCGCATAGCCCTACATTGTCATATTTATTACTTCGATCTAATTGAGGAATTTGTTCATCATATTTCTCAGGTGCCTTATAGCCTTGATGTGTTTGTTTCCGTGACTTCTAAAGAAGGGCGGGATGTATGTAAGACTGCACTTTCGGAGCTAAAAAATATTGGTAAATTGGTTGTTGACATAGTACCGAATAGGGGCAGAGACATTGGTCCTATGTTCGCTCACTTTGGTAATCAACTGAAAGCTTATGATTTCATAGGTCATATTCAGAGTAAAAAATCACTTTATAATGCAGGAGCTACACAAGGATGGCGCGAATATCTTTTCAACGCCCTGTTAGGTAGCACTCAAAACGTCGAGAAAATATTCTCTCAGTTTATCTCTAACCCTAAGCTAGGAATTATCTATCCGCAAGCTTATGTACAGGTTCCTTATGCAGCATTTTCATGGTTAGCCAATCGTGCTGATGGACAAATGCTATGTAACAAAATGAAAATAGCCATGCCAGATGCCTATTTCAATTTTCCCGCTGGTTCAATGTTTTGGGCTCGTACTGATGCTCTCCGTCCCCTGCTTGATTTGAATCTTGGCTGGAATGATTTTCCTGAAGAATTAGCACAAAATGACGGTACTTTGGCTCATGCTATCGAAAGGTTATTAGGAGCAGTTCCAACTGCTTTGAGCTATGACTCATTAATAATAAAAGATCATGGATCGCCATCATGGTCAACGTTCCGCTTTGACCAACAATATTTTGGCCGTTCTTTCGATAGTTATCGCTATCTTATTAACGACTCAGAAACACATTTAGTTGCCTTTGATATATTTGATACCTTACTCATTCGGCCTTTACTTAATCCGGATCATACGAAGAAAGTTATTACTGAGTTACTCACCACGCATGAAGCTAAATTATTTTCGCAATTCAGGTCTATAGCCGAAGCCGAAGCGAGAGCTGAGGCGGGGAGAGACATCGATCTGCATGTTATTTATGAGAAGTTTTCTTCACTGAGCGGTTTGTCATTAAGCAGATGTAAAGAAATAGCTGGTATAGAAGCGGATGTAGAACTTGCTTCAGTTTCATTACGACCTGACGCGCTGAATTTATGGGGCATGGTTAAAGAGTCTGGTAAGAGAGTGATACTAATTAGCGATATGTTTTTACCTGAATCGCTAATCGGTGAAATGTTGCATAAAAATGGTATTTCCGGCTGGGATAATTTTTATCTCTCATCTTCAATTGGGATGCGTAAGGATACAGGGGATCTTTATCGACATGCATTTGAAAAAGAAGATATCCCCGGAAAAAACGTTTTGATGATTGGCGACAACGAGCGGTCTGACTTGCAATTGCCTGCAGATAGTTTTGGTGTACGCTGTCTTCATCTCTTACGGGCAAATGACGTTGCTAAGTCATTACCTTACTATCAAAAACTTGTAGCCGACTCTAAAATTACTAAAAGTATTAATGATGAGCTCACACTCAGCCTAATTGTTCAAAAAAACTTAAACAAAGTCGCTAACGTTGATCCTGATGATCTTCGTATTTACAGCGAGAGGCCCTATCAACTTGGATATAATTTAGTAGGTCCATTATTAGTTTCATTCAGTGATTGGTTGATGAAGACAGCTAAATCCTCTTCTATCGAGCAACTCTACTTTTTGGCACGTGAAGGGAAAATCATCAAGGAAGTTTTTGATCTTTGGTCTGATACCTTTAATGAAAAACCCGAAAGCCATTATCTTCAGCTATCCCGTAGGGCAGTAAATGTGCCTAAAATCAGGAGTATGGCTGACATTAGAGAAATTGCTAAAATTGATTTTTTCCCAAACGAACTTGAAAGCTTTTTATTCGAGCGGTTTGGTTTAACGTTAGACGATGATTTGTGGCAGGAAATATATCAGAAGGGTCTTTGGACTTCGGATCAGAAAATTCATATTCAGAACCATGATCTGAGCAAAATCGAACCGCTCCTGGAATTTCTTATGCCTGTGATATTGGCCAGTTCTAAAGTAGAGCTTGTTGGAGTGCAGCAATATCTGAGCGAAGTCGGGATTTTAGACAACCCTGCCTCAGCCATAGTAGATGTAGGCTATTCTGGCACTATTCAAAAAGCATTAATATCCCTAATGAATAGGCCTGTTCACGGTCTCTATATGGCTACCTCAGACCTGATACAGAAGGGATTACATCCATTAGCTTCTGCTAAAGGATGCTTCGTTTCTGATTCTGTACCTAACTTTATGGGCTCAAGGATCTTCAATAAAAGTTTCGCGCTTGAACAGTTATTGAGCGCCAATGATGCGCAGATCGCTAAGTTCGTAATCGAAAAAGATGGGACAATATCAAAGGTATTCAAGCCACTGCGAGATGAGGAGAAATCTACGCGTTGTATCCGCGATAGTTTGCAGGAAGGTGTCAGAGATTATGTAAAAGATGCATGTAAGATTAAGAAAGAATTTTACCCGATGTTCAAACCTTCATTGTATGTTGCTGATAAATTGTACAGCGGTTTTGTTGACTCGGGCAAAGATAAACAAAATACCGTGCTGCAAAACCTGGTATTAGATGATGATTATTGCGGTCGGGGCCTGGTGAGTTAAGATACCTTACGTCATCGCGGATGACGTCTGTACAATCAGGATGATTTTATGAATGCTCCCGCTCTTGCTATAATGATGGGTCTTTACAATGGTGGTCGGTTTCTGTCTTCTCAGCTGAAGTCTTTTGAGGAACAAACCTTCACTAACTGGAGCCTCTGGGCTTCAGATGATGGTTCCACGGATGGAACCCTCTCGATGTTGAATGCCTTTTCACATTCAGTATCCCAGCCCGTCAATGTTTTTGACGGGCCACATTCCGGCGTTTGTGCCAATTTTCAGTCAATGCTTAGTAGTGATGCGATCGACGCAGATTACTTTGCTTTTTCCGATCAGGATGATATCTGGATGCCACATAAACTTGAGCGCGCTGTCAACTGGTTGGGTCTGCAAGATCCTGATTTTCCAGCACTATATTGCTCACGTACGCGTCTGATTAACGAAAATGATATGTTTATTGGAGTTTCTACAAACAATACTAAACCGCCAGCCTTTGCTAATGCGCTTTTACAAAACATAGCCAGTGGTAACACCATGGTGTTCAATCGGCGAGCGCGTGAATTGATAAAATCTGTTGCAAATCAGCCTATGGTTATGCATGACTGGGCGCTTTATCTTGTGGTATCAGCCTGTGGTGGCAATATATTTTTCGATTCGCTACCTTCGGTGCATTATCGTCAACATGCAAGCAATCTTATTGGTAACGGGATGGAATTAAGTACAAGATGGAAAAATTTTGTCAATGTTCATCAAGGCAATAAGATACACTGGAACAACATACATTTTTCACTAATGGATGCGTTGGGTGATTATATTACCCCTGACAATAAACGATGTCTGAGCTGTTTTCGCCACATTCGCCACAGCTCCTGGAATAACAGGATAAGATTGATGAAGAGATCGGGGATTTACCACCAGAAATTTGTAGGCACTTTAGCAACGTGGTCCTACATGCTTTTCGATCGGTTGTAAAATTGGTATCTAAGTGAAAATAATCGCATCTTTAGTTCTGCACCGACATAGCGAAGCAGACATTAGTAAGACTCTGAATTCACTTCTTAGTGAAGATTCAATTGACAAAATTTGCATAGTGGACAACGGTAGCCACTGCGACTGGCTATATAAGCTGAACCACCCGGGCATCGATGTCATAAGACTTCCGGTAAATCAGGGGTTTGGCGGAGGCCACAATACAGTTTTTCAACGATTCAATGGCATTGCAGAATACTTTCTGATTTGCAACCCCGATATCTCATTTGAGCAAGGGGAGGTAGATTCGTTGTACGCCTTCAGTCAACGCGAGGGGACGGGGCTTTCAATTCCCAAGGTGGTTTATCCTGATGGAAGTTTGCAACATGGCTGCAAACTTTTGCCCAAACCTCAGCAGCTTTTCTTGCGCCGTTTTTGTTCATCTTTATCGCGAAGAACAGACCGACAATATGAACTCCAGGATGCCAATTATAATCGGGCTTTTTTCGCTCCTTCTCTTTCAGGATGCTTTGTTCTTTTCAGCCAGCAGGCCCTTGAAAAAACCCAAGGGTTTGATGAGCGATTTTTCCTGTATTTAGAAGATGTGGATCTTAGTCGCCGAGTTTGTACGACGGGTCTTCCCGTACGCTACTGTCCTTTTTCTAGGGTTGTTCATGAGTCCCAACGGCGATCCTACAAAGATGTTAGGTTTTTATTGTATCATATTGTTTCTACTATCCGATATTTCAATAAGTGGGGATGGTTGAGTGATGAAGAGCGAGATAGACTTAACCTACAATGCTTATCTGAGCTTCCCATAACATCTAAGGTTTGACAAAGTCCTGACAATAAGGGAAGTTGTTACCAGTAACATGGTTTCCATAAGGTAACTTAAAGTATTAAAGCTAATGGCAATTTATCAATAGATTGAGATAAGTTGTGATTGCTATAATAGGCTCCTCCACATGATTTGTCATGTATGATAAACCTTTTACAATATACGTATGGTACTTCCCCCCTTGTGGAAGTTAGCTTTGTTAAAGCTTAGAATTCAGACAGGAGTATGTAATGTCCAAGCAACAGATCGGCGTTGTAGGTATGGCTGTGATGGGCCGTAACCTGGCTCTCAACATTGAAAGCCGCGGCTATACCGTATCCATCTTTAACCGCTCTCGCGAAAAGACTGATGAAGTTATCGCTGAGAATGAAGGTAAAAAGCTGGCTCCATACTACAGTATCGAAGAGTTTGTTGACTCCCTTGAGAAGCCCCGTCGTATCCTGCTGATGGTTCAGGCAGGCGAAGCAACTGACAAAACTATCGCTTCCCTGACCCCACACCTTGATAAAGGCGATATCCTGATCGACGGCGGTAACACCTTCTACAAAGACACCATTCGCCGTAACCGCGAGCTGTCCGAGCAGGGCTTTAACTTCATTGGTACCGGCGTATCAGGTGGGGAAGAAGGGGCGCTGAAAGGCCCATCGATCATGCCTGGCGGTCAGAAAGAAGCTTATGAGCTGGTTGCCCCTATCCTGGATAAGATTGCTGCTCGTGCTGAAGGTGAAGCCTGCGTTGCCTATATCGGTCCGGACGGTGCGGGTCACTACGTTAAGATGGTTCATAATGGCATTGAGTATGGTGATATGCAGCTTATCGCAGAAGCCTACTCACTCCTGAAAAATGCCCTGAACCTGAGCAATGAAGATTTGGCTAAGACCTTCAGCCAGTGGAATGAAGGCGAGCTGAATAGCTATCTGATCGACATTACCAAAGACATCTTCACTAAAAAAGACGAAGCCGGTAAGTACCTGGTTGATGTGATTCTGGATGAAGCCGCCAACAAAGGCACCGGTAAGTGGACCAGTCAGAGCTCACTGGATCTTGGCGAGCCACTGTCGCTGATCACTGAGTCCGTGTTTGCCCGCTATCTCTCCTCGCTGAAAACTCAGCGCGTAGCGGCTTCAAAAGTACTGAGCGGCCCGACGGTTAAAGCCCTTACGGGTGATAAAGCTGAGTTTATCGAGAAAGTCCGTCGTGCACTTTATCTGGGTAAAATCGTTTCTTATGCTCAGGGCTTCTCCCAGCTGAAAGCAGCATCAACCGAGAATAACTGGGATCTTAATTACGGTGAGATTGCTAAAATCTTCCGTGCAGGCTGCATTATCCGCGCACAGTTCCTGCAGAAGATCACTGATGCTTATGCAGAGAATGCCGACATCGCAAACCTGCTGCTGGCACCTTACTTCAAAAATATCGCTGACGAGTACCAGCAGGCGCTGCGTGACGTTGTGGCCTATGCGGTTCAGAACGGTATCCCAACGCCAACCTTCTCTGCTGCTATCGCTTATTACGATAGCTACCGTTCAGCAGTACTGCCAGCTAACCTGATTCAGGCTCAGCGCGACTACTTTGGTGCACATACCTATAAACGCATCGATAAAGACGGTGTGTTCCATACTGAGTGGCTGGATTAATTTAATAAGTTGCTTAACACTCTTGAAACCACAGTTGATACTGTGGTTTTTTTTATATTTTACATGTGCAAAACTGGACAGATGTCACCCATTAAATGTTTGCTCCTCCTCGCTGCCTGTTGTCAATCCTGCGAATCATGCAAGTATCCCACCCAAACGACTATTCAGCAGTAGCGCTCTCCCGACGAACTGATTATGTCCTGTAAGGGAATGGCTGTTCGCACCGTCCGACTCACTCATCATCTGACAGCACCCGCTATAAATTATCGGTAGAAGTTTTAAAAACCAAGCGGTAATGCAGTCTGTAATATTAACCCAATGTTACTTTATGATTTTGTGCGTTTTAAATTACTACTAAATGTTACGTTTAGGTTCTGTTTAACTACTAATCCGCGTTCTTATTATACTTGCCTTAACCTTTTACCTTATGAATTGACCGCTTTATTAAATTCGTATTTTAAAAATAAATATCCCGGAAGCATGAGTTAAATATAACCATCGGGATAATTGGCAAGGACATTGATATGTCGGATACAAGCATCTCTCTTAATACCGCTACGCTTACTCATCCGCTTTCCCGATGGGGGGCCGAGCACGCCGAATCCGTTGTTGGCGAGCTGGAACAGGGCAAAGTGATTTATCTGCCACAGCTGGCATTCGCGCTGACCGGGCAGGAACTGGCATTATTGGATCCCGCCATTGTTGATCCTAAGCGTAAGAACATTAGCTATCAGCCTTTGAAGGATAAGCTTACCGGCGTTGCCGCCGCTGAGCAGGAACCGGCCGTGCGGGCGCTGCTTAAGCGCCATTACCAGTCCAGTTTGCAGCTAATCGCTGCTATTCTTCCCGAATATAAGCAGGTATTGCATACGCCCACCAATAGCCTTCGCGTTCATCCGGTTAAGGCATGGTCGCAAAGTACCTCGTGGCGCAAAGACGACAGTCGTTTGCACGTCGACGCGTTTCCTTCCCGCCCCAATTATGGCGAGCGGATCCTGCGTATTTTTACCAACATTCATCCAGCCGGTGAAAGCCGTAACTGGCGGGTGGGCGAGACATTCCCGTCGCTGGCCGCACGCTTCTTACCACGTCTGAAATCCTACTCGCCGTTGAGCAGCTGGCTGCAAGATGCTGTAGGCATCACCAAAAGCCGCCGCAGCCACTACGATCATCTGATGCTGCAAATGCATGACGCCATGAAGGCTGATACTGATTACCAGAAGCAGGGTCCACAGGTGGCAATCGACTTCCCTACGGGCAGTAGCTGGATCTGCTTCTCAGACCAAACGCCGCATGCGGCGATGGGCGGCCAGTTTATGCTGGAGCAAACCTTTCTGCTGCCGGTTGATGCGATGCAGAACCCCCAGCATTCGCCGTTACGGGTGCTGGAAGGGTTGCTGGGTAAGCCGTTAATTTAATAATCAAGAAGGTGAGCTGAGATGGGCTACAGGGCAAGGCCTGTAGCCGGTCAGCGGGAAGGGCAGGCGAGCGTTAGCAAAGCCCTCAGGGCACCAGCAAATCCCCCTCACGGCAGGCTTCATGCCCTGCCAGACGGGTCACCAGCATACCGGCGGTGGCGAACCGTCCTCCGTTACGTGCATACAGTCTGCCGCCAAATGCGGCGGTTAGCTGCGTAAGCGTGTCCGTTAACGGATCGAGGATATCGGCGACCACCTCGCCCGGCATAATCCACTCACCCAGGCTGCGGCGATGAAGTATCACGCCGGGGTGGGGCGCCGTGATGTATTCGCAGCCTGCCAGCGGCACGGCGGGATGCGACAGCGCCGGCAGGGCGGGTGCTACACCATAAATAAACCCGCCCAGGGTCAGGGCGCTGATTATCGCATCGGCATCCTTCTCTGCCTGAATATGACTGACATCTCTGACGCCCCGCAGCTCCAGCGTCACCGGCAGTAGCCCGTCGGGTAGTGGAAAGCGGTCGCCCAGGGTGCGCAGCAGATATTGCCAGGGTTCGCAGCAGGCTTCATCAAAAGGTTCGCCGCCCGATACCTCGGCGATCAGCTGCACCTCACTGCCTATATAGCGCGCCAGCGGTTCGATGGCGGGCCAGGCCTGTGGCGTGGTGTAGAGATGCGGCAGGGCTTCCCAGTCGCAGTGCAGATCAATCATCAGGTCCGCCTTACAGGCCATCTGCATCAGCGTATGCCGCTGAGAGGCCAGCTCGGTGACCGGAGGGTGACTGTTGAAGTAGTCATCTATCGCCTGGCGGATTAGCAGGCGATTCTGCTCAGGATCCTGCGTTAGCCGCTGCGTCAGCAGGGCGGCAAGGGCGGGGCCGAGCGCCGGAAACTGGCGATTAAAATCCTGCCCCGAGGCGGTATCAAAGCGTCCCAGGTGTGTGCCATGCCAGTGCTGTCCGAGGGCTATCGGGTTGGCAACCGGCACCAGGGTTATCTGCGCCGCCAGCCGGTCATCGGATTCCAGCGCCAGCAGCTTCTGTTTTAAATACCAGGCCACCGCCACGCCCGGCAGCTCATCGCCGTGTAGCGCGGCCTGAATATAGACCTGACGGGATGAGGGGTTGCCAAAATGGTAGCTGATGATTTCACGCTGGGTTCCCAGCGAGGCGCTGAGCAGAGGGTGGTGGCGCTGTTGCATGGGTAGATTCGCTTTCAGAGGAGTGAAGAGCCGCAACCCGCAGGTGCGGCTCAGAGGCTGTTACTGTTTTACCGAGATATCAGTCGCAAAATAGCGCTTCTGGATTGTATCGAAGGTGCCGTTTTTGCGGATTTCTGCATAAGCATTGTCTATAGCGGTTTTCAATTCAGTATCGCCCTTACGCAGGCCGATGGCGGTGCCCGGACCGATAAGCGGATCCTCAACCACCGGACCGGCCAGCGCAAAATCCTGACCCTGCGGACGCTTCAGGAAGCCAATTGCGGCCTGGGCGGCGTCGGTGAAGA
Source organism: Erwinia sp. ErVv1 (assembly GCF_900068895.1). Taxonomy (GTDB): domain Bacteria; phylum Pseudomonadota; class Gammaproteobacteria; order Enterobacterales; family Enterobacteriaceae; genus Erwinia. The sequence goes on along the minus strand of NZ_CDPK01000012.1, from coordinate 33,904 downwards.
CCGCATCAAGACGGCCAGACACCAGATCGCTCTCCACCTGAGCCTGGTCGCCGTAGGGCACCACGTTGACGCCATACGGCTGCCATTTGGCACGGGCATAGCGTTCCTGGATCGTTCCCTGCTCCACGCCAACGGTTTTACCCTTAAGTGACCCGGCGGTAGGGAGCAGACCGGAGCCTTTACGGGCAATCAGCTGCACGTGGGTATCGTACAGCGGGACGCTAAAATCGATCTGCTTCATGCGCTCTTCGGTGATGCCCATATCCGACAGAATGCCGTCAAACTTCCGCGCCTTTAGCGCCGGGATCATCCCGTCAAACTGATTCTCGACCCATACGCACTTAGCCTGCATCTGTTCGCAGAGGGCGTTGCCGAGATCGATATCAAAACCGACCAGCTTGCCCTGTGGCGTCTTCGACTCAAAGGGCGGGTAGCTCGGGTCAACCGCGAAGCGAACCTGTTCAATTTTAGCCTGAGCGCCGAATGCACAACCGGTCATAACCATCAGGGCGGCCGCCTGGCGCAGACGGGTAGAAAGCGAGATTTTTGCCATAAGTCCTTTCTTATCAATAAGTTTACGCAGGTTAACAGATTAACCGCCCTATGGCGGCCCGTGAATCGCTATTTAATAATGTTTGCCCGTTCGCAGGACGCAACGCGCTGGTAGTCCTGCACGTTAAGCACCATGGATTTTTCCAGCAGTCCGGCATTAAAAGCAATCTCAGTATTACGTTCGAAAAGCGCAGGATCGACCACCAGTTTTAGCTCCTCATGGAAGCTGAACGGCGGGATAGCCCCGAAGACGCAGCCAGTCAGACGATCCACCTCTGGTGGGCTGGCCAGTGACGCGCGCAGACCGCCTACCGCTCTGGCGACCTTGCTTAAATCTGCCTGCTCATCGGCGGGAAGGACGGCCAGCACGTACTGCTTTATGCCGTTCCCCTTGATATGACAAACCAGCGCCTTGGCGCCCTGACCGACGGTGGTGCCGCGGATGGCTGCCACCTCTTCACATTTTCCGGTGGGCTCATGCTCCATCAGTGTGTAGCTGGCCTGCTGACTGTCGAGCAGGGCGGTAAGTTTCTCGAAGGTGCTCATCGGTGTCCCCAATGTGGAAGGCCGGTTGCCCGGCCTTATCGGTGAAATCTGGCTTATTTATGACGCTGGCGCAGGTTGTTAATGACCGTGCTGAGATCCAAATCCTGATCCTGTAGCAGCACCAGCAGATGATAAATCAGGTCGGAGGCTTCGTTGGTCAGTTCATGACGGTCATTGACGGTAGCCGCCAGCGCCGTTTCCACACCTTCTTCGCCTACCTTCTGCGCGATACGCTTGGTGCCGCTGGCATACAGGCTGGCGGTATAGGAGCTTTTGGGATCCGCGTGCTTGCGCTCTGCAAGCAGCTGTTCAAGCTGATACAGAAAGCTCCAGTCTGATGCCGCGGGGGAGAAGCAGCTGGATGTGCCAAGATGGCAGGTTGGGCCTACAGGATTAACCAGCAGCAGCAGCGTGTCGTTATCGCAGTCCGGCGTGATACTGACCACGTTGAGGACATTTCCTGAGGTTTCCCCCTTGGTCCACAGCCGCTGTTTAGTGCGCGACCAGAAGGTCACCTGCCCGCTTTCAAGCGTTTTACTGAGCGCCTCCTGGTTCATATAACCGTGCATCAGCACTTCACCCGAAACGGCATGCTGCACGATGGCCGGCATCATGCCGTCGGTTTTGACCCAGTCCAGCTGGTCTGTCTGTTGTTGAGTTAACACGCGCGAATCTCCACACCTTTTTCAATCAGAAACTTTTTCAGCTCAGCGATATTGATAATTTGCTTATGGAATACCGAAGCCGCCAGCGCGCCGTCCACATCGGCATCGCGGAAGGCCTGGTGGAAATGTTCCATAGTGCCCGCCCCGCCAGAGGCGATCAGCGGCACGTTGCAAACCTCACGCACCTTTTTCAGCTGCACCAGATCGTAGCCATTACGCACGCCGTCCTGATTCATCATATTTAAGACGATCTCACCCGCGCCGCGCTTTTGTACTTCCTGTACCCAGTCCAGCGTCTGCCAGGTCGTGACCTGCGTACGGCGTTCATCACCGGTATACTGGTTGACCTGATACTGACCGCTCTTTGCGTCGAACCAGGTGTCAATACCCACCACAATGCACTGCACGCCGAAGCGATCTGCCAGGCGGGTAATCAGCTCCGGATCGGCCAGCGCCGGGGAGTTGATGGAAATTTTGTCTGCGCCGAAGGAGAGGATCTGCGCCGCGTCTTCAATCGTCTTAATGCCGCCCGCCACGCAAAACGGGATATCAATGACTTCCGCTACGCGAGAGACCCAGCTTTTATCCACCACGCGGCCATCGGACGACGCGGTAATATCATAGAAGACCAGCTCATCGGCCCCTTCCGCCGCGTAGCGCTGCGCCAGCGGCACGATATCGCCGATAATTTCATGATTGCGAAACTGCACGCCCTTGACGACCTGGCCGTCTCGCACGTCCAGGCAGGGGATTATCCGTTTTGCCAGCATGAAATGGCCTCCGTTACGGTGAATTTATTCTCAAGCAGGGCGCGGCCAACAATGACGCCCTGTGCTCCGCTGCCGCGCAGGGCAGCAATATCGTTAAGTGAACCAATACCGCCGGAAGACTGGAAGGCAACCGACGGATAGCGAGCGGAGACTTCACGATAGAGCGCCACGTTCGATCCGCTGAGCGTACCGTCGCGGGAGATATCGGTGCACAGTACGTGCTTCAGGCCTACCGCCTCAAACTGCCCAATCACCTCTTCAAGCGTGACGCCAGCCGCTTCCTGCCAGCCGCTGATCGCCACCTCTTTACGGTTATCGGCATCGATGCGCACGTCCAGCGCCAGCACAATGGATTCAGCGCCGTATTCTTTGAACCAGCTCTGCACCGCTTCCGGCTCTTTTATCGCCGTTGAGCCGACCACAACGCGGGTGGCACCCGCTTCCAGCAGCGCGTCAACGTCGCGACGGCTGCGGATACCGCCGCCCACCTGAACCGGTACGCTGACGCCCGCCAGCAGTTTTTTTAGCAGCGGGATCTGCCGTGCGGCGGGATCCTTCGCGCCGGTCAGATCCACCAGGTGCAGCACGCTGGCCCCTTCGGCCTCGTACGCCCGCAGGCGCGGCAGGGGATCGCTGCCGTAGTCGCGCTGCTGGCCGTAATCGCCCTGATGCAGACGCACGACCTTGCCCTCAATCAAATCTAATGCGGGAATAATCATGCCGGTTACATCTCCAGAAAGTTTTTCAGCAGCTGAGCCCCGGCGGCCCCGGAGCGCTCCGGGTGGAACTGCACGCCGAAGAAGTTATCTTTCTGCACGGCGGCGGTGAAGGCTTCGCCGTAGCTACACTGTGCGATAGTCCAGGCATTCACCGGCATGGCATAGCTGTGCACAAAGTAGAAATACGCGCCCTCAGGAATGTCGCGGAAAAGATGGTTACCGGCCTGGGCGGTGATCTGGTTCCAGCCCATATGCGGCAGCGGCAGGCCGTGATCGGTCATGCGGTTAACCGGCTGGTCGATAATGCCAAGCGTCGTGATGCCGCCGGTTTCATCGCTCTGTGAACCCAGCAGCTGCATGCCAAGGCAGATGCCCAGCACGGGCTGGGTGCAGGCCTTAATCAGGTCGATCAGCTCACGCTCGCGCAGTTGATCCATGGCCGCGCGGGCGGTGCCGACCCCGGGCAGCAGCAGCTTGTCCGCCTGGAGGACGATATCAGCCTCGCGGCTGACCTGCGGCTCATAGCCCAGCCGCTCCAGCGCCCATTTTACCGAGGAGAGATTGGCGCAGCCGGTATCCAAAATGACTACGTTCATTACAGCACTCCTTTTGAGCTGGGAAGCGTGTTGCCTTCAACGCGGATCGCCTGACGCAGCGTACGCCCAAAGGCCTTAAACAGACTCTCAACGCGGTGATGGTCGTTCTTACCTTTGGTACGCAGATGCAGGGTGCTGGCCATGGAGTAGGAGAGCGAACGGAAAAAGTGCTCCACCATCTCGGTGCTCAAATCGCCCACGCGCTGATAGTTGAATTCGGCCTTGTATTCCAGATGCGGACGCCCGGAAATGTCCAGCGCGCAGCGGGCCAGGCATTCGTCCATCGGCAGCACAAAGCCAAAGCGGCCAATGCCGCGCTTGTCGCCCAGCGCTTTTAACAGCGCCTCACCCAGCGCCAGCCCGGTATCCTCAACCGTGTGGTGATCGTCAATATAGAGATCGCCTTTCACCTCCACGTTCATGCGGAAGCCGCCGTGGGTCGCAATCTGATCCAGCATGTGGTCGAAGAAGCCCACGCCGGTGTTGAAGCGGCTGTTGCCCTCACGGTCCAGCCAGACTTCCACCTTAATCTGCGTCTCTTTGGTATTTCGCTCCACGCAGGCATGGCGATCGCGCTGGGTTAACTGCTGGGCGATAGCGGGCCAGGTGAGGCCACTGGCGGAGTAGAGCAGACCGCCGATGGACATATTGCTGGCCAGCTCCATATCGGTGGCACGATCGCCGATGACATAGCTGTTGGCGACGTCGAGGCGACCCGATTCCAGCCAGGGGGCGACCAGACGGGTTTTCGGTTTGCGGCAGTTGCAGCCTTCATCAGGCATGTGTGGACAGATCAGGACTTCTTCAAACGCCACGCCCTGCGATCGCAGTACCTGCATCATCAGGTTATGCGGGCCGTCAAAATCCGCCTGCGGGAAGCTCTCGCTGCCCAGACCGTCCTGGTTGGTGATCATCACCAGCGAAAAGCCCGCGCTCTGTAGGGCCAGCAGGGCGGGGATGACGCCCGGCTCAAAGGCCAGCTTGTCCATGCGGTCCACCTGAAAATCTTCCGGTGGCTCAGAAATAATGGTGCCGTCACGATCGATAAAAAGGACTTTCTGACTCATGCTTGCTCCCTGGAAGCGGCGGTACCCGGTAAATTTCTTAGCGCGGCGATCACGCGGTTGCACTCCTCACGGGTGCCGATAGTAATGCGCAGGCAGCCGGAAAGGCCGGGCTGCCGGGACTGGTCACGCAGGATAATGCCCTGTTCCCACAGGGTTTTAAATGCCTGGCTGGTGGCAGTAAAGCGGGCCAGTACGTAGTTGGTATTACTGGTAAAGACCTCTTCCACACAGTCACAGCGGCGCAGCTGGCCGATCAGCTCCTCGCGGGTGGCGACCAGTTCGCTAACGTGCTGTTTCATCAGCGCCACGCCCTGTTCGCTCAGCGCCTGGGCCGCGATGTCGGCTACCGGGGTTGAGAGCGGATAGGGGGCAATCACCTTCATCAGCAGCGTAATGACCTCGGCATTCGCCAGCGTAAAGCCGCAGCGCAGCCCGGCCAGCGCAAACGCTTTAGACAGCGTACGCAGCACTACCAGGTGCGGGTAGTCTTTCAGCCAGCCCGCAACGGAGGCTGACGGACAGAATTCAATATAGGCTTCATCAGCGACGACCAGCGCTTTGCCCCGCGTTATCTCCAGCAGCTGGCGCAGATCGTCCGGGTTGACCAGGTTGCCGGTAGGGTTATTCGGGCTGCAAACGTAGACCACCTTCACGCCGTCCAGCCGTTCCGCGATGGCGGGCAGGTTTAGCTGCCAGTCCTCGCGGGCTTCTACCGTACGGACTTCCACGCCAATGGTTTCCGCGCTGACGGCATACATCCCATAGGTGGGTGGGCAGAAGAGTACCGCATCCTGACCCGGCTCGCAGAAGGCACGGATCACCAGCTCAATGCCTTCATCGGCGCCACGGCAGACCAGCACCTGATCCGTGGCCAGGCCGGCATAGCGGGCGTAACGTTCAATAACCTGCTTTGGCTGACACTCTGGGTAGCGGTTCAGCGTGTTCTGGCTGAGCTCAAAAGGCACCGCCAGCGGGTACTCATTGGCATTTAGCCAGACGTCGCCGTTGCCGCCAAGGCGTCGCGCGGAAAGATAAGGCGTCAGGGCGCGCACGTTCGCTCGGGCAAGTTCTTCTATAGAGGTGCTCACTGTTTCTCCTTTAGCGCGGCAACGCGCAGCGTAACGGCATTTTTATGGGCGGTCAGCTGTTCTGCCGCAGCCAGAATCTCAATGGTCGGCGCCAGGTTTAAAAACCCCTGAGGCGTCAGCTCCTGCACCGTCATGCGCTTTTGAAAATCTGCCAGGCCCAGGCTGGAGCAGGTGGCGGTATAGCCATAGGTTGGCAGCACATGGTTAGTGCCGGACGCATAGTCCCCGGCTGACTCCGGCGACCAGTCGCCGAGGAACACCGATCCGGCGCTGGTGATGCTGTCTACCAGTTCGCGCGGCTGGCGCGTCTGAATAATCAGGTGCTCCGGCCCATAGCGATTGCTGATCTCCACGCACTGCGCCAGGTCAGCGGCGACAATCAGGCGGCTGCTCTCCAGCGCCTTACGGGCCGTCTCTGCACGGGGCAGGGCAGCGAGCTGATTTTCGACCGCCTGCGCCACCGCTGTTGCCATCTGCCGTGAAGGCGTTAGCAGGATCACCTGCGAATCCGCCCCGTGCTCAGCCTGCGAAAGCAGGTCGGAGGCGACAAAATCCGGCGTCGCCTGCTCGTCGGCAATCACCAGCACCTCTGACGGTCCGGCCGGCATATCAATCGCCGCCCCGTCCAGCCGCTGACTGACCTGCCGTTTGGCTTCAGTCACATAAGCATTGCCCGGCCCGAAGATTTTGTCCACCCGGGGCACGGAGGCGGTGCCAAATGCCATGGCGGCGATAGCCTGCGCGCCGCCGACCTGAAACACCTCCCGCACGCCGCAGAGCTTAGCGGCATAGAGGATTTCATCGGCAATCGGCGGCGGTGAACAGAGCACCACGCGCCCACATCCCGCAATCCGCGCCGGTGTGGCCAGCATCAGCACGGTAGAGAACAGCGGCGCCGACCCGCCGGGAATATAGAGGCCGACGGAGGCCAGCGGGCGGGTGACCTGCTGGCAGCGCACGCCCGGTTGGGTTTCGATATCTATCTTTGGCAGGATCTGCGCCTGGTGGAAGGTATCGATATTGCTTACGGCAACGGCCATCGCCTGTTTGAGCGCATCGCTGAGCCGATCGGCTGCGGCATCCATCTCCGCCCCGGAGACGCGCAGTGCATCTGGCTGGGTTTTATCGAAGGCCGCGCTGTAAAAACGCAGCGCCTCGTCCCCTTGAGCTTTTACCCGGTCGAGGATCTCGCGCACGGTATGAGTAATATTTTCTGCGGCAAAGAGTGCCGGGCGCGCCAGCAGCGTCTGCTGCTCATCCGCGCTACAGGCCTGCCAGTCAATGGGCGTCGCGAAATTAGCCATGGTTACTCCATCATCTTCTCAATAGGAAGCACGAGGATAGAACTGGCACCCAGCGCTTTTAGTTTTTCCATGGTTTCCCAGAACAGGGTTTCGCTGCTGACCATGTGCATGGCCACGCGGCTCTTATCGCCCGCCAGCGGCAGCACGGTAGGGCGCTCTGCGCCCGGCAGCAGGGAAATAATGTCATCCAGGCGCTCGCTCGGCGCATGCAGCATGATGTATTTAGATTCACGCGCCTGAATCACCCCCTGAATACGGGTCATCAGCTTGTCGATTAGCGCCTGCTTCGCGGCGGGCATCTCGCCATCGCGCTGGATCAGGCAGGCTTTGGAGCGGTAAATCACCTCGACCTCACGCAGGCCGTTGGCCTCCAGCGTCGCGCCGGTAGAGACCAGGTCGCAGATCGCATCGGCCAGTCCGGCGCGCGGGGCCACTTCTACAGAGCCATTCAGCAGGCAGGATTTGAAGGCCACGTTCTGTTTATCAAGGTATTTTTTCAGCAGGTGCGGATAGGAGGTGGCGATTCGGGAGTTTTGTAAACACTGCGGGCCACTGTACTCATCGTCAACCGGCATCGCCAGCGACAGGCGGCAGCCACCGAAATCAAGGCGACGCAGGGTAAAATAGCGGGGATCTTCACCCTGCGCACGGCGGGTCAGCAGCTCCTCTTCCAGCACGTTTTCACCGATGATCCCCAGGTCAACCACGCCGTCCATCACCAGGCCGGGAATATCGTCATCACGTACGCGCAGGATATCTATGGGCATGTTCTCGGCGAAGGCGATCAGCCGCTGCTGCTGAAGGTTAATTTTAATGCCGCAGCGGGAAAGCAGTTCGCGTGAATCATCGCTTAAACGGCCAGATTTCTGCATAGCTATGCGTAAACGGGTGTTATCTAACATCGGTAATTATCCTCATATCCTGTCTGCTGCTACCTGCGGTTATCGCCAGTTCATCTCTTCTTACCCGGATGACGCCCATAAAAAAAGCCCCCGGGAGAGGATCTTCCGGGGGCTTCTCTTGCGTTCTGCACCACTGGAAGATCCTAAACGTCTTCCAGCACACATCGCCTGAAAGACTAGTCAGGGTGATGGTGATGATGGTGAGTAAACTGAACGCGTGTCATAAATTATCCTGGATGAATGTATATTCATTTCGTGTCCATTAACCTAACCAGGATAAACGCCTCGCGCAACCCTTTTTTGTCAACGGCGAAAAGATTTGCTCACCAACTGAATATTGTCAGCGGGCGCGGGCTGGCGTAATTTTAAGGAATGATATGGATGACTTCTGGAGTCACAGGATGAAGAGAGTAGCGATAGTCGGTTTAGGTTGGTTAGGTATGCCGCTGGGATTGGCATTAACCGCGCGCGGCTGGCAGGTCACCGGCAGTAAAACAACGCAGGACGGCGTTGATGCGGCCCGCATGTGCGGCATCGACAGCTACCTGTTGCAGCTGACGCCCGATCTGCTGTGTGATGCTGACGATCTCGATGCGTTAATGAAGGTTGATGCGCTGGTGATTACGCTGCCCGCCAGCCGAACCGCCGCAGGGGGAGAGGGCTATCTGCTCGCGGTGCAGCAGATCGTTGATACCGCGCTGGCCTATGCTGTTCCCAGGATTATCTTCACCAGCTCAACGTCGGTTTACGGCGGCAGCGCCGGAGTGAAGAAGGAGAGCAGCCCGCTTATGCCAGTGACGGATGCGGGCAAAACGCTGAGGGAGCTGGAAGACTGGCTGCATCAGCTGCCCGGCACCTCGGTTGATATTCTGCGGCTTTCCGGGCTGGTGGGACCAGACCGCCATCCGGGCCGCTTTCTGGCGGGTAAAACCAATCTGGCCGACGGGCAGCACGGCGTTAATCTGGTGCATCTGGATGACGTTATCGAAGCCATTACCCTGCTGCTGCAGACGCCGAAGGGCGGGCACATCTACAACCTGAGTGCGCCCGCGCATCCTGCCCGCAGCGAATTTTACCCGCTGGTGGCGCGCCAGCTTGGCCTGACGCCGCCAACCTTCCTGCCGGAGACCGACAGCGATGCGGGGAAAATCATCGACGGCAGTAAGATTTGCCACGAGCTGGGGTTTGATTATGCCTGGCCCGATCCGGTGAAAATGCCGCTTCTCTGAATCGAGGGTGAAATATCAGTACGACAGGGCGCTGGCGAAATGAACTGGCGCACTTATTCTCTTATTAAATACTCAACTTTCTTATTTAATACTCACTTTTCTCAGAAAGAAAAAAGAAATTCTACCCCCACGCCTTAACCGCTTGTCTTATACCCTGTGACCAGGGCAGAATACGCGCCCTGGAAATTGACATTTACTCACGGCGGCGCTCACGTCGGTCAGTTTGCAGGTAAACCTAATCGCATTTAAGAGGCCGGTCCAGAACCGGATAGATACAGTCTGGTACACGCAAAAACGTGTCATGTTGAGGAATTAAAAGATGGGGCAACACTTCATTACTCCGGTCCGCGCCGGCTATCGCCTGCGTGATGACTACGGCGCCGCTGCAGGTTATCTCTCCACCCCCGCCTGCCACACCGTTACCCCTCTTGATAAGTACGCTCGCACAACGCGAAGTTTCCCCGTGGTTCAACCCAGACAGGTTGATGCTATGGGGAGGCTGAATCATGTCGCTTGATACCCAAAATCGTGCGACCCCGTCGCGCCCTGGCCTGAAAAAAACTCTTACTCTGTTACCGGTCGTCATGATGGGCCTTGCCTATATGCAGCCGATGACCCTGTTTGATACCTTTGGCATTGTCTCCGGTCTGACCGACGGTCATGTTGCAACGGCGTATGCCTTTGCGCTGGTGGCGATCCTCTTTACTGCGCTGAGCTATGGTAAGCTGGTACGCCGCTTCCCCTCTGCGGGCTCCGCTTATACCTATGCGCAGAAAGCCATCAGCCCGCACGTCGGCTTTATGGTCGGCTGGTCATCGCTGCTGGACTACCTGTTTATGCCGATGATCAATATCCTGCTGGCGAAAATCTATTTTGAAGCGCTGGTGCCGGGTATTCCGTCGTGGATTTTCGTGGTGATGCTGGTCGGCTTTATGACCCTTTCTAACCTGAAAGGCATTAAGACCGTGGCCAACTTTAACAGCGTGATCGTGGTGCTCCAGGTGGCGGTGATGGCGGTCATCATGGCGATGGTGATCTACGGCGTGGCTCACGGCGAAGGAAGCGGTACGCTGGTCAGCAGCCGACCATTCTGGACGGAGAATGCGCATGTGGTGCCGATGATCACCGGTGCGACGATCCTCTGTTTCTCGTTCCTTGGTTTCGACGGCATCAGCTCACTTTCTGAGGAGACGAAGGATGCGGAACGGGTTATCCCGAAGGCGATCTTCCTGACCGCGCTGATTGGTGGGGTGATCTTTATTGTGGTCTCCTATTTCCTGCAGCTCTACTTCCCGGATATCTCACGCTTTAAAGATCCTGATGCCTCGCAGCCGGAAATCATGCTTTACGTGGCGGGCAAAGCCTTCCAGTTTGGCATTCTGATCTTCTCGTGCATCACCGTCCTGGCGTCGGGTATGGCAGCGCATGCGGGCGTATCCCGTCTGATGTATGTGATGGGCCGCGATGGCGTTTTCCCGAAAAGTTTCTTTGGTTACGTCCATCCGAAATGGCGGACGCCTGCGCTGAACGTACTGCTGGTGGGCGTCATTGCGCTTTCAGCCATCACCTTTGATTTAGTGACCGCGACGGCGCTGATCAACTTTGGTGCGCTGGTGGCCTTTTCCTTTGTTAACCTGTCGGTAATTTCCCAGTTCTGGATCCGTGAAGGGCGTAACAAGACGCTGAAAGACAATATTAACTTTCTGCTGCTGCCGCTGTGCGGCGCGCTGACGGTGGGCGCGCTGTGGATTAACCTGGAAGAGAGTTCGATGGTGCTGGGGCTGATTTGGGGCACCATTGGCCTGATTTATCTGGCCTTTGTGACCCGTCGCTTCCGTAACCCGGTACCGCAGTGGACCGAAGAACCGATGTAAGCCGTTCCGGCTAAAGACTAAAGGGCGCTCCGGCGCCCTTTTTGTATTTTTAATCCACCGTTCATCGACCTGGCCGCAGCGTTAGACAGGCTCCGACTATCCAGCCTCAGGAGACCAGCTCGCGCGCATAGTCAAACAGCGCCTTAAGCTGATCCATCTTCGCTTTATCTCCCTCGTACTGGTTATAGAGCATCTCAAGCTCCTGCACGTAGCTCTGCACCCGCTCAGGATCCAGCGCGCTACGGCGATGCTCCAGCCAGCGCTTCTGCTCGGCCTCATCCAGCGTGCCGGGGAAGTTGCGTGCGCGGTAGCGGAACAGCAGTTTATCGATGCGCGCGTCGTTAAAGGTCAGGTCCAGTGCCGGGAGATTTTCAGGTGCCGTATCGCGGATAATATTCATCGCCGAGCGGTCGGCGTCGCTGAAAAAGCCGTCATAGAGCTGGGCATCGACGTCATCAGAGGGTTTAAATGGCTCAGCCTCGGCAAACAGCGCCACCACCTTTTCCCGGATCTCCGGATGCTGACGTAGCAGGGCCAGATTATCCAGGCAGCGCTGGCGGTCGACGCCCAGGCGCTCTGCATCTTCAGGGCGCAGCGTACTGGCGGGGGCTACCACCGGGCACTTATTGATATGCACCAGCTTAACCGGGACCGGTGAGGCTTCGCCCAGCTCATCGCGGCGGGTATAAAGCCGCTCGCGCAGCGCATCGGCATCCAGCTCCAGCAGCGGGCTGATATCGCCGGCCAGATCGCAGGCGATCAGCGCGTTCTTATTCACCGGATGCCAGGCAAGCGGGGCTATCCAGCTGGTATTGCCGCGAAACGCGCCAAACATTCCCGAGATATGCACCAGCGGCTTCATCTGTGGAATATCAATCAGCGTCATGATTTTTTGCTTATTGCGGTGGCTGAACAGGAAGTCATAAAGACGCGGCTGCGCCTCCTTTACCCGCTTAGCCATCGCGATGGTGGCGTAAACGTCCGACATCGCGTCGTGAGCGTTCTCATGAGCCACGCCGTTGGCTTTGGTCAGATGCTCCAGTCGGAAGCTGGGAAAGCCATCGTCATTCTCTGGCCAGACAATGCCTTCAGGCCGTAAGGCGTAGCAGGCGCGCATCACGTCCAGCAGGTCCCAGCGGCTGTTACCATTCTGCCAGCTCCAGCCATAGGGATCATAAAAGTTGCGATACAGCAGATTGCGGGTCACTTCATCATCAAAGCGTACGTTGTTGTAGCCCACCACGCAGGTACCCGGCTCGCTAAAAAGCGCGTGGATGCGCCGGGTAAACGCCGCCTCGCTGATGCCCTTCGCCTGTGCCAGCTGCGGGGTAATACCGGTGATCATCACCGCCTCCGGCTGGGGCAGGTAATCATCCGCTGGCTGACAGTAGAACACTTCAGGTTCACCAATAATGTTGAAGTCCATATCGGTACGGATGCCGGCAAACTGTGCTGGGCGGTCCAGCGACGGGCTTTTGCCGAAGGTTTCATAGTCGTGAAACAGGAATGTTGGCTGTACTGGTTTGTCTTTCACTGTGTAGAGTCGCCTTCGGTTACTAAATTAGGTGCATGAATTTACTGAAATTAATAAATATCCCGCTGATTTTCGGCGGCATTTTCACCTCAGCCATCTGTGACACCACGCTTCGCTACCCATATGGTAAACCATATTCCGGTACACCTGAAATAACTGATTCAGACGGCCCAGGAGTCTGTTTGAGTTGACCACGACAAGGCTGGATTAAACATAGTTCAGCGTGAAGTTATAAAGTTCGCCGTACCAGATAACAGCTCAACAGGAGAAGAATCTATACAACCTTGTACCGAAACCCACTTTGTAAGACAACAATGCTCACACTGTGCCGGGAAAGGCACAGCTGCTTCCCTCTGCTGTTGCAATGGGGCTGGAGTGCAGAGATTTAACAAAATCAGCGCGGCAGGGCACACAAGTGAATCAGGAATGTGAAAATTGCACTGGGCGAGAGTTTAAGCTCTTATCCGCCAGCCCGACATTTCAGGCTGTATCATTTCTAATACTCGATTTTACTTAACATCAGGGTCATTATACTGGTAGTTAATTTACGAAAAGCGGGTGGCGAGATGCGAGATTGAGGAGAGCCATGTCGATGCTGTATTATGTAATGTAACAAAATAGTATGGGTATTGCATAAAAGTTGTTTGTTTAGCCTTAATAGTGGCGACTCTACGTATGTATAACGCAGAAATTAAAATCCTCGTATTGTAATGGACCTGTAAGCCAATCTGACTGTCTGGTAATATCACTATAAATTAGTGATTTATCCATTTTTTTATTATCATAATAACGCTCACAAAAAAGATGATGGCTTGTTGCGCACGCGATGAGTTTGTTTTAGATTTTTAAATCAAGAAAGGCTTTATTAAAAGGAGCTCCCGTGACGCCAATAACATTTTCAGTTATGGCTATAATAATGTGGTTTTGGAAAAGGAAAGTAACATTCAGTCATAAGCAGATCGGGATCATGATTTTTGTTCCAGCGTTTATAAATATCTTTTTCCCTCTGCATCTCTTTACTAATGAAAGAAATGCTTTGCCGTTAAGGGATTATTTGTTATCGATATCCCACAACCTGATAATTTCAATAGTTATCAGTTTTATTACTGTTCTTATAATCATGCCAAACTTTCCAATGGGGCCCTCATGGAATGCCAGGTTAATGGATTTCTCCAACACATTGCGTGCTGGAGAAGTCGAAAATGCCTAACCGACCTGTTCAACCGGACGCGGTGCCAGCACCTTCTTACCCAGCAGAATGCCTGGCTTCTCTACAAACTTATATAGCAGCGAGGCCAGCGCGTAGGTAATGGGAATGCATATCGCGCAGATTGTTGCGAAACGCACGATGTCACTTTTATTTCCCAGGCTGGTATGAGACAGCATCAGGGCGATAGCAGGAATGACAATCAGCAGATGCAGCAGATAAACGGAAAATGAAACATCCCCCAGCCAGGTACTCAGGCGGTTATTCAGCAGCCTGCGGGGCAGGGCGATAAGACGGGCCATCAGGCCGTCAGGGGCGTACTGCCACAGAATCGCGGCCATGCCCACGATCATCAGCACTTCCATTATTACCTGTAGCTTAATGGCCTGCAGACCAATCACCACGCTGGCAACCGGACCCAGCAGGGCAAAAGCCACATAGAGCAGGGCCTTACGGCGTACCGCTTCAGCCAGCAGCATTCCAGACAGGAACATATTCAGCTTAATCAGAATCATTGACGGCATCACGAAGGCTTCATAATAGTCGGCCAGCAGATAGCGGCCCACGCAGCACAGCACCATAATGCCTATCAGCGAGGCGGCATACCCGAAACGCAGCACCACCAGCATAATAAACGGGAACAGCGCGTAGAACTGCATCTCAAGCCCGATGCTCCAGTCCGGCAGCACCGTATTAAAGCCATAAGCAGGTAGCAGACCAAACAGAAAGCTGAAATGCGTCAGAATATTGGCCAGTGACTGGTCAGAATATCGGGAGGATTCGGTGGCGGTAGCGGAATAAAACTGGGCGATGGTATCGCGCATTTCGCCAAACCACGGACCATATATTAGCGCCACGATCAGCAGTAAATAGTAAAGCGGCGCGATGCGGAAGAAGCGGCGGATCCAGAATTTCTTAATGGTCGTGGCGCTTTGCCAGGGTTCTTTTTGCTGACGCTCGACGTAGTTTTTCGCCATCAGGTAACCGGAAAGCAGGATAAAGAGGTCGACGCCAATGCCGGGCGATGATATCAGCGTAATATGACAGTGAATCAGCAGGCTGATATGTCCAACCAGTACCCAGAGTGAGGCAATGCCACGCAGCCCCTCCAGTTCCGTAGACCAACCCCGTGTTGCAGACATACCTATCCCTCAATTGTAAGTTTTTCGTCAGTGAACGGTAAAGGAGCGACACGGAGAAACAAGGTCAACTGTTCCTAAAGTGAAACTTATCAGATTATCCCTGGTACTGATTTTTCCTCTGGTCCTGAAGACTGAAAACCGCCCCAACGGCCAGGGCAGGCTAATCGGCTGAAAATTAATATTTTCTTGCAATTTATTAACACACTGGCGCGCCGGATCCCGTACAACGGGCTGTTTTTTTTCTACAGCACATTATTGAGGGTTTACCGGTGAAGAAGCGTCAGCTTGCAAGTTTAAGTATGGTCCTGGCTTTTGCCTCCCTGGCGCAGGCCGATGAAAATCCGTTAGCCTTTCCGATGACGGCTCCGGCAATTGATGCCGCCTCGTGGGTTCTGATGGATGCGACCACCGGTCAGGTGCTGACCGCAGGTAACGCCGATGAGCGCCGCAACCCCGCCAGCCTGACAAAACTGATGACCGGTTATGTGGTCGATCGCGCTATCGACAGCAAGCGAATTACCCGTGACGACATGGTTACCGTCGGCAATGACGCCTGGGCGGCGGGGAATCCGGTGTTTAAAGGATCATCGCTGATGTTTCTTAAGCCGGGGGAAAAAGTGTCCGTACGCGACCTGAGTCGGGGCGTAATCATTGACTCCGGCAACGATGCCTGCGTTGCGCTGGCGGATTACGTCGCGGGCAGTCAGGCGGCGTTTGTGACGCAGATGAACCAGTACGTCCAGAAACTGGGGCTGACCAATACCCATTTTGAAACCGTGCACGGACTCGATGCTCCCGGTCAGTACACGACGGCGGGCGATCTGGCGAAGCTTTCGCGCGCCATCATCTACGGTGAGCCCGATTTTTATCAGATGTACGGTGAAAAATCCCTCAGCTGGAACGGCATTACTCAGCAAAATCGTAACGGTTTATTATGGGATAAAACCCTGCACGTGGATGGTCTGAAAACCGGCCATACGGAGAGCGCAGGCTTCAATATTATCGCCTCCAGCGTGGACGGCCAGCGCCGCCTGATTGCGGTTATTATGGGCGGGAAAAGTTCGAAGGGCAGGGAAGAGCAGGCGCGCAAGCTGCTGGTCTGGGGCCAGAACAATTTTGATACCGTCCAGCTGTTCCATGCGGGTAAAGAAATTGGCCATGAAAACGTCTGGTATGGCAATCCTCACCAGGTCAGCGTCGGCAGTGATAAAGACGTCTATCTGGCGCTGCCACGGGACGAAGTGAAAAAGATTAAGGCGAAGTACGTGATTGAGCGTAAGGACCTTAAAGCGCCGCTCAGGCTCAACGAGCAGGTCGGCACCATTCAGCTGGTGGACGGCGACAAGCAGCTGGCCTCTTATCCGCTGGTCACCCTGCAGGCGGTAAATGAAGCGGGCGTGCTGACGCGTATTGAAGACTACATTAAGCAGAAGCTGTAACCTCAGCCTCGGTCCAGGGTAGCCCCTCAGCTGCGTAGATGAGCGAAGCTGGCCGGGCTGCTTTTAGCTACCTGTTTCTAGCGGAGCGGACAGGTCAGCTATTAGCTGCATAGCTTAGCGAAGCTGGCCGGGCTGCCGTTAGCCGCTTAGTTTTAGCGAAGCTGATAAAACGGCATTACCAGCCCGTCGTCACCACGCGCCCCCCGGCCAATGAATATCTCTTTCTGCAAAAATGAGAGCGCGTCATCAGCGACCTCAAAGGTCGGGGTGGTGAAAAAATAGATCTCGTCGGGCGGGATAGTTGAGAAAAAAGCCATATCATCAGTAAATAGCTGCGGCAGATACCTTGCAGGCACCCGGCGTATACCGTTGTTTTCGATAAAAAAGCGTTTGCCATCCTCCGTTTCCACACCATAGCGGGCAGAGAGGCGGCAAACCCCTTCACGGTCAATTATCTGGCTGTCCATGCCGCCGGGCAGGATCCTTCCCCTCAGCCTTCCCGTCATCTCACCGCCTGATATGGGAATAAGCTGTCTTTTTACCTTACCCGGATCGTTGAAAATAACGATGGGGCGATCCACGCGGATAGTCAGCGTAATAAATAACTCAAGGGACGGATGCATGATGACTCCCGGCGGACGCAGTGATTGGCTCAGTCAGAAGGATAACTGCGGAATACAGGATTGACGCCCCGGTGTTTCCATCAGTTATTCACTTCGAATGCCCATTAGTTTTCCAGGTTCTCAGGGAAATCAGCGGGTAATTCGCTCGCCGCGCAGGCAATTACGCTGTCATTATCCACGCCGCAGTCGCGAACAAAGGTAATGGTGGCAAACTCGTCAATCACCTCAGTAGGATAAGCCGGACCGGTATCCCGATAACGCTGCATCTCTGCCAGATGATCATTCTGGAAACAAACGGTTTTTTCAGGATTATTCATGACCCAGCGCGGGAAAAAGATGGTGCCGTGGAACAGCTTATCGCTCAGATTGACGATCAGGCTGACGTCAGTACCGGTAGGTTCGGTCCAGGAAATTTTGTAGATCTGGGTTCCGACGCGCACCACATATACATGCTGGTCTTTCACCCAGCGATTTCCCACCAGACCGCTGTGGATGCGGTAATCGATAGTCTCTTTATTTTTAACGTACAGCTCGTAGTTCCAGCCGTTATCGTAGGTATAAACCAGGTGTTTACCGACAATACCGTCAAGATTATGTTTATCGAATGTGCTCATCATTATTCCTCCTGTTGGCGTAGAATCAGTCTATCTCTTCATTTTATTAATGAATAATGCTAATTTTGGATGAAACTCATTCATAATTTAGATGAATAATGCATAAGTCGACGCTCGAACAGTGGAGCCTGCTCAACGAAGTGGTGAGACAGGGTAGTTTTGCCCGGGCTGCCGAGGTGACCAACAGAAGTCAGTCTTCCGTTAGCTACAACCTGGCGTTGCTACAGGAAAGATTAGGCGTGACGCTGCTGGAGCCGCAGGGGCGCAGAACGGTGCTTACGCCTGCTGGCGCGCTGTTGCTGGCCCAGGTGCGGCCGCTGCTTAAAGCCTTTGATTATGTAGAATCTCACGCCGCCTCATTGCGCGACGGCATCCGCACCCGACTGGAGCTGGTGGTGGACAGTATTTTCCCGCGCAGCAGGCTGTTTTCCGCGCTGCGGCAGTTCCAGCACCTGCATCCACATACGCAGATCAACCTTACGGAAGTACTGGAAACCTGGACCGGCAGCGGTGCCGAAGCGGATGTGATGGTCATGACGCGCCGCCAGGATATGACCGGGCGCGGTGAATGGCTGATGAACATCGATTTCGTTGCCGTGGCGCATCGCGATCACCCGCTGCATCATCAGGCGGAGAGGCTTACTGAGGAAACCCTGAGGCAATACCCTCTGATACGCATTGCGGAAAGAGAGCAGCCGCCGGTGCAGGATGAAAGCAGCAGTAGCGAATCCTGGACCTTTTCCACCATCGAGGCAGCCATTGAGGCCGTTATGCATCAGGTTGGCTATGGCTGGCTACCGGAGGAGCGCATCATGCAGCATCTGAATGCGGGTACGATGAAAATTTTGCCGTTGCAGAGCGGTATTCGCCGAGCGACGCCACTCCATCTGATCGTAAAAAAGGACATTATCAACATTGATTCCCAGATGCAGACCCTGCTTGAGCTGCTGAGGAAGAGTGCCTGAAACCCCGGCGGAGCGGGATCGAGTACGCTTTTTAGCCGATGTCGCCAGCCGGTTGCGAAAGAAAATAAGACGGGAGTCTGGTACGTAGAGTTTTCGATCGGGTATCATCCACGTCGATGACCTGCCACCAGGAGAACAGAGTGCGTCCCGACAAGCCGCTATCGGCCTTTGAATTCACCCTTTACCGCAACTATCGAACCGTTCACGGCATCCGTGTGGCGCTGGCCTTTGTGCTGACATTTCTGTTAGTGCGCCTGACGCATATCCCCGAGGGGAGCTGGCCGCTGATCACCCTGGTGGTGGTGATGGGGCCGATCTCCTCATGGGGAAATGTCTTTCCCCGGGCGGTGCAACGTATAGGCGGAACGATTTTTGGTTCGGTGTCCGGGCTGATAGCGCTGAAGCTTGAGCTGATTTCGCTGCCGGTCATGCTGGGCTGGTGCACGGTGGTGATGTTTCTGTGCGGCTTTCTCACCCTGGGGAAACATCCTTACATGGCGCTGCTGATTGGCATTACCCTGGCGGTGATCTGCGGTGCGCCGCCGGGCGATATGACCACGGCCCTGTGGCGGGGCGGCGATGTGATTCTGGGGTCGATCCTTGCGCTGCTGTTCACCAGCATCTATCCACAAAAGGCCTATACCCACTGGCGAATCAGGATGTCGGACGTCTGGCTTGAGACGGCGAAAATTTACCATGCCGGTGTCTCCCCCAATCTGGTGGAGAAGCCGCGGCTGACGCGTCCTCTTCAGCGGCTACTGACCGGGGTGGTAAAAATGCGTGCGCTGATCGAGCCGGCCAGTAAGGAAACCCGTACGCCGCGCTCGGTTTTCGAAGGCATACAGACGCTAAATCGCAATATGGTCTGCACGCTGGAGCTGCAGCTGAACGCATGGTGGGCCTCACGCGAGAGTCATTTGATCATGCTTAATGCCCCGACGCTGCGTCGCA
The DNA here is from genome assembly GCF_900068895.1 of Erwinia sp. ErVv1. GTDB lineage: Bacteria > Pseudomonadota > Gammaproteobacteria > Enterobacterales > Enterobacteriaceae > Erwinia. Next base: position 14,117 of record NZ_CDPK01000012.1, on the reverse strand, counting down.
CCCAGCAGATGACCGAAAATACGCTGCGCGCACTGTCGACGGCGATTGTTGCGGGCAGCACAGATAAAATTGCCGCCAACAATGCCGAACTGGCGGAGATTGGCCGCGAGCTGCGTCAGCTGATTAAGGCATCTAACAGCAGTGAGGGAGTAGAAACGCCGATCCACGGTTACGTCTGGCTGAGTCTTGAGCTGGCCGGACAGCTGGAAAGGCTGTCGGATCTGCTACGCCTGGCGCTGCGTAAATAAGCGATATGCAACAACTTACTGCGGGAATTAGCGCTTCGCGGTAAGATAAGTGCCAGTCTGACTCTACAGTTTGAAAATTGCCTTCGGCGGCGGTGAGCCGTTAAGCTGAGGGCTACGATAATGACGCCTGTGCGAACAGGCCTAAATGAAAGGTGTCTTCATGGAAAATGCAAAGCAATCATTTCAGGACGTGCTGGAGTTCGTACGGATGTTCCGTCGCAAGAATAAACTGCAGCGCGAGATACACGACAACGAAAAGAAAATTCGTGATAACCAGAAGCGTGTCCTGCTGCTCGACAACCTGAGCGAATATATCAAACCGGGCATGAGCATTGAGGCTATTCAGGAGATTATTAGCAGCATGCGCAGCGACTATGAAGATCGCGTTGATGATTACATCATTAAGAACGCCGATTTGTCGAAGGAGCGCCGTGACCTGTCGAAAAGGCTTAAGGCCGCAGGTGAACCTAAGGCGCAGTAACTTTTCAGCCATTCGCTGATTACACATCAGGGCGGTCGTCGATCGCCCTTTGTCCGTTTGCCATTCCCCTTTTTGACTCTTTAGTGAGGGGCGCCCACCCGCCTGCTCCCTTTGCATTGTGCTGGCTGTGGGTAAGGGCGGTTCCAGGGGTTCTGGAGACAGTCCGGGAGCTAGCTTCGGTTTCAGTAGACATACAAACGGTTATGGTTTTGCTAAAAGCCCGTCGGGTGCCTGCGTAAAGTCGAACCGAATTTCCTGGGGAATCTCAGAAAACTGCAAAAAAAAATCAGAAGGTTAAATCTGAGCGGAGTTGGATAAGGTCAGTATATTAGCTCAGACTTTCCTGACACAACTACGATACAAGGCTAAACCTAATCGGAGAGGCAGCGCTGTGCCAGGAGCGAACATAACTATGCAGAATGCATCTGTAATACCAGCAATGGAAAATCGTTGACCAAATAAAATGGAAGTAGGAAGAAGCCTCAGAGAGAAAAAGCGCGCAGGTAGAGTAAGGAGCAAAACGGTGAATACATGCACTTGAATGTCAGATATAACAGCAAACTTCCCGTTCGGATTTTTATTGTAATTAATTGGCAAAGGTCGTTTGATTACATACCCAGGAACAAAAATTGTCATTTCGTTGCCTTTATGAGTCCGGACATCACATTCTTGCATCAGTGCAGGCCCAGAGTTGCCAGAAAACGTTTTGTCAACGGTCTTGTTTCCTCTTTCCGCCACACGGCAAAAAGGGTGATTTCAAGCGGCAGCCAGGGGAGTGATACCAGAGCAACATTATCCGGAACAATCCGCGCAAGGCTTTTCTGTATGAATGTGAAACCCAACCCGGCCTCCACACAGGCCAGCGCAGCCAGTGGTCCGCTGACTTCCAGACAAATATTGGGGCGAAAACCGCCTTTCTGACATGCGGCGAGCAGTCGCGCCCGCGCCGTAGGATTCAGGTTTTCCTGATCTGCTATCCACGGCTGGCCATTGAGATCATCAGGGCCGGTAGCCGATAGCATTCTTTCTTTTGGCATTGCCAGTATCACATGTTCCGTAAGGACTTTCTCCTGACAGAACATGCTATTAGCTTCAGGTGGCGTATGCAGCAGGGCCAGATCAATGGCTCTTTCCCTCAGATGTTCAATCTGTTGCTTTGAACGCATAGCATGTAGGCGGATATCCGCTTCATGCCCCATCCCAAGCCGTGCAATTGCCTCAGGAAGAAGCCGGGAATGGAGTGCCGCTTCTACATAGCCTATATCCAGTCGCCCTGCGTAATCATGCGAAAGATGCCGGCCGTAATCTTTCAGACGATCGTGATGTTGTAAAAAAGGCGTTACCTCATTAAGAAATTTTCTTCCCTCTTCTGTCAGCCGTAACCGCTTTTTATCACGATGAAAGAGCGTAATACCTAACTCACTTTCAAGCTGCTGGATCTGTCTGCTGAGTGGAGATTGAGAAATATGAAGCCTTTCTGCTGCCTGTCCGACATGTTCGAATAAGGCAACGGTGGCAAAAGAACGCAGTAATTTTATGTCCACAACAATTTTGGTCTCAACTGAGTCGAAAATTATCATAGTCTCATCAGGCATTTAACTTCAATATCTTTTTGCCGTGGCCGTAACACTGACGTGTCAGCGACTGTGACTTACTGGTTTAAACATCACGGACCGAATGAAGCAGCAGATTATAATTTTATTTTCATTAAGTGAGGATAGTATGGATACGTCACCTTTTCTTTCGCAAAAAATTGGCCATTACTCGGTAACCGCAATAAGCGACGGGCGAATGAAAGCCAGCCTGGGTTTACTGTCAGGCATTGATTTAACCGAGGCAGGAAAAATTCAGGAGAAGTCAGGAATAACCGCTCCCGATGATATTCATATTTACTGCTACCTCATACGCGGACAGGGACGCGTCATACTGGTGGATTCCGGTATGGGAGGACTGAATTATGCAGGTGGCGAATTTAAAAAAAACCTTTACTCGGCGGGCGTTAAGCCAGACGATATAGACACTATTCTTCTGACTCACGGACATCCAGACCACATCGGCGGTCTGCTGAATGAGCATAGTCAGCCTGCATACAAAAACGCGAAACTTTTCCTGAGTCGTGATGAAGCAGCATTCTGGCAGGATGAAAATAAGCTGAAACTCACGAGTGAGCGCCTACAGATGACCGGGTCGCTGGTTCGTCGCACGCTGGAAGCTTATGGCCCTGTTCTGCGTTTTACTGATGAAGCAGAAATCAGTGAGGGGATCAAGGCTGTAAGTCTGCCGGGACATACGCCTGGACACACCGGGTTTCTGATGAATTCATGCGACGAAAGCCTGCTGATCTGGGGTGACATTGTCCATTATCCGCATATTCAGTCAGCCCGGCCGGAAGTTTCAATTTCGTTTGACTGTGATCCTGCCCAGGCAGAGAAAACAAGAAAAACCATTCTTGAACAGGCCGCTCGTCAACATTTACTTGTTGCCGGCATGCACTTCGGTGAACCCGGGTTCGCATATGTTTCCGGTTCTCCTGAAAGAGGGTATTTTCTGACATCATGTTCAGAACAGCAGTAAGTCGTCCGCGGTATAACGGTATAACAACCCGCAAGCGAAAGCCGGCTGAAAGAATTAACCTGGCCGTTCGTCATCTGACCCCAGATGTAGGGCCCGGAACGAATCTTTTCGCGGTCCGCCGGAGTTTCCCAGCTTTGCCCGATTAGCGCATTAGAGCTGAAGACCCGGTTAAACCTGGCAACCGGAGGGATGCAGGATATTAATGCTGATATCCGCTCTGTGCCAGGAGCGGAAATTCAAGGAACAGTGCCATCGTTTCGTAATGAAACAGATGACGAATAGTGTTTTATTTGCGTAAGGTAAATGCTGAGTCAACAGCCAAATAGAAGGAGTAAGAATGGGCAGGTTTCAGGGTAAACGTATATTGATCACTGGTGGTACAAGTGGCATGGGGCTGGCAGGCGCTCAGCGTATTGTCGCTGAAGGTGGTCATGTAGCCATCACGGGGCTTAATGAAGAAAGGCTGGAGCGTGCACTTAGCCTGCTTCCTGCGACATCGCTTATTCTGAAAAGCGACGCTGCAAGCGAACCTGATATAAATACGCTGCGGAAAGCTATTAGCGGTTGGGGTGCTCTTGATGGATTGTGGCTTAATGCGGGCTTCGCAGAGGTAAGCTCTCCGGAAGCTGTAACGGCAAATTCTTTTAATCGTATGATGAATACTAATGTTCGCGGCCCAATGCTACAACTGGCAGCTTTATCCAAATCACTTAATTCTGGCGCATCCGTTCTGGTTACTTCATCCTCATCTGTATATGAAGGTGCGGCGATGACGAGCCTGTATGCAGCGACGAAAGGCGCCGTTATTGCTATGGTCAAGAGCTGGGCATCTGCGCTGGCTGAACGCGGTATACGCGCCAATACTTTGGTGCCAGGTCCGATTGAAACCAACTTTAGACACTTTATGCCCGAGGAGTCGCGTCAGCAGTTTGAAGATTTTGTGGTAAGTCAGGTTCCTCTTGGTCGCGCAGGAACATCAGAAGAGGCCGCTGCAGTCGCACTTTTCCTCCTGTCAGATGACGCATCCTATGTTACCGGCAGCCAGTATGCCGTAGATGGCGGATTGATACATCACTGATCCTACCCGCCAATAGTGGACACGCGACTAAGTGAGTAAACTCTCAACCAGAGGTAGCTCACATGACAAAGTCCGTATCAAACAGTGAGAAGCCACGTAAGCAATATACGCCTGAATTTCGCAACGAAGCCCTGAAGCTTGCAGAACGCATTGACGACCTGCCTGAATACAACATTAAAACCATTGCCGCCAGCCTGCGCCATCAGGGGCTGCTGGCGAAAGCCTCCCGGAAGCGCAGCCCTGTCAGCTATTGCGCACATGGTCTGCCAGTGTCGGAGAATCTGCTGAAGTGGGACTTCACCGTCGATGCAGCCATCCCCCTTTGGCTTTGCCGCCGCTGTGGGCGCTGTCCAGGTTGCTGCCGTTCGTTCCGGAAGGATAAGTCTGGCCATGAACGAATCAATGTCAGGGGCAGCCAGCGGTGGCCATACTGTGGAGCGTCATATCGGCAAAACGGCCGGAGAACTGTTTGCAAGACTGGAGCGACCGCCCTCACTGCCAGCCATGAGCAGTTTTGGCAGCTTACGCAGTGTTCTGCGTTTTGAGCAGTGGAACGGTAAGCCATATTTTGTTCTCACCGCATTTCCGAAGGCTTAGCAATGAAAAGATTAAATCTCAATGAGCTGGGCTGTTTTATCACCCTCTATTTCGGTCAGGATTATGACCTTATCGATGATAGCGATGAAATAGAGCCGAAAATAGATGCGTTTCTTCACGATGCGCATACTGCCGGAAAATATGGCCTGATTGCTGACATCGATCTACTAACGGAAAAAAGCGCAGATCTGGAGATCGCCTTCAGGAAACACTTCGGTGATGAGTTTGAGCCGGAGTTGTGGGGAACCACGGCTACCGATTTTCTTCGACACGTCAGGCAGAAAACGCAGTTATCCCTGAATAAGGATTAGCGCGAGGTGGGACTCGCTTAATGGAACGAAATTACCCGTTAAGTTTACAAGGGGCCTGGTGTAAAACCCCTTAACTCGGCCTAATGGAAGCGAAACTACGATTTGCAACATTTGTGCTACGTTCCTAACTGTTCGGTATGGGACAAAGAAACGACACAGGGCCGTCGATTCAGGCAGTTGCTAAACACCGCACCTTAAAAACAGGCCTAGCGTAGGATATTTTCCGTTTTACAGGCGGGCTCCATAATGGCAAGGGAGGCCACAGCGGGCCTCCACCGGAACTAATCTATGCGCCAAAAGCGCCATCGATCGTATGCATAGCACCGGTCACGAAACCGGCTTCCGGCCCTGCCAGCCAGGCCACCATACCAGCGACTTCTTCAGGACGCCCATGCCTTTTAATGGCCATGAAACTGTGCATAAGATCCTTCATGGGGCCATTTTCAGGGTTCGCATCTGTATCAATCGGTCCCGGCTGAACAACGTTGACAGTGATCCCCCGAGGCCCGAAATCACGTGACAGGCCGCGCGCCAGCCCCTGTAATGCAGATTTACTGAGCGCATAAGAGGCCATTCCCGGGACTGGCATACGGTCACCATTTACGGAACCGATAATAATGATGCGCCCGCCTTCCGGCATTTGTCGTGCTGCTTCGACTGACGCATGATAGGGAGCATGGATGTTAATCCGGAAGAGACGATCAATTACATCCGGATCCTGTTCGAGGGCATCACCAAACACACCTATACCTGCGTTAACAATCAGAACATCCAGCGGGCTGTTATCGCGCACGGTTGTGATCACCGCATCACGATCCGAGCTGTCTGTGAAAATTGCCGAAGAACCTGTTTCATCTGCAAGATTTTCTGCAGCGTCTTTCGAGCCAGCATAAGTAAATTTTACTTTCGCTCCATCGGAAGAGAAGCGACGCACTATAGCGGCGCCTATTCCCCTGCTTCCGCCAAGGATAAGAACTTTCCTGCCTTCAAAAACGCCCATAAGAAACCTCTTGCTAAATTTGTAGTGATTATTACAAAATAAACTTTAATTTATGTCAATAGGTTTTGTAGTGATGACTAAGAAAATAGAGAGGTCGCCCGGTCGCCCCCGCAGTTTCGACCCCGAACAGGTTGTAGAAATTGCACAGAAATTATTTCATGCCCGGGGCTATGATTCGGTCAGTATTGCTGAGATCACCTCAAGTCTGGGGATAAACCCCCCGAGTTTTTATGGGGTATTTGGTAGCAAGGTGGGTCTGTACTCCCGTGTTCTTGAGCGCTACGCAGAAACGGATGCGATCCCCATCTCTGCTCTGTTATGCAGCGAAGGTTCCATGTTAGAAGCACTAACGGCATTGCTGGAAGAGTCAGCCCGAAGGTATGGTTGCAGTCAAACCTGTACTGGCTGCCTGGTTATTGAAGGAACCCGATGCACAGATAAGGGCGCCCGTGAGGCTGCTAATAAGTTTCATTCGGCCGCAGAAGAAAAAATTCATCGTTTTATTGGGGCCCGATACCCACAGGATGCGGGGCGCCTGACTGATTTTATCAGTACCGTCATGTCCGGCATGTCCATTAAGGCTCGCCAGGGGCACGGTGTTGAGCAGCTTCTTGCGAGCGCCAGGCTTGCTGCACAGGCACTCTCTGCGTTCATTAAGGATTAATTATCAGACATCAACTATCTTTGTGGCGGGGTAATTGTCGGCCAATAGTCGTGACCTGCCCCCAGTCGATTGATGCACTGGGGTGTTAGTAATGCCTTGCGAATTTCCGTTGTTCGCTCACAGCAGACCTGTACCGGCCTCGATCTGCTTAGTGCCAGGAGCAGACATTACTAACAACAGGTTGTATTCATCAATTAATAGCAGCCAATTCTCTATCGCTGTTTATGCATCAGCCTGGTCAGCATATCGCAGAAGGCCTCGCTTGCGGGATTAAAGCGGTATTTATTCAGGCGTAGCAGGCAATCAACCGACGGAAGAGGCATTAATTTCTCAAGTTCATACACGTTACAAATCGCTTTCTCAACGCTGTATTGATTGAGTATTCCCACCCCCAGACCCGTGGTTATCGCCGCAAGCATACCTGCTACTGAAGGACACTCCAGCATCACAGCAAATGGAATTTTTGCCTGGCGAAGTTTCTCCTCCGCCAGGTTACGGTAATAGCAATCCGGCCCCCAGGTAATAAGCTTCAGGCTCTTATCCGAGTCATGCCGCCAGGCAGGCGTTGCGTACCAGTATAATTTTTCACTCCACAATACCTTATCTTCCGGCGATGCCGTGCCCGTGAAATCCTGATGTAAGATGATCTCCAGGCTTCCTTCAGAAAAATGCTGACGCAGGAGATGACTTTGCTCCACCACCAGTCGTATATCCACTTCGGGATGATGGTGAGTGAAGGTTGAAATGACCCCGCATATTTCGGTCATTGAGATATGTTCAGTGACCCCAATTCGCAGCTTGCCACGGAGTGGCGAAGGCGAAAAATAAGCCACGGCATGATCGTGTTCAGTGAGTATTTTTTCCGCATGGAGCAGCAGAACGCTGCCCTTTTCTGTCGGAACGGCTTTTCCGGCGATGCGCGTAAGTAGCTGGCTTTGAAGTTGATCCTCAAGCCGTCTGAACTTCCAGCTTACTGCGGACTGGCTCAAATTGAGAAGTAATGCAGCCTTACTCATATTGCCCGTTTGCACCACAGTTTTGAATACTCTGAGCGCATCAACAGAGAGTCGTTTATTCATTTTAATATGACAAAAGTGGGTTCATAGCGGGAAATAATGTCACTGGCGTCATATTCAGTCAACGGATAGCCTGACCGAAACAAGCACAACGGAGAATGCTTATGCCCGCTAATAACCCATTACTGACTGACGACGTTTTGATAAAAGGTTGTCGCATTGCGACCGGGGTCCATGGTTCAGGTATACCTCTGGTGCTGGTTCATGGCACTCCCGCACACTCAGTGATCTGGCAGTCACTGGTGCCGGTATTTGTCGATGCGGGTTTTCACGTTCACCTGTATGACCTGCCTGGGTTTGGCGCATCAGAGCGCCCTTTGACGGCTGATACCTCGGTTGCCGCACAGGTCGGTTTTCTGCTGAAACTGCTTGAACACTGGCAGCTCGAAAAAACACATCTTTTTGGTCACGATATCGGCGGGGCAATTTCACTCAGACTGGCATTCGACAGCCCATCCCTTCTGAAGACGCTTACGATTGCCGATATTCCGAGCTACAACTCCTGGCCTTCGCCCACATGGAAAGATTTGCGGGATAACTATGCGGATTATGCGCTGATCCCTGCCACTGAGCATTCCCGCGCGATGTCTCGCCAGTTAAAGATGGCTGTTTTTAATAAGCATCTTATGACAGAGCAGCGGCTGGAAAGTTATCTCGCGCCGCTTTGTGGTGTGGTGGGCCAGCCTTCATTTTACCAGCATCAGGTTGCGCACTATAATGCTTGTTACACCAGTGACTTTGCAGAAAAATTGCCGCAACTCCAGCTGCCTGTGCAGGTTTTATGGGGCGCCGAAGATGAATGGCAACCGGTTGAGTATGGAAAGCGTTTGCAGCGCGACATCGTCTCTTCCACGCTGCATATCTATGAACAGGCCGGACACTTTTTAATGGAAGATGCCCCCTTACCTGTTGCCGCACAGTTAATTGATTTTATTAATCAACATAATATGAGGTAGAGCCATGGTCCTGATCGGAATGCTGGATTCACCCTATGTCAGACGGGTTGCTATTTACATGAAAGTATTGGGTATTGAATTCGAACATCGGCCGCTTTCAGTATTCGGCGATTTTGATGCCTTAACAAAAATTAATCCAGCCGTTAAAGTTCCAACGCTCATCACAGATGATAAGCAGGTGCTGATCGACTCAACACTAATCATTAATTACCTTGAGAAATACTCCGGTCATTCGCCTGCACCCACATCAGCGTCCGGAGCGGAAGATCTACGGGATCTGCATCTTACCGGATTCGCCCTGGCAGCGTGCGAGAAAGCGGTGCAGATTGTATACGAACAGCGTCTCAGGCCGGAAGAGAAACAGCATCAGCCCTGGCTGAATCGGGTAACTCAGCAACTTCATGGTGCCTTGCAGACACTGGAAAACGGGCTGCGGGAAAGTCATCCTGACATGCTGTCCGTGGCCGGTATCAGCATCGCAGTAGCCTGGAGTTTTACAGAATTGATGCTGCCGGATACCGTCAGCCGTACGCTGTATCCGGAAGTCATCGGGTTTACATTGCTGGCCGAACAGCGACCGGAATTTTTGGCAACACCTTTGATTTAGAGAGGGGAGGGGCGTCTCACTGATGCAGTATTTGTGTAAGCGAAACACTGGCTGCATTAGAATCAGCTCTTGCAAAAGGTGACTCTATGGACACCAATCAAAATAAGATAAACGTTAACATGTGTTTTTTGCTCATAATTAGCTATGCCCTGCGCACATGTCTGCTCGGTGCCAGGAGTGGACGTTCCAAACACCACAATACGTTAATTAATGGAGAGTAGCTGATCCCATATTTGCTGTACCAACGTACCGCCCACAGTATGATGTCACGTTAAATAAGCTGACCTTTGAATGGGTACACTGTGCTGCTCCGTCAGCAAAAGGTGGCAATAAGTTTACACCTGTGAATTTTTGCAACAGCGCCTGCGATCGCGCAGGGTATCCGGGCCGAACAGTTGGAGATTAACGGCACGAGGCTTTAAGATGCTGCTGCCCGGCGATGTGCATTTCCGACCCTATCAGACGCTGCGCCCCACTTACTATCCGTACCCTTGCAAGGTGTGTGATGCCGAAGGGACACGTATTTGCGCGAATTTATATGCCACAGGTGCGTGCCGTTTAAGATCAGTAGATTTTGGCTATCAGATTCAGGCCGGAAACGGGCTTAATGATTTATGGCCGGTAGGGTATCGATTACGCACAGTGCGGAAGTCAGGAGTGAGCAAAGTTGATTTCGTTAGTCTGTCACGTTTGACGCCAGAATTTCCCGGCGTTTTTTAAGAGAAGGGCGTTGCCAGGCGCGTTCAGAGCAAACACCTTAACAGCACCTGCAACCCTTTCTCCCGGATCGTTCAGCGATACATTATTTTAAGCTAAAATTCTTAAGTTACTTTCCGAGAATATTGTTAACCGCTTTCAGGTGGCCAGATTTATCTTTGTGGCTTGAGATAACCTGTATGACGGTGAGTTTTTTTTCAGCGACCGCCAGCAAAGTGGCCTGTTGAACATCATTCCCCCCCATTTTGTTAGTGGCTTCAATATGATAAACCGGCAGACCTTTAGCGTTTTCGGTTTTCTCACTGATCACTTTATAAGAGGGTGAAGCCTGCATCTGCTTATCTTTAATAGACTTCATACCGTCCAGAAAATCAGCATCACTGGCACCTTGAGCAATGGCCGGGATGGCTTCTTCACCAATAATCACCACGCGTTTTTCCAATTTATTGACGTACATTTTACCCGGGCCGCCGCCAGGAACAGGCTGAACTTCATAGCCCCGCAGTTGAAAAGTCTGCTTGCCATTGAGTAGGGAGAGCGTCTCAGTCTGCGTGGCTGCGGCTGGGGCCGTTTTCGCTTCGGCTGCCAATGCGCAGACCGAGGTACCGCCAATGAAGGCAGTGAGGCAAATGGCGCCCATAATGTTTAATGATTTTTTTAATTTCATCGTGAACTCCTTTATGTTGATGATATTTCCCTGTCGCTGAGATAGCGTCAGCAAAATCCATCTCAGCGATGCAGAAACGTTATCGGTTAAGGTCCCAGAGGCAGATCCCTGAACCGAGCAGAAACAGAATAATCGGCCAGTAAAGCACGGGAATGAAAAAGAAATTGTGGGTTTTTTCGGGGGCCATCATCGGCTGACTTTTCGTTGCCTTTGCAATCGCGTCCAGCCATCTTTCCTGCCGGAGCACCCAGACAAAAGCCCCACAAAAAAGGGCTGCAAGTAAAAGTGTGGCACCTGTCGCCCATAAATGTTCGACAAAATAACCCTCGTAGTAATAAATATCGAACAGCCATTTACACAACAGATAGGCGACAGAAATTAATAGGGCAACAAAAAAACCGACTCCGCTCCAGGCGATCATATTTATATCCTTTAAAAGGGTAAGGAACGAGGAATTATTTTTTAAAAATTAACATGTTTTTATCATGGTGGCGATGATTTCTTTGATGCTAATATGAATTACATCCCGCTTAGGGTGTGTTGGGTCTGTGCGATTAAAACCTTACTGATTCTGACTGCTTTAGTTGCCAATGATGTTACTTATCCGGCACCGGTGCAGCAAATTCTGCAACGAAGGGTGTGGCATGCCTGTTTGTACCGTGACGATATTATTTCTATTCTAATGATACCGACGGCAGCATCACTCTTTTAAAAACTTGCATGTGCTGTTCCGGCGGGTAAAGATCTACTTTATCCGGCAGGGTTTAACAGTCGGGCAGGAGACGGGGCAGAATAAATGTTGAATACTAACTAAAATTATTGCTGTCGCAGCAGTAAAAAAGGGGAATTACCAGCTGAATAGCCTGCGAAAAAGGGAAAAGGGAGTGACCAGCTGAATAGCCTGCGAAAAGGGAGAACCCCTGAAATATTTTCCTTTTCAAAACAGTATCAGGCTGGATTATAATCCGTCTGCAATAATTATATTATCGCTGAAGCTTGCATAAATGTTCCCGCATCTTCTAACCGGGCCAGGCCGTTCTTTTCGGAATTTCCTGATAACAGCAGCTTCCCCCTGGCATTGGCACACAGGAATTCATTATTTTGAAAACATTAATGGAATTGAAAAAGAGTTATCTGAAGGTATTTTCCTGGCTGTTGTTCACACTGTTTCTCATCCCGGTCATTACCCTGTTTTTTGCTGAATATGGCAACACGCAACTCGATCAGCAATATACACAGATCTTTGTGGACGATGCGCGGGAACAGCATCAGGATACGGGAAAACTTCAGGCGTTTCTGCAGCAGAACCCGCCATCCAGCGTCTGCGGGCCGGTAGATGAAAATCTGCGGGATTACAAAAACGCCGTCTGCGCACCGCAATCCGAGCTGTGGCAATTCTACATGATGGATAAAGTGGCATTCTGGACCCTAATCTGCAGCGGCATTGTCCTGTTGATGGTGTTGCTGTTCAGCGCGCTGGCCTTTAAAAGCCGCCAGGGACAGGTAATCAGTCTGGCACTGGCACGCAAATTTTTGATGCTGGCCTGTTCGCTGGAAGTCATGGTACAGGGCGGCATGCTGGTATGGCTCTCATTCTGGGGAACCGCGTTCTTCACGCAAACCTACTATCCCAAGCTGGTGATGGCGGTAGGACTGCTGGTGCTGGCCGGTATGTATTACATGATCAAAGGTATCTTTAAAAAACTCCCGCCGGAAGAGAGTATTGAAGGCGAAGTGGTAACCCGCGAAGTCGCCCCGGCACTCTGGTCACAGATAGATATGCTGGCCGCCAGAGTGGGCACCACGCCACCCGATCATATCGTTGCAGGTATCGACACCAACTTCTACGTGACCGAAGCCCCGCTGAACGTGAATGGGCATCCGCTCACCAACCGTAAGCTGTATGTCAGTATTCCGTTACTGCGTCAGCTCACCGTTGCGCAGGCTGATGGTGTGATGGTCCACGAGCTGACACACCTTCATGAAGGCGACACCGCCTCCGGGGCATTACTGGGACCAAAGCTGCACCGGTTTGATCTCTATATGCAGCTGATGGGTCAGAATCTGTCAACGCTGATCGTTTTCTATCCGCTCTATCTTTATCGCATGCTGTTTGAGCTGGCGTGGCAGCGTAACAGTCGTGAACGTGAGTTTGTGGCGGATCGCAACGCATCAACGTTGGTCTCCCCCGCCGCAATTATCGAATCGCTGATCAAAGTGTCGGCGTATGCCAGCTACCGTAATGAAGTCGAGCGAAACTTCTTCAATAACCAGACGCTGCATGAAAATGAACTGGGGATCAGTAAGGCTATTGCTGCCGGTCTGCCTGAACACGTCGCCTCCCTGGATTTTATTAGCGTTATCCGTAAACAGAATGTGCCGCACCCGTTTGATTCACACCCGCCGCTGACGGAAAGGATGCGCAACGTGGGGTATAACGTTGACGAATCCGACTATGCAGCAGTAGCAGCCGATTTCCCGGCCGAGAGTTGGGTCGATCTGATGCCGGTTGCCGACGAGATAGAACAGCAGTTGTGGCAGAAGTATGAGCGCGACTTCTCTTCGGTGCACGAGGAGAGCCTTGCCTGGCGCTATCAGCCTACCGGTGAAATGGAAACCGCGCTGGTGCTGAAGCATTTCCCTAATGTTCCTTATACCCTGAAAGATGGCTCGCAGATCGTCATCACCTGGCAGGGTATCGTGTCGCCGAAAATCGGCGAAACACTGGAGTGGGATAATGTTAAAAACATCAATGTAATACGTAATTTCGGCAGAGATACGCTCTACGTGCAGCATGTGCAGGCAAACTCGCAGGGGAAAAAACGCAGTGAGATCCGTCTGCCGGGCCTGAAAAAGGAGATTGAAACCTTTAAAAATACCCTCGGTTATTACTGGCACCGTCACCAGACGGTCAGGGCGTTGCTGAAAGATGAATCGTCGGAGACGGCGCAAAGCGCATAACCCGCATGTCATAACCTCCCTCATCGCTGTTGATGAGGGAGGGTTCACCGTACGTCCATTACGGATGATCAGAATGGGATTGCTTAAATTGTATTAGTCGCGACTTGATCTGACATATGACCTTGAAAGGTTGAGAGTTACCGGTTTTGATATAGGTGTCGAATCCTTATACAAAACACG
>NZ_CDPK01000011.1:133392-147590 GCF_900068895.1 Erwinia sp. ErVv1 | reverse complement strand
TCTTTCACGGTACGTCCAGCTTCGACAGACTTCAGGACAGCAATAATCTGGTGTTCGGTGAATCGTGCTTTACGCATAGCGATCTCCTTCATTAGCAGAGAAAGTATGCCGGAAGATCTCTAAATGTGAATGGGCCGTTTTAGCGGGATACTTACAGCATCATGCCGGAGGTAGAGCGACACGATAAGCGAACTGCGTGCCATCAGATTGGCCAAAATTTCGCGCAGCACCTGGTTGTCGCTAATCTCCGCCAGCAACAGATGGAATTCGCTCAGCTGCCGGATAATATCCTGACGATCGTTACGCTTGATAACCTCACGCTCTTTCAGATGCTGCTGTTCAAGTTTGTCACTCCAGGCGCTTATCTTATCTGGCGTGATGGAGCTGATAATGGCTCTTTCAATTGCGCGTCGCGCAATGAAAATTTCCTGCGCTTCCCTCGCCTCAGGCTGCGCGACGCGCGCGCCGCGGTTAGGCTCAATAGTCACAATATGCTGAAGCATCATCCGCTGTAGCGCCGACTGAACGTGATTACGGTTAGCGTCCAGCGCCTCAACAATTTGTGTCTCTATCAGCCGGGTTCCCGGCTTGAGCCTCTGCTGGGCAATGGCCAGGGACAATGCCTCAACGATACGTTGAACTTCCTGCTGCTTACTGGGAGCGGCTTTACTCATCCCTACCTCATTTGAAGTGATGTGCAAACGTTTGGCTCTCGCGATGATACCACCGTACCGAGAGGCTACACTACCCAGTGTGGCAGTTTGATAGTCAGTTCCAGACCGCCATTTCTGCCGTTAACCGCACTTACCTCCCCCTGATGAGCCAGCACCACCTTGCGTACAATGGAAAGACCCAGCCCGTACCCCTTGCCGGAGAGGGGCGTATTGACCCGCACAAAAGGATCAAAAATGCTGGAGAGTTTGTCGGCATCGACACCTGGCCCCTGATCGGTAACGTTCACCGACAGCCAGCCGTTTTCCTGCCGCAGAGTCACACTAACCTGCTGCCCCTGAAGAGAAAAACGCAGCGCGTTGCGGATCACATTCTCCAGCGCTGAGCGGATCAGTTTGGCATCGCCCTTAACGGTGTAGTCAGCGCTCCTGTCAGCGAAGAGCAAAATGTCTACGCCGGGTATCTGCGCCTCATAGCGCGCATCGTTAGCCACCGCCTCTAAAAGCCCGTACAGATCAAAGTACTGCTCATCCGGCAGGCTTTCATGTTCGGCTCTGGAAAGCGTCAGCAGTTCGCCAATCATTTTGTCCAGACGCCGCGCTTCCTCATCAATCCTGTCCAGCGACTGCCCGACTGATTCCGGCGTCTGCCGGGCCAGTCCGGTAGCCAGCTGCAGCCGCGCCAGAGGTGAACGAAGCTCGTGGGAAACATCGTGCAGCAGCTCCTCACGCGCTCTGACCAGCACGGACAACCGTTCAACCATGGAATCGAAATCCTGCGCCACGGCCGATAGTTCATCGTGACGGCGGCGCATGGCCGGAAACAGGCGTACCGAAAGATCGCCCTTGGATACCCGATCAAAACCTTTGCGCAGTTGACGCATGGGACGGGTCAGGTTCCAGGCCAAAAAAAGACTGAATAACAGGCCGCCAAAGCCCGCCATAAACAGCAGCGGCTCCGGAACGTTAAGGAAATGCCTGGGCGGGCCGCCCATATTGCTGTCATTTCGCAGCCCTTCCACGTCATAGCGCAGCTGATACTGTCGGCCATCTGCCCCGCTTACCCACTCGATGACCTCTTTCGGAAACTCACCGTTTAGGACATCACGATTAAGATCGCTGCGCGGCCTCTCCTGAGGAGGTTTATCCATCATCTGGATCGAAAAGAACCGCCGATCGCTGGCTGGCCAGTCCGCCATCATATCGTTGAGCGCTTCTATACCACCACGCTGAAGCACGGATACGGCAGAGGTCATTTGCAGGTTTACGATGCGCCTGGCGGTCAGGTTTTCTGGCGGCTCATGATGCTTGCCGTATAGTGAAAAACTCAGCCATAGCAGCTGGCTCATCAGCAGAAACGTCAGCCAGAACCCCAGCAGGATCTTCCAGAAAAGCAGCCCGCGAAATCCAGCCGTCATCGTATGCGATAGCCTATGCTGCGGACGGTCTCGATGGTTACCGTATCCTGGGTCAGGGCCGCGAGCTTCTGGCGAATATTGCTGATATGCACATCCACGCTGCGATCGTAGGCTTCACGAGGACGGCCAAGCCCTTTTTCGGACAGCTCATCCTTAGATACCACGCGATCCGGCGCGCGAATAAGCAAATCCAGCAGGTTAAATTCCGAAGCGGTCAGATCGAACGGCTGTTTCTTCCACTCGCTGATACGCGTGGCAGGATTAAGGGTCAGGTCACTCCAGACCGCCATCTCTTTGCTCTCGACAATGACTGGCTGCTCGTCAACCCGGCGCAGCACGGCGCGCAGCCTGGCAACCAGTTCGCGCGGGTAGCAGGGTTTAGGCACATAGTCGTCTGCCCCCATCTCCAGCCCGATCACGCGATCGATATTGTCGCCTTTCGCCGTCAGCATAATCACTGGCAGACGGCAGTTCTGTCGAACCTGACGCAGCACGTCGATACCGCTCATATCCGGCAGCATAATGTCGAGGATCATCGCGCTGTATTCACCCGACATCGCCCCTTCAATTCCGGCCTTGCCGTTTAACACCAGTGATGCATCAAATCCTTCTGTAATCAGATACTGACTGAGCATCGTGCCCAGTTCGAGATCGTCGTCAACCAGTAAAATTTTCATGCGCACTCTCTTATAGATTCAGCCGCTATTTTCACCTGTTATCGGAACAATAGCAGCTTGTTTTACCCAATCCTTACATGTTAACTCAAGGTATGAAAGAGGTGATGTTCTTTGTAAGTTAACAGACAGATTAGCTCACAATACAACCCGCCCTCTAAGCAAAAAAACTGCCCACATAAATGCGGGCAGGAGGTAAAAAAAGAAATGATCACGTTAGAAGTAACCAGGCCTGTAAGGCCGGTCACGGGGACGCTGTTATTTCAACATGCTAATGCGGCCAGTCGATCCTATCTGTGCATAAAGCCCACCAACATCTGCTTTACCGCTATTTGTGTAGCTATCCGCACGGATCAGGGTAGTGGAAGTAGAAGAAATCGTTCCCCCGGCAGCATTTTCTACAGACTTTGCCTCAAGTAAATTATCGTGTGCGCGCATTTTTCCACGATTAATAATGCCTTCAGCAGATGCAATCATCATTGACGCATCTGATGACAACTTACCAGCCTTCTCGTTGGTGATTCGTCCGCTGGCATCAAGGGAAAGCGTGCCTTTGGTGGCAATTCCCCCGGCATTACGCACTCCAACACCTTTTTCCGAACCTACCATGCTGATGCGATCTGCATACATGCTACCCAGCGTAGAAACGTCCAGGGCATAAGAGGGACGAGCGGCACTGGTGGAGACGCTATTATAGATGGCATCACTCCGCCCTTTCTTCCTTGCTACGTTCATTTCCCCGGTCAGGATTGCAAGATCCTTTGCCTGAATCTCGCCATTCACTTTCACTGCACGAGCGATGATATCGGTGTAATCTGTCTTACCAGACTTCAGGCCGCCTTTATCAATAATGACGTTCCCCTCTGTAATCTGGAAATAGATATCACTACTACCAAAAATACTGGTATTAAAGGCATCAGGAATGGTTTTACCGGCCACCAGAGAAAGGCGGTTGGTATTGATTGAACCACAGCCGTTACAATTAATGCCTGCCGGATTAGCGATAATCAAATCAGCCTTTTTACCCGCGACTTCCATCAGACCATTAAGCTGGCTGGGTGCGCCTGACTTAGCGCTCACTTCAGCAATGATTACGCTTGCCGGGCCGTTTGTGAAAATATTATTCAGCAGGTTATTATTGGCAGATATTTTACCCGCAAGCTGGCTGTTGGTATCTGACATGCTGTTGTTGAACACGATGCCTTCCTGACCGACATTAAACTCAGAATAAATATTATGTGATATACCTTTAACTGGGGCATTAATATCAATAACGGGCACCGCCCCTACTGAAAATGCGGCACAACCTAAGCTCAGCGCAATAAGTAACGACGCTTTTTTTAGCCTCATTGAATTATTCATATATTTCATAAGATAAAATCCTTTTAATATTATAGCGTAATAGTGCACTCGAAAATATGAGTGCACTTTTTTAATCACGCAGACTTTAGTAAGGCGAGCATTTATTTAGGTGGTAAATTAATGACTCACATTATATACCTACAGGCCAACACAACGTGTTTTCTATTTAATAAACTTTATGCCAGATGGGGAAAAATGTATGGCATTTTCTCCTGCAAAAACAACACCCTTATTGCTAAAGATTTTTGAGGCCACCAAAACATTTTTATCCGCTGAGATGATCCCATTTTTCATGTTTTTCACAGATGTCGCCTCTAAATTCTGGTTAGTGGCGCTCATCTCACCCTGATTGATTATTGTATCTCGCACAGAGACAGACAGGAGATCCCCTGAATTCATTTTCGCTGACTGATTATTAGTAAAGTTCCCTTTAGCATTGAGTGACAGCAGGTCATTAGCGTTTATTATCCCCGAATTGCGAACGCCAACGCCAGCTTCATTACCTTCCAGAATAATACGATCTGCATACATACCGCCTAACGCGGTTACATCCAGTGCATACCCAGGCTTCCCGAGATAGCTACTGGAATTTTTAAACACAAAGTCTTTTTCACCCCGATGACGAGAAACCTCGATCTTTCCCGTAAGAAGAGAAAGATTTTTAGCCTGAATTTTACCATTGACTTTCACTGCCCTGGCAATGATATCGGTAAAATCAGTCTGGCCAGAATGCATGCCATCCTTATCGATCGTAACCTGTCCTTTATCAATATTAAAGTAAGTGGTGCCCGAATCAGATCGATTAATTACAACGTTACCGGCAACAAGAGAGAACCGACTGGTGTTAATTGAACCACATCCATTACAATTAATACCTGCTGGGTTAGCAATAATTAGCTCGGCCGGGTTACCTGCAACTTCTATCATGCCGTTCAGCTGACTCGCTTTGGATGACTTTGATTGTACTTCAGCGATAATGATACTGGCAGCTTTATCCAGGTTGCTATTGCCGTTAATTTTTCCTGCAAGCTGGGTATTTACCGCCTCCAGACTGTTATTAAATACCACCCCCTCTTTTCCAACATTAAATTCCGAATAAACGTTATGTGATATTCCGTTTTGAATAGGGTTATTTATATTATTAATGGGTGCTGCATTAGCATAAAACATGGTATTACTTAACACTATCACCACAGATACTAACAATTTATTTAATTTCATATGAAATATCCTTTTTCGTTAAAAACAATTACCTGCATTGCAAGCTAATTATTCAAAATCACTCTATATCTTCAGGAGCCCCATGCTCCTCCATATCACTGCGAGTCATCCCGTTCCAGGTTATTGCGTACTGTGAACGTGCCAGGCACAATGCAGATACGGCGTGACTCCATTCCTGTCGCCCCGACTCACGCATCACTGCGATCAACGTCCCGCTTAGCTACATGGCTCCAACAGTTGCACTCTAAGGAAAGGGTAATTCCCCCAGTAGGAAGATTATGCAGTATTATAATAAAATTAAAATAGCAATAATTAGAATGACAGAAAAATCAAAAAACACCCTGAAAAATAAACTCCTGTAATAATCATAATAAATTACTAATATTGCCAGTTAACGGAAAAGCCAAGGTTTACAGAGTCTGTTTGAAACTGATCGGGCTTATATAGTGGCGCGCCCAAAAAGAGGTTATATCCCGTATTCCACTTCCAGCCGTTAATTCCAACCACGCCGCCCATCAGCTGCCTGCCAGACAGTAATTCGCTTCCTCTGCCCATAACCCGCCCATAATCCACGCCGAGGTAGAGTTGAAAACCGTAAGCGGGGTAATTGAAATTAAGCGTGTTACCCCATAAATAACCCTGGCTTGCATTAAGATTGAATTCACCATCAAAACCCCTGACGGCCCAGCGATTCCCTAAGACAAATTTTTCCTGAGGGGTTAGCCTGTCAGGTGAAATCTGCAAAAGGTAATTGGTTTGATAGCTCATATTCTGCTGAGCGAGGGTAAAAGGAACGGTCAGACCCGTCGTTAGCGTCGCTATCCTCGCCTGAGGACTGTAACCGTTGGAACGTCTTGCTGCTTCTGGCTGAGCATTAAACCAGTCCAGATTACGTTGGAGAGAGACCGCTCCATCCAGGTCGCCCCATTCCAGATAGCGCTGATGTTTAAGAGTGCTTTTTAATGCTGAGCTATTGCGCTGCTGTAGGGATAACTCCGTCGTTTCGATATAATTTCTCGATCTTTTTTTCTGTAACTCGACGCCAAGGGTCGTTTTTGAATTCCCGCTACGGGCAATAACCCGCTTCGCGCCCACGCTTAAGCTATTACTCTGGCCATGAAAGCTAAAGGTGGCATAATTGCCGGAGATTCTTTGCTCAAACCTTGATTTAGCGCCAAAGATATCGAACGTCCAGTAGCCAAAGGGAGCTGAGTAGTAGAAATATTGGTTACTTGACCCTCTGGCGTCCCTCTTGAAGAGGTTCCCCCCGGCTGAAACCATCAGGTTATCGTTAATACCGCCAGGATTATCAAGATAGAATGTTCCTCCTGACTGATAACGCCCCGTATACCGGCTTCCTGAATCATCCATCCACAGTCCCACCCGCCATAGTCGTGATCCAGCGTGTTTGACGTTGATATCACTTCCGCCTTCACTTCCCCCTGGGGTAAGTCGGATCCGGGCCTGTGCACCAGAAACACGCTGCATATTCTCCAGACCCTGTTCAAGATCGCGGAGATTAAGGAGGCTTCCTTTCTTCATGGGAAAGGTCGTAAAGAGATTGATATAGCGATCGTCTGCCTGCGTCAGCTGGATACTATCAACCACACCGGGAATGAGAGTAAAACGCAACGTGCCATCGTTGACATCCTGCTCGGGAATTTTAATGCGCGTCGTAATATATCCATAACTGATTAGCCTGTTTTGTAATGCTGTGGAAATAGCCGTTGCCCCCTTGATGCCGATGCAACGTCCTTTTCCCTGGTTAGCAAACTGTTTCAGGTAAAGCCGATAGGGAAACTTATCAACATTCTCTACTGTTATTTTCTTTATCACTACGCACGGCGATTCCTCCGGGAAATCGATGGTTATAGGGTCTTTAATCTTATCGTCGCTGCGGACATTTTTCCCGGCCTGAGCGCTGCTCTCTTCTCTAACTTTATCCTGTACACTCTGATTAATTTCACGCTGTTCAAGCGTAGAGGAAAAAGCAGACGATAATGCAGTCATGGTTAACGTTAGTGCAACAAATTGAGCGGCATTCAAGGCTAAATTCCTTTTTGATTGAAACCCCTGAACCTTCCTGTTCAGGGGTGATGACTATTTTCAGTCGATGAAGTTAATTCCGTCGGGGCTGAAGTGTGCAGCAAGCCCGTTGGCAGCGATTTTACCGTTGTTTTCGAAATCATCCGAAGTCACAAATACGTGATTTTCAGAGGTAATGTTACCACTATTGGCGTTAATAACACTTTTGCCTGCCAGCCTGGCGAAAGAAACGCCACTAATGCTCCCCTGGTTAACGAGGGTATTGTCGTTCATGGTGATTCCGACAAAATCTCCGCTAATTTTTGCTGATTTTTCATTAACAAAGCTACCATTGGCAGTGAGCATAAGATCGCCTTTCGACACCAGCGTTCCGGCATTTCGAACGCCAACGCCCTTATCCGTACCGACCAGGCTGATACGATCGGCGTACATGCTGCCTAATGATGATACATCCAGCGCCAGCTCAGGGCGTTCGCCATCAGAAACTGCACCGTAGTCAAAAAAGTAATCGGCCTGGCCCGGTGCGCGGGCAACGGTAACTTCACCGGTATGCAGATCCAGATTCTTTGCCTGTAATTCGCCATTTACCTTGATCGCGCTGGCGATAATATCAGTAAAATCAGTCTGGCCTGACTTCATCCCCTCATTACCAATTGTCACCTGACCTTTGCCAATGGTGAAGAAGATGGAGCCTGATGACGCGCTGCTGAGGTTATCAACCAGCGTTGAACCTGCAGCCAGAGTCAGACGGCTGGTATTGATCGAGCCACAACCATTACAATCAATACCCGCTGGATTAGCAATAATCAGCTCAGCTTTGTTTCCGGCAACTTCCATCATGCCGTTCAGCTGGCTTGCTTTCCCAGATTGAGAACGCACTTCTGCCAGAATCACCCGGGCTGACTCATTGGAGAAATTACTATTCCCCGCAATCTTACCGGCCAGCTGCGTATCACTCGAATTTTTACTGTTGTTGAATATAACGCCTTCATGGCCGACGTTGAATTCAGAATAAATATTATGTGAGACCCCTGCGGTAGGTGATTTAATATCAATAACAGGAGCCGCATTAGCTGTAAATACGCCACTACTTAACGCCGCTGACACCAACAGAAAAACCGTTGTCGCGCCGATTTTTTTAGTTTTTAAATTTTTCATAATAGTCCTTTCATATAATAGATAATCCATAGTAAAAACTCATGCATCGATTGAACGCCCAATAAAACTTAGATATATTACAGGCGTTACACTATAAGCATGCATGAGCTAATAATATTTACACAATCTACATTAAAAGGAAAGGGTATTTATATGAAATATAATTCAGCCAAATAAATCCAAATAAGTCCTGATGCAGAGTTTTTACCTAAACCATAAATAAAAAAACTAATAGAACAATTATTACACTTCTTATTTATTACATAATCTTATACGCTTTAATAAGAGTGAAAAACACCTGTAGATAAATAACGGTCGCCACGATCGCACACTATTGCTACAACAACACTACCAGGCATGCTTTCCGCCACCTGTAATGCACCGGCGATCGCGCCGCCGGAACTCACCCCGCAGAAAACCCCTTCGTGCCGTGCCAGCTGGCGCATCCGTTTTTCTGCCTCCTGCTGGCTCATATTAATGATGCTGTCCACCAGCTCGGGGCGAAAGATGCCCGGCTGATAATCACCCGACCACCGGCGAATACCTGGAATGCTGCTGCCCTCAGCGGGCTGAAGCCCAATAATCCGCACCTCGCGACTCTGCTCTTTCAGAAAAGCCCCTACGCCGGTAATCGTACCAGTCGTTCCCATGCTACTGACGAAATGGGTCAGTCGCCCCTGCGTCTGCCGCCAGATTTCCGGCCCGGTGGTGGTGTAATGCGCTAGCGGATTATCCGGGTTATTAAACTGATCGAGCAGTTTACCCTCGCCTCTTGCCGCCATATCTGTCGCCAAATCGCGAGCGCCTTCCATACCCATTTCGCGGCTGACCAGGATCAGCTCTGCGCCGTAAGCGCGCATTGCCGCCTGGCGCTCCAGACTCATATTTTCCGGCATCAGCAGGCGAAGCACATAGCCTTTCATGGCGGCAATCATCGCCAGCGCAATACCGGTATTGCCGCTGGTCGCTTCAATAAGCACATCGCCCGGCTTAATTTCACCCCGCCTTTCAGCCTGCTGGATCATCGAAAGTGCGGCACGATCCTTCACCGAACCTGCAGGGTTATTCCCTTCCAGCTTTAGCCAGATTTCACTGCCGTTGTCGGGCGTCAGCCGCTGAAGTTTAATCAGCGGCGTATTACCGATGGTATTTTCCAGGGTGGTCACAGAGTTATTCCCGAATCAGGCAGAAAAGTAGCAAAAAAAAGGTCAGGCAAGCCTGACCCGGTTCCAGATGAAAATATCAGGCGCTTTGCGCAAAGGCAACCTGTCGCAGCGGTGTATCGCCTTTATATAACCGAGCCTGCTGCAGGCCAACAAAGAGGCGCTCGCCGCGAACCGGCGCAGCCTGGGAACCTTCGACTACCAGCGTTACAGGCTCCTGTCCCCAGCCGGATGGCTGTGCCACTACCTGCCAGAAATGACCACGCGGACTGACCTCCAGGATGTGCACTGGCAGTGGCGTTTCAAGACTGCTCTGCTGGCTGACGTCTATCTCCCAGGGGCGCAGGAACAGTTCCACGGCCCCCTGATGTGCCGATGCATAACCCAGTGGCCAGTGATGTGCGCCTACCTGGAATTGGGCGCCATGGACCTCGCCATCGAAGCGGTTTATCTCTCCGAGAAACTCCAGCACGAAGCGTGTTGCCGGATCGCGCCAGACATCGTCTGGGGTGCCAACCTGCTCAATATTGCCCTGGCTCATCACCACCACCCGGTCGGCAACTTCCATCGCCTCCTCCTGGTCATGGGTGACAAACACGCTGGTAAATTTGAGCTCCTCATGCAGCTGCCGCAGCCAGCGACGCAGCTCTTTACGCACCTGCGCATCCAGTGCACCAAAGGGTTCATCCAGCAGAAGTATCTGTGGCTCGACCGCAAGCGCACGCGCCAGCGCGACCCGCTGCTTTTGGCCACCCGAAAGCTGCGCAGGAAAGCGGGAAGCAAGATGTCCCAGCTGCACCATCTCCAACAGTCGGGTCACCTTCTCTTTAATCACCGCAGACGATGGCCGCTCACGACGTGGCAGTACCGTCAGACCGAAGGCGATATTATCGAACACCGTCATATGGCGGAATAACGCATAGTGCTGAAAAACGAAGCCGACCTGACGATCGCGCGCGTGCAGATGGCTCACATCCTTGCCATGAAAGCTGAGGCGCCCACTATTCTGATTTTCCAGACCGGCAATAATGCGCAGCAGCGTGGTTTTTCCTGAGCCGGAAGGCCCCAGTAGTGCCACCATCTGGCCGGAAGGGATATCCAGCGAAATATCGTTCAGCACCCGGGTGCGACCGAATGATTTGTTAATGCTACTGATTTCAATGCTCATGATTCCCCTCCTGTTCCAGACGCTTATGCTGATGCTCTAACCGCCACTGCACAGCACTTTTGACAAACAGCGTCGCTATTGCCATCAGGGTCAGCAGGCCAGCGGCCGTAAAAGCGCCAACGATGTTGTAATCCTGATGGAGTAATTCAACCTGTAGCGGCAGCGTATAGGTTTCGCCTCGAATGGAGCCTGAAACAACTGAGACTGCGCCAAACTCGCCAATCGCGCGGGCATTGGTTAACACCAGCCCATAGAGCAGCGCCCAGCGAATATTTGGCAGCGTCACCCGGCAGAACATTTTCCAGCCGGACGCCCCCAGCAGTATCGCCGCTTCATCTTCATTACTGCCCTGACTGAGCATGACCGGCACCAGTTCCCGGACCACAAATGGGCAGGTGACAAAAATGGTAACCATCGCCATGCCCGGCCATGAAAACATCAGCTGGATATTATGCGCATCCAGCCAGCCGCCCGCCGGGCCGTTGACGCCCCAGAAGAGCAAATACATCAGGCCTGCCACCACGGGCGACACGGCGAAAGGAATATCAAAAAGCGTCAGCAAGAGCTGGCGGCCAGGGAAGTCAAACCTCGTGACCAGCCACGCCAGCAGCGTTCCGAACACCAGGTTCACCGGTACGGTAATCAGCGCCATCAATATCGTCAGCCAGATCGAATGCAGCATATCGCCGTCTTTAATATTACTTAAGATGGCACCAATGCCGCCGGAGAAAGCACTGACAAAAATAGCAATCAGCGGCACCACCAGCAGTCCAAGTGAGATCAGCATCCCCAGCGCGATAAGAACCCATTTACCCCAGTTAGCACGGCTTCTTCCGATACTGGTAAGTGCGGTTATATCCGCCATTAGTGACCTCCAATACGACGGCCAAATCGGCTCTGTAAGGTATTAATCGCAAACAGCAGCAACAGGGAAGCGGCCAGGATAACTGAAGCAATTGCGCTGGCTGCCGGGTAGTCAAATTCCTGTAACTTGACGAATATCATTAGCGAGGTGACTTCGGTTTTCCACGCAATGTTCCCGGCGATAAAGATCACCGCGCCGAATTCTCCCAGACTGCGGGTAAAAGAGAGAGCGGTCCCCGCCAACAGCGCCGGAGCAACCTCCGGCAGCACCACGCGACGAAAGCTCTGCCACGGCGTAGCCCCTAAGGTTTCCGCGGCCTCTTCATATTCCGGCCCCAGCTCTTCCAGCACGGGTTGTACGGTTCGCACCACAAAGGGAATGCTGGTGAAGGCCATCGCCACGGCAATGCCCAGCCAGGTATACGACACTTTTATATCAAACTGGGCTAACCACTGACCGTACCAGCCATTGACCGAAAACAGCCCCGCCAGGGTCAGACCGGCTACCGCAGTCGGCAATGCAAAGGGAAGATCCATCAGACCATCGAGCAGGGCGCGGCCCGGGAAACGATAGCGCGTCAGGATCCATGCCATCAGCATGCCGAAAAAGGCGTTAAAAATAGAGGCTGCTCCTGCTGAAAGCAGAGTGACTTTATAGGCGGCGATCATTTGTGGGTTGGTCACTACCTGCCAGTACTCATTCAGCGTCATTTTCGAGAGCTGCATTAATAACGCGCTGATCGGTAACAAGAGGATCAGGCAGGTAAAAAACAGGCTGCTGCCCAGGCTCAGTCCGAAGCCGGGCAGCACGCGCTTACTTTTGGAGGCAAACATTACTGATGTCCTGCTGCTAATAATTTATCCAGCTCACCGCCGTTAGCAAACTGGGTTTTCATCACCTGCTGCCAGCCGCCGAAGGCCTCTTCTACCCGAAACAGGTCAACCTGCGGAAAGCGATCTTTCTGCTGCGTCATCAGTTGCGGGTTGTTCACGCGGTAGTAATATTGCGTCATGATTTTTTGCGCAGGTGGGCTATAGAGATAATTCAGGTAAGCTTTCGCCGCCGTTTTAGTGTGGTTAGCGTCGACATTCGCGTCGACCCAGGTTACCGGGAATTCGGCAAGGATGTTGCTTTTCGGCACGATGACTTCGTAATCACCTTGCGGATACTGATTACGAATGTTGTTGACCTCGGATTCGAAGCTTATCAGCACGTCTCCCAGCCCTCGCTCAACGAAGGTCG
Organism: Erwinia sp. ErVv1; assembly: GCF_900068895.1. Lineage (GTDB taxonomy): Bacteria > Pseudomonadota > Gammaproteobacteria > Enterobacterales > Enterobacteriaceae > Erwinia. The sequence goes on along the minus strand of NZ_CDPK01000011.1, from coordinate 134,602 downwards.
TGGTCGCCCCTCGCCCACCGGTGTCGAATACCTGAACATTTTTAACAAACTGCGTCATAAATGCTTCCGTTTTTTCTTTATTCCTGCCATCCGCTTTATCGGCAGCTCCCCAGGCGGCGAGCCAGGTGTAGCGCCCGTTACCTGAGGTTTTTGGATTAGGGAAAATCAATTTAACGTCGTTTCTGACCAAATCACGCCAGTCATGGATGTTTTTTGGATTCCCTTTGCGAACCAGAAAGGCCATGGTCGAATAAAAGGGTGAGCTGTTATTGGGCAGGCGCTGCTGCCAGTTTGCCGGGATAAGGTTGCCGCGATCGTGCAGGATTTGAACGTCGGTTATCTGGTTGTAAGTGACCACATCCGCCTTAAGGCCCTGCAGAATGGCAAGCGCCTGTTTGGAGGAACCCGCATGAGACTGTCTGATGGTGAGTTTGTCGTTGCTGTGCTGCGCGTTCCACTGTTGTTCAAAAGGCGCATTCAGGGCGACAAAGAGCTCACGTGATACGTCATATGAGCTGTTTAGCAGTTCGGTAGCCTGGGCTGAACTGGCCAGCAGCATCAAGAGAGCGAAACCGCCTGTGCTTTTTTTGTGGTTCGCTAACGTCATTATCCACCCTGGTCATTCCAACTGGCCGTACGCCTTTGCAGAGCGATCAGTGTATTTATAACCAGACGAAAAGCAGTAACGGTTTTATATACCGTTTGGTGATTTACAAGTTTAAAACGCTATAAGGGTGTGGAATTATTTATGCAGGCGGCAGAAAAGGAGTTCGCTCAGGTGACAGGGGGATGTTGGGGCCTTAAAGTCAAAACCCGCTCTGGTGACACGGCTATGTTGGGGCCTTAAAGTCAAAACCCGCTCTGGTGACACGGCTATGTTGCGGATCAGAACGCCGGGACGCCGTAAACCCATCCCTGGGGGCTTCACTGCCGCATCCCTGCGGCAGAGACCCGGCTTATCTGCTCCGCAACACCGCCTTCTGACTGCGGAGTAGCCTGTCAGTGCTCTGGCAGTGGTTAAGGTCAAAACATGATCCGGTCACGGCGGCCTTGCCTGTCGAAAATTTTGCAGGCCGGGGCCGGACGACATGAAGAGGTTTTTAACAGCGACAACACAGCCCGAGGCCAGGCGGGGACCGTTGGCTGAGCGGACCGTCGAGCGCAGGGATGCGCGAGTCGAGCCCACACGGACGTGCTTGCGGCGGGTCCG
>NZ_CDPK01000011.1:132266-133238 GCF_900068895.1 Erwinia sp. ErVv1 | reverse complement strand
GACAACGGTCCCCGCAGGGCTTTGCACCGCATCACCGCAACGACAGAAAACCCCGGTGACACGGCGGTATTTTTTGCAGGCAGGCCAAATCCGCATCGGTGACAGAGCTATGTTGAGCCCTTAAAGTCAAAACCCGTTCCGGTGACACGGCTATGTTGCGGATCAGAACGCCGGGACGCCGTAAACCCCTCCCTGGGGGCTTCACTGCCGCATCCCTGCGGCAGAGACCCGGCTTATCTGCTCCGCAACACNNCCGGTCACGACGGCCTTGCCTGTCGAAAATTTTGCAGGCCGGGGCTGGACCTGAAGAGGTTTTTAGCAGCGACAACGTAGCCTGAGGCCAGCCGGGGACCGTTGGCTTAGCGGACCGTCGAGCGCAGGGATGCGCGAGCCGAGCCCACACGGACGTGCTTGCGGCGTGTCCGCGTGACGACGGTCCCCGCAGGGCTTCCCACCTTATCATCGCAACAATAATAAACGTTACAGATGCCAGCCAGGTCAACACTCGCTCCGGTGACAGGGCTGTGTTGTTTGCAGGAAGATCAAAACCGGTTCCGGTGACACGGCTATGTTGCGGGTCAGAACGCCGGGACGCCGTAAACCCCTCCCTGGGGGCTTCACTGCCGCATCCTTGCGGCAGAGACCCGGCTTATCTGCTCCGTAACACCGCCTTCTGGCTGCGGAATGCATTGCGGGTTCTCTGGCAGTGGCTAAAGTCAAAACCTGATCCGATTACGACGGCCTTACCTGCCGAATATTTTGTAGGCCCGAGCCGGACGTGGGGAGGTTTCTTTGCAGCGACTGTATAGTCCGAGGCCAGGCGGGGACCGTTGGCTTAGCGGACCGTCGAGCGCAGGGATGCGCGAGTCGAGCCCACACGGATGTGCTTGCGGCGGGTCCGCGTGACAACGGTCCCCGCAGGGCTTTGCACCGCATCACCGCAACGACAGAAAACCCCGGTGACACGGCGGT
>NZ_CDPK01000011.1:131884-132140 GCF_900068895.1 Erwinia sp. ErVv1 | reverse complement strand
CCGCAGGGCTTTGCACCGCATCACCGCAACGACAGAAAACCCCGGTGACACGGCGGTATTTTTTGCAGGCAGGCCAAAACCCGCATCGGGGACAGAGCTACGTTGGGGCCTTAAAGTCAAAACCCGTTCCGGTGACACGGCTATGTTGCGGATCAGAACGCCGGGGTGCCGTAAACCCCTCCCTGGGGGCTTCACTGCCGCATCCCTGCGGCAGAGACCCGGCTTATCTGCTCCGCAACACCGCCTTCTGGCTGCG
>NZ_CDPK01000011.1:0-131739 GCF_900068895.1 Erwinia sp. ErVv1 | reverse complement strand
TAAACCCCTCCCTGGGGGCTTCACTGCCGCATCCCTGCGGCAGAGACCCGGCTTATCTGCTCCGCAACACCGCCTTCTGGCTGCGGAGTAGGCTGCGGATTCTCTGGCAGTGGCTAAGATCAAAACCTGATCCGATCACGACGACCTTAGCTGCCGAAAGTTTAGTAAGCCAGGGCTGGACCTGAAGAGGTTTTTAGCAGCGACAACGTAGCCTGAGGCCAGGCGGGGACCGTTGGCTTAGCGGACCGTCGAGCGCAGGGATGCGCGAGCCGAGCCCACACGGACGTGCTTGCGGCGTGTCCGCGTGACAACGGTCCCCGCAGGGCTTTGCACCGTATCACCGCAATGACAGCAAACATCCCAGCTGCCAGGCTGGGCATGGAGAGATTTTAACAGCGTCTACATGGCCCGAGGCCAGGCGGGGACCGTTGGCTTAGCGGACCGTCGAGCGCAGGGACGCGCGGGCCGAGCCCACACGGATGTGCCTGCGGCGTGTCCGCGTGACAACGGCCCCCGCAGGGCTTTGCACCGTATCACCGCAAGGACAGCAAACATCCCAGCTGCCAGGCTGGGCATGGAGGGATTTTAACAGCGTCTACATGGCCCGAGGCCAGGCGGGGACCGTTGGCTTAGCGGACCGTCGAGCGCAGGGATGCGCGAGCCGAACCCACACGGACGTGCTTGCGGCGGGTCCGCGTGACAACGGCCCCCGCAGGGCTTTGCACCCCATTACAGCAAGGACAGCAAACGTTAAAGATGCCAGCCAGGTTAAAACCTACTCCGGTAGCACGACGGTATTGTTTGCAGGAAAGTCAAAACCGGTTCCGGTGACAAGGCTGTATTGCGCTTGCGGCTCAAACTACAGCGCGGCCAGCTGTGCCAGCGATGGCGCGTAGAAATAGCTGCCGCTGACCGGCTTAGTAAAACGCAACATCGCATCAAACTTGCCGTCCGCCTCACCAAACATACTTAACAACTGACGCTCTATATTATAAAGCGTGGCGCAGTAGGCGAGAAAAAACAGCCCGCTGGCGCCGCTGGCTGTGCCCCAGGGCAAACTCTGACGCAAAATCTTCAATCCTTTGCCCTCTTCCTTAAGGTCTACGCGGGACACGTGGGAGGTCGCAGGGCGGGCATCTCCCTCCAGCTCCTCGTCGGTCACCTTGCTGCGGCCAATAATCTGCTCCTGCTTACTCACCGGCAGGCGATTAAACATTTTCAAATTATGCTCCCAGCGCTGGCTGAAGACATAACTTCCCCCCGCGTTCTCGCCCGCATCAATAATTGCTACGCGCTGGCGCTGCTCCCCTTTTGGATTCTCCGTACCGTCAACAAACCCGCTCAAATCACGATCTTCAAGACAGCGGAAGCCGTGCGTCTCTTCTTCTACGTGCCAGGCTTCACCAAAAGCGCTCATCGCCGCCTGGGCCAGACTGAAATTCACATCGTGACGTGCGGACTGGATGTGGATCAGAATATCGCGCTGGGTGGCCGGCGCGATACCCTTGCCCAGCGGCAGGAAATCCTTAAGTTCATCCACGGAATGGGAGGGGTTCAGATCGCGCCATAGAGCGCTGCCAAAGGCAATAACTGCACCGAGTGCGGCATCCGGGAAACGCTGCTGAAGCTGCAATAGCTGGTGCGAAAACGCCCCGCAGGCCTGGCGGATATCCGCCAGATCACCCCGCACGGTTGCTTCAAGATAAATGGCAAAACGGCAGTGTTCGGGCAAAATGCCGCTCTGAAACTGGGACATCCGGTAATTCTCCCTGGTAAATTGTCTGCAACAGGCGCTGGCAGACAGTTTACCCGGATTTTTACGCGGTACGCTTTTTGTCAGTAAAAATTGTACTGTCTTTTGATTCTACTCAAAAAAGGGGAAAGTTAGCTGCGCCAGATTATTTTGCTGATAGTCCATTTTTTCAATGTATCATCCGCTGGCATCAGGCCTTCAGGACCGTGCCACTCTCCGCGAAACAGATAGCTGATATGCTGACTGCCGGGAGCCTTACATTCCACGCCATCGGCGTCACTACCAGTGCCCTTCTGGCAGACGTTAAAGGCCTTGCTATAAAGGTCACTAAACGGCGTGCCGATTTTTTTTCCGTCAGCGGTAGCAATATCACTATCCATGACGTCAATGCGGGAAATCGTGGTATTACCGGTCACTTCAACTTTGACCTGTTTCTCTTTAACCGCCTGGAAGAAGGTGACCACTCCACCATTTTCGCCGCGCATGCCTTTACGCACCTCATAGTTTCCGCTCAGGCCATCGCTAATAGCCGCGTCATTCATTGCGGTAGCGCCGTTCAGGCCGCCTACGCCCTGCTCCGTTACCTCGGGTGAAGAACCGAACCAGTGCCATGGAGCCAGACTCGACCAGGAGTAGGTCAGCGGATTCCACCAGGTGGCTCCGCTGCTGGACTCTGAAGAGGATCCGCTGCTGGCGCAGCCAGTCAGAACCAGAGCAATGGCAAGAAGCGCCGGGCGAAAAGTTTTCATTACAACTCCTGAGATAATCAAAAACGACTAGTGCTATGAGTGCCGATCGGCGAAAAAGTTTTATACCGTGTTTCCAGCATGACCCTTAAAGCCTGGTATACGGGTTTGCAGGCCAGAATGAAGCGGGTTTAGCCTGCGTTCAGGGCCGGGTCAAAACAGTCATGCAGACGCTGATTCAGCCACAGATAGCACAGCGCGAGCAGATCGAAGCCGCTAAAAATGATCGCCAGCGGTGAGAGATCGTCTTCGCCCAGCCAGAGGGTTATGCCCTGCACCAGCAATGTGGTTAACAACGTCAGGCATAGCACGCCGCGCCAGGTGCGCCATAGGCGGGGAAACCGTTGGCGATACCCGGTCAGCAGCAGTCCCAGTGCGGCAGGAACGCCCAGGCCCAGCCCGGTCCAGAATACCCGGGAGTCAGGATAAAACAGCTCAAGAAGAGAAGTGCTCTGCTGCTTCGAGGCCGCCGCCGCCGCGAACAGAACCCATGTTCGCGCCTGCAACAGCAAAACGGCCCAGAAACCCAGCGGTAGCGTCAGCTGACCTTTAGCATCGTAATCATCGGGAGAGTACGTGTGGATCACCTGTTCAGCCCCTCCGACCAATCGCGGGTAAGCTTCTTGCTTAACAAAATATTAGTACTCACGATCTTCAATCAGACGTTTGCCGAGCAATACGCTGTCCTGCATTTCGTAATCGAGCTTTTCATAAAAGCCCAGCACCGCATCATTTTCCTCGCGCACCATCACGTTGATTTTCGGGCAGCCGCGCGCAATCAGTTTCTTCTCCAGACGGTTGATCAGCGCATTGGCAAAGCCACGCCCCTGATAGTCAGGATGAACCCCCAAATAATACGCAGATCCCCGATGACCGTCGTAGCCCCCCATCAGCGTACCAACAATCTCACCGCCAACGACTGCCACCAGAAAAAGGTCGGGATCGTGATTAAGCTTTCTTTCGATATCCATTTCAGGATCGTTCCATGGTCGTAACAAATCACACCGCTCCCAAAGCGTAATGACTTCTTCAAAATCGTCCTGGCTGAAAACGCGGATTTCCATGGCGTTACCCCTGATGTTAATAATAATTTGCTGATTATCACGCTTTCTTCTGCGGGTGCAAGTCTGCAATCCCCGCAAACCGCAAAAAAGCGACGCTGCTTAAGTAGCTGGCTGAAATAAAAAGTAAAAAGTTGCAATAGTTCCCTTCTCGCTCTGCCCCTATTGTTACGATATAACAACAGGCAAATTGTGCCCCGAGGACGCAGTAATGATTAAATTCGGCCTGATGACCCCCTTAACGACCCGCCGCCAGCTGCTGCTTTCCGGCCTGGCGCTGGCCCTGCTGGCCCGAAACCCGGCCAGCGCAAAAGAAGAGCCGCTGCCCAAATCAGCCTTGCGCAACGGCCGCGCGCATACTCCGGCCCCGCCTGCGGCAGCGGGTAAGAAAATTGTCATGATTGATCCGGGTCACGGCGGCATTGATTCCGGCGCCGTCGGTGAAGAGGGGTCAGAAGAGAAGCACGTGGTGCTGGAGATCGCTAATCATATCCGTCAGATGCTGAGCAGCCACCCCCATATCGAAGCCCGACTGACAAGGGAAAGCGACCATTTTATTCCGCTCGGCGAGCGGGTAGAGATAGCCCATCAGCACGGCGCGAACCTGTTTATGTCCATCCACGCGGATGGTTTCACCAGCCCGGATGCCAACGGTGCATCGGTATTTGCGCTGTCGAATCGCGGTGCCAGCAGCAGCATGGCACGTTATCTCTCCAAAAGAGAAAACGCCGCAGATGAGGTGGGCGGCGTTAAGTCGTCGCAAAAAGATCATTATCTGCAGCAGGTGCTGTTCGACCTGGTACAAACGGATACCATCAAAAACAGCCTGACGCTGGGCAAGCACGTACTGAACCAAATTCGTCCGGTACACCATCTGCACAGCCAGCATACCGAGCAGGCGGCCTTTGCCGTGCTGAAGTCGCCGTCGATCCCATCGGTACTGGTGGAAACGTCCTTTATCACCAACCCTTCGGAAGAGCGGCTGCTGGGCAGCACGGCGTTTCGCCAGAAAATTGCCAGTGCCATTGTTGGCGGCATTATCAGCTACTTTAATGAGTTTGATGCCAATAACCGCCGCCCATAAAAAACGAATATGACGTATACTGCGCGCGTTATTTTTTAATGCAGGCTAAGCCATGAACGCACCCGATATTGCCCAGGTTAAACAGTTTTTACTGAGTTTACAGGATCGTATTTGTCATCAGCTGGCACAGGCTGACGGTAGCGCCCGGTTTGAAGAAGATAGCTGGACGCGCGAAGGCGGCGGCGGTGGACGCAGTCGGGTATTGCGCAAAGGCGCTATTTTTGAGCAGGCCGGGGTGAATTTCTCCCACGTTCATGGCGATATGATGCCAGCCTCTGCCACGGCGCACCGTCCCGAGCTGGCGGGCCGAAGTTTTGAAGCAATGGGCGTGTCGCTGGTTATCCACCCGGAAAACCCTTACGTGCCTACCAGTCATGCTAACGTGCGCTTTTTTATCGCCGAGAAGCCGGGTGCCGAGCCGGTATGGTGGTTTGGCGGCGGCTTTGATATGACGCCCTACTATGGTTTCACAGAGGATGCAGTGCACTGGCATCAGACCGCCTTCGATCTCTGTCAGCCGTTTGGGGAAGATGTTTATCCGCGCTATAAAAAGTGGTGCGACGACTACTTTTTTATCAAGCACCGCAACGAGCAGCGCGGTATCGGCGGGCTGTTCTTTGACGACCTGAACACGCCGGACTTTGATTACTGCTTCCGTTTTATCCAGGCCGTGGGCCAGGGCTTTTTACAGGCCTATCTGCCGATCGTTGAGCGGCGTAAAGCGCTGCCGTGGGGAGAGCGTGAACGCGACTTCCAGCTTTACCGTCGGGGACGTTATGTAGAATTTAATCTGGTCTGGGATCGCGGCACGCTGTTCGGCCTGCAAACCGGGGGTCGCACCGAATCTATTCTGATGTCCATGCCACCGCTGGTTCGCTGGGAATATGACTTTCAGCCGCAGCCTGGGTCGCCAGAGGCTGCGCTCTATACTGACTTCCTGCCCGTGAAAGCGTGGATCTAAACGTTCTTTCGCAGCGGCCCGCTTATGCGCCAGCCGCTGCGACAGTCGCCCCTGCCCCTCCAGGAAAAGTCTCTTAGCGCAGCTTCGGGCTTAAGCGCATTTTGACGCGCGACGCCAGACTTGTCCCTCGCCATCTTCTTCTGTCCTGTCTGTTTTCCCTGCGCTGAAAAGTGACGCCCCGGCGGAAATCTCTGCGAGTGCTACACTTATGGATGCGACGATTTTTACCCGTCAGATTTCCAACTATTGGGTCAACCCATTGCAACAATCAGAGAAAACGCATTTTCATTACCGCACGTCTGATGCAATGTTTGGCCCAAGAATATAATACCGTGGTGGTGAGACGCGCTGTCAGCAGGCGTACCGTCGCGGCTATTTGCTTTGCAGATTGCCCATCAAGGAGCCAAGAGATGAACCAGCTAGACGCACTGAAACAATACACCACCGTAGTGGCTGACAGTGGCGATATCGAATCGATTCGTAACTACCATCCGGAAGATGCCACCACCAACCCGTCTCTGATCCTGAAAGCCTCCGGCCTCGATTCCTACAAGCACCTGATGACTGACGCCATTGACTACGCTAAAAAGCAGGGCGGCAGCAAAGAAACGCAGATAATCAACGCCAGTGATAAAGTCGCCATTAACCTCGGTATGGAAATTCTCAAGAGCGTTCCTGGACGCGTGTCTACCGAAGTTGATGCACGCCTCTCATTTGACCGCGGTATGTGTGTCACTAAAGCAGAGAAGCTGGTGAGAATGTATGAAGACAACGGCATTGATCGTTCACGCATCCTGATTAAGCTGGCTTCCACCTGGGAAGGGATCCGTGCGGCTGAAGAGCTGGAAAAAAACGGTATCAATTGTAACCTGACGCTGCTGTTCTCCTTCGCTCAGGCGCGCGCCTGCGCTGAAGCCGGCGTATTCCTGATTTCTCCCTTCGTTGGCCGTATTTATGACTGGTACAACAGCCGTAAACCCCAGGACCCCTACGTCGTGGACGAAGATCCGGGCGTGGTCTCCGTGCGTAAAATATACGAATACTACAAGCAGCATCGTTATAACACGGTCATTATGGGTGCCAGCTTCCGTAACGTGGAGCAGATCCTGGCGCTGGCTGGCTGCGACCGCCTGACCATTTCACCTAACCTCCTTAAAGAACTGCAGGCCAGCGATGCACCGGTTGAACGCAAACTGACGCCGTCGACCGAGTGTTTCCACCAGCCCGCACAGCTTTCTGAATCCGAGTTCCGTTGGGAACATAATCAGGATCCGATGGCGGTGGATAAGCTGGCTGACGGTATCCGTCAGTTTGCTGTCGACCAGCAGAATCTGGAAAACGTGCTGTCCGCCAGACTGTAAATCATTCCAGAATGGGCGGCATTAGCCTCGTAGCCAATCAGGCCGTAGGTAAACCGGGCGATAATATTCGCCCTTCAATGCGTTATACCGCCCATTTTATCCCACAAAAAAATCAGGGAGAACAATATGTCTTCACGTAGAGAGCTGGCTAATGCTATTCGTGCGCTGAGCATGGATGCCGTGCAGAAAGCCAAGAGTGGTCATCCGGGTGCCCCAATGGGCATGGCCGATATCGCCGAAGTGCTGTGGCGCGATTTTATGCATCACAATCCGACCAACCCGGCCTGGGCCGATCGTGACCGCTTTATCCTGTCCAATGGCCATGGCTCCATGCTGCTGTACAGTCTGCTGCACCTGACCGGCTATGACCTGCCGATTGAAGAACTGAAGAACTTCCGTCAGCTGCACTCAAAAACGCCGGGTCACCCGGAACTCGGGTACACGCCAGGCGTTGAAACCACCACTGGCCCACTGGGTCAGGGCCTGGCAAATGCCGTTGGTCTGGCGATTGCTGAGCGCACCCTGGGCGCGCAGTTTAACCGTCCGGGCCATGACGTGGTTGATCATCATACCTATGTCTTTATGGGCGACGGCTGTCTGATGGAAGGCATTTCGCACGAAGTGTGCTCGCTGGCTGGCACCCTGGGCCTGGGCAAACTGATTGGTTTCTACGATCACAACGGCATCTCAATTGATGGTGAAACTGAAGGCTGGTTCACCGACGATACCGCTAAGCGTTTTGAAGCCTATAACTGGCACGTCGTTCATGAAATTGACGGTCATGATGCTACCGCCGTCGCCAATGCTATCAAAGAGGCGCAGAGCGTTACTGACAAGCCATCCCTGATTATCTGTAAAACGATTATCGGCTTCGGCTCGCCGAATAAAGCAGGCAAAGAAGAGGCCCACGGCGCAGCGCTGGGCGATGAAGAGATTGCGCTGACCCGCAAGCAGCTTGGCTGGAACTATCCACCGTTTGAAATCCCGCAGGAGATTTACGCTCAGTGGGATGCCAAAGAGGCAGGCGCGCAGGCGGAGAAAGCCTGGAATGAGAAGTTCGCCGCTTATAAAGCCGCGCATCCTGAACTGGCGAAAGAGTATGCCCGCCGTATGGACGGGGGAATGCCGGAAAACTGGCAGCAGGAAACGCAGAAGTTCATCGAAGAATTGCAGGCTAATCCACAGAAAATCGCCAGCCGTAAAGCGTCTCAGAATACGCTGGAAGCCTGGGGTAAAATTCTGCCTGAATTCCTTGGCGGCTCCGCTGACCTGGCACCGAGTAACCTGACGATGTGGTCTGGCTCGAAGTCCATCAAAGAAGACCATGCTGGTAACTACATTCACTACGGTGTGCGTGAATTTGGTATGACCGCTATCGGCAACGGCATCGCGCATCACGGCGGGTTTGTTCCTTATACCGCCACCTTCCTGATGTTTGTAGAATATGCCCGTAACGCCGTGCGTATGGCCGCGCTGATGAAAGCCCGACAGATTATGGTCTACACCCATGACTCTATCGGACTGGGCGAAGATGGCCCAACCCACCAGCCGGTTGAACAGATTGCCAGCCTGCGCGTGACGCCAAATATGAGCGTCTGGCGCCCCTGTGACCAGGTGGAGACGGCGGTAGCGTGGAAACATGCGGTTGAGCGTCATCATGGCCCCACTGCGCTGATCCTGTCACGTCAGAATCTGGCACAGCCAGAGCGTACCAAAGAGCAGCTCGAGAATATCTCACGCGGCGCGTACGTGCTGAAAGATAGCGAGGGTACGCCAGATGTGATCCTGATTGCTACCGGCTCGGAAGTTGAAATCACGCTGGGTGCAGCCGAGAAACTGGCGGCGGAAGGCCACAAGGTACGCGTAGTCTCTATGCCTTCAACCGACCTGTTCGATAAGCAGGATGTAGGCTATCGCGAATCCGTATTACCTTCTACGGTAAGCGCTCGCGTGGCCGTAGAGGCCGGAATTGCCGACTACTGGTATAAATATGTCGGTCTGAATGGCGCTATCGTCGGTATGACTACCTTCGGTGAGTCTGCTCCTGCGCCGCAGCTGTTTAATGAATTTGGCTTTACCGTTGAAAACATTGTCAGTCATGCTGAGGCGCTGCTGAAGCCTCACTGATTGTTTTCTGTATGATAAAAGCCCGGCTTCCCAGCCGGGCTTTTTTTTGCCCTTCACCCGCCTGCCCCTTACTGGGATGTAATCTCGACGCTGGCGGTCGGTGGCGGTTGCGTAGTCCACAGCGACGGCCAGTCATCACTACCGTGCCAGGCGTCGCAGGTACTCTCTTCTGCATAGTCAGCCAGCACAAACTCCCTGCCATCATATTGCCAACGCGTCGCCAAACCACAATCCCCCAGCCCCCTGCCCTTGTTATAGGTTAACAGCGCGCCACTGCTGGCATCATATTCGGCGTTGACCAGCTCTAACTGCTTTTCGGTATGTGACGGGGGAACAAAGGGTAGCGTCAGCGTTACCCCCTTCGCCACATAGGGCAGCGAACGCGTCACCTCAAAGGCTAAATCAATGACGTTGTAAGCACCCATTTCACAGCTGATAAGCAGGAGAGCTTTCTGGTCGCTTAGCGGCGCCACACTCACCTCGCGCCGCTGCGGATCAAGCGAGCATTCGTCCGTGTTGATACGCCAGGTACCAAAATCAATCAGCCCCGTTGTCTCATCGCGCGTCAGGGCCAGCGGCGGATGGCTGAGAGGCATAATGACGGGCACTTCAGGTTCGGGAGTGACATCCTCTGCGGAGCGGCTGCCCCGCTTCACCCATGCGCTCATCCCATTAACTCTTCCCTGGATATCATCCATCAACAGCAAAGCGGCCTTAAGCCCCTGTAAGGAGATGCTTGCATCGGGCCGGTACAGTAGCTGAATAGCGCCCGCATCCATCACCTGCTGTAAAAATTCGTCAATGGAGATGACATGTGACGTCGTCAGATGATGAGATTCGACTTCCCAGTGTTTCAGATCGAGCCGGAGCCGCTGCCCGTCAAGCAGCAGATTATCTTTCAGCGGCGCGCCATTAAGCTCACCGCTGTAGTGGTTACCATAATCTATTGAAATAAGGGGGCGGTCGTTGACGCCAGCGTGACGACTGACGGTCATAACCAGACCTTTATCGCCAGGGAAACTTCTGGCCACACAGCTATTAAGGTTATTACAGGTAATCTGCCAGTTAGAAAATGTTTTGTGCAGCGGCTCGGCATGCAGCGACAAAGCCGTCAGAAATAAGGAAACAAAAGGCAATATCATCCAGTAAGGCATTGATCACGGGTATCCCAGAGTGACGTGAAGCAATAAGCGTAGCCTAATGGTTCACCTTTAGGTGAAGTTTATCAATTGAGCGCCCATATCATGACGCAAAGGTAGAATTACGGGAAAAAAAGACCCAGTAAGTTCTGGAGTTATCTTCGCTGCTGACCGGAAGGACCTCAATCAGATTAATCGGACATGGTAGAAAATGAGACATCACCCTCTACGCAATACCAGCAGTTAATAAGCGCGAGGTAGTCACACTGATTCAGTTTAAAATCTACCCACTCTTTTATCGGGTTAATCACGCCAGCAAGGCTTATTTTTCAACAAAAACCATGGCACTACCATTCATAAATTACGCCTTACGAATTCATTAAATATAATGAATGAGTTCATTCAGACTTGCCCACAAACGCCCACCTCACCTTTCATTCTTTCCTAAAATTACATGCGTGCTGGCATATTCAATAATAAAAATAAATACAACCAATTATCAGTAGCTTAAACACATCCTCACGAATATGACACTGCCCCTGTTTGACAAATAAACCCAAATTAGCTTTACTCGAAATAATAAAATAAATAGAATAAAAAATAAAAATACGTGGAAAATACTTTTCTACCGCTTCTACAATACCATATATAACCAGAGTTAAAGCACCAGACAATTGTTCCTAAATGACTGCCAATCATTCCACAATGAGATAGTTCTCCCGGCGCCATTATGCTACAGCTGATGACTTTTAAAGATTAGTAACCAGTATTTGCCTATAAAATCCAAAAATACTAACCCCTTATTTCATTAGACCGAATATAAAAAAGATATGTACCATGTCAGCCTCTCGCCTTACCCCTGGGCTGAAAACTATCCACTGACAGTACCAATATATAGCTAAGGATAATGCCCGTGCAAACTTTAAAAGTTAAAACCCGCCCCCTCAAAACTAACAGATACCAAAAAGACATAATCAAAATATTAACCTTCAATATTATTAGCAGTCTTCTGATATCCCCTGCACATGCTATTGTATTAACCGATGGAAAAACAGGGTATGTTACTGAAAACAGTACGAGGAATTTGTGGGAGGTGCGGGGTGCTACGCTCAATGTCAGACAGGGAGGAAAAACGCAGGGTATAACGTTACGGGAAGGCGTGCTAAACATGGAAGGAGGAGATACTTATATCGAGCCAGACGCAAGACAAATCTCTCAGGCTATATCTTTACAGGATAACAGCCAGGCAACCATTAACAACTCGACTATTACAAACGCAATGCCAGTACGTGGTGTGGCAATTGGCGTCAATGGCGGCTCTGAAGCAACAGTAACCTCATCGGTGCTGAATGCTAATGGTCGGGGTTTTACTACCAGTGGATTAAACAGCCTCCTGGTATTAAATGACTCTGTAGTCAATGGTAAGGACGATGGTTTAACCAGTCAGTTTGGCGGTGGGATCGGCGGCACGATTTTCGGTGGAACGCTGCAGGCAACAAACAGTGCAATAACCGGCGACAAGCTCGGGTTGATGCTTTTGCTCGATGACGACGATTCTCAACCGGTCGCGATACTTAATAATACACATATAACAAGCAGTAACGGCAGCGCTATTCTGGCTGGGGCGAGGAGCTCTTATAGTACAGGAGTGATAGGGTTACAAATCAATGCTGGCAGCGTTTTAACGGCAGGTAATGGCACACTTGTAGAAGTGATTAATGGAAATACGCTTAATCTTTCCATTGATAACAGTGACCTTAGCGGTAATCTCATCGCCGATCAGACATCGGTTCTCAATACTGTACTGAATAATAATGCTGCTTTACATGGAAATATCGAAAATCTTAATACGCTGGTTGCCGATAAAAGCGAACTTGAGGGTAATATCGCTTTCAAACAGGATTCGGTGGGTCTGGTACAGTTAAAAAATAATGCGAAAATTCAGGGCGATATAAATGGCGTAAACAAACTTGAAGCCAGTAACAGCAGCATAACGGGTAACATCAATCCAGAAGACACGCGCCCTGCCGACGTCGCCCTGCGCGATAACAGCATAATTAACGGTGATGTCAGAAACATTAATACACTCACACTGGCTCACAGTACTATCATCGGGCGGGTATTTGCAGATTCACCCGGTTTTACTGCGGCTGAACTTTCTGACGACTCCCTGATTGAGGGAAACCTAAGCCAGATTTCATCTCTGAGCCTTAATGCCAGCCGAATAACAGGCGATATTATTGGCAGCGAGGACAACGCTACTACGGTGTCATTAGCCAATAAATCTGCTATTGAAGGCAACCTCACTCTGCCAGCCGCCGTTACGCTTGATAACAGCCGAATAACAGGCGATATCACTGGTAGCGAAACCTATCCCACAACGGTATCCCTGGCCAGCGGATCCGTCATTGACGGTAACCTCAATGCTATCCATACCCTGGCGTTACAGGACAGCCAGCTTACGGGTAATGTGACTGCAGATGGTACAACCGGGTCTTCAGTCAGTCTGAGTGGCAAAACATCGCTGCTGGGAAATCTGGAAAACTATGACAGTATCTCGGTCAGGGATAATGCCATGTGGTCGCTGATTCAGTCAGCAAACATTCGTCGCTTAGCGCTAAGTTCGGGTAGCGTTAACCTGAATAGCCAGGGTAATAATTACCGCACTCTGACGGTAAATAACCTTGTAGGTCAGGGGCTTTTCTTACTTCGCTCAGATATTGCTGCCAACAAGGGGGACCAGCTGATTATCGATGGCCAGACGAGTGGATCCCATCTTCTGTCGATAACGAATACGGGAGAAGAACCAGACCATTCGCTGCCGCTGACGGTGGTGAGAACAGCAGATGGAGGAGGAGATTTCAGTCTGCAAAATGGCCGGGTTGATGCCGGTGTCTATGAATACCGACTTCAGCATCAGGGTAATGACTGGGATCTGTTAAAAACAGAGGAATTGACGCCCTCAACTGAAACAGTGTTGAGTGTGGTTAACGCAACGCCCGCCGTATGGACAGGTGAACTTAATACCGTCCGGGGACGGCTGGGCGACCTGCGGACGACAGCAAAACATGATGGAGGCCTGTGGGCGCAATACATGGGACAGGAGACCCACGTAAGTCCCGGTGGCGGAATCAGCTACCAACAAAAACAGTCTGGCCTGGCAATAGGGGGAGATAAAGCTTTCGATGTGAGAGAGGGCAAACTCCTGACAGGTCTGTTTACCGGCTACAGCGATAATGATATTAATGCTCATTATGGCAACAGCAATATTGACAGCTATTTTATCGGTGGCTACACCACATGGATGGCAGACTCAGGTTGGTTTGTGGATTTGATGCTGAAAGGCAATAAATTTAATAATAATGTCGAAGCTACAATGAGCAATGGCGTAGCATCAAAAGGTAATTACAATAATTACGGCATAGGGTTTTCAAGTGAGTTTGGAAAAAATATTCTTCTGTCTCAGGGCTGGTTTATTGAACCCTCCTTACAGCTTTCATCTTTATGGATGTCAGGCAAGGAATTCAAACTGGACAATGGCCTGAAAGTCAGTAATGACAGCGCAAAATCTAAACAGGCCGCCCTGAATATGGCCCTTGGTAAAAACCTAACGTTAGACAACGGAATGTCATTATCCCCCTATGTGCGCGTCTCTTATCAGCATGAGTTTGCAAAAGCTAATGATGTATCGGTCAATGATATTGCTTTTAAAAATGATATGTCCGGCGGGAATGGAATGTATGAAGTTGGCCTGAATGCACAGGTATCAGACAAGGCATATATTTACACTGATGCCAGTTACAGCAAGGGTAACAAAGTCGAATCACCGTGGGCGACACATGTTGGTGTTCGTATAAACTGGTAAAATGCCTCTGCCCGGGCGCGCAGATATAACACCGCTTAGTGGGTCAATTTAAGGGCGTGGGATGCCTTAATAACGACATCCCACTTTTATCCCTGTTAACTGTGTTTCATCGTGAGTAGGAAATTAAACCATTGAGCCGTGCGGCGATCTCTTCATTATCTCCACCCGCATCAATGCTTCCCCATGAAACAATCCGTTGATCTTCTGTAATCGCGGAGAAAGCCCCGCTACTGCTATAGATTGCCCGGCACCTGTTCAGCTGAGTGCTAGCGGGTTGGGTATTTCCGCCAGAAAGGGGGTCGCCCCAGGCAACTACCGTGCCATTGGCCCGAAGCGCTGCAAAGGCGGTGGCCGTGGCGGAAATTTGTACAACATCCTCCAGTGAAGCAATCTCGCGCGGCAATACTCCTCCGGCAGCTTCATCACCCCAGGCAACGATACTCCCGTTACTCATCAGAGCAGCAAAGGCGCTCCACGTTGATACAACTTCAATAACACTATTCATGGCAGAAAGACTTACGGGCAGTTGACCTCCATGTGTGTCTGCTCCCCATCCTACCAGTAGACCATTCGTCCGCCTGACCACAAACGCCCCATTATTGGACGCCATGATATCGCTGAAATCTTTCATCTGACTTAAAGTGGTGGGTAATACTCCACCAAATTCACTATTACCCCAACATAACAGACTATTATCATAATTAAGTGCGACAAAAGCCGACAGGGTTGAAGCAATGTCCCGGGCATTACGGTGATTGGTCACAGCGGTAGGAAGGAGGCCACCATAGCTGGAATTCCCCCACGCACAGATTCGCTTATCTGCACGCAGTGCAGCAAAGGCGCCGCCAGAGCCGACGACTTTAAGGATATTATTATAAGCGCTGATAGTGGATGGCACATTACCCCCATTTCTGCGATCCCCCCAGGCAACCACTTTACCGTTGGCCAATATTGCGCAAAACGCTTGCGCTGAGCCGCTCAGCGAGACAATATTTTTAAGTTTAGCGATGGCAGAGGGCACTATACCCCCGCCTTCAGCGTCTCCCCAGGCCACCACGCTGTTGTCAGCACGACGCGCAGCGAAAGCAACGCCAGATGTAGAAAACTCTATATAATCATTGTTTGTGGATAAACCTGAAGGCAGATCCCCTCCAACCACAGAATCGCCCCAACCCACTACAATGCCAGAATCAAGAATGGCGACCATTGCAGCTTTACCGCTGTTTGTGACGTCATCTCCATTACCTAATATATTCGCGGGTGAAAGTTGAATTTCATCTGTGGCTGACGAGACGGTTAACTTCAGCCAGGGCTGAGTATCCCTGAACCACTCTGCCGTTGTGGTTTCAGTATCACCTTCATAACGCCAGTCCAGTATGGTCCTTTTACCGGTGCTTTTATCATACCCAATCAAAAACTGTGATTTTCCTGAATAGTGATAGGAGTGGCTGGGAGCGCGTGCCCCGAAAACAAGGATTTTGCTGTTTACCAACTCACTGGTGATAGTATAACGCTTTGATGGCGACGTTATGCTTTCCCCTGCTCGCGTCAGAATATAATTGATCCGTACGGTGTTGCCCTCGGACGAGAGCACGACGTCGTAAGGGACGACGAACTGTAAAGCGGCCTTTGAGTCGCTGCCAGTTATCGTAATTTGCTGATTCCAGCCATTGTCATCTGCCGCGCCCAGCCAAAATATTTCAACTATATCACCCTGTTGTAAACGCGCAGAGAGAGGGATGATGACGGTCGCGCCAGTTTTAACGCTCCCTGTATTAATAATATCTTCCTGTGCTTCTTTTACATAAGGCGAAGGTAACGCGGAACTGATAATGGCGAGGGTTAATACTTTCGACAGGTTCTCTTTCCCATCAAATGAGTCAACCCGATAGCTAACACTAATCGTTTTACCATTGTGAACTTTAACTTCATTGTAAGGTACCTGGAAAGTCACAGGATTGCCCAACATATTGGTACTGATGGCCGTGTAGAGACTAAAATTGTTTCCCCAGAAAAGTTTTACGCCGTCACCGGATGCCATGCTATCCCAGGCGGGAATGCTCACCTCAACACCATTGGCATTAATCACGGTGAAATCCAGCATGCCATTAATAACATGTTCCACCACGGGCTCAGGTAAACTGATACCGGCAGCTTTAACCTGCAACGTCAGTTTTTCTGACGAGGCTATCTGACCAGAAATGTAATGTACCTGATAGTTCAGATTAACCGCAGTATTTAAAGAAGATTCAAAATATTTCTTAGGAATATTAAAAACAATATCCCTGGATACTGCACCACCTGACACCGGCAGGTAGTCTTCCCAGGATTCCACGCCATTAAGGTAGGCTGTTAACGTGTCACCAGCAGCCATATTGCTATAAGGAGAAACCCGGAATGTAGCAAAACGTAAAAGGTTTTCGGGAATGATAACGCCACTAACATTTTCGTCAACTTTCGGCGCGGGAAGCATTTGAGCAGTAGACATCACGGTAATTTTGAGGTCAACAGAGGATGCTTTGGTGCCGTCAAATCTATCTATTTCGTAGTGTAAAGAGATGTCACTGTTATTATTTAGCAAAAGAATAGCATAGGGTAACTCAAATGAGATCTCTTCATTCAACGTTCCCGCAGTGATAGTCAGAAAGTCATGCCAGTTTGCCACGCCTTCCAGGTAGAGGTATACCGTATCACCTGCCTGCATTTCATCATAGACGGGAATTTTTGCCAAAACACCTGCCGTCGTGTTCTCCAGCAGGAGAATACCATCAGACACTTTTTCAACGGTTGGAGCAGGAAGTGCTTCATTAACCCATGACCTGATGCGCAGCGACAGCATTTCTGATGCCAGACTGTTACCATTCTCATCCGTAACCTGGTAGCTAACTCTAACACTGTTATTAATATTGACGTCGATGTAGTTTTTGGGAACGCGAAAGTTAACAGGTTTATTGAGAATCGAAGATGATACACGTAACCAATCAGCAAAATTACCTTCAGGAACAGCTGACGCCCATTTAAGGTCTATGCGGTCATTCAACATCATACCATTCCAGGGGAGAATCCTTACGGTAAGGGCAGTTTTAATCGTATCGGGATCGATCAGATCGCCACTAATTTCAGGAATCAAAGGCGCAGCCAGGCGTTTAATAACTTTTAACTGCAACTTTTCAGAAGTCAGGATACTGCTAGCGCTCGTGGTGTACTGATAATAGAGGGTAACAACCCCGCCTGCCAGAATTTTAATCGCTGCCTCATCAATGATAAATGAAACAGGAGAACTTATTGACGTTATTTTTTCAGATAAGAAACGATTAAAGTTATCTCCATTATGGGTCACCCCAGACCAATTAAGGATAATCTCCGCGCCGGGTACCATTGCGGTGAAGAGAGGAACAGTGACTGTGACGGCACTGAGATAGCCGTCAAGTGTACCTGATACCGCTTCCGCAACCTCCGGTTTGGGTAGAAGAGAACTCTGCGCGCCCGAAACTGAAATAGTCACTTTTCTTGAGGTTATTTTGCTGCTGTCAGAGGCGCTTATCAATGTGTAAGAGACAATAAACTCCCCCTGGACCAGTGCCAGTAACTGCGTGTATGGAACAGCGAATTCAAGAATAGAAGGAAATCGACTTATAGTGAGGTAATCCTCATATCGGGTCGTGCTACCCGAAGCGGTTCGCCCATTGACAACGAGCTGAACTGAATCATTAATGTTAAAACTATCCGTATCAATCGTAACCTGGATGATTGCGTCACGTTGCCCGAGGCTGTCAATATTTATAATATAATTAACCGAATCCTTAACAATCGGAGCTTTAAGATAATAGCCACCGGCACTGACGGAAATTGCTTTGGAAGGTGACCACTTGGAGTAGTTATTCACCTCATCCCGCACTTCATAAGTCACCAGCAAGTTATCACTATCCCCAGCCTCTTTAATGGTATTTTCATCAATTGTTATCGTAATCGGTTTAATGAAATCATTCTCACCGACAACGTGGCTGATGATTTTCCCTCCCCAGCTGAGGTTTATTTTATCTCTGATGCGCATATTGATATAGGGTTCAATACTAATCGGCACCCCTTTCTTTGCCTCATCAGCCCCAACACCGTTATAAATGATTGATGGTGGAATACCGGGTGGTGAAAAATTTTCATTCACATTTTGAGTTTGAGGATTAGGGTCGATCCCCCCGGGTTTATCCAATTTAATCCAAAGTGTGGAAGTGTTTGAGCTGTCGCTTATCCCACTGTCAGTATGTGTAACCGTATAGTATATTTTAAACCACCCAGCCTTAATATTTTCTGGGGGGACGATAATGTGAATGGAATCATTCACCTCCTCTTCAGACAAGATATAACTTTTAACGGGATATAATGCTGAATTCTCATCTGACTGATAAATATAGACATCAATGAGGTCCCCTTTCCTCATAATAGAGTAAGCCTCACAAATTAGCAGAAGGCCATCTATTGATGTAGTAAAACCAACCCCGATCCCACCGACAACCGGATGACTAAGAGGAATTATAATATCACTCAATTTATTTACGGAAAAAATTCCTTTAAATTTATCGTTACTCATATTCACTCTCTTTTCCAGGATATAAGGGTTGGTTTTTTAAACGAAAAAATTAGATATTATTACCCCGCAGGGCCTTTAAGATCGATTTTTACAGAGCTGACTTCGGAATCAAAGACATACCCCAACTGCCCTATAGAATAATAACATCTGGCAGATCCATAAATGACACCCTGAATATAAGGTGCATAAGGAATAACCATTACCACGGATTTATTCAAATTCGCCTTAGTGATAGTCGTTGACGTAGAGAATTTGGTACTGTCAATATCCTCACCTTGACCATTCGTTTTAGAATTTCCAATCCAGTGTAAGGTAACCACGTCTCCTTCTGCCATATTTTCATAGGCGTTGATCAGAACTGATGTTGATGGATTAACCTGGTCGCCTTCAACAAACCATCCACGTGCATTTCTTCCCAGTAAATCGGGTGCCAGAAGACCATCTGGACCGCCAGGTCCGGCTAAATGAACATCAACATATGTCGTCTGACCCAAGTTATCGTTGGTGGCATTGATGAGATCATAGGTTACTTCCCACGCAGTATTTTCTGGTGTGCTATCTACAGTATTAGCATCAATTTCAATATTAAACGCTGCTTTACTTTCATTGATGTCTTCTTTTTTAACTTTATAGTCTATATATTCACCCGATGACCGCCCCCCCCAATAAACACGTATAGTATCGTCTACTACTGGTGTTTCATAGTATGGAACAGTAACGACAGCCCCTTTACGAAGGTCGCCGGGTAGTAATTTGTTAGTTTCTTTTACACCATTACCTACAACTGTAGCCTCGGCTAAATTTTCATTAACGTCCGTCGTTTTATCAGGATCCTCAGGTCCAGGTATATTCAGATCGACTCTTACAGGATTGACATCGGACGTTGTTACAACCTTACCGCGCGTAACCTGATAATCTACTTCCCATGTTCCGCTCTTGGTTTCCCATATTTTTTCCCTGGGTATGACAAACTCAAGTACGTAAGCGTCAAGAGGTAATGGATTAGGTACAGTAAGTGAAGGTGAAATCGGCGAGTTACGCCATCTCAATGTAATAACATCGCCTGGCAAAATATTAGTGTATTTTGGTATAAGTGCGGTCACTGGCACGCGTGTTGCAGCATCAGTAATGGGACCATTTTCTGCCAGTGGCACTCGTGCCGGCGTCAGGAACTTAGCCGCAGGGTTGATTATGACCGATATCGAATGATCAGGCGATCTCACGCTGACATTCCCCGCCCTGTCGATCAGGCTATAGTATATAATTGCACTTCCCTCCCCACCGTCTATAATAACCTGCTCCGGCACATCTATAGAAATATAGTCTTTATTAACATCCTCTTCAGTAATTATATAACCTGGCAAGCGTGACGCCGTGCTATTACCGCCAATCCAGGTTATCCTTATAGTATCACCGGCATCAATACGTGTGTACGAAGGTATAAGCAGGGGGAATTTATTACCCTGAGAAATAATTTCTTCCCTTGTTATCGTATTTTCATATTCGTCCGCGATGAAAGCAGGACCAGAGGGGTTGGGAGCATCACGATCGACTATCACATTCAGAGGAAAACTTAAGCTCGAGACACCCGACGCTGCTTCAACAACGTACTGGATCTTATAGGGTCCAAAGGTTAAAAAGCGTTCTGATAACTTTAATTTAATAGGAAAATCTGTCTCATCGGGATCGTCCATAACATAACTAGCGATAAATGTCGTATCATTATCATCTAAGTAGACAAAAATCGCATCGCCTTCATCCATCCTTCTCCAGGCAGGGACCAGCAGTTCCAACCCCTGATTAAATAGATCAACCGGGACAGTGCCATCAGCCAGCAGCCCTTCAATCACCGGTGCTGTTAAAACGGGTACTGTAGGTTTGCCTGTTTTTACTTCAAGCGACTGCAGCTTTCTTTTTCTTTCTTCAAGTCGTTTAGAAATATCATTTTCATGGAATTCATTAATTGCTGACATACCCTTCTCCTCTTAATTTAACTTCAATTTATTCATTATCTTCACTTTTGCTGTAAACCAGGCCCTGCACGATGATTTCACCGTAGTTAATAAAAGACTCCTCAACGAAGATCCCGGTTGAGCTATTCATCACTGTAACCTTATTACCTATTAAATTATACTCACTGGTCCAGTAGGGTGTATTCGGTAGCCATTCACTGTAAACCGAAAGGTCACCCCACTGTTCGTATAAAGATTTCAGCGTTGATTTTGAGAGTAGCTTTTTATCTTTATCCTGAATAATTTCCTGCAAGCCTATTTTAGTTTTGGTCGGGTAGAGGTAATTATGAACATCAAATATATGATTTGACGTTTCCCCTGTGACTTTATCTTTAGCAATTATTTCACAGCTTCCTGTGAAGTAAGAAACAGCCGTGGCCTCAGCGGAACCATAATCATCACTTACAAGGCTAATATTATTTTTTTTCTCATCGCCAACACTCCATTCAACCTCTCCTGAGCCACCGCTGGTGTGCAGCAGGATACTGGCACCCTCCCAAATAAAGGTCGGCTCACCATAATAAAGCGTTTGATTCCTACTCTGCACCCGCTCAATTTTAAATATATCTCGTATTTTAATAAAATCAAAATCCGTAAAGACAACGTTTTGTTTGTCTTCAACAATAAAGCAACTCAATTCAACATGTTCAATTTGAGTACTGGTGAAACTAACTTCTACAAAGCCATCCTGGTTACTGCTAGTGGCATAGACGCCAGCCCTGCTATTGACAAAAATGGCTGCACCATCAACTTCAAATACCACACGAATATTAGCCACAGGTGCATCTTTACTTTCTATATAAAGACCAACGGTATTGATATCCCTGCCGTCAGATACCGCATTATTTTTCACTTTTTCAAGACGTAACGTCAGTTCCGCCATCTGGGCATCTTTCATAATTTACATCCTGCCAGGTTAGTTTAAAATAAAAGAATGTTGCACTCTCTACCTTATTACATTTCTTTATATCATCCACGACACTTAATAAGCAGGACGTTAATAAGAACCCACCCTATAGGCCACATTTAAAACATTTCCATTTACTTCCCATTCCTGCGTGCCGTTAGCGATATTGAAATATGTGGTAGAAAATACGCCGGTATCATTCGTCCAGTAATTGGACCGGGAAATCGTGTTCCAGGGAGCGTATGCCCTTAAGCTACCCCATTGGGTAAACAACGTTTTGTATGCACCCGGACTCAGAATATTATTTCCATATATACTTTCTGTCTGGTAGATGGTCCGCCTGGTTGCATCTATGTTGACAAAATTAGTAATCTGGAAGTTGTAGGAGACCTTCTCTTTTGTTACGCGATCTGTCCCTTCAATCAGACAAATCTGTCGGGGTCGATTGTGTATCGTCACTATTCCACTTCCTTTGCTGTCACTTTCAATAGTGACTTCAGCTGACGACTGGATGACGTTCCATTCTACATTGCCACTTCCACCGGTGGTATCTATCCGAAAGCTTGCTCCCGGCCAGGCAGTCGTTGGCTCCCCGGTTAACCTGAATAATCGGTTAGCATTGGCTACCTGACTTATTTTTAGGACATTGCTGTTTGCAATGAAATTAATGGGTAAAACCTGTTGCGTAGATTCTTCTCTGAATACCTCTGAAGTCACATTTACCTGTTCTGCCACTTTGTTAATCACAGAAAAGCGCACCAGGCCGTAAGGATCGGTATAATAGTGGTCAACCATTTGGCCATTACGTTTCAAAAGGGCATTACCACTCACTCTTACTAAAATATCTATGCTTCTTGCAGGATAGTAATCATCATCCATACAGTACACTTCAACAATATTTTCTGCTGTCCCGTCAGCTTTGGCATCGTTTTCAATGATTTTGGCATGCAGGTAAAAGCCGCTCTCTGACCTCAAATGAATTCTATTCATTAAACACCTCTAAGGATTGTTTTAAACAGCCCACCACTACAATAATATGAATACCCAAAGTCGATGACTCCAAATACCAGCATATATATAACCTCACCCGTAAATATTTGAACAACCTGACTTCCTTGTTACACACTAAATTCACCTGTAACCATTAACAGAGAAAATTCGCATTCCGTTAGCTCTTTAAAACTAGCATTTTCTCAGCTAAATTAAACAGGCATTAGTTTTATTATTTGTTGCTTAAGGCTTTTAAATTTTTAACTTCAATAATAAGCTTACCAATCAACTCATTACCCTGGAAAAACATCACTTTCATTTAATCCTGCTTTAACACCTGCTATATTTTAAAATTACATGACCAGGCAACAGAAAATATATTTATTTTCCGCAGGTATAAATTCTTGTTCGGTTTTTAAGTCTATAAAGGTGCTGACCGATCGCTTAACACCAGTCAGCACGGGTTGATCAGGCGAGACGCAGCCACCCTTCAATCAGGGCATGCTGTAGCAGCATCACTGTTTTTCCATCTTTAATCCGTCCTTCGCCAATCATCGTCCACGCCTCTGGGAAAGAGACTTCCATGACGTCAATGTCCTCATCCTCTACGCCGCCGCCTGCGTTTTCACGCAGCGAGTCATCATATTCGGCGGCGAAGAAATGCAGCAGTTCGGTGACCCCGCCCGGTGACATATACATATCATAGAGCTTTCGAACCTCCCCCACGGCGAAGCCCGTTTCCTCAATCGCTTCTTTACGAATACAGTCTTCCGGGGAATCGTCATCCAGCAGGCCAGCACAGGCTTCCACCAGCATCCCGCTCTCATTCCCGTTAAGCCAGGTGGCAATACGAAACTGCCGGGTGAGGATGACGCTATTCTTTTCGCGGTTGTAGAGAAGGATGGTTGCGCCATTTCCGCGATCGTAGACTTCGCGCTTATGCCGAATCGTTGAGCCATTGCTGGCGGTGAGATCGTAGGTGTAGTTACGCAGTACAAACCAGTTTTCTGACAGGACTTTGTTCTTAATGACTTCGATTTTGGCGGACATCTGGACTCCATTGCGTTGCCGGGAGTCTGCCATCTTAAGTCTGCAAGGCAGGGAAAACTATCTCAATTCTGAAGGTGCGGCCGGGCTGGATTGCTCACACTGATGCTTATCAGGCCGGGAGCTTAAAAAAAGGCGGCTCCACAGAGCCGCCTTTTTATGCAGTAAAAGCAGTGGATCCCTTTACTCAGCCTTAGGCTGCTGATGCTCAGTTGCGGCCACGGCATGAACCCGTTTGCGAACACCAAACCACCCCAGGATCAGCAGGAGCGCAATCAGCGGAATCGACGCAATAGTCCAGGTCCCGTTCGGGTAGTCAAATGCCATCAGCACCAGTACGCTGGCCAGGAACAGCAGCGTCAGCCACGAGGTAAAGGGTGCCCAGGGGAGCTTAAAGCTAACGTCCTCAGCCTTGCCCTCTTTGATCGCTTTACGCAGGCGCATCTGACAGACCACGATAAACGCCCATGAGGAGATAATGCCCAGCGAGGCAATATTCAGCACAATTTCAAATACCCGCGACGGAACGATGTAGTTCAGCCAGACGCCAACGACATAGACGCCGATAGTGACCAGAATGCCCATATAGGGAACCTGCTGACCGCTCATCTTCGACATAAACTTGGGTGCTGACCCGCCCATCGACATCGATCGCAGAATGCGTCCGGTCGAATAAAGGCCAGAGTTAAGGCTGGAAAGCGCGGCGCTCAGCACCACGATATTCATGATGCTTCCGACGTAGGGCACACCCAGCTTGCTGAAGAAGGTCACAAATGGGCTTTGACCAGCCTGGTAAGCGTTCCACGGCAGCAGCAGCACCAGCAGGACGACCGAGCCAACGTAGAACAGACCGATACGCCAGATAACGCTATTAATCGCTTTCGGCAGCATGGTTTTCGGATCTTTGCACTCCCCGGCTGCGGTGCCGACCAGTTCAATAGAGGCGAAGGCAAAGACTACCCCCTGCACCAGCACCAGCGCAGGCAGCAGCCCATGAGGGAAGAAGCCGCCGTTATCACTGATCAAATGAAAGCCAGTTGCATTGCCATCCAGCGGCTTACCGCTGCCGAGGAACACCACGCCGACAATCAGGAAGATAGCAATGGCCAGGACTTTAATCAGGGCAAACCAGAACTCCATTTCGGCAAACCACTTCACGCCGATCATATTCATGGTGCCGACAATCGCCAGCGCGCCCAGGGCAAATACCCACTGCGGCACGTCACCAAATGCCCCCCAGTAGTGCATATAGAGTGCAACTGCGGTGATATCAACAATACCGGTCATGGCCCAGTTGACGAAATACATCCAACCCGCGACGTAAGAGGCTTTTTCGCCAAGGAACTCGCGCGCATAAGAGACAAAGTTGCCGCTGGAGGGGCGGTGTAACACCAGTTCGCCTAGCGCACGCAGAATGAAAAACGAGAAGATGCCACAAACTAAATAGACAATCGCCAGCGCAGGGCCGGCAATTTGCAGACGCGCGCCTGCCCCGAGAAACAGACCCGTACCGATCGCACCACCAATAGCAATCATCTGAACGTGACGATTATCCATTGCTTTGTGATAGCCGGAGTCATGAGAGTTTAACCAACGTCTTCTGGCGGCGCGTTTATCCGCCCCTGCTTTTTTATCAGCTTTCATTATCTGTCCTATTAACCTGTCCACAGTGATAGGCGCAATCAACCCGGCGATCCGATCTGTCGCTGACCGACCAAACGATTGCGCGGCAGCACGAACGCCCCGGCACCAGCCCACTTTCTGTAATTATATGCCTGTTGAAAGTGGGAAAATTGCGGCGATGCATCCTAACCGTTCTACAAAGATGACGCAAAAAATCTGCAGTGGAAATCGTGTGCTTTTGTAATTTTTGCTCTCCAGCGCAAAAAAAATGTGAGACCGCTCGCGTACGACCGGCTTTCATCCGGGGCTTTTACCGCCCCTGTTTTCAGCGTGGCGGGATCAACTGAACGCGATATACTCACTCGCCTTCAGGGGGATAAATTATGTTAAAACGCTCAGTGACGGGCAGTCTGGCTCGCGTACTGTTTGCCATCGTATTGCTTTCGGTTCTGTCTGGCAGTCTGGCCCTGCTTACGCTTTCAGCCAGCCTGAACGATGCCGAGGCGGTAAATATTGCGGGTTCGCTACGGATGCAAAGCTACCGCATCGCGCTGAACGCCTCGACCGGAAAACCCGGGATTAATGAAGATATTCTGCGCTACCGGGAAACCCTTGAGGCACCGGCGCTGCGGGCGATTGACAGGCGCTATGTGCCCTTTAGCGTCCGTGAGCGCTATCATGAATTGCTGCATAGCTGGCAATCCCTTCAGCCTGCGTTGCAGGCGGGGAATACGCTGCCTTACCGGCAAAACGTCGCCCTTTATGTCGACCAGATCGATCGTTTTGTGCTGGCGCTACAGCGCTGGGCGGAACTCAAAATGAAGCTGGTCGCCGCGGCCAGCCTGTTGGGCTTTGTGACCATTACCCTGCTGGTATTCTGGACGCTGCGTTCGGTCCGCCGCCAGGTGGTGGTACCGCTCCAGACGCTGGTAACGGCCAGCGAGCAGATCGAGCGCGCCCATTTCCGACACGTGCCGCTGGATACCGCGCTGCAGAACGAGCTGGGGGTCCTGGCGCGGACGTTTACCCGCATGTCCGGTGAGCTGGAAAAACACTACCACCTGCTGGAGGAGACGGTGAGGGAGAAAACCCGTGATTTGCGGCAGGCTAACCGTCGTCTCTCCCTGCTGTATCGCTGTTCCGAAACCCTGGGAAGCCATCCTGATATCGCCCACAGCCTGCCGCTGGTGCTCCAGCAAATCCTCCAGTATGAGGATCTTAGCTGTATCTCTCTGACCGCACCGCCCCTTGGTAAGATAACCGCGGGCATGCCGGATCGGGCGATGCCGTGGCACAGCCAGCCTCTGTCGCCTGCCACAGGACATGCAATCGAGCTGCGCTGGCAGGCAAAAAAGAGTAAATCACGGCTGATGCAGGGGTTAGCCCCCCTCCTGTCGCGCTCGCTTCAGCTGGCTCAGGCCCAGCAAAAAGTTCAGCATCTTCTGTTGATGGAGGAGCGTGCCACCATTGCCCGGGAGCTACACGACTCGCTTGCGCAGTCACTCGCCTGGCTTCGCATTCAAATCGCCCGTCTGAGACGCGTGGTGAGCGAGGATAACGCGCCCGCCAGGGCGGTCGTCGGTGAAATGGATCTGGCGCTAAATGAAGCGAATCGTCAGCTCCGTGAGCTGCTTACCACCTTTCGCCTTTCGATAGAACCGGGTGAATTGTTAACTGCACTTCACCAGGTGATTAACCCGCTGCGTGAGCAAACGCGCGCGGTCATTACGCTCACCGGGGAACCCGCCAGCCGCCAGCTGGAACCGCAAAAGCAGATCCACGTGCTGCAAATCGTTCGGGAAGCGTTACTGAATGCTATCCGCCACGCTGAGGCTTCGGAGATTATTGTGCGATGTGGCATGGGTAAAGGCGGCGATAACCAGATTGAAATTAGTGATAATGGCTGCGGGATCCCCCCCCTGCCCAGCCCGGAAGGACACTATGGGCTCTCCATTATGCAGCAGCGGGCCAGCGGCCTTAACGGACGGCTGACTATCACGCCTTCACCAGGCGGCGGCACAAGCATACTGCTACAGTTTCCAGCGGCCTGAGAGTGCGCGGGCGTCTGATAAGCGGTGGCACGTTAATTTACATTTTCTCCTAAATTTCTCCACGATTCTTCACCGCCTGACGAGTAGAGTTAAACCGGGTCAGGCGGCAGCGAACAGCATAATAAAAAACGTCGCTAAATGGATTTCAGCGATGCCCGCCAGCGGACAGGATGAATGCAATACCTATCCCAATCAATTAGCCTGGAGCGCCCGTTAATGGCGAATTTTTTTATCGATCGCCCAATCTTTGCCTGGGTGATAGCGATTTTGCTTTGCCTGACCGGCACACTGGCAATCTTTTCCCTTCCCGTTGAACAATATCCACAGCTGGCTCCGCCCAATGTACGCATTACGGCGAACTATCCTGGCGCCTCAGCGAAAACGCTGGAAAACACCGTCACGCAGGTGATTGAGCAAAATATGACCGGGATCGACAACCTGATGTATATGTCTTCCCAGAGTAGCAACACCGGTCAGGCGACCATCCAGCTGACGTTCACCGCAGGCACCAACCCCGACGAGGCGCGCCAGCAGGTGCAGAACCAGTTGCAGAGCGCATTGCGCAAGCTGCCACAGGCGGTTCAGTCGCAGGGCGTGACGGTGACCAAGACGGGCGACACTAATATCCTGATGGTGGCATTCGTCTCTACGGACGGCAGCATGAAGAAGCAGGATATTGCCGACTACGTGGCCAGTAACCTTCAGGAGCCGCTGAGCCGCATTGACGGCGTGGGTGAAGTGGATACCTACGGATCGCAGTATGCTATGCGCATCTGGCTCGATCCCAATAAGATGATTAACTACGCGCTGACCACCTCCGATATCGTCAACGCTATAAAGTCGCAGAACAGTCAGGTGGCGGTAGGCCAGCTGGGTGGGCTGCCCTCGGTTGACCGACAGGCGCTTAATGCCACCATTAACTCGCAGTCGCTGCTGACCACCCCCGAACAGTTCAGAAATATCACCCTGCGCGTCAATCCGGATGGATCGGAGGTCAGGCTGGGCGATGTGGCCGAGGTCGGGCTGGGAGCTGAAAAGTACGATCTCCTTAGCCAGTATAATGGCCAGCAGGCCTCAGGGCTGGGGATCAAACTGGCCTCCGGGGCCAATGAGTTAGACACTGATAAGCGGGTACGGGCCCGTATCGACGAGCTGTCCCACTATTTCCCCCATGGCCTTGAGGCGAAAGTCGCCTATGAGACAACGCCGTTTGTAACGGCGTCCATTGAAGATGTGGTGAAAACCCTTATCGAAGCGGTGCTGCTGGTCTTTGTGGTGATGTACCTGTTTCTGCAAAACCTTCGCGCGACCTTAATCCCTACGCTGGCGGTGCCGGTTGTGCTGCTCGGCACCTTTGCCATCCTCTCAGCCTGTGGATTCAGTATCAACACGCTGACTATGTTTGCCATGGTGCTGGCGATTGGGCTGCTGGTCGACGATGCAATCGTGGTAGTTGAAAACGTCGAGCGAATAATGAGCGAAGAGGGGCTTGCCCCTCGTGAGGCAACGCGTAAATCAATGGGGCAGATCCAGGGGGCGCTGGTTGGCATCGCGCTGGTGCTGTCGGCGGTATTTATTCCCATGGCTTTTTTTGGCGGTACGACAGGCGCTATCTATCGTCAGTTTTCAGTCACTATCGTCTCCGCGATGGTGCTGTCGGTGCTGGTGGCAATGATCCTGACGCCAGCCCTGTGCGCCACGCTGCTTAAGCCGCTGGAAAAAGACCATCATCACGGTCGCCGGGGGTTCTTCGGCTGGTTTAACCGNACGTCGTTTCTGCCGCTGGAGGACAGGGGCATCTTTACCACGCAGATACAGCTGCCGCCGGGCTCGACATTACAGGAGACTAACAGGGTCGTTGATAAGGTCGAAAAGTACTATCTGACGCAGGAAAAAAACAATGTTGTATCAGTATTTTCAACCATCGGCGCGGGTCCGGGTGGTAATGGGCAAAACGTCGCGCGCATGTTCGTACGGCTGAAGGACTGGCAGGATCGTCCCGGTGCCAGTAATACCTCATTTGCCATTATTGAGCGGGCGACAAACGCCTTCCGCAGTATCAAAGAGGGCCGGGTTATTGCCAGCAGCCCGCCAGCCATCACGGGTATGGGGAGCGCCGCGGGATTTGATATGGAGCTGCAGGATCATGCGGGCGTAGGACACGACGCGCTGATGAGGGCGCGCGATCTGCTGCTGGCAAAAGCGGATGCCAACCCCGCGCTGGCGCGTGTGCGTCACAATGGTCTGGATGACACCCCACAGCTGCGGATAGATATCGATCAGCATAAGGCGCAGGCGCTGGGCATATCGCTTGACGATATTAACAACACGCTAGAAACCGGCTGGGGCTCCACCTATGTTAATGACTTTCTGGATCGGGGCCGGGTGAAGAAAGTTTATGTTCAGGCTGCGGCCCCCTATCGCATGCTGCCGGACGATATCGGTAAATGGTACGTGCGCAACAGCAGCGGTGGCATGGTGCCGTTTAGCGCTTTCGCCACCACCGCCTGGGAAACAGGCTCGCCCCGGCTGGAAAGGTACAATGGCTACGCATCGCTGGAGATTGTGGGAGAATCAGCCCCCGGCGTGAGTACCGGTACTGCGATGGACATCATGCAACAGCTGGTCAGCCAGCTGCCCGGCGGGATTGGCCTGCAATGGACGGGTGCCTCATTACAGGAGCGAATGACCGATTCTCAGGCCCCGGCGCTCTATGCTATTTCGCTGCTGGTGGTGTTCCTTTGCCTGGCGGCGCTTTATGAAAGCTGGTCCATTCCGTTTTCCGTCATGTTAGTGGTGCCGCTGGGCGTAATTGGTGCGCTGGTAGCCACCTGGCTACGCGGCTTGGAAAACGACGTCTATTTCCAGGTCGGACTGTTAACGGTTATCGGCCTGTCGGCGAAGAACGCCATTCTGATTGTTGAATTTGCGAATGATATCAACAGTCAGGGCCGTGCTCTGCTGGAATCAACGCTGGAAGCAGCCCGGCAGCGTCTGCGCCCCATCCTGATGACCTCGCTGGCCTTTATTTTCGGCGTGCTCCCCATGGCTATCAGTAATGGCGCTGGATCAGGCAGCCAGCATGCGGTTGGCACCGGCGTAATGGGTGGAATGATCTCGGCGACGGTACTGGCGATTTTCTTTGTCCCCCTGTTTTTTGTACTGGTTCGCCAGCGCTTTCCGGCCAGCGCGAAACCCGCAGGCGAGCAGGACAGATAATACGACCCAATAAAAAAGGCAGCGACAGGGCTAAAACCAGCCACCTAAGATGGCGAGGATCAGCCACCTAAGATGGCGAGGATCACAGCCTGCCGCTGCCTTGCATTGGGTTCAGGTACGCAGAAAAGTGTCACCGCTATTTCCTTATACCGGATGCCGATTGCGCGAAATTAACGCGCCAGCATCGCTTCTATAAATTCTTTCCAGTTCCCCAGCTCGACATCAATCATGCTACACCCCCGCGTTAAGATGGCTTTATTATAAGAATATTCCTAATTTTATAAAAACACTTTCACTCACTTACTGCTATCGGCAACGCTTATCAAAACTGTAATTAGCAGATGAGTTTAGGAGAGCAGATGAATCCAATGGTTCTGGTAAGGGAAAGCGGGATGGCTGATGTCGACTGGCACCAGCTTGCAGCATTGATCGAGCGGGCGGGGCTGAGCCACCGTGATCCTCGAACGCTACAACGTGCGTATCAACACTCTTCATTTGTCTGGTTCGGCTATGTTGATGGTGTTCTCATGGCTACCGCACACGCGATAAGCGATATGACCTGGGCCTCTTACCTCTCGGACGTCATTATTGATGTGGATTATCAGGGGAAAGGGTACGGTGGTCAGCTTATGGCAGCAATAATGGAAACCCTGACACCCTGCGGCAAGGTCTTTATCTATTCAATGCCGGAAAAAATTAGCTTCTATCAGCGCCTGGGCTTCGCCGAACTGACGACCGGCATGATCTATGCGCAGGGTGAGGCGCTACTGCGGCTGGAGGAAAAGGGGTTTATCAAAGCCCGCATTCAGGGAGCCTGAGACGCTCCTTTACCTCATGCCCAGGCGCGCACTGAGCCCCTGAACGAAATGATGTGATGATTGCATCGTTCAGGCATATAGCCATGGCCTATGCCGTTGTGCCGGACGCTATTTCAGTACGATTACCTTATCGTAACCACCGCTTTCGCTGTCGATATGCGTCTTTGCGTCGGGATGCTCGGCCAGCACGGCCTCAACAATATGGTTAAACTCTTCGCAGCGGCTCGGCTGCTTACGAATAATCACGATCGTAGACTGGGTCTCTTCTACCGTATGGGCAGAAGATGCTTTCATATAGTTCATATTGTCCCTCCGTTGCTGAGTCTGCTGCTTTAATGGTATCCCCGCCTTCCCTGCTGTCATGCAGGCGCATCCGATGTAGACTAACCGCCTGAACAGTCTTGAATAGTATAGAAACCCACAGAAAAAAGAAGGGAACCGTTATGCTTACAATGTATGGCATTAAAAACTGCGACACAATCCGAAAAGCGCGTAAATACCTTGAGGCACAGGGCGTGGCGTTTCAGTTCCATGACTACCGCGCAGACGGCGTGGATGCGGCCCTGGTGCAAAAATTTATTGCTACGCTGGGCTGGGAGGCGCTACTAAATACGCGCGGCACCACCTGGCGTAAACTGAGCGACGAACAGCGCAACGCAGTAAATAATGCCGAAAGTGCCCTGGCGCTGATGGTCGAACAGCCTGCCACGATCAAACGCCCGTTGCTCTGCGGCGCAGACGGCTCTATGCTGCTGGGTTTCAGTGAAAGCACCTACACGCCGTTTATCCAGGAGAAGCCGTAATTATGTTTTGTCCGGTCATTGCGCTGACGCAGCAGCTTATTCGACGCCCCTCCCTCAGCCCGGATGATGCTGGCTGCCAGGCCATTATGATCGAACGCCTGCGGGCGATGGGTTTCACCATTGAACTGATGCCCTTTGGCGATACGCTAAATTTCTGGGCCTGGCGTGGGCAAGGCGAGACGCTGGCGTTTGCCGGCCACACCGATGTGGTTCCTCCCGGAGACGGCAACCGCTGGATCAACCCACCCTTTGAGCCGACGATTCGTGACGGCATGCTTTACGGTCGTGGCGCGGCAGATATGAAAGGTTCGCTGGCGGCGATGATTGTCGCGGCTGAGCGCTTCGTCAGGGCTTTCCCTGACCACAAAGGCAGGCTGGCCTTTCTGATCACTTCAGATGAAGAAGCCAGCGCCACGTACGGCACGGTAAAAGTGGTCGAGGCGCTGATGGCCCGTCAGGAACGGCTGGACTACTGTCTTGTCGGAGAGCCATCCAGCACCGAAGTTGTCGGAGATGTCGTGAAAAATGGTCGCCGCGGCTCAATGACCGCCAATCTGACTATCCACGGCGTTCAGGGGCATGTTGCTTATCCTCATCTGGCCGATAACCCGGTTCACCGCGTGCTGCCCGCGCTAAATGAACTGGTGGCCATTGAGTGGGATCGGGGCAATGAATTTTTCCCGCCCACCAGCATGCAAATTGCTAACGTGCAGGCCGGGACCGGCAGCAATAACGTTATTCCAGGCGAATGTTTCGTACAGTTCAACTTCCGCTTCAGCACTGAGCTGACCGATGAGCAGATCAAACAGCGCGTAGAGGCGCTGCTGGAAAGCCATCAGCTACGCTACAGCCTGGAGTGGAAGGTCTCCGGCCAGCCGTTCCTGACGCCAACCGGGGATCTGGTGAGCGCGGTGGTGAACGCGGTTGCGCACTATAATGAAATTAAGCCGCAGCTGCTGACCACAGGCGGCACGTCGGATGGCCGCTTTATTGCCCGGATGGGCGCGCAGGTGGTCGAGCTGGGGCCGGTTAACGCCACCATTCATAAAATCAATGAGTGCGTTAAGGCGTCGGATCTGCAACTGCTGAGCAGGATGTATCAGCGCATTATGGAACAGTTAATCGCTTAAAGGAGTAGATATGGAACTATTAAAAGAGTACTGGTGGGTTCTGGTCATCGTGGTGATGGTAGGCATACTGATGAACGTCTACAAAGACCTCAAGCGCATCGATCCCAAAAAATATCTGGATAATAAGCCCGATCTTCCCCCGCACCGTGATTTTAACGATAAGTGGGACGATGGTGATGACTGGCCGAAGAAGAAATAGGGCCGGGCTTAAAAGATTGCAGGCTCAACCGCTTAGGCTGTGGAAACACCGCTGGCGCCGTCGCGTATCGCTGTCATCGTCGCTTTCAGCCACTGACTGCGCGGCGCATCCAGCGCTTCCAGGGCCTGCTGCGCCTCCAGGCGCCAGCCGGTCAGTAGCGCTTTGCGCCCGCTCAGCCCGTACCGTTCACAGAGTATAGCGGCTTCCACACCCTCCTCTACCGCCCCGTGCAGTAATGCCAGATCGAACACGCTGTGGTGCAGCAGACGCCCAAGCGATCCTACGCAGGCCTCGAGCGGACGCTGTGCCCACGCAAAGCCAGCCAGCTCATACCAGTCATCGTCATTAAGTCGCCGATCGGCTACGACCGGAAAGTCGAGGCCGGGTAGATCAATCCTTTTTTTCAGCCATGGCCAGTCGCACACCAGCCGCTGTACTGCGCGGGTGCATAGCGTTTTACCCCGATCGCTAACCGGCAGCATCGCCATTGCGCTATAACAGCCGCTGCTGGCCTCCTTTTGACTGCCCAGTCGTACCAGAGAGAAGCCACACGCGCGCCAGAATGCCCACAGCGATTCGGTAAAGCCAAAACTGACCGAGAGAAAATCGAGCTGGGCGGATTTGTCCAGGGTGCGCAGCACCATTTCCCGCCCCACGCCCTGGCGACGCAGTGCGGGAGCGATGGCAATGCGGCTGATGCGACGCGAGCGCATCTGCGCTGCCTCTGCAAAGCCAGCATGGGCCGCAAGCGACTGCGCAACAAGATTACCACGCGGGCGGCGAAAGCCAGCCCAGACGGCGTTCGATAGCGTCTCCGACAGCCCGCCCTCATCCGTCAGCCACAGCGCCCCCTGTACCTGCTCGCCCTGCAACGCAGCGCTAAAATGCATCCCCGGTGCGTCCATCATCCGCCGCAGATCCAGCGGCGACGTGCGATAGTGCGCGCTCGCCAGCAGCTGATAAATGGCCGAGAGCTGAGAAGGGTTGTGCTGCCAGTCAGCCTGTTCGGGAAAAATATAGCGAACGTCGCCTGCCCCAGGCTCGGGTATGAGGTCTGCGAACAGCAGCGCATCTCCGGTAAAGCGCTCGAGCGGATCGTCGGCGGCCCAGCGCAGCGGCTCGTCCAGCGTCAGCAGAGTGGCATCCGGCAGGGTGGCACAGAACTTCAGTAAAAAACCGCGCCCCGTTCCCTCGTACCCCTGAAGCGTAGTCGTCAGTAATACGCGCGGGTAAAGCCTGACCAGCCGGGTAAGAAGCGGCGTGGGGATGGCAGCCGCCTCATCGATCAGCAGCCAGTCGATGCCTGCCGGAAGGTGATCTGGAGGCGTTTCCAGCAGGCGGTCCGGTGCGATAAACGCAAATTGTTCGCCCGCGAACTGCTCCAGCACGGCGGTTGATACTTTTCCCGGAGCCGTGACCAGGCAACGTCCGGGCCAGCGCGCGGCAAGCTGGCCCGCCAGCGCCGACTTCCCCCTGCCCCGGGGGGCAATCAGCACAAAAATCCCCGGGTCGCTGGATAGCAGCCGGTTCAACAGCCTCTGCTGCTGTAGCATATGCTTCGGCTGCCAGTCAGATTCTGTGGGAACGGGAGAAAAAGATGAGGATTGAGATGGCGTCGCAGCCCTCGGCCAGTCAGGATCCCCGGGCAAGTCAGGATGCAGCACCGGCAACGCCATCGGCATCGGCATCGGTGAAGGCTGATTTGGTTGAGCGATCAGTGCAACGTCCTTATCCTGCTCAATCAACCCCTGTAGCCGCCGGATAAAGTTTGGCGTGGCGACAGGTAAATCACGTTCACTCCAGCGCAGCGAATCGTTATCCGGTAGCGCCGCCCAGCTCTGCCAGGGCGGCACCAGCATCAGCAGCCAGCTTCCGGCCTTGAGCGTCCCGGCGAGCACCGCCAGCGCCTCGGCGTGAAAACCCTGGCGCGCATCGAAAACCGCGTGAAGAAATTCGCGCCCCAGCAGCGTGCGCAGCGCAGGAAAAGCGCAGTGCAGTGGGCTTTGCGGCTTATCTCCCAGCCACAGCCAGTCGCCGGGAAGCGCATTGATCCACTCCCCTGCCTGTGCCTCTGCCCACGCCGACGTACCGCTTAGCACCAGCAGCCGGCGCTTACCCTGGCACCTGAGTGCCACAGTTTGCCGCTGTAAACCTTCGGTCTGCTGCGTTAAACCGTCAGTTTTCAGCGGCAAGGCTTCATCCTGCTGGGGGAGGCCAGCAGCTTGCCCTAATGCGCCACCAGGCTGTTCAGGCGCACCGGATTTCTGAGGCGGCAGCTGGCAATGCGTTTCCTGCGTCAGGCGGTCAGTCATGGATTAATGCGCAAAGGTATTGCACTGCCCCTGGTCGCCGCTGTCATAACCTTTTTTAAACCAGCTGTAGCGCTGCTGTGAGGTGCCATGGGTAAAGCTGTCCGGCACCACGCGCCCCTGACTCTGCTGTTGCAGGCGATCGTCGCCAATCGCTTCGGCCGCGTTAAGCGCCTCCTGCAAATCGCCCGGTTCCAGCACCTTTTCCTGCTGCATATAGTGTCCCCATACGCCCGCAAAGCAGTCGGCCTGTAGCTCCATTTTTACCGACAGCTGATTGACCTGCTTCTGGCTGGCACCCTGCTGCATCTGGCGAACCTTTGGTTCAATACCCAGCAGCCGCTGCACATGATGCCCGACCTCATGCGCAATTACGTAGCCCTGAGCAAAATCGCCATCGGCACCGAGTTTGTTTTTCATCTCGTCATAAAAGGAGAGATCGATATAGACCGTGCCATCGTTGGGGCAATAAAACGGCCCCATCACCGACTGTCCGGTACCGCAGCCGGTACGCGTGGCGCCGCGATACATCACCAGCTTCGGAGGCGTATAGGTTTTTCCCATCTGCTGGAAGATTTTCTGCCAGGTATCTTCGGTCGTCGCCAGGATAACCGAGGTGAACTTAGCCGCTTCATCCTGTTGGGGAGCAGAACGCTGCTGCTGCTGCGCAGGCTGAGAAACAGTGGTTGAACCGCCACTCAGCAGTGGCGTTAAATCATAACCGTAATAGCCCGCGATCATCACGATGACCAGCAGAATAATGCCCCCTTTCCCACGGGGGATACGCATCCGGCCTCCGCCCATTGAGGCGGGTTGATCATCACGGCGATCTTCTACATTATCGCTCTCACGACGCCCTTGCCAACGCATACACTACCCCTTGTTATTATCGCCCAGCGGCGGGTGCAGTGATTTTAGT
Organism: Erwinia sp. ErVv1; assembly: GCF_900068895.1. Classification (GTDB taxonomy): domain Bacteria; phylum Pseudomonadota; class Gammaproteobacteria; order Enterobacterales; family Enterobacteriaceae; genus Erwinia. Next base: position 95,027 of record NZ_CDPK01000011.1, on the reverse strand, counting down.
CGGGAGAGCGGGCGAACACCAGTCCGGAGGCTAACCGCTGCCGCGCACTGCGGAATATGGCGCTGCGCGGATGACAGACGACTGCTGTCAGTTCAGCTTTAGTCGGGACTTCTGGCGACTGCTGTCAGTCCAGCTTCAGCCCCGACTTCTGGCGACTGCTGTCAGTCCAGCTTCACGCCAAGGCGGTTAGCGACTTCTTCGTACGCCTCGATCAAACCACCGAGGCTTTGACGGTAGCGATCTTTGTCCATTTTGTTCAGCGTCTCTTTATCCCACAGGCGCGCGCCGTCCGGTGAGAACTCATCCCCCAGTACGACTTCACCTTTGAACAGGCCAAACTCCAGCTTAAAGTCCACGAGGATCAGACCGGCATCCGCAAAGAGTTTGCTCAGCACCTCATTGGCGCGGTAAGTCAGCTCACGCATGCGCGCGAGGTTCTCTTTATTCACCCAGCCGAAGGTTTCGCAGTAGGACTCATTCACCATCGGATCGTGCTTCGCATCGTCTTTCAGAAACAGATCGAACAGCGGTGGGTTGAGGACCAGCCCTTCCTCCACGCCCAGACGTTTAACCAGCGAGCCTGCCGCACGGTTACGCATTACGCACTCTACCGGCACCATATCCAGCTTTTTTACCAGCGCTTCATTGTCTGAAAGCAGCGCTTCCATCTGGGTTGGGATCCCGGCTTCCTGCAATTTGCTCATAATGAAATAATTAAATTTATTGTTAATCATTCCTTTACGGTCAAACTGCTCAATACGTTCACCGTCCAGTGCTGACGTATCGTTGCGGAATTCGAGAACCAACAGATCCGGGTTTTCGGTGCTGTAGACGGTCTTCGCTTTGCCGCGATACAACTCAGCCAGTTTTTTCATCTTGTATAACTCCAGGCGTTAATTCGGGATTGAACAGAAATTACCGGTCACTATTCTATTATCTGCGGCGAAAAAATCGAAGCAATCGTTTACGCAGCCGCAAATAAAAAAGGCCGGACGTATCCGGCCTGATGCTTTTACTTGCTAAATGCGGCCTGGAAGACCGGGACCAGCGCATCATTTTGCGACTGGGTCAGCGTATGCCCTTTCGGATCGAGGAACTGCAGGCTGCTGCGGTTATCCAGATCGCCGACCTGTAGCTTATAGTCACCACTGGTCAGGCCCGGATCTTTCGCGCCCAGCTGGTCCCAGGTCTCGCTGTCAGGCGTTTTGTAGGTCACTTTCAGGCTGCCCTGAGAGTGATTTTTGTCGGTTACCTTCATGCCAACGCGCTCAAGCGCAGCGGGCAGACGTTCCCAGACGGTATTGAACGGTGCACGGACGATAAGGTCAGGCAGGCCGGTATCGTCAGCCCCACTCTGAACGTCAATCTGCGTAGTGCTGCGTTTTGCGGCGGCATCATCGCGCAGGGTTTCGATTTTATCCAGCCCCATGCTCAGCTCATTCAGCATCTGCGCGGTGTAGCGCTGCTGCTGAACCGGCGAGTTGACGCCTTTGTTTTCCTGCTGTAGCTCAAGCAGCTTAACGGTTAACGCCTGCTGGTAGCCCTGCTGCTGTACGCTGATCTGGTAGCGGCCACGGTACTGATGGTCTTCATCCGCACGGTTCCACTGAACCCAGTCGGTCGTCAGCGTCTGGCTGGCGTCGGTGCGGCTGGCAATCGGGTAGTTCCGGGCCTGTACCACATCAACCACCTGTGGCCACAGCGCACCGCTGCGGGTGTTATCCAGCATCAGCACGCCGGAGTTACCGGCAAACTGGGTGCGCGCGCCGTTAATCAGCGCCAGAGGCTGCGCCGGTGGCCGAATGTCCAGGGCCTTACCGACTGCGCCTTTACTGCTGACCGACGGGATGTCGTAGTCACCGTTTTGCAACGGAAGGATCATTCCGGCCGGAGCGTGCAGATCGCTGATATCCGCCGCTTTCAGATAGGATTCATCACCGCTGACCTGGCGCTTATAACGCTGATCGCTTGAGCAGGCTGCCAGCAGCATGACCAGTGACAGGCCAACGACTTTTGCGACCAAAGTTTTTTGTACTGAGTAAGCCATTACTTCTCCATAAATTTAAAGCAGACCCGCGTTTTTCAGCGCCTGCTCAACAACCGGACGACCGGCATCAGTCATCGGCGTCATCGGTAGACGCAACGTGTCGGTTGCAATTAATCCTAACTTTTTCGCTGCCCATTTGACCGGAACAGGATTAGGCTCAATAAATAGCTTCTGGTGCAGGTGCATCAGTCGCTGATTAAGGCGTCGCGCTTCTTTAAAATTACCCGCTTTTGCGAGTTCGCACAGTGCAGCCATTTCACGAGCGGCAATATTTGCCGTAACGGAGATAACGCCCTGCCCGCCTAACTGCATAAAATCGAGGGCGGTAACATCATCGCCGCTGACAAGGACGAAATCATCTTCAACCAGCTCTTGGATCTGACTAACCCGCGATAAGTTCCCGGTTGCTTCCTTGATTCCGATAATATTTTTGATTTTCGCCAGTCGACCCACGGTTTCGGGCAGCATGTCACAGCCGGTACGGGAAGGAACGTTGTAGAGCATCTGCGGCAGATCGGTGCTTTCAGCAATGGCTTTGAAATGCTGATAAAGCCCTTCCTGAGTGGGACGATTGTAGTAGGGGGTGACGGTCAGGCAGCCAACCACGCCGCTGTTCTCGAAACGTTTCGTTAGTGATATGCCCTCTGCCGTGGCATTAGCACCGGTTCCGGCGATCACCGGAATACGCCCATCGGCCAGTTCCAGCGTCATCATCACGACATCGCCATGTTCTTCATGGCTGAGCGTGGCGGATTCACCGGTGGTCCCCACCGAAACAATTGCCGAGGTTCCGCTGGCGACGTGATAATCAATCAGTTTTTTCAGACTCGCGCGGCAGACATGCCCTTTATCATCCATCGGCGTAACGAGTGCAACAATACTTCCCGTAAACATTAGCCATCCCCTCCATAAACAAGTGCTTCATGGTACGTTTGACCGCTATTGAAAAGCAAGCAGACAAGCCGCCAGGCCCCTTGGCAGAGGGTATTTTTTATGTTTACCTTACTGTTATCACAATTGCTAATTATCAAGACGGACAGGAAGCATCATTTTGCCGCAGTCTCAGCTTCATCATCTGGCTATTACCGCCGTTGGCGTTGACCGACCGGGAATAGTAAACACTATTACCCGCCATGTTAGCAGCTGCGGCTGCAATATCGAAGACAGCCGCCTGGCCATGCTGGGTGAAGAATTCACCTTTATTATGCTGCTCTCCGGCAGCTGGAACGCGATCACGCTGATTGAGTCAACGCTGCCGCTGAAAGGGGCCGAACTTGAGCTGCTGATCGTGATGAAACGCACGACGTTTCGCGCACGACCACCGATGCCCACCACGGTTTGGGTGCAGGTTGAGGTGATCGATTCCGCTCACATTATTGAACGCTTCACCGATCTGTTCTATTCCCATCAGATGAACATTGCTGAGCTGGTCTCGCGCACGCAGCCAGCGGAGGAGAATCAGCCTCCCCTGCTCTACATTCAGCTGACGGCACATAGCCCGGCTCATCAGGATGCCACATTCATTGAGCAGGCTTTTAACAAGCTATGTACAGAACTGGATGCGCAGGGCACTATTAGCGTGGTCAAATATCCACAGCACGAAGAGAAAATGGAGAGTAACGATGAATCCACTGAAAGCCGGTGACCTTGCGCCGAAATTTAGCTTGCCCGATCAGGATGGCGAACAGGTAAATTTGACCGACTTCCAGGGGCAGCGCGTTTTGGTTTATTTCTATCCCAAAGCGATGACGCCGGGCTGTACTGTCCAGGCGTGTGGCCTTCGAGACAGTATGGACGAGCTGAAAAAAGCGGGCGTCGACGTGTTAGGGATCAGCACCGATAAACCTGAAAAGCTGTCGCGTTTTGTTGAAAAAGAGCTGCTGAATTTCACCCTGCTTTCCGATGAGCATCACGAGGTTTGCGAACAGTTTGGCATCTGGGGCGAAAAAACCTTTATGGGTAAAACCTACGACGGGATCCACCGTATCAGCTTTCTGATCGGTACCGACGGCAGGGTTGAGAAAGTGTTTGATGATTTTAAGACCGCTAATCATCACGATATCGTGATGGACTACCTGAAAGCAGTCTGACCTGTTGAAGGGCGAGCTCATCGCCGGACGCAGAGGGTAAATCAGAAGGGCGAAATGCTTCGCCCTTCTGCCACGATCAATCACTGCTACGGCAATCGCACGTAATCTATAATGGCAGCGACAGCAGACACTGCTTTTCACATCGCGCTTAATGCTGCTACGGCAATCGCCGCTTCTCATGATGATGCTCTTCAGGCCAGGCGTGGACGACCGCCTTAACCAGCGTAGCCAGCGGGATGGCGAAGAAGACGCCCCAGAATCCCCACAGTCCGCCAAAAATCACCACGGAGAGGATAATCACCAGCGGGTGAAGGTTGACCGCTTCTGAAAACAGCACGGGTACCAGAATATTGCCGTCCAGCGCCTGAATAATCAGGTAGACGATGATCATGGTCCAGAAATCCCCGCTCAGCCCCCACTGCGCCAGGCCCACGCCAATCACCGGAAGGGTAACGGCAAGCGCCCCCACGTAGGGGATTAATACGGAGAACCCCACCAGCACCGCCAGCAGCAGGGCATAGTTCATGCCAATAGCCAGGAAACCAATCCAGGTGGCGATCCCGACCACCACCATCTCCAGTACCTTGCCACGAATATAGTTTGATACCTGCTGGTTCATCTCTACCCATACCTGCCCCGCCAGCCCGCGATTGCGCGGCAGGACACGACCGATGGCGGCCAGCATCTGCGCTTTATCCTTTAGCAGAAAGAAAACCATCAGCGGCACCAGCACCAGATAAATCGCCAGGGTCATCAACCCGACCAGCGAGGCAAGTGAATATTTCACCAGCTGATCGCCCATCCCGCTAAGCCGGCTGCGCAGGTTCTCCACCACGATATCAACAATGCCGACGTCCATTAGCGTAGGAAAACGCTCCGGCAGGCGGGTGGCAAAACGGTACAGCCCGGTCAGCATCGTGGGCAGCTCGTGGGCCAGGTTAATGCCCTGCTGCCAGGCCACCGGTGCAACGATCAGTACCAGCACCAGCAGGATCGAGGCAAAAATCACCAGCACGATGCTGGCCGCCCAGGTGCGTGAACAGCCCATACGTTCCAGGCGCACGGTCGGCCACTCAAGCAGATAGGCCACCACCAGCGCCACCAGCAGCGGTGCCAGCAGGCCGTTAAAGAAAAACAAAATGCAGAAGGCGGCAATCAAAATCGCCAGCAGCGCGATAGCCTGGGGATCGCTGAAACGGCGGCGATACCACTGTATTAACAGGTCGAGCATGGCGTAAATCCTTGCGTACTAAAAGTGGCGGGAGTGTACCTGAAACGGGCTGCCGCTGTCGCGTGGCAGGACAGCGGCGCTTATGGCGCAGCCATCCCGCAGGATTGGCTGATTATCACGCAGTTGCGCCCGGCATTTTTTGCCTGATAGAGCGCGTCATCCGCCTGCTTAAACGTTCGCTCCATCGGCATATCGTCAGCTGACCATAGCGCCACCCCAATCGAAATGGAGATGCTGCCAACGGTTTCCAGCCTCTGCTGCTCATTTTTCTGCCGTACGCGTTCGGCAATGGCCGCCGCCATTTCGCGATCGGTCCCGGGCAGGATCATTAAGAACTCCTCGCCGCCGCTGCGACAAATAACATCGGTCTGCCTTGAGCTGCTAACCAGCTGCCGGGCCACCGTTCTGATCACGTCATCACCCACGTCGTGACCCCAGGTATCATTAACCCGCTTGAAATTATCAATATCTAAAGCCAGTACCGCAAAAGGCTGGCGCGTGGCGAGAAAATACTCCAGTACCGCATTCAGGCCACGGCGATTGAGCAAGGACGTCAGGGGATCGGTTTGCACTTCAAATTTCAGGCGGCCAATTTTTTCCTGCAGCATGCCGATACCGGCGAGTAAGGCACGTTTAATCTGCGAGGCTTCATAGTACCAGGAGCGAATATCTTTGATCTCGCCGGATACGCCCTGCGCATCCATCTGGCTGGCCTTGCGCGCGAGCTGCCATAAAGGCAGGGCGATCAGCCGCGCCAGAATCCAGGCACACACCAGCGTCAGTAAGGCAAAGGGTACCGAATGCTGCAACACTTTCAGCAGCAGGCTGCTGAGTGGCGCGAGCGTGGCCTGCGTCGGTTTCATCGCGACGATAGTCCAGCCCGCAGTCGGCACGGTCGCGTAACCGGCCAGCATCGGCGTACCGCCAGGTGGGGTAACCTGACCGGAACCGTTCCCGTTGGCTTTTTGCTGCGAATCGCTGATTAACGGTGGGATTTTCTGCCCGATAAGCCTGCCATTCTGATGATACAACACGCGGTTATCATCATCGACCACATACAGCGACGATCCGTCACGGTAAAATTGCTCACCCAATAGCGCATTGAGAATGCTTTTTTTCTTCAGGTAAATAGTGCCGCCGACAAAGCCGAGGTAGCGTCCATTTTTCGCCCGGATCGGCCAGGAGACGAAGACCATCAGATTATTGGCCGCCGAAATGCTCGGGCGTGATATCAGGGGCCTGCGCTCTGAAAGCGCCTGCTCGGTGGCCGCCGTTTTCAGATGCATACCCTTCAGCATCAGCGACTCCGGTGAGATGGCCCGGACCCAGCCGCTGGCATCGACGATTGCCACGGAGTTAAAGCTGTTAGTCTGCTGCCGAAGGCGCTCGACCTCATGCTGAAGCACCGCGTCGCTCTCCTTTTCCGCGCCCAGTATTTTTGCACTATAGGCAAGCTGCGACTGGGCCAGCTGAAAGAACATTTCGGTCGTGGAGGCCAGCTTGGTGGCGTAAACGCGGTTAGACTCCAGCGTATTATTGATCAGCACTTCTCGCTGTACGCGCCAGGTGGCATACAGCGAATTGGCCAGCGTAATGACGATGCTGGTGATGGCTAAAAGCGTAATAAGCGTACGCAGGTCCGTTTTTGGCCGACTCAGCCTCAACATAGACCCACCTCAACGAGACGTTTCATATCAAGCGCCTTATTATTATCTGTGCGCGTTTGTCTGGAATTTGCGTTATGCCCTGGTAAAGCACGGCGCTGATTGTACAGGTTTCGTGCTTTTTGGGAATATTTGAAAGCTTTACCACGGCAATAAACTTCCCTGTTTTGCAGGTTCGTTTATAGTGCGGCAGGTATGTCAGAGGGAACGAGGCGGGTCGGTGACCCGCCGGAGAGAGTGAGACCGCGAGATTACATGGCGAGGAAAGCGTAACCCTGGTTTTCCAGCGTGGAAACGGTCGTCGGGCTGGAGAGCGCGTGGGTGACAGATTTATCGATCCAGTCGCGCTGGAAGTGGTGGAACGCAACGGACTGGTCGCATACGGATACGTCAACGCCGCTGGCCCGCAGCTCGCTAATTAGCTTGAGATTTGGGTTATCAATACCGAACATCTTTTTGTAGTGCGCGTTATTCAGCATCGCGGGGGTACCGTCTCCGGTGACCGACACCACAAACTTCAGCTTATCCGTCGGCACGCCGGAAGCGACATAGAGATTGACCACGCGCGCAACGCGTTGCAGCCCCAGGTTCGGATCGTTAGGGCCATTTTCAGCTTTGGTGATTTGAAAAACGACCTTATTGCTGTCACCCACCGCAGGTTTATACGCCGCGTCAGATTCGTAATGAATTTTCCCATACCCATCGACCGTCGGCGTGGTCCAGAATCCGGCGGGATCGGCTGGCTCGCTGCTAAAGCGCTCGCTAATTTTCGACGCTATTTCAGGCGCCTGAGAAAAACTGGCACCAACAAAACCCGCAACGACGGCGATTAAAACATAGGATACTACTGGACGCATGAAATGCTCTCCACTCAGGACAAGGAGCCAAACGGCTGATAAATAAAATAAGCAGGAATTCGCAAAACCTCTGCCGTAAAAGAGATATACCACAGCAATAACGGAATGTTTGCAGTGGTTTATTCTGCGAATTTGCCGCTGGTTACAGGATGAAACACCTGATGCGTCTTCATTACTTATAAAATAACTAGTTTCAGCGCAGACATTAAAAATAGCCGTCCCGCCTGTAAAATGAGCGCAGGTATCGGACTCTGGTAATGACTTAGCGAATATCAGTGAATAGAAAAGGGTAGAATAGAAATAAACGGATCTGTTTTCCTTTTTTTATAGTAACGTGCTGGATCGATAAATTTAAGACTCAGCAAAATAATCAGTAGATTTACTTAACATTTTGATGCCAGTAAAGACCTGTCCGGCGAAAGCTTTTCAGACTTTACCTAATCAAACTTCATGCCATCATCAAATTAATTGAATAAATTTACCTAACTTTAATTTCGTTCCGCGTGTACCCCGCATTTTCTCCCCTCTTTACACCAGGTAAACTACCCTGTCGGGATGATGATACCCCTGGCCTACCGAGGATGACAGGCTAGCGCCTGGGGCACAGGCGGCATCCGACGCCCACCTGCCTCAACCTGTTCAAATTTTTCCATGCAAAAAAGGGCCTTTTGAACATTTTGCTTACTTTATTGTTCCCGCTGGCCGTTTCCTTCTCGTTTCACCTTCATTTACTATAGATTGATGTCACGATTGCCGGATGGTCGCCGCAAAGCAAGCTATCCGTTTCCGGCCACGCCGAGCTTCATTGCGATGAGATTCAGGATGCTAAACCGTTTTAAACAATGCGCGATTGCGTCGTTACTGTTATCACTCTCAGCCACCGCTGTTCCTGCGTCAGCCGACATCAGCGACAATCTGCCTGAAATCGGGACCACGGCGGGCAGTACGCTGTCGATTAACCAGGAGCTGGCGATGGGCGATTTCTACGTTCGCCAGCTGCGCGGCAGTACGCCTTTGATCAATGACCCGCTGCTGAATGATTACATTAATCAGCTGGGACAGCGGCTGGTTGCCCACGCCTGGTCGGTGAAAACCCCGTTTCACTTCTTTCTGGTCGATAACGATGAAATAAACGCCTTCGCCTTTTTTGGCGGCAACGTGGTGCTGCACTCTGCCCTCTTTCGCTACACCGACAACGAGAGCCAGCTGGCCTCGGTGATGGCGCATGAAATTTCCCACGTCACCCAGCGCCATCTGGCGCGGGCAATGGAGCAGCAGCGGCGTGACGCTCCCCTGACCTGGGTGGGTGCACTGGGATCTATTCTGCTGGCGATGGCCAGCCCGCAGGCAGGCATGGCGGCGCTCAGCGGCACGCTGGCGGGATCGCAGCAGGGAATGATTAGCTTCACCCAGCAAAATGAGCAGGAGGCCGATCGGATCGGGATCCAGGTACTGCAACGCGCAGGATTCGATCCCGAAGCGATGCCGGACTTTTTGCAAAAGCTGGCCGATCGCTCACGTTTTTCGTCTAAGCCCCCGGAAATTTTGCTAACCCACCCGCTACCCGACAGCCGGCTTACCGATACGCGCAACCGGGCAAATCAGATGAAACCGGTGGTGGTACAGTCTTCCGAGGATTTTTACATGGCTAAAGTACGTACGCTGGGCATGTATTCACGGGGCGGTAATCAGCTCAGCGACGACCTGCTGGACACGTTAAGCAAGGGCAACAGCCGGGAGCAGACGGCAGCACGCTATGGCAAGGCGGTGCAGTTTTTGCAGGCCAAAAGCTTCGATAACGCGCAGAAAATTATTGCCCCGCTGCTGGCAAAACAGCCGGATAACGTCTGGTATCTGGATATCATGACCGACATTGATATCGGCCTGAAGCAGCCGCAGCGGGCCATTGCGATGCTGCAGGCGGCGCATGCAGCCAGCAGCAACCCGGTGGTTCAGCTCAACCTGGCTAACGCCTATGTGGAAGCAAAACAGCCCGCCGCAGCCAGCAAAATCCTCTATCGCTATACCTGGGCGCATAAGGACGACCCTAACGGCTGGGATCTGCTGGCGCAGGCCTGTGCCGATCAGGGGCTGACGGACGAAGAGCAGGCTGCACGGGCGGAAAGCATGGCGCTAAACGGCCAGTTGGATCAGGCTATTCGCAGCCTCAGCAGTGCTAGCGCCGCCGTACCGCTGGGCAGTCTTAAACAGGCGCGCTATGACGCGCGTATCGATCAGCTGCGAATGCTCCAGCAGCGTTTCCGCCAGTATCAGCGCTCATAAGCATTGAGCGCTGCGCGGATAGCCACCGTGATTGTTTCGTCAGAATTTCAATGGCTGATTAATTGCGCTCACAGGCAGGATAAAATTACCCTTATGATTAAATAATCAATTCAGTGATAATATCACAAATTAATACGGCGTTTATGTCGGTGATATACATGTCGTTTAATTACGGATGGTAAGATGCGTAGCCATGATTAATGCCCCTCTATTTATAACTCATGGTGGAAAGCATGAAAAAAACGACAGGTCTGACCGTCCTTATTGCCGGGCTGATTATGAGTGCAACCGCCATGGCGGATAGCCACAGCATTTCGGTCGGTTACGCTCAGAGTAAAGTGCAGAACTTCAAGAATATGCCCGGCGTTAACCTACAATACCGCTATGAGTGGGACTCGCCGGTGAGTTTACTCACCTCGTTTACCGCGTTACAAAATGACGAGGATGAATCAGGCAACTTCATGGGTATAAAAACCAACGATCATGTTAAAGCGGAATATTATTCTTTGATGGTCGGCCCGGCCTGGCGTCTTAATGATTATATCAGCCTGTATGCACTGGCAGGTCTGTCGCACAGTACGATGGAGCGCAACGCCCGTGATTATGACTACTATGGACATCCGGAACGCATCAACTTTTCCGACAGGTCTAATGCCTTCGCCTACGGCGCCGGCGTTATTTTTAATGTAACGGAGCACGTTACTCTTAATGCGGGCTATGAAGGTTCACGCACGAGCGTTGAAGCGCAAAAACGTTCAGTTAATGGTGTAAACGTTGTAATGGGGTACCGTTTCTGATGAAACAGGCACCCTGCTAATAATTGAATACGTTGTTACATTGCAGGGGCGGCTACAAAAGAGGGTAACACCCATCCCGGATGGTTACCCCATTTCACGCTTCGCTGACTTCGGCAATAAACTTTTTTACTCCCTCCTGACGTTCTCTTTATTTTACAGTGGTCCTAAATCGGTCTCTTCCCGCACGATAACATTATACCTGTGATGACAAAAAAGTTAATTTATCGTACCACTGTAATTTATTTTCACCTCCAGATCGCCTCAAGCCCCCTTCCTCCTTAATAGATAATTTAAAGAAAAAACACTTTCCAATCTGAACAACTCAAATTACTGATAATTATATTTAAAGTTATTTAAAAATATTACAGTCTCACCTTTAATATCATAAGGCTATTCCTAAAGAGCGTTTTTCTCGATAGCGAGCATTAACTGACGATAGACATTTCAGCAGCTAAGTGATGTTATTTCATTCAGCAAAAAGCAATTTTGCGCGTACGAAAATAGTTATTTCTACAAAAAAAACGCCTTAAACATGTCGTTTAACGTCATGTGGGCTTTGTCTTTTCTCTCTGGAGGAAAACACTTTGTTTAAATTAAATCCTGTACTTCTGAGCCTTATCGCTGCGCAAGGTATGTTATTCCCTTTATCAAATGCCTCCGCGGTGGAACTTAAACCCTTCACGCCTGAATTTAACGATAATAAGGTTGGCGCTTATTGCCTGTGCGACGGCAGTACGCAGACGCTAAGCGGTTTACCGCGCTTTACGCCGGGTGTTAGCGGCGAAGTCAGCATCACGCTGGGTGAATTACAGCGCGCCGGCCGCATTCAAAGTGATAATTTAATTGGCAGGGAACGTGTCGACGTGGGTGATAAAAATCTCAGCGTTGGCGTTCCCGATCGCGATAATCCCGATGCCGAATGGACCTCCGTGTCGGTTTATGACAGTGACGGCATCAGGGATTTGACGCCCATCGGTCTTAATACGTCCGTACAAGACTTTGTGGACGTAAATGATGCGCAATATATTGACGCGCGCGTGGCGTCGGTTGGCAACGGCACGCTTAACATAGACATCGGCGAGCACGGTGCTGCGCCCAGCGCCAGTAGCAATAGCTGGTCGATGGCGGCAAAACAGAGCCAGCTATTTTCCGCCACCCGACAGGGGCATCTCAACTGGAATTCAGACAACCGTATCACCTTCACCGCTGCCACAACGCCCTACGACGATCATTCGCTGGCGCTGGAGGATGAGAAAGTTGTCACCTGGGCCGGCATGTTTACCGTCACCGCGCTGGATGGCGGCACCAGCACCTTTAACGTTAACAGCCTGGACGATTTGAAAAATTACAATAACTGGCTAATCGATCAGCTTTCGAACGGCAACCTGCGGGCGAATAGCTATGATACCGAATTCAATAAAGCCTTCTCGTACGGTTACTCTGCCGTCACCTACGCCATGGGAATTAAAAACTATAAGGATGAGATCACGCAGCCGCTGGGGGATCAGGTCGTCATGCGCGCCGATGGCCCCAACGCCAGTGTGAAAATCAATGCTGGTAAAACCCTGGAGGTGCAGGACAGCCACACCGCTGCCGTACGCGCCAGCAATGGTGCAACCGCCATTATTGACGGCAAACTCGCCACCACCGGGCCGATACTCGCGGAAAGCAGTGGCCTGGAGCTGAACACCGGCGCCACCGGGATCAATAACGGTGTGATCAACGGCGGTTTCTTCAATAACGCCGACGGCACGGGGGTGGATACCAGTACGCTGGGCTATACCGATAAGGCCGTGGCCGTGAATGAAGGCAGCCAGTTTACTAATAACGGCGTGATTAACCTCGCCCTCGGTAACAGCTGGGGCAGTAAGGCCATCGGGCTCGACAACGGGAGCGCGATCAATAATGGCAATATTAACGTCGGTATAGCGGATGTGTATAACAGCGGCAATACCCGGGGGACCGGGGTGAATTACGGCTTCGGCGGCTCCTTTATCAACGCTGCGGGCGGCACCATTTATATTGGCCGCACCCCGCAGAATGCGATAACGGATGCCACCAGCGATGTCGCCGTTAATCTGGCCGGAACCGTTGCCGCAATTGACCCTTTCAACGACGGGGAAGCGATCAACGAGGGTCGTATTGTTATCGGATCCAAAGTGCAGAACGCCGTCGGCATACGCATTGATGGGGGAACAGATACCCTGGCGCTTAATGCTGGCGTGATCGATGTGAACGGGCGTGCACAGTCCGGACCCGCAGAAAATATCGCCATGCAGGCCATTGACGCCGGCAGCGGCGGACGGATTGGTAATACCGGCACCATCAACCTGAACGGCGATAACAGCACCGGCATTAAGGTCACTGCCCGAATTGGAAGGACGGCCAGCGTCTACTCCTCCGGTACGATAAATGTTAACGGCGATGCCGATGCCTGGAACGGGACGCGCAACACCGCCGTCTGGGTGACGGGCTTACCGGGACAGTATGGTATACCGGCCGGCAGAGCCAATGCGGATCTCACCGGGCCCATTAATCTGAACGGCGATGCGGCCATCGGTATCCGCGCAGAGGGCTCTGCCACTGTTAACGTCTCACCTGTGGCGGTGCCTAAACTGTCCGGCGGAGACTATCAGATTGCCTTCCTCGCCATCGGTCCGGATGCCAAAATTAACCTGCCCGCTAACCTTAATTACGCCAGCAGCGGCAGGTATTCTACTCTGTTCCGTAATCAGGACGGCGCCGATTTCGATGGCACCGGCCTGACGCTTACCGCCAGCGGGGACGGCTCAACCGCCATTGTCGGCAGCGGTGGCGGGACGGATATCGCCACCCATAACGCGATCCTCAATATCAGCCCATACGGCACTGGCGTGCTGGTTGAGGGGGGTGCGCAGGGCACGATTGATGCCGCAACCCGGTTCAACCTGACGGGCATTAATGCCGTGGCGGCTACGGCCGACGGCGATAAACACGATCTGTCAATGAAGGCCACCAATCCGCCCGCCCAGCCTTACGCCACCACCTCGCTGACTAACCATGCTGCGATAAGCAGTATTTATAGCGGCACGACTGGCCTGCTGGCGCTGAATCAGGCGCAGCTGGTTAACACGGGCAATATCAATTTAGCGGGTGAATCCAGCAACGGGATTATTGCGCGCTATGGCGCTAACGTAACGAACAGCGGCGACATCAGCGTGACCCGCAGTGGTATCGGGCTTTATGCCGACGGTTACCCCTACGTTGGCGACGGCACCACGCCAACGATCATCACCAATACCGGAACGCTAAACGTCATCGGCGGGACAAGCCAGGTGATGTCACCCACCTACGGCGCCATCGCCTACAACTCGCTGGGCCGTATTGACCAGAACGGCACCATCAATCTGTATGGCAACAATGTTGTTGGCGCAAACGCTTTTAACGGCGCCAGGATAAATCTTGGGTCAGAAAGTAATGTGGTGTTTCACGACGCCAACCAGACCGCCTATCAGGTGCAGGACGCAGACAGCAGTATTTATAGCAGCAACGGCGGCAGCATCAACGTCAGCACCGACGGGTCGACGCTCTACCGCGCGACCAATGGGGCTTACCTCTATCCGCTGGTCTCCGCTAACGTTGCGCTGAATGGCGCAAACAGCACCGGTGTGGATGTGTCTGGTGCTAATACTTATGCCTATCGCACCGATAATTATGCCGTTAACGGTGAGGGCGCCACGGCCATACGCGCCAGCTGGGGCGCCCAGGCAATCATCTCTAACCCCATCACGCTGAATGGCAATAATACTCTGGGCGCGAGCAGCAGCGGCGATGAGGCCGATATCTATGCCGCCTCCCTGATTAATGGCGGTGGCACAAATATTACCGCCCTGGACGTGAGCGGTGCCTCCAGAATATTCAATCAGTATCAGGGAAGGGTCGATCTGAGCGGTCCCAGCAGCACCGGCGTGCGCGCGCATGATGGCGGTACATTTATCAACCGTGGCTACGTCCATGTGGCCTCGGGGACCGGCGTAGATATTAGCGCCGGGGATGGCTATTTTGTGCCAACGGATAGCGAGCTGCGGGTGGATGACGGCATCGCCGCGCTGCGCGTTGGCAGCGGCGCCGCCCTGAAGATTTACGGCGACGGCCAGGGTGCCAGCTTTATCGGGGCCGGCGGCGCGGCGGATGCGCTATTGCTGGACAGCGGCGCGCAGTGGCTTGAGGCTAACGATATCATCCTGACTGCCTCGGGAAGCGGCAGCGCCCTTCACAACCGCGCGGGAACGGAGAATATCTCCCTGCAAAACGTCAGGCTCGACGTTCAGGGCGGTACCGGCATTCGCTCCTCACGGTCATTCGATGCGGATGGCAGCGCGTCAGTGATGGTTAACGGCAGCGGTACCGGCTATCTGTTTGCCAGTGAAGATGGCTCCACCACCAGTAACGATCTGCTGATCGGCCCCGGCTACGCCATTGATGTCACCGGCACCGGTACCGGCGTGCGCGCCAATACCAGCGGGCGGGTTGTATCCCAGGGCTCGATTAACATTGCGGACAGCAACGGCGGCTCAGCGATTGTCACCAGCACCGCCAGTGAGGTGCTTAATCAGGGATCTATCACTTCCCAGAGCGTGGCGTCACCGATCATTGACCTGCGCGGTGGCCAGACGGTGTTTATCAACGAAGGCACCATTACCGCACCGAACCCCGACACCGTGGTGGTGGCAGGCGGGGCAACCAATGATGTGATTGCCCTGCTGGACGGTAAGGTGGTAGGGGATGTCGATACCGGCAACGGCACCGACTCCCTGATCATGACCGGCGGCACGCTGAACGGCAGCCTGACCATGGGCACCGGCACCGATAACCAGGCCGTTCTGCAGAAGGTCAGCCTGGCGAACACCGCGCATATCACCACGGCAGGTGGGACGGGCAGCACCCTGACCCTAAGTGATATTGAGGCGCGCGGCGGCTCCTTCGCGGCGGACAATCTCAGCAAGGGTACCAACATCGGCGCGGGATGGAGCACGCTGAACTTCTTCCGCTCCCTGTGGCACTTAACGGACAATATCAAACTGGCGCACAGTACCATCAATATCGACAGCGGTTCGACGCTGTTCGCCGGGGATAACGTCAACCCCGTCCTCCAGGGGGCGACCGGGGATTCACTGATCGTCAATAACGCCGGTACGCTGGATCTGACCAACGGCGGTACGGCGGTGGGCGATACCCTGACCATCGACGGTGACCTGGCCTCGGCGGGTGGCCGCCTGCGGCTCAACTCAAATGCCACGCAGAGTGACACGCTGCGCGTCAACGGTAACGTCAGCGGGACGACGTTTATTGACGAGACCCTGAGGGGCGGCGCGCTGGCCGACACCAACCGCAATGGGGTCGTCGACCCTGCTGAGGGCGTGTCGCTGGCGCAGGTTTCCGGTAACGCCAGCGCGGGAAGTTTTGCACTGCAGCGCGGCTACGTGGCGTCGGGGCCCTGGCAGTACAGCCTCTACAGCTTCGCGCCGGGCAGCAGCGATGCCAGCCAGCGCCAGGTGAATGGCGACGGTAACGCCTTCTGGGATTACCGCCTCGCCAATACCTATGTCTGTGAAGATGGCTCGCTGTGCCAGCCTCAGCCCGGTAACGGCAAAGTGGCGGCGCGTCCGGCAGTCACCCCACAGGTGCCTTCTTACATTTCGGCACCCGTTGGCCTGGCCTATTACCAGCTGGCGGTGACCGACGATCTGCATAAGCGCCTCGGCGAGCTGCGTCAGCAGCAGCGTAACCCGGATGCCCTCGGCGGCGAGATGTTTATCCGCTATCTCGGCTCAAACCTCACCTACCAGAGCAATCGCGGGCTAAGCCAGTATGGTTACGACGTCGACCTCGACTACAGCGCCGTACAGCTGGGCGGCAACCTGCTGAAAATGGACGGCGCGCATGACAGCCTGCGCGGCGGCGTGGCCTATACGCGCGGCAATACGCGTATCCGGCCTCATGCGGCAGATGGCTACAGCTCAACCACCTTCGACAGCGACAGCGTGGCGCTGTACGGCACCTGGCAGCGTGATAACGGCCTCTATCTGGACGGTTCGCTGGCGTGGAACTGGCATCGCGGGGAGACGGATATCGCCCGTGAGAAAAAGGTCGCCTCACCGAAGGGTAACGGCTGGACGGCCTCGCTGGAGTCAGGCTATCCGTTTGAATTCGCTAACGGCGTGCGGCTTGAACCGCAGGCGCAGCTGACTTATCTGCGTCTTAAAATGGACAGTCTCACCGACAGCGATCGTACCCGCGTCTCCTGGGATACTTACGATCAAACCATCGGTCGCGTGGGGGCCAGGCTGGATCGTACCTGGGAAGATGACAGTCAGCGGCAGTACACGCCTTACCTGCGCACCGACTACTATCGTGGCTGGGGCGGCACGGCGAAGGGGAAGGTTGGTTCGACGGAGAGTGATGCCAGCCAGAACTTTAACAGCGGCAAGTTTGGTCAGATGTGGGACGCAGGCATCGGTGGCACCACCACCTTTAAAAACGATGTATCGCTCTATGCCGAAGCCGATTACCGTAAGGAGATCGACGGCAGCGGCGCGAAAGGCTGGCGTTACAATGCGGGCCTTCGCTGGTCATTCTGAGTCGTTAGTATCACGGGCTCTCAGAGATCCAGCGCCTCCTTAACGAAGGGAATCGTTAGCTTGCGCTGGGCACTGATTGAGGCACGATCGAGCTTATCGAGAGTGACAAACAGGGTGCGCATCTCTCTGTCGAGCCTTTTCAATAAAAACCGCCCGACGTCCTCGGGCAGTTCAAACCCACGAAGTCTGGCGCGAAGCTGGAGCGCCTGAAGTTTGTCTTCGTCACAGAGTGGCTGAAGCCGATAGATCTGCCCCCAGTCCAGCCTGGAGGCGAGATCGGCCAGCTTTAAATTCAGCTGACGCGGCGGACGATCGCCAGTGATCAGCAGGCGGGTTCGCCCGGTTTCAAGAATGCGATTGTAGAGATCAAATATCGCCATCTCCCAGAGCTCGTCCCCGGCAATGCATTCAATATTATCAATGCAAATCAGCGACAACTGCTCCATCCCGTCCAGTACTTCCGGAACAAACCAGGTACGCTTATCCAGCGGCACGTAGCCGACGGCCTCACCGCGATCGGAAAGCTCGGCACAGGCGGCGTGCAGCAGATGACTGCGCCCTCCCCCTTCGCGCGACCAGAAATAGAAATAGCTGCCATGCTGCTGATGCAGTGCGCTTTGCAGCGCAGCGATCAGCGACGGATTTTCACCCGGCCAGAAGCTGGCGAACGTTTCGTCATCGGGCAGATAGAGTGGCAGAGAGAGCTGTGCCGGAGTGTTCAGAAGCACCTCAGTATTGATCGGGCAAAATCCGGCGGAAGTTTATCACACCTTCGCAGGGATAATAAACGCAGGCCGCCGTTGCGCCAGGATCAGCGATCGTCGCTATCCTCGGGATCGAGAATGATCTCCTGTGGACGTACCAGGTCGATCGCTTTAAAGATGAGGCTCAGCAGAATACCCACCAGCGTGGCCAGCGCCATTCCCTTTAGCTCCGCCGCCCCAATATGCACGGTGGCCCCGCTAACGCCGATGATCAGAATAACGGACGTCAGGATCAGGTTCTGTGCTTTGTTATAATCCACCTTCGACTCAATCAGTACGCGGATCCCGGAGGTGGCAATCACGCCGTACAGCAGCAACGAGACGCCGCCCATCACCGGTACCGGCACCGCCTGAATCGCCGCCGCCAGCTTACCCACGCAGGAGAGCAATATCGCCAGAATCGCCGCACCGCCAATCACCCAGGTACTGTAGACGCGGGTTATCGCCATGACGCCGATATTTTCTCCATAGGTGGTATTGGGTGTGGATCCGAAGAAGCCGGAAAACACCGTGGATATGCCGTTAGCAAACAGGGAACGATGCAGGCCCGGATCTTTCAGCAGGTCTTTTTTAACGATATTCGCGGTCACCACCAGATGGCCAATATGCTCGGCGATAACCACCAGCGCGGCGGGCAAAATCGTCAGCATGGCAAACCATTCAAAACGCGGGGTATAAAAGGTAGGTAGCGCAAACCAGGGTGCCGCCTCAACCGGTGCCCAGTTAACGACACCCATTGCCCCGGCAAGCCCGTAGCCCACCAGTACCCCGATAAGGATCGGGATAATCGCCAGGAAGCCGCGAAACAACACCGAGCCCAACACCGTCACCGCCAGCGTAACCAGCGAAATAATAATGCTTTTATCGTCAACCGCTGCGCCGCTGGCCGGTAACAGCCCCGCCATGTTAGCCGCCACGCCCGCCAGCTCCAGCCCAATTACCGCCACAATGGCACCCATCGCCGCCGGGGGGAACATCACGTCCAGCCAGCCCGTTCCGGCCTTTTTCACCACCAGCGCCACCAGGCAGAAGAGCACGCCGCAGAGAATAAACCCGCCCAGCGCGACCTCATACCCTAACGGCAGCAGCAGCAGCACCGGCGAGATAAAAGCGAAGCTGGAACCGAGGTAGGCCGGGATTTTGCCTTTACAGATAAACAGATACAGCAGCGTACCGATGCCGTTAAACAGCAGCACGGTGGCCGGATTAATATGAAACAGGATCGGTACCAGTACCGTTGCGCCGAACATGGCAAAAAGGTGCTGAAAGCTGAGAGGAATAGTTTGCAGCAGCGGTGGCCGCTCGCTTACGCCAATTGCGCGACGCGTCATATCTTTACCCTTTCTTTAATTATACCCAATAAAAAGCCGACTCTGCGGTCGGCTTAGCGTTTAATAGCGGCGTACTTATTTAGTACCGAAGATCTTATCGCCGGCGTCCCCGAGCCCGGGAATGATATATCCCTTATCGTTCAGCCCCTGATCCACCGACGCGGTGTAAAGTTCAACATCCGGATGCGCCTTCTCCAGCGCCGCGATACCTTCCGGGGCAGCAACCAGTACCAGCACCTTAATGCTGGTGCAGCCTGCGTTTTTCAGCAGGTCGATGGTGGCGATCATCGATCCGCCGGTGGCCAGCATCGGGTCAACGACCAGCGCCATGCGCTCTTCAATATTAGAGACCAGCTTCTGGAAGTAAGGCACCGGTTCCAGCGTTGTCTCATCGCGATAAACGCCGACCACGCTGATGCGCGCGCTCGGCACGTGCTCCAGTACGCCTTCCATCATGCCCAGACCGGCACGCAGAATGGGCACCACGGTGATTTTTTTGCCTTTAATCTGGTCAATTTCTACCGGGCCATTCCAGCCTTCGATGGTGACCTTTTCGGTTTCTAAATCGGCGGTGGCTTCATAGGTCAGCAGGCTTCCCACTTCCGACGCGAGCTCACGAAAACGCTTGGTGCTTACGTCATGTTCACGCATCAGACCCAGTTTATGTTTGACCAGCGGGTGTGTGACTTCCACGATTTTCATTGTTCTACTCCCGGAGTGTTAAGCTGCAAAAAAAAATCGCGAGATTATAGCGCTATTTTCTCATCATGCTCTATGACTTAATGCAACTTCTGCCGTATCCGCGCACTTCCGTCATCATAATCTGACACCTGACCCAGCACAACGCGTGGTAAGAAGGCGCTCGCAAACGTTTGCCTGCGCTGTTAGAATTGCCGCGCTCTATTTTCAATACCACCAACCGCAAACCGCGTGGGGACTTCGCAGTGACCGACAAAACCTCTCTCAGCTATAAAGACGCCGGCGTAGATATCGACGCAGGCAATGCTTTAGTCGATCGTATCAAAGGCGTTGTGAAAAAGACGCGTCGCCCGGAAGTCATGGGTGGGCTGGGCGGCTTTGGTGCCCTCTGTGCGCTGCCGCAAAAATACCGCGAACCGATTCTGGTTTCCGGCACTGACGGCGTGGGCACCAAGCTGCGCCTGGCGATGGACCTGAAGCGTCACGATACCATCGGTATCGATCTGGTGGCGATGTGCGTCAACGATCTGGTGGTACAGGGCGCCGAGCCACTGTTTTTCCTGGACTACTACGCCACCGGTAAGCTGGATGTGGATACCGCGGCCAGCGTGATAACCGGCATTGCCGAGGGCTGTTCACAATCCGGCTGTGCGCTGGTTGGCGGCGAAACGGCCGAAATGCCGGGGATGTATCACGGTGAAGATTATGACGTCGCCGGGTTCTGCGTCGGCGTGCTGGAAAAGTCAGAAATTATTGACGGCAGCAAAGTCAGCGATGGCGACGTGCTGATTGCCCTCGGCTCCAGCGGCCCGCACTCCAACGGCTATTCGCTGGTGCGTAAAATCCTTGAAGTCAGCAATACCGATGCACAACAGACCCAGCTTGAGGGTAAATCGCTGGCGGATCACCTGCTGGCCCCTACCCGCATCTATGTCAAAAATATCCTCAGCCTGATCGAGCAGGTTAACGTTCATGCTATCGCCCACCTGACCGGCGGCGGCTTCTGGGAAAATATTCCCCGCGTGCTGCCGGACAACACCCAGGCGGTGCTCGCCGAGTCAAGCTGGGAATGGCCTGCGGTATTCGGCTGGATGCAGAAAGCAGGCAACGTCAGCCGCTTTGAGATGTATCGCACCTTTAACTGCGGCGTCGGCATGCTGATCGCGCTCAGTGCTGAAGAGGCGGATAAAGCGGTACAGCTGATGACCGATGCGGGCGAGAAGGCGTGGAAAATTGGCGTGATTAAGGCGTCCGATTCCGACGAGCGTGTGGTCATTAACGCATGATGCGGCTGGTGGTGCTGGTTTCCGGTGAGGGAAGCAATCTGCAGGCCATTATTGATGCCTGCCAGCAGGGGCGAATCAACGGCAGCGTGGCCGCCGTGTTCAGCAATAAGTCAGAGGCTTATGGCCTGTCGCGCGCCCGCGCGGCGGGCATTCCGGCCCATGCGCTTGCTGCGTCTCAGTTTGGCGATCGCGAGGCGTTTGATGCGCAGCTTGTGCAGGAAGTGGATGCGTATGCGCCCGACCTGGTGATTCTGGCCGGTTATATGCGCATCCTCGCGCCGGCCTTTGTCGATCGCTATGCCGGTCGTATGCTAAATATCCACCCCTCCCTGTTGCCGAAATACCCCGGTCTGCATACTCATCGCCAGGCGCTCGAAAACGGCGATAGCGAACACGGCACCTCGGTGCATTTTGTGACCCGTGAGCTGGATGGCGGCCCGGTTATTCTTCAGGCGAAGGTGCCGGTATTCCCCGACGACAGCGAAGAGGATGTGTGCGCCCGCGTACAGCATCAGGAGCACGCCATCTATCCGCTAGTGGTGAGCTGGTTTGCTGCCGGGCGACTGGCGATGAAGGATGAAGCCGCCTGGCTGGACGGCAAACCGCTGCCGCCGGAGGGATATGCCTGGGATAGCGTCTGAGCAAGTAGGGGTATTGTGCGAGCTGAAGACGTGTGAAAGCGGCTGAAGGGCTCAGCGACTAAAGAGAATTAACACGGGAAATCAATGGGGATGGAACCTGAGGAAAGCCCGCTTAGCCGGAACACCACAGACGATATCCGTCCCAATCATATGGGGCCATGTCCTGCCGTCAAGGGCGTTGAGCGTCTCCAGAACGCCATGTGATTTTTTTGTAAATCAGCTCCACCACGTCCAGGTGGTTCCGCTTTTCCCCGTACTGAGATTTGACGTCATACAGGATCGGCCCCACGCTGACGACCGTCACGCCTGCCATCATGGCCCGCAACGTCGACAGAGCCGCGAATATCCGCGCCGCCGTCGTCTTTGAGCCATAAAGAAGCTGGAGTAGCCATAGCTTTAAACTCCATTTTAAAGAGAGTAACAGCGGCGAAGCTGGTGACCTTTACCAACCGCCCGGACGCGCGCTGGCAGCGAACGGTTTACGGTATGGACGGGAATAAAGCATGGAAATAATTCGTCTGGCCGGGCTGCTTTCGCTAATGACGTTGACGGCCTGTCAGGGGCCGATCAGCCCAGTACCTTACTCAAAACCGGTATGCCCACCGAGTGGAAATTTAATTTTTCACGCCCAGGGTGCTGCCTGCACTGGTGACGTTTGCTGTTGTTCAGGATTCTGACGAAACGATTTACCGGTTTAATACGCTGAACAGTTCACCCGATCTGCCTAAAGTTATCGGTGAGTGGAATGACAAGGATCGCGCTCCCGGAGGCTACTGGAATCACGTTGAGCGTCCTCCTAAACATATTCTTTTTTGCTGGGATTCCATTATTGATAAAAAGGTCAATAAAACGCATCTCACTTTATCAGCTGCCGTTGTGGAAAAGATGCGCAGTCCCAGCGGGAAAAGTGATCCGTACAATAATACCTATGACACTGTGCTAATTGGTCTGGCACCGGAAGGAAAGGTGGCGGTCTGGCTACAGGGCATAGGATTTGAGCCTAATTACCGTATAACGCCGTCAGTCCTGAATTTTCTTATGGATATGACAAAGATATAAAGGATTTCATCAAAGGGAAAAAATATCCTTACGGTGAGTGGTAATGGCAGCACACGAAAGGATCCTTTTTTAAAAAAATCGCATTACTAAAATTCCTTAACGTGAGTTTTCGTTCCACTGAGCGTCAGACCCCACTACCGCGCCCGTTCAGGTAACTAATCACTTGAGTCCAACCCTGAAAGACACGAAAAATCGCCAGTGGCGGTAGCCATTGGTAAGCGGAATGTACGAGAGAGATATTTGAGAGGTCTTAAAGTTTGGGCCTGACTGCGGCTAAACTGAAAGAACAGTTTTGGTTTCTGCGGTCTCGTACATCCAGTTACCTCGGAGTTAAGAGTTGATAGCTCTGAACTCCGGCAAAAAAGCCACCGTTGATAGCGGTGGTTTTTTTGTTTACAGGGCAGGAGATTACGCTCAGAAAAAAGGATCTCAAGCAGAGCCTTCCACGATCACTGCCATCATCTCAAAATAAGGAGCCTTTGATAGTCAGGCTTTATCTTGCGAACATGTTCAATACTGCCATCAGGATAGGTTATCACCATCCCAACCCCCCGCTCCCTATCAGCCTCAAGTAACACTCCCTTGTCAGCATGAAACATTGGCTCTATCACTATCTTTTTAGTATCAAAAAGCCTGTAACGCCTGCTCCATTGTCCATAATCCGTATCCCCCCCAAACATTTCAATAATCGTCTCATTAAACATATGACTGATATATGTCATCGGGAAAAAATCCGTCTTTAAAACAAGATCTCCACTGCCCTCTTTCGCCCTTCCTGTTCCGTATCCGTCACTAAGCCCGTAATTATCAAAATCAAAGATATAGCTGGTTTCAATAACCTTTTTACCCTTCACGAGAGGATTGTTATCCGCGATCTTAAAGCTGACGCGGAGAGAATTAAGCTGCCACTGGCACGGGCCTCCCCCGTCAATGGCGATGCGCTGCTGCCAGATGTTACCGTTACCCTGTTGGCTGAACGCCTGCTTAAAACCGTTAAATCCGCGTATTTCATAGGCTTCATTACTCGAATTATAGTCTTTGCTCTTACACTGTTCCGAACGGTAAAGCATCTGCATCGGCAACAGCGTAATACCCTCAGGCACCCTGACGGCCACCGTCACCCGTCGCGCATTATCCGGCGGTAACAGCGTTTGATCCGTACGCCTATCACACCCTGATAGCAACACAACAGCAGGCAAAAACACAGCGATATTAGATAGAAAATTCAACTTCTTCCTCCGTTACCGCCGTAAAGCGGAGCAGAGCATTCTTCCCGGTTTCCTCTGTCTGCGTCCGTTGCAGCGTAACCGGCAACATGTTCTGGAGGGCAATGAACTGCCGGTTACGCTCAACCTCATCCGGATTGCTGTAGGCCGCGCTTTTCTCAACTTCCTCCCGGAATTTTTCCCGCATCGTTTTCCTGCTCATCTTCCGCGCCGGATCGGCCAGCTCCAGCACCTGATT
Organism: Erwinia sp. ErVv1; assembly: GCF_900068895.1. GTDB lineage: Bacteria > Pseudomonadota > Gammaproteobacteria > Enterobacterales > Enterobacteriaceae > Erwinia. The sequence goes on along the minus strand of NZ_CDPK01000011.1, from coordinate 70,194 downwards.
ATGGATATAGGGCAGGTAGCGGTGCGCCATCGAGTGACTGCGGGGATCTGTACCGAGACCGTCCAGCGTGGGGTTGGTGTTTTTCGGAAAGGTCTTTTCCAGACTGGTCGGGTTCAGGCACTGGATAAACGCTGCCTGATGCTCGCCGGTTGCTTTCAGACACTCATCGTTCAGGGAGGGCACCAGAAAGAGCTTAACGGCCACAAAATGCCGGGCATATACCTCACCATCAACCAGACTCTTCCGGTTCGGGCTGGTGAGCTTAATCGAACACTGCTGCGCCCGGAAGAAGACTACGGTGTTGCCGTGATGCCAGTAAGGATCTGTTTTCAACCGTATCCCCGTTTTTAACTCCATGTCTTTCTGCCAGAGAGAGACCGGCAGCCCGGCAACCGAGGTCGTCAGCCAGTTAAAACCCAGCTTGTCGCCCAGCGGTCCCAGCGTCTGATAGAACAGATTGTCCATATCTGTTTCCAGCGGCACCTGTGGCACGGTGTCGTTATCATTGACGTGCCGGTAGTGGGTAATACTGTCCAGAAACGGCATCGCCGCGCGGGTAAACGAGCGCGGCATCCCGTAGGTGTACAGCACAGGCCGATAATTTTTCATCTCGGCGGCATACAGCAGCGCCAGAGATCCGCCCAGACTGTGACCGCAGATAAACAATTTTTTCGCTCCACCACCTTCATCAAGAGACTTATTTATCGCCTGAAATATAGGCTCAAACTTCCGTTTAGCCAGCTCATAGGCTTCCAGAAAACCGCCGTGAACATTACCCGCTCCGGCAAGCTCCGGCAGGCACTTCTTCGGCCCGAATGAGGCATCCGTCAGGGCGTTCAGAAGGCTGTCTGTTCCGCACCACGCAACCAGCACATGAGTACCGCACTCGGCCGTAAAAAAGCGGCTATCACCTTCCGAAGGCTCAATGTCTTTTGTATTCAGATATACAGGTGCCAGATAACGATCGCGAAATGGCACGTCCACCGTCAGCGTGTGAAAGTAAGACGGAAACTCGGCAAACTGCGGGATGCAGGACAGGTCCAGACATTTCTGCCGGAAGAAGTAATCGACTGTTTTATTCTCTTTTTCGGCTGAATAAGCAAGGTCGGCCATGATACCGAGGTTCAGCCCGTTGGCGAGGTCATACTCTTTCGTATCATGCAGATCCAGCACCCACGCCCGGAACGGGCAGATCTCGATAACGTGCCGCTTATCCAGTGCCTCCCGCGCTATCTCTGTGCCTTTCAGTGACCGTCCCGGTGGAAAATGAAACTTCGGCGGCACCGGCTCAGTCCAGCCCTCGATCTCCGGTAGCCGATCGCAAAGCTCCCCGATGGTCACATAGTGATGGATGTACCCGGCAGCCTCGGCTTTTTCCTGCACGTCTGAGCGCCATTTGGGGTCGCGGGTTTCCGGCCGGAACATGTTGTTGCTCACCGGCTGGCTGTTCGGGTTGCGCCGCAGGCCCAGCGGGCGTTTTTCCATCTCGTCGGCCAGTGGCTGGGCGTCGGTCTTCACGTCAACCGCTATCCAGTACAGGTCGTCGAAGCGCACCACGCCCTGACCGTCGGTAACGCCCGCCGGAGGATTGGGCGGCGGAGCCGGATCGTAGTCGTGGCCGAATTTTCGCCACATATCCACACCCTTCGCTGACGCCAGCGGATGGTACTCCAGCCTCACGTTCAGCCCGGAAACCGGGGTATTGTTCTCATCCATGAACTGGAGTTCAAGCCTGTATTTATGCTGTTCACCGCGACACTGAACGACTTTATATTTAGGCCTGAGACTGGTGACACAGGTATTGTCGCCAATAATTTCCATGCTAATTCCTTGCACATTAGAAGGGTACGCCCCGCATCATACGCCGAATAGAAATTAACCTAAATCCCTTATATCAGGGGTCTGACGCTCAGTGGAACGAAAACTCACGTTAAGCAACGTTTTCTGCCTCTGACGCCTCTTTTAATGGTCTCAGATATCCTTTGCTCACCAGTTCTGCCAGCGTGAAGGAATAATGGCCGAGCATATTGATATGTCCGTGGCAAAGCGGGGAGAGGCGTGCGATATCTTCATCATTCAGTGTTTCGCCCTGCACCCGGAGATGATCCAGGGCTGCCTGCATATAAATAGTGTTCCATAACACGACGGCGTTAGTGACCTGCCCCAGTACTCCCAACTGATCTTCCTGACCGTCGGTATATCGTTTTCTTATCTCACCTTTTTGACCGTGACAGATGGCTCTGGCAACGGCATGGCGGCTTTGCTGGCGGGCAGATCATTAACTCTGGCACTGAACAGCGTGAAACCGGCCTGGCCGGAGCTGGCCCTGCCGGGCGTACACTCTGATATTGGCGGCGGCTACAACCCCGACGAGCACGAAATCCATTTTCTGACCCACCCGCAGTTTGAAACCGTGCCGCTCGCTAAACCTGACAGCAATACGCGGATTTACCAACAGGCCGGTGGAAAGTCTATCCGTATGGTGTCTGGTAGATCTGTCCTGGTTAACCGTAGCGCCCGGTAATATAATCCTCGGTGCGCCTCTGGCGCGGTGTGGTAAACAGCCTGTCCGTCTCATCAAACTCCACGACGCTGCCCTGATGCATAAACGCCGTATAGTCCGAGACGCGCGCGGCCTGTTGCATATTATGGGTGACCAGAATCAGCGTGAAATGCTGCCTGAGCGTGCACATCAGCTCCTCAATCACCAGCGTGGAGATCGGGTCCAGCGCCGATGTCGGTTCATCAAGCAGCAAAACCTCAGGCTCAATGGCAATGGCTCTGGCGATCACCAGCCGCTGCTGCTGGCCGCTCGACAGCGTTAGCGCATTCTGCCAGAGATTCTCTTTCACCTCGCCCCACAGCGCGGCGGCGCGCAGCGCGCTTTCTACCGCCTCATCCAGCACGCGCCGGTCGCGTACGCCCTTAAGCCGCAGGCCGTAGGCCACATTTTCATAAATCGTCTTTGGGAAAGGGTTAGGCCGCTGAAAGACCATGCCTACCCGTCGGCGCAGCGCCGACAGATCCGCCTGTTCGTGGAGAATCGACTGCTGATTCAGCAGAATATCGCCCTCTGTCCGGCAGCCCTCGATCAGATCGTTCATGCGGTTAAAGCAGCGCAACAGCGTCGACTTCCCACAGCCGGAAGGACCGATCAGCGCGGTAATGCGATGTTTAGGCACCTGCATACTGATGCCGTTAAGCGCCTGTTTAGCGCCGTACCACAGCGACAGGTTATCCAGCGTCAGCGACGTTTCCGGCATATTTTGCATCACTTTCCTTAACCCTCGTTAGTTCATCAACGCGCGATAGCGCTCGCGGAGGCGGTGGCGCAGTATCATGGCCAGCAGGTTCAGGGCCAGAATAATTAACACCAGCAGCAGCGCGGTGGCAAAGACCAGCGGGCGGTCTGCCTGCGCGTCTGGACTCTGAAAAGCGAGATCGTAGATCTGGAAGCCAAGGTGCATAAATTTACGGTCCAGATGTAGAAAAGGAAAGACCGAGTCCAGCGGCAGCTCAGGCACCATTTTCGCCACACCAACCAGCATCAGCGGTGCGGTTTCCCCCGCCGCCCGCGCCACCGACAGAATTAATCCGGTAAGCATGGCAGGTACTGCCATGGGCAGGGTGATATGCCACAGCGTTTCGGCCTGCGTGGCGCCTAAGGCTAACGACCCCTGCCGCAGGGAGGCGGGAATACGCGACAGCCCCTCCTCGGTGGCGACAATCACCACCGGCAGCGTCAGCAGCGCCAGGGTCAGCGAAGCCCACAGCAGGCCCGGCGTACCAAAGGTTGGATTAGGCAGAGAGGTCGAAAAGAACAGTCTGTCGATGCTGCCGCCCATCATCCAGACAAAGAAGCCCAGCCCAAACACCCCGTAAACAATAGAGGGGACGCCAGCCAGATTGATTACCGCAATGCGTACCAGACGGGTCAACAGGCTATTGCCCGCGTACTCATGCAGCCAGATGGCCGCGACCACGCCCAGCGGCATCACCACCACTGACATCAGCAGCACCATCAGGATGGTGCCAAAAATCGCCGGGAATACGCCGCCGTTACCCGGCCCCTCGCCCGGCGGGTTGCTGACAAAGTGCCAAATCTGCCAGCCAAAATGCTGCCATTTTGCCCCGATGCTCATTGCGTTGGGATACCATGCCGCGAGGATTTGACTCAGCGGGATGCGATGCTGCTGCCCGGAGACATCCCGCAGGATCAGCTCCGTGCTATCGTTTTCGCGGTTAAGATCGTTCCGCAGCTGGGTACGCTGGGAGAACTGCCGCTTGAGCTCCGCGCTATCGGCCAGCAGAATGGAGTCCGTCTGTGCGCTGTAGCCCTCTGCTTTTTGCAGCCGCTGGCGCTGCGCGGCAAGCTGTTCCAGCTCGTTGTTTAACCGGGCCATACTGACGCGGCGGATTTTATCAACCTGAGCCTGACGCTCACGGCTCTGGTTGATGCGCTGCTGGAGCGTATGTTGCATATTAACGGCAGTCAGCGGCTGCCCCTTTTCCAGCAGCCCGTCAAACCAGCCAAAGGCTACCCCACCCTGTCGTCGTTGCAGCACCAGCAGGTTTGCGGGCCGCTCCTGACGCAGGATATCGCTGCTTAACAGGCTGCGGAAACCGGTTCCGCCCACCTCTCGGCTGCCGGTGTTAATCAGCAGGCGCGTCAGTTCGCTAGGCAGACTCGCCGGGAGGCGCGCGCCACTCTCCTGAAGCTGCTGGCGGGTGACCTTCTGCGACTGTGCTATCTCGCCCAGCAGCGAAAATTGGGACGTGTTCAGCAGCAGCGTTGTCTCGCCGGAGAGCGGTGGGCGGGTATCGCCCTGCAACGGCGTTGTCTCGCTGGGCTGCTGCGGGCGCAGACTCCCGGAGGCGCTCTCACCCGGTAGCTGAACGCTAAACAGCGTTACCGGCTGCGGCCAGAAATAGCTCAATCCCTGCCAGCCGAGCAGCGCTATCAGCGCCAGAAAGGCCAGCAGACAGAGCGCAACCGCTCCCCCGGTCAGCCAGCGCCAGCGGTGATTAACCCGTGCTGCTCTCATTCCTGCCCCTCCCGCCAGGCAATGCGTCCGTGATAGCTTATCCTTACCGCCCTCATCCCTGCCCCTCCTGTCTGGCGAAGCGTCGACGCAGCCGCTGACGAATAAGCTCAGCCAGCGTGTTCACAATCAGCGTGAACACCAGTAGCACCAGCGCACTTAAGAACAGAATGCGGTAGTGGGCGCTGCCGCTGGCGGCCTCGGGCATTTCAATCGCGATATTCGCCGCCAGGCTTCTGACGCCCTCTAGCAGCCCGCCCCCGGTGACCGGCGTATTGCCCGTTGCCATCAGCACAATCATCGTCTCTCCCAATGCGCGGCCAAAACCTATCATCAGCGCAGCGAAAATTCCGGCGGAGGCAGAGGGTAACACCACGCGTGACAGGGTCTGCCACGGCGTCGCGCCAAGCGCCAGCGATCCCTGCCCCAGCGAGGCGGGAACGCTGAAAATGGCGTCTTCCGCGAGGGTAAAGATTAGCGGCACCAGCGCAAACCCCATCGCCACGCCCGCGATCAGCAGATTACGCTGCTGATAGCCTCCGCTCAGCCGGTCGGCCAGCCCCTGCCTGAACAGGGCGTGCTCCAGCAGCGGAATACACCACAGGCAAAATACCGTCGTCAGCAACAGTAAAGGCAGCAGCAGCCAGATCTCGCGGCCTTCATCGCACAGCCGCCTGCGCCAGCGCGACGGCAGACGGGCGGAGGCCCAGCTACAGAGCAGCAGCACACCGGCCAGCATTAGCGGCAGCAGCAGGACACCGGCAAGCCTGTCGGCCAGCTGCGGCGCCAGCCACAGTCCGGCGATAAGCCCTATCACCACGCTGGGCAGCGCGCCCATCATCTCAATAGCCGGTTTAACCCAGCGCCTCAGGCCGGGGCTCATAAACCAGGCGGTGTACATGGCAGCAGCCAGCGCCAGCGGCGTGGCAAACAGCATCGCCAGCCCGGCCGCCTTAAGCGTGCCTGACACCATCGGCACCAGGCTGTATTTCCCCTGATAATCATCATCAGCCGAAGTGGACTGCCAGACATAGTCCGGCGAGGGATAGTTTTCATACCATACCTTCTGCCACAGGCTGCGCCAGCTGATATCCGGCCAGGGGTTTGACAGGCGCAAATGCTGCCAGCGGCCCTGCCGCTCAATCAGTATGCCATCCCCCTGGGGTGCAAATGCGGCGCGGATGACGCCCGGTCCCAGCGGACAGGTGAAAATCGCCCCCGGCTGTTTACTGGCGTACAGGGAAAGGGTCCCCGCCGGGCTGACGGTAGCGAATACGCGGCGGTGCGCCTCGCTGAACAGCAGCGGCTGGGCGCGGGCGTCGCTGAAATAGCGGATCTGACGCAGGTGAAGCCCGGTTTCACTGGCCAAATCGAACCACTGCGAGAGGCCCTTCTGGTCGGCAAGCAGCAGCGACTGGCCGCCGCTCAGCAGCAGCATCTGCTGCGGCTTCTGCGCCAGCGTAATGCTGTCGCGCAGGGTCAGACCCTGCTCACCGATCTGCCAGACGCGCAGCAGCGCCCCCGAGAGGGTAAACAGGCGCTGACCGTCCGGCGCCAGCAGCATTTGGTTGATATCACTGACCGCCATGCTAAAGCTCAGAGGCGGCTGGGAGGGCTGAAACTGTTGCAGCGTCAGGCGCTGCGGGCTGGCCTGCGCCACCAGCCAGCGATCCGCCTGCGGATGCGCCAGCGCCAGTACCTGAGCGTCAGGATCGGCGGCGATCGGCGCCTCACCCAGCGGGAATCGCCAGCGCGGCTCCGCCTGACTAAAATCAGGCACCACCAGCAGCAGACCGGCGGCGCTTTTTAGCAGCACGTTGCTATTATCCGGGGTCGCCGTTGCGTTCACCCTGCCACTGCCCTGTAATGCTGCAGCCGCGTTCACGCTGCCAGTGCTCATTGCTGCCACCGCGTTCACATTCCCCGTCCCCATTAATGCCGGGGAGGAAGCCGTCTGACCCGCGAGGGGAATAAACTGGCCTTCGCCAACATCGTCAATGCGCCAGCCCCACTGTTGCTGCGGACCCAGCCCCATTGCCACCACGGGCCGGGCCTGCCCCAGCGGGATAGCCTGGCTGCCCTCGACGGCGGGGGAGCTGAACAGCGGCACCACAACCCCTGCCAGCCAGACAAATAGCAGCAGCATAACCAGCAAAATGGCCAGCCCACACGCCATCACCACGCGGCGCGTCAGCCGGTCTATAAGCTGGCGTCGCCGGTCGTTAAACTGAGCGGGAATGGGGGTTGGGATCATGCTATGTGTCGCTTTCCTGTGCGCTGAGGGCCTTATGTTGCCCGTATGCGGTTAATAAGACAATGAACAATGTCCGTTGGACATTGCTGCCCTACTCTCGCCATAATAAAGACGGACAATGACCGGCCAAAGGCAAGTTGGGTCGTGAATCTGCAAATGGAGTACAAATGGGTCAGGAAAAGCTTTATACCGTTAAAGAGTTGAGCTGGCTCTCCTTTAACGAGCGCGTCTTACAGGAAGCAGCCGATAAAACCAACCCGCTGATTGAGCGCATGCGTTTTCTGGGCATTTATTCCAATAACCTTGAAGAGTTTTACAAGGTGCGCTTTGCCGATCTTAAGCGCAGGATCCTGATTGGTGAAGAACAGGGATCCCCCAGTACACCGCGCCATCTGCTAAAAAAAATCCAGGCGCGCGTGCTGAAGGCAGACCAGGAGTTTGACGGCCTGTATAACGACCTGCTGCTGGAAATGGCCCGTAACCAGATTTTCCTGATCAACGAACGCCAGCTCTCGCCCAATCAGCAGAGCTGGTTACGTCACTATTTTAAACATCATCTGCGCCAGCACATCACGCCTATCCTGGTCAATCACGATACGGACCTGATTGAATTTCTTAAGGATGATTACACCTACCTGGCGGTGGAGATCATCCGTGGCGAGGAGATAAATTACGCGCTGCTGGAGATCCCGTCCGATAAGGTGCCGCGTTTTGTTAACCTGCCGCCCGAAACGCCACGGCGCCGCAAGCCGATGATCCTGCTGGACAATATCCTCCGCTACTGCCTGGGCGATATCTTTCGTGGCTTCTTTGACTATGACGCGCTGAACGCCTACTCGATGAAGATGACCCGCGACGCCGAGTACGATCTGGTCACGGAGATGGAGTCGAGCCTGCTGGAGCTGATGTCCTCAAGCCTTAAGCAGCGTCTGACCGCCGAGCCGGTGCGCTTTGTTTATCAGCGCGATATGCCGGATGCCATGGTGGAGATGCTGCGTAAGAAGCTCAATATCTCCAACTATGACTCCATTGTGCCGGGTGGGCGTTACCATAACTTCAAAGACTTTATTACCTTCCCAAACGTCGGCAAGGCAAATCTGGTCAACAAGCCGCTACCGCAGCTGCGCCATATCTGGTTTGACCGCTTTCGTAACGGTTTTGACGCCATTCGCAACCGCGATGTGCTGCTTTACTATCCCTATCATACCTTTGAGCACGTGCTTGAACTGCTGCGCCAGGCTTCGTTTGACCCGGCGGTGCTGGCGATAAAAATTAATATTTACCGCGTGGCAAAAAACTCGCGCATCATTGATGCGATGATCCACGCCGCCTACAACGGCAAGAAAGTGACCGTGGTGGTTGAGCTACAGGCGCGTTTTGATGAAGAAGCCAATATCCACTGGGCTAAACGGCTGACCGAGGCGGGCGTTCACGTTATTTTCTCCGCGCCCGGTCTGAAAATTCACGCGAAGCTTTTTCTGATTTCCCGACGCGAAAATGGCGAGATCGCCCGCTATGCGCATATCGGCACCGGCAACTTCAATGAAAAAACCGCGCGGCTCTATACCGACTACTCGCTGCTGACCGCCGATGCCCGCATCACTAACGAAGTCCGCCGGGTATTTAACTTTATTGAAAACCCCTATCGGCCCGTCTCGTTTGAACACCTGATGGTCTCACCGCAAAACTCGCGCCAGATGCTTTATCAGCTGATCGACAGTGAAATTGCCAATGCGCAGAACGGCATTCCCGCCGCCATCACCCTTAAGGTGAATAACCTTGTCGATAAGGGCCTGGTTGACCGCCTCTATACCGCCTCCAGCGTGGGCGTTAGCGTCAGCCTGCTGGTGCGTGGCATGTGTTCCCTTATTCCCAATCTTGAAGGAATTAGCGAAAATATCCGGGTGATCAGTATTGTTGACCGCTATCTCGAGCACGATCGCGTCTATATTTTTGAAAACGGCGGCGACAAAAAGGTCTTCCTCTCCTCCGCTGACTGGATGACCCGCAACATTGATTATCGTATCGAGGTGGCAGTGTCAGTCCTGGATCCTATTCTGAAACAGCGGGTGCAGGATATTATTGCCATCCTCTTCAGTGATACGCTTAAGGCGCGCTTCGTAGACAAAGAGCTAAGCAACCGGTATGTTCCGCGCGGCAATCGCCGCAAGGTACGCGCGCAGCTGGCCATTTACGATTACATTAAATCTCTGGAACAACCTGACTAACTTTATGCCTATATCCCAGAAAAATACGCCTAAACCGCAGGAATTCGCCGCAATTGATTTAGGCTCGAACAGTTTTCATATGGTGATTGCCCGCGTGGTCGATGGCGCGATGCAGGTGCTGGGCAGGTTAAAACAGCGCGTCCATCTGGCTGACGGGCTGGACCATAACAATGTGCTGAGCGAAGCCGCCATTGAGCGCGGGCTAAAAAGCCTGGCGCTGTTCGCCGAGCGTCTTCAGGGATTTAGCCCAACCAATGTCACCATTGTCGGCACGCATACGCTGCGCCAGGCGGTTAACGCCGAGGATTTCCTGCGCCGCGCCGCCGACGTTATTCCCTATCCGATTGAAGTGATCTCCGGCAATGAAGAGGCGCGTCTGATTTTTATGGGCGTCGAGCATACTCAGCCGGAAAAAGGTCGCAAGCTGGTGATTGATATTGGCGGCGGTTCTACCGAGCTGGTGATTGGCGAAGACTTTGAGCCAAGCCTGGTCGAGAGCAGACGCATGGGCTGCGTCAGTTTTGCTAATCTCTACTTTCCCGGCCGCGTGATCAGTAAAGAGAACTTCCGCCGGGCAAGGCTGGCCGCGGCGCAAAAGCTGGAGACGCTGGCCTGGCAGTATCGCCTGCACGGCTGGCAGTATGCGCTGGGCGCGTCCGGCACCATTAAGGCCGCCTGCGAAGTGCTGCTGGCGATGGGGGAAAAAGAGAAGCTGATTACCCCCGAGCGTCTGGAGATGCTCTACGCCGAGGTGATGAAGTATAAATCTTTCGACGCGCTCAGCCTGCCGGGGCTGTCAGATGAGCGCAAGGTGGTGTTTGTTCCCGGTCTGGCCATTCTGTTCGGCGTTTTTGACGCCCTGGCGATCCGTGAGCTACGCCTGTCCGATGGGGCCCTGCGCGAAGGCGTACTGTATGAAATGGAGGGCCGCTTTCGCCATCAGGATATCCGCAGCCGCACCGCTCAAAGCCTGGCAAATCATTACGCCATTGACAGCGATCAGGCGCGACGGGTGCTGGAGACCACGGAAGGGCTTTACCATCAGTGGCGCGATTGCAACCCGAAGCAGGCGAACCCACAGCTGGCCGCCCTGCTGAAGTGGGCGTCCATGCTGCATGAGGTCGGCCTGACCATCAACCACAGCGGATTACAGCGCCACTCCGCCTATATTTTGCAGAATACTAACCTGCCGGGTTTCAATCAGGATCAGCAGACCCTGCTGGCCACGCTGGTGCGCTTTCACCGTAAAGCGGTAAAAGTAGACGAGATGCCGCGCCTGACACTGTATAAGAAAAAGCAGTTTCTGCCGCTGGTTTTCCTGCTGCGGCTGGGTGCGGTACTGAATAACCAGCGTCAGGCCACCTCAACGCCAGCAACGCTCCGGTTAACCACCGACGAAGGCCACTGGACGCTGACTTTCCCTCACGGCTATTTCAGCCAGAATACGCTGATCCAGCTCGATCTTGAGCGCGAGCAAAACTACTGGAAGGATGTGACCGGCTGGCAGCTTACCATTGAGGAAGAGCCTGGGGCATGAACATCTCTCATCCGGCGGACGATCGCTACTACACCGAGAAATATCAGCTCACCGCCACGCACTCCGAAGTGGTTGACGCGATGACGCTGCTTAAGCCCGGCCGGGCGCTGGATTTGGGCTGTGGCAGCGGTCGCAATGCGCTCTATCTGAATGCTAAAGGGTTTGACGTCACGGCCTGGGATAACAACCCGGCCAGCCTCGCCCGGCTTAACCAGATAATCGCCAGCGAAGGATTAAGCAATATTCACACCGCCGAAAAGGACCTGAACGCCCTGCGCTTCAACGGCGCTTATGACTTTGTTTTTTCTACGGTGGTGATGATGTTTCTAAAGCCCGATGTCATTCCCCAGCTGATTGCGGATATGCAGGCCAGCACGGTCAGAGGCGGCTATAACCTGATTGTCGCGGCGATGGATACCGAAGATTACCCCTGTAACCAGGGGTTCTCATTCGCCTTTCGCTCAGGCGAACTGAGTGAATATTATCGCAAATGGCATATTGTGAAATATAACGAGCATGTGGGCCAGCTTCACCGCACCGACAGCGAAGGCAGGCGCATTTCTCTGCGCTTTGCCACGCTGCTGGCGCAAAAGGATCTGGTAAAGGCGTAACGCCCGATACAGGCAGCGGCTGCGCCATGCAAAACGCAGACAGGCTGTGAATCCGGCCATAGAGCCCCGGTTGGCGCATCCCGGCGGTCTGCTTATCTGCTGACTCCACCCGTAGCACCATTTGGAACCGCTATTGCGGAGCTGGGCCCTCGTCCGGCTTAGTCGGCGGGATCGGCTCAACGCTTTCGCACAAATCCTGTAGCGCGCAGGGCTGGCTGATAAAGTCGCCCTGCAGGTAGTCCACCCCCAGCAGGCGCAGCAGCCGCTCGGCCTCTTCCGACTCCACGCCCGAGGCGATAACCTGCATGCGCTTTAGCCGGGCTATCATGCAGATGGACTCAATAAGTTGATAATTCAGGCTGCTGCTAAGCATATTGCTGACAAAGGTGGGGCTGATTTTCAGCATATCCATCTGCACCTCTTCCAGCTGGTTATAGCTGGCATAGCCGCTGCCAAAATTGTTAATCGCCAGCCGACAGCCGAGATGCCGAAGCTGAGTAATTGAGCGGTTTCCCCAGCTGTAGTCGGCCAGCATGGGCGACTCTTCCACTTCAATAATCAGCTGCCAGGGCTCAACGCCATACTCCTGCATAAAAACCTGCAGTTCGCGGGCCAGCTGTGGCCGACACAGGCTGGAGGCGAAGAGCCGGATGGCAAAGCGTACGCCCGGCAGTTTTTCCCTGTGGCGCTGTATAAAAGCCAGCGCCATCATGATCACCTGACGGTCTGCTTCCCACGTCAGGCCAAATTCATTGATAACGGGTATTAAACGCGAATATTCGACCCACCCGCCATAGCGGTCCGCCATCTGAGGCCGGATTTCGTAATAATCATCGCCGCGAACGCCAGCGATCTTTTGCACCATCAGCTGAAAACCGCCATGTTTAAGCGCGGTCTGCGTATCATTCAGCAACGCGATCTTTTCAGCAACCTGCCGCTGTGCCGTCTGCCCCCGACGCTGCTGTAGGTTTTCCGCGACGCCACTGCGCAGTGAAACCTCTGCCATGGCGCTTAACTCACCCAGCAGCTCATGCAGATGGTTGACCGGTGGCCGGACGCTACAGTAGCTCAGTCCCACGGCCGGATGGATCGGCAGGCCATCCCAGCTAAGCTGATAATCTTTCAGTCTTACCGCAACATTCTCAATGCGCTCAACGTGGTGGTCATAATTCAGACGCATCACCAGATCGAAACCCGGCAGCTGATAGACGTCCTCCCCCGGCTGTAATTCAGGCATCAGATGGATAGCAAGGCTGCGTTTATAATGGATGCGCATCTGTAGCCCGTAAGTTCTGCTCAGGCGGTCCAGATCAGGAATACTCAGGAAGCAGAGCGTTGAACGCGGGCTCTCTGCCAGATCCTGCGCCAGCGCGCGCAGGTTAGGCAGCCTGAACACCGGGTCGCTGAGCGAGGCGCGTTTTACCCTCGCCAGTGCGAAGCGCTGCCGCGTACTGATACTCGCCATCAGCAGGATAGTCAGCGTAAACACCAGCATATTGACGGAGATGACCGCCAGATGGTGGGGGTCCGTCTCCGGAGAGAGAAAGCGATCGCGCAGCTGGTAAATGCAGAGTAAGAGCATCGCCCAGCTTAGGGAGGTAATAAGATAGCCGAAGCGCACGGCTGACCACAGCATCAGCGGCAGAAACAGGGGCAGACCATAATCCGTATTTAGCAGGTTTTCATCGGCCTGTTCGAACTGTAGCTGCACCCCCAGCAGAAAGATCAGCAGGCCGGCCCATAGCGTCAGCTCAGCCTTACTGACGCCCGTGGCCATTTGCCTTACGGCCCGACGGGCGAGCAGGCTAATAAACGCTGGCTTGCGAATGCTGCGTATTACAAAGTAGCACAGCTGGATCATCACCAGGCAGGAGAGCAGCACTGACTGATAATTAAGCAGCGTGTGCAGCGACAGGGCTGAACGGGAAAATACGGAGTGATTAAACGGTGTCAGCCCCAGCAGCGTCATTACATGCATAGTGAACACAAACAGCGTGGGCGTCATAAATGCCAGCCAGAACAGGCGAACTGACATCATGCGGAATTCCCCGTAATCAACCCCCCAGCGCTGGCGACTATGTAAACGGTAGCCCGCCCAGCACAGCATCAGAACGGTAAGGAAAACAGCGACAATGACGCTGGCCGTAAGCAGGTTGTAGCGAAAAAAGTAGTAGCTGGCTAACCCCAGCGCGATGCCCGGAAAAGCGGCCCAGTCATAAACCAGCAGCATCGCCACCAGCATTGCCAGCGGAAGATAAATCAGATACACGTAGCCATCCGCCATCCACAGCCGGATGGAGAGCTGGGTACACAGCGGCATCAGGATCAGCGGAAGTAGCAGGGGTAATCCCAGTCTGCTGTGATAAAAATATTTGAACCAGTGGGTAATTCTCATTGGGCTCGATATGCTGTGCGAAAATAACGATGATTCCCCGGGCGGGCTGCCTGACGGGGGACACTCTTTTGCGCGCCATGGTAAAGTCTATCAACTACTATAACTTGATCTAAGTCAAATTAGTGCAATTTTCATCCACATCAGTTTTTACCTTTGCGTGAATCCGCGCTTATTCAGCCACTCCCCGTGAACCTCTGCGATCTCACCCTTTATTGACTCGTTTTCATTGATCAAATCACGCGACTGTGTCTAAATTGCACTATTGCCCGCATGGGCTAACCTCAGGACAAACTGCGTGAACAGGGCTATGCCATTACCCCGACGTAAAAAAACCAGCCGGATGACCCTCATCGTACTGCTGGTGAGTTTTATTCTTCTTGCCGCCAGACTCATTTTTGTAATCCCGGGCGCTATTGAGCATCATCAACAGAAACAGCACGACGCTCCCGTACCTACCGTCATAGCGAAATAGCTGTATGAGTAACCGTTTACGCCTCTGAATAGCTGCATGAGTAACCGTTTGCACGTCTGGTGACGCAAAAAAAAACGGGCTTAGTCGCGGCTAAGGCCATATTGCGCAATACTTATCCCCCCGACTTTCTTTTGCCAGACACAAGGGAATTTTTATGTCTGTAGCTTTATCTCACGCCCAACAGCTCTCTGAAATACGCAGTCGTATTCTCAACCTGCTGCTGAACGATGGCGATCTGGTCGATACGCTGCTTGGACGTCCACTGAAAGAGTCCCCTGCCGATGCCAAAGCACATCAGGAGCAGGCTGAAGAGATCGCCCAGTATATCCCACTGCTGCACGCGGCTGACCTTGCCGATCTGCTGGAAGCGCTCCCCGAAGAGGAGCGCCTGGCGCTGTGGCAGCTGATCGGCACCGATCGCCGTGGACGCGTCCTGATCGAAGCCTCGGAAAGCGTCTGGGAAAGCCTGATTGAAGAGATGAGCGACCGCGATCTGCTGCGCGCCATTGAACCTCTGGATATCGACGAACAGGTCCACCTTGCTAAATATCTGCCGCGCGATTTAACCGGCCGCCTGCTCACCTCCCTGGAACCGTCACTCCGCTCCCGCGTGCTGGAAGTGATGGATTTCGACCGCGATCGCGTGGGTCGCATTATGGATTTCAATCTGATCACCGTTCGGGCAGATATTACCCTGGGGACCGTTCAGCGCTTTTTGCGCCGCAGAAAAGTGATCCCGGACGGGACGGATAAAATTTTTATCACCGATAAAAACAATATGCTGCTGGGTGAGGTTACGCTCACGGATATCCTGCTCAATACGCCGAAAATGAAGGTCTTCGACGTTATGAATGCCAGGCCGACCACCTTTCTGATTAATGACAAGGCAGAGGATGCCGCAGGGGCATTTGAGCGCTATAACCTGATCTCCGCAGCGGTGATTGATATTAAAGGAAAGCTGATGGGGCGCGTCACCGTCGAGGAAATTGTAGACCTGGTGAATGAAGAGAGCGACAGCAATATCCGTAAAATGGGTGGCGTAAACCCGGATGAGGATGTGTTTGCCCCGGTCAGAAAAGCCGTACGCACGCGCTGGACGTGGCTGGCCGTCAATCTCTGCACCGCGTTTGTTGCCTCGCGGGTGATTGGCCTGTTTGAAGATACCATCTCTCAGCTGGTGGCGCTGGCGACGCTGATGCCAATCGTGGCGGGCATTGGCGGGAACACCGGTAATCAGACCATCACCATGATTGTCCGTGCACTGGCGCTGCATCAGGTCGAACCGGGTAACTTCTCCTTCCTGATTGGCCGCGAGCTGGGCGTCGCACTGATTAACGGGCTGTGCTGGGGAGGCATTATGGGTGGCGTCACCTGGGCGATGTACGGCAACCCGGAACTGGGCGGCGTCATGATGCTGGCAATGGTGCTAAATTTGCTGCTGGCGGCGCTGATGGGCGTCCTTATCCCACTGATTATGACCAAACTCAAGCGCGATCCCGCCGTTGGCTCCAGCGTATTGATTACCGCCCTGACCGATACCGGCGGATTTTTTATCTTCCTGGGTCTGGCAACGATCTTCCTGCTGCACTGATTTTCCGGCAGCCTTCAGGGCTGCCGGGGCGCTGTACCACATTTCCGGCAGCGGCTTGCCATCATCGCCTGCCGTTTCGCATTCAGGCTGGCTGGCTTCCAGCAGGCCGGTAATGAGTTCGAACAGCGGTGGGAATGCATTGCCCTGTTCCTGATGGTCATAATCGGGGATGGCGTCCAGATCGTGCTCAAGCGAGAACGTCAGCATGCTGCCGGCCAGACGGGCCAGTTCAGCCCATACCTGTTCCGGATATTGCAGAGTATCTGGGGAGTGATCTGGCAAAAATTACTACCAGAGTGCCTGAGAAACAGTAATGCACGTAGACTGGGGAAACACGTATTTCAATTGGCGATGCACGCTTATTGAGCAATGAAGAAAATATTGTCGCAATCAGAATCGACAGTAAGAGTGAAGTCGGAATCGTCAGTCCTGACTTTGAGTGCACTGGCATCGTCACGATTTGGCCCTTGATTATCCCTATGAGGACGCCAGTAACCATCGGTACAAAGCAACAATATCTCTCCATCTCGCCAGTTAAAATTTACCTGGTCTGGCGCGGTAAACCGACGAGCTTTTAAAACCCGGGTGAGGAAGCAAGCATAACTTTCATCTAACTCTGGGAAGGTGTTAACAATAATATGAGGCTCGTTAATCCAATTAATATCGTAGTGATTGCTTATGCCCAGTCTACAATCGCCGACATAAACAATCTCTCCGCTACGATCCTTTAAGTCAATGTCGATCAGAGTATAACTAGCACTCTCGGTAAGATAGTCAGGGACCAGTGTCCGGTGAATATCTTTCAGAAGCGATACGACTGATTCATGTTCTTGCTTTATGTAACTCGTTAACAGTGTTTTTGCCCAATATTCAGCCAGGCGTCTGGGTGCTTTACCTTTATCTGACGCATCAACAATAACCGCAGAAAAATGGTTATCATTCGCTCTGATGGCCACATAATCATTATTATTCTCATGTGATGAGCCTTTTTGACTCTTCCAGGATATATTCATTAGCATGAGGTCCTGGTGACTATCTCTTCAATACGCTCGAATATAACCCTTTCACGCTGGGAACTATTGTTGCTTTGACTGCTTACCGCATATTCAAAATTAATATCGTCCAGCAGCTGGCTAAATTGCTCTGAGATAAACGCTTTAACCGCATATGATGCATTGCCCAGTTCACTCATCAATTCTTCACGCCCATCGATTAAATTTATGATATCCTCAATGTCGCGGCTTGTTAATGCGTCCCCTTTACCTCTTCCAAGCCAGGCTTCAAGTTTGGTGGCAACAAAGTACTCCGGAGAAACAATTCTTATAATAATGTCATCATTAAGTTGATAATTAAAAGCATTGTCCATGGCTTCTTTATACCATCTGTTACTGAACCCCAGAATTGATTCATCATCTGGCATAATATCTACACGCAATTCATTCAGGCGCATGGCGCAAATGGGGATATCTTCATCTTCATCGGGGGCAACAATCTTGAACCCCCTATTATTTAATTCTTCCTGAAGAGCATGATATTTTGCATAACTAATTACATGAACAATTAAGTCCACATCATCTGTATGCCGGACCTGCTCTGCAGTAACCTCGTCCGTCAGTAAAAGTGCAGTAGTACATCCTCCGACAAAAGTGACCTGCTTCAACAAATCAGGACCCAGTGCCAGAGCCACTTCGACCAGCATACGATGTTGCTGTTTAGCTTCCATGAATCATATCCCCATAAATATTTTTTCCAGCATATTTGCAGCTAAGGCCGCCTCACGCTGGTTTCCGAGCCTGATGGCATCCACCAGAGCAAGCATTGCATATAAATCACCATCCTGCCGAACAGCATGGGGAACGGTGTGGAACAAAGGTATCACTTTCAATCCTTTACTTTTTGCTCTTTCATCAGACCAGACCGCGATTAACTCACCCGAACTGAAAAGCCTTTCGTTTAACACAGGAGCAGAAAAAGAAGTGGCTATTCCACGAGTCAACTCTCCCATCCTGACGGGGAAGACATACCTTATTCCGTAGATGATAAATTCGAGCAGGGATTTCTTATTTGTTCTCGGCACCCCATATTTTCGGTCTTTCTTAGCCAGACCAATATCCATGCATCTCTTAATAGAATCTGCTATTTGTGTTTTACTTATACCCGTAGTTTTTTCCAGGCCACGAACCGTATAAAGACTTCCACGGTAAACTTCAATCTCACTAAATTCAATGATTCCTTTTTGCTCCAATACCTCTTCTTCTGTGACGTCCCAGTCCTGCCATGACTCAGGCCATGGCCTTAATTTTTCAGCACCGCCCAGATGCTTTTCCTGACGTTGCAGCGATACCAGCTTCAGCAACAACAAAATGTCTTGACCTTTCATGCTCTCCTCACCCCCCATGTCCTATGTCCCGGGACCAGGGACAATACTGGTTTGGTTAAATTAATAAAGCAAGTTAAATTTTAAATCGAGCCGGGTCACAGAGAATAAAGCGAGGTTTGTTACTCACATCGTTCATCGGCAGGCAGAGGGTATAGGTGATGCTCAGCACGCTCCGGATCAAGGTCGAGCACCCAGTCCTGACTCAATGTAGTCCTTGCGCTTCGCTAGTCCTTCACCACTATCAGGCTGGGCAGAGGAGACTCTACCCCCCCCCCCCCCCCCCCCCCCCCCCCCCCCCCCCNACCCCCCCCCCCCCCCCCCCCAAGCTAACGCCAGACACAAAAACAAAAAAGCCCGCAGTTACGCGGGCTTAGAGATGTTTTACTGCTTTTACGTGCAGGCTGTTGCCAGACGTTAAATCATTCCCACTCAATCGTCGCCGGCGGCTTACCGGAGATATCGTAAACGACGCGGGAGATACCGTCGATTTCGTTGATGATGCGGTTAGAAACGCGACCCAGGAACTCGTAAGGCAGATGCGCCCAGTGGGCGGTCATAAAGTCGATGGTTTCCACCGCGCGCAGGGAAACGACCCAGTCGTATTTACGACCGTCGCCCATGACGCCGACGGAACGTACCGGCAGGAACACGGTAAAGGCCTGGCTAACCCTGTTGTACAGGTCGGCTTTATGCAGCTCTTCAATAAAGATGGCATCTGCACGACGCAGCAGATCGCAGTACTCTTTCTTCACTTCACCCAGTACGCGCACGCCCAGACCCGGCCCCGGGAACGGATGACGGTAGAGCATGTTGTACGGCAGGCCCAGCTCCAGGCCGATTTTGCGCACTTCATCTTTGAACAGCTCTTTCAGCGGCTCAACCAGGCCCAGCTTCATCTCTTTCGGCAGGCCACCGACGTTGTGGTGCGACTTGATCACGTGGGCTTTACCCGTCGCGGAAGCGGCCGATTCAATCACATCCGGATAGATGGTGCCCTGCGCCAGCCATTTCACCTCGGTCAGGCGGGTTGCCTGCTCGTCGAACACTTCCACAAACACGCGACCAATGGTCTTGCGTTTCGCTTCCGGTTCGTCAATGCCCGCCAGCGCGTCCAGAAAACGTGCCTCGGCTGGAACGTGAACAATGTTCAGGCCGAAATGGTCGCCAAACATATCCATAACCTGTTCGGCCTCGTTAAGGCGCAGCAGGCCATTATCGACAAACACGCAGGTCAGACGATCGCCGATGGCGCGATGCAGCAGCATGGCGGTAACCGATGAATCCACCCCGCCGGACAGGCCAAGGATCACTTTGTCATTGCCGACCTGCTCACGCAGGCGATCGACGGTATCCTCGATGATTTTTGCCGGCGTCCACAGCATTTCGCACTGGCAGATATCGCGTACGAAACGCTCCAGCAGGCGCAGCCCCTGGCGCGTGTGGGTCACTTCCGGGTGGAACTGCACGCCGTACATACGCTTCTCTTCGTTAGCCATAATGGCAAACGGGCAGGTCTCGGTGCTGGCAACGGTGACGAAGTCTGACGGGATGGCGGTAACCTTGTCGCCGTGGCTCATCCAGACGTCCAGCAGAGGTTTACCCGCCTCGCTGAGCGAGTCTTCGATATCGCGGGTTAGCGCGCTTTCCACCGCCAGTTCTACCTGCGCATAGCCGAATTCACGCTCGCTTGACCCTTCTACCTTGCCGCCCAGCTGGAGCGCCATGGTCTGCATGCCGTAGCACACGCCCAGTACCGGAACGCCGGCGGTGAACACATATTCTGGCGCACGCGGGCTGTCATGTTCGGTGGTGCTTTCCGGGCTACCGGAAAGAATGATGCCGTTCGGGTTGAACTGGCGGATCTGCTCTTCGGTAACGTCCCAGGCCCAGAGCTCACAGTAAACGCCCAGCTCGCGCACGCGGCGCGCAACCAGCTGCGTATATTGAGAACCGAAATCGAGGATCAGTATGCGATGTTTATGAATATTTTCCGTCGTCATTTAATGCGTTTTCCGGCAAAGAAATGAATATAAAAATCGATCGGTTCTGTACGGCAGGTGACAACCAGGGGTTTTACTCGTCGCGCCGTGGACAGATGATCAATAAGCAATGCGGACGGCGAACGGCAGCACGCTGAGCCGTTCGCCGCAGCCATATCAGGAGCCCATGCGGTAGTTCGGAGACTCTTTAGTGATGGTCACATCGTGCACGTGGCTTTCCGAGATCCCGGCGCCGCTGATGCGAACAAACTCCGCTTTGGTACGCAGTTCGTCGATAGTAGCACAGCCGGTCAGGCCCATACAGGAACGCAGGCCGCCCATCTGCTGGTGAACGATCTCTTTCAGCAGGCCCTTATAGGCCACGCGGCCTTCAATCCCTTCCGGCACCAGCTTATCGGCGGCGTTATCGGTCTGGAAATAGCGATCCGACGAGCCTTTGGACATCGCGCCCAGTGAACCCATGCCGCGATAGGATTTGAAAGAGCGTCCCTGATAAAGCTCGATCTCGCCCGGGGACTCATCGGTCCCGGCCAGCATCGAACCGACCATCACCGCCGAGGCGCCTGCGGCAATTGCTTTCGCAATATCGCCGGAGAAGCGGATACCGCCGTCAGCAATAACCGGGATCCCGGTTCCTTCCAGCGCCGCTACCGCATCAGACACGGCGGTGATCTGCGGTACGCCCACGCCAGTCACAATACGCGTGGTACAGATTGAGCCAGGGCCGATGCCGACTTTCACCGCGCTTACGCCCGCTTCCACCAGCGCCAGCGCGCCAGCACCGGTCGCCACGTTGCCGCCCACGATTTGCAGATCGGGGTATTTGGCGCGCGTTTCGCGAATGCGCTGAAGTACGCCTTCGGAGTGGCCGTGTGAAGAGTCAATCAGCAGCACATCCACACCTGCCGCGACCAGCGCGTCCACGCGCTCCTCGTTACCGGCACCGGCGCCAACGGCGGCACCCACGCGCAGGCGGCCATGTTCGTCTTTACAGGCGTTAGGCTTACGCTCGGCTTTCTGGAAGTCCTTGACGGTGATCATCCCCAGCAGATGGAAGCTATCATCCACTACCAGCGCTTTTTCAACGCGTTTTTCATGCATTTTATGCAGAACCACTTCGCGAGATTCACCTTCGCGCACGGTCACCAGACGCTCTTTCGGCGTCATCACCGCCGATACCGGCTTGCTTAAGTCGGTGACAAACCGCACGTCACGACCGGTGATGATCCCCACCAGCTCGTTATCATCGTTTACCACCGGGTAACCCGCAAAGCCGTTACGCTGGGTGAGTGCTTTCACCTCGCTCAGCGCGGTCGTCGGCAGCACGGTTTGCGGGTCGGTAACTACGCCGCTTTCGTGCTTCTTCACCTTACGGACTTCTTCTGCCTGGCGTTCGATAGGCATATTCTTGTGAATAAAGCCCAGTCCCCCCTCCTGCGCCAGCGCAATGGCCAGGCCCGCTTCGGTAACGGTATCCATAGCAGCGGAGAGCATGGGAATGTTCAGGCGAATGGTTTTAGTGAGCTGGGTGCTGAGGTCGGCCGTGTTAGGTAATACAGTCGAATGAGCGGGAACGAGCAGGACGTCGTCAAATGTCAGGGCTTCTTTAGCGATTCTTAGCATGGCAATATCTCAACCTCAGGGTGCGTGAGAACAATTTAAAATATTGCCGCGGCATTATACAGGCCGTAATCGATTGCCTCCAGCATTATTTACGAAAAAACCTTGATCCCCTCAATGAGCCATGTAGTATCGGTTGATTAACCCTCTGATTTAAAGTTTGATCTTCATCACATGTCGCTACCGCCAACCGCCAATATATTTACCGTCAGCCGTCTTAATACCACGGTGCGTAAGCTGCTGGAGATGGAAATGGGCCAGGTCTGGCTGAGCGCCGAGATCTCCAATTTCTCCCAGCCCTCTTCGGGTCACTGGTATTTCACCCTGAAGGATGACGGTGCCCAGGTGCGCTGCGCTATGTTCCGCAACAGCAACCGCCGCATGACTTTCCGACCGCAAAACGGTCAGCAGGTGCTGGTACGGGCAACCATTACGCTCTATGAACCTCGCGGTGACTATCAGCTGATTGCGGAGAGCATGCAGCCCGCGGGTGACGGTTTACTACAGCAGCAGTTTGAGCAGCTCCGCCAGCGGCTGCTGGGCGAAGGACTCTTTGATCAGCAGGCTAAGCAGCCGCTGCCCGACCCGGCCCGCCAGGTGGGCGTGATTACTTCCGCGACCGGTGCCGCCCTGCATGACGTGCTGAGAGTGCTTCACCGACGCGATCCGTCACTGCCGGTGGTTATCTACCCCACGCCGGTTCAGGGCGCAGACGCGCCCGCCCGCATCGTGCGCGCCATCGAAATGGCTAACGCGCGCGCGGAGTGTGACGTGCTGATTGTCGGCCGCGGCGGCGGGTCGCTTGAAGATCTCTGGAGCTTTAACGATGAGCGGGTGGCGCGCGCTATTTTTGCCAGCCGCATTCCCATTGTCAGCGCGGTCGGCCACGAGACCGACGTAACCATCGCCGATTTTGTAGCCGATCTGCGCGCGCCCACGCCGTCGGCGGCGGCCGAGCTGGTGAGCCGTAATCAGCTGGAACTGCTGCGCCAGCTGCAAAATCAGCAGCAGCGCCTTGAGATGGCGATGGACTACTACCTGGCCCAGCAGAACCGCACCTTTACCCGTCTGCATCATCGTCTGCAACAGCAGCACCCTCAGCTACGTCTGGCTCGCCAGCAGACCGGGCTGATGCGGCTTCAGCGCCGTCTGGATGATGCCATGCAGCTCAGCCTGCGTCAGGCGCGACGTAAGCAGGAAGGCGCGCTACAGCGCCTGAGCGCTTTCCAGCCGCAAAAGCGAATTTATCGTGCGCAGCAGCAGGTTCAGCAGTGGCAGTATCGCCTGCAGCAGGCGATGCAGCAGCAGATGAACGGCAGTAAACAGCGGTTTTCCACGCTGGCCGCCCAGCTGGAAGGCGTCAGTCCCCTGGCGACGCTGGCGCGTGGCTTCAGCGTAACCACCTCCGCAGAAGGCCAGGTGGTGAGAAAAACCCGTCAGGTTCATCAGGGTGACAGGCTGAAGACCCGGCTGGACGACGGCTGGGTTGAAAGCGAAGTGACCGCCACTACCCCACTTAAAGCACGGCGTAAGCCTAAAGGCTGAACGGTACTGTCTGCACAGGGTTAGCAGACAGTGCCATTCACTTCTGGAAAGTTTAAGCATACTTATGATTCGTTAACTATACTTTTTTGACACCTACTGTCGATTAAGGAGTTCCGAATGCATTACGGCGTCATTCCTCCCTATATTTTGCGCAAAATCATTGATAACGGTTCCGATGCTCAGCAGCACTGTGCCAGGCAAACCCTGGTCCACGTTCAGGCCCTGATGGCCGAAGAGTGGATCAAACCTCAGGGTGCGAAAACCGCAGCGGCAGGCAAAGTTCAGCGAGAAATCTACGACGCGCAGCAGAAAGAGACGCTGCCCGGCAAGCTGGTGCGTAGCGAAGGGGCCGCGGCTACCGGCGATGTCGCCACGACCGAAGCCTATGATTATCTTGGCGTCACCTACGATTTTTTCTGGCAGGCCTACCAGCGTAACTCTCTCGATAACAACGGGCTGGTGCTGAAGGGAACCGTTCACTACGGCAAAAATTACCAAAACGCTTTCTGGAACGGACAGCAAATGGTCTTTGGCGATGGCGATGGCCAAATCTTTAATCGCTTCACCATCGCGATTGACGTCGTGGGACATGAACTCTCTCACGGGGTGACGGAAACTGAAGCCGGACTGATCTATTTCCAGCAGGCTGGCGCGCTGAACGAGTCCCTTTCCGATGTGTTTGGCTCACTGGTGAAACAGTTCCACCTTAAACAGACTGCCGATAGCGCCGACTGGATCATCGGTGAAGGACTGCTGGCAAAAGGCATTAAAGGTAAGGGTCTGCGGTCGATGTCCGAACCAGGGACCGCCTATGACGATCCGCTGCTGGGTAAAGATCCGCAGCCTGCCAATATGAAAGATTACGTCCAGACCCGCGATGATAACGGCGGCGTCCATCTTAACTCCGGTATCCCTAACCGGGCATTCTATCTGGCGGCTAAGGCGCTGGGCGGCCACGCCTGGGAACGCGCGGGCTGGGCCTGGTACGATACCGTGTGTGACAAAAGTCTGCCACAAAATGCCGATTTCAAAACCTTTGCAAAGCTGACCATCCAGCACGGTAAAAAACGTTTTGACCAGTCGGTAGGTCAGGCCATCGAGACCGCCTGGAAACAGGTCGGCGTACTGCCATGAGTTCCCTCCCCGAGCTGAGCGACGACGCCGTAATTGATGTTGCGCGCGAAGGCGGTTTTGCGTTTATTCCCCGGCTGGCAGAACCGAGGCGCATTACGCTTGCTCAGCTTGATGGCGCGCAAAAACAACACGTGTGCAGTGTGCTTCGCCAGGCACTGGCGTTGGGTACCCCGCCCGGAGAGCAGAGTACTGCCGGACGCGGTGACCAGCGTTATTATCGTATCGAGATTAGCTATGCCACCCCCCAGCGGATTGGCAATATTGTCCTGCAAATCCCGGAAGATCTGGCGCCTCCCGCGCTGGTTCAGCTCTGGCAGCACGGCCAGTAGCCTTTCTGAGGCATAAAAAAGCCCCCGCCATCGCTGGCGGGGGCTTTTTATTATGGGTTACGGGGAATCACTCCCCCACGCGTTATTTATCCAGTGCGTAGGCAATCACGTAGTCACCCCGATCCGGGGACTGACGCGCACCGCCAGCAGAAATCAGGATGTACTGTTTTCCGGTTTTAGGCGATTTGTAGCTGATTGGGCCGCCCTGGCTACCAACCGGCAGGCGTGCTTTCCACACTTCTTTACCGGTGGCAGTATCGAATGCGCGCAGATAGTAATCCTGTGTGCCAGCGATAAACACCAGCCCACCCTGCGTCGCCAGCGTACCGCCCAGCGTTGGCATACCCACCGGCATCTTCACGTGCATTTTGATGCCGAATGGACCGGTATCCTGTACCGTTCCAACCGGTACCTGCCATACCACTTTACGCGTCTTCAGGTCGACCGCAGAAAGCGTACCAAACGGTGGCTTCTGGCAGGGAATGCCCAGCGGAGACATAAAGCGATTTTTATTTACCGCGTAAGGCGTGCCTTTCAGCGGTACCGCTCCCATACCGGTGTTAATCGCTTCACCGCCGTTGCTACCACGTGAAATCGCCGCGGTGTTGGCTGGGATCATTTGCACCCACAGACCCAGACGCATATCATTCACAAAGATGAGATGGTTATTAGGGTCGGTAGAGAGGCTACCCCAGTTCATGCCGCCCAGCGAGCCCGGGAAGCTAAGCGCTTTATCGGTACCGGGTACGGTATACAGGCCATCATAGCGCATTGATTTAAAGCCAATGCGGCAGGCCAGCTGGTCGAATGGCGTGGCACCCCACATATCAGATTCGGTCAGCGTTTCGGCACCGATCTGCGGCATCCCGACGGACTTAGGCTGGGTGGCAGTATACTGCTCGTTCGGAATGTTCCCTTTCTTAACCGGGAACTCCTTCACTTCGGTCAGCGGCTTACCGGTCAGGCGATCCAGCACGTAGATCTGACCTGCTTTGGTCCCAATAACCACGGCGGGTTTAGTGGTGCCATCTTTTTCCGGGAAGTCGATAAGGCTTGGCTGCATCGGTAAGTCGAAGTCCCACAGATCGTTATGTACGGTCTGATAAACCCATTTCTCTTTACCGGTGGTTGCATCAACGGCCAGAACCGAGGCGCCATATTTGTGGTTAAGCGCGGTACGGGTTGCGCCCCACAGGTCAACGGACGAGCTGCCCATAGGCATAAATACGGTGTTCATGCCGGGATCGTAGGACATCGGGCCCCATGAGTTCGGCGTACTGCGCACGTAGGTTTCGCCGGGCTTCAGCTTAGCCGTTGGGTCATCTTTACCCGGATCGAACGCCCAGCGCATCGCGCCGGTGATCACATCGAAACCGCGAATCACGCCGCCAGGCATATCGGTCTGGACGTTATCCGCTACGCGACCGCCCACCACCACGGTGGTGCCTGCAAGCGTTGGCGCAGAGGTCAGCTGATATTTAGGATCTTCAGCCTGGCCCAGGCCATCTTTCAGATTGACCACGCCGTGGTCGCCAAAGTTCTGGCAGAACTCACCGTTATCGGCGTTGATAG
Organism: Erwinia sp. ErVv1; assembly: GCF_900068895.1. Classification (GTDB taxonomy): domain Bacteria; phylum Pseudomonadota; class Gammaproteobacteria; order Enterobacterales; family Enterobacteriaceae; genus Erwinia. The sequence goes on along the minus strand of NZ_CDPK01000011.1, from coordinate 43,484 downwards.
CAATCAGGCGCGCATCAATGGTGTTCATCAGCAGACGACGCTGGCAGGTATCACCTGCTGCCAGTGCAGGCTGAGGAACCGGCGTAGAGCCTGGAACGGTAGGCTGGGTCAGCGGCTTCGTTGCATCAAAGTAAGCCAGACCACGGCAGCGGTTCCAGACTTCCGCCTGAGCGTTAACGACGCGCTTCCAGATCTCTTTACCGGTATCGGCATTAACGGCGATAACGTTGTTATGCGGGGTACAGAGATAGAGCACATCGCCAATCTGTAGCGGCGTCTGCTGATCTTCTGCGCCGTTGCCCGTAGGGCTTTCAGGGATATCACCGGTGTGATAAGTCCAGGCCACCTTCAGATCTTTTACGTTATCGCGGGTAATCTGATCCAGCGCGACGAAGCGGCTGCCGCCCGGCGTGTTACCGTAGTTATCCCAGTTTTTTTGCTCAGCGGCTTTATTAACCGGCACCAGCGGCAGCTCTTTACCGTCAGCAACGGGAGAGTGTGGCTGAAACATCTGCACGAAGGTGGCGACCATACCGATAGCCACCAGCGCGGCGATGGCCCATGCGGGCTTCGTCGCTGGCGTTTTCCCTTCGCGCTTACGCAGTGCCGGCAGCGTAACCAGCGCCAGCAGCAGGAAGCCCGCCAGCGTCATCAGGCGTGACACCAGCGGCCAGAAATCTATTCCCGCATCCTGCACGGCCCAGATGGCAGAGCCAATAAAGACCAGGACAAAAAGGGTAACGGCAGAGGATTTACGGCGGAAGAATTGAATAGCAGAGAGAACGGTGACGATACCAGCAATCACGAAATACCAGCTGCCACCCAGTGAAACCAGTTTCCCACCACCAATGACAAAGTAGAGGCCGGTTGCAAGGAACAGTAAGCCCAGCACAAAGCACCACAAGCCCAGCCATTTAGATGACGGGGCGTTCGTTTGAGACATGATAAAAATACTCCTGAACTAAATAGGGCCTTAGCACAATCTTCATTCTCTGTCTGTTACCCACACCCGATGACGCGGGACCAGAAAGAAAAGAACATTATTCTTTAGTCGCTTATTTTAATTAACAATTTGATACGGGTCTGCCCCGTTTCTCGCTAACCAATACCGCAGTTTTCGTCCCCTGGTGGAGAACTGTGTCACTCAGCTAACCAAAAAATTGTACCACGCGGTTCATAAAGCTATAAACATAAAATTAACAAATAACACACTTACAGACCAAAAATCCGCTCTGGTAACAGCAGTAATTTCAATGAAATAATAGTTCATATAATCAATAATTCATTTTATCTAAAGAATAATTTCGGTATTTTTCAGTTAAAACAACAAGCGGAATGGCAACCCAGAGGATGGCGGGCAGAAAAGCGATTAATTAACCTTATAATAATTACAGGATTAGCTGAGGCCAGGCTAATGTTTTTTAGGGCGGCTTATTACAAACTGCCTGTTAAGCTATTTATTACCATGATATCTGTCAGGCTATTCCAGCACTGGCATCTTTATGCACTCTGAAGAGTTTGAAATAGTGTAAGCTCAGGAAAATTCTGTATCTGGCAGATAAAAAAAGGGGCCATCAGGCCCCTTCAGGTTTAACGTTTGTTCTTTTTCAGGTGACTCATCAGACGCTTGCGTTTGCGCTGCTGGTTTGGCGTCAGCAGGTTGCGTTTACCGGCAAACGGATTATCGCCCTCTTTGAACTGAATACGGATAGGCGTACCCATCACCTCCAGCGAGCGGCGGAAATAGTTCATCAGATAGCGTTTATACGAATCCGGCAGATCTTTGACCTGGTTACCGTGGATAACCACAATCGGTGGATTGTAGCCACCGGCGTGGGCGTATTTCAGCTTAACGCGACGGCCCTGAACCAGCGGCGGCTGATGGTCGTCAGCGGCCATGTTCATAATGCGGGTCAGCATTGACGTATTAACACGCCGGGTTGAACAGTCATAGGCTTCGGTAACGGATTCAAACAGGTTACCTACCCCACTGCCGTGTAGCGCAGAGATAAAATGCACGCGGGCGAAGTCGATAAAGCCCAGACGCAGGTCCAGCGCATCTTTCACCTCATCGCGCGCTTCCTGCGTCATGCCATCCCACTTGTTAACCACAATCACCAGTGAGCGACCGCTGTTAAGGATAAAGCCCAGCAGCGACAGATCCTGATCGGAGATACCTTCGCGGGCATCAATGATCAACATCACTACGTTGGCATCTTCGATGGCTTTAAGCGTTTTGATGACCGAAAATTTCTCAACGGTATCGGTAATTTTTCCGCGCTTACGCACACCGGCGGTGTCGATCAGAATATATTCACGACCGTCACGCTCCATGGGAATATAGATACTGTCGCGCGTGGTGCCCGGCATATCGTATACCACCACCCGCTCCTCGCCGAGGATACGGTTCGTCAGCGTCGATTTGCCCACGTTAGGGCGTCCGACGATGGCCAGTTTGATCGGCAGATCGAGAGGGTTAAAGTCATCCTCGGCCTCTTCCTGCGCCTCATCGCTCTCTTCGGCTTCCAGCGCCGCCCAGTAGGCTGCGTTCTCTTCTTCCTCGGTCAGCGGTGCCTGGGGCACCACTTCTTCCATCCACGGCAGGAGGACCATTTCCAGCAGGCTGGTCACGCCACGTCCGTGAGAGGCGGCGATCGGGTGAATTTCACCCAGGCCCAGCGCATAGAAGTCAACCACGGCGGAATCAGGATCCATGCCGTCGGTTTTATTGGCCACCAGAAAGGTGGGTTTCTGCCGCGAGCGCAGATGTTGGGCAATGCCCTGATCGGCAGGCATCAGACCGGCGCGGGCATCGACCATAAACAGCACCACGTCAGCTTCCTCAATCGCCAACAGAGACTGCTCGGCCATGCGCGTTTCCACGCCCTCTTCGTTGCCATCAATACCGCCGGTATCAATGCAAATATACTCCCGCCCTTCGACCTCGGCACGACCGTATTTTCGGTCACGCGTAAGGCCAGGAAAATCCGCCACCAGCGCATCTCGCGTGTGCGTGAGACGGTTAAACAGGGTGGATTTTCCCACATTGGGACGCCCGACCAGCGCGACCACAGGTACCATATTGAAGCCTCATTACAAAAATTAAGCGCCTGACATACACCTTATTCTATACGACAAACAAAGGTTGCTGCCGCAAGGGCTCAGGCTGACGGCGTCAAGAATAACACGCCCAGAGAAAAACGAAACGGCCCCTGATGAATCAGGAGCCGTTACAGAGTGACGATCTAAGAAGGTATTAGCGGGTAAACGCGTAAACTTCGCCGCCCTTCGCCTGAATTAACAGCTTGTCGCTGGCGACTACTGGCTCGGTCTGGAAGCCGGAGCTGTCGACTTTCTGCTGGGCAACGAAACGCCCATCGTCAGTGTTGATCCAGTGCAGATAGCCTTCGCTGTCGCCAACCACAATATAACCGTTGAAGAGCACCGGTGAGGTCAGGTTACGGTGCAGCAGATCGCTTTGACGCCAGACCGTTACGCCCCCTTCCGTGCTCAGAGCCACCACGCGGTCGTCCTGATCAACCAGGTAGATACGGCCCGCATCAACGATCATATCGTGTACAGAGCCGATTTCACGCTTCCACAGGATCTGGCCGGAGCGGAGATCCAGCGCGCTGAGATTGCCATTATAGGCCAGCGCATAGACCACGCCGTTCAGGACGATTGGGGTGGTATCCACGTCGGACAGACGGTCAATTTCCGTTGCGCCAGTCGGCTGGGAAATACGCTGCTGCCAGATAATCTGGCCCTGATTCATCATCACCGCGCTGACGCGTCCGTTGTCACCGCCCACAATAGCCGCACCGAAGGCGGTCGCGGGTGCTGACTCACCGCGCAGCGACAGGGCTGGCACGTCAAGGTTGACCGTCCATTTCACCGCGCCGTTGGTCTGGTCCAGACCCTGCAACATACCGTTGCTGGTGTGGATCAGCACCAGGCCATCACTGACCACCGGACGTGAGAGCACTTCACCGGCCGCTTTAGCCTGCCAGGCAATGGAGCCGTCGCTGCTGTTTAAGGCATAAACCTGTGCGCGTTCGCTGCCGACGTAGACGTGTCCACCGTCGACGGTCACGCCACCGGAGAGCAGCGCGGGATGATTTTTAGAGAAAAAGCCGGTTTTTTCTGACAGATCGACTTTCCACTGCTCTTTGCCATCACCCGCGTTTAGCGCTTTGACGATGCCGAAGCGATCGGCCGCATAAACGGTACTGTCTGCCCAGGTCGGATGCAGGTTGGAGTAGAAATCACCTACGCCGTCACCGACCGACGTGCTCCAGACTTTTTCCGGGGTAAACTGATTTTCTACTTTTGGCAGCGGCGACATTTTGACCACGTCTTCTTCGCCGCTAAACCATGAACATCCGCTAAGTAAGGTGACTGAGATCAGTCCCGGCAGAAGTATCTTACGCAATTCCATGAAATCCCTCTTGAGCCTGTTTGAGGCAATTTAAACCACCGGACGTTAGCCCGGCAGATTATTCATCTTCATTTGCAGCATCTCTTTCAGCGCCGGTGACGCATCAGAGGCAATGCCTTTACTCCAGGCATCGCGCGCGCCGTGGGTATCACCTTTACTCAGCAGAGCTTCTCCGCGTACGTCGGCGACAATCGCTGTCCAGCCATCACCCTTCACGCTGTCGAGGGTTTTTAACACCTCATCCGGCTTCTTCTGCTGCAGCTGAATACGCGCCAGACGCATATTCATCACCGCCTGAAGGTTGGCATCGTTGGTATCTTTCAGCCCGACCTGGAGCTGCTCGGCGGCTTTATCCAGCTGATTCGCATCCACATAGCGCTTAGCCAGATCCAGCGAAGCCAGCGCACCATAGGTATTGCTGTTTTCGCTGGCAAATTTGGCCGCCGCATCCAGCGTTGCAGGCTTGCTGGCATCCAGCGCGGTCGAAACCTGCTGATAAGACGCCGAGGCCTGACGGCTGCCGCCATCTTCATGGCTGCTCCAGTAGCGCCAGCCTGCCAGCGCACCGATGCCAATAATCACTCCGATAACCAGCGCCTTGCCGTTCTGGGCAAAGAACTGTTTTACCGCGTCGATCTGTTCATTTTCGTTGCTATATACTTCCACGCAAACCTTCTCCTTTTAATCGCGATTCTGCTTATTTCAACATTACCGCGAGCGTTGCTGCAGCATCACGCTGCGCCAGCGTTTGCTGCTCGCCGTTGCGCAAATCTTTAATAACGACCTGACCGTTAGCGACTTCGTCTTCACCCAGCACCAGCGCGACGCGCGCGCCCCACTTATCGGCACGGGCAAACTGCTTCTTGAAGTTGCCGCCGCCGAAGTTGGTCATCAGCTTAAGTGACGGGTCGGCATCACGCAGCTGCTCGGCCAGCTGCATCGCGGCAGACTGCACGCCCTGGCCCGAAGCGATAACATAGACATCGACAATGCGCGTCGGTTCAAATTCAGGATTAACCGCCTGGACTAAAAGTACCAGACGCTCCAGTCCCATCGCAAAGCCTACGGCTGGCGTTGCGCGTCCGCCGAGCTGATCCACCAGGCCATCATAGCGCCCACCCGCACATACGGTCCCCTGCGCGCCAAGGCTACTGGTGACCCATTCAAAAACGGTGCGATTATAGTAATCAAGTCCGCGCACCAGCCGCTGATTAACGGTATAGGCGATACCCGCCGCATCCAGCAGCTTACGCATCCCTTCAAAGTGCTCACGGGATTCGGCATCCAGATAGTCACCCAGTTCTGGCGCGTCGTTAAGCAGCGTCTGCACGTCGGGATTTTTGCTGTCCAGCACGCGGAGCGGGTTACTGTACATGCGACGCTTGCAGTCTTCGTCGAGCACCTCTTTATGCTGCTCGAGGAAGGCCACCAGCGCCTCGCGATAGTTTGCGCGAGCCTCAAGGGAACCAATGGAGTTCAGCTCCAGACGAACGTGATCGGCAATGCCTAACGCTTTCCACCAGCGCGCCGTCATCATAATCAGTTCGGCATCAATATCCGGGCCCTGCAGGCCAAAGACTTCGGCACCAATCTGATAAAATTGACGGTAGCGCCCCTTCTGTGGACGCTCGTAGCGGAACATCGGACCGATATACCACAGACGCTGTTCCTGATTGTACAGCAGACCGTGTTCGATGCCGGCGCGCACGCAGCCCGCCGTGCCTTCCGGACGCAGCGTCAGGCTTTCACCATTGCGGTCATCGAAGGTGTACATCTCTTTTTCAACCACGTCGGTGACTTCACCGATAGCGCGTTTGAATAACGGGGTCTGCTCTACAATCGGCAGGCGGATTTCGCTGTAGCCATAGCTGGACAGCCCCTGCTTGAGGATCTGTTCAATACGCTGCCATACAACGGTATCCGCAGGCAGGTAATCATTCATGCCGCGAATAGCCTGGATATTTTTTGCCACTACTTTTCTCTCACCCTTTAGCTGGAGTCCCTGGCGAAATTTAATCGCCAGGTTCAGTTCCGGCCGGTAAGTCGTAACTCACCCGCCAGCCGTCAGATTATTTTTCAACCTGCTGGACGTCAATTCGACGGGACGCATCCATCATCGCTGCTTTTGCACGGATACGTGCTTCCAGCTGATCGATCATATCGTCATTGTCCAGGCGCTCACGAAGACGTACGCCATCCTCATAAAAGCCGCTTTTTTTATTGCTGCCGGTCACCCCAAGGGTGGAGACCAGCGCCTCACCGGGGCCGTTAACCACGCAGCCGATGATTGACACGTCCATCGGCGTAATGATGTCTTCCAGCCGCTGCTCGAGCGCGTTAACCGTGCCAATCACGTCGAACTCCTGACGCGAACAGGTCGGGCAGGCAATAAAGTTGATGCCCCTGGCGCGAATACGCAGGGATTTCAGGATATCGAACCCAACCTTCACCTCTTCCACCGGGTCGGCCGCCAGGGAAATACGCAGCGTGTCACCAATTCCCTCGGAGAGAAGCAGGCCAAGACCGATCGCTGATTTCACCGATCCTGCCCGCGCGCCGCCCGCTTCCGTGATACCCAGGTGCAGAGGCTGATCGATCTGCTTAGCCAGCAGACGATAGGATTCTACGGCGAGGAACACATCTGAAGCTTTAACGCTGACTTTAAACTGATCGAAATTGAGGCGATCGAGATGATCGACATGGCGCATGGCCGACTCAAGCAGCGCCTGAGGCGTAGGTTCGCCATACTTTTCCTGCAGGTCCTTTTCCAGCGACCCGGCGTTGACGCCAATGCGAATCGGAATGTTGTAGTAGCGGGCGCAGTCAACCACCTGGCGGATACGCTCTTCGTTACCAATGTTGCCCGGATTGATGCGCAGGCAGTCAACGCCGTACTCGGCAACCTTAAGGGCAATACGGTAATCAAAATGGATATCGGCAACCAGCGGGACGTTAACCTGCTGCTTGATCAAACGGAAAGCCTCTGCGGCCTCCATGGTCGGTACGGAAACGCGTACGATATCGACGCCAACACGCTCAAGCGCTTTAATTTGGCCGACCGTTGCCGCCACGTCGGTGGTACGGGTATTCGTCATGGACTGTACGGCAATAGGTGCACCGTCGCCCACTGGCACCTTGCCGACGTAAATGCGCGTAGATTTGCGACGGATGATGGGTGCTTCGTTATGCATGTTTTTTCTCCACAATCACTCGCGACCGGAAGGATGCGTTATTGCGCACCCACCGACAGGCGAGCAACCTGGTTGGTACGGATGAAACGACTCAAATCGACCGGCTGGCCCTGATAGTGAATCTGGACTGCGCTCGGTGCGCCAATTTTCAGGCGATAGGGAGCAGTGCCATTGAGGCTGAGTTTACCACCGCTGCGCTGCATGCCGCTGAACAGTTTTTTTCCCGAGGCATCGGTCACTTCCAGCCAGCAGTCCTTAAGAAAGTTCAGTACCAGCGCATTACGGTCAGCAGCGGAAGCGTCTACGCTGGCAGCGGCAACGGGCATCTGCCCGCTGGCGCTCACCGCTGCGTTATTATCGGCCTGCTGTGCGGGTGAAGCGGCAGCGGGCTGCTGCGTCACAGGTGCACTGTCCGCCGGGGCAGTGGCAGCAGGCGCGGCGGCGGGCGCCGCCTGAGGCGCAGGTTCAGCGTTCTGGGCGGGTTCATTCTGTACCGGTGCACTGGCTGCCGTCTGCGAGCCGTCGGCGCTGTTATCGGTCAGAGGAATGGACTGACCGTTTTCGCTGCCAGAAGACGCGTTCTGATCGGCCATTGACACCAGATCGTCCTGCGCGGCCTTATGGTTTTGCCACCACCAGGCACCCGTTAAACCGACCACCACAAACAACACCAGCCAGGTGAAGGTCATCAGCCAGCCGTCGCGTTTTTTACGCCGCTTCCCTAAAGAGAAACTTTGCATCGGTTCCACTTTCGCCGCGCGGACGGGGGCCTGTTTGGCCATCATCGGCAGCAGTTCTTCCTCAGGTACATGCACCAGACGTGCGTAAGAACGGATGTAACCCCGCAGGAAGGTCGACGCCAGATTGGCCGGCGATTTGTCCTCTTCTATCTCCCGGACGGTGGAAAGTTTCAGGCAGAGGCGCTCAGCAACGTTCTGCTGAGTGAGTCCCATCTCTTCACGGGCCCCGCGGAGGCGCTCGCCTGTTGAATTTACTGCTGTTTTGTCTTGATTGGCTTCAGTATTCATTAGCTAAAAAATGCAGGTGCTGTATCGATTGTGGAAAATTTCGCGCCAGCTGCTCCCCGGCAAGCCTGACGCCCTCCGGATGCTGCGCCAGCGCGGCGAAGCGAATCTCTAACCACAGACTTTCCGCCGAAGCAGTAAAGTTGCGTTGATAAACATCTAACAGGAGCCGGGATGAAACCAGCTCCCTCTTTCCAAATCGCCTTTCGGCTTCTGCCAGCAACGCCAGGCCTTTATCCGGATGATGCATTGTCGCACGGGTGAGCGCGACGACAGCCTTATTCTGCTCTCCCGCAATGAGATAGCAGTAACCGGCATTCTCTAACGCATCCGCACGTCCGCCGTTTGACGTTAATTCTGCGGCCCTGCGGAACTGACGTTGAGCCGCATCATACTGCCCTAAACGACAGAGAAACGCACCGTAATTATTGATTACATCACGGTTTTCTGGAGCCAGAGCAAGTGCCGAACGATAAAAGTCCGTAGCGGCTTCATCATCCCCCCCCCGCTGCTGGTAGCGAGCCAGCGCCAGCTGGGTACGATAGTCCTGCGGGGCCAGCGCCGCCGCCTGGCGGAGGTTGCGCTGTGCAGCGATCAGGTCACCCTGAGTCAGATATTCAAGCCCTAACTGTAGTCGGGTTTGCACCCGTTCGCTGCGCGGCATGGCGGGGCTGCACCCCGCCATAAGTATGGCAATCAGCCATACCAGTAATCCTTTACCCATCCCGGCCTCCCTGAGGTTAAGCGCACTATCCTACGCCAATCCCCTCAGGTCCAACAGCAGCCCCGTCGATGAAGCCTCAGGTTTCAGAGCGCTTTCACAGAAATGGCCTCTCCCGCCATTTTTTTACGCAGCGTTCGCTTCGTGCGGTCAATCACCTCGCCAGCAAGCTGACCACAGGCGGCGTCGATATCATCTCCGCGGGTTTTACGCACGATCGTGGTAAACCCATATTCCATCAGTACCTTAGAGAAGCGATCGATCCGGCTGTTGGAGCTGCGGCCATAGGGCGCCCCCGGGAAGGGGTTCCAGGGAATAAGGTTGATTTTGCACGGCGTATTCTTGAGCAGTGCGGCCAGCTCATGCGCGTTATCGGTACTGTCATTGACCTGATCGAGCATGACATATTCAATCGTCACGCGGCCCTGATTAGCATTTGATTTCGCGATATAGCGGCTAACCGCCCCTAAGAAAGTCTCGATATTGTACTTTTTGTTGATCGGCACAATTTCGTCACGAATTGTGTCATTCGGGGCGTGTAGCGAAATTGCCAGCGCCACGTCGATCATATCACCCAGCTTGTCCAGCGCAGGAACCACGCCGGAGGTTGAGAGCGTGACGCGACGTTTTGACAAACCGAAGCCGAAATCATCCAGCATAATTTCCATGGCCGGTACAACGTTATTCAGGTTCAGCAGCGGTTCGCCCATCCCCATCATTACCACATTGGTAATAGGACGCTGGCCGGTCACTTTCGAGGCGCCGATAATTTTGGCCGCGCGCCAGACCTGACCGATAATTTCAGATACGCGGAGGTTGCGGTTAAAGCCCTGCTGAGCCGTCGAGCAGAATTTACACTCCAGCGCGCAGCCAACCTGTGAAGAGACGCAGAGCGTGGCGCGATCCTTTTCGGGGATGTAGACGGTTTCGACCTGCTGTCCCCCCACGGTAATCGCCCACTTGATGGTGCCATCCGATGAGCGCTGCTCTTCTGCCACTTCCGGGGCACGGATCTCAGCTACCTCTTTCAGCTTGCCGCGAAAAACCTTGTTGATGTCGGTCATCTCGTCGAAATCATCACAGCAGTAGTGATACATCCACTTCATCACCTGATCGGCGCGAAAGGGTTTCTCACCCAGGCTGGCGAAGAATTCGCGCATTTGCTGGCGATTAAGATCGAGCAGGTTAATTTTTTCTTTTTTGGCGGCGGCGATGACGGGGACGTCGGACGACGGACTCACAATATGTTCAGACATAATTCCAGGCCTCGTTATTACACGTTATGGCAGAGGGGATAAAAGTATATACCCATTCGGGACGGGGCCGCGACATAGCAACGCGCCTGACGCTTCACAGCGTATGCGTCAGATGGCAAGCCCGACAGAACGATGGATATAAATGAAACGCCCCTGATGAGCATAGTCTCACCAGGGGCGCATTATTGTACTCGCGAGCGACTTAAGGTCAAAGGACGCAGCCAAAATAAATTGTAAACGCCCTGCCCTCAGTCTGCGCTAATGATTAGCGGGTACGCGGGCACACTTCGTTTTCGCCGAAGAAATAAGCGATTTCGCGCGCGGCAGATTCAGCAGAGTCTGAACCGTGGGTGGCGTTCTCAGTGAAGCTGTCGGCGTAATCTGCACGCAGCGTACCTGCCAGCGCGTTAGCCGGGTTGGTAGCGCCCATCAGATCGCGGTGACGCTGTACGGCATTTTCGCCTTCCAGCACGGAAACCACTACCGGGCCAGAGGTCATGAATTCAACCAGGCCGTCGAAGAAAGGTTTGCCCTGGTGCTCAGCGTAGAAGCCTTCAGCCTGCTCTTTGCTCAGGTGCAGCATTTTGCTGCCAACGATTTTGAAGCCAGCGCTTTCAAAACGGTTAAAGATGGCACCAATCACGTTTTTTGCCACCGCGTTCGGCTTTACGATGGAAAAAGTACGTTCAATAGTCATATGGACCCCTGTTTGATGTCGAGTGTAGCCGGCGAAAAGGTTCCCCGGTCTGGAAAATGGCGCCGATTATAGGGGGCATCGTTCGCGTTGCCTATCGGAGATTCAACATATTATTAAAAAAATGCGATCCTGATTCCCACAATTTCTCAACGGCTTTCGTCCCAGGTACGATCTCTGCATGCCAGCGCGAAGCCTGGGGGATTACATCTTGTGATGCCCGCCAGGATCGTTGACACTCACTGTTCTCATCACCTTAAGCGAGGCCGCTATGAATCGCTCATTTTTTGTTACCGCCGCCTGGCTGGCAGAACACCTCTCCGATGACGCTGTGCAGGTCATTGATGCCCGTCTGCTGCCCCCGGGCCAGGAGAAGCTGCGCGATATTCAGGCTGAGTATCTGGCGAAACATCTGCCTGACGCGCCGTTCTTCAATATTGAAGCGCTGTCGGACCCGCTCAGCCCTTATCCCCATATGATGCCCCGCGCAGAAAGCTTTGCCGTCGCCATGCGCGAACTGGGCATTAGCAGTGATAAACATCTGGTGGTTTACGATGAGGGTAATTTGTTCTCTGCCCCGCGCGCCTGGTGGATGCTGCAACAGGCTGGCGTGGGCCAGGTGTCGATTCTCGCCGGGGGGTTGCAGAAATGGGAGCAAGCCGGTTTGCCACTGCAAAGCGGCGAAGTACATCTGCCTGAGGCCGAATTCGAGGCCGCCTTTGACGATGATGCCGTGGTGCGTTTAACGGACGTGCTACTGGTAAGCCATGAGCAGAGCGCACAGATTATCGATGCGCGGGCGGGAAACCGGTTTCGGGGTGAAGTGGATGAACCGCGTCCCGGTTTGCTGCGAGGACGCATTCCTGGCAGCCTGAATGTGCCGTGGAACGATCTGGTGGAAAACGGCGAACTCAAGCCCGCGACGGCGCTTAAAGCGATTTTCCAGCAGCAGGGTGTCAGCCTGACCCAACCCGTGGTGGCCAGCTGTGGTTCCGGCGTGACCGCCGTGGTGGTGATCCTCGCGCTGAACAGCCTGGGTGTGGAAAATGTCCGACTGTACGATGGTTCCTGGGGGGAATGGGGAAGCCGAAATGATTTGCCGGTTACCCTCGGCTAAGCATCGGGCCATTCACGCCGGGCTATGGCATCGTTGCCCGGCCAGATAGCCGATGGCATTTATCAGAGGCAGCTTAACTGGTGTCATCAGCGAATATTGTCAGCGAGCCGCATACCATAATCAGCATGCGACTCGCCTGTAGAAAAGTTTGGCCGCTTCCGTGCCTGCCTGGACTTTACTGCACTATTTGGCAGGCAGCACCAGGGGAATGGACATCTCGTGGCGGAAGAGATTTTTGGGATCCACTGCCTGTTTGGTTTTCACCAGACTCTCGGCTTTGTCCCCGTAATAAAGTGTTAACCACTCTGGATCAACTTTCGCATGGTCGGCGGCGGTATATTTCATATCCGTGTCGGGGTAGTTGATGTAGCACCCCTGATAGCGGCCATCATTACCGTAAGGTTTGCCGCCCTGATCGGCAAAACAGGCGGAATAAAGCTTCTGCATCCAGTTAATGCAGTATTGATCGTTCGCTTTATCGGTCCAGTACACCTGGAACTGCGCCTTTAACAACGAGCTGCGCTGATATACCGAGGTCGGGTTGGTGGTTTCATCATTGGTATTAATACAGCCGCCGTAAGAGTCGATCTGCACCAGCGCCTGATTAAGGAGAGGATCGTCTGCGCCGTTCAGCCCTTCCCACAATGCGGTAATCTCGGTTGCGCCAAAATTACCAATCTGCTGGTCAGATTTATATTTGCCACGCTGGTTATCCCCTGAGCCATTGAGCGTCTGGGTGGCATACAGCCAGTCGATTAGCCGCGCATCCTTGACCGCGTCTTTGAACTTTCTTTTGCTTTCAGCCTGAGCGTTTACCACCCCATACGTCATGCCCATCTCAATAACATCCGGCACGACGCCAGCCGCCTTGTTCATGGTGTCCACGAAGTCAGAGAAGGGCTTTTCCTGCCCGCTGCCGTCCACCCGGCCATCATTGCCCGTGTACTGAATAAGCAGATGAATGTCGCCGGTGGAGCGGTGCTGGAGCTTCAGTAATGAGAAGAGTCCACCGTTAGCCTTCGTGATATCCTGGCTGTTCCATTCTGAATCATGGGTGTTAAACCACTGCCAGTAGCTATTCAGGAACTGACCAAAGTGCGCTTTGTCTTTAAAAGTACTCCATGGCCAGGCCAGCGACAGCAGATAAACCTGCTCAGGTGCAGCAGGCAGTTCGGCAAAGTAGTAGTTAAGAATAATTCCGAAGTTACCCCCGCCCGCACCGCGACAGGCGATAAAAAGATCGCGATCGCTTCCGGTACTTTTCAGGCTCACGTGCTTTGCCAGGAGCGATTTTCCATCAGCCGCCGGTACCAGTATATCCACGCCCGACAGCCAGTCGACCGTCAGACCATGCAGGCGGGAGAGCAGCCCATATCCGCCCCCGCTGATATGACCGCCAGCGCCGACAGAGTAGCAGGAGCCGCCGGGAATAGAGCGGTTTGCCAGTTTGTATAAATTAACGGTGCCGTCCCAGTTTTGATTACCACTTGCCGCACGAAACTTGTACTTTGCGCTGGTATCCCAGGGTGAGCTGATATCAGCATTTTCACTAAAATCCATCCCCACCAGCAGGCTGAGATCGATTATCGCCAGGGGGGGCGTCCCATCCGCCGCCAGCTTGTTGCTGACAAAGCCTTCATAGCAGTGACCGCCACTGCGCACCGTAATCCGCTGATTACGCGCCAGAGCGGCATTAGCCGCAGAGAGGACGTCTCCACTGTTGTTGCAGACATAAATATAATCTGCCCCACTGCCCTGCTCGGGCCAGCGTAAATTAAACCCCTTTTTTAACGTTTCGAATCGGGTATCGGTTTTATCAATCAAGTTATAGCTACTCATTCTATTTCTCCGTCTTAGTTTGGATAACGTCATAAGATGCAGGAAAGTAGCCGATTCATAAGGATGAAGGAAATTAAAGAAGAAGGTAAATATTGCTAATTGACTTACACCACCCAAATGGAAATTATTCACGCCAGAGGCATAATAGTGACTCATGCCACCCATAGTAGTCATGAGTTAATTCATTCACTTTGCTTTTTTTGATATTTTAACATGTAAAAAATGTCAAAATAACGCTCCCGGCTGACGTAGCAACGTGCAACGGTATTCCGTGCAGTTAATTAGCGAAGCACATTACGACGGTGAATGGGGTAATGGCCATCATTGCAGCGGTGAATGGGGTTATAGCCCATCATCGCGGCGGGTAACGCTGTGGGTCAGCAGCCTGATGTGGGCGAGTCATTGAGTCAGCGTAAAATTAGCGCCATCAGATTAATGCGGTAATTTGAAGTCGCGGAGGAAGCTTCCCCACTTCCGCTGATAAAAAGGGGTAATATGTGCGATAAAAAAATGGCTGATGCCTTTTTCATTTTCGACAACCTGACAAATATCTACCGGCTCATCATCCGTTAATGTATCCGTGGCGACGCTACCGGCCGCCTGGATGATATTTTCAATGTCGCTGTCTGCCTCAATGCCAATAAGCAGGTTAGCGGAGGCATCGGCTGATTCTTTAATTAAGGCTACCCAGGCGTGGCGCACCTGTTTATGCTTCGCAAACAGCTGAGTCAGAGAGGCGATCATCTGTGCGGGCGGTTCGGCATGTTCAGAGAGCAGCAGGGATGTGCCTCCCTCAATGACCGTTTGCTCACTCAGCGCATTACCGCTCTCCCCCAGCAGGCTGGCGATTTCACGCGGTGAAAACTCCTTGCCGGTCGGCAGCTTCGGGTTAAGAAACAGCGTTTCGCCCAGCGTCATTTCGAATAACGCGCGCACCGGGATCACCAAAAAGGGCTGCTCCCCGCTGACTGCCTGCTGCATAGCGGTGAGTGAGGTGAAAAAAGGAATGATGCTGGTACCGTCGTCCTTTTCCCAGTGCTGTATCTCCACGGCCGGAGCCGCATCACCTTCTCCCTGTGCCGGGCTCTCGCCCGGAACCCAGACGCTGGCGTCCAGCAGTAGGGTAAAAAACTCGGGCCGGTGTGCCGGCTCGTTGGCCGCCAGTTTCAGCACCTCTTCAAGGCGCGGGTTGGTTTCATTCATGGCTCTGATTCACTAAACGTTAACGGGCAGGACGCCGCCTGCCCTGCGGGGTTATCTGCCGATCCCGAGGAGATGTGCTCTCCCCGGAACCTCAGGCATCACCAACGGATTATTTCAGCAGCAGGTTAGCCACCGTGCGAACGCCAAGGCCGGTGGCACCTGCGGACCACTGATCCACCGCTCCCTTACGGTAGGTGGCGGAGCAGTCGATATGAAGCCAGCCCTGCTGATAACGGCTCACAAAGTGAGAAAGAAACGCCGCCGCCGAACTGGCTCCAGCCGTATGGGACGGGGCCGCGATATTGTTCAGATCGGCAAAGTTAGAGGGCAGGTAGCCGCGGTGGAACTCCGCCAGCGGCAGACGCCAGAAAGGCTCATTTTCATGCGCGGCGCTGCTGAGCAGCGACTGAGCCAGCGAATCGTCGAAGCTAAAAAGGGCGTGATAATCATTACCCAGCGCCGTTTTCGCCGCGCCGGTCAGGGTGGCGGCATCGATCAGCAATTCCGGATCCTGCTGGCTGGCATCAATCAGGCCATCGGCCAGCACCAGGCGACCTTCCGCATCGGTGTTCATCACCTCAACGGTTTTACCGTTGCGATAACGGATAATATCGCCCAACCGCAGCGCGTTGCCGCTGACCATATTATCCGCGCAGCAGAGATAGAGTTTGACGCGCTTTTTCAGTCCGCGAACAATAGCCAGCGCCAGTGCGCCGGTCAGGGTCGCGGCCCCGCCCATATCCGATTTCATCGAATCCATGGATCCGCTGGGCTTCAGGCTGTACCCACCGGTATCGAAGGTAATACCTTTACCGACCAGGCAGGCAAATACGGGGGCATTTTCATCCCCGCCCGGATTATAATCCAGCACCAACAGCGCAGGTGCGCGGGTCGATCCCCGGCCCACGGTATGCAGTCCGGAATATCCCTGCTGGCGCAGATCGTCACCTTTGGTTATGCGATAGCTCACGCTTTCGCCAGCCACGCCGGACAGCAGATCGACGGCGCGCTGGGTCAGCTGTTCAGGGCTGAGATCTTCAGCCGGCAGGTTAATGGTGTTGCGTACCCAGTCAATAATCTTAAGGCGGTTATCAAATTCAGCGCGATCGCTCTCATTCAGATCGGCCCATTCGACTTTACGCTCGCCTTTGGGACCGCGATAGCCCTGCCAGAACGCCCAGCTTTTCTCCAGATCCCAGTCGCCACTAAGACTCACGTGCCGGATCCCCTGCGCATCGATTTTTCTCGCCGCGCGCTGGATAGTGGTCAGGGCATCGCCACCGTTAAGATGGATAGTCATGCCGCTGTCGTTGCTGGTCAATGTTGCCTTTTCTCCCCAGCGTGGATCTGCCGCTGTCGTTGACAGTGTTATTTTCATTGGTGTTGTTGTCATCGCATGGCTCCTTTTGAGCTGTTCATCGAATTTGGTCTTGAATGCGTCGGTCACTACAATAAACCTTTATTTGCTTTCGTCTAACCCAAAGCGCAATTAAACGCAAAACGGGCCAGTTTTACCCGGCCCGTCAATGACATAAAAGCATGGCCTTAGCGCACGGCGAGCTCACGCAGGCGGCGAATAGTCCGCTGGATCAGCTGAACGGCATAGTCAATTTCTTCTTCGGTGGTGTAGCGCCCCAGCGAAAAACGGAGCGAACTGTGCGCCAGCGCCTCAGACAGCCCCAGCGCGCGCAGCACGTAGGAAGGTTCCAGGCTGGCAGAGGTACAGGCAGAGCCGGAGGAGAGCGCGAGATCCTTCAACCCCATGATCAGCGACTCGCCGTCAACATTACTGAAACTGACGTTCAGAATATTGGGTGCGCCGCCTTCTGCAACGCCATTCACATACACCCCGTCAATTTCGCTGATGCCCCGCCACAGACGCGATCGCAGCTGATCTATGCGTGCCATTTCAGCCGTCATTACTTCTTTAGCAATACCGTAGGCTTCGCCCATACCGACAATCTGATGCACCGGCAGCGTGCCGGAACGCATACCGCGCTCGTGGCCGCCACCGTGGATCTGCGCTTCCAGTCGAATACGGGGCTGGCGACGCACGTAAAGCCCGCCGATCCCCTTTGGACCATAGAGTTTATGCGCGGAAAATGACATCAGATCGACCGGGAGCTGGCTGAGGTCGATGGGGAGTTTCCCCACGCTCTGCGTGGCGTCAACGTGAAAGAGGATATCGCGCGCGCGGCAGAGTTCGCCAATAGCGGCGATGTTCTGGATGACGCCGGTTTCGTTATTAACGTGCATGATAGAGACCAGAATGGTGTCTTCACGCAGGGCGTTTTGAATGGAGGCGAGATCGATCTGACCGCTGCGCTGCGGGGCAAGCCAGGTTATCTCGAAGCCTTCGCGCTCAAGCTGCAAGCAGGCATCCAGCACGGCTTTGTGTTCGGTCTGGCAGGTAACGATGTGTCGCCCTTTTTCCTGATGAAAATGAGCAGCACCTTTGATGGCGAGGTTATCAGATTCGGTCGCGCCGGAGGTAAAAACAATCTCACGCGGGTCGGCGCCAATCAGATCGGCAACCTGATTACGGGCCACGTCAACGGCCTCTTCCGCCTGCCAGCCGTAGCGATGGGAGCGGGAAGCCGCATTACCGAAGGTTCCGTCCAGGGTGAGAAACTGCATCATCTTCTCTGCCACGCGCGGATCGGCAGGCGTGGTGGCGGCATAGTCCAGGTAGATCGGTAATTTCATGACGTTCGGCTCCGTATCGCTCACAACCTGTCGGGCAATCTGACAGTGTGGCGACAGGTTCCTGCTGATTTCACGAAGGGGAGTCGGGAATCAGCAGGAAGCTTTAGCAACCGTCAGGCACGCAGGTTGACGTTAATGGTTTCATGCGTGCGCCCGGCAGGCACACGATTTTTTTCAGTGGTGTTCTGGCGGTCGGCTACCTCAAGGATATCCTGATTATTGACCAGTTCAGCCAGCGTAATATTGTTCAGGAAGTCGCTAATGCGCTCACTCAGATCGCGCCAAAGTACGTGGGTCAGACAGCGTTGACCACCCTGACAGCCCTCTTTGCCCTGGCACTTAGTGGCATCAACTGACTCATCCACGGCGGTGATCACCGCGCCAACGGCGATAGCATCCGAGGCTTTACCCAACAGATAACCGCCACCCGGTCCGCGAACGCTGGCGACCAGACCATTTTTGCGCAGGCGAGAGAACAGCTGTTCCAGATAGGAGAGGGAGATGCCCTGACGCTCTGAAATATCCGCGAGTGGCACCGGCCCCTCATGAGAGTGCAGCGCAACATCAAGCATAGCGGTAACGGCATAACGGCCTTTGGATGTCAGTCTCATGGCGTAAACGACCTCAGTTGTCCCCTGGTGGGGTTTAACAAAATGATGTCCGCAAGTCTGCCATTCCCGAGTGATTTGGTCAACTATTTAACCAAGTAAAATACTCAACTATTTAACCTGGTAATTTACTCAACTATTAGCCCGCTTTCCGCCCTCCGCCGACCTCTACTTTTCGCCCTTAGGCTTCTCCACCGAAGAGAGCATGCCGCGCAGGATATTCAGCTCGTCACGCTCCGGACGCGCCCGGGTATAGAGGCGACGCAGCTTGCTCATCACCTGGCCGGGATTGCCTTCACGGATAAAGCCGCTTCTGACCATCATCTGCTCCATATGCTGATAGAAGCGTTCGAGATCGTCTACCAGCGGATAGGGGGATTCCTCATACTCAGGCTTCGGCGTTTCCTGCTGCTGGAGCCAGGCCATACGCACTTCATAAGCGACGATCTGCACCGCCATCGCCAGATTCAGCGAGCTGTATTCAGGATTGGCAGCAATGGCAACGTGATAGTGGCACTTTTGCAGTTCATCGTTGGTCAGGCCCACGCGTTCGCGGCCAAATACCAGCGCAACCGGAGCCTGCTGCCCCTCCGCAACGCTTTTGATGCCGCATTCACGCGGATCGAGCATCGGCCACGGCAGCGAGCGGGAGCGGGCGCTGGTGCCAACCACCAGGCTACAGCCCGCCAGCGCGTCATCCAGCGTATCGACAATCTTCGCTTCGCCAATGACGTCACTGGCGCCGGCGGCCAGCGCAATGGCCTGCGAGTCGGGTTTTACCAGCGGATTAACCAGATAGAGGTTGGTCAGGCCCATGGTTTTCATCGCGCGGGCGACGGATCCCATGTTACCGGTGTGAGAGGTTTCCACCAGCACGATTCGGATATTTTGCAGCATAGGAATTCTGGTCTGTGAGATAATTTGGGGATACTAGCATATTTTCAGGACTTCTTACGATCTCCCTGCTATAATCCGCGCCGTTTTCCCGTTCTTTAACATCCAGTGAGAGAGACCGATGCATCCGATGCTCAACATCGCCGTGCGCGCTGCGCGCAAGGCCGGTAATTTAATTGCCAAGAACTACGAAACTCCAGACGCCGTTGAAACCAGCCAGAAAGGCAGCAACGACTTCGTTACCAATGTTGACCGCGACGCCGAGCGCCTGATTATCGAGGTGATCCGCAAGTCTTATCCGCAACACACCATCATTTCTGAAGAGTGTGGTGAATTAGCCGGTGAAGACAAGGATGTGCAATGGGTTATCGATCCACTGGATGGCACCACCAACTTCATTAAGCGTCTCCCTCACTTTTCCGTCTCTATCGCCGTGCGCATCAAAGGCCGTACTGAAGTCGCCGTGGTTTACGATCCGATGCGTAATGAGCTGTTCAGCGCGGTGCGCGGTCAGGGTACACAGCTGAACGGTTACCGTCTGCGCGGCAGCACCGCTCGCGATCTGGATGGCACCATTCTGGCGACCGGTTTCCCATTTAAGCATAAGCAGCACGCCACCCCTTACATCAATATCGTTGGCAAGCTGTTTTCCCAGTGTGCTGATTTCCGCCGTACCGGTTCCGCCGCGCTGGATCTTGCCTACGTGGCCGCTGGCCGCGTAGACGGCTTCTTTGAAATCGGCCTGAAGCCATGGGACTTTGCAGCAGGCGAGCTGCTGGTACGTGAGGCGGGCGGTTTGGTGACTGACTTTGTTGGCGCACACGGTTATCTGACTTCCGGCAACATCGTTGCGGGTAATCCACGCGTGGTGAAAGCGATGCTGGCTAACATGCGTGACGAACTGAGCGAAGCGCTTAAGCGCTAAGCCGGTCAGGCCATCCCGAAAACGGGGTAAAGGGGCCGGGCGCGGGGAAACACTTTCCCGCGCCCGGGCCCTGCTTTCCCGCCCGACAGGTCGTCTGTCGATGCCGGCATCAGTGCAGAAACATCGGCCGAATGCCGCCTGACATCACCGGCTGAGCACTCAGCCACAGCACACCGCCCATCAATATCAGCAGTATGCCGCCGACCAGCGACAATACCGGACGTCCCAGCCTTATCCAGCCCGTCGATGTGCCTTTGCGGCTAAGCTTTAGCGCCAGCGCACGCGAAACCTGCACCAGCAGCGCCATGGCAGACACCGTGAACGCCGTTCCTGCCGCCATCGTCAGCGCGGAGAATACCCCCCACAGATAGACGCCCGTTACCTTAGAAAACAGCAGCATCATAATGGCGCCCGAACAGGGACGAAGCCCCATCGACAGCACCACCATCACCTGAGTTTTCAGGCTGACCGCCTTTTCCAGCTGCGCGGCATCCGGTACGTGTTGATGCCCACAGCCGCAGCTGACCGGGTGGGAGTGGGAGATTGTCTGTTGGCCGGACCGGGTGCCAGCAGTCTGCTGCATAAGCCGGTGCCGACCCGATGACAGGAGCCTGGCCGGATGATTTCCGGCGGGCATCATCCGGCGGTATAAGGGCGAAGCCCGCCGCGCCTGGCCGAGGCTTACTGCTGCCCGCCAGCAGAGCCACAGGCCCAGCCCCACCACCAGCAGATAACTCCCCTTCTCCAGCCAGTAGCTGCTGATATGCAGCTGGCGCGAGGAGAGTTTCAATGCGCCCAGCAGCACGGTTACCAGCGCAATCGCCACACATCCCTGCACCAGCGACGCCGCCAGCGTGAGCTTAAGGCTGGTTTTAACCCTGGTCGGATGGGTGGCGAGAAACGCGGCGATCACCACTTTGCCATGTCCCGGCCCCAGCGCGTGCAGTACGCCATAAGCCAGACTAAAGCCCATTAGCGCCAGGCCCGTCTGTCGGGGATGGCTGGCGACCTGTTGCAGTAGCGTGGTCATCTGCTGATGAAGCACTTTCTGCCACAGGATGCTCTGCAATAAAATCTGCGGCCAGTACTGCCAGACGGCAAGCGCCATGCTGGCAAAGGCCACAATCAGCAGAAGTAGCGGCCAGGCCGAAATTCCGCCGCGAAGGGATCGGTTCAGAGGTGATTTTAACGACATATCAGCGTCACCGTCTGGGCAAACTGTCGGCCCAGATCATCATCTGCGCGCGGCGCATCAGCTTTATCCAGCGACAGCGCCCAGGCCTGCAGCGCAGCGTTGGGTTT
This sequence comes from Erwinia sp. ErVv1, assembly GCF_900068895.1. Lineage (GTDB taxonomy): Bacteria > Pseudomonadota > Gammaproteobacteria > Enterobacterales > Enterobacteriaceae > Erwinia. Next base: position 21,565 of record NZ_CDPK01000011.1, on the reverse strand, counting down.
CGGCGTCTTTAGCGTCATTTTGCACTGTTTTTTCAGCTCAGCGGGCACGTGCAGGGATTGTTCAGAATCGTAAGTCATATCCACAAAATAGGTTGGATCAAAGGTCGAGAACCGGTAGCGCTGACCCGTCAGCGGCTGCGGTTCAGCCAGCGGCAGTATAAACTCCAGTACCGCCTTAGACCCCTGACGGGAGAGGTGATACTCCGGGGGCAGGTTTTCAAACTTCACCGCTTTGCCCTCATGCCAGAACTCACTGAAATAGTGCTGTCCCAGCACGTTTGCCATGACTTCTGCCGCCAGTTTTTTCCACGCCACGCTGTCGGGTTTCGCGTCGCCCGCATCATAAAGCAGGTCCGCAGAGGTAATTTCATCCATCACCCAGTGCATTTTTAACCCGGTAAGCAGGTTATTTTTATGCACCAGCGTGACCTGCATGCTAATAAAACTGTGGGGATGCGCCAGCGCCTGCGTGGCTGTCGCCAGCAGAATGACGCACAACACCAGCTTTTTGCATATGTTATAACATAACAATTGAAAATTCCTCATCCTTCATCAACAAAATTTGTGACCCGGCTAATAAGCTTTAAATAAATCAGCGGCAGGATCCAGCAGCAGGTAGCGGAGAGTCTATTCTTAGAAGGTTACATTTACCGGGACCGCAGACAATGAGTTCACCCCCCGTTGAGAATTCTGCCCTCTCCACGTCGCAGCGTCACTGCCACCTCCTTTTGACGTTATTTCTTTCTGCCTCTTCCACCAACCTCGAGACCCTGAGCCAGCTCAATGGCGTGAATCCTTCCGTCACTGAACAGGATCTTATTGAAGTTGCCTCCGCAATCCAGCGTTATCACCGGCTGAAGCTTACCTGCTGCCCGGCTGGCCACTATCGCGTAGAGGGGGAAGCGCTGGATCGTAAGCTCTGCCTGGTCTACTGGCTGCGCCGTGCGCTGCGGCTATCGCCTGCGTTTATCCAGCATCATTTTGCGCCGGCGATCAGGCTCCAGCTACAGGCCTGCCCGATTGATGCCTCCCTGTATGATGAGATGCAGCTAAAGCAGCTGTTAACCCAGTGCGCACTTAAGCTTTCACGCGAGTTCTCCGAGCGCGACGGCCAGTTTTTCCAGCTTTTTATGCAGCATATTCTGTGCGATCGCTGCTGCACGCCGTTTACTCCTTCCCAGCGCGTATGGCTTACCGCACGCATTGAGCATCAGGTCGCCGATGAAATGATGGCGCAGTGGTGGCAGGACAGCGGGCTGATATCGGAACCCGGTGACGTGCTGCTGTTTGCGCTGCTGTTCAGTCAGATGCACGTTCCCTCTGTCGACGAGGCGCAGCATGAACACGAGCGGGCCTTGCTGCATGCGGTAAAAGAGTTAATTGTGCGCTTTCAGTCATTTTCCGGTATGCGATTTAGCAATAAGGAGGGGATTTGCAATCAGCTCTATACGCACCTTGCGCAGGCGATGGAGCGATGCCTGTTCGGCATTGGCATTGATAATACCCTGACGGAAGAGGTGGGACGCCTCTACCCCAAACTGCTTCGCACCACGCAAAAGGCGCTGGCCGGTTTTGAACAACGCTACTGTCTGACCTTTTCGCCCGAAGAGGTGGGTCTGATTACCGTCATCTTCGGCGCCTGGCTGATGCAGGAAAGCGTTTTACAGGAAAAACAGGTGCTGCTGCTGACCGGCGGCAACCCGGCGCTTGAACAGCAGATTGAGCAACAGCTGAGGGAGCTGACGCTGATGCCGCTGAACATTAAATATCTTGAGGTCGGTGAATATCAGCGCAGCAGTGCCCCAAAGGGCATTGCGCTGGTGGTGACACCCTATGCCACCCCGCTGCCGCTCTACTCGCCGCCGCTGATCCACGCCGAGCTGCCTTTACAGCCGCACCAGCAGCAGCGAATTCGCCAGCTGCTGGAGTCGTAAATTTCACACCCGGGCCTTGCCGTTGGCGTCACGCGCCTGAAACGCCTGGCCGTTCAGGAAACCCTGGGCCGCAGAAACAGCGCGGGTACCACCAGCACCGCCATCACCCAAAAAATTCCTCCGTGTAACGGCTGATACAGCACCCCGCAGACCATAGTCATAACGGCGATACCACCGCCCATCGCCAGGGCAGAGTAGATGGATTGCAGACGGATGACCTCGGCCCCCTGCCGCGCCGCGATAAAGCGCATGGCCGCAAGATGGCAAACGGTAAAGCTGCCGCAGTGCAGGATTTGCGCCACAATCAGCCACGGGAGCGCCGTCGTCGCGCCCAGCAGGCTCCAGCGGATAATGGCGCATATGCCCGATAGCAGCAGGAGCTGGCTGGCACTCCAGCGGCGAAACAGCCGGTGGCTGAAGGCGAAGATGACGATCTCAGCGATGACGCCCAGCGACCAGAGATAGCCGACCACGCTGGCGGTGTAACCCGCTTCCTGCCAGTAAATGGCGCTAAAACCGTAGTAGGCCGCATGTGCGCCCTGCATCAGCGTGACGCACAGCAAAAAGCGCCACACCGCGTTTTCCTGAAGCAGGCGCTGCCATTCCGGCCACCCTGCCCGCACATTTTGCTTCGTGTCGCCCTGCGGCATAACGGAGGGGCGCATAAGCATACCAGCGAACATGGCCGCCACGCCAAGGCAGAGCATTGCCAGCACGGCCTGATAAGAGAATGCATTCACCAGCACGCCCGTAAGCGCGGAACTGATCACAAATGCCAGCGATCCCCAGAGTCTGACCGGCCCATAGGCCATGCCAATCTGGCTGAGCCAGGTCGATGCCAGCGCGTCGCTAAGGGGAACCAGCGGCGAGAAAAACAGATTAAAGGCAATCATCACCAGCAGCAGCCATACCCAGAAGGCGCTTACCCAGAAGCTGAGGACAAAAAGCAGCGATAGCAGTGCCAGCAGGCGAAGTACGGTAATTAGCTGCGAGGGGTGAGTTACGCGGGAAGCAATCAGCAGGCTGCCGAGAAAGCGGGCAATCATACCGCAGCCGAGCAGCAGGCCGATTTTCTCAGCCGTCAGGCCAGCGCCTTTAAGCCAGACGGCCCAAAAAGGAAGCCAGACGCCCCAGGCAAAAAAGTAGGTGAAATAGCCCAGGCCAAGCCAGTAAGCAGAACGAATGGTCATTTTCCCTCCGACGATGTGCGCGCTACTCTGTCAGAGGTGGGGTTTAAGATCAAACAACGGGACAATTTGTCCCGTTGTTATCACATTTCAGGTGCGCGGGAGCCTGTCAGGCATACACCGGGAAACGTGCACAAAGTGCCAGAACCTGTTTCTTGATGCGCTCGATGGTGCCTTCATCACCGATGTTATCAAGAATATCGCTGATCCAACCGGCCAGCTCACGCACTTCAGCCTCTTTGAAACCCCGGCGGGTAATCGCAGGGGAACCGATACGAATACCGGAAGTGACAAACGGACTTTTCGGATCGTTAGGCACGCTGTTTTTGTTTACGGTGATATTTGCACGACCCAGCGCGGCATCCGCCTCTTTACCGGTCAGGTTTTTATCAACCAGATCCAGCAGGAACAGGTGGTTATGGGTGCCGCCTGAAACCACGTTATAGCCGCGCGCCAGGAACACCTCGACCATCGCTTTAGCATTTTTCGCGACCTGCTGCTGATAGACCTTAAACTCCGGCTCCATCGCTTCTTTCAGCGCGACCGCTTTACCGGCAATCACATGCATCAGCGGGCCGCCCTGGCCACCAGGGAAGACGGCAGAGTTCAGCTTTTTATACAGATCTTCGTCGCCGCCCTTCGCCAGGATCAGGCCACCGCGCGGCCCTGCCAGGGTTTTGTGGGTGGTAGTAGTGACGATGTGGGCATGAGGTACCGGGTTCGGGTAAACGTCAGCCGCAATCAGGCCCGCCACGTGCGCCATGTCCACGAACAGCCAGGCACCGATGCTGTCAGCAATTTCGCGCATTTTTGCCCAGTCACAAATACCGGAATAGGCGGAGAAGCCACCGATAATCATTTTTGGCTTATGCTTCTGCGCCTGGGCGGCCAGATCTTCGTAGTCAATTTTACCGGTTTCGTCGATGCCATACGGCACCACGTTATACAGCTTACCGGAGAGATTTACCGGCGAGCCATGCGTCAGGTGGCCGCCGTGCGCCAGATTCATACCCAGAATGGTATCGCCCGGCTGTAGCAGTGCGGTATAGACCGCAAAGTTGGCCTGTGAGCCAGAGTGAGGCTGCACGTTGGCATAGTCGGCGCCGAACAGGGCTTTAGCGCGATCGATAGCCAGCTGCTCAACGATATCAACGTATTCACAGCCGCCGTAGTAGCGTTTGCCCGGATAACCTTCGGCATATTTGTTGGTCAGCTGAGATCCCTGCGCCTGCATTACGCGCGGGCTGGTGTAGTTTTCGGAAGCAATCAGCTCAATATGCTCTTCCTGACGCACTTTTTCCTGCTCCATTGCCTGCCACAATTCGGCATCGTAATCAGCAATATTCATATCACGCTTTAACATCCGCATCTCCTGACTCAGCTAACTTCATATCGGTATTTAACGGCCCGTTAGGGCGAAGACACACAGTGTAAACTGTTTTACCTGGCGAGGGGTAGCCACAAAGCAGGCTTTTTACGCAAACGATTGGCCTGAGAGCGGGCAAGGGTTGGTTACCTTTTTTGCAAGCCTGATTGTCCGGCATTTTCGTCATCGCCCCCTCCCCCAGGATTCACCTGTTGCCTGCCGGGGCAGCCTAATGCCCCTGCTAACTGCGCGGAGAATTTTACATCGCAAACCTTCGCGCGATAAGATGTACGGTAAGTTAACTCAATACATAACGCATGGAGAGCCTATGTTAGACGCTAAAACGATTGCCGCCGTGAAAGCCACAATACCCGCCCTGCTGGCTGTCGGTCCCACCCTTACCCTACGCTTCTACGATCGAATGCTTCGTGATAACCCAGAGCTTCAGGATATTTTCAATATGAGCAATCAGCGCAATGGCAGCCAGCCTGAAGCGCTGTTCAATGCTCTCTGCGCTTACGCCTGCAATATTGAAAATCTCGCCGACCTGCTGCCTGCGGTGGAAAAAATCGCCCAGAAGCACACCAGCTTTGCCATTCAGCCCGATCAATATCAGATTGTCGGTACGCACCTGCTGGCAACGCTGGATGAACTGCTCAGCCCTGGCGAAGAGGTGCTGGAGGCCTGGGGCAAAGCCTATAATGTGCTGGCGAATGTTTTTATCCAGCGTGAGGCGCAGATTTATCAACAGGCAGAAGCTAAGCCAGGCGGCTGGCGCGCACCGCGGGCCTTTCGCATCGGCGCCATTACCCAGGAGAGCGACGTCATCAAAAGCTTTATTCTGCAGCCGGTGGATGGTCAGCCCGTGATGGACTATCAGCCCGGACAGTATCTGGGCGTCTGGCTGCGCGCGAAAACGTTTGAACATCAGGCGATCCGGCAATATTCACTGACCCGCGCACCTAATGGTCGGGATTACCGCATTGCCGTTCGTCATCAACCCGGCGGCGTCGTTTCTGGCTGGCTGCATCATCAGGCGCAGCCAGGTGATGAAATCCAGCTGGCCGCGCCGGCAGGCGATTTCTTTCTGTCAGTCACGCCAGAGGTGCCGGTCACGCTGATCTCCGCCGGTGTGGGCCAGACGCCTGTGCTGGCGATGCTGGACGCGCTGGCGGCTCAGCGCCACCCCGCCCATGTTAACTGGTTCCATGCGGCGGATAACGGCTCAGCGCATGCATTTCGGCATGAGGTCGCCGCGACAGCACAGCGGCTGCCGGATTTCTCACAGCATATCTGGTATCGCGCACCGCGTGAGCAGGACAGCGGTCAGTTTGATACGGAAGGTTTGATGAATTTACTGCCGCTGGAAAGTCAGCTGAGCGATCCGGCCTGCCGCTATTACCTCTGCGGTCCGGTGGGATTTATGCAGGCAGTGGCACAGCAGCTGCTGAAGCTGGGGATTGACGCATCCCGTATTCACTATGAGGTGTTCGGGCCTCATAAGGTTCTCTAACCATCCGGCAGAGATCGCCGTCCGTGATGGGCGGCGAACGCTCCGGCGGCAAGGCAGGGACTCAGATCGCCTCTTCGTCTTCTTCGCCGGTGCGAATACGCACCACGCGCGCCACGTCGAAAACAAAAATCTTGCCGTCACCGATTTTACCTGTATGCGCGGTGCGCATAATGGTGTCCACGCAGGTGTCGACGATATCATCAGCAATCACGATTTCAATCTTCACCTTCGGCAGGAAATCGACCATATACTCGGCACCGCGATAAAGCTCGGTATGACCCTTCTGGCGGCCAAACCCTTTCACTTCAGTCACGGTCATTCCGGTAATACCCACCTCGGCCAGCGCTTCGCGCACGTCGTCGAGTTTGAACGGTTTGATAATGGCATCAATCTTTTTCATGGCAGACCCTTTTCAGTCCCCCCATCCGGGAGGGCAATTTCTATTCAGTATATGTGCAGCGGACAGATACCGCCGCGCGGTCCGTCTCTTTTCGGCATGCTACGCTACCATATCCCACCGGGGTAGCGGCACGGAAAATACTATTCCTTAAAGTCTGAGGCATCCAGCTCGTGCCGCGACAGCAGCTTATAAAACTCAGTGCGGTTACGCCCCGCCAGTCGGGCGGCGTGAGTCACATTGCCTTTGGTCATCTGTAGAATCTTTCTTAAGTAGTTAAGCTCGAACTGATTTCTGGCTTCCGCAAAGGTGGGCAGTGCGGTATTTTCCCCCACCAGCGCCTGTTCAACCAGTGCCTCGCCGATGACCGGAGCCGTGCTTAGCGCCACGCATTGCTCGATCACGTTAACCAGCTGGCGGACATTGCCTGGCCAGCTGGCGGCCATCAGCCGCTTCATCGCCTCGGTGGAGAACCGGCGTACCGAGGGTTTATGGCGTTCAGCAGACTGTTTAAGCAAATAGTTTGCCAGCAGCGGAATATCCTCCGCCCGCTCCTGAAGCGTGGGGATCTTAAGGTTTACCACATTCAGCCGGTAAAAGAGATCCTCGCGGAACTCCTTTTTCTCCATGGCCTTAGGCAAATCGCGATGCGTGGCGGAAATAATCCGCACGTTGATATCCAGATCGCGGTTACTGCCCAGCGGCCGCACTTTACGCTCCTGGATCACCCGCAGGAGTTTTACCTGCAACGCCGGTGGCATATCACCGATCTCATCCAGAAACAGCGTTCCTCCCTCCGCAGCCTGGAACAGCCCCTCGCGGCTGCTGACCGCGCCGGTAAAGGCCCCTTTCGCATGACCAAAAAGTTCCGACTCCAGCAGCTGCTCCGGCAGTGCGCCGCAGTTGATGGCGATAAAAGCCTTGTTCGCGCGTGGACTGGCAGCATGAATAGCCTGCGCCAGAATCTCTTTGCCGGTGCCGCTCTGCCCGTTGATCAGCACGCTGACGTCCGACTGGGCTACCATCCGCGCCTGTTCCAGCAGACGGAGCATCAGCGGGCTGCGGGTCACAATGCCCTCGCGCCAGCTTTCGTCTCCGGCGGGCGCACGGTGTGCGAGTGCCTGATCGATGGCGCTATAGAGGGCGTCGCGATCCACCGGTTTGGTCAGAAAGCCGAACACTCCCTGCTGGGTAGCGGAAACGGCATCGGGAATGGAGCCATGCGCCGTCAGGATGATCACCGGCATGCCCGGCTGCTGCTGCTGGATTTCACTGAACAGCGCAAGGCCGTCCATCTCATCCATGCGCAGATCGCTGATGACCAGATCGATTCGCTCTTTCAGCAGCATTTTCAGCGCTTCAGGCCCGCTGGCTGCGGTACAGACGCTAAAGCCCTCGCTGGTCAGCCGCATGCCTAGCAGTTTGAGCAGGCTGGGATCATCATCCACCAGCAGCAGATTCGCCGATTTTTTTATCATGGCTGCGGGGCATCCTGGGTTGTGTTATCCGGCACTGCGACACTATCGCCCTGTGCGGCGCCATTTTTATCAATGTGGCCGTTATCTGAGGTATCAGGCGAGCGGCGCGAGGAGAGCTGTCGCTCAATATCGGTCAGCGTTTGCAGCTTGCGGCGGACCAGCACCAGCTCTTTATTCTGGGCAATCAACTGCTGGCGCAGGGCATCAAGCTGGGCATCGCTGCTTTGTTGCAGATGATGATACCGCGTGCGCGCTTCGGACAGCTGGAGCTGCGCCAGCTGGTTATCGCGCCAGAGCTGTATTAGCGGTCGCAGGGGAACAGGATAATCGCCGATAAACCCATCCAGCCGCTGCAAATACTGCCGCCTCTCCACCGGCGTTTCGTTGCCATTATCCATCAGCATCGCCTGCTTAAACGCGCTCTGCCAGTCATCTGCCGGCCAGAGTCTGGCCTGCGCGCGTGCCTCCGCAGGTGATAACCTTACCGCACAGTCGATGGCTCTTAGCCAGTAGAGACTGCTGTCCATGACTTTGTTATCCGGCACGTCCCAGATCTCTTCGCAGGCCACCAGCGAATAGTTAACCACTTTGATTTCTGGTTCGGGCAGTGAATGCATATTACTGACGCCCGGATCGGCTGCTTTATTAACACAGGCCGTCAACGCCGTTGCCAGCAGTATCGTCAGTGCTACCCTGGCGCAGGGGGCAGATCGCATGGCTGAAAAAAGGCGGGATGATTTCATTATTTTTCGTTCCCTGAGAGGGTGTTAAGTTCGATACGAAAGCAAACATCAGCCGCATTGCTTTCCACCAGCTGGAGTTCTCCTCCCAGCCGATGGATGGAGTCTTTGGCGATGCTCAGGCCCAGGCCACTGCCTTTCACGGCGCCTTTACGCTGGAGGCTACCCTGATAGAAGGGTTCAAATATCATCGCCTGCTCGGCGGCGGGGATCGGCGTTCCGGTGTTCGCCACCTCCACCAGCACCCTGCCGCCCTGCCGACGGCTGCGGATCCAGATGGTACCGGATTCACTGCCATAATGTATTGCATTCGAGTAAAGATTATCAATCGCACGCATCAGTAATGCAGGTTCGGCAAGGCAGCTCGCTTCGGCAAGGTTAATTTCGGTACGCATCGCCTTGGCGCGCGCCGTCAGGCTGTGCGTGGCGATGACCGCGTCCACAAGGGGAGCAAGGGCCACCGGGGTCCGTTCTACCGGTGCATCTGAAAGTTTGCGATTATAGTCCAGCAGCTGTTCAATCAGCCGCTGGAGATGGCGGCTGCTTTCGTCAAGAATGCCCACCACCTCATGCTGATCCGGCGTTAGCGGCCCGGCTATCTCATCAGCCAGCAGGGCCGTACCTTCACGCATGCTGGCCAGGGGCGTTTTCAGTTCATGGGAGATATGACGCAGAAACTCATGTCGCTGGGATTCCAGCCAGGCCAGCCGCTCACTCAGCCAGAGAATGCGTTGGCCCAGCGAACGTAGCTCTCGAGGCCCCTTTGCGGCGAGGTTATAGCCAGGCGGTTTGCCCTCGCCAAGACGGTTGATCATTCGCTCCACCGCCTTGACCGGCCCGATAATCATGCGGGTGAAGAGCAGAACCAGGCCGAGGCTGAGCAGAAAGAGGATCAGCGCCTGCCAGCCAAAATACTGCCCCCGCTCGGCAATTTCCCGCTGAAGCTGCAACCCGCGAGAGAACACCACTTCCCGCGTGGACTGAACCAGCTGGGTATTGGCGGCGGAGAAGGCTTCCAGCCCGTCGGAGGCGGCTTTGACCGGGCTACTGTTGTCGCAGGTGATATCACTCAGCTGCACCAGCCCCTGCCGCAGCGCATCGTAGATGCGCACGTCCGGCAGCACGGATCCGTGTGCATCCAGCATCCGTGCATACTTAGCCCGCTGGGTCTGATAAAGCCTGGCCAGCATCGGATCGTCGAGCACGCAGTATTGCCGGTAGCTGCGCTCCAGTTCCAGCGCGGTGCGTGCCATTGCTTCACTGCGGCGAACGTCGGTGAGGGTGGTACGGTTGGTTTCTGCCGCGCGATCGCTCAAAGCAGACAGACTTTCCCAGGCCTGCCAGGCCAATACCAGCAGAGGAAGCAGCACCAGCAGAAACGCCATCAGCACCAGCTGGCGAAGGGAGCGGGGGAACAGACGCCATTTTTTCACGGAATACCCTCACAAAACGCAACGTCTGGATGCTAGCTGACCTGGAGGCGGGAGGGAAGTGCTGTTATCAAAACGAAAAATGGCAGATTCAGGGAATCTGCCATTTGCCCGGAAGCGTGCGCTCCCTGAAATAGGTGGTGCCTAACTCAACGTTGCGTCCGAAATTTGATAAAGCCACAGAGTGGACTGTTATCGGTTTGGTGGACGGCAGGCACCGTATTGTGCGTCATTCGATGTGTTATGAAGCGCTTGTCCGCTTTCGCAGGGCTGTCGTAACGAGGTGAATGAGCCACTGGCAGTGTAATAGCAATTATCGTGCCATATCTGAATTTTTTATTTAATATCCATGTTTTTCAGCAATCTGAATAGCATTACTTGTTTTCTAAGCAACAAAAACGTCACCTTTGAGAATCAAAGTGTCGCTATCGGGCAACATTTTTAACGCTTATTACAGTATTACCTATAAAACATAAAGTTAAATGTCTCCAGTTGAAGACAGGTATTTAGAGTCCTGTCGTTTATCTGTAACACTTACGCCATGCATCCTAACGCATATGCGCTCCTGACAGGAAAGCGCCCCCAACGCGCTGAGGCTCTGAGGGGTCAGTATGGATATCGAAAATTGTAGTACGTTTAGATTGGATCCTGGCCATTAAGATAGCTTTGTTGAATAAATCAGACTCGGGGCGAGCGGCCCTGTGGCTTGTCGGGTTTTCAGTCAATACCCTCTCTTCCTGGCATACCTGCCTTCGTCATCTGTCCCAGAAACCGATATGCCGCTTTGCTGTTACGACGCAGGGATCTTCGCAACAGTGCCCGTTTTCGTTCGATTGGGTTTCAGCCCCCGAGTAAGAGCGTTTTTTTATAAAAAAAAATTTTAATTTATGCTCTAATTCGTATTTGAAATTTTGAGGTGTATATATGATTTCTAATATTTCGAGAGTGTCATCTTTTTTGGTAAAAAAAATATGCAGCAGAAAAATCAGCAACCTGGAGGTTCGCTCTGAGAAAAAATACGGATTTATCGGGAATCTTTTAAAGATAAACAATGAAGTTATTACTTTCTCTTTTAAAGGAAAAAAGGAAAGATTTGAAAGTAAAGATCTATACTCAGTAATAGATAAAGCACTTAAAGGCAGTAGAAAAACAGAGTGGTTTAAGGAGGAAACGATAAGTATTTTATCCTCCGAGGTTAATAAAACTATCGATGCAGCATGTGAACAACAGGGTAACATTATAAACAATAAACAGAGAGATGATATTTTTCTTAAAGTATCATCGAGGCTTGGCGCGGTGAAATTAGATCCGAAATGTACGCAAAGTAGCATCTCACAGATACTGTATAACAATAAGTCTTTATCAGAACGGATTGAGAGATTATCTTCTTATTCGCAATCTCGGGATGAAAAAAATAAATTGAAAAATATCGTAAATTCAAGACTAACCGATCAGGTTTTCATGAGAAAGTTTGGGGGTATTGATTTAAATCTGTTAAGACAAAAAACGGCGGAAGAAATGGCGTTTTTGGTAAAATTAGCTCATAACTACTGAAAATCAACTTTCGTCTTTTTTTGAAAGACCCTAAAGCCAGCACATCAGAGCTATCGCGCCAGCGAACTGACGCTGTTGACGGTTGCGATCTTACTCTGGAATACCGTGTATATGAAATGCCGTAAAGGCGTGATAAGGGCCGGTAAGAGGCCGGAAGCAGCACGCAGCACGTGCAGGCTTCCGGCTACAGCGATTAACCCAGCTGCTTGCGCGCATTGCGGAAAATACGCATCCACGGGCTGTCTTCGCCCCACTCCGCCGGATGCCACGAGTTACTCACCGTACGGAATACGCGCTCAGGGTGCGGCATCATTATCGTCACCCGCCCACTTTCGTTGGTCAGCGCGGTAATGCCGTTCGGCGATCCATTTGGGTTCGCCGGATACTGCTGAGTGACGTTGCCCGCGTTATCGACAAAGCGCAGCGCCACCAGCCCCTGATGCTCAATCTTCGCCAGATGGGCCGCATCCCGCACCTCCACGAAACCTTCACCGTGAGAGACGGCAATTGGCATACGCGCCCCCACCATGCCGTCCAGCAGTAGCGACGGGCTGGCAGCCACTTCTACCAGGCTGAAGCGCGCTTCAAACCGTTCAGACTGATTACGCACGAAGCGTGGCCAGGCGTCACTACCCGGGATCAGCTCATGCAGATTGGACATCATCTGACAGCCGTTACACACTCCCAGCGCCAGCGTTTGCGGGCGGTGGAAGAACTCTTCAAATGCGTCACGCACGCGAGTATTGAACAGGATGGATTTCGCCCATCCTTCACCCGCGCCCAGCACGTCGCCATAGGAGAAACCGCCGCAGGCGACCAGCGTCTGGAAACGTTGCAGATCGGTGCGCCCCGCCAGCAGGTCACTCATATGCACGTCAACGGCATCGAAGCCTGCCCGATGGAAAGCCGCCGCCATTTCAACGTGAGAGTTAACGCCCTGCTCGCGCAGAACGGCCACTTTTGGCCGCGCGCCGGTGGCGATAAACGGTGCGGCAACGTCCTCTTCCGGCCTGAACGTCAGCGCGACGTTGAGACCCGGATCGCGACTGTTTTTCTTCGCTTCATGCTCCTGATCGGCACAGTCCGGGTTATCGCGCAGTCGCTGCATCTGCCAGGTGGTTTCTGCCCACCAGGTGCGCAGCTGGGTGCGGCTCTCGCTGTAAACCGCAGATTCGCCCGAGGTGATAACAAAACGATCCCCTTCCTGTGCCCTGCCAAGGACGTGAACGCAGTCGGCCAGGCCGTTATCCGCAAAGGCCTGCTCAACCTGAGCGCGATCGGCGGCGGCAATCTGAATAACCGCGCCCAGCTCTTCGTTGAACAGCGCTGCCAGCGCATCATCGCCCAGCGTGGCAATATCGACCTGGAGTCCACAGTGGCCGGTAAACGCCATCTCTGCCAGCGTGACCAGCAGGCCACCGTCTGAACGGTCGTGGTAGGCCAGCAGTTTGCCCGCGGCCACCAGCGTCTGGATGGCGTTAAAGAAGCCCGCCAGCTGTTTGGCATCGCGCACATCCGCGGGTTTGTCGCCCAGCTGGCGATAAACCTGCGTCAGCGCGGTCGCCCCCAGCGCGTTATTCCCCTTACCCAGGTCGATAAGCAGCAGCGCGTTATCCTGCCCGGGTTGCAGCTGCGGCGTCACGGTACGGCGGACATCCTCGACGCGGGCGAAGGCGGTGATCACCAGCGACAGAGGCGAGGTCATTTCGCGCTGTTCGTTGCCCTGCTTCCAGCGGGTTTTCATCGACATGGAGTCTTTGCCGACCGGGATAGTAATGCCCAGCGCCGGACAAAGCTCCTCGCCTACCGCCTTAACCGCTTCGTACAGACCGGCATCTTCACCCGGGTGACCCGCCGCCGCCATCCAGTTGGCGGAAAGTTTGATACGCTTCAGCGAACCGATCTGCGTGGCGGCAATGTTGGTCAGGGCTTCCCCCACCGCGAGGCGACCGGAAGCAGCAAAATCCAGCAGGGCAACCGGCGCACGCTCACCCAGCGCCATCGCCTCACCGTAGTAGCTGTCGAGGCTGGCGGTGGTCACGGCGCAGTTAGCCACCGGGATCTGCCAGGGACCAACCATCTGGTCGCGAGCCACCATCCCGGTCACCGAGCGGTCACCGATAGTTATCAAAAAGGTTTTTTCCGCCACGGACGGCAGATGAAGCACACGCCTGACCGCCTCGGCCAGGGTAATATCGTGGCGATCCAGCGGCTCACCCACCGCTTTCAGCGTACTGACGTCGCGGGTCATTTTTGGCGTTTTGCCCAGCAGCACGTCCAGCGGCATATCAATAGGCTGCGTGTTGAAGTGACTGTCGGAAAGTGCCAGATGCAGCTCTTCGGTCGCTTCACCAATTACCGCGTACGGTGCGCGTTCACGCTTACACAGGGCATCAAACTGCGCCAGCTTATCCGGCGAAACGGAGAGCACGTAGCGCTCCTGCGATTCGTTACACCATACCTCCAGCGGGCTCATTCCCGGCTCATCGCTGAGGATGTCGCGGAGGTTGAAGCGACCGCCACGACCGCCGTCGCTAACCAGTTCCGGCATGGCGTTTGACAGGCCGCCCGCGCCCACATCGTGGATAAACTGAATCGGGTTGTCCTCGCCCAGCTGCCAGCAGCGATCGATCACTTCCTGACAGCGACGCTCCATTTCCGGGTTGTCACGCTGTACCGAGGCGAAGTCCAGATCGGCATCAGACTGCCCTGACGCCATAGAGGAGGCTGCGCCGCCGCCCAGGCCGATATTCATCGCCGGGCCACCGAGAACGATCAGCTTCGCGCCCACGGTAATTTCACCCTTCTGTACGTGGTCGGCGCGGATATTCCCCATGCCACCCGCCAGCATAATCGGCTTGTGGTAGCCACGCAGCTCAATGCCGTTGTGGCTGTTTACCTCTTCTTCATAGGTGCGGAAGTAGCCATTCAGCGCCGGACGTCCAAATTCATTATTGAATGCCGCGCCGCCCAGCGGGCCATCCGTCATGATATCCAGCGCCGTGACGATGCGTTCCGGCTTGCCGAAATCTTCTTCCCACGGCTGTTCAAAGCCTGGAATGCGCAGGTTGGAGACGGAGAAGCCCACCAGCCCCGCCTTCGGTTTAGCACCGCGGCCTGTCGCACCCTCATCGCGAATTTCACCGCCGGAACCGGTCGCGGCGCCCGGCCAGGGGGAGATTGCCGTAGGGTGGTTGTGCGTCTCCACCTTCATCAAGATGTCGGTCTGTTCCTGATGAAAGTCGTACTGATGCCGCTCGGCGTCGGCGTAGAAGCGACCTACCGTCGAGCCTTCCATTACCGCCGCGTTATCTTTATAGGCAGACAGCACGTAGTCAGGCGTTTTCTCGAAGGTATTCTTGATCATTTTGAACAGCGATTTTGGCTGCTGCTCACCGTCAATGATCCAGTCGGCGTTGAAGATTTTATGGCGGCAGTGCTCGGAGTTTGCCTGAGCAAACATATAGAGTTCAATGTCGTTTGGATTGCGCCCGAGGGTCTGAAATGCGCTAAGCAGGTAATCGATTTCATCCTCTGCCAGCGCCAGGCCCAGCCTGCGGTTGGCCTGCTCCAGGGCGCTACGCCCTTCGCCCAGCGCATCGACGCTCTGGAGTGGCGCAGGTTCGTGCTGAACAAAAAGTTGTTCAGCCTGGCTCAGCTCAGTCAGCACCACTTCCACCATCCGGTCGTGCAGCATCATACCCAACTGCGACCAGTGTGCGGAGGTCAATGACGGGCCTTTAATGTAAAAAGCCAGCCCCCGCTCAAGACGCCTGACCTGCGGCAGACTGCAGTTATGGGCGATATCGGTCGCTTTTGACGACCAGGGTGAGAGCGTGCCGGGACGAGGCGTTACCAGCAGCAGGCGCCCTTCGGGGGTGTGTTCGGCGAGAGAGGGGCCATATTTCAGCAGGCGCTGCAGGCGAACCTTGTCTTCTGCATTTAGGGGCGCGCTGACATCGGCGAAATGGACGTACTCAGCGTATATATCACTCACCGGCAGGTGAGCGTCCTGAAAGCGGGCCAGCAGTTTGTTAATACGAAATGCCGACAGAGCGGGCGAACCACGCAGAATTTCCATCATCAAAGATCTCTCGTCTTCGAAGCGCCGGGCGACGCTTCTTTGGGCGCAACAGGGAAAACGGGGGCCATTATAGAGAATCCCCGCCCTTTACGAAACCGTTTGCGCAGAATATATCGACCTGCGGAATTGGCTGAAAATCACCCAATTCCATATTAATTCTGTTGCGCAAGGGACATGAGTTGCGCAAAATGCCCCACGCTCGGGAGCCAATACAAACAACATATACTGCCGCTAAAGGCAGAAACCTGAGCGAATTAGAGAGATAACTATTTGAAACACCTAAAATTTAATTATCTTTTCATCGGGCTAATCACCGTGCTGCTCGCGCTGGCACTGTGGCCTGCGATCCCCTGGCATGGGGGGTCGCAGGACCGTATTGAGCAGATAAAATCGCGGGGCGTTCTGCGTGTCAGCACGCTAAATTCCCCGCTGACTTACTACACCATCAATAAAGCACCGGCCGGTATGGATTACGAGCTGGCGAAACGTTTTGCCCGCTATCTGGGCGTTAAGCTGCAGGTAACCGTTCGTCAGAATTTGAGTGAGCTGTTTGACGACCTGGACGACGATCGGGCTGACGTGCTGGCGGCGGGACTGATTTATAGCAGCGACCGGTTGAAACACTTTCGTACCGGACCCGCCTATTACTCCGTTTCACAGCAGCTGGTTTACCGTATGGGTCAACCGCGCCCTAAAAGTCTGGCAGACCTGAAGGGGCGCCTGACGGTGGCCTCCGATTCTGCTTATCTCTCTACGCTGCGAAACATGAAGCAGGCGCAGTATCCGCATCTCGACTGGGCCATCTCCACCGATCAGAGTCCCAGCACGCTGCTGGAAGCGGTCGCTGACGGCAAACTTGATTATACCGTGGGCGATTCCGTCTCCATTGCCCTGCTCCAGCGGATCCACCCGCAGCTGGCGGTGGCGTTTGATATCACGGAAGAGGAGCCGGTCACCTGGTATATTCAGCGTGACCGCGATGACAGCCTGGATGCGGCGATGCTTGATTACTTCAATGCGATGGCTGAAGAGGGGGCGATGGCACGGCTGGAGGAGAAGTATCTCGGACATGTCGGCACCTTCGACTATGTTGATACGCGCACCTTCCTGCGCGCCATTGATGGCACGCTGCCCGCCATTCGCCCGCTGTTTGAAAAGTACGCCAGCGCCATCGACTGGCGCCTGCTCGCCGCGATCTCCTGGCAGGAGTCACACTGGAACCCGCAGGCAACCTCCCCTACCGGCGTACGCGGCATGATGATGCTGACGCGCAATACGGCAGAGAGCCTGTCGGTCAGCGATCGTACCGACCCGGAGCAAAGTATTCGCGGCGGCAGTGAATACCTGACAAGAATGATGGAAAAGATCCCGCAGACGATCCCGGAAGATGAGCGGATCTGGTTTGCGCTGGCGGCCTATAATATGGGCTATGCCCATATGCTGGACGCGCGAACGCTGACGCAGAAGCAGAATGGCAACCCGGATAGCTGGGCCGACGTGAAGCTGCGCCTGCCGATGCTCAGCCAGAAACGCTATTACAGCCAGACCAGCTATGGCTATGCGCGCGGGCAGGAGGCCTATAACTACGTGGAGAATATCCGTATTTACCAGCTCAGCCTGGCGGGATATTTACAAGAGCAGGAGCGCAGGCTGGCCCAGCAGGCCGCACTTGAGGCGCAGCTGGGCCACGCCTATCCGGCGGTGGAACCGCAGATCGCGCTGAACTGATGGGCTGATGGGCTGATGGGCTGATATTGTGCGGTGGTGGAGCGGTATGACGCGCCGTTGTTTAGCCCGTTTTATCGCCGGAAGCCTGTTGCCGCGCTAACTCGCGCTGCGCTTTCTTCTCGGCACGCCGCTGGCGGAAGAAGTCGCTAAGCAGGGAAGCACAGGCTTCCGCCCGGATCCCCTGCTCAACTTTCAGCTGATGATTCATGCCGGGATGGCCCAGTACATCCATCAGCGAACCGGCCGCGCCGGTTTTCTGATCTTTGGCTCCAAATACCAGTCGGTCGATACGGCCATGGACCATCGCGCCCGCGCACATCACGCAGGGTTCAAGCGTGACGTAAAGGGTCGTATCACAGAGCCGATAGTTTTTCAGCGCAATACCGCCCTGCCTGATGGCCATAATTTCCGCATGCGCGGTAGGATCGTGATGACCAATGGGCCGATTCCAGCCCTCACCAATAATCTGACCATTCTGCACCAGAACGGCCCCGACGGGCACCTCGCCCTCTTCCCATGCCCGACGCGCCAGCATT
This sequence comes from Erwinia sp. ErVv1, assembly GCF_900068895.1. Classification (GTDB taxonomy): domain Bacteria; phylum Pseudomonadota; class Gammaproteobacteria; order Enterobacterales; family Enterobacteriaceae; genus Erwinia. The sequence goes on along the minus strand of NZ_CDPK01000011.1, from coordinate 3,618 downwards.
AACGCATGGTCCATCCAGAATTCGTCGTCTGTGGTCGTATTCACCTGAGTCTCCAGCTTAAAACGCCGGGCATTATATACGCCTGCCCCTGAAATAACATATCTGCAGGCATCAGGCGTCGTGAGAAGAGACGGTCGGGCGGGCGGGAAGAGAAGACTATTCCAGCTGCTGGAGCTGTCCCTGCGGCGTCACCCGCCAGCGGTGCTGGCAGAAAAACAGCAGCGGGTTATCCTGCTTGCTGTCGCTGTAGCCGCTATAAAGTTGCAGAGGCGTACCGATCTGCTCCTCAAGCTGCGCGACTTTTTCATGACCCAGACAGCGCATTGCCAGCAGGCGACCACCGTAACCGCGACGCATCTGGCTGGCAATCAGCTTCACTTTCGGCAGAAAGGCCGAGTCGAAATAGACCTGCTCTACCAGCGGCTGTGGGGAACCGGTGATCAGCCAGACGTCGGCGTCGGAACTGTTGAGATAGTCGGTCAGGCGCTGCTGCACGACGGGAAAAGCCGTGACGCGCTGGCGAAACCAGGTGGCAAAGGTTTTTTCCCGGGCACAGAGCCGGGCTTCGGTGTGGCCAAAGGTGATCGACCATAGCAGCAGGCTCATAGGCCAGCGCGCCGCCCGCCCGCTGATCAGCAGGCCAGCACCGATGACCGGCAGCAGCGGCACTACCAGTAGCAGGTTGAGCGGTTGCCGCCACAGCAGGTAGCGCATAAAGGTGCCAAACATATCCTGCTGATGCAGCGTGCCATCAAGATCGAAAAAAACTACGCGTCGTTGCTGACCGGTTATCAAACATTACTCCCTGGATATCATTAAATTCTGTACTTTGTGCCGTGCACGATACTCATACCTTAGCAGCGATAATGATGAACGCCAACGCGATGCCCTGCCGTAGCTGCTGTCACTCTGCATTGTGAACGCTAATGCTAAATAGCCGGGCGTAACAGGTACCACGGTTGCGCTATTTGTGCCGCAATTGAGTTACCAGCGCGTTCGCTTACGCTTTATCTCCGAGGGCGGCACGGAGAAATCCATTATGCTTTGCCAGCCCTGCGCTTGCCTGCGCGGCTGAAAGGCCGGTAAGCACCATCAGCACGGCGGGTTTAACCTCAAAGTGGGTCTGCTTTAGCGCATGCTCCGCTTCCTGTGCCGTACAGCCGGTGGCCTGACACACCATCCGGCAGGCCCGATCGACCAGCTTAACGTTGGTTGCCTGCATATCCACCATCAAATTCTGATAGACCTTGCCGACTTTAACCATCGCGCCGGTAGAGATCATATTCAGCACCAGCTTCTGCGCCGTACCCGATTTCAGCCGGGTTGAGCCGGTCAGCGCCTCCGGCCCCACCACTGGAGAAATGGCAATTTCAGCCTCTCGGGCAATGGGCGAATCCGGGTTACAGGAAACCGCCGCCGTACGGCAGCCCAGCTGGCGGGCAAAACGTAATCCCCCTATCACATACGGCGTTCTGCCAGAGGCGGCCAGCCCAACAACCATGTCGGCTGAGGTCAGGTTTAGCGCCTGCAAATCATCAATTCCCAGCTGCTCGCTGTCTTCAGCGCCTTCCACCGCCTTAAGCAGCGCACCGGGGCCGCCTGCAATCAACCCAATAACCTGGCCGTGAGGGACGCCAAAGGTTGGCGGGCACTCAGAGGCATCGAGCACGCCCAGACGCCCGCTGGTACCTGCGCCCATATAAATCAGCCGCCCGCCTGCACTAAACGCGGCAGCAGCAGCCTCAACGGCCTGCGCAACCTGGGGCAGCGTCAGACGGACGGCTTCCGCCACCTTTGCATCCTGCTGATTGAATGCCGTTACCATCTCAAGCGTTGAGAGGCTGTCGAGATCCATTGTTTCACTATTACGTGTTTCCGAAATCAGGGTACCAAGATTCATAACGGGCTCATGTGTGAATTTTTAATTCAGTAATATAACCTGGTAAGGAATATTATATTCGCAGTCGGGCATCGGGGCTCACTTTTAATGATGTTATGCGATAACCGTGCCGCAGCGCTACCGGCAGGCTATTATCACTCTCTTTCGTTCAGGAAATTGTTACTCTCAGGAGAGATAAATCAATGAGTTCACTACTGCGCATTCGTCAGCTCTATCCCAGTCTGGCGCTCAATGAGCGTCGGGTGGCTGATTTTGTATTGTCCCAGCCGGATCGTGCACGACATCTCAGCTCACAGAAGCTGGCGGAGGAGATCGGCGTCAGCCAGTCAAGCGTGGTGAAATTCGCGCAAAAGCTGGGCTATAAAGGCTTTCCTGCCCTCAAGCTGGCGCTGAGCGAATCGCTGGCCGGTAAAGATGCCCTCACCGTCCACAACCTGATCCTGAGTGACGATCCGCTGAAGGCGGTGGGAGAAAAGCTGCTGATGGAGAAGCAGTCAGCGATTCGCGCAACGCTGGATATTAACAGCGAGGCCATGCTGCTTGAGACGCTGAGGCTGCTGCAGGAAGCCAATCGCATTGTGCTGGTGGGGATTGGCGCATCGGGTCTGGTGGCAAAGGATTTCTCCTGGAAGCTGATGAAAATCGGCATGAGCGCGGTCGCCGAACAGGATATGCATGCCCTGCTGGCCAGCGTACAGGCGCTGGGCCCGGGCGATCTGCTGTTAGCCATCTCCTACACCGGCGAGCGACGCGAGATCAACCTCGCGGCCCAGGAAGCCCAGCGCGCCGGGGCGAACGTGCTCGCCTTCACCGGCTTTACTCCCAACACGCTACAGCAGCGCGCTAACCACTGTCTTTATACGGTAGCCGAGGAGCAGACCACGCGCAGCGCGGCAATCTCTTCCACCACCGCCCAGCTAACGCTGACCGACCTGCTGTTTATGGCGCTGGTACAGCGCGATCCCGAGCGGGCCGGGGATCATATCCGGCATAGCGAGGCGCTGGTGAAAAAGCTGGTTTAGGAAAGGGGCGCTATTATTTCTGCTGCGCACGGAAAGAAACTCACTATCAGCGCCCACATAGCGCATGCGCCGGATGATATTTATAAACCGTTTTCTCAGACACATCGTAGATGCGGGCAATTTCCGCGCGGCTGTGGCCCGCTTTGATCAACCGACCAATCTGTTCCCACTGCGCATGGGTTAATTTCGGCCGACGCCCGCCAATTCGCCCCTGCTCACGCGCTGCAGCCAGGCCCGCTCGGGTGCGCTCAACGATAAGCTCACGCTCCATTTCGGCCAACGCTCCCATGATATGGAAGAAAAAGCGCCCCATTGGCGTGGCGGTATCAATGCTGTCGGTCAGACTTTTAAAATTAACGTCCCGCTCGCGCAGCTGCTCCGTCAGCATAACCAGATGTCGCATACTGCGCCCAAGCCGATCGAGCTTCCAGACAATCAGCGTGTCCCCCGCCTGCAGCATGCGCAGAGCCTTTTTCAGCCCCGGCCTGTCAGTCGCCTTACCGCTGATTTTATCCTCAAAGATCTGCTCACAATTTGCACTCTGAAGAGCCATTCGCTGTAAGCTGGTGTTCTGCTCATTTGTTGACACCCTGATATAGCCAATTAGCACGATTTTCTCCCCCGACAAAAGTCATGAAGTGTGCCAGCAAGATGTTTATCAGGGCCAGGGTTTGTTTTCGTGGAAACCTTGGTTTA
>NZ_CDPK01000010.1 GCF_900068895.1 Erwinia sp. ErVv1 | reverse complement strand
GGCCTGCTGCGAGGTGGCGTATATTACGCTTTCCTCCTTCAGAGTCAACTTCTTTTTGGGAAGTTTTTCTCCGGCGGTTCAGCTTCCTGAACCTCTCAACCCGGCGGCCTGTAAGCCGTTGTTCCGTGTCGATGGAGGCGCATTATAGGGAGTTCCTGACGGCTGACAACCCCTAATTGCAAAAAACTTTCTGCATGCTCATTTTTCAAACCAATAAGGCCTGAAAGGGCCATTTTTGCCTGGTTATCATCCAAAAAAAGGGGCCCGAAGGCCCCTTAATAGAGTGTAATACTGATTCAGACCGGCTGGATATTACTGGCTGGCGACAATTTCACCATCATTAACATCCATTTCAATCACCTTACCGGGGATTAACGCACCAGAAAGGATTTTCTGCGCCAGCGGATTTTCGATTTGCTGCTGAATAGCGCGTTTCAGCGGCCTTGCACCATATACCGGGTCATAGCCGTTTTCACCAAGCAGTTGCAGAGCCGCATCGGAGATATGAAGTTCATAACCCCGTTCGGCCAGGCGCGCATACAATCGCTGAAGCTGTATTTTAGCAATAGAGGCAATGTGCGTTTCGCCCAGAGGGTGGAACACAACCAGCTCATCAATACGGTTGATAAACTCCGGACGGAAGTGATGGCCAACAACCGTCATTACCACTTCTTTCATTTCCGCATAGCTCAGCGCGCCGAACCTTTCCTGAATCAGATCGGAACCCAGGTTAGAAGTCATGATCACTACGGTATTGCGGAAGTCTACGGTTCTGCCCTGGCCATCGGTGAGCCGTCCATCATCCAGCACCTGTAGCAGAATGTTGAATACGTCCGGATGCGCTTTTTCAACCTCATCCAGCAGGATCACGGAATAAGGACGGCGACGAACGGCCTCGGTCAGGTAGCCCCCCTCCTCATAGCCCACGTAGCCTGGAGGAGCCCCCACCAGTCGGGATACCGAGTGTTTCTCCATGAACTCGGACATATCAAGGCGGACCATGGCATCGTCGCTGTCGAACATAAAGTTTGCCAGCGCTTTACACAGTTCGGTTTTACCCACCCCCGTTGGCCCCAGGAACAGGAAGGAACCAATGGGCCGGTTCGGATCGGCCAGGCCTGCGCGGCTGCGGCGAATAGCATTGGATACGGCTTCGACGGCCTCATCCTGACCGATAACGCGCTGATGAAGGTCCTGCTCCATACGCAGCAATTTGTCGCGCTCTCCTTCCATCATCCGCGCGACCGGGATCCCCGTCCAGCGCGCCAGCACGTCGGCAATTTCAACATCCGTTACGCGGTTACGCAGCAGCCGCATGGTTTTACCTTCGGATTGGGTCGCGCTGGCCAGCTGTTTTTCCAGCTCAGGTATCTTGCCATACTGCAGCTCTGACATCTGCGCCAGATCGCCGGAACGGCGTGCCTGCTCCATGGAGAGTTTCGCCTGCTCCAGCTCGGCTTTAATCGTCTGCGTACCAGAAAGAGAGGCTTTCTCGGCTTTCCACTCTTCTTCTAGTTCGGAATACTCGCGCTCTTTCTGATCCAGCTCCTCTTCAAGCATACTCAAACGCTTGATGCTGGCATCGTCCGCCTCTTTTTTCAGGGCCTGCTGCTCCAGCTTAAGTTGAATGATGCGGCGCTCAAGACGATCGAGCGACTCAGGCTTGGAGTCAATCTGCATACGGATGCTGGAAGCGGCTTCATCAATCAGGTCGATAGCCTTATCAGGTAGCTTACGGTCTGCAATATAGCGGTGTGACAGCGTGGCCGCCGCCACGATGGCCGGGTCGGTGATCTGCACGTGATGGTGCAGTTCGTAGCGCTCTTTTAGTCCACGAAGGATAGCAATGGTATCCTCAACGCTGGGTTCCGCGACAAAAACTTTCTGGAAACGGCGCTCAAGCGCGGCATCTTTTTCAATATACTGGCGATACTCATCAAGGGTTGTCGCCCCCACGCAGTGAAGTTCACCGCGAGCCAGCGCCGGTTTGAGCATATTGCCCGCATCCATGGCACCGTCGGCTTTGCCCGCCCCTACCATTGTGTGTAGCTCATCAATAAACAGGATGACATTCCCCTCCTGCTTTGACAGATCGCTGAGCACGCCTTTCAGGCGTTCTTCAAACTCACCGCGGTATTTTGCACCCGCCACCAGCGCCCCCATGTCCAGAGCCAGTACCCTGCGCCCCTTCAGGCCTTCCGGGACTTCCCCGTTAATAATACGCTGAGCCAGCCCCTCAACGATGGCCGTCTTACCGACGCCGGGTTCACCAATCAGTACCGGGTTATTTTTTGTTCGACGTTGCAGCACCTGAATTGTCCGGCGGATCTCTTCATCGCGCCCAATAACCGGATCGAGCTTGCCCTGCTCGGCACGTTCAGTCAGATCGATAGTGTATTTTTTTAAAGCCTGACGCTGATCTTCAGCTCCCTGGTCGTTCACGGTTTCTCCCCCACGCATTTGATCGATGGCTTTGGTGAGCTTTTCACTCGTCGCTCCGGCAGATTTAAGGAGATCTGCCAGTGAGCCGCGCGAGTCCAGCGCGGCCAGAACGAAAAGTTCGGATGAGATAAAGTTGTCGGCGCGCTTCTGGGCCAGCTTATCGCAGAGGTTCAGAACGCGAATGAGATCCGCAGAAGGCTGCACGTCGCCGCCTGCGCCTTCCACCTGTGGCAGACGGCTGATTGCCTGCTCCACACCGCTACGCAGTGCAGCAACATCCACACCGGCGGTGGTGAGTAAAGGACGCACGGAGCCGCCCTCCTGATTAAGTAAGGCACTGATCAGGTGAAGAGGTTCGATAAATTGATTGTCGCGCCCAAGCGCTAAAGACTGCGCATCGGAGAGCGCAAGTTGGAATTTGTTAGTAAGACGATCCAGACGCATAATTCCCCCTATTCAGGTCAAATTGCTACTGGAGATTAAAATGAGGTCATCCCTCAAATTTTCAAGTTTAATGACCCAAATATTTTGGTGAAAAATACATCAATCTGGACCGTCTTATGGCGCTAGGTTATATCAGCCAGATCAAACTTGCCATACGGCCAGTGACGCCATCGCGCCGGAAAGAGAAAAATTGCTCGCCGGCAGAATGGGTGCAAAGGCCGCCACCCGAGATGTGGCGCACTCCCATGCGCTTCAGACGCCCTCGCGCAAGCTGCCAGATATCAGCATAATATTTTTCACCCGCCGGGCGAAAAGCGCCTTCATCGCTCACATTCTGAGCAATAAAGGCCGTTCTGACCTCCGGACCCACTTCAAATGCGCCTGGACCTATTGCCGGCCCCAGCCAGGCAATCACCTCTTCCGGTGGACAGCAAAAAGCCGCAACGGTCGCCTCTAAAATACCGCCGCAAAGCCCTCGCCAGCCCGCATGGGCCGCCGCGACTTGCTTTCCCGATACGGAGGTGAACAGCACCGGCAGGCAATCTGCCGTCATCACCGCACACACCACGCCAGGTTTGCAGGTCCATGCCGCATCGGCACGACGACATGAAGGCTGCTCGCCCGTAAGCTCAATCACGCGTGAACCGTGAACCTGCTCCAGCCAGACCGGCATGGCGGGCATCGCCGCCTGCATGACCAGTCGCTCACGGTTAGCCTGAACGCGGTCTGACGCATCCCCAACGTGATCCCCGAGATTAAAGGAGTCCCAGGGCGCAGCGCTGACGCCGCCCGTACGCGTGGTTGAGCAGGCAGACACGCCAGCGGGCGCAGACCACTGCGGGTAAATCAGGCTCATTACCAGTCCATCTGCTCTTTGAACGCCTGCGTATCCGCTTTCAGCGCATCGATCAGGTCGACCATATCCTGAGGCAACGGCGCATGCCACTCCATTTCGATACCGGTAAGCGGATGATAAAGACGCAGCATAGTGGCATGCAGAGCCTGCCTGTCGAACTGACGCAGGGTGGAAATAAAGGCTTCCGATGCCCCTTTCGGTGGGCGAGGACGACCGCCATAAAGTGGATCGCCAACCAGCGGATGATTTATATGCGACATATGTACGCGGATCTGATGGGTACGTCCGGTTTCCAGCCGTAAACGCAGCCGGGTATGGGCACGGAAATGCTCCATGATGCGGTAGTGCGTGGTAGCAGGCTTACCCATTGGATGAACGGCCATATGCGTACGCTTGGTGGAGTGGCGGCTGATGGGTTCATTGACTGTTCCCCCCGCGGTCATTCTGCCAATCGCTACCGCTTCATATTCACGGGTAAATTCTCTGAGCTGCAGAGATTCCACCAGATGAGTCTGTGCCGGAACGGTCTTCGCGACCACCATCAAACCGGTGGTGTCTTTATCAAGACGGTGTACGATGCCTGCGCGCGGCACATCGGCAATAGCCGGGAAGTGATGCAGGAGTGCATTCAGCACGGTGCCATCGGGGTTGCCCGCGCCCGGGTGCACCACCAGATCGCGCGGTTTGTTGATAACCAGGATATCATCGTCTTCATAAACGATATTCAACGGTATCGCCTGCGCTTCCCAGCGCGCTTCTTCTTCGATTTCGGCGTTGATAGTTATTTGTTCGCCACCGAGCACTTTTTCCTTCGGTTTGTCGATGATTACGCCATTGACACTAATACGACGGTCGAGAATCCACTCTTTTATGCGAGATCGAGAATAATCAGGGAACAATTCGGCCAAAGCCTGATCTAAGCGTTGTCCGAGTTGCGATTCGGAGACCGTTGCGTTGAGTTTTACTTGTTGTGCCATAACCAGCTTCTTCGTTAACGTTGGGTTTTCACGGCGATGCCGTTTAATATAATGTGCTATTGTACCTGGTCACTATCGGGGGCTAAATGGACAGCTTCCTGAATAACACTCTGAGGATAATCAAATCGTCATGACGCGTATGAAATATCTGGTGGCTGCAGCCACGTTGAGCCTGGCATTAGCTGGTTGTTCCGGCTCGAAGGACACGGTGCCTGACAACCCACCTTCTGAAATCTATGCCACAGCCCAGCAAAAACTGCAGGACGGTAACTTTAAAGGAGCAATAACGCAACTGGAAGCGCTTGATAACCGCTACCCGTTCGGTCCCTACTCCCAGCAAGTTCAGCTGGATCTTATCTACGCCTACTATAAAAATGCCGATTTACCGCTGGCACAGGCCGCGATTGACCGCTTTATGCGCCTTAATCCTACCCACCCGAATATTGATTACGTGATTTATATGCGTGGTCTGACGGATATGGCGCTTGATGACAGTGCGCTGCAGGGCTTTTTCGGCATCGATCGCTCAGACCGCGATCCGACGCATGCGCGTGATGCTTTCCATGACTTCTCTCAGCTGCTGCGCGGTTATCCGAACAGTCAGTATGCCACTGACGCAAGAAAGCGTCTGGTGTTCCTGAAGGATCGGCTGGCGAAGTATGAGTTATCCGTTGCCCAATTCTACACTAAGCGCGAGGCTTATGTCGCTGTCGTTAACCGGGTTGAGCAAATGATGAAGGACTATCCGGATACTCAGGCTACCCGTACCGCCCTGCCGCTGATGGAAAATGCTTACCGTCATCTGCAGCTGAACGCAGAAGCAGATAAAGTTGCGAAGCTGATCGCCGCTAATCAGGCCTAATCTTCAGAAAGCAAAATGGCAGCCGATGGCTGCCATTCTTCTGTTCATAAAACCGTCATTTCTGCAGGTTTATCTTTTAGTTAACTTATCGATATTGCCCTCTCATGCCCGTTCACGCAACCTCCTGATGACCAATTCTCAGGCCCACTCGCAAATTTTTAAGTCTTGACAAAAAGTGACAAAAAAACGTGATCCGAATCACACATGCATCAATTTTTCAGGGTATGCTGGATCTACATTCGACGGAAATGACAGAGAGGTAAGCACTATGGTACTTAACATTACCAGCAAGCACATGGAAATCACTCCAGCTATCCGCCAGCATGTCGAAGACCGTCTTGCCAAACTTGAAAAGTGGCAAACTCATCTGATAAACCCGCATATTGTGCTCTCGAAAGAGCCGAAAGAGTTCGTGGCGGATGCTACGATCAACACGCCGAATGGCCCGCTTGTCGCCAGCGCTAAGCATGACGATATGTATACGGCCATCAATGAGCTGATCGCTAAGCTTGAACGCCAGCTTAATAAGGTCCAGCACAAAGGCGAAGCGCGCCGCGCAAACGCCAGCGTTAAGGATCTTAGCGTTGTCGAGGTTGATGAGGAATAACGGTTTCTGACGCGCCCGCGGGCGCGTTTTTTATTGACAGAGAGAAATTACTGCGGTTACTTTAAAGGCATCCCGCAACCGGACACCATGATGATAAAACAGTCGTTCTTCTTCGCATTCTTTTTTAGCCTCCACTGACAGGGAGGCCATTCGTCGTTCAGGAAATAATGCGAAGACGAACAATCAAGCCTCCCCGGTGGGAGGCTTTTTTTTTATGGGCACCTGACAGGTAGAACTATGACCACTGAGAATCCACTGCTGGGCCTGCGCGATAAAATCAGCGCGCTGGACGAAGAATTATTAACCCTGCTCGCCCGTCGCCGGGCGCTGGCAACTGACGTGGCAAAAGCCAAAATGGCTACCCACCGACCGATCCGGGATATTGATCGCGAACGCGACCTGCTTGAGCATCTGATAGCACTGGGTAAAAACCATAAGCTGGATGCTCATTACATCACGCGTTTGTTTCAGCTTATTATTGAGGACTCCGTCCTGACGCAGCAGGCGCTGTTACAACAACATCTTAATAAGACTCATGCTCAGTCTGCGCGCATCGCGTTCCTGGGGCCTAAAGGCTCTTATTCGCACCTGGCGGCACGCCATTACGCCACCCGTCATTTTGAAAACGTCATTGAGAGTGGATGCCTGAAATTTCAGGACATTTTCAGTCAGGTGGAAACGGGCCAGGCAGATTACGCCGTGCTGCCCATCGAGAACACCAGTTCAGGTTCGATTAATGACGTCTATGACCTGTTGCAGCAAACCAGTTTGTCGATCGTCGGTGAAATGACGTTACCCATTGACCACTGTGTGCTGGTCACCGGCAGCACTGATTTACAGCAAATCGAGACGGTCTACAGTCATCCTCAGCCCTTCCAGCAGTGTAGCCAGTTCATTAACCGCTACCCTCACTGGAAAATTGAGTACACGGAAAGTACCGCCGCCGCAATGGAGAAAGTGGCCTCTCTCAACTCACCTAAAGCTGCGGCTCTGGGCAGCGAGGCGGGTGGAGAACTTTATGGATTGCAGGTTCTGGAACGCAACCTGGCGAACCAACAGCAGAATATTACCCGCTTTATTATTCTTGCCCGTAAGCCCATTGAGGTCACGCTACAGGTACCGGCTAAAACCACCCTGATTATGGCTACCGGTCAGCAGGCTGGCGCGCTGGTAGAAGCCCTGCTGGTGCTGCGTCAGCATAATCTGGTCATGAGCAAGCTGGAATCGCGCCCCATTAATGGTAATCCGTGGGAAGAGATGTTTTACATCGATTTTCAGGGGAATCTGCGTGCGGAAGAGGTACAGCAGGCGCTGCGTGAACTGGCTCCCATTACGCGTTCGCTGAAGGTGTTGGGCTGCTATCCCAGCGAAAATATTATCCCGGTGATGCCGGAATAATCCCCTTACGTCGGGGTCTTTACCAGCCGGTTAAGTCAGATAATTACTTAACCGGATCAGGTCGCGAACCGCTGACCACACCACATAAAAAAGGCCATCGCTGGCCTTTAATCATTACTTACGGTCATTAGCCTGACGCAGCAGCGTACGACTTTCCTGCATAAAGTGGTCGGAATAGTCGCCAAACCAGTGCCTGACCTGATTAAAGCTGCGAATAAAGGCCTGCTTATCGCCCTTCTCCAGCAGCGTAATGGCTTCACCGAAGCGATGATAGTAGCGCTTAATTAGCGCCAGATTGCTCTCTGACGACATGATGATATCCGCATAGAGCTGGGGATCCTGAGCAAACAGTCGGCCAACCATCGCCAGCTCGAGCCGGTAGATGGGTGAAGATAGCGCTAATAGCTGTTCAAGCTGTACATTCTCCTCCGCCAGATGCAGGCCATAGGCAAAAGTGGCAAAGTGGCGCAGCGCCTGGATAAACGCCATATTCTGGTCATGCTCAACCGCGCTAATGCGATGCAGCCGTGCGCCCCATACCTGAATTTGTTCCAGAAACCACTGGTAGGCTTCCGGCTGGCGGCCATCACACCATACGACAACCTGCTTCGCCAGGCTCCCACTGTCCGGGCCGAACATCGGATGCAGACCCAGCACCGGGCCAGGATGCGCAGCCAGCATCGCCTGAAGCGGGCGGTTCTTGATCGAAGCAAGATCGACAAGAATACAGTCTTCCGGTAGCGCGGGCAGTCGGGCAATCACCTCTTCCGTCAGGTGGATGGGAACGCTGATTATCACCATACCGGCGGTGGAGAGCAGAGTATCAGCCCGATCCCAGTCCTCTTTATCAAGGATTTCTACCTGATATCCGGACAGAGTAAGCATTTTCTCAAACATGCGGCCCATCTGGCCCTTACCACCGACAATCACTACCGGACGCAGCGTGGGACAGAGCGTTTTGAAGCCTTTATCGTTTTCACTTGAATAGGACTCGCGCATCAGCCTGCGCAAAACGTCTTCAATCAGATCCGGCGGCACTCCCAGCAGCGCGGCTTCATTACGCCGCGAGGCCAGCATCGCCGCTTCGCGTTCCGGGACGTAAATCGGCAGGCCATAACGGCTTTTGACCTCACCCACTTCGGCAACCAGGCTTAGCCGTTTTGCCATCAGATCCAGCAGGGCTTTATCTACTTCATCAATTTGATCGCGAAGCGCGGTCAGTTCAGCCACCATAATTAATCCTCTTGCGACAGACGCGCCGCCAGTACGCCACTCAAAGACTGATGGATTTCACTTAGCAGCTGCTCGGTCGTATCCCAGCTGATGCAGGCATCGGTGACGGAAACGCCGTAGCGCATCTCACTGCGCGGCTGCTCGGAAGACTGACTCCCCTCGTTAAGATGGCTTTCCAGCATCAGTCCCATAATTGAATGGTTGCCGTCTTTGATCTGCGCTACGGCAGATTCAGCGACGCCAGACTGGCGGCGAAAATCTTTATCAGAATTGCCATGGCTGCAATCTATCATCAAGGAGGGACGGAGTCCCGCCTGGCGCATCTCTTTTTCACACTGCGCCACATCCTCCGGGCCGTAGTTGGGTTTTTTCCCGCCACGCAGGATCACATGTCCATCCGGATTCCCCTGCGTTTGCAGCAGGCAGACCTGCCCTGCCTGATTGATACCGACAAAACGATGCGGCATTGAAGCTGCGCGCATGGCATTGATAGCCGTACCCAGACTGCCATCCGTACCATTTTTGAATCCCACCGGCATTGAGAGGCCCGAGGCCATTTCACGATGCGTCTGAGATTCTGTCGTGCGGGCACCGATAGCCGACCAGCTAAAAAGGTCACCAAGGTACTGTGGACTGTTGGGATCCAGCGCTTCCGTTGCCAGCGGCAGCCCCATTTCAACCAGGTCCAACAGCAGGCGACGCGCAATATGCAGACCGGCCTGCATATCAAAAGAGTTATCCATAAAAGGATCGTTAATTAGCCCCTTCCAGCCAACGGTCGTACGGGGTTTTTCAAAGTAAACGCGCATAACGATAAACAGCTGATCCTGAAGCCTGTCAGAAAGCGCTTTAAGGTGGCGGGCATAGTCGAGCGCAGCTTCAGTATCGTGGATTGAACAGGGCCCACACACCACCAGCAGACGGGGATCCTTACCGCTAATGATGTCAGAAATGACCTTGCGTGATGAAGCAATTTTCTCTGCCTGAGTCGCACTAAGCGGAAACTGTTTTTTCAGCTCTTCAGGCGTGATTAAAACCTGTTCATTAGCAATATGTACGTTATTCAGCGCGTCTTTTTGCATGCTCATATTCCTGTCGTAATCGTGTTTGCTCAGAGGGACCCCCGGCGTGATGACTATCAATGTATCAGATAGTGTACAAACCTCAACCTCTGTCTGTACATTTTTCTTACCAGGTACATGAAATCGGCACGGGCACTGATTAAATATCAATAAAAACAGCATATTGAATAAATTATAACACTCAACTAGCACCACTATAGTGTAATGTTTACTTTACATCTATTCTTATGACAGAAACTACCGCCGGACTTAATCAAATGACTCTGGACCGTGCCAGTGAAGGGATTGGCGTTGCACTGAGGGAAATGTAAGGTTGCACTGCGAGGAGAACAAAAGGAGTTTGCGTAAGCCACTTTTAGATTTTCAGAACACGACAGGTTTAGAATAATGCGGTAAACCATTTGTAGGGTTAACGCTCACACCACCTGAAACCGACAGGAACGCCATGGATATTCTACTCAGACCCTGGTGCGATGAAGATGCGCCCGCCTTTGCCGAAGCCGTCAATGACTCGCTGAATACGCTGCTGCCCTGGCTGCTGTGGGCGCACCCGGAATTTAAATCAGAAGAGGCGCGCCGCTGGTTTGCGGTGACGCAGCTTATGCGCGAAAACGGCAGGGCTGATGAGCTGGGTATATTCAGCCAGGAGGGTCGGTTACTGGGCGGTGCCGGACTGCGCTATTCCTCTGAGCAAACTCATCACTGCTCAATAGGCTACTGGGTACGCAGCAGCGACCAGCGCCAGGGCATTGCCAGCCAGGCCGTTCGCTATCTGGTTGAACTGGCCTGGCAGCGTCCGGAAAGGGAGATAGTGGAAATTCTTGCCGTGGAGGATAACGTCGCCAGCAGACGGGTCGCCACGCGCTGCGGGGCCAGGTTCATGGGGATCGCCTATGGGCTGATCGTATTAGACAGCGGACCGGTCAACACCGCCGTCTACCAGTTTCGCCGCCCCTGAAAGAGTCTGCAAACGCTGGATCTGCTGCCCCTGAGCATCAAAGTTTTCCCTGTCCAGCCAGCGGGTTATGGCATGATTTATCGCCGGCCACTCGCTATCAAGGATGGAGAACCACTGCGTATCTCTTGAACGCCCTTTGCGGGTCATCATCTGCCGGAAGGTACCCTCATACTGAAACCCAAGCCGTTCAGCCGACGCCCGCGAGGGGGCATTCAATGCATCACATTTCCATTCGCAGCGGCGATAACCTAGCTCAAAGGTGTATTTCAGCATCAGATAAAGTGCTTCTGTGCCAATGATGGTCCGTTTCATCAGCGGTGACCAGGTCAGGCCGCCCAGCTCTATCGATCCGTTATCCCGATCAATGCGCATATACGAGGCCAGGCCCATCGCCCTGTTACGTTTGGCACAAAGAATAGTAAAGGTGATCACATTTTTTTCTGCTGCACGCTGTGCCAGCCAGTGACGAAATGCCTCCGGCGTTGAAGGGCGCTCATCGGTAAGGTAAGTCCAGTCGCGCCCGTCGGCGGCAAATGCATAGGCGGCATAGAGATCGCCACTGTGTTTGGCGACGTCCAGCGGCTCCAGGCGGCAATAGCTCCCCTTGAGCGTCTGACGCTCAGGCATTCTGGCAGGCAGCCAGTCGGGTAATGCCGGGCCAATCGGCTGATCGAATTCGTTGAATCTCTGGGACACGGTCATCTTCCTTCAATAATCGATAAGTCAGAATACGAAGCGCAGCGCGTTTTTCCCAGCGATAAACTGCAGGTTATGCCAGAGTTATGAATCAGATCGCTAAACGGTGAAATGCTTGGTGGCTCCTCCCGTAACAATGTTGTCGCTATGTTAAAAATCAGGTAATATCCTATCTTTCCGACAAAGGAAATGATCATGACGCTTTCTTTTCGTATCGCGCTTGTTGGAGATTTTCGCTCCGCCGCCGTTGCTCATCAGGCCATCCCCCCCGCCATTCAGCTTGCCGCCGATCACCTTAACCTCAATATTTCTGCCGAATGGCTTCCCACTGCATCAATAACGGATACGTCAGTGTTGGAGCCTTATGATGCGATTTGGGTGGTACCCGGTAGCCCATATCAAAACGATCAGGGCGCGATGATGGCCATCACCTGGGCGCGGGTAAACGACGTCCCGTTTCTGGGTTCATGCGGCGGATTCCAGTATGCCCTTATCGAGTATGCCCGCAATGTGATTGGCTGGCAGGATGCTGCTCATAAGGAGACGGATACTGAAGGGCGAATGGTTATCGTACCGCTGAGCTGCGCGCTAATAGAAGAGACAGATGACATCATTATTGAAGAGGGGTCGGTGATTGCTCAGGCGTATGGAAAGCTTAAAACACACGAAGGCTACCACTGTCGTTTCGGAGTGGATCCGGGCTTTATTGCCGAACTGGAGAGCTATCCGCTGCGTGTTACGGCATGGGATCGTGAAGGTGGCGTGCGCGGTATAGAGCTGCCAACACACCGTTTTTTCGTGGCAACGCTTTTCCAGTCTGAACGGGCCGCCCTGCGAAATGCACTTTCTCCACTGGTCGTCTCGCTGCTAAGAGCCGCACCACGCTAAAAAGCCGTGCGCCATTATAAAAATATATAGCGTGCTTATTAAGGAAGGAATAATTAATATAAATTAACCTTAAATTAACAATGGATTTACCCGACAGGCGTGTTTATTTTAATCTGACTAAATTTAATAATACATAATGTACAAATCCATAAAGTCCTCAGAAAAAAAGCCGATAAGGTTTATCTCAGGGCCTTTTCTGACCTGATGAACATTCTTATGGTTTTAACGAATTTCAGAGGTCACCATGTCTATCACACAGCGCTTATCAATCACTTTCTCTCTCCTTGCTATTGCAATAGTTGCTCTGGTAATCGTAGCGTTATCAGCCATATCGGGATTCCAGTCAAGGTTTGAATTTGTTCAGTACAACACCATTCCCAGCATTACAGATCTCGACAAGTCGATAAGCGCCTCCAGTAATTTTGGTATTGCTCTGTATCGTTATAAAGTCATCACGGACGAAACTAAATTGCCTGCGGCCGAAAAAGACATCTATCAGATACTGGATCAGCTGACGTCATTAACCGACTATTATAAGAAAAATGATATATCAAGTGATGAGGATGGGCAGTTAACCAACCTCGCTTATCAAAATATTGACGCGGTACGTCAGGCTCTCCCCGCCTTCTTCGCTGCATCACGTGCCCATAATGATGCCCTGACGCTTTCGCTCATGCAGAGTGATACCGGCGTCGGCAGCGCAGGAAGAAAGCTTACCAGCGACCTCAAGAAGCAGATCGAATTAAATATCACTATCGGTAACGGCCTGAGAGAAGATAACCAGCGGATTTATTCCAGACTTATCTGGGTATTATCCATCGGTGCTGCGCTGACTATTCTGATACTGGGATTTTTTGCCATCAGGACGATACTCAGCATAAAGAGAAGCCTTTTTGGGATGGAATCCGTCATGAGCGAGGTCAGTATCAACCTTGACCTGACTCAACGAGCCGATGACCGCCGCAAGGATGAAATTGGTAAAACAGCAGCGGCCTTTAATAATCTGCTTGAGCGGGTTGGCACAACGCTCTCATCGGTTAATGACTCATCCTACTCGGTCAGCACAGCGTCTTCTCAAATCGCGGCGGGCAACGAAGATTTATCCTCACGTACCGAACAGCAGGCCGCTTCTCTTGAACAAACCTCAGCAAGTATGGCGGCATTAAGCGATACGGTGAAACAAAACGCCGAAAGTGCTAATCAGGCAAATATTCTTGCCGGTACGGCCAACAAAATGTCGGTGCAAAATGGTGACTCCGTTAAAACCATGCTCACAACGATGGATGATATTAAAAACAGCTCGGGAAGAATTTCAGAGATCACCGGCCTGATCGAAGGCATTGCCTTCCAGACCAATATTCTGGCGCTGAACGCCGCCGTCGAAGCCGCCAGAGCCGGGGAACATGGGCGAGGCTTCGCCGTGGTCGCGTCAGAAGTTCGCAATCTTGCGCAGCGCTCATCGTCTGCTGCCCGGGAAATTAAAGAGCTGATCACGGCTTCTTCCCAGCAGGTTGAAAGTGGTGCCAGCCAGGCAGCCAACGTGGGCGACAACTCGGAGAAAGTGCGTATCGCGATTCAGCAGGTAGCGGATATCGTCAATGAGATCGCCGCGGCCACTACCGGGCAAAGCCAGGGGATTGAACAGGTGCATCAGGCCATTGGGCAGATGGATGAAGTTACCCAGCAAAATGCCGCGTTGGTTGAGGAGGCATCTTCGGCTTCACGCTCGCTCCAGGAGCAGGCAGAAAACCTGAGCGCCCTGGTCTCGTCTTTCAAAGTTGCCTCAACGACTGAGAGAAGACGCAGTCCGGACGTGGTTAAACGTCCAGCGCCAATCATCAAAGGGAGTCCTGCGTTAAGCACGGCAGGCGAAGGAAGCTGGGAAAGCTTCTAAATAAGGCGCGCACTACCGCTCCAGAGTGTTACGTACCCGATTGCGCGTTCTGGAGCAATTTATTAGCCTGATACACGCTTAATATCTCATTACCCCTGCCCTAACCCCCTTTTCATTTGAAAGGGGGTTTTCAAAAGCCAGACGGCGACTTCACAAAATGGCTATCAGATAGGATTGCGATCCGGGTGCCTTACTTTTCTATGGCTAATATTGTCGCCATCTGCCCCATCTGTTTTTGAGCAAATATAGCCTGGTTAGTGACATCAGATAAACGCATGGTCAGCGTCTCCTTTTTTCTGAAAAGCATCAGATGTTTGATTATCTAAAGCCAATAAAAAAAAGGGGTTAGCCTATGGCTAACCCCTTGTTTCATATTAACTTTCAGATGTCGCGTTAGCGAGTCCTTAGTTAAGACGCTCTTTGATACGAGCTGACTTACCAGTACGCTCACGCAGGTAGTACAGTTTGGCCTTACGCACGGCGCCACGACGTTTAACAGCAATGCTGTCAATTACCGGTGAGTGAGTCTGGAATACACGCTCAACACCTTCGCCGTTAGAAATTTTACGAACAGTGAATGCAGAGTGCAGACCGCGGTTACGAATAGCGATAACCACGCCCTCGAATGCCTGCAGACGTTTTTTGGAGCCTTCAACGACCCATACTTTCACTTCCACGGAATCACCCGGACGGAATGAAGGTACGTCCTGCTTCATCTGCTCTTGTTCAATTTGCTTGATAATGTTGCTCATAGTTAAATCTCTTATCCTGGGTAAACTGATATTCAGGCATCGCGGCTACTGCCGGGACTGCCCATCATCGTTATGTTGCTGGTTGAACTCCCGCTGGAATTCGGTTAGCAACGTTGCTTGCTCTTCAGTCAGAGCCAGGTTTTCCAGAAGTTCAGGTCTTCTTAGCCAGGTACGGCCCAGCGACTGCTTCAGGCGCCAACGGCGAATTTCAGCATGGTTGCCCGACAGCAGAACTGGCGGAACCTCCATCCCTTCTAATACCTCAGGTCGGGTATAGTGGGGGCAATCCAGCAGACCATCAGAAAACGAATCTTCTTCGGCCGACGCCTGCTTGCCCAGTACGCCAGGTATAAACCGGGCGACAGAGTCAATCAGCGTCATTGCGGGTAGCTCACCACCGCTGAGCACGTAATCGCCAATCGACCATTCTTCGTCGATCTCGGTTTTGATTACGCGCTCATCAATCCCTTCATAGCGACCGCAAACCAGAATTAACTTCTCGCTTGTCGCCAGTTCGCAAACGCCGTTTTGATCGAGTTTGCGCCCCTGAGGTGAAAGATAAATCACCTTTGCACCTTCTCCTGCCGCTGCTTTTGCTGCATGGATGGCATCCCGTAAGGGTTGAACCATCATTAGCATCCCCGGTCCGCCACCGTAAGGACGTTCGTCCACGGTACGGTGCCGGTCATGAGCGAAGTCACGAGGACTCCAGCTCTGAATGCTGAGCAGGCCATTTTTTACTGCCCGGCCGGTTACTCCGTAGTCGGTAACCGCGCTAAACATCTCCGGGAACAGGCTGATTATGCCTATCCACAGCGACGGCGCTGGCGTGTTACCACGTTGTCCGGAGCTCAAAAACCAGGATCCCAATCTACTTCGATACTGCCGGTAGAGAGATCGACATTCTTGATAACCTGTCCATCAAGGAACGGAATCAGCCGCTCCTTCGCACCAAATGCATCCTTCAGGTTTGCTTTCACGACGAGAACGTCGTTCGAACCGGTTTCCATCAACTCCGTGACTTTACCCAGTTCGTAGCCTTCAGTTGTGACCACCTGGCAACCAATAAGGTCTTTCCAGTAATAGTCACCGCTGTCCAGCACAGGCAGCTGTTCAGAATTTACGATAATCTCGCAATTCGTCAGCAGACCTGCTGCATCACGATCTTCAATGCCTTTGACCTTGATGATCATGTCCTGATTGTGGCGCTTCCAGCCTTCCAGCTCGATTAGCTGCCATTGACCCGCCCGCTGGATAAACCACGGCTGATAGTCAAAAATGCTTTCGGCATCTTCGGTGGAGGAAAACACTTTGAGCCAACCACGGATGCCATAGGCCGATCCCATTTTCCCTAATACTAACGGGTTAGCGGGAGGCTGCGCGGCGAGTTGCTTGCTCATGTTGACCACCGTGACAGATTAAGCTGCTTTCTTAGCTTGTTTGATCAGCGCACCAACGCGATCGGACAGCGTAGCGCCCTGGCCAACCCAGTGCTCAATGCGGTCCAGGTCCAGGCGCAGTGCTTCAGCCTGACCAGATGCGATTGGGTTGAAGAAACCAACGCGCTCAATGAAGCGACCGTTGCGAGCATTGCGGCTGTCAGTGACGACTACCTGATAAAACGGACGCTTTTTAGCGCCGTGACGTGCCAAACGAATTGTTACCATAACATCCTCTTGAGTTAATAAAACAACCGGGCCCCATTGAGGGAACGGGGCCCGGATGCAATATAAAAAGCCCGAAAATTTTACTCATTTTGGCGCAAAAAGCAATCTAATTCGCCTGAGCGCTTTTCCGGCTGACTTATCGGCCTGGGAATCCCGGCGGCATCATACCCTTCATGCCGCGCATCATCTTCGCCATACCGCCCTTCTTCATCTTCTTCATCATGCGCTGCATGTCGTCAAACTGCTTAAGCAAGCGGTTAACGTCCTGCACCTGCATGCCAGAACCTGTTGCAATACGGCGCTTGCGTGAGCCTTTGATAATTTCCGGCTTCTCACGCTCTTTACGCGTCATGGAGTTAATCATCGCCTCCATACGCACCAGCACCTTATCGTCCATCTGTGACTTCACGTTGTCCGGCAGTTGCCCCATACCCGGCAGCTTACCCATCAGGCTGGCCATGCCACCCATGTTACGCATCTGCTTAAGCTGATCCAGAAAGTCGTTCAGATCGAAGCCATCGCCTTTTTTGAGCTTGCTGGCGAGTTTCTCCGCCTGGGCACGGTCAACTTTGCTTTCGATATCTTCAATCAGCGACAGCACGTCGCCCATGCCTAAGATACGCGAGGCAATACGGTCCGGGTAGAAGGGTTCCAGCGCGTCGGTTTTCTCACCCACGCCCATAAATTTGATCGGTTTGCCGGTGATATGACGGATAGAGAGGGCCGCACCACCACGTGCATCACCGTCGACCTTGGTCAGCACGACACCGGTCAGCGGCAGCGCTTCATTAAACGCTTTTGCCGTATTGGCGGCGTCCTGGCCGGTCATCGCATCGACCACAAACAGGGTTTCAACCGGATTAATCGCGGCATGAACCTGTTTGATTTCGTCCATCATGGCTTCGTCAACGTGCAGACGGCCGGCGGTATCCACCAGCAGCACGTCGTAGAATTTCAGCTTTGCCTGCTGAAGCGCGTTTTTAACAATGTCGACCGGCTTCTGGCTGAGATCGGAAGGACAGAAATCCACGCCAACCTGTTCAGCAAGCGTCTCCAGCTGTTTGATCGCCGCCGGGCGATATACGTCGGCCGAGACCACCAGCACTTTTTTCTTGTGCTTTTCGCGCAGGAATTTACCCAGCTTACCGACGCTGGTGGTTTTACCCGCACCCTGCAGGCCCGCCATCAGGACGACCGCCGGGGGCTGAGCCGCCAGGTTGAGGGTATTATTTTCCGCCCCCATCGCCACGACCAGCTCGTTCTGGACTATCTTGACGAACTCCTGACCGGGCGTGAGGCTCTTATTGACGTCCTGGCCTACTGCGCGCTCTTTTACGCGGCCAATAAAGTCCCGCACCACCGGCAGCGCAACGTCCGCCTCAAGCAGCGCCATACGCACTTCGCGCAGGGTGTCCTTGATGTTGTCTTCTGTCAGCCTTCCGCGGCCACTGATATTGCGCAGGGTCTGCGACAATCTGTCGGTTAAATTATCAAACATCGTCTCTCGCTCAACGTAATGAGAGGTCGCCAGGCGACACAATGGGACGGATTATAACATGAAGCGACCAGGCTGTGTCCCGCAATTGTACGCATTACCAGCGTGGAAGATGGCAGCGAATCTCCGCCTTCATTGTGGAGATCGTTTGGAGCCAGCAGCGGCTGGCGCTATACTGCTTTTTTCTTTGTCTTACCGGTAGCTAACATTATTTATGGCCGTTTTTTCGATTGTCGCCCTGTGCGCCTACTCCTCCAGCCTTGCCCTGATTGTCCCCAGCCTGCTGCGCAAACAGAGCGGCTGGCGTCGACTGGCCGTCATCTCAGCGTTTATTGCGCTGTTTTGCCACGCCGTAGCGCTGGAGCAGCGGATTTTTGCCATGGGCAGCGGCCAGAATCTGAGCCTGCTGAATATTGCTTCGCTGGTTAGCCTGATTATCTGCGCGATTATGACCATCGTCGCCTCGCGCAATCGCGGCTGGATACTGCTGCCCATTGTTTACAGCTTCGCGCTGATTAACCTGGCGTTTGCGACCTTTGTGCCCAATGCCTTTATCACGCATCTGGAAACCACACCGGTCATGCTGGTGCACATCGGTTTTGCGCTATTCGCCTATTCCACGCTAATTATTGCTGCACTTTATGCCCTCCAGCTGGCCTGGATAGACTACCTTCTTAAGCATAAGAAGCTGGCATTCAGTAGCGATATCCCCCCGCTGATGACCATCGAACGCAAGATGTTTCATATCACGCAGGTGGGCGTGGTGCTGCTGACGCTGGTGCTGTGCACCGGCCTGTTCTATATGCATGATTTATTCAGCCGCGAGAATATCGACAAGGCCATTCTGTCCATTCTCGCCTGGTTTGTTTATATCGTTTTACTCTGGGGTCACTACCATGAGGGCTGGCGCGGACGCCGCGTAGCCTGGTTCAACTGTGGCGGCGCATTGCTGCTGACGATGGCCTACTTTGGTAGCCGGATGCTGCAACACTTCCTGACCTCCTGATCGCTTAATACAAGGAATTCCCTCGTTGGAACACGTTTCAACCACCACACTGATCGTTACGCTGGTCATCATGATTCTGGTCTCGGCCTGGTTCGCCGGCTCCGAAACCGGCATGATGACGCTCAATCGCTACAAGCTGCGCCATCAGGCCAAAAACGGCAATCGCGCGGCACGTCGCGTAGAAAAACTCCTCCGCCGTCCTGACCGCTTACTCAGTCTGGTGCTGATCGGCAACAACCTCGTCAATATCCTGGCGTCGGCGCTGGCCACCATTGTCGGCATGCGTCTCCATGGCGATGAAGGCGTGGCCATTGCCACCGGTATTCTGACCTTCTGCGTGCTAGTGTTTGCCGAGGTTCTGCCAAAAACAATCGCCGCGCTTTATCCTGAAAAAGTGGCCCTTCCCAGCAGCCTTCTGCTCGGCCCGCTGCAGGTGATAATGATGCCGGTGGTCTGGTTGCTCAATACCATCACCCGCATCCTGATGCGCCTGGTCGGCATGAAGACCGACGGTGCCGTTAATTCAGCGCTCAGCAAGGAAGAGCTGCGAACCATCGTCTACGAGTCCCGCTCGCTGATGTCGCGCCGTAACCAGGACATGCTGCTGTCGGTGCTGGATCTGGAAAAAGTTAACGTTGATGACATCATGGTGCCGCGCAACGAGATTGTGGGCATCAATATCAATGACGACTGGAAATCCATTGTCCGCCAGCTCACCCACTCGCCGCACGGTCGCATCGTGCTCTACCGCGATTCGCTGGATGACACCATCAGCATGCTGCGGGTGCGCGAAGCCTACCGCCTGATGACCGAAAAGAAAGAGTTCACCAAAGAGGTGATGCTGCGCGCGGCCGATGAAATCTATTACATTCCTGAGGGCACCCCGCTAAACGTTCAGCTGGTGAAATTTCAGCGTAATAAGGAAAAAGTCGGCATGGTGGTGGACGAGTATGGCGACATCAAAGGCCTGATCACCATTGAAGACATTCTGGAAGAGATTGTGGGCGACTTTACCACCTCAATGTCTCCTACGCTGGCCGAAGAGGTGATGCCGCAAAATGATGGTTCGGTGTTGATTGAAGGCAGCGCTAACGTGCGTGAACTGAACAAGGCTTTCAACTGGACGCTACCGGAAGATGAAGCCCGCACCATTAACGGTATGGTACTGGAAGCGCTGGAGGACATCCCCCTGCCCAATACCACCATACGTATAGGTCATTACGCGATAGATATTCTCGACGTGCAGGAAAACATGATCAAGCAGGTAAAAATCACGCCCAAAAAATCACTGAAGGAATCGGTAGGATCGTAGATAGCATGCAGATGGTATCGGTGAGGTCGCAGACAATACACGGATGGAATCGTTAGGGTCACAGATATAACTCAGGGGAGCATCGTCTCCCCTGATGAACATAGCTCTCAGGGCCGGTACTGCCGGCCCCTTCAAACTAGATATGCAGTTCCTTCAGCTTCTCTTTCGGCAGCGCCAGCTCGTCGTTGTGATTCACGCGAATGTCGTTGTCGATGATATGCCGTGCGATATCCTGCGCTTCATCCAGCGAGTGCATCTGGTAGGTGCCGCACTGATACTCATTCAGCTCAGGGATAGTGCGCTGGTCAGTAACCTTCAGCACATCCTGCATCGCCTCTTTCCAGGCTTTCGCCACGCGCTGCTCGTCTGGCGTACCAATCAGGCTCATATAGAACCCTGTGCGGCATCCCATAGGTGAAATGTCGATAATCTCAACCCCATCACCGTTCAGGTGGTTGCGCATAAAGCCAGCAAACAAATGCTCCAGCGTATGGATACCGCGCTCAGGCATCACTTCTTTGTTCGGCTTGCAGAAACGCAGATCGAAGACGGTAAGGGTATCGCCATGAGGAGTATTCATGGTCTTAGCAACGCGAACCGCAGGGGCTGCCATGATAGTGTGATCAACGGTAAAGCTATCCAGCAATGGCATATTGTTACCTCAACAAATGAATTTATTTATACAACGATGAAACTTTCTCTGTCGCACCCGGTCTGAATATATGAAAGACGCGCAATTTTGTTATCATCATCCCTGACATCAGTGATGTTACTTTGGCCACAGTGATGTGGCCATTTTCTTTTTCAGCTGCGACTCTTCAAAAAATCTTCAAAGCTAAGCGTATCACTTTCTTCAATTTCCTGCTGCTTACGGCTGGAGCATTCCGCTTCCTGCGCAAACTGTGATGCATTCAGCACCTCAAGCGGCTCTTCCGCCAGCTGCTGCCGATACTCTTCCGCCAGCGCCAGTCCCGTTCCGCTGATGCCGTTCTCTTTCATTATGGCCAGTATACGCGCGGAGAAGGTCAGTTCCGGATCGTCGAATGCGGCAACCAGACGGTCACAGACCTCCTGGTACTGGCGATCGCCCTGCTGGCTGTCCAGCGTCTCTGCCACCCTTCTAAGGTCCCGGAACAGGGTCTTCCCGGCCTCGGCCAGCGAGACCTGTGCTTCACCGCAGCCTATGCCCAGCATCAGTCCTGGCTTACGTCCTTCCAGAATCACCCGATTCCAGTTCTCACGCGTACAGAGTAGCTCATCGCTGCTCATTTCCGGCGCTTCGGCCAGCGTACACCAGATCAGGAACAGATCGAGGAAGCGAACCTGATTCGCATCCACGCCGGTTGGGGAGAACGGATTGATATCCAGGGAGCGCACCTCGATATATTCAATCCCACCGCGCAGCAGCGCATCAGACGGGTTCTCACCCGGACGCGTCACGCGCTTAGGGCGTACAGGCGCATAAAGTTCGTTCTCTATCTGCAACACATTCGTGTTGAGCTGTAGCCAGTTGCCCGCAGCATTTTTGGTGCCCATACGGGCGTATTCTGCCGAAGGCGTTTTAATCGCCGCTTTTAACGCTTTCACATAGCCGGGCAGCTCATTAAAGGTAATACCCAGCCCGCTTTGCGACTTGTTGGTGTAGCCCAGATCGCTCAGACGCAGCGAGGTCGCATACGGCAGATAAAGTAACCCTTTTTCGGTACGCTCAAACGGCAGCTTAGTTTCTTTGCCCTGCAGGAAAGAGTCGCAGATCGCCGGTGAGGCACCAAACAGATAGGGGATCAGCCAGCCAAAACGGTAGTAGTTACGGATCAGGCGCAGATAGCCATCAGAAATGGCCTCATGGCCGCTTTTCTCGTCCTTGATATCAGCCCATGCCTGCCAGAAAGAGAGCGGCAGAGAGAAGTTATAGTGCACGCCGGAGATAACCTGCATCAGCGCGCCGTAGCGATTCTTCAGACCCTGACGATAGAGGGTTTTCATCTGCCCGATATTTGACTTGCCGTACTGCGCCAGCTCGATCTGGTCGCTGTCCTCGATCATACAGGGCATGCTCATCGGCCACATACGCTCTTCGCCCAACTCACTGGCGGCGTGGCGATGAATATCACGCAGAAACGCCAGCAGATGATCGATGTTGTCATCAACCGGCGTAATAAATTCCAGCAGCGTTTCAGCAAAGTCGGTGGTGATCCACTTGTGCGTTAAAGCCGAACCCAGCGATTTAGGGTGCCCGGTAGTGGCCAGATGGCCATCGGGTCGGACACGCAGCGTTTCACGCTCGATACCGCGACCAATGCCTTTCAGTGCGTCAGGGTGCGCTTCCAGCCAGGATAGCGCCTGTGATACGTCCGGGATCAAATTGACCTCCCGCTCGGAGAAAATTTATTATTGTTTAGCATAATGTTAACCGCAGCGCCGAAGATTCGCGAACCACTGCCACTATTTGCCCTGTATGTTGCGAACATCTACGACGTCCATGCCTGCCGCTTTTGCGGCCTGAATGCCAAAATCAGCATCCTCAAAAACCACGCAGCGCGTGGGAACCACGTTCATCAGCTCGGCACAGCGAATAAAGGTATCCGGCTCAGGCTTGTGTCGCGTCACGTCGTCAGCACCCACGATGATATCAAAGTAGTGCCGCAGTCCAACGTGCTGAAGCAGAGCCTCCGCCATTGCATGCTCGCTTCCCGTTCCCACCGCCATCGGGCGACGCCCTTTATAGGCTTTCACCACATCAATCAGTGGCAGCGGACGCACGGTATCAAACAGCATCTCTTTTAATGCCGTCGTTTTTTCACCTGCCAGCAAATGCGGATCGACATCGCTATGATGGCTGGCGATAATCGCTTCGGCAATACGCCAGGAAGGTGCGCCATTGAGTCCTACCAGAGCCTGCTCGTCGAACGGTAAGCCGTGTCGGGCAAGTACCGACTGCCAGGCTTTTCGATGCGTCGCCTCGGTATCCAGAATGGTGCCATCCATATCGAATATCAGACCTTCATAACGATCATACATTGTCTGTAACACCCTTAATCTGCGAACGATTACTTTAGCGCAAAGCAGGGACTTTGTCGCTGATGGCATGGATCAGCAAATGCCTTGAAATACTTAGGGATTCTTATTATCAGATAATGGCGTGAGAATAAGCTCAGAGCCAAACGGCTGGTAAAACAGCGGCATAGCATTAGCTAAAGGGTGATTGAAACAAATTTGAGGGGGGCTAACAGGGTGAACAATAGGGTATAACCGGGGCAGGATACAGATGTCACCTCAGCCGCAGGGAGAGACCTGACTAACGCTATTTTTAATAATGAAAAGGTCATGCGACGCTCGCGAAGGCGGGCTATTTTGAACCGCTGTAGAACAGGGTTGATGACGTACAGACAAAGGTAAAATGGTGCATCCGGGAGGATTCGAACCTCCGACCGCTCGGTTCGTAGCCGAGTACTCTATCCAGCTGAGCTACGGATGCATCGGAAAAACAAGGGGGAGATAACGCGACAAACCTGAGGAGATACTGAAGAAGCTGATAACCCATTTCTACACTGTCTTGCGACGTTTTAGAATGGTGCATCCGGGAGGATTCGAACCTCCGACCGCTCGGTTCGTAGCCGAGTACTCTATCCAGCTGAGCTACGGATGCANTGATAACCCATTTCTACACTGTCTTGCGACGTTTTAGAATGGTGCATCCGGGAGGATTCGAACCTCCGACCGCTCGGTTCGTAGCCGAGTACTCTATCCAGCTGAGCTACGGATGCATTGCAAATTCTGGTATAACGCAGGGTGCTAACGACTCACCTTTAAAACAGGGTGCTGACAGCTCACCTTCAAACCCGGTGTAATACTCTCACCGTTGATACAGGCTGCTAACACCGTATCGCCCAACACACTTTCTGCCATCACCTTAATCAGTAATGGTGCATCCGGGAGGATTCGAACCTCCGACCGCTCGGTTCGTAGCCGAGTACTCTATCCAGCTGAGCTACGGATGCAAATGGCGGTGAGGCGNAATGGTGCATCCGGGAGGATTCGAACCTCCGACCGCTCGGTTCGTAGCCGAGTACTCTATCCAGCTGAGCTACGGATGCAAATGGCGGTGAGGCGGGGATTCGAACCCCGGATGCAGCTTTTGACCGCATACTCCCTTAGCAGGGGAGCGCCTTCAGCCTCTCGGCCACCTCACCATACGCACTCTTGCGAGTTGTGCTTCAGAACGTTGTTTCTGCTCATCGGCACTGCGTGGCGCACATATTACTTTGGCGGACTTATAAGTCAAACAATTTTTCCCCTTACGTGTTTAATTGCACATTTCGCAGGCGATTGGGGTGTTTTGACGACAAAAAGAGTGATTTATCAACAATGAAACTGAGGCTGGTCAACAACGAAAGTGATGCAGGCCAACAATCAAAAGCAGGCTGCGAAGGCGACTACAGAGGGGAATAAGAGATCAAAGAGGGTGAACGGGAGGGAAAAACAGCAAACCGGTAGCGCCTCGCTATAGGCAGCGAGGCGCTGGATCCGTTAGTAACTCGTTTGCTGAGTTTTTTCGGCCTGAATACGCTGATAGATTTCTTCGCGATGAACCGATACTTCTTTAGGGGCGTTCACACCGATGCGAACCTGGTTCCCTTTGACACCCAGCACCGTTACAGTCACCTCATCACCGATCATGAGGGTTTCACCAACTCGACGAGTTAGAATAAGCATTCTTTGCTCCTTGAAAGATTAAAAGAGTCGGGTCAAGTGTCGCCCGGCATTATCCATCGTATAACGCTAAATGTAGACTATGACAAATACATTACAACTGCACCACCACACCCATACATTATGCTGATACTTAGTTTAGCCGAAATAGGCACCGTCAACCTGACTTTATGTGTTTTGGCCCGCACCCAATCAGAAAAACGCTGAGGGAATCCCCCTACAGCGCCTTCTGAGATGCATTTTTATTAGACTTACAGTTTTGTTGCAATCCATGACTCGACGCCAGCCAGCGCGGCTGGTAGCGCCTGAGCATCCGTCCCGCCCGCCTGGGCCATGTCCGGACGCCCGCCGCCCTTTCCGCCGACCTGTTGGGCCAGTTCACCCACCAGTTCGCCCGCTTTAACGCGGTCAGTAAGATCTTTGGTCACCCCAGCGATTAGAGACACCTTACCATCAGCGACCGTTGCCAGCACGATGACGGCTGACTTCAGCTGGTTTTTCAGGTCATCGACCATCGTACGCAACATTTTCGGGTCAACGTTTTTCAACTCGCTGACCAGCAGCCGGGTGCCTTTTACTTCAATCGCCTGACTGCTCAGTGAAGCGCTTTCCTGTGCTGCCTGCTGATCCTTCAGCTGCTGAAGCTCTCTTTCCAGTCCACGCACGTTTTCGATCATGGCGCGAACTTTCTCATTCAGGTTACTGCTGTTCGCTTTAATCAGCTGTGCAATATCCTGTAGCTGCTCACTTTGCGCATACATCTGCGTCAGGGCGCGCTCACCCGTCACGGCTTCGATGCGGCGTACGCCCGCAGCCGTTCCGGATTCCGCAAGGATACGGAACAGACCAATGTCGCCCGTGCGGCTGGCATGCGTACCACCACAGAGCTCAGTAGAGAAATCACCCATTGTCAGCACGCGCACGTGATCATCATATTTTTCGCCGAACAGCGCCATCGCACCGTGCGCCTTCGCGGCTTCCAGCTCCATGATGTTGGTTTCAACCGCCAGATTACGACGGATTTGCGCATTGACGATCTCTTCGACCTGACGGATCTCCTGCGGCTTCATGGCTTCGGTATGAGAGAAGTCGAAGCGCAGGTACTTATCGTTCACCAGCGAGCCTTTCTGCGCAACATGGTGGCCTAATACCTGGCGCAGCGCGGCATGCAGCAGGTGCGTCGCAGAGTGGTTCAGACGGATGCGGGCGCGCCGCGTCGGGTTGACGTCTGCTTCCAGCCGCTCGCCGATGCGCAGATGGCCGGATTCAAGCCTGCCGATATGACCAATCGCCTGGCCGTACTTCTGCGTATCCGTCACGGTAAAGCGGGCCGCACTGCTCTTCAGTTCGCCCGTGTCGCCAACCTGACCGCCCGATTCGCCATAAAAAGGCGTCTCATCCAGGACAATCACCCCTTCCTGACCGGCTGAAATCTCGCTGGCGGGCTTGCCGTCCACGAAGATAGCGGTGATGGTCGCGTTCAGTTCAAGCTGGTCGTAGCCCTTGAAAGAAGAAGCTTCATCAATGCGGATCACATTGTTGTAATCGGTGCCGAAACCGCTGGCATCACGGGCGCGCTGGCGCTGCTGCTCCATCGCCTGCTCAAAGCCGGCTTCATCAATTTTCAGGTTACGCTCACGGCACACATCCGCCGTGAGGTCCACCGGGAAGCCAAAAGTGTCATACAGGCGGAAAACGGTCTCACCATCAAGCGTATCGCCAGTAAGCTTATCCAGCTCCTCATCCAGCAGCGCCAGACCACGCTCAAGGGTTTTCGCAAACTGCTCTTCTTCAGTACGCAGAATCTGCTCAACATGCGCCTGCTGCCCGGCCAGATCGTGAGCCGCCGGGCCCATCACCTCAATCAGCGGTGCCACCAGCTTCCAGAAGAAACTGCCCTGTGCGCCCAGCATATTGCCGTGACGGATGGCACGACGAATGATGCGGCGAAGAACGTAGCCACGGTTCTCGTTTGACGGGACGACGCCATCGGTTACCAGGAAGGCGCAGGAGCGAATATGGTCGGCAATCACGCGCAGTGACTTATTGCTAAGATCGGTAGCCCCGGTCACGTCAGCGACGGCCTTGATCAGCTTCTGGAACAGGTCGATCTCGTAGTTAGAGTTGACGTGCTGCAGTACGGCGGTAATACGTTCCAGCCCCATGCCGGTATCGACAGAGGGTTTCGGCAGCGGCAGCATGGTTCCGTCCGACTGACGGTTAAACTGCATAAAGACGATGTTCCAGATCTCAATATAGCGATCGCCATCCTCTTCCGGGCTGCCCGGAGGGCCACCCCAAATATGGTCGCCGTGATCAAAGAAAATTTCGGTGCAGGGGCCGCATGGGCCAGTATCGCCCATCTGCCAGAAGTTGTCCGACGCGTAGGCGCTGCCTTTGTTGTCGCCAATGCGGATAATTCGCTCACGCGGTACGCCCACATCGTTGGCCCAGATATCAAAAGCCTCGTCATCGGTTTCGTAAATGGTCACCCAGAGCTTTTCTTTTGGCAGATTGAACCACTCCGCGCCGGTCAACAACTCCCAGGCATAGCTGATAGCATCATGCTTGAAGTAGTCGCCGAAGCTGAAGTTGCCCAACATTTCGAAGAAGGTGTGGTGGCGCGCGGTATAACCGACGTTTTCCAGATCGTTATGCTTGCCGCCGGCGCGAACGCAGCGCTGCGAGGTGGTGGCGCGCGAATAGCTGCGTTTGTCCCCACCGAGGAAAACATCTTTGAACTGGTTCATACCGGCATTGGTAAACAGTAATGTCGGGTCATTGTTCGGGACGAGGGAGCTACTGGCTACAACCTGGTGTCCCTTGCCATGAAAGAAATCGAGAAACGCCTGGCGAATCTCTGCAGTGCTCTTGCTCATAATTGTCCTGAAATCACGCTAACAAACGTTTCGTGGATTTTACTCTGCCGACAGGAAAGTCCTGATACCGACAATGCACGATCATAAAGTGGTGAATAAGATAAAATTTCTGCGCTGGGAAGTAAAATCCCATTGACGGTCATTGGTCATAATTTGAGAAAATCGCGCGAATATCGTCAGAAAGGAAGCCTTTTGTCATCAGATAGCGCTGGACCTTCGCTTTTTCCTTCCATTCCGTTGGCAGCGGCAGGCCAAACTTGCGCTCGGCTGCGGCATAGGCCTGGCCTGTCCAGTCAATATCCGCCTCTGCCAGCGCCTGGTCCGTCAGTGATTTTTCAACGCCCTTCTGCCCCAGTTCCATGCGGATACGTTGCGGGCCGTAGCCTTTACGACTGCGGCTGGCAACAAAGCGTTCGGCGAAGTGGGCATCGTCCAGGTAACGGTTTTCAAAACACCAGGCGACCACCTTATCTGTCATCTCCGGCGAGAGGGTTTCGGGCTCCTGTGACTTTGTTTTAGCGAACAGGGCGGCACGCTCCGCTGAAAGCGTGAGCTTACGGCGAAACTCGGCCTCGCTGTGGTCACGCATTGCCAGAATGCGCATCGCCCGATCTAACAGGCGTGAAAACTGGGTACGTTCGCTGGCGTCAGACATCATTCTCCATAAAAAAGTCAGTTTTAGAGTGGGTTCAGGTAAAGGGTAGCGAGGAACGGTCAAAGAGACAAAGGCGTAAAAGAATATTTGCGAATGCGGAAAAGCGAGGTGCAGGCTGGCGCGACGGATATAAAAAAAGAGCGGCTTTAATACCGCTCTTTTTTTTGCTTGCTAACCCAACACCTGAGTGAAAACAGTCACGCGTTTCACTCAGGCAGGCTATCAGGCCATTTAATTGGCTTCGCTGGCTTCGTCAGTTTCAGCTTCGGTCGGGACGAAATCCGGCTTGCTATCTGGATTATTCAGCAGCATTGCGCGCAGCTTAGCGTCGATCTCGTTAGCTGTCGCCGGGTTCTCTTTCAGGAAGTTGCCCGCATTGGCTTTACCCTGACCGATTTTATCACCGTTGTAGCTATACCAGGCGCCGGCTTTTTCGATCAGCTTATGCTTCACGCCCAGATCCACCAGTTCACCGAAGATATTAATACCTTCGCCATACATAATCTGGAATTCGGCCTGCTTAAAGGGGGCGGCGATTTTGTTCTTCACCACTTTCACCCGCGTTTCACTGCCCACTACCTCATCGCCTTCCTTGATGGCACCGATACGGCGGATATCCAGGCGAACAGAAGCGTAGAACTTCAGTGCGTTACCGCCGGTAGTCGTTTCCGGGTTACCGAACATAACACCGATTTTCATACGGATCTGGTTGATAAAGATCAGCAGCGTACTGGAGTTTTTCAGGTTACCCGCCAGCTTACGCATTGCCTGGCTCATCATACGTGCCGCAAGGCCCATATGAGAGTCACCAATTTCACCTTCGATCTCCGCTTTCGGCGTCAGCGCCGCCACGGAGTCAACGATGATCACATCTACCGCACCTGAGCGCGCCAGGGCGTCACAGATTTCCAGCGCCTGCTCACCGGTATCGGGCTGAGAGCACAGCAGATTATCAATGTCTACGCCCAGCTTCTTCGCATAGACGGGATCCAGAGCATGCTCGGCGTCGATAAATGCGCAGGTTTTACCTTTACGCTGGGCCGAGGCAATCACCTGTAGGGTCAGCGTCGTTTTACCTGAGGATTCCGGGCCATAGATTTCTACGATACGGCCCATCGGCAGACCACCTGCACCCAGGGCGATGTCCAGCGACAGGGAGCCGGTGGAGATGGTTTCCACATCCATAGTGCGGTCTTCACCCAGGCGCATGATCGAGCCTTTACCAAATTGCTTTTCAATCTGGCCCAGCGCTGCTGCCAGTGCTTTTTGCTTGTTTTCATCAATAGCCATTTCAACTCCTAATCACGCGGGGTAAAGCACACTTATGTGGCTTTGCATCATCTTCAATATGGAATCAATTATACTGTATAGTCATACAGTATCAAGTTTATTTTTCCAGAAACTGTTCACGTAGCCGGAGCAGCGCCCAGGCCGTGGCCTGGCGGCGAACGGCCTCGCGGTCACCGGAAAAAACCTGCCGTTTCGCCTCGGTCTTTTTGCCCGCCGCCGCGAAACCGAACCATACGGTACCGACGGGTTTTTCCCCGGTGCCACCGTCCGGCCCGGCAATGCCGCTGACGGAAATAGCGTACTGAGCATGGGCTTTATCACGCGCTCCCTCGGCCATCTCCCGCACAACCTCTTCACTCACGGCACCAAAGCGCGACAGTGAGGCTGCCGTCACCCCCACCAGCTCCTGCTTGGCGTCATTACTGTAGGTGACGAACCCCCGCTCAAACCACTGTGAACTGCCGGCAATATCGGTGAGGACCTTTGCTATCCAGCCGCCCGTGCAGGACTCAGCCGTGGTGAGCGTCGCCCGCTGGCTAAGCAGCCGCTGACCAATGTCCGCGCTCAACTGGTGTAATTCATTATCGTTCATTTTTACTCCCTGTGCGTTCACCCGTGAAGAGAGACACATTATCACTTTTTACCGCCCCGGCGCGCAGCCCATTCCCGGGTTGCGAGACGCTTTCCATTGCTGGCGCCGTGGCATGCTCAACAATCAGTAAAGCATCCCCCTA
This sequence comes from Erwinia sp. ErVv1, assembly GCF_900068895.1. GTDB lineage: Bacteria > Pseudomonadota > Gammaproteobacteria > Enterobacterales > Enterobacteriaceae > Erwinia. The sequence goes on along the minus strand of NZ_CDPK01000010.1, from coordinate 120,972 downwards.
CCCTTTCTGCGCCACCATAAACAGGCGTGGGAAAGGCATCAGGATATTTCCCCCTTCGCGTATCCCGTAGGCCCCTTCCAGCTCACGGTGATACTGCGTGAGAAAGACGCGACGATCGTCTTCCGTCAGAGGCGCGAGGAAGGGCCGCAGGCCGGTGGCCTGAAGCCAGTCGATTATCGCCGCGTGCGAAGGCATGATGTGATAATAGGTCGTATGCCAGATATCCACATGACATCCGGCGGCGCTAAGCAGATCGTAACAGACGTCGACAGGCAGTATTCGCTTGCGCCGGGCGGCTTCATCGCCAATTTTTCCCCGCCAGTCGGGCGACTCCGCCACTTTGCGCATCAGGCTGTGTGTCGGCTGGTCGAGATTATCCGGCATCTGTACCGCCAGCACGCCGCGCTCTGCCAGCTGTGAAATCAGATGCGGCAGCAGCCGTTGATGGTCGCTCAGCCACTGTAAGGATGCATTCGCATAGATCACATCCTGAAGTGGACTGGCCCGCCAGTGCTGAATATCGGCCTGAATAAACTGACACTCCGGCAGTCGCTGACGGGCCTGCTCGAGCATGGCCTGCGAACTGTCCAGCCCGGTGATATTGGCAGTGGGCCAGGCACGATAAAGCAGTTCGGTACTGTTGCCGGGACCACAGCCAAGATCGGTCACCTGCTGCACGTTATTGTGGACGATGCGGGCAAGCAACTCCTTCGCCGGGCGGGTACGTTCAGCTTCAAATTGACGATAGAGATCGGGATTCCAGTCGTTCATATCAACCTCATCAACGGTATTTCGATCTGATAACTTTAGAATGCCTGCGGACAACGGCAAAGTATTCATCTGCCCTGGGCTGGCGTTTTGGGAGAAATCTCTGCCCAGCGTCCCGTCGGCACACAAGTGGATCTGTTTTACCTGACGCCGCTTGTTTCCTGCCGATCATTTGGACATTATCGAGTACTTGTAACAATTAGCCGTCGGTAAAAGAGCGGCTGTTTTCTGATTATTTCCGTCCGCAAGCGGCGGGCAATGGGTATTAAACACAGGGGTAGTAATGAACGCGTCCGCAGCAGAGGATATTGACCAGCAAATTGCCGCCGTGGTCAAAGAGTTAGAGCCACATCTGGTGACCCTCCGCCGGGACATCCACGCTCATCCTGAGCTGGGTTTTGATACCCATCGCACCGCCGGGGTGGTCATTAAGGAGCTGGAAAGGCTGGGCTATAAGCCCGTGCGCGGTATCGGTAAAACGGGCGTGGTGCTCGATATCAGGGGTGAAAAAGCCGGTCCCAACCTGCTGTTGCGCGCCGATATGGACGCGCTGCCGATAGAAGAGAAAACCGGCCTGCCCTTCGCCAGCGTCTGGCCTGGAAAAATGCATGCCTGCGGCCACGATTTGCATACCACCACCCTGCTGGGCGTCGCCGCAGCGGTAAAAGCGCTGCAACCTGAGCTGAAAGGTTCCCTGCGGCTGATCTTCCAGCCTGCCGAAGAGACGACCGAAAGCGGTGCAGCGGCGATGATTGCCGATGGCGCGGCGGAAGGTCAGGATCTGGCCATTACCTTTCATAACCGACCCGAACTGGCGGCGGGAAATATCCTGCTCACGCGCGGAGCCAGTACCGCCTCCTGCGACGAATTTGACGTGCGCGTTATCGGGGTATCGGGCCATGCGGCACGACCGCACGCCACCGTTGATCCGATTGTGGCGACGGCATGGCTGATCACCCAGCTACAGACCATAATTTCCCGCGAGATGGATCCCGCCCACTCCGCCGTGCTGACCGTTGGTCATATTGAGGGCGGCGCCATCCATAATATTATCCCGGATGCCTGCCTGTTCAGAGGAACCGTACGGGCGCGCTCTGCCGCCTCGCGCGATCGCATTGAAGCGTCGTTCCGTCGTATCTGCGAAGGTGCCGCGATCTCCTTCAACGTGCAGGTGGAGATTGTTTATCAGCGCGGCGTCCCGCCGTTGATTAACGACGATCGCCTGGTCGATCGGGCGATAGAGAGTCTTACCCGTCAGTTCAGCAGAAAACCTGAGGTGCAGCAGGGCAGCAGCTTTGGTGCCGAGGATTTCTCTTATTTCTCTGAGCTTATCCCTGCCTGCCAGATCCATTTTGGATCGGCGCAACCCGGTCGCCATGACCATCTGCACAATTCCGATTACCAGCCGGACGAAAGCTGCATTAGCTTAGGGGCAATCGCTCTGACCCGCCTGGCGCTTGATATTCTTTCTTAATTATTATTTTTAACCGGGGTAGTCAATGAATCCGACACGTAAACGTTTCCTGAGCGGTGCTATCGCCGCACTTGGCCTGCTGATCCTGCCGCCGTTACAGGCGAAAGATCCTTCCTCAATAACCTTCGCCACCGAAGGCGGCTTCCCGCCCTATAACCAGACCACCCCCAGCGGTGAGATCGTCGGCTTTGAGCCGGATATGATCAAAGAGATCGCTAAGCGCGCGGGCTTCGACTACAAAATTGTGCCGCAGAACTGGAGTGGCATGATTGCCGGCCTGCTGGACAAGAAGTACGACGCGATTTTTGATGCCATCTCCATCACCCCGAAGCGTCAGGAAACCATCAACTTTACCCATCCCTACATCAACGGTGGTTCCGGGTTTGTCACCACCAAAGATGGCAGCGTCACCAGCCTGCCGGGCAGCGGCGTTAAAGTGTCCCTCAGTGATGCCGCCGCTACGCAGCCCGCTATCGACAGCCTCGCCAAAGTGCTGAAAGGCAAGACCGTCGGCGTTCAGGTTGCCACTATCCAGGCCGACTTTCTGAAGAAATACTTTGGCGATATCGCCACCATCCGTACCTATCCTAACGGCAAGGATACCTTCTTCGACCTGGATGCGGGTCGCGTAGATATGGTGATGGCCGCGGTGCCAAACCTTACCGCCTATGTGAAACGCAGCGGCGGTAACGGGCTCTTAACCGGCTATACCTTCCAGAACGGCATATTGGGTGAAGGATCCGCAATTGGCCTGCGCAAAGAGGATACCGCGCTCCAGGCGAAGATGAACGCAGCCATTGATTCAATGGTAAAAGACGGCACGATGAAGGCGCTGATTATCAAGTGGTTTGGTATCGACCTGGCGCCAAAAGCCTGATCGGATGGGTTGGTATCGAGCTGGCACCACAATCCTGACCGGAGTTTCTGATGGGTATTGACTGGCAGCTTCTGGGTTTTGGCCCTGAAGGTTGGGGACCTGTGCTGCTGAAAGCCGCAGGCGTGACGGTGTCCGTTTCGCTCTGCGCCTTTCTGCTCGGCTCGGTGATTGGCAGCCTGGTCGCCTGGGCCAAAATTGCCGGCAACCGCTGGCTCCAGCGTCTGGCCGGGGGCTATACCGTGGTGCTACGCGGTATACCCGATTTGATCGTTATCTATATCTTCTACTTTGGCGGCCGTCAGGCGCTGGCATTTTTCGGCCAGGCGCTGGGCATGCAGGGCCCTTTCGATATCAGCGGCTTTATCGCCGGCGCGCTGGCTATTGGGCTGATTTCCGGGGCCGGGCAGGCAGAGGTTTTCCGCGGCGCGTATTACACCATTCCGAAAGGGACGCTGGAAGCGGCGACGGTGGTCGGTATGGGTAAAGGATTAATGTTCCGCAGGATTATTGTCCCGCAGGCGTTAAGCAGCGCCATTCCGGGGTTAGGAAACCAGTGGCAGTCGGCTATCAAGGAATCAGCACTGGTTTCGGTCACCGGCCTGGTAGAAACCATGAATCAGGTGCAGGTTGCCTCAGGTTCAACCCAGATGCCCTTCTTCTTCTTAGCCGTTGGTGCCGTTATCTATCTGCTGATCACCACCGTTTCTGAGGCGGTCATTCGCCAGGCGGAAAAATGGTCACAGCGCGGTCAGAACTCTCACCCGCTTTAAGGCGCGCTATGGATTTTACTTTTCTACAAGAGACCTTTGTAAAGCTGTTAGCCGGCCTGCCGCTCACGCTCAACCTGGCGGTGCTGTCGCTTTTGGGCGGCGGCGTGCTGGCACTGCTTCTTAATCTGCTGCGAACCAGCCGTACAGGCAGCTACATAGCCAAAAGCTACATCTTCCTGTTTCGCGGCACGCCGCTGCTGATCCAGATTTTTATGATCTATTACGGCCTGGGCAATATCAGCGCGATCCGCCACAGCGTCCTCTGGCCTTTTCTGCGCGATCCCTGGTGGTGTGGCCTGCTGGCGCTGATCCTCAACGATGCGGCCTACACCGCTGAGATCCTGCGCGGCGGCATTCGTGCCGTCCCGTCGGGCGCAATTGAGGCTGCTCGCGTTTGCGGCATGTCCTCCTTTACTATCCTCAGACGCATCACTTTGCCGATCGCCGTGCGTCAGGCCCTGCCCGCCTACAGCAACGAGGTCATCTCTATGGCGAAATCAACCTCGCTGGTCAGTACCATCAGCCTGATGGACGTGACCGGCATCGCCAATGCGGAAGTCTCTTCGACCTACCGCGCACTGGAGGTTTTTATCAGCGCGGCGGTGATTTACCTGGCAATATCGTTAATCGTCACCAAAGCGATGACGCTTTTTGAGAAATTTCTTTCACCCGATAAGTTCGGAGCACGAGCATGACGCGCCCCACCCTGACGCTGCGTAATATAAAGAAGAGTTTTGGCCAGCATGAGGTGCTGCATGATGTCAGCCTGACCGCCAATGATGGCGATGTCATTTCACTGATCGGTGCCAGCGGATCGGGTAAAAGCACCCTGTTGCGCTGCATTCCCTTTCTTGAGGTTCCCCAGGGCGGGGAGATCCAGCTGGCAGACGAAAAAATCACCCTGACGGGAACGGGGGGTACGCTGACGCGCGCCCAGCAGGCAGCGGTGAAGAGGATTCGCCAGCAGCTGGGCTTTGTCTTTCAGAGTTTCAATCTCTGGCCGCACCGTACCGTGTTGCAGAACATTATCGAAGCGCCGGTGCATGTGCAAAAGCGCAGTCGCCGGGAGTGTATTGAAGAAGCGGAAGCGCTGCTGGAAAAAGTTGGCCTGTATGCCAAAAAGGATGCCTGGCCCGCCCATCTTTCCGGCGGTCAGCAGCAGCGTATCGCCATTGCCCGTGCGCTGGCCCAGCACCCTAAGGCCATCCTGTTTGATGAGCCCACCTCGGCGCTGGACCCTGAACGGGTGGGAGACGTGCTGAAGGTGATTCGTAGCCTGGCCGATGAGGGACGCACCATGATTATCGTCACCCATGAGATGGGCTTTGCCAGAGAGGTGTCAAATAAGGCGATCTTTCTTCATCAGGGCGTCATCGAAGAGGAAGGACCGCCGGAACAGGTTTTCAGCGATCCGCTGTCGGATCGCTGTCGCGCCTTTGTCAGTAGCCATTTTCAGCGCAATTAATAACCGTTAGCGGGCATCGCGCACCGCCAGCCCCAGCTGCCACACCGCCATGGCGTAGTGGTTGCTGTGGTTATAACGGGTAATGGCATAAAAGTTTGGCAGCCCATACCAGTACTGATAGCTGCTACCCATATCAAACCGCAGCAGGCTGACCTGCTGATTGCCGTCCAGTTTGATCTGCGGCTGGAAGCCGCCAGCGGCAAGCGATGCCACCGAGTAGCGGGTTTTAAAGCCGGTTTCCCAGGTGGTGGAGGGACCGGTTGCCGGTACGGCTACCGTGCCGTTTTTCTGCCAGCCGTGCTCGCTAAAATAGTGCGCCACGCTGCCAATCGCATCGACCGGATCCCACAGGTTAATATGCCCGTCGCCATTAAAATCTACCGCGTAGCTTTTGAAGGATGAGGGCATAAACTGACCGTAGCCCATTGCACCCGCGTAGGAGCCGCGAAGATCCAGCGGATCGTCATTCTCTTCCCTCGCCATCAGCAGAAAGGTTTCCAGCTCGGCGCTGAAAAAGTCTGCACGGCGGGGATAGTTAAAGGCCAGCGTGGAGAGCGCATCAATAATTCGGGTTTTACCCATTACGCGGCCCCAGCGCGTTTCCACGCCGATAATGCCAACGATGATCTCCGGCGGCACGCCATACACCTTATACGCACGCTGTAGCGCATCCTGATACTGATTCCAGAAGGCCACGCCGTTTTGCACGTTTGACGGTGTTATAAATTTTGCGCGATAGCGGATCCATGCGCCATTCGGACCGGTCGGTCCCTGAGAGATCGGGGCCTGACGATCCATCAGCCGCACCACCCAATCGAGGTTTTTCGCCTGCGCCAGCACGTCATGCAGCTGCTGACGCTGAAAGCCATGCTCACGCACCATTTTATCCACAAAGCGTTCGGCGGCGGGATTATTGGCAAAATCGCCCCTCAGAGGATGATAGTCGTGGCTGGCGTCCAGCCGGAATCCCCCGCCGAAGGGATTGCCCTGCGGCTCGACGGCCTGTGGCTGTTTATGGCTACTACAGGCGGAGAGTAAAACCAGTGCAGGCAGCAGTGAAAGCAGATAACGCATGAAATATCCCTGTCCAGAGTCGATGCGAAAAAGAGTTGTGAACAGGTTAGTTCATTGGCCCTAATGATGAAATGGGACGCGAAAATAATAGTGAGGTTATTTATCCCCCGCTGTTGCACGTTAACCCTGTTTCCAGGGGCGAGTGCTGATGCTACGTGATAACCCACATTTCCCTGGCAGTAGAATAGCAGGCTGCCCTGGGGGCAGCCTGGGTGTGAAGATAATGCGGACGCCGCGTCTTAACGATGACAGCTTCCGGCATTACACGACGTGGCCATGACGTTTAGCGACGATTACGTACCAGCTGGTAGCGACGGGTGAGATATTCCACCGGCGCGCTCCAGATGTGCACCAGACGGCAGAAGGGAAACAGCAGGAACAGCGTCATTCCCAGCACCATATGCAGCCGGAAAATCGGTGCCACGCCCTGTAAATGCTGCGACGCGCCGCCGTGAAAGCTCACCACCGCCTGCGCCCATGCCGCCAGCTTCATCATTTCGCTACCGTCCATATGCTGGGCGGAGAAGGGAATAGTCAGCAGCCCCAGAGCCGCCTGCACCACCAGCAGCGTCAGGATCAAAATATCGCCAACGCTGCTGGTGGCCCGTATGCGGGGATTAAACAGTCGGCGTTTAAGCAGCAGCGCGCCGCCTGCCAGCGTCAGCAAACCGCAGACGCCGCCGGCCACCATCGCCAGCTTTTGCTTAGCGTCTACCGGCAAAAATGCCTGGTATACCCAGTGCGGCGTAAGCAGGCCAACAAAATGCCCCAGCAGGATGCCGATAATCCCAATATGGAATAGGTTTGAGGCCAGCCGCATGCCCTTTTTATCCAGCATCTGGCTGGAGCCTGCCCGCCAGCTGTACTGCCCGTAGTCGTAGCGCAGCCAGCTGCCCAGCAGAAATACCGTTCCTGCCAGCCAGGGATAAATATCAAAGAAGAAATGCGTTAAGAATTGCACGATGGGCCTCCCGTTGATCGCGCCGTGGCCTGCGCCACCTCCAGATACTTTGGTACCACCGCCCCAGCGAAGCGCTGCTGATGCCTGGCCTGCTGGGCCGATGCGCAGCCCTGTTCCCCGAGGAATTTCACCTGCTCCTCCTCCCAGACGGCGTCCAGCGCGGCGGGGGTATCGTCGCGGGCCTCTTTTATCACCTCCGGCAGCAGCGAGCGGACATCAAGATCGCTCTCGGATAGCATCAGCAGGGCCTCAAACAGCCGCGCATAGCCGCTTTCGCGCTGTTGCAGTCGCGCCGCCAGCAGCGCCAGAATCGGTGCGATGTCCTGTAGCCCGCTTCGCGCCCGAAGCGCATCACCATGACTCAGATACTCCAGGTAAAGCGGCAGGAAGTCCGGCAGCTCTTTAGCATCAGGCTCCAGCCCGTCCTCACGGTACTGCGCCAGCAGATCGACCATCGCCTGTCCGCGGTCACGCGATTCTCCGTGGACGTGCTCAAACAGCAGCAGAGACGTCGCGCGGCCGCGGTCAAACAGCGCGCAGTAGTCAGCCTGCACATCCAGCAACGGGCGCGCGCAGAGGTCGTGGATAAACGCCACCAGCCCGGCAGCATCGGGAAGCGTCAGGTCGCCAGCCGTATCGAGTGCCTTAGCCAGGCTATGCTGGTGGTCAAATAGCGACTGGTCGGGATAATCCAGCAGGCGTGAGATGATGCGTAGCAGTATCACAGGCTATCCTCCCCGGGGGTGTGTCTGGCGGCATAGGTGGCATTCTCACTTACCGCGTTAACAGAAGTGGCGCGGGTGGCATCCCCCTGCGGCATGCTCCTGCGAGTCACGTCGATGGCGTCAATGCGGCGGGTGTTAAACAGGTTGAATTTCCCTTCGCTGCCGTGGCAGCCGTCGCCAAAGCTGAAGCCGCAGCCTTTACTTTCTGCGAACGCATCGCGCGCCAGTTCCCGGTGGCTGGAGGGCACCACAAAGCGATCTTCATAATTTGCAATCGCCAGGTAGCGATACATCTCCTCCGCCTGCGCCCGGGTGAGTCCCACCTGCTCCAGCGCGCGGGTATCCAGCGTGCCCTCTACCGTTTCTGCACGTTTATAGTGGCGCATTGCCAGCAGCCGCTTCAGCGCCAGCAGCACCGGCGCGGTATCGCCCGCCGTGAGCAGATTAGCCAGATACTGCACGGGAATACGCAGGCTTTCGACATCCGGCAGCACGCCCGTGTGCGCCAGCTCCCCGGCATCCGCTGCCGACTGAATTGGCGACAGCGGCGGTACGTACCACACCATCGGCAGCGTGCGGTATTCAGGATGCAGCGGCAGCGCCAGCCTCCACTCCATCGCCATTTTATACACCGGCGAACGCTGGGCGGCGTCAATCACGCTCTGCGGAATACCCTCTTCTAACGCGGCGGCGATGACCTCGGGATCGTTGGGATCGAGGAAGATATCCAGCTGGCGCTGATAGAGATCCTTGTCGTTCTCCACCGACGCCGCCTCCTCTATCCGATCGGCGTCATACAGCAGGACGCCGAGATAGCGAATACGCCCCACGCAGGTTTCGGAGCAGACCGTCGGCTGTCCCGCTTCAATACGGGGATAGCAGAAAATACACTTTTCCGACTTGCCGCTCTTCCAGTTGAAATAGATCTTTTTATAAGGGCAGCCGGTCAGGCACATACGCCAGCCGCGGCATTTGTCCTGATCGATAAGCACGATGCCATCCTCTGCGCGCTTGTATATCGCCCCGCTCGGGCAGGTTGCCACACAGGCGGGATTGAGGCAGTGCTCGCACAGGCGCGGCAGATACATCATAAAGGTGTGCTCAAACTGGCCGTAAATCGCTTTCTCCATGTTGTCGAAGTTTTTATCGGCCGAGCGTTTGGAAAACTCACCCCCGAGGATCTCCTCCCAGTTCGGCCCGTTTTCAATTTTTTTCATTCGCTGCCCGGTGATCAGCGAACGCGGGCGCGCAATCGGCTGGTGTTTGCCCGCCGGGGCGTTATGCAGCGTCTGGTAGTCGTAGTCAAAGGGTTCGTAATAATCATCCAGTCCGGGCAGATCGGGGTTAGCAAAGATTTTTGCCAGCACCCCGACACGGCTGCCCATACGCGGCTCAAGCCTGCCGCCGATCTTGCGGATCCAGCCACCCTTCCACTTCTGCTGATCTTCCCAGGCGTGGGGATAACCCAGGCCCGGCTTGCTCTCAACGTTGTTGAACCAGGCGTATTCCATCCCTTCCCGGCTGGTCCAGACGTTTTTGCAGGTGACCGAGCAGGTGTGACAGCCGATACATTTGTCCAGATTCAGCACCATGCCGACCTGTGAGCGAATTTTCATGCTTTTTTCTCCTGCTGGCTGCCCTGACATTGATCGTTGCCCTCACCGTCCAGCCAGTTCACGTTGTTCATTTTTCTGACCACCACAAACTCATCGCGGTTGGATCCCACGGTGCCGTAATAGTTGAACCCGTAGGACTGCTGGGCGTAACCGCCGATCATATGGGTCGGTTTCGGACAGGCGCGGGTCACCGAATTGTGGATGCCGCCGCGCTGGTGGGTTATCTCGGATCCGGGAATATTTACGATGCGTTCCTGCGCGTGGTACATCATGGTCATTCCGGCCGGTATACGCTGGCTGACCACGGCCCGGGCGGTCAGTGCGCCGTTCGCGTTAAAGGCTTCGATCCAGTCGTTGTCGACAATACCCAATGCCTGCGCATCCTCTTCGCTGATCCAGACAATCGGCCCGCCGCGCGACAGGGTCAGCATCAGCAGGTTATCGCTGTAGGTAGAGTGGATCCCCCACTTCTGATGCGGCGTCAGGAAGTTAAGCGCCCGCTCAGGATTGCCGTTTGGCTTCTTATTCAGCAGCGGCGCGGCCGCTCGGGTATCAATGGGCGGGCGATAGACCAGCAGGCTTTCGCCGAAGGCGCGCATCCACTCGTGATCCTGATACAGCTGCTGGCGACCGCTCAGGGTGCGCCAGGGGATCAGCTCGTGCACGTTGGTATAACAGGCGCTGTAGGAGACGTGCTCATCCTCCAGTCCTGACCAGGTCGGACTGGAGATAATCTTGCGCGGCTGAGCCTGAAGATCGCGAAAGCGGATCTTCTCATCCTCTTTATTGAGCGCCAGATGCGTATGATCGCGTCCGGTGATGTTGCTGAGCGCCTGCCAGGCTTTCACCGCCACCTGGCCGTTAGTTTCCGGCGCCAGAGAGAGGATCACTTCAGCGGCATCAATCGCAGTGTCGATATTCGGCCTGCCCGCCGCCGGGCCATCGGCTTTGACGTAGTTGAGCTGTTTAAGGAAGTCGACCTCCGTCTGCGTATTCCAGCTGATGCCCTTTCCACCGTTACCCAGCTTGTCCAGCAGCGGGCCGAGCGCGGTAAAGCGTGCGTACGTCGCCGGATAGTCGCGCTCGACCGCAATAATATGCGGGGCGGTCTTTCCGGGGATCAGATCACATTCGCCCTTTTTCCACTCTTTAACGCCCAGCGGCTGCGCCAGCTCCGCCGCTGAATCGTGCTGGACCGGCAGCGTAACAATATCGGTCTCCTGCCCCAGGTGGCCGACGCAGATTTCCGAGAACGCCTTAGCGATACCTTTATAGATCTCCCAGTCGCTTTTCGATTCCCACGCCGGGTCAACGGCCGCCGAAAGTGGATGAATAAACGGATGCATATCCGAGGTGTTCATATCGTCTTTTTCATACCAGGTGGCGGTGGGCAATACGATATCGGAGTAGAGGCAGGTGCTGGACATGCGGAAATCCAGCGTCACCACCAGATCCAGCTTGCCTTCACCGCCGGTATCCTGCCACTCGACCTCTTCCGGCTTCACCCCACCCTGCTTACCCAGATCCTTACCCTGAATGCCATGTTCGGTGCCCAGCAGGTATTTCAGCATGTATTCATGCCCCTTGCCGGATGAGCCAAGCAGGTTGGAACGCCAGACAAACAGGTTGCGCGGGAAGTTTTGCGGATTATCCGGCTGCTCGGCGGCGAAGCGCAGGCTGCCCTGCTTCAGGCTCTCAACGGTGTAGTCCACCGCCGTCTGTCCTGCCGCCTTTGCTCTGGCCGCAATATGCAGCGGGTTAACGTTAAGCTGCGGTGCGGATGGTAGCCAGCCCATGCGCTCTGAACGGACGTTGAAATCAATCAGGCTACCGCTGTAGCGGGATTTATCCGCCAGCGGCGACAGGAGTTCGTCGGGAGAAAGCGTCTCATAGCGCCACTGGCTGGCGTGGTTATAAAAGAACGAGGTGCTGTTCATATGGCGCGGTGGGCGCTGCCAGTCCAGCGCAAAGGCCAGCGGCGTCCAGCCGGTTTGCGGCCGCAGCTTTTCCTGACCGACATAGTGCGCCCAGCCGCCGCCGCTCTGGCCCACGCAGCCGCAGAAAATCAGCATATTGATCAGCCCACGGTAGTTCATGTCCATGTGATACCAGTGGTTCATTCCGGCCCCGACGATTACCATTGAGCGGCCACGGGTTTTTTCGGCATTGTCGGCAAATTCGCGGGCGATGCGAATAATATTCTGCCGCGACACGCCGGTCACCTGCTCGGCCCAGGCCGGGGTGTAGGCCTTAAGGTCATCGTAGTCGCGGGCGCAGTTATCATCGTCCAGACCGCGATCCAGACCGTAGTTCGCCAGGGTCAGATCGTAAACGCTGGCCACCCGCGCGTCACTGCCGTCCGCCAGCCGTATACGCCTGACCGGCAGCCTGTGCAGCTGGATGGTTTCCAGCGCCACGCTGTTGAAGTTTTCGCTGACGATGCCGCCGAAATAGGGGAAACCGACCTCCACCACCTCATCATGGCTGCCCAGCAGGCTAAGCTGGAGTTCCACCTCCTGCTGGCAGGTCCCTTCTCGCGGCTCCAGGTTCCATTTACCCTTTTCACCCCAGCGGAAACCAATCGAACCCTGAGGCACCACCAGCTCACCATCCTGCTGATTGATAGCAATGGTTTTCCACTCGGGATTATTCTGCTGGCCCAGACCATCCACCAGGTCGCTGGCGCGCAGCTGGCGCCCCGCCGCATAGTGCCCACCCTCGCGCGGCTCCAGCAGAACCAGCATCGGCATATCGGTATAGCGGCGGACGTAGTCGCGGAAATAGCTTACCTCACGGTCAAGGTGGAACTCTTTCAGCATGACATGGCCCATCGCCAGCGCCATCGCGCTGTCCGTGCCCTGCTTCGGATTGAGCCACTGATCGCACAGCTTGGCGACTTCGGCATAGTCCGGCGTCACCGCCACCGTTTTCGTGCCTTTGTAGCGCACTTCCGTGAAGAAGTGCGCATCGGGCGTACGGGTTTGCGGCACGTTAGAGCCCCAGGCAATGATATAGGATGCGTTGTACCAGTCGGCCGACTCCGGCACATCGGTCTGTTCGCCCCAGGTCATCGGCGAGGCGGGCGGCAGATCGCAGTACCAGTCGTAGAAGCTTAAGCAGACGCCGCCAATCAGCGAGAGGTAGCGCGAACCGGCCGCATAGGAAACCATCGACATCGCCGGGATGGGTGAAAAACCCATAATGCGATCCGGCCCGAAAGTTTTTGCCGTATAGACGTTTGACGCCGCGATCAGCTCATTCACCTCCTGCCAGCTTGAACGCACAAAGCCGCCGCGCCCGCGCGCGGCTTTATAGCTTCGGGCTTTCTCAGGGTCGCTGACAATGCTGCCCCAGGCCAGTACCGGATCGCTGTGACGGGCTTTTGCTTCACGCCATAGCGCAATCAGCGCTTTGCGCATCAGCGGATACTTCAGGCGATTGGCGCTGTAAAGATACCAGGAGTAGCTGGCGCCGCGCGGGCAGCCGCGCGGCTCATGGTTAGGTAAGTCTGGCCGGGTGCGCGGGTAGTCAGTCTGCTGCGTTTCCCAGGTCACCAGACCATTTTTGACAAAAATTTTCCAGCTGCACGATCCGGTGCAGTTGACCCCGTGAGTGGAGCGAACCACCTTGTCATGCTGCCAGCGGCTGCGGTAACCCGCTTCCCAGTCGCGATTGGCATCGCGTGTCTGGCCATGGTTACCAGAAAACGGTTCCGCCCGTCTAAAGTAGCGGAATCTGTCCAGAAATTTGCTCATCCGGTATTCTCCTGAAGGCCTGGTGTTATCACAGGCTTCACAAAACGACATTGCGTAAACAGCGCATACGCGCGGTAAGGTGACTCAGTCAGTCTGCTTTTTTACGGCCATACACCCACCAGGTGATCGCCACGCAGATCAGATAAAACGCCAGAAAAAGCTGCATGGCCCCGGCGGGCGTGCCGGTCATGCTTAGCGAGAGGCCAAAGGTCTGGGGAATAAAAAAACCGCCCAGCGCGCCAATCGCCGAAATAAAACCGAGCGCTGCGGAGGTCTCCGTCACCGCCTCCCGCTGGGCTTTTTCGTCGCTGCCGCCGTCGCTTTTGATCCTCTCGTACGTCTGCCGACGAAAGATCGCCGCAATCATCTGGAACGTGGATCCGCTGCCCAGCCCGGCATTGATAAACAACACCATAAAGACGCCGTAGAAAGCGATGAAGGAGCCTTGTCCTTCCCCCGACAGCGTCAGGAACAGCAGTGCGGTAAACAGGGCCATAACCATAAAGTTAAGTAGCGTGACGCGCACGCCGCCAAAGCGGTCGGAGAGCATGCCGCCCACTGAACGCGCCAGCGCGCCGAGGAAGGGACCGAAGAAGGCGTAGCGCAGGATCACCACCTCGGGAAACTGCGTTTGAGACAGCATCGCAAAGCCCGCGGAAAAGCCGATAAAAGAGCCGAAGGTGGCGAGATAAAGCACCGCCATAATCCACAGATGCGGCCGCCGCAGCACCGTTAACTGCTCGCGCAGCGAGGATTTTGCCGCGGCAAGATCGTTCATGCCAAACCAGGCGGCCAGCGTGGCTACGGCCAGCAACGGCACCCAAATCCACGCGGCGTTTTCCAGCCAAAGCGATTCACCGTCAACCTGTACGCCATCGCTCATCAGGCCAAAGATCGCGACGGATATCGCCAGCGGCGCAAAGAACTGCATCACGCTGACGCCAAGGTTGCCCAGTCCACCGTTAATACCCAGGGCGCTCCCCTGTTTTGCCTTAGGGAAGAAAAAGCTAATATTCCCCATGCTGGATGCAAAGTTCGCCCCGGCAAAACCGCACAGCAGCGCAATCAGCACGAAAGTCGCAAACGAGGTGCGGGGATCCTGTACGGCAAAGCCCAGCCACAGGCAGGGAACCAACAAAATCGCGGTGCTGAAAGCGGTCCATCGCCGTCCGCCGACCAGCGGGATGACAAATGAGTACGGCACGCGAAGCAGCGCGCCGGAGACGGCGGGCAGCGCGGTCAGTAAAAAAAGCTGTTCAGTAGAAAAGTGAAATCCGACCTTGTTCAGGTTGACCGCCACGGCGCTGAACAGCATCCAGACGCAGAATGAGAGCATCAGGCAGAAGACGGAGATCCACAGATTACGGCGGGCGATATGCCTGCCGTACTGCTGCCAGAAGGCAGGATCCTCCGGCTGCCACTGCTGCAGCACCGCACCACGCGGCGGCGGAATGAGGGAGTGTTCTTGTGACATCAGTTTCTCGCTGGCAGATAAAATTGACCCACATCCTGCTGATCCCCCCCTCTTATCAGGTTGATGTAAATCAACGGCCCGGCAGGTAAATTTTTCTCATCAGGGTCTGCTAACCTCTTAAGGGGTATTGTTGATGTCGACATAAACACAGAATATTAATGGGAATAATCTCTTTTTTTTCGTAATGCCTCCCGACACCTCCCCACGATGGAAATTAATGCTTACCTCTTTGGTGGTATAGGGATAACAATAGCGATGGGTAAAATAGCGTCGACGACCGATTTTAGTGGCCGGAACGCCCGGCCACGCGCTTATGGGATATATGCTGTGAAAAAAAAAGCCGCCACTCTGCTACTGATTGACGATCATCCCATGCTACGCAATGGCGTAAAGCAGCTGATTGGGCTGGACGATCGCCTGCTGGTAGTCGCTGAAGCCAGTAACGGGGAACAGGGCGTGGCCCTGGCCGGGCTACACGACCCCGATCTGATCCTGCTCGATCTGAATATGCCCGGCATGAACGGGCTGAGTACGCTGGTGCAGCTGCGCACGCTGGAACTTACCGGCCGGATTGTGGTGTTTACCGTGTCCGATCACGAAGATGACGTGGTCAACGCTATCCGCGGCGGTGCCGATGGCTACCTGCTGAAGGATATGGAGCCAGAGGAGCTGCTAAAGTCGCTGCATCAGGCCGCTGCCGGGCAGATGGTATTAAGTGACGCGCTCACCAACGTACTGGTGACCAGCCTGCGGGAAAACCGCCCGGAGGCACGCGATATCAGCCAGCTTACCCGCCGCGAACGCGACATTCTGCGGCTGATTGCCCAGGGAATGACCAACAAGGCGATCGCCCGACGGCTCTGCATAACGGAAAGCACGGTGAAAGTTCACGTTAAACATCTGCTGAAAAAAATGCGCTTAAAATCGCGTGTGGAAGCCGCCGTCTGGGCTTTGCAAAGTGGGCATCAATAAGCATGAATGATTCACGAAAACCCTCGCCGCTGCGCAAGCGCCCGATGAAACTCAGCACGACCGTCTCGCTGATGCTCGGCACGGTAATTCTGGTGGTACTACTGAGCGTACACTTTCTTTACGTGGTGCAGATCGGCAATGTTACCCGTGAAGGGGTAAAAGATAAGGCGCTGGCCGCTGCCCGGACGCTGGCGGCGTCACCTGATATCCAGCGGGGGCTTACCCTGCCCCCCGACAGCAACATTATTCAGCCCATCGCGATGGCCGTGCAAAAAAACAACGGCCTGCTATTTGTGGTAGTGACCAATATGCAGGGGCGACGATATTCCCACCCTAATCCTCAGGCCATCAATCAGCACTTTATCGGTGACGATCTCAACGCGGCGCTCCAGGGGCATGAGAATATCGCCGTAAACAAGGGCATTCTGGATGAGGCGCTACGGGTTTTTACGCCGGTGTATAATGGGCAGCGCCAGCAGATCGGCGTGGTGGCGATTGGTATCTCCCTCAGCAGCGTGACGCAGCAGATTAACCATAGCCGCTGGGATATTCTCTGGACGGTACTGTTCGGCACGCTGGTCGGCGCAACGGGCGCGGTTTGTCTGGTCACGGTGTTAAAACGTCTGCTGTTTGGGCTGGAGCCTTACGAGATTTCCGCGCTGTTTGAGCAGCGGCAGGCGATGCTGCAATCCATTCGGGAAGGGGTTATCGCGGTCGATGACCAGGCCCAGGTGACGCTGATAAACGAGGAGGCGCGGCAGCTCTGTATGGGCTCAACCGCCGCGGACGCGGGCAATATTATCGCTAATTTGCGCGACGTGTTACGCAACAATATTGCCCGGCAGGATGAAGAGATCCACGTTAATGGTCGCATCCTGCTCAGCAATACGGTGCCGGTACGCAGCAATGGTGCGGTACTGGGAGCAATTTGTACCTTCCGTGATAAAACTGAAGTCACCCAACTGATGCAGCGGATGAACGGCATGGTGAACTACGTCGATAACCTGCGCGCGCACTCTCACGAGTTTATGAACAAGCTGCATGTTATTCTGGGCCTGCTGCATATGAAGAGCTATACGCAGCTTGAGGATTACATTCTTAAAACGGCCAATAACTACCAGACGGAGATTGGTTCACTGCTGCTGCGGATCAAATCGCCGGTGGTGGCCGGTTTCCTGTTAAGCAAGATCAACCACGCATCGGACACCGGCCACCAGCTCACGCTGAATGAAGACAGCTTTCTGCCCGAAAGCAGCAATGAAAAACAGGTTTCCACGCTGATTACCGTGTTGGGCAACCTGATAGAAAATGCCTTTGAGGCGATGAGCGGACAGCCCGAAGGCGAGGTGAACGTTCTGCTGCACTATCACAATGGCTGGCTGGCCTGTGAGGTCAGCGATGATGGGCCGGGCATTCCGGCCGCGCACCTGGACGCGATTTTCGAGAAAGGTTTTTCAGCCAAAGGAGAGCGTCGCGGCATGGGCTTATTTCTTACCCGACAGCAGACGCTGAGCATTGGAGGCGAAATTATCGTAGAATCCGAACCCGGTGTTTACACCCAATTTTTAGTCCAACTGCCCTGGGATGGAGGAA
The DNA here is from genome assembly GCF_900068895.1 of Erwinia sp. ErVv1. Classification (GTDB taxonomy): domain Bacteria; phylum Pseudomonadota; class Gammaproteobacteria; order Enterobacterales; family Enterobacteriaceae; genus Erwinia. The sequence goes on along the minus strand of NZ_CDPK01000010.1, from coordinate 103,448 downwards.
ACATACGCGCATGCTAAATGTGTTAGTCGTTGATGATGATGCGATGGTCGCAGAGCTAAACCGCTGCTACATCGGCCAGATCCCCGGTTTCACCTGCTGCGGCATTGCCTCCACGCTGAAACAGGCGAAAGAGATACTGCTGGACAGCACCCTGCCGGTAGACCTGATCCTGCTGGATATCTATATGCAGCAGGACAACGGTCTGGATCTGCTGCCGGAGCTGCGCCACGCAAAGCGCAGCATTGACGTCATTGTGATCTCTTCCGCCGCCGATGCCGACACCATCCAGCAGTCACTGCACTATGGCGTCGTCGATTACCTGATTAAGCCGTTCCAGTTTTCACGTTTTGAAGAGTCGCTGACCGGATGGCGGCATAAAAAATCGCTCAAGGACAATCATCAATATTTCGAACAGGCCGATGTCGATGTGCTGCTGCACGGTAATCCTGCGGAGAATGGCGAAACGAACCGTCTTCCCAAAGGGTTAACGCCGCAAACCCTACGGACCCTCTGTCAGTGGATTGATGCGCACCCCGGCACCGAGTTTTCCACCGATGAGCTGGCCGCTGCGGTCAATATCTCCCGCGTATCCTGCCGGAAATACCTTATCTGGCTGGCTCAGCGGCACATTCTGTCAACCAACCTTCACTACGGTGCCACGGGCAGGCCGGTGTACCGCTACCGACTACAGGTCGAGCATCAGGCCCTGCTCAGGCAATTCTGCCAGTAATATTATCCGCTTCTGACGTCAGGCCAGGCGATAGCTGTCGTCCAGCAGGGTAAAGGAGAACTGCCGCCGCGACGACAAGACAACCCGCCGATCGCGGGTCACAAACAGGGCTTCAATACCCGGTATGTCGGCAAGGTAAGCAAGGCTTTTCTCTATGCCCATGCCGTACAGCAGCGTGGTAAAAATATCGCCATCGATCGAGTCCTCAGAAATGACGGTGACGCTGAGCAGTTCGTTATCCAGCGGGTAGCCGGTGTGGGGATCGAGGATATGGTGGTAGCGCTGCCCCTGAATTTCAAAGTAACGCTCATAAACGCCTGAGGTAACCACGGATTTACCGGTGACGTTTATCACGCCAATCAGCTCATCCGGCGCGCCAAAGGGTTTTTTCAGGCCAATCCCCCAGCTGCCGGGCGAACCGTCCGGAGTACCGCCCAGCGTCTGAACGTTGCCACCCAGATTGATTAACGCGTTTTCCACTCCTTCCTGCCGCAGCACATCCCTTACCCGGTCAGCGATATACCCTTTGGCTATGGCGCCCAGGTCTATCTCCATTCCGCGTTTTTCCAGAAAGACCGAACGTAACTGCGGGTCCAGGATCACCTGCTGCGGCTGAGTCAGCGCCCGCAGAGCGTGGATCTCCTCCGCAGGCGGCACGCTGTCGCCGTTAAAGCCAATTCTCCAGCGCTTTACCAGCGGCCCAATGGCGAGATTAAAACAGCTGCCGGGCACCATGCTGACTTCTTTTGCCCGGGCAATAAGATCAAATACAGGCTGGCTAACCACCACAGGGTGGTCGCCCGCCGCATGGTTAATCGTCATCACCCCGGAATGCGCCCGATTTACCGTCAGCAGCGTTTCCAGCTGTTTAATCAGGCGAAAGACGCGCGCGGCCCGGCCTTCGTTATGTTCAAACAGCTTAAGCAGGATCGGTGAACCCATCAACACGGCGGAATAGCCGTAAACCCGATCCTCTGTTGACATGATTTCTCTCCTCGCTGTTGGACGACGTCACTGCGCGTAATACCGTTCCGCGCTGCTTACCACGTCTGCTTATTTACCTGGCTCCATCTGTAGCACTCCGCTGTTTAGCGGCGCGCCAGTGCTGCTGCATTACGCCCTGCCAGTATGCCAAAGATAATAATATCGGCTATCGCGTTGCCACCGATCCGGTTTGCACCGTGGATGCCGCCAACGACTTCACCGGCTGCCCAGGCCCCTTCAATCACCTCTTTCTGCGTATTCAGTACCGCCGTATCGCGATTGATGGTCACGCCGCCCATGGTGTGATGCACGCCGGGGGCAATGCGGATAGCGTAGAAAGGTCCCTGATTGAGCGGATGGCGCAGCGCGGTTTTACGACCAAAGTCTTCGTCATTCTGCTGCTCAGCGAACAGGTTGTAGCGCTCCAGCGTGGCCAGCAGGGCATGGTGATCCATATTCAGCTTAACCGCCAGTGCATGGGGTGATGGAGCGCTTACCACAAATCCTTTGGCGATATACTCATCGGCGGCTTTATTGTTCATCCGCACCTGCTCATCAAAGATAACCCAGGCACTTTTTTCCGGCAGGGCAATGATTTCCGCTGAGACTTTGTCGCGGGTTTCCATCTCATTAAAGAAGCGCTTACCGGCCTGGCTGACCAGAATAGCACCGCCGCCGCGAATCGCTTCTGACACCAGATATGAGGTGGTTTGCTCGACGGTTGGGTGGATCTGAATTTCGCCCATATCGACGGTATCGGCACCGATCTGCTGCAACATGGCGATACCGCTGCCGGTCGCACCTTTATGGTTAGTGGTTACAAAGCCGTCCAGCTCGGGGCGATACTTCACCACCATCTCGCGATTGGCACTAAATCCGCCGGTGGCCACAATCACGCTTTTCGCATTGAGGATGCGGCTGTCATTGTATTCGTCCACCACCTTAACGCCGGTCACGACGCCTTTTTCCACAAGGATTTCGGAGACGGACGTTTCCAGCAGCACCTCAATATTGCGCTTATTGATGTTTTTCACCAGGCCACTGATCAAAAAGCCCCCTACCGCAGAGCGATCCGCAGGGCGGTGGGTACGGTCAATGCTCATCCCGCCGGTAATGGTGATGTCGTTTAATACGATATCTTTCGCGGCCAGCCACTCAATCGCCTCAGGTGCCAGCTCGACCAGTTCGCGCAGCAGCACCGGGTTGTTTTTGCATTTCCCGCCTTTTAGCGTCTCTTCAAAGAACAGCTCTTTACTGTCTTCGATACCTTTTAACTTCTGGAAGCGGGTTTCTGCCGCATTCATCCCGACCGAGGCTTTAATCGTGTTACCGCCAATCGTCGGCATTTTTTCGATGATCGCTACGCGGGCGCCTTCATCGCAGGCCTGAATAGCCGCCGCCAGGCCCGCGCCGCCGCTACCGATCACCACCACATCGTAGTTCTGCGGTGCCTGAGGATTGCCGCCCTCTTCGATGACCTGTTCTTTACTGGAGGTGGCCAGCGCGCGGGAAACGGCTTTTTTCAGCGCTTCACTCTGCGTGGTCGCACCGGTAATGGCATCCACATGGGGGCTGTTGGCGACCAGGATCCGTGAACGCAGGCTCTCAAAGGTGGTGGTGAAATCAACGTCCAGCGTGTCGTCCGGCACCAGCATAATATCGGTAATGCGGTCGGTATCCAGCATGACGTCAATTTTCAGCTTCAGGGCTTCGGCTTCCACTTTCTCCTGATAGACACCGGCTTTATATTTGCGCCCGGCGGTGCTCATATCGCGGATCATCGCGTCCACCAGCGAGAAACGCCACAGCGGTTCAGGGATGTTCAGCGCTTCACGCCGGGTGCTGTCGATGAACAGCTCAAGATGGTCGTTGTTAATAATGCGGTCAGCCCAGTCGGGGTAGGCAATGCAGGCCTTACCAATCGCGACCAGGTCAAAACCCATCTCCAGGCCGCGCTCGGCGTCGGCCTTATTGACCACGCCACCGACGCCAATCACCGGAATTCTCGCCAGCGTCTCTGAGCGCATGGCGCGATACTTTTCAATCAGCGGCGTCGGATCCTCCCTGTCCACGATGGAGGAGCGCAGCAACTGCCCGACGGAGAAATGCACGTAGTCCAGCCCGCGAGCAGCGAGTTTTTCCAGCAGGTACATCGTGTCATCAAAGCGAATGCCGGGCACTTCAAGCTCTTCGGGAGAGAAGCGATAGCCGATAATAAAAGCGCTGTCAGCAAACCGCTCCGCCATTTTGTGCGTAATCTCAAGGACTTCAAGCGGGAAACGCGCGCGGTTATCCCGGCTTCCGCCCCATTTATCGTCGCGCTGGTTAGAGTTTGGTGAGTAAAACTGCTGAATCAGATAGGTATTGGCGCCGTGGATCTCCACGCCATCGAAGCCGGCTTTAATGGCGCGGTTTACCGCATCACCGAATTTGGTGATCATCACCTCAACTTCTTCTCCGCTCAGCGCCTGCGGGGTGGTTGCGCCTTCGCGCGGAGCGGCAATGGCGCTGGGGGCGACCGGCGTTCTGCCGCCAATCAGTTCCGGCTCAACCATCCTGCCGCCGTGATAAATCTGCAAAATCGCCTTAGAGCCTTTGGACTTGATCGCATCCGCAATTTTCTTCAGGCCGGAGATTTTGTTGTCGCTGTCGATGGCAATCGCGCCCGGGAAAGCAGGACCTTTCGGGTCAATAAAGCAGCATTCAACAATGACGGTACCGATGCTGCCGGCACGATCGCGGTAGTACTCCACCAGCTCACTGGTGACCGTACCATCATAAAAACCGGTGCAGGTGGTCATTGGCGCCATCAGCAGGCGGTTTTTAAGTACGGCACCGTTTGGCAGAGTCAGGGGATTCAGGATTGGGGTGAGTGTATTCATGGTGTTCAACTCCAAAATTTAAAAGTCTTTAATTCTGTCGCGGACGCATTACATAAGTTTTAATTAAGTGGTCCGATGTCATGCTTTTAATATACCGATTTCTTTACTTTAAAAAGATCTAATTTTAGTTATAAAACTTTTAAATAAACTCAGACTTTTTATTTATTAATAATGATAATAGCCGTCAATCCAATTGTTAATTATCCGTTGATAAAAATCAACACTTCGTTTACAATAAAAATAAAATTCATATCAATCAGGTAATTATGATGTATTTACATGAAATAAAAAGAGATTACCGTTGTCACAACCTGGCACAAACAGGTAATTACGACGGGTTTAAACCCCCTTTAACCTTAGGGTTTATTGAAAAATAAAGCGATGCTGAAATATTTATTGATCCAGATCAAAATTTATATTCCGAATAATCGCATTATATTCATATTCACTTAATTAAGACGGATAAAAGTGAACAAAAAGGGAAAAACACCATTTAGATGTCACGGCTCAAACGTTAAAAAAAAGGTTTTTAAACTAAAAAAAGCAAATATCTGGGCCGGGGCGTAAAACGCATTCTTAATAACTTGCAGAAAACTACTATGAAACAAACATCCGCAATGAGTGAATCGGCGAAAGCCGTTCCTGCCTCTCCAGGGCAAAAAAAACGTCTGATCATGCTGTTCCTGCCGGTGCTGGTGGCCGTGCTGCTGCTACTGGTTCCGGTCCCGGATGGCCTCGAACCCTACGCGTGGCACTTCTTTGCCATCTTCGTAGGCGTGATTGTCGGCCTGATCTTTGAACCCCTGCCGGGTGCCGTAATTGGCCTCACCGGCGTGGTGGTCATCGCCCTCTTCAGTCAGTGGGTGTTGTTCAGCCCGGCGGAAATGGCCAGTCCCAAATTTAAAATGGCGAGTGAGTCGTTTAAATGGGCGGTCAGCGGGTTTGGCAACTCCACGGTGTGGCTCATCTTCGGGGCCTTTATGTTTGCCGCCGGGTATGACAAAACGCAGTTTGGCCGTCGTCTGGCGCTGATTCTGGTAAAATACCTCGGGCGTCGCAGCCTGACGCTGGGCTACGCCATTACCTTTGCCGACCTGCTGCTGGCTCCCTTTACACCGTCTAACACCGCGCGCAGCGGCGGGACTATCTACCCCATTATTGCCAACCTGCCGCCGCTGTATGATTCCAAACCTAACGATCCCAGCGCGCGTAAAATTGGCTCCTATCTGATGTGGGTCGCCATCACCGCGGCCTGTATTACCAGCTCAATGTTCCTGTCGGCTCTGGCCCCTAACCTGCTGGCGCTGGCGCTGGTGAAAAGCGTTATCGGCTTCGATATCTCCTGGGGGATGTGGTTCCTGGCCTTCCTGCCGCTGGGTCTGCTGCTGATCCTCACCATGCCGCTGCTGGCCTACTGGCTCTATCCGCCAGAAGTGAAGTTCAATGATGAAGTCCCTCGCTGGGCCAGCCGTGAACTGGAAAAACTGGGCAGGCTGACCCGTAATGAAATTCTGCTGCTGGGGTTCGTGGTCTGTGCCCTGCTGATGTGGATTTTCGCCACCGCCTGGATTGAGCCAGCTATGGCCGCCCTGCTGGTGATTGTGCTGATGCTGTGGACCGGCGTACTGAACTGGAACGATATCACCAGCAACAAGGCGGCATGGAATACCTTCGCCTGGTTTGCCACCCTGGTTGCGCTGGCGGATGGTCTGGCCCGCGTCGGCTTTATTGCCTGGCTGGGCAAAGAGGGCGCCACCCTGCTGCACGGCTACGATCCACAGGTCTCTGCGGTGGTGCTGCTGATTGCCTTCTTCCTGCTGCACTACCTGTTTGCCAGTACCACCGCGCATACCACCGCGCTGCTGCCAGCCATGCTGACCATTGCCGCTTCCATACCGGGCATTAATATGCCGGTATTCTGCCTGATGATGTGTACGTCTCTGGGTCTGATGGGGATAATCACACCTTACGGCACCGGCCCAAGCCCGATTTACTACGGCAGTGGTTATCTGCCAACCAAAGACTACTGGCGGTTAGGAACCATCTTCGGTGCCATTTTCCTCTGTGCCCTGATGCTGATTGCCTATCCGTGGATGGTGATGATGTTCTGATCCGGTAGCCTGCGCTAAAGCATGTACTCTGCCTCGCGCTGTCGAACCATCCCCCAGACCTGCCCGTCAGCCCTTACGGCTGAGGGGCCAGGATAAAAATAAAATGTCGCCAGTGATGCTGTCCCTGCCAACAGATTGCGCCAGGGGCAACACGTCATTAAGTGAGAAAAACAATGTCGAATAAAACGTTCACCTATCAGAACCCCTTCCCTCTTGCCCACGAGGATACCGACTACTACCTGCTAACCCGCGACCATGTTTCCGTCACCTCTTTCGAGGGACAGGAAGTACTGAAAGTTGATCCGCAGGCGCTAACGCTGCTGGCCCAGCAGGCTTTCCACGATGCCTCCTTTATGCTCCGTCCCGCGCACCAGCGCCAGGTGGCGGCGATACTCGACGACCCTGAGGCCAGCGAAAACGATAAATACGTCGCGCTACAGTTTCTGAGAAACTCGGAAATTGCCGCCAGGGGTATCCTGCCCACCTGTCAGGATACCGGCACCGCGATCATTATGGGTAAAAAAGGCCAGCGCGTCTGGTCCGGCGGCGGGGATGAAGCCGCCCTTTCGCGCGGCGTGTATAACACCTATATCGAAGACAACCTGCGCTATTCGCAAAACGCCGCGCTGGATATGTATAACGAGGTCAATACCGGTACTAACCTGCCGGCTCAGATCGACCTCTATAGCGTCGATGGCGATGAATACAAGTTCCTGTGCATCGCGAAAGGCGGTGGCTCGGCGAATAAAACCTATCTCTATCAGGAAACCAAAGCGCTGCTTAGTCCCGGAAAGCTGAAAAGCTACCTGACCGAGAAGATGCGCTCGCTGGGCACCGCAGCCTGCCCGCCATACCATATTGCCTTTGTTATTGGCGGCACCTCGGCGGAGAGTACGCTGAAAACGGTGAAGCTGGCCTCCACTCACTACTACGATGGCCTGCCGCTGGAAGGCAATGAGCACGGCCAGGCGTTCCGCGACGTGCAGCTTGAGCAGGAACTGCTGCTGGAAGCACAAAAGCTGGGACTGGGCGCGCAGTTTGGCGGCAAATATTTTGCCCATGACATCCGCGTCATTCGCCTGCCGCGCCACGGTGCCTCCTGCCCGGTAGGCATGGGCGTTTCCTGCTCCGCCGACCGCAATATCAAGGCCAAAATCAACCGCGACGGCATCTGGATTGAAAAGCTGGAAGATAATCCGGGCCGCTACATTCCTGCCGCGCTGCGTCAGCAGGGTGAAGGCGATGTCGTACAGGTTGATCTCAACCGCCCGATGGTCGCGATCCTCGACCAGCTGTCGCAGTATCCCGTCTCTACCCGCCTTTCGCTGAGCGGCACCATCATTGTGGCGCGTGACATCGCGCATGCGAAGCTGAAGGAGCGCATTGATAACGGTGAGGGGCTGCCGCAGTACGTTAAGGATCATCCGATCTACTACGCGGGCCCGGCAAAAACACCTGAAGGCTATGCATCTGGCTCGCTCGGCCCAACCACGGCGGGGCGTATGGATTCCTACGTTGACCTGCTACAGGCTAACGGTGGCAGTAAGATTATGCTGGCGAAGGGCAACCGCAGCCAGCAGGTAACCGATGCCTGCCACAAGCACGGCGGCTTCTACCTGGGCAGCATCGGCGGACCGGCCGCGGTACTGGCGCAGCAGAGTATTAAAAGCCTGGAGTGCGTGGAGTATCCCGAACTGGGAATGGAGGCTATCTGGAAGATTGAGGTTGAGAACTTCCCGGCCTTTATTCTGGTGGACGATAAGGGCAATGACTTCTTCGCGCAAATCCAGCACAAACAGTGCGCCCAGTGCGTGAAGTAATCCGGACGCCAGCACTGCTCTATGCTCAGCGCGTGAAGTGAGCTGGCTGGCAGCACTGCTCTATGCTCAACGCGTGAAGTAAGCTGGCTGCCACTGCTCTGCGTCCCAGACGGGCTATGCGACGCAGCGTAAGCAGTAAGCAGTAAGCAGTAAGCAGTAAGCAGTAAGCAGTAAGCAGTAAGCCGAGGGCGCGCCAGTGTTGGTGCGCCCTCGGCTTATCTGCAGTACGCTACTGGCCTTGCTACTGGCCTAGATCGCGCAGCTTTTTACCTGCCATCAGATTCTTTTCAATATGCTCAAGCGTTTTGTTTTTCGTCTCCGGCACCAGGAACACGGTGATAACGATGAACGCCAGATTAAAGCCGGTATACAGCCAGAAGGTCCCCGCCGCGCCGATACTGCCCAGCAGCGTCAGGAAGGTCGCGCCAATCAGCATATTTGCCACCCAGTTGGTGGTGGTTGAACAGGTTATGCCAAAGTCACGACACTTCAGCGGCTGGATCTCCGAGCAAAGTATCCATACTACCGGCGCGGCACTCATGGCATAGCCACCAATACAGAGCATGGTCATCCCGACGGATACCCATGAAAGTCCGGTAGAGACCTCCCCTTCACCCGCTTTAAGCAGACAATATCCCAGGATCAGCGTGGCAAATGCCATTACCGAAAACCCTATTTTCAGAATCGGCTTTCTGCCCGCCTTATCTACGGTGAACACCGCGATAAAGGTCGCAAACATAAAGGTCAGCCCAACGACCACCGTGGCAATCATCTGCTCCTGGGTACTTTGGAAACCCGCCATTTTAAAAATCTGCGGCGCGTAATACATGATGATATTCATGCCCGTAAACTGCTGCATTCCCTGTAACAGCATGCCAAGGAAAACGGCACGTCTTACGTTGCGGTTCTGCCTGAACAGCGAGAATCCACCCTGCTTCATGCGCAGGCTTTCCCTGATCTCATTCAGTTCCTGACGGGCCTTCTCGGAGGTATCCCTCAGCATGCGCAGCACTTCTTCCGCTTCAATGTGCATGCCTTTTGCCGCCAGCCAGCGCGGGCTGTTAGGCAGAAAAATCACCAGGATGAAAAGGATAACGGCGGGTATGGCCAGCACACCTAACATCGCCCGCCAGTTACCGCTGTAGCTCAGCGCGGTATCGGACAGGAAAGCCAGTACGATGCCCACCGTTATCATCAGCTGATACATGCTGATCATTTTGCCACGGATATTTTCGGTGGCCATTTCAGACAGGTATAGCGGCGCGGTGTAGGAGGCAATCCCGACCGCCACCCCCAGCAATACGCGAAAAACCAGCAGAATTTCTAAATTGACCGCAAAGGCAGACCCCAGCGACCCCACAATAAATAATACCGCAGCGGACATCAGACTGTATTTCCTGCCCAGGCGGTGTGAAACCCAACCGTTGCAAAGCGCGCCGACAGCCGCACCCAGCATCATACTGCTTACCACCCACTCCTGCTGGTGGCTGTCCAGCGTGAAGTGTTGCGTAATAAAAGGCAGCGCCCCGGAAATCACGCCAATATCCAGACCAAATAGCAGACCGGCAAAAGCGGCCGATATGGAGATAAAAGCATTCATGCGCCGTACTTTACGTTTGCGATCGTCTACAGGAATCACATCATCGTTTACAAGAGACATCTTCAGGCTCCGCTTCTCAGGCATCTGTAGCCGCAAAGCATACAAAACTGCCGCCTCGCGGTATTAGGCCGAACGCTCCCAAAGCATGGACAATCTGGCTAAGCAGCTCACAATTGTGATGGGGATCCCGTCTGTGCTGCTTTAGACGGCCAGGACGCATTCATCCTCGATTGAGGTCGGGCAGTTTAACGTTGATGACAACGTTGTCAGGTACTCGACGGTCTGCTTATCTGCCTGGCTCTGCCCGTATCGCTGTAGCGGCAATGAATACCCGGTCTTAAATAAGCATTCATTTTCAACAAGACAGTTTAAAAAGACACAACGTCTACCCTGTTTAAATCCAGATTATTCTTAAAAATCATTTATGAAACAGATATAATGCGCGGAGATTTTTATGATCGGTTACCACTCTGGGAGAGTGAATTATGAGTACTATTGAAGATCGGGAAAAAATTATTCCTGAGCAGGGTTTAGAAAAAGCGTATGGCTATCTGAATTCTATGCTGGTGAGTGGTGAAAAATTACTGAAAGTGGCGATTCAACGACGTCTGTTTGCACTTGACCGCCGCAGAATAATGGTCAGCGCGACATCGGGCCGATTTATTGGCATGACACGCGGCCTGCTTGGAGGGTTTACCCCTATTGATGTCCGCTGGCAGGATCTAAAAGACGCTCAGATCAAAGCGGGCATTTTCGGCAGCACGCTTTACATTAGTGCGCTTTCGCAGCCCGATCTGGCCAGCGGCGGGAAAGTTTACCGTTACCAGTTTGGTGGATTACGCAAAGATGAAGCCCAGGAAATTTATAAAATCGCGCAGGCGCATGAGCAGGCCTGGCGTGAGAAAAGGCGTCAGCGTGAGCTGGAAGAGTTAAGGGCTAAATCGGGCGGGTTTGGTAATTTTGCCAATAATTCGGGATTTGCAGGCGGCAGTGCACCAGGCGAAGCCGGTAATGAAGCCAGCTCGGTAGAGCGCTTAAAGAAAGCCCGACAGATGCTTGAAGAAGGACTGATCTCCGATTCCGAGTATGAGACGACCAAGTCACGCATTATCAACGAACTGTGATCGTGAAAGCCGATTGAGGCTACGATCTTCATTTTGATACTACCTGCCTGCAGGCAAAATTATGTTTTTACCTGTATTTGACTGATGTCGTTTCGTATCAAAACAGTTTGATTTTGAACATAAAATGCTTGCAGGTATAAAGACTTCCCGGCCCATACCCCAATGATGCATTGGTGTGTTTATGCTGATTATCAACGATTATTTTCCACAAAAATATAAAAACCACACTTTAGCCTGCACTTTATTAACTATCTGATTTTACATATATTGTTTGCTGTATTCATCCAGCATTATAATCCCTCTGTTTTTCCATACTTCTAATTACACCGGGAATCTCCATGAGCCGATACCATGTGTCCAGCAGTGAAGGCCAGTATGAGAAAGACTCTGGCGAGCAGGTTTTGGCTAATAAACTGGGTATCGCTGCTTCCGACGAGATGGATGAAGCGGAACTTGTCCTGTTAGAACAACTCTACCAGTCCGTTTTTGAAGAACAGTTTCCGGAAGGACAGCTTAGCGTAGCCATGCTAAAAAGCTGGCACCGCCGCTGGTTAGGCAATATCTACGAGTGGGCGGGACAAGAAAGAGCGGTCAATATCAGCAAGGGCGACTTTATGTTTGCCCCCTCAGCGCAGTTGCCAAAACTGCTGAACGAATTCGACACCAGGTATCTGGCTCAATACACGCCGTGTAGCAGCATGGACGAAGAACAACTCATCACCGCTATCGCCATCACCCATGTGGAGTTGATACTTATCCATCCATTCAGAGAGGGAAACGGGCGCCTGTCGCGACTATTAGCCGACGTGATGGCCGTTCAGGGTGGATACAAACCGCTGGATTATCAAAGCTGGGAGCAGAACAAAACCCAGTATGTCCTGGCTATCCATGCAGGCTTGTCAATGGACTATGAGCCGATGAGACACTGGGTCAGAGAAGGATTAAGAAGGGATTAGGCAAGGCGAAGATGGGCGAACTTTTTACGTGTCGCTTCAAGCGAAGCTTCTATCCTCTCGGAGGACTGCCCTGTTTCAACAGCAGTAGAGGTTGCTACTGAGCGAACGATGTCAGCACGAGACGGCTTAGAGTAGCTTGCCCGAGTTTTTTTATTGTTGCTCATAGTTACCCCTGAAAGCAGAATTTGGGCGGAAAGTCATCACACAAACATTATACCAAAATTTCCAGTCGAATTCACTCAATGCCTTGTTAAAGAGCATAAGCGAACTACCTAGGCCACCTTAGGAAAAAGGATGCAAATCAGTTTTGTTGCGGCAAACGAGGCGCTATTCGGATCTGGAATGCGCTTCGCAAAACACGCTGGGTATTATTTGTATTAGCTCAGACCTGATCTGACAATTATCGGTTATTTATACAGTTATCTGTCAGATTACATCTGGCTTAAATTTTTCTCAGCCCAGATGCGCTTTCCATCAAGTAACGTTTCCATTGGCATCCGGCCGCAACACATGTCCCCTGNTATCTGTCAGATTACATCTGGCTTAAATTTTTCTCAGCCCAGATGCGCTTTCCATCAAGTAACGTTTCCATTGGCATCCGGCCGCAACACATGTCCCCTGATGGGTTCGCTCATTATTATAGTGAGCCAGCCATTCATCAAGATCCGATTGCAAAGCTTCAAGAGCGCCATATAATTTTTTGCGGAACGTCACCTGATAAAACTCGTTCAGTATCATTTTATGGAACCGCTCGCAGATGCCGTTGGTCTGCGGTGACATCGCCTTCGTTCTCGTATGTTCGATGTCATTTATCGCCAGATAAAGCTGGTAATCATGCTGCTCTACTTTGCCGCAATATTCTGTGCCTCTGTCTGTCAGTATTCTCAGCATCAGCAGGCCCTGAGACTCATAAAACGGCAGCACGCCATCATTCAGCAAATCAGCCGCTGTAATCGGCGTTTTGGTAACATAAAGCTAGTTGCCACGGCCGCTCATGCTGCCACGCAGATTATATCGTTTGAGCAATGCCTGATAATCCGCTGAGCAATACTGTCCGCCCCGATCGGTATGAACGATAACATTCTGCGGCCGTTTACGCCGCCAGAGAGCCATCTGAAGCGCATCGCAGGCAAGCTGGGCTGTCATCCGTGACGACATTGACCAGCCGATAACTGCCCGTGACCACAGGTCAGTGACCACGGCAAGATACAACCAGCCCTCACCGGTGCGCAGGTACGTGATGTCACCGCACCATTTCTGGTTCGGACCGCTGGCGCTGAAGTCCTGCTTCAGCAGATTCTGACACCGGCAGCCCGTGCTCACTGTAGCTGACCGGGCTGAACCGCCGGGAGGCCTTTGCACGCAACCCCTGCCGCCGCAGGCTGGAAGCGATGGGTTTAACGTTACACGTCAGACCCTGCTNTTTCTGGTTCGGACCGCTGGCGCTGAAGTCCTGCTTCAGCAGATTCTGACACCGGCAGCCCGTGCTCACTGTAGCTGACCGGGCTGAACCGCCGGGAGGCCTTTGCACGCAACCCCTGCCGCCGCAGGCTGGAAGCGATGGTTTTAACGTTACACGTCAGACCCTGCTCCCGTAGTTCATCTGCCAGGCGTGGCGCACCGTAGCGCTGTTTCGCCTGGGGGAAGGCGTCACTGACCGCAATGTCGCAGTCCTGCCTGAAGCGCTGACGCGCATTGATAACCCGGCACCGGTTGCACCAGGCCTGCCAGCCACTTCNACCGCAATGTCGCAGTCCTGCCTGAAGCGCTGACGCGCATTGATAACCCGGCACCGGTTGCACCAGGCCTGCCAGCCACTTCAGGACACGCGCAATACCCGGCACGTGGCTTTGATGCTGAATTCAGCCTGGTGGTTTTCGATAAAGACATACTTCATTTCAGGCGCTCATAGGATGTTGTCTGGTGTTGTTGTTTGCTGCGCCAGTTATAGAGCTGGGATTCATACAGACTGAGTTCGCGGGCTGCGGCAGCCACACCGATACGCTCAGCAAGGTTCAGGGCTTCATTGCGGAATTCGGGCGTGTGCTGCTTACGCGTCTTCTTTGTGGTTGATGCTGGCTTTGTCATATGAGTCACCTCTGGTTGAGAGTTTACTCACTTAGTCGCGTGTCCACTATTGGTGGGATGCTTACAATACGACCATATCAAAAACTGTTGTTTCCGAACTATTGCTTCTTCTTTGAGTAATCCGTTTTTCAACTGCAATTTCTTGTTCTGCTTACAGGTACTGTTTAGATTTCAGGCCTCTGTACGTCTGCAATTCCAGTATTGGAGCGGGCCTGATAATGCCATGAATCAGGCTGTTTCCCGTATAGAAAGGGTACTATTCAATAAATTTTCACCCCGAGTTGCGAACGCTCTCGCATGCTTGTTCGAAACGAACATTATCCGATATTTTTCCGACTCCAGCCCTGATAACCTTCAATAAAATAGTGACCCGATAAGCGCTACTGTTACCAGGGCCGCTTTCCCTGGTATCGGGTAACACCGTCATCTCAGGGATGAATCCTGCGGGTTGTCAGTGATATGATAGGCCCCATGTACGGGATTTTTTTCTCGCCGGTAGCCGGAATACTTTTGGCTTACAAATTGCGGATTCGGAGAGGCGAACAGCGTTTCACCTGAATTCCAAAGATGAGTAAATTCAATATGAAAGAGTCTGTAGACAGGGACCTCTCGACCCACACCCCAATGATGCAGCAGTATTTTTTAATATTTTTAATTCAATGTTTTTATTAAATTTATAAATTAAACCTCTTAATTGGCATACAAATGGCATACATGCTAGGCTAATTTTTACGGTAAGAGTTACATTGATATGACAAAGATTATAGGTCTTTTCATACACACAAACATGAGTAAAACAGAGTTATTTCGAAAACAAAAAATTGACAACCCCCTAACAATTTCATTAGATTTATGATTATAAATTAAACACAATTTATGGTTTTTATTTTATAAGGAGAAGGAATAAATGATAGACCTGTTTAAAAAACATAAACCGTCCGCAACAATAGTTAGAGTGGAGGAGATTGATGAAAATGGCAAGACCTATGATCCGCCACAATATGAATATTGGGTTATTGTTAAATCTTCTCCGCCTAAAGTTCTATCAGTCGCTTATTCCTTCGATGAAGCATTAGATAAGTTAAATAGTGATGGATACTCATACATACTTTAACTATCTATCACTCTCCTCCTCATCCAAATAACCGGGGAAGTTTTTCGACTGAGTTCCTTCTGAAGGAATAAAAACATCCCCCACGCTTTGACTTTGCCATTTGTTATGAAATGGAATAAATTTATCTTTGTTAGCATCCCAATGTTTTATACACATATTTAATGCTGCATCCGCTTCTTTCTTAGCCTCATTCACAGGAAGTCTTGTTAAACAAGCTATGAATGCTTTATTCCAAAAATCTTCTATAGTCATAATTAACCCTCTTATATTAAATAACTCACATAATAAATACCACCATAAGAAACAATGTCAATACAGATTGATTTTTATATTTTTTTCCTAATGCTTTTGTCTTCTACGCTAACAATTAGCGAATGATGACGATGTTGTGCATTGGTGTTTATGCTATGAGCACGGCACCAGTGTTCTGGAGAATGTGTTCTGAGATACAGCCCCTAAAATGCCGGGACTTTGGGATCACCTGTTCAACCACGACGAACTGGGTTGCAAACATGATTATAGGTGCGACCTTCCTTTCACTTTTGGGGAGTATAGGTCCGGCAGGGACATTTTGGCTCTACATGGGGTTCAATCTGCTCTTCATCGTGATAACTTTTCTGCTGGTCCCTGAAACTAAAAGGGTTACTCTTGAGCACATTGAAAAAAATCTAATGTCTGGTAAAAGCTTCGCGATCTGG
Organism: Erwinia sp. ErVv1; assembly: GCF_900068895.1. Lineage (GTDB taxonomy): Bacteria > Pseudomonadota > Gammaproteobacteria > Enterobacterales > Enterobacteriaceae > Erwinia. The sequence continues at coordinate 87,341 of NZ_CDPK01000010.1, read as the reverse complement.
GCCAGTAAGTTTAAACCTAATAAAAGCCAGCAATGAATGACTAGCTTTTATTTTTTCAAAATATAATTTTTTGAAAATTTATAATCTTTTTCTAAAATCATCGCACCCACCATTTTCAGGATTCAATATACTACTTACCTTATCCTTTTCTTCCTTAACTTTTCTCCTAACCAACATATCCTCAAGGGTGTTATCAAAATTATAATCAAGCAATTCTTCTACGATCCAATGCTCAACCCCGCCATTTTTTCGGTATAAAAACTTGATAAATCGAAGTTATTTATTATGAAAAGTGCTTTTTCAGCAAAGCTAAGTTCTAAATGTTTCCAAAATAACTCAATCACTATATTTCCACCTGGAAAGTCAAAGAAATGATCACTTCCCCCCCTTTCACTTAATAATTGTGATGTAGTCTCTCCAAGCCTAACCACTACCTCTTTTATATCATCATCTATGATTTCTGTCTTATCCATGTCAAATATCCTCTTTGAGTGAATATCCTATAATGTTTTATCTTATTTTTTATTAAAGTCAAACCCACCTTATCGATTCATACACTATGAGCATTTATATTTTTAGGATTCAAAAATATATTTATTATAATTTAACAGACAAAACCCCTCGATTTAAATGTTGACTATATCATTTCCACTTAACTTGTAATAGATTGGTTGCTTTTTGCTCGACTTTATTCTTTATATGGATTAAGCGATTTTGATTCTAAAAATAAATATTCCAATTCTTTCAGAATGTGGCTCTTCACATCCTTAAATCGCCAACTTATGACTCATGTCTAAGAGCCGGAGTCATATAAATTTCTCATTTTGCATAATGCTCTAACTCTTACTTGGTCCCTCTCAATCACCTAATCTCGCAGAGAACTTGTGGCTTGGACCGATCAAAAAAACTAAACAGGAATTAAAAAAGGGTTGCAACTGGTTGAAAATTGATCAATTTTTAGTCAATCATATTTTTCCACTGTTCCATAAAGGAACTCAAATGGCTGATAAAATTGAATACATTCATAAACTTAAGGTTGCCCAGTATCTACGGATGTCCACAAACCTCCAAGAGTTCTCCCTGGATAATCAAGCCCAATTCATCAAAAAGTATGCTGATACGCACAATATGGAGATCATACATACCTATGACGATGCAGGTAAAAGTGGTGTATCTACAACTGGAAGGCATGATTTTAATAAACTTGTTAATGATGTTATTACAAACGAAATTAATATTGATGCAATACTTGTATACGATGTAAGTCGTTTTGGTCGATTCAAAGATCCTCAAGAGGGTATTTACTATAAATACCTATTGAAAATGAACAACGTAGATGTCATCTATTGTGCCGAGAATCTCCCAGAAAACAGTGAAACTGAGACATTCATACTTTCATCATTAATGTATGCAGCAGGTGCATTCAGTAAAAACCTTTCAATAAAAGTTTTTGCAGGACATGTGAATCTTGTTAAGAGAGGGTATTACCAAGGCGGTAAGCCGGGATATGGGCTTAAAAGAAAGTTACTTGATAATAATAACAAATCAAAGATGATACTCGCTCATGGGGAGAGAAAGAGCCTTCAAACAGACAGAATGATTCTCGTTCCTGGAACAAAAAAAGAGATTGAGCTGATAAAAAAGATTTTTAATATGTTCATTTTTGACGGGTTAAATGAGTATCTTATCGCTTCACGACTTAATCAGGAGGGGTATAGATTCAGCGATAAAACAGAATGGACACGAAGTCGAATTCACTCTGTTCTTATCAATAGTAGATATACAGGGAAATACACATACAACCGGACATCACAAAAGTTAAAGACAAAAAAGGTTAGAAACCCTGAAGATGAATGGGTTGAATATAGCTCTTTTTTCAAACCCATTATTTCAGAAGAAAAATTTAAATTAGCTAAAGAAATAATTGATAATCGTTCTATAAAAATGAGCAATGAAAAAATTCTTGATTGTTTGAGAAAAATTCTTTCCAAACATGGGAAAATTTCAGGATTTATTATAGATGAAGAGGATAGTGGTCCATCAAGCAGTGTAATTGCAAACCGCTTTGGAGGTCTTCTCAATGCTTATAAATTAATCGACTACACACCTGAGCGAGATTATCAATACTTAGAGATAAACTCTTATCTGCGAAAGAAGCACGATGCCATTATTAACAAAATACAAAATGAGATTCTAAGCAGTGAAATAAAGATTTTAGAAAATAAGCTGATTACAGTTAATAAAGCTTTGAGTTTTTCCATAGTGCTTTCACGATGTAAAAAAACAGGGTTAAGCAAACATAGATGGTTAGTGCGATTAGACAGGAGTCTAAATCCAGAAATTAGTATCATTGTAAGAATGAATAGTCTTAATACTGAGCCTGTTGATTATTACATCTTGCCATCAATAGATTTTTTTGAAAATGAATTAAAACTTAAAGATAACAATAACCTTCTATTCGAAATGTATCGTTTTGATGATATCAAGCCATTCTTTAATATGCTTTCAACAGATAATAAGGATGTAATATAAATGCAAGAACAAATTATTCACATGGTCAAAATATCTTCTATTAAGGTAGTAATTCCTCGTTCACGAAATAAATTTCGACATGCAGAAATAACAGAAAGCATTGATGCTAGCGGGTTAAGGAAACCAATAACGATTAGAAGAATCGTTGACAAGAAATATGATTTCGCTCTAATTTGTGGTCAAGGCAGACTTGAATCATTGACTGCCCTGGGAGAGGAATTGATTCCCGCATTTATATTAGACATAGATGAAAACCAAGCTTACATAATGAGTTTAGTCGAAAACATGGCCCGAGTAATCCCAAGAGCGGGTGAGCAGTTTCAACGAATAAAAGAAATGGCCGACCAAGGATTAACTAATAAGGAGATATCCAATGCTACTGATTATCTTTGCATTGGATTACAAGTTTAACCATGCTTATTAACAAAGGAGAAAACAAGTTATTATCGGCTGTCGAGTCAGGAAGTATACCCATTTCATTTGCTGTTGAAATTGCAAGAGTTGACTTCGAGGGTGGTCAGGAACTTTTGATTAAAGCATTTGATGAAGGCCTAATTAAACATAAGGATGTTGGTAAAATTCGTGAAATACTAGACTCGCGGGATGAAGGACTCAAGGGGTTTATTAATAATAACTTTGGAGTTGCTAAGAAAAAGAAAAAAATGACTACTGACGAATTACAACAACTTTATCAGGACAATATTTCCCAGCATAAAAAAATAAAAAATAAAGCTGACTACGTAGAAATTAAACTATTGGTTGCAAATCAGATATTCAAAGAACTTACCAGCAATGAGAGTTTTTCTAAAATTGTAATTGAAGAAAATTTACAAGATGTTGTTAAAGTCATAGTTAAAAACACTACTAATTGAGGTGTGAAATGATCAAATATTACTTCAATGACAAATCAGTTAGTTTCAAACTTACTGATCTGACTTACACAAAAAAACTGCCTACGAATTTTCAAATCAGTAAAAAATATACACAAATAAAAAGCACCATATTAGCCATTGGATTAGTAGAACCAATACTTGTTTTCATCGATCAAACAGATAACTCTGTGAAAATCCTGGATGGTCATCTTAGGGTTGAGGCCCTTAAAGACTTAGGCGAAGATAAAGTAAACTGTCTTATTTCGACTACATACGACACCTATACACCTAATAAAAAAGTTAACCGGATAACAATTATACAGATCCAACGAATGTTAAAAGAAGCTGTAAGAGTAGGAGTTCCTGTTGAAATGCTTTGCACCGCATTGAATATAAGTGTTGAGTCTTTGAAATCTAACCTCTCAGTTCTGAAGGGTATCTTCCCAGAAGTGATAGAGTTGTTTAACGATAAAGATATCCCGATCAATACTTTTAGAACCCTAAAGAAAATGGTTCCTTTAAGACAGATAGAATGTGCGAACTTGATGGTAAAGTTTGAAAATTATTCAACCCTATTTTCGGAGTCTCTATATCAAAGCTCCTCTTCAGAGTGCCTTATACAGCAACCAAAAAAGAAATCAGACTCTAAGCTTGCCAATAGAAAAGCGATTGATAGACTTGAAAAAGAAATGGCTCAAGTCCATTTTGATACTCAAAAAATTAAAGACACATATGGTTCCAATAGTTTAAAACTCACAATCATTATTTCTCACATAAAGAAACTGCTTGAGAACCCGAAAGTTTTTCATTGGCTTCTGAGGAATAAAAAAGATTACCTGAACGAACTAACAAACATCTCTGATATAGATAAACTTACTTAAAGATCTTTATGATACTACATTTCCTCATTTTGGAATAAAATGCTTGCATTTATACAACTTTTACTTAGAATGCTTTCTTACCACTGAGGCACTCTTTCCTGCCATATCCCATAGTATGCTTGCTTTGCACATGGGGTGTAAAGGCTATCAGTTGCAAACTGAGAAAAGATGGAGTTAATGCCATGACTTTTGAAAAAGTTGTGCTGGTTCGCCAGTATGATCGTTTCCGAAACGGGCAGTGGGAAACGGTGTGCCAGCACACCCGCTCCCTGCCACGTCGTTGATTCGATCTAGAGATGCCTCAGTGGTAACCCTTCTTATTCTGTCATTTCCTTATCAATTTCACTTCCAAACATTCGATTATAATGTGGAAGATCATCTGTTTTATCAAAGACGTTTTTAAAGATTTCAAAATATTTTTCAGTTGCCCCTCTACCTAAATTATTTATATTTGAAGAATCTGAGTGTGACCCTCTATGCATATAGCGACAGAAGGACTTGTAGGTAATATCACTTTCCGACTCTGCAAGTTTTTCTAATACTACTCTAAGGCTTTCCAACTTACATGAAAATGAAAAATAATATTCAAGAATATTTCGCATTACATTTGGAAGAACAACCGGATTCACAATACCATCTTTCACATTTTTTAATACCATCCAATAGGATTCATACTCATTTTTGATATCACCTTTAGACATGGCAATAACATCACTAAATTCATTCTTTACTACTCTCAATAAATTATATTGCTTATCGAATATTTTTATTTTAGGAGGTGCTAGTTTTAAAAGCTCTTGGAAAAAGAATAAGTTATGGGTAAGTATCAGAACTTTAGCTTCTGGTGCCATACCTTCAATAATTCGATAATGTATCAATGAAGATATTTCATAAATATAGTCATGAGATAGACTTGATATAGGATCATCAATTACAATTAACTTATCTTTAACCTCTCCTTCTTCGAGTTGACCTTCGCAACACTCCAAAAAATACAAGAAGGTAATTATCGTTTTTTCACCTTCACTTAATGATTTGTAAACTTCAACATTATCATTCCCTCTGTGTATTTGAAAAAAATTCCTTTCATGTGCTTTTTTAATCTCTAAACCATTTAGCCCAAGATTTCTGAGAGATGCATTTATTTTATCTATAGTTTCGTCCATGTTAGAAACTTGTTTTCTGAGCTGTGAAAGCTTAATTTTTTCCTGCTGTATTTCACCTTCAAGAATTTCCTTCCTTTTTATTATTGCATTCCTTTCCTTTTTCAACTCTTCCATATTACCGTTATTATTATCAATCACATCACCGCATGAATTTCTCAATACCATCCAAAGCTTATTAGTAACATTGGAAATGCTCGCTTCATAAATATTTAATCTGTCATTAGTTTCTTTTATTTCACCATTCAAATTTTTAATTTTTTTGTTCAATTCATCTTGATTTATTGATAAATCAGTGACTGATATTACAGCCGAAGGTTTTTCAATCTTTTCTTTGATAGCGTTTTTATTTAGTTCAAGTGCTTGCCCGATCTGTGTGATGAGACTCCAGATACTATCGTCATCAGAAATGTAACCCGAGCCATTTAGAGAATGCTCTAATTCTCTTGTAAATTCGTCACAAGCTTTGGAGTAATCATTATGAAAAGATCTAAGATCTTCTAATCTTAGTTCATATGTTTCGTCAAATACATCTTTTATGGCTTTTAAAAAATCATTATCGATTGTATCACCTTGGCAGAAAGGACACTTCGAGTCATTAACATATCCTAATCCCAACTTGACCCAATCTGCATTCCCTAACTCATTAATAACATTTGAAAGGTAACTATTAGACGATGGGATTAATGGTGTTAGGAGCAATTCTTCCTGGAGTGTATTTAAGACAGGCATTGATGGGAGGCTGATTGAATTGAAAGAAGAACTTTTATTATTTTTTAATTTTTTATATTCATTTAAAACATCATCTGAACTAGCTTCATCTTTTCTAACTTGTGTGCATATTTTATTATATAGGCTATCTTTTCTTAAACTCCCAGTCATTAACTCAGTAAGCTCGGTAGCTCTGATATGTGCTGTTTTTTTCCATACAGCATCTTTACAGCTATTCTCAAGCTTTGTAAGCATTTCATTTTTTTCTTTTATCCCATTTTCTAGCCGTGTCAGACTACCTTTTAAACTAGCCATTTTTTTATCTGACTGTTTAATATCTTCCATAACTTCTTTATTACTTTGACTCAATGTAAAAACGCCAGGTTGTTCAGACTTATGATAAAACGAGTCTTCTACAAACTGATTGTTATATACGATATACTGATAATCATCTTTTTGACTAAAAGAACACTCCCTGTATGATGAATTGGATGGGCTATAAAAATATCCTGATATGGTAGATTTACCGCTTCCATTTTGACCATATATAAGATTTATTTTTTTGCTCAAATCTATATTAATGCCTCGCTCTTTAGAATAGCTTCTTACATTTTTAATCACTAACTGTGCCATTGATATATTCCTTTTATTCTACAAGACACAAAAACAACATTTAAAATGGCTCATAAATGAGCCATTTATATATGAATGTCAATGTTTACTCCAGTTATCTTCCAGCCACGAAGTGACATTCTTGTGGCTTCTGACATCACCAGGCAAATATTCTTTTATCATCTTCTCAGCCTTGAGTGCTGATTCCTTACTTTTAAAAGAATGCTTTTCTGCAAACCTATTTAACAACGGAAGAACTTCATATCCTTCGTTCCTGTTGAGCAATGTGCTATCAGGCTTACCTGTTTTTTTAGGATCGTCATCACCTATAGCAGTCCAACTATACCTATATTTTAAATCTGATTTATTTATTAAAGCCATAACAACCTCCAAAATATAATTGAGGATTATCTCGATTCCAACACTAATTACTTCCTTTTAACGAGCTAAAATACTTAATGAATTTAACAATTGTGTATCCAATGTTTCCGTGACCGGAGTGGGTAATCCATTTGCAACTCTATAATTCTTGATTGCTGTCCTTGTTGCTGGCCCCATACTCCCGTCAATATTGCCGTTGTAAAAACCTTTATCGAGTAAGGCGAACTGCACTCTCATGATCAACCGCTTACGTTTTTCTGTATCCGATGTCAGTCCACTACTTGCACGGTTGACACCTGTAGTTCCTGCTGAGCTTGTTGTAGTTGAGCTATCCGTGTCATTAGAACGAAGCGAACGGACTGATGAGGAAGACGAGCGAGTCTCTGAACTTGAAGAGTCTGAGGTGCTTGGTGAGCTGTATGTCTTCGGATAATAAGGAGTGCTTCCGCCATAGTAACCACCGCCTGATGAGGAACGGTGTGAGCTGTGGCTACGGTGAGAACTGTGACTTCTGTGTCCTGCAATGTAGAACGGCACTTCGGTGTTGAGCGGGGCTATCACCAAATCATGTTCGTTCAGGCTCATACCAGGTAAATCACTGGCACCAGTAGATGAATCACTTGCCCAGACTGAATTGTTAAGAGCCAAAAATCCCGGAAGCAGAGCAGCGAAATTAAACTTTTTCATATTATTGGTCTCGGAGGTTGATGAAAACGGCCTTTTGATGAACTGAAATAACCAGCACAGGAAGACTTCTGAGTGCATTCATCACATTCTTTGGGATAGTAATTTTTCCAGTCAGAGATGGACTGAGTTGCAAAATTCCATGCCCTTTCAGGAAGGTGGCATAGTGGATAATTGAAGATGGTTAGAGGGATACCTGACCTGTGTGCAGTGTCTACAGCCGAAAGGATTTTTTCACTGTAGTTGTCGTGCTCTATAAAGATTGATGACCAGTTTTTACGGGCCCATCCAATCGACTCAAGTCCCATCAGGGAGATTTGGTTAATATTAGAGAACACACGACCAGCAAACGCTACAATGTCATCAAGCTCTGTGTAATTCGCCTGAGTAGGAATAACTCTCAGTTCTATTTTTATCCCTGAGTTACCGGCATTGATCAGGCCCCTGACTGTTTCATCGAATGCTCCCTCGCTTCCGACCAGGTAGTCGTGCACGGATGCTCTTGAAGAATAAAGCGGTATGCCAAAAGTAATTTTGATCTTTTCGCTTCGTTCTTTCATCTTCTGGGTAAAGCTGACATCCACAAACTTCCGTCCATTAGTTAGAACATGCAGTGATGTATCAGGGGAGTTTTCGATAATGAAATCGAGGAAGTGCAGGAAGTCTTCGCCATAGAGCAAAGGCTCTCCCCCACTCACTCCCACTATTCCATTCAGAGAGAAGGAAGCTATAGCGAGAGCTGACTGGTTGAGAAGCCAATCATCATTACCTGTCTTAGGAGGCTGGGAACAAAACAGGCAACTGTTGTTACACCTTTCGGTGACCAGGACAGTGTTATGATTTGCTCTACGGGACAGAATCACCCGGAGCATATTGCCGTTATTGACGATCCCAATGTCACCATCTTCAATGGAATCGAAAAGTTCCTGGCTCACAATCGAGTCTGCAAAATATGCAGGCAGTCTGGAATCGAGTTGTGTCGCAGTGACCAGCAAATTTGGCAGATAGAATTGAGGATTTTCGAGCTTGGATTTGCATAGGCGATAGAATCCTTGCTGAACTGGCAAGTCGGATGAAAACCGAAAAATATCGTTTCTCAGCACCTCAGACATAAGCCCAGTTCTGACAAGGATCTGCTCCACAGAAAGGCTGGTATGCACAGGTGTCACAACCCGGCATGGCAAAGTTAAATGAAGATGAGAGAGCGGAACGGTAGTATTCGTTGTCACAGAATGAGAGTGAAGCAAACTTCCCTGCACTGAAATCTGCTTCGGGATTTACTTTCTGGAGCATACGGCTTTCGTCGCTCCCGTAGACCTTGCCGTCATAGTTGAACAGGATGCAGTTCAACACTACTCCGCTTGGTGATTTCAGGTCTGCATAACCACTGAAGCCCGGATTGAAAATTCGCTTTAGATGAATTGAAGCCGAATGCTCAACGACAGGTATGCCCTTCTGGTTCTGAAGCATCACTTCCTGCATTAACTTTTTATAAAACTCAAAATATTCAGGCATTGAAAAAGTGAAGCTCTGCTTCTGAGCAAACCCATATGGGCTGACTGGCCTGATAAACATGTCGGTTAGGCCAAGAGACAGATGAGCATCCACTATGGAAGCTGGCTCTTTTGTCAGCTCCTTAGTAACTGTGGTAACCGTTGCTACACGGTTTGATCCCAGTTCTTCACTAATTTTTCTAATGCCCGTTACAGCTTTGTTGTGAGCCTGAGAGTCGGTGAGGATACGATTCTTGTTGTGGACGGCTTCATTACCATCTAGCGAGACGGAGAAAGTGATGTTCCGTCTTTTAACCCAAGAGAGGATGCTTTCATCGAGTATTGAGAGACTGGTGGCAATAACCATTTCGAAAGCATCACTGCCTAATGAACTCTCGCATTCCTCATAAATTGACTGGACGAGATCGAACCTGAGAAGCGGTTCTCCGCCCTGCACTTCAATCTTGTATGGTGGAGTGCCCAGCTTCTTGATGGTGCTTACGATTTGCGGTATCAGTTTTGGGTTCAGATCGTAACCATCAGCGGTGAACGATGCTCTGCTGACCTGGCAATACTTGCATGTGTGATCGCACCTGAGAGTCGGCACTATCATGAAGATTGGGCGGACGGCCAGTTCATTCATCAGTCGTTTGGCAAAGGCTGAACTCAGAGAGGCTTTTGAAACTGCCTGAGTCACATCGTCTGCAATGAACAATCTGCTTTCAAGAAGTCGGGAAGTGGTTTGCTCTGGAGGGAATTTGTTATCGGCAAGAAGTTGTAGCTCTTCGTCATCGACGAAGCTATGAAAGCCAGCAAGGTTGCTGATGAAGACTTTGCCATTGCTCAGGCGGTCAAAGTTGAATGGCATAGTGTTCATTGAGAGAGTCTCGAATCGATGCTCTTCAGAACATTGTCGATGATAGAAGTCCTGACCTGACCTGTATGTGCCTGGAGCTTCTCTCTGAGCTTGTAGTCATTCAATAGGCGCTCAAACTCGAACTCAACCTTATCGTTCCAAAGCTCGAACGAAATCAGCCAATAACAGTCGTCTTCCTCAAGCTTCCAGCGAGTGATAGCACTCATCCAATAGAGGCTGTTCCTAAGCACCCATTCTGAATTCATTGTTTTTGATATGTTTTTTTGCATAACATTACTATCCTGAAAGCAAGCAAAAAGAAAGCATAAAATTAACTTACATCTCACAAGATGAGGATAAGGACGGTCAATTTTACTTAAATTAAAAAAACAAACCATGTCATTGTTTTTAATGGCATTTATAAAAAAAACTTACAGAGAATTCTGATTCATCATAGTAATCCCTTCATTTCTTGGTGTAAATTGATTTTGATTAGCTTAACTATGTATGGCAAAATCATTAACTAAAACAATTAATTGCTCAAATCTTAAAGAACATTGGTTTGAACCTATTTGGTTGATTCACAAAATCGCAACATGGAGGGTTCGGATGTCGGAAAAAAATAAAATGACATATCTGTCAGATGTAAAAATTCACTTCATGACGTTATTTGATTCTGGTTTTAACCCTTTACCATCATTATTTATGACTAAATTTTAATTTAACAATTAATCCATTTTTAAATTAATAAAAGAGGCTGTATGAACTTAAAAATATTCTCCTTAGCATTAATTGCAGGATTAACTTTAATAGACGATTCAGCACAGGCTGCTAACTTTCAGCCGGGTGTTACCAGAGATGGAACTTCGTATATAACTATTGACGGAGAAATAAATGTTGGTGATGCATATAAGTTTAGTCGAATCGTCAGTTCTTTTATTAGTGCAGGAAAACCCATTAGATTTGTTGCTCTTAACAGTCCAGGAGGATATGTAGATGAATCCTTCACTATTTCAAATATAATAATTGATGCAAAACTTAATACCGTGGTTCCTGATAACTGGATGTGTGCAAGTGCTTGTGTGCTAATATTTGGTAGTGGTAGAGAGAGACATGCTTATCCTAACAGCACTATAGCTGTTCATCGGATTGCAACATCTAATTCTGATCCTCTACTTTCAAAAGCACTTTCTGTTGATATGGCAAGCACATATGAAAACTTTCATTTTCCACCCAATGTAACGGTAAAAATGCTAACTACGCCACCAGAAAAGATCTACGAACTCACCCCAGAAGAAAAAATTGAGATCTCTAAAAGCTCTGCAAACATCACCCAACTTGCTTATAACCTTAAGCAAGGAGGTATTAGCACGCCTGTTACAGTAATTACAGATAACGATAGGCTGTTAGCAAGAAAATACAACGATAACTCTGTTGGTTTAATAAAGACTGGACAATTTGAACTTGCAATACAGCAACTTGAAAAGGCTAAAAGTCTTTCCCCTGCTGATGCTGAAATATTAGGAAACCTTGGGTATGCTTATTTTAACAACGGTGATTATGAAAAAGCGAAATCAAATTTAACCGCATCTCTAAAACTTATGCCGAAGCGAGGTGTGTCTTGGAATAATCTCGGACAAGCTCTTGGCGCACAAAATCAAATAGAGTGGGCAGCAGACTGCTTCCAAAAATACTGGAATTACACCTCTAACAAGCTTATTGTAGAAAAGCTATTTAATAAACTTGAACAAACATACAAAGGCACATCTTTAAACGGGATTTATGAGGCAGTTCATTTAGCAAGACAGAAAATAAATCCTTAAACAATCCGTAAAAAATTAAAATGCCCTTCTTACAGGGCATTTTGCTAATAATCAAGACTCACTGTATAAACATGGCTGTCATTATTTTTCCTCATAACTTCCAGTCTAAAAACTTGATGTTTTTTTATGCTAACTCTGTTCAATAGTCCATAAATCCACTTCATTTTTTGATGAGGTCCCTTTTCAAACTTAAACTCCTGAACTGAGATATCATATGTTAACTTGCCAACATTTCTAATGCCGACAATATAATTTTCAGAAGAAGAATAGTCCTCATAATTTTTGAAAATTAATCTTTCATCATTAAACTCGCCCATAACATAATCATCACTCACATTACTAGATGTTATTTCGACATATTTTGTCTTATTACTTAACTCTTTTATTTCTTCTGAGTCAACATTAAACACCCCAGATATTTTTTCATGCGAATCTTTTCTTCCTGGCAATATTTTATATAATCTTATAATATACTTCATCTCCACCCTTTCTATCTGTCGCTCTCCCTTTAACACTTTGACATTATTATCCCCTATGAAAAAAGCATTTTCGCCAATTGAATTATTTACTATTGCTTTTGCTGAAATGGAAAAGAGAATTAAAGTAATTAAGAAAAATTTATAAATCATAAAACCTCCAATTAATTTTTGAAGTTATTATATTGCGCATTAAAATACAGGAATCAAATTTATTTTTATAAATCAAGCAAGGGCTAACTGAGCGATGCTCAGTTGCCTTGCTTTTTCTTCCTTATAGTCAGAAAAAGAAAAACCAACATCGAAACCAACACCTAAAGCATTGACACACTTGCATATTATGATAATTATTTATGCATAGCATACGGATTTGCTATAAACCACATAATCAAAAGGAGTTGATATGGAAAAAATAAATATTATTTTCGATGATGAGTTTCCTTCTACGTTTACCAATAATACTATTGCAAAGAAACTACCCCCTAATCGTCTTCGCAGATACTCAGTAACTGTCAGATTGAATGAAGTGGAGTTGAGCAAAGTAAACCAGTCCAGAGGTCAGCTAAGCAGGAGCTATTGGCTGAGATCTTCAGCTCTAAAGCAATTGCCTCCCTCAGTTCCAGAGGTAAACAAAGAAGCTTGGCATCAACTGACGGCTTCCCTGCAAAAGTTGAATGACCTCACTTCATTTCTGATTCGTCGTGGATCTGATGCTCAGCCTTTGAGTAATGAGGTAGATACTCTCAGGCTAAAGCTGTCTCATGTGAGAGAGGCCCTGCTCTCACTCGATAAGTGATATTCCACTCGTGAAAGGAATGCAGAAAATCCGCAGGGGTAAGTGCTTCAGAGGTGTTGTCTCATATGCACTTGCCCCAGCACCTCATCACAAGACAACTCCTGTGATAATCGGCGGTAACATGATTGGCTTATCTGTCGATGAGGTGACTGTTGAGTTCATGCGAACACAGAAGCTCCGCCCAGATGTGCAGAAACCTGTCTGGCATAACTCCCTACGCCTCCCCAAAGGAGATTCAATCACTAATGAGCAATGGAAACTTGTAGCTGACGACTATATGAAGCGAATAGGCTTCAGTGATACTCATCTCCGTTGCTATGTCCTCCATGATGACGAGGCCGGCCAGCACATACATATAATTGCTTCTCGCATCCGTATACCTGATGGCCAACTCTACCTTGGTAGAAATGAGAACCTCATCAGCACCAAAATCATTCAAGAGCTTGAGCGGGATCATCTGCTTACACGAACTAATGGTCCATCTCCTTCTCCAGCCCCCAAAGTCAGGAAAACTGGTAGGAATGAGGAAATGATGGAAGCAAGGACAGGCAACAAAGCTTCAAAGAAAATCATCCAGGAAGCAATTGAGGCGGTGCTCAGTTTCTATGGCACCATCACCATTGACGATTTCATCTATGAACTCGGTAAGCAAAATATAACAGCCAGTGCGAGCATTGCTTCCACGGGTAAAATGAATGGTTTCTCATTTGAGTATGCCGGAATCGCTTTCAAAGCCTCCCAGTTAGGTAAAGCCTACTCATGGTCGAGTCTGAGCCAGAAGGTTACCCTCACCCTTAATGTCGAGCCTCAGGTAATAGCTGATACAGAGTTGCCTGAGGAGGAGTTTGTAGCAGAGGAAAGACTGGCGAACATAGACGACGAGCTAATGTTCCACTCCCCGGCTATTCCACACATTGAGGAGCCGAATACTAAACAGAACGGCAGGGTTCGCTGGCTACTATGGGTCCCATACCTGAAGCAGATTATCCAAGACTTGAAAGCAACGGGTCTGAGCATTCTTAAGCCGTCAATCAAAATGAAGCCTTTCCACTTCGTTACCCCTACCCTAACCCTCGGCGGTAAAGAATCACTCGCAATCATCAAAGAAAGCACTACTGTGAAAAAAAGATTTTCTATTTGATGCCTCTTAAACCTGCTAGTTATCAGTGGTTTAAAACTACACATTAAGTCTAATGTGCTATCTATTCTTATTAATTATCATATTGATAGGAAAAACCGATCGATCGTTTTCACAGATCAATTATATCATCATGATAGTTTATAACTATCAAAAAGATCTGATCGATCGGTACAAATGATTTGCTAGACACTCGTTACTGGCCGTAATGTAACTTCAAACGAAGCGATGTAGCTCACTGATTTATCAGCAAAATAAGCTGATGGATGCGTGCGCTCAGAATCCAACGAAACAATACTGGATGGTTCTATGACAACAATGACTGAAGTTAAGCAGCCTAATTTCCTGATGATGAAACGAGTATGGATTGCCATCGCTCTGCCAATTGTCATCTTCTACTTCCTAGGTATGAGAGGATTAGTGCAACTCGCTCTTATTTGGGTTTTTGCAAGCATCATGCTCTTGATGTTTGCCTACAAAAAATTCCGAATTAAGAAGTGGAATGCCAGCACTAGGGACCATTTTGGCGAGCAGGACGGGATGTGGAGCCATGAATTTGGCCCTACTTCAATGAAACTCGATCAGCACAGAGAACTGATTCATCTAAGGGAAGAGAATAAACAAAAAACCTATCCCTTCTCTGCGGTCAAGGAGTGGAGATACAACTTGTCTACCACAAGACAAAGAACAGGCTTGGATAGAGAACTCGACCGCACCCATGACTTCAGAGAATCAGGCTTTTACATCGTAGTTGACGATGTTCAGTATCCAGAATGGCGGGTAATGTTCTTTCCTCAGAAGGGTGACTTTAACTCACAGGAAGGTATCCGTGATACTGAAATTCAACTTAAGCGATGGATGCAAATTTTTGATTTTATTTTAAATAATAAAAAATAAGTCATTTAAAAACAACTACTTAAAAAATCGCCAGCAAAAAAAGCTGGCTTTTATCTTTATAAAAAGTAAAGTATTTTAGCTAATCGCTCAAAAGATGATTGAATGATAATTGTGTATTTAACATTAAGCCAAACTGATTTACCTAATTAATTTGAAACAAAATTAAAATCGTGAACTAAGAGAATATTACACACTTCGACATTTGAAAAAATAAGGATATTTAAATGTTATTACCAGCATATGAACCCCGAATGGCTACTATCCCAGCTAAAGTTGATTACGAACTATCTCTTGAATATCAATTAAAAAAAGTTATGTGGTGTGCAGAAAAGCTAACATCTCAGATGCTTAATGATAAGCATGTAAATGACTTAGAAGATGAAAGCTATTACATGGTAGACACCTTACTAAACAACGTAGCGACACTGACTGAATATTATTTTTCTAATGTAATATACTCATTAATCGGTACTATTCTTGACAAACCAAAAAAAATTGAATTCAGAGGCTTCGACAAGAATAATTATGAAAAAAGAAAAAAAAAGATCATTGATGAATTTAAAATTGGAAAACTTACCCAAGGCGATGATATTTTCAGAAAAAAATATTCAGAGATATGTAGTGAAAATATTGATCAGTATTTTCAATTCCTGAAGGATGGTCGATATGAAATCTTGTATGAATTAAATAATTATTCAAAGCACAATTCAAGATTAAGAGGTTTTTTCCCAAAAGCGATGGGTAATAAAAACCATGAATATATTAAGTTGCATTTCTTAAGGTTCACGGAAGATAACTTATTTTTATTAAAAGATGCTATTATCACCAATCTTTTGAAAATAGACTATCAAAATCAAGTGGCAGGAAAAAATAGCGTCAATATTTTAGATAAAGAATTTAAAGTGGTCAACAATCTTGGACACATAACTTTTCTCTCAGATCATACTGTAACATATAGTATAGGGCCTAGCTGTGCAGGAATAACAACAAACTCTCTAATATATAAATCTTATCAGCTATGTTCAGAAATAACTGAAATATTATTAAAATCAAATACAGGAGAGATTACTAGACTTAAGGAATTTGAAAAACTGAAAGAAGAACTAGTCCTTAAATTAATTAACATGAAATTATTCTAAAAGCAGTTCGTTAAAAACAAAATCCAGCTTACAATATATAGAAGGTTAAAATGATTTTTGATTTCAAAAAACAGAGAGTAGACTGCCATAACAATTTTCCCAATAGAGTTCTTTTTAAAACAGAAGAAAAGTTTCACAAGTTAATTGAAAAAAATAATGGGAGCACACCATTCAAACCTATAAAGTTAAACTACGATACAGACAAAACATTTCAGACATGCGTAGGACATTTGGGTGATGGGTTAGAGTTCTTACCATATCGACCAGATTATATGTTTGATCATTGTTTTAAAGTTGTTGATGAAGCAGGGAAATCACATTTCAATAGTAGCAGCGGTGTAAAAGGTATCGTTCAAGGGATTGGCGAAAAATTATTAGCAGCGGAAAAAAAAGATTGGAGTGACATAATTTCAAGTTTGTGTTCAGTCTTACCCGTAATAACGGCGAGATTTATTGTAAAAAGAATCTTTGAATCAGAAGAAATAAGAATAGCTTCTCCACGTGATAAAAAAGCTAGTTTAGCGAAAAGAGCAAAAGCATGTTTCAATTCGCAACAATACGAGAAATTCATCGATAAATATATATTTAAGGAAAAAGAAGGCAAGAGAGTATATTGTAAAGAATTGGCAGAGAATCCTAAAGTCCAATTAAATGCAGCAAAATTTATAATAATGTTATTAAATGATATGGAAGGTAAAAAAATCAAATCAAATTACAAAGAGCTAGATTTGACAATAGCAAGCAACCATATACCAATTAATAAAAAATCTGAATTTATAACCTCTGTTATTTTATATAACATTAGAAATGAACGCGCTCATGGTTCTACATTAAGTCCATTCAGAACCAGTAAGTCTGATATAAGCAGATATCAAGGATACTATTTTTCTATGCTATGCACTTATATTTTTTCTCTTGGGTTATTTCAGCTAAGAAATTATGGCGGCATATCCGCATCCGAAATAAAATCTTGCTGTATTAAAAACGTTTCGTTGCAAAAAGATTTTTTTTAGACTCAAGCAAAATTCATAACGCATGGATTTAGGTTCGCACTAATCCATGCATTTCTAAAGTTATCCTTATGAAAACAGCCGTAGTTTTTTTCCTTTAAAAGGAAAACTCAACCGTTACGAATTTATAGTTATACTTTAGCACCTTTCTTAATCTTGCCATTAAGATTATTAGATGTGTCATTATAAATAAATTGATTCATAAAAATACGCTCGGCTTCGAATTCATTCCAAATAACATACTCAACAATAAATTTATAAAAATATAAAACCCTATCAACACTATTACCATCTGGAAATTTGTAAAAGTCAGGTCCAAACAAGGCAGATGTAAGAAAAGCGATTATGTTATTAGACCCCTTTAACCCCGTATAGATACTATCCTGGTGGTATTTCAAAAAATAGCCCACGCAAAACAAATACGCATGTTCCACTATTTTATTTTTATTACATTCAGATTCGTCATATCTAAGAATGAACTGATTTAGTAATATTAAAAACTTATGTTCTGGTAAA
The DNA here is from genome assembly GCF_900068895.1 of Erwinia sp. ErVv1. Lineage (GTDB taxonomy): Bacteria > Pseudomonadota > Gammaproteobacteria > Enterobacterales > Enterobacteriaceae > Erwinia. The sequence continues at coordinate 69,361 of NZ_CDPK01000010.1, read as the reverse complement.
TACTTTTTTATTTCATCCATGATAAGCATCCTTGCTAGTTTGTCATCCTTGACATATTATTTATAACGCATTCTATTTTAAAATCAACTTTTCTCACCTTAATAATATTACTCTTTATCAGTTTTTTCCCTATCAACTGGCATCAGTGGGGCATTGAGCTGATGTTCTTTTATCCCATATTTATAAGCATTATACTGCCATATTATGAATTGTTGTTTTAAAACTCTAACTTCTTCTTTGAGCGATTGATTTTTTAGTTGCAGATTTCTTATCTGCTGTGAAGCAATGTTCAGGTTTGCAGGTCTTTTGACTTCAGATGCACCAGATTTTATGGTTTTTTTTTGAAGTTCAAAAGCCCTTACTATTTCTTTATGCTGACTAAGGGATTGTCTTGTCGGTCTCTTACCCAGAAGCTCTGTAACAGAGTCACAAAGGTTTTCCCAGGTAAACTTTCCTTGCCTTAAACTCTGCCATCCTGCTATAGAATTTATAATTATTTGTAGATCTTTATTAGTTAGGTGTTTGGCCATTATTGTTCTCCTTGTTTGTTATCTTGTCATCCTTCTTCATTACTAAAATACGGGACAGGTGTGAAAAATCGTCACCATGTGTTCTTATAAGCGAACCATCAGGTAATTCGGGATTTTCCATCAATGCAATAATCCCCTTCAGTCTTTCAAATGTCTTGGTTTGATGCTGATACCACTTATCAGCTCCGAGTTCGTCCTCACTAATAGCCTCCTTAGCCTTAACAACGAGGCCTTCTGTCGTATCAAGTAAGGACTTGAGCCTATCAAGCTTCTGCTTTTCCCCTTTGACACAAACTTGCTCACTACAGTTGATACAATCAAAGTATTTGCTACAGGGAGCTAATATGTAGTCATGCACACAATATCCATATTCTGTTGTATGGACAGCACCGTGCTCTATTTTGTTTTTTAAGTCATGAAGAGTGGAGATTTCGAAGTTCTCATTCACATCACTATCGCAGGGGATTATGTTATTTTGATTAATCCCCAGAGCTTTTACCTTTTCAATCATCTCAGCTTCTGTGATGTGGTTGTAAACTCTATTCTGGGTAACAGACACCCTACCCGACCATTTTGCTATGTCCAGCTCTCCGAGGCCTCCTCTTTGAGCGATAGTGTTAAGTAGATGTCTGGCCTGATGAGTCCTCAGGAACAAAGCCTTATTATGTTCATCATAGTATCCATGCCTTTCGAAAATATTCTTATGTTTATTGATTTTTGAACTACCTAACTCCTTTGAGAAAAAGACATTTGATATTTTAAACAGTTCACTACCAGTTTGTAGTTTCATACTGAGTTGGTTAACGAAAAGGGCACAAAGCGCATTACTGAAGCGAACATCCTTTTCCTTATCAAACCAAATTTTTCCGCCTCGTTCATTTTTCATATCCTCCTCAAGAACCTTACTTCTTAATCTTGGCTTTTCAGATATTCTAAGCAACCTTTCAATGGCAAGTTTGGCAGTGGGAACCATGATTTCAGGAATCCACTTTATGTTTGCCCCGTAACCTTTTAATGAATAAAACCTCAAGCCATAACATTCCTTTCCTTCCCTGTTCTTTTCGAAAATTTCGCAGTCAGCTCGTAAAGATAATATTTCAGTTATACGGCTTGGTGCACACATAAGCAGAGCGAAGACAGAAGTAACAAAAAGGTCTCTTTCATGAAGATCATGGTCTTGCATTGAGAAGATCTCTCCAATTGCTTGTAAAGCCTTTTCATTAGGCAGTTTAGCTAATCTGGCTTTGTCTGCATTATCAGAAATCGACAATCTTGACTCAGGCGGTCTAATGTAACTACTCCATTTGATTAAGCCACAATTAAGAAGTTCTTTCTCGTTCAGGAAGGTGATTAATTTCTCCATGAATTTACCACATTTGTAAGCCACTGCTTTAGTGTAGTTATCATTAATGTCAGATAAGCACTCATCGAGAATGACTGGGTTTAGTAATTTTATATCACCATAACCAGTATAAACTAAAAGATTTTTTTCGATCACTCTAAGCACAATTGGAAAAGTTAATTTATCAAATCCTTTCGTATTAGAGCAAAAAATATAAGCCACATATGATTTGCAAAAATCAAGGTAACCAGGATCAAGATCTTCCGCTTTACTAAACGATTCCAATTTTACATTCTTAATCTTAAATTTAGAAAATTTAAATATTTTCCTCCAATGATTACTATCCCAATCATTATCAAGTAGATTTTCACTCAACTGGCCTTTGCAATTTAGGATAAATTCTTTAAGGTTTTTTTCTGCTAAGATTCCCGTTCTACTCCTAAAATTAACTATATCACTTTCATTCATGTCTATTACTCCTTTGTAATTTTAAAGTCTCACATTTTTTTACTACTTCTTCTACAGCCATTATTGTTCTGTCTAAGGTTTTACTGATAGTTGTATCTTGAGTATTAGTCATAACTCGTTCTCTTTGTTTCAATAAATGATTTCGTAATTCCATATGTGGTGCATCAACAAATGGATGAAAGTGGTGGCAGGTATAACAAGGAACAGGAACATTAGCCTGACAAGATTTACAGCCATCACATGCTCCAGTTACTTCACCTGCTAAGTTTCTTACTGCCAATTCGTTTTCTTTTACTAAATTATCCACCTTGATTTCACCTTGAAAAAAACCGGAATACTTCTGCATATGATTCCCCACTGCCTGGTCAATTCTTGCAACATGATCAGCATTAAACTCAACATACACCCCTGTATATTGAGTTGTAGAGTGGTCTAACAGTTCTGCAATGACCAATTCGCTGGCACCTTCTCTCGCAGCTCTTGTGCCAACGGTGTAACGAAACCTTCGGGAATTTACATTTAATCTTTCATTAGTTCTCTCAGAGAAAACATTTTCTGTTTCAGCGATAAACCTAAGTGTTTTATTAATCTTCACAGAATATTCGTGAGCTTTATCCGAAACAAAAACCTTGCTAAGTTCGTTATTGTTTTTGAAAATCATTAATTTTTGCATTGATATAAAAAGAGGTGTACTTCCTACTTCTCTATCATTCAGTTCTCTGCCCAATGCACTTGAAATTTCTTTGACACTTAAATCACACTGTTTACAGAGTAAATCATACAAGTCTTTTGTCACTTGATAACTTCTGCAAGCTTCTCTGAACCCCAAGCCTTGCTTTATCCTTGGGATACTAATGACATAAGAATAGTTATTCTCAATTACTTTTAACCTTCTTATATCCGACACCTTCATCTGTGAAATCTGTAGTGGCCTTCTTCCAGTTGCGCTTATCAGCAAAGTCATTGCTAATTGAGTAATATCTATTTTTCCCTTGTCATATGCTCTATAGCAAGCTTCAAGAAAAGATTGTAATTCGATATCGGTAAATGGGCCTTTAACTTGATCTCTTCTTCTTACAACTTCTCCTTTTTTGTTATCAGGGATTATTAGTTTGCACAAAAAAACATATGCACCTTCATCTATTCCAGAATAGCCCAATTCATACCATTTTTTTATGAGTATCCTTACCGATAACATAATATTATTGTTCTTACCATCAGATCCTCTAAACCTCACAAGGGAAAACTCATCAATTCTCTCAGGCTTCACATTTACAATAAATCTTCTAAAATTATTGTTTATTAATTTAACTGAAGCAGGACTTAATTCACAAGCTAAGTATTTCAGTGTTTTTAAATATCCTCCCAACAATTCTTTGTTTATGGAATCTTTTACCGCTTTAATATTAACTGTCGCATTTCGGCTTAGCCTCCATGTCTCATCACTTAAGGAAAAGTAATAACCTTTCGTTTTAGCTTCATAAGTGCTCTCATTATCGTCACCATTAACATTTACTTTTAACATCAAACATCTCCTCTGTTGATAATCTCTTTTTGCATATTTAAAGCTATCTCTCCGGCTTTCTTTTCGATGAATCTTCTGTTATAAGTTGAAGCAGTCCCCGAACCCTCTTTCCAACCCATCAGTAAAGACCTCATTTGTTCTTGCTCATATTGGTTAGGCGGATTTTCCATTTGATCCATCTTTGAAGAAAACTCATAGTTCCAGGTATGCCTTAACTTATGCCCTGTCATTCTGGAAAGTTCTGGGCAAGAATTCTTTAAAGCATTAATAATTTTATGATATGCTTGAATAGATAAGGGTTCACCGAAAGTATTTCCTTTTTTATGGCAGATAAATAAATACCCATTATCTTTTTTCATTCTATGCTTACGCCTTTCAAATTTTATATAATTACAAATTTCATTGCATAGATCATTTGATATAGACAGCTTCCTTTCTAAGGTTTTAACAAGTGGTTGTTTTATCCTTGAGTCATCAGGGTCATCAGCCCTCCTGTTAATTGAAATTGTCTGAGAACCTATATCAATATCTGTAACCTTGATGTTTAGTAATTCTCCTGCCCTTAATCCTAAATGATAAAGAATTAATATCATTAGCCTATTTCGCCTTTGCACATCAGCTTTAAATGGATTCATTTCTGAACCTACCTTTAAAACATCAAACAAAATATTTAGTTGATTATTACTGAGATTTTTATCATTTAATGAATTTTGATTTCTGAATCTAATTTTAGGTCTATGACTTTTCATTTTCGCAATGAATTTATCAATAAGTATATGATCTCTTTTATAACTTACCGTGAAGAAGTCACATAGCCATTCAAGGTATTTTGTAATGGCTGTTAATCTGAAGTATTGCGTATTGCTACTAACCCTGCACCCGCTGTCAAGGTTTACGACCTTCTCTTTTTTCATTCTCTTAGTTATGAATTCTTTCAATGCATCAATCTCTTGAAGACGAAGAAACTCTGCTGTTCTGATCCTTTCTTCTAAGTCAATTTTCTTAAAATTCAAAAATCGATAAAACAAAGCTATACTCGCTGAATGTAGCTCAATAGTTGAAATTGACTCGTTCTTCTTTCTTAATTCTGATGATATATATAAACATGGATAATAAAGTGGCATTTTTGAAACTTTATCAGTGATCAGACAACATCTCTCTCCAGTATCCATTTTTATTGTGTTAGTTACTATTCTATCCATACGTCTCCTTATTTTATTTACATTTTTTTAGCTCCACTCTTAATTAAAATATTGCAAAATAGGTATATGTATAACCTATATAGAAAATGACCTATAAGTATCTTGCAAATAAATTATTGTTTTTTACTTAATAAAGTCAGTAATATCAAGTGGATCTAATATTATTTTTACATTTATATATAAGGTAGATAGAAGGAGTATTCTATTTACCTTATACTAACCTTTTATTACTCCAACCCATGATATATCTGATATCACTAATATTTTTGTAAAGTATTTTGCAATATACTTGTTTAAAACCTATCTAAATCTTGCATTTTATTTCTATAAACTTTTCGAATCATCATGGGTTTATCGAAATGTTCTTATCATATCAAATAGATTTGTCAACTAAGGCAGGTTATAATTTGCAGGATATTTTTCATTCTTTAAAGGATGTAACCCATGACTTTTGAGGAATTCAAGAAACCCGCTATCAAATTCTTTGCTTCGGGTGCCTTTTTAACTCTTATTACCGTTGGATTTATATGGACTTATCTTGTCTTTTTAGGCAGAACAGATCTTTTCTTAAAAGCAGTTACTTTTGAAAGTTTATTTTCTTTTTCTGGTGCGATAATTCTTTTTAGCTTTTTTCTTTTTATGTTCCTGTTTTATTCTCCATCTTTTATGGGTTGCTTAGTTATAAAAAGAGAAGTTCCAAATATTTTAGGCTATGAACGTGTAAAGAGAACTCATTCAATAATATTACTTTTGAGCACATTGATATCTTTTACTTTATTGGTTTATTTGGCAGAGTTTACGGAAACTGAAATGAACCAATTTAATGTATTTAAGATAATACTATGCAGCACTTTTTTCCCAATAGTTTTTAGCTTGCTTTTTAATAAGAAATCGATAATTGAAAACTACAATATATCACATTCAAAAATAGACATTTTTAGATTAACTTCTCTCTTTGTAGGCAGAGCCTTTTTCATAGGGTTAGTATCTTGGATGTTTTGTTTCCCGTTCCCTGTCATTACTCAGAGTCTCAAGTTTGACAATACTGACTCGGAATTAATTCAAGTTCTCAAGTATTACGGTTTAGGTATAGTGGTCCTAACCATCACATTGCTACCTGCTTTCTACTTTATTCACATTAAAAATTCGGTAAGTTATATAAAACAAAGCATGACAACTTTTGGATTGGCCTTGCTTTTCCTGATAGCTCTATCCATAATGCTTCCAGTCATCCCTACTCTAATTGTTAATTTTGCTGCAAGATTAGTTGGAATAAATGGCTTTGAAGTTATAAGGCCAGCAATCTCAGTCGAAAATCGGCCTGCTGAAAAATTCAAAGATCCGCAGTGGAATTTATCAACATCCAACGATGGGAGGTTTTATCTTTTTGATGGAGTAAAACTTTTCTCATTTGGTACATTAGAACTTTTATGCCCTCCCAATGTTTTAGATTCCTATAAAGCCACTCTGCATTACATCTTAGCTTCCAAAAGATATGATGAGGAGACTAGGAAAATGCTTCATAAAGAAACAAAAACTTGTCAGATATTTAACAGTGAAGACCTTCGCTATTAGTAAAAAAAGGTGCTTGTATAAAGCACCTTAATATTCTCGCTCAATGCCTTATATCCAAATTAGATAATATTTCATGTTTCTCTTGTTGTGAAGTTGATTCAAGAATAATGCATTGGATAGTCTCACGAAAAATACTGTGCCATATTTTTCTTTCTTCTGCATTTCTCCATTGCCTTGATAGAGCTTCTTCAACACTTATCCAAATTACTTCGCAAGTATGATTTTTTAGGCAATCTTTAGAAATACTGTGTGGTAAAGTAAGAATATGTTCAATGATTTTATCATCACTACTATCTGCCCAGAATGGCTGAGGCTCGACAAAATCTTTTAAAGTGGTAAAAGCCAATCCTCTAACCTGGGCGGCCTGCATAGTGCTACTTACTCTATGATTGTTTCTCCAGGCACGAAGATCACCAAGCAAATAATTCACCCGTTGGTTGCGAGCTTTGCTTTCAGAAGATTGATATTGAACATACGGTGGACCATCACCATTCTGACGGTAACGAGCAAGGGTTTTAACACTTACTCCTAAGTAAAGTGCCGCTAAATCCACTCCGATAGTGGCATCGTCCGGCATGTCACTAAACAAACTCCACACTTCTGACATCTCTCTCAAAGTTTCGATAGTGCTCATGCATCCTTCCCAGCATTTTCAGGTATTGGAGGGTATTTAGCTGATGCCAATAAACTATTATATAATCGAGGTGCCGTCATCAATATGTGTAACTCAATCCGTTGAAGTGCATCATATACACGATTACTGTCTGGTTCCGCATACCTTTCTGTAGGATCGGTCGTATTGCGGTGGTTCAAAAGCTTCTTCACTACTGCATAGGAAACAAGCTCTTCTGCTATACGACCGAATGTCCTTCTTAGGTCATGAGTTCCAAGCTTAACGATTCCTGCCTCTTCACAAAGATATTCCCTGAGACTTTTACTGTCGCTGTAGTGACCAGCCTTGCTTCGCGGAGATCTTGCTGGAAAGACCCATTTCCTTCTACTCGCTTTTGTTTCTTTATCTAAAACGATATCCCTCCTGTCCTCTAACAAACATCTGACAGCATCACAGATTGGAAGCTCATGGTTCGTCCTGTTTTTAGTATCAAAGAAGAAAATTTTTCTACTAGCCAAATCGACATAGCTTGCAGTCTTTGCTTCTTCTACTGATAGCTCTTCTCTCCAGCAGAGCGAAGCCGTCTCTTCCTTCCTCGCCCCAAGCAACACCGTTAGCAGAAGGTAATCGCAACCAAGGCGGTTGAAGCTTCTTTTGTTATGTAGTGCATCAAGAAATTTACCCAATGTATCTTTTGCGGAAAGCGGATTTCTCACACCTTTTGACTGATAGCTTTCTTCCAGTTCAGAGCGACTGCGGTATTTCTTTTGCACTCTGAGCACAGTGAATGGGTTGTAAGTGAGAACAGGCAGTCGTTGCTGGCTCTGTGCATTCATCGCTTCAACATCGATAGAATGTTGAACTGCCACATTTGCCCATCTGAAAGTCTGCTCGGCAGTCGTTCTGGTCTTTGAGGCTATCTCATCAAACTTCTTAAGAATGATACTTCCTGTAAGGTCACGGACTCGATATCTCTCCCAATCTTTAAGCTTCTGTTCCGCTTTATCAAGCACCCGGATTGAATTTGGTTTTGCTGGTTTACTTCGTCCCAAGAGGTGCTGACGATATTGAGCAAAAATCTCACTGAGGGTCAGCTCTGCGATATCAGCTTCTCGTTTAATTACATTTGGGTTTCTTTTAGTAGATTTCATCGATTGTGCATAGGTTCTCGCAACTTCACGAGCCTGATCAATCGATGCAAAATCCGATACATTACCTACTGTAGCTCTGATAACCTGCGAAGGTGACTTCCCCTCTGAAAGGCTTCTGCCCCCACCTGAAACCCTTCTTTGAATGATATAGGTCTTCTTTGTGGAACTGATCTTAACACCAAAGCCAACGGGTGAATCACGATGGCTGTCGGTGATAAGATATGGCTTACCAGAAATGTTAGGCACATACACAACTCGTCCGTCTGAATCTAACTCAGGTTTGGTTTCTATCGATAACTTATTGATAATTATTGATTGATTCAGAGTCATCTTCACAGTTGTTGCCTCATGTATACCAGAAGAGCCATGTTGTATTCTTGATAGTAGCTAGAATACATCTGGCATACAAATTTTCGGATTTAGATGGGTTTAACATGGTTTCAAATGGGGCCACTTGAGTACTTCTTAAACCATAAAAATGAGTAAATTCAATATGAAAGAGTCTGTGGATAAGGACTTTTCCACCCATACGCCGATGATGCAGCAGTACCTGCGCCTCAAGGCTGAGCATCCGGAAATCCTGCTGTTTTATCGCATGGGGGATTTCTATGAACTGTTTTACGACGATGCCAAACGTGCATCACAGCTGCTTGAAATTTCCCTGACCAAACGCGGTGCCTCCGCCGGTGAACCCATTCCGATGGCCGGTGTACCCTATCATGCCGTGGAAAACTACCTGGCTAAGCTGGTGCATCTGGGTGAATCCGTTGCTATCTGTGAGCAGATTGGCGACCCGGCAACGAGCAAAGGTCCGGTTGAGCGCAAGGTCGTGCGTATTGTTACGCCGGGTACCATTAGCGATGAAGCGCTGCTTCAGGAGCGGCAGGATAATCTGCTGGCAGCCATCTGGCAGGGCCCGCGCGGCTTTGGCTTCGCGACGCTTGATATCAGCTCAGGGCGCTTTCGCCTTGCAGAGCCAACCGATAACGAAACCATGGCTGCCGAGCTGCAGCGCACGAATCCCGCTGAACTCCTCTATTCAGAAGATTTTGCGGCCATGTCACTCATTGATAACCGTCGCGGTCTGCGTCGCCGTCCGCTGTGGGAATTTGAGGTAGAAACGGCCCGCCAGCAGCTGAATATGCAGTTTGGCACCCGCGATTTGAGTGGCTTCGGCGTCGAGCAGGCCGAGCTGGCGCTGCGGGCAGCGGGCTGCCTGTTGCAGTATGCAAAGGATACGCAGCGTACCTCGCTGCCGCATATCCGCTCGCTGACCATGGAGCGCCAGCAGGATGGCATCATCATGGATGCTGCCACCCGGCGTAATCTGGAGATTACTCAGAATCTGGCCGGAGGCAGTGAAAACACCCTGGCCTCGGTGCTGGATAAAACCGTTACGCCGATGGGTAGCCGCATGCTAAAACGCTGGCTGCATATGCCGGTGCGTGACAGCCAGATTATTATTAACCGTCAGCAAAGCATTGGCGCACTGCAGGATTTTTCTGCCGAACTCTCACCGCTGCTGCGCCAGGTTGGCGATCTTGAGCGGATCCTGGCGAGGCTGGCGCTCCGTACCGCTCGGCCTCGCGATCTTGCCCGTATGCGCCATGCCTTCCAGCAGCTTCCGCAGCTGGATGCCCTGCTGGCAGATTGTGAAACACCACATCTGCAAACGCTGCGTACGCAGATGGGTCAGTTTGAGGAGCTGCGGGCGCTGCTGGAAAACGCTATCGTCGAANCCCCGCCGGTACTGGTGCGTGATGGTGGCGTGATTGCCCCGGGCTACAATGCCGAACTGGATGAGTGGCGGGCGCTGGCGGATGGCGCGACCGATTATCTGGATCGCCTGGAGATCCGCGAGCGCGAGAAGCTGGGGCTGGATACGCTCAAGGTCGGCTTCAACGGCGTCCACGGCTACTATATTCAGGTGAGTCGTGGTCAGAGTCACCTGGTCCCCATTAACTATGTGCGCCGCCAGACGTTAAAGAATGCCGAACGCTATATCATTCCCGAGCTGAAAGAGTACGAAGATAAAGTCCTCACGTCGAAAGGCAAAGCGCTGGCGCTGGAAAAATCGCTGTATGAGCAGCTGTTCGATCTTCTGCTGCCTCATCTTGAAGCGCTCCAGCTCAGTGCCGCCTCTCTTGCCGAGCTGGACGTGCTGGCGAACCTTGCCGAGCGCGCATGGACGCTGAACTACGCCTGTCCAACCCTGAGCGACAAGCCGGGGATTAAACTGACTGGTGCGCGACATCCGGTGGTTGAGCAGGTGCTGAAAGAGCCGTTTATCGCTAACCCACTTTCGCTATCGCCGCAGCGCCGTATGCTGGTGATCACCGGTCCGAATATGGGCGGTAAAAGTACCTATATGCGTCAGGCCGCCCTGATTACGCTGATGGCGTACATTGGCAGCTATGTACCTGCTGAACAGGCACTTATTGGGCCAGTGGACCGTATTTTCACCCGCGTCGGCGCGGCGGACGATTTGGCGTCTGGTCGCTCGACCTTTATGGTGGAAATGACCGAAACGGCCAATATTCTGCACAATGCCACCGAGCACAGCCTGGTACTGATGGATGAGATAGGTCGTGGTACCTCGACCTATGATGGTCTGTCGCTGGCCTGGGCCTGCGCTGAAAGCCTCGCGAGCCGTATTAAAGCCATGACGTTGTTTGCTACCCACTACTTTGAGCTGACCACGCTTCCCGAAAAAATGGAAGGCGTAGCCAACGTTCATCTGGACGCTATAGAGCACGGCGATACCATCGCCTTTATGCACAGCGTGCAGGAGGGGGCCGCCAGTAAAAGCTATGGTCTTGCGGTAGCCGCGCTGGCGGGCGTGCCTAAGGAAGTAATCAAACGCGCCCGGCAAAAGCTGAAGGAGTTGGAAACGCTGTCTGGCAACGCCGCAGCGACTCCGGGAGATGGCCCCCAGCTTCCGCTGCTGGTTGAGGAGACCTCTCCCGCAGTTGAAGCGCTGGAAGCGCTGGAAGCACTGGATCCTGATTCTCTTTCACCACGCCAGGCGCTGGAGTGGATTTACCGCCTGAAGTCTCTGGTGTAGCTCGGTCCCAGGCCCGCGCTCATTTCGCGGGTCTGGCAGTAGCACGACGGCCTGACCTCTGTCCTATGGCCTGCTCTTGTCCGACGACCTCACCTTAGTCCGACGACCTGCTCTTGTTCGACGGCATCACGTTAGTCCGACGACCTGCCCTTTTCCGACGGCCTGACCTTTGTCCGATATCCTGGCTGGGTACAGGCAATAAAAAAGCGGTGGCTTTCGCCACCGCTTTTCGCATTAACTCATACAGACTTCTATTCGCGGAACAGAGCTTCGATATTCAGTCCCTGCGCCTGCAGAATTTCACGCAGACGACGCAGACCTTCAACCTGGATCTGACGAACACGTTCGCGGGTAAGACCGATTTCCCGGCCTACATCCTCCAACGTTGCCGCTTCATAGCCTAACAGGCCGAAACGACGAGCCAGTACTTCACGCTGCTTGGCGTTCAGTTCGAACAACCATTTGACGATGCTCTGCTTCATATCATCGTCCTGCGTGGTATCTTCCGGGCCGTTGTCTTTATCATCGGCCAGGATGTCCAGCAGCGCTTTTTCAGAATCCCCACCCAAAGGTGTGTCAACTGATGTAATGCGTTCGTTGAGGCGCAGCATACGGCTGACGTCATCAACAGGCTTATCAAGCTGTTCAGCTATCTCTTCGGCACTTGGCTCGTGATCCAGCTTGTGGGCCAGTTCGCGCGCGGTACGCAGATAGACGTTCAGCTCTTTTACGATGTGAATCGGCAGGCGAATGGTACGGGTTTGGTTCATGATAGCCCGTTCAATCGTCTGACGAATCCACCAGGTAGCATAGGTAGAGAAGCGGAACCCTCTTTCCGGGTCAAACTTTTCTACTGCACGGATCAAACCGAGGTTACCTTCTTCAATCAGGTCCAGCAGGGCCAGACCGCGATTGCTGTAACGACGGGCAATCTTAACTACCAGACGTAGATTACTTTCAATCATGCGGCGGCGCGATGGAACATCACCACGTAGCGCACGACGGGCAAAGAAAACCTCTTCCTCTGCCGTTAATAGAGGAGAATAACCAATTTCTCCCAGGTAGAGCTGCGTCGCATCCAGCACGCGTTGCGTTGCGCCTTGTGACAGCAGCTCTTCTTCAGCTAAGTCATTATCAGCAGGTTCATTTCCGACAAGAGCCTTCTCATCAAAAACCTCAGCTCCGTTTTCGTCGAATTCCGCGTCTTCATTTAACTCATTAACTTTCAGCGTATTCTGGCTCATAAGCGGCTCCTACCCGTGATCCCAGGGCAGAACACCAGGGTTCTGCCGGTTTATCGCTGCGGTAAATAACGCAACGGGTTTACGGATTTCCCCTTGTAACGAATTTCAAAATGCAATCTAACCGAGCTCGTGCCGGTACTACCCATAGTGGCAATCTTCTGACCCGCTTTAACTTCTTGTTGCTCGCGGACCAGCATCGTGTCGTTATGGGCATATGCACTCAGGTAATCATCATTATGTTTGATGATAATCAAATTACCGTAACCGCGCAGCGCATTCCCGGCGTAAACAACGCGCCCTGAGGCGGTTGAAACAACGGGCTGTCCGCGGGTCCCCGCGATATCAATACCTTTATTGCCTCCTTCGGACGCAGAAAAGTTATCAATGATCTTACCGTCGGTCGGCCATCTCCAGCTACCCACAGGGGTAGTGCTGGTGGTTGTGCTGCTGACGGTTGGGGTGGTAACCGGCGCTGTTGTCGTTGCAACAGTATTTGTGCCGGATGAGGGCAGCATTTTGCCTTCACTTGGTTTACCTGAATCCTCAGAGTACGTAATTACTGGCTGCTGTGCAACCGTTCCGCCTTTAATTTGTGGAGTGGTCGGCTGAGTCGGTACCCCCCCCGCCGTTGCGTCGGCTGCGGTGATAGCGTTACCACCGGTGAGCGTGCCACCGGAGCCATTACTAACCTGTAACTGCTGGCCAACATTGAGACTGTAAGGCGCGGATATATTGTTTCTTTGCGCGAGATCGCGGAAATCGTTTCCAGTAATCCATGCGATATAAAACAGGGTATCGCCATGCTTGACCGTGTAGGTCTGCCCGCTGTAGCTACCTTTAGGAATATTCCCATACGCACGATTGTAAACAATGTGCCCATTTTGGGTGACAACGTTCTGATTACTGTCCGAACTGGCCATCACAGGCTGGCTGACCGGCTGTGATGCGTTAGTCGAGATGGAGGTGGGGCGAGCAATCAGGCCACCCCCTGTGCCGCTGTCCGCACTGGCTGAGGACGTCATACCCGAATCGGCATTACTGCCCACCGAACTGATGGGTGCCTGAGTATTACTGCTGGAGCAGCCTGCCAGCCAAAAACCTACCAGCGAAACGGCCGCAATACGGCGCAATTTGAAATCTGGGCTTCCCGTGCTCATTTAAATCCCCCGTTACGGCACAACTGCGGCGGCTGTCCGGCCTGCTATCGGCTGGACAGCGGTGTTGATAAAAATTCAATTATTCAGATAGTAACAATATCGTCGTTCGCTCGCTATTCACAGATGTATGCAATTGCGTACGATCTCAATCAGGCCAGTTCGCCCTTCACCAGCGGAACAAAACGCACCGGCTCGATGGTGTCGACAATATACTCATCGGCGCGACGGCGGATCCGCTTCAGCTGCTGATGCTCTTCCCCTACCGGCAACACCATAACTCCTCCCTCATCCAGCTGGGACATCAGCTCAAGCGGAATTTCCGGTGGCGCAGCGGTGACAATAATAGCGTCAAATGGCCCGCGTGACGGCCAGCCCTGCCAGCCATCCCCATGGCGCGTGGAGACATTATGCAGATCCAGCTGTTTCAACCGTCGTTTGGCCTGCCACTGCAGGCCTTTAATCCGCTCAACGGAAAAAACGTGTTCAACGAGATGCGCCAGGATCGCCGTCTGATATCCTGAGCCGGTACCGATTTCCAGCACGCGCGATGCGGGCGTCAGCGCCAGCAGCGAGGTCATTTTCGCCACCATATAGGGCTGAGAGATGGTCTGGCCGGAACCAATCGGCAGCGCCATATTTTCCCAGGCCTTATGCTCAAAGGCCTCATCGACAAAGCGCTCACGCGGCACCTCCTCAATGGCTTTTAGCAGGCGTTCATCCTCAATGCCCTGCTGGCGCAGCTGCGCCAGCAGGGTATCAATACGTCTGCTCACCATTGGCGGTCCACTCCAGCCTGATCCAGCCAGTCTGCCAGCACTGCCTGAGCGGCATGGGCCGTTAAATCCACATGCAGGGCGGTAACGGAGACATAGCCCTCATCAACGGCGGCAAAGTCGGTATCCGGCCCGGCATCCAGTTTTTCGCCGGGCGGCCCGATCCAGTAAAGGGTATTGCCGCGCGGATCCTGCTGCGGGATCACCCCATCGCTGGGATGGCGGCTACCGCAGCGGGTGACGCGTATGCCTTTGATTTCAGAGAGCGGGAGGTCCGGTACGTTGATATTGAGAATGCGCCCGGTACGTAGCGGCTCACGCTGCAAAGCGCGCAGGATCGTGCAGGTGACCGCCGCAGCGGTCTCGTAGTGCTGGTGGCCGTTAAGGGAGACCGCCAGCGCGGGCAGTCCAAGGTGACGCCCTTCCATCGCGGCGGCTACGGTACCGGAGTAGATCACATCGTCACCGAGGTTGGGCCCGGCATTGATGCCGGACACCACAATATCGGGTCCGGGCTGCATCAGCCGGTTCACGCCCAGGTATACGCAGTCGGTCGGCGTGCCCATCTGCACGGCGATATCGCCACCGGGGTAGCTAAAGGTACGAAGCGGCGTTTCGAGCGTCAGCGAGTTAGAAGCGCCGCTGCGATTGCGATCGGGAGCAACGACCTGCACGTCAGCGAATTCCCGCAGTGCCGTAGCCAGCACCTGAATGCCAGGTGCATGAATACCGTCATCGTTACTCAGCAATATTCGCATCGTTACCTTCCTGTTCGACAATTTCCCGCACCACGCTGGTGGCAAAGCTGCCTGCCGGAAGCCAGAAGTTCAGCTCAAGGGTCACGTCATCCCACCAGCGCCAGAGCAGATCGCGCGGCACCACCAGTAGCGCACGACGCGCCGCTTCCACGCGCTCACGCTCAAGCAGTGTAATCAATTCTGCTTCCGCTGCCAGACTTTGTTGTTCAAATGCCAGCGCGCTGCCTTTGGTTCCCCACTCTCCGCTGCCGGGGAGCGGCGCGGTGATGCGCAGTTCATCCTGACTGACGCGGGCTTGTAGCGTCTCCAGCTCAGCCGCGTCGGCCACAAACCAGCTGCCTCGTCCGGTGAGCTGCAGCGCGTCACCGTCCATAACCTGCTTAAGCGATCCCTGCTGCGCCAGGCGATCGCTGGCAACCTGATTGAACAGCGCGCTGCGGGCAGCAGAGAGCAGGAAGCTGCGCTTGCTGCGTTCGCGAACGCGTATTTCATTCGACGCCCAGCGCTGTGCCATCACCAGGTTATTCCCCTGATGCCCAAAGCGCTGTTCACCGAAGTAGTTCGGGACGCCAGCAACTTTAATCTGCTCCAGCCGCTGCTCAACCGCCTCGCGGTCAGTCACCTGCCGCAAAATCAGGGTGAATGCATTTCCCTGTAGCGCACCGGTACGCAGTTTGCGCCGGTGCCGCGCGCTTTCCAGCACTTCGCAGCCTTCCAGCTGAAAGGCTGAGAAATCGGGCGTAATTTTTCCGGGAATGCGCAGGCAAAACCACTGTTCGGTCACGGCATGACGATCTTTCATGCCGGCAAAGCTGACGTCCCGTGGATGTACACCGGCAAATTTAGCCAGCGCCTCTGCGACAAAGCGGGTGTTACAGCCATTTTTACGCACGCGGACCAGCAGCTGTTCGCCGTCGCCGTCTGGCTGATAGCCCAGATCTTCAATGACAATAAAGTCTTCCGGGTTGGCTTTGACCACGCCCGCAGACGTGGGTTTACCATGCAGCCAGCTCAGCTCGTTCAGGGTCATTATCTGGCCGCCTTTATCAGCAGCGCCACCGCTTCACAGGCGATGCCTTCCCCGCGACCGGTAAAGCCCAGCTTTTCCGTGGTGGTCGCCTTAACGTTGACGTCATCCATATGGATACCCAGGTCTTCGGCGATATTGATGCGCATCTGCGGAATATGGGGCAGCATTTTCGGTGCCTGAGCAATCAGGGTCACGTCTACGTTACCCAGGGTATAGCCCTTTTTAGCGATCTGTCGCCAGGCTTCGCGCAGCAGCTCGCGGCTGTCCGCGCCTTTGTAAGCGGCATCGGTATCAGGAAACAGCTTGCCAATATCGCCGAGAGCCGCCGCACCCAGCAGCGCATCGGTCAGCGCATGCAGCGCCACGTCGCCATCGGAATGCGCCAGCAGCCCTTTATCATAAGGAATACGTACGCCGCCGATAATCAGAGGGCCTTCGCCGCCAAATGCGTGTACATCAAAACCGTGCCCGATACGCATTATGCGCTCTCCTCATTATGTGATTGTGTCAGGTAAAAAGCCGCCAGCGCCAAATCCTCGGGCCGCGTGACCTTGATATTATCGCTACGACCGGGGATCAGTTCAGGATGATAGCCACAGTATTCCAGCGCAGAGGCCTCATCGGTGATGGTCGCCCCCTCGCCCAGCGCCCGCACCAGGCAGTCGCGCAGTAACGCCTGCGGGAAGAGCTGCGGCGTCAGCGCATGCCAGAGGTCCTGACGTTCTACGGTATGCGCAATCGTCTCCCTGCCCGGCTCACCGCGCTTCATGGTGTCACGAACCGGCGCAGCGAGGATGCCGCCCACCCGGCTGGTTTCAGTCAGCCTGAGCAGCCGTGTCAAATCGTCAGGGTGCAGACAGGGACGTGCTGCGTCATGCACCAGCACCCAGGCGGCATCGGACGCCACCTGTAGCCCGGCCAGCACGGAATCGGCACGCTCCTGACCGCCCATTACCACCGTAATCCGCGGGTCGTCCGCAACAGGCAGCGTGGAGAAAAAACGATCGCTGGGGCTGATGGCGACAATAATGCGCCTAATCGCCGGATGGGCCAGCAGGCTATCCAGCGTATGTTCCAGTATGGTTTTACCGTTAATGGCGAGATATTGTTTCGGGCATTCTGACTGCATGCGGCTACCGATACCCGCTGCGGGTACGATAGCGATGACGTGCGGAAAAGAGACGGCGATGTTCATGGCTTATCGCTGCTGACCGTTGGGGATCCCCTGCTGCGCGTTTCGTTTATTTTGATCCGGCACAAGGCGATAGAAGGTCTCACCGGGTTTAATCATCCCCAGCTCGTTACGTGCGCGCTCCTCAATTGCTTCAGAACCGCCGTTAAGGTCGTCGATTTCTGCAAACAGCTGATCGTTTCGCGCTTTTAACTTCGCATTACTGCTTTGTTGTACCGCTACGTCTTCATTGACGCGCGTATAATCATGTATGCCGTTCTTGCCCAGCCAGAGCGAATACTGCAACCAGCCGAGAAGTACAAGTAACAGCAGCGTAAGTTTTCCCATCCCCGCCCCCTGAAAAACGGCCCAATCATCCCATAACTTTTGGCCGGACTCCACTCTGTCGGTGAAATAGCAGCATATTGGTGGTTCGGTGAGCATAGTTGCAAGAGAATCCGGGCTACCCGGCAAAATTTTGTAACCGCAGTGGGGATTCAGACATCATATCCGCCCCTAAAAGCAGGCGGTGAAAGGCGGGCAGTCGACTACCACCCGGAGAGCAGCGTGAAAAGCAGCCAGAACAGGCAGACCACCGCCGCTACGGTGACCACTATCGTCCAGAGCAGATGGCCCCGCAGCAGCAGGCTGGTGGCAATGCCGGTCAGAACGGAAACGGGCAGCAGTGCGAGAAAGAATGGCCACGTGTAGAGAAAAAAGAACAGCGTATTCGAGCCGTAGAGCAGAAACGGGATCGCCAGCGCGAACCAGTAAGCGGCGAAGCCCACCACTCCGCCGGGGAAAGACCAGGAGGTCTCTTCCGGGTCTCGGTCATCTTTGCGGGCCAGCATGGGCGTTACGTTTTGCATAAGTATCCTGTTGACGCGTAAGTCGGCCCGCTCTGAGGCGATTCGCCGTGGCTATCTCAGGCGTTGATAATATCGTGCTCACGCAGCAGATCTAACACTTGAACCAGCAATTTTGTTACCAATTGTTCCCCGTCCAGGTGGATTTCAGGCCGCTCGGGTGCCTCGTAAACCGCATCAATACCGGTGAAATTCCGCAGCTCTCCCGCCCGGGCTTTTTTGTAGAGTCCCTTTGGATCACGGGCCTCACAGATGGCCAGCGGCGTATCGACAAAGACTTCGATAAAGCGCCCTTCCCCCTGCATGTCCCGCACCATTTGACGTTCCGCACGGTGGGGCGAAATAAAGGCGCTGAGCACCACCAGCCCGGCATCCACCATTAGCGTGGCCACTTCACCCACGCGACGAATATTCTCTTTACGGTCATCGTCGCTAAAGCCGAGATCGCGGCAGAGCCCATGACGCACGTTGTCGCCATCCAGCAGGTAGGTGCTGACGCCAAGACGGTGCAGCGCCTGCTCAACCGCGCCCGCCACCGTAGACTTACCGGACCCCGAGAGTCCGGTGAACCACAGTACTACGCCCCGATGTCCGTGCTGCTGCTCACGCGCGTCGCGCGTGATCGGGTGATCGTGCCAGACAACATTTTCGTCATGAATGGCGGCCATCTTACTGTCCGCCCAGCAGATCGCGCGCGTTCCAGTGCGGGAAATGACGGCGTACCAGTGCGTTCAGCTCCAGCTCAAAGGCACTGAAGTCGCCCTGGTGCTGGGGTGCATCCGCATGCGGCTCGCGGATCATCCCGGCGCCCACCGTGACGTTGCTCAGCCGATCGATAAAGATCATGCCGCCGGTTACGGGATTCTGCTGATAGCTATCCAGCACCATCGGCTCTTCAAACGTCACATCCACCAGGCCGATACCGTTGAGCGGCAGGCTATCCACATCACGCTGGGTCAGGCTGTTGATTTCAACCTGATGCTGAACGTTATCCACGCGCGCGCGGGTTTTCTTACCGGCGATTTTGATATCGAAGCTCTGGCCAGGCATCAGCGGCTGTTCCGCCATCCATACCACGTCAACGCTGGCAGACTGGACGGGCGCTATCGTTGCGTCTGCATTTACCAGCAGATCGCCACGGCTGATATCAATTTCATCCTGTAACACCACGGTTATCGCTTCGCCCGCCTGCGCCTGCTCTAAATCGCCGTCAAAAGTTACCAGGCGGGTAACCGTCGACTCAACGCCGGACGGCAGCACCTTGATGCGCTGTCCGACCTGGAGCGAACCCGAAGCCAGGGTGCCCGCATAGCCGCGGAAGTCCAGGTTGGGGCGGTTAACATACTGCACCGGGAAACGCATCGGCTGCTGTTCAACCACCCGCCTGATTTCAACGGTTTCCAGCACGTCCAGCAGCGTCGGGCCGCTGTACCAGCTCATGGCCGCACTCGGGGAGGCGACATTCTCGCCCTCCAGCGCGGACATCGGTACAAAACGAATATCCAGATCGGCAGGCAGCTGAGTCGCGAAATCCAGGTAATCCTGGCGGATCTGTTCAAAAGTTTCTTCGCGGTAGTCCACCAGGTCCATTTTATTGATCGCCACCACCAGATGGCGAATGCCCAGCAGCGTGGAGATAAAGCTGTGGCGACGGGTCTGATCCAGGACGCCTTTACGCGCGTCAATCAGCAGGATAGCTAAATCACAGGTGGAGGCGCCGGTTGCCATATTACGGGTGTACTGCTCGTGGCCGGGGGTGTCGGCAATAATAAACTTGCGCTTCTCGGTGGAGAAATAGCGATAGGCAACGTCAATGGTGATGCCCTGCTCCCGTTCTGCCTGCAGGCCATCGACCAGCAGCGCCAGATCCAGTTTCTCACCCTGCGTACCGTGGCGCTTGCTGTCCGTGTGCAGGGAGGAGAGCTGATCCTCATAAATCTGTCGGGTATCGTGCAGCAGACGGCCTATCAGCGTACTTTTGCCATCGTCTACGCTGCCGCAGGTCAGAAAGCGCAGCAGGCTTTTATGCTGCTGCGCATGCAGCCAGGCTTCGACGCCGCCCTGATCGGCGATTTGTTGTGCAATGACGGTATTCATATCGGCTCCTTAGAAATAACCCTGGCGTTTCTTCAGCTCCATTGAGCCTGACTGATCGCGATCGATAACGCGCCCCTGACGTTCACTGGTGGTGGACACCAGCATCTCCTCGATGATTTCCGGCAGCGTCTGCGCTTCGGACTCCACCGCACCGGTCAGCGGCCAGCAGCCCAGGGTACGGAAGCGCACCATCCGCTGCTTAATCACTTCACCGGGCTGGAGATCAATACGGTCGTCATCAATCATCATCAGCATTCCGTCGCGTTCCAGCACCGGACGCTCGGCTGCCAGGTAGAGCGGAACAATTTCGATATTTTCCAGGAAGATGTACTGCCAGATATCCAGCTCGGTCCAGTTGGAGAGGGGGAATACGCGAATGCTTTCACCCTTGTTTATCTGGCCGTTGTAGTTGTGCCACAGTTCAGGACGCTGATTTTTCGGGTCCCAGCGGTGAAAGCGGTCACGGAAAGAGTAGATACGCTCTTTTGCGCGGGATTTTTCTTCGTCGCGCCGCGCACCGCCAAAGGCAGCATCAAAGCCATATTTGTTCAGCGCCTGCTTCAGCCCTTCCGTTTTCATGATGTCCGTATGTCTGGCGCTGCCGTGTACGAAGGGGTTGATGCCCATCGCCACGCCTTCCGGATTACGGTGTACCAGCAGCTCCGCGCCGATATCCTTCACCATGCGATCGCGAAACGCGTACATTTCACGAAACTTCCAGCCGGTATCGACGTGGAGCAGCGGAAAAGGCAGCGTGCCGGGATAGAAAGCCTTCCGCGCCAGATGCAGCATCACCGAGGAGTCTTTGCCGATTGAGTACATCATTACCGGGTTGCCGAATTCTGCCGCCACTTCACGGATGATATGGATACTTTCCGCTTCCAGTTGACGCAGGTGGGTGAGTCGTTTTTGATCCATAACTTTTCCTCAAGCCAAATTCACAACGGCGGACTCACGTCCGGCCTGCTGCGCTGAATGTTGAAACCACGCCAGCTGCTGATGCAGATTGACCACTTCGCCAATGACCAGCAGCGCTGGCGTTGGCGCGCGCTGCGCGAGTTCTTCGAGTTGTTGCAGCGTGCCGGTCAGCACCTGCTGATCCTGACGCGTGCCGCGTCCGATGACCGCAACCGGCGTCGCGGCGTCGCGACCGTGGGCAATCAGCTGTGCGGCAATTTCTGCCGCCTTGACCGTTCCCATATAGATAGCCAGGGTCTGACGGGCGCGGGCCAGTGAAGGCCAGTCCATGCCTTCACCGTCGGCGCGGCAGTGGCCGGTGATAAACAGCACGCTCTGGGCATGATCCCGGTGGGTAAGGGGAATGCCGGCATAGGCCGTCGCACCCGCTGCGGCAGTGACGCCGGGGACCACCTGGAAAGGGATCCCCGCCTCGACCGCTGCCTGTAGCTCTTCGCCGCCGCGTCCAAAAATAAAGGGGTCGCCGCCCTTAAGACGCACCACGCGCCTGCCCTTTCTGGCAAGTTCTACCAACAGGCGGTTGGTCTCTTCCTGCGGTACCGAATGCGCGCTGGCGCGTTTGCCCACGCAGATGCGATCTGCATCGCGGCGCACCAGGTCCAGGATCTCGTCGCTGACCAGATGGTCATATAGCACCACATCGGCCTGCTGCATCACCTGTAGCCCGCGCAGCGTGAGCAGCCCCGGATCGCCCGGTCCCGCCCCCACCAGAATGATTTCGCCCTGATTCGCCTCAGGGTGTGCCAGCTGCTGGTCAAGCGTTTCTCTTGCCCCCTCAACGTTCCCGGAGGCGACCTGGCTGGCAAACAGGCCGTTAAAGGCCGTTTCCCAGTAGCGGCGCCGCTCAGACATTTTGGTAAAGCGCTGTTTGACCTTGTCCCGCCACTGACCGGCGATTTCTGCCATCTGCCCAAGGTTAGCGGGCAGCAGCGCCTCAAGCTTTTCACGCAGCAGCCGCGCCAGAACCGGCGCGGTGCCGCTGGAGGAGATAGCCACCACCAGGGGAGAGCGATCGACAATAGAGGGGAAGATGAAGGAGCATTTAGGCTGATCGTCAACCACGTTTGCCAGCAGATGGCGGGCGCTGGCGTCTTCAAATACCTGCGCGTTCAGCCGGGCGTCGTCGGTCGCCGCGATAACCAGAAATACGCCTTCCAGCTGCGTACTGTGGTAGCGGTCTGCCAGCCATTCCACGTCGCCGCTGTCGGCCAGCTGAGCCAGTTCTTCGCACAGCGCCAGCGCCGCAATCAGCACCCGGGCACCCGCCCGGCGCAGCAGAACAATCTTGCGTGCGGCAACGTCACCGCCGCCCACTACCAGCACCGGTTTGTTTCGGATGTCAGCAAATATTGGGAGATAATCCACGTCGGCCTTGTTGTTAATCACAGAGAGTTAGTGCGACTATACGGCCCCGGCTTGAGGTGAATGAAATTACTTATTGGAATGAGTAGTTACTGAATGGAATAAGGTCGCGGCAAAGCTTCGCATAAAATGTGCTTAGCGGATGATATTCAGGGAGTTTCAGCGCGCACAGGTTGTCCGCCCGCTACGCTGCCTGGCGCATTTTTATTAGCAGATTTATCCATCCCGACAACAGCCTGCTGGCTGTTACCTGCTGCATATCGCATGATGCCGGTGACCTCCTGCCTGCCGGACTGTGCTGCCTGTGGACCCTAAACAGCTGGATACGATCCTTGCTGAAGACCCCTTGGTCGCAGTGGCCGACTATAGCGTAATCAAAATGAATATTACCCGTACCGCCGCCGATTTCGATATTCTTAAGGACACGTGATACTGACAACAAGGGTCGCAGCACTTTTGTCTGTGCCACTAAAGAGCAGATTTTATTTTTAATAAACATAGAAAAGTTAAATTAAAAAGCCAACCGCAGTAAAAATTTCCACTGCGGTTATTTTGTTTTTCTTACCATCAAAAAATGCAATAAATCTCCCCTTCGTTACGGAATATCCCCCCTTACAATTCAATTATGCTTTTCCATTTAGCATTTACGGTGAGTTTCATCCTTTTTTCCGGCTAAAAAATTCAAGGATAACCATGAAAAATATTATAATTCTCATCGCTTTATTATCTTCAATACCACTGCAGACCAGCTATGCAGATGATGTGGTTACGCAGCCTTCAAACGACGCTATCAGAAATGACCGGATGATTGGCCCATCGCCTTATGACCTGAGTTCCTGGAACCGTCAGGTTGGAGAGGGTAAGCCAACTTATACCTATGTCAGATGTATTTATAAAGTCTCAGCGGATGACACTGATCCAGAAAGCAATTATGAGTGGGCCATTAATCAGGATAACAGCTGGTATAAACTTAATGGCCACTGGCAAAGCGATGGGTTATTCTCATGGGCAAACATGTTTTACACCGATGTTGACCAGGGTGAATTACAGAGCATTTGCAAATTCACTCTGGAGAAGAAGCATCTCACTCCTCAGCAAATCCTGCCCTATGCGGCTAATAATATTTTATCATTCAACCATACCGCCTGGAGTTCGACGCAACCTCAGGATGTTGATAAAAAAATAGAAAGAATGGTTGTTTTTGGCGATAGCCTGTCTGATGTGAATAACATGTATACGGCTACCAATTTCCTGGCCCCTAACAGGAACACATGGTTCAACGGCCACTTTACCAACGGTTTGGTATGGCACGAATATCTGGCTAAAAGAATGAATATTACCTCGTACAGTTGGGCGGTAGGCGGTGCAACCTCCGATGCCGGGTCGGCCGTTCCTTTCACGCCCGGATTCAGTGAGCAAATCGCTTCTTTCCTGAAGTACTATAAATCCGCAGGCAGCTATGATATTGCGAAAACGCTGTTTACCGTGCTGTTTGGTGGTAATGATTTCATTAATGCTGATAAAGACCCCACCTATGTGGTAAATGATATCTATCTGGGGGTACAAAACCTGATAATTAATGGCGCTAAGCAGATAGCCGTAATAAATCTTCCTGATATTTCTAAAGCACCCGCTGCGCATCAGATTGCGTGGATAGTCGATCAGAAGACGAAAGAGTATAACCGGCAGCTGGCACAAATGGTGTCCGATCTGAATATCACTTATGCAGGTAAAGCAGAGATTATTCTGATTGATATCAACACGCCGTTCACCGACGTTTTAACGAATCCGCAAAAATATAATATCAGTAATACCCAGGATACCTGCCTGAATCTGAACAACAGTGCGGAAGCTAACTTTATCTTTCAATATAAACCGTCTGCCGCCTGTATAACTAACAGCCGCTTTGTATTTTGGGATCACATCCATCCCAGCACCGTTGTACATGAAATTATTGCGAACGATATTTATGACGACTTGACGAGTAAATTAAAATAATACGTTCTAATCGCCTCCAGACTATCTGGCCTGGGGGCGATACAGGCCATCCCTCTCTTTTCGTCGCTCCCCAGGGCTGGGAGCCATCAAACCCCATTACTGTGGTGAAGATGCTTTACTAAGGCAGCTTATTCGTGCAGCCCGCACTCGCGTTTCAGGCCAAAGAAACGCGTCTCTTCTTCCGCCATTCCCGGCTCCCATTTACGCGTGGTATGTGTATCCCCTACCGAGAGATAACCCTCATCCCACAGCGGATGGTAACCGAGGCCATGCGCTTTCAGATATTGATGAACCTGGCGATTATCCCAGTCGATAATCGGTAACACCTTAAACACGCCGCGCTGAATCGCCAGTACTGGCAGATTCGCCCGGCTGCTGGACTGATCGCGGCGCAGGCCAGCAAACCAGGTCCGTCCGTTCAGCGTTTCCAGCGCGCGGCTCATCGGTTCGACCTTATTAATTTGGTTGTAGCGCTCTATCCCTTCCACGCCCTGTTCCCAGAGCTTGCCGTAGCGCGCCTCCTGCCAGGCGGCACTCTGCCCGGCGCGAAACACCTGAAGGTTGAGATCCAGCTTCTCCGTCAGCTCGTCAATAAAGCGATAAGTCTCCGGGAACAGGTAGCCGGTGTCGGTCAGTATCACCGGGATGCCCGGCTTCGCCTGACTTACCAGATGCAGGCTGACCGCCGCCTGAATACCAAAGCTCGAGGAGAGCACCGCCTCGCCGGGCAGGTTCTCCAGCGCCCACAGCACGCGCTCCTGGGCGGAGAGCGCCTCAAGCTGGGTATTCACCTCGGCCAGCGCCATTACGCGCTCAACTTTCGGCAGGTCATTTAGTGCAGAGAGATCGAGTACAGACATGTCGCGCCTCCGTCATCATTCCCAAAAATCACGTGCCGGGTCGAGAACCGGCTTCACTACGCCCGCGCGCAGGGTAAAGTCTCCGAAGCCTTCATCCGCCTCACGCTCTTTCGACCAGCGGCCTATCAGCTGTTCAAGCGTAGACAGGATTTCATCTTCGTTGATGTTTTCCCGGTACATACGCGGAATACGCGTACCAATGCGGTTGCCGCCCAGATGAAGGTTGTAGCGACCCGGTGCCTTGCCCACCAGCCCAACTTCAGCCAGCAGCGCACGACCACAGCCGTTCGGACAGCCGGTGACGCGCAGCACGATGTGCTCATCACCCACCCCGTGGCGGGTCATGATATCCTCCACGCGGGTGACAAACTCGGGCAGAAAACGTTCCGCCTCCGCCATCGCCAGCGGGCAGGTCGGAAATGAGACGCAGGCCATCGAATTTTCACGCTGCGCCGTCACGCTTTCCATCAGCGCATGTTGACGCGCCAGCGCTTCGATAGCCGGTTTATCCGCCTCCGCTACGCCCGCTACAATCAGGTTCTGGTTGGCGGTCAGGCGGAAGTCGCCCTTGTGGATTTTTGCAATCTCCGCCACGCCGGTTTTCAGCGCGCGGCCAGGGTAGTCCAGCAGGCGACCATTCTCGATAAACAGCGTCAGATGCCATTTATTATCAATGCCTTTTACCCAGCCGAAGCGGTCGCCACGGGTGGTAAACGTATAGGGGCGCACCGGCTCAAAGGTGATGCCGGCCCGGCGTTCCACTTCCGCCTTAAAGACGTCCACGCCCACCCGCTCCAGGGTGTATTTGGTTTTGGCATTTTTACGATCGGTACGATTCCCCCAGTCGCGCTGGGTGGTCACCACCGCTTCCGCTACCGCCAGCGTTTTATCCAGCGGCAGGAAGCCGAATTCGCTCGCCGTGCGCGCCCAGGTCGCTTTATTGCCGTGGTCGATGGACAGTCCGCCGCCCACCAGCAGGTTAAAGCCAATCAGCCTGCCGTTTTCCGCGATGGCGATAAAGTTTAAATCGTTGGCATGCAGGTCGACATCGTTATGCGGCGGCACCACCACGGTCGTTTTGAACTTACGCGGCAGGTAGGTTTCACCGAGAATCGGTTCTTTATCCGTGGTAGCAACCTTCTCCCGATCCAGCCAGATCTCCGCATAGGCGCGGGTCTGCGGCAGCAGGTGCTCAGAGAGCTTTTTCGCCCACTCATAAGCTTCCTGATGCAGCTCAGACTCGACCGGATTGGAACTGCACAGCACGTTGCGGTTGACATCGTTAGCCGTTGCCAGCGAATCAAGCCCCACTTCATGCAGCATCTGGTGCGCGGGCTTCACGTTGCCCTTCAGGATGCCGTGAAACTGGAAGGTCTGCCGATTGGTCAGGCGAATGCTGCCATAGATGGTGTTGTCTCTGGCGAATTTGTCGATAGCCAGCCACTGAGTTGGCGTGATAATGCCACCCGGTAGCCGGCAGCGCAGCATCATCGCATGACGCGGTTCCAGCTTTTGTCCGGCGCGCTCAGCGCGGATATCGCGGTCGTCCTGCTGGTACATGCCGTGAAAGCGGATTAGCAGGAAGTTATCGCCGGTAAAACCGCCGGTCAGGCCGTTATTAAGATCGTCGGCGATGGTGCCACGCAGATAGTTGCTCTCTTTTTTCAGGCGCTCGGCGTCAACCAGTTTGCCTTCAACCACCAGCGGCCCGGGATGTTTGTCATTGCTCATTAGTAAACGTCTCGCTGATAGCGGCGCGCTATGCGCAGCTCACTTAAAAATTCGTCGGCGGTATCCACATCCATACCGCCATGCTCGGCCACCACGTCCAGCAGCGCCTGCTCCACATCCTTCGCCATTCTGTTGGCATCGCCGCACACATAAATATGCGCACCCTGCTCGATCCAGCGCCACACTTCGGCCCCTTTGGCGCGTATTTTGTCCTGTACATAGACCTTATGTTGCTGATCGCGTGACCAGGCCAGGTCGATATGGGTCAGCAGCCCGTCTTTAACGTAGCGCTGCCATTCAACCTGGTAGAGAAAATCTTCGGTAAAGTGCGGGTTGCCAAAGAACAGCCAGTTCTTACCCGTAGCGCCATCATTATCGCGCTGCTGCATAAAGGCGCGAAAAGGGGCAATCCCGGTGCCGGGGCCGATCATAATCACCGGTGCATCCGGATTGGCCGGCAGGCGGAAGTTATCGTTATGCTCAATAAACACCCGAACTTCGGCATCCTCTTCCAGGCGCTCTGCCAGGAAACCGGAGGCGCCGCCGGTGCGGGTACGCCCCTCTATATCGTAGCGCACCACGCCAACGGTGATATGCACTTCGCTTTCACTTTCGGCCTGCGAAGAGGCAATGGAGTACAGGCGCGGCGTCAGCGGACGCAGCAGCGAGATAAGCTGCTCAGCGTTCAGCTCGACCGGAGCCTGGCGGACCATATCGACTATCGGGGTCGACTGGGCATAGTGCTGTAGCGCCTGTTTTTCATTAATCAGCGTCAGCAGGGCCTCATCACGCGAGAGCCTGCCGTATTCCGCCACGATCTGCGGCGTGTTGACCGTCAGTTCCAGATGCTTTTGCAGCGCGTCGGAGAGCGCCAGAGGCTGACCGTTTATCTCAACCTGCTCATCACCCTTCAGCCAGAGTAGCGCCAGCAGCTCGGCGACCAGCGCCGGGTCGTTTTCATACCATACGCCCAGTGCATCGCCCGGCTGATAGCGCANAGCAGCGGCCTGTGACGGCGACTCTGCCGGTACCCGCGCCTTCAGAATATCGACAATCTGCCCACGCCACTTCCCGGCAGCAGCGGCATACTCTACATCGGCGTCAACGCGCTCGAGCAGGCGCTCGCCGCCCATTTCTGCCAGTCTGCCGTCGAAATCCTTACCGGCTTTGCTGAAGAATTCATAGGACGTATCGCCCAGACCAAAGACGGCGAATGCCGTATGGTCGAGTTTTGGCGCTTTTTTGGACATCAGAAACTTGTGCAGCGCCACGGCTTCTTCCGGCGGATCACCCTCGCCCTGCGTGGAGGTCACCACGATCAGCAGCTTTTCCTGCGCGATTTGCTTGAATTTGTAGTCGCCGGCGTTAACCAGATTAACGTTCAGGCTGGCCGCCAGGAGATCGTCGCGGAGCTGCTCAGCCAGGCGACGGGCGTTACCGGTCTGCGAGGCGGAAAGCAGCGTAATCGCGGGCGCTTCTGTCGGGGTCGGCGCACTCATCGTTGCGCCGGGCGTCTGATTAACCATTCCCCAGAAGTAGCCTGAAAGCCAGGCAAGCTGGGTGGTGGAGAAATCGCCGGTGGCCGCCTGTAAACGGGCGAGCTGTTCCGGATGAAGGGGAAGCAGTGAACCTGGGGGTGCCTGAGTCGTCATTGCGTTGAAGATTCCAGTATCGGGGCCGGGCCGTAAAAAGACAGCGTGTTCGGAACAGGGTAACGACTCGCATAATAACCCTTAAATAAGGGTTGGTAATATTAAATAACCAAAATGACTAAGCGGTTTTTTGTATAACATCTAGCTACAAAAGAGGTTGATTAATTTTTTATTATTCATGCATTTATTTAACACGCATGAAACAGACCCGGTTTAAAACAGGAATAGATGGGGAAAGAAGTGCGGAAAAAGGCTTTTTCCGTTAGACTTCGCCGGTTTTTTCAGTGATTAAAGAATGAGACTGTCTATGGCTACCACGCTGTTTAAAGATTTTATGTTCGAGGCTGCTCACCATCTGCCTAACGTTCCGGCCGGGCACAAATGCGGCCGCCTGCACGGGCACTCCTTTTTGGTACGGCTCGAAATAACCGGCGAAGTGGATGCGCATACCGGATGGATCATGGACTTTTCCGAACTGAAAGCGGCCTTCAGGCCCCTCTATAACCAGCTGGATCACTATTACCTTAACGAGATCCCCGGCCTGGAGAATCCCACCAGCGAGGTGCTGGCTAAGTGGATTTGGGACAGGATGAAGCCGACGCTGCCGCTGCTCAGTGCGGTAACGATCAAGGAAACCTGCACCGCAGGCTGCGTGTATAAAGGCTAAATCACCGCGCAGGCCGCTCCCGGCCTGCCGATGGCTATCAGGCGATATTCAGGTATTTGTGCGTCTGCATTGATAAGCGCCAGTTCCTGGCGATACAGGTTTCGATACACAGGCGGGTCGCATCTTCTTTCTGGCTTATCGGCTGTAGCGCAATAATGCGTGGTTTTTCATCACTCAGCGTAGCCAGCAGTGCGTCGAGCGCGTCGATATCCCGCTGACGCGCCACCGGATGCTTAACCTCATCCGCACGCACCAGTGCCTGGTTCAACACATCATAGCCGCCGCGCATATTTACCTTGGGCGAGACCGTTACCCAGGTTTCGCGACTGCATTGCACCTCGTGCGTCCCGCTGGTTTCAATCTGGCAGCTAAAACCCTGCGCCTGTAACGCCTGGGTCAGGGGCGTCAGGTCGTGGATGCAGGGCTCGCCGCCGGTGATCACCACATGCTTTGCGGTCCAGCCGCGCCTGCCTATCACTGCCAGCAGCATCGCTGCATCTGCCGCGCCCCAGGCATCGGTTTCGATGGTTTTCAGCAGGATGTCGCCCAGCGAGGTCTCCCGATCGGCCAGCTTATCCCAGGTGTGTTTCGTATCACACCAGCTGCAGCCCACCGGGCATCCCTGCAGGCGGATAAAGATTGCCGGAACGCCGGTGTAAAAACCTTCGCCCTGCAACGTCTGGAACATTTCATTTATCGGGTACTGCATGACTTTCTCGACCATCTGTGAATTTAAGGGCGCAGATTATGGCAGATCGGCGCATTTTAACCAAATCGCTTTGTGCTGGAACCCGGGGGGCTGTTTGTCCACTCAGATCGACTCCCCCCTTATAAGGCATGCCGATGAATATTGCTGCTGAACGCTTATTAAATCGCACATCTCCGGATTTCAGTGACAGTGCGTTGAATACTCAAAAAAATCCTCTGGCCGATCTGGTCCCGGGGAGGCAGGAGAGTAGTCTGTCAAAGAGCATTCTTTTTGGCTCGCCGGCCAGCAGTAACCTGCCGGACCTTTCACCACAAACGCAGGAGAGTGCAGCGGGTAGCGGCGGGCTCTCCTCCGCACTGAATCATTTTATTCAGCTTATTAGCAGCCAGATGCAGTCCGCAGGCTCATTATTAACTTCGCTGGTCCAGCAGGTTAATAAGGCGCATGCAGCAGAGACTGAGACGAAAAAAGAGGCATCGGCGGACAGCAACGCGCCTGCGGTTAACGCAGCGGAATCTTCCTCCGGCGCGGCGGCAGTCAGCAGTAATGCTGATATCGATCCCAGTCAGAACAGCATGACGTTTGAGAATAAGGGGGATAAGCCGATGACGCTGTCATTTACCCCTAACGCCGACGGCAGCGCGAAACCTGACGATCTGACCCTACAGCCAGGGGAGACGAAGACGCAGAAGTTCGATGCTAACTGGTCAGGCAATTTCCGCAGCACGGCGGGTGATGGGGCAAACGCCACGCTGGGTGAAGTGAAATTTGATGGCGGCAGCGGCCAGACCTACTATGACGTCAGCTACATAGAAGGAAATAATGCGGCGATGACGATTGGTCCGGCGAAGGGGGACGGACGGGTTTCGGGTACGCTTGACGATCTGGTATCCGGTGCGCCGGACGATATTAAGGCGAAAGATGCGGACGGTAACGTATACGGGCTGAAAAAATCCACTACCGCCGAGCAGCAGGATCCGGCGGTAGTGAAATATTACCGTGAGCACGTGGCCGCAGATAAGGGATATGTCATCCCTTCTGACAATGACAGTACGCTCGGCAGCAGTTCTAAAAACCTTAAGGTTGAGCTTAAGGGCTAAGGCATAAATTTGTCCTGACGCATGACCTGGACGGCCTCTTTTGCCACGTCTTTAGCGCCGCTGAGCGTCAGGTGCCCGTAGTCGTTAGAAAGCGGATGCCCATCAGAGGCGAGCCCACGGCAGACATCGTGCGGACAGATAATGGAGTAGATCGAAATATAGGGAATCTGCTCCGTGGCCACTGCCTGCTGCATTGCCACATCGGTAGTTTTAATACTGTGGTCGATGGAGGCCGCAACCAGATCTTTACGGCCATCGGTCTGGTAAGCCAGCAGATCCGGCAACGCCTCGGTGTATTCGATAGTCGGCCCCAGAACGATAATGTTATCCGACACGCTTTTCAGCTGCGCCAGCGTCGCCTTCAGCGGGGCAATATCCTCCGGTAGCCAGCGGGCAGAAATGATCACTCCGTCAATATGATGAGAAGGGATCCAGTTACCGTAGAGATAGTCCACCAGCTCGGTGCAGGGATTGTGCAGGCTCTGCCTGTAAAGCGGTTTGCAGCCGGCCGACGTCGCCTGGATAACGTTGATCCCATCCCCCGCGGCAAGGCTGAGCGCCCGCCACAGATGGGCCGCGTGACTGTCACCGATAACGACGTAGTTTTTCGCCGTCGCCGAGGTTTTCAGGCAGTAGTCACGATCGAAAGGTTTATCCTCTTGACTCTTGCCATCGACAAAGCAGCGGCCTGGACGGTACTGATAGTCAAAGTCCGGCATCTCTTTATACTGCGAGTACTGCGCCAGCATCAGCGCCTCGCTGGAGAACTGCCCGGCATTATTACTGAGATGCCCTTTATACAGCGAGCCGGAAGCCATCAGCACCAGTCCCACTACCGAGGCGGTGACGATCCTGCTGGGCGGGAACCCCGACAGCCGATAGCGGAAGGGGATTTCAATCAGGTAGCGTGACGCCACGGCCAGACCAAGGGTAAGTCCGACAATCGTCAGTTCGCGTATGCCCGGGGCAAGGTTAAAGAACATGCGGCTGTAAACAATGATCGGCCAGTGCCACAGGTAGAGGCAGTATGAAATCATCCCGATATACACCACCGGCTTAAGGGAAAGCAGCCGGGAGACCATCGCCCGCTCACCCGCCAGAATAATCAAAAAACTGCCGAGGCAGGGCCAGAGCGCATTCCATGCCGGAAAAGGTTTTTCCGTCGTCAGCCAGAGAAAACCGATCAGGATCAGCGCCAGCCCGGTAAGACTCATCAGATGCTTAACTCCCTGCGACAGCTTTGCCAGCTTCGCTTCCAGCCCTGCTACGGCAATCAGCCCGCCCAGCGCCAGCTCCCATGCCCGCGTCGGCAGCAAATAGAAGGTAAAGGTGGGCTTGCGCGTGACGGCATAGATGCTCAGCAGCA
Organism: Erwinia sp. ErVv1; assembly: GCF_900068895.1. Classification (GTDB taxonomy): domain Bacteria; phylum Pseudomonadota; class Gammaproteobacteria; order Enterobacterales; family Enterobacteriaceae; genus Erwinia. The sequence continues at coordinate 36,372 of NZ_CDPK01000010.1, read as the reverse complement.
GCGAGGCGGCAATAATCAGCAGCATGACCCGCGAGGTATGCTGGCGAAAGCGCCGCACCACAAACAGCAGCACGACCGGCATCACAATGTAGAACTGTTCCTCGACGGCCAGCGACCAGGTATGCAGCAGCGGCTTCAGCTCCGCCGGGCCCGCAAAGTAGCCGGTGGTTTTCCAGAAGAAAATATTCGATGAGAAGAGCAGCGTGGCGAGAGAGCTGTTGCTGAGATCGCTGAACTGCGCGGGCAGCAGGTGGTAATAGCCAAATATCAGGGTGGAAAGCAGCACAACGAACAGCGGCGGCAGGATACGTAAACAGCGGCGCTTATAGAATTCAAGATAAGAAAATGTATTGGTCATGCCACCCTGGTAAATAATGCCGCAGATGAGGTAGCCTGATATCACAAAGAAAATATCCACCCCGGTAAAACCGCCGGGGATCCCTCCTATCCCCATGTGATATGCAATGACTGGCAGTACAGCCAGTGCGCGTAATCCATCCACATCCGCCCGGTATTTCATTTTAGCCTGGTCCTGATTACATTTAGTTACCGGGAAATTACATAAAATTACCTGATATTTCGCCTTTACTAACAATAAATAGGAGCATTCTGTACGGAGAGGATAAGCATTTAACTTCTTGATATGTAATTATAAAATTAATAATTACTGGCGAAAGCCGCTATTTTTTCAGATAAACCTTAGCCTTAATCAGTCCACTTATTACTGGATTAGCAACGGACAATGGCTGCGTTAAACCTTTCCATCTGTTAACGGCCCGCCATAATCACCTTTGGCAATGCGCCAGCCCGGACTCACCCTGCGTCGCCCCTGGCTGGCCCGGTGAAGACGTAACCGGTTATCGGTTGTTGGACAGTAGCGGTGGAATGGTGGGCACCTCCGGCGCGGTATCAATGTCTTTCTGCGTCATGCGAAAGGCTTCGGGATAATGCTCGCGCTGCGTGCGGCGGGCGGGTTCCGTATCGCGCCAGGTGTACAGGCAGAGCTGGCACTGGTAAAGGGTCCAGACGCCTTTAACTGGCGACGTGGCCATCGTTTCAATGCGCTTATCGGCACAGCGTGGACAGATCATTTGCGGCTCCTTATTTACGACTGGCTAACATGGCGGTCAGTTTCTCAACCCACTGCGCGGTTTCGGGGAGATCTTTCACCGGTTGGCTGTAGTGCCCACGAGCGTCTGGTGCAACCGGCGTGGTGGCATCAATGATCAGTTTGTCGGTGATCCCCGCCGGGCTCGAGCCGGGATCCAGTTCCAGCACCGACATGTTGGGCAGCTGTACCAGATCGCCAGCCGGGTTCACCTTCGAGGATAGCGCCCACATCACCTGGGGGAGATCGAAGGGATCGACATCCTCATCCACCATAATCACCATCTTCACGTAACCCAGTCCGTGAGGCGTGGTCATCGCCCGCAGGCCAACCGCGCGCGCAAAGCCGCCGTAGCGTTTTTTGGTAGAAATAATCGCCAGCAGTCCGTGGGTGTACATGGCATTAACCGCCTGCACCTCAGGAAACTCTGCTTTGAGCTGCTGATAGAGCGGAACACAGGTAGCGGGGCCAATCAGATAATCTATTTCCGTCCAGGGCATACCGAGATACAGCGACTCAAAAATCGGCTTAGTGCGGTACGAAACCTTATCGATGCGCACCACCGTCATGTTGCGGCCGCCGGAATAGTGCCCGGTGAACTCACCAAAGGGCCCTTCAATTTCGCGCTTACGCCCTTCTATCACCCCTTCGAGGATCACTTCTGACCCCCAGGGTACGTCAAAACCGGTAAGGGGAGCGGTGGCGATGGGACAGGGACTTTCACGCAGCGCACCGGCCATCTCATATTCCGACTGATCGTATTTGAGCGGCGTCGCGCCCATCAGCGTGATGATGGGATCATTTCCAAGCGTAATGGCAATCGGCAGATCCTCGCCCCGCTCCTCCGCTTTATGCAGGTGCAGAGCAATGTCATGCATCGGCACCGGCTGCAGGCCAAGCTTGCGCTTGCCCTTTACCTCCATACGGTAGATCCCGACGTTCTGCTTGCCAAAATGCTCCGGATCCAGTGGGTCGCGAGAGACCACGCAGGCCTTATCCAGATAGAAGCCGCCATCACCATCGTTAAGTCGGAACAGCGGCAGGATATCGAACAGGTTGATGTCGTCGCCATCCCGGGTATTTTCGGCCCAGCCGGGGTTTTCCCGCCGCTCAGGCGTCACCGGGAAGTTATCCCAGCGGCGAATAAACTCATCCACCTGCTGCTTCACCGGCGTATTGGGCGGCAGGCCGAGCGAAATGGCATGGTTTTGCCACGAACCGAGCGTATTCATGACCACGTGGGCATGATTAAAACCCTTAATCCGGGTGAAAGAGAGGGCGGGCGCCCCTTCGCCAATGCGGCCAGTCGCATTCGCCGCGGCGGCGATATCGGGCTCGGCGTTGACTTCTTCATCAATATGGAGCAGTTGCCCCTGCTCATCCAGCGCCCGAAGAAAACTGCGTAAATCATCAAATGCCATGGTTAACCTTATGAATGCATTCCGTTTGCAGGAACCGTTGCTCAGACGCTGTCATCCAGCTGGCGGCTACCGCAACCTTTCAGCCCTCACCCTGTTAAAAGTTAAGTTGACCGGTATCAGCCAGCAGAATCGCCTTAAGCCGATATTAGCCTTCTGAATATGTTCGTGTACGAACCATATAAATTCAGCCTAATACTGATTTGCACTGCTGACAACATCAGGCGAGCATAAAGTTCGTATACGAATATTTCAGCGCACTCTGTTGCAGGCGAAATTTTCGTGATGGTTTACAGAATGGAGTATTCTTGCGCTCTCAGATGCGGGCCTCGGGACTCTATAATGATCAATAAACTCGGCAATATTCCCTTTCACCTGATGCGCCAGCTGCTCCAGGAGCACACCGCGCTGTGGCAAAAGTCCTTACCCGATCTCACAAAGCAGCAGTATTCCGTGCTCTGTGCGGTGGCAGAGAAACCGGGCATTGAGCAGATGGATTTAATGGATGATGCACTGATGACCAAGGCCACCCTGGCCGAGCTGCTGGTGAGGATGGAAAAAAAAGGTTTGGTGGTACGCACAGCGGGGGAAACGGATAAGCGTCGTCGCTTGATTACTCTGGCCCCCAAAGGGGCTGCCGTGCTTCTGGAGGCACGTCCGGTTGCCGCAGCCGTGGATGCCGCTTTTCTTGCCCGTCTCAACGCGCCACAGCAGCAGGATCTGGTCACGCTGCTGCAAACCCTGCTCTGCGCTGAGGCCGAGGATGCTGCGAGTAAGCCATGATTCAGTGAGGGGAAGAGACGCTTTTACAGAGGGAAGATGCCAGCCACAGCGCGGCCATCAGGATACGCGGATGCGGTAACAGTCATGCAAATAAAAAAGCCAGGCCCCATGGGCCTGGCTTTTTTGTCGCGAGCGGGAAGCAATTGATGCGCCCCGTCGCAGCTCACGCAGACAGGCTACGGAGATTACTGGCCTTTAACTTCTTTCAGGCCGTTGAACGGCGCACGGCTGCCCAGCGCTTCTTCGATACGGATCAGCTGGTTGTACTTAGCCACGCGGTCAGAACGGCTCATAGAACCGGTTTTGATCTGGCCTGCTGCCGTACCCACTGCCAGGTCAGCGATGGTCGCATCTTCAGTTTCACCTGAACGGTGAGAGATCACCGCGGTATAGCCTGCATCTTTCGCCATTTTGATCGCTGCCAGAGTTTCGGTCAGTGAACCGATCTGGTTGAATTTGATCAGAATGGAGTTAGCGATACCTTTATCGATACCTTCCTTCAGGATTTTGGTGTTGGTTACGAACAGATCGTCACCCACCAGCTGGATTTTGTCGCCCAGCACTTTAGTCTGGTAAGCAAAGCCGTTCCAGTCAGACTCGTCCAGGCCATCTTCGATGGAGACGATAGGATACTGTTTGGTCAGGTCTTCCAGGAAATGCGTGAACTCTTCGGAGGTGAAGGCTTTGTTGCCTTCGCCAGCCAGCACGTATTTGCCATCTTTGTAGAACTCAGAGGCCGCGCAGTCCATCGCCAGGGTGATATCTTTACCCAGCTCGTAGCCCGCTGCTTTTACCGCTTCAGCGATAACCGCCAGCGCTTCGGCGTTAGAACCCAGGTTTGGCGCATAGCCACCTTCGTCACCTACCGCCGTGCTCATGCCCTTAGACTTCAGCACTTTTGCCAGGTTGTGGAAAACCTCAGAACCCATACGCACGGCTTCTTTCAGGTTTTTCGCGCCAACCGGCTGGATCATAAATTCCTGGATGTCGACGTTGTTGTCGGCATGTTCGCCGCCGTTGATGATGTTCATCATTGGCAGAGGCATTGAATATTTGCCCGGCGTACCGTTCAGTTCAGCAATGTGCTCGTACAGCGGCATGCCTTTAGCGGCAGCGGCAGCTTTCGCAGCGGCCAGAGAAACGGCCAGGATGGCGTTAGCGCCAAATTTGGATTTGTTCTCAGTACCGTCAAGATCGATCATGATCTTGTCGATGTTTGCCTGGTCTTTAGCATCTTTGCCGGTTACCGCGTCAGCGATAGGGCCATTGACTGCAGCAACGGCTTTGGTGACGCCTTTGCCGAGGAAGCGAGATTTGTCGCCATCACGCAGTTCCAGCGCTTCACGAGAGCCGGTAGAGGCGCCTGACGGTGCCGCAGCCATGCCAACGAAGCCGCCTTCAAGGTGGACTTCTGCTTCAACGGTAGGGTTTCCGCGCGAGTCGATGATTTCACGACCGATGACTTTAACGATTTTGGACATTAGATTTTCCTTAGTACAAGTTATCTTAAACTCAGACAAACAGCGCACAACATCCGTTATTCCCGCAGCAACTTTGACTGCCTGTTTCCCTCAAACGCTCGCGAACGAAGGCTTCTGAGGTCTCATCCCCTGCGCCTGGCGCAGAGGGATGTCTGACGGGTGGCGATAGTACGCCGCTATGAAAACACTTATTTTGCCAAACGCTTTTGGTACTCGCTGGCGGCCTTAACAAAGCCAGCAAACAGCGGGTGCCCGTCACGAGGAGTTGAGGTAAATTCCGGGTGGAACTGACACGCAACGAACCACGGATGATCGGGGATTTCAATAATCTCCACCAGCTGATCATCGCCGGAGCGACCTGCAACGCGTAAACCGGCCGCCTCGATCTGCTTCAACAGCATATTGTTGACTTCATAGCGATGGCGATGACGTTCAACGATGGTGTCTGAACCGTACAGTTCATGGACCAGGCTGTTCGGATCCAACTGGCACTGCTGGCTACCCAGGCGCATGGTGCCGCCAAGATCGCTCTGCTCAGTACGCAGCTCAACGTTGCCTTCTTCGTCGCGCCATTCGGTGATCAGTGCCACCACCGGATATTTACAGTCTGGCACAAATTCCGTTGAGTTTGCGTCTTCCATTCCCGCCACGTTACGGGCGAACTCCATCAGCGCAACCTGCATACCCAAACAAATGCCGAGGTAGGGAACGTTGTGCTCACGGGCATAGCGCGCGGTCATCAGCTTGCCTTCCACGCCGCGATAGCCGAAGCCACCCGGGATCAGAATCGCATCTAAATCCTTCAGCAATTCCACACCGCGCGTTTCCACATCCTGTGAGTCGATCAGTCGGATGTTAACCGTCACGCGGTTTTTCAGGCCGCCGTGCTTCAGCGCCTCGATCACCGATTTATAGGCATCCGGCAGTTCGACATATTTGCCAATCATGCCGATGGTCACTTCGCCACCCGGATTCGCTTCCTGGTAGATAACCTGTTCCCACTCGGACAGGTTGGCTTCCGGCGCGTTCAGGTTAAAGCGTTTACAGATATAATCGTCCAGTCCCTGGGATTTTAACATACCAGGAATCTTATAAATGGAATCAACGTCTTTCAGTGAGATGACCGCTTTTTCCGGCACGTTACAGAACAGCGCAATTTTTGCACGTTCGTTAGCCGGGACGGCGCGATCTGAACGGCAGATCAGCACGTCAGGCTGAATACCGATTGAGAGCAGCTCTTTAACCGAATGTTGAGTCGGTTTGGTTTTGACTTCACCGGCCGCCGCCATGTAGGGCACCAGCGTCAGGTGCATATACATGGTGTGCTCGCGGCCCACGTCAACGGCCATCTGGCGAATGGCTTCAAGAAACGGCAGCGATTCGATATCACCAACGGTTCCGCCGATTTCCACCAGCACCACGTCGTGACCTTCGCCGCCTTCCAGGATGCGTTCTTTAATGGCGTTGGTAATGTGTGGGATCACCTGAATGGTCGCCCCCAGATAGTCCCCACGGCGCTCTTTGCGCAGGACTTCTGAGTAGATACGGCCGGTGGTGAAGTTGTTCCGGCGGCTCATTTTAGTGCGAATAAAACGCTCGTAATGGCCGAGATCCAGATCGGTTTCCGCACCATCATCGGTGACGTAGACTTCACCGTGCTGAGTGGGGCTCATGGTACCCGGATCCACGTTGATATACGGGTCCAGCTTCATGATGGTGACGTTGAGGCCACGTGCTTCAAGAATAGCGGCCAGGGAGGCTGCGGCAATGCCTTTACCCAGAGAGGATACGACCCCGCCGGTCACAAAAATATAGTTCGTTGTCATGCTGAACCTGAGAAAGTAGGTTTAAAGACGATGGAATAACCAGGACGGGAAAACAGTATACGGGAATCCCCTCCGCCCCACAATTAATCGTTTTTGGTTATGCGCTTTCCATCGCACTGACCGCAGAATCGTACCCGATTACGCCCGCGCCGGATTTGACCTGAATCACATTTTGTTGAATCGAGTCAGCTGGGGATTTCGCCTGACTTTGCGTCAGGATCGGCAGAACCCTTCTCCTGCAACTTCACCTGCTGCCAGGCCGACTCCATCTGCTCAAGCGTCGCCTCAGTCATCTGCATTCCCTGCCCGGCGATAATCTGCTCAACCTGACGAAAGCGGCGTTCAAATTTATCGTTTGCCTTTTGCAGGGTCGTTTCCGCTTTGCTGCCAAGGTGGCGGGAAAGATTCACCGTCGCAAACAGCAGATCGCCGATCTCCTCTTCCAGCTTTTGCGGGTCGATCACCGCCTGTTTCGCCTCAAACATCACCTCGTCGATCTCTTCATACACTTTGTCCACCACCGGGCCCAGCGTATGCCAGTCAAAGCCGACGTTGCTGCAGCGTTTCTGGATCTTGTGCGCGCGCATCAGGGCGGGCANGACTTGCACATCACCGAAGACGTGCGGATGACGACGCTCCAGCTTGTCGCTGATGGTGTTGCAGATGTCGTCGAAGTTAAAGCGCCCCTCTTCATTCGCCATCTGGGCGTAGAACACAATCTGGAACAGCAAATCGCCCAGTTCGCCCTGAAGATCGTCAAAATCCTCACGGCTGATAGCGTCCAGCACTTCCCAGGTCTCTTCAAGGGTATAGGGGGCGATTGAGGCCCAGGTCTGTTCGCGATCCCACGGGCAGCCATGCTGCGGATCGCGGAGGGTTTTCATGATGCCCAGCAGGCGATCGAGAGCGTTCATCAGTTTTCCAATTCTTTCAGGGCAGAAGCGGCCTGGTCGATCGTTGCGGCCAGGCCAGGGAGGTTAATGCAGTCGTCTGGCGTCGATAATGTCCGGCACCTGGTTCAGCCGCGCCAGCACGCGGCCCAGCACCTGATGGTTGTAGATTTCAATGTCCATATCAATGGTAGCCAGCTGCTTTTTGGTGTCGCTGCGACTGGAGACGCCCAGCACGTTGACCTTCTCATTCGCCAGAATGGTGGTGATATCGCGCAGCAGCCCGCTGCGATCGTTAGCCGTCACCCGCACCACCAGCGAATAGCCGCTTGAGTAGCTTTCACCCCAGACGGCATCCACGATGCGCTCGGGTGCGTGCGACATCAGCTCCGTCAGCTGGTCACAGTCGGCGCGGTGAATTGAAATGCCGCGCCCCTGGGTAATAAAGCCGACAATATCGTCGCCGGGGATCGGCTGGCAGCAGCGAGCAATGTGGTGCATCAGGTTGCCGACGCCCTCAACCACCACGCGTCCGCTCTCCTTGCTGCGTGGCGCGGCAGATTTCTGGGTGAGCTGGCGAAGTGCTTCGCGATCTTCCTCCTCTGCGCTCGGCTTATTCAGCTTCGATTGCAGGAAGTTGACCATCTGATTGAGGCGAATATCACCGCCGCCAATCGATGCCAGCAGTTCGTCCAGGGAGTTGACGTTATAGCGCGGCAGCAGCAGCTTCTCAGCCTCTTTAATGCTGATATCCAGCTGATCCAGTTCGCTGTCGAGGATTTGGCGACCGGCAATGATGTTCTTATCGCGATCCTGCTTACGGAACCAGGCGTGGATTTTGGAGCGACCGCGGCTGGTGGTGACATAGCCAAGATTCGGGTTAAGCCAGTCACGGCTCGGGTTAGGCTGCTTCTGGGTGATAATGTCAATCTGATCGCCCATTTGCAGCTGGTAGGTGAACGGCACGATGCGCCCACCAATTTTCGCCCCGATGCAGCGGTGACCGATGTCGCTGTGGATGTGGTAGGCAAAGTCGAGCGGTGTCGAACCCGCAGGCAGGTCGACCACGTCGCCTTTTGGCGTAAACACATAGACCCGGTCGTCAAAGACCTGGCTGCGCACCTCGTCAAGCATCTCTCCGGTGTCGGCCATCTCCTCCTGCCAGGCGATCAGCTTACGCAGCCACGCAATACGCTCTTCGTGGCCTGAGGCCCCGCGTGCGCTGCCGCCGCTGGTGCCGCCCTCTTTATACTTCCAGTGAGCGGCTACGCCGAGTTCAGCGTCTTCATGCATCTGCCGGGTACGGATCTGTATTTCAACGGTTTTGCCCTGCGGCCCCAGCACCACGGTATGAATCGACTGATAGCCGTTGGGCTTGGGGTTAGCCACGTAATCGTCAAACTCGCTCGGCAGGTGGCGATAGAGCGTATGGACAATGCCCAGCGCGCCGTAGCAGTCCTGAAGACGTTCGGCAACAATGCGCACTGCCCGCACGTCAAACAGCTCATCAAAGGTCAGCGCCTTTTTCTGCATTTTGCGCCAGATGCTGTAGATATGCTTCGGACGGCCATAAACCTCGGCTTTTACTCCCTCCTTCACGATTTCAGTGCGCAGGGATCCGACGAAGGTGTCAATATAGTCTTCGCGATCGATGCGTCTTTCGTGCAGGAGTTTTGCGATGTGTTTGTATTCGTCCGGATGAAGATAGCGGAAGCAGAAATCTTCCAGCTCCCACTTCAGCTGACCAATCCCCAGACGGTTCGCCAGTGGCGCATAGATGTTTGTACACTCTTTCGCCGCCAGCACGCGCTCATCTTCCGGCGCGTCTTTGACCTCCCGCAGGTGGGCAATTCGCTCCGCCAGCTTGATCACCACACAGCGGAAGTCCTCCACCATTGCCAGCAGCATGCGCCGGACGTTATCGACCTGTTCGGAGGCCATGGAGTCATTGTGCGTGGCCTTAAGCTGACGGATGGCGTCCATATCACGCACGCCGTGCACCAGCGAGACAATGGCCTTACCGAACTCCTCTTCCAGCACCGCTTCGGATACAACGTTAGCATCGGCCAGAGGAAACAGCAGCGCCGCGCGAAGACTTTCGTTATCCATACTCAGCATGGAGAGAATTTCGACCATCTCGACGCCGCGCCACAGCAGCAGCGCGGCATCCGGATGATTACGTGTCGCCTCGTCGCAGTAGCGCCAGGTATCGGCCAGTCGTTCACATGACTGCTGGTTAGAGATCCCCAAACTGGTGATCCATTGGTCGAGCGCAAACTCGCCAGCCGTATTCAAATGTGCACTTCTTACCGCAACCATAACCTCTCCTGGCGTCCCCCCTGCCGGGGATCTATTTTCGGCTAAACAGCACCATGGACTCTACATGCCCGGTATGTGGAAACATATCAAGCAGTGTAACCCGTTCCAATTGGTAGCCCGCTGTCAGAAGAATCTGACAATCCCGGGCAAGTGTAGTCGGATTACAGGAAACATAAACTACCCGTTCCGGCGCAAGTTTAATAATGTGATTCATTACACCTGCCGCGCCAGCCCGTGCCGGATCCAGTAAAACCTTGTTAAACCCTTGTGCAGCCCACGGCTGCTGCGCCACGTCCTCTTCCAGATTATGCTGATAAAAGGTGACATGGTTCAGATTATTCAGTGCGGCATTATACGCACCCTTCTCCACCAACGCTGTCACCCCCTCCACACCGATAACACTTTCTGCATAATTTCCCATGGGAAGCGAAAAATTCCCCATGCCGCAGAACAGGTCCAGTACACGATCCTGAGGGTGCAGATCCAGCCATGCCAGCGCCTGGTGCACCATCTGCTGGTTCAACGCTGCGTTGACCTGAATAAAGCCGCGTGGGCTAAACGTCAGCGTCAGATCGTCGAGCCGGTAATAAGGCATTTCGCCGCTAACCTGCTCAAGCGTATCACTGTCCGGCGCCAGGTATAATGCAATCTGATGATTATGCGAAAAGCGTTCCAGTTTGCGACGATCTTCCTCGCCGAGCGGGTCAAGATGACGTAAAACCAGCTGCGTGCCGTTATCCGCCTGAATCAGTTCAACGTGGCCCAGCCGGTCGCTCGCCTGCAGGCTGCTCAATACCTGGTGCAGGGGTTTGATCAATGCTTCAAGCTCGGGCTTCAAAACAGGGCACTGGGTAATATTGACCAGCTCGTCTGAAGAGGACCGCCGGAAACCCATCTGCAATGTCTGACTGCGTCGATGCCAGGAGAGTCCCAGTCGTGCGCGGCGGCGATAGCCATAAGCCTCGCCGGCAATGATCTGCGTTACCTCCACCGGCTGCCCGGTCGCCTGTCCCAGCATTCTTGCCAGCGACTGTGCTTTGCTGCGCTGTTGCAGTGCAGGGGAGGCATGCTGCTGTGAACAGCCGCCACACTGGCTGAAATGTGGGCAGGCAGGCGTCACTCGCTCCGGGCTGGTAGAGAGCAGACGTTTTGCGTTCCCCCTGGCCCAGGCGCGTTTATCTTCGACAATTTCAACTTCGACCTGTTCACCCGGCAGCGCGCCATTGATGAAAAGCGCCTTGCCATTGTGCCTGGCCACGCCCTGTCCTGCCCCGTCCAGCTCATATACCATCGTCGTCACGATCTGGCGGGTCGTCACGCGGCGTTTTGCAGAGTAGAATTGCGCCATTATTCAGTTTCATTCCGAAAGTAGTGAGCGAAAAAACGTGCGTAGCCTACACCAGCGATCGGATTAATTCGACCCGCGTGACNTTTGCAGAGTAGAATTGCGCCATTATTCAGTTTCATTCCGAAAGTAGTGAGCGAAAAAACGTGCGTAGCCTACACCAGCGATCGGATTAATTCGACCCGCGTGACGCGTCAGCTGGTTTATTACGTGCTTCAGGAAGATTATGACCAAATATAGCCTGCGGGCACGCATGATGATCTTGATTCTGGCCCCCACCCTGATGATTGGGCTGATGCTAAGCACCTTCTTCGTGGTGCATCGTTATAACGAACTTCATCGCCAGCTCGTGGATGCCGGTGCCAATATTATTGAACCACTGGCGGTTGCCAGTGAGTATGGCATGACCTTCCACAGCCGCGAGTCGGTGCGCCAGCTGGTCAGCCTGCTGCACCGTCGCCATTCGGAAATTGTTCGCGCAATTACCGTCTTTGATGCGCAGAACCAGCTGTTCGTCACCTCGAACTTTCATATCAGCCCGTCCAGGCTGCGCGTACCCGACGGAGAAAAGCTCCCGGCCACCCTGACCTATGAACGCGAAGGTAGCGTGGTGATCCTGCGTACGCCGATTGTGTCTGAAAGCTACTTTCCTGATGAGTCGCCCGGCGACGATGCCAAGCCTACCGGCAACCCGCTGGGCTATGTCGCCATCGAACTTGATCTTCAGTCCGTCAGGCTTCAGCAGTACAAGGAGGTGTTCATCTCCACGCTGATGCTGCTGTTTTGCCTCTGTCTTGCCATGCTGTTTGCCTACCGACTGATGCGTAATGTCACCGGGCCCATTCGCGATATGGTCAGCACCGTTGACCGCATCCGTCGCGGCCAGCTGGACAGCCGCGTCTCCGGCTTTATGCTGGGTGAGCTTGATATGCTGAAGAACGGCATTAACTCCATGGCGATGTCCCTGACCGCCTACCACGAGGAGATGCAGCAGAATATCGATCAGGCGACCTCCGATCTGCGTGAAACGCTGGAGCAGATGGAGATCCAGAACGTCGAGCTGGATCTGGCGAAGAAGCGCGCCCAGGAGGCAGCCAGGATTAAATCCGAGTTCCTTGCCAATATGTCCCATGAACTGCGCACCCCGCTGAATGGGGTGATTGGCTTCACCCGACAAACGCTGAAAACGTCGCTTAACGTTACCCAGCGTGACTATCTTCATACTATCGAGCGCTCGGCCAATAACCTGCTGAGTATCATCAATGACGTACTCGATTTTTCCAAGCTGGAAGCCGGGAAGCTGATACTGGAAACTATCCCCTTTCCGCTGCGCGTAACGCTGGATGAGGTGGTGGTGCTGCTGGCTCAGTCGGCGCATGAAAAGGGGCTGGAGCTCACCCTGAGCATTCAGCATGACGTGCCGGATAATGCCATTGGCGACCCGCTACGCCTGCAGCAAATACTGGTCAACCTGCTGGGTAATGCCATCAAATTCACCGAACGCGGCAATATTGATATTCGCGTGGAAAAACGCTCCCTCAGCAATAACCGGGTCGATCTTGAGGTGCAGATCCATGATACCGGCATCGGCATTTCTGAAAAACAGCAGTCCCAGCTGTTTCAGGCTTTTCGTCAGGCGGATGCCAGTATTTCACGCCGCCACGGTGGCACCGGGCTGGGGTTAGTGATCACGCAGCGGCTGGTGAATGAAATGGGCGGTGAAATTTCGTTCCACAGTCGGCTAAACCAGGGGTCGACCTTCTGGTTCAATGTTGATCTGGCGCTTAATCCTAATGCTGCAAGCGACCCGCGCGCCATGGAGTGCCTGCAGGGCAAAAGGCTGGCCTATGTGGAAGCCAATGAGGCCGCCGCGCAGGCAACCCTGACGATGCTGGAGGCGACGCAGATGACCGTCAGCTACAGCGCGACGCTCAACGGCCTGGCAGAGAGCCATTATGACGCGCTGCTGTTAGGTCTTCCCGTTACCCACGAGGCTGAGATTGAGTCAGAGGACCTGCTTCCGGCGCTGCAGCGGGCCGACAACGTGATTATGGCGCTCCCCTGCCAGATGCAGGTTTATGCGGAAGAACTCAAGGCCCGTGGCGTCAGCGCCTGCCTGATTAAGCCCGTTTCCCTGACTCGCCTGCTGCCAGTCCTGATCGACCATCATTCCCGCGTGCTTCCCTTCCCGGTGCCGCGTCAGCGATTGCCGCTTACGGTGATGGCAGTGGATGATAATCCTGCCAATCTGAAGCTGATTGGTGCCCTGCTGGAAGAACAGGTTGAGCATATTGTTCTGTGCGACAGCGGTAAGAATGCCATCCGCATGGCGAAGGATCGCGAACTGGATATTATTCTTATGGATATTCAGATGCCCGAAATTGATGGCATCCGCGCCAGTGAGATTATCCGTCAGCTCCCTCAGCATTACTCCACCCCGATTGTGGCCGTTACGGCGCACACGCTGGACGGTGAGAAAGAGCAATTTATAAAGGCGGGCATGAATGACTACCTGGCTAAACCGATTGACGAGGAGCGTCTCAGCCAGCTGCTGGCACGCTACTCGTCGGTTAAGCCTCCGGTTTTAGTCAAAATCCCTGATGTCTCCGCTTCGCTTGACTGGCAGCTGGCGCTCCGTCAGGCCGCGAATAAGCCCGATCTGGCGCGTGAGCTGTTACAAATGCTGGTCGATTTTCTGCCGGAAGTGCGGGCGCTTGTGGAGCGCTACATGGCTGAGGATAACGTGCCGGGACTGCGCGATATCATTCATAAGCTGCACGGGAGCGCCAGCTACAGTGGCGTACCGCGTATGAAGCAGCTCTGTCAGCAGCTGGATCGTAGCCTGCGGAACAATCCTCACATAGAGGGAACCGAACCTGAGCTTTTTGAGCTGCTTGATGAAATCGAAAATGTTGCCCGACTTGCCAGGGAGCGGTTGGATCGGTAAGGGCCTGCCTTAACGGCCCGACCGCCGTTTGCTCCCTCAGGGGCGCGGCATCTGCTGACCGATGGCCAGTGAGGCGGCGATATTTCTCGCCGTCATACGCACGTTTTCCGCCGCGTTCTCCAGCGCTTCCTCAAGGGTACAGATGCTGTAGATCACGCTGAATACGGCATCTAACCCATGCTGATGCACCACCGCCACGTCATCGGTCAGGCTGCCTGCAATGCCGATGACCGGTTTGTTGTAGCGTTTTGCGACCTGCGCGACGCCAATCGGCACTTTGCCGTGAATGGTCTGGCTGTCGATGCGCCCCTCACCGGTTATCACCAGCGTTGCATCCCTGACCAGTTCATCCAGACCCAGCGCTTCGGTAACGATTTCAATACCCCGCCGCAGCTCCGCATGGCAAAACGCATGCAGCGCCACGCCCATTCCCCCCGCCGCGCCGCCGCCCGGCAGTTGCAGCACATCGATATCCAGCTCGCGCTGGATCACGTCGGCATAGTGGCCCAGCGCGGCATCAAGCTGGCTGACCAGTTCTGGCGTGGCGCCCTTTTGCGGGCCAAAAACGGCGGAAGCCCCCTCCTTGCCCAGCAGGGGGTTCGTCACGTCGCATGCGACCTCAAAACGACGCTGTTTAATACGCGGATCGAATTTGCTCAGATCAATGTCAGCCAGCTGCGCCAGCTGGCCGCCGCCGAAGCCAATCTGTTTTCCCTGGCTGTCCAGCAGTTGGGCACCGAGTGCCTGTAACATCCCTGCGCCGCCATCATTGGTGGCGCTACCGCCGATACCAATAATGAAATGCTCTACGCCCCGATCGAGCGCGTTACGGATCAGCTCTCCCGTTCCCCATGAGGTGGTGATCAGCGGGTCGCGGCGGCTGACCGGCACCTTTTCCAGTCCGCTCGCCGCCGCCATTTCAATAAAAGCCCGGCTGCCATCGCCAGATAGCCCGTAAAATGCCTCGACGGGCTCGCCCAGCGGCCCGGTCACGCTGAGCGTAACGAAGGTTCCGTTCGTTGCGGCGACCATCGCCTCAACCGTACCCTCGCCGCCATCTGCGACCGGCAACCTGACATACTCCGCAGCAGGAAAAATTTCACGAAATCCCAGCTCAATCTGCACGGCAACCTGCTGGGCAGACAAACTCTCTTTATATGAATCCGGTGCGATTACTATTTTCATACGTTATCCGGGCGCTGTGAACCGGCCTTAGCCAGCGAGTCAGGTCCCGGCCTGTCAGCAGGCCGGGACAGGATGCTAATGAGTAATTCCAACGTTGGTTAACTTCTCATAATAGCAAGCCAGCGCGCTATGGTCCGCATCCCCCAGCCCGTCGGCGCGCAGCATCTGCATCATCTCCATCACCGCCGCCGTCAGCGGCAGCTGTGCGCCCACTTCATGGGAGGTATCAAGCGCATTGGCTAAATCCTTGATATGCAGGTTAATACGGAAGCCGGGTTTGAAATCCCGCGCCAGCACCATGGGCGCTTTCGCATCCAGAACCGTACTGCCCGCCAGCCCGCCGCGAATCGCCTGAAAAACCTGCTGCGGATCCACCCCGGCTTTGGTTGCCAGGGTCAGCGCTTCTGACATGGCTGCAATGTTCAGCGCGACAATCACCTGATTGGCAAGCTTGGTGACGTTACCCGCGCCGATATCACCGGTGTGGACCACGGAACCTGCCATCGCTTTCATAATCTCATAGCACTTATCAAACAGCGCCTTGTCACCGCCCACCATGACCGACAGCGTACCCTCAATGGCTTTGGGTTCGCCACCGCTTACCGGTGCATCCAGCAGCGCTATCTCTTTCTGCGCCAGCGCCTGGTGAAATTCCCGGCTGGCCAGCGGGGCAATGGAGCTCATATCGATCACAATGGTGCCGGACCTGGCACCCTGAATAACGCTCTCTTCCCCCAGCAGCACCTCCCTGACGTGCGGAGAGTTAGGCAGCATGGTAATTATCACCTCGCACTGCTCCGCCACCGCTTTCGCACTTTTAGCCACTACGGCCCCTGCGCTGACCAGTTCGGCTTCGCTCTCTGTATTATGATCGCGAACCACCAGCGAATAGCCTGCCTTCAGCAGATTTTTACTCATGGGCTTACCCATGATACCCAGACCAATAAAGCCAATTTTCATCTTGCTTCTCCTGTAGGGGAATTATTGCTTAAAGCGATCGCACAGGGCCTGCGTGGCGCTACGGAAGACACCCACATCACTGCCAACCGCGACAAAACTCGCTCCCCATGAAAGGTAACGGCGCGCATCGGCCTCGACCGGGGCCAGTATGCCGCTCGGCTTACCCGCAGCCTTTGCCCGCTCGAAAATATGCTTTATCACCTTAAGCACCTCGGGGTGTGCAGGCTGACCGAGATAACCCAGCGCGGCCGAGAGATCGCCAGGCCCGACAAAAATGCCATCCACGCCCTCGACGGCTGCAATCGCATCAATGTTATCCACCGCCTGCTGCGTTTCGATCTGCACCAGCACGGTAATGTTGTCATTAACCGTGCTGTTGTACTCCGGCACGGTGCCGTACATATTGCTGCGATGCGAAACGGAAACGCCGCGGATCCCAAGGGGCGGATAGCGCGTTGAGGCCACCGCCCGCAAGGCTTCCTCCTGCGTTTCAACAAAGGGGATCAGAAAGTTGGAAAAACCAATATCCAGCAGCCGCTTAATAATGACCGGCTCGTTGCATGGTGGGCGAACAACCGGCGCGCTGACGCTGCCTTTAAGCGCCATCAGCTGCGGTACAAAGGTGGTGATATCGTTTGGCGCATGCTCGCCGTCAAGTACCAGCCAGTCGAACCCGGCCAGCCCCAGCACTTCGGTAGAGATTGGGCTGGCCAGTGCGCACCAGCTGCCAATTAGCGTTTCTCCCGCCAGCAGGCGCTGGCGAAAACCGTTTGGATTGCTTATATAGCTCATCAGTGACTCCTGAAAAAGTTAGCGCACAAGGCAGGGGCGTTTGCGGTCAAAGGTCCAGCCGGGGTGCAGATACTGCATCGCCCGGGCGTCGTTACGTGCGCCGCCGGGCAGGCTTTGATGCAGGGCATGGGCCTGCTCTACCCTCGCCCAGTCCAGCTCAATGCCCAGCCCCGGCGCATCAGGCACGGTAATGCTGCCGTTACGGATTTGCAGGGGTGCTTTGGTCAGACGCTGCTCGCCTTCCTGCCAGATCCAGTGGGTATCAATGGCCGTAGGCTTACCCGGCGCAGCCGCCCCGACGTGGGTGAACATCGCCAGTGAAATATCAAAGTGGTTATTAGAGTGGCAGCCCCAGGTCAGTCCCCAGTCGTCGCAGAGCTGTGCGACGCGTACTGCGCCGCTTAGCGTCCAGAAATGTGGATCCGCCAGCGGGATATCGACGGCGTTGAGCATCACCGCATGGTTCATTTCCCGCCAGTTGGTGGCTATCATATTGGTGGCAACCGGCAGGCCAGTTGCCCGGCGGAATTCGGCCATTACTTCACGTCCGGAATAGCCCTGCTCCGCACCGCAGGGGTCTTCGGCATAGGTCAGAATACCGTTCATATCTTTGCACAGGGCGATCGCTTCATTCAGAGACCAGGCGCCGTTGGGGTCCACGGTTATTCGCGCATCAGGAAAGCGCTTCTTCATCGCCCTGACCGCCTCAATCTCCTGTTCGCCAGGCAGTACGCCCCCCTTCAGTTTGAAATCCTTAAAGCCATACCTGTCCTGAGCGGCTTCGGCAAGCCGCACGATCGCTGCGCTGTCCATCGCCTGCTGATGCCGCAGGTGATACCAGTCATGGCCGCGCGTTTCGCCCTCGAGGTAAGGAAGGTCGGTTTTTTCACGGTCGCCGACGTAAAACAGGTAACCCAGTACCCTGACCTCATCGCGCTGCTTACCCGGCCCAAGGAGTTCCGCCACCGGCACCCCCAGCCACTGTCCCAGCAGGTCGAGCAGCGCCGCCTCCAGCGCGGCAACGGCATTCACCCTGAGCTCAAAGGTCCAGGCCCCCTTGCCGAAGGTGTCAAAATCGTCGGACTGGCTGCCCTTATGGACGTTCTGCACCAGCCGGTTCATCCTCGCGATCTCCTTTCCCTGCACCTGGGGAATGGCATCCATCAGCGTTTGATAAATAGTTTCACCGCCGGGTGCTTCACCCACGCCCGTATGCCCCGCGCTGTCGGTGAGCACCACGATATTGCGGGTGAAGAAGGGATCGTGTGCGCCGCCGATGTTCAGCAGCATGCTGTCATGGCCCGCCACCGGGATCACTTTCATATCGGTTATAACCGGACTGCTTTGCGTATTCATAACCTGTCCTTACAGAGAGTTCAGTTCAATACGTTTAATGTCAGTGACCAGCACCAGATAGCTCAGTACGGCCACAAAGGCGTGGATGCCCACATAGACCAGCGCGCCGTTATAGGAGCCGGTGGTCGCAATGATGTAGCCGATAGCAACAGGCGTGATGATGCCCGAGGCGTTGCCAAACATATTGAACAGGCCGCCGCTGAGTCCGCTGATCTCCTTTGGCGCCGTATCGGCCATAACTGCCCAGCCCAGCGCGCCGATCCCCTTCCCAAAGAACGCCAGCGACATAAAGAAGACCACGACCCATTCGGTATCAACGTAATTACAGACCACCATCGACACCGAGAGCAGCATACCGAGCACAATCGGCGTCTTACGGGCGATGTTCAGCGACCCGGTTTTACGCATCAGCCAGTCTGAAATAATGCCGCCCAGCACGCCGCCTAAAAAACCACATATGGCGGGGATGGCCGCCACCATCCCGGCCTTGAGAATGGACATACCCCGCGCCTGCACCAGATAGACCGGGAACCAGGTAATAAAGAAGTAGGTCAGGGCGTTGATGCAGTATTGTCCAAGGTAAATACCCAACATCATCCGCGAGCTGACCAGCTGTTTAATCTGATGTATCCGCTCCCCCCAGCCGATGCTGCGCACTACGGCACTGCGTTGATCCATATTGATCAGCGCCCCGCCCTGCTCCATATATTCCAGCTCGGCTTTATTGACGCCGGGATGATCGTTGGGATCGTGAATAACCTTCTGCCAGATAAAGCTGATAACGATCCCGAGCCCGCCCATAAACCAGAAGACGTGCGCCCAGCCTACGGTCGATGTCAGCCAGCCCATGATTGGTGCGAAAATGACCGTGGCAAAATACTGCGCTGAATTGAACAGGGCGACGGCGGTGCCACGCTCCTGCGCGGGGAACCAGGCAGCAACGATGCGGCTGTTGCCGGGGAAGGAGGGTGCCTCCGCCAGCCCGACCATAAATCGCAGCGCAAACAGCACGGCGATAATGGTAAAACCACTAAACAGGTCGACAAATCCCTGTAGGAACGTGAAAAGCGACCAGAGAAATATGCTCCAGAAGTAAACTCGCTTTGAGCCATAGCGGTCCAGTAGCCAGCCTCCTGGGATCTGGCCTATGACATAGGCCCATGAAAAGGCTGAGAAGATATAGCCCAGCCCCACAGGATCAAGGCCAATATCCTTCGACATGGCGGAACCGGCAATGGCAATTGTCGAGCGGTCTCCGTAATTGAAAGAGGTAACGATAAATAGCATCACCACTATCCAGTAGCGGGCGTTTGTTCTTTTTTGTACGGCGCTCGCGGCACTGCTGACTGAATTCATTATCTACTCCCGAAATATAGCGACCAGGCAACGTTCACTCTGTACGGCATACACATCGCGTTGGGTATCAGAATGATATTGGGTTAAAGACAGCGATTATTTTGCAGAATAGTCATTACGCTACGCACAAATACCTCATCGTTCTGATGCATGAAAAATTATATAAATGCGGGCTGGCTAATACATCGGTAAAAAGCCCTGGAAAGGGGACTTATAATTACGGTTTTTATGGCAGTTGCACATGCCCCTGCGTGGTGGCTCACGCTTCCTTAAAGTTCTGCGGAGGCCGTCACACACTGGTGAAATGTCCGCTGCTTTGTGAGCCCTCTCGATTGCCTTTGTGGATTTGACTGGAAACTGATCTCGTCTGGCCTCTTTTTATAGTCATTTGCACAATGTTTTTGCCCGGCAGACCTTTTATACTGTTTATTAGCAGAATAGCTTCAGGATAAAAATAATAAACGCCTCCTCCGCGCGAGAAGGGCGTTTCCAGTTACCGTTCCAGTCAGGGTTTACCGAGCAATGAATATTATCAATAAAGAGGCGCCTCTCTATATAAAGGTGCATGAAAAAGATAACGTTGCCATTGTGGTTAATAATAATGGTCTGACGGCAGGCAGCGTGTTTCCTTGTGGGCTGGTTTTAAAAGAGCATATCCCCCAGGGGCATAAGGTCGCGCTGAATAATATTGCCAAAGGCGCTGATATCCTGCGCTACGGCGAAGTGATTGGTTACGCGCTTCGTGATATTGCTCAGGGCTGCTGGATTGATGAATCGCTGGTGGGGCTGCCGACTGCGCCCAATCTGGCCAGCCTGCCCCTTGCCACGGCGATCCCGCCAGCCCTTCCCGCCCTTGAGGGGTATACCTTTGAAGGGTATCGCAACAGTGACGGCAGCGTGGGAACGCGTAACCTGCTGGCGATAACCACCAGCGTCCACTGCGTGGCGGGCGTAGTTGATTATGTGGTAAGCATTATTGAGCGCCAGCTGCTGCCGGACTTTCCAAACGTCGATGGCGTGGTGGCCCTGAATCATCTCTACGGCTGCGGCGTGGCGATCAACGCGCCCGCGGCAATTATCCCCATTCGCACGTTGCATAACCTTGCCCTTAACCCCAATTTCGGCGGTGAAGTCATGGTCGTCGGGCTGGGGTGTGAAAAACTCCAGCCCGAAAGGCTGCTACAGGGCACGCCCGATGTGCAGCCGATTTCACTGGATGAGGATGATATTGTCCGCCTCCAGGATGAGCAGCACGTAGGATTTGAGTCGATGGTGAATGATATTTTACGCGTCGCGAAACGTCATCTTCAGCGACTGAATCAGCGCCGCCGGGAAACTGTACCTGCTTCGGAACTGGTGGTCGGCATGCAGTGTGGCGGCAGCGATGCTTTTTCCGGCGTGACGGCAAACCCTGCCGTGGGGTTTGCCTCTGATTTACTGGTACGCTGCGGCGCGACGGTGATGTTTTCCGAGGTCACGGAAGTCCGTGATGCGGTGCATTTACTGACCCCACGCGTCATTGACGAGCAGACTGGCCAGCGGCTGCTTGAGGAGATGGCCTGGTATGATGATTACCTGAACAGCGGGCAAACCGATCGCAGCGCCAATCCCTCACCCGGCAACAAAAAAGGCGGGCTGGCAAACGTGGTGGAGAAGGCATTGGGATCGATTGCCAAGTCCGGGAGCAGCGCCATTGTTGAAGTGCTTTCGCCCGGTCAGCGCCCAACCCGTCGCGGACTGATTTATGCTGCCACCCCGGCAAGTGATTTTATCTGCGGCACGCAGCAGATGGCGTCAGGCATTACTTTACAGGTCTTCACCACCGGGCGCGGCACGCCTTACGGCCTGGCAGCGATTCCGGTTATCAAAATGGCGACCAGAAGCGCGCTGGCAGAACGCTGGTACGATTTGATGGATATCAACGCGGGGACTATCGCGACCGGGGAGGAGAGTATTGAACAGGTTGGCTGGCGGCTGTTTGAACTGATTATTGAAATTGCCAGCGGACGCAAGCAGAGCTGGTCCGATCGCTGGGGGATCCATAATGCGCTGGCGGTGTTTAATCCAGCGCCGGTAACCTGATAACCTGCCGCCCCTGTCAGCAGTAAACAGGGGCGCGTCGCGCTCGGGTAAGCCCATGGACTAACCCGGGCTCACTCATCAACTTATCCCGGGAGCGAATCCAGTCTAACTAATTTGCTTCGCCCACTGCTCAACCCACGGCGTTGTCACCTCTTCCGGCTCCGGGGTTTCGGCAGCATCAACCAACAGCACGTCGCCGATGCGGGTGGCTCCCTGCTCCTGCAACAGCGCATCAAAGTGCTTACCGCCGCCGCAAAAAACCTCGTAGCTGCTGTCACCCAGCACGATCACGCCGTAGCGCAGGCCGGGCTGGTGGCCGAGTTTATCTTTAATATCACGAAAAAGAGGCGCAATGCTGTCCGGCAGCTCGCCCTGCCCCGTTGTTGAGGTAATAATCAGCGCCACGCCCGTCCCGGCAAAGCGCTGCCAGTCATTCAGGTCAGGATCTTCAAAAATCTTCACCTGATGCCCCTGATCCACCAGCACAGGTTCTGCTTCCTCTGCAACCAGCAGCGCGTTCCCGTACATCGTGCCTACAAATATGCCAACCTGAGCCATCTTATTTCTCCTTTACCGGCACCTGTTATCACTCACTATCCTGAGGGGTGTCGGCGTTAAACTCAACCCTGGGAATATCAGGGAGACAGGCCTGCCAGCCGAACTGCGCCATCATCCGCTGCCAGATAGCGTCTAATCCGGCGCGCAGCACCAGCGGCTCGCCGGTTACCGGGTGCGTCAGGCTGAGCTCACTGGCGTGCAGCATCAGCCGCTGCATACCGAAATGTGCCGCCGCGCTGCGGTTCTGTCGTAAATCACCGTGCGCGCTGTCACCAATAATCGGATGCCGAAGATGGGTCATATGACGCCTGAGCTGATGCTTGCGGCCGGTTTTCGGCTTCAGCTCCATCAGCGTATAGCGGGAGGTGTCATAGCGGCTAACCGCAACCGGTAACTCAGCCGTTGCCACGGAACGCCAGTGCGTTGTGGCAGGCTGTGGGGCCTTTTCGGGCTGGCTGAATTTGTCGGCTATCTTATCCAGCTCTTCGGTCAGCGCATAATCCAGGGTCTCTTCCCCTTCCAGCCACCCTCTTACTACGGCATGGTAGGTTTTTTGCAGCTGATGCTGTTCAAACTGCTGGGAGAGCTGGCGTCCCACCTCGCTGGACAATCCCATCAGCAGAACGCCAGAGGTGGGACGGTCAAGGCGATGCACGGTAAAAACGTGCTGACCAATCTGATCGCGGACCGTCTGCATGACAAACACTTTTTCATGGCGGTCCAGCCAGCTACGGTGTACCAGCCAGCCCGCAGGTTTATTTACCGCGACCAGCCATTCATCCTGATAAATGATGTCCAGCATCAGGCGTTATGCTCAAAGTGACTGTCCAGCTCGTTCAGCGCATGCAGCAGTTTTGCGCGCGCCGGGACCGCCCCCTCCAGCGCCATCTCATAATAAGGTGCGATGGCCAGCTTCTCCGGCAGTGGGCTCTGTGAATCAAGAAGCGCCTGCATTCGGGGTAAAAATACCCACTGAAGCCACTGCTCCGGCGTCATTGTATCCACGCAGAAAGGTTCCTGGCTCTCAAAAGCGGTCGTCGTTGGGGCGCAGGATTGCCAGAGTCCTGCATCCTGTAAGACCTGTGTTATCGCTATCAGGCAATCCTGAACCTGCTGTTCCCGGCTCATTCGCGGTCTCCTGTATTCAGTCAATGTCAGAGCCGCAAGCATAACATTCACTCACGGGGTCAGTGAAAAGTATGCATAAAAAAAGGGAGCACTGTAAAAACAGTGCTCCCGGTTCGTTTGCAGCTTTCCCGCTACGTAAATGCTCCCTGCTCGTCCCTGATAACTATGTCCTGCGTATTCCTTACAATTTCACCATCACTGGTGAAGTCCCTGGCATCCTGGCGCGCAACCCATACTGGCTGCTCTCATTCTCCATCCTGGAGGTGTCCATTAATCTCTTCCTGAGATGTCCTTGCCTCATCCTGAGGCCTTTCCATGAATCATCTTCCCGATGTGTCCTGACTCAATCCGTAAGTCACAGCATCCTTTCCGATGCGACACATTTTGACCTAATTTAGTCAGTAAACAATAGACCTTACGGTTCCATATAACCCCAGTTAACCTCAGCCTGGCCAAAACTTAAAACAACTTGCTGAATATAAAAGAATTAGGATTTAAGGCTTAATATTAGTCTGAGGATTTTAAAGCGATCTCTTACAGGCTGCGTAAGAGATCTCCTACAAACTCATTCGGCAATTTTCTTACACTTTACCCTGCGGGGTGAGGCGGTCAATGAAATCAGAGAGGTCGGACGCCAGCACCGTTCGTTGAGTTGTACCCAGCTTTTCAAGGATAACCTCACCGCTTAAGTTACATACGGAGATGACCTCAAGCTCCGATTCCAGCGTCGCGATAAACAGCGTGGGAGAGTGTTTCAGCCGTCTCTTCATCACCAGGTGTCCGATTAAATTCTCCTGAACCCGAACGAAATCCTCCTCGCTCCAGGTTTGCAGTAGCGTAACAGATTGTCCTGCCAGCACGGCGTGCATGTCGCCCGCAAACTGTGAGGTATACCAGCCGACAACCGAGGGCTGAATGCGTAAATCCAGCGCACGCTCGACGGCTTCCAGATTGGCGGCCAGAGTGAAAGGCTGCGGTAACCAGTAAACCACATCCTCGGCGCTGTTCTGTATACAGGGGGAAGGGATACCGTACAGCTCACTGCTGGCGGGTAAATGGCCGTACTCCTGCTGCCAGAGTTCGCAATAGCGCTGGGTGAAGTGGGTCAGTGCCCGGGCCGTTTCTTCAATCATTCTTTTTTCACTCTCTGCTGCCTGAGTTACAATAAGGCTAACGCCAAACCGGGATTCGGCTGCCAGTCATCCCATGGTTTCCGGTCCTGGCCGCAACGAACATATTAATTTCACACTCCCTGCTCAGGCAGGTCATAAAGGAAATCTATGTCTTTACAGGATCCGCACCAGACGCTAAATAGCCTGACTCTGGGGAAGCCCACAGAATACCACGATAAATACGATCCTGGTTTGCTCCAGGGTGTGCCTCGCAGCCTCAACCGTGAGCCGCTGGCACTCTATCCGGATAATCTGCCCTTTCACGGTGCGGATATCTGGACGCTTTATGAACTGTCATGGCTTAACGCCCGTGGTTTACCGCAGGTCGCCCTGGGTGAAGTGGTATTAAATGCCAATAGCACTCATCTTATTGAATCCAAGAGCTTTAAGCTTTACCTCAACAGTTTTAACCAGACCCGTTTTGCCGACTGGGGCGAGGTTCGCGCTACGCTTGAGCGCGATCTCAGTGCCTGTGCCGGAGGAGAGGTCAGCGCCGCGCTATTCCGCCTGCATGAGGTCGAAGGCCAGCCGATTGGTAGCTTTAGCGGGTATTGCATTGATGAGCAGGATATTGAGATCGATAACTATGCGTTTAGCACGGATTACCTGCTTAATGCCACACAGCCGGAAATTGTGGAAGAGCAGCTGGTCAGCCATCTGCTGAAGTCTAACTGTCTGATCACTAATCAGCCCGACTGGGGTTCGGTGCAGATTAGCTACCGTGGCCCACGTATTCAGCGCGAAGCGCTGCTGCGTTACCTGGTCTCTTTTCGTCAGCATAATGAATTTCACGAGCAGTGCGTTGAACGCATTTTTAATGATATTCACCGCTTCTGCCAGCCTGAAAGCCTGAGCGTTTATGCGCGCTATACTCGCCGCGGCGGCCTGGACATCAATCCATGGCGCAGCAATGGGGTTTATAAGCCTGGCCGTTCGCGTCTGGTACGGCAGTAGCCGGTGATGTTTTTGCGCAGCACGCCGCAGTTGTCTATTTTACCCTATTGTTAATTCCCGACAGACAAGGCTAATCTGAACCTGGGCGTTCACATTGTCCCCGCCCAGGATATCTCAACTTTCCGATGTTTCACCCAGTGCGCAGGGGTGTAAGAATGTTGTCTGGAGAGTGACGCCACCCGGAGGGGTGCAAAGGAGTTAATTTGATCACACATATCAGTCCACTGGGTTCTATGGACCTGCTGTCTCAGCTGGAAGTTGACATGCTGAAGCAGACGGCCAGCAGTGACCTTTACCAGCTGTTCCGCAACTGTTCGCTTGCCGTGCTTAACTCCGGTAGTCAGACCGATAGCAGCCATGAGCTGCTTGCCCGTTTTGAAAGCTTCGATATCAACGTGCTTCGCCGCGAGCGCGGCGTAAAGCTTGAGCTGATCAATCCACCGGAAGAAGCCTTTGTCGACGGGCGGATCATTCGCTCACTGCAAGCCAACCTTTTTGCCGTGCTGCGCGACATCCTGTTTGTCAACGGACAAATCGACAAGGCAGGACGCTTCCAGCACCAGCAAAATGAAGATCCCGTTCATATCACCAATATGGTGTTCTCTATTTTACGCAATGCCCGGGCGCTGCATATTGGTGAAGAACCCAATACCGTGGTCTGCTGGGGCGGACACTCGATTAATGCCGTAGAGTATCAGTACTGTCGCACCGTGGGTGCCCAGCTGGGGCTGCGCGAGCTGAATATCTGTACCGGCTGCGGGCCCGGCGTTATGGAAGCCCCAATGAAGGGAGCGGCCGTAGGTCACGCACAGCAGCGTTATAAAGAGGGCCGCTTTATTGGTCTGACTGAGCCTTCAATCATCGCCGCTGAGCCACCGAACCCGCTGGTCAATGAGCTGATTATCATGCCAGATATCGAGAAGCGTCTGGAAGCGTTTGTCCGTATTGCACACGGCATTGTTATTTTCCCGGGCGGCGTGGGGACGGCGGAAGAGCTGCTGTATCTGCTGGGTATTCTGATGAATCCTCATAACCATGACCAGGTGCTGCCGCTGATCCTGACGGGTCCGAAGGAGAGCGCCGACTATTTCCGCGTAATGGATGAGTTTATCGTCAGCACGCTGGGTCATGCGGCGCGTAAGCACTACACCATCATCATTGATGATGCACCAGAGGTAGCACGGCTGATGAAACAGGCGATGCCAAAAGTGAAGGAGCATCGTCGGGAAACCGGAGACGCGTATAGCTTCAACTGGGCTATCCGAATTGAGCCGGATCTGCAGGTGCCCTTTATGCCCACCCATGAAAATATGGCTAACCTTAATCTCTATCCTAATCAGCCAGCCGAACAGCTTGCCGCCGCACTGAGGCGGGCATTTTCCGGTATCGTGGCGGGCAACGTGAAGGATATGGGCATTAAAGCGATTAAAGAGAACGGGCCTTACAAGCTACATGGCGATCCGGAATTGATGCGCCGCATGGACGATTTACTACAGGGATTTGTTGCTCAGCACCGTATGAAGCTGCCAGGCACCGCTTATATCCCCTGCTATGAAATCATCAAATAACCGCAACCGGAGCGGCGAACGTGCTGCTCCCCTACGTGCGAAATTATGACTATTCATTTGTTGATTGTTGATGCCCTGAACCTTATACGCCGCATCCATGCTGTTCAGGGCTCTCCCTGTCAGGAAGCCTGCGTTCATGCGTTACAGCAGCTTATCGTGCACAGCCGGCCTACTCATGCCGTCGCGGTTTTTGACGATGATGAGCGTCATGAAGGCTGGCGCTTCCAGCTGCTACCGGATTATAAGGCGGGTCGCCCTCCAATGCCTGATGCCTTGCAGCAGGAGATGCCTTTACTGCGCGAGGCTTTTCAGCAGGCCGGCGTTGCCTGTTGGCAGGCTGTGGGCGAAGAGGCTGACGATCTGGCTGCTACGCTGGCAGCGAGAGTGGCAGAAAGTGGTCATCAGGCAACTATTGTTTCGACTGATAAAGGTTACTGTCAGCTCCTTGCACCGCAGATTCTTATTCGTGACTATTTTCAGAAGCGCTGGCTGGATATGCCTTTTATCGAAGCCAGCTTCGGCGTGGCACCAGCCCAGCTCACTGATTACTGGGGCCTTGCTGGCATTGCCAGCAGCAAAATCCCCGGCGTGGCAGGGATTGGTGCGAAGAGTGCAGCCCAGCTTTTACAGACGTTCGGCTCGCTGGATGCAATTTACCAGAATCTGGAGGCCGTCCCGGAGAAGTGGCGCAGGAAGCTTGAGCAGCATCAAGAGCTAGCCCATATCTGCCGCGAGGTCGCGACGTTGAAGACTGATTTGGTGCTTGAGGGAAACCTGAAGGAGCTGAGGTTACCGGCCTGAAGGTTATAACCCACTAAGGTCAACCTCACTCCGATGGATCGGCTGTGTTGCGGGATTTAAGGTCAAAACCTGCTCCAGTGACAAGGCTATGTTGTTAGCACGAAGGTCAAAACCTGCTCCGGTGACAGGGCTATGTTGTTTGCTGGCAGGTCAAAACCCGCTCCGGTGACAGGGCTATGTTATTTGCAGGCAGGTCAAAAGCCGCTCCGGTGACAGGGCTATGTTGTTAGCAGGAAGGTCAAAACCTGCTCCGGTGACACGGCTATGTTGCGGGTCAGAACGCCGGGACGCCGTAAACCCATCCCTGGGGGCTTCACTGCCGCATCCCTGCGGCAGAGACCCGGCTTATNCCGGCTTATCTGCTCCGCAACACCGCCTTCTGGCTAAGGAGTGGGCTGCGGGTTCTCTGGCAGTGGCTAAAGTCAAAACCTGCTCCGATTACGACAGCCTTACCTGCCGAAAATTTTGTAGGCCCGAGCCGGACATGGGGAGGTTTCTGTGCAGCGACTGTATAGCCAGCGGCCAGGCGGGGACCGTTGGCTGAGCGGACCGTCGAGCGCAGGGATGCGCGAGTCGAGCCCACACGGATGTGCTTGCGGCGTGTCCGCGTGACAACGGTCCCTGCAGGGCTTTGCACCCATTTACCGCAAGGACAGCAAACGTTACAGATGCCAGCCAGGTCAAAACCTGCTCCGGTGACAGGGCTATGTTGCGGGTCAGAACGCCGGGACGCCGTAAACCCATCCCTGGGGGCTTCGCTGCCGCATCCCTGCGGCAGAGACCCGGCTTATCTGCTCCGCAACACCGCCTTCTGGCTAAGGAGTGGGCTGCGGGTTCTCTGGCAGTGGCTAANCGTCGAGCGCAGGGATGCGCGAGTCGAGCCCACACGGACGTGCTTGCGGCGGGTCCGCGTGACAACGGTCCCCGCAGGGCTTTGCACCCTCTCCCTGCAGCAACAAAGCTGCACCGCAGGGCTTTACACCCTCTCCCTGCAGCAAAAAAGCTGTCCTGCAGGGCTTTGCACCCGCCTCCCGGCGACGGCAGTAGATGCCTGAACGCCGGCCGCGGGCCCTCAGGAACTATCTTTCGTCGCGGCGGCCCGGCGTAGCGCTCCAGATGCGGCGAATATGTACCGTCACCTCTTCACGATCGTGATAAAGCTGACGTGCCTGAATCTGCGCATTAATACCGCCTGCCTTCAGCTTTTCATCAATCATCGCCAGATTCTGCGACACCTCTTCATAACGCTTCTTCATCGGCAGCTTAAGATTGAAAATAGCCTCCCGGCACCAACCGTTCACCAGCCAGTCGGCCATCAGGTTAGCCACGCGAACCGGTTTTTCCACCATATCGCACACCAGCCAGTAAATATTGGTACGCGTAGGACGGTATCGGAAACCATCTTCACGGTGGTGGAAAACCTGCCCGGTATCCATCAGAGAAGGCGCCATAGGACCATTATCCACGGCGTGCACCATCATGCTGCGTTTCACCAGCTGGTAGGTCCATCCCCCTGGACAGGCACCCAAATCGACGGCGTAAAGACCACTGCCCAGACGCTCCTCCCACTCATCGGCTGGGATGAAAACGTGAAAAGCCTCTTCCAGCTTTAGCGTAGAGCGGCTTGGCGCATCGGAGGGAAACTTCAGGCGCGGGATGCCCATAAAAAATGTGGAATTGTTCTCCGGCAGGGAGTAACCCACATAACAGCAGCCCGGCGCGATGAAAAACACGTGTACCACGGGCCGTTTAGCACTCTCATAATTTAACAGCACGCCGGCAGCACGCAGGCTGGCACGCAGCGGAACGGTGAATTTACGACAGAATTTTAGCAGCTCTTTACTCTCATTGGTGTCCGGCACCTCGACCCGCAGCTCTCCCGCTTTTTCTACCACACCGGTTAACATTCCGGTTACCGGAGAGACACGATCTTCCGGCGGCAAATCGCGAAGCAATTCGCCTACCACCACCATCTGACGGCAGAAAATGAGCTGGCTGAAAGGCAGGGTTTTGATCAGCTTTTCGGCATCTTCAGCCTGGTAGCACTCATACAATACATAGCCTGAGTCTTCCTTCACTCGCGCAAAGCCGAACACCTCATGTTCAGCCGCTTTAGCACTGATTTCCGCTGCACACTCTTTCTCAAAGCCCTGACGGCAATAGAGTAAAATTTTATTCATGGCGTTCTGCCCTTACTTTAAGACGCAGTGCGCCAACTAACATTAATATCCATCCAGCCAGGAAGCAGGTGCCCCCGACTGGCGTAACATAGACCCACAGACGAAGATGCGAGAGCGCCAGGCAGTAAAGACTCCCGCTGAATAGCACCGTACCCAACGCAAGGAATGCGCTGCTCCAGTAAAACCAGATATTGGCACGGCGCTGCATCGCTGCCGCCATTCCCAGAATGGCAAGGGTGTGAAACCCCTGATATTCCAGCCCGGTTTTAAGCCAGGCCATTTCCACTGATCCCAGCGACTTGCTCAATACATGTGCGCCAAAAGCACCCAGCATCACGTAAATGAATCCGCTGATGGCTGTAAAAATCAGCATGGCACGACTCGACATTCGGTCAATCCTCGGTTGGTGATCGCGCCGCCTTAGCCACGCGAAGCGAAATCAGCTATCAATTCTCATAGCGGAAGCGGAAGTTTTCCTGCTCGCTGGCCGCTTTTGCCAGGATCCACTGACGAAAGGCGGCTATTTTACCCAGTTCTGCCTGGCTGTCATGGCAAACCAGATAAAAAGCATTTTTACTGACTAAAACGTCGTTAAATGGACAGACCAGTCGGCCCGCTTCCATTTCTGTCTGCGCCATCACATTATTGGCCAGCGCAACCCCCTGGCCATGAATTGCCGCCTGGAGCACCATGGCGCTGTGGCTGAAAATAGGGCCCTGCTGTACGTTGATATGCGCCACCCCCAGCTGGCGGGTATAGGCCTGCCAGTCCCGGCGGGAGGCATCGTGCAGCAGCGTATGGTACGCAAGGTCCTCGGGCGTTTTTACCGGATGTTCACCGGTGAGGAGCTGGGGAGCACAGACCGGCAGCAGATATTCCGCATACAGCTTTTCTACACGCAGCCCCGGCCAGTTGCCTCGACCGTAAAAAATCGCCACGTCAACATCGTCGGCCAGCTTCTCTTCCTCACGGTCAACCGCCTGGATACGCACATCAATTCCCGGATAAGCTGAGTTAAAGCTGGAGAGGCGCGGCACCAGCCACTGAATAGCAAAGCTCGGCAGCAGACTAACGGTGAGCGCCCCTTTCGCGCTTCGGGCCTGGAGCTTGCGGGTGGCGTCATTAATGGCGCTGAATATCTCTTTGATATCGAGATAGTAGCTCTGCCCTTCTTCCGTCAGCAGCAGCGATCGATTGCGGCGACGGAACAGCTTAAGGCCAAGAAAATCCTCCAGCGACTTGATTTGGTGGCTGACGGCAGCCTGGGTGACGAACAGCTCTTCAGCCGCTTTGGTGAAGCTGAGATGACGAGCGGCGGCATCAAAAACACGCAGCGCATTTAATGGGGGAAGACGTTTCGACATGGTTACCGGATTGATGATTGCGTAAGGATTACGCAGCGCTCCTGACGGAGATTTACGTATTAGTTTTTTTTATCCGAGCCATTATAATTTGTCCGTTGAGGATGCACCAGCAAATACCTATAGTTGCCGCACTTCCTGAGCCGGAACGAAAAGCACATTGAAATTTAGGCGTTTACGCAGAGTTTTGAGGGGCTTTTGGCTTGTGGTCGTGATGTTGTGTTTGCATTTGATCTGACTCTTTTCAGATCTGGTAGCCTGGCTACCTTATTATTCCTGTAGATTTACCCTGTCTGTCCATAGTGATTAGTAGCACCGCAAATTGCGGTGCTTTTTTTTTACTGAAGCTTACTGCCCCATTTCAACCATCTCTTTCACATCTGAGCGGTTAATCTGCTGCTTGTTGCCATTGGCATCTTTGTAGCTGATCATACCGGTATCCGTGTCGACAACAGGTTTGCCAGAGGCGACGATAGTACGGCCATCGTTGGTGTGCATTACATAGTTACTGGAACAGGCAGCCAGTGCAAAAGTCATGGCGCAGGCGGCCATAATAGCAGCGAATTTTTTCATCTTTATATCTCCTTGCAGATAGAAATGCGATAAACCACCCGAAGAACACGTCCGGTGAGCAAAAAAAAAGATAAATTGCCTGCCCGAAAGGCTCTTATTGCGGATAATAGTTTAAACCTTGCATGAATCAGCATAACGCGCTTTTCCGACATTGCCAGAAAACCGCATTAAATTCAGTCTGGTCCTGGTCATTCCGTCATCAACGCCGAGGAGAATATGACGTCATTTACCCCTGCCGGGTTTCGCCAGCAGTTTCCGGCACTCAGCGATGCAGGCACCTATCTGGACAGCGCGGCGACCGCACTTAAGCCTCAGGCAGTGATTGAGGCGACGCGGCAGTTTTACAGTATGAGCGCTGGTACGGTGCATCGCAGCCAGTATGCTGCGGCGCGTGAACTGACCGGGCGCTACGAAAATGCCAGAAGTCAGGTTGCCCGCCTGCTTAACGCCCCGCAGGCGACGGATATTGTCTGGACAAAGGGCACGACCGAATCCATTAATCTGGTGGCGCAGGGCTATTTTCGTCCCCGACTGCGGCCAGGCGATGAGATCCTTGTCAGTGAGGCGGAACACCACGCTAACCTCGTTCCCTGGCTGATGCTGGCCTCGCAGACCGGGGCAAAGGTGGTGAGATGGCCGCTGGGCGTGGATTACCTGCCAGATGTCGCCCGCCTTACCGCGCTGATAACGCCCAGGTGTAAAGTGCTGGCGCTGGGACAGATGTCCAACGTGACCGGAGGCTGTCCCGATTTGGATCAGGCGATTGCGATTGCACATCGGGCGGGGGCCAAAGTGATGATTGACGGCGCGCAGGGGGTGGTACATGCGCCAGCGGACGTCGCCGCACTTGATATTGATTTCTATGCATTTTCCGCACATAAGCTCTATGGCCCCATGGGAACGGGGGTGCTCTACGGCAAAACGTCGCTGCTGGAAGAGATGCAGCCCTGGCAGGGCGGCGGGAAGATGCTCAGTACGGTAGACTTCGACGGCTTCACGCCACAGTCCGTTCCGTGGCGCTTTGAGGCAGGTACGCCAAACGTGGCGGGCGTGATCGGGCTGAGCGCGGCGCTAACCTGGCTGGAGGCCGTTGATCTCGCCGCCGCAGAGCGCTGGAGCTGTGAGCTGGCCGATCTGGCCGAAGAGCGACTTTCCGCCCTGTCCGGCTTTCGCAGCTTTCGCGCCAGCCGGTCAAGCCTGCTCGCGTTCGATATCAAGGGTATCCATCACAGCGACGTCGTCACGCTGCTGGCAGAGATGGGTATCGCCGTGCGCGCGGGCCAGCACTGTGCCCAACCGCTGCTGCGCGCATTGGGCGTGAGCGGTACACTTCGGGCGTCGTTCGCCCCCTATAATACGCCAGATGACGTCGACAGGCTGGTCACTGGCCTCACCACCGCTCTGGAACTTCTGGCAGATTAAACTATGACCATTTCTTTACTCGCACCGCATCCCTTTGGCGAACAGATCACCCCCGCTGGTCTGGAGCAGACTTTTTCTGCACTGAATCAGTGGGAGGATCGTTACCGCCAGCTGATTCTGCTCGGCAAACAGCTACCTGCGCTGCAAGAATCACTCAGGGTGGCAGAAATTGAGCTGAGCGGCTGTGAAAACCGCGTCTGGCTGGGGTGCCAGCTTTTGCCTGATGGCCGTCTGCATTTTTATGGCGACAGCGAAGGACGCATTGTTCGGGGGCTGCTCGCGGTGCTACTGGCCGCCGTGGAGGGCCAGCACCCTCAGTCGCTACTGGAAAAGGATCCGCTGGCGCTGTTTGACGCACTGGGGCTGCGCAATCAGCTGAGTGCGTCGCGTAGTGCCGGGCTGGACGCGCTGGCCGGGGCGGTATTAAAAGCAGCCGAACAGCATCAGCAGCGCGGCACCAACGAGCCTTTGTCGCAAGGCTAATGCAGCAGAGCGTTCACCCTGTTAGCTATTCCGTCAGGCGCGTGCGGCTTTCGCCATCATCTTTTTAAGAACGTGTGAAACCGCCACAAAGCCAAAGGTGGCGGTGACCATCGTCGCCGCACCAAATCCTGATGCGCAGTCCATCCGCTTCGGCCCTTCCGCCGTGCTGCGTGACGCGCAAACCGACCCGTCCGCCTGGGGATACATCAGCGCTTCGGTGGAAAAAACGCAGTCGATTCCCAGCTTGCCCTTGCTGTTTTTGACAATATTAAAGTCATGCTTCAGCCGCTCACGCAGCTTAGCCGCCAGCGGATCCTGAATCGTTTTCGCCAGGTCGGCAACCTGAATCTGCGTCGGATCGATCTGCCCGCCTGCCCCACCGGTGGTAACCAGGGGTATTTTATTGCGGCGGCACCATGCCAGCAGCGCCGCTTTTGGCCGCACGCTGTCAATAGCGTCAATAACCCAGGTAAAACCTGCGCCCATCAGCTCGGCGGTGTTGTCCGGCGTAATAAAATCATCCACGCAGGTGACTCTGCATTCCGGATTAATCGCCAGCAGGCGGGCCGCCATCACCTCGGTTTTGGCCTGACCAACCGTCTCTTTCAGGGCATGGATCTGACGGTTAGTATTGGTGACGCAGACGTCGTCCATATCAATCAGCGTAATCGCGCCGATGCCGGTACGCGCCAGCGCTTCGGCGGCCCAGGAGCCGACGCCGCCAATGCCCACCACGCAAATATGGGCATCAGCGAACAGCTGTAGCGCTGACTCACCGTACAAACGGGCGGTTCCGCCAAAGCGTTGCCGCCAGGCGTCAGAAAGAGAAGACATGCTATACCTCAGAATTCACAGACGGGCTGGTGGTCCAGCCCGTGATAAGCGTTACTGGCTAAAGGGTGACGATCCGCTGCTATTTTGCGCCATTGAAAAGACCGGCGTACCCGCACCGGGTGCGGCTTTCAGCACCCAGACGCGGCCATAGTGGTTAAACCACCCGGCCATGTGTCCGGCTTCATCGCCAATGCCCTGATAAATGTCGAAATGCTGGCCTTTTATCGCGCCGCCCACGTCCAGCGACACCATCATGCGCATCTCATACTTACCGGTAAACTTACCTTTGTTGTCCAGTAGCGGGACTTCCGCCAGCAGAGCAGTACCCGGTGGGATGAGCGAACGATCGGATGCGACCGAGGCCTTTGCCACCAGCGGTACCGCACTGGCCCCGCGAACCGGCGTAAAGTTCTCCGGCTTAAAGAAAACGAATGAGGCATTCTGCTCCAGCAGTTCCCGCACCTCGGCCGGGCTGTGTTCCTCGCCCCACTTGCGGATAGCCTGCATCGACATATCCTCCCGCTTTACCTCTCCCCTGTCGATAAGCACTTTACCGATGCTGCGGTACGCGTGGCCGTTTTTACCGCCGTAGCCGAAGAAGGTTAGCGGGCGTCCGTCGCCATAATTTACGTAGCCGCTTCCCTGCACGTCCATAATGAAGTTATCCATCAGGGAGTTGCTGTAACCGATAACGTAGCGATCGCCCAGCGCGCCGCTGTATATCTCGGCCCGGGAAGGCAGTTTTTTACCCCGGCTGCGCGGGGGCATGCGGTATAGCGGGTACTGGAACTCACCCTGACGGGTGTAACGCGCCTGAATAACCGGCGTGTAGTAACCGGTAAACTGCACGTTGCCATAATTATCCATGCCTTCCATCTGGTAAGCATCAAGTCCAAACTGACGCAGCTGGCGCGTATCGCCACCCGCCATCAGCCAGCCCTGTATAGCATTAAAGGTACTGGTATTACGCGAGAACATGGCGGGCGAAGCGTATTTGATTTCCGTCACCTGATCGGCAAAGTCTCTCCCGTTCACCGGCCGGCCTTTTGCATTGGGCTGATTAACCAGTCCCAGAGGCGCGTCCAGTTTGCCATCCTTATACTGCTGCCCACGGTCGGTAGGTTTTGAAGAACATCCCGCCAGCAGGGCGATTAGCGCCCCGGTTACTGCATACTTCGCCCAACGTCCTTTCATTGTTCTCTTACCTTTATGCGGAATTCCTGGCCGAAGATAGCAAAGCCCTCCCCAGATTTAAACGTGCCGACGGAAAAGTTCCCTCACCATAGTGTAACAATAGAGCAGAGCGTTGATAAAGTGAGCAGAAGGCGCTATTTTCATGACTTTATTGCAAAATAGGGTTGCATCAAAAGCCACTCGGCGTATAGTGCGCTTCCACGGACGCGGGATGGAGCAGCCTGGTAGCTCGTCGGGCTCATAACCCGAAGGTCGTCGGTTCAAATCCGGCTCCCGCAACCAATTCTCCCTGTGAG
>NZ_CDPK01000009.1:194289-194720 GCF_900068895.1 Erwinia sp. ErVv1 | reverse complement strand
TGTATTAGTCGCGACTTGATCTGACATATGACCTTGAAAGGTTGAGAGTTACCGGTTTTGATATAGGTGTCGAATCCTTATACAAAACACGAGGTAAATCTCATGCTTCATACTACCAATCCCGTCATAAAACACAAAACCGGTTTGCTCAATCTGGCTGAAGAACTCAGCAACGTATCTAAAGCCTGTAAAATCATGGGTGTCTCCCGTGATACATTTTACCGCTATCGCGAACTGGCTGATGAAGGCGGTGTGGACGCGCTGATTAACCGCAGCCGACGCGCTCCCAATCTCAAAAATCGTACCGACGACGCAACTGAACAGGCTGTTGTTGATTATGCTGTCGCGTTCCCTGCACATGGTCAGCACCGGACCAGCAATGAGCTGCGTAAACAGGGCGTTTTTCTCTCAGGAAGTGGTGTCCGCTCTGT
>NZ_CDPK01000009.1:0-194139 GCF_900068895.1 Erwinia sp. ErVv1 | reverse complement strand
GCTGTCGCGTTCCCTGCACATGGTCAGCACCGGACCAGCAATGAGCTGCGTAAACAGGGCGTTTTTCTCTCAGGAAGTGGTGTCCGCTCTGTCTGACTGGGCCACAATCTTGAAAACTTCAAAAAGCGTCTGAAAGCACTGGAAGAAAAAGTGGCTCGTGAGGGTATCGAACTGACTGACAGCCAGATCGCCGCACTGGAACGCAAAGCCAGTGATGACGNTCTGAAAGCACTGGAAGAAAAAGTGGCTCGTGAGGGTATCGAACTGACTGACAGCCAGATCGCCGCACTGGAACGCAAAGCCAGTGATGACGAGGCCTGTGGCGAAATTGAAACCGCGCATCCGGGTTATCTGGGTTCTCAGGACACGTTTTACGTGGGCAACCTGAAAGGTGTCGGACGTATTTATCAGCAGACGTTCGTTGATACGTACTCGAAGGTTGCGCACTGCAAGCTGTATGTTACTAAAACGCCGATTACAGCGGCAGATCTGTTGAATGATCGCGTGTTGCCATTTTATGAATCTGAGGGCCTGCCAATGCTGAGAATACTGACTGACAGGGGCACAGAGTACTGCGGCAAAGTGGAGCAGCATGATTACCAGCTTTATCTGGCAATAAATGATATCGACCACACGAAAACCAAAGCAATGTCGCCGCAGACAAACGGCATCTGCGAACGGTTCCAGAGGACGATATTGCAGGAATTTTATCAGGTAGTGTTCCGCAAGAAACTCTATGGCGAACTCGATACATTACAATCGGATCTTGATGAATGGCTGGCTCACTATAATAATGAGCGAACCCATAAGGGGAAAATGTGCTGTGGCCGGACGCCGATGGAAACATTACTTGATGGAAAACGCATCTGGGCTGAGAAGAATTTAAGCCAGATGTAATCTGACAGATACCTGTATAAATAACCGGTAACTGTCAGATCAGGTCTGAGCTAATACANCTGGGCTGAGAAGAATTTAAGCCAGATGTAATCTGACAGATACCTGTATAAATAACCGGTAACTGTCAGATCAGGTCTGAGCTAATACAGCTGAAACTCACCAGAGCCAACGCCTCTTTGGCTCTTGCCAGTTCCCCTGCCAAAGGTCAAAACGCTTGAGGAGTTCAAGTTTTTGTAGAACAACATCTTCACCCACGGATGAGAGAGTTCGCTCTGGAATTGAAATGCCGAAAAGGCCATCAGAGACAGCGAATATTTCACATTCTGAAGTCAGTGAACCCAACGATTTATCTATATGCTTACGATCTGCTTTTACAATTAACTGAAGCCCCATCAGCATTTAAACTCCACTATGGCTAGCTGCTCAAATGCTTGTTTAATCTGGTCCAAGACCAGCTCAGAGATTGATTGTCCTCTGATATCATAAACGAGCCGGCAAGTTTGTATGTACGATGGAACCTGCGATAGTCCGTAAGATATTCTGGCAATATTATACGCAATACTGAGTCTTATTGACTCCGGAGATGACAGGCTATGGCTGGCTACAAGTAGAAACTCTCCTTGCTCTTCATTAATAAACTCCGGGGTAAACATCACATCTCCCTCTAATCACCTTCGCCGATTTCTATCAATTGAATGCCTTTCCATCAGAATTTATCATAACAGTTATCCTTCTCAAAAAACGATGTCCGTTCTTCGCTCATAGCTGCCTGTCAACGTGGTCAAGTCCCTTTACCGCAGACCATATGTATAAAAAATCACCTTAACGTACAATAATTTTCGATATCTAAACTGACCCCAGTTAGTGCCTATGGGACACTCCTCGCTGCCATATCGCAGATAAAAGCCACATTGGTGTCGCTGTGTGCTCGTTTTTGTAGGCCGGATAAGGCGGAGCCGCCATCCGGCAATGGTGTGGCGGTTCTACCGCCCCTTATTGCGTTTGCAACACGCCCCATGGCCGGACGCGCATCCCTTTGAGCATCATCAGCCAGGCGATGACAATGGTGACCATCAGTATGACAAACAGTGACCAGGGCGGCAGCGTGGTGAGGATCACGCCGGTTAACAATGGGTTCATCGCCGCGCCCAGCCAGCCGAGCGCCTGCGCCGAGAAATAGGTCGCTTTCATGCCCGGCGGCGCAATATTATCAATCAACAGATACTCGCCCGGCGCATAGATCACCTCGCCGAGGGTAAACACTGCGGCGGAGAGGCCCCACAGCCATAAATTGTCGCCAGAGAACATAAAGCCCGCGAGACCGATAACAAAACTGAGCGTGCCAATCCCCATCAACGGCCGCAGGTTGCCAGGGGTGAGTTTTCGCCCAACGGCATACTGCAAGATGACGACTACCGCCGCGTTGACCGGCAAAACCACCGCCACCACGCGCTCGGCGAACTCACTGCTTGCCACCACCATCACATACTGCGACAGGCAGGAAGCAAAGGATCCGGCAACGAACGATGCGAGAAAGTTAGAGAGGGTAAACCAGCCCAGCGCTTTATCCCTCAGCAGCACCGACGGGGACCAGGCCGCAGCGGGATTGTGACCGCTGCCAACGGCAATGCGCTGAACATAGAGCTGAATAAAGACCAGCGGAAAAGCGGCGCAGAATACGGCCAGCCAGAAGGGCAGATTGATGCTCTGCATCACCAGCAGGGTGCCGAGCGGCGGCCCGACGGTCCAGCCGATGTTGAGGAAGGTGTAGTTGAGCGAAAAAATTTTCGCTTTCGTCGCCGGCAGCAGTGTATCGGCAAAATAGGCCTTCAACACCGTTGAAAAGACCGAATAGGCGCAGTTGATGAGGGCGAAAAAGAGCACCACCAGACCAGCATGATGAGTCAGCGGAATGGCGGCAAATCCGCCGATAAAGGCGATAATTGCCAGCAACATATAGCGTTTTTTATCGAACTTATCCGCCAGCATGCCAAAGCCAAGGCTGAAGATCACGCCGACGGTCAGTGCGATACTCATCGCATAGCCAACCTGATCGACCGCCATGCCGTACTGGCGATTGAGGTAGATAGTCATAAACGGCAGCGTTGCGCCGCGGCCAATCGTTAACAAAAGTGATGAAAAAAGTAATGCGGCGGTGGAGCGCGTTTGTGTCGAGGTCATTTTCTTACCCGGCATGATTATTTCGTTTTTGTGATGCCAATAGCAATTACACGTCTAAACTGAGGCGCACAACCGCCAATTTTTTTGTAGGTGCCAAAAACGACCTACCGAATTTAATGATCTATTACTGGACTATTTTTCAGTAAACGTAAGTTTTTTACAAGTTTGTAAACAAAAAGGGCCGTAGATGGCGCGTAAAGATGTGTTGCTGGCAATGCTGGTAGTCGTGGCCTGGGGCCTCAATTTTGCGGTGATCAAAATGGGTCTGCACGCCATGCCGCCGCTGATACTCGCGGGGCTACGCTTTCTGCTGGTTGCTTTCCCGGCGTTGCTGTTTGTCGCCCGACCAAAAGTGCCGATGCGCCTGCTGCTCGGTTATGGCCTGACCATCAGCTTCGGGCAATTCGCTCACGAATTTCGCGGCGGCGGGTCAGGGCTCCGGCATTACGTGCTGAAGTATCCAGTTCTTCTGGTTTACCAATATGGGACAGGATTGCTGACCAGTTATCGTGAAAGTAATTCATCAGAACGTTAAATCATATCCGGTGTAATGCCACAACCCTTAAGTTAGCGACTATGGGAACCAGTCCCCGGCCGGAACTCAGCGTGCCGGATCGGGGCAGCGGATTGACCTGCAGTGCAAAGCAGACCTGTCTCTCACTGGCACCGTAGCGGGTCTGTAAATCCCTGACCCACTCGCGCAGGCGTGCCAGCGTCAGCTCTTTTTTGCCAGCACATCCTGAAGCATGGCCTTGTCGAGGCTCAGATCGGCAACCAGCGTCTTCAGGCGAAGGTTTTCCTCCTCGAGCTGCCGCATATGTTTCAGTTCTGAAGGCGAAATCCCGCCGTACTTTTTGCGCCAGGTGTAGAACGTGGCATCGGAGATGCCCAGCTTGCGGCAGACTTCCGGTACGGGCGTACCCAGCTCAGCCTGCTTCAGGGCAAAGACAATCTGCTCTTCGGTGAATCGTGACTTTTTCATCGGCACAACCTCCGCTCAGGGGAGTGAAAATCATGCCGGAATTCTGTTTCTGAATGGAGCAGGATTTTGGGTCAGGGTCACCTGTCACTTAAACAACCGGACAAACCATATTCAGGGAAGAACAGCAGTACAACAACCTCAAGTGTAAAACACCATATAAATCATCAATGTCCGCTCTGTGCCAGGAGCGGACATTGCTGGCACATGGTATGTTAGTTTAAGGGGGTAGGTCACGCCCTGTATTCCGCCGTGGTACAATAGTTGCGCAATTCATACAAGGAGGCGTTACATCGTGAAAATTGTTTTCGAGGTTAATGGAAAGAAAGTCCCACTAAAATCTTTAAAATACATAAGCAAAAAAGATCAACTCGAAGTAATGAAAAACTGGTTCTTTGAAAACTTTGAAGATCCGACAAATTCTTGTCCGTATGAAAGTAGAGAAGGTGGCTATGCTTACATATATGGCGGGCCATATGATGCGAGCGAAGAACTACAAGCCATCTTCGATCAATATGTCAAGGCTGAGTATATCGAGGAGTTAGTAGATGACTTACAAACACAATGTTTTGACTGGTCTGGAAACTCAAATAATGTAGATGATTGGTACAATGATGATATCTACGAAGCTGTAACTTCCTCCGACAATCCGTATTTAAAATTCATTGATAACATCGACAAAATAAAAAAACTTGCAAAAGATAAAACTGAACAACAGCAAAAAGACCACTTACTTAGTTTGCTCTACACGAATGTTATTACAGCTTTGGAAACGATATATGTTGAACTATTCATTAACTCTATAGAGAAAAATGATGTTTACATAGCAAATTGTATAGAAAAAGGTAAGACTGAATTCAAAGTAAGCAAAGAGATTGCTGCGTTGCCTTTCAAGGGTGAACCCATCGAGAAAATTAGGGGAGAGCTAATCAGGTCAATCAAGGAACACTTGATCAGTGCAAGCTGGCATAGCACTAAAAAGGTAATCGACCGCTATGAAGCTACATTCGATATAAAAGTACAAAAAGACTGTCCGATAGAAGCTATTGAATTGGCAACCCTTAATCGAAATCACTTAGTGCATCGAGGTGGAAAAGATAAAGAAGGAAACCTCGTAGTGATTACGGACCAGACTCTTGAAACGCTGATTGATAATGCGTCGAACCTGGCAACTGCGCTCTACAACAGTTTAAATGTAGCAACGAATAAAACTAACATGTTACAACCAGATGACAAACCGTTAATTCATGAATTTTAATAGGGCAGGTCATAAATGGATATTCGCACACGAAAGATAAATTTTTTAGAGTCGTTAGATTCAACTGAAGTGATACGCAAAGCAGTAAGTCTCGCTATAGATTGCATGATTGATAATCATAATAGTAATGAGGATATCCCTTTAGTTATTACCAGCTATGATGACTTCTGTAGGCACCAGGTACTAGATTATATACAGGAATTTTGCGAAGCTGCGTTCCCCGACACGGATAAAGATTACTTTAATCCTACCATACTTCACATTATCGGCAGCACTAGTGAAGAATCCTGTATTAACTTAATTAAACTCTTAAGAAGTACAAAAGGCATACTATTCTGGTCAGATGCACCATCGTGGTTCGCTAGCCTCCCCGACGGATTATTCCATGTTGTTAACATTGTTCAAAAAACCGTTACTCGCGGCCTTAATAAGAAAAACTCTAAGCCGACAATAATCAATAAAGAGTACAGCGTAGATACACTACTATCAGAGCTATTTTTGAATGGCGCGCACATGGAGCAAACCAACGCAAACAACGTTTCTGAGGCAGACATGAAGTTCTATGATGAATGCCATGCTGGATTAATCAGACCAATACCCGCTCCAGTAGGCGCGTCATATGATGAAGAGATCACAATTAATTCTCCAGATTGGCAGAAGCTCGCGTGCGTAGCTTTACGCCGCTATCAGTCAAAG
The DNA here is from genome assembly GCF_900068895.1 of Erwinia sp. ErVv1. Classification (GTDB taxonomy): domain Bacteria; phylum Pseudomonadota; class Gammaproteobacteria; order Enterobacterales; family Enterobacteriaceae; genus Erwinia. Next base: position 188,128 of record NZ_CDPK01000009.1, on the reverse strand, counting down.
GAGTGTCATGACGGAATGTATTGGGATACAACCGATCATGGTTGGATTTATGTAATCGCGTATCCGTTCATCGAAGAAATACAATCAATGGATAATAGTGGTTATCGGCAGTGCTTAGTTGGGCTAGTCACAATAAACAATTCAAATGCAAATTCCCCGCACCTATCTACCGTTTGGATACATCCATTTTATCGTAGGGGAGGGTTATTAAGTAAGTTATGGCCAAAATTACAAGAGCAATATGGAAGTAACTTCGAAATTGAGCAACCTAATGAAAATATGAAAGCATTTTTGAAAACTGTGAAACACGCAGATTACTAATTTATGAATCAGCCTGTGGAGTTGGGTTGGTGTGAACAAGTGGGGTAACAGCCTCAACATGATGCTATGCAGATTTATAACATGCTAAACATCTCAAAAGAACCCCATTCGTTGCCTTGACCTGCTCCCTGATAATTCACAGAGAAGGCTGTTAGCAATGTCCGTTGATCGCTCAAACCAGACCGTCAGATTTGATAATTTTCTACCTACAAAATCTGTCAGATCAAGGCTTAGCTAACACACTTAAAGCCACTCCAAAGCCTGAGAGGGGGATAATCCCTGCGGGTGAAGGGCAATCCGCAGCGCTGCGGCGAAGACGGAGGGCCAGGCGAGGGCAGCAGGGATGCTGCACTCAGGGAGCGGCGGGCAGGGATGCCCGCTCGCGACTGTGCCGTCCGGCCCGGAGCCGGAGCCAAAGGCACCACGCGAAGCGTGGCGCGAGGACGCCCAGCACCCGCGGGGATTATCCACCGCGACAGCAGATATTGCAGCCCAGCACCCGCGGGGATTATCCATCGCGACAGCAGATATCGCAGCCCAGCACCCGCGGGGATTATCCACCGCAACAGCAGATATCGCAGCCCAGCACCCGCAGGGATTACCCACCGCTACAGCAGATATTGCAGCCCAGCACCCGCGGGGATTACCCACCGGCACCGCAGATATAGCAGCCCGGCACCCGCAGGGATTATCCACCGCGACAGCAGATATTGCAGCCCAGCACCCGCAGGGATTATCCACCACGACAGCAGATATTGCAGCCCAGCACCCGCGGGGATTATCCACCGCGACAGCAGATATTGCAGCCCTTCACATCCAAACAGTCACAAAAAATTCCCTTTCCAGTAAAATTTTNGCCCAGCACCCGCGGGGATTATCCACCGCGACAGCAGATATTGCAGCCCTTCACATCCAAACAGTCACAAAAAATTCCCTTTCCAGTAAAATTTTCGCAACAGTCCCACAAAAAGACTTTGCATAATTGTCAGGCTTTTACCATCATCAATCAGGCCTACTCTCCTCTTTCCGGCTGGAACAAACTTGCAAAACTTCAGAGTGACTCTGCTGCAGGCGATCAAACACTCGGCGTGGTATCCCAAAAGACATTCGTACCGTGTTCTCTTCTGGCGGGAAATATCTCCGCTGGCCGTACCCATATTCTTTGAAAACCTCTGCGTCCTGCTGATGGGGGTACTCAGCACCTTCCTGGTCAGCTGGCTGGGTAAAGAGGCGATGGCCGGAGTCGGGCTGGCCGACAGCTTCAATATGGTGGTTATTGCCTTCTTTGCCGCCATCGACCTGGGGACCACGGTAGTGGTGGCCTTCAGCCTCGGCAAGCTCAACCGTGAGCGGGCGCAGGCCGCTGCCCGCCAGTCGCTGGTACTGATGACCCTCTTCGCCATACTGCTGGCGATACTGATCGAATTCTTTGGGGGGGCCATCATCAATCTGATTGCCGGAGCGGCAGAGCCGCAGGTTAAAGCGCTGGCGCTCACCTACCTTCAAATCACCGCGTGGAGCTATCCGGCGGCGGCGATTGCCCTGATCGGCTGCGGCGCGCTGCGTGGGGCAGGGAACACCAAAATCCCGATGCTGATCAACGGCGGGATGAACATACTCAATATTATTATCAGCACCGTCCTGATCTACGGCTGCTTCTCCTGGAAGGGCCTCGGCTTTGCCGGGGCCGGACTGGGGCTGACCCTCTCCCGCTATATCGGCGCGGTAGCGGTAATATATGTGCTGATGATCGGCTTCAATCCCCGACTGAAAATTACCCTGGGAAGCTATTTCAGCAAGCTCAACACCAGCATACTGATGGAGGTGCTGGGCATTGGCGTTCCGGCCAGTATCGAATCGGTCCTGTTCAACGGCGGAAAGCTGCTGACCCAGGTCTTCGTCGCCGGAATGGGAACCAACGTCATTGCGGGTAATTTTATTGCTTTCTCTATCGTCTCCCTGATTAACCTGCCCGGCAACTCCCTCGGATCGGCCTCAACCATTATTGTGGGAACCCGCCTCGGCAAGGGACAGCTGCTTCAGCCCGAACGACAGCTGCGCCACATCTTCTGGCTCTCCACCCTCGGCCTTTGCGCGCTGGCGGCGCTAACGGTGCCCTTCGCGGGTATCCTGGCCTCGTTTTATACGCGGGAAGATGACGTCATTCACGTGGTCAAAGTGCTGGTATGGCTCAACGCCGCCTTTATGCCGTTCTGGGCCGCGTCCTGGGTACTGCCCGCCGGGCTGAAAGGGGCGCGTGATGCGCGCTACACCATGTGGATATCGCTGCTGGGTATGTGGGGATGCCGCATCGTCGCGGGCTATACCCTGGGCGTGCTGCTGGGCTTCGGCGTGGTGGGGATCTGGATGGGTATGTTCCTCGACTGGATCGTGCGCGGCTGGTTTTTCTATCGACGGATGCATTCCGGACGCTGGCTATGGAAATATGCCAAACCGGCCAGCTCGCCCTGACGATCGTTGCCCGCTGACCACACAATAAAAATAACACCTGCTATTACATTCACCAGGAATCGCTATGCCCACACCCTCTTCTGACGCCACCGACTCACTTTTCCACTACCGATCTTTCACCGCATTCTGGCTGGCCCGCACCGCCTCAAGCTTCGGCTTTCAGATGCTTTCCATCGCGGTGGGCTGGCAGATTTATTCGCTGACCGGCAGCGCATTCGACCTCGGGCTGATTGGCCTGGTGCAGTTTCTTCCCGCGGTGCTGCTGGCGCTGCCGGCCGGGCATATTGCTNGAATAAAGTGGATGCCGGCAAAGACGCTGGCGAAGGTCGCGGGCGCACGCGGGGGCGGCGCATGATCGTAGCGCAGGCGGCTGACCATCAGAATGGAGATCAGATAGAGCGCGACGGCGGCGAATGCGGCCTCAATGCAGACCGCCTCGATGATGGGGCCTGCGCTGGGCGGGCTGCTGTATGTCGCCGGACCGGGAGTGGTTTATGCTACCACCGCCGCGCTCTATCTGATCTCCATTCTGATGGTCAGCCGCCTGCGCTACGATCATGCGCCGCCCCCGCGTGCGCCCGCGACCTTCGCCAGCGTCTTTGCCGGCATCCACTTTATTCGCCGTCGGCCCGACGTGCTGGGCGTTATCTCGCTCGATCTCTTCGCGGTGCTGCTGGGCGGCGCGACCGCGCTGCTGCCGATATTTGCGAAGGATATTCTGCATACCGGGCCATGGGGGCTGGGGCTGCTGCGAGGCGCACCGGCGGTAGGCGGCCTGCTGGTGGGTTTCTGGCTCAGCCGTCGCAGTCTTGAGCGTAACGTCGGCAAAATTATGTTCGCCTCGGTCGCCGGGTTCGGCGTCGCGACGCTGCTGTTTGCGTTTTCCACCCAGCTGTGGCTCTCGCTGCTGGCGCTGTTTGCGCTGGGCGGCTTCGATATGGTCAGCATGGTGATCCGCGGGGCGCTGGTGCAGCTTGATACGCCGGACGAAATGCGCGGGCGGGTCAGCGCGGTGAATTCGATCTTTATTAATACCTCCAACCAGCTCGGCGAATTTGAGTCGGGCATGCTGGCGGCCTGGCTCGGGGCGGCTCCCGCGGTGGCGGTTGGCGGCGTCGGCACGCTGCTGGTAGTCGGACTGTGGATGGCCTGGTTTCCCAGCCTGCGTTCGCGACAGCGGCTGCATAACGGATAGCGCGGATGAACGACTCAATCAGACGGAAAATCGGTGCAGGCTGCTTTATTCTCGGCGGGGCGGTCTATCTGCTCGCCGAAAAAATCAGCGCGCTGGCCTGGCATGTTCCTGCTTACCGCTACATGCAGAACTACATTAGCGACCTTGGCATTCCCGTCTGCGGCGTGCTGGCAGACGGGCGGGCGATCTGCTCGCCGCGTCATGCGGTGATGAATATGGGCTTTGCCGCCGAGGGTATCCTGTTTTTCCTTGCCTGCTTTCTGATCGGCAGCGGATGCCGTCCGCGAGGCAGATGGCTATTCCTGCTGACCGGCCTGCTGCACGGCATCGGCGGCGTGATGATTGCGCTTTTTCATAGTGGGGGCGGGAACGGCGGCATAACCCTGCATCAGGCCGGTGCGGTACTGGCGATTGCGGGGGGGAATTTGTGCCTGCTGACGGCAGGTATGCTACTACGAGGCCACAGCCGACGGCGCGATCGTCAGTGGGGCATAATCAGTCTGCTGCTGGGCGGGGTTGGCCTGCTCAGCATGCTGATTATCCCCCTTAACCTGCTGCCGACGGGGTTAATTGAGCGGGCCTCGGTCTATCCCATCACCTGCTGGCAGATCCTCACCGGCCTGTGGCTGTTGAGAGCGAAAGCTTAGAAGCGTCGGGGTTTCTCGGGACGAAATCCCAGCCCGATGATCCAGCCAAACACATGGGGTAAAAACCGCAGCCGACTGACCAGCCTGGGGATCGGGCTGCCTGTGCTTTTGCTTTTTTTGCGTTTTTTGCCGCTCATTTTTATCTGAATAAACTGGGTGGCACAGGTGGGAAACTGCCGCCGCTTCTGCACCTTTTGCAGGTTTTTCAGGCTGAGGCGACCTTTCCGCAGGTGAGGAACCAGCAGATTGGCGCTGGCAACCGCATCCTGAATGGCCAGATTGACCCCCACGCCGCCAATTGGCGACATAGCATGGGCCGCATCGCCGATGCAAAGTACGCCAGGCTTTGCCCACTCATCGAGGCGGTCAATACGGATAACAAGCAGCCTGAGCTGATCCCACTCCGTCAGCGCATCCAACCTGTCGGGCGGGAAGGGAATAAAGGGCGCAACTTCCTGCTTAAAACCAGCTAAACCCCGCGGTGCCATCTGCTCATAATGACCTTTGGCGATAGCGTAGCCGCACTGCCAGTAATCACCCCGGTCAATAATGATAACGTTCTGCTTTGGCCCTCTGTGCCCCATGCTCACCGCCGGATCGTCGGGCTGTTTCGGCAGCGAAAACCACAGCACGTCGCGCGGGGCACCAAATTCGCGGCCGGTCAGTCCGGCTTTTTCCCTGACGCGTGAATGACGACCATCCGCTCCCACCACCAGCTGTGCGCGGATTTCCGTGGTGGCCGTACCGGATGACGCGCGGATCCCGCAGACGCGGTCCTGTTCACAGATCAGGTCGTCGAGGCGCGTCGAGCGGTAGAGGGTAAAGGTCGGCAGCGCGGCGGCCTTAGCCGCCAGGAAATTCAGGAAGTCCCACTGCGGCATAAAGGCGATAAAGCGACACTTTACCGGCAGCCGCGAGAAGTCAGCCATTGTCACTTCGCGACCGTTCATCTCGGCCTGAAGCTTAGGCGCCTGCTGGTGGGGCAGCGTGAGCAGCTCATCCAGCAGCCCCAGATGGTGCATAATTTGCAGGGTAGAGGGGTGAATGGTATCGCCGCGAAAGTCCCGAAGGAAATCAGCGTGCTTTTCAATCACCACGACCTGAACGCCCGCCAGGGCCAGCAGATAGCCGAGCATCAGACCCGCCGGGCCGCCGCCGACGATGCAGCAGTCAGTGGTGATTGATTCGGGTAGCTCTGCCTGCATAGGTACACTCCGGGATAATATTATCGTAAAGCATGATAATAGTTATCATTAACGCGTACCAGTGTCAGATTGTGCTGCCGTGCCGCGGATAAAGCAACGCTATAGCACCGAGGGGATGAGTCCGCCGTCTACGCGCAGCACGCTGCCGGTAATATAGGCCGCCTGCTGGCTGGCCAGAAACGCGGCTGCGGCCCCGTACTCTTCCGGTCTGCCGTAGCGGCCCGCGGGAATGCTCTGGCGACTTTTCTCCGCGATGGCCCCGGGCGTGCTGTTCTCCCGTCCGGCTTTAATGGCATCCAGCTGGGCAACCCGACCGGTGGCGATGCGTCCGGGCACCATTACGTTTACCGTCACGCCGTCGGCGGCGACCTCGCCCGCCAGCGTTTTCGACCAGCCCAGCAGGCTCATTCGCAGCGCGTTCGACAGCGCCAGGTTTGCCAGCGGGGCGATAACCCCCGATGAGGTGGTGGTAATGATGCGACCCCAGCCGCGCTCGCGCATGGCGGGCAGCACGAGGTCGGTAAGCTGGATAAGCGCCCCGACCATCAGGCTGAACTGCTGCTGCCAGACCTCTGCCGCCACGCCCTGGGCGCGGGCTGGCGGTGGGCCGCCGGAATTATTGACCAGAATATCCACGTCTCCCCAGTGCTGGCGGATGGCGTTCAGTGTCTCGGTGAAGCGCCCTGGGGCGGCCAGATCCAGCGTCCAGGCCTGAGCCGTTCCGCCCTGCTGCTGGATCAGCGCCACGGTCTCTGCCAGCTTTTCGCGATTTCGCCCGGTGACGGCGACGCGCACCCCTTCCTGAGCCAGCGATTGCGCAATCGCACGTCCTAAACCGCTGCCTGCCCCACAAACGAGCGCCACACGGTGATCAATTTGCAAATCCATTATTTTCTCCTGGTTGTATTTTCAGGAGCAGATAATGCAAAAATGATGCCGCTTAAGATTTCGCCGCCTTTTTTGCGACCAGATCGTGCGCCGATTGCAGATGCTGCTGCATCAGCACCGCGGCTTTTTCCGGCTGGTTATCGCGCACCGCATCAAGAATAGCGACATGCTCTTCGCACCACTCCCGGACGCGGCGTTTATTGTGGTAGCTGCCGAACTCCAGCAGGCGGCGCAGGCGGTTCTGCTGCTGGACAGCCTGCAGGACATAAAGGTTACCGCTGGCCTCGGCCAGCATTTCGTGAAAGTCGGCATCGGTTTCAAAAATCTCTCTTGCCGGAACCAGGGTGATATCCGGGTGGGTGATCAGCCACAGATGCCGGGCGCGCATGCGTTTGATCGCGTGGCGATCGGGACGGAACAGCGGCGATCGCAGCGCCGCGGGTTCAATCATCAGGCGAAAGCCGTAGCCGTTTTGTCGCGCGACCTCTGAGTCCAGCGTTTGGAGAAAACGCCAGCCGTGCCCGGTATTGCGAGCGATGAGCCCGTCCTCCGCCAGCTTCAGCAGCGTACGGGACAGTACGCCCCGGTCAACATCATAGCGCTGCGCAATTTCCGTCTGGGTAAAAGAGATGGGCAGTGCATCGGCGATGCGATCGTGCACCAGCTTTTCATAGAGAGTCTGATCGCTGGTTTTAGGCTGTTCAATGGCCAGCTGCAACAGCTCATCGACGTTTTTGATTAAGAAGAAACCCTGGTTTGGCCGCGCTTCAACCGCACCCAGCAGGGTGAGTTCCTTCAGTGCGGACCGCACCGGCGTACGCGATACGCCGAGCGCATCAGCTAAATGCTGCTCACGTAAATGATGACCTGGATCGAATCTTGCTTCATATATCAGGTCGAGTATTTGCCGGGCTATCCGGCGACTGCTTGCAGAAGAAGCGGGCTGCATGATGGTAGCGTTCCTGAATGCATTATTGTGGTCAAAAGAGACAATAACACAGGCCACTCCCGACAACGAAGTAAAGCCCGAATCGCACCATGAGGGTGCGGAGATGCACCTTAAGCGCGCAGGTCCGCTGCGTCAGTGATTGTATTTATTGACTCATAAAAGCCAATGCAAGCCTTCACCAGGAGAGCACAATGACCAGAAATAAAATGATGTTCCGCCGCCTGACCGGCCTGATGCTGTCCCTCAGCGCAGCGCTCCCCCTGACCGGTCATACCGCGACGCAGGCCGTTACGCCGGGCACGATCACCTACGGCACGGCGGCGACCTTTATGCCCTTTGAGTTCGTTAAGGACGGAACGCTCAGCGGCTTTGATATTGATCTCATCACCGCCCTCAGTCAGCACCTCAATCTGACGGCGGCCCCCATGCAGATGGAGTTTAAGGGGCTGATCCCCGCGCTACAGGGTAAGCGTCTCGACGTTATCAACTCGGCGATGTACGTCAATGCGGCGCGCGCCAGCCAGGTCGATTTTGTGCCCTATATGAAGATCGGCAGCCGGGTAATTGTGCGTAAGGGAAATCCTGCCCGGATAACCGGGCGTGATTTATCGCTCTGCGGAAAGAATATTGTGGTCACGCTCGGGGGCATTGAGGAGAGCCAGGCCCGCGAGGACAGTAAAAAGTGCGTTGATGCCAAAAAGTCGGCGATTAACGTCCTGACCTTCCCGTCAGCGACGGATTCTGCCGTAGCCGTGGCGCAGGGACGAGCCGATGCGGAATTCCTCTCAACCCCTGGCACCGTCGCGCTGATGAACGAGAAGCCCGATCTCTTCGAGGCGGTTGGCCCCGAGTTTGAGGCGGATACCCATATTGCCTTTGCCGTGCGTAAGGGCGACGAAGAAACCCGCGCGCAGCTGGAAAAAGGGCTACAGGCGCTGGTGAAGGATGGCACCTACCGCCAGCTGATTGAAAAATGGCATTTCCCGGACTCGGTCGCCATTTTCTAATCCGCCTCTCGCCGTAACCCGGAGATTATTATGTCGTTAGCATTAATGTGGCAGTACGTCATCTCACCCGCGTTCCTGCAGGGAGCCTGGATGACGCTGTTGATCACCGTCAGCGCGCTGCTGTGCGGCGTGGTGATGGGGTTAATCCTCGCGCTGCTACAGGAGGCCCCCTTCCGTGCAGGAAGGGTGGTGGCCTTTATCTACCTGTGGCTGTTTCGTGGCACCCCGGTGCTGTTCCAGATCATCTTCGTCTACAACGTGCTGCCCGGCTTTGGCATCAGCCTGCCGGCTTTTACCTGTGCGGTGCTGGCCCTGTCGCTGAATGAGGGGGCCTATATGGCGGAAATCCTCCGTTCAGGGCTTCAGGCGGTAAAAAGCGGGCAGCGCACCGCCGGGATGGCGCTGGGCATGACCAACGTGCAGATCATGCGCAAGATTGTGCTGCCGCAGGCGGCGCGGATTGTCCTGCCGCCAATGGGTAACCAGATGATCAGCATGCTGAAGTCGAGCGCGCTGGTGTCGGTGATTGCGGTACAGGAACTGCTGCTGATCGCAAATCAGACCGCCAGCGCCAGCTTCCGCTACTTCGAAGCCCTCTGCGCGGCGGGGATCTACTACCTGCTGCTGACCTCGATATTTATGCTTTTTCAGGCGTGGCTGGAGCGATCGCTCGATCCTAAACAGCGCCGCCGCCGGGGGCAGCGCACCGCTTCCGCCGGGGCCACACAGTCAGAATCACAACGGGAGATGTCATGAGCCACAGTCAAAAACCGCTGCTGGAAGTGATCGGTATTGATAAAGCCTTTGGGCGTCAGCCGGTGCTTAAGAACTGCTCGCTGACCCTCAGGCGCGGCGAAACCCTGGTGCTGATCGGGCCATCCGGCTCCGGCAAATCCACGCTGCTGCGCTGCGTAAACCTGCTTTCGCCTGCCGACAGCGGCGATGTGTTCTTTGGCCGCCAGAATATCAGCCGGGGCGAAGTGCCGCCGCACCAGCTGCGCCAGCGTATCGGCATGGTGTTCCAGAACTATGAGCTGTTTTCCCACCTGACGGCGGCCGAGAACATCATGCTGGCCCCGATGACCGTGCTGGGCCTTAACCGCACGGAAGCAAGAAAGCAGGCGGAAAACCTGCTGGCGAAGGTACGGCTTAACGACCGGGGCGATCACTTCCCGGATGAGCTGTCCGGCGGTCAGCAGCAGCGCGTGGCAATAGCCCGGGCGCTGGCGATGAAGCCGGAGCTGATGCTGTACGACGAGCCGACCTCGGCGCTGGACCCGGAGATGATCCGCGAAGTGCTGGACGTGATGGCCGAGCTGAGCGCAGAGGGGATGACCAGCATGGTGGTGACCCATGAGATGGGTTTTGCCCGCCGGGCCGCCAACCAAATCCTGTTTATGGAGGAGGGGGAAATACTGGAGAACGCCAGCGCCAGTGATTTCTTCTCCGGCCAGGTCAGCGAGCGCGCGCGCCGCTTTCTCGATCAGATTTTACATTAATCACGGAGTTTCTATGTCCATTTACCGCGCCAACGACGCACGTATGAAGCAGGACCTTGCCACGCTGGTGGCGATCAATACCGAGAACCCGCCGGGCCGGGAGCGCGAGGCGGCAGAGTGTATTGCTGACTGGCTACGGGCGGCGGATTTCGACCTCTCATTCAGCGAATACGCTCCCGGACGGACGAACGTGACCGCCGTGCTGCGCAACGGCGACGGCCCGTGCTTTGCCTTTAACACCCATCTGGACGTGGTGCCCGCCGGAGAAGGCTGGGCCAGCGATCCCTTTACGCTCACCGAACGCGACGGACGGCTATATGGTCGCGGCGCCTGTGATGCCAAAGGCCCGCTGGTGGCGATGGTAGAAGCCCTGCGCATGCTGGCACAACGTCGTCAGGACTGGTCCGGCACGCTGATGGGGGTCTTTACCGCCGATGAGGAAGTGGCCAGCGAAGGGGCAAAATTCTATGTCCGCAACGCGCCCCCGGCCATTGATTTCGCGGTGATTGGCGAGCCGACCGCCAACGCCACCTTTTCTGCCCATAAGGGCAGCCTGCGCCCCCGCGTACGGGTGAAAGGCGTGACCGCGCACTCGGGCACCCCGGAGCTGGGGATCAATGCCATCTATCGGGCGGGACAGCTGCTGGGGCTGGTGGAAGAAGCCCATCATCAGCAGGTGCGCTGCCGCTGTCACCCGCTGGTCGGGAGTGCCAGCCTGACCGTGACCCGCATCCACGGCGGCCATGCCGATAACGTGGTGCCCGACAGCTGCGAGCTGCTGCTCGATCGCCGTATGGTGCCCGGCGAGGAGGAGGAAGCGGTAAAAGCCGAGCTGCAACAGCTGCTGGAGACGGCAAAGCAGCAGTTTGGCGTTGAGGCGGAGATCGTCGCCTGGCAGCCTACCACCGGCGGCGCGACGGAAACCGACAGCGCCGAGGCGATCGTGCAGGCGGGCCTGGCGGCCTGTCGTCGTCACGGCCAGTCCGAGCCTGGCCCGTTTGGCTTTCAGGGCGGCTGTGACCTGGTGCATTTCCGTGCGCTGGGTGCAAAGGGCGTGGTGATTGGCCCGGGATCGCTCGCGGTGGCGCACAAGCCGGATGAGTTTGTGCCCGTGGACGAGTTTATCGCCGCCGCCGGGATCTATCTGGACATTGCGCTGGCGATGCTGCCCGTGGCGGTGATCCGATGAGAGCCCGTCTGTGGCGGGGCGATCTTCACTACGCGGGCGTCACCCTGCATACCGCCGCCTCCGGTGCGGTGGCCGCGCTCGATACCCTGTGGCTGACGCTGGACGACGGCGGCGACAGAGGGACTGGCGAAGTCAGGCTAAATATCCGCTATCTGCACGGCTACAGCGAGGAGCAGGTGCTCGGCAATGTCCAGCATCATCTGGCCCGCTGGGACTGGGAGCAGCCACCCGAGGCACAGCTGGCAGCGGTTCACGCCGCGCAGAGTGGACTACTGGCACCCACGCGGATGCTGCTGGAGATGGCGCTGCTGGATCTGCTGGCCCGTCAGCATCAGCAAAGCCTCGCGCAGTGGCTTGGCGCGACCAGCGCACCCTGCGCGATAGCAACCAACCAGACGCTGTTCTGGGGCAGCGAAACGCAGATGATGGATCAGGCCGAAGGCTACGTGGCACGCGGCTTTACCCAGCTCAAACTGCGTACCGGGGTGGCGGATTTCGCCACCGACCTGCAGCGGCTTCGGGCGCTGCGCCAGCGCTTCGGGGAGGGCATCACCCTGGCGATTGATGTGAACGGCCAGTGGTCGGTCGCCGGGGCGCTGGAGCGTCTGCCGCAGCTGACAAGCCTGGATCTCAGCTATGTGGAACAGCCCCTTGCGCCGGAACACGATCCGCGGCTGCCCGAGCTGGCGGCGTGCGGCATCCCGCTGATGCTGGACGAGAGCCTTAACGGCGAGGCGGCCATCGCCCGGCTGGCGGGCCCGGCGACGGGCGACAGCCAGCCAGCGCAGCATGACACCCTGGCACCTTGCACCTCCGGCAGTGCCATCTGGGCACACCTCAAGCTGGTGAAGCTGGGCGGCATCCTGCCCACGCTGCGCGCTGCGCGACGTTTGCAGGCTGCGGGCGTGAAGCTGATGATCGGTCAGATGAATGAAGGCCACGCGGCTACGGCGGCCGCGCTACAGCTCTGCCGCGTGGTGCAGCCGGACTTTGCGGAACTTTACGGGGCCGACGGCCTGACTGACGACCCGGTCAGCGGTCTGATTTACCACCAGGGTCGCGTCAGCGTGCCCGATTCTCCCGGCCTGGGCGTGCATTTCGATGCCGCGCGCGCCACTTTACTTCAGGAGCTTAACCATGCAACTACCCGATAATGTGATTCAGGGCAGCGAATCGGCATTTAACGCCGAGGAATATGCCCGGCGTATCCGCCGCACCCGCGAACGTCAGCAGGCGGCAGGCATCGACGTGATGATTGTGACCGGCCCGGAAAATATCTTCTGGCTCACCGGCCAGCAGACGCCAGGCTACTACACCTTCCAGGCGCTGCTGCTGCCGCTGGAAGGGGAGCCGGTTTTCGTTATTCGCCAGCTGGAGTTCTGCAACTTTATCGCCAACACCTTTATCGCCGACGCGGCGGTGTATCAGGATGGCGATAACCCGGTCGATTTTCTGTTCGGTATGCTGCAACAGCATAACTGGCTGTCAAAACGCATCGGCCTGGATAAGCGCGGCTGGTTCCTGCCGGTCGCCATCTATGAGGCGCTACAGCAGCGATTAGGCGATATCGCCGATGCCGCAGGCGTAATTGAGCCGCTGCGGGCGGTGAAGTCCCGGGCGGAGCTGGAAAAAATCACCGCCGCCGCGCGCTACGTTGACGCCGGGATGAACGCGGGCATTGCCGCCATCCGCGCGGGCGCTGACGAAAATGCATTAGTCTCCGCGATGATGGGGGCGGCGATTGCCGCCGGCTCCGAGTATGTCGGCATGGAGCCGCTGGTCTCCTCCGGCCCGCGCACCGGCGTACCGCACGGCACCTGGCGACGTCGGGTGCTACAGGATAATGAACCGGTCTTTCTGGAGATGGCGGCGGCTCACGATCGCTATCACGCCGCGCTGATGCGTTCCGCCTGGCTGGGACGCCCCCCGGCCATCGCGCTGGAAATGGAAAAGGTGTGCCAGGAGGCACTCCAGGCGGCGCTGGATGCCATTCGCCCCGGCGCGACCTGCGAAGCGCCTCATCTGGCCTGCCAGCAGGTCATTGACCGCGCGGGCTTCACCGATAACTTCAAAAAACGCACCGGCTACGCCATTGGCGTCTCCTTCGCGCCTGACTGGGGCGAGGGCGGTATCCTCAGCCTCTACACCGGCGTTACTACCGAACTCCAGCCGGGGATGACCTTCCATATTCCCCCCGCGCTGCGCATTTACGGTGAGTTTACCGTCGGCGTCAGTGAAACCATCGTGGTAACCGAAACGGGCTATCGCCAGCTCGGCACCCTGGCTCGTCCATTAACTTTGCTGTAAGGAACAACAATGAAAGATATGACTGAATGCCATGAGCGCCTGCGCGGCATCTTCAACATTACCGTCACGCCTTTTGATACACAGGGCGCCATCGACTTTGTGGCGCTGCGTGAAAATATTGAGCGGGTGATCGGTCTGGGCTACGACGGCATTCTGATTGGCGGCACCTACGGTGAATTCCCGGTGATGTCACTGGCCGAGCGGCGGTCGCTGTTTAGCGAAGTGATGGCCTGCGTGGGCGATCGCATTCCGGTAATGCTGTGCAGCGCCAGCGCCGATCCGCGCGAAGTGCGGGAGCTTACCGCGCTGGCGGGCGATCTTGGCGGCCTGCCGATGGTCACGCCGCCGTTTGTCAGTGAAATCACCCAGGCGCAGATCCACGCCTTTTTTTGTGAAATGGCACCGCTGTCAAAAACCGGCATTTTGATTTACAACGCGCCCGGCATTGGTATCACCCTTTCACCCGATCAGCTGGTGCAGCTGGCAGAGATCCCGGGCGTGATCGGGATTAAACAGGGCGATCTCAACCCGACGGCTATCGACCAGATTGCTAACCGCCTGGGCGGTCGGCTGCGGCTGTTCTGCGCCTCCGATCTGGCCTTCCTTGGCCCGATGATGTGTGGTTTTGACGGCATCAGTACCACCAACAGCGGCGCGTTACCGGAGATTATTCTGGCAACCTTTCGCGCGGTGGAGCAGGGGGATGCGGAGACCGCCCGCAGTCTGCATCAGCTGTGGTACGACTACCGCGCGCTGGCGCGCCAGCACGGTCAGCCGCAGCTGGTTAAGGCGGCAATGGCGCTGCGCGGCTTTAACGGCGGCACGGTGCGCGCCCCGTTAAGACCCATCTCGCCGGAGGCGCTGGCGGCGCTAACCCGCGTGATGACGACGCTCGCCAGCGATCCGCGCAGCGGCGTCACGCTGGCTGAGTAAAGATGACCCGATCCGCTGAGCGGCCCTCGCAGACTGAACGGGGCCTGCGAGGGTCAGGTATCGCTTAGCGATCGGGGATGTTTCTGACCCGCGCGGCGCACCCCACGCTGGCTAAGGGCCGCCTCAAGCAGCCGGGTAAACAGGCCGTGTGGCGCCTCCGGGCGCGACAGCAGTTCCGGATGCCCTTGAACGCCGTGCCAGAAAGGGTGGTCGGGCAGGGAGATAGCCTCAACGGTCCCGGCGGTTTCGGCCGTAACGACAATACCGCTGGCGGCCAGCTGGGCGCGAAGGGCGGGGTTAAACCGGTAGCGATGGTTGTAATGCATCTGGGCGGGAAGCGGGGCGGGCAGCGGCTCAGCAGGGGTAAAAGGCAGCAGCCCGCAGCGGTGAGCGCCATTCCCGAAGCGGATAAAACTGTGCAGAGCGGCATCCGGCGCCACCTCCGCCAGGATTGCCCCGTCGCATCCGGGCTGAAGGCGTACCGCCGCCGTGGCCATGCTCTGCATACCGAGGCACAGGCCCAGGGTGGGTAGATGACTCTGCAGGGTGGCGTGGGCCACGCGGATCTGCCCGCTGACGGCCGCCATGGAGGCACCGCCGGGCAGTACTACCGCGTCCAGTTCGCTCAGCTCATCCAGAGGGGCGGACAGGTCGGCAGGCGGTAAAAAACGCAGGCGGAGCTGAATGCCGAGCGGGTGGGCGGCATCGTCAAGTGCCGCCAGGGTGGCAGGATAAACCTCACGGTGATCCGCTTCCCGTCCCACCAGCCCCAGTACCAGGGTTTCACCGACCGGCTGGGTGCGTGAGCGGCCGCCAGGCGCAGGTTGTCGCAACAGCACGCAGCCTGCGGCGTCGCAGAGCTGTAACAGCCCGCCTGCGTGCTGAGCGTAAAGCCGGTTTCCCGGCAGGTGCGCCACGCGCTCAGCATCACCTGCGGCAAGCACCACGACGGCATCATGCGCAGGAAGCTGCGCGATATCGCTCACCTCCCGCAGCTGCGGGTCGCAGGTATAAAGCCCGCTGGTGACGCAGTAACTGGCCGCGACCACGTGCTGATGGCTGTCGGGGTAGTCGCCGCTAAAGGTCGGCCGCAGGCTCCACAGGGGCAGGCGCTGCTGCCTGGCCCAGGTTACCGCACAGGCACCATAGTGGGCGGGCAGTCTGGCATCGTCGAGGATAAAAGTCAGTGACACGGCAAGCTCCTGGCTGTCTGGGATGAGGTACGCAATCGATTGTATTCACTGAGTCAACATATACAAAGAGGATTTATGAATAACACCACTACCGCCCGCCGTATGCAGCGGGTAAGACCTTCGCCGACCGCTGCGATTTCCGATCGCGTTCGTGAACTGGAGGCCGCAGGGAAACGGATCATCAACCTGGGAGAGGGGGAGCTGGACTTTGCCACTCCCGATGTCATCAGCTATGCCGGGATAGCGGCCATTGTGGGGCAGCAGACCAAATACACCGCCGTGGCGGGCACCGCCGAGCTGAAACGGGCCATCGCGCATAAGTTTGCCCGGGATAACGGCCTGACGTTCCAACAGCATGAGATCATCGCGGGCAGCGGGGCTAAACAGCTGATCTTCAATGCGCTGCTGGCGACGGTTGACCCGGGTCAGCAGGTGATTATTCCCGCGCCCTACTGGGTCTCTTATCCGGATATGGTGGCGCTGGCCGAGGGCGAGCCGGTAATCGTGCCCTGCGAGGAGCAGCACGGCTGGAAACTGCGACCGGACACCCTGGCGCAGGCCATTACCCCGCAGACGCGCTGGGTGATTCTGAACTCCCCCGGCAACCCTACCGGGGCGATCTACAGCCTTCAGGAGCTGCGCGCGCTGGCCGGTGTGCTGGCCGACCATCCGCAGGTACTGATTATGGCCGATGATATCTACGAGCCGCTGCGCTATAACGGCGCGCCGTTTGCTACCTTTGCTCAGGCGGCGCCGCAGCTGGCAGAGAGAACGCTAACGATTAACGGCGTCTCGAAAAGTCATGCGATGACCGGCTGGCGGCTGGGCTATGCCGCCGGACCCGCCTGGCTGATCGCAGCGATGCAAATTCTGCAATCGCAGAGTACCTCCAACCCCAGCAGTATTTCGCAGGCGGCGGCCGTGGCCGCCCTGCAACAGCCCGCCGCCTTTTTTACCCAATGGCTGGAGAAGCTGGCCCGCCGTCGCCAGCGCGTGATGGCATGGGTGGCGGCAACGGACGGGCTAAGCGCCACCCCGCCCGAAGGAGCATTCTATCTGTTTGCCAACTGTAAAGGGCTGATTGGGCGCATCACCCCGACGGGCGAATCCCTGGCTGACGATAGCGACGTGGCCCGCTGGCTGCTGGCAGAGGCGGGTGTTGCGGTACTGCACGGATCGGCCTTCGGCATGCCGGGCTATCTGCGCATCGCCTATGCGGTAAAAGACGAACTGCTGGAGGAAGCCTGCCAGCGGCTTGAGGCCGCCTGCCGTCGCTTAACGGCCTGAAAGAGGCGTCGGCAGAGATAGCCGACGCCGTGTTTTAGCCTGCGGTGTTAGCCCGGCGGGATTCAGACCCGGAAGGTGTCCACCATGCTCCGCAGCGCATGAGCCTGCCCGGAAAGGGAGTGTGAAGCCGAGGAGGATTCCTCAACCAGTGCCGCATTATTCTGCGTGACGCCATCCATCTGACTCACCGCGATGCTGACCTGCGAAATTCCCTGCATCTGCTCTGATGACGCCAGTGATATCTCCTCCATCGCGTCGGCGAGGCTGCCGACCATATTAACGATTTTGATGATGCTTTGCCCCGTTCCCTGTGCAACGGCCACGCCGCCTTCCACCTGCGTCACGGCCTGCTCGATCAGCGCTTTTATCTCTTTTGCTGCCACCGCACTGCGCTGCGCCAGCGTCCTGACCTCGCCGGCGACCACCGCAAAACCTCTGCCCTGTTCTCCGGCTCGGGCCGCTTCGACCGCGGCGTTCAGCGCCAGGATATTAGTCTGAAAGGCGATGCCTTCAATCACGCTGGTAATATCACGCACCTTACCCGCACTGAGGGAAATATCGCTCATGGTCACCGTCATTCGCTGAACCTCGGCGTCGCCGTTGCGGGCCAGTGACGCCGCTTCCCTGGCGGAGTTTGCCGTCTGCTGTGCGCCGACGCTATTGCTTTTCACCGTTGCGGTTAGCTGCTCCATGCTTGCAGCCGTTTCCTGCAGCGCTGCCGCCTGCTGTTCGGTTCGGGATGAGAGTTCGGTATTACCCCGGGCTATTTCGTCTGAGGCGAGCGCAACGGAAACCGCAGCCTCTTTAATCTGCGACACCAGGCCGCGCAGATTTACCTGCATACCCGCCAGGGAGGCCAGCAGACTGCTG
Organism: Erwinia sp. ErVv1; assembly: GCF_900068895.1. GTDB lineage: Bacteria > Pseudomonadota > Gammaproteobacteria > Enterobacterales > Enterobacteriaceae > Erwinia. The sequence goes on along the minus strand of NZ_CDPK01000009.1, from coordinate 170,166 downwards.
CTGTCGTTGTGGCGTAAAGCGACCGACGTTGTCAGATCGCCGCTGGCGATGGCGGCGGCCAGACGTTGAGCCTGAACCGGTTCACCGCCCAGCTGACGCATCAGCAGACGTACGGTCAGGATACAGACGATCGCTGCGGCAATAACGGAGACAACCATCATGATGCCTAACAGCAGTGAAAGGCGGTTTACGGCTGCGCTGTTTGCCCTGGCCGTCTCCTCGGCCTGTTGGGTCTGAATATCTGTCAGGGCATTAAGACTGGCGACCAGCACCTGCTGCGGGGGCCTCACCCCGTGAGTGAGATAATCTGCGAACCCCTGGAGCTGACGCTGCTGCGCCATATGGGCAGCGGTATCAAGGGCGGTGAGAGCGGCTTTCTCTGAATCACTGACGTCTGCCAGCAGCTTCACTTCAGCGGGGGCCCCTTCGGCATGGATGATGACGGCAAGCGCATCACGCGTTTGCAGATACACCTGCTTTTGTTGATCGAAGCGGGAAAGCTCCGACTCAATGGCCTGAGGATCGGTAAAGAGCGCCATGTTCCTTATTTCGACCAGCATATTTCGCAGCGTGGTACCCATTTCGTTAACCAGCACGACTTTTTTCAGCTTAAGGTTAACGACGGTGTTCATACTGTCTCTGGACTGACTCAGACCATTAAATGCCAGGCCCAGACAAAGAATAAAGAGCAAAATTAACAGGGAAAAACCTGCTGTCAAACGGGTCGATATTTTCATGTATCCATCCAGCTAAAGGTTATGGGGCAGATCTACTATCGACAGCAGCCTTAGAGAGCAACAGGGTGAGAGGGATAATTATTTAAGCGATGTTACCCTGGCTGTGGGGGAGGCGTCAGGGTATTGGATATTTTAATAATTCCTTACAAAAGAGTCACCTGTGTACATTTTGCAGTAACCTGACATGGCTTATCCCTGCTACCGATCCTCCTGAGTTTCGCGCTCACTTGCTTTGTGTAATGTTATATCATAACATTTTGTATCTTTACTAAAGCGAGGGTCGAACGTTGAAGAGTCATCTGGGTAAGTGGGTGTTGGCATCGGGGATGCTGATCGTCAGCAGCGAGGCGCTGTCACATGCGCATCATTCACACGGCAAGCCGCTGAGTGAGACAGAACAGCACGCGGCGGAAGGGGTGTTTGCCGATCGGGATGTGCAGGACAGAAATCTGACCGACTGGGAAGGGATGTGGCAGTCGGTTTATCCGCTGCTGCAGAAGGGCACTCTGGATGCAGTATTCCGTAAAAAGGCCGAAAAGGACAACAGCAAAACCTTTGCGTCGGTAAAGGAGTATTACCGCACCGGCTATGCCACCGACGTCGCCACCATTGGCATTGAGGATGGCGTGATGGAGTTCCACGTCGGGGACAAGGTCAGTGCCTGTCACTACACCTACGCGGGTCATAAAATATTGACCTATGTCTCCGGTAAAAAGGGCGTTCGCTACCTGTTTGAATGTCACGACGCCAACAGCAGCGCGCCAAAATACGTGCAGTTCAGCGATCATATTATCGCGCCGCGAAAATCCAGCCATTTCCACATTTTCATGGGCAACCGCTCGCAGCAGGCGCTGCTGGAAGAGATGGACAACTGGCCAACCTATTACCCGTATCAGCTGTCGGATAAAGAGGTGGCAGACGAAATGCTGCATCATTAAGCCTTTCGCCTGAACCTGGCTCAGCTCCCACGCAGCAGAAAGGAAAAGGCATGCAAGGCGCCCTGGTCGTCTATTGCGGTATAGTTGAGTGTCGATTCACCGTCGGGCAATGTTCCGGCTTTATTCTGCAGGGGAAACGTCCTGGTGGAGAACGGGGCAACGTTTTTCTCCGCATCCAGGTAAACGGGATAGGTATTCTGGCCGAGGGTGATACTCATCTCTCCGGGCGTAAAGTAATAGGGGGTGTTGTTAACGGCGATCACCCCCTCCTTACCCGCTAACCGCTGAAGTTTGAAAACCACTCTTTTGGTCCTCTGCTCAAATGATTCCGTTTCTTTAAACGGGCGATTAATCACTTTGAGCTGGGTATTTAAGGCAATACTCACCTTATTATTTGCCTCCCTCAGGATGCTTTTTTTGACCGAGCTTATTTCATAGATATTCAGCCAGTAGAGCGACTCCCGATCGGTGGGGAGTTTATCTGCCAGCGCACTTCGCATGATTGTGATCTCCTTTTTTTCGCCTTTATTGAGCGTAAACACGCCGGGAAGCGCGACGAAAGGAAAAGCCTGGCTTCCCGGATCCTTGTCCGGCGTCCCCCGGTCTACCCAGCTCTGGACCAGCGCCGGGGTGTCGGCGCTGTTGACCAGCAGTAAAGGAGCACGCACCTGGTGCGGATGGAAAATAACCCGGCTGGCCTGAGGAATAATAGCGGCAGGACAGGCCGTGGCAAAGGATGCGAGGAGCAGGAAGAGTTTTTTCATTCTACTGTAACCTGATTAAGAGATAAGCGGTCGCGTCAATTTTGCCCACGCTGACGTTTTTTCCCGGCAGCTGAGCCAGCTGCGCAACGAAGTTTCTCTGATACATGTTGCTGTCTCCCTGACCGCCGCGGGTTCGTTGAGCGTCCTCCAGCACGGGCCGCCATCCGGCATTGCTGCTGTAATCACTCCAGCCGAGAAATGAGACCGGTTCGCCGCTGGAGGTATTGAGTTTGATACCCACGCCAGTGGCAAGGGAGGGGTCTGAATCATAGTGATCAGACACCAGATAATCTGAAATGCCATTGCTCCCGGTCAGCCCCAGCTTTTGAGCCTGAAGCCAGGCCGCATAGCTGGACTGAAAACCCAGTGAGATCTGGCCTGAAGCCACACCGGATTGCGTCTCTGCTGCATTTGAGCATTCGAGCGTGACGCTCAGCGGCGCACTTACCGACTGACCCTGCGAGAGCGCGTTAATGCTGACCGATGGAAAAAGGACGTGGGCGGTATAGTTTTCCACCCGGCATCCCTGACTCCGGTTCTGCGTAAGGGTTGCGACCGGCGCGGTATTCATCCCGAAGGCCATATAACGCCCGGTGATCCAGGTGTCAAAGTTATTCCAGCTGTCTTTTCCGGCTTCGGGAACATTCTGGCCCGGCCCCATAAAAACCACGTAGCCATTGGGCTGATTGCAGTTATAGGACCCCGTATAGCTGTCCTTTGCGGCAGAGGGACAACCCCATGACGCATAGCCGCTATCCCGATTGTTTTTATCTGTCCTGATCAGTTCAGCGCCGATCGGGCTGAAGTGCTTGCCTTTAATCAGTATTTTATTGCCGCTCACGTCATAGTCAGTCAGCGGGACTTTCTGCCAGATCCGCGTAAAAGGCTTACCGCTGCGCAGATGAACCAGCTTCAGCGCGGTAAAGGGGAAATAGGTCTGGAAATAGTTATCCCCCATATTCCATGCGCCCCCGACGTTACTGTCGCCATTGGTGGCAAATACCTCAAAGATCTTGTCCTTATCCGCCAGGTCGCACTCATAGAGCACGCGTTCGGGATCGCTATTTTTAATCGAGGGAACAACCTGAAATACGGAACGGGCCAGCACCGTACCGGCAGGCTGATATCGCAGGTCCATCAGGCCAATGTTACCCAGATTCAGCGATGCGCCACAGGCATCACACCCCTGATCGACCGCCCTGACGCGGGTACAGTTTGCCTGCAGCGGCGTACAGAGGCTGGAAATAAGGACAACGAAAGCATAAATACAATATTTCATTTTTTATCCTGGTAAATCAGAAACGACACACGGCGTTTGCATAGGTAATAACCGCATCCGGTTTGGGCGTTGGGATATGATAATTAATGGTGCATGAATCATTTTTACCCGCACCCCAGACGGCCTTCAGCGTTCCCTGCGTCTCACTCAGCCGCAGATACGCATTACCTGCCTGGCCGAAGGTCCCAATGATTTTTCTTTGTTCATTGATAATATCGGCGCCCATTGGCACTGAAATATTCCGGTTAGTGGTCGTTTTTATCATCACCGGATAGCCGCGCAGCGTCTGAAATTTAACCCTGACCATGGCACCGGCATAAGGCGCGATGGTTTTCTCGCTGTTCTGCACCTCAACCTGACTGTCGCTGCCGCTGGCATCCAGCGCGATAGCGTTATAGTGGTAAGGGATCAGGGAGGGCACCAGGGCGTATCCCGAACCGTCAACGTGAATGCCGGGGCTACTGATAACCCGCGCTCCCTGAGCGCCTTTTGCCTCAATCAGCGCAAAGGTATCACTGACATAATTTCCCAGCGTCAGTCCGCCGCTGTGCAGTACCGCCGCGCCCATCGCATTCACCGACATCTGATTAAACCGCGACGACGTTGAGGCGGTGGCCGTAAGACTGGCCAGGGACATTTTCCTGTTTACGCTGCCGCTGAAGGTGGTATCCCTCTGGCGCTGGTCGCGATTAACGTTCAGGCTGTAGCCGGTTTGATCTTCTCCGGCCACGCCGCTCAGCGAGGCGTTATAGCTGCTTCCGCTACTGCTGTCATGGGTGCCTCCCAGCGTGAGGTACGGTGAGTTGGTGGCGGAGCCTAACGGCATTGAAAAGCTAATCTGTAGCTGGGTATCCTTGAAATATTCATTCCTGCGCGTCGGTGCTGCAAATCGCCGAAAAGCGTCATGCGAGTGCGATCGGACCGTATACTGCCTGGAGAGGGACAGGTTCATTGAAATATTTCCCGGCATAACGGTGCTGTATCCGGCCTGGTACTGCGTGTCACGCGAGCGCCCGTCATAGTAATTCTGCCTGGAACCAGAGAGATAAATACTGCCCCAGTCGCCCAGCGTTTGATTAATGGTCATCTGCAGACGATTACGCTGCATGTATTCGCTGCGGGTATTATCCTGCCCCGGGGTCGCGTTGTTATTTAACGCAATGACGTCGTTAAGGTCACGGTATCCGTGCGTGGAATACTGATACCCGGCAAACGTTAGCGTGGTGTGGGTCGGCTCAAAGGTTCGGCTGTAATTCAGCTCATAGCGCCATCCCTGGGCGGTATTGCCCTCGTTCAGATCGGCTGAAGAATAAGCACTGTTGAATCCAACGGCGCCCATTTCCGAGGCCCAGACGCCACCCGCCAGCAGCGAGCGGTAGTCATTTCCCAGCCGCATTCCACCATTGATGGTGATGGCGTTGGTCAGGCCCCGTTTAACCGTGAGTTCAGTGAAGTTATTGTCTTTGCGGTAATCTGTGACCTTACCGGCAGAAAAGCTGTAATCGGTTCGTCCCGGGCGTAATGATTCAGGTAGAACGGCAAAGGGTACGGTATAGCGGTGACGACTGCCATCGGACTCCAGCACCTCCACGCTGAGGTCGCCGCCGTAGCTCACCGGACTCAGGTCATTGATGAGGAAAGGGCCGGGCGGCACCGTGGTCTGATAAATTCGCTGCCTGCCCTGCCAGACAGAGACGCGGGCATTGCTGTTAGCCACCCCACGGATTTCCGGGGCATAGCCGCGAAGGGAATCCGCCAGCATCCTGTCGTCCGAGTTCAGATTGAGCCCACGAAAGCTGACCGCATTAAACAGATCTCCGGCGCTAAAGAGCTCCCCGACTGACACTTCACTCTTTACGGACGGCAGCGCACGTTGCACCCAGCTTCGGGTGTTTTGCCAGCGATTACCATATTCATTATGGGTAAAATTACCCTGCTGACGGAAACGCCACATGCCGATATTCATCCCGCCGTTAATACCCAGCCAGGTGGACTCGAAGCGCTGACCATTTTTATAATCAGAATAGAACTGATTCACATTGTAATTAACGAAGGCCATCGTGGATCCTTCGGAAAGATTGTCAGGCGCAATGTAGCCTGCGGGCTGAGTAACAAGCATCGCCTGCGGAATAGTGATATCCACGCGCAGTTTACCCGTATCGACCCGCACCGACGCCGCCGGGAGAAAGCGTTCGGGATGGGTACATCCTTCTGCAGGCAGGTCAGAAAGATAACGCTCCCTGACGGCAAACGCCCGGTAAAAACGGGGAGGAAGGCACAGGGTAAACTCTCCGTTTTCCCGTTGCAGCTTTAACGGCGTGTTACTCTGAAATTTACCATTGAGGTAAAGGTCAACATCATATTCACCTGACTGGAAATAGGGATCCCCGGTGCCATCTTGAATATTCAACTGGCCTGGCAAAGCAGCACGAATCAGCGAGGGATCGAAAATATAATCATTATCTGCTGACGTTTTTGCGTAGCCCGCAGGTACCCCATACAGCATCAGCAGTAGCGTTATAAGTAAAGATTGGTTTTTCATTGCGATTTATTTTTTGCGATTTCTTTTATATCGTCTGAACCAAAATCATTAATCAAAAGTGCACGCATGCTCCAACCTGAAAGCGTACTGTCTTTTCCTTTTCGGCTGACGTTAGCTTCACTGAAGGGGGCAATCGTCACCGCGTCACTAAAATTCACTTTTTCCGTACCGCGCTGTAGAGAAAAAGAGCGGAGATTGGCATAAAAAGGAGAGCGGTTTTTAATGATGATATCGGCGCCGTTGAGGCTAAAGGAGAGCTTCTCACGTATTTTATCGACTGTGGGTGAGATACCATCCGGACGAACAAATACTTTGACCCTGCTTTTAACAATAAGGTAAAGCTTGTTTTTATCTTCATCATTTTTTTTTACTGAGGGAATATCAATGTACTCAAGATAAAACATGGACTCTCTGTCCTGTGGCAGGTTTTCCCTGGTGATTTTTATTTTCACGCTCTGACCGGCATCAGGTAAAATTCTGAATACCTGAGGCAGAGCAACAAAGGGCGGACGATCAGCGTTTTCCTCATTCCCTGGCATAATCTGAACCAGGGCAGGGTGGTGACCTGAATTAGTAAACTGTATATTTTTCTCCTGTCGGGTATTATCAATTATTATGCGGGTGCCGTTCAGGACAACGCTTGCCTGCGCGGTGCTTATTAGAAATACAGCGATTAAAGAGAGAATAAAATGCCTGAGCACAATGGACTCCGGCCCCTCGCATTAGGGAGGGGCAATAAGGTTTATGGATAGCTAATTGCGTACTGCACGCTGCTCAATACTGACCCTGCTGAAACACTCCCTGCATCAGTATAATATTCCACGGAATAATCCTGGGAAGTGCTGGTCGCTCCTTCGGCAAGCTTCATTCCCGACACCTTTGCCTGGCCCGATGAGAGATCAATCACTTTATCGCTGGAATCTAACAGGCGCAGATCAACATTTTCAGCCGTGCCGGTATTTCCAAGATTACCATTAGTGGAAATATTGTTTCCCTGGAAGAGAACATTAATATCCTGGCTGCCGGAGGCAGGGGCGGGGCAGCCTGAGACATTAATAGTGAAGCTGGTTTTACCCGCGGTGGCTTTTGCAGTGCTTAGCTGACCTGTTGACACGGTCGGCAGTAAAACCACCGGGCTGCCTGATGCACCATTAACATCAACATTACAGGTCTGGGCATTGACTTCACCCTGGAAGCGAATAGTATTTTGTGATGCCGCCTGCACATTGCCTGAAATTACCCCTGTAACACAGGTGGTAAGCGCTAAATATAATGATACTGAACTGGTTTTCATTAAATTCCCCTTGATTTAGTAGGCTGCTGAAAGTGAGGAGGTTCAGCTCTCTCATCAGCGGAGGGAATGTTAACACCTCGCTTTTTTTTATCGTCTGAAGTAATTTGAATCTATCTCATATGAGAGGCGATGAGTAAAGCTGAAGCCTTTTTCATGCGATAAAATCCACATATAACAATAAGTTAGCGCATTTCTCTGACGTGAACGATGCGGCGGGGTAGATTTGTAGCGGATTGTAGATCGAATCAATCTTTCGGCTGTTTGATGGATGTTATAATAAAGCGCAATACTGAGGTAGCGACCTGAACGACAGGAAGAGATAACACACCTTCATCCTGAAGTTCAGATTTTATATGAATCGCTACTTTTCGCAGATAAAGAGTGGCACAGGATTTGAGTAAAAAATCCAGGTGTCTATTCCCGTTCTCTTTATGGTTAAGGGAAGCTTTCCGCCCTTTTTGACAAAGAACTCCGGGAACCACTTTTTTTCTTCCTCGCCTTTTATCTCATTCATTGGGGAGTTCTGAATAAGCGTTGACTGCGCGATAAGGATGTTATTTTCCTCATGATAGTCAAATTGAATGACCTTACTGACATTGATGCGGGACTCTTTTCCCTCATAAAGGGCACCGGAAAGGGTGAGCAGTCCTTTCCCATCATTCATTTTCTGCCCGATGATAAGAGAAAGCTTATCATCACCCTTAAAGTAATTAATGTTGCCTACGCAGCTGATCTCCCTGTCCTCACAGAACCTGTAAAAAAATAATTCACCTATTGCAATCATAATAATAACAAAGGTCAGAGTCTTCCTCACAGGGGGTTACCTATATAGTAATAAGAAATGCAGTTAGGTCTGAGGAAGGGACCTATCTCTTTTTCACACTGTATCACTGACATTCTGCTCCCACCCGGAAATAGCGTGATGTAGACATATTTTCGTTCATCACATCGTATTTTCTTTTTTATCACTGCTTGCATAGTGATGTCATCATCCGCCATATTATTGCTGTAAAACGCGCAGCCATTAAAATCGAATCTCTTCACGTAATCCACGCTGTAAGTGATAAAATAAAGACAGGGCGTCAACACGATGGCGGCAAAGGCCACGCCATAAGCGATCCAGAAGAGAGCGTTATTTATTTTCAGTCTGATACGCTCAGGCTGTGAATATGTCCCGGTGGAGGCTTCTGAAACGTGATTTTCCTCAGTGGGAAGAGGAAGCTCCTCGGGAAGAATGGTGACGTTTTCATTGCCCTCAGGCTCTGCCTGCCTGGGAGCGGGATCATTTTCACCCTCAGTTGAGGAAGGCTCATTCTGTAACTCGGTGCAGGTGATTTCTACCTTTCCCGACAGCATAAATCCGCGCCGGGGAACGGTGCGAATAAAGTCCTCACTATTACCGCAGGCTAACAGTGCTTTCCTGAGCATTGAAATGCTTTGATACAGCGCATTGGGACTGACTTCCATGCCGAACCTTCTCCAGGCAAAGTCATAAAAAGCCTCATGCTCAATCACCTTCCCCTGATTTTCAATGAGCAACTCCAGACAATATACGGAGGATGACTGGATTTTTAATTCTTTGCCACCGCCGCGCATAACTCTTCTGCCGGGTTCAAATTCAACTTCTCCTCCTATGGAAAACTTTCTCATCGGGACTTCTCCGTGATGTAAGATCAGAAATTGATAAGTTTCATTAAATATTAAGGTTTGCTATTAATGCCGCTTTATGCTTTGAGGTCGCTGTGCTGTATATCATTGGTTGGGCTATCTCAGTTTTGTTTATTCAGGGTTTATCTGCGACCTGTAAGCGAATAACGTCGCAATGGTGAAACCTCAGCAGTGATTAATAAATTATACCGTTTTCTCAGGCTTAATAAGTTATAAAAAACTAAGAAAATTGCTAAATTGTATGAATGCCAGCGGGTCTCGGGGAAGTGTCAGGGGCGGGATGCGTTATTCCTTTTAGGTTTATGTAACTGCATCGTCCTGAATCTAACAGAACGACTGAGTATTCCAGTCTTACCGCGGCCGATAGAACCCTCGCGCCGCGCCTGTCAATTGCTGGTTTAGTATACTGCTATGCACGCTTTCCAGAGGAGACAATCGACCCTGGTGCTTCATTGGATAGGAGGGGGGAAACTAAACAGCACAAACCTTAAAGATAAGATTTGCGCTCAATACCGTCTCATGGCGCTTACCCCGAAAGGGTAAAATAACTATGCATGTTTAAATTTTATATTCAATGTGCAGGTGTGGTTAATGCGGCGTTCCTTTTGGTTGTTTAATTATAATTAAATCCAGGGGTGTCTGTGATATTCCCTTCAGGTGTGCGAGATTAAATGCGAAGTGTGAATTTGATCACCAAAGAAAATTTATAATTGTTTACTATCCCTGATGTTTAATTTTACAAGGATATTTTTCCTGTATTACCTGCTTGATTATTCCCGATGATGGGAATTTATTATTTATTACGGGGTGTAGTAACATTATTATGGATAGTCATGTGGTATTTAATCGGGTATACCGGACTGACGAACGCACCGTTTCGGCAATAAAAACCTTTCTGCGTGAAAGTGATCTGAGCATCGACAGGACCATCAGGGTGTTTGTGACCGCCACGCAGGCGGGCAGGCTGGTGGCCTGCGGCGGCATCGCTGACAATATCATTAAGTGTGTCGCCGTCTCGCCAGAATTACGTGGTGAAGGGCTGGGGTTGAGCCTCGCCACTGAGCTGGTTAACCTGGCCTGGGAGATGAACCAGACTCAGCTGTTTCTCTGTACGAGCACGCAAAATGAGTCTTTGTTTCGGCAGTGCGGATTCTACCCTGTCGCCCGCGTACCGGGGGTGATGGTACTGATGGAAAACAGTCCCTGTCGGCTGGCCCAGTATGCTGCGCGGCTTGCGCATCTGCGAAAACCCGGTAAGAAAATTGGCGCTATTGTGATGAACGCCAACCCCTTCACCCGCGGGCATCAGTATCTGGTGCAGCAGGCGGCGGCGGCCTGTAACTGGTTACATCTGTTCCTGGTCAGAGAAGATACCTCCCGCTTTCGCTATCAGGACAGGTTTGATCTGGTTGTGGCCGGAACGCACGGTATAACCAATCTGACAATCCATGAGGGCTCACAATATATAATTTCACGGGCCACTTTCCCCTGCTATTTCATTAAAGAAAAAGGCATCGTCGATAATTGCTATACCGAGATCGACCTAAAAATATTCCGACAGTCTCTGGCTCCCGCCCTGGGCATTACTCATCGCTTTGTGGGGAGTGAACCTTTTTGTGCCGTGACGGAAAAGTATAACCGCGATATGCATTACTGGCTAAAGACGCCTTTATTAACGGCACCGCCCATAGAACGGGTTGAAATTGAACGGCTGAAATATAAAGGGACGCCTGTCTCGGCCTCATGGGTAAGGAAACTGCTGCCCGCCGGTAATATGCAGGCTATTTCACCGCTGGTGCCGGAAGCAACACAACACTATTTAGAACGCCTGCTGGCAAAAGGTCAGAAAACTGCCGCGACGTAAAACAGAAAGCCAGATAATCAGAGGACGGAATGAAAATAATCAGGGAAGCCATGGCCGGAACGCTTGAGTCCAGCGATGTGATGGTCCGCATTGCGCCTGCGGAGGGTGCACAGCACGATTTACTGATTGCCAGCAGCGTGGAAAAGCAGTTTGGCGAAGCCATTCGACAGACGCTGCTTCAGCTGCTGAGGCGCTATCGGGTTGAGCCGGTGCAGGTGATAGTTGATGATAAAGGTGCGCTGGACTGTGTGATCCGTGCGCGAATGGAAACGGCGCTGATGCGCGCCAGCGGGCTTGAAACCCTCCCATGGGAGGTGAGTCATGATGAAGCTTAAGCCACGCGTCCGGCGAAGTATGCTGTTTGTTCCCGGTGCCAACGCCGCCATGATCAGCAACGCCTTTATCTATCAGGCAGATGCGCTGATGTTCGACCTGGAAGACTCCGTTATTCTTCGTGAAAAGGATGCCGCACGGCGGCTGGTTTACCATGCGTTGCAGCATCCCCTCTACCAGCAGGTGGAAACCCTCGTTCGGGTAAATGGCCTGGATAGTCCTTATGGCCTGGCAGACTTACAGGCCGTGGTACGGGGAGGGGCTGATATCGTGCGCCTGCCAAAAACCGATCGTGCACAGGATGTGCTGGATATGGCGCAGGCCATCGGCGCCATTGAAACCGCCTGCGGGCGTCAGCAGGGCAGCACGGGCCTGCTGGCGGCGATTGAATCCGCAGAGGGGATAACCAATGCGGTGGAGATAGCACAGTCATCACCGCGATTAATGGGCCTCGCGCTTGGCGCAGAGGATTACGTCAGGGATCTGCGAACCGAACGTTCGCCTGAAGGCACTGAGCTGCTTTTCGCTCGCTGCACCCTCCTCCAGGCTGCCCGCGCAGCCGGTATCCAGGCCTTTGATACGGTCTACTCTGACGCCAGCAATGATGCGGGCTTCCTGCGCGAAGCCGCTCTGATTAAGCAGCTGGGTTTCGATGGGAAATCCCTGATTAATCCCCGGCAGATCGCGCTGCTCCACAACCTCTACGCGCCCACCGCCCGCGAAGCTGACCATGCACAGCAGGTTATAGACGCCGCCGCCGCCGCTGAGCGGGAAGGGCGGGGCGTGGTTTCGCTCAATGGCAAAATGATCGACAGCCCGGTGATTGAACGCGCCCGGCTGGTGCTGGAGAGGGCAGCGCTTTCCGGGCTGCATCAGGAAGAGAGCGACAGTAAGGAGACCCGATGAACCGACAACAACGTTTGATGACTTTGCCCTCACGGCCAGAAGTTATGCTTTTCCAGGATGCGGTAAAAGCAGAGCAGCGGGCAATAAAACCTGCCGATATGAAGCGCTGCGCCTCTCTCCAGGAATCTGTCCGCCGCAGTGGATTGCAGGATGGCATGACCCTCTCTTTTCATCACGCCTACCGCAATGGCGATCTTGCGCTTAACCAGGTGATGGACACGCTGGCGGAGATGGGGCTGCGCAATCTGACCCTGGCCTCCAGCTCGCTCAGCGACTGTCATGCGCCACTGATCGCGCATATTCGCAGCGGTGTGGTGAGCCGCATCTACACGTCAGGCCTGCGTGGACCGCTGGCGGAGGCGATATCGCGGGGTCTGCTGCGCGAGCCGGTACAGATCCATTCGCACGGCGGGCGGGTCAATCTGATCGCGTCTGGCGAGCTGCATATTGATGTCGCTTTCCTGGCGGTGCCGGGCTGTGATGAATACGGCAATGCGAATGGCTACAGCGGTGAGGCCTGCTGCGGCTCGCTCGGTTATGCCCAGGTTGATGCGCAGTTCGCGGACAGGGTGGTATTGCTTACCGAAGCGATACTGCCTTATCCGCATTCTCCTGCCAGCCTGACCCAGGATCGGGTTGACCTGATTGTCCGTCTGGCGCGGGTGGGGGATGCCGACAAAATTGGGGCCGATACCACGCGCATCACCTCCAATCCGCGTGAGCTACTGATTGCACGACGTGCGGCAGAGGTGATTGCGGCATCCGGCTCACTTATCGAGGGTTTCTCTCTGCAAACTGGCAGCGGCGGTGCTTCGCTGGCGGTCACCCGTTTTCTGGCCGATAAAATGCGTGCGCGAGGGATCCACGCGGCCTTTGCGCTGGGAGGCATCAGTTCAGCCCTGGTGGAACTGCATGAGCAGGGACTGATCGGCAGCCTGCTGGACGTGCAGAGCTTTGACCGTAAGGCCGCGATGTCGCTGGCCCGCAACCCGGGCCACATTGAAATCAGCGCCAGCCAGTACGCTGACTTTTACTCCAAAGGGGCGGTGGTCGATCGGCTTGACGTGGTGGTGCTCAGCGCGCTGGAGATTGATACGGGCTTTAACGTTAACGTTCTCACCGGCTCCGACGGTGTGATCCGTGGCGCTTCCGGCGGCCACTGCGATACCGCCGCCGCCGCGGAGCTGGCGATCGTTGTTGCTCCGCTGGTGCGCGGGCGTATGCCTACCGTGGTGGAGGCGGTAACGACCTGCATTACGCCGGGTTCGGGCATTGATATCCTGGTCACCGACCATGGCACGGCGGTTAATCCTTCCCGTCCGGCGCTGGCGCAGCGCCTACGCGATCGGGGCATTGAGCTGGTCACTATCCAGTGGCTTTATGAGCGGGCAAGGCTGCTGACGGGCGATCCGCGGCCTGTCGCGTTTACCGACAATGTGGTAGCGGTCGTGCGCTACCGCGATGGCTCGGTGATTGATGTGGTGCATCAAATTGCTGAATAACGTCGGGCAGGCAACGATCCCGGCACAGGCTACCGGGCGCGCCATCAGCCTGACGGAACTGCTCGCCAGCCGCGATAACCGCCAGGCGCGTCAGCAGCAGTGGCTAAAGCAGCATCGGGTCACGCTGCTGGTGCTGACCGTCGTGATGCCTGGCCCGATTAAAGACAGCGCGCTGACCCGTCGGATATTCAACGCCGGCTGGACGCAGATCCAGCAGGCGGGTCAGCCGCTGGCAGGGCATTTTCTTCGGGGAGACGCGTTTGCGCTGGCGACGGGCTGCGAGGGGTTTTGGTCGATACAGGCTGATGCGAAAGAGGTAAAACAATGGGCGGTGGCGCGGGAGTCAGATTCTCCTGTCGGACGACTCTGGGACATTGATGTCCTGACCACGGACGGATGCATTCTGTCCCGACGGACCAGCCAGCTGGCTGAACGTCAGTGCCTGTTGTGCTCGCTGCCCGCCAGCGTCTGTGCCAGGCAGCGGACGCACAGCCAGGCTGAACTTCTGGCAGAGATAATCAGGCGGGCAGATGCAGCCTGTACTCTATGATCGTCCGGGCATCGTTGATGCGTTGCCGCAGCCTGAGCTGCTGGCTACGGATGCCGTTGTCACGTTGCCGCATCCTGAACGCTTTACTACGGATGCCGTTGTCACGTTGCCGCAGCCTGAGCTGCTGGCTACGGATGCGGGGGGCAGCCCCCCGGATCCCGCTCAGTTTGCTGCCGATGCCGTGCGGGCATTACTGGCGGAGGTGACGCTGACGCCTAAGCCCGGCCTGGTTGACTGCCGCAACAGCGGTGCGCATCGCGATATGGATATCGGCACATTCCGGCGCAGCGCCGCCGCGATTGGCGCATGGTTTCCCGTTTTCATTAACCAGGGCAGGGAAGATGCCATGCTGCCGGAAGAGCAGCTATTGGCGCGCCTGCGTCCGGTGGGAATGGCGTGTGAAACGCATATGTTCCAGGCTACGGGCGGGGTGAATACCCACAAGGGGACGATTTTTTCACTGGCGCTGCTGTGCTCGGTATTTGGACGGCTTTATCAGCAGCGGCGGCCGGTGACTGCACCGGCGCTGTGTGCCGGAGTGGCAGCCCTCTGTCAGGGGTTGGTGTCCCGGGAGCTGGAACATAACAACCCCGGAAAAACGGCAGGCCAGCGCCTGTTTGCGGCCTGCGGGCTACGCGGTGCGCGGGGGGAGGCCGAAGCCGGATTTCCGCTGGTGATGAATGGCGCGCTCCCCCTGCTGCGCCAGCGCAGAGAGAACGGCTGGGACGAACAGGCCGCGCTCACGGACTGCCTGTTATGGCTAATGGCGCATAACGCGGATACCAACGTGGTGTCTCGCGGAGGTATGACCGGGCTGCGCTGGCTACAGCAGGCGTCGTCGGCTCTGCTGGCACAAAGAGAGAGCGGCCAAGCGCAGGCAGGTACAGGAAAGCATTGCCATACGCAGGCAGGAACAGGAAAGCATTGCCATGCACAGGCAGCCACCAGGGCGTTAGAAAAATTCGACGATGCCTGCATCGCCCGTCATCTCAGCCCCGGCGGGAGCGCAGATTTACTGATAGTAAGCTGGCTGCTGGCCCGTTTGCCGCAGTGTTGATGACCCCGGAGGGTCGCCTAAGGAGAGGCTAAATGTCTGAGTTAACTTCGAAAATAATGAAATCCCTGGCACCGCTGGTGGTGCTGGCCGCAATTTTACTGCTACCTGTCCCCTCGGGTATGCCTCCCCAGGCCTGGTATTTTTTCGCCATCTTCGTTGCCATGATCGTCGGGATGATCCTGGAGCCTGTTCCGGCCACGGCAGTCAGTTTTATTGCGGTGACGGCCAGCGTGCTGGCCGCTGACTGGGTGTTGTTTGACCCGGCGGAGCTGGCCGCACCGGGCTTTAACGCCGGTAAAGAGGCGCTGAAATGGGGGCTGGCGGGGTTTTCAAGCACGACGGTCTGGCTGGTATTCGGTGCGTTTATCTTTGCGCTGGGCTATGAATCTACCGGACTCGGCAGGCGTATTGCCCTGTTTATGGTTAAATTTATGGGCAAACGGACGCTGACGCTGGGCTACGCCGTGGTTATCGTCGATATTCTGCTGGCCCCCTTTACCCCTTCCAACACCGCCCGTACCGGCGGCACCGTCTTTCCGGTGGTGAGAAATCTGCCGCCGCTGTTTGACTCCTTCCCGAACGATCCCTCATCCCGCCGCATTGGCGGCTACCTGATGTGGATGATGGTCGTCGGAACCAGCCTCAGCTCGTCGATGTTTATCACCGGGGCAGCGCCAAACGTGCTGGGCATTGAGTTTGTCAATAAAATCGCCGGGCTGCAAATCAGCTGGATGCAGTGGTTCCTGGCCTTTCTGCCGGTAGGACTGTTGCTGCTAATTGTGGCACCGCTTATCTCCTGGTATCTCTATAAGCCCGGCGTTACGCACAGCAATGAAGTGGCGGTCTGGGCCGGTGGCGCACTGCATGAGATGGGCAGGGTGACGCGTAAAGAGTACAGCCTGATCGCGCTGGTGCTGCTCAGCCTGTGCCTGTGGGTCTTTGGCGGAAAAGTGGTGAATGCCACGGCGGTCTGTTTGCTGGCAGTCTCACTGATGCTGGTCTTCCAGGTCGTTGCCTGGAAGGAGATAACCCGCTACGCCAGCGCCTGGAATACGCTGGTCAACCTCGCCACGCTGGTGGTGATGGCCAGTGGGCTGACCCGATCCGGTTTTATCGACTGGTTCGCCACCACCATGAGCACCCATCTGGACGGGTTCTCGCCGGATATGACCATCATCACCTTAGTGCTGGTGTTCTATTTTGCTCATTACCTCTTTGCCAGCCTCTCCGCCCATACGGCGACGCTGTTGCCGGTGATTCTGGCGGTAGGTAAAGGTCTTGACGTTCCCATGGAGCAGCTCTCGATGCTGCTGGTCCTCTCCATCGGCCTGATGGGCGTGCTTACGCCCTACGCGACCGGTCCTGGCGTCATCATCTACGGCTGTGGCTATGTGAAGTCGAAAGACTACTGGCGTCTGGGCGGCATTCTCGGCGTGGTTTACATCGCCGCACTGCTGCTGGTGGGCTGGCCGATTCTGCGTCTGTGGTACTGAGTTCCCGCCGCACCGACGCCAATCCGTGAGCACAACGTTCACCGTGCCCCGTTCCACGGGATGACATTCAAATGCGCTGCCGCAACGGGCAGCGCTGTCTGATAACTCAGCACAGGGTCCTGTGCCGTTCGCGACGGACCGAGAAGATAAACGCCGCAATAAACAGCATGGCGAACAGGAGCACGATGGTTGGACCTGGCGCGCTGTCGAGGAAAAAGGAGAGGTAAGTGCCGCTAAAGCACACCGTGACCGACAGCAGCACGGCGCAGATCATCACCGACGAAAAGCGGCGCATCAGCAAAATAGCGATAGCGCCGGGCGCAATCAGCAAGGCGATCGACAGAACAATCCCCACCGCTTTCAGCGTTCCAACAATGGTCAGCGCAATCATACTCAGCAGCCCGTAGTGCAGCAGCGAGGTGTTCAGCCCGCAGGCTTTAGCCTGCTGTGGGTCAAAGGCATGCAGCAGCAGATCGCGCCATTTCGTTCCGACAATCAGCGCAATGGCGCAGGCGATGAGGCCGCTTTGCCAGAGATCCTGTGAAGCGATGCCAAGCATATCGCCAAACAAAATATGATCGAGGTGCACCTCAGACTTCACGGAAATATAGACGATCAGGCCTGCGGCAAACATCCCGGAGAAAACGATACCCATCACCGTATCCTGCTTAATGCGGCTGTTCTCCTGAAGGTAGCCGGTAGCCAGCGCGCAAAACAGCCCGGCACAAAACGCGCCGATGGCGAGAGGAATGCCGATAATCCAGGCAATGACCACACCGGGAAACACCGCGTGACTCATGGCATCGCCCATCAGCGACCAGCCCTTGATCACCATAAAGCTGGAGAGCAGGGCGCAGGGAATGGCGACAATGACCGAGATGGCCAGCGCCGTGCGCATAAAATCAAACTGTAGTGGACTGAGTAACACTTCTGTCAGGGTCATACTGCCTCCTGCCCGCCGCTAAAACGCCTGCGCCTTGCCAGCAGGCCATGTTTCGGTGCAAAGACGAATGCGGTAAGAAAGACCAGCGTCTGCGCGACCACGATGATGCCGCCAGTTGCGCCGTCGAGGTAGTAGCTGAGCCAGGCACCGAAAAAGCTGGTGAGACTGCCGATAACCACGGCAATAAGCAGCAGCCACTGAAACCGGTCGGTCAGCAGCCAGGCCGTCGCGCCGGGCGTTACCACCAGACAGATCACCATAAACGCACCGACGGTTTGCAGCGCGGCAATGGTACAGGCCGCCAGCAGGGTGAAGAACAGCAGTTTTAAACGGGTGGGATTCAGGCCAATGGATCGCGCATGGTTTTCATCAAAGAAGGTCACCATCAGATCCTTCCATTTGATCAGCAAAATCATCAGGGAGGTGAAGCCGATAATCCCCAGCTGGAGGATATCCTCCGGTGCAACGGCCAGAATATTGCCCAGCACGATGGTCTGAATATTCACCGAGGTGGGATTCAGCGAGACCATAAATAAGCCGAGGCCGAAGAATGACGAGAAAATTAGGCCGATAATGGCATCTTCTTTCAGCCGCGACCGCTGGTTAAGAAACAGCATGCTTCCCGCCGCCAGCCCGCCGGAGAGAAACGCCCCCAGCGCGAAGGGCAGGCCAAGCATATAGGCGCCCGCCACGCCCGGCACGATTGAGTGCGAAAGGGCATCGCCAATCAGCGACCAGCCCTTCAGCATCAGGTAACAGGAGAGAAAAGCACATACTCCGCCGACCAGCGCCGACACCCACATGGCGTTCAGCATGTAGTGATAGTGGAAGGGTTCGGCCAGCCACGCCATCAGCGCACCTCCCCAACGGCCGCCAGATCCTGGGGCTGATGCGGCGGATCGCTGAACACCACCCCGCGCAGCGCGCCGCTAAAGGCGTTTTCCAGGTTTTCCCGGGTAAAGGTCGTGGAGGTCGGCCCGCAGGCCAGCACCGTGCCTTTCACGATTGCCGTATGGTCGCAGTAGTCGCTAACCGTGGCGAGGTTATGGGTCGAGACCAGCATGGTGCGGCCCTCTACCCGCAGCTCATGCAGCAGGCTGATAATCTGCCGTTCGGTATTAACGTCAACGCCGGTAAAAGGCTCATCCAGCAGGATCACCTGACCGCGCTGGGCAATGGCGCGCGCCAGGAAAACCCGCTTTTTCTGGCCGCCGGAGAGTTCACCGATCTGCCGGTGGCGAAAGTCGGACATGCCCACTCTTTCCAGCGCCGCATCCACCAGGCGTTTATCTTCCGCGCGGGCAATACGCAGCATGCCCATATGACCGTAGCGGCCCATCATTACCACGTCCTCCACCAGTACCGGAAACGACCAGTCCACCTCTTCGGACTGCGGCACGTAGGAGACAAGATTGCTTTTAAGGGCGCGTTTGCCCGGCATTCCCAGCAGCGTAATTGATCCGCCGGAGAGCGGTACAAAGCCCATAATTGCCTTGAACAGCGTAGATTTACCCGAGCCGTTAATGCCCAGCAGCGCCGTAATACTGGCGGGCGGAACCGCCAGGGTTGCAGCGCGAAGGGCGGTATGACCGTTGCGGTAGGTCACCGTCAGATCGTCAACCCGTATGCCGCTTTGAAGAGCAGAGCGCGGATTCATTTTGCTAAACCCTCAGTGATGCCTTTAACGATGGTGTCGCTGGTCACGCTCAGCAAATCGAGATAGGTCGGCACCGGGCCGTCGGCGGTACTGAGTGAGTCAACATAGAGCACGCCGCCGTAGTGGCTGCCCGTTTCACGCGCCACCTGACGGGCAGCCTTATCGGAAACGGTACTTTCACTGAACACCGCCGGGATATGCTGCTGCTTAACGACGTCAATCACCTTCCGCACCTGCTGCGGCGTCCCCTGCCGATCGGCATTTATCGGCCACAGGTATAGCTCTTTCAGCCCAAAGTCGCGGGTCAGATAGGAGAAGGCGCCTTCGCTGGTCACCAGCCAGCGCTTATCTGCCGGGATCTTCGCCAGCGCCTGCTGAACCGGGGCGACGGTAGCGCGAATTTTTTGCTTATAGGCGGCGGCGTTCTGGCGATAAATCTCCGCGTTATCAGGATCGTATTTCACCAGCGCATCACGGATATTATCGACGTAGATCAGCCCATTTTCCGGCGACATCCACGCATGGGGGTTAGGTTTACCGCTGTAGGGGCCTTCGCTGATACCCATGGGCTGAATGCCATCGGACACCACCACCTCCGGCACGCCAGCGAGATGGCGATAAAAGCGCTTAAACCATAATTCCAGATTCAGACCGTTAGCGAGGATCAGCTGTGCGCCCAGGGCGCGTTTAATATCGCCGGGAGTGGGCTGGTATTCGTGGATCTCTGCACCCGGTTTGGTAATGGAGGCCACATCGGCGGCGTCACCGGCAACGTTTTTCGCCATATCCGCAATGATGGTGAAGGTGGTGATGACTTTAAACTTCTCCTGCGCAGCGGCAGGCGTGAGCGACAGAAAGGTCGCCAGCAGGGCGCAAATCCCTGATTTTAACCACGGTGCAAACGGCATAAAAATCCCCCATAAGGCTTATAAAAACAGCATAATTAGCATTTGCTATAATGTATAGCACAGGCTATAAGTTGGAGCGAAGCGTTTTTTTATGAGGGTCACGCCAGGTTAGAAGCGGGCAGGGAAAGCAGAAGCCGGGGCAGGCGGGCACCGTGACATTCCAGTAAATTTTGGCCTCAGAAACAAAACCCTGGTCGCTAAGCGGCTATTATTAAAATGGTACTGATTACGGTTGGTTAAAATTCGCAGAAGGCGCCCAAAAATTCCGAAGGGAAGCTCTATCAAATACATAGGGTATTTCAGATGTGACTGCGTTATTTCCGCGTATAGAGTAGCGACAAGAATACATAAAAGGGGTGTGAGAATGAGCAGTTCTATTGATGAAGCAGCAAAAGACGCAAAACCGATTGTTGAAGCAGACAGAGAAGCCGATATTAGCAAATGTCCTTTCCATGCAGGAAACTCAAATAAAACGGCGGGTGGCGGTACCAGCAATCGTGACTGGTGGCCCAATCAGCTCAGAGTCGATCTGCTGAATCAGCACTCAGCCCGCTCTAACCCACTGGATGAATCCTTTGATTATCGTAAAGAATTTGCCAAATTAGATTACGCTGCACTTAAAGCCGATCTCAAAGCGCTGCTGACTGAATCACAATCCTGGTGGCCTGCCGACTGGGGCAGCTACATTGGCCTTTTTATCCGTATGGCATGGCACAGCGCAGGCACCTACCGTGCGATTGACGGGCGAGGCGGTTCAGGTCGCGGACAGCAGCGTTTCGCTCCCCTGAATGCCTGGCCAGACAACGTGAGTCTGGATAAGGCACGCCGCTTACTGTGGCCGGTTAAACAAAAATATGGCCAGAAAATTTCCTGGGCCGATCTCTATATCCTGGCGGGCAACGTTGCGCTGGAAAACTCTGGTTTCCGTACCTTCGGTTTTGGTGCCGGACGCGAAGACGTCTGGGAGCCGGATATGGATGTGAACTGGGGTGATGAAACCACCTGGCTTGAACACCGCCATCCTGAATCGCTGGCGAGCGCGCCGCTGGGTGCAACGGAAATGGGGCTGATTTACGTTAACCCGGAAGGCCCAGAGCACAGTGGCGATCCTGCGTCGGCGGCACCGGCTATCCGTGCCACCTTCGGCAATATGGGTATGAACGATGAAGAGATCGTTGCGTTAATCGCTGGCGGTCACACGCTGGGTAAAACTCATGGGGCAGCGGCAGCCAGCCATGTTGATGTCGATCCTGAGACCGCACCTATTGAAGCGCAGGGCCTTGGCTGGGCAAACAGCTATGGCAGCGGCGTTGGTGCGGATGCCATTACCTCCGGTCTGGAAGTGATCTGGTCACAGACGCCAACCCAGTGGAGTAATTACTTCTTCGAAAACCTGTTCAAATATGAGTGGGTACAGACGCGCAGCCCGGCCGGTGCTATTCAGTTTGAAGCGGTTGATGCCGGGGATATTATTCCCGATCCTTTCGATACGTCGAAAAAACGCAAGCCGACCATGCTGGTGACCGATCTGACCCTGCGTTTCGATGCGGAATTTGAGAAAATTTCGCGCCGTTTCCATAGCGATCCGCAGGCCTTTAACGAAGCCTTTGCCAGGGCCTGGTATAAACTGACCCACAGGGATATGGGGCCGAAAGCGCGCTATATCGGACCAGAAGTGCCTAAAGAAGACCTGATCTGGCAGGATCCGCTGCCCGCGCCGGTGTATCACCCAACGGTTGCCGACATTGCACAGCTGAAGGAAAAAATTGCGGCTTCCGGCCTCTCCATCGGTGAGCTGACCTCGGTTGCCTGGGCCTCGGCTTCAACCTTCCGTGGCGGTGACAAACGCGGCGGCGCAAACGGCGCTCGTCTGGCGCTGCTGCCGCAAAGAGAGTGGGAGGTTAACGCCACTGCCGCCCGCGTACTGCCGGTTCTGGAAGCTATTCAGCAGTCATATCCGAAAGCATCCCTGGCAGATATCATTGTCCTGGCAGGCGTCGTGGGCGTAGAAAAAGCCGCGAAGGCGGTCAGCATAGACGTTGAGGTGCCTTTTACCCCGGGTCGCGTGGATGCCCGTCAGGAACAGACGGATATCGAATCGTTTGAACTGCTCAATCCGGTAGCGGATGGCTTCCTTAACTACCGCCGTACTTTTGGCAAGACCTCAACAGAGGATCTGCTGATTGATAAGGCCCAGCAGCTTACACTTACCGTGCCCGAATTAACGGTGCTGGTCGGTGGATTACGCTCGCTGGGAACAAACTTTGACGGCAGCCAGCACGGCGTCTTCACTGATAAGGTGGGCGAACTTAACGCCGACTTTTTCGTGAACCTGCTGGATATGCGCACGGAATGGAAAGCTACCGACGCCTCCGGTGAACGCTTTGCAGGGCGCGATCGCGTCAGCGGTGAGGTGAAATTTACCGCCACGCGCGCCGATCTGGTGTTTGGCTCCAACGCCGTATTACGCGCCAGCGCCGAGGTTTACGCCAGCGCAGATGCCAAAGAGAAGTTTGTTAAGGACTTTGTGGCGGCATGGACCCGGGTGATGAACCTGGATCGCTTCGACATCTGAAGTCTGTCGGCCCGCTAACGGCTAAAACTGTTGTGCAACAGGCCCGCTTAAGTGCGCTTAAGCGGGCTTTTCTGATCCAAAGCAAATCACAACAGCCTGCCCAGACCAGAAAGCTTGTCACACCAGGTGCGGATAAACCCCTCCATACTCTCACCCTCCTGGCGATCCGGTCCGACAGGCTGGTACAGCTCTGAAAGTTACAGGTATAATCCCCTAAATTTTTTTATGGGTTTAGAGACGAAGATGACAAAACTCACCTTACAAGAGCAGATGCTTAAGGCTGGATTAGTGACCAGCAAAAAAATGGCCAAAGTGCAAAAAACGGCTAAAAAATCACGCGTTCAGGCCCGTGAGGCCAGAGAGGCGGTGGAAGAAAATAAAAAGTCACAGCTTGAGCGTGATAAGCAGCTCAATGAACAGCAGAAACAGGCCGCTTTATCGAAAGAGTATAAAGCTCAGGTGAAACAGCTTATTGAAATGAACAGGGTGGTCATTGCAAAAGGCAGCATTGATTTTAACTTTACAGACAATAACCTGATTAAAAAAATAGCCGTTGATAAGACGACGCAAACCCAGCTTATCAATGGTCGCCTGGCCATTGCCCGTCTGGTCGCCGATAACGGTGGCGAAAGCCAGTACGCTATTATCCCGGCGAGCGTGGCCGATAAAATTGCCCAGCGGGATGCGAACAGCATTGTATTAAATAGCGCACTCAGTCAGGAAGAGCAGGACGAAGACGATCCCTACGCCGATTTTAAAGTGCCTGATGATCTGATGTGGTAAATTTCGGCTAGCGTCTTCACGTTCAGCGCTAGCGGGCAAACGCTTCACGCACGGGCGTTAGCCTGACGTCGGGCTTCTCCGCTCTGGCATCGTAACAGCGATTTTCGCATTCAGAACGGGCAGGGATGTATGGCCTTAATCTCTTCTTCGCTGACAGGATGAACAAAGTGTAATTCACCGGCGTGCAGCATCAGGCGCGGTGTCCCTTCGGTTCCTGGCAGCAGGCGACCACCATACAGATCGCAGCCCAAAATAGGGTGGCCCAGCTGCTGGCAGTGAATGCGCAGTTGATGGGTGCGCCCGGTCTCCGGGGTTAGCTCGACCCGCGTTAATGGCAGCATCCTCTCTTCCAGCCGGTGATAAAAGCGCTCAACGACCCGATAGCGGGAGCGGGCGGGTTTGCCGTGGATGGAGCAGACAGACATCAGCGGGAACAGCGCCGGATCTTTAGCAATCGCAGCATCTATCACCCCTTCGTCATCGTCCAGATGTCCACAGAGCAGCGCGCTGTAGACTTTAGTCACCGTGCGCTGGCTGAACTGATGGCAGAGAGCGGCGTTAATTGCTTTATTACGGGCAATCACCATCAGCCCGGATGTGCCGAAATCGAGGCGGTGGACGAGCGTGCAGCCGGGAAAGGTCTGTACCAGGCGATGATGCACCGAATCGAGATTTTGCGGATTTTTCCCCGAGAGGCTCAGTAGCCCGGCGGGTTTATTTATAAGTACCAGATGCTCGTCCTGATAGAGGATCTCTATGCTGTCATGGCACGGTGGGGCAATAAACGTATCGAAAATCACAGACATCAGGCCGCCCGGATGGAGAGTGGGAGCGGATAGTAGCGGATTTCTGGCCGGGTAGCGAATCAGATCGCCGCTTGTTCCGTCAGAAGTAGCAGCTATGGTTAAAAGGCTTCACACCCTACCATGGAGATGCGAATGAACGAGCAACAGAAAGAATTGATTGCCTCACGGCTGGCGCTAACCTCAGAGCAGCGACAACAGACCCGCACAGCCCTTGCGCAGGGAAATCAGGCAGATCCGGATCGGCGACGCGCGCAGCGCTACGCGTTTCAGCAACGTACCCGGCAGAGCGTGATTGTCGGTGATACTAACGATCTGCTGCCGATTTCATTTTTGCAGCAGGGGCTAACCTCGGCCCGGTCAGTAGGATTGTTAAGGGAGGATGGGGTACCGAAAGGCAGCGGTTTTCTGACGCATGGCGGTCTTTTTGTCACCAATCACCATTTATTGCCTGACCCGCCAGCGCAGGGCATCATGACGGTACAGTTCGGCTATCGCCAGAGCGAAACGGGCGAAATTATTGCTGGTCGCCTCTATTCACTTGATGCGGAACGCTTCTGGCTGACCAGCCCGACAGCAGAGTTTGACTGCACGCTGATTGCGTTGGGCGACGCCCTGCAGGGCAGCGGCGAAACGCCATTGCCGCTGGCGCTTAACGATCGCAACGATAAACATGCGCTGGGCATCAACCTTAATCTGATCCATCATCCGGGTGGCGCGCCACAGCAGATTACGCTGCGCAACAATATGTTGTTGGCCCGGCACGAACAGTTTCTGCATTACGAGGCCGACAGTGAGGGCGGATCGTCCGGTGCGCCCGTGTTCAACGACGGTTGGCAGTTGGTGGCGCTGCATCATGGGGGAGTTAAAGACAAAGGAAAATGGGTTAACGAAGGGATACGCATCAGCGCGTTGACCGACTGGCTGAAAGGCGAACTGCCGCAGCTTTCTGCTGATATGCAGGTACAGCTGATGCAGGCGTTAACCTCTGATGCTACGCCCCAGCGGCCCGCTGCCAGCGCTGCTGCCCCGGACGGAAATTATGGCAATCGTGACGGCTTTCAGGCCGGTTTCCTTGCCGGTACGCATATTGATATGGCAGAGATTATCGCGCCGCGCGTGGCGGAAGTGGCACCCTTACTCGACGGCAGCAAAGGCGCAGAGGCGAGGCTCAACTACCAGCACTTTTCCCTGCTGATGAACGCGCAGCGAAAGCTGGCCTTTTTTACCGCCACCAACATCGACGGTGCAAGCTATATCAGTATCGATCGAAGCAGTGGTCAGCCCTCGCTGTTGCCTGAAGCGGACAGCTGGTATCAGGACAGCCGTATCGACAGCCGATATGTAACCGGTCAGGCTTTCTACAGCGAGTTCAGCCGCTGGTTCGATCGGGGCCACCTTACCCGCCGCAGCGATCCCACGTGGGGGAGCGCTGCCGAAGCGGTTCGTGCTAATAAAGACACTTTTCATTTTACCAACTGCTCACCGCAGCATTTTCGCTTTAACCAGAGTCAGCAATACTGGCAGGGGGTTGAGCGCTATATCCTTGAATTTGGCGTGTTGCAGACAAAAAAGCAGATCAGCGTTCTCACCGGCCCGGTTCTCAACGAACAAAGCAGACAGTATGGGGAGTTACAGGTGCCGCTGATGTTCTGGAAGGTTGTCCTGCGCATTGGGCCACAGGGCAATCCGCAGGCCACCGCGCTGCTGGTCAGCCAGGATAAATTGCTGGACGAACCGCGCCGGGTGTTGCCGCTGGCGAATCCGGAGGCAGCGCCCAACGTCGATGAATTTCGCGTTTCGGTCAGCTCGCTGGAAACCCTGACCGGGCTTAATTTCAGCGCTTTCCGTGACTGGGACAGCTGGCAGCCGGATGCCGCACTGTTGGCGGAGCCGCTAACGGCGAAACTGATTATGACGTGGCAGGATCTGTTGTAAAGGGCGGCAGGAACGATAGCAGCAATCAGGTTGGTGTAATGCCAACCTTTAGCCGGGTAATACACATGTCAGGGCGTGGTGCGATGTGGTGACTAACTGACGCGTGCAGGGATGCCAGAAACTGTCCGGATTGCCTGAGGAAGTCAGCGACGGGAGGCGCTTTCAACTAAATCCGATTTATTCAACAAAGCCTTCTATAATATGATTGAGGGTTTTTCTCCAGCATATTTTTCATAATGTCGAGTTTAGGTCAGCTATAACATAAACTCTTTTGTTATTATCAAAGCCATCGGAAGTTAAAGCTTTAAAGTTGAAAGCCGAAATGGATGAAAGGTAATCTTTCGTCAGGTTTTCCTCAGGCACACCGGATCGCTTTAGGTTAAGATTGGATAATAACCAGTTTTTTCTTCTGGTGAATAGAATGTTAGGTTTTAAACTACCCATTTCTAAAGCATCGTCCCATCCGGTAAGTGTGATGCAAGCAAAAAAATCAGCTAACTGACTATTGGTGATAATGCTATTAATAACTCTTTGATTCTTTGTAACTAAATCAATTGCGCTTTTAAGTAAAATCTTGTTTTTTTCATCGAAAGATAAGTGTGATAAAAATTTAATATCATTCCATCTTGAAAAAAATGGTACTTCTTCGAAAGTGTCATACTCTGCAAGAAAAATATCAGGATCGTCCAATCCTTCTTTTTTTATTAGTTGATGAATTTTTTTATCAATATCACTCATAGCCAGCCCTCTACATTCCACCCGTGATTTTTTAACCAATTAAGTGTTTTCTTTGAAAAAGAAGGTGAGCCATCATGAGTTGACCCATCCTGATTCAACGCCGGGTTTTTTCCCTTTTCCGTTTTAGTTTGATGGGCATGCCATTTTCTACCCGGAACGCTTTGCTCTGGTTCGTCAATACGTTTGATGTCCTTAGGACCCTGACCTCTGTCTACTTTCTTCTGAGCATCTTTAGGTGTGCCTACGCAAGAATTTTTAGCCAGCCCCCAGGGATCAATCCACCCCAGCGGATTCGGCGCATACTGATAAAGGTTCCAGCCACCCGCCAGCCCAATCGGATCCTATACCGTAAAGCGTCCAATCTGCGGGTCGTAATACCGGAACAGATTATAGTGCAGCCCGGTTTCGCTGTCAGCATACTGCCCGGCATAGCGCAGCGGCTGATGGTGCAGGGCAGTTTGCTGCACGAATTTGTGAAAACCTTCCGTCTGCCGGGTAACCTCGCCAANTACTGCCCGGCATAGCGCAGCGGCTGATGGTGCAGGGCAGTTTGCTGCACGAATTTGTGAAAACCTTCCGTCTGCCGGGTAACCTCGCCAAAACTACCGTAATGCCCACTCCACCGGAGCTGGCCTTGTTCATCAGTGACATCCAGCGGGTCACGCCAGGCGGCAGGCTGACCATGTTCGTTCCACAGCAGCGTTTCCCTGCTGCCATCGGCACGGATAATCTCAGTAAGCTGACCGGCGTCGTTCAACTCGCAACGGGTGAGCTGACCTTTCGCGTCCACACTGTTCAGGAGTTGCCCGAAGCGGTCATATGTGAAGCGGGTCATGCTGCCGGAACAGTCTGTGCGTTGCGCCAGCATCCCCTGGCGGTTCCACTCCAGCAGTACTTCGTCGCCGCTGGCGTCGGTGATGCGGTCATGCAGCGTCTCTTCATCGTCCGGATAATGATACGTGGTGGTATGATTCAGCGCGTCGGCATCCGATAGCAGCCGACCGCGCAGGTCATAAGTGGCCTGCGTAGTCTTTCCGTCCGGGGAAAGGGTCTGCGCAATGCGGTCGGTTCCACCGAACCAGTGATAACGCGTGGTACGGCCCGCCGGGTGCCGTTTTAAACATCGTAATCAACATTAAGCCGCTCACCTGCGCTGTTACGATCAGCCGCAACGTGTGGCAGCCCATTAATGTTCTGCCACAGATATTCATTCAGCAGACCGTTGCCGTCCTGATGGATGCTCAGTAAGTCCGTGCCGTCGTCATATCAGGAGAACCGGCGACATGGTATGCCCATTGGCTATATGCGCAACGGGTTTTCATTAACCCGGAAGCAGGGGCAGGAGACACAACAGTTCAAAGAATAACGGTCAGTAAGTATCAGTTTTCATCTTACAAAATCTGAATGAGAGTTTACTTGCTGGCGTGTCCCCTATTGCTGGGTAAGATCACTTCAGCTATGGGCAAGGCTATCTACACCACGAATGTCATCGAATCGCTGAACAGCGTGATCTGTCAGGGGATATAGAAACGCAAGGTGTTCCCGACAGATGACTCGGTGCGGAAATTCATTTATCTGGCGGACAGGGATGCTTCAAAAAAATGGAATATGCCGATCCGAAACTGGCGGCTGGCGATGAGTCGCTTTATTATCAAGTTCGGTGACCGCCTGAGCGATCACCTCTAATGCTGTGGCAGTTACACAGGATTATTTACAGGGCCAGCAAGAAAATATTAACAAAAACTTTAGCGTTATCCCCAAGCTTCGTCCTCGGTGAATATTTTTCCTACGAAACTATCCAGATCCGGCTCAAGAAGATTTTCCTCCTGGTTTTCCAGATCGCAGAAATATACTGTCTCCTCATTTCTTTCAATACAGTAAGGAAACCCGCCCCCATCTATTGCAAATGGAATAAAATTCTCAGGTAATAGTTTCTTCTCGTAGACTAAGGCTTTATAGAATGTATCAACCGTTAATGTTCCTGCATTTTTTGCATGTAAGACGGGCAGAAAGTATTTTATGTCATTCTCGTACTTTGTGCTCTGGTAAACTCGCCGCCCTCCCTCCAGGACTCCTCCATTGTTTGCTAGCCATACAGACTTTAGAGTTGGAGGGAAAGTAATTCCCAGCTTTGATTCAATTTTGTCAAGTTCATCCGCAGTTAAAGCAGGCGATGAATCAATTAGTTTTATCGTCATATTTTCACCTATTGGCAATATTTAGGAATTCGACCTCTCAGCCATCCCTTACTATGAGATATTTTCACAGCTTCCGGCGAGCCATACTTGACGCCAAAGTGTTTTTCAAACTGAGACACTGACCCTTTGTGAGGAAAAGAGGCAACATGCGTATCAGTAGTAACCAATTGCATTGTTGCTTTACCTGTTTCAGGATCAAAATCATCCAGGTGGTGCCATGTATATTGCCATGCGTCAGCTTCATTTATTCCCGCTAATTTGTAAGCTTCAGTAAAATATCGCCCCCTTGCCCCTTGAAGAGTAATCTCAACAATATTACACTGTGAGCCGGTCACTGGATAGAGGGATGGGCTTCCGCTAAAGTCCACACCACTCAATGCCAAACCTAGCGGGTCTATCCATACATAAGGGTTAGGCGCATAGTTATATAAATTGAGATCGCCNATCTGCGGATCGTAATACCGGAACAGATTATAGTGCAGTCCGGTCTCGTTGTCAGCGTACTGCCCGGCATAGCGCAGTGGCTGATGGTGCAGGGCAGTTTGCCGTGCAAGTCGGTGAAAACCTTCCATCTGTCGGGTAACCTCACCAAAGCTCCCGTAATGTCCGCTCCACCGGAGCTGGCCTTGTTCATCAGTGACATCCAGCGGTGCACCGTTCAGATCGGTACTGAACCAGAGAATATCTCCATGACTGTCGTCGCGTAAATGATCAACCCGCGCCAGCGGGCTGTATGCCTCATTCGGGTCGTATATGTATGTCAGATACTGACCGTTATGCTGCTGCTCCTGTAACAGTCGGAAGCCCTGCCACAGGAAGCGGGTCTCAGTAGTGCCACGCTGTGTGGTGACGGTTTTACGGGTACGACGACCCAGGGCATCATAATGGTAGTGCGCCGTGAAGCCACCTTCCGGTCCGCTGCCTTCTGCTTTTATCAGCCGGTTTTCCGCGTCGTATTCGTAATGCTGTTCATGCAGCCCGCTACGGCGGCTGACCAGGTTGCCCCACCCGTCGTATTTCATAAACAGATTTTGCCAGTGCGTCAGGCGGTTCTCCGTCAGTGGCAGGGCAGACAGGTCATTATCCGGCAGCAGATTATCCGCNTTGCCAGTGCGTCAGGCGGTTCTCCGTCAGTGGCAGGGCAGACAGGTCATTATCCGGCAGCAGATTATCCGCAGCGTCGTAGCGGAACGTCCTGGTGCTGTGACCCGGACGAGCTTCGTAGTGCCTGAGAAGACGACCTTCCTCATCATAGCCATAAATCGTGCTGCCACGTCGCCAGTTCACCTGTCAGGTATCCCACCGCCATGCTGGCCCCGACCAGAAGGACGCCAATGCCGAGACAGGACGCACCGAGACCGGCAATCATCATTGCCCCGGCGGCAATACCGCCCGCAGCCGCAATCAGTCCACCGATAATCGTTCCGGCAATCATCCCTGCCAGCGCATGGGAATGGCCGATATCATCGCCCACGCGTGCCGCTTCAAACATAACAACGTTCCTTATTGTCAGGTGTTAAACCGAAAACTGCCGAGGAGTGCCTGAAAGCACTGGCTGTCCATGTCCCTGATTTTTTCCACACGGGACATAGTGAACACCAGAATATGGTTCTCAGACGTGTTAAATACCGCCTGTTGCTGGAAGACCCGTTTACCGTCACGCAGGTAGCTGGCATGCACACATTCACCCTGCAACAGGTTATTGCCGAGAACGACAGACACCCGTTCGGTCTGCTTCCAGCCTTTCAGATGCTTCTGCATCAGGGTTAACTGCCGGTCAATATAAGCCGACAGCGTTTCGTCATCATTCATCGAGTCGCGGGAGATATTAAAGGCAGGCGTGTTCTTACCGGGGAGGGTGAAGACATTAACGGTGCGATCCTGATAGTGGTCAGGAAGCGTTATATTGCCTTCGGTAAACCGACAGGTGGTGTGGCTCTCAGGCATAAAGCAGGTTCCCTGTGCTTCAGAAAACCTTAAGTTTGCCACAGGCTGTGGGGGATGGCTACCTTGTGTATATGGCGGGTAATCATCCGAATAATGATTATCGAATAGGGTTGGAGCGATCCCCGGCATGGGAGGATCGCATTGCTGTCTTATCCTGAACAGTAAGCGTTATCAGATCGCGCCTGGAAAAGTCGGCCCGCAGATCAAAGGCGGATTACACTGATTTTCAAGCCAGTGCGATGACATTGACCACGATGACACTCAGCGCCACTCCAATAAGAATGACTCCTGAGATACGTTCCAGCCAGGGTAATAACTGCGAAAAGTATTGTAGTACCAGACGATTGCCAATGAAGAGAGCTATCAGTAAATCCCACAACAGCACGATACTAAACATCCACACCCCATATAAGACCTTCAAACTCATCGTGGTATGAGAACCTTCAATCAGCGTAGCCAGGCTGACATAGAACAGTGCGTTTTTTGGATTGAGAATACCCGACAAAAAGCCCAGGCTGAATACACGGCAGAGACGCAATACATCGGCAGATTCTGTTATAAGGTCATGGGTTTTAACATTATTTTCGGCGATGGGACTCGTGCCGGCGAAACGGATGAAAAGTATACCGAGATACAGTAAATAGGCACAGCCTGCGAGCTGAATGGCAACAAAGCTCATGCTGCCAGAGCGAAAAAGCGTAAGACCGCTGAAAGCAGCGAGAATAAACACACCGTTAGCTATCGCTATTCCGAGACAAGCTTGCGCTGCGTGACGCCAGCCAGCTTTGATTGATGTTCGGGCAACCAGAAAGAAATCCGGGCCGGGTGACAGTAGCGCCAGAAAATGCGCTGCTGCCACGATAAAAAATTGTTGCATCATGATATCACCCTTTTAAAAGATATATTTAACAGGGTGTAGATCTGGACCAGCGTTGTATTGAATAAAATTGCAATATTTTCAGGCCCGATAGCAGCCCGGCGTTACGCCAGTATAAGCCTTAAACACGCGCTGAAAGTGGCTTTGATCGGCAAAACCCAGTCGATAAGCAATATCGGTAATTTCATGCCCGGACTGAAGCCAGCGGCGTGCCTGATTAATGCGCACATTGAGTTGGTAAGAATGCGGTGTCATTCCGGTAGCAGCGCGAAACCCCCTGATGAGCTGATAGCGACTCATGCCTGCGATATTTGCCAACTCTGCTAATGCCCACGGCTGCCGGTCAGTCTGTTGTAAAACATCGATAACGCTTTGTAGCGCCAACCTGACGCAAGGCGATAATACAGGAAATGTCTCCACCAGATTAATGCCATAATCACAGTCGCCAATAAACTCTATCAACGCCGTATTTTTGTCTTCTGCACTGGACGTCGAAAACAGGGTGGTATTGAGTTCACAAAACCGGCCATACATATCTTCATTTTCAAAGATTCGAATTTCACTTTCACTGATGAAACCACATGGCGTGGGGCTTATTTCGGCCACTAAAGCAGTTAACCATGCAGCATCGAGATGCAGCATCTGGTAGCTCCAGCACCGGTCGGGCAATGGATTACAGGCATGAACGCAGCCGGCAGGAATGAAAACCATCATTCCCGGCCGTAAAGCGCAAGGGCCACCTGAGGCTCCTGAAAACGTGCTACCGCCTGCATCAACTGCGCCAATTGAAAAGGTTGGGTGACTGTGTGGTTTATAACACGCGCGGCTGTTACAGGCGCGACGACTTTCCACATAACCCCTAGTCGAGTCACGCCAGAAGTCTGCCTGGCTGGGGGAGGTGTTATTGTAACTGCAGTTGAGCAAATCCATAGAGACTGGAGCGGGCCTGATAAACATGTCTGCTTTCATCCTGATGAAAATTGACGTTATCATGCCAGCATGGCGTAAAGTCAAACACGTTGCCATTAATTAAAAAAGAGAAACCTGTGCTAACCACTTTTTATCAACTTACCGCCACCAGCCCTGGCGGCCAGCTTATCTCTATGGTCGACTACGCTGGTAAGGTCGTTCTTGTAGTGAATACCGCCAGCCATTGTGGCTTCACGCCACAATACGGCGGCCTTGAAGCACTCTACAAGAAGTACGCCGGCCAGGGTTTGGTAGTGCTTGGTTTCCCCTGCAACCAGTTTGGTAAGCAGGAACCGGGCGATGCCGACGAAATCGCGCAGACCTGTCACATTAACTTCGGTGTGAGCTTCCCGATGTTCGGGAAAGTAGAGGTCAACGGAACCGCAGCGCACCCGGTGTTTCGTTATCTGAAAAACGAATTGCCTGGCGTGCTGGGTGGGCGGATCAAGTGGAACTTCACTAAGTTCCTGATCGGACGCGACGGTAAACCGCTCAGGCGTTTTGCACCGATCACCACCCCGAAGAAAATGGAAGCCGCCATCCTTGCTGCACTTGAAATCTAAGTTTTTCGGTAATTCGAACCTTTCATTCTGTAGGATAGGGATTTCTACCCTTCCTGGGGGTGCCGGATCCGCCTGTGAAAAACTGCTCAGTGCGGCTCGGATCTTTTTTTACAACCATAGCCTCAAGGGTACCGGCATTGATGGCATCGTGAAACGCGCAGGTGTGGCCAATAAGAACCTGTACGGGTTGTGTTTGGTGCCTGTGGGGGCCAGGCAGCATCTCACGCGCCGGTCTGGAAGGTAATAGTGACTGTTTAACCCAGGCCGACGTCATAGCCGGTAAAATAATGGAGGCATACTGATAGTGGCATCAGGACAACAGTTGAGCGGCATGGCTGGCGTACTTGTCGCGGCAATTCTCTGGGGAACCACCGGTACCGCTGCCACCTATGCGCCCGACCTGAGCCCGCTGGCCGTGGGGGCGGTGGCGATGGGGGTTGGCGGGCTGCTTCAGGGGTTGATTGCCGCAACCACCATCATTCGTCAGCGCCGGCTGATTGCGCGGCACTGGCCTGGTTTGTTGACTGGCGCACTCTCGGTGGCTATCTATCCTCTCGCCTTCTATACCTCGATGCGCTATGCCGGGGTGACGGTTGGCACCGTTATCTCTATCGGCTCGGCGCCACTGTTGTCCGCGCTGATCGAGATCCGTCTTGACGGGCTGCGCCTGACAAAGCAGTGGGCGAGTGGTGCATTGGTTGGCGTAGCCGGAATGGCATTGCTGTGCATTGCAAAAAGCGGTGGCCACAGTTCAGGAAGCGGATCGGCGATGGCCGGCATTGCTCTCGGCCTGCTGGCTGGCTTCACCTATGCCCTTTACTCGTGGTCAGCCAGGCGATTAATGCAGGGCGGTGTGCGCCCACGCGCGGCGATGGGTGCCACGTTTGGGGCAGGTGGTCTGATGCTGATGCCCGTGTTGCTGATGACGGGCGCGCCGCTGCTGGCCGCCTGGAATAATGCCGCCACAGGAATTTACATGGCGCTGGTACCGATGTTTGTAGGGTACGTCTGCTATGGCTTCGGGCTGGCACGCATCCCGGCCAGCATGGCAACGACAATCACCCTGCTGGAACCGGTCATTGCTGCGCTGCTGGCGGTAATGCTGGTGGGAGAAAGGTTGCCGACGTATGGATGGGCCGGCGTTGCCCTGATAGTCGTCAGTCTGGCGGTGATCACCGCGCCTGCCGACATGCTGCGTTTCCTGTCCGGCAGATGCAAATCGGGCACTTTTTAATCGGCTAATAAGAAAACATAAAACAGATAAAGTGTTGACCGCTTCATGGTCAGGGAGTGGGGATAAACATTTCGATTCATCGTGAATTCACGGCACGGATACATGATTTTGTGCCCAAAAAATTGGATGATGTAGTGGATAAGTGGAAACGTAAACGGGGACGGTAAGAAGTGTATATCAGTGCCTCGCTCTGCGCCTGACGTGCTCCTGCGCAATGCTGCTTCTTCACAAACGGCCCTGACATATACTACTTTTACCCTGGCAAATCACTGCTATTTCCCTGACCGAAAACAGCGAGTTCCTCCTTCAAATAGCAGCTAATATAATGCTGAAAACGACAGGAGGTATTATGAAATACAGAATTTCCGGGCTGAGTGCCGAGCCGTTTACCCATCTTTATGGACAGAGCGATGCCTATCTAAAAAGATATGGTGCAATCAGACAAACTGTAGTTAGCTGCCCCGGATTTCCAGACAGAATCTCGTTGTGTGATATACCTGCTGGCGAAACCGCTCTTCTTATCAACCACATCTATCAACCCGCAGAGACACCCTATTTCGGCTCTCATGCAATATATATATGGGAAGGATGTACCAAACAAGGCATTTACATCAACGAATTACCTGAAGTTATGAAAGCCAGAGTTTTGTCATTGCGGGCATATGACGAGACACACTTATTAAGACAGGCAGATATCTGTGAGGGACATTTGGCTGAAAATCTTTTAGATCTTTTTTTCGCCGATCCGCTGATTAGTTATATCCAGATACATAATGCGAAACAGGGATGCTATGCCTGTTGCGCCGAGCGTTCTGAATGAACCTTCAGAGATAAGCAGGGTGCCTCAGGCATATCTGTATCTGTTAACGAACATCACAACTTAACGTCCGCCGGTCGTCTATAAATTGCGCGTAAAAGCAAAAAGCCCGCTTAGTTTCCTAAGCGGGCTTTTCTATGTATGGCTCCTCTGACTGGACTCGAACCAGTGACATACGGATTAACAGTCCGCCGTTCTACCGACTGAACTACAGAGGAATTGTTTCAACGGNCTCTGACTGGACTCGAACCAGTGACATACGGATTAACAGTCCGCCGTTCTACCGACTGAACTACAGAGGAATTGTTTCAACGGGGCGCATGTTATCGACCCGGGCGGGGGATGTCAAAGCCTGTTTTCACCTTTTTGATCAACTGCTGAATAAAACAGCATTTTGCTGAATTTTCACGGGTTGACGGGCGGGGACGGGCTTCTAAAGCTATTCGGGCGCTTTCACATTCGCTGCTGGCGCTCTCGCAAAGCGGTATTAAGAAACAGCATCCGTTACAGTAACTTTCGCCAGAATGGTCACGTTTATTTCATTTGTTGATTGCTGAGCCTGTTTTTGAAATATACATTCCAGTTTACCCCTTATTAATGCGCAGGAAACTCCGATGGTAAAGGTCAGAATTGGGTTGATTGGTACAGGCTATATTGGACGCTGTCATGCGATAGCCTATGCTCAGGCCCCCACCGTTTTTGCGCTGAAAGGGGAGGTCGTTCGTGAAATGGTCGCGGAGATCGACCCGGAAGTAGCAAAGGCTCAGGCCGCCGCGCTGGGTTTTAACCGTTCCACGGGAGACTGGCACGAGCTGGTGGCCGACCCGAATATTGACGTGGTAGATATCTGTGCGCCTAATTTTCTGCATAAGGAGATGGCGCTGGAGGCGATCCGTCACGGTAAGCATGTTTACTCAGAAAAGCCGCTGGCGCTGAATGCCGCAGATGCGGAAGAGATGACGCGCGCCGCGGAACAGGCCGGTGTGAAAACGCTGGTGGGCTTCAACTATATGAAGAATCCCACCAGCCAGCTGGCAAAAGAGATCATAGCGCGGGGGGAGATCGGGGAGGTGGTGCACTTTTATGGCACCCATAACGAAGATCATCTGGCCAGCCCGCTCACGCCGCTGGACTGGCACTGCCTTAAATCACGGGCGGGACTGGGGGCGCTGGGGGATCTGGCTGCCCATATCGTGAATATGGCGCACTATCTGGTGGGAAGCATCAGCGAAGTTTCCGGCGATATGCAGACGGTGATTAAGCAGCGACCCGACGCTGCTAATCCCTCCCTGATGCGTGAGGTGGAAAATGAGGATCAGGCCAGTGCGCTGCTGCGTTTTGCGAACGGTGCGCACGGCGTGATTGAAACATCGCGTATCGCCTGCGGCAGCAAAATGGGGCTGACCTACGTGGTTACCGGTACACGTGGCGCTTTGCGCTATACCCAGGAGCGTATGGCGGAGCTGGCTGTCTACCGACACGACGATCCGGTCGGGCGGCAGGGGTTCAAAACGCTGCTGACAGGCCCGGCGCATCCGGACTATGCCGCCTTTTGCATTACGGCGGGTCATGGAATTGGCTTCAACGATCAGAAGACGGTGGAAATTCGCGACCTGATTAATGGCGTTGCGGCTAACGATCGCATGTGGCCGGATTTCGCCGAGGGTTTACAGGTATCGCGGGTGCTGGAAGCCATCGCCCTGTC
Organism: Erwinia sp. ErVv1; assembly: GCF_900068895.1. Classification (GTDB taxonomy): domain Bacteria; phylum Pseudomonadota; class Gammaproteobacteria; order Enterobacterales; family Enterobacteriaceae; genus Erwinia. The sequence goes on along the minus strand of NZ_CDPK01000009.1, from coordinate 132,584 downwards.
CGCGCAGCAGCGACGCTGGATGAGCGTGTGATAACCTGTGCCGGATATAGCACGAGGGGTATCAAGGCGATGGCTTAAGGGATTAATCCTCTATCCGATTAGAGGATATTAACAAGGAGTATTACCATGAAATTTTTCTGGCCGCTGGTCGCATGCATGGCTGTTATCATTGCATCGGGTTTTTTAAAAGGGCGCAGGTGTGGGGTATGGTGCAATGTTCTCATTTCCGCAGGCGCTCTCCAACTTTACTGTCACCCTGTCCACTTTCTACGCTTTCACGCATGTGTCCGTAACGATTATTGCGCTGTTAGCTAAAAAGAGGGGCCTGCACAGGGAGTAAGCGTTGGCAGATGTTCTTGTCTTCATGCAGCCGCGCCGCGGTTGCTGAGCTTACCGAAATCCGCTGACGCTTTGATGTCATTTTGGGATATATTGGTGCACTACGAAAATTTTCTTGATCACAGGTAACATCGTCAATGGCTCTGATCCCTAAAAACTACACGCGTTTGGAAAGCGGATACCGTGAGAAAGCGCTTAAAATATATCCGTGGGTGTGTGGGCGCTGCTCGCGAGAGTTTGTTTATTCAAACCTGCGTGAATTGACGGTTCACCATATCGATCATGACCATACCAATAATCCAGCAGACGGCAGTAACTGGGAGCTGTTGTGTCTGTATTGCCATGACCACGAACACTCGAAGTACACAGAAGCAGACCAGTACGGCAGTACCGTTGTGGCAGGGGAGGATGCGCAAAACGATGTTGAGGCCGCCACCTACAGCCCCTTTGCCGATTTAAAATCGATGCTGAATAAGAAGAAATAGCGTTAGAAGGCTGTCCGCCGCTGGGGAAAATCTGGTAGCAACAGTCGCTTAGATTGGCTACGAACAAGGTGCGGAAGTTATATTAGAGGAGAGATCCAGGATTGAACCTGTTCGCAAGTGTCATGGTTGACCATTACGGTATATTCAGGTTCACCGATTATCACTGACCCTCTCTGTTGTACAGGGCTAGAAAAACTCCATATTTTTATAAGGATGCTGCATGCAAGCATTAAGACGGCTATTTAAATCGCCGGCATGCACTTCCAGCTTATGTCCATCGGGATCTAAAAAGTAAAATGATTTTCCTTCGCTCTGGTTTGTTTTCCACTCCGTAACGCCCGAGGATTTCAGGTGATTAACAAACACATCGAAATCTTCGCTTCGGATGCTGAATGCGTAATGAGTGTAATCTTCTCGTCTATCGACTGAGTCAGCAGAGAGGCACAGCCACAGATTACCCAGAAAAAGGTAAGCCCCACGGCTCCATCTGGCCTTAGGTGTGAAACCAAGTGTTTTGGAGTAAAAAATAAAGCTTCTTGAAACGTCATTTACAGCGATTGTTATGTGGTTCAGCCCGTTCAACATACAGCGTCACCTCAGCAGACTCTATGAAATTACACGTTATCATATTTATACTTTTGCTCACTGCCTGTGTGAGCCGAAAGCGTTACTGTCCGGTTTCGCACTGAACAGTCTTCATATCCTCACGGACGACTGAAGGCATCGCGCGATTCATGATATTAAGAATTGGGGCGAACAAAAAGTGTTCACTTTAATAGTAGGCGTATTCCCAGGAATTCAGTAATCGCATCCGTGACGGACTGCGCTGCTTCAGTCGGTGGATGGTGGCCGGCTCCAGCAAGAATGAGCAAATCGGCTTCAGGCATCAGGTCTGCTATCTCCTGACTTAACCCGACAGGTGTTGCCTTGTCCAGCTCTCCGCAAATGATTAATTATACCCTTTTATCAACGCATGCTTACCCACAGTATGCGAACCCGCACATAACCGCTGCATCACATGCGATCCTCCTCGCACTTTTGCACCAGCCGGGTGCGCACCCGGGTAAAGGTGCAACTATGTTGATTATGCGGTCGGCACGGATGCTGGATTTCTCCCTTCGCCACGCAGTGGCAACGTTATTCCCACCGGCTCTGCGCTTACTGCGCGCTGCGGGTTAATTCGGTGCTGGAACGTCATTGCGGTGTGAGCCTGGTCATCAATCGACAATAAAAAGCGCCTGCTGTTAACGACTGGCGGGTTTTTTGCTTAATAAAAGCGTCCCTGGCGCAGCTTATGCCTGTGCAGGGGAAAATAATGACAATGATCTCTCCCATGCCACCCGGTGGCTCAAGGTTTTTTACCGCTGAGGATTATCGCAATGTCTTTTAAATTTAACAGGTTGTCTCTTTCTGTTTTGTTGGCAAGCAGCCTGAGCACGGCGTTTTATGCTCAGGCGGATGTGGTGATTGGCGTGGGAGGCCCCTTTACCGGGCCTAACGCCACGTACGGTGCGCAGTACTGGAAAGGTGCATCGCAGGCGGCGGCGGATATCAACGCTGCGGGCGGTATTAAGGGAGAGAAAATTGTACTGGTACAGGGCGATGACGCCTGTGAACCCAAGCAGGCGGTAGCGGTTGCAAACCGCCTGGTCGATCAGTCAAAAGTCTCTGCCGTGGTCGGCCACTTCTGCTCCTCATCCACCATGCCTGCCTCAGAAGTGTATGACGAGGCGGGCGTGTTAAGCATTACGCCGGGCTCCACCAACCCGCAAATTACCGAACGCGGGATGAAAACGCTGTTTCGCATGTGTGGCCGTGACGACCAGCAGGGAGACGTTGCCGCAAACTATATGCTGGACGTGCTGAAAGCGAAGAAAATCGCGGTGATCCACGATAAGGATACCTACGGCCAGGGCCTGGCGGATGCGACGAAGGCCGCACTGGAAAAGCGCGGTACGAAGGAAGTGCTGTATGAGGGGCTGTCCCGTGGCGAGAAGGACTTTAATGCGCTGGTCACCAAAATCGGCTCCCTGAAGCCGGACGTCGTCTACTTTGGCGGCTGCCACCCCGAGGCCGGGCCGCTGGTACGGCAGATGCGCGAGCAGGGCGTGCAGGCGAAATTCTTCTCCGGCGACTGCGTGGTCACCGAAGAGCTGGTCACGGCAGCGGGCGGCCCGCAGTACACCAACGGCGTGCTGATGACCTTCGGTAAGGATCCCCGCACGCTGCCCAGCGGTAAAGCGGTAATTGATAAATTCCGCGCCTCGGGCTTTGAGCCGGAAGGTTACACCCTCTACGCCTATGCATCCATTCAGGCCATCGCGGCGGCCTACAACGGCGCCGGTAAAGACAATGAAAAAGCCAGCGAATGGCTGAAAAGCCACAGCGTGAACACCGTGATGGGGCCAAAGTCATGGGACGGCAAGGGCGACCTGAAGGTCTCTGATTACGTGGTCTATCAGTGGGATGACAAGGGTAAATACCACGCGCTCTGAGCAGGCCAGGCGATGCGGTATTAATGCTTCAATCAACGTTCCGCCCGTAAAGGGCGGGATATGACACCCTTTCAGGTGATGCGCTGGAACAGATTTCCGGCGCGGCCTGGCCTTCGGCGAGACCCTTTAAAATGGAAGCATTCTTTCTGCAACAGCTGATCAATGGCCTGACGCTGGGGGCCGTCTACGGCCTCATCGCCATCGGCTATACCATGGTGTACGGCATTATCGGCATGATTAACTTCGCTCACGGCGAGGTCTATATGATCTCGGCCTATCTCTGCGCCATCGGTCTGGCGCTGCTCTCTTACTTTGGCATCCACTCCTTTCCGCTGCTGATCTTCGGGACGCTGCTGTTTACCATCGTTGTGACCAGCGTCTATGGCTGGGCGATTGAGCGCATTGCTTACCGGCCGCTGCGCAACTCCACCCGGCTGGCCCCGCTGATTTCAGCCATTGGTATGTCGCTGATCCTGCAAAACTACGTGCAGATAAGCCAGGGTCCTAACCAGCAGGGGATCCCGACGCTGCTCACCGGCGTGCTGCGCCTACACGTCGGCGAGGGTCTGGTGCAGATAACCTGGACCAAAGTCTTTATTCTGGCGGCGGCCATCATCGGCATGGCGGTTCTCACCTGGATAATTCAGTACACCCGGCTGGGGCGCATCTGTCGTGCCACGCAGCAGGACCGCCGTATGGCAGCCATCCTGGGAATAAATACCGATCGGGTTATCTCGCTGGTGTTTGTCATCGGTGCGGCGATGGCGGGGCTGGCTGGCGTACTGGTCACCATGAACTATGGCACCTTTGATTTTTATGCCGGATTTATTATCGGCATCAAGGCGTTCACCGCTGCGGTGCTAGGCGGAATTGGATCGCTGCCGGGGGCTATGCTGGGCGGCCTGCTGTTAGGGGTGGCGGAAGCGCAGTTCGCCGGGCTGGTTAACTCTGATTATAAGGATGTGTTCTCATTTGCTCTGCTGGTGGCGATCCTGATATTCCGCCCTCAGGGGCTGCTGGGCCGTCCACTGGTCGCTAAGGTGTAAGGGGATGAGCATGTCTGACGCTTCAATGCATCCAGGGCTGGCCGTCAGGCAGATCCTGACGGAGTCCGTGCTGGCCGGTCTTTGCGCGCTGGTGGTATTTGGTCCGATCGTGGGAATTGTCCTGAAAGGCTACAGCTTCACCCTTGCACCGGGACGCGTGGCGCTGCTGGTCGCCATCGTTATGGCGGGTCGGCTGCTGCTCAGCCTGCTGCTGCAAAGCGCGGCGGGACGTAAATTTGTTATGCGCTTTGAAGGGACAAACGATGGCGTCTACGTGCGTCCGGCCAGCCACCGCTCGCCGCTGCGCTGGGCACTACCGCTGCTGCTGGTACTGGCGCTGCTGTTCCCGTTTGTTGCCACAAAGTATCTGCTGACCGTGGCGATCCTGGGGCTTATCTACGTGCTGCTGGGCCTGGGCCTGAATATTGTGGTGGGCCTGGCCGGGTTGCTTGACCTGGGTTACGTGGCCTTTTATGCCATCGGGGCCTACGGGCTGGCGCTGGGCTACCAGTATCTGGGGCTGGGGTTCTGGTCAATGCTGCCGCTGGGGGCTTTAATGGCGGCGCTGGCGGGCGCGCTGCTTGGGTTCCCGGTACTGCGCATGCACGGAGATTATCTGGCAATTGTCACCCTGGGATTTGGTGAAATTATCCGTCTGGTGCTGACCAACTGGGTAAGTTTCACCGGCGGACCAAACGGCGTCTCCGTTCCCGCCCCGACGCTTTTCGGGCTGGAGTTTGGCCGACGGGCGAAGGAGGGCGGTACGCCGATCCATGAATTTCTGCATATTGCGTTTAACCCTAACCTGAAGTTTATCTTCCTCTACACGGTGCTGATTCTGGTGGTGCTGCTGGTGTTGTTTATTAAGCACCGGCTGACGCGCATGCCGATTGGTCGTGCCTGGGAAGCGCTGCGGGAGGATGAAATTGCCTGTCGGTCGCTGGGGCTGAATCACGTACTGGTTAAGCTGTCGGCCTTTATGATCGGTGCCTCTACCGCCGGTATTGCCGGAGTATTTTTTGCCAGCTATCAGGGGTTTGTTAACCCGACCTCCTTTACCTTTTTTGAGTCGGCGCTGATCCTCGCCATTGTGGTGTTGGGCGGAATGGGATCAACGCTCGGCGTGGTGCTGGCGGCCTTCGTGCTGACCGTGGCACCGGAGCTGCTGCGCAGCTTTGCTGAGTATCGCGTGCTGCTGTTTGGCATCCTGATGGTGCTGATGATGATCTGGCGACCACGCGGGCTGGTGCGCACCAGCCGGGCGGGCGTAGCCGTGCGCAAAGGGGAGGCACCATGAGCAATGCGATTTTGCAGGTGTCGCACCTGAAGATGCACTTTGGCGGGATCAAAGCGCTAAACGACGTCAGCCTTGAGGTGGAGCGGGGGTCGATAACCGCCCTGATTGGCCCGAACGGGGCCGGAAAGACCACGGTATTTAACTGCCTGACCGGTTTTTACCGCGCTTCCGGGGGTTCAATTCGGCTGAACGCGCAGGCAAAACTGACCGATGTGGTTCAGGTTCTGGGTCAGAAAATCCGTCCGGCCGACCTGATTAATCCGGCGCGGCTGGGGTCGCGCATCTGGTACAAAATGTTTGGCGGTGCGCATCTGGTTAATCGCGCTGGCCTGGCGCGAACCTTCCAGAATATCCGCCTGTTTCGCGAGATGACGGTGATTGAAAACCTGCTGGTTGCGCAGCATATGCAGGCCAATCGCAATTTGATCGCCGGTATCTTCAATACCCCCGGCTATCGTCAGGCGGAAAGCCAGGCGCTGGATCGGGCATTTTACTGGCTGGAGGTGGTGGGGCTGGAGGATTGCGCAAATCGGCTGGCGGGCACCCTCTCTTATGGGCAGCAGCGCAGGCTGGAGATCGCGCGCGCCATGTGTACCGGGCCAGAGATTATCTGTCTTGATGAACCCGCCGCCGGGCTGAATCCGATTGAAACCGAGGCGCTTGCTCGTATCGTGCGCTTTTTGCGCCAGCAGCATGGCGTAACGGTACTGCTGATTGAGCATGATATGGGGATGGTGATGACGATCTCCGATCGGGTGATTGTGCTTGACCACGGCGAGGTGATTGCCAGCGGCGCGCCGCGTGAAATCCAGGCTGATACGCGGGTCATTGCCGCCTATCTGGGTGCCGATGAAGAGGATCTCAATCCATGAGTCAGACGCTGCTCGAATTCCGCCAGGTGGATGTGTTTTATGGCCAGATTCAGGCGCTGAACGCCGTTTCCCTGACGGTAAACGAAGGGGAAACGGTAGCGCTGATTGGGGCGAACGGGGCCGGAAAATCCACGCTGCTGATGTCGATCTTTGGTCAGCCGCGGATTGCTGGCGGTCAGATCCTCTATCGCGGTGAAGATATCAGCCGCAAATCGACCCACTTTATCGCCAGTAACGGTATTGCCCAGGCGCCGGAAGGGCGGCGGATATTCCCGGATATGACGGTAGAGGAGAACCTGCTGATGGGTACTATCCCGATTGGTAGCCGCTACCAGAACGCCGACAAGGCCCGAATGTATGGGCTGTTTCCCCGGCTGGAGGAGCGGCGCGCCCAGCGGGCGATGACGCTCTCCGGCGGCGAACAGCAGATGCTGGCGATAGCCCGCGCGCTGATGAGCCGACCCAAACTGCTGCTTCTGGATGAGCCGAGCCTGGGGCTGGCACCGATTGTGGTAAAGCAGATTTTCCAGATACTGCGCGATCTCACCCGCGAAGGCATGACGCTGTTTCTGGTGGAACAGAACGCCAGCCACGCGCTGAAGCTCTCCGATCGTGGCTACGTGATGGTTAACGGCCAGATCCAGCTAAGCGGCAGCGGTCAGGCGCTGCTGATGGATCCGGCGGTGCGCAGCGCCTACCTTGGAGGAGTATAGGTGACGCCGCCCGACGTAAAGTCGGGTCGGCACCGCGATCATCAGGTCGGCAGCCAGCCGCCCTGAGCGCCGTTAGCGGAAGGGCGGTTCGTTAAAGGTGCGCAGCTTGCGGGAGTGCAGCTTGTCACCCTCGGCGCGCAGCAGATCGATAGCGTAGATACCGATCTGTAAGTGCTCTGAGATGGCGCCCTCATAGAAGCGATTCGCCTGGCCCGGCAGTTTGATCTCGCCGTGAATTGGCTTATCGGAGACGCAAAGCAGCGTGCCGTAAGGCACGCGGAAGCGATAGCCCTGGGCGGCGATCGTTGCGCTCTCCATATCCACTGCCACCGCGCGGCTAAGGTTAAAGCGCCGCGCCGAAGCCGCATAGCGCAGCTCCCAGTTGCGGTCGTCGGTGGTCACTACCGTGCCGGTGCGCAGCCGCTGCTTAACCTCTTCGCCCGGCCTGCCGCTGACGTGCCGGGTAGCGTCGTACAGCGCGCGCTGCACTTCAGCAATGCTTGGGATCGGGATATCCGGCGGCAGCACTGCATCAAGAACGTGGTCATCGCGCAGGTAGGCGTGTGCCAGCACGTAATCGCCCATGCTCTGGCTCTCGCGCAGCCCACCGCAGTGGCCGATCATCAGCCAGGCATGCGGGCGCAGCACCGCCAGATGGTCGCAGATGGTCTTGGCGTTAGACGGGCCAACGCCAATATTGATCAGCGTAATTCCTTTACCCTCCTTCGCAATCAGGTGCCAGGCGGGCATCTGATGATTCTTCCAGGCAAGGCCGGAGAGCGTCTCCTGGGGGTTCGGCGTGTCGGCGGTCAGGTAAACCGTACCCGCGCAGGAGAGCGCCTCATAGGGAGAGTTCGGGTCGGCAATCTGCTCGCAGCTCCAGCGCACAAATTCGTCCACGTAGCGCGTGTAGTTGGTAAACAGCACCCACGGCTGGAAGTGCTCTACCGGCGTACCGGTATAGTGGCGCAGCCGGGCCAGTGAAAAGTCGGTGCGCAGCGCATCGAAATGCGACAGCGGAAACTGTTCGCCGGGCTGATAGAGGCCATCGGCATTTTCATCACCGATCTGTGCCAGCTCGGTATTCGGGAAGTGTCTGGCCAGCCCGGCGCTCATGGATCGATCCAGCGTCATACTGGAGCCATCAATCACATAGGGGTAGGGGATCTCCTGCTGTGAGGGGCGAACGTCAAGCGTGATCGGGTATTCGCTGGCCAGCATTTCCAGCTGTTCGGTCAGATAGTGACGAAACAGCGCCGGACGGGTGACGGTGGTGGTATAGCGGCCTGGCTGGGTAAAGCGGCCAAAGGCGCGCGACAGTCGGTGTCCGGGGCCGTCGCCGTGCCAGCTGACGCGCAGTTCGGGGTAGACAAACAGTCCGCTGGCACGCTGCGCCTCATCCGGCAGCGTGCCGCTGCTGACGTAGTCAACAATCGCCTCGCGCAGCGCGGTTACCGCCTGTTCATAGAGTGAATCGAGTTTATCCAGCGCCTCGTGAACGCTAAGGCCCTGTGGAGCAACAGGCTGAGTCATGGTTTTGTCCCGCTCTTAATTGGTGGCTTTACAGTATGTTAGCTGATAACAGACAGAAACGCCTGACGGATACCGGCTCAGAGAGGGAATTTCAGACAGTACGCCATCCGCCGCTGCCTGCTTAATGAACACCACCTCAACCGCGATCCTGCCTGTGTTATAGTCTACTGGTGCCGGGGGAAAGCGTAGCGCTGAACGGCTCACCCATTCCTGGCTTACCCTCTACACGCCTCGCTTGATGTTTAAAAAGTATGCTATATACTCAATATACACAACATCATCAGGCTATCAGGAGTGGGTTATGCCAGCGAAAGAGAAGAGGGTCGCGCCGACCGTGCGCTATCAGTGGCCCGTACTGGTGGATGCACGCGCCATGCGGATGCTTGAAACCGATACTGACGTGCAGTACCTGGTTATCCCGGTAAGGAACCGTTCCGGGCGTAAGCCTGACGCGCAACTGCCGGATGAAAAGGGTGTTGAAGATAAAACTAACGCCTTCCTGGCCTCGCTNGGAGGTCAAGGCGACCCCTGACGCGAAGCAAGACGCCGCCTTTGATATTTTTGCCGGGTTTGAGGAGTACCGCGCTGAGAATAACCAGCGTAAGGAGAACCTGAGAAACCAGATCGTCGCGGAAACAGAGTGGCTGGATGCCAGCCAGCTTTCTGATGCCGTGGGGTTTGAAAACAAAAACCGCAGCGCCGGACCGAATACCTGGAAGCGTCGAAACAAAATCTTTGCTATCTCGTGGCGGGGGAAAAACCTGTATCCCCGGTACTGTCTTGACGATGCCTATCAGCCGCTGCCGGTGGTAAAAGAGATACTGGATATTTTTGGCGATGAGAAAAGTGGCTGGTCGCTGGCATACTGGTTCAGCAGCGGTAACAGCTGGCTGGGCGGGCAGGAGCCCAGGGATCTGCTAACCCGCGACAAAGGTCAGGTTATACGTGCAGCCCTGGCGGCTAAGGATGGCATCCAGCATGGCTAAAAAGGGTCTGCCCACACCCTTTCCCAAACCCCATGGCAACCTGGAGATTGAAAGGAAAACCCTTGATGCAGGGATGCATCTGTTTCGGCTCCATCCTTCCCTCTATCAGGGAAACGGCTTCAATAATACGCTCAACGGCGATGCGCGTTTCAGCCCAATCGGCAACAGCGTTACGCAGCGCGTTATCCCCACCCTCTACGCCGGCGAAAGCACCGCGGTCGCCATCTGTGAAGTCCTCTTTCATGATGTCGACGTCTCACAAAGCAAGATCGTCTTTGCGCAGAAAAACCTGATCGATAAAAGCCACAGCGAGCTGATCCTCCAGCAGGATCTGGTCGTGGCCCGTATTGATCACACCTCGGTGGTGAAAATGCGCGCCGGTAAGAAGCTGATCCACTGTGAGGCCGATGAATATGCCTTTACCCGGGAGTGGGCTGAACACATTTATCAGCAGCATGCGGATATTCAGGGGCTGGAGTGGCCATCACGCCAGCATCAGGGCAATGCCTGGGTGTTCTTTGGCGATCGCATTCAACACGGCGCGCTGGCGATAGTGGAAACCCGGGCTGTTATTCATGACCGAAAGACGCTTGAGATCCTCCTGCGCCTGGCCGCCCGCATGAATATCGTCATTGATTAATGCGGCCTGAAGGGGGAACGGGTCCATCCCATTTCACCGCAGAGCGGCTGGCAGACTATCCCAACGTTGATGGGATGGTGTTGCCGACGTATTACTTAGCCGGAACCTGTTCCTTCGGAAACGAGCGTTCTCTATAATGATTCGCATGAATACGAAAACCGCACTGACTCTTCGCCCTGGCCGTCCCCGTGAATTTGACGGGGACGCGGTACTGGATAAAGCCATCATTCGCTTTAGCGAATATGGCTACCATGGCTCGTCCATCTCGGATCTCAATGGCGCGCTGGGGCTGACGTCCGGCAGCATCTATAAGGCCTGGGGCGACAAGCGCGGGCTGTTTCTGGCGGCGCTGGACCGCTATATGCTGCTGCGGGCGGAGGCAATCCGCACCTGCCTGGCGGAGCAAAGCAGCGGCCGTAACAAAATCGAGGCGCTGTTGCAGCACTACTCCCGGGACAGTACCGGGCCGGCGGGCCGGACGGGCTGCATGGTGGTTGAAACCGCCGCGGAGCTGGCCGTGGCCGATGAAGAGATCGCCGGGCGCATTGCGGCCCAGCATCGCAAACGTGAAGCACAGCTCTGCGAACTGGCGGCGGAAGCGCAGCGCGACGGTTCGCTGCACACCGGATTGGAGGCGGCCGTTATCGCTAAGCTGCTGCTCACGCTCCAGCAGGGAATGCGGGTGCTAGGGAAAACGGGCGCGACGCCCGAAGAGATGCAGCCGATGATCGCCGGGCTGATGCAGCTGCTTAGCTAACACGCCACGCTTTGCAGGCGATCACAGAATCCCCTCCTGTCCCTTGTAAAACCCGACTCGCTTATTACTCTGCATAAAGACAGGGGCTGTTTATGCCGCTTTTTCTGTTGCCTGCCGTGAATGTCCGGCATACCCGTAAGCCCCGCAGGAGAGTCCAGCGTGAATCAGAGCCAGCGCGACCATATTGCCACCGTCGTAGACAGCCTCAGCAATACCGCCCTGCGGCGGGGCGGTTTTCAGCAGGATCCTACCATCCGGGAGTCCTGGCAGCGCTGCGTCGAGTCACACGGCCTTGACCCGAGCCGGATGCAGGATGTCCGCATTCTGCCGTGGCATGAGCTGCGCGAGCACCGTGACGATCTCGACGAGTTTCGGCGTATTGCGCATCACGGGCTGAGCGTGCTCTATAAGCAAATCGCCGGGGCCGGGTATGTGGTGTTGCTGAACGATGCCCGGGGCGTCACGGTTGATTACCTTGGCGATTCCGCGGCGGAGGACGGCCTGCGCCGCGCCGGGCTGTACCTCGGGGCGCACTGGTCAGAGGCCTGGGCGGGCACCTGCGCAGTCGGCACCGCGCTGGCAACCGGCAAGGCGCTAACCGTGCATCAGGCCGATCACTTCGACGCCACGCATATTCCTCTGACCTGTAGCGCGGTGCCGCTGTTCGATCCGCAGGGGCAGCTCAACGCCATCCTGGATATCTCCGCGCTTAGCTCGCCGCAGCCAAAAGCGAGCCAGCAGCTGGCGTTGCAGATCGCCAAACTCTACGCTCATCAGATAGAGAACGCCTGGTTCGGGCATCGACACCGCTCAGACTGGGTGTTACAACTCAGCCCGGCCTCACCCTTTGTCGAGGTCAGCCCGGATTTCCTGATCGCCTTTGACGCCAGCGGTCGGGTGGCCGGTCATAATCATCGCGCCCAGCGCATGTTGGAAAAAGAGCTGGGGATCGCGGCGCCATCGCCTCACGCCCGCAGTACGCTACTGGGCATGCCGATTGAGCAGCTGTTTAATACCACCCTTGACTGCCTCCCGGACTGGCTGGCCAGCGCCAGGGGTCAGCAGGGCACGCTGGAGAGGATTAACAGCGGTGAACGGCTCTATGTCATGGCACAGCAGCCTGCGCGACGACCTGCACGACAGGTGATTACCGCGCCAGCACGGCTGCCTGCCCCGCTGGCAGCGCTGAGCGGGGGCGATATGTTGCTGGAGCAGCAGCTACAGCGCGCGGCTCGGCTGCTCGCGGCGCCGCTGAATCTGGTGGTGCACGGCGAAACCGGCTGCGGTAAAGAGGTGTTTGCCCGGGCGTATCACCAGGCCAGCGACCGCCGCGACAGGCCGTTTATTGCGGTCAACTGCGCGGCCATCCCGGCGGCGCTGATCGAAAGCGAGCTTTTCGGCCACCTGCCCGGCAGCTTTACCGGGGCGGGCAGTAAGGCGCGGCGCGGGCTGATCCGCGAGGCCGACGGCGGTACCCTGTTTCTCGATGAGATTGGCGATATGCCGCTGGAGATGCAAACGCGGCTGCTGCGGGTGCTGGCCGAACGGGAAGTGCTGTCCGTGGGTGCCTCACAGCCGGTGGCGGTGGATATCCGGGTATTATCCGCTTCGCATCACGCGCTGGAGAAGCGGGTCGAAGAGGGGCGCTTTCGTGCCGATCTCTACTATCGCCTGCAGGGCGCGCTTATCTCCCTTCCGCCGCTGCGCCAGCGCAGCGATCTTGACTGGCTGATCGACAAAATGCTCGGCGGGAAGGTGCAGCTCAGTGCGGCGGCCCGGGAATGTCTGCGTCAGCACCGCTGGCCCGGCAACCTGCGTGAACTGAGCAACGCGCTTGATTACGCCACGGCGATCTGCGATGGCGAACGTATTGAAGTCCATGATCTGCCGGAAAGCCTCCTCAATCGCGGAGCGAATGCCCCGTCGATAGCGAGTCATGAGATGGCCTTACGGCATCCGCCTTATCCACTACCGCCCGATATCGCTCCCGCCCCGCTGCCTGAGAAACAGCTGCTGATGCAGTATCTGCGCGCCGCGCGCTGGAACCTCAGCGCCGTTGCCCGCCAGATGGGCATCAGCCGGATGACGCTCTATCGTCGTATGCAGCGTTTTGGCATCCGCTCTCCCAATCGTAACGACGCTCTGCATTAATCCCTGGATTAACACCCGTTCAGCACATTGTAACCGCAGGCTGTATCAGTCCCGCGGTAACACCCGTTCAGCACATTGTCATCGCAGGCTGTATCAGTCCCGCGGTTAACACCCGTTCAGCACATTGTCATCGCAGGCTGTATCAGTCCCTGGGGTGACACCTGTCCCGCTGTGACAGCCTGTACCCGGTGACACCTGTAACACTTCTCGCTGGCCCCCTGGTGATGCCCGGTCGATAACCTTCTGATAAACATATATTTAACATGTAATTTACAGTATTGGCACATCCTTTGCGTTGTCTCTGACAGATAACCCCGGAGGAAAGCCGATGACCGCGCCAGATACAGCCCCTTCCGCCCCCTGGGTCGGCATCATTGCCAACCCGGTATCCGCCCGCGATATTCGCCGCGTTACCGGTCATGCAGGCTCGCTGCCGCTGGCCGAGCGGGTCAATCTGCTGCTGCGTATGATGGTCGCGCTGGCAGGCTGCGGCATCCGGGAAGTGCGCATGATGCCGGATCGCGAAGGGCTGCGCGCGCTGCTGCTGCGTGAGCAGGCGCAGCGGCCTGACCGGCGGCTGCCGCAGCTTAGCTGGCTGCCGATGGCGGTCAGCGCCACGGTGCACGACAGCTTCCAGGCCGCCGCAATGATGTGCGAAACAGGCGCGGCGGCGATTGTGGTGCTGGGGGGCGACGGCACGCTGCGGGCCGTGGCGCGACACTGCGGCAGCGTGCCGATTGTCGGGCTTTCTACCGGCACCAACAACGCCTGGCCGGAGCTGCGCGAGCCGACGGTGCTGGGCCTGGCGCTTGGGCTGTACGCCAGCGGACGCATTCCTGCCGCGCAGGCGCTGGTGTGGAATAAGTGGCTGGATATCACCCTGAGCGATGGCCAGGGTGCCACACAGCGCGATATTGCCCTGGTGGACGCCGCCATCACTGACGAACGGTTTATTGGCGCGCGATCGGTGTGGGGCAGCGGCGGCCTGTCACAGCTGTTCCTTAGCTTTGCCGAACCGCACACGGTGGGGCTGTCGGCTATCGGTGGCCTGTTACAGCCGGTTGGGCGACGGGAAGCGGGCGGCCTGCAGATCACCTTTGGGCCCGGCGGCGGAGAGCTGCTGGCACCCGTTGCGCCCGGCATCGTCGATCGCGTGGCGATCCGCAGCTGGCAGCGCCTGAATGTGGCGCAGCCTCAGCGCCCCCTGCTCCGTGAGGGCACCCTCGCCGTGGACGGCGAGCGCGAGCTGACCTTCGGCCCGCAGCACCACCTTACGATCGCCCTGCGCGAACGGGCATTTCGCTCCCTTGATATCAACGCCTGCCTGCATTTCGCCGCCGCGGCCGGATTACTGCGTGCAGGGTTTGGCCCTGCACCCTCTTTACCCTGACCGATCTGGAGACAACGATGAACAACAGAGACGCGAGCAATACCAGCAGCCTGCTCAGTGGTGACCAGCTCCTGAGCGTTTACCGTCGGATGCGCACCATCCGTGATTTTGAGGAGCGCCTGCACGTGGACTTTTCCCGTGGCGATATCCCCGGCTTTGTTCATCTGTATGCCGGAGAGGAGGCCACGGCGGTAGGCATTATCTCGCACCTGAACGACGGCGATCGTATCGCCAGTACTCACCGGGGCCACGGGCACTGCATCGCCAAAGGGGTGGATGTTGTCGCGATGATGAAAGAGATCTACGGCAAAAGCGGCGGGGCCTGCAAGGGCAAGGGCGGCTCCATGCATATTGCCGATCTGAGCAAAGGCATGATGGGGGCAAACGGCATTCTCGGGGCGGGTGCACCGCTGATCTGCGGCGCGGCGCTGGCGGCTAAATTTCGCGGCCGGGGGGAGGTGGGGATCACCTTCGCTGGCGATGGTGCCGCCAACCAGGGCACCTTTCTGGAGAGTCTCAATCTGGCGGCGGTGTGGAACCTGCCGGTCATTTTTGTCATTGAAAATAACGGCTACGCCGAGGCCACTTCGCGCAGCTACGGCACGGCGGTGGACAGCTACATTGACCGCGCGGCCGGTTTCGGCCTGCCCGGCGTCACCGTGGACGGCACCGACTTCTTTGCGGTGTATGAAACGGCGGGCGAACTGATCCGCCGGGCGCGGGAAGGCGGCGGCCCCGCGCTGCTGGAGTGCAAAATGGTGCGCTTCTACGGCCATTTCGAGGGCGACGCTCAGACCTACCGTGCGGCGGATGAGCTGGCGTCTGTCCGCGAAAATCAGGACTGCCTGACGCTGTTTCGTTCGCAGGTGGAACGGCGCGGCGTTCTCAGCGCGGCGGCGCTTAACGACGTCGATCGGGAGGTCGCGGCGCTGATCGAGCAGGCGGTCGCCGCGGCAAAAGCCGCGCCGGAACCGGCCGCAGCCGAACTGCTATCCGATGTTTATGTCAGCTACTGAGGGGAACGATGATGGCGAGAAAATTAAGCATGAAAATGGCGATCAACGAAGCGATCGATCAGGAGATGACCCGCGACCCCAGCGTCATCATGCTGGGCGAGGACATTGTGGGCGGTATGGGCGCGGAGGGGGAAAAAGATGCCTGGGGAGGGGTACTCGGCGTCACCAAAGGGCTGTATGCCAAACACGGCGNGGACATTGTGGGCGGTATGGGCGCGGAGGGGGAAAAAGATGCCTGGGGAGGGGTACTCGGCGTCACCAAAGGGCTGTATGCCAAACACGGCGACCGCCTGCTCGACACGCCGCTGTCGGAGTCGGCCTACGTGGGCGCAGCGATTGGCGCAGCGGCCTGTGGCATGCGACCGATTGCTGAACTGATGTTTATCGACTTTATGGGGGTCTGCTTCGATCAGATTTTCAACCAGGCGGCAAAGTTTCGCTATATGTTCGGGGGCAAGGCGGAAACGCCGGTGGTGATCCGGGCGATGGTCGGTGCAGGCTTTCGCGCCGCCGCGCAGCATTCACAGATGCTCACCCCGATATTTACGCATATTCCCGGTCTGAAAGTGGTCTGCCCGAGCACGCCGTACGACACCAAAGGCATGCTGATTCAGGCGATCCGCGACAACGATCCGGTGATCTTCTGCGAGCATAAAAACCTCTATGGTCTGGAGGGGGAGGTGCCGGAAAGCCCTTACGCCATCCCCTTTGGCGAGGCCAGCATCGTACGCGATGGCCGCGATGTTTCCATTGTCACCTACGGCCTGATGGTGCACCGCGCGCTGGATGCCGCACAGCAGCTGGCAAAACAGGGCATTGACGTGGAGGTGGTCGATCTGCGTTCACTTTCGCCGCTCGATCTCGACACGGTACTGGAAACCGTGGAGAACACCGGACGCCTGGTGGTGGTCGATGAGGCGCATCCGCGCTGCAACATCGCCACCGACATTGCCGCGCAGGTCGCGCAGCATGCGTTTGCGGCCTTAAAAGCCCCGATCGAAATGGTCTGCGCGCCGCACACCCCGGTGCCGTTCTCGCCGACGCTGGAGGACCAGTATATTCCCAGCGCCGCCCGCATTATTGAGGCGGTAAAACGTACCATCAGCTACAGGGGGAAACAGTGATGAGCGAAGCCAGGATCATTCCGGTAGTGATGCCCAAATGGGGGCTGTCAATGCGTGAAGGTACGGTCAATGAATGGCTGGTAGCAGAGGGAGCGACTATCGTGCCGGGCATGCCGGTGCTGAATGTGGAAACCGATAAAATCGCCAACGCGGTGGAGGCGACAGACGGCGGCGTGCTGCGGCGCAGGGTGGCGGAAGAGGGGGATGTGCTGCCGGTGAAAGCGCTGCTCGGCGTCCTGGCCGCCGACAGCGTTAGCGAGCAGGAAATTGACCAGTTTATTCAGGCCTGGGTGTTGCCGGTGGGGGAGGAGGATGAGGACGAGGCGGTTTCCGCCGACCAGTTTGTTGAGGTCAACGGCCTGCGGATACGCTACCAGCGCAAGGGAGAGGGCGAGGAGGTGGTGCTGTTTATCCACGGCTTTGGCGGCGATCTGGATAACTGGCTGTTTAATCTGGATGCCTTTCCCGCCTCGACGGTTATCGCGCTGGATCTGCCCGCGCACGGCCAGTCGCAAACCCGGCTGGCGGGCAGTGGACTGGACGAGCTGGCAGATTTTATTGCGGCGTTTATGGATGCGCTGGCGCTGCCCGCCGCGCATCTGGTGGGGCATTCGCTGGGCGGGGCCATTGCTGCCCGGCTGGCGCTGGATGCGCCCCAGCGCGTGCGTACGCTGTCGCTGATCGGCAGCGCCGGGTTTGGGCCGCAGATTAATCAGGCTTACACTCAGGGCTTTATTGATGCGGAGTCGCGGCGTGAGCTGAAACCGGTGATTGAACTGCTTTTCGCCGATCGCAGCCTGGTGAGTCGCCAGATGCTGGATGATTTGCTTAAATATAAGCGGCTGGACGGCGTGACGGAGAGCCTGAACGCGCTTCATCAGGGCCTGTTTGCCGCGGGTCAGCAGTCTGCTCTGCCCGGGCGCGAGCTGGATGGCCGCTCGCCACCGCTGCTGGTTATCTGGGGGGAGGAGGATGCAATTATCCCTGCCGGTGACGCGCAGCATGCGCCTTCCGGCAGTCAGGTCGAGATCCTCAGCGCCGCAGGGCATATGCCACAGATGGAAAAATCTCAGCAGGTTAACCGGCTGCTCCAGCAGCATATCGGGGCCGGATAAGGAACGGAATGGAAAATGATGTCATGGCCGCCGCTCAGGGCGGCCAGTTTTCGCTGCGGCCCCCGCAGTTAGGGTTTTATGCCGATCCGACGCTGGCGGAAGCCGGGCTGTTTCAACCCGCCGCTGCGGGCCAGCCGGTGGCACAGGTCTGGCAGGGGCCACAGTCGCTGGTGGTGCCCGCCAGCTACAAACGCTATGCCTCGCTGGCCCCGGTACGTGAGCAATTTGCGGCGGCGGGCTGCCCGGTATTTATGCGCAAATCGGGCGGCGGGCTGGTGCCCCAGGGACCGGGGATCCTCAACCTCAGCCTGGCCTGGTCCACGGATCGCACCCTGGGCGAAGCGGCAGAGGGCGTTTATCACCAACTGTGCGGCGTGCTCAGTGGGGCGCTGGCCGATTCAGGCGTGGCAACCCATTTTCAGGCCGTAGAAGGCTCCTTCTGCGACGGACGCTTTAACCTTGCCTGTGGCGAGGGTGAGCAGGCGCGAAAAATCGCCGGTACCGCCCAGTACTGGCAGGCGATCCCTGGCCAGCCGGTCGGAGAGCCGCGCCGCCACGTGGTGCTGGCGCATGCGGTACTGCTGGTCGACTGCGATCTGGATGCTGTGCATCGCCTCGCCAATCAGTTTGAGGCGGCGATCGGCAGCGGACGCCTGTATCAGGCAGCGAAAACGGTCAGCGTTGCGCAAATGCTGACCCGGCGAAATGACCGTCTGGTCGATAATATCGCCAGGGCATTATTGCGCGCCGTCGCAGCCAGCGGGGTAGATGCCGCCTGACCGGTCCCGGTCAGGCGTTTATTCCCATATTCAACAAAACGATTGTCATTATTGTCGGTTTACATTCATTTCGCCGAATTCTAATAATTTAGCGGTGATGAATTAAGGAAGCGGCAGCTATGAGTCAATCTGTTCAGGTGGCAAAACCCGACGACGCGGAAGAAATATTCGCTTTATTACAACGCGCCTATGCATCACTCCTGCGTGAGAATATCCATTTCACCATTACGCAGGGGACGGTGGCCGAGGTACGCGCCACCATCGAGCAGGAGACGGTGCTGGTATTGCGCAAATGGCAGCGCGCGGTCGCCACCGTAACCGTGCGCCTGCCCTGGGCGCAGGACGCCAGCGCGCCTGCGGCACTGCCGTTTATTCACTGGTTTGCCGTCGACCCGGATTATAAAGGTCAGGGCTATGGCCGAAAAATAATTGACTGGGCCGAACGCCGTTTATTGCAGGAGACGCTAAAAGCTCCGGGCGTCTATTTAGCCACGGCCATTAAGCATCCCTGGCTTAGCGAACTTTATTTACGTCGTGGCTACCAGCCTTTCTGTTATCGCACCAATAAATTAGGCGAGGAACTGGTTTTTCTGAAAAAAGAGTTTATCGCCATTGCGCCCCCAGAGGTCGCTGAAATTATACAGCCTGCCTGATTCAGGGCCTTAAAAATAACACCTGCAACGACCGGGAATAATATGAAAGTGAATTCGCTCGCCCTTGCGCTGAGTTTTACCTGCCTGCTGGGCAGTGTCTCTGCCCTTGCCGCCGCACAGCCTCACCGTGGCGGCAGCCTGACCTGGGGCGTCGAGACCGAGCCCGTTCCGTTTAACCCGCAGCTTAACGGCCAGTCGAAGGCGGAAGTGGTGCTGCGCAACGTCTGGGAATCGCTGCTGGCGCGCCGCCCGGACGGCAGCTACGTTCCCTGGCTGGCACAGGGCTATCAGGCCTCGCCGGACGGCAAAAGCTTCACCTTCACCCTGCGCCCCGACGTCACCTTTTCCAACGGCGAGAAGCTGACCGCCGGCGCGGTAGCTGAAAATTTCCGCCATTTGCAGGATGCACAATACTGTGCCGGCAGCAGCCTGTGCGCGATGGGTGTGCGCATTGCCCGCATCGACACGCCGGATGACCACAGCGTGACCATTACGCTGAAACAGGGCTTTGCCCCGTTCCTCGCCTTCGCCGCGAAATTACCGATCCTGGCCCCCGCCAGCTGGCATTCATCGCAGCTCAGGTCGGGAGGTACGGAGATTGCCGGCACCGGGCCATTTATCCTCGAAAGCTATGAGAAAGGCCAGCAGGCAACCTTCGTGCGCAACCCGAACTATCACTGGGCACCGGCCACTGCACAGCATCAGGGACCAGCCTATCTCGACAGCGTGACCTATCGCTTTCTGCCGGAGTCTTCGGTGCGCACCGGCGCGCTGCTTTCGGGACAGGTCGACGTGATAGAAGGGATATCCGGCAACGATGCCGGGGAATTTAAGGACAACGCCGACTTTACCTATCAGCATGCGCTTAACACCGGAACCCCTTACTCGCTGTTCCTGAACGTCGACTACGGCCCGACCCGCGAGCTGAAAGTGCGCCAGGCGCTGCTACAGGGACTGGATATCGATCCGATCCTGAAATCGGTCTATCGCGGCGAGCGCACCCGCGCCTGGGGCATCACCTCACCCGTTGATCCGCTCTATAACAAGGATCTGGAGGGCAAATATGGCAACCAGCCCGCGCTCGCTAACTCCCTGCTGGATGAGGCAGGCTGGACCACGCGCGACAGCCAGGGGTTTCGCAGCAAAAACGGTCAGCGGCTGAGCATCGAGGTGATCCAGGCCCAGGCGACGGTGCGCGATCAGCGCGACGTGCTGCTCCAGGCGCTTCAGGCTCAGGCGCGGCAGCGTCTTGGCGTGGAGCTTAAGCTGCGCTACGTCGACGCAGGCACCTACGTTGAGGTACGCAACAGCGGAAAATTTGGCTCGATAGCCAACTCGAACACCGATACCGACGGCATTGATATTGAAAATCACTATCGCCCGGTCAATGCGGGCGGGGCAATCAACTACAGCCGCGTCAACAGCCCGGAGATTAATGGCTGGCTGGACCGCGCGGCGGCGACGCTCGATGCGGCGCAGCAGCGGCAGAACTACAGCGATCTTCAGCAATACGCACTCATTAAGCAGGCGCTGGCGGTGCCGCTCTATGAGCCGGAAGATCAGATTGCGGCGGCCAGCTATGTCCACGGCGTCGGTTTCCGCAGCTTTAAGCAGATGCCGGAAAATAGCTACGACATCTGGCTGAGCGAACACTAACCGGGAGAGGCGAGCATGAGTCTTGAGAGCATCTTAACCCATCCGCCGCGCGCGCCGCGTCCCGCGCTGTGGCGCAGCCTGCTGGTGCGTCGTATCGCCGGGCGTCTCTCCGGCGGCGTGCTGGTGCTGTGGGCGGCGGTGACGCTGGCGTTTCTTGGCATCCATCTGGCACCGGGCGATACGGTCAGCCTGCTGATTGGTGAACAGGCGCGCACGCCGGCCATTGAGGCGGCTATCCGCAGTGAATGGGGGCTGAATGAGCCGCTGGCGTGGCAGTATCTGCACTATCTGTGGCGCGCGGTGCACGGCGATTTTGGCCGCTCTTACGTCCTGAATACCGAAGTAAGCCAGCTGCTGACCACTCAGCTGTGGCCGACGCTGAAGCTGGCCGCGGCGGCGCTGCTGGTCAGCATCCTCTTCGCCGTGGTAATGGCAGTCGCGACGGCAAACCGCCGCTGGGGTCGCCGCGTGGCAGGCGGGCTGGAGCTGTTGCTGGCTTCCACGCCGTCGTTCTGGCTGGGCATCGTGCTGCTGTTTATCTTCAGCTTTAGCCTGCGCTGGTTCCCGGTGGCGGGCGACCGGCATCTCTCTTCGCTGGTGCTGCCCGCGCTGTCGCTTGGGCTGGCCCAGGGCGCGGTGCTGGCACAGGTGCTGCGGCGCGAGCTGGAAAGCGCGCTGGCGGCACCCTTTACCCTGACGCTGCGCGCGTGGGGCGTGGGCGAAACCACGATTCGCCTGCGTCACGCTCTGCGCCACGCCGCACTGCCGGTCGTCACCCTGACCGGCTGGCTGGTGGGCGGTCTGCTGAGCGGGGCGGTGATCACCGAGCAGGTGTTTGGCCGTCCGGGTCTGGGCAAGCTGACGGTGGATGCGGTGCTGGCGAAGGATCTGCCGGTGGTGCTGGCGGTAGCGATCCTTTCGGCGCTGATCTACGTGGTGATGAGCACGCTGGTGGATATTCTGGCGCTGTGGCTCGACCCACGCCTGAGGGAGGAGAGCCGATGATGAAAGCTCTCTCCGCACGTTTCTCCCCGACGCTGCCCGCCTCCGTCTGGAGCGCCAGCCTGTTTCTGCTGCTGGTCGCGCTGGCCGTGGTGGCGCCTGAGTGGCTGACGCACGGCGATCCGCTACTGGCCGATCCGGTTAACGCCCAGCTACCCCCTTCGGCGCAGCACTGGCTGGGGACCGATCAGCTGGGGCGCGACCTGCTGACGCGGATTATCTATGGCAGCCGCTACTCGCTGCTGATAAGCGTGGCGGCGATGGCGCTGGCGGTGATCTTCGGCACGCTGCTGGGTCTGAGCGCGGCGCTGGCGCGCGGCGTGGTCGATGAGCTGCTGAGCCGCGCGGTAGACGTTATCTCGGCGTTTCCCGACCTGCTGCTGGCGCTGATGCTGATCGCCTTTACCGGTCCCGGCACCGCTAACCTGATTATTGCGCTGGGCGTGGCGTCGGTGCCGCGCTTTGCCCGCGTGGTGCGGGTGCAGACGCGCAGCGTGATGACCTCCGGCTACGTTGAACAGGCCCGCACCTTTGGCCTGTCGCGCTTCCGGCTAACGGTGCGGCATATTCTGCCCCACGCGATGGCGCAGGTTCCGGCGCTGGCGACGCTCGGGCTGGGCACCGTGATTATCGGCACCGCCGGGCTGAGCTTTCTCGGCATGGGGCCGCAGCCGCCTACCGCCGAATGGGGGCTGATGCTGGCGGAAGGGCGTAACTACCTGCGCAACGCCTGGTGGATCGCCGCCTGGCCGGGGGTGTTTATCACCCTGACGGTAGTGGCGGTGAGCACGCTGGGCCGCTACTGGCAGACGCGCTTTGCCGGGAGGTCGCAATGAGTCAGCCGGTAATTGATATTCGCAACCTATCCATCCGCTTTGGCCCTCAGCAGGTGGTAAAAAACCTCAGTCTACAGGTGTGGCCGGGCGAATCCGTGGCGCTGGTTGGCGAGTCCGGCTCCGGCAAAACCCTTACGGCGCGCAGCCTGCTGGGGCTGCTGCCGGAGGGGGCCACCTTCAGTGCCGATCGCTTTGTTATCGACGGGTGCGACATGTTGCAGGCCAGCCGTCGCGACTGGCAGGCGCTGCGCGGGCGTCGCATCGGCTATGTGCTACAGGATGCGCTGGTCTCGCTCGATCCGCTGCGGCGCATTGGGCAGCAGCTGGCCGATGCGCTAACCGCCTCCGGCTACCGGCCGGGCGCCCCGCTGCGGGAGAAAAGCGTGGCGCTGCTCCAGGCGGCGGGCATTGACGATGCCGAAAGCCGCCTCGATCGCTACCCCCATCAGCTTTCCGGCGGCCAGCGCCAGCGCGCGCTGATTGCCACCGCCCTGGCGGGCAGTCCGGCGCTGCTGATCGCCGATGAGCCGACCACGGCGCTGGATATGACGGTACAGCGGCAAATCCTCCAGCTGCTGGCGCAGCGACGGCGCGACGGCCAGGCGCTGCTGCTGATCAGTCACGATCTGGCGGTGGTCTCGGCGCTGGCGGATCGCGTGCTGGTGATGCGCGATGGCGAAGTAGTGGAGCAGGGCCACTGCGGGCCGCTGCTCAGCCAGCCGCAGCATGCCTGGACGCAGCGGCTGCTGCGTGCGGTGCCGACACCCGCCACGCGCGGTCTGCGCCTCAGTTCAGCCGAACCGGTGCCTCTGCCGACGCGACCCCAGCCTGGCGGGGCGCCGCTGCTGGAGGCGATCGGGCTGCATAAGGCTTACGGTGAGCGGCAGGTGCTGAATAACATCAACTTTACCCTGCACGCCGGGGAAACTCTCGGCGTGGTGGGGGAGTCCGGCTCCGGCAAAACCTCGCTGGTCAAACTGGTNGCTGAATAACATCAACTTTACCCTGCACGCCGGGGAAACTCTCGGCGTGGTGGGGGAGTCCGGCTCCGGCAAAACCTCGCTGGTCAAACTGGTGATGGGCATCAGCGAGCCGGACAGCGGTACGCTGCTGCTGGAGGGGAGCCGCTGGGATCGCCTCCCGGAGAAAGCACGCCGCGAACGACGGGCGCGTTTACAGCTGATCGCCCAGGACCCGTACAGCTCTTTTGATCCGCGCTACACGGTGGAAAAAATCATTGGTGAAAGCCTGGACTGCGTCGGTATTTACGGCGACGCACGTCGCCAGCGGGTACGCCAGCTGCTGGACGAGGTGCAGCTCGGCGACCGCTTCCTTAACCGCTACCCGCAGCAACTCTCAGGCGGTCAGCGCCAGCGCGTCGCTATCGCCCGCGCCTTTGCACCCAATCCGGCGCTGCTGGTGGCCGATGAGCCGGTCAGCGCACTCGACGTCTCGGTGCAGGCGCAGGTGCTCGATCTGCTGGCCGATATGCAGGCCGCGCACGGCACTGCGCTGCTGTTTATCTCGCACGATCTTGGCGTGATCCAGCATCTCGCCGACCGCGTACTGGTAATGCAAAACGGTCAGGTGGTGGAGAGCGGCGAACTGCGCCAGGTCTTTACCGCACCGCAGCACCCGTGGACGCAAAAACTGTTACAGGCGCTGCCAGTCCTTCCCGGTCTGCGCCCCACAATCGCACAGTAAGGAGTACAGAATGAGTCAGACACAACGCCAGCTGCGGCTGGGCGCGATTATCCAGGGCGTTTCCGGCAATATGTCAGCATGGCGCCACCCGGATGCGGTCGCGGATGCCAGCATCAACGTGGACTATGTCATCGAACTGGCGCGCAGGGCGGAACAGGCGAAAATCGACTTTCTTTTTGTCGCCGATGGCCTGTACATCACGCCGCAGTCGATTCCGCACTTTCTGAACCGCTTTGAACCTGTCACGCTGCTCTCTGCGCTGGCGCTGGTCACCCGGAACATCGGCCTGGTGGGGACGCTTTCAACCTCTTACAGCGAGCCGTTTACCGTGGCGCGACAGTTCGCCAGCCTGGACCACCTGAGCGGCGGTCGGGGAGGCTGGAACGTGGTGACCTCGCCGCTGGAGGGCTCCGCGAAAAACTTCTCGCGCGCCGCGCACCCGGAACATGATGAGCGCTACCGCGTCGCCAGTGAATATCTGCGCGTGGTAACCGGGCTGTGGGACTCCTGGGAGAAAGACGCGTTCGTGCGCGACAAGGCCAGCGGTGAATTCTTCGCTGCCGATAAGCTGCATACCCTCAACCATAAAGGGCAGTACTTCTCGGTGCAGGGACCGCTTAACGTGGGGCGTTCGCCGCAGGGCAGGCCGGTTATCTTCCAGGCGGGCGCATCGGAAGCGGGTAAAGCCTTCGCCGCCGAAGCGGCCGATGCCATCTACACCCGGCATAACAGTCTGG
This sequence comes from Erwinia sp. ErVv1, assembly GCF_900068895.1. GTDB lineage: Bacteria > Pseudomonadota > Gammaproteobacteria > Enterobacterales > Enterobacteriaceae > Erwinia. The sequence continues at coordinate 107,258 of NZ_CDPK01000009.1, read as the reverse complement.
AGCAGGCGAGAGCATTTCGCGAAGACGTTCGCCGCCGCCTGGAAGCGCGCGGACGCAATGCCGACGATATTCGCGTTTTCCAGGGCATCAGCGTGATTATCGGCAATACCCCAGAAGAGGCTGAACGCCGCTATCAGCAGACCGCCGAACTGGTCACCATCGACAAGGCGCTGGAGTACCTTGGCCGCTACTTTGAACACCATGATTTCAGCCAGTACGTGCTGGATGATCCCTTCCCGCAGATTGGCGAGCTGGGGGAAAACAGCTTCCGCAGCACCACTGACAATATCAAGCGCTACGCCCGCGAGCGGGGCCTGACGCTGCGTCAGGTGGCGCTGGAGGAGGCAACGCCGCGGCCCAGCTTTATCGGCACTGCCGCAGAGGTGGCGGACGGCCTGGCGCAGTGGTTCCTCGACGGGGCCGCCGACGGCTTTATCGTGCGCGGCGGCACGCCAACTGCCTTTGAAGACTTTGTGGATCAGGTGATCCCGCTGCTTCAGGCGCGCGGCCTCTACCGTCAGGAGTACGAAGGGAAGACCCTGCGTGAAAACCTCGGGCTGGCTGAGCCGGAGAATCAGTTTGCCCAGCGCCGCCAGCAGGTCGCGTAATGTGTCGCGCAGCTAAGGTGATTTTCAGTGAGCAGCAGGCCCTGGCCGCCGCGCGTGCAGTGGCCGCACTGGCGGTAAGCGATGCGGCAACCCGCGATCGCGATCGTCTCTACCCGCTTGAGGCGCTGTCGCTGTTCAGCCGCTCCGGTCTGGGGAGCATATCAATACCCACGGCCTGCGGCGGTGGCGGCCTGCCCTGGCGTACGGTGGCAGAGGTGTTTCGCCTGATCTCGGCGGCCGACCCGTCGCTGGGGCAGATCCCGCAGAACCACTTCGGCATTATTCAGTTTGTGCGGGATGAGGGTACCCCGGCACAGCAGCGCGCGCTGTTCAGCGCGGTGGTCGCGGGCCAGCGGCTGGGAAACGGTGGCCCGGAGAAAAACAGTCGGCACACCCGCGACGTGCAGGCCCGCCTGCGCCAGCGCGAGGGCGGTCTGTGGCTGACGGGGGAGAAGTTCTACTCCACCGGGGCGCTGTTTGCACACATTGTGGTGACCACCGCCATCACCGATGAGGGTCAGGCGGTCATGGCATTTATTCCGCGCCCGGCCGACGGGCTGGAGGTGATTGATGACTGGTCGGGAATGGGCCAGCGCACCACCGCCAGCGGCACCGTGCGGCTGGAGAATGTTGCGGTTGCGCCGGACCGGGTGATCCCCCTGCCATCGGCAGATAAGCCCACGCTGCGCGGACCGGTGTCGCAGCTGATTCAGGCGGCCATTGACGCGGGCATTGCGCGCGGGGCCTTTGATGAAGCCTGCGAGTTTACCCGTCGCCACGCCCGTCCGTGGATAGATGCGGGCGTGGATCGCCAGGCTGATGACCCCCATTTGCAGGCCGACGTCGGGCGCGTTTATATCGAGCTGCTGGCGGCAGAGGCCCTGCTGCGTAAAGCCGCCCGGGTGCTGGATGAGATTGACCCGGCGGCGCTGAGCGCTGAGCAGGCCGCGCGCGCATCCATTGCGGTGGCTGAGGCCAAGGTTCTTACCACCCAGGTGGCGCTTAAAGCCAGCGAAAAGCTGCTGGAGTGGGGCGGCAGCCGGGCAACGCTGGCCGAACACGGGCTTGACCGGCACTGGCGTAATGCCCGAACCCACACGCTTCACGACCCGGTGCGCTGGAAATATCATGCGATCGGCAACTATTACCTCAACGGCATCTTCCCGGCGCGCCATGCCTGGATTTAAGGAGGCCAGCATGACCCTGAGCCAGGTTTCCGCCAAAAGAGCGGCCACGATTATTCACTCCCCCCAGCAGGCCCTAAGCGTCGCCCGCGAGCTGGCGCAGACGTTCCGCGCCGAAGCGGCCCGGCGCGACCGCCTGCGCGAACTGCCGTTTGAGCCGCTGGCCTCGCTATTCGCCTCCGGCCTGGGAGCGATAACCGTACCGGCCGCCTTTGGCGGGGCAGACGTTTCCACGCCGGTGCTGGCAGAGGTTATCAGCCTGCTCAGCGAGGCGGATGCGGCGATAGGGCAGATCCCGCAGAACCACTTCTATGCGCTACACGTGCTGCGGGTCAACGGCAACGAGGCGCAGCAGCGGCGTTTCTTTCAGGAGGTGCTGGAAGGGGTGCATCTGGGTAACGCGCTGGCTGAATTCGGCTCCTCCGCCGCGCATCATCGCACCACCTCGCTGCTGCCCGACGGCGAGGGCCTGGTGCTGACGGGCCAGAAATTTTACGCCACCGGCGCGCTGTACGCTGACCGCATTCCCACCGCCGCGCGTGATGCTGAGGGCCGCGAGCAGCTGGTGTTCGTGCCGCGCCATCAGGCAGGCGTCAGCGTGATTGACGACTGGACCGGCTTCGGCCAGCGCACCACCGGCAGCGGCACGGTTATCTTTAACGCGGTGAAGGTGGCGGCGGACGATATCGTGCCGTTTCAAAGCGCCTTTGAGCGCCCGACCACCCTCGGTCCTTTTGCGCAAATAATGCACGCTGCCATTGACCAGGGGATCGCGCGTGCGGCCTTCAGCGACATGCTGGCGTTTATCAACCAGCGCGCACGGCCCTGGCCTGATTCAGGCGTGGAGCGGGCGAATGAGGATCCGCTGATCCTCGATCGGGTGGGGCAGATAGCGGCGCGGCTGGCGGCGGGCGACGCCCTGCTGAGCGAGGCAGGCGAAGCCATAGATGCCGCCGGGCATCACCCTGATGCGGAGGGGGTCGCTGCCGCCTCGGTACAGGTAGCCTGCGCCCGCGCGTGGACCACCGAACTGGCGCTGGAGGCGTCCAGCCTGTTGTTTGAGCTGTCCGGCACCCGCTCGGCGCTGCGGGAGCATAATCTGGATCGCCACTGGCGCAACGCCCGCACCCATACCCTGCATGATCCGGTTCGCTGGAAATATCCGGTTATCGGTAACTACGTGTTGAACGGCGTTCTGCCACCGAGAAGGGGAACGCTGTGAAACCTGCAAAGACGATCCTGCTTAACGCTTTCAATATGAACTGCGTCGGCCATATTCATCACGGTATGTGGACCCATCCCGACGATCGCTCAATCGAGTTTAACCGCCTGGGTTACTGGCTGGATCTGGCGCGAACGCTGGAGCGCGGGTTGTTTGATGGCCTGTTTATCGCCGATATCCTTGGCGTGTATGACGTCTATCAGCAGGGGATTGGCCTCACGGCCAGCGAAGCCATCCAGCTGCCGGTCAACGATCCACTGATGCTGGTCTCGGCGATGGCCAGCGTGACGGAGCATCTGGGCTTTGGTCTGACCGCTAACCTCAGCTATGAGGCGCCTTATCCCTTTGCCCGCCGCTTCTCCACGCTCGATCATCTCACCGGGGGCCGGGTGGGGTGGAACGTTGTTACCGGCTATCTGGACAGCGCCGCCCGGGCGATGGGTCAGACGGAACTCTCCGGCCATGATCGCCGTTACGATCGGGCCGATGAATTTCTCGACGTCAGCTATCAGCTATGGGAAGGGAGCTGGGAAGAGGATGCGGTGCTGGCCGACCGCCAGCGGCGTATCTACGCCGACGCCAGCAAAATTCACCCCATCCGCCACCAGGGCGAATTCTATCAGCTGGAAGGGGTGCATCTCTCTTCACCTTCCCCCCAGCGCACGCCGCTGCTGTTCCAGGCGGGCAGCTCCGCGCGGGGCATCCGCTTTGCCGCACGCCATGCGGAATGCACCTTTGTGAATGGCAGTACGCCGCAGGCCATGCGGGCGCAGGTGGACAAGCTGCGCCAGGCCGCGCGTGAAGCCGGGCGCGCACCGGAGGATCTGAAAATATTGATGGGCGTGTCGGTGATTGTCGCGGCAACCGAAAAAGAGGCCAGAGAAAAGCATCAGGCCTATCTGCGCTACGCCAGCCCGGAGGCGGGGATTGCTCACTTCTCCAGCTCCACCGGTATTGACCTGTCGCAGTTCGGCCTCGATGAGCCGATCCATACCGGCAGCACCCGGGCGATAGAGTCCGTAACGCAGGCCTACAGCGGCTGGACCCGCCGCCAGCTTCTGGAGCAGCATGCCCTCGGCGGACGCTACGCGCTGATCGTCGGTTCCCCGTCGCAGGTGGCGGAGGCGCTGATCGCCTGGGTGGACGAAGCCGGTATAGATGGCTTTAACCTCACCCGGATCCTGAACCCGCAAAGCTACATCGACTTTATCGACTGGGTGGTGCCGGAGCTACAGCAGCGCGGACGTTATAAAACCGCCTATCAGCCGGGCACGCTCCGGAAAAAACTGTTTAACCATGACCGGCTCCCGTCGCGGCATCCGGCAGCCCGCTGGCGCGTTCAGGGCGCCGATGCGGCACCCTAACAACGCTGAAACCTTAAGGAACTCGCATGCATTTGACGCACCCTTTTAAACATCTGCTGCTGGCCGGGGCGCTGGCGCTTTCCGCTGCCGCTACGGCGGCAGACTACACAGGACCGCTGAAGGTGGGCACCACCTCCGCGTTCGCGCCACCGCTGGAAACGGGGTTTGAGGGCCAATGGAACGAAAGCGTACGCTAAGAAGCTAATCCATTGTTAATATTGATTTTAATAGCTAGAACTTAGCGAAATGAAAATTCACGCTATTGGCTCCTGATGATGCAATTATAAAAAAGGATCCACATGGGATCCTTTTTTTACCGCTGCCAATACCCTACCAACTGCCGTACGGATAATTTTTTCCTTTGATAAAATCCTTTATGTCCTGATCATAACCATCCGGAATGCTGTAGTTAAAGTCAATGCGCGAAGGCACGTCTTTGCAGGCATCCAGTTTATCCCCGGACAGCGTGGTAATTTTTACTGGTTCAACCGGCAGGTTGTCGCCTCCCGCGCTGTTCTGGAGCCAGATGCGCACTTTACCCTCTGGCGCCAGTCCAAATAGTAATGTTTTATACCAGGCCGTATGACCTCTTCTGTCCCTGCCGGTCGGAACCGACATTTTTTCCCGAAGGGCCGATGAGAAGGTGATGCGCGTCTCGTAAGTCTTTTTATCGATGACAGAATCCCAACAAAACAGCATCTGTGCCGGTGGATGCCGGACCTTGTTGAACTGGATCCCTCCGTCATACGTTCTGCTGTTCCAGGTACCTACTACATCGGGATCACTCTGCGTACTGTCCAGCGTCCGGAAGGTGGAGACCACCTTTTCGTTGTCTATAATCAGCGCTTTCGTCACTACCGCCGGTAATGCCTGGGGGGTAAAAAATGCAAAACCGACCTCCCCGTAGGGCATTTCACCGGTGTCTTCCGGCGTCTGCGCTTCGCCTGCACGACAGCCGCTGATCATGACCAGCATCAGCAGGGGAAAAAGGGCTTTCAGCTTCATACCTTTTTCCCGTCCATGCTGTAGACCGAGCGTTTCCACTGTTCATCCGGCCGGTTGATAAAGCCAATCAGCTCTGAGGGCGATGCGCCCCCGTGAATGAAGCCGTCCGTATTGACCACGATGGCATTCCAGTTGGCCGAACAGTGAATATACTTCTCTGCAATCACGTCCAGCTCATCCTGACTGAATGCCTGCGGCGTCGGACCGCTGCGGACTGCTTTACCCATCGCCAGCGCTTTATCCCAGAGAGGTGCCAGATCATCCGGAATGGCGAGTTCTTTGTCTTTACTCAGTATAGGGTCAAACACCACCCCGGCTTCCTGCGCAGCCTCAAGCATCACCCTCAGCGCCACGCGGGACCAGTCGTTTCCGACGGTCCGTCCCCGCAGGGTCAGCGCCGCATAGCTGCGCTTCTGCATCTGGCCGTACCGATCCGGGGGGAGCCTGTCGTCGTACCAGGTTTCTGCCGATATTTCATTTGTCCGCAGCAGCGGGGCCAGGCAGGGCGATTTATCCAGCGTCTGCAACTGCGCCACGGCCTGGCGGTAGGCCTGCGTCTTTTCTCCCGGCTGACTGTAAGGCACCGTCTCCGTAGCCGGACGGGTCAGAAACAGGTCCTCTTTCGTAACGGGCAGATACCCGCCGCCGATATCGGAATGGACGCCGGGCAGCGCCAGTTCCGGCCATGCCGGTTTCACGCTGTTCAGCGCAAAGTTAAAGCGACATTCGTTCGCGGCGGTGATATGAAACACCTTTTCCGCCACGCCGGGGCGCAGGGTGAGCTTCACGTCACCGGTATCCGCGCTGTGCGGATTCAGACCGTTAACCGGCGTACCGATGGCGGCAACGGTGTCGAAAATGCCGATAAAACGGGTCCTTCCGGCAGGAGAACCATTGAAGGTCTTACCTGTCATTGCCTGCCGGATGGCGCTGATAATGGCCGGGTCTTCAGACTGGATGCGATTGGCAAAATGCCGGGCGGCGGCTGCGCCCCGACTGAAGCCGAAAATATCGAACTGCAGTGACCTGATGATGAACGTGTAGTCAGTCTGTTTATTACTGACCGCGTCCAGCGCAGCCTGAATGCTGTCAGCAAGCATAGATACCGCTTTATCCGTTTTGGCAACGACACCGGTATCAGAGATACCAAACCCCTGGCCTAGCTTGCTATCAGGTTTTCCCGCGTCAGTGCCAATACCGTCAATATAAATAGCTCGCTGAACATCGGGGCTGTCTTCATTAAAGCGACGGCTGTAGAGCGTACTCAGCCAGTGTATATTGGTGTAGTACCCGGTATAGCTGGTTGCACCGCTGCCCGACACACCAAAATTTTCACGGGCGCATTTTGCCAGAATGGACTCGGCTTCCGGGTCGTCCAGGTTGTAATGACCTGCGGTACAGGCCTTCAGCATGTTCTGCGTATTAACGGCATTGTGGCCGGTACCGTCGAAGAACACGCCTATCGTCAGCGTGATCTCCCGTTTCTTTTTCTTCGCCGCCTGCGCATGTTGTTCCGGCTCCGGAGCGACTACCGGGGCCATCCTGGCTTTTGCCTCTGAAAGCTGTGGGATCGTACCCGGGGCAATCAGAAAATTGGTCCCCTGCGGACACCCGCAACGGATCTCCGCGCCGTCCACCGCAACAGCGGCACTGTTTGAGCACCGGTGATCGCCGTCCACAATGACCCCCACTTCCCCACACTTCGGGCAGGGGGTAGTCTTGTCACCGATATAGAGCTTCAGCAGCCCCATAACCGACATGCCGGGACGGGCCGCGATACATTGTGCTCCCGAAGAGGTTTTATCTCCGTGTAATCCGACATTCTTGCCGTGAATGCTACACCCTCTCATGATGGACATAATTCAGCCCTCTGCCGGTAAAAAATCAGCATCCATCGGCAAACCTTTCAGCTCATTCAGCGTACATCCCGCCTGCGGGGTGCTGATAATCACATCACCGTTGCTCAGCCTGCTGCCAACCAGCGCGATACTCTGCCCACTTTTCTGAAGTTTCGACCCGCTGCCGGTAACAATACGGGCAGTGGTTCCGTCAGGGTAAACCACCTCATCCCCGACCAGCGCAATATTGACCTTCTGCCCGCCATCAGGCTCGATTTCAGCGCCATTCCACGCAGCCCGAACCACCCCGCCGCGCTGGGTTAGCGCCCCGTCAACCGCGATCCGGTAAATCGCCACCACCGGATGTTCACGCATGAAAGCCTCCTGCTCTTCGACAGTCTGACGGGCACCTTCAGACATCCCGGCCTTTTTCTCCGCCGAAAAGGGCGGACGCGCCAGTGAGGCGGCTAATTCCGGGGTCAGTTCGTTGGTATATTGCTGTTCCATATCAAATCCCTCTTTTTCCTGTGGGTTAAGTGTCTATAGTAACCAGATGGGTCACTTAACCAAAATTTAATGCCGCCATCAGCCTGGCTGAGCTGTCTTCTCATCATCAAGTATTTTGTAAACCGTGGAACGGGCAATACCGAGCAGGCGGGCGATATCCGTTGCGCCAGTCCCTTTACTGTGGAGTGCAAGCACGCTGTTCCTGTCGATGGTACGCCTGCGGCCAAACCGGATGTCTTTCAGTTTCGCTTCCTGTCTGCCTTCATTGGTGCGTTCCAGTATCCTACGCCGTTCAGCCTGCGCGACGGCAGACAGGATGGTAACTACCATCTGACCCACGTCGCCGTCAGTACATAGGCACTGTTGCAAAGTTCACGATGAGGTGGCCTTTTGTATTATTGAAAGACCTTACATTTCTAAGACCCGGCTCACCAGACGCATCTCGCCCAGGGGAGCACCATAATAAAATGTTGAGGCCTGACCTTTACGCAGTGCACGCATAACCTCAATACCTTTGATTGTGGCGTAAGCCGTCTTCATGGATTTAAATCCCAGCATGGCGCTGATTATTCTTTTCAGCTTCCCGCGATCGCATTCAATGACGTTATTCCGGTACTTAATCTGTCGGTGTTCAACGTCAGGCGGACACCGGCCTTCACGTTTAAGCAGAGCGAGGGCCCGGCCATAGGTAGGCGGCTTTGCTGTTACGCCGTGGTGAAAGATAAAAATCGATGGTGCGCCCCTGCTGTCGACGGCCCGGTAAATATAAGCCCAGCGGCCATTGACTTTTACGTACGTTTCATCAATGTGCCACGGGTTGAGATCGGAAGGGTTACGCCAGTACCAGCGCAGTCGTTTTTCCATTTCAGGCGCATAACGCTGAACCCAGCGGTAAATAGTGGAGTGATCGACATTCACACCACGCTCAGCCAGCATCTCCTGCAGCTCAGGGTAGCTGATGCCTTATTTGCAGTACCAGCGTACCGCCCACAGAATGATGTCACGCTGAAAATGCCGGCCTTTGAATGGGTTCATGCGCTGCTCCGTCAGCAAAAGGTGGCCATAATTTTATCACCTTCAGATTTTTGCAACAGTGCTCAATTTGCTACGGGCAGCGCGGTGAGATCAGAAAACGCTATCGTGAGGGGCAGGAAGATCAACTGGGCGCACTGGGGCTGGTCACTAACGCGGTGGTACTGTGGAACACGCTTTATATGCAGGAAGCACTGAGCTGGATGCGCAGTAATGGAGAAGAAACTAAGGAAGAGAATGTCGCCCGGTTATCCCCACTGATGCACGGGCATATCAATATGCTGGGGCATTATACGTTCACGTTATCGGATGATATTTTAAATGGTGATCTGAGAGCATTAAATTTCAATTTAAACAATGAATTATCTCCTTAACGTACGTTTTCGTTCCTTTGGCTCTCAAACCCCTTCTAAAAAACATACCCGCCTGGATCAGATCCCCCAGGGCGGCACCGTCGCCATTGCCAATGACCCGATCAACGGCGCGCGGGGGCTGCTGCTGCTGCAAAAGGCCGGGCTGATAAAGCTGAAACCCGACACCGGTCTGAAATCGACCGTTGAGGACATCGTGGATAACCCGAAAAAGCTGAAGATTATTGAGGTAGAGGCCGTGCAGCTCTCCCGATCGCTGGAAGAGGTCGACCTGGCGGAGGGGTATCCCCACTATTTGCGCCTGTCCGGGGTGATTGATCCGAATAACGCCCTGCTGTTCGACGGGCTGGAGCATCCTGAGTATGTGATTCAGTTTGTGATCCGCGATGGCCATCAGGACGATCCGCGTTTGAATAAATTTGTCGATATCTATCAGCATTCGCCGGTGGTGCGGGCCAGCCTGGATAAATTCTACGGCAAGCTGTATCAGCCCGGCTGGCGTCAGTAAGCATGGTGACGCTCGCCTGGCCTGAACAGGAAACATCACCCGCCGCCGGAACGCTACCCGAGGCCGCCGCGCTGCACATCGTTATTTCCGGGCTGGCCAAACGCTATCCGGGGCAGCAGAGCGACGCGCTGCACAACGTCGGGTTGCAGATCGAGCGGGGGGCCATTTTTGGCATTATTGGCCGCAGCGGTGCCGGTAAATCGTCCCTGATCCGCAACTGCTGCTGTGCGATGAGGCCACCTCGGCGCTGGATCCGGAAACCACGCGCGCCATCCTCGACCTGCTACGCGATATCAACCGGCAGAAGGGCATTACCATTGTGCTGATCACGCATGAGATGAATGTGATCCATGATCTGTGCCATCAGGTGGCCGTGCTGGAGCGGGGAAGGGTGATTGAATCCGGCCCGGTCTGGCAGGTGTATGGCGACCCACAGCAGGCCACCAGCCGCGTGCTGCTCAGGCCCGATCCTGACGGGCTGCCAGCGCGTCTGACGGACCGGCTGCGCGCCCATCCGCTCTCTGCTCAGTCACGGCCGCTGCTGGCACTCAGCTATACCGGCAGAACGGAGGTGCCGCCGCTGACGACCTTAATCCGCCAGCTGGGCGATGAGGTGCAGCTGCTACAGAGTACGCTGGAATGGGTTCAGGGGCGGCAAATTGGTCAACTGCTGCTGCTGGCGGCTGCCCGTCGGCTGCCCTTTCGCGTGGAGAAGATGCCAGCAGGTCTGGCTGACCGGGTGGAGGTGAGAGGCTATGTTACCGATTGATCGACTCTGGCAGGGGCTGCTGGACACGCTCATGATGGTGGGCTGCTCTTCGCTGGCCGCGCTGCTGCTGGGGCTGCCGCTGGCTGTGGTCCTGGTGATCACCGATGGTGAGAATCTGTTTGCCAGCCCGCTGCTTAACCGCGTACTGGGCTGGCTGGTTAACCTGTTCCGGTCGATCCCCTTTTTGATCCTGATGGTGGCGCTGATCCCTTTTACCCGGCTGATCGTTGGCACCACCTATGGCGTCTGGGCCGCCGTGGTGCCGCTGACGCTGGCGGCCACGCCGTTCTTCGCCCGCATTGCCGAGGTGAGCCTGCGCGAGGTGGATAAGGGGGTGGTGGAGGCCGCCCAGGCAATGGGATTTCATCGGCGGCATATTATCTGGCACGTCCTGCTGCCCGAGGCGCGTCCCGGCATTGTCAGTGGCTTCACCATTACCCTGGTCACCATGATCAACGCCTCGGCGATGGCCGGTGCCATCGGGGCGGGTGGGCTGGGGGATCTGGCCTACCGCTACGGCTATCAGCGCTTCGATACCCAGGTGATGCTTACGGTGATAGTGGTGCTGATCGCGCTGGTAACGCTGCTTCAGCTATTTGGCGACAGGCTGTCCCGCCGCCTGAATCATCGCTAGCGCGTCAGCCTTTAGGGCAGCGGAAATTTATAGATAAACCAGGGCGCGGCGGTTTTGTTGACGCCCTGATTCGAGGAGGGGAGATATTCAAGCTGCGGCGCGGGAATATAGATATTCCGGCTGCGGTCAATAAACAGCGCGTCGGCAGAGATCAGGCGGTCATCCTGAATTAACACCTGGCGTTTGCCGCCGGGCAGCAGCCGCTCGACCGAACGGCTTTCGGTGTTGGAGAGATAAAAGTTACCCTGGCTATCCATCGCGGTGCCGCCGATTGAGGGGATATCCGCGTACTTTTCAATGTGCCCCTGCAAGGTCGCGTCATCCAGCGCATCATCCAGCAGGTAGCGCGTGGCAATGCGGCGCATCGGGCCGGTGGGGGTAGAGAAATAGAGCCATTTGCCATCGGGGCTGACCTCCAGCATATCGCTCTCGACCTCGGGCCGTTTGCCCTTTTCGTCGCTCAGGATGCGGCCGCCAAACCCCTTTTGCGCCAGCTTCGGCGGCTTTTTCAGCTCGGGCAGAGCGGAAAGTTTTCTTTTGGTTACCCCGGTTTTCAGGTTATGGATGATGATGCCGCCCAGGCCCGAATCGGTGACAAATATCAGGTCGCCATACAGCCGCAAATCGTTGGGCGCACCGCCCGGCGGCAGGCTTTGTGCATCAAAGCGTACGATTTTGCTGACGCGCCCGGTGGCGATTTCAAAGGCGACCAGCTTCGCCGCGCCCGGCGCGGGAGTGCCATCCTCAGGTGCCCCCTGATCAACCACCCATACCAGGTCATCATTGAATATATGCACCGCATTAATATTCACCAGCTGGTCCACGCCGCTGTCGCCCGCCCGCCACTGGTTCCAGGCGTTACCGGGGAAGGGCACCGGGCCGTTTAATGTGACCTTCGCCAGCGCAGGGGAGTTTTCATGGCCTTTAAAACGCGGCAGGTTAATAAATATTGTTCCCTGCGAGGAGACCGCCGCGCCGTTGGTCAGCCAGGGGGAGGTAACCGCGACCTCAAGTGGAGAGGCTGACTTCACTGCCGCCAGGCTTTGACGCGCCAGCGCCGCCGCAGCGAGCCCGCTAATAATAAAATTTCTTCTGTTCAACAGCGACTCCTTAATACCGGGATATAAAACAGAGGGGGTAAAGCAAATTAATGCTCAGCCTGAGTGAAGCGCATTGATTTTCTGGGTATTATTAACTAAACCTTTATTAGGTTTAGATGAATTATTACAGAGTGACAAAAAATATTTCACTGGTCACTTTGCGTTATTAATTAATTCAGACCCGTAATAAACAGGAGAAAAGAATGAGCGGCGAAAGCTATACCTTCCGTGCCGTCCAGGAATTATCATGCGATGAAAGATAACCGTCCGGACTATTTCGATGCCGAATTCTCCCGCCTGCCCGAGGTTAGCCTGCTGGCAAATGAAAAATATAAGGGCGACCCTAATTTTATGACCTCGCTGGCCAGGGGACTGGAAGTGCTACAGACATTCAGGCCGGAGCATCCCAGGCAAACGGTGGCGCGCATCAGTGAAATAACTCACCTTCACCGCGCCGTGGTCAGACGCTGCCTCTATACGCTTGCAGCCCTGGGTTTTGTTTATTCAGATGATAACCGGCATTATCAGCTGCTCCCGCGCGTGTTAACCATCGGTCATGCCTATTTACATTCATCAGGGCTGGCGAAGCAGGCGCAGATTGCCCTCGACTACCTTAGTCAGCAGATCAATCACTCCTGTTCCGTCGCCACGCTGGATGGTGACAGCATCCTCTATATCGCCCGCGCGTCCGTTAGCCGGATTATGAAAATTGATCTTGGCCGCGGCAGCCGTTTGCCCGCGTACGCAACGTCAATGGGGTTAGTCTTGCTCAGCGAACTGCCTGACGCCGAGCTTGAGGCGTACCTGAATCGGGTGCAGCTCAGTGCGTTCACGCCCCATACCCTTACCGACAAAGCGTTGCTACGCGAGGAACTGATAAAGATCAAATCCCAGGGCTATGCCATTAACGACCAGCAGCTGGAGATTGGGCTGCGATCAATGGCAGTCCCCATGCATTCGGCCAGGGGAAAGGTTGTGGCTGCAATGAATGTCGGCACGCACGTGTCGCAAACATCCTCCGCCGAGTTGAAAGAGGTGTTTCTGCCGAAACTTCAGCGCGCTGCCATGGAGCTTTCGCTGTTGTTGTAAATGGCCGCTGGCAATGAAGAGGGATCGCTATCTGTTTTCGATCCCCTCTCCTGCCTTAAACCTATTAATTTTATTAAACCATTAATTCCATGATGATTTTATAAAAAATTGCATTTTTATGCGGTTGTAACGACGGAAGTGGCGTTTTTCAACCTGGCTCACAAAAATGATGCGGAATTGTTAATTGTTACGATAATCGCACAACATATCGTTATTCGCACTTGTTACGCTTTTCTCCCTCACCTAAGTTGAACCCAAGCCGATTCAACGAAGTGAGGAAGCAAATGGTCAACAAAGAGATAAGCAGTGCCGATGAGGCCGTCTCTAATGTTCAGGACGACGCCGTCATTATGGTCGGGGGATTCGGCCCGGCCGGGCAGCCTACCGAGCTGATTAATGCACTGATGCGCCGCAGGCCGCGTGGTCTGACGCTGATCAGCAACAATGCCGGTAACGGCGATGATGGATTAGCCGCCCTGATGAAATCGGGCTGCGTACGAAAAATCATCTGTTCATTTCCTCGCCAGAGTGACTCCTGGGTTTTTGACGAACTCTATCGTCAAAAAAAGATTGAACTGGAGCTGGTCCCGCAGGGCAACCTGGTGGCGCGTATCCAGGCCGGCGGGTCAGGGCTGGGGGCGATTTTCACCCCAACTGGCTATGGCACACAGCTGACGGAAGGCAAAGAGACGCGCCTTATTGACGGACGTCACTATGTGCTGGAAACGCCGCTTACCGCACACTTCTCGCTGATTAAAGCGCAGCGTGCCGATCGCTGGGGCAACCTGACGTTTAACAAGGCCGGACGCAATTTCGGCCCGATTATGGCCCCGGCCAGCCGCTGCACTATTGTGGAGGTCAGTGAAATGGCCGGGCTGGGGGAGCTGGATCCTGAAGCGATCGTCACCCCCGGTATTTACGTCTCGCGCGTGGTACACGTGCCCGCCGTTCAAACCCACTTCCTTGCTCAGGGGGCCTGAATGAGACCCCTGACGCATCAGCAGCTCGCCCAGCGCATTGCACAGGATATTCCTGATGGTGCCTACGTAAACCTGGGGATCGGCCAGCCGACGCTGATTGCTGACTATCTTCCGGCAGACAAAGAGATATTCCTGCACAGTGAAAACGGCATTTTGGGAATGGGGCCGACGCCTGAGGCGAATGCCATTGACCCGGAGTTGATCAACGCTGGAAAACAGCCGGTGACGCTGCTGCCGGGCGGCTGCTTTTTTCACCATGGTGATTCCTTCGCCATGATGCGCGGCGGTCATCTGGATATCTGCGTATTAGGCGCTTACCAGGTTTCGCAGCGCGGGGATCTGGCTAACTGGAGCACCGGCTCGCCGGACGCCATTCCTGCGGTGGGAGGTGCGATGGATCTGGCCATCGGGGCGCGAAAGGTCTTTGTGATGACCAGCCATCTGACTAAAAACGGCGAGTGCAAAATCGTTGAAACGTGCAGCTATCCGCTGACCGGCATCGCCTGTATTTCACGGATATATACCGATATGGCGGTGATGGATATTACGGGATCCGGCGTGGTGGTGCGTGAACTCTTTGGTGAGGTCACCGCCGGGTATCTGCAAGACATTACTCCCGTCCCGCTGCAATTTTCACTGCTCAAGCCGGAGGCCGCCCATGTCTGAAGCCTATATCTGCGGCGGGGTAAGAACGCCGTTTGGCCGCCTCAATGGCAGCCTGTCCGGGATCCGGGCTGACGATTTGGCAGCGATCCCGCTGCGTGAACTGCTCCAGCGTCATCCGGCGCTGGATCCTGCGGCAATTGATGATGTTCTGCTGGGCTGCGCCAATCAGGCCGGGGAGGATAACCGCAATGTGGCGCGGATGGCTGCGCTGCTGGCGGGGCTGCCCACCAGCGTACCGGGCGGTACCCTGAACCGGCTGTGCGGTTCCAGCCTTGATGCGGTTGCTACCGCCGCGCGGGCGATCAAGAGCGGCGAAAACGACATGGTTATCGCAGGCGGTGTGGAGAGCATGACGCGGGCACCCTGGGTAATGGGTAAGGCGGAATCGGCGTTTAGCCGGGCGATGCGCATTGAGGATACCACCATGGGCTGGCGCTTAATCAATCCACAGATGCAGGCGCAGTATGGGACTGATTCGATGCCGCAAACCGCTGAGAACCTGGCAGAGAAATTCGCCATCAGCCGGGGCGATCAGGACGCCTTTGCCCTGCGTAGCCAGCAGCGCACCGCCGCGGCATGGGAGGCAGGGTTCTACGCGCCGCAGATCGCCCCTGTCACGCTGCCGGTGAAAAAAAACCAGCAGCCAGAACGGTTTTCCCGGGATGAACATCCGCGCGCCACCACCGCTGAAGCGCTGGCGCGCCTTAAGCCTGTCGTACACGCGGCAGGCACGATTACGGCGGGCAACGCCTCCGGCCTGAATGATGGCGCCTGTGCCCTGCTGATCGCCAGCGAACGGGCACTCACTGCCCATCAACTCCAGCCAATGGCGCGGGTTATCGCCAGCGCGGTGAGCGGCGTGGAACCCGGGCTAATGGGCTTTGGCCCGGTGGGCGCGGTTAACCGTGTACTGGCGTTAACCGGGCTGACGCTGCAAAACATGGATGTGATTGAGCTAAACGAAGCCTTTGCTGCACAGGTGCTGAGCGTTACGCGCGCGCTGGGGCTGCCTGACGATGCAGAGTGGCTCAATCCTAACGGTGGGGCGATTGCCCTAGGGCATCCGCTGGGGGCCTCGGGGGGGCGTCTGGTACTTAACGCCTGCCATCAGCTCAGCAAAACCGGCGGTAAGCTGGCGCTCTGCACGATGTGCATCGGCGTAGGGCAGGGCATCGCCCTCGTCCTCGAACGGGTTTGAGGTGTGACAATGGAAACCGAATATCGACTCGATGGCCCGGTCAATGCGCCGGTGCTGGTGCTGTCCAATTCACTCGGCACCTTGTGGACCTTATGGGATGCACAGTTATCCAGCTTTATTAAGCACTTTCGGGTGCTGCGCTACCACACCCGTGGCCATGGCAGTAGTACGTTGCCCGCCGACCCGCTGAGTATTGACCGGCTTGGTCAGGACGTCATCGATCTGCTTGATCGCCTCAGGATTGAACGTGCCTGCTTCTGCGGCATTTCGCTCGGCGGCCTGACGGGGATGTGGCTGAATCTGCACCATCCTGACCGCTTCGATCGCTTTGTTCTGGCAAATACGGCAGCCCGCATCGGTAGCCAGGCGGCGTGGCAGACGCGCGCCGCACAGGTACGACGCGAAGGGCTGGGAACGGTGGTCGCCGCCACGGATAAACGCTGGTTCACCGAAGACTATATTCAGCGCAGGCCCGGTATCGTAGAAAACCTGCTGGAGAGCCTGGCAGAGATCTCCCCGGCGGGATATGCCGCCTGCTGTGAAGCGCTGGCGCTGGCGGACTTACGCTCAGGCCTGGTGGATATGCCTCGCCCGATGCTGATGATCGCCGGACGGGAAGACCCGGTTACTCCGGTAGCAGACGCTCAGCGGGTAGTTGATGCCGCACCCCAGGCACGGCTCTGCGTGCTGGCCGCCTCGCATCTTTCTAACATTGCCTGTGCGCCAGCGTTCACCCGGCAAACGCTTAAATTTCTGCTCAAAGGAGAGGGTTATGGCATTAACGATTGAAAGCATCAGCAGCTGGCTGGTCGATATTCCCACTATCCGGCCACATAAGCTCTCGATGGTCACCATGGGCTGCCAGACGCTGGTCATTGTCAAAATAAACTGTGCGGGGGGCATCACCGGCTGGGGAGAGGCGACCACCATCGGCGGGCTGAGCTATGGCCCGGAAAGCCCGGAGTCAATAAAAATCGCCCTTGACCGCTATCTTGCCCCCCTGCTCATTGGCATACCGCTGACGGGCGTCGAACCGCTGGCGGCACGGATGAATGCGGGCGTGCGCGGCAATACATTCGCTAAGTCCGCGCTGGAAACCGCGTTCCTTGATGCCACCGGTAAAGCCTGCGGCGTCCCGGTCAGTACGCTGCTGGGCGGTGCCAGGCAGCATCGTCTGCCGGTGCTCTGGACGCTGGCCAGCGGCGAGACGGATAAAGATATTGATGAAGGGCGTCGCCTGATAGCGGAGGGGCGCCACCAGCGTTTTAAGCTGAAAATAGGTGCCAGGTCACTAAAGGAAGACCTGAAACATGCGCTTAGCATTAAGGCCGCGCTGGGCGAGGAGGTGGCGGTACATGTCGACGTCAACCAGGCATGGGATATGTCCACCGCGCTGCGCGCCATTCCCGCGCTGCTTGCGGGCGGTATCAATATGATTGAGCAACCGATTGACTGCCACGATCGTCGCAACCTGGTCGACCTCAGCCAGCGCTTTAACGCTACCCTGCTGGCGGACGAAGCGGTGACGGACGGGCAGTCCGGTTTTGCGCTGGCCCGCGCCGGTTTTGTTGGCGCTTACGCGTTGAAAATTGCCAAGGCGGGCGGCCCGGCACAGGCGTTAAAGCTGGCGCATATCGCCAGCGCGGCGGGCATTGGTCTGTATGGCGGCACCATGCTGGAAGGCGCTATCGGCACCGTCGCCTCGCTTCATGCCTGGTCGACGCTGGATCTGACCGAGGGCACCGAAATGTTTGGTCCGCTGCTGCTTAAGGATGACATTCTCACCCATTCGCTGGACTTCAGTCAGGGCAGCGTTTCTCTGCCCTCCGGTCCGGGCTTAGGCGTCGACGTCGACGAAGATAAACTCTCCCATTACGCACGAAAGTAGCGAGGACACCATGTTATTTAAAGTTGCGATGATCGTTGAAATTCCTGCTACTCTCGCACCAGAAGAGGCGCAGCAGTTAAAAGCGAAAGAGAAAGCGTATTCACAACAGTTACAGCACGAAGGTAAATGGCGTCATATCTGGCGTATTGCCGGGAAATATGAAAATGTCAGCATTTTTGACGTCAAGGATAATACAGAGCTGCATGACATATTAATGGGGCTGCCGCTGTATCCTTTTATGAAAATCAGCATTGAACCTTTATGCCGGCATCCCTCTTCTATACATGAAGATGATAAATAATACGCGCATTTTGCAGTAAGGAGATGAATATGTCAGAGAATATTATTCATACGGAAGCGTTCAAAGCCTTTATTGCTGTTAGCTGTGGCATAAATGCTGACGGAGGCGACGCCCGATTTAAAGCCATTATGAATCGTATGATGTCCGATCTTTGCGGCCTGATTGAAGAGTTCGCTATCAGCGACGAAGAGTTCTGGCGCGCGGTCAACTACCTTAACGTCCTGGGCGAACGTAAGGAGGTCGCGCTGCTGGCTGCCGGTTTGGGGCTGGAGCACTTCCTGGATATGCGCGCCGATGCGACAGAAGCCGCCGCCGGCCATACTGGCGGTACACCGCGTACTATTGAAGGGCCTTTATACGTGGCAAATGCGCCACTGAGTCAGCGTCATGCCCGTATGGATGATGGAAAGGATCCGGGTGAACCCATGTGGCTCTGTGGTCAGGTAACCGACCAGCACGGCAGGCCGCTGGCCGGAGCGATTGTTGATATCTGGCATGCGAATACCCACGGCTGCTACTCCTTTTTTGATCCCTCGCAACCTCCCTATAACCTGCGCCGCCGCATCGAAACCGCAGAGGATGGCAGATATGCGGTGCGCAGCATTCTACCCTCCGGCTATGGCTGCCCACTGGACGGACCCACTCAGGCGCTGTTAAACCATCTGGGGCGTCATGGCAATCGCCCGGCCCACATTCACTTTTTTGTTTCCGCCCCCGGTCACAGGCATCTCACCACGCAGATTAACCTGAATGGCGATGAGTGGTTATGGGATGATTTCGCCTTTGCGACACGCGAAGAATTAATCGCCGATCCGGTGAACGTGACCGATCGGCATATTGCGCGCGAACGCGATATGCCCGTTCCCCATACGGAAATAAGATTTGATTTCAAACTGCTGCCTGCCGAAAGTGAACGTGAAATAGAAAAAGTTAAACGCGCGCGCATGTTGGAATAAACCCGGCTGCGCCCGCCAGTGTCGTGATATCAATTAATTTAGAGGAAATAACAATGAGCGAAGCTCTCTCGCTGCGTACGCGTACGCTTATGGAAAAAATAAATAACGCGCTAATTATTGATAAGGATGAAGGGCAATATAAATGCCATCGCAGCATCTTTACCGACCCGGAATTATTTGAACTGGAAATGAAACATATATTTGAGGGCGGCTGGGTCTTTCTGGCGCATGAAAGTCAGCTGGCGAAACCGGGTGATTATTACACCCTGACCATCGGTCGTCAGCCCGTGATGCTCACCCGCGATAAAAATGGCCATCTGCAGGCGCTGATCAACAGCTGTTCACATCGCGGTGCAATGCTTGCCACGCGTAAAACGGGTAATAAAAGCGCTTTCACCTGTCCCTTCCACGGCTGGACGTTCAGTAACGATGGTCGGTTGCTAAAGGCAAAAGATGAAAAGAGTGGAGGCTATCCTCCCTGTTTCAAACAGGACGGCGCCCACGATCTTAAATCTCTGCCGCGTTTTGCCAGCTACAAGGGGTTTTTATTCGGCAGCCTCAATGCGGCGGTGCCGGAGCTGGAAGCGTGGCTGGGGGAGACGCGTAACGTTATCGACCTGATAGTCGATCCGGCAGAGCAGGGGCTTGAGGTGTTAGCCGGTACCTCAAGCTACACCTACGAGGGTAACTGGAAACTACAGATGGAAAACGGCGCGGACGGTTACCACGTCAGCGTTGTGCACTGGAATTACGCCTCTACCATGTCACGCCGCAATTACGAAGCCAACGCGACCCACACGGTTGATGCCAATGGCTGGTCAAAAAGCCCTGGCGGGGTCTATGGCTTTGAAAATGGCCATATGTTGCTTTGGACGCGGGTTATGAACCCCGAGGTTCGGCCAGTCTTCAAACAAAAGGCGCGCCTGGCTGCCACCTTCGGTGAGGCACGAATGGATCTGATGGTCAATGAAACGCGCAACCTCTGCCTCTATCCCAATCTCTATCTGATGGACCAGTTCTCTACCCAGCTGCGGGTGGTCAGGCCGATAGCGGTGGATAAAACCGAGGTGACCATATTCTGCTTTGCGCCTAAGGGGGAAGAGGCGGCGGATCGGGCGCTGCGGATCCGCCAGTACGAGGACTTTTTCAACGTTAGCGGTATGGGTACGCCAGACGATCTGGAGGAGTTTCGTGCCTGCCAGAGCGGCTACAACGCGGCGAATCTTCCCTGGAGCGATATGAGCCGTGGGGCGGTGCGCTGGCAGGAAGAAGCGGATGACAATGCCCGTCAGATGGGGATAAGTCCGCTGCTGACGGGCACTCGCGCGGAAGATGAGGCTCTGTATATCACCCACCATCATCACTGGCAGAACAGATTACTGAAAGCGATTAGCGGGGAGGAGGCAGAATGAGCCAGCTACAGCATCAGATTGAACAGTTTCTCTATCGCGAATCGCGGCTGCTGGACGACCGGCGCTGGGACGAGTGGATCGACTGCTACCACCCGCTGGTGGAATACTGGATGCCTGCCTGGGGGGATGATGACTACCTCACCCGCGACCCGCAGCAGGAAATTTCGCTGATCTACTACGCCACCCGCGACGGCCTGGAGGATCGGGTTTATCGCATCAAAACCGAGCGCTCTGCGGCCAGCACCCCCGAGCCGCGCACCACGCACGCCATCAACAACGTCGAAATCCTCTCCAGCGACGGTGACCAGCATCAGGTGCGCTACAGCTGGTCTACCTGGAGCCACCGTTATAAACAGTCGGAGGTCTTTTTCGGTCACTGTCTCTGTACCCTGGTGCTGGAGGATAACCAGCTGCTGATTAAGCGCAAAAAAATCCAGCTTAACAATGACTATATCAACCATGTGATTGATATCTACCATTTATAGGGGGACGGGATGTTTACCATTGCACTTAATTTTGAGGATGGCGTTAGCCGGTTTATTCAATGTAATGAAAACGAGAAAGTGCTGGATGCCGCCTACCGGCAGAAAATCAATCTGCCAATGGACTGCTCCGATGGCGTGTGCGGCACCTGTAAGTGCCGCTGTGAGACGGGAGAATTCGATCTTGGAGATGAATATCTTGAGGAAGCGCTATCGGACCAGGAGCGCGATGGCGGCCTGGTGCTGACCTGTCAGATGGTGCCCTCATCGGACTGTACGATCGCCGTCCCCATGACGTCGTCGATGTGCAAAACTGGCGTCGACACCTTCCGTACCGACGTCATTGCCGTAGAAAATCTCTCTCCCTCCACTATCGAGCTGCACCTGCATCTGTCCGATCGGCAGGGGGTTGCCTTTCTCAGCGGGCAGTATGTCAATATCCAGCTGCCCGGCACGGAGATCACCCGTGCTTACTCCTTCAGCTCGACGCCCGGCGCGGATCGGCTCTCGTTTTTAATCCGTAACGTACCTAATGGACTGATGAGCAGCTGGTTGAGTAAAAGAGCCAGGCCGGGAGACGCGCTGACGCTGACCGGGCCGCAGGGCAGCTTTTATCTGCGCGCGGTGACCCGTCCGGTGCTGATGCTGGCGGGCGGAACCGGGCTTGCGCCATTCCTGTCGATGCTGCGAACCCTTGCGCGCGGCGAACTCAGCTTCCCCGTCCATCTGGTGTGGGGCGTAAATCGCGACAGCGATCGGGTTAAACTGGAGGAACTGGCGTCTCTGGCACAGCAGATACCGCTGTTTAGTTACCGCATTTGCGTGGCCGATAGCGCATCAACGGAGCAAAGAAAAGGCTATGTCACCCAGCATATTGACGACGGCATGCTGAATGACGGTGATGTCGACGTTTACCTCTGCGGGCCGCCGCCGATGGTAGAGGCGGTAATGGGCTATCTCCAGGCCAGAGCCCTGGTCCCGCAAAACTTTTACTATGAGAAATTTACGCCACAGGCGGCAGGAGAGGCGTCATGATGCGGCTGCGATTTAGCGGTAAAGTGATGGTTGTTACCGGTGCAGGGCAGGGCATTGGTAAAGCGGTTGCCCTGGCGGCGGCGGCCGAAGGGGCAGACGTGGCATTAATCGACCGTGCTGAGCACGTGGAGGATGTTTGTCAGCAGATCCGCCGGCTGGGGCGCAGCGCTATTGCCATTCGCGCCGACTTAGAAGTCTGGCAGGAGGCCGAAGCGGCATTACGTCAGGCCCATACTTACTTTGGTCAGCTGGATATTCTGGTCAATAACGTGGGGGGCACTATCTGGGCGCGCCCGTTTGCCGACTACGCGCCGCAGCAAATTGAAGCAGAGGTCCGACGATCGCTGTTTCCCACGCTGTGGTGCTGCCGCGCGGTGCTGCCTTTCATGCTGGAACAGCAGCGGGGCGTCATTGTCAACGTCTCGTCGGTGGCTACGCGCGGGGTGAACCGCGTGCCGTACTCGGCCAGCAAGGGGGGTGTCAACGCCCTGACGCAGTCACTGGCGATGGAATATGCCGCAGCCGGAATTCGGGTTAACGCTACCGCGCCCGGTGGAACCGATGCACCGCCGCGTCTGACGCCGCGTAATAGCGAAGTCCCAACGGTTCAGGAGCAGGCCTGGTACGATCGGGTGGTCAGTCAGACCCGCGATGCCAGCCTGATGCATCGCTACGGCAGCGTTGATGAACAGGCCGCTGCCATCCTGTTCCTCGCCAGCGAAGAGGCCAGCTATATCACGGGTACTATACTACCCGTGGCGGGGGGGGATTTAGGATGATGGGCAGCCTCGTGACGCCGGCATAGCGCAAAAACACCCCGCCATTCAGTGCGGGCGTACAGGCTGGTTAACAGTAAAGTGAAGCACGGCCGGATCTGACTCAATCCGGCCTGCATTCAATTAACCTGACCTAAATAGGGCNCCCCGCCATTCAGTGCGGGCGTACAGGCTGGTTAACAGTAAAGTGAAGCACGGCCGGATCTGACTCAATCCGGCCTGCATTCAATTAACCTGACCTAAATAGGGCAAGGTTATTTAGCCAGCAGTTCTCTGCGAACGATTTCTGCCCCTGCGCTTAACGCATTGAGCTTGCCTTTCGCAACCTGACGGGAGAGCGGGATCATGCCACAGTTAGTTGACGGATAGAGCTTGTCGGCATCGACAAACTGAAGCGCCTTGCGCAGGGTATTGGCGACCTCCTCGGGGGTTTCAATGGTATTGGTTGCCACGTCAATGGCCCCAACCATCACTTTTTTACCCCGGATCAGTTCAATCAGCTCCATTGGAACATGCGAGTTTTGACATTCCAGGGAGATGATATCGATATCAGAGGCCTGCAGCTTAGGGAAAATCTCTTCATATTGCCGCCACTCTGAACCCAGCGTCTTTTTCCAGTCCGTATTGGCTTTGATGCCGTAGCCATAGCAAATATGTACGGCGGTTTCACACTTAAGCCCTTCGATGGCTCTCTCTAAAGCGGCAATTCCCCAGTCATTCACCTCATCGAAAAATACGTTAAAGGCAGGTTCATCAAACTGGATAATATCAACGCCGGCCGCCTCAAGTTCTTTGGCTTCCTGATTGAGAATTTTAGCGAATTCCCAGGCGAGTTTTTCGCGACTTTTATAATGGCTGTCATACAGCGTATCAATCATCGTCATGGGACCGGGCAGGGCCCACTTAATGGGTTTATCGGTTTGCTGACGTAAAAAACGGGCATCTTCCACGAAAACGGGCTTTTGGCGACTCACCGGCCCCACAACCGTTGGGACACTCGCATCATAGCGATTACGGATTTTCACGATCTCACGCTTCTCGAAATCCACGCCGCTGAGGTGCTCAATAAAGGTGGTGACAAAATGTTGGCGCGTTTGCTCGCCATCACTGACAATATCGATACCGGCCTGCTGCTGATCTTCCAGACACAAACGCAGAGCATCCTGTTTGCCATCAATCAGTTCCTGACCCTGCAATTTCCAGGGTGACCACAGGGTCTCTGGCTGTGCAAGCCAGGAGGGTTTAGGTAAACTGCCCGCGGTCGACGTAGGTAACAATATTTTCATAACAGATGCCTTGTATTTTTAGTTAATCAAAGAACGTAATTAGCAGACCACTGCTCAAGAATAGTTCGATAAGGTTTAATGAAGTGCTCTTCAGTAAACTTACCCTGCTCAATAGCTAACCGGCTACGCTCTTCTCGATCATAAACAATTTTGGTTAATGCATAATCCTGCTGATCCAAATTCGGCTGATACGCTTTTCCTGCAACAGCATGCGCATTGTAAATCTCAGGTCGGTAAATCTTTTGGAACGTCTCCATCGTACTGATGGTGCTGATAAGCTCAAGATCGGTATAATCGCCCGTCAAATCACCCGCAAAATAGAAGGCTAAAGGTGCAACGCTGTTTGCTGGCATAAAATAGCGTGCCTGTAACCCCATTTTATTGAAGTAGTGATCGGTCATGGAGGGTTCATTTTGCTGGTATTCAACACCCAGGACAGGATGCTGATAATCCGTACGGTGATAGACATTTTTGCTGGAAACGCTTAGGCATATCACCGGCGCTTTAGTAAAGTTTTCTTTGTAAGTTGCTGAGTTAACAAAGCATTTGAATAGCTTTCCGTGCAAATCCCCAAAATTATCCGGCGTGCTGAAGGTGGATTTATTCCTGTTGTGCTCTAACAGTACGACGCTAAAGTCATAATCCCGCACGTAAGAGGAAAAATTATTGCCGACAATACCTTCAATGCGTTCATTGGTCTTTTTATCGACGATATTCGTCTTCAGTATTTCAATCACCGGGAAGGTATTACCCTTGCCCTCAACATCCATCTCAACGGAAACGATTTCAAGCTCAACCGAATAACGATCCCCTTTCGGGTTATCCCAATGCGCCAGCGTGTTGAAGCGATTGTCAATCATCGCCAGAGCATTGCGCAGGTTCTCCTGACGTTTTTCGCCCCTGGCTAAATTAGCAAAGTTGGTCGTGATGCGCGTACTTTCTGATGGGTTATAGTTTTCATCAAAATTAATGCTTTTTACAGCAAAGGTGAAATCGTTATTCGTCATAATCTGTGATCCTAATGTCTGATATAAGAACCTGAATTTTTATTATTTCTTCGCTATTTCCCAGCTTCCTTTTCCGGTTTTCTCATTCAGTGGTCTTTATATTGTTAATAATCAATAATGCATATTTTATGCCATCAACACTGGACGAGGGGAAGTGATTTAATTTCACTGCAACATGAGTCATCTTCATGATCTGCCTCGCGCGCAGTACGCCTTTTGCTGCATAAATTTTCTTTTTTCGAGATTATTGATTTAAATCAACATGTTATGTGTTGACGCTCAGGGCGGGCTATTTTATGCAACGCCCGCTTTAAGCTCATTGCTGCCTTCGGGTATAGCCGAAAATGGCCTAGCTCAGGCAGCCGACAGGATAGCTAAGCGGTAGTAACAGGATCGGTCGCTCTGAGGTGATGTCAGGCCGATAGAAAATGAAAGGGAGCGAATACGCTTAAAGTGACTGTTGTCGCTTATGATCAGCCCTGGCCTGACAGTGCGCTATCGCGACATTTTAAGAGGGTTGACGCTGCTTTTACCGTCGCCTGTCGCCTTTTTTCAATAAATGCCGCCGTCTGTTCTTTTGCTTTTTGCAGCTGGGCCGGAGATGCCGTCCGGGGGGAGCCACAGGAAAAAGGTGGCGCGGGGTCGTACTCCATGTGTAATTGAATATTCTGAGCAATCTCACTGCCATACAGCTCTGCCACAACGGTAAGCGCAAAATCAATGCCGGATGTTACGCCCGCGCCAGTAATACGATTGCGATCCCGGACGACACGCTCGTTTACGGGTTCTGCCCCCAACAGAGAGAGTTGATCCAGCGAAGCCCAATGCGTCGTTGCCCGATATCCTTTCAGAAGCCCGGCGGCGGCAAGTATCAACGAGCCCGTGCATACGGAAGTCACGAGTCTGGCCTGGTGACTCTGGGCACGTATAAACGAAAGCACATTCTCATCCGCCATCAGGTCTATCTGTCCGGGTCCTCCGGGAATGCAGATGACATCAAGTTTCGGGCATGTGCTGAAAGTGGTAGTCGGCAGAATTGCCATTCCCCGGTCCGATACGACAGGATCCCGCGTTTTCCAAATGAGATGGACGTTGGTGTCAGGGGCTCTGACAAACACTTCATACGGACCGGTGAGATCAAGCTGTGTCAGTGCCGGAAACAGTAGCAGCCCGATTGATATGCAAGCGGAATCACTCATGACAGACCCTTTTTGATTTATAGGTGTAAAATGACTTTTTCTCACCCAGAGCAAATTTGCGCGCTGCGGCAGGGTGATTCTCAGGCATCTAAAAGGATAGGTTATCTGGCTGCCCCTCGCATAGCAGAGATTTATCGTCCAGACTTAAACCAAAACGTAGTCTACGCAGCCGTTGTGCTTTACACTGCGCGCTGTAAAAACTGAGTAGATTAACGATAAAGTAGGCGGTAAAGGCGATGAACGGAACGATCACAACCTGGTTTAAAGAAAAAGGTTTTGGATTTATCAAAGATGAGAACGGTGATAACCGTTATTTTCATGTGATCAAGGTCGCCAACCCCGAGCTGATTGACAAAAATGCGTCGGTGACTTTCGAACCTGGCACCAATAGCAAAGGCTTGTCAGCCTACGCAGTCAAGGTGCTACCGGAAAGCAACTATATTTATATCGCAGGCGAGCGTCTCAAGCTCACGGCGATCAAGTCCTGGCTGGTTTACAGTGAAGAAGTCCCTGTCGATGCCCGCATTGACAAAGAAAATGCAGTGCTCTCTGTGGGCCTGTTGATGAACAGCATCAGGCCGAAGTCCTCCACTGAGCCGGGTGAAATGCGCTCGCTGAAAAAACTGGCGATCACCACCTTCCAGGGTACGACATTAATCTTCTCAGAAGATGAGATTGACGTGGATGCCACGGTGAAGATGCTTAAAGTCTGAGTGCGGGCAGCCCATAAGGCTGCCTGATTATTGCTGCGAATGCAGGCAACCACAGCGTTGCCTGGAGTTTTCCGGTTAGCGCAGGCGTCTACAGTACTGCCTCGTTTCTTCCTGCGCTCGCAGTCGCACGGCAATCTATTATGCTTACTGATAATCACCCGCCAGTGGAGAATGTCATGTATACGCTTTATGGCTCGGACCATTCCGGATCGGCCGCAATAGAAATGGCGCTTATCCGCTGTGGCGTGGAATATTGCATATGTACTAAACAAAAAGGCATTCTTAGGGCCTGTTTTAAAACTGATTAATTTAATTTAAACATTACCCAAGGGCCTTTTATGTTCTTTAGTTCAATATTACTGATTAAACAATGATTAGGATTTTTAGGCTGCGGGTCTGTGGAAACTGTAGCATTTTTACCTATCAGCGATGAAGCATTTGTACCGCCTGCCTTATGCAATTGTGCATGCTCACCTCTATCTGTCTTAATCAAGTCCTTGACTTTTTCTATTTCAACTGAAGAATTTCCTTTAGAACATAAAGCTGATACGTTTTGTAACTTATTAGGATAGCCATCCTGATTAGCGTAATTTTCATCCATATTGGCCGCGCCGTAGCGGACAACCAATGCACCTTTTGGGACATCATTAACTTTCGCAAAAGTAGATGCGGAAACCAGCATACCAATGGCGATAACGAGCATGGTTCTTTGTTTCATATTAACCTCTAGAATTCATTGATTTTAATGTTAATGTTCAGTTTCCCCGCATATATCACTTTTTATAGAAAAGGTGAGATAAGCTACAGAAAAGAGCTCGCTCACAAAATAGTGAGGGAAACGTTAAAAAAAACCTTATAAAGGTCTGTAGCGACGTCAGGTTTCTGGCATAGACAATGACTCCTGAGCAGGACGTTTTTTATTGACTGGCGCCAGCGGGTTACGGGGTGAATGTTATTTACACTGAGCACCGGATAACTGTTCAATGGTATTCTTTTAAAAGTTTAGAACCTGTATGTTGTTTGTTCAATCACTCTCGATCAAAAATTATTTCACCCGGTTCATCAGTAGGTTATATATGAATCCTCTCACCCTTTTTTATAAGTGTGTGGATAATAGGGAGTATAGATCCTGTATTAAGTGCTGCTCCCGCCCGTTAACGCTAAGGTACGCTCTTTTACGGAACATAAATTATTTCAAAGCTGGTTGTTTGGTCAAGAAGTCTTGACCTGTTGCCATCAACGTAGTGAATATCTAAATCATATTGATAACGTATTTTTTTATCCGGGTTGAGGATGAGATCAATAACCGGAACTTTTACGACAATCTCATGGGTTAGATTGGCTGCATTCAGCTCAAAGGTCTGATTATCAATTGCGACCAGAATAAAGTTGATCGGATGCGGGTCGGGTGATGTATAAGCCCCAGCGTGGCTTTTAAATATAAGGGTGTTGGCGATCGCTACGGGTGCAGACTGTGTAATAAAATCGCGCGGTTTGCTTTTATATTCGTCGTCTAATGAAATTTTTACCGGCAATGTATCTGGATTGAAACCCTTATACTGAACCACCAGTTGGCCTTTAAGTAACAGGCTTTGCGGCGACGTAGAAAATAATGCATCCCAGATCGTAGTAAACTGAATCGCGGGAAGTGTGAATGAATCGGCTATGCCGCTTTGCAGGTTAATCAGTGCATTTTTTTCCTCTGTTTTTCCGCAGGGCAATTCCAGCTGCAATACCAGCGTGTCGGCGCTGGCAAAAGAGAGTAATTGTGCCTCTGGTTGTTTTTGAGAGAACTGTTCACCGGCGTTGGCAATTCGCTGCTGATTTACTTTTGGCAGCAAAAAGTAGTCAAGGGTTACATTGACCTGGTCAAGCTTCGTGGCATTTTCTGCCGCAGAAAATGAAAAGGAGAGCATAGGTTTTTTGTTTGTGTCCACGCCCACCTCGAAGATATCAGGCAGGTAGTAAAGCTTATTTCTGAGTACATAGTCCTGATAATAGTTATACGAAATGTTCTGGTATGCCAGTGTAGTAAGGATCAGTTGCAGTCGTGCAGGGGGTGGCTTAATACCCTGGTAAATATAGGGATAATAGTTTTCAGCAAAGTAGAAAACTTTGGGGTCGGTTACAGTATTAGTCATTTTATTATCGGTAATAATGGCGACGACCAGTGTGGTTTGCGCATCGAAATCAGACAGGGCACGAAGCAGGGCATCACGGTCCGCCAGCTCCAGCAACACCAGTTCTGCCCGATAGAGATTTCCGGTTTCCGTCCGCATTACGTTGTTGAAAATCATCTCCTCGGGATTGCCGAAGGTGTTGAAACTTAGCACGACATAGGGAATTTCGGCAACCTGTCGACTTAACGTGAAGCTCAGCGTCATCGTCCAGCTCGTTCCATCGGTGCGGGTTGCAATCTGATAACGCGTCTCTCCTGAAATGATTTCTGTGCAAACTTTTGCGCTAAGATCGTCTGCCAGTACCTTACCTGTAGCCCGGTAACGGAGCTGTTTTCCCCCGCCCTCGGGAAATTGCTCGCGGGCATTCTGTAATATAATTCTGTTCAGTGTGACCAGGTCATTAAGAAATATATTCATGATTATCCTCAGTGTATTCGCTTTGAGCCAGAGTTCTAAATTGGTTCAGGCAGGACGATGTCCAGAGGAAGCGCCCATTATGACGGCGGTAAAGTGGGCTTTCCGATTGCCCAGCGGGCAATCGCCAGTGGTCTAAGGCATTTATCACCGGAGTGAGCTGCGGGATCCCCTTCTGCCTGGCATATATCAGCGTGGCGCACCATTCATAGGGATGGGCGTAATAAGGGATAAGTGTGCTAAGCCTGTTGTAGTCATCCCCGCTCCATTGCACCGCCTGATTCAACATCTGAATAATGCGCAAATACGCTGGATATACCATACCGTCCACGCTCTTAAGCGTATGGAGCAAAATCAGCGCATTCGTATTAACGCAGCAATCCAGTTGGCAGATATCGTTGTCATCCTGCATCCAGGTATAAAAGCATTGACACTCTGCCCATTGGTGCGGCCCGGTCCTCAGACGGGGATCAACTTTTCGCACCTGATAATTGTTCATATGTGAAAGAGTCAGCCTGACCTGTGTTAGTGAAATGCGGCCAAACTTGTAGAGCAGTTCGGTGATAATGGCTGTGTCATCAATGTCGGCACAAATCTTTTGATTCGCCATCCATTGGGGATGGGCGGCCTCCGGCCAAAAACTGAAGCTGTTCGGGTGGGTTTCGCAGGCGATTAAAAATTCGAGTGCCCTGTCAATATGTGGGGCGGTCTGAGGAGTATGATCCAGCGTGCGTAGTACCTGCGCGGTAACAAAAGCATTTTCATCCTGATGCCAGCGCCCGTCAGGTGTTCTTACATGAGACAAGAAGGCGCCGCTGGCAGACTGCTGCGCGAGTAGTGTCTTCAGACTCAGCGGAGCTGAGCGTGCCACAGGGGGCATTCTCTTTAGCGGCACGACGTCAAAACACGTATTTTGCGGGCTGAAAGTGCAACTGATGCTACAACGGTTATGTTGGTCCACCGAAAACCCCACTATATTGAACTGCAGGGGAATTTGTTCCGCCACCACCCGCTGCAATAAAGGCAGCCTGAGGTTATTTAGTTTCAGCAAAGCCTGCACGCCCGGGAATACCCGCCGGTTATCGCCAAAGAAACTCGCGGCCATGACAAACAGCGTAAAGCTTAGTGGTTTACCATCCTGACCATACGCCAGGCTAAAACCGTAGGTCGTTGCTGGAAAATCATGTCCGTTCTGGGTTTGCATCAAAGCCTGATCCAGCAAGGGCCTTAGGGCTTCCTTCAGCGGTTCACAGTCGAAAAAACGCATGATCGTCGCAATATCATCGTGAGTGATAAGTGCGCTGTGCCATTGAAAATAAAATTCCTGCGGCGCGGCGGGTTGCTGTGGATAATAGCCTTTCATCAACAATGATAACCCCGCCTGCTGGCAGGTGGCAGCCGACTTAATCCTCGAATCTGGCCAGTTTGCTTCATCAAATCCGTCGGCATGTACCTCTGAATAGACCTTAGTATTCACCCTGTCAGGCATATATTTACGTCCCAGCCAGGAGCCATACCGCAACGGTTGTGTACTACGGTCTTGCATACGCTCTACCGCTTTAAAACAATCTTCAACGTTATCCTGCTGAGAGGTGGCAACAATCTGTCGGTAATGCCGGGAAAAAGCACCGATACTACGATCTTCCGCGTTGTAAGGCAGAAAGGGATCCAGCGTGCAGGAAAGCGCCCGTGGTTTTACCGTCGAAACGGTGAATTCAAGCGGGCAACCATTGTAGGCTAGCAGGCTGGTGTTGAAGGCTGCAGACAGAGCGTGGGAGGCAAGACGTGGCTGGCTGAAACGGGTAATTTCCCGAGCCATGCTTTCACGCAGATAAGGCGCTTCCTCGCATAACGCATTAACCAGGGCGTTCCATGCCACAGGCAGTACTGAATTAAGTTCGCCCATGGTTAATCGCCTACACCATGGCCGGGATAATGATGGCTAATGGATTTTCGCTTCCGGCAAGCGTAATCGGCGGGTTACCGACTGGAAAGTAAGTGATTTTATAGTTAACTTTCCAGGGTCTCTCGGTAAGGAAGCGATATTTAAAAGTCCGCGCCTGGTTATTATCCTCACTAAACGTGTACTTTTTGCTTTTTTTGCTCTGCTTATCATCCAGGTAAGTCAGTTCAACGATAACCTGATTGCAATCCTCCCAGGCGAACTTCCGATCGAGGAAAATAGAGATTTCATTGAATGTCAGTACTGAGCCCGGATCGAGGTTCAACAAGGTTGAGGCTGAATCCGATAATGATTGATAACTGCTGGTTCCTTCCCAGCCAGATGACGCGGCAGAGTTAAAGACAAACTCACTTTGGATTTTAAACAATTCGTTGCTGTTGCTGCTACGGGAAATGTTTTTGCTCCATGTCCCGCCGTCGGTTGTAAAGGGAGCAGGGGCAGTATATTGCTGGTTGTTATAGGAGAGTCTAAAGGAGGCTGCTTTAATGCCATATTCATCAAAGCCATCCGGCCCCAGTACAGTGAAATCAATTTTCTGAAAGAAAGGATCGTTGACGTTGACTTCAATAAAGTAGGGCTTCACCTTTTTTGCCCGCAGGATGTCGCTACCAATAAAGTTTTGCGGCACCGCGGCCTGGCTGATGGCTTTAGATGAAATATAATTAAAATTCAGCGCCTTCGTTTCTTTGATGCTGACCATTTTTATCTGCAGCGAAGCGCTGGGGAATAGACCGCCTCCTTCTTTATCTTCTTCCTTATCGCTGGCGATCAGGGAATCCAGAATGGAATCACTAGCGGATTTTGCCTGGGTGTTGCTGTCCTCGTTAGGTTGTAGCGACGCGGTAAAAAAGCTTTTTAGGATCTCTTCCTTGACGAATTGCAACGCCCATTCCTTTTCCTTTTCCTTTTCCGCCTGGTCACCGGGCATGCTCTCGGTGACTTTGATTACCAGTTTTTGATCCTGCTGCAGCTTCTTAATGACGCTATCAAACCCAAGCCAGAAACTGGCTGGTGTTTCAAGTGGAATGGGAATATTGGCACCAAATTTGAGGTCAAATTCTTTATAGAGGCTTTCGAGTTTGGCTTCCACTTCAACTTTTAAGGCCGGAGTAATGCCCGTAAAACTGAGATTATAGGCAACTGCTGCAGGTGCCTGCGCCTGGTTAAAGGCGGCTTCAAGGATCACTGTCTGCTCCGGCGTTAATTTAGCGCTGAAGATGGCGCTGTTCTTACCAAACAGGCTGGGACTTTGGGCGCTGATCAGCACACCCTTAGCGTTCTCAGCACCCAGAACAAAAAAATTCACCGTACCCTTGTCAAAAGGAACCGGGGTTTTACGGGCAGTGTTAGGATCAACCTTGATCTTGCTGAGATATTCTTTAAATGCACTGTCGAGCACGTTTTCGTTGACGGAGGTATCAACCTCGAAATTAATATAGCCTCCTTGCTGATCGCTGCCGTCGCCGGTATATTTTATCAGTGAAAATACAGGTTTTTTGTCTTTCTCTGCGATGTTTATATCGCCGGGTAAATACCAGAATTGGTTGTTATCAGAGTCATCAGCAAAGAAGGTAATGTTCTTTATGGTCTGGGTTCTTTCTCTCAGTAATAACATGACGTTTCCTTAATTGAGGTTAATATCAATACTGTTTTGGTCGGTGGAAATTTCGACATAGTCAGGTTTACCCCCCCTTTTTTCCGAAAAGTAGGTAAACCAGATAGAAAGGTTGATCGTCTTTCTCTTAAGATCGGGCTGGTCGGCGCTGAATCGCTGAACGGCGACTTCGGGGCCAGTAAATAAAAAAACTTGTTGTAAGATGGCATTACGATCGGTTGAACAATAGGCATAGCTGGCCGAAACCATTACCTGCTCTATCTCATTCCAGTTCACGTCGACGCACAACGTCAATTCTCGCTGTTTATATAAGCGCGAGAATAGCGTTATATCCTGGTTGGCAGGTTCGATCAGCTCCCCTGAAATGTGAGGAGAATTGAGGGAGCTACAGTATTCCTTAGTGACCTCAAAAAGATATAAATCGGGATTAGCCAGCGTGACCGGATAATGAACGGGTGGCGACGTGGCGCTAATTTGAAAACTTTCCGACACGCGGGGTGCGGGTTGCAGCCTGTGGGAGCAACGAAGGGTAACCAGTACCGACTGGTACCAGCTCCAGTCAAACTGGCTTGCTGCCCCAATGATAAAATTATAGCGCCCATAGATTGAATCCAGATCCAGATAAATATCGTCCAGTTCAGTTTGAAGAACGCTGGATTCGGCCTGTATCCTGTCGCCAAATGGCTGAATGAAATAGATGGTAAAATCGTAGTGTACCGGCCAGAGCATTTTTTGTGTATTCGGATCGATAATCGCTGCCATTTTGAATCGTTTTGGCTGATTATCGCCGCTGCAAAAAGTAAACTGTTGAATGTTTCCGCCATAATCCAGGCGCACTATCACCAGTGAAATATTACTGTCCAGTTCAGGCGTCAGTAAGTTTATTCGCACATTGCGATAGGCAAAGAAATCATCCTGCAAATCGGTTCGGGTAATAACACGATCGGCTTGATAGTCGGTGTCACTGACTAATTTAGCGAATAAGGCCTGCGGAAAGAGCGAACGCTTGACCACAGTGGTAAGGCTCAGCTTGCCACTTAACCGACGCTGATCAATATCTTTAACTGAAACCTGTTGCAGATAAAAGCCCGCCTTCGGCTTGGGTTGCTGGGGCATATCGGCAAAGACTGCGGTAAAAAACTCGCTGAGTAATATCTGCTTCAGTTCCGCCCCTGCCTGTTCGAGATAGTTACTGGAATCGGTTTGCCGGACTTTGATGGTCACGATTTTTTTGCTAATCAGGGATGACGAGACCCGTTCTATATCAACATTGAAGAGCAACAGGTTGAATCCAAGCGATTCCTGCAGAAACAGATAGACCTTTTCCCAACTGGCTTCCAGCTCGTAGCTGGCGGGAGGGAGTTGTTGCAAATAATCGATTTTGTAGCTGATCGCGACAGGCGTCGCTTCGGGGTCTTTCATCAGGCTTGCCAGCAGGACGATACTGTCTTGCGGTATGAGTTTGGCTAACAGATAACAATTTTGCTGATCGTTCAATGAAGTCTTGCTGGTCTGGCCGGTAATAAAACCGGGAATATCCAGCGTTGCACTACAGGAAATCGCCTGTAAGGGCATGAGTATTGCGTTGCGTGGAATATCTGCTGAGGCATCAGCCGCCGCACGTGCAGCCTTAGGCGTGCTGGCTAACTGGGTTCGCAGCGACAACGTAGCATAATAAAGGGTGGTGGGTTCGCGACTGTTTCGGAAAATCTCTAGCTGCACTGCGGGCTGATTGCCATGAGTGACTGTCACGCTCGGCGCAGCAGCACAGTAAAAATAAAGATTACTGTCTGGGTCGGCACGGATAAAACATATATCTTGCACTACGATCTGACTGTTCATAGCGACAATCCTGCATTACGAGAATTGAAGCCGGGCAAAATTGTTGCCCAGCTTATTCAATAACATCAGAAATTTACCACCACAATTGAAGAGGTATTTGACACCGTCCCGGTGATTGTTTTTTCTTTACCATTGTCGCCATAATAAATTGTTGCGACATATCTTATATCAGGATCATTATCTTTCTCTGCCTGCATTAGATTAAAGGTCAGGTATTGGGTCAACGACTTGCTATCAAACTCGGTCACGGCAACGTTCTGTGACTCACTGAAGTTCCACTTCACATATTTGACGGTCATTTCATAGGTGATGAGCGAGACATTTTTCTCCGTATATCGAAGGATAATGGTATATTTTCTCTGTTTTGGCAGGGCGTTGGCTATCAGAATCTGATTGCCATGAATCAGCCCATATCCGGGTATCGATGGGTTGGTCTCGACGCCGTTTGGAATGTAAGTCAGGCCATCACCATCTATGGTATTGTAATCGGCGGAATAATAAATGGGTTTATCGACCGTGGTGCCAATCGGATAAATAAAGGGCTTCGGCGGGTTCGACTCACTAATAACCTGGCTGTAGGTTTTGGCCTCAACGTGTTTATCCGGATCGCTATAGCGCGTTTTAACCACTACCTGATTGAAGACTTTCCATCCCAGAGGATCGAGCAGGGTAGCGATATCTGCGTAAACAACGCCGCACTGCGCGGTATTGATGACAATAATTAGCTCTTTGTCGCTTTTAATGACGCCAGAACGATAGGGTTTAGCCTGTGCGCCGCTAAAGTTGACGGTATAGGAATATGAAAATGCGCGGCCCACCTCAGAATTGATAAACCATTTACCCGTTTTTTTCGGATTCATATCTTTAGGACTAAACTGCAAAGTGCTTTGATTGTCTTTATCATAGATAGCCGTCACGACAATATTGGCGATGTTATAGGTCGCCAGGTCCTGGGTAACATAGAACTCAGGCTGTATAGATTGGTAGAAAGGGTCGTTCAGATCATACTCTTTGAAATACTCTTTCAGGTGATCTTTACCCACAATGGATTGAATTGACGGCAACTGAGTCTGCGGCGCAATAGCAAAGGAAATAACCGAGTTTTCATCATAGCTGCGGCTGAAACTTTTAGTCTGTTTGAGGCCTTGCTCAAATTTCTCAAAGTTACCTGCGTCGTTAAGCATATCCAGGCTCATGTCCAGCCCGGACTGATTACTTAAAATTTGCTCAACCTGTTTCTGTCCCCAGTTTCTGAGGCTGTCTTTCCATTCGATATATTGATCTGCTGACATGCCCATTTCCGCTGCGGTCAGTCCAACCCGGACATCGATTTTAATGGCATTTTTTTCGAAATATTCGCGCTCAATTTTTTTCTCATCCGCCGCCCACGTATGGTAGGAGATGTCTTGAGTAACCTTCTTTGCGATCTCACTGTCGTAGCTGACCGTCACTTTGGCCGCTGGCAGAGAGGCATCCAGGTTAAAGTTAAAACGAAGGCCCACGCTTGCATTACTGTCGGTTCCTGTCAGCACCTTTTCAAACAAAGTGGCCCCTACGCCGGTCAGCGTCAGACCGAAGACGGTGCGGTTATCACCCAGTCCTGACGGCGACACAGAAGTTGGGATCTGTCGGTAGAATTTTTCATTATCATCAAGAATTAACGTCGCCTGGGCCGACGTGTAGGAAGGTTGTAATAACTTGATTTTCTGCGCCTCTTCAGGCATCAGCTGAGACAGAAACTGATCATTGCCTCTGTTACCGTCGTACAGTGACACGAATTTGCTGGCCTGATCGGCGTCCAGGGCGGTATTGATGAGCGCCGTGTCCATTGCCGCTTTTTTGATCTGGTTCTCAGGATCCTCTACCGAGGCTTTTTCCGCTTTTACATAGGTGACAATCAGCGCGGATTTGGCCTTCAGGGGGTTCTCAATATTGCCAAACAGTTGTGCGCGGATGCTGGTTTGCAGATCTTCAGGAGGCAGAGGCAGCATCACGGTAAATTGGGTATAACCGCCTTGCATCTCTTCGCCGCGATACTTGTAAAACATAAAACTTGGACTGCGATCGTCTCTGGCGACAAATACCGGGATTTCAGGCACGACGTAATAGGTATACTTGTCAAGACTGTCGCCGTAACAGGTACAGATATATTCACTTTCGCCCAGATACTTATCGGTGGAGACTTTAATCGACTGCTGCAAAGCGGTGGTTAACATAGGATATTCCTCTTGTTTATATCACTTGTTGTAGTGCAGTTTGATGGGGCTGGCAGTGGCCAGAATATGACCAGCGTTGTAAGTTTTGCGGAACAGCGATTTCGATTGCAGTTCTCCCGTCCAGCTGTAGTCAATGTTCCCGTTCAGGCCTGCAAATTGAGTGTTAATCCACCAATTGGCCAGCCACCCTTGTGAACTGGGAAATGTGAAGATAAAAGATTGTTTGTTAGCCTGACCGGCTGGCAGATAATTTGCGCTGCCCTTGATTGATTTGAAGCTGGATTTCAGATGATCGGCTTCAAACAGCACGCTATAAAAACCCAGATCCTGCGGGGTAAGAGCGATGTCATCTTGCCAGGTAAGCGAACTTTCGTAACGGCTGTAGTCAGCAAATTCGACCCTGAGAGTGATAATGTCAGTGTCCGATTCAGTTTTGAGCGTGACTGGTGAGAAGGTGGGCCACGGCATCGGCGTCTGGACATCCTCATAGCACAGTTCAATCGACAAAATATTGAAATTTGCCGGCTGGAAATCCAGGCTTACCGTGCATTCGCGCGGGATTATTGGTTTGCGCGGGCGGCTGGGTTCAGGCAGGGGCGTCGTGCTAAACGTGATAATGCTATCTGCGGGCAGCTTATCTAATAGCACGGCGATATCCTGCTGCTGCACCAGTAAATACTGCTGTGGCACGCTATTGCTATAGCTGATGTCGTAACTGATTTTGGTCGGGAGTTCATCCACCGAATGAATATTACGCAGCGTATTACTGATCAGCGCAGACGCAGTTTCTACCAGTGAATTTTTGACCAGCGCGCGCGTCTGTGCTGAAGGGGTATTATCAAACTGCTCCTGTAGGGTGATCACACCAGCGTCAATCTGCTGATTGAGCAGGAGGGCAATAGCCTCCGACTTTCGCGCATTCTCATTAAAAGCCAGCGTTAAAAACGCGATCCAGTCAGTTTGCAGTCTGGCCGTAGCATAACTGCTAACGTCAAACTGGCTGTGGGTCAGCAGATAAACCTGGTTTTTATCCCCTCGGATAGCGCTATCCAGCATGCTACTTTCAGCATGCGTCAGTGCCATGCGGGACTGCACATACTCAACGTCATAGCTGTCTGATTCAGGCTGATGGACGAATCGCAGGAACAGAGTCTGGCGAACATCACTTTGTATCAGTTTAATCCCCCCTGGGGATGGGATAAAATGCGCTCTGATATAGGCGTCTAACGCTGAGGTATCGACGGGCTGTTTCGGGGCGACGAACGTCGACATCCCCCCCGCGGGGCTGATCATCAGTTGCAGCGCGCTGATTTGACCGGCGGCCTTATTCAGAACAACCTGGGGAGTAAAACTGCCATACGTGTAGTCCTCCGGCTGCCGGGTCTGGTCGTGAAACGCAAAGGCCCGATCCAGC
Organism: Erwinia sp. ErVv1; assembly: GCF_900068895.1. GTDB lineage: Bacteria > Pseudomonadota > Gammaproteobacteria > Enterobacterales > Enterobacteriaceae > Erwinia. Next base: position 68,484 of record NZ_CDPK01000009.1, on the reverse strand, counting down.
AGAAAGAAGTCTTGTAACATGTTCTGAGGGTTAATATATCCAGTGTTCATCTCTCACCTGTGAAATTAATTGTTTGATCGCCGACTACGTAGGCTGACCACTGGCCGCCGATGCTTTTGTAGCGAAATCCGCAGGCAAAAATAGAGGTGACCGTCCATTTGTAGTCGAATGTGTTATGCAAATGGGTGAAGGTATATTTAGTGCTATGGATCGGGTTTTGTGGCTCAAACTCAAATTCTGCCCCAGAAACCCCCTCGGGCAGACAGACCGATATCCGTGCCTGCTGGGAACCAAACTGTGGGAAACTGTAAGCACCAATGGTGGTAGTTAGCGTCACGGGTCTGGGCAGCAGGACGATCCCATCACCCGATAATTCGTGAGCTTCTACGTCGGCATACGTCTTGTCACCGAGGATCGGGTAGCTGCAATCCGGCGCTTCGCCGGTTAACATCAGATTCTGTTCCCAGCCGTCTGAGTGATAGAGCCCACGAATTACGCTTTGCAGGGCAAAGGCTTCATCCAGGCTGATAGTCATAAACTTACAGGGCAGTGAAGTGGGATCCAGTACCAGAAAGCGTTCATTACACTGCATAACTTCACCGAAGATCGACTGCCAGTTTCCCCCCCGAAAATAGGTAACGCGGATTTGGTAGAAGAAAGGGCTCATTTCCAGCGAATTTCTAAAAAAGTCGAAGGTTAGCCGACTTTGATCCAGCGTCAGTTGCCCGGTTTTTTTCTGTTCATAGGGATAAATATTGCCGACAGGGAGGCTGAGCTGAATGTCAACAGAGACACTGCTGTCCAACCCTGATGGATAAGTGTAAAAAACGTCGATCGCTCGCTTGCCTTCCGGTAATAGCGGCGCAGTCGTCCGGTGAATTATCGCGTCGGGCGACTTTCGGGCAATTTGCTGGGCAGCAGTAAAGGGATCCAGTAAAAAGCACAGCGGGCGCACGCTCAGCACAACCGTATCAAGGTCGAAGATCGCACGCCCACTCTCTTGCTGGGTTGCCAGGCAGATCATGGCGGTATTGCTGTTAGCTGGCCCAGTGCAGGGCGAGCCCATCAGGTTATACAGACGATCAAGTAATGCCTGGCAGAAAGTACGGACCCCGGCCGGATTGTTCCCGGGCAGCGCCGGGCTGATTTTCAACGGCAGCTGCGTGATATATTGGTACAGATATTGTGTTAGCAGGTCGTAGCTAAATGCCACCCGATTGCCGTCCACAGTAGGAGTACCTGGAACATTGTCGGTTAACATAGCCATTAGCACGGAAGGATCAAATTCGATGGAATACGGCAGGCGCGGGGAAACGCCTTCAATAAAACCATCCAGCCGGGCATTAAAACCGATAGTTTTATCGAGTATTGTATCCTCTATAAGCTGGGTGCTTTCTGAATTAAGTAAAATAATAAACCTGATGTACTGTGCCGAATACCAGGTGGCATCAAAACTATGCTCACGGAGATTGCTACGATACTCAATGGGCACGTCAAATCCCAGGCTACCCGCGATCAGCGGCAGGATGTTAACCGTATCATCCGGGTTTTGTTGTTTAAACTCTGCCAGCCATTGCCCGCTGTCATACTGGAGTTCCGTCGTGAAACTAAGCCAGCTATAAATGCTTTCAGCACTGGAACTACGAACGATATCCAGGGAAAAAGGCAGCGGATCAGCGGCCTGAATGCCGAGGGATTCAGGGTACAGGAAATAAGCATTACTCTGCTGATACGCCCCGATAAACCGTTGCGCCGCGATAGTGATAATATTCTGGAAGTCCGGATAGCCATCGTACATGATATTACTCACCGGTTGATTTGAGATGATTTAGGTAATCTTCATGCCATTCCCTGGGGAGTTTGCTTAGTATATTGACAGGCCTTTCATAATATTCGTCTTCATAGAATCTTTGCATCTGGATATCACCGACCAGGATATGATTGGCATACAGGATGTTTTCATCGACTTTCTCAGCAGACAGTTGCAGGTTATAAACCGTAAGTTCATCAGTCTGAGGCTGGATGTCTGTGATTTCACACTTCCCCTGCGGGGTAAAAAGCTGGTCCGATAGTTTAAGTTCCCGGCAGGTAACCACGCCTGATGCCGTTATAAAAGGATGCCCCGGGCTGGCTATAACGCTGTGCTTGTTATTATCCTCATCCTTAACAGATATTTTTATACAATGTTGTTCCTGACCCGTGGTGATGTTTTCCACCATAAGCGCACTATCATTCGCTGTTAGCACGCTTTCTCCCATTTCGATCGCCGAGATGAGTTTTTCGCTGCCGTCATGCATCATTATTTTTGTATTTTCATGCAGGCACCCGTAAACGATCTTCATCGGCTTTATGTTTAGGGTATTTAAAAATTTCTGTTCCGGTAGAATATTCTTAGGTGCATTAGTAATGAAAGCAGCAACGCTCTTACCTGAGACACTAAGGATCAGTTTAAAGATATAATAGACCCTTTCGCCAGAATCAAAATCCACCCTGTTAAAATTTAACCAGCTTAGGTCCCAGCTAATTTTATCAGCGACAGCAGAGGAATTTTTGGGGTCGAAAAAATCAAAACCCGCAGAAGGAAAAATTGGGTCACCGCCCGCCCGCGCACGTATCAGATAGATACTGCTCATGCCATTGACGGGTCTGCCACCGCTAACATCGATATTACCACCGTAGGTAATAGTACCTTTAACAGGGACGCTGACTATACCGCCGCCGGCATAGGGCTGGCTATAATCGCAGTCGGCCTCATCGCGTGTTAAGCAAATTTTTATCTCGTTAGGATTATGAATAGTTGTGGGGGATTGATTATGAATTTCTTTCGGATAACTTTGTGTAGTGATAATTTCTGCGCCGTAGATCGTTTTATTAGCTATGGTTTGCGAAAAAGTATAAATCGCTGTAACCGGATTTCCGTTCTCTTTTGCACTGTCAGGATAAACGCCATTTGCACTGATGATACAGTCTGCGGTGTTTATGTAGTTCTGTGTATGTTTTACCGTACCCGTGTTGGATGCATCATTATCGAATAATCCCAGCGTTTGCGTCACATTAGTGGCGGAAACGGGAAGAGAGCCAATGGCATCGGTTCGATAGTATTTACCATCTGTAGAGTCAAGCCGCACAATACTGTACACCGCTTCGGCAGAACGGGTGGCAGCCTGACTGACCAGGCCAGTGCTGTGTTTGCACTGTTTCGTGTTTTGCCAGCGTTGGATAAAATGGGGATAGTTACCCGAGTCTAAACCGGCAAGTTTTTGCTGGATATCATAAAAACTGACCAACAGAGGATCGCCTGGATCAATAATAAAACCACCTTTGTTACCATATTTTCTGATTACAGTTTTAACAATGCTCTTTTCATCTGAAGTATAACTTTGTGCATTCATAAAATTCGCACCCAGTAAATTCAAGGCATGATATTGCTCTCATGGCGGCAAATGAAAATGGCCATCATTGAGGTTTTTTTGTTAAATTCATTTGTACGTCAATTAAATAGCTACGAAACTATTTGAATCTGTAATTATGATACAAGCATCTCTTTATGAACATATTCCTTCGGAAATGCTCATGTTTCATGAGCTAAAAGAGATAATAATTATCTGTAATAACATCCTGAGATGTCCCCAGAGCTGTTGCCCTGGAAATAGATTAATTTTATAGAGTTAGCTATCCAGGATTAAAGTCGTTAGCTTTAACGAACGGAGCCACGATTTACTTAACTTCAATAATAGTCGCGTTGTATAAAAAATCAACAGAGCATAAATAAAGTAAAACTATCTTCGAGCAGCGTATGAAAAATGATAATTCAATGAATTCTCAACGTATTAGGTTATGTAAGCATAAAGAAAAACCAATTAACGAGCCTGCCAGAGTAAATTATGGTGATGTAACCATATGAAATTGTTGTTTAAATAATTTTCAAATTATTGTGAGGTATGGACTTTATTTAAACGATACGGGACAACCGCTTTGATGAAATAAATGTATTTATATTGTATATCAAGCAATAACACAGGCTTTACCAATTAAAATACCTGGCTAAAAAAACTTACGTAAAATATCACGATGGGGGCCTGTCAGTCCGCATCATTGAGGGTATCGCGGAAGGTGTTAAAGCCTGGTGCGTTTACACTGGGCAATAACTCGAATTGCCTGTACATGGAGTTTTCATCGGCACAGGGCAGAAGGGTTAAACAGCGTTGCTTTTCCTGATGCGCCGTAGCGTAATTTTCTACAGTCGTGTGCAGACAATGAAAACGAGGCAACCCTTTGATAAAAGGCAAAAATCCCGCTCAGGTTTCCCTGAGCGGGATTCTTAAATTTGGCTCCTCTGACTGGGATCGCCTTTGCCAGTAACTGGCTAATAAGCAAGCTAAACCTGAATCTTCATCCTGTCAAGACCACCAAAATGACCACCATAAGACGCGGGTTGCACAAAACTAGCTGGCGTTCTTTAAGAAAGGTGGTGATCGTAAGTAGGGTGCCCACCGCAACAAAATCGGCGTATTCCTTCCTCCCGTAAAGGAGAACCCGCTAAGGGCGTAATGTTATGACAAAGTGAACGTATTCATTATGGATAGCAATGTAAGGTAGTTCATCCTATTTCACGGGTTAATGTATAGCCAGTTAATTGATTTAATCATATAAATCAACACGATACTTTGCGTTGGTTGCGCATTTTTTATTGAAAAAATAAAAGATTTCAAGATGTCATCTGGTAAGAGATAAAATATTATTTTTGTTATGTTTGTGCTTGAATTACCCATTGCAATGTTGCGTATTTATTTTTATTTGGATTTTAATTCTGTTTTTTGTTTTTCTTATGGAATAATATTATTTTCTGGTTTTTTTAGTGCTATTTTTATTAGCGTAAGGAATTCTAAAGTGATAGTTTATTACAAACACTTATTCATTGAAATATTTATACGTATTATCTATTGTGAAAATTTGGGGTGAGGTATAGGAATGTTATCTCTAAAAGAATGCACTGGAAGTGAAATTGAGGAATATTGTGCCATCTTTGTTAATGAATATAAGATGGATCTTATTAGAAACTACCAGCTCAGCCAGTTAGAAGCGCATCAAAGAGCGAATGCCACATTCAACACATCTTTTCCTGACAACCAGCCAGCAAAAAATAATTCCCTACTCCGTATTACCAAAATACTCAGCGATGTCCCTTGTCATGTCGGTTACATGTGGTTGCTTTATTACCCAGAAGAACAATCGGTATTTATAATGGATTTCTACATATCCTCGGAATATCGGAATAAAAAAATTGGTCATGAGGCGATGATTAACGTGATAGGGATGCTCGAAAAAAAACAAATGGCTACACTGAAATTACGCGTTGAGCCTGATAATCAAGCAGCTATCGGACTATATAAAAAATCAGGGTTTGATATTACAGGAATAAATATGACTCACAGGATAACTCCAAAGGGAGTGTAAAATGATATATCAAACAGCAGAAAGCATTAATGATGGACGGGCATTCCTCAAAATTGATGAATTCATTAAAAACAATAGCGTCTATGTAAAAATAGAAAATATGAATCCCGGTGGATCAATAAAAATAAAAACTGCAATAGCGTTAGTTGATGCGGCAGAAAAAAACCTGGATTTAAAAAATAAAAAACATGTTATTGAATCCAGCTCGGGTAATCTGGGGATAGCATTAAGTATCATTTGTGCCGCAAGGAAATATAATTTCACTTGCATTGTCGATAAAAATACATTACCTCATACTATCAAAGTAATGAAAGCATATGGTGCGGAAGTTATTATAATCGAAACCCCCCATCCTGAAAGGGGTTATCTCGGTGCAAGGCTCGATTATATAAAGAAAAGGCTTGTGTCTGATAATAGTCTTGTGTGGACGAATCAGTATGAAAGTTCTGCAAATAGAGAAGCGCATGCAAGACTGACGGCGCGAGAATTATTAAATGAGTTTCCTGTTATTGACTATCTGTTTATTGCTGCAGGTACAACAGGCACATTAATGGGGTGCGTGCAAACGGTTACCGAGGCAACTCCGGCAACAAAAATTATTGCTGTTGATACTAAAGGCTCGGTCATTTTTGGTACGCCATCGGCGCCTCGTTATATCCCGGGTATGGGGGCCAGTGTTCTTCCGCCATTATTCGATAGTAAAAATTTGTTTGATATGGTTCAGGTGTCAGAGAAGGAAACCGTGCAGACCTGCAGACTGTTCGCACGGCGTTACGGCTTTCTTGTGGGAGGGTCGACAGGAACCGTCCTGACTGCCATTCGGGATTACAGCCCTAAAATTCCCGCGGGTTCGGTAGTCGTTATGATCAGCCCTGATGGCGGAGAACGTTATATTGATACTATTTATTCCGATGAATGGTGTTTACAAAAAGGATTATTGCAACTTCAGTCGTCAACCAGTCGTAATACTTTCTCAGGAGCCGTAGTAGAATGAACAATATGAAGCTTGGGGTGGTTTCAGGAGAGACAATCGCAGAAATCCTGTCTGATTCTTACATTCAAATTATGCGAATAGTGCGGGAAACATATTTACTCCATGAGAAAGGCATAACCAATAACCCTGATAGTTATTTCCTGCGGTTTAATGATAAACCGGAAGCCAGAATTATTGCGTTGCCGGCGGCAATAAAAGGCGTGGGTGCCGTAGCAGGAATAAAATGGATTGCGAGTTACCCTAAAAATTTAGAAAAGAACATACAGCGCGCCTCTGCCATCATTGTTCTGAATGATTATGAGACCGGATACCCTTTTGCCTTACTGGAAGCATCGCAGATTAGCGCGTGCCGTACCGCGGCATCGGCTGTCCTCGCCGCGAATACGTTATCAAACGATAGAAAAATTGCTAAAAAGATTGCATTCATTGGTACTGGCGTTATTGCGCGTAAGATCGCCGACTTCTTCCACGCTGAAAATTGGGATATTGGTCGGGTTGTGGCTTACGATATAACCTCGCACGATGCTGAAAAATTTGCACTCTATGTCAACGATGCTCATAAATATCAGTCATCCGTGGCAGAAAATGTGACGGACGCTATGGATGACGCAGATATTATTGTCTTTGCCACCAACGCGGGTACGCCATATATCACCGCCCCGGATGCAATAAAGAATCATCAGATCGTATTAAATATCTCGCTTCGTGATATTGGCCCTGAGATTATCTTACGTTCATCCAATGTGTTCGATGATGTTGAACACTGCATGAAGGCAAATACTTCCCCCCATCTTGCTGAACAAATCAGCGGAGGGAGACATTTTGTTGATGGTTCTCTTGCTGCGTTAATTAATGGCGATATACAACTGCGAAAAAATTGCCCGGTAATTTTTTCTCCGTTTGGACTTGGTGTTTTGGATTTGGCTGTGGCCGCTTATTTGCATCAGCGTGCAGAAAAAAGCGGTCTGTGTCATTCAATTCCAGGTTTCTTCCCCGATATGACGAGATAAATTTAATTGTCAGCTTAACGTTTGGTTGAAAATTAGCACTATCATCATTGTTTGAGAGAGATATGAAGAGTCGTCCTTTATTACTACGTGTCGTGGTATGCCTGCTATTGCCCGCGATTTCTGTTTTTGTCTTTGGCTATATTTATTTTCTGCGCAGCCTCCCTGCCGCTGAAAATTTTACTCTATCAGGGCAGGGTTATAATGATGTCGATGTAAAAAGAGATCGGCATGGCGCTGTATATCTCTCATCTGATGATGATAATAGTATTTATTTTGGCATGGGGTATGTGCAGGCGCAGGATCGGCTGTGGCAACTCACATTGCAACAGCGCATTGTTCAGGGAAGATTAAGCGAGATACTCGGCGAGAAGGGGATGAAAAGCGATATTTTCATCAGAACGTTGGGCATTTATCGTGCAGCACAGCAGGCATGGACACGGCTGGACCAACCGGCTCAGGATTCGCTGGTCGCGTATGCGGCTGGCGTTAATCAGGCGATTAAGCAACAGCGAACTTTGCCGCCGGAGTTTATTTTGCTGGGAGTGAAGCCTGAAGAGTGGACGCCAGTCGATTCTCTGGCGTGGGTCAAAATGTTCGCCCTCGACTTGGGGGGCAATATGTTCAAGGAAATTCAGCATGACGTCGCCACGGAGAGCCTGAATAACGAGCAAGTCAGACTGCTTTTCCCCACTTATACCTCCGTACCACCAGACCGCACTGCTGATCTGAGACCTGCGGCAAGCCTGGCGATGCAGGATGTAAAGTTCATCATTAAGCAAGGGGCCTATTTTGGCACGGGGGGAACCGGAGTGGGCAGTAACGCCTGGGTTGTATCAGGAACGCACACCCGTACCGGATATCCGATGCTGGCGAACGATCCGCATCTGGGACTGCAGCAACCTTCTCCGTGGTACGTTGTATCGCAGAATGGCGCCCGATTGCATACTCAGGGAATGAGTCTGACGGGGCTTCCACTCGTTATCTTCGGCAGTAATCAACATATTGCATGGGGCGGCACGGCTCTGACCGCGGATGTGCAAGATTTGTATGCTGAAACCGTCAACCCGGATGACCCCTCCCGCTACAAAGTCGATAACCAGTGGCTACCCTTTAGTCAGAGGAAAGAGACTATTCGGGTTCGCAGTGGTATTCCCGATATGCTCTATCCGCCCCTTCAGGACGTCACGCTGAATATTAAAGAGACGCGGCACGGTCCTGTCGTCAGCGCTCTGTTTCCCACTATTCGCCAGACGCTGTCGCTAAGGTGGACAGCGCTGGATCCAGACGATACCAGCTATATGGCGTTTATGAGGATCAATTATGCCCACGACTGGCCATCGTTTCAGTCGGCAGTCCGGCTGCTGGCGGCGCCTGCACTCAACCTCCTTTATGCCGATACGGAAAACAATATTGGCATGATAAGCGCCGGGGCCATTCCGCTTCGGGGACAGGGCAACGGTGAACTGCCATTGCCGGGTGAAAATTCTCGTAATGATTGGCGGGGTTATATTCCGTTTAACGAACTGCCGGTGAGCAGGAATCCGGCATCGGGATTTATCGTTTCTGCCAATAATGAGGTCAGTAATCATACCTACCCGCATTTCATTTCTCATGACTGGGCGCCTTCTGCGCGTGCACAACGTATTACCAGGCTGCTGGACGACAAAATTGCGGCGTCGGAAAACCGGATAACGCATGAAGACATGATAGCCATTCAACGGGATACGTATGATGCGAACATTGCGGCATTTCGCCACGCGGCAATCAATAAAATTCAGCCGACAGGCAGGCGTCAGCAGATGGCAATAGACAGACTGGCTGCCTGGGATGGGGATATGAATCGGGAGAGCGTTGCTGCCACCCTGATTGTTAGCTGGTCACGGCATATGCGGATCAATATGGTTGTGGATTCGCTACCCAAATCCTGGGGCGAAGATGAAAAAAATGCGCTAATGAGTGAGCTGGGCACCTATATTCCGCTTTCCTCGCTGGTGAAAATACTCAATGACGATACTAACGCGTGTCGGACATTTGGTCCCCCAACGTCGTGGCATAATTGTCAGGATGTGCTGGTGAAATCTCTCGATCAGGCTCTCGACGAATTGAGCAGAATGCGTGGCGATAATATGAATAACTGGCAATGGGGAAACCTGCATTCCAGTTATTACCAGCATCGCCTGTTTAGCGGAGTAAGATTTCTCGACAATATTTTCAGTACGCGAATAGCAAATGGCGGCTCACCTGATGCAATCAATGTGGCCGATATGCATTTCGACTTGTCAAAAGGCTATGACCAGACACTGGGCGCCAGTTTCAGAATGATTGTCGATGTTAAATCGGAAAAAATCAGTACGCGCTATATCAACTCAACTGGGCAATCCGGAAATATTATGAGCGAACATTACCGGGATAGTGTGAAGCCATTTAATGAATTTATATTCAATGAAATAAAAAAAGATTCCCATGCTCGATCAGAGAAATAAGGAGTAGGCTGTGGGATTATTTAGGAGTTTCAGCCATAGTGCACCGAATCGGGTATTGCTGTCGATACTTTTTGGCGCACTAGCGGGAGCGGTATATGCATTTTTGATTCCACTGACATTGAGTGGATTACAGTCATTGTCGCCGTCACTCAGTGTGCTCGGTGAAAAAACAATATCCCTGTTAGGGGTTACTATTTCCAACTATCGTCTTGCGTTACTGTTCTCCAGCGCGATTGTGTTAATTCTTATTTTTACCTCAATGTCAGAAATTCTTCTTATAAATGTTGGGATTGATTTCGCCAGAAAATTACGTAAGGATATTTATCATAAAATAAGCCTGTTAAGTGTTGTTGATCTTGAGCGGCTTGGGCTGGCAAGAATTACTACTATTTTAACGACCGATGTCATGCAGGTAATTCAGGGGGCTAAGGTCATTCCAACTATCGTTATCAGCATGGTGACGGTGATGGGAATGATTTTGTATCTGTACGTCGTCAATGATGAAATCGTCTTTTTCATTCTGAAGGCAATCGCCTTTGGCGTGTTGACTTATCAGATACCCATATATTTTTCCCGGCGTTATCTTGTTAAGACACGCAATAAATTTGATGAGCTGCGTAATTTGAACATCGCTCTGGTTCGTGGTGCAAAAGAGCTGAAGATCGATCGCGCCAAGCGTGATTACTTTCATCAAAATATACTTAATACCGTTGAAGATGATATTGCCAGTAATGAGAAAATGGGACAAACCATACTGGCTGTTGCAGTGAACTATGGTGATTTGCTCAGTTTCTTCGTCATTGGTTTCACTATGTTTATATTTGGTAATTATCATGCCGTTACCGACCAGGAACTGATCGCCGTCATTATGACGTTGCTCTACATCACCGCGCCCATAAGCGTCATTATCAATAACATCCACAACATCACGCTGGCGGCTATTTCCATGAAAAAAATCAGGGAGATTGTCAGCATTATGCCTGCTGAATCCACAATCGGCGGGGATGGAACGCTGATGCCCTGGCGGGAAATGACCTTCAACGATGTTGTATATGAACATGTGGTGCATGATCGGGATACGGCTTTTAGTATCGGCCCGGTAAACTTTACGCTTCGTCGCGGAGAACTGGTTTATATCGTCGGCGGCAACGGGTGCGGTAAATCTACACTGGCGAAATTGATCACCCAGCACTATTTTCCCAGTCGGGGGTTAATCAAGGTAGACGGTCAGGACATCGATGACCGAAATCGTGACGCCGTCAGGCAGCATATCGGCTGTATTTATTCCGACTATCATCTTTTTGATTCACTACTGATCGCTGATGCTTCAAGCGATTTAGAAATAGAAGGGTATTTAAAACGCCTAGGGCTTTCTCAAAAAGTCAGTATTAAGGCAGGTGTGTTTTCCACCACATCGCTTTCAGATGGCCAGAGAAAGAGACTGGCGTTACTCACGGTACTGCTCGACAACAAGAATATTTATCTTTTTGATGAGTGGGCTGCCGATCAAGATCCGGATTTTAAGCGAATATTTTATGAGGAAATTTTGCCGGAGATGAAACAGCGTGGAAAAACAGTCGTCGTTATTACCCATGACGACCACTATTTCCATCTGGCGGACCGTGTTTTCAGAATGGATTCGGGAATGATGACGACATTGAAGTCGTGACATCGTTAATCACTTTAGTGTCCTTCACTGGTATTGCTTTTTTTCGGGGTGTTTAGATGGTATGTAATAATGATTTATTTGAACTGACGTTATCGCAGATGGATATCTATCTGGATCAAATTAAAAATATCTCCAGCCCTAAATTTAATATCGGTGGATATATAAAGCTTCACGACATTGATGTCGATAAATTGGTAGTGGCGCATGGGAAACTTATTGAGTGCTCTGATTCCTTTGGAATACGAATATTCAGTCAATTACGGCAGCCAATGCAATCTATCTCCTCTAAGAGGAATATTCAGTTGCCGATCGTTGATTTCTCTACCGATCCTGCGGGCAAAGAAAAAGCGCTGGATTGGGTTAATCACGCTTTTTCCAAACCCTTTAATTTGGACGATGGCGAATTATTTACATCCTGCCTTATCAGGGTGGACGCCTCTGAAAGCTGGTATGTCGGGATTGCCCACCACATCATCAACGATGGCTTCGGTTTTATTAACTGGACTAAGCGCCTCGCCGAAATTTATAACTGCGAACAGCCACCGACCGGTCTGAGCTGGCGCGATATTGCCATCAGCGATAATGATTACTTGCACGGCGAAAAATACCGCAGGGATCAACAATACTGGTCCGAACGTTTGCACGCTGTGGCAGCAATGAGTCTGAAGCCGGTTCACTCCGTGGCTGAACAGGAAAGCGGTGATAAAACCAGCGGTCGTACTATCCGCCATATGAGCCGTCAGGATTACCAGCACTGGATTTTCGTTGCTAAAGAGTATGGACTCACGCTCTATCATCTGATCGCTGCGGCTATCGCCATCGCTTTCTTCCGTAGTGAAAACGCCGATCAGGTTGCTATTGGTATTCCAGTACACAACCGACGCGGCAGCGAGCAAAAAAAAGTTATCGGCGTATTCACCAATATCACGCCGATATATTTGGACATCACCGCCGAAATGCGCGTTCTCGACGTTGCCATGCAGGTTAAAGCACGGCAGAAGCAAGGTATCAGTCATAACCGTTTCCCGCTCGGACACATTTCACAACTGGCTGTCGGGGAGAATCAGCAACGCAGCGTTTTCGATGTCAGTTTCAACTATCTCAAAGTCGGCGGCGGCGTCGTATTTGGTGAACGTTCATCCGAAATGTTTTACCTGAGCCACTTTCACGACGATACGCCATTGAATATCACGCTATGGGAATCAGGAAGTGAACAGGGAATAGAATTTCATTTCGACTACAACTTCAGGTATTTCAATGCGGTCGAGTCGGAACGACTGGCGGACAGAATGATGTTCCTCTTTGACAATTGCTGCCGCGCCATTACGGATAATGTCTGCCAGATCGCGATGTTGCCCGAATCCGAACTGCGGCTGATCCGACAGTTCGCCGTCAATCAATCAACAACAGTTTTACCTGAGGCTCCGGCCGCTTTCCTGCACCAGCTTGTGGAACGTCAGGCGGCACTGACGCCCGATGCCATGGCGCTGGCGGAATCTGACGGACGAAGCCTGAGCTATCGCCAGCTTAATCGACAGGCTAATCGGTTAGCCCGGTATCTGCGGCAGCAGGGCGTAAGCTCCGGCGATCCGGTTGTGCTTTGCGCGTATGCAGGATGCGATGCCACGGTAGGGATTTTGGCGATACTGAAATCAGGCGCCGTTTGCGTTCCTGTCGACCTGCGTTATCCCACGGAGCGCATTCAGTATGCGATCGCCCAGTCAGGCAGCCGCTTTTTTCTGGCGGATACCCAGGCGGCCGGATATGAACGTCTTACCGACCTTGGCCATGGTTGTCGCGAGTTCTCGCTTTGCCACCTGCCTGTTGATGACGATGAGGCGCAGTATCAGGATCTTCATCCAGATACTGTAGCGTTAGTGCCGGGCGCTGCGGCGTATGTCATCTACACCTCCGGATCGACGGGGAAACCGAAGGGCGTCGAAGTGGACCATGGCGCGTTTGCCCGGCATATTATCGATATCAACCGCTGCTATCGCCTTAACGCCGCCGATCGCTGCCTTCATACGGCGTCGATAAGTTTTGATGCGGCGCTGGAACAGCTTTTTGTTCCCTTAACCTGCGGTGCGTCGGTGTATTTTGCCGATTTGCGGATGAGCGATGTCGATAGTCTGGTCGCATTTATTGAACAGCATCATATCACCGTCGCCGATCTGACGGCGTCTTACGTGAATGAATTTCTCAATCTTTATTCGGTCGCCAGGCCTCATGCGCTGCTGAGATTATTAATCGTTGGCAACGAGTGTTTTTACAGTGCCGTATTGCGTCGGTGTCTGGCCGCCAGACTCGCGGACAGAGTGATTAATGCATACGGGCCGACTGAAGCGGTGATTACCAGTACGCTCTATGAAGTGAAACGGGATGCGCCGCCTGCAGGCGTAACCGTGCCCATTGGGCGCGCTGTTCCTGGGAATCGAACATATATTGTCGGTCGGCATGGACAACTGAACCCGATTGGCAGTATCGGCGAATTATTGATTGCCGGAGAGAGTTTGGCCCGGCGTTATATTAATGATGCCGGGCTCACGGCCAGCCAGTTTTTTGTCAAACACTTTATGCCTGGTGTTAATGAACGTTGCTATGCCACGGGCGATCTGGTTCGTTTTCGTGACGATGGAAATATAGAATATATTGGCAGAAAGGATAGCCAGCAGAAAATAAGGGGGCACCGCGTTGAGCTGCTTGAAATAGAGTCGGCGCTGCTGGAACTTGACGAAGTCAAGAATGCGCTGGTTAATTATCAATGCCATGAGCAAGAGCACGGACGTCTGGTCGCCTATATTGTCCCCAGGGTACAACAAAGTCCACCGGCTACGGTGATTAAAACCATCAAGAACAGACTGCGCTCAACCTTGCCGGACTATATGATCCCGGCACAAATCATTGTTAAGTCTGATTTTCCCTTGCTTCCCAATGGAAAGACCGATGTTAACCTGATTTTCAATACGCCTGCTGACTATGATGACGTCATTTTCACACCGGTAACGCTGGTTGAAATAAAACTGGAAAAAATGTGGTGTGAAATATTGTCGATGGACGAAGTGGATATTCACACCAGCTTCTTTAGCCTGGGCGGTGATTCGCTTCTGGCCATACGGCTTAACGCCTTCATTAAAGATGCCTTTGGCGCGTCTCTTCCCGTGGAGTTGATTTTTAACTATCCCACCGTCCATGAGATGGCGATGAATATCGACCTGATCCGCGACTGTATGACTTATCACGAAAACCCTGTTTTATCTCAATTTAATACCGAAGGATTTCTATGAGTGCTATCAATATTATCAATAAGGCGAAAGAGTCAGGGGTTTTTCTTTATTTAAATGAAGGGCGTCTGGCTTTTAAAAGTCAGGGCGAATTAAACGCTGCGTTAAAGGCTGAGATAATAGAACATCGTGAAGACATTATCGCTTTGTTGAGCAATTACCAACGCTCGTTATCGGTGATGGCGTCCGACACGCCTGCAGCGAAGCGTCGTACGGCACAAGAAAGAAGGCCAGTTACGTTCGAGCAACAGAGGATGTTGGTGCTGGATACGATATCCGTCCATAAGCAAAGCTACAACATGACCGCTTTGATTAGGCTGTCAGGGCAACTGGACATTGCCGCATTGATACGTGCTATCAATACGCTGGTGGAATGCCATGAGGTGTTGCGTACCTCCTACCGGTTTGACGAGCAGGGTTACTATGGTGTGCTTCATGCCGAGGCGGATGTCGTACTGTCGAGGGAAGACCTGAGCGCGCTTCCTGCTTCGCAGCGTGAAGCGCTTCTGTCTGCAATGGCGCAGGAAAGCGCTGAGCTGGAGTTCGATCTGGCCTGCGATATTCCGCTGCGGGTAAAGCTGGCCCGTGTCGCGGAAACAGAGCACTGCCTGTTTATCACGCTGCATCATATCGCCTTCGACAATGTGTCGATGGCGATTTTTTGCCAGCAGTTAAGTACCGCTTATAACTATGCAGCCAATGCCGCCGAGGCGCCATTATCGGCTTTGCCGCTACAGTATGCTGACTATGCGGATTTCCAGCGCGCCCAGATGAATACGCAGCGCGACAAGCTGAAAGACTTCTGGCATGAGCGTCTGCGAGGTCTGCCCACGCTGCATGATCTGCCGCTGGACTATGTACGGCCGGCAACGCTGTCAGCCGCAGGGAAATTGCATCACGACCGTTTGCCTGCGGAGTTAAGCCGGCAGGTGAGCGCCCTCGCGGAGAAAAGCCAGACGACGATTTTTGCCGTGCTACAGTCGATATTTGCCGTTTTCCTGCACCGTTACAGCGGTGCGGGAGATATTGTCGTGGGGACGCCGGTCAATAACCGAATGAGTAGCGAACTTAATACGCTCATTGGCCTGTTTGTGAATACTCTGGTTATTCGCTCGGAAATCCGTTCGCACGATACGTTCGATCGGTTTTTGACCGATAATAGCGCCATGATCCAGCAGTGTATCGCTCACTCGTTGTACCCGTTCGAACAACTGGTCGACACGATGAAGGTTGATCGCAGCCTGAGTTACAATCCGCTGCTTCAGATAGTTTTTGTTTATCAAGATGAGAGGGAGGAGTTGCTTCATCTGAACGGGTTGCAGTGCCAGATTGAGGAGATTCATACCAATACGGCCAAGTTTGATATCGTCCTGACCCTGAGCCACCATCACGATGGCCTGGCGCTCAAATGGGAATACGCAACCGATCTTTTCAGCCCTGCCTCGATAGCAAATATGTCCCGCAGTTTCATCCGGGTGCTGGAAAGTCTCTGTCGTCATCCTTCACAGAACATTGGTGCCATTCCGCTGCTCGATGCCGATGAGGCCGCGGCGACTATTGCCGCCACCTGCGCCGCTCGCCAGTGTTATACCCCTGAGTTGACGCTGGATCGTCTCTTTAATCGTCAGGCTGAAAAATATCCACAGAAGGCGGCGCTGGAGCTGGGAGAGCTTTCCCTTTCCTATGCGCAACTGAATGCGGCGGCTGAGCATCTGGCGGGGCACATCACAGACACAGGCATTCTCCCTCAGTCCCGGATTGCCATCGTAGCGGAACCTTCGTTTGAGATGATTATCGGCGTTCTGGCGGTGCTTAAGGCAGGCTGCGCCTATGTGCCAATTGATCCTGCCAGCCCTGAAGCTCGTACTCGTTACATTGCACAGGATGCCGGTGCCGATGTCTGTCTGGTGACGGAACAGACCCGGGAACTGGCGCCGGTTGAATGCACACACCGCCTGCTTATCACACTCGACCAGCCAATAGCGTCGGCGGCATTTACGCCAGCGGCTATCAGACCGGACGATCTGGCCTATGTTATTTACACATCGGGCTCGACCGGTACACCGAAAGGGGTGGAAATCACCCATGCTAATGTCGCGAGACTGTTTTCTGCCACGGAGCAGAAATTCGGTTTCCATCATCAGGATATCTGGACGCTGTTCCACTCTTTCGCTTTTGATTTCTCCGTATGGGAAATCTGGGGCGCTCTGCTATTCGGTGGAAAACTGGTACTGGTCAACCGGGAGCAAAGCAGAGATCCGGACGCGTTTTACAAACTGGTGGCGAGCAAGGGAGTGACCGTGCTTAATCAAACGCCAACCGCTTTTAATCAGTTCATCGCCGCCGACCAAAGGCAGCCGCGCAACCTGGCGTTACGCTATGTCATCTTTGGTGGGGAAGCACTGAATTTGATGAGTTTGCAACCCTGGCTACTGCGCCATGGCGATCTGCAGCCCCAGTTAGTTAACATGTACGGCATTACCGAAACTACCGTGCATGTAACCTGCAAGCACCTGACTCGTGAAGAGATAGCATCCGGCCGCGGCAGTCTGATTGGCAAACCGCTCGACGATCTTTCTCTCTACCTGCTCGATACTTCATTACAGCCGGTACCGGATGGCGTGGTCGCTGAACTGTTCGTCGCCGGCGGCGGTCTTGCCAGAGGGTATCTGAACCGGCCGGAAATCACCGCCGAACGGTTTATTCCCAATCCGTTCAATCCACAGGAGCGGCTCTATCGTACCGGTGATTTAGCCAGTCGCTTGCCTTCGGGCGAGTTCCGTTATCATGGCCGCTGCGATCAACAGGTAAAAATCCGCGGTTTCCGCATCGAAACTGGCGAAATCGAATTTGCTTTGCTACAACATCCGCAGGTGCGTGAAGCCGTTGTCATTGTCTATGAACCAGAAGGACATGGACCGCAGCTGGTGGCATATGTGGTAGAGGAAAGCGGGCAGAGCAGCAGCCAGTTACAACAGACGCTGAGACAGCATTTGAGCGCGACACTGGCTGAATACATGATCCCCTCGCTGTTTATCGGTACGCCAGGCATTCCGCTGACAATCAACGGTAAGGTAGCCCGTCACTTGCTGGCGAAACCGGATTTCAGCCTGCTCTATGAGAACAGTTTTGTTGCACCGGACACCGAGCTACAACGGCAGATGTGTGAAATCTGGCAGCGCGCACTGAACGTAACTCGCGTAGGCATTGACGATAATTTTTTTGCCCTCGGCGGCGACTCTATTCTTGTTATTGGCATGGTGGTGGCGGCCAAAGACGCCGGTATCGCGCTTTCTGCCAAAGATGTGTTTGTGCATCAGACTATCGCCCGGCTGTCTGAGCATATGGAACAGCAACGAGGGGCGTGGGTGGACGACGAACGGCCAGCGCCATTTACGCTGCTCAATGAGCGGGAAAAAGCGGTGCTGGATGGGCTGCATGACGCCCGACTCTTGCAGGATGCTTATCCGCTGACTCAGTTGCAGAAAGGCATGGTTTTCCATAATCAGCGTGACGGCGATCAAGCGACCTATCACGATATGATGGGGCTGCAACTGGCCATTGCATGGCACCAGCCCACCTTCCTCGCGACATTGAGCGTGCTGGTCGAACAGCACGATATTTTGCGCACCCGATTTGTGCTGAACGGCGACGCCATGCTGCAAGTGGTTGAGGCGGGAGTCGAGCCGGAACTGGAGTGTTTTGATTTACGTCACGTGCCGGCAGAACAGGCGGAACTGGCAATTAGCGCCTGGATGGAAAAGGAAAAATGCCGCGCGTTCGATGACGACTCCCGCTTGTGGAAAGTCACTGTTCATGTTCTGAGCGATGAAGCGATCAATTACACGCTGACTTGCCACCATGCAATTATGGATGGCTGGAGCGTCGCATCGTTCAATAGCGAACTGTTTAAACTGTATCGCGCAGCCTTGCTGCATGAGCCGGGTACGGTGGCCAAAGGATTGCCTTACAGCCGCTATGTCGCGGCTGAGATGGCCGCGGCGCAATCCGTGGTAGCACGGGATTACTGGCGGCGGACACTGGATGGCGCAACGCTGCCCTGGTGGCACCGTAGTGGACGAGGCAAAATCCTGCTGCAGACTGTGGATATAGGGGAGGATGTCGGCGACGCGCTCGTCCAGCTTGCGCGCCGGTTACAGGTGCCTGAGTCCACTCTGTTTCTGACAGCACATCTTTTTATGCTGGCCTTCCTGAACGGTAAACAAGACGTGGTGACGTCGATAGTAACTCATCAACGGCCAGCCATCGCGGGGGGCGATAGCGCGCTGGGGCTGTTCCTCAATTCGGTGCCACTGCGCATGACGCTGGATGCCGATACACCCTGGAGCCAATTGATTGACGACGTTCGGCGTCAGTTGGCGGCAATGGCGGATTATTGCTATTACCCCCTCGCGAATATTCAGAAAGACACGTCGCTGGATTTCTCATCATCGCTGTTCAATTTTACGCACTTTCATACTTACAGCGAGCTGGCTGATTCGCTAGAACTCATTAAGGAGCAGTCGTTTACAGAAACCAACTATGCGTTCGCCTCGCAATTTTCCAGGAACATCTCTACCCGGCGCTATGAGTTGCTGCTTGAGCTGGATAGCGAGGTGTTTGATCCTGCATTTTCACAGCGTATTGCGCAGTATTATTCCACCCTGCTGCGGCAACTGGTTCTCCAGCCGGAGCGGGCTGCCGATTACTACGCCATTCTGGGGAATGATGAATATTCAAGCCTGCAGCAGAGGCAACGCCCGCCTGAAGGGTTCCACCCCGGTCTGTGTATTCATGAACTGTTTGAAGTATGTGTAAAAAATCATCCGGAGAAAGTGGCGCTGACATTTGCCGATGAAATCCTGACTTATCGGCAACTTAATCAACGCGCCAATCAGCTTGCCTGTTGGCTGGTGGAGCAAGGTATCGGAGCGGATAGTCTGGTCGGACTGTGCCTTGAGCGTTCGCTGGACATGGTCGTCGCCATTTACGGCACGCTTAAAGCCGGGGCCGCCTACGTACCGCTGGACCCGGAAGCGCCGTCTCAGCGTTTGCAGGCGATGATCGCCTCGGCTGAGATATCCCGGGTTATTACCTCGGCGGAGATCGCACCCAAACTTTATCTGGTGGATAGCGGGCAACTTGTTATAGATGATGCCGACAGGATTCTGATGTTACGGAGCTATTGCGCCGAAAATATCGATAAGGCCAGACTTGGCCTGACGCCGCAGCATCTGGCCTATGTTATCCATACTTCCGGGTCTACCGGTGCGCCCAAAGGCGTGATGGTGGAACATGCCGCGTTGGTTAACCGTATCGCCTGGATGGACAAAGCATATCCGCTTGCCAGCGATGATGTGGTTTTGCAAAAAACGCCATTCAGCTTTGACGTTTCGGTGTGGGAATTTATCTGGCCGTTGACGCATGGTGCATCGTTAGTTATTGCTAAACCACAAGGTCACAAAGACCCGGATTATCTGGTGGATGTGATTGTCTCGCAGCGTGTCACCATCATGCATTTCGTTCCTTCTATGCTGCGGGCGTTCCTGAGTATCGATGAATGCCGCCGTTGTACCACATTACGGCATGTCATATGCAGCGGCGAAGCGCTTTCGACGGATGTGGTCGAGGCATTTCATCAGATGCTGCCTGAAACGGGGTTGCACAACCTGTATGGGCCGACTGAGGCGGCGATTGACGTTACCTTTTGGGATACGCGAAATATTACCCATGCCAGAACGGTGCCGATTGGCTACCCGATCGATAACCTCCGCATCTATATTCTTAATGATGGCAGAAAGCCGATGCCGCAGGGATGTCCGGGTGAACTGTATATCGGCGGAGTAGGGCTGGCACGCGGCTATCGTAACCGTGACGACCTTACCCGAGAGAAATTCTTCCTGATCTCCGATCCGCTGTTTAACGAGGAACGTGTTTATCAGAGCGGCGATTTGGCGGTGTATCACCCGCAGGGTGAAATCGAATATCTGGGCCGTATCGATGATCAGGTCAAGATCAAGGGATTCCGCATTGAGTTGCAGGAAATAGAACATCATATCGCCGGATTCCAGCCCGGAGCGCACGGCGTTGTACTGGTTAAGTCGCAGCATCACGCCAGTCAACTGGTGGCGTTCGTCACAGGCGTCGGCGATGTTGATGCGCTGCGCGCATTTCTGAGCGAGCGGCTAAACGAATACATGATCCCAGCCCATTTCATTGAGCTGGACAGCATTCCGCTGTCGGTGAACGGAAAAGCGGATCGCAAGGCGCTGGCAGCGATACCTGTTAACGATGTTCCGGCCGTTACCGGGTTTGTCAGCGCATCGACGACAATGGAGCGGACGCTGGTGCAGATTTTTGCCCGCGTGCTCGAGGCGCAGAGAGTGAGCGTGCGGGATAATTTCTTTGCGCTGGGCGGCGACTCCATCCGGAGTATCGCTCTGGTGGCCGAATGTCGAAGCAAAGGTCTGCGCATTAGCATTCAGGATGTTTACCAATATCCCCAGGTAGATCGGCTGGCGGCCTGTCTGGACTCCCGACAGCCGCCGCAGGACGACACGATGCTGATCGGTCCGACGACGCTGTTGAGCGATGAAGACAGGCGCCAGCTACCGGAAGATATTCAAGAAGCCTATCCACTAACGACGCTGCAAAAAGGGTTGGTGCTTGAAAGCCAGCTCGCCTCCGGCCGCGCGATGTATCACGATATTGTCATTTATACGGTGGAGGAGACGCTTAATTATTCTGCGTTTTCGGAGGCGTTGAGTGAAGTGCAGCAGCGGCATTCGATACTGCGTACCTGTTTTGACTGGTCGACATTCAGCGAACCGTTGCAGATTGTACGCGCAGGACAGTGCAACGGGCTGGAGTGGGTGGATTTGAGCGCGCTGTCGCCTGCAAAGCGGCAGCAGGCGCTGGATGATTTTCTGGTGCAGGAAAAACAGCATGAATTTGACTGGACGGCGCCATTAATTCGTTACTTTATTCATCAGCTCTCGAACGATTGCTATCAGTTCACGCTCAGTTTTCATGATTCCATGCTGGATGGCTGGAGCATCAACGCCTTGTCCGCCGAGATCTTCGAACGTTATTTTGCTTTGCAGCAGGGGCAGCCTCTGGCTGAAAAATACCGGTTGCCTGTCCTGCCATTCCGAGAGTATGTCGCTCTGGAAATGGCCGCCCTGTCGCGTCATCAAGATCGTGACTACTGGCGGGATAAACTGACTGATTTTACCTTCACACCACTGCCATTCACCGGTGCGAATTCAGACAATACGATTTGTTATGCAGATGTCGAACTTGCTCCCGGCATCTCTGAGGGGGTGCTGGAACTGTCGGCGCAAATGGGTGTCCCGGTGAAAGTCATTCTGCTGGCGGCCCATATGCGCGTACTTGCCTTTATCAGCGGCCAATACCACGTTGTATCCGGGCTGGAGCAAAACGGTCGGCCGGAAATGGCCGATTCAGAACGTACGCTGGGGCTATTTTTAAACACGCTGCCGTTCCGGCTGGATCTGTTGCCGGGCAGTTGGAAAGATCTGGTACGTCAGGTGTTCGATGAGGAAATTGCGCTGATGCCTTATCGCCATTACCCCATGGCGCAGATGCGGCTGGATAACGGTATCGGTGAGCTGTTCGACGTGGTCTTCAACTATGTGCATTTCCACGTGAGTCAGGAAACCATGGCCCGGCATGGCCAGGCGCTGGCGCATCTCGATTCGGTGCTGGAGACGGAGTACCCGCTGCGCGCCGAGTTCAGCCGGGATACGCAGCAAGGGCAGGTCGCGCTGAGTCTGCATTATGATGCCAGCCGCATTAGCGGTGAGGAGGTGGACGTCGTCCGTCATTACTATCAGTGCGTGCTGAAAGCGATAGCCACCGACAGCGATGCCAGCTGGCTGGATTTATCACTTCTGACCGCAGAGCAGCATCACAACATCATGCACCGCTGGAACGATACCCGCCACGCGTTGCCGAGCGCAATGGGCATTCACCAGTTGCTCGACCAGCAAGCGGCGGCAACGCCGGACCGCATCGCCGTTATTGAAGGCTCGCAGCGGCGTAACTATCGGCAACTGGCGGAAGAGGCGAACCGGATTGCCAGCGCATTGCAGCAGCAGGGTGTGAATCGCGGCGACGTCATCGCGCTCTATGCCGATCGCAGCATCAATTTCCTGACGGTTATGCTGGGGATCTTTAAAGCTGGCGCCGTCTACCTGCCGCTGGATGTCAATCATCCCGGCGATCGTGTCAGGACCATACTGGCACAATGCGATAGCCGTATGGTGGTCACCGAACGTGACCATTTGGCCTCGTTGCGTGGAATAGCCGA
Source organism: Erwinia sp. ErVv1 (assembly GCF_900068895.1). Classification (GTDB taxonomy): domain Bacteria; phylum Pseudomonadota; class Gammaproteobacteria; order Enterobacterales; family Enterobacteriaceae; genus Erwinia. Next base: position 45,258 of record NZ_CDPK01000009.1, on the reverse strand, counting down.
CGGGGTACCGTCTTTCCCCGGGATCCTTCTGATCGATGACCTTCAATTGCATGACTCGACGCAGCTACCGTCCGGCGTCAGTTACGATCTGAATGATTTGGCCTACATCATCTTTACCTCTGGCTCCACGGGCACACCGAAAGGGGCGATGGTGGAGCACATCGGGCTAATCAACCACGTCTACGCCAAGATGCGCGATTTGTCGCTGACGGCGGAGGATATCGTGGCCCAGAATGCCTCCCAGTGCTTCGATATTTCGATCTGGCAATTCCTGTCTCCGCTTGCGTTCGGCGGCTGTGTTTGCCTCTGCCCGGATGACATTTCGCTGGATGCGAATCGCCTGATTGCCACCGTAGCCGGGCAGGGCATCACGATTCTGGAACTGGTGCCTTCGCTGCTTAAAGAGTTGATGAATCAACTGGAAGAGATGCCGGAAATCCGTCATCAACTCGCCCGGTTGCGCTGGCTGATACCGACTGGCGAAGCCTTACCGCCGCAGTTGGCAAGGCAGTGGCTGACTCTTTTCCCGCAGGTGCCGATCCTGAATGCCTATGGTCCGACGGAGTGTTCCGACGATATTACGCACTATCCGATAGTGACGCCGCCGGCGCAGGACGTTGTGAATATGCCGATAGGCAGACCGGTGGTGAATATGCGGATGTATATTCTCGACAGCCGGAGAAAAATGGTGCCGTTGGGGACCGTAGGGGAACTTTATGTTTCCGGTATCGGCGTAGGCCCGGGTTATATCAATAACCCGCAGAAAACGGCGGAGGCGTTTATGGACAACCTGTTCGACGATGGCTATTCCCGCCTGTATCGCACCGGAGATCTGGCTCGCTATCAGAAAGAGGGAAATATTGAATTCCTGGGCCGCGTTGACCATCAGGTGAAAATCCGCGGATTCCGCATTGAGCTGGGTGAAATCGAAGCCATCCTGCGGCGCTATCCTGACCTTAATGAGGTTGTGATTGCCGTTGTGGAAAACGGCCGGGATGATAAGCAGCTGATCGCTTATATCAGCCTCAAGAATAGCAGCGAAGCCGAACTTACCGTGCAGTATGGCGCTATCGTCGAGGCGTTGACCTCGCTGCTGATGGCGAATTTGCCGCAGTACATGGTGCCTTCGTATTTTGTTCTGCTGACGATGTTGCCGCACTTGTCGAACGGCAAGATTGATCGCAAGTCGCTGCCGGATTACCGGCTGCATATGCCCGCTGGTGTGCAAAACGTCCCACCAGTCACGCCACTGGAGCAGCAGGTCGCCGCGCTGTGGCAGGCGCACCTCACTATCGATGCCATCAGCATGGATGCCAATTTTTTCAACGTCGGTGGTCATTCGCTTATGGCGATGCGTTTGGTAAACGACATGAATAAAACGCTGAGTATGCAAGCAAGCGTCAAAGAACTGTTCATGCACCCGACCCCTGACTACTGGGCACGGAAGGCCGAGTTGCTTCGGGCGCTGGCCGGCAACGCCGAAGCTACGGTGGACGACAGCGACAACACCAGCATTGAGATGGAGTTTTAATGATGATGGATATCATTGAGATAGTGCATTTTTGCAACACGCATCGCATCAAAATCTCGGTAGAGAACGATCGTTTAAAGCTGAAGTCAGCGGAAAAAATCACCGATGCGCGGTTAGTCGCCAGCGTAAAAGAGCACAAATTGGCGCTGATCGCTCTGTTTTCGCAGCAGCGCAACGGGAGCGACGATGAGCCAGTTCCGGTTACGGAGGAGGAGCGGTCAGCGCTGTCCTATGCGCAGCAACGGCTGTTTCTGTTGCACCAAATGGATCCGCAGTCTGGCGCTTACAACATGCCGAACCAGATCGATATTAAAGGGAAATGGGACCGCCGCGCTTTCGAGGGCGCTATCCGCGCGCTGGTTGAACGCCATGAGGTATTAAGAACCACTTTTCAGGCGGAAAATCAGCAGCTTCGTGCGGATGTTCATCACGAACGTTACCCGGAGATAACCTATGAGGATCTGAGTGATTACTCCGGTCAGGATCGGGATGAACAGGTCTGGCTGCGTAGCCGGGCTGAAGCGCTGCGCGCCTTCGATTTGCAGCGGGATATCCCGCTGCGAATCACCTTAATGCAATGCGAGCCGGAACATGCCGTCCTGCTATTTACTCTGCCACACATTGTCTCCGACGGGTGGTCAATGGGCGTGCTTGTCAGGGATTTTTGCCAGTTATATCGCTGTCTGGCAAGCGGGGATGTGCAGCCGCCCGCGCCGCTACAATTCCAGTATGCGGACTATACAAACTGGCAGAAGGGTTATTTTTCCTCTCATGGCATGCAGCAATCCCTGCATTATTGGCGCGACAAACTGGCCGCTTTGCCGCTTTGCCATAGCCTGCCGGCTATTCTGGGCGGCAGAGATAAAAAAGTGTCTCTGGGGGAGAAACTGACGTTAAGGCTCGAGCCATTGCTGCGCGACGACATCGCCGCGTTTTGTCAGCGTCATAACGTCACTCTGTTCATTTTTTTGCAAACCGTCTTTGCTCTGCTGGTTTCACGCTACAGCAATGAGCGCGATGTTGTGGTCGGTTTCCCGGTTTCAGGGCGTGATGACGAACGCTTTTACGACAATATCGGCTGTTTCGTCAATACGCTGCTGGTCAGAACGCCCGTCGCTCCCGATGTGTCGTTTCTGACCCTGCTCAGGGACAATAAACTCACTATCATCGAGGCATATGAACATCAGCGCGTGCCGTTCGATATGCTGGTGGAGCAGCTCAATCCGCTGCGCACTTACCAGTGCAACCCACTGTTTCAAATTCTGTTTACCTTGCAGAACAATGAGGAGGCGGTGGCGGTTCTCCCTGACGTTATAGTAACGCGGATGGAAAATCAGACCGCGCTACTAAAAATGGATTTGGACGTCAGCGTAACGGAAAGCGACAGCGGTCTTCAGATCGATTGGCTGTATAACCCGTGCCTGTTCGAACGCTACGTTATGGAAGGGATGCTGGAGAGCTATCAGACGTTGATCCGCGCGGTGTTGACTGCGCCGGACTGCGGAGTCGAGGCGCTTCCGTTGCTGTCTTCACAGGCGGCAGCAAATATTGTTCGGATCGGCCGATCCGGACCGGACGAACCGCTCGAGGTTTGCCTGCACCAGCTGTTTGAGGCGCAATGCCTGCGTTCGCCGGACGCGGTAGCTGCCGTTTTCGATAATCGGTGCATCAGCTACCGGCAACTGAATGTATCAGCTAATCGCCTGGCGCATCAGCTCCGGCAACGACACAATATCACCCCTGATATGGTCATCGGTTTATATTGCCGGCGCAGCGCCGATATGCTGGTGTGTCTGCTGGCGATTCTGAAGGCGGGGGCAGCCTATCTGCCGCTCGATCCCGGCTATCCGGAACAGCGTATCGCCTATATGCTGTCCCATTCAGGTGTCAGGCTGGTGCTTACCACGCGGTCACTTGCTGCGCGTTTGCCAGCCGGCCCGGAAAACGAGGTGCTGATGCTGGATGAATCATTGCTCATCGACGAATCTGAAGCCGATCGTTATCCGGATCCAGCCACGTGTTCTCCCGGTAATCTGGCATACATCATTTATACCTCGGGTTCTACTGGCAACCCTAAAGGGGTCATGATTGAGCATCGTTCGGTGGTTAATTTCCTCCGCTCGATGGCGCGATCGCCAGGATTTGGCAAGGAGGATCGCCTGCTGGCGGTGACGCCGATAAGCTTCGATATCTCCGTACTGGAACTCTTTTTGCCCTTGAGCTGCGGGGGACGGGTTGTTATCTGTGCAGAAGAGGATAGCCGTAACGCTGAGATCCTGAGTGCGATGCTGTTAACACATCAGATTACGGTCATGCAGGCGACGCCGGCCACCTGGAAACTGCTGCAGCAAAGCCCTTTCTGGCATACACATCAGCGTCTCAAAGTGCTGTGCGGTGGCGAAGCCATTAGCCGTGAGCTGGCTGGGGCGCTGTGTGAAAATATGGGGTCTTTCTGGAATATGTATGGGCCAACGGAAACAACGATCTGGTCGACTGCGGGGCAAATCCATAGCGCTGAACGCGAGATCGTTATCGGTCGGCCGGTCGCCAACACGGCTTTGTATATACTGGATGAGCAGCAACAGCTGTCGCCGGCCGGGGTCATCGGAGAGTTGTACATCGGCGGAGATGGCCTGTCGCGCGGTTATTACAAACGCCCCGATCTGACGGCTGAGCGGTTTACTTCTGACCCATTTGTGCTGACAGGGCAGGCCCGGTTCTACCGCACTGGCGATATGGCAAAATGGAATGCGCAAGGGGAAATGACGGTACTTGGGCGCAGCGACAGCCAGGTAAAAATCCGTGGATATCGGGTCGAGCTGGGGGAGATCGAAAGCGCTTTGCTGTTGCAGGAGTGGGTCAGCGATACGGCGGTCAGGCTTGGCACCCGCTATAAAGAGATGCTGATTGCCTGCATCGTATTAACGCCCGAGGCGCATCAGCGCGCCGATTTTGACAAAGAGTGGCTTATCCAATCTCTCAGAGAAGGTGTATCGCAACGGCTTCCTGATTATATGGTGCCGCATCATTACCTCTTTCTTGATGCACTGCCGCTGACGCCTAATGGTAAGGTGGATCGTAACGCGCTTCCCGATATCACGCAGGTAATGACGTCCGATACGAATTACGTCGCCGGGCGCAATGACCGGGAAAGGCAGCTTTGCAAAATTTGGGGAAATACACTGGATATCAGTCAGGTTGGCATCCACGACAATTTTTTCAGCCTGGGCGGAAATTCCCTTGTTATGTTCAGGCTGTTTAATAAAATGAAAAGTCGTGGTTTCACGTTCACGCTTGAAGATCTCTTTCGGCACCAGAGCATTAATGAACTGGAGAGCTATGCCATCCAGCCGCTTGATATGCGGGCGATAAGTGTTCCCGAGTCCTCTGTCGTCGTGAAGCTCAATAACTCGTCAAGTCCGCGCAAGATATTCTGCGTTCACCCAGAAGGTGGCATAGCTACCTGCTATTCCGCCCTTGCGGGTCAACTGGTGGATTACGCACAGTGTTATGGGCTGCAGGCGCCCGCTATCTTCGGCGATGTCGAACTCAGCACCATTGACAGCCTGGCAAACCACTATGTTGACCTCCTGCTGCGCCAGCAGCCGACGGGAAGCTACCGTATTCTGGGATGGTCGCTCGGTGGCAGTATCGCCTGGCAGATGGCCGTTCAACTGCGCCGTCAAGGCTATGAGGTCGATTATCTGGGGGTATTTGACTCTGAGTTGCCCGTGCTCGCCTCAGAAGAGGAAAGGGACGGTCTGGCGTGGGAGGCGCTGGTCAACGATTTCAGAGCTGATGGATTATCGCTGGATAGCACGTTGCTGGCGTCATTAACGCCGGCCAGTCGTAAAGATTACCTGCTGGACCAGATGGCGATCGGCAAGATCCGGCCGGAAGGAATTACGGATGAGATGGCTGGCCGTTACCTGGGTTATCTGATCGATATTAAACACTCAAAGTATGACACCCGCTTAACAGCCGCCGATATCGACATCGATTATTACGCAATTGAGGACAGTATTTACGCCGCACAAGGTCAGTACCGCGGCTGGGATGACGTCTCGTCGGGCACCGTGACGCTGCTTCCTGCACAGGGTAGCCATCTGACCATGCTGCAACCTCCGTTTGTAAGTGAACTCTGCGCCACATTGCGCCAGCGGTTGGGAATATAAATCGATGAAAAGTATCCGACAACACGTTCAGACAGGCGATCCACTGGCGCGCTCGTCGTCTCCGTCCCATCTGTGGTTTAAACGGTTAAACGTCTGCACCAGGCCACGCTTACGATTATTTTGTTTCCCCTACGCAGGAGGAAGCGTTTCGGTCTTCCGTCACTGGTCCGATTATTTTACCGGGGATATCGAGTTGATTGGTGTCCAGTATCCGGGGCGCGGCGAGCGCTATAATGAAACGCTTATTGCCGATTGTGGCCAGATGGTGGATGCGATTTATGCAAATATTATCCCGCAGTTGGACGTGCCCACTGCATTTTTCGGGCATAGCAATGGTGGGTTGATCGCCTATGAGCTGGCGCGAAAACTTCAGTCCGCTAATGGCTATTCGCTGTTTCACCTGTTCCTGTCCGCCAGTCGCTCTGCGGCCGATCGTCATCCGTCGTTGGGGCGTTCAGCGTTGAGCGATGAAGAACTTATCAGCGAACTGGTCAGCCTTGACGGTACGCCGCCGGCGCTGCTGGCAAACAAAGAGATGCTGGAGCTTTATCTTCCCATTCTGCGTGCCGATTTCGCCCTTTCTGACAACTATCGTTATTGTTCCACGCCACATCTTAAAAGCAATTCATCCATCCTTTACGGTCTGCGGGATAAAAGCGTATCGGAAGAGGAAATAAACGGCTGGCAGAATATTATTCAGGGGGAAATTAATTTTATCTCCATTGATGGGGGCCATTTTTTTATTCATGAAAATTTGGAAATTGTCATTTCAAAGATTAAACGTCAACTGGGTAGTCGATCCTAATCTGACTCATTGCTACAGTCGAGCCGCCGATGTGGACACGGGAGTTTTACGTTGATGACGAGATGCTAGCGGATTAACGCTGTATGTATTAAGGAAAATGAAAGTGTCTGAATACCGTATCGATATGATGGATAAACTGATAATGGATAAAAGTTTTACTGCAAAAAAAACGGCTGCTCCGTGCCGAATAGTTTTACTGGCTCCGCATCAACTGTTACCTACAGAAGATTTTATCGAGGAGCGCGTATTACAGGTGGGACGTGATATTATTCATGAGGGCGTTTGGCATCAGCCTATTTTAGTTGAGCGAACTTCTCTCATCATTATGGATGGTCACCATCGCCGGGAGTTTGCGAGGCGCCATTTATTTGCGTACGTTCCCTGTCTTTTACTGGATTATTCACAAGTGGAACTACGTTCATGGCGAACTGAATTTGACCTTCTCCCTGAAGATGTGATTGCACGAGGGGTTCAACGTCGATTGTATCCGGCAAAAACAACGCGTCATGTGGTACACGCCGACGTTAACATCCCCTGCAATTACTCATTATCAGAACTGGAACACGGCGGCTTTACCACACCCAGCGCTGCAGATAATTATCAAGGTCACGCTGAATAAGCTGGCTAAAAATAACGGGGAAGCCCTGCTGGAAACCTGAACTTCCTTGTCTGGCTTTGGGCTTCACGCATTTGGCGGGTAGGGCGGAGAATATTCGCGCTATCAGGGGGCGGTGTCTGATACTGTCTGGTCGAAGCCTGGATAGCCGTGATAAAAAACAAAAAGCCCGCTCAGGTTTTGAACTGACCCCATAAAGTTGGACGATTTATCTTAGGCGGCTATTGGGGCCTGGGTTCGGTACTCTATCGGACTCAGGCCTTTTAGCTTTTGTTTTATTCTTTCATGGTTGTAATAGTCGATATATTCTTCAATACCTGCTCGTAACTCGCTAATATTTCGATACTCACCCAGATGCAGGCACTCCGCTTTCAGCATGCCGAAGAAGCTCTCTATCACCGCGTTGTCATAGCAGTTTCCCTTTCGTGACATGCTCTGCCTCAGCCCTGCTTCCCTGAGACGCTTTTGATAGTGTGCCATCTGATACTGCCAGCCCTGATCTGAGTGCAGCAGCGGGTGTTCACCTTCACTCAGAACGGCCAGCGCCTTAGTTAACATATCGTCAACCATTGACAGGCGCGGGCGAGCTTCCATTTGATACGCGACGATCTCACCGTTATACAGGTCCAGAACCGGGGATAAATACAGTTTTTCACCGCCAATTTTAAATTCCGTCACGTCCGTTACCCACTTCTGGTTGGGTTTGTCCGCGCTGAACTGACGGTTCAGAACATTGCCGGCGGCTTTGCCGTATCGGCCTTTGTAAGAGGTGTATTTCTTCCCTCTGATACAGGATGCTAACCCCAGGTGCTGCATCAGCCTCTGAACCGTTTTGTGATTCAGCTGACTGCCTTCCCGGCGAACGGCAAGCGCGATGCGCCGGTACCCATACCGCCCTTTATGCTTGTGGAACAGCGTTAAAATCTGCTGCTTATCATCGGCGTATTTGTCCGGCTTCTTACCGCAGGCCAGCTGCCAGTAAAACGTACTTCTCGCCAGACCCGCCGCTTTTAACTGGCGGGCCAGAGGAAACTGCGGCCTTAGCTCATTCACGACCTGCGTTTTATGACGCGTTTCGCCGCGTTTTTTTCCCTGAGTAAGGCCTGCAGCTTTTTTAGATAGGCCACTTCAACGCGTAGCTGTTCAAGCTCCTCACGCTCATCCGGGTTGAGGTCCGTTTGCGAAGGGGCGACTGCCTTATTTTCAGGTTGTTCCGGCATCGTTTTTTTCCTGCGGCGGTTGTCTGTCAGGGCTTCAAGACCGCCTTCATCATACCGTCGTTCCCACTGACAAACCGAAGAAAAGGCAGGAATAGTGAACTTTGCACAGGCTTCGCGAACGGACAGCCGGTGTTCACGCATATGCAGAATAACGGACTCTTTAAAGGCCGGCGAATAGGAGAAATGGCGGGTAGTCAGACCGGCTTCACCATGAAGTTCCCAGGCGGCCGACCATTTACGAACGGCGCTGTGCTCGATACCAAAGCGCTTAGCCGTAGCCTTATGCCCTTCCAGTCCGGAAAGATAGTGCTGCACGACCTTAAGCTTAAAGCTGAGAGAATACTTGCTCATAAAAAACTGCACCTTACTCAGTTGGGTATCCAACTTTTGGGGTGCAGTTCAGAACACAGCGGGCTTTTTTTTTATTCTCAGCGGGCAGTGATAGCGTGGCGATCGCGCCTGGCCGAGAAGATAAACGCGGCGATAAACAGCACAGCGAACAGCAGCACAATGGTCGGGCCGGGCGCGCTGTCGAGGAAGAATGACAGGTAAGTGCCGCTAAAACAGACCACCACCGACAGCAGCACCGAGCAGATCATCACCGAAGAGAAGCGGCGCATCAGCAGAATGGCAATTGCCCCGGGCGCGATCAGCAGCGCAATCGACAGCACAATACCGACCGCCTTTAGCGTGGCAACGATAGTCAGGGCAATCATACTTAGCAGCCCATAATGCAGCAGCGCGGTATTCAGCCCGCAGGCTTTGGCCTGCTGCGCGTCAAACGCGTGCAGGACCAGATCGCGCCACTTGATGCCGATAATCATGGCAATCACACCGGCAATTGCGCCGCTCTGCCAGATATCCGCAGGCGAGATGCCGAGCATGTCGCCAAACAGGATGTGGTCGAGGTGCACCTCTGACTTGACGGAGATATAGATAATCAGGCCGACGGCAAACATCCCCGAGAAGACGATCCCCATCACCGTATCCTGCTTGATGCGGCTGTTCTCCTTCAGGTAGCCAGTCGCCAGCGCGCAGAACAGCCCGGCGTAGAATGCGCCAATAGCCAGCGGGATGCCGGCGATCCACGCAATAACCACCCCGGGAAATACCGCGTGGCTCATCGCATCGCCCATCAGCGACCAGCCTTTGATCACCATAAAGCTGGAGAGCAGGGCGCAGGGAATAGCGACAATCACCGAGATGGTCAGCGCGGCATGCACGAAATCAAACTCAAACGGACTAAGCAGCAGCTCTGTCAGACTCATCGTACCTCCTCCCCCTGGCTGACCCGACGGCGGCGCGCAAGCAGCCCGTGTTTCGGGGCGAAGACAAAGGCGATAAGAAACACCAGCGTCTGCGCCACCACGATAATGCCGCCGGTTGCGCCGTCGAGATAGTAGCTAACCCAGGCGCCGAAGAAGCTGGTGACGCTGGAAGCGGTCGGTCAGCAGATACGCCGTCGCCCCCGGCGTGACCACCAGGCAGATCACCAGAAAGGCACCGACGGTTTGCAGCGCGGCGATGGTGCAGGCCGCCAGCAGGGTGAAGAACAGCAGCTTCAGGGGGGTGGGATTGAGGCCGACCGAGCGCGCGTGGTTCTCGTCGAAGAAGGTCACCATCAGGTCTTTCCACTTCACCAGCAAAATCAGCAGTGAGGTAAAGCCGATTATCGCCAGCTGCAGGATATCTTCCGGGGCAATCGCCAGAATATTGCCCAGTACGATGGTCTGAATATTTACCGATGTGGGGTTAAGCGACACCATAAACAGCCCGAGGCCGAAGAAAGAGGAGAAGATCAGCCCGATAATCGCATCCTCCTTCAGCCGGGTGCGCTGGTTGAGAAACAGCATGCTGCCCGCCGCCAGCTCGCCGGAGAGAAAGGCACCCAGCGCGAACGGCAGGCCCAGCATATAGGCTCCCGCCACGCCGGGCACAATCGAGTGCGACAGCGCATCACCCATCAGCGACCAGCCCTTAAGCATCAGATAGCAGGAGAGAAAGGCGCACACGCCGCCGACCAGCGCCGAAACCCACATGGCGTTCAGCATATATTGGTAGTGAAAGGGTTCCGCCAGCCACGCCATCAGCGCTGCCCCCCAACCACCGTCAGGCCCGGCTGCGGTAGCTCATCGCTAAACTCGACGCCGCGCAGCGCGCCGCTGAAGGCATTTTCCAGATTCTCCCGCGTGAAGGTGGTGGCAGTTGGCCCGCAGGCCAGCACCGTGCCTTTGACTATGGCGGTATGATCGCAGTAGTCGCTGACGGTGGCGAGATTATGGGTAGAGACCAGCATGGTGCGGCCCTCGGCGCGCAGCTCATGCAGCAGGCTGATAATTTGCCTTTCGGTGTTAACGTCCACCCCGGTAAAGGGTTCATCCAGCAGGATCACCTGCCCGCGCTGAGCAATGGCGCGGGCGAGGAACACGCGTTTTTTCTGTCCGCCGGAGAGTTCACCAATCTGGCGCTGGCGGAAATCAGCCATACCGACGCGCTCCAGCGCCGCAGCGACCAGCCGTTTGTCTTCCGCCCGCGCTATGCGCAGCATCCCCATGTGCCCGTAGCGGCCCATCATCACCACATCCTCCACCAGCACCGGGAACGACCAGTCGACGTCTTCGGACTGCGGGACGTAGGCGACGAGGTTACTTTTCAGGGCGCGTTTTTCGCTCATGCCAAGCAGGGTGATTGACCCGCTGGAGAGCGGCACAAAGCCCATAATCGCCTTAAACAGCGTCGACTTCCCGGAGCCGTTGATGCCGAACAGCGCGGCAATGCTGCCGGCCGGGATCTGTAAGGTTGCGTCGCGCAGGGCCGTGTGCCCGTTACGGTAAGTGACCGTCAGCTGGCTGACGTCGATACCGGGCTGCTAGTTCATTTTGCTAACCCCTCGTTGATGCCTTTGACCACGGTTTCGCTGGTGACGCGCAGCAGGTCGAGATAGGTCGGCACCGGGCCGTCTGCCGCACTCAGCGAGTCGACATACAGCACGCCTCCATAGTGGCTGCCAGTTTCCCGCGCCACCTGGCGCGCGGCTTTATCCGACACGGTGCTCTCGCTGAACACCGCCGGGATCTGCTGCTGCTTCACCGTGTCGATCACTTTACGCACCTGCTGCGGCGTACCCTGCTGGTCGGCGTTAATCGGCCACAGGTACAGCTCCTTCAGGGCGAAGTCGCGCGTCAGGTAGGAGAATGCGCCCTCGCTGGTCACCAGCCAGCGCTTGTCGGCGGGGATCTGCGCCAGCGCCTGCTCGACCGGGGCAACGGCAGCGCTGATTTTGGTTTTGTAGGCTTCAGCGTTCTGGCGATAGGTTGCCGCGTTGTCCGGGTCATACTTCACCAGCGCATCGCGGATATTATCGACGTAGATCAGCGCATTTTTCGGCGACATCCACGCGTGTGGATTCGGTTTGCCGCTGTATTGCCCTTCGCTGATGCCCATCGGCGCGATTCCGTCAGAGACCACGACCTCCGGCACCCCGGAGAGATGACGGTAAAAGCGCTGGAACCAGAGCTCGAGATTGAGGCCGTTGGCAAGGATCAGCTGCGCCCCCTAAGCGCGCTTGATATCGCCCGGCGTCGGCTGATATTCATGGATCTCCGCCCCCGGTTTGGTGATCGAGGCGACATCGGCGGCATCCCCGGCAACGTTTTTCGCCATATCGGCGATCACGGTGAAGGTGGTGATCACCTTGAATTTTTCAACGGCGCTGGCCGGGGCCAGCGGTAACAGAGCAACGAGCAGGGCGCACAGCCCACGTTTAATCCAAAGCCGTTCAGGCATCACAACCCCCATAAAAGTATAAAAAAGCGGCATAGTTAGCTATTGCTATAAGGCATAGCACAGGCTATAAATCATGCGGAGCTAATTTATACAACATTACAAAATGGATTTAGTACCAGAATGGAATGTGAACTGGGTGTGGATTTTTTCCTGAACAGGAGGTGAGGTTCGTTGTGGCGGGAACCCTGACTTTAATTCTGTCGCCGTTAGTTAACATTTTTAACGTTATACCAGCTACTATTATCCTTATAGGGATTTTAACGGAGAGATTTAAATGAGCATTGAAATAAAAATAATTAAACGACCGGCGGAGGATAAGCAGGTTGCAGAGTTAATAGCGCTTTTAAACTCATCCCTTTCAAATATCAGCGGCAGTGATGGTTCGAAACGTGCAGACCTGTCCGACTTTTCCCTTGAAGGGGCACTTTTTCTGCTGGCAGTAAAACATGGAAAGGCGGTTGCCTGCGGCGGTTTTCGCCCATTAACGGCGCAGGCATGTGAAATCAAAAGAATGTTTTCGTTAGAGAAGAGGCAAGGGCTGGGACGAACGATCCTCCAGGCACTTGAAGCGGCCGCATTTGGGCAGGGTTACCGGGCAGTCAGGCTTGAAACGCGCAGGATCAATCAGTCGGCGGTGCAGTTTTATCTGATGAGTGGGTATCAAATTATTGAAAATTATGGCGTTTATCAGGGGCGGGATGAAGCAGTTTGTTTTGAGAAGAAACTATTAGGCGAGTTAATCTATAAGAAAAATCTATGATCGTAACGTCAACTGTTGCTGTTGATGAATGCCAGTAATTTTTTGATATTAAATGCTGTTTTTAGTTTTTTTATAATTTCTTATGCTGTTCTTTGGTGTGTTTTTTGGATTTTAATTTTTATGTGATTGTATTTTTCGCCTCATTGGCTTGTTAACTGATTATTGGTTGTTTTCAGGTTTATAGTGCTGCTTATTTCCTGATTATATAGGTTTTTATTCTGTATATTGTCCTGTATTTATACATATGCTTTAAATGTTTCGTTTTTATTTCAGTTGCGTTGACAGTTATTTACATTGAGGTTTATAGTTGGAATCAATAAATTCAATTCATGATTTAATACGATTTATCTTAGCAAGGGTTTTAGAAGCCATTATGGCTTTCCTCCCTTATTTTGAGTTCTTTTTTGCCAGGAATATAAGTTTTTAATCAGAAACAAAGCTCTTTTTTGAGCTTTGTTTATTAATGGCTGCTATTTCCTGGTGGGTAAAATGAATATTGCTATTGTTGCAATGCAGGGCGTTTTTCCTGATGCTGAAGATGTCGATACTTTATGGAGAAATATTAGTAGCGGCAAAGTTTCTATACCTGAATTTCCGCCAACGGTTGAAGAAAAACCCGGTCAGAACTGGATACATCGCCGGCCATTATTGACCCGCCCGGAATGGTTCGACGCGGCTTTTTTTGGCTATTCCCCGATCGAAGCCGAAGCGCTTGACCCTCAGTTACGCTTACTGATGGAGCAGGGCTGGCTGGCGCTGGAGCAGGCGAATGCCTGTCAGGAAAGCCAGCGTTTACGCACCGGTATCTTTGCTGGTGTGCGCCACTCTCGCTATTACGAAGAGCACTTACAGCACAATCCCCGCCATCAGGCCGCGCTAGGGGCCGATTATTTGCAAATGATCAACCGCAAAGACAGCGCGGCAACGCTGCTGGCTTACCGCTTAGGGTTAGGGGGGCCTGCCATTAGCGTCAATACCGCATGTTCAACCTCCCTGCTGGCCGTTCATTTAGCCTGTAACAGCCTGCTGACCTGGGAATGCGATGTTGCGCTGGCGGGCGGGGCGGCGATCCCCGCTTTTCGGCCCGAATCCCAGCGAGCGATCCCTGGCGGTTTTCTCTCACCGGATGGCTTGTGTCGCCCCTTTTCAGCGCAGGCCAATGGCACCATCGACGGTGCTGGCGTGGCGCTGGTGGCGCTAAAACGGCTGGATGACGCATTACGCGATGGCAATGCTATCCACGGCGTGATCTCTGGCAGTGCGGTCAACAGCGATGGCAACGACAAAGTGGGCTATTCCGCTCCCAGCGTCAGTGGTCAGGCGCGCGTGATTGCTGAAGCGCTGGCGGTGGCGCAAGCCGATGTAGAAGATATTGGCTATGTGGAAACCCATGGTACGGGAACGCAGCTGGGCGATTCGATTGAAATTTCCGCGCTTAAGCAGTCATGGAGCAGTGCCACCGGGCGCACCGCTTACTGCGCGCTGGGTTCCATTAAGGCGAATATTGGTCACCTCGGTGCGGCCGCTGGCGTGACCGGGTTGATTAAGGCCTGCTGCACCGTACGGGAGGGGGTGATCCCGCCGCTAGTACATTGTGAAACGCCACATCCTGCGTTGGAGCTCGCGCACTCGCCGTTTCGCATTCCGCTACAGGCGGAACCATGGACATGTGGGGAAAAGCCCCGCCAGGCAGCCGTGAGCAGCTTCGGGATCGGTGGCACCAATGTCCATCTGATCCTGCAACAGGCTCCCGAGGCATGCGCAGCGCCATTGCCAGCACCTGAAGCATCACTGCTGGTGGTGTCGGCAAAAAATCACGCCGCGCTGGAAAATCAGTGTCACCAGTTGGCTTCGGCGCTGGCGTCACGCAACGATGCCGAACTGCCGGGTTTTGCCACCACGCTGGCGTCGACGCGCGCTGATTTTACCTGCCGCACTACGGTGGTCGCTGAAAATATCGCGCAGGCAGTGAACGCGTTAGAGTCGCTTCGGCCAACATCAATGGCGGAGGTTGGCAGCAGACGGCTGGCATTGCTCTTTCCCGGTCAGGGATCCCAGCATGCGCAGATGATGCTGCCGCTGTACCGGCAACGTGCCGATTTCCGCCGCTGGCTGGATCAAGTGGCGGAGAGCATGCGACGTCATGGTGGTGGCGATCTGCTGGCACTGCTGGCGGCGGAAGGCGAAACGTTGATGTCGACGCAGCAGGCGCAGCCGGCTCTGTTTGCTACCAGCTGGGCGCTGGCGCAGTGGTGGTGCCAGCAGGGGATCGCGCCTGCGGTGCTACTGGGGCACAGCATCGGCGAATGGGTGGCAGCCTTCCTGGCAGGTGTCTTCTCACTGGATGATGCAATGCGCCTGGTTTGCCTTCGTGGTCGTTTAATGCAGGCGTCCAAGCCCGGACGCATGCTGTCCGTAGCATCAGATGCGGAGTCCTTGCAGAAGCAGCTGCCGCCGGAGCTGGAGATCGCCGTTATCAACCAGCATAACGCCTGCGTGGTGGGGGGCGATGCAGCTCAGCTTGAGCAGTTCAGCCTTGAACTGGAAAGGCAGGGGATCGCCTGCCGACTGTTGCACACCTCTCATGCTTTCCATACTGCGGCGATGGTCCCGGCAGCAACCGAGTTTGCTCAGGCAGTGGCCGCCACGCCACGCCACCCTCCCACCATCCCGATTGTCTCCAACGTCAGTGGACAGCTGCTGAGCGAAGAGCAGGCGCTTTCGGCCCAGTACTGGGCGGATCATATTCGCCGCCCGGTGCAGTTTGCCGCCGGTCTGGAATGTGCCGCCGCGCAGGGGGCAGATATTTTTGTTGAATGTGGTCCCGGTACGGTGCTGACATCGCTGACGCGCGGCGTGTTACCTCAGGCCACGGTTATCAGCAGCCAGCCGCATGTGATGCAAGCCGGGAAGTCAGTCAGCGCGCTGTTGCAGGCCGCGGGTGACCTGTGGGCGCATGGCCAGCCCATCGATCTGAGTGGATTGATGACGGCACCGTTAGATCTGCAACGTTTTCGCCTGCCGGGCTACACCTTTGAGCGTGGCTACCACTGGGCAGAGCCCCATCTTGTGCCGGATACCGCGCAGCTCAGTCAGCTTCTGGCTAAGGGCGGTGTCAGTCTGAACCTGGACGGCAAAGAGTATCGCAGCCAGCAGGAGATCCAGTCCCTGTTCAGCCAGATGATCACTCCGCAGGCTGTATCCCCTAACTTTTCTTCAGCTGGGAACCTCACGATGAAACAACCCGATACAGGCAGCACGCAGCCACAGAATGACGTTCATCAGCAGATTGCTGCTATCTGGCAGGAAGTGCTGGCCTTACCGTCAATTGGTGCGGATGAAAACTTTTTTGACCTTGGCGGCAATTCCCTTTGGGCCTTGCAAATCGTCAGCAAAGTCAACGCCCACTTTGGTTGTGAAGTACACCTTTCTGAGTTACTGCATGCCGCCACCATCAGCGATCTCAGCGCCCTAGTCGAACAGCGTTTGTTGAATAGCGTAGACACTGCAGAGTTGAATGCGCTGCTGGAGGAACTGGGTGAGCTATCTGAAGAAGAGCTGGAAGCGTTGTTGCTGGGAGAGCAGGGACAAGCGTCATGAATGAATTTCTGAAAGAAAAACTGGCGGCGTTAACATCGCAGCAGCGGGAGCATCTGCGTCAGCGCAGTGTTAAACGGGCGCAGCAGCCGCAGCCAGAAGCCGCAGGGGAGCTGGATTTCAGCCTGTTTTTTTTCTCGGCTAATGATGAAGAAGGTGCGGGGAATAAATACGACCTGCTGTTTCGCTGTGCGGAATTTGGCGATAAGCACGGTTTTAAAGCGATCTGGTTGCCTGAACGCCATTTCACCCCATTTGGCGGCCTTTACCCCAACCCTTCCGTGCTGGCCGCAGCGCTGGCGGTGCGCACCAAAAATATCGAGCTGCGCGCCGGTAGCGTGGTGGTACCGCTGCATAATCCGGTGCGCATCGTGGAAGAGTGGTCAGTGGTCGACAACCTCTCTGGTGGCCGCGTGGCGCTGGCGCTGGCTAGCGGATGGCATAAAGGTGACTTTGCGTTACGGCCTGAGGCCTGGCATGACCGGCGTGAGCGCGTTGCCAGTGGTATGCAGCAGATGCAGCGCCTGTGGCGTGGAGAGGCGGTCGCCGTTGCGGGTGTAGACGGGGAGAGTGTTGAGGTACGCACATGGCCGCGCCCGATCCAGCCAACGCTGCGCTACTGGTTGACTTGCAGCTCACCTGAAGGTTGGGTGCGCGCCGGAGAGCAGGGCTGCAATGTGCTATGTATGCTGGGCAACTCCCTCAGCCTGCTGGAAGAAAATATTCACAACTACCGTCAGGCGCGCGAGCGGGCGGGATTGGATCCGCACAGCGGGACGATTAGCGTCATGCTTCATACCTATCTGGATAATGATGTCCAGCGGGCAAAGGAGCTGGTTCGGGAACCGATGTTGCGCTACCTCGAAGGGTATATCCGGCAATACGACAGCCTTGTGGATGCGGATGTTCGTCAGAATGTGAATGACAATAAGACGCAATTTCTCGACTTTGCCTTCGAACGTTATTTCGAGCAGGGCGCATTATTCGGCCCGGTCGAAAAATGCCGCCGTCTGACCCACACCCTGAGTGCCATGGGGGTGAATGAAATCGCCTGCCTGATTGATTTTGGCATCCCCCTCGACGCTACGCTAACCAGCCTGGCGCTGTTGCGCGAATTAGCTCCCTCCCACTTTCGTGAGCAAAAGGTAAACTGATATGTCCAGTGTTTCTGCATCCCTTTCAACCCTGACTCCTGAATTAAAAAATAAACTGTTAGCCCAGCTGTCGCAGCGCGCCAAAACCGGCAATGAAGTACAAGAGATGCTGAAGACGCAGCCAGCGCCCTGGCTGACCCTCGATCGCCGCCCGCTGCTGACGTTGTTTGCGGCAGGTGAAGAAGCACCTGTGGATGCGGTGTCCATTACCTGTCTGAACGACCGCGTGGTCGGGAACGGTTTCAGTTTGCGCGATATTACTCATGGGATCTGCGGCGATCTGCCGCTGCTTAGCAATATCCGACAGCTACCTGAAGGACGCATTGCCACGCTGACGCTGCCACGTACTTATGGGCAAATTTACTCGCAAAGCGGTGATATCGTGCGGCTGGTTGAACAGAGTCTGAATATTGCGCAGTCGCTGGGCGCGCGTAGCGTTTCGCTGACCGGGCTGATCCCATCAGCAACCCGCTACGGCGAGGCCATTCGTCATCAGCCCGGCCAACCGTCAATCACCACCGGGCATGCCACCACCACCTCGGCGGTGGTGCTGTCTTTGCAAAAACTGCTACAGGCAGCAGGGCGCAATCTGGCAGAAGAAGATCTGAGCTTTATTGGTCTGGGATCGGTGGGGACTGCTGCGCTGTCTCTGATGCTGAAAGTGCTACCGCATCCTCGCAGTCTGACATTGTGCGATCTCTACACGCGGCGCGATGCGCTGGAAACATTCATGCGCTATCTGCGCGAGGAGCTAGATTATCAGGGGGAGCTGCGTTTTGTGCCTTCACAACGTACCTGCCCGGAAGAGATCTACCAGGCGACGACGCTCGTGGGCGCAACCAACGTGCCGAATGTGGTAGATATCACCCGCCTGCGCCCGGGGACTCTGATTGTTGATGATTCCGATCCGCACTGCTTTGATACTGCGCAGGCGATTGAGCGACTGGAAACTCAAGGCGATATTCTGTTTACCGAAGGTGGCGCATTACGTGCTCCCGGCGAGATCCAGCATCGAATTTATGTACCCAAAGCGCTGGAGTGGGCGCTGCAATATCCGGCGGATGACGATAACGCCCATCATATTACCGGCTGTATTCTCTCCAGCTTGTTCTCCGGCAAATTTGGTTATCCTACAACACTGGGTATGGTCGAGCCGCAGCATGCCGTTACGCATTACAAGGCGCTGGTTGAACGAGGCTACCAGGCGGCCAACCTGCATTGTGGCTCCTGGCGTGTCCCTGCTCCCGCCATCGCGGCATTCCGCCATAGTTTTGGCGCGGGGGAGGCGTAAGCATGACGTCCCTGATTGAAAAATTCCATTGCTTTCATCACGTTATTCAGCACTGGGCACAGGCTCGTCCAGACACCATCGCCTTTCATTATTTGCCGGATGGCGAGAAGGTCAGCACCTCACTCAGCTACGCCGAACTGGACAGGCAGGCGCGCTTGACCGCACTGATGTTGCAGGGGAAGGGCCTGAGCAAGCAGCCGATCCTGCTGCAATTTCGCCCCGGAATCGATTTTATCGTGGCATTTTTT
The DNA here is from genome assembly GCF_900068895.1 of Erwinia sp. ErVv1. Classification (GTDB taxonomy): domain Bacteria; phylum Pseudomonadota; class Gammaproteobacteria; order Enterobacterales; family Enterobacteriaceae; genus Erwinia. Next base: position 26,075 of record NZ_CDPK01000009.1, on the reverse strand, counting down.
GGCTGTTTATATGCGGGGGCGATAGCGGTTTCCGCCTATCCGCCTGGCAGCAACCGCTCGAAGAGCGATCGCCTGCAAAAACTTATCGCTACCAGCCAGGCAACCACGATTCTCACCAACAAGGAAACGCTGGATGATGTGCGGCGTGAAAGTGATGCTGACGCATTCGCATTACTTTGTATCGAAGAAGCGCAAGGCGGTGATGCTGAAGTCTGGATGGCACCAACGCTGACAGGGGAAGATATTGCCTTTCTGCAATACTCGTCCGGCTCGACCGGTGACCCGAAAGGGGTGATTATCACTCACACCAATCTGATGAGCAATCAGTTCGCTATCCGTCAGGGAATGGGTAATGGCGATCATACGGTATTCGCCAGTTGGCTACCGCTATTTCATGATATGGGGCTGATCGGCAACGTGATGCAGCCGCTCTATCTGGGTGTCAGTTGCTGGCTGATGCCGCCAATGGCATTTTTACAAAAACCGGTGCGCTGGCTGCGGCTGATTTCTGCTGTTGGGGCGACCTGTAGCGGTGGCCCAGATTTTGCCTATGCACTCTGCGTCAATAGTATTAGTGACGAGGAGCGCGCCGGACTCGATCTTTCCCGCTGGGAGGTTGCCTATAACGGTGCGGAGCCTGTTCGTAGTGAAACCGTGGCGCGTTTTCAGGCTGTCTATACGCAATATGGCCTGCGGCACGGCGCGCTGTATCCTTGCTATGGCCTGGCGGAAGCGACGCTGTTTGTGTCGGGCAGCGTTGCGGGCCAATCCGCAACGACCCTGCGCGTTGATAGCGAACGGCTCAGCGCGGGGGTCGTCCTGCCGACCACTGCAGAGGGCACAACGCTGGTGAGCAGCGGTCAGCTTTGGGGGAGGACGCAGCTGACGATCGCCGATCCTGAACGGCGGACGCGCTGTGCTGACGGTGAGGTGGGGGAGATTTGGCTGCGCGGTGACAGCATCAGCCGCGGATACTGGAATGCGCCTGAGGCGAATAGCACCCTGCTGGCTACGCTGGTGGACGATGTTGACACCCTCTGCCTGCGCACTGGTGATCTGGGCTTTATATACGCGGGTCAACTCTACGTCACCGGACGTCTGAAAGAAGTCCTGATTGTTCGCGGCCGCAACCACTATCCGCAGGATATTGAACACACCGTCCAGAGCAGTGACAGTCAGTTTGTCACTGGCAGCGGTGTGGCATTTATCAGTGGCGATGCGCTGGTGGTAGTGCAGGAAGTTCGACGCAGCGCGGTACGGCGCTTTGATGCCGCCCGGGCACTGGAGCGGGCGCGCAGTGCCGTTGCCGACCACCATGGTTTGACGCTGGCACACCTGGTGGTGGTGAAACCAGGAAGCGTTGCCAAAACCTCCAGCGGTAAACTGCGCCGCCGCTATATGCGCGGGCAGTGGCAGGCCGGTCATCTTACGGCGTTGGGTTCACCAGCGTTAACAGCTGAGCCGGACAGCACCACAGTTTCCACACTTCTCGCGCTGCTGGCGGCGAAAGGATTAGACGCTCATCCGCAACATACCCTGAGCATGCTCGGTGTGGATTCACTCCTACGGCTTGAACTGCACACCCTGCTACAGCAGCAGTGCGCCCGCACGATTCCGCTCGACTGGTTACTGGCCGACTTGACGCTGGAAAAGCTTGAGCAGCAGATTGCGCTGTTACCCGAGGCAGAGGCGCTCACCGAAGATCATACGCCGGAGGAAAATGCAGCGACGACGCCCTGGCAACAAGCTATCTGGCTGCATCAGCAGACTCAGCCAGGTGCGGCATTTTACAACCTTGCGACTCTGCTGCCACTTCCGCCAGGCCACACGGCTGAACAGGTGCAGCAGATATTAATGCGACTCAGCGCAGCGCACCCACAGCTGGCGGCAACGCTAACAGGATCTGGCTGGACAGGCGGAGCGCAGCTGATGCTAGAATGCGTGGACGTTTCCGACTGGACGGCAGCGCAACGATCATCATGGCTGTTTGACTTTCGTGCGCGGCCTTTTGATTTGACGACCAGTGTACCCTGGCGTTGCGCCCTGCAGATGGAGCAGGGGCAGGGCAGACAACTGGCTATAGCGGTGCATCATATGATCATTGATCATACTGCCGCGCAGATATTGCTGCATGATTTGCGGCAGTTGCTGGCTGGAGAAAGGTGCCCAGCGGCAGCCAGTAATATACCGCTATTGCCCGCAAGCCTGCACAGTAGCGCGCGTCCCGATATGCAGGCTGAGGCTGACTGGCTGGCGGCCCTGTGTGCCACGCCAGAGCACCAAGATTTTAATCTGGTAAAACCGGCTCAACCGGCGGCGCTGGCGAGCGTTCGCCATACGCTGGCTGCTACTGAGACCCGGGCATTAAAGCATTATGCCCGGCAGGCCGGGGTGACGCTGCATGTGCTGTTAGCTGCTGCATTCTCTGCTCTGCTGGCGCGCTACAGTGGTGAAACGCGGCTGGCGCTTGGCGTTCCCGTTTCCGTGCGTGCGCCTCTGCAGGCCCGCTGCCTGACGAATGCGGTCAATATTTTACCACTTGTGTTGCACTTCGATGATGACACCACGTTTAAGACACTGATTGAGCAAGTGGGCGCACAAACTCATTTGCTGCTCCGTCATCGCTTTCTGCCTTATCTTTCGTTACTCGAGCAGGTGCGGCGGCATCAGCCACAGCGTGTCAGGCTCTACCATGCCGTGTTCGCCTGTCAGAGTGAAACAGAGGAATGCCCGCCTTATATCCCCGCTACTGCGGCGCAAAGTTCGTTCTCGCTGCTGGCATTTCCATCATCACAGCAGATCGTGCTGGAGCTGGAGTTTGATCCGCAGCTGTGCGACAGCCACAGCGCTCAGCGTCTGCTGGGGCATTTACAGCACTGGCTAGATGAAGCGCTAATGCGGCCAGATAGTGCCATCGGTCAGATTTGCTACCTGTCACTGGCCGAGCAAGCGGAAATGGGCCTGCTGACCTGCCCGCAGGTTTCCGTTCAGCATCACGAAGATGTCATTACCCGCTTCACTCATCAGGTGACGTTGTCCCCCGAGGCTATTGCGGTCGAGGATGACAAAGGAGCATGCAGTTACGCTCAGCTTCAGAGGCTGGCGCAGGGATATGCCGCGTTATTACAACATCAGCAAGTCCAGCCTGGAGAGCGCATTGGCCTGGCAATGACGCGCGACCGCCATCTCCCCGCTGCAATGCTGGCGATCCAGGCAGCGGGTGCCTGTTACGTACCGCTGGACCTGAGTTATCCGCCAGACAGGCTGGCGATGATGATGGAAGACAGCCAGTGCCGAATAATCATGGCGCGTGACCCAGCATTATTCCCCGAACGCCATGTTATTTCTCCAGCCGATCTTCGGCCGGAGGTTACGTGCCCGCTGGCGGCAGTCAGTCTTGATGCTATCGCCTATGTGCTTTACACCTCCGGCTCTACCGGCAGACCAAAAGGCGTACAGGTGACGCAGCGTAATATTTCAGCACTGCTGAACTGGGCGCAGGCATCTCTGAGTGACACCGAGCGCGAGCGCGTGCTGGCATCAACATCCATCTGCTTTGATTTATCCGTATTTGAGTTCTTTGTTCCACTTTGCCTCGGTACGTGCTGCGTAATCGTTGAACGTATTCTCGATCTGGCCGGGCACCCGCGTGAGGTTTCTCTGGTGAATACTGTGCCCTCCGCCATCGAGGCTCTGTTGCAGGCTGGCGTGTTTCCCGCCCAGACTCAGGTCGCGCTGGTGGCCGGCGAGCCTTTCCGCCAGGCGCTGGTTGATCGGCTGTTAAGCCAGGTCGCGCTGCCGCGCCTGCTGGATCTGTATGGCCCAACTGAGGACACCGTCTATTCCACCTGTGCCCGGCGCTATGCCGGAGGGGACGAAACCATAGGCCTACCGTTACCGGGTACCCGGTTATATGTGCTGGATCGCTTCCAGCAGCCTGTAGCGCACAACATGCAGGGAGAATTATGGCTTGCCGGGGAGAAATTGTCGCAAGGCTACCTGCAACGTCCCGAGCTTAACGCAGCGGCCTTTACCGTACCTGCCGCGCTGAGCCACCTGGAGAGTCGAGCCTATCGTACCGGAGATCGGGTCCGCCGCCAGGCGGATGGACGCTTAGTCTATCTGGGCCGTCTGGACCATCAGATCAAACTGAACGGTTACCGCATTGAAACGGGGGAGGTTGAGCGTTGCCTGCTGCGCCTGCCTGGTATTCAGCAGGCGGTGGTCAATGTGGTGGAGAACGTCGCCGGGCAGAAACAGCTTGCCGCCTGGTATGTTGCGACTGGAGAGGATCCCGGTTCCAGTGAATTACGTCGTCAGCTGATGAAAACGCTGCCTGAGTGGATGTTGCCTAGTGTCTGGCTGGCCTTAACGGCATTGCCGCAAACCCCAAATGGAAAAATTGATCGCCGCGCATTGCCGCTGCCTGCCGCCGCTGAGCCGCCGTCTCGCCCCTTGCAGCGTGAAGATGAGCGGCAGCTGGCGGATATCTGGCAGCAGGTTCTGGGGCAGCGCCCACAGGATCGCGAGGCGCATTTTATCAGCTTGGGGGGCAATTCTCTGCTCGCCGTGCAACTGTGCCAACAGCTCAGCCGCATTCTGAATATTGATGTTCCTCTGACCTTACTGCTGAATCACCGGGTCTTTGGCGAACAGGCTGATGCACTGGCTGACTGGGTGCAACAGGCTCAATCCTGCGACGACATAGAGGAAATTTCGTTATGAGTACCGCACTGGCGCTCTATGAGCGATTAACGTCGCTGGGGATAACTCTCCAGTATGATGATGGTCAACTTCGGGTACGGGCAGCGAAAGGTGCGCTCGATGAAGCGCTGAAAGCGCAATTGCAACAGCACAGGTCCGCACTGCTGCAATTATTGAGTGGTGAGGGGGAAAACATTCCGGCCAGCGATGGCCAGACCCGGCTATGGCTGTGGCAGCAGCAGCACGGTGGAGATGCTTATCATCTGGCGCTGGGGCTTGAACTGATTGGCGTGCTGGATGCGGCGTTATTTTGTCAGGCGCTGCATGATGAAATCGCACAGCATCCCGCCTTACGTATGCGGCTGGTGGAAAGCGAACAGGGCTTACGGCAGCGCTCCGGTCAGGGATTGCCAGCTATTGATGTGCAACCAGCCCCTTCCGGTATGCCACATCAGTGGCTAAATCAGCTGGCCGCGCCGGTATTTGATCTGGCTAATGATCTGCCGCTGCGTGTGCAATTACTGCGTGTAGCAGAACATCGTCATGTGCTGCTGCTGGTGTTTCATCACAGTGTTATTGATGGCTGGAGTCTCGGGATAGTGCTGAATAACGTTGCTAAACGTTATCAGGGCGATCTGCCTGCAATAGAAAGCCTGCCGGTTTACCGTCCGGCAGTGGATACCCAACAAGCGGATGCCTGGTGGGAAACGCTGTTACAGGATGCCGCAGAACCGATCTCGTTTGCGCCCGCAGTCGGACAGCCGCTGGCCGGTCATTTAGCCCGGTCGGTGAACCCGGCGCTGTGGTCACGCCTGACGGCGTTGGCAGAGCGCAGCGGCGTCAGCCTGCACCACTGGATGAATGCGGCATTCCAGTTATTGCTGGCCAAATATTATGCAAAAAACGATATTGTGGTGTTGACTCCGTATGCCAATCGTAATGTCACTGCGGATGCCCGGCGCGTCGGATTTCTGGTCAACACCCTTTACAGTAGAGCTGCCATGCAGCCGACACAAACGCTGCGTGAGTTAGTGCTGATGCTGGCCCGTCAGGCGCAGGAAAGTCTTATTCACAGCCACGCTTCTTATCACAATCTGCATACACGTTATCCTCATGCAGCCAGCAATATTATGTTTAGCCTGGAAAGCGATGCAGCGGATCAACTGGTGCTGGCAGGGATTGATGCCAGCGTGCTGCGATATTTGCCTCAGCAGGCCAAGTTTGATTTGATGCTGACCGTGGTGCCAGGTGTGCAGCCGCAGTGCCTGTTCGAGTATCGCCACGGCGCCCTGGCGGCGCAGGATGTCGCGGTTATGGCCGAGGCCTATATTTATCTGCTGGCGCAAATCGCCGACTCTCCCGATGCTGCTTTGCAGACCTTCCGCTTGCAGAAGACGCTGGGTGTCGTACCGATGCCGTCATCCCCTGTAGGTCCGCTGGAGCAGATTGCGCGGCAGGTCAGGGAAATGCCGCAGGCTGTTGCTGTTGCCCGGGGAAGCGAGTCCTGGTCGTATGCGCAGCTGTGGGCAAAAGTGGGCAGGGTTGCACAATGGTTGCATCAGCAGGGGGTACAACCGGGATCGACGGTAGGTATTTGCCTGCCTGCCGGGCCTGACTCGCTGGCGGCAACGTTGGGCGTTTTTGCTGCGGGTAGCGCCTATGTGCCGCTCGACCGCCAGCAGCCCGCAGCGCGCCTGGAGGATATGATGGCTGACGCTGGCCTGGCATTGGTGATTGATGAGCAGACCATGCCGACGGGCGAAATTCTTGACCAATGGCAGCCCCGGGAGGCGCAACCAATAAATCCCGCCTGGCTGATATTTACTTCCGGCTCCAGCGGAAGGCCAAAAGCAGCGGTTGTACACCATGCCGGTGTGGCACGTCTGCTGGCATGGTATCAACAGGCCGTTGGCGGTGAAGCGATGCGCGCGCTGGTGATCAGTAATCCGTCATTTGATTTAACCCAGAAAAATCTTTTTGCGCCGTTAATGTGTGGCGGACAGGTGCTCTTTCCCTGTATGGATCGGTTCGATCCTCTGGCGATACTGGAGGCCATCGTTAAGCATCAGGTCACGGTGATAAACTGCACGCCTACCGCGTTTATCTCACTGTTACAGGAAGCTCGTGAGCAGGAATACGCTGCACTTGACAGCTTGCATCATGTGGTGCTGGGCGGTGAACCTGTGCTGCTGGCGCCGCTGCGGCAGTGGCAGCAGTCCAGGCCAACGGCATGCCGTTTTATCAACAGCTATGGTCCTACAGAGTGCGCCGATGTTGTTGCCTGGCATCTGCTGGAGTATCCACTAACGCAGCAACAAGAACCCGTCCCGCTGGGGCGGGCTATTCCGGGAGCGCTGCTTTCGGTCGTGGATCAGCATGGTCAGCTTTTGCCCGCAGGGGTAAGCGGTGAACTGATGATTGACGGCGACAGTGTTGGTCTGGGATATCACCAGCGTCCCGATATTACCGCACGTCAGTTCTTGTCAGGAGGGGCGGGCGTTAACCAGCGGCGCTATTTAACCGGCGACCGGGCTGTTTTACGTGAAGATGGCAATCTTTACTACCTGGGACGCAGCGATCGGCAAATTAAGATTAATGGCTATCGCATTGAAATTGAAGAGATTGAAGCTGCGTTGCTGGCTACCGGGTGGGTGGATGAAGTGGCGGTGGTGTTACGCGAAGATGCGTGGGGACATGCGCTGCTGGCGGCATTTTACTGTAGTGCCAGGTCCGGGCTGACTGAAGCCCAACTGCACGATGCGCTGGCACTGCGACTGCCGCATTATCAGGTGCCGGCACGCTATGTGCCACTTGCCGCGATGCCGCTGACCCGCAGTGGAAAAATTGACCGCAATGCGTTGCCGCACTCCTTACCGCTACCTGACATTACTACTGTGACAGGCACGTTAAACAACGATCTGGAGCGCCACATCGCAGAAATCTGGCAGATATTGCTGGATTGTCCGATTAATCATCGCGAAGCTGATTTCTTCGCATCAGGCGGACACTCGTTGCTGGCGATGGAAGTGGTACGCCAGATCCGCCGTCAGCTGGGTATCGCCGCTTCCACCGGATTATTGATGCAACACCCGCGCCTGGCAGATTTTGCTGCCGCGCTTGCACTGCTGCCGGCCGGGCAAACGTATAGCGATCCGCGCAACAATCACGATCCTCATGCCGCCTATCCGTTGAGTGCAATGCAACAACGGTTATGGTTCCTGTGGCGGATGCATGGCGCGAGCAGTAATTATTCCATGTCTGCGACGTGGTGTCTCGACGGCGAGCTGGATACCTCCCGGCTGCAACAGGCGTTGACTGCGCTGGCGGTGCGGCACGCTATTATTGGCAGCCGTTTAATTGAATATTCACAAGGCCCTCATTATCAGCTGGATGCCGATGACGGCCCGATAGTGGCAGAAGAGTATCAGATAGATGAAGCGGAGTTTCCCGCCTTCCGCCAGCAATTCCATACTCAGCCGCTTGATTTGGCGTGCGACCGCTTCATTCGTTTCGCCCTGGTGCAGACGGCACCAGCACGTCATTATCTGCTGGTGAATCTGCACCATATCGCTGCCGATGGTTTGTCGCTGCCGATATTACTGCACGATCTCCAGCTCGCCTGGCAGGGCTTGCTGCCAGCAGAAATGGCTCCGCAGTTCGCATGGCTGGAGCAGCAGCGCAAAGCCAGCTATCCCTTGCTGCGCGAGCGCTGGAAAAGCTGGCTGGCGGACGCGCCGCAAACCTCGCGTTTTCCGGCGGACGCGCTGCCCGACAGCGACGATACTCAGGATGCCGGGATGCAGGCGCTGTCATTAGCGCCTGCACAGTGGCATCAGCTGCGGCAGCAAGCACGCCAGTGGGGCATGACTCCTTTTGTTCTGCTGTTAAGTAGCTGGTTTATCCTGCTGCAACGCTACAGCCGTCAGCAGGATCTGGTCCTTGGCATCCCAGTTGCACTGCGGGATGATCCTGACAGCGCTGCGGTGATCGGGCCATTGCTTAACACTATTCCACTGCGCGTACACTGCGATGGCTCCTTACCGCTGGAACAGCTGATCAGACGCGTCGCGACGGCATTCGATCAGGCGATGTCCGGCTCCGCGCTGCCGTTTGAGGAGATCGTCGAGGCGGTGAATCCGCTGCGCAATATCCAGCAGTCGCCGCTGTTTCAGATCCAGATAGTGGAAGATCCGGTCAGCCTGGATGAGTTCAGCCTGTCGGGGCTGACAATAACCGCATGTCCTGCGTTGTCGCAGCAGGCGAAGTATGATCTGAACGTACATTTTCAGACTCAGGGCGCTGCGTTTGGCGGCTATATCGCTTACCGCCAGTCGCTATATGGCGAAAAAACCATTGCACGGCTGGCACAGGCATGGCAACAGCTGGTCAGCGCGATGCTGAAGTCACCTGGTGCAGCGGCCAACACCCTGAGTCTGCTCTCTGCCGCAGAGTTCAGTGCTCAGCAGCGGGAAATGGTTGATTACGATCCTTCGCTGCCCACCTCTCAGACATTGCATGGTCTGTTTGAAGCCCAGGTGGAGCTTACGCCACGGGCAACGGCGCTGGTGTGGGAAGGCAGAGAACTGAGTTATGCCGAACTTGATGCCTGGGCAAACCAGCTGGCGCACGGTTTAATTGCTTCAGGGCTGGCTTCGGGGGAGTGCGTCTCAGTCTGCCTGCCGCGTAGCAGCGCCCGCGTCGCCGTGCTCTACGGCGTGCTGAAAGCGGGGGGGATATATTTGCCTGTCGATCCGCACTGGCCTGCTGAGCGGCAATTGCTGGTACGCGAACAAGCGCAGCCAGCTCAGCATATTGATGAGCAGCGTCTGCTGACGCTGGCACAGGGGCAGCCTGTTAACGCGGTGGAGCGGCATGTTGATGCGCAGCAGTGCTGTTATCTGATGTATACCTCAGGCTCTAGTGGTATACCGAAAGGAGTGCCGGTACGTCATGGCGGTGTGGCGCACGATTTACTTTTCCTCATTCGCCGCCTGGCGCTGGGCGAGGGTGACCGGGTACTACAACTGACGTCATTTAGCTTCGACCCGTCAGTACGCGATCAGTTTGCCACGCTGGCGAGTGGTGCTGCGGCTATCCTGCCAGATGATGCCACGGCCACGCATCCTGCACGTATTCTGGCGTTGATCGCAGAACAACGGGTCAGCCATATTCTGTCCATGGTGCCCACTCTGCTGCGCGCCTTGCTGGTGGAGCAGCAGCGGGTGCTCTCTCTGCGGGTGCTGATGCTGAACGGTGAACGCCTGCGCGGTGACGATCTGACGGCCGCATGGAGAGCTTTCGGCAGCCATCTGACCATTATCAATCAGTATGGGCCCACTGAAGCGACGATGACCAGCGCAACGCACATAGCGACAACTCAGGATGAGAATGCGCTGACCGTCCCGCTTGGTATCGCTAACCCGAATACCCAACTGTTGATTATGGATGAAGAAGGCCTGGTGTTACCGCAGGGGGCAGTAGGTGAGATTTGCATTGCCGGACCTGGGCTTTCGCCGGGATATCTGGGGCAGCGTTCGCCACACGCCTTTGTCTCACGCACTCTGCCTGATGGGACGCGGCAACGTTTCTACCGCAGTGGCGATCTCGGCCGCTGGCGCAGTGATGGTGTGCTGGCGTTCTTTGGGCGTATTGATTTTCAGGTCAAGCTGCGTGGCAATCGTATTGAGCTGGGAGAAATTGATGCCTGTCTTGGGCAACTGCCTGAGATCCGCCATTGTGCGGTAACGGTGGTGGGTGATGAGCGTAACCCGGTTCTCGCAGCATGGATCGCTGAAAGTGCACCTGGCGCGGTACAGGCCGAAGCGGTGAAACAAGCGCTGATGGCAAAACTGCCTGCTTATATGGTGCCTTCCTGCTTCACGCTATTACCCGAATTACCGCTCACCGCCAGCGGCAAAGTTGACCGCCGCCGTCTGCCGCAGCAATTGCCGCAGCAGTTACAGAGGAAGACGGAAACGTTGAATTCCCTCGAACAGACGATTGCCCAAGTATGGCAACAACTGCTTGAGTTACCCACAGTGCCGGACTGCGAAACCAACTTTTTCGAGATGGGTGCCAACTCGTTGATGATGGTTCAGGCCAGCGAACGCATCGGCCACGCTTTGGGGGAGCCGCTGGCGGTGGTCGATCTTTTTGCCCACCCCACTATTCGGGCGCTAAGCCAGTTTGTCACGATAAAAACACCCACCGCCGTCCCATCGCCTGAAGTGAATGTTAATGCTGCGCGTCGCCGCGCGGCATTTTCTCAGGCACGTGAGCGGCGTGCAACACCGCAGAAACAAAGGGATCCTTCATGAGTGATACACAACCTAACCGTCTGGCGCGTGGATTGCAGGCGATTGAACATCTTGATCAGCCGCTGGGAAACCCTTACGGGCTGTTACACGGCATGCGCCTACAGGCACCAGAATTCAAACAGCATTTTCTGGAAGATTTTGGCGATTATTTCCGCCCCGATCAGGTGGTAGATGAGAAAACGCGCACCTTATTGTCTCTGGCGCTGGCCTGCACTGCTGGCACTCCGCCAGACCTGCTGGAGTTTTGCGCCGCAGCCGCTTTAAAACAGGGTTGGCAGCGTAAGCAGGTATTGAGCACGGTGGAACTCAGCGCGTTATTCAATGGCTGGCCAGCGGCGATCGCGGCAACGCAGACGGTGATGGCCACCTTCAGCAAACTGGATAACCAGGCGATGGAGGCTAACAAATCATGACGCAGGCTGATATTCCGGGACGCTTTTTTCCCTTGGACGAGCAGGGATTTATTGTCAATGACACTTCGGCGCACCACTTTCCCGCCACGTTCGGCGCGCGGCTGGTCAGCGCGTTTCAGCAGTGGTTTCCACAGACGCTGCGCGCGGTGTATTTACGCGGGTCTGTCGCCCGCGGCACTCGGGTGCCGGGACTTTCCGATCTTGATGCCTTCGCGGTGCTGGAGGATGGAAGCTCGATAAAACCGCTGACTGCAGATGATCTCCTGGCAGCGGAGTTAAGCCAGTTATTGCCAGGATTAACCGAACTTGAATTCACCTGCTGTCAGGAAAAAGAGGTGATGGGTAACTACCTCGGCGTGTGGTCGTTTTTTATCAAAACGCAGTCGCTGCTACTGTACGGCTATGATTATGCCTCTCAACTGGCGTCCTATCGACCCGGCGTCGCCATTATGGGGGAGGCGCTGTGGCTGACGCAGCGAATGGAGGAGTACCGGCAGCGCCTGAACCAGCCAGAGTGGCAGGAAAAACCGCGGCTGTTGTGTGAGTGGATAATGAAAGCGGTGGTACGCGCCGCTTTCGAACTGACGATGGAGCAACAGCGTTGCTATACGCGCGATCTGTCGTTGTGCTGCCAGGTCTTCTGCCGTCAATACCCACAGCAGGCCGACCTGTGCCGCAGGGCGGTGAACTGGGCGATCCATCCGGATGATTGCATTGCAGAGCAGCAGCAGCTGCTGTTGGTTTTTTGCCCGTGGATAGAGCAGCAGTTGCGCATGTTGTTGCAGCAGTATCAGGTCGATCCCGCAGGTTACCAGCTGGCACCTGCCGGGGAGGAAGGTTGATGGCCAGCCTGAGTGAAACGTTACGCAACAAGAGCCTGCAAACCATCTGGTCAGCGGTGCTGATCAGCACGCTAGGGAATTTTTTGCTGATGCTGTCGCTGTCGGTATACATCTGGCGAATCACCGGCAGTAATTTTCTCGCCTCGGCCGTCTTTGCCGTGCAGTGGGGCGCGATTATCTTCTCTGCTCCACTGGTCAGCCGGCTGTTGCAGCGTATCAGCGCAGCAAAACTGGCCGCCTGTAGTGAATGGCTGGGCGGCGCAGTTTCACTGCTGATCGGCCTGAGCTATCAGCATCTGACGCTGGTGTTTGTGCTGCTAGCCCTGCGGGGACTGGTTGAGAGTCTGAGCAAAGCTGCCAGAGTAGTTGCACTGAAAAATAGCGTCCCTGAGCCACTGCTGGGGCGTGCGGCCTCGCTGTTCGGTACCGGTACGTTTATTGGCATTGCGCTGGGTTCGCTGCTGGGGGCCATTCTTGTAGAAAAACTTCCGCTGGGATGGGTCGCACTGATAGACAGCCTGACCTTTCTGCTCTCCGGCGCACTCTTTTTCCTGCTGTGGCGACGTAACAAAACGCAGGAGAGTACTGCACTGGCAGCCAGCGGCAGCGCGCTGCGACCGGCGTTTCAGGCATTGCGTGAGTTGCCACAACTACGACGTCAATTTATCTGGGTGATCGTGACCACCGCATTACTTCAGGGGTTTCATAACGTCGCCCGCACCTTATTGCCGATTAATCTTCTCGGACTGGGTGAACAGGGGGTCATGTTGCTCCAGGCGATTGCCAGCGTCAGCTTCTTTTCTGGCGCTCTGGTCGTAGCGTTGCTGATGCAGGGGGAGGATCAAAGCTGGCGCAGTCAGCCATGGTTTATTGCCCTAATCAGTGTGGTACTGATGCAGTTGTCACTGCTGACCCCGGTAGTGTGGCTGAGTCTGGCGGGCTATGCCCTGTATCTGTTTGTCTTCGAAATCGCGTTCACGTTCTGCCAAAAGAACATGATTATCCAGTGTCCACCGTCGGCAATGGCTGCGGTATCGTCGAGCGCCTTGTCGATATCCACTCTTGGTATGGTGCTGGCCATTGTTGCTGGCGGTGCGCTTTCCGATCGGGTGGGGTTGGTCGCCACAGGATGGACGTTATGCGCGCTGTTTGTCGTGGTACTGCTGTGGGCAGAATTACCTCTCTGGATGGGAAGAACGAAACCCACTTCGCTGGAGGATGCTGAAAATGATTAACTGGCTGCGCAACGATTTGAGTGAAAAACTGGTGTGGTGGATTAAACCCAGCGAGCAGGGGGCACCGTTGCCAGACTTGCTTGCTATCCTGCAACGCGGAACGCTGAACGGCGAACGTCCGCCTTATATCCTCGGTGAGCGTCGCTGCATCGCCTTTAGTGAAATCCCGCTGATTCAGGCCGCCCGGCTGCTGTTAAACGCCGCTCAGGCAGGAATAAATTTTGCGCCCTACGGGCTGCAGTTTGAGCGCAATGCGCTTTATGCGCGCGGTGCGCGGCAAACCATTCATCAGCCATTCGCTGAAGCTGAACTGCTTCATCCCGAACAACGTTTTCGCCATGTCTCACTCGCACCGGAATGCGGGATTGATTTTAGCTGGAAGCGGGAATGGCGACTGCCGGTGGATGAACTGCCTCTGGAGGCTGAGCAGTGCACACTGATTTTACCCGATCGTCAGGCGCTGCAATGGCTGCGGCAGCATAACACCTCCCCAATAACCGAAAATGCCCTTCTTCTGGAGACTCTGTTATGAACCAGGCTTTGGCCTCAGGCGCTGAACCACAACACCGTTTGTGGGCGCTGGACTCACTGCATGACGCACTTTCACTGGCTGCGGAACAAGCCGAAAACGGCATTGAAACAATCAATTCGGCCGGGGAACGTACCTTTTGGCGGTACGCTGATTTCTATCCACAGGCGCTGGCCGCCAGCCAGGCTCTACGGGAGAAAGGGATCCAACCGGGAGAGCGCGTGCTGCTGCGGCTGGCCGACCCTGCGGACTTTGTGCTCGCCCTGTGGGGTTGTCTGTTGCTTGGTGCGGTGGCAGTGCCAATTGCCGCGGGGCAGCCCTGGCCAACGCAAGAGCAGGCGCTGCGGCTGGCGCTGGCTTCACTGGATCTCATCCGCCCGGCCGCGATGATTGGCGCAGGCGAGGACCTGCTTCGCTTTCAACAGATCCAGCATGATATGCCGCAGGCGCGCATGCCAGTTATTGATGCGGCAAAGTTACACACGCTGCCACCCTGCAACGAAGTGTATTCGGCTGGAGCCAGGGGGGACGATCTGGCGCTGATTTTTCCGACATCGGGATCGACCGGGCAGCCGAAACTGGTGACCCAAACTGCACGTGCGCTGCTCGCCATGGCCGCGGGTAGCGCACAGATGAATGATTTTACCGGGCGGGATATATTTCTTAACTGGATGCCGATGGAGCATGTGGGGTCGCTGGCATTTTTGGCGATTTTGCCTGTCTGCTGCGGTGCGGCACAAATCCACCTGGCGACACCGTGGGTCAGTGAAGATCTGGGCCGCTTTCCGCGTCTGGTCGCGCAGCGCCAGGCCACTGTGGGCTGGATACCTAACCATGTTTTCAGCCAACTGATGCAGCTGGAAATTGCTGGCGACTGGGATTTCAGCAGCCTGCGTTTCCTGGTCAATGCCGGAGAGAGTATCGGCGATCAGATGATGTATTGCGCTGACCGTTTTTCCGCACATGGTCTGAAACCTTCGGCATTAAGACCCGCTTTTGGCATGTCAGAGACTTGCTCAGGGCTGACCTGGTCGTCGGGCGACGGTCGCCGGGTCGATGGCTATGTGGATTTAGGCGTGCCTATCCCAGGCGCGAGCGTGCGCATTACCGATCACAGCGGCGCGCTGTTAAATGAAGGCGAGATTGGCTATTTGCAAGTGCAGGGACCATCGGTTACACGCGGCTATTTTAACGGCGAAGCAGAAAGTTGCTTCCTTTTAGAAGGGTGGTTTGACACCGGCGATCGTGCCTTTTTACATCAGGGCCGCTTGTATATCACCGATCGCGAAGGGGACGGTATCGACGGTATCCCGCTCTCAGGCTACCAGCTGGAAGCTGAACTGGAGCGTCTGCCTGGCGTGCGAGCTGGTTTTACTGCCGTCTGTCAGGTCGCGGGAACGGTCGGTATTTTTTTCGTCGCCCAGGCCGGATGCGATCCGCAGGCGGTGCGTCAGCGGATTGTTGCGCGCCTTACCCAGCTGATTGCGGCTGTGCCATACCGGCTGTTTGACTGCGAAGCGGCTGAAATCCCACGCACTTCCATCGGCAAAATTCAGCGTAAAGTGCTGCGTCGTCGTCTCGCCGCTCTGGCAGAGCAGGAGCAGGTTGAATGAGATGTTACGCATTTGGCTATGCAGGCAGCAGTGATAATGCATTTATACCGTTGCTTGCTGACTGGCCACAGACGATACCTCTGCAACAGTATCTTTATCCCGGACGCGGTAGCCGTATGTCCGAGGAATTTGCCCCTTCGCTGAGGATGCTGGCGCAACAGGCGGCAGAAGATATTGCCGAATCAGAACCGATGCTGCTGCTGGGCTACAGTTTCGGTGCTCTGGTTGCTTATGAAACCGCACGCTATCTGCGCAGTCAGAACAGGCCCGTGGCGGGGCTGGTGGTGGGGGCGATGAATGCTCCCCATCAACAGCTTCCTTCTCGCCATGTTCACACGTTTGACCTGCCAACGCTCACCACTTATCTCGCTAAGCTGGGCGGTACGCCAACTGAAATCCTTGCCTCTGCCGAACTGATGCGCTGGTTTGCCCCAGCCATACAGAGTGATTACCAGATTCTTGACGCTTACAGACATGAGGAGGGAGAAGTGCTGGACTGCCCGATTGTTGCACTGTATGGCGAAACTGATGAGCTAACCACGCCGTCAGGCATTGCGTCATGGCGAGAGTGCACCTCAGGCTCTTTTCATTCAGTTGCGACTGCCGGCGGTCATTTTTTCCTGTTGCGCCAACCGCAAAGCACGCTGTCTTCGTTGTTTCGTCTGTTATCTGTGACCATCAGCAAGGAAATAGCCGTATGAATACCGATCTTCGTTTGGAGTTTTGTGCGATGAATAGTCGGGTCGGTGATATTACCGGCAACAGCCAGCGTATTCAGCAGGCATGGCAGCAGGCGGACAATCGCCATGCCGATCTGCTCTTTCTGCCGGAAATGGCCCTGTCGGGCTATCCTGCTGAGGATTTAGTACTACGGCGCACTTTTATGCAGCAAATTGAGCAGGAGGTGGTACGTCTGGTGACATTGTCATCGCAAATGCGCACGGCATTGATGCTAACCACCCCTTGGTATTACGAAGGTAAAATGGTGAATAGTGCCCTACTGGTTGAGCATGGCGCGATTGTGCAAGTTATCGGCAAATGTGAATTGCCTAACTATGGCGTTTTTGATGAAGCTCGCTGGTTTGTGCCTGCCATCGAACCCTCCCCGGTTTCTTTTCGCGGCTATCGGCTGGGTGTGATGATTTGTGAAGATGCCTGGCTGCCACATTTATCGCAGCGGCTTGCCCAGGCGGGAGCGACGGTATTAATTTCACTCAATGCCAGCCCCTGGACGCAGAATAAAAGGGACCAGCGTTTACAGGTCTTACGCCAGCGAGTGAGTGAAACGAAATTGCCGCTGGTTTATCTGAATTTGCTTGGCGGTCAGGATGAGCTGGTTTTTGATGGCGGCGGCTACGTATTAAATGCTCGTGAAGAGCTGATCGCCAGCTGGCCTGCCTGGCAGGAGCAGAACTATTTACTGTCATTGGATAGTGTGCAGGGCCAGCCGATCGAGAGTACTGCTCAACTGCTGATGCAGCAGGAACCCCTGGCAGATCTGTATCAGGCTCTGCTACTTGGACTGCGTGATTACATTACAAAAAATGGTTTCACCAGCGTGGTTCTGGGGTTGTCCGGTGGCATTGACTCGGCGCTGGTGGCGATGATTGCTGCAGATGCGTTGGGTGCAGGGCAGGTACGCGCAGTAATGCTGCCGTCACGTTACAGTAGCGAGGGCAGTATCGAAGATGCACGGGAACTGGCGCAGCGCAGCGGCATCTCGCTCTATTCTCTGCCGATCAGCGCTGCACATACCGCGTTTGAGCAAACGCTGTCGACAATCATCACCCCTGAGCCGCTGAAAGATCTCACTGAGCAGAACCTGCAAGCACGCAGTCGCGGCGCATTGCTGATGGCGCTATCTAATCAGTGGGGATCCTTGCTGTTGTCTACCGGTAATAAATCAGAAGTCGCGGTCGGCTATTGCACTCTTTATGGCGACATGTGCGGCGGGTTTAATCCAGTGAAAGATGTTTACAAAACCCAGATTTATGCGCTGTGCCAGTGGCGCAATCAGTTCCAGCCCTGGCAGGGTAAGGTACAGGCGCTGAATGTCATTCCGCAGGCGATTATCAGCAAAGCGCCAAGCGCTGAACTGAAACCGGGGCAGCAGGACAGTGACAGCCTGCCACCTTATGAAACACTGGATGCATTGTTGCAGCTGCTGATTGAGGAGAACCTCACTGCAGCCGAAATCGTGGCGCGCGGTTTTTCACCCGGGCAAATCGTTCAGGTGGCCGGCCTGCTGGAGTGTGCAGAATACAAACGTCGCCAGGCCGCACCCGGCACTAAAATCAGTGAACTGGCGCTGTCACGTGAGCGGCGTTACCCCCTCACCAGCGGTTTTATCTTTGCTGCCGGAGACACGATCCGGGTGGAGCAGCAGACTTATGATTGAACCGGGCATGTTAATAACCTTCGTTTTTACCAATCTGGCCCTGAATGTTACGCCGGGTCCAGCGGTGATCCAGGTCACCAGTCATGCCTATAGCCAGGGTTGGCGGCGGGCGCAGCTATCTGTGCTGGGTATTCTGTGTGGCAATGCACTCTATTGCTTGCTATCTGCCGCTGGTCTTGGGGCTTTGCTGATGAAGTGGCCGCAGGTTTATCAGGTGCTGCGCTATGCGGGGGCGCTGTATCTGGTCTGGCTTGCCCTGAAGCGTCTTTGGCACACTTCACAGCGTGCGGCAGACGGGACAGGTGCGCAAACGATAGCTTCGCGACCGGCTCTGTTCCATGAAAGTCTGCTACTGCAACTCTCCAATCCCAAGTCACTGTTGTTTTTCTGTGCATTGCTGCCTGTTTTTATCGGCACCACTGACGGCTCCGGTGGATGGGCCATACTGCTGCTTGGGCTGCTGGCTATCGCGCTGGAATACCCGGTGCTTCTGGGCTATACCCTCGCCAGTTCGACCCTGGCGTCAAGGGCAAACACCGAAAACGGGCGATGGTACAGATTAATCGACATTATCTGCGCGCTTTTACTTCTTTTATCAGCATCTCTGGTGCTGTTTGCCTGAATACATGGAAGAGGTTGTTATGCATAAAGCTATTCGCTGTATGGGTAAAACTGGGCTGTATTTACTCAGCGCAGCTGTGACCGTGGTGTTATGCATTGCCGTGGCAGGCTGGCTGACTTTATACCAGAGCCTGCCGGAGCGTGAAGGTCGCGTGAAAGCACATGGGCTGACGGGAAAGGTTGTCGTAACCCGCGACAGTGCTGGCGTACCCGAGGTTATCGCGCCAGATAGCCAGTCAGCGTGGTTCGCGATGGGGTATCTGCAAGGGCAGGAACGTTTTTTTCAGATGGATTTGTTGCGGCGCAGCGCGGCTGGTGAGCTGGCCGCGCTGGTCGGCAAGAGTGGTCTGAAATTGGATCGGCAGCGGCGCATATTTCAGCTGCGTGAGCAGGCAGGCCATGAGCTGACGCGATTACCGCCGGAGCAACGCCAGCGTTTGGCGGTTTACAGCGCGGGGGTAAATGCTGGATTGCGTGCGCTTAAAAGCCGTCCGTTTGAATACTGGATCTTACGCACTGCTCCGCAGCCATGGCGCGATGAGGACAGTTTGCTGGTTATTGCCGCGATGTATTTCGACCTGCAAGGTAACCAGCCAGGTAGAGAATACGCGCGTGGTTGGATCGCCAGCCATAATCCACAACAATCGACTTTTCTGCTGCCAACAGGGAGCCGCTGGGATACGCCTCTGACTGGTACTGTACCTGCTGAGGCCACTATTCCACATTCAGCGCCTGATTGGTGGGGGATACGTCAGCCAGCTGAGGACAAAGTCGTTAGGGAAGAGGGGATGAAGGGCAGTAACGGCTGGTTGATCCGCCGGGACGGCAAGGCGGTTCTGGCCAATGATATGCATCTGGGTTTGACGTTGCCGGGCATCTGGTATCAAGCGCAGATTACCTATCCCTGGCAACAAACAACGTTGAAACAAAGCGGGATTACGCTACCGGGCGTACCATTTTTACTGAGTGGCAGCAATGGCCATATCGCCTGGGGTTTTACTAACAGCTATGTGGATACTTTTGACTGGATTGCTATCGATCGCCGCGTGAAAGTTGTATCGCAGCAGGCCACCCTGTCTGTTAATCATGGTAGGCCGCAGGCGATCACGATTCGCAGCAGTGAATGGGGGCCGGTGGTGTCAACCCCGCGCGGTGAAATGGCGATGCGTTGGGTGATGCAGTTGCCTGATACGCTCAATCTCAATCTGATGGCACTGAGTGAGACTCAAAATGTTGCCAGCGCCTTAGCGGTGGGAAAGCAGGCAGGTATCCCGGTGCAGAATTTGCTGGTGGCTGACAGCAAAGGCAATATCGGCTGGACGCTGGCGGGGGCATTGCCGGACCGAATACAGCCCGGGCAGCAGAATAGTTTCCCCTTATCTTCCTCAGCGGAGAACCTGTGGCGTGCCTTGCCTCTGGCTCCTGATCTTCATCCACAGCGGGTTAATCCGCCTGAAGGCACGATCGTTACTGCCAATAATCGCCTGCTGTATAACGCACAGGGCGATCGGCTGGGGGATGGCGGTGCCGATATCGGGGTACGCTCTTATGCTATTGCTCAACAGCTAAAGCAACAGCAGTCGGCTGATGTGCGGCAGATGTATCATTTGCAGCTGGATAACCGCGCATGGCTGGCACAGGTATGGCGTGACTGGCTACTGCAAAGTCTTGGTGAACATCAGCCGGGAGAGGATGCGGCCCGTAGCGACATGCGCAGGTTGCTGGAGGAATGGAACGGCAACGCCAGCGCGGATTCCGTTGCTTATGGGTTGATCTCTCGCTGGCGTGATGAGGTCTACTCAGCCCTGTTCGGTAAGCTGGACAGTCAGCTGTTGACGCAGTGGCCACAGGCCAGCTATCGGCGGGCAAATCCCCGCTGGGACGAAACGCTACTGACAGTTATGGCAGCGGGTAGTTGGGTGCCTGACGGAGCCAGCGACTGGGCGGATTTTACCCGCCAAAGACTGGATTCGGTGTGGCAAAGCTTAGGTGAGGGTAAAATGAACTGGGGCGATATTAACCGTAGCAACTACCAGCATCCGCTGGCCAAATCGTTGCCTGTAGTGGGACAATATTTACGTTCCCCGGCAGAGCCTTTATCAGGAGATAACAATGTGATACATATCAATCGTCCTGCTTTTGGTGCTTCTGAGCGAATGGTGGTTTCCCCCGGCGACGAGTCACATGCGATTCTGAGCCTACCTGTGGGGCAAAGTGGCAATCCATTAAGCGACTGGTGGTTAGATCGTTTTTCCTTGTGGATGCAGGAAAAAGCGCAGCCGTTACAACCGGGACAGGAAGCGTATCGGTTAACTCTGGAAGGGAAGTAGTTTGCCTGCATGTAATAGCATGTTAATAGATCCTGTAAACCATTCTGGGTCACTGTCAGAGTAATAAAGGTGTTCGCTCACGCGGTCACCTCTATGGCTAACAAAATGACGCCTTGCCGGCCGCCAGTTGAATTCGTCATCTGGGTATTAGTGCCGATATACATTTCCCACCCATTCTATTGCAAAGCAAAAATCCCGCTCAGGTTTCCCTGAGCGGGATTCTCAAATATGGCTCCTCTGACTGGACTCGAACCAGTGACATACGGATTAACAGTCCGCCGTTCTACCGACTGAACTACAGAGGAATTGTTTCAACGGNCTCTGACTGGACTCGAACCAGTGACATACGGATTAACAGTCCGCCGTTCTACCGACTGAACTACAGAGGAATTGTTTCAACGGGGCGCATATTAACGATGGCCCAGGGGAATGTCAAAGCCCGATTTCACCTTTGTGGTGCGTTTGCTGGCAAAATCAACGATCTGCTCTCTTTCTCATCCATTAGCCCCTTCCTGCCTTCAGGATAACGCGCAATCTCTTGCGCCAGATCTCAATTTAAATCAATTACCGCGCCGATGTTAGAGGTATGTCAAAATTTTGTTGTTTGATTATTTTAAAACGCGCGTTCCAGTGTTTTGATGGTGAAAATTTCAAATAGTCAATTTATGAAATAAATAAACTTATCTTGCTATTAATACCGCGGGTTAACTCGTTAGGTGTCCGCAGGTTTGGTTTAACCTTCTAATTCAACAGAAGATGAGGTGTGAATGGTTTAAAGAAAACGTGCTGTTTTTCCAGATAGTTTTGGCTGTGGAATTAACTAATGCCGTTGGTGAAGTTGTGTGAATGTAAAAGATATTTTTCATTCGACGTCCGACCCGCCTGCGCATACTAACGATAAAAGGGCTGAGTTATGAACGTGAAAAAAACGATTTTAGCGTCGCTGTTAGTGTGTATGTTACCGGTCGCGGGCTTTGCCAAAGACCTGCAGATTGGGGTCTCGATGGCGTTATTTGATGACAACTTCCTGACCATCGTGCGCACCGCGATGCAGAAAGAGTTGCAGAAGGATAACGTTAAGGCGCAAATCGAAGATGCCAAAGGAGATGTTTCCCAGCAGCTTCAGCAGGTGCAGAACTTTATCGGCCAGGGGGTAGACGCCATCATCGTTAATCCGGTCGACACCAATGCCGTTAAGCCGATTATGGACCAGGCCAGCAAAGCGGGCGTTCCGCTGATTTTCGTTAACCGCCGTCCCTCCGCAGAGCTAACCGGAAAAATGGCCTATGTCGGCTCTGACTCCGAGCTTGCAGGCCGTCTGCAAATGGAGGCGCTCGCTAAGGATCTGAATTTCAAAGGCAACGTCGCCATTCTGATGGGTGACCTGGCGAATGAATCCACCCGTGAACGCACCAAAGGCGTTAAAGCCGTGATAGCGAAGTATCCCGGCCTGAAGGTGGTGCAGGCGCAGACGGCGAAATTTATGCGCAACGATGCGGTGGACGTGGTCAGCAACTGGCTAACCGCCGGAGACGATATCCAGGCTATCGCCTCTAACAACGATGAAATGGCGATTGGCGCGCTCCAGGCTCTCGGTAAAAACGCTAACCATATCCTTATCGCCGGCGTTGACGGCACTCCCGATGCGCTACAGATGATCAAAAATGGAAAAATGGTGGCGACCGTCTTCCAGGATGCCAAAGGTCAGGGTGAGGGCGCGGTAAAAACGGCTATCAGCCTCGCAAACGGCGAGCAGGTGCAGAAGGTGGTCGACATTCCCTACCAGCTGATCACCAAAGACAATATGGCCAAATTTATCAGCCTCAATCAGAAATAACCCTGTTGTCCGGAGGTGAAAAATGTCCGCATATGCGCTTGAGGCCGAAGGCATCAGCAAGTTTTTCCCCGGCGTGAGGGCGTTAGATAATGTCTCTCTGCGCGTTAAACCGGGAAGCGTCCATGCACTGATGGGCGAAAATGGCGCGGGGAAATCCACCTTAATGAAATGCCTGATCGGGATATATCGTCCCGATAACGGGATTATCCGCGTCAAAGGGGAGCCGGTGCAGTTCAACGATACGCTCGACGCGCTGCGTTCGGGTATTTCGATGATCCATCAGGAGCTAAACCTGGTGCCGCATATGACGGTAGCAGAAAACATCTGGCTGGGCCGTGAACCGATGAAGTATGGCTTCGTCAATCATCGCCAGCTCAATAAGCTGACCTGCGATCTGTTGAGCAAGCTGAATATCCGCCTGACGCCGGAAAAGATGGTGGGTGATTTGAGTATTGCCTCACAGCAGATGGTGGAGATTGCCAGGGCCGTTTCATGGAATGCCGACGTGGTGATTATGGACGAACCCACTTCGGCCTTAACCGAAACGGAGGTGTCGCACCTGTTCACCATCATTCGCGACCTTCGGGCACAGGGTAAGGCCATCATCTATATCAGCCATAAAATGGATGAGATTTTTTCCATTACCGATGAGGTCAGCGTCTTTCGCGATGGCGCCTGGGTGGGCAGCGATACGACCGCCAGCTACAGCCGCCAGTCGCTGATTACGCAGATGGTAGGAAGAGAACTTACCCAGCTCTTTCCAAAATTCAATAACGACATCGGTCAGGATGTGCTGACGGTGCGCAATCTGCAACGTAAAGGCGTGTTTCAGGAGATCAGCTTTAGCGTCCGACGCGGTGAGATCCTCGGCGTTGCCGGGCTGGTGGGGGCAGGGCGCAGCGAGGTGATGGAGAGTCTGTTCGGCATGACGCACATTGACGGCGGCGAAATTCTGATTGATGGCGTACCCGTCACCATTGATTCCCCCTCAACCGCGATTGACAAAGGCCTGGCGTTTCTGACTGAGGATCGCAAAAAATCCGGGCTGTTTTTGGTGCTGTCGGTAATGGAGAACATGAGCATCGTCAATATGCCGGAGTACAGCAGTTGGGGAGGCTTTGTCAGCCATATGCAGATGGCGAAGGACTGTATGGAGCAGATTCGGCGTCTGAATATCAAAACGCCGACGATGGATCAGATTATCAATAACCTCAGCGGAGGCAACCAGCAGAAGGTGCTGATTGCGCGCTGGCTGCTGGCACAGCCAAAGGTGCTGATCCTTGACGAGCCTACGCGCGGCATTGACGTGGGGGCCAAGGCGGAAATTTACCGACTGATCAGCGAACTGGCTAACCGCGGCGTGGCGATTGTCATGGTGTCCTCGGAGCTGCCTGAAATTCTGGGTATGAGTGACCGGGTGATGGTGATGCACGCCGGTCGGATCACCGGCATCCTCAGTAAAGAAGACGCCGATCAGGAAACCATTCTGTCGCTGGCATCCGAATAAGGGTTCAAATTATGAGTGACGTAAAAATGACAACTCCCCAGCTTACTCTGCCCGCGCAGCTCTCCAGGTTAACCTCCCGGCTGCCGAAGGATACCGGCATCTTTATCGTGATGGTGGGGATTGCGCTGATCTTTGAGGGATTCGGCTGGTACGTGCGCGATCAGTCGTTCCTTCTGAATCCAAACCGCCTGGTGCTGATTATTTTACAGGTGGCGATTATTGGCATTATTGCGGTGGGGGTCACGCAGGTGATCATCACTACCGGGATTGATCTCTCTTCCGGCTCGGTGATTGCGCTGACGGCGGTGGTGGCGGCCAGTCTGGCACAAACCTCCGACAGCCTGTCGCCGGTGTATCCTTCGCTGGTGAATTTACCGGCCGTGGTGCCCATCGTTGCCGGGGTGGCGGTCGGGCTGCTTTGCGGGGCGGTAAACGGATTTTTGATCACCAAAACCGGTATTCCACCCTTTATTGCCACCCTGGGGATGATGGTGTCGGCGCGCGGTCTGGCGCAGTATTACACCCAGGGGAATCCAATCAGTTTTCTGTCCGATGGTTTTACTTCGATCGGGCAGGGCGGCATGCCGGTGATTATTTTTCTGGTGGTGGCGTTTGTTTTCCATATTGCGCTGAAGTACACGCGCTACGGAAAGTATGTGTATGCGATTGGCGGCAATATGATTTCGGCAAAGGTGTCGGGGATCAACGTTAATAAGTATCTGGTGATCGTTTATACCTTTGCGGGTGGGCTGTCCGGGCTGGCGGGGGTGGTGTTGGCGGCCCGCGTGAGTAGCGGTCAGTCGAGCATGGGGGTTTCCTACGAGCTAGATGCGATTGCCGCCGCGGTGATCGGTGGCAGCAGTCTGATGGGCGGGGTGGGGCGCATTACCGGGACGCTGATAGGTGCGGTGATATTGGGGCTGATTAAGAGCGGCTTTACCTTTGTTGGCGTCGATGCCTATGTGCAGGACATTATCAAAGGGATCATTATTGTGAGTGCCGTTTCGATTGATATGTACCGTAATCGTAAGAAGCGCTGAGGGGGATGCCTGGTGCGGTAAAGGCTGGTGATGTCGCCAGGGGTTGGTGCGCGGTGCGGCAGGGGCTAGTGATGTCGCCAACGGGTGGTGCCCGGTGCCTGGCGGTCCTCGCGCCGCGCGTGGCGCGGTTCCTTCGCTTCGCTCGTCGACTTTCCGGACCGGNCTGTCCCGGCATGCCCTTGTGCCAGCCTCCCTGCTGGCCCATCCGGGTCTTCCTCCCTGCGCTCAGCGCTGCGGATTGCCTGTCACCGGGCCCCACCCGTCTGCTCTTTTTGCTTTGTGCTGGCTGTGGGTAAGGGCGGTTTAGGGGGTTACAGGCGATTCTTTGGCAGGTTTAAAGCAAAGAGAACTCTGCAATTAAGACAACCTCCGTGCCAAAGCTTCAGGGCCGTAGCTTGCGGGTTGCGCACGGTGCGCTAAAGGCTTAGTGCTGCCGTCTGCGGGTTGTGCCTGATGCTGTAATAGCCCTGAATGTCATATGTAGATGGAGCCTGATACGGCAAAGATCCGGGGTGTCGTCAGCGGATGGTGTCCGATTCAGCAAAGGGTTCAGTGCTGTCGCCAACGAACGGCACCCGGCTAGCTAAAAGGTCTGGTGCCGTCGCCAACGGGTGGTGCCCGGTGCCTGGCGGTCCTCGCGCCGCGCGTGGCGCGGTTCCTTCGCTTCGCTCGTCGACTTTCCGGACCGG
>NZ_CDPK01000008.1:194731-217104 GCF_900068895.1 Erwinia sp. ErVv1 | reverse complement strand
GACGCAGATGGGTTTTTTGAGCCGGAGTAAGGATGGCTCGCCGGACAACGCCAACGCCCTGCGCTTCGAGGATAAAGCGGGGGAGGAGCAGGTATGGATGCACGCCGAGCGCAATATGGATACGGAAATCGAAAATGATGAGACAAGGTTCGTTGGCAGTAATCGAACCAAGACCATTGGTGGAAATGAAATCACTGAGGTTAAGAAAAACCGTACGGAAACGGTCGATCAAAATGAAACAATTACTGTTCATCAAAACCGCACCGAGACGGTGGATGGCAATGAAACCATTACCGTGCACAGTAATCGTACGGAAACAGTGGATATGAACGAAAATATTCGTATTGGCCAGAATCAGTCGGTCAATATTAATGGCAATCAGTCGCTGCAGATTGACCAGGGCAAGACGGAAACTATTGTCCTCGCATCTATGCTTAATGTTGGCCTGGCGCAAAATACCAATATCGGAGCGGCCTACGTACTTAACGTAGGTGCAGGCTGGATGACGAATACCGGCGCCATGCAGATGCACAACGTAGGTATGAAATATTCTGTTAATAGCGGCAGAGATATTAACCTTTCAGCGGGTACCACCGCTGATTACAGCGCAGAAGATAAGATTTCACTGGTTTGTGGCGAGGCGATGATTGTTCTGGAAAAGGATGGCACCATCACGATTAGCGGCACTAAACTCAAATTAGTCGGTGAAAAAGAAATCGACCTGGATGGCACAAAGATAGATATCAACTAATTATGGAAAACTTCAAGAATCTGACGGCATTCCCCGCCCTGATGTTTGACTCTTTAGATCCGCACGATCATGGCTTCTCCACCGTGGTGGCACGTCTCAGCTATGATATGGATATTCAGAGTGGTGGTCTGAAGCTATGCCAGGACCAGGGGGAACTGGTTGAGCAGGACTGCTACTTTGGAGAAATCGGGCGTAGCAGTACGCGCTTCGAAAGTGATTTGGCGCCTTTTAAACCTCGCCTGGACGTAATAATTAATGCTACCGCCTGGGCACCTGGTGATAAACCTGTAAAGACATTTACCGCTGGCATTCAGGTAGGAGACTTTACCCGACTGATTAAAATTACCGGGCCACGCGAGTGGCGAAAAATGATTACCAGCTGGCAGCTCAGTGATGCACAGCCTGTCGCTTCCCTTGATTTACGCTATGAATATGCTCCGGGAGGATTTTACCCTACAGAAGGTAAAGACGTTATTGCCTCCCCGGCTAATACGGTTGGTATGGGATGGTTTCCTCCTGAACTGCTAAAGAAGAGCAAAACACAACAGCTGCCCGCTCCTCAAATTGAATGGGTTACTCATCCTGTCGAAAAGATTGATCGCGTGATGCAGCCCGCCGGATTTGGATTTTATGGGCGTGGATGGCAGGGGCGTATTGAATATGCCGGAAGCTACGACCTGAAATGGCAAAAGGAACGGCATCCTCTGTTACCAGATGATTTTACCTATGACTACTGGTGTGGCGCGCATCCATTTATGCAGTTCCCCTTTCCAGAACCACTCAAATCAGTACCGATCAGGCTTCGCTATCTGATTGCAGCCAGCGAAGTGGCTAATCAGCAAATCGACCTTAACGTAGCCGTAGAATCACTTTTTGTATTTGTCACAACAGAGAAGGGCGCTGGAGTGGCAAAAGATATGATTCTGGATACGCTGGTTATCGATCTGCCGTCACGAAAAGTGCACTGTAGCTACCGGGTGGTGATATCAGAACTTATGGCACCAGTAATAACCGAACTCCGGTTTATCGCATCCGATGAAAGGCAACAGCAACTGGTTACCGCAGCCCGGCTTAACAACGATCCTCACTCCAGCGAGTTTGTACCTTTACCGCCAGGCCTGCCAGGCAAAATTAAGGAGGAAAAAACGCGTGGCTGAGAATTATGCTGCCCGTAAGGACGGGAGCTATAAAGTTGTGGGAATGGCACCGGATCTCTGTTTTACACCGGGTATACCAACTCCGGTTCCGTATCCGGTCACTACCACGCTTGCTCCTGCAAAAAGTACGGTGGATTCTGTGAGCTTCAATGGACACCCTGCTTTTGTTTACGATCAAAGCTTTATTCCCATCACAATAGGTGATGCGGCCGGAATCAACAAAGGTGTTGTTAGCGGCACGGTTGAGGGAGACTGCTGGCCAATAGAACACAGCCCGGATACCTGGATTGGTGGACATCCTTTAAATCGTGTTAGCGATCTTTTTGCCATGAATGGCAAAGCAACGGGTGGCCGTGGCGGGCCGCTGACAAAACATGAAGCATGGGAACGTCGTAGGGGGCTGATAGCGAAGGGAAAACAGAGCAGCGATCTAAAGATTCGTGCCGCTGCAGAACGCCTTGAGCTGAATAACACTGGGATTGAAAAAGCAAAACTTGCAGATTATGTCTATGAACCACGCGATTCATCAAAACCTATGCCACCTATCCCAGAAGGTTGGAGTGATGTTAGTGAAGATCCTAAGGCTTTAGCAAAATTTAATTTAACACCTGAAAACCTGCAGATAGAGGGGCAACCCGGTTTTAGATCAAGAGTCTATGTCCCTGATGAAAAAGTTTTCGATAAGGATATGTCAGCCTCAGTCGTTTTCCGCGGCACACGCATGGAAGAAGTGGTGGACTGGAAAAATAACCTGCAACAGGGAGTGGGCACAAAATCAGAATATTACAAGCAAGCTGTGAGGATAGGTAACAGGATAGAACGTTCTTCAGCACCTGTAGATACTGTGGGTCATTCGCTTGGAGGAGGCCTTGCTTCCGCTTCATCCAGAGCAAGTGGCAAACCTGGCTGGACTTATAATTCTGCGGGATTAAAATCAACTACAGTTGAAAAATACGGTGGGAAAATAATCACACCGAAGCAGGGGGAAAATATCATCGCATATCGCGTGAAAGGGGAAATACTCACTTCCATCCAGGAACCAGGGTTCTGGGGAGGTGCAGCAATTATTACTGGTTTGGGCGTTATGGGATTAGGCGCAATGGGGGTAGGGATAGTAACGTCGCCAAAATCGGTTGGTATCCGCCATGATATGGAGGGTGGGACGGGCAGTAAAATTGATATGCACGATGCTAAACAAGCTATTCACTGCATTGAGCTGGAAAAAAAATCGGATGAGACGCTATTGATTTCTCAATAAGGGTTATTATGCTTAAAAAATTAACCGGCATATTGAAAAAAATAAAAAAAATTCAGGTGTTGAGCGCCTTCGTAATGTTTTTCTTAGTTTCAGGATGTCATGCAATGAAAAAATATCCACCGGAAAATTTTTTCCATGGTACACAGCTAACACTCGCTCAGGATATATATGATAGTAATGTTGATGCGATAAAAAAAGATGTCGAAAAAACAGATTTAAATAAACCCGGCAGGCAGGATATGACGTTGCTTTTCTATGCTTTTCAATCAGCATCAGATAAAGACGCTTCCCGGTTAAATATTATTTCAGAACTCGTGAGGTTAGGTGCTAATCCACTACAACGGGTCCCTGATGTGGGTAGTGTTGCTGGAGTGGCTGCACGTGCAGATAGTCCTGTATTTATGCAGGCCTTGCTAAAGGGCGGCATGAGCCCAAATGTGAAAATAATGAACACACCTGTTATTATGGTTGCCGCTGATGATGAAAGAATCCCCACAATGGATTTGTTGTTGAAAAATGGGGCTGATGTTAATCAAAGAGATTCTCTGGGAGCTACAGCTTTGATGGCTGCACTTGATGGTATCCAGCTTGATGCAGTTAGCTGGTTACTGGATAAGGGAGCCGATCCGCGATTGACTGAGACGAATAGCGGTTGGTCTTTCTCTAAACAGCTCCTGTCAGCACAAAAAAAGTTAGGCGGTGATAAAAAAGTGGATAAAAAACTTCAAGAAATTATTGATAAAGGTATTGCGCATGGTATGGAGTGGCCTCCGTCAGCCCACTGAATATGATATTTTTCAATCCAAACTATTCACTGTGTGGAACTAAATAATGCGTAGGGATAAGTATTAATATGATTTACAGGACCATTCTTACCCTCAATGGGTGTGGGGAGTTAATCTCTTGATATCTCTGCATCAGTCGGCGTTCGTTACGGGGGGTTAGCACTATATCGGTATTGCTCAGTCTGTTGGTGATGATGGTCAGTTTAGTGATTGATCAGGTCGTACAATTCGGAGGTGAGGTCATTTGAAGGGATATACTGTTCCGAACAGTTATTTATCTTAATTGAGAAGAGAGCTTGCGTGAATAAAACACCTTACTTTAATAATTTTTCTATATGCGTTTAATTTATTTTTTTATTGGCTGTATAGCTGGATGCAATAAAATGAAAAAAGTAAATCAGAAAGGTATTTTAGCGTAAGCCGATTAATATTTTATCAGCAAATCGAGAGTGTTAATCTAAATAGAGTAAAAGAGTATGAAAGAAATTGAATCAAATATGTCAGGTATCGATAACATGACATTGTTTTTCTATTTTTACAGGCAGCAGGTGACAAATTTTCTAAAAAAATCGAGCAGATTCGTTTGTTAGCTACAATAAAAGGCATGCAATGGCCTCCGGCTAAATATTAAGGATTTTTATAATTAATCTCCTCTAATTTAGTAAGTATATTACTCGCCTCATTGATATCAATACAATGGGTGAGAAGTGCCTGTCTTTGAATGGAATTCAATCAGGTTAGCGATCGGGGTTAAGGGTGGGATTGGTAAATTGATACGACTTAAAGATTAATTTTAAGAGGTGTTAATGGATTTAGTGATTATTATCAAGAGAATGATAACCTCCACGATTGTTATCTCATCATTGGTCTTTATACTGGCATGCAATAAAATGACGAATAACTCCCCTGAGAGCTACTTTAATGGGAATGAGCTGATATTGGCGCAAGAAATTCAGAAGGGCCACCTGGATAATGTCCAAAAAATCGCTCCCGGTACGGATCTGAACAAGCCAGGGAAACAGGATATGACATTGCTTTTTTATACGCTGCAAACAGCTTATGGAGAAAAACAAAATCAGCTTAAAATTCTCTCAGAAATGGTTAAGCTGGGGGCCAATCCGCTTCAACTCGTGCCGGATATGGGCAGCGTGGCTCAGGTTGTCGCCCGATCTGACAGCCCGGCTTATATGAATGCTTTGCTGGAGGGTGGAATGAGCCCGAATGCAGTTGTGGAAGATACACCGATCATATTTGATACGGCAACTGCCCATAGCTTTGACGTATTGAAACTGCTTGTATCCCGTGGAGCTGATGTCAATAAGAAAGATAGTCTTGGGCAAAATGTTTTAATTGAGGCCTTAGCAAGTATGCAGTTAGATCAGGTTGAATGGTTATTGAACCACGGTGCCAATCCAACCCTGAAAACAGTCAATGGCTGGCGTTTTGGAAACATGCTTGAAAAATCAATAAAAAGTGAAGGTTCCGCACATTCAAAAACAGGCGCTAAACTTGAAGAGATAAAAGATCTCGCGATAAAAAAAGGCATGAAGTGGCCCCCTGCCTCATATTAGATTTCGTCTGATTTTTCCTCTAAAGATGTTGGTATGCTCATCGGTTATATTACCGGTGAGTAATATTAATAAATAACTTATAATCCTGTTGCTTTCTTTATCAGTGAAAGAGAGGC
Source organism: Erwinia sp. ErVv1 (assembly GCF_900068895.1). GTDB lineage: Bacteria > Pseudomonadota > Gammaproteobacteria > Enterobacterales > Enterobacteriaceae > Erwinia. The sequence continues at coordinate 211,466 of NZ_CDPK01000008.1, read as the reverse complement.
TGGTTCTTATTTTTAACTGTGGGGTGTGATTTTATCACCTTATTGTTTGAGGTGTGCCGGATAAGTATAATCTTTAAATTGATCTGCTCCATCTTTTCAGTATGAGGTTATTGTTTTACCTCAAATAAATTGCTTACAGACATCAATAGCACTGACTTCTATTTAAAATTTGAGTTTTTATTTCAGCATCTATTAATCATATTTTCTATGATCTTTATAAATCTGTCTTTCAACATTATTTAATTAAACTGCATCGTAGCAGGGATCTCATATGGCGACAGGAAATACCATTGGTAAACTACAGTATGCCCCGGCACCGCAAGGTAGCGTTGAGGCGGGCAGCGCAAATCCACCCCAAAAGAAAAGTTGGTGGAGTGACTATGGGGACTGGGTTCACACCGGACTGGACGTTCTGGGTGCCGTTCCTGTTATCGGGGCGGTAGCTGATGGCGCTAATGCGGCTATTTACACCGCTGAAGGTGATTACGGTAATGCGGCGCTTTCTGCTGCCTCTGCGGCAGCCAACTTTGTACCGGGCGGCGGGGCGGCATTTAAAGCCGGTAAGCTGGCAGCCAAAGCGGGTAAAGCGATGGACGTGGCTAAAGTTGGGAAAACCGCTGCAAAAGAAGGCGCCGGAATGACCGAGCGGGCTCTGGCTAAATCCGAAGCCAAAACCGTAAAAGCTGAAGCCTCCACAACAGGACGAAAAGCCAAAAGAGCCGGTAGTGAAAAAGGCGGGAGTGACACGGGTAAAGGAGGCTCACATAAAACAGGGCCCTGCAAGACAAGTTTTGTGGTCGCTAATCCCGTTAATCCCGTGCTCGGCATCAAACTTCTTTTCGGTGACGAGGATAAAGATTTTGAATTTCCAGCTGCGGTTCCCCTCTTATGGCAGCGTAGCTATTTCTCAGATGAGACTGGCAACGGCTGGCTGGGGCAGGGCTGGTCGCTGCCGTTTTCTGTCAGTATTGAAAAAAAAGGCCGACTTGTTCTCTTTAAGGATGAGCAGGGACGTGAAATCGACTTCCCTGACGTTCAGCCGGGTTATCCGGCCTATTTCCATCGTTATGAACAACTCTCTCTTTCACAACCGGAAACCGGAAAGTATCGCCTTTCCGAGGCGGATGGAAGCCGCCACTGGATTTTCGGCGAACAGGTTGACTCACAGCGCTGGCTACTCAGTGCTATTGAAGATAGACATGGTAATAGTCTCAGGCTGACCTATAACGCTGCACAGCAGCCTGTTGAGATTACAGACAGCGCCGGGCGGCGGTTTCTTATCACATTCAGCCCAATAACTTTGTCTTCCGGAGAAATTATTAGTCGCCTGACGGAGGTTGCCTGCTGCCATCCATCTGAGCCACACCGTTCAGACCCGCTCTGTCATTATGATTATTCAGATGAAGGCGATCTGATTGCCGTGCGCAATGACAGGGACGAGATCGTCCGCGACTTTCGCTATCGTAATCATATGATGGTTGCTCATCGGTTAGCAGGAGAACTGGCGTGTTTTTATCATTACGACCGCTTTGACCCAAAAGGAAAGGTTATTGCTCATCGTAACAGCCTTGGGGAGGTATGGCTGTTTGAGTATCACGCGGACTCTACGCAGGTTACGGATGGGATTGGGCGTAAAACCCACTATGAATTTGACGAAAACCACGATTTGACAGGATACAGGAATGCAACAGGCGGCTACACGCGCCTTAAGCTGAATAGTCGTGGGCAGCCGCTAGTGATTACCGATCCTGCCGGGCGACGCACACGCTATCGCTATGATGAGCGCGGTAACATCACGGCGATGACCGCCCCGGATGGGCAAATGACCCGGGTTGATTATCATCCAGTATGGAATCTTCCTGTACGTATTACAGATATGCTGGGTAATCTGCGCGAATTTACCTATGACGTGGCGGGTAACCTGATCCGCGAAATGGATGAACTTGGGCGTATTACTGAATATAACCACGACGATGCCGGTAACCTGGTTCGTATCCGGGATGCAGCCGCAGGTATACAGCGTCTGCAGTGGAATGATGCAGGATTCCTNAACCTGATCCGCGAAATGGATGAACTTGGGCGTATTACTGAATATAACCACGACGATGCCGGTAACCTGGTTCGTATCCGGGATGCAGCCGCAGGTATACAGCGTCTGCAGTGGAATGATGCAGGATTCCTGATCGCACATACTGACTGCTCAGGGCGAACCACGGGTTATGCTTACGATAAATATGGCTGGCTGAAAGAGCGGACCGATGCGGCCGGAAATCTGACATATTATGAGCATGATCGGGACGGACAGCCCGTGCATATTACGAAGGCCGATGGCTCAAGTGAAGCATTTGAATATGACCGCTGGCGGCGTCTGACAGGCTTTAAGGATGCAGCGGGACAGACTACGCGGTGGGAGCTTGCTCCGGATGGTATGCCGGTGGCGCGGATTGATGCGCTCAAACATCGGATCAGCTATTGCTATGATCAAGCACGCCGCCTGTCTGTTCTGACCAATGAGAATGGCGCTCAGTATCGTATGGAATACGACGACAGGGACAATCTGATTGCTGAGTACGGCTTTGATGGACGCATTACGCGTTATGATTATGATGCGAGTGACCGGGTGATCTCGAGGACGGAATACGGGGATGGCAGCGATACAGTCAGTGAGATTCACACGCATTATCAGCGTGATGATGCTGGCAGGCTGCTGGAAAAACTGGTGATGAAAGGGGGAACTCAGCGCTGGCGGCGCACGCGCTTCCGTTATGACGGGCTTGGGAGGTTAATCGCAGGGATTAATCATGGTGGGCGGGTGGAACTTAATTACGACGCTGCCGGACAGCTGCTGGAGGAAAAAACCCTGACCCGGGGCAGGGAGCAGACGCTGCGGCATCAGTATGACGAGCTGGGCAATCGGACAGTGACCACTCTGCCGGATGGCCGTGAGCTGAGGAATTTCTACTATGGAAGTGGGCACCTTATCCAGATAAACCTGGATAAGCGGGTTATCAGCGAAATCACCCGGGATGCGCTTCACCAGGAAGTGAGCCGCAGCCAGGGGGCGCTGAATACTGAATTTGTACGGGATGAAATGGGGCGTCTTATCACCCAGCGTGCGGGCCGGGGCGGTAAGCTGAAGGTGGCGAGAGAGTACGGATGGCGGCAGGATGGTCAGCTTCAGCAGATGGTTGACTTATACAGCGGCGATCATCGTTATCAATACGATGCCATTGGACGCCTGACCGGGGCGGGGGAAGAGAGATTTGCATTCGACCCGGCTCACAACCTGCTGTCGAAGGACTCAGAATCGTCAGTGAATGATAACCGCATCCGGGTGTATGAGGATAAACGCTGGAAATATGATACACACGGCAACGTAACGGAAAAACGGACCGGACGGCATACGGAACAGCAATTCATCTGGAATGGCGAGCACCAGCTGGAAGAGGCCCGCAGCAAGCGGCAGGGAATAAGACAGACTACTACCTATGGCTATGATGCGTTTGGGCGCCGTAGCTGGAAGAAAGATGGATTTGGTATTACGCACTTTGTCTGGGATGGTAACCGGCTGCTAAGTGAAATTCGCGGTGTGCGCAGCTTAACCTGGGTATACGATGATAAAGAATTTGTGCCACTGGCGCAGATAAGCACAACGGCAGGGGATCCAGCCGATCGTGCCGAGATCCACTGGTATCACACGGATCAGGTGGGTATGCCGCGTGAACTAAGCGATATCAGCGGAGAAATCAGCTGGCGAGCTGATTACCGCGTCTGGGGAAACACACTTAAGGTGTCATATCCGGACATACAGGCGGGAGAGGAGCCGGTTTATCAGCCGCTGCGCTTTCAGGGACAGTATTATGATGCAGAAACGGGATTGCACTATAACCGTTTCAGGTACTATGATCCTGATGTAGGGCGGTTTATCAGTCAGGATCCGGTGGGACTACAAGGCGGACTCAATTTATACGCTTACGCACCCAATCCATTGAACTGGATTGACCCGCTGGGGTTGACGAAAAGAAAATGTGGCGATGAAGATGATATAGAGCCAAACTGGACACCCCACGGTTACAAGCATGTCGCACCTAAAAATGCTTCGTGGAAAGATACTATTAATTCAACAAAATCAGGCCCGGCTAAATATAAACCAGGAACTGACATAGAATCACTGGAACGCTCTGTATATAAAAATGGCCAACCTGTAACGAACGGAAAACCTTGGAAAGTTCAGGATATGGGGGAAACGATTGGTGCCAGTGAAGGTAAAATTAGTCAATGGTTGAGGGTGGAAGAGAGTGGTGGGACAATCCATGGTCACCCCATTTCCCTCAAAGAATACTTAAGGTTAACAAAATGATTAATATAAATTTTTCACATAAGAGTGGAGTTGTAACCTTTGATGATTTTCCTATCAAAGAAGGACAGTCATTGGAAGTTTACATTGATGATTTGAAGGAGGATATGCTGCAAGTTGAATTCCCTGAAGGGTATATATTAGATGTTGGTTGGAGGCCCTCTTTTGAAATCGATGGTAAGTTCCACATCGTATTGATTAAAGATTATGACTGGAGTACACCAATTTATTCTGGGAGTGCTGAAAATTTAGTTGAATTAAAAGAAAATATAAATAAAGCATTAGTGATTTTATAAATAAAGCCGGAAGCGATCCTACGATCCTTCTGGCCTTTTACCTTCAGCCACCCTTCATGCCAGTATGGCGATCATCTGCTGCTTAGCCTACTCCAACTCTTGCTACTGCGCATTCAGCTGCTGCTCCATTACCCGCAGCCGCATCTCTTCGCGGCTGTCGGGGATCAGCAGCAGACAGCCGTCCAGCACCGTCAGGCTTACGCCGATTCCTACGGAAAACCCGCCTCCGCCAGCCACTTGCCCATGATGCTGATCTGCGGCGCGTCGCGTTCGCCGCCTTTCGGGCGGTAGCCGACGATAACGTGCCGCTGCGTTTTGGTAATTCCCCGTTCTGACTTAGAATCGTGTTCAGCAAAGACTAATTACCTCGTTTAGATGCTTATGATGAGCGGTAGTCAGAGCTGACAGCCTCTGACTACCGCGTTATTAATCAGTCATTTACTCGCCTGTACAAGCAGGGCGCTCAACATCTTCGAAATCATCTTCTTTTTTGCCTTCGCCAACCAGACGCTGGGCTACCGTCTGCCGCCGAAAAATCGCCAGGCCGGCGCGGCGATCCGCCACCGGTTACAGGCGCTGGGGATCATGTGGGAAAGCGGGCATGAGCACTTCGCCGGGTCGCTGATCGTGCCGGTCAAGAATCGACATGGTCAGATGGGGAGATCTACGGGCGCAGGATTGGTGATCTGCCCCGCGCACCTGTATCTGCCGGGATCGCACGGCGGGTTATGCACGGCAGACGGCGGTAGAACTGGGGCTGGAAGAGGGCGACCTGAAACGTGCGCTGGGCCGGTTGCTGCTGGCGCTGGAAAGCTGGCAGGCGCAGCCTGAGCCGGAACAAAGCGTCCCGGCACTGACGGAGGGAGAGCGGGAAGCAGCGCTGGCCCTGAACAGGATGCAGTCAGTGCGTCGGGACTGGCCGTATCCGATCGCCAGGAACAGGAAAATGCTTTACAGCCTGACATACAAAATTTATATGACCCCCCTCACAAAAGCATAAGTTTATCTTTTGGTCGTGCAACTCTGGCCGTTTTATTTTCACTCACTGCCATCGTTGTGCGATGGGAAGTGGCGGTACTCATTTCACAAGGTTAATAGCGGGCTGGCGCCAGGCGCCAGCTTATTCGCATCAGGTAATCTGTGGAGTGAGAGATATGGTAAACAATGTAAGCGGTCAGCGGCATCCTGTTGCCGACACCAGTAATCAGGACAACATGGAACTCCAGCAACGCAACGCGCGACCGGCTACTACCACGGCGGGCGTGGGCGCTTCCGGCGAGGCTCGCCAGCAAGAGATCGATCGTATTACACATCTGCTGGAAAATTACTTTCCTGGCGGGGAAGAGATCCGCGATAACCTGCATCAAAAGGCGACGGAGCTGCATGATGAAATCGGTCACACTGCCGACGATGTGAAGGCGACGATTGCCAATGGCGAAAACCTCGATCGGATAACCTCATCGCTCGAAGGTGGCGCCGGTGCGCTGGGCTATGCGCTCTCCGGCGTGCCGGGGGATCTTATCGGCAAGGGTATCGCCCAGAATTTGGGTCTGCATGCGGGCACACCGATACACGATTTTGTCACGGGTATGGCTAGCGGTGTTACCGCAGTAGGGTTGAAAGCCATACTTGAAAAATTGCTCGCCGACAGCCTCAAAGACACTAAATGGCTGCAGGCTGACGGTGAGAAACTTGAACCTTTTATGCAGGCAGTAATGGAAAAGCGGGACAGCGCATTGCATAAGATTGGTCAGGCAGGTTTGGGTGGGCTGGGTTTTGATGCCCGTAACGTTGTCACCGGCGGGCTTTCCGCTGGCACCCAGACGCTCAAAGAGAACGATCCACGTAATCCCCCTGTGGGTATTCTCGCCGGCGCCAAAAAACCAGGGTATGTCGCTAACCAGTCAGTGGGTACTATTCTGACCGTTGCGGCAGGCTCTATGAGTGGTGTAGTGCAGAATAATTACAATAAACTTCACGGCCCTGAATTCCTGTTTGGTCGTACCGACTGGAAGGAGCGCTATCAGGCGCTGTCCGATACTTCAGTATCGGGTCAGATAATTAACGGGGCGAAGAGCCGGGTAACAACCGCGGCGAAAGATGCGGCTACTCCACAAAAATGGGGGGCAGGTATTTTAAGTCTGTTAACTACAAATCAGTTGGCTGAGATGGGGGCGCTGGGTGCGGGTCTTGGTGGCACCAATATTGCGAAGAGCGCCGCGCGCGAAGGCGTGATGAAAGCAGTTACCGGCAATACGCCCGCCCTCCCACAGGATTTACTGACCAATCCGGCTTTTCGCGCCCTGCGGGAGGGGGCTGCGCAGGCGGCTAACCTGCCTGCCGCAGGCATAGCCTATTTCATGCAGGGATTAGCCGGTGTGGGAGCCACGGCCGCGAACCCCCACCTGCAAAATGTCGCTAACAGGGCGATGAATGCCACAAAGGGTATTTACAATACATGGCGGAAGCCGGATGCGAACAACGTCAGCGGAACCCGTTCGAGTACCACTGGCTCAGCCAGTAGCAGCAACTTATCAATGATAACCGGGCAGGATGTTCCACTGCCGTCGAGCCATGGAAGTATCAATGACAACAGAGCGCGCTCGCCGAGCGATGTCTCGTCAATGATAACCGGGCAGGATGTTCCACTGCCCTCGAGCCATGGAAGTTTCAATGACAACAGAGCGCGCTCGCCGAGTGATGTCTCATCAATGATAACCGGGCAGGATGTTCCACTGCCGTCGAGCCATGGAAGTTTCAATGACAACAGAGCGCGCTCGCCGAGCGATGTCTCGTCNTCAATGATAACCGGGCAGGATGTTCCACTGCCGTCGAGCCATGGAAGTTTCAATGACAACAGAGCGCGCTCGCCGAGCGATGTCTCGTCAATGGTCACAGGGCAGGATGTTCCACTGCCGTCGAGCCATGTAAGTTCCAATGATAATAGATCGCGCTCGCCGAGCGATGTCTCGTCAACGGTCACGGGTCAGGATGTTCCGCTGCCGTCGAGCCGTGCCTCGTCAATGATCACAGGGCAGGATGTTCCATTGCCGTCGAGCCGTGAAAGCTCCATTGCCAGCGGATCGCGCCCGGCAAGCAGCCGTAGCAATACACCCTCTACCCGTTCCAGGAGTGAGATGCAGGCGCAGCAGACGGCTGACCGCATTGGCAAAATGCCGCCGCCGAATAAAGCGGTTTAGCGTTGAAATAAACGTGTGCAATCAATGGCTGCACCGGAAAGATGTGTGAAAAATCAATGTAGATTAGATGCGGCTAACAAAACTGTTTTACGGCGACACCGATCATCGTTCCAGTCCTTGCTCACTGGGGCTTTGTCGGTCGCCGTCTTAACCAGTGACATGCTTCCTACTTGCAGAGTAAAAAAATAATGCCCATCATCGTAAAATAAGTTATGAGGAGTAAAAACACTCTTTGAATGGAGACTCATGCAATGATTGATCTAAGAGAGAACAATCAGCGGCTTACGTCTTACGTCGTTGAAAACTATTTCAACGCCATACCGGAAGATTTTCGCGATCGGTTTGTGCAGAAAAGTACTCTGCAACCCGACTATACACTCTGGCTAACGGGTCAGGAGCCGCTTCCCTTATGGCTGGTGGCGCTTCCCTCAAAAGCAGATGAGCAGGTGTTACTGGCGCGGGCGAAAGGCGCGTTAGTCGGCCTGGCCGTTGCTGATGCCGTCGGAACAACGCTGGAGTTTTTACCCCGCGATCAAAAGCATGTGACGGATATGGTTGGCGGTGGCCCTTTTGGCCTAACGGCGGGGGAATGGACGGATGATACCTCCATGGCGCTTTGCCTGGCCGACACCTACCTGAACGCGGGCAAGCTGGATCTGACCGATTTTCGTAACCGACTGGTGAACTGGTATCGCTATGGCGTAAATAGCGCTAACGGCGTCTGCTTCGATATTGGTAATGCCACTCGCTACGCCCTGGAAGAATACCTGAAGCATGGACCGGGATGGTTTGGGAATACCGATCCCGCGACGGCCGGGAATGCGGCCATCATCCGGCTTGCGCCCGCAGCCATTTTCCAGCGTCGCTCACTGCTGGGTACGCTTAATGATGCGGAACAGCAGGGGCGGGCAACGCACGGTGCAGTCGAATCGTCCGATAGCTGCCGTTTACTGGGGTTAATCCTTCACCGCCTGCTTAATGGCTGCGATAAAAATGAAGCCTTCTCACCGGCCGTTTGCCCATTAAATGCGCGGGCTGCACTGATTAACGCGGGTGAGTACAAGCAGAAAACGCGGGATGAAATTCGCTCAAGTGGTTATGTAATTGATACGCTAGAAGCGGCAATGTGGGCGGTGTGGCATACGGATAATTTCCGGGACGCGATTCTGCTTGCGGCGAATCTGGCCGATGATGCCGACAGCGTTGCTGCCACCGCCGGTCAGATTGCCGGTGCGCTGTATGGCTATGCGGGCATTCCTCAGGAATGGCGGGAGAGGCTGGTAGAGGAGCGGCGTATTGCCGCCATGGCAGAGAGGTTATTTCACCCGCGGGTTAAGCTGCGTTAAGCATTGCGCCATTGCGCTTCAGCCCGCGGCAATTGCAGGAGCCGTGCGCTACGCGATTGAGCAGCCAGAGGAGGTGGATATCAGTGAGATCGTGGTGCGCCCCACGCGGGCGCGGGCACAACATCCGCGCCCTCAGCGGGCGGTATAAAACCCTTCACGCCCGAGTGATAAAACCCGCCACCGGCGGGTTTTAATCAGCTTACTTAGCCAGTTTGTCCTGGGTTTTCAGATCGAAATCCGAGGCATCGTGGCGTTCGTGCAGCTGTTCTGACGGATCGCCGTGGGTGCGGTTAACGATGCGGCCGCGCTGTACCGCTGGACGCTGTGCCACTTCATCGGCCCAGCGCAGCAGATTTTTATAAGAACCGGCATCCAGGAACTCCGCCGCACCATAAAGCTGCCCCTTCACCAGTGCGCCGTACCACGGCCAGATGGCGATATCGGCGATGGTATACTCCTCGCCCGCAATATAGCGGTTCTCCGCCAGCTGGCGATCCAGCACGTCGAGCTGGCGCTTCGCTTCCATAGTGAAGCGGTCGATAGCGTATTCAATTTTGACCGGTGCATAGCTGTAGAAATGCCCGAAGCCGCCGCCCAGATAAGGGGCCGAGCCCTGGAGCCAGAACAGCCAGTTCAGGGTCTCGGTGCGGGCGGCCGCGTCCTTCGGCAGGAAGTGACCAAATTTCTCTGACAGATAGAGCAGAATCGCGCCGGACTCAAATACGCGGGTGGGGGGCTGGGTTGAAACATCCAGCAGCGCCGGGATCTTCGAGTTCGGGTTGACCGCCACAAATCCGGAGGAGAACTGGTCGCCTTCACCAATGCGGATCAGGTGCGCGTCATACTCGGCATCGTTAACGTTCAGCGCCAGCAGTTCCTCCAGCAGAATGGTGACCTTCTGACCGTTAGGCGTTCCCAGTGAATAAAGTTGCAGCGGATGCCTGCCGGTGGGCAGCGTAGCTTCACTGCGCGCACCCGCGGTGGGTCGGTTGATACTGCCCCAGGTGCCGCCCGCTTCTTTCTTTTCTGACCAGACTTTGGCTGGTTGATAATCGTTATTGCTCATAACCGAAAGGCCCTTTTTTGTTGAATAAATGAGGCGTTATGCGGTATTGCCCCCTGACATAACGCCGCCGATGGACTAAAACATAGCGTTGTTCCGTGCAAAAACCCAGGCGCGGTTGTTACACCGGATGTCAGATATAGCATCGGTACGCGGGCGGCGCTTATCCTGAAAGAGCAATTTTCTCCGCATAACCAGAGAGTGACATATGGACGAGCATTATCTTGAGGATCTGAAACAGGCCGGTCTGACCCTGACCGACGACGGGCGCGTCTGCTGCTACTGGCAGCCCTCGATGCCTGATTATCACGATAATGAGTGGGGCAGCCCGGTCGTGGATGATCGGCGGCTGTTTGAAAAAGTCTGTCTGGAAGGTTTTCACTCCGGGATGTCCTGGCAGCTGATTTATAATAAGCGCGAAAATTTTCGTCGGGCATTTCTCGATTTCGACTTCCATGCCTTGGCGCAGTTTACCGACGAAGACGTGGCCAGGCTGATGGAAGATCCCGGCATCGTGCGCAATCGCGCTAAAATCCTCTCCACCATTAACAATGCCCGGCGCGCGATTGAGCTGGTGGATGAGGCCGGATCGCTGGCTAGCTGGTTCTGGCAGTTCGAGCCCCGCCCGGAGGAACGTCCGTTAATGGTCGACCTTGCCTGGTGGAAGAATGCCAAAACCTCCCCGGAATCGGTACGCATGTCGAAAGCGCTAAAAAAGCGCGGCTGGACGTGGGTTGGCCCGGTCACCACCTATTCGCTGATGCAGGCGCTGGGGCTGATTAACGACCATATTGAGGGATGCCAGTGCCGCGATAAATTCAGCGCGCAGCGGGAAATGCTGATACGACCCGGTTAATGGCGTGGTAAACGCATTGTTTATCACTGCCGGATCGGCGAAAATGCCGGCCATTGATGATTAATCGCCTGTGAAGCTGGCCTGGCGCGTTATGCGCGGCGGCAGCACGGCATCCAACCAGAAGAACTTCCATGTCGAATGCACCCTTTATGCAAGAGGTGGCCCGCCGCCGCACTTTTGCCATCATTTCTCACCCGGACGCCGGTAAAACCACCATCACCGAAAAGGTGTTGCTGTTCGGACAGGCGATCCAGACTGCCGGTACGGTGAAAGGCCGGGGTTCCAGCCAGCACGCGAAATCGGACTGGATGGAGATGGAAAAGCAGCGCGGTATCTCCATCACCACCTCGGTGATGCAGTTCCCTTACCGAGAATGCCTGGTGAACCTGCTGGATACCCCAGGTCACGAGGATTTCTCGGAAGATACCTACCGCACTCTGACGGCGGTTGACTGCTGTCTGATGGTGATTGACGCCGCGAAAGGCGTTGAGGATCGCACCCGTAAGCTGATGGAAGTCACGCGCCTGCGCGATACGCCGATCCTCACCTTTATGAACAAGCTGGACCGCGATATTCGCGATCCGATGGAGGTGCTGGATGAGGTGGAGAGCGAACTGAAAATCGCCTGCGCACCCATCACCTGGCCTATCGGCTGCGGTAAGCTGTTTAAAGGCGTGTATCACCTCTATAAAGACGAAACCTATCTCTACCAGTCGGGTAAAGGCCACACCATTCAGGAAGTTCGGATAGTGAAAGGGCTGGATAACCCGGCGCTGGACGAAGCCATTGGCGAAGATCTGGTGGCTCAGCTGCGGGAAGAGCTGGAGCTGGTGCAGGGTGCTTCGCATGAGTTTGAGAAAGACGCTTTCCTTGCAGGCAAGCTGACGCCGGTATTTTTTGGTACCGCGCTGGGTAACTTCGGCGTCGACCACATGCTGGACGGACTGATGGAGTGGGCACCGTCGCCGATGCCACGTGAAACCGATCTGCGTACCGTCACGGCTGTTGATGAGAAATTCACCGGCTTCGTCTTTAAAATCCAGGCGAATATGGACCCGAAACACCGCGACCGCGTGGCCTTTATGCGCGTGGTTTCCGGCAAATATGAAAAGGGCATGAAGCTGCGTCAGGTTCGCCTTGGCAAAGATGTGGTGATTGCCGACGCGCTGACCTTTATGGCCGGTGACCGCTCGCACGTTGAAGAAGCCTATCCCGGTGACATTATCGGCCTGCATAACCACGGGACGATCCAGATTGGCGATACCTTCACTCAGGGCGAGAACATGAAGTTCACCGGTATTCCGAACTTTGCGCCTGAGCTGTTCCGCCGCATTCGCCTGCGCGACCCGCTGAAGCAGAAGCAGCTACTGAAGGGGCTGGTACAGCTGTCGGAAGAGGGGGCGGTTCAGGTATTCCGGCCGGTACACAATAACGATCTGATCGTTGGCGCGGTGGGTGTTCTGCAGTTCGACGTGGTCGTCGCCCGCCTGAAGAGCGAATACAACGTTGAAGCGATCTACGAAGCGATCAACGTCTCTACCGCCCGCTGGGTCGAATGCAGCGACGTGAAGAAGTTTGATGAATTCCAGCGTAAGAACGAAGTTAACCTCGCGCTGGATGGCGGGAATAACCTGACTTATATCGCACCGACCATGGTAAACCTGAATATTACTCAGGAACGCTATCCCGACGTGACGTTCCGTAAAACCCGCGAACACTAAGATTCGCCTGCGTTTCAATTACGCGACTTCCGCTAAGCGATGCCATCGGCATCGCTTTTTTTTGGCCCTTTTTTCTCTCTTTTTCAGCAAAAGTTACAGACTCATCTTAAAAATTCTCTTTTTTGCGCATTTATCCATCATATCAACCACAAGCGGCGGTGAAATCCTGATTAGCGACTATATTGATTTCAACAGGACGTAAAACATGGCGGCGCGGTTGCTGCAACGTCTTACCACTCAGGCCACGCCGTTTGTGGCTGAAACCTCACAGTTGTGAGTGCAATAATATGAGAAGGAACAAATCGATGAACAAGACTAAGATTACTAAGACCCTGATGGCTGTACTGGTTGGTTCAGCGCTGGTAGGCGGTTCTGCGATGGCTGCGGACACCTCAACCTCTTCTGACAGCACGGGTTCCAAAATCGATAGCTCTATGAACAAAGTCGGTGGATACATGGATGACAGCGGCGTGACTGCTAAGGTGAAAGCCGCCCTGGTAGACAACGACGCCATTAAAAGCACGGATATCTCGGTCAAAACTCATCACGGCGTGGTTACGCTGAGTGGTTTTGTCCCGTCGCAGGATCAGGCCGAAGTGGCCGTAGCGGCGGCGAAGAAAGTCGAGGGTGTTAAATCCGTCAGCGATAAACTACACGTTAAAGACAGCACAAAAGCAAGCGTAAGTGGTTATGCCGGTGATGCGGCAACGACCAGCGAAATTAAAGCTAAACTGTTAGCGGACGACATCATTCCGTCACGCCACGTGAAAGTTGTTACCACCAACGGTGTGGTTGAGCTTTCCGGTACGGTGAAAACCCAGGCACAGTCCGAACGTGCTGAAGGCATTGCCAAGGCTATCGACGGTGTGAAAAGCGTTAAGAACGACCTGACTGTTAAATAATACTGGCGGCTCGCCTGCATCAGCAGGCGAGTCAGCAGGATGAAGCTGTAACACTATAAATGCGTCATGCCGCGTGCGGCTGGTATGAATAACACAAGCAGTTCGATTTTCAATATAGGGTAAGGAGAGGCTTATGTTTCGTTGGGGTATTATCTTTCTGGTAATCGCGCTCATTGCAGCCGCGTTAGGTTTTGGTGGTCTGGCTGGTACAGCCGCATGGGCAGCTAAAATTGTCTTTGTTGTCGGTATTATTATCTTCCTTATCAGCCTGTTTACTGGCCGCAAGAAGTTATAGACCGCACCACTACAGAGTAGTACGCTTTATCAGAAGACCAGCTCAGGCTGGTCTTTGTCATTTCCTGCGCAAAAAATGTCTGTAGCAAAAACCGCCAAACGGTTAAAACGCACCCAGCGTATCCTGATAAAAAATCATTCTCAGAGGTTCGCAACGTGGGCAAACGCATTCCTATTACACTCGGTAGCATTGAACCGCTTGCCCTGGCACCCTTTCATCCGGGCAGGCTGGCCCTGGTCTGCGAGGGCGGCGGGCAGCGCGGAATTTTTACCGCAGGCGTGCTGGATGAATTCCAGCGGGCGAAGTTTAATCCTTTCGATTTGATGCTTGGCACCTCCGCCGGGGCGCAGAATCTTTCCGCCTATATCTGCGGCCAGCCGGGCTATGCCCGCAGAGTGATTACGCGCTACACCACCAGTAAACTCTTTTTTAACCCGCTGCGCTTCGTGCGCGGCGGGCATCTGATCGATCTTGACTGGCTGGGGGAGACCACCTCGCAGGAGTTTCCGCTGGCGATGGAAGCCGGGGAGAAGATGTTCTCTTCCGGACGTGAGTTTTATATGTGCGCCTGCCGCAGCGATGATTATTCACCGGGCTATTTTGCGCCCACCGCCGCCAACTGGCTGAATATTATCAAAGCCTCCAGCGCTATTCCGGGGATGTACCGTCCCGGCGTTGATCTTGACGGCGTGAGCTATCTTGATGGCGGCATCAGTGATGCGATCCCGGTTCGCGAAGCGGCGCGACGGGGGGCGGAGACCATAGTGGTGATCCGCACGGTTCCTTCACAAATGACCTATACGCCGCAGTGGTTGAAGCGTGTCGAGCGCTGGCTGAGTGACAGTGCGCTGCAACCGCTGGTGAATATCATGCAGCTGCATGAGGAGAGCTACCGGCAGACCCAGCAGTTTATCAATAACCCGCCGGGCAAGGTGAATGTGATAGAGATATTCCCACCACACGCGCTCGCCAGCATGGCGCTGGGCAGCCGCGTGTCGTCGTTGAATCAGGATTATCATCTTGGCCGCCGCTGTGGTCGCTATTTTCTGGCGACGGTGGGGCAATGGCTGAAAGAGAGTGATACGCGCCTGAGTCCGACATCGGTGGTGCCTGCTGCACCTGTCGCCAATCAGCCCGATCGTCGGGAGATTATTCTCGATCCTCTGGCAGGAAATGATGCAGATTACGATAATGAATCGCTGGCTTAGCATTATTCTGCGTGCCGCAGGGTAATGCCTTTTTTTAGTGCGGGAGCGCGGACATGGCATCATTCGTTGATACGCACTGTCATTTTGATTTCAGTCCCTTTTGCGGTGATGAGGAGGGAAGCCTTCAACGGGCGGCAGAGGCAGGGGTTGAGAAAATCATTGCGGTTGGCGTGTCGGCAGACCGATTTGCCGGCGTCATCGATCTTGCCGATCGCTATGCGCCTCTTTACGCGGCGCTGGGGATTCACCCGATGGCGATTGGCCATTTTCAGGAGGCGCATCTGGCCCAGCTGGAAGGCTGGCTGCGGCTGCGCCCGAAGAAGCTGGTGGCGATCGGTGAGATAGGGTTGGATCTTTATATGGAGGATCCGCAGTTTGCGCGTCAGGAGGCGTTGCTGGAGGCGCAGCTGCGGCTGGCAAAGCAGTACGATCTGCCGGTTATCCTGCATTCACGGCGTACGCACGATAAGCTGGCGATGCATTTGAGGCGCATTACTCTTCCCCGTCGCGGGGTGGTTCACGGTTTTGCCGGGAGTGAGCAGCAGGCGCTGGCCTTTATTCGCGCCGGATATGCCATTGGCGTGGGTGGCACCATGACCTATGCGCGGGCGACAAAGACGCGTAATACTTTTTCCCGCCTGCCGCTTTCATCCCTGGTTCTGGAGACGGATTCTCCCGATATGCCGGTGCAGGGTTTTCAGGGGCAGCCCAACCGGCCGGAGCGGATTAAAAATGTCTGGCAGAGTCTGTGTGGAATTCGCGAGGAGTCTCCAGAGGAGATCGCCGATACCATCCGGGAGAATACCCGCGCGCTGTTTGCGATTTAAGCGCGGGGCGATGTCTGGCGGGCAATTTCGGCTTTGCCGGAGGACTGTTCCAGCGTGTGCCGGTTAGTTGTTTGGGCTGCCATCGCTGTGGTGTCGGTGGATAATCCCAGCGTTTGCCGGGCGTCCTCACGCCACGCTTCGCGTGGTGCCTTTGGCTCCGACTTCAGGCCGGACGGCCCGGTCGCGAGCGGGCGTCCTGCCCNTGCCCGCCGCTCCCTGAGTGCAGCATCCCTGCTGCCCTCGCCTGGCCCTCCGTCTGCGCCGCAGCGCTGCGGATTGCCCGTCAACCGCATGGATTGTCCACCTGTCGGGCTTCGGAGGCGCTTCAAGTCAGGCCCTGTAAACTCGCAGGCTTTGGAGCTGTATTAAGCTAACCCAGTCGCTATTTCCTGCATACTTTAGCGCTCGGGATGTGGTCACCTGGCTGCAAAAATTACTGTGTATGGGGGGAAAATCCCAACGCTTGTCGGTTGGTTGTGTCGGCTGCAATATCTGCGGTGTCGGTGGACAATCCCAGCGGTTGCTGGTCAGTTGTTTGGGCTGTCATAGCTGCGGTGTCGGTGGATAATCCCAGCGGTTGCCGGGCGTCCTCACGCCACGCTTCGCGTGGTGCCTTTGGCTCCGACTTCAGGCCGGACGGCCCGGTCGCGAGCGGGCGTCCTGC
>NZ_CDPK01000008.1:194207-194726 GCF_900068895.1 Erwinia sp. ErVv1 | reverse complement strand
TCCCTGAGTGCAGCATCCCTGCTGCCCTCGCCTGGCCCTCCGTCTGCGCCGCAGCGCTGCGGAATGCCCGTCAACCGCAGGGATTGTCCACCTCTCGGGCTTCGCAGTTGCTTCAACCCACAGCCAGCACCATGCAAAGGGACCACACGTAGGCGATACCCCGGATCTATGCAGTGCAAGGCACACTGACAGGCGAAGGCATTAAGTCTTTAGCGCATGGATTTTCTTATTTGCATCATTCTTTCTGCTTTCAAGCCAGGCGATGATTTCACTGGAATATCCGGAACCGCTCTTACCCGCAGCCAGCACCATGCAAAAGGAGCAGACGGGTGGGGCCCGGTGACAGGCATTCCGCAGCGCTGAGTGCAGTAAGGAAGACCCGGATGGGCCAGCAGGGATGCTGGCACAAGGGTATGCCGGGACAGGGATGTCCCGTCATGCCCGGTCCGAAAGGTCGACGAGCGGAGCGAAGGAACCGCGCCACGCGCGGCGCGAGGACCGCCAGGCACCGGGCCCCAC
>NZ_CDPK01000008.1:27907-194006 GCF_900068895.1 Erwinia sp. ErVv1 | reverse complement strand
TCCCGTCATGCCCGGTCCGAAAGGTCGACGAGCGGAGCGAAGGAACCGCGCCACGCGCGGCGCGAGGACCGCCAGGCACCGGGCCCCACCCGCAGGCGACTCCCCAGGCCTGTGCCGCACCGGCCCCCACCCGCAGACGACGCCCCAGGCCTGTGCCGCACCGGCCCCCACCCGCAGACGACGCCCCAGGCCTGTGCCGCACCGGCCCCCACCCGCAGACGACGCCCCCGGCCTGTGCCGCACCGGGCCCCACCCGCAGGCGACTCCCCAGGCCTGTGCCGCACCGGGCCCCACCCGCAGGCGACTCCCCAGGCCTGTGCCGCNAGGCGACTCCCCAGGCCTGTGCCGCACCGGGCCCCACCCGCAGGCGACTCCCCAGGCCTGTGCCGCACCGGGCCCCACCCGCAGGCGACTCCACAGGCCTTTGCCGCACCGGGCCCCACCCGCAGGCGACACCCCATACCTGTGCCGCACCGGCCCCCACCCGCAGACGACCCCCCAGGCCTTTGCAGCACCGGGCCCCACATTTTACAAAGAGCGATAAACCAGTAGTAAAGGAATAACTTATGGTTAAGGTGCAGTGAAAATAACTACCTTTCAGGTGGAATATTTTGTAGAAATAAAATTAAAAAGCAGATAAAACTATAAAGAACGGAGGGTTTGAACAAGACGGCTTTTATTTCGCAACGATTGCAGATAACAACAAAACGATCGCTCTGAAATTAAAGTCATCGGCAGCGTAAACCACTTTCTTTTAACCCTCACTCCGGTTTAATTAACGTTAGCAACCGCCTGAAAGCAGTGGGCCAGGGGGAAGATATCCCCTCCGTAATTGGCGTGCTATTTGCCTGCTTACTTTTCTACGGTTATGGTACTTCAACCAATTAAAAGCAAAATAATAAGGGCTTCGCCCTGTACCCTGGATTTTGGAAATGCATTCCAATGTCTGAGCATAAACACAGGTATTGAGCTTATCCGGCAGGAATGTGAAGTATTACCGCTCACGCATACAGCCTGCCGAAAGCTCAGTACCTTAAGCCTGGAGGCAAAAATGGAGATGTTGTCAGGAGCCGAGATGGTCGTTCGATCGCTGATCGACCAGGGCGTTAAACATGTTTTCGGCTATCCCGGCGGCGCGGTGCTGGATATCTATGATGCGCTGCAAACCGTGGGTGGCATTGACCATATCCTGGTTCGCCACGAACAGGGCGCGGTGCATATGGCCGACGGCTACGCCCGCTCGACCGGCGAAGTTGGCGTGGTGCTGGTTACCTCCGGCCCCGGCGCAACGAATGCGATAACCGGTATCGCCACCGCCTATATGGACTCGATCCCGATGGTGGTGCTCTCGGGCCAGGTACCTTCCTCCCTGATCGGCTATGACGCCTTCCAGGAGTGCGACATGGTCGGTATCTCCCGCCCGGTGGTCAAACACAGCTTTATGGTTAAGCGCGCCGAAGATATTCCCACGGTGATGAAAAAAGCCTTCTGGCTGGCAGCCAGCGGACGCCCGGGCCCGGTGGTCGTCGACCTGCCAAAAGATATGATGAGTCCGGCCAATAAGCTGCCCTATGCCTGGCCTGACGCCGTTAGCATGCGATCCTACAGTCCGACTACGCAGGGCCATAAGGGGCAGATCAAACGCGCCCTGCAAACGCTGCTGGCCGCTAAGCAACCGGTCATTTATGCCGGTGGTGGCGTAATCAACGCTGAATGTCATGATGAACTCAGGCAAATAGCGGAAACGCTCAACCTGCCGGTTACCGCGTCGCTGATGGGCCTGGGGGCGTTCCCCGGCACCCATCGCCAGAGCCTGGGCATGCTGGGCATGCACGGTACCTATGAAGCGAACATGACTATGCACAACGCTGACGTTATTTTCGCCGTCGGCGTGCGCTTTGACGATCGCACCACCAATAACCTGGCTAAATATTGCCCGAATGCCACCGTGCTGCATATTGATATCGATCCGACGTCAATTTCCAAGACCGTGGCGGCAGATGTGCCGATCGTCGGCGATGCGAAGCAGGTTCTGGCGCAGATCATCGAGCTGTTAAACGCGGGTGACAACAGCCAAAACTTCGACAGCCTGCGCGACTGGTGGCAGAAAATTGACCAGTGGCGTGCCCGCCAGTGTCTTGAGTTTGATCGCAGCAGCCCGGCCATCAAGCCGCAGGCGGTTATCGAAACCATCTGGAAGCTGACACGAGGCGAGGCCTATGTCACCTCTGACGTGGGTCAGCACCAGATGTTTGCCGCGCTCTACTATCCGTTCGACAAACCCCGCCGCTGGATCAACTCCGGTGGTCTGGGCACGATGGGCTTTGGCCTGCCTGCCGCGCTGGGCGTCAAGCTGGCGCTGCCGCAGGAAACGGTTATCTGCGTCACCGGCGATGGCAGTATCCAGATGAATATCCAGGAATTATCCACCGCGCTACAGTACGATCTGCCGGTGCTGGTGCTCAGCCTGAACAACCGCTTCCTGGGAATGGTTAAACAGTGGCAGGACATGGTCTATTCCGGTCGCCACTCACAGTCCTATATGCAATCGCTGCCCGACTTTGTGCGCCTGGCTGAGGCTTATGGCCACGTTGGCATTGGCATTGAGCATCCTGAGGAGCTGGAGTCAAAACTGACCCAGGCGCTGGAGCAGGTCGGGAAAGGTCGCCTGGTCTTTGTGGACGTCAAAATAGATGATACCGAACACGTTTACCCGATGCATATTCGCGGCGGTGGGATGGATGAAATGTGGCTGAGCAAAACGGAGAGGACATAATTATGCGTCGTGTGTTATCGGTACTGCTGGAAAACGAGTCCGGCGCATTATCCCGCGTGGTAGGGCTTTTTTCTCAGCGCGGTTATAACATCGAAAGTCTGACGGTCGCCCCGACGGACGATCCCACGCTGTCGCGCATGACCATTCAAACGGTCGGCGATGAAAAGGTTCTGGAACAGATTGAAAAGCAGCTGCACAAGCTGGTGGATGTACTGCGGGTCAGCGAACTGGGGCAGGGCGCCTTCGTTGAGCGCGAAATCATGCTGGTGAAACTTCAGGCCACTGGCTACGGGCGTGAAGAGGTGAGACGCAGCGCGGAAATCTTTCGTGGGCAGATCGTTGACGTGACGCCCTCGCTTTATACGGTTCAGCTGGCGGGTACCAGCGAGAAGCTGGATGCCTTTCTCAGCGCGGTACGCGACGTAGCGGAAATTGTTGAAGTGGTGCGTTCCGGCGTCGTTGGCGTGGCGCGCGGCGAGCGGATTATGCGTTAATTTTTCTGCGAGCGGAGTGAAAATCGAGCTAACCCGGCGTAACGCCGGGTTTTTTATTTTGTCTGAAAGCGATTGCCTGAGGCTAAAAGCGGTTGCTCGCTGAACTATTCTGCTGTTAGATGTAACAAAGTTATAATCCATAGCTGCGTTGTGGCTATTATCTGCGCCCTGACGGTGCCTGAAGTGTGGAGTTATTGTGAAACTGGATGAAATTGCGCGCCTGGCTGGTGTTTCCCGGACGACGGCCAGCTACGTTATTAACGGTAAAGCGAAGCAGTATCGTGTCAGTGATAAAACCGTTGAGAAGGTTATGGCGGTGGTACGAGAGCATAATTACCACCCGAATGCCGTTGCGGCAGGCCTGCGCGCCGGAAGGACGCGCTCCATTGGGCTGGTGATCCCCGATCTGGAAAATACCAGCTACACCCGCATCGCGAACTATCTTGAACGCCAGGCGCGTCAGCGCGGCTATCAGCTGCTGATTGCCTGTTCTGAGGATCAGCCGGATAACGAAATGCGCTGCGTTGAACATCTGCTTCAACGCCAGGTCGATGCCATTATCGTCTCCACCTCGTTACCGCCCGAGCACCCCTTCTATCAGCGCTGGAAAAACGATCCGCTGCCGATTATTGCGCTGGATCGCGCGCTGGATCGTGAGCATTTCACCAGCGTGGTAGGGGCCGATCAGGATGATGCGGAAATGCTGGCGGCTGAACTGCGCAAGCAGCCGGTAGAGAAGGTGCTTTATCTGGGCGCACTGCCAGAGCTGTCGGTCAGTTTTCTGCGTGAACTGGGCTTTCGTGATGCCTGGGAAGGAGACGCGCGTCAGCCAGACTTTATCTACGCCAACAGTTTTGAACGCAGCGCGGCGGCCGCCCTGTTTGAAAACTGGCTGGAAACGCACCCGATGCCGGATGCGCTGTTCACGACCTCGTTTGGGCTGTTACAGGGTGTGATGGATGTCACCCTCAAGCGTGAAGGTCGCCTGCCGACGGATTTAGTGATCGCAACCTTTGGCGACCACGAGCTGCTGGACTTCCTTGAGTGTCCGGTACTGGCTGTCGCTCAGCGGCACCGGGACGTGGCGGAGCGCGTACTGGAGCTGGTGCTGGCAAGCCTGGATGAACCCCGTAAACCGAAGCCGGGATTAACCCGTATTCGTCGAAATCTTTATCGCCGCGGGCGTTTGAGCCGTAACCTGGTTTAGTATTTGCGTAAAAGGGCAGCGTCGCTGCCCTTTTTTAATCCCACAGCGAACCCGTTCAGATTTAACCAGGTTTTCGCACTCAATACGTAAATAAAATGCGGGTATTCGCCTTTTGGTAGCCTGATGTAAATAAAGGTAAAGAAGAGGCGCTGGCGCTTTTCTCCTAACATGAGATTTTTCACTGGCGATAAATTACGCTTACCTCCCGTCAGGCACGCTGGGGCTGGGAGGACAAATTTTAAGAAATACCTTAAAATGCCGCCTGTGTCGCAAACTGATGGATCCCTTAAGTGGACCTTTCAACAGACATATTTTTGAGCAAATTAAAATGCGGCAGGAAATTTATGACAGTATTCATTGGTTTATTTTTGAATGGTGTAAATATCCGCGATGTTTTAACTCTTACCGCGTTTTTTCCCTCTAATAAATAATCTCAATCGGCGTCTGCTGCGGCTTGACAATGTTTTCCTCCGCTCCGTAAACTCCTTTGGTGGGAATTTGTGGTGTAAAGTGGTGATTAGGGGTAACTGGGGGGTGAGGCTGGCATGTTCCGTGGAGCAACGTTAGTCAATCTCGACAGCAAGGGACGGCTTGCCGTGCCGACGCGCTATCGCGAAACGCTGATCGGGGAATCACAGGGGCAAATGGTTTGTACCATTGACCTTCACCAGCCATGCCTGCTGCTTTATACCCTGCCCGAATGGGAAATTATTGAACGTAAGCTGGCCCGCTTATCGAGTATGAACCCCGCAGAGCGTCGCGTTCAGCGTCTGCTCCTGGGGCATGCCAGCGAATGCCAGATGGATAATGCAGGGCGACTGCTGGTGGCAACGACGCTTCGCCAGCATGCGAACCTGACCAAAGAAGTGATGCTGGTTGGACAGTTCAATAAATTTGAACTGTGGGATGAACAGACCTGGTATCAACAAGTCAGGGAGGATATTGACGCAGAGCAGTCGACTCAGGAACCGCTTTCTGAGCGCCTGCAGGATTTGTCGCTATAGCTATGCAGGAAAATTACAATCATACAACGGTACTGTTGGACGAGGCGGTGAAAGGTCTCAATATCGATCCCAACGGTATCTACATTGATGGCACCTTCGGACGAGGTGGCCATTCACGACTGATTCTCTCTCAACTGGGCGAGCACGGACGTCTCTACGCCATCGATCGCGATCCGCAGGCTATTGCCGCCGCAGCCGCGATTACCGATCCACGTTTTAACATAATTTATGGTCCTTTTTCCGCGCTGGCAGAGTACGCCGAGGCGCGGGGGCTGACCGGTAAAATCAATGGCATTCTGCTGGATTTGGGCGTCTCCTCTCCGCAGCTCGATGATGCCGAACGGGGATTTTCCTTTATGCGTGACGGGCCGCTGGATATGCGCATGGACCCGGATAAAGGGCTTTCTGCTGCCGAGTGGCTGATGAAAGCGGGGGAGAGCGATATTGCTTTTGTCCTGAAAACCTTTGGTGAGGAGCGCTTTGCCAAACGTATTGCCCGCGCCATCGTTGAACGTAATCGCGAGCAGCCGATGACGCGCACGAAAGAGCTGGCCGATGTGATTTACGCCGCCACCCCGGTTAAAGATAAATTCAAGCATCCTGCTACCCGCAGTTTCCAGGCGATCCGCATCTGGGTAAACAGCGAGCTGGAGGAGATCGAACAGGCGCTTAAGGGGGCACTGACCGCGCTGGCCCCAGAGGGCAGGCTTTCTGTTATCAGCTTCCATTCGCTGGAAGATCGCATTGTTAAGCGTTTTATGCGTGAAAACAGCCGCGGTCCCCAGGTACCTGCGGGTCTGCCTGTGACCGAGGAGCAGCTGAGCAAGCTGGGCGGACGCCAGCTGAAGGCGCTGGGCAAAATGATGCCGGGCGAGGCTGAAGTGGCAGAAAATCCCAGAGCCCGCAGTTCGGTACTGCGTATTGCGGAAAGATCGGCTTCATGATCGGCAACGAGCGGCACAGTCTGCCAGGCGTGATTGCTGGCGATCTCCTTCGCCACGGTAAGATCCCGGTGATTCTGGCCGTCGCCGTGGTGGTGTCGGCGATACTGGTGGTGACCACGGCGCATAAAACCCGCCTGCTTACCGCTCAGCGTGAGCAACTGGTACTGGAGCGCGACGCGTTAGATATCGAATGGCGTAACCTGATCCTGGAAGAGAATGCTCTCGGCGATCACAGCCGGGTAGAAAGAACGGCAACGGAAAAGCTGCAAATGCAGCATGTTGACCCATCGCAGGAAAACATTGTGGTACAGCCATAAGGGACTGAATGAAACCGGCAACCAAGACGCTGAAGTTAAAACGCCCGCACGATCAGGCCAGCTTTGTAAGCTGGCGTTTTGTGTTGCTGTGCGGCTGTATTCTTCTCGCACTGCTGGGTTTGATCGCGCGGATGGCCTGGCTACAGGTCATTAACCCCGATCGGCTGGGGCGCGAAGGCGATATGCGTTCGCTGCGCGTACAGGCGGTGCCTACCGCGCGCGGCATGATTACCGACCGCGCCGGTCGTCCTCTGGCCGTCAGCGTGCCGGTTAATGCCATATGGGCCGATCCAAAAGTCCTTAACGAGAAGGGCGGCATCACGACTGATAGCCGCTGGAAGGCGCTCTCCGAGGCGCTGTCCATCCCCCTTGACCAGCTCTCCGCTCGCGTTAACGTTAATCCTAAAGGGCGCTTTGTTTACCTTGCCCGCCAGGTGAATCCCGCCATCGGCGACTACATCAAAAAACTTAAGCTGCCCGGCATCTTCCTCCGTGAAGAGTCGCGCCGCTACTACCCGGCAGGGCAGGTGACCTCGCATCTGATCGGTTTCACCAATATTGACGGTCAGGGCATTGAAGGCGTTGAAAAAAGTTTTGATAAGTGGCTGACCGGTCAGCCGGGCGAGCGCACCGTGCGCAAAGATCGCTATGGTCGGGTGATTGAAGATATCTCCTCCGTCGACAGCCGTGCCGCGCATAATCTGGCGCTGAGCATCGATGAGCGGCTACAGGCGCTGGTTTATCGCGAGTTAAACAATGCCGTGGCGTTCAACAAGGCGGAGTCAGGAACGGCGGTGCTGGTGGATGTGAGCACCGGCGAAGTGCTGGCGATGGCCAACAGTCCCGCCTATAACCCGAATAATCTGACCGGCGTAACCAAAGACGTGATGCGCAACCGCGCCATTACCGATATTTTCGAGCCGGGGTCAACGGTCAAGCCCATGGTGGTCATGACGGCACTGCAGCGCGGCGTGGTGAAAGAGAACTCCGTCCTCAATACCGTTCCCTATCGCGTAAACGGTCACGAAATTAAAGATGTGGCGCGCTATAACGAGCTGACCCTGACCGGGGTTTTACAGAAATCGAGTAACGTTGGCGTATCAAAGCTGGCGTTAGCGATGCCATCCTCAGCGCTGGTAGATACTTACGCGCGCTTTGGACTGGGAAAGGCGACCAATTTGGGGTTGGTCGGAGAAAGCAGTGGCTTATATCCTCAAAAACAACGGTGGTCTGACATAGAGAGGGCCACCTTCTCTTTCGGCTACGGGCTAATGGTAACGCCGTTACAGTTAGCGCGAGTCTATGCAACGATCGGCAGCTACGGCGTTTATCGCCCGCTGTCGATCACCAAAGTTGACCCGCCGGTAGGCGGGCAGCGTATCTTCCCTGAACCGCTGGTGCGCACCGTGATGCATATGATGGAAAGCGTTGCGCTGCCCGGCGGAGGCGGCGTTAAGGCGGCGATCAGAGGCTACCGAATTGCCATCAAGACCGGTACGGCTAAAAAGGTCGGGCCGGATGGGAAGTACGTTAACAAATATATCGCCTATACCGCTGGCGTCGCGCCAGCCAGTCATCCTCGTTTTGCCCTGGTCGTGTTGATTAACGACCCGCAGGCCGGGAAATACTATGGTGGTGCCATTTCTGCACCCGTCTTTGGCGCGATCATGGGCGGCGTACTGCGTACCATGAATATCGAGCCCGATGCGCTTCCTTCAGCGGTTCCAGCGGAAAAAAACGAGATGGTAGATAACAGAAGTGAGGGATCGAGTGACCGATCGTAATCTGTCCGACCTGCTGGCTCCCTGGGTGCCTGGTGCACCTTCGCTGCCGCTACATGAAATGATTCTGGACAGCCGCATGGCGGCGTCCGGCGACCTGTTTGTGGCCATTAAGGGTCACGAGGTGGATGGCCGCCGTTTTATCCCGCAGGCCATCGCGCAGGGGGTGGCGGCCGTCATTGCTGACGCCGACGGCGAAGCGGAAGATGGGCACATCACCGTAATGCACGGCGTACCGGTTATTTACCTGGCGCAGCTTTCGCAGCGGCTCTCTGCCCTGGCGGGCCGTTTTTATCAGCAGCCGGGCGAGAAGCTTAAGCTGACAGGCATAACCGGCACCAATGGGAAAACCACCACCACGCAGCTGCTGGCGCAGTGGGCGAACCTGCTGGGCGAAACTGGTGCCGTAATGGGCACCGTGGGTAATGGCCTTTATGGTCAGCTTGCGCCAACGGAAAACACCACTGGCTCAGCGGTTGACGTGCAGCAAACGCTGCACACGCTGGTTGAGAAAGGCGCGACGTTTGCCGCAATGGAAATTTCGTCACACGGACTGGTGCAGCATCGCGTGGCGGCGCTGCCATTTGCCGCCGCTGCCTTTACCAATCTGAGCCGTGACCATCTGGACTATCACGGTGACATGACCCGCTACGAAGCGGCCAAATGGCTGCTCTTTTCCGAACATCTGGTGGGTCAGACGATTGTTAACGCCGACGATGAGGTAGGGCGCCGCTGGCTGGCGAAGCTGCCGGATGCCGTCGCGGTTACCATGGATAACAATTTGCAGCCGGGATGCCGGGGCCGCTGGCTCAGCGCAACCCGCGTGGACTACCACGATAACGGTGCCCGCGTCAGCTTCGACTCAAGCTGGGGGCCCGGCGAAATTGAAAGCCGCCTGATGGGCGCGTTCAACGTCAGTAACCTGCTGATTGCCCTGGCTACGCTGCTGGCGCTGGGCTATCCGCTGGCCGAGCTGGTTGCCACGGGCCACCAGCTGCAACCGGTGGCGGGGCGTATGGAAGTCTTTACCGCGCCGGACAAACCCACGGTGGTGGTTGATTATGCTCATACCCCTGATGCGCTGGAAAAAGCGCTCCAGGCCGCGCGGCTCCACTGCAAGGGACAGCTCTGGTGCGTGTTTGGCTGCGGCGGCNAACGCCGTCATGCAGGCGAAAGCGGGCGATATCGTGCTGGTTGCCGGTAAAGGCCATGAAGATTATCAGATTGTCGGCAACCGTCGGCTGGACTACTCCGACCGTACCACCGTCGCGCGTCTGCTGGGGGTGATGGCATGATCCCTCTCTCTCTTCAGACGCTGGCAGAAGTCACCAACGGAACGCTGGTGGGCGGCGATCTTACCTTTTCTGAGGCCGTCACCGACACGCGGAAAGTGAGCGCGGGCTGCCTGTTTATTGCCCTGCGGGGCGAGCGCTTTGATGCTCATGACTTCGTCGGTGAAGCGATTTCTGCCGGTTCGGCAGCTCTGTTGGTGAGTAAGCACTTACCAGTAGCGGTTCCCCAGGTGGTGGTAGACGATACGCGTATCGCACTCGGCCTGCTGGCCGGATGGGTTCGCCAGCAGGCGACGGCGCGCATTGTTGCGCTCACCGGCTCCTCGGGCAAAACCTCGGTCAAAGAGATGACCGCCGCCATTCTCCGCCAGTGCGGTGAAACGCTCTATACCGCGGGCAATCTGAACAACGATATCGGTGTCCCCCTTACGCTGCTGCGCCTGACCGAACAGCATCACTATGCGGTTATCGAGCTGGGCGCAAACCATCAGGGTGAAATTGCCTGGACTACCGGCATCGTTCGTCCCGAAAGCGCGCTGGTGAATAACCTGGCCGCCGCCCATCTTGAGGGATTTGGATCGCTTGCGGGTGTGGCAAAAGCCAAAGGCGAAATCTTCCAGGGGCTGGCGGCCGGGGGCACGGCCATTCTTAATGCCGACAGCAACGACTGGCCTCACTGGCAGACGGCACTGGACGGTAAAACCGTCTGGCGTTTCTCGGTCGACGCACAGGCGGAGAGCGATTTTACTGCCTCGGACGTCACGGTTTCTTCCACCGGTACGCGCTTTGTGATGTCCACGCCCGCCGGCGACGTAACCGTCGAACTGCCCCTGCCTGGCCGTCACAATATTGCTAACGCGCTGGCCGCTGCGGCGCTGGCGCTCTCCGTCGGTGCGCCACTCAGCGCCGTCAGTCAGGGTTTATCAACGCTTAAGGCGGTGCCGGGCCGACTTTTCCCACTGCTGCTGAGCGAGGGTAAGCTGGTGCTGGATGACAGCTATAACGCTAACGTCGGCTCAATGACCGCCGCTGCGCAGGTCCTGGCCGAAATGCCGGGCTATCGCGTGATGGTGGTCGGCGACATGGCGGAAATGGGTGATGAGGCCGAGGCGCGTCATCGGGAGGTGGGGCAGGCCGCCCGCCAGGCGGGCATTGATAAAGTGCTCAGCGTGGGCACCTTAAGCAAACTGATTAGCGACGCCAGCGAAAGCGGCGAACATTTTACCGATAAGAGTGCCGCCACGACACGCCTGCGGGCGCTGCTGTTGGAGCATCCTCATATCACCATCTTAGTTAAAGGTTCACGTAGTGCCGCCATGGAGCAGGTAGTGCAGAGCTTACAGGAGAAAGGAACATGCTAGTCTGGCTGGCCGAACATCTGGTCACTTTTTATTCTGGCTTTAACGTCTTCTCGTATCTGACGTTTCGCGCCATTGTCAGCCTGCTGACGGCTCTGTTTATCTCTCTGTGGATGGGGCCGCGTATGATTGCGCGCCTGCAGGAAATGTCATTTGGTCAGGTCGTACGTAATGACGGGCCTGAATCGCACTTTAGCAAGCGTGGTACGCCGACCATGGGCGGCATCATGATCCTGTTCTCGATTACCGTTTCGGTACTGATGTGGGCTTATCCATCCAACCCTTACGTCTGGTGCGTCCTGTTCGTGCTGGTGGGCTATGGGATCGTCGGCTTTATTGATGACTACCGCAAAGTAGTGCGCAAAGATACCAAAGGGCTGATTGCCCGCTGGAAATATTTTTGGCAGTCGGTCATTGCGCTGGCGGTAGCCTTTGTCATGTACGCCGTTGGCAAGGATACGCCCGCGACCGAGCTGGTGGTGCCTTTCTTCAAGGACATCATGCCGCAGCTTGGGCTGCTCTACATTCTGCTGAGCTACTTCGTTATCGTCGGCACCAGCAATGCGGTGAACCTGACCGATGGTCTGGACGGGCTGGCGATTATGCCGACGGTCTTTGTCGCGGCGGGCTTTGCGCTGGTGGCCTGGGCGACCGGCAACATGAACTTCGCTAACTACCTGCATATCCCGTATCTGCGCCATGCCGGTGAGCTGGTGATTGTCTGCACCGCCATTGTCGGGGCAGGGCTGGGCTTCCTGTGGTTTAACACCTATCCGGCCCAGGTCTTTATGGGCGATGTGGGATCGCTGGCACTGGGCGGCGCGCTGGGCACCATTGCCGTGCTGCTGCGCCAGGAGTTCCTGCTGCTAATTATGGGCGGTGTCTTTGTAGTGGAAACGCTGTCGGTGATTTTGCAGGTAGGCTCGTTCAAACTGCGTGGGCAGCGCATCTTCCGTATGGCGCCGATCCATCACCATTACGAACTGAAAGGCTGGCCGGAACCGCGCGTGATCGTGCGCTTCTGGATTATTTCGCTGATGCTGGTGCTGATTGGCCTGGCAACGCTGAAGGTACGCTAAAAAATGGCAGACTATCTGGGTAAGAAAGTAGTCATTATCGGGCTGGGCCTCACCGGCCAGTCCTGTGTTGATTTCTTTTTAGCGCGTGGCGTAACGCCGCGCGTGATGGATACCCGTGTCGCGCCGGCCGGCCTGAACAAGCTGCCGGAAACGGTGGCGTGCTGGCTGGGTTCGCTTAACGACGAGTGGCTGCTTGATGCCGATTTGATCGTTGCCAGCCCGGGAATGCCGCTTGCGCACCCGTCTCTGGTCGCGGCAGCGGACGCCGGTGTGGAGATCGTTGGCGATATTGAACTGTTCTGCCGGGAAGCGCAGGCGCCGATTGTGGCGATTACCGGCTCCAATGGCAAAAGCACCGTCACCTCGCTGGTCGGGGAAATGGCGCAGGCCGCGGGCTGGCAGGTCGGCGTAGGCGGCAATATCGGCCTGCCTGCGCTGATGCTGCTTAATCAGCCTGCACAGCTTTACGTGCTTGAGCTGTCGAGCTTTCAGCTTGAAACCACCCACAGCCTGAAGGCCGCCGCCGCGACCGTGCTTAACGTGACGGAAGATCATATGGATCGCTATCCGTTCGGCCTTCAGCAGTATCGTGCGGCTAAGCTGCGCGTTTACGAGCAGGCCAGCGTCTGCGTGGTTAACGCAGACGATGCGATGACCATGCCGGTACGCGGTGCCGATAAGCGCTGCATCAGTTTTGGCGCAGACGTGGGCGATTATCACCTTAACCGTCAGCAGGGGAGCATCTGGCTGCGGGTTAAGGGGGAGAAAGTGCTCAACACCGATGAAATGTTGCTTACCGGGCAGCATAACTATACCAATGCGCTGGCAGCACTGGCGCTGGCCGATGCGGTTGGCCTGCCGCGCGCCACCAGCCTGAAGGCGTTAACCACCTTTGGCGGGCTGGCGCACCGGTTTCAGCTGGCCCACAGGCATAACGGCGTGAGCTGGATTAACGACTCGAAAGCGACCAACGTTGGCAGTACCGAGGCCGCGTTAAACGGACTCAAGCTCGCGGGTACGCTCTGGCTGCTGCTGGGCGGGGATGGCAAGGCCGCCGATTTCAGCCCGCTGACGCGCTACCTGACCGATAACGTCCGCATCTGCTGCTTTGGCCGCGATCGCGCTGCCCTGGCTGCCCTGCGCCCTGAGAGCGCCATGCAGACGGAAACCCTGGCTGAGGCGATGGGATATATCGCCGGACAGGTGAAGCCGGGGGATATCGTTCTGCTGTCGCCCGCCTGCGCCAGCCTCGACCAGTTTAAAAACTTTGAGCAGCGCGGTGATGCGTTTACGCAACTGGCTAAGGAGCTTGGCTGATGAATATTCGCGGCTTTGGCCTTGCCACATTCTTTTCTAATCGCCTGAAAGAGTGGGTGATGGGCGCGCGCGAAAGCGACGCCAGCTCGATGGTCCTTTACGATCGTACGCTGCTGTGGCTGACCATTGGTATGGCGATCGTTGGCTTTGTTATGGTGACCTCGGCGTCTATGCCGGTGGGGCAGCGTCTCTCAGACGATCCCTTCTTCTTCGCCAAGCGCGACGCTTTCTATCTGGCGCTGGCGTTTGGTATGGCGCTGGTCACGCTGCGGGTGCCGATGGATTTCTGGCAGCGCTACAGCAACATCATGCTGCTGGTGACGGTGGTGATGCTGCTGGTTGTGCTGGTAGTGGGCAGTTCGGTAAACGGTGCCTCGCGCTGGATCGCGCTGGGACCGCTGCGTATACAGCCCGCAGAGCTGTCCAAACTGTCACTGTTTTGCTACCTGGCCAGCTATCTGGTGCGCAAGGTCGATGAGGTTCGCAATAACTTCTGGGGCTTCTGTAAGCCGATGGGCGTGATGGTGGTGCTGGCGGTCTTACTGCTGGCCCAGCCGGACCTCGGTACGGTAGTGGTACTGTTCGTTACCACCCTGGCGATGCTGTTTCTGGCCGGGGCGAAAATGTGGCAATTTCTGGCAATTATCGGCTCGGGCGTCTTTGCCGTTTGCCTGCTGATTATTGCTGAACCCTATCGTATGCGCCGCGTGACCTCCTTCTGGAATCCGTGGGAAGATCCGTTCGGCAGCGGCTATCAGCTGACCCAGTCGCTGATGGCGTTCGGCCGCGGTGAATTCTGGGGGCAGGGCCTGGGCAACTCGGTGCAAAAACTGGAGTATTTGCCGGAAGCGCATACCGATTTTATCTTCTCGATTATCGGGGAAGAGCTGGGTTATATCGGTGTGGTTTTGGCCCTGTTAATGGTATTCTTCGTCGCTTTTCGCGCGATGTCGATTGGACGCCGTGCGCTGGAGCTGGATCAGCGTTTTTCCGGCTTCCTCGGCTGTTCGATTGGCGTCTGGTTTAGCTTCCAGGCGCTGGTTAACGTCGGAGCCGCCGCGGGCATGTTACCGACCAAAGGGCTAACGCTGCCGCTGATCAGCTACGGGGGGTCAAGTTTGATTATTATGTCGACCGCCATCGTATTTTTGTTACGTATTGATTATGAAACACGTCTGGCCAGAGCCCAGGCGTTTACGCGAGGTAGTCGATGAAAGGGAAGCGACTGATGGTGATGGCTGGCGGAACCGGTGGGCACGTTTTCCCCGGGCTGGCGGTTGCGCATCATCTGATGGCTCAGGGCTGGCAGGTTCGCTGGCTGGGCACCGCCGACCGTATGGAGGCCGATTTAGTGCCGAAGCACGGGATTGAAATCGACTTTATCCGCATCAGC
This sequence comes from Erwinia sp. ErVv1, assembly GCF_900068895.1. GTDB lineage: Bacteria > Pseudomonadota > Gammaproteobacteria > Enterobacterales > Enterobacteriaceae > Erwinia. The sequence continues at coordinate 179,044 of NZ_CDPK01000008.1, read as the reverse complement.
GGCCTGCGGGGCAAGGGCCTGAAGGCTCAGCTTAGTGCGCCGCTGCGTATCTTTACCGCCGTGCGCCAGGCCAGGGCCATCATGAAGGCTTACCGCCCGGATGTGGTGCTGGGGATGGGCGGCTATGTTTCCGGGCCGGGTGGCCTGGCGGCATGGAGCTGCGGCATTCCGGTCGTGCTGCATGAACAAAACGGCATTGCCGGGCTGACCAACAAATGGCTGGCGAAAATCGCGAAGAAGGTGATGCAGGCGTTCCCCGGCGCATTCCCACACGCGGATGTGGTCGGTAACCCGGTCAGAACCGACGTGCTGGCGCTGCCTCTGCCCGAAGCGCGTCTGGCTAACCGCACCGGTCCGATTCGCGTGCTGGTGATTGGCGGCAGTCAGGGCGCGCGGGTGCTGAATCAGACCATGCCGCAGGTGGCGGCGAAGGCTGGCGATACTATCACGCTGTGGCATCAGGTCGGGAAAGGGGCGCTGGAGAGCGTGAATCAGGCTTATCAGCAGGTCAATCAGACGCAGCACCGGGTGACTGAGTTTATTGATGATATGGCTGAAGCCTATGCCTGGGCTGACGTGGTGGTGTGCCGTTCCGGGGCGCTGACGGTCAGTGAAGTGGCCGCAGCAGGTCTGCCGGCTATCTTTGTTCCCTTTCAGCATAAAGATCGTCAGCAGTACTGGAACGCGCTGCCGCTTGAGCGGGCGGGCGCGGCAAAAATTTATGAGCAGCCGCAGTTTACTGCGGATGCGGTAGCGGAAACGCTGGGTCAGTGGGATCGCCCTGAGCTTTTAAAAATGGCGATAAACGCGCGCAGCGTGGCAATCCCGGATGCGACCGAACGCGTTGCGGCAGAAGTCAGCGCCGCAGCGTTATAAAACACGATTTTCAGGGGCAGGACGACTCGGCCCGCAACATAAGGTGCGGTGACGTACCGACAGGCAAAAGAGATGAATATACAACAACTGGCAAAACTGCGTTCTATCGTGCCCGAGATGCGTCGCGTCCGGCACATCCACTTTGTTGGCATCGGCGGTGCTGGCATGGGCGGTATTGCCGAAGTGTTGGCCAATGAAGGTTATGAAATCAGCGGCTCGGACCTGGCGCCGAACGCAGTAACCCAGCATCTGAGCACGCTGGGCGCGACTATTTATTTTAACCATCGCCCGGAAAACGTCAGCGATGCCAGCGTGGTGGTGGTCTCTACCGCCGTATCGCAGGATAACCCGGAGCTGGTTGCCGCGCGCGAAGCGCGCATCCCGGTGATCCGCCGCGCGGAGATGCTGGCTGAACTGATGCGCTTCCGCCACGGGATTGCCGTTGCAGGCACCCACGGTAAAACCACCACCACGGCGATGGTGTCCAGCATTTATGCGGAAGGCGGACTGGATCCTACTTTCGTTAACGGTGGCCTGGTGAAAGCGGCAGGCACCCATGCGCGACTGGGCAGCAGCCGCTACCTGATTGCGGAGGCGGATGAGAGCGATGCGTCATTCCTCCACCTTCAGCCGATGGTGGCGATTGTGACCAATATCGAAGCCGACCATATGGATACTTACCAGGGCGACTTTGAAAACCTGAAGCAGACGTTTATTAACTTTCTGCACAACCTGCCGTTCTACGGCCGTGCGGTACTCTGCGTGGACGATCCGGTGATTCGCGAGCTGATCCCGCGCGTGGGCCGCCAGATAACCACCTACGGCTTCAGTGAAGATGCCGACGTGCGCATCGCCAGCTACGAGCAGCACGGGGCACAGGGGCATTTCACCCTGGCCCGGCTGGATAAGCCGCTGATGCGGGTGACGCTTAACGCGCCTGGCCGGCATAACGCACTCAACGCCGCTGCGGCGGTGGCCGTAGCCACGGAAGAGGGTATTGAGGACGAAGAGATCCTCAGCGCCCTGGAGAGTTTCCAGGGAACCGGTCGCCGTTTCGACTCGCTGGGGGAATTCCCCATTATTGCCGCAGACGGTACAGCAGGCACGGCGATGCTGGTGGATGACTACGGTCATCATCCGACGGAGGTTGATGCGACCATTAAAGCCGCCCGTGCGGGCTGGCCGGATAAGCAGCTGGTGATGATTTTCCAGCCGCATCGCTATACGCGCACCCGCGATCTGTACGACGATTTTGCTAACGTGCTGTCGCAGGTTGACGTGCTGTTGATGCTCGACGTCTATTCCGCGGGCGAGACGGCCATTCCGGGCGCTGACAGCCGCTCGCTGTGCCGGACCATTCGCGGTCGCGGCAAGGTTGATCCTATTCTGATCGCGGACCATGACGCAGTGCTGGAAATGCTGGCACCTAAACTCTCCGGCAACGATCTGATTCTGGTTCAGGGTGCCGGGAACGTCGGGCGCATTGCGCGTCATCTGGCCGATCAAAAGTTACAACTACAGAATAAAGAAGGTGATCATCATGGCTGAGAAAGTCGCCGTATTACTGGGTGGCACGTCGGCAGAGCGTGAAGTGTCGTTGATGTCCGGTCGCGCCGTTCTGGACGGGCTGAAAGAGGCCGGTATAGATGCCCATGCCGTTGATATCCGTGACTTCCCGGTGATGCGCCTGAAAGAAGAGGGCTTCGACAAAGCCTTTATCGCCCTGCACGGTCGCGGCGGTGAAGACGGCACGCTGCAGGGCGTACTGGAATTTCTCTCTATTCCCTACACCGGCAGCAGCGTAATGGCGTCAGCCATTACCATGGATAAGCTGAGAACCAAATTTCTCTGGCAGGGTTGCGGCCTGCCCATCGCCCCTTACGTGGCGATTACCCGTCGGGAGCAAGAAGCTGGCCTGACGCCGGAAACGGAAGCGCGCATCGCGGCGCTGGGCCTGCCGGTTTTCGTCAAACCCAGCTGTGAAGGGTCGAGCGTCGGCATCAGCCGGGTGAACGACGTGGGGGCGCTACAGGCTGCGCTGGATGAGGCTTTCCGTCACGATGATGATGTGCTGGTCGAGGCCTTTCTGAGCGGCCCGGAGTATACCGTGGCGGTCATCGGCGACGAGATCCTGCCATCGATCCGCATTCAGGTCAGGTCGGAATTCTACGACTATGAAGCGAAATACTTCTCTGACGAAACGGAATATTTCTGCCCAAGCGGGCTGTCGGCCATACAGGAAGCGGAGCTGAGCGAGATCGTGATCAAAGCCTGGCGCGCACTGGGCTGCAGCGGCTGGGGACGCGTGGACGTGATGATGGGCGGTGACGGTCGTTTTTATCTGCTGGAGGTCAACACCTCACCGGGTATGACCGGGCACAGCCTGGTTCCGATGGCGGCGAAGCAGGCTGGGATGAGCTTCTCTCAGCTGGTCGCCCGTATTCTGGAGCTTGCCGACTGATATGTCCCAGGCGGCTCTGAATATTCGTAACCGTGAAGCGCAGGAGAAGGCGCGGTCCGGCCGCAGTAATGGTTCGCGGCTGGCCGGCATCATTTTTTTGCTGATGGTGCTTGGCGTGATAGTGGCCGCTGGGTTCGTGGTGGTGAAGTGGATGAACGATGCTTCCCGCCAGCCGCTCTCAAGGTTGGTGGTGACCGGCCAGACCCACTACACCACCCATGACGATATTCGCCAGGCGATTTTATCGCTGGGCGCACCGGGGACCTTTATGTCCCAGGATGTGGATGTGATTCAACAGCAGATTGAGCGTCTGCCGTGGATCCAGCAGGTGAGCGTCCGTAAGCAGTGGCCTGATGAGTTAAAAATTCATCTGGTGGAGTATGTTCCGGTCGCGCGCTGGAACGATCTGCATATGGTGGACNCCGCCCGCCGGTCCTGGCAACTGGTGTTGGACGATGATATTCGGCTTGAGTTAGGGCGCAATGAGGATATGAAACGGCTTCAGCGCTTTATCCAGCTTTACCCAACGCTACAGCAGCAGGCGCAGGCGGGAAACAAACGTATCAGCTATGTCGATCTGCGATATGACTCTGGCGCGGCAGTAGGATGGGCACCGGCGGTTGAGAGCACTGACAGTAAACAGCAACAGAATCAGGCACAGGTTAAACAACAATGATCAAAGCGACGGACAGAAAACTGGTAGTTGGACTTGAAATCGGCACCGCTAAGGTCGCCGCTTTGGTAGGTGAAATTCTGCCCGACGGCATGGTTAACATCATCGGCGTCGGTAGCTGCCCTTCCCGGGGGATGGATAAAGGCGGCGTAAACGATCTTGAATCCGTCGTGAAATGCGTCCAGCGCGCCATTGATCAGGCTGAGCTGATGGCAGACTGCCAGATCTCCTCCGTTTACCTTGCATTATCGGGTAAACATATCAGCTGCCAGAACGAAATAGGGATGGTTCCTATTTCCGAAGAGGAAGTGACTCAGGAAGATGTGGAAAATGTGGTACATACCGCTAAATCGGTTCGCGTTCGGGATGAACACCGCATCCTCCATGTGATCCCGCAGGAGTACGCCATCGACTACCAGGAAGGGATCAAAAACCCCGTGGGACTGTCTGGCGTGCGTATGCAGGCAAAAGTGCATTTGATTACCTGCCACAACGATATGGCGAAAAACATTGTTAAAGCCGTTGAACGTTGTGGACTGAAAGTTGACCAACTGATCTTCGCCGGGCTGGCTTCCAGCTTTGCCGTGCTCACCGAAGATGAGCGTGAGCTTGGCGTGTGCGTCGTGGATGTCGGCGGCGGCACGATGGATATTGCGGTTTATACCGGTGGTGCACTGCGCCACACCAAGGTTATTCCCTATGCGGGCAACGTGGTGACCAGCGATATCGCCTACGCGTTTGGCACGCCGCCAACCGATGCCGAAGCCATTAAAGTGCGTCACGGCTGCGCGCTGGGCTCCATCGTCGGCAAGGATGAAAATGTTGAGGTGCCGAGCGTGGGCGGACGTCCACCCCGTAGCCTGCAGCGCCAGACGCTGGCAGAGGTGATCGAACCGCGTTATACCGAACTGCTGAATCTGGTTAACGACGAGATCCTGCAATTGCAGGAACAGCTGCGCCAGCAGGGCGTGAAGCATCACCTGGCAGCAGGCATCGTCCTGACCGGCGGTGCGGCACAGATTGAGGGATTAGCGGCCTGCGCCCAGCGCGTTTTCCACACGCAGGTGCGTATTGGACAGCCGTTAAACATTACGGGATTAACGGATTACGCGCAGGAGCCATACTACTCTACGGCAGTCGGCTTACTGCACTACGGAAAAGAGTCTCACCTTAACGGTGAGGCAGATGTAGAAAAAAGAGCCTCAGTGGGCAACTGGTTTAAACGAATCAACAGCTGGCTGAGAAAAGAGTTTTAATTTTGATAAAAGGGGATCATGCTAGACTTATTTATGATCTCCAGGCGACAGGCACATAACGGAGAGAAATTATGTTTGAACCAATGGAATTAACCAATGACGCGGTGATTAAAGTCATCGGCGTCGGCGGCGGCGGCGGTAACGCCGTAGAACATATGGTGCGTGAGCGCATCGAAGGTGTCGAGTTCTTTGCCGTTAACACTGATGCACAGGCGTTGCGTAAAACGGCTGTCGGTCAGACTATCCAGATTGGTAATGGTATTACTAAAGGTCTGGGTGCGGGGGCGAACCCGGAAGTGGGTCGTAACTCTGCTGAAGAAGATCGCGAAGCGCTGCGTCAGGCACTGGAAGGTGCAGACATGGTGTTTATCGCCGCGGGTATGGGCGGTGGTACCGGAACAGGCGCAGCACCGGTTGTAGCCGAAGTGGCAAAAGACCTGGGTATCCTGACGGTAGCCGTGGTTACCAAGCCTTTTAATTTTGAAGGCAAAAAACGCATGGCATTTGCCGAGCAGGGTATCGCTGAGCTGTCTAAGCACGTCGATTCTCTGATCACCATTCCTAACGACAAGCTGTTGAAAGTGCTGGGTCGCGGTATCTCCCTGCTGGACGCATTTGGCGCGGCTAATGACGTGCTGAAAGGCGCGGTACAGGGCATTGCTGAACTGATCACCCGTCCTGGCCTGATGAACGTCGACTTTGCTGACGTGCGCACCGTGATGTCCGAAATGGGCTATGCGATGATGGGCTCTGGCGTGGCGTGCGGTGAAGACCGTGCGGAAGAAGCTGCTGAAATGGCGATCTCCAGCCCACTGCTGGAAGATATCGACCTTTCCGGTGCGCGTGGCGTGCTGGTCAACATTACGGCGGGCTTTGACCTGCGTCTGGACGAGTTTGAAACGGTGGGTAACACCATCCGCGCCTTCGCTTCAGACAATGCGACCGTGGTTATCGGTACGTCACTGGATCCTGAAATGAACGACGAACTGCGCGTGACCGTTGTCGCTACAGGTATCGGTATGGATAAGCGTCCGGAGATCACCCTGGTCACTAACCAGAAGCAGCAGACGCAGCCTGTGATGGATCACCGCTACCAGCAGCACGGCATGGCCCCACTGCCTCAGGAGCAGAAACCTGCGGCGAAAGTGGTCAACGATCCGACTGCGCAAACTAACAAAGAGCCCGACTATCTTGATATTCCTGCCTTCCTGCGTAAGCAGGCAGACTAGGAATAACCTGAGAATTGGGATTCTCCGCTCTTTGTGCTAAAGTATTCGCCCGTCAGTAATTTATACTGGCGGTCGGATGAGTAATTTTTGCGAGATAAAGCGATGATCAAACAACGGACATTAAAACGTATCGTTCAGGCGACGGGTGTTGGTTTACATACCGGCAAGAAAGTCACCCTGACGTTACGCCCTGCGCCGGCCAATACCGGGGTCATCTATCGCCGCACTGACTTGAATCCACCGGTTGATTTCCCGGCTGATGCTAAATCCGTGCGTGATACCATGCTCTGTACTTGCCTGGTTAATGAGCATGACGTACGTATTTCGACGGTCGAGCACCTTAATGCCGCACTGGCTGGCCTGGGTATTGATAACATCGTGGTGGAAGTGAACGCGCCTGAAATTCCTATTATGGATGGCAGCGCCGCCCCCTTTGTTTATCTGCTGATGGACGCTGGCATTGAAGAGCTGAACAGTGCGAAGAAATTCGTGCGTATCAGACAGCCTGTCCGGGTTGAAGATGGCGACAAATGGGCCGAGTTCAGGCCACACAATGGTTTCACGTTGGATTTCACTATCGACTTTAACCATCCGGCGATCGATTCCAGCTCACAGCGCTACAGCATGGACTTCTCTGCTGAAGCCTTTGCCCGTCAAATCAGTCGCGCGCGTACCTTCGGCTTTATGCGTGACATTGAAGCATTGCAGTCCCGTGGCCTGTGCCTGGGCGGCAGCTTTGACTGTGCCATCGTGGTAGATGACTACCGCGTCCTGAACGAAGACGGCTTACGCTTTGAGGACGAATTTGTGCGTCACAAAATGCTGGACGCCATCGGCGACCTGTATATGTGCGGTCACAACATTATCGGTGCGTTTACCGCCTTCAAATCGGGCCATGCGCTGAACAACAAGCTGTTGCAGGCCGTTCTGGCTAAGCAGGAAGCCTGGGAATGGGCAACCTTTGAAGATGAAGCCGAACTGCCGGTAACCTTCAGAGCGCCAAACCTGGTTCTGGCCTAGCGCCGGGCTACTTATTACGACTGGTTGAGCTGGTACTCTCTCCGGCCAGTGAGGCCAGTCGTTCTATAATCCTTTTCAGTTTCTCTGGGCTACGGCTCGCCACCCCCCTTAAAATTTCCGCGCTCTGCTGACTCAGCTCACGCCCGCCCGTTTTTTCTTCTTTTGTCGCCCGACTGCTGTTTTCCTGTACGCTTTCCTGTCCTTTTGCCGCCAGTGATGGATTTATCCTGATGTCGATTGCAGTCAATGATGGTAATATTTGCGCACGTAAAGCTGACAGCAGGCTGGATTGTTCATAGCGGAGACGCATCATCCAGCTGGCGTTAGCCGTTTCGAGCACCAGAATGCCCTGGCGAAAGTTCGCCACGCGGCACCAGGGATGAAGCTGAGCGGGAAGAACGCCCCGTACGGCGCTATTCAGTTTGTTCAGGGCGATAGCACGCTGCTGAATGGATTGCAGCACCCCCTGACCCTCGGTGGCATCGAGTAAATGTTCAATTGATTGCGGGCGACTATCACGCATAGCGGGCTCCGGCGGAAAATAGTGATCGGTATTTTAAATTGTTGGCGACAATTTGGCAGACGTTACTTCTGGCCGCATCTCCTGTTGGGGATGGTCGCGGCAAGCTTTGGCCTGCCTCACGCGTCAGCCTGCGATCGTACAACTTTATCAGAATCCTCTTCCAGAAGCCTGAATATCAGCAACGGGGTGCGCGGTAACCACCTCGCGCTGCTCCAGGAGAGCGTTCGCCGCACTAATTTTAACGTCGACTACTGGCATCAGCACGCCATTCGCACCGTTATTCGCCATCTCTCCTTCACGCTGACGCCAGCCAGTCTCCCTGCTACCGAGCAGGTATTGCCGCTTGAGGTCCACAAGCTGGCGCTGCTGGACACGCTTAATGCGCTACTGACGCATGAGGCCCGGCCACCGGTTATTATCCGGCAGATGGCGCGGCCTGCCCTGGCCTCCGCGCCCGGCTATCATCCCGGCCTCTGGCTGTCGCGCGTACAGGGTATTCGTGCCGGACCCGCTTCTCTCGCCTGATATCTGACGCATACCCATTACATTAGAAGCTAAATGCTAAACCGCAGATCGCGGTGGCTGAGAGAAATTATTTATTATGTTAATCAAATTATTGACCAAGGTTTTTGGTAGCAGCAACGATCGTACCCTGCGCCGCATGCGTAAAGTCGTTGAGCAAATCAGCAAAATGGAGCCTGATTTCGAAAAGCTGTCTGACGACGAGCTGAAAGCGAAAACCGTTGAGTTCCGGGCCCGTCTGGCAAAGGGCGAAGTGCTGGAGAATCTGATCCCGGAGGCCTTTGCTACCGTGCGTGAGGCCAGTAAGCGCGTGTTTGGCATGCGTCACTTTGACGTCCAGCTGCTGGGCGGCATGGTGCTGAATAATCGCTGCATCGCTGAAATGCGTACCGGTGAGGGTAAAACCCTGACCGCAACGCTGCCGGCCTACCTTAACGCCCTGAGCGGTGAAGGCGTACACGTGGTTACCGTGAACGACTATCTGGCCCAGCGTGACGCCGAAAATAACCGTGCGCTGTTTGAATTCCTCGGTCTGAGCATCGGCATCAACCTGCCGGGTATGCCTGCACCTGCAAAGCGTGAAGCCTATGCGGCCGATATCACCTACGGCACCAATAACGAATACGGCTTTGACTATCTGCGCGACAATATGGCGTTCAGCCCCGAGGACCGCGTACAGCGTAAGCTGAACTATGCGCTGGTGGATGAGGTTGACTCCATCCTGATCGATGAAGCGCGTACGCCGCTGATTATCTCCGGACCCGCAGAGGACAGCTCTGAGCTTTACATCAGGGTGAACAAAATTATCCCTAACCTGATCCGTCAGGAAAAAGAGGACTCAGACAGCTTCCAGGGTGAAGGTCACTTCTCGGTAGACGAGAAATCCCGCCAGGTGCATCTCACCGAGCGCGGTCTGGTGGCGATTGAAGAGCTGATGGTCAGCGAGGGCATCATGCAGGAGGGCGAATCGCTTTATTCGCCGGGCAATATCATGATGATGCACCACGTAACGGCTGCGCTGCGCGCGCACGTACTGTTTACCCGCGACGTGGATTACATTGTAAAAGATGGCGAAGTCATCATTGTCGATGAGCATACTGGCCGTACGATGCAGGGCCGTCGCTGGTCTGATGGGCTTCATCAGGCTATTGAGGCGAAAGAAAACGTCGACATCCAGAACGAGAACCAGACGCTGGCCTCCATCACTTTCCAGAACTACTTCCGTCTGTATAACAAGCTGGCCGGTATGACCGGTACGGCAGATACGGAAGCCTTCGAGTTCAGCTCGATTTATAAGCTGGAAACCATCGTCGTTCCAACCAACCGTCCGATGGTACGTAAGGATCTGTCGGATCTGGTCTATATGACCGAGAAAGAAAAAATTGATGCCATCATCGAGGATATCCGTGAGCGTACCGCTAACGGTCAGCCGGTGCTGGTCGGTACCATTTCTATCGAAAAATCGGAAGTGGTGTCGGAGGAACTGACCCGTGCCGGTATCCAACATGCGGTGCTGAACGCCAAATTCCACGCCCGCGAGGCAGATATCGTGGCCCAGGCCGGGCAGCCGGGTGCTGTGACGATTGCAACAAACATGGCAGGTCGTGGTACGGATATCGTGCTGGGCGGCAGCTGGCAGGCCGAGATTGCTGAATTGACCGACCCCACCGCCGAACAGATTGATGCGATCAAATCCGCCTGGAAGATCCGTCACGATGCGGTACTGACTTCCGGCGGTCTGCATATTATCGGTACCGAGCGCCACGAATCGCGCCGTATTGATAACCAGCTGCGTGGTCGTTCAGGCCGTCAGGGGGATAACGGTTCGTCCCGCTTCTACCTGTCCATGGAAGATGCGCTGATGCGTATTTTCGCCTCGGATCGCGTAACGAATATGATGCGTAAGCTGGGTATGAAGCCTGGTGAAGCGATTGAACATCCCTGGGTGACCAAAGCGATTGCTAACGCCCAGCGCAAGGTGGAAAGCCGCAACTTCGACATCCGTAAGCAGCTGCTGGAATATGATGATGTCGCCAACGATCAGCGTCGGGCTATCTACAGCCAGCGTAACGAACTGCTGGACGTATCCGATGTGTCTGAAACCATCGCCAGCATCCGTGACGATGTCTTCAAAACCACCATCGACACCTTTATTCCTCCTCAGTCGCTTGAAGAGATGTGGGACGTCACCGGTCTGGAAGAGCGTCTGAAAAATGACTTCGACCTGCATATGCCGGTGGCAGAGTGGCTGGATAAAGAGCCTGAGCTGCATGAAGAGACCCTGCGCGAGCGGATCATGGAGCAGGCTAAAGCGCAGTACCTGCTGAAAGAAGAGGTTGTCGGCCTTGAAATGATGCGCAGCTTTGAAAAAGGGGTGATGTTGCAGACGCTGGATTCCCTGTGGAAAGAGCATCTGGCCGCGATGGACTATCTGCGTCAGGGTATTCATCTGCGTGGCTACGCCCAGAAGGATCCTAAGCAGGAGTATAAGCGCGAATCCTTTGCGATGTTTGCCGCGATGCTGGAATCACTGAAATATGAAGTGATCAGCACCCTCTGCAAGGTTCAGGTACGCATGCCAGAGGAAGTGGAAGCGATGGAGGAGCAGCGCCGTGAAGAAGCGGAGCGTCTTGCTCAGCAGCAGCAGTTAAGCCACGTTGAAACCGAAACCGAGGCTGCGATTGAACTGGCCGATCAGACCGGCGACCGCAAAGTAGGGCGTAACGATCTTTGCCCGTGCGGATCGGGTAAAAAATACAAACAGTGTCATGGCCGTCTTGCCTGATCCTGATTGAATATAAATGGCACCCAGCCTTCTGGTGGGTGCCATTTTTTTTACTTTTTTACATGGACTAAGACAGCTATTTGCAGGGAGCCGCTTCCGTTAATGAACGTTCGCCAATATATGTCCAGTAACTGTTACTTTGTTTACCACGAGGGAAATTTGTATTGCTCCAGGAATCACTCTTTGCTGCTTTAAAATAGCGTACGTTTTCCAGAAAATAGCCTCTTTCATCGCTTATCTGCCAGGTCTGGTAATTATTCTGCAAATCCAAAGGACGAAATGAACCATTTACCTTACGTGCGCGATTTGCATCTAATATTTTCTTTGTACCCAGACTAACTAGTTGAACCTTACTGCCACTGTCAAATTTGTCTATCCGCCAGTATTGATAGGCACCCTGGTTCCACCCTTTAGTATAGATGTCGCCATTTGATGAGCCATCTAATACTTTTCCAGTTTTATTATGCGTTATTTTGTAATAATCATGCCCAACTTCGTTTGTATAGAGGTATTCGATGCGCCAGCGTTGCCATGGATTAAAGATATCCATTGAATTAGTGTATACCTCACCCTTAGCGTTAGCGTCCAGCGCATTACCTGTAGCAAGCTGTTCCAGATAATAGACTTTATTTTTCTCGCCGAGAAAATTGGTTTTTACAATTTTCCCTACGGGGACTTTTTGTCCCGGCGAGTAACATTTCTCAGGCGCTGCGGGTACGGACATTTTCTGACGCTTTACGAATTCTTTAGCGACTCTGTTTTCTACTTTATAGGAGGTAACCTGAAACTCTGTAGGTGATGCTTTGAGCAAATCGAAATAGCCTGCATATAATGCACCCGTAGTATAAACCGGGATATCCCCAAAAACAGGGTGCTTTTCAACATAGGGGGAGTGCGTATGGCCGACAAATATGGCAGAAACTTTATATTCCTTCATCATGGCTTTTAGCATCGCTTTTTCATGATCGCAAGCCTTATCAATCCACTCCAACGCATGAAAGTTAATAAATATATTGTCTACGCCACGCTTCCGGGCCAGCTCCAAATCATGACGTAGCCAGGTGAAAGATTTGGTAACGTTAGTAACATTTTTATTCAATAAATCGTTTAGCCAGACTCGATAGTTTGGTGCAAGGTGGAGCTGGACGAAATGGTTAATGACCCTGGAGTCGCCGCCTGAGTCCCATGAGTAGGCAAGACTGCCATAAGTGGTTGAGTTATCGAAATCTACAAGATCCCTGCTAAAATTTTTCAGCTTTTTGGCGTAATTACCCTGCTCACGTTTTATGGTATCCGCCATAAACCGGGCACACTCATTCCCATTAAGCCATGCCTCAGCCGGCCCACGGCAGTCATTATAATTCCTTTCATAATCATGATTCCCCAGGCCCAGGTAAAAAGGGAATCTTAAGCCATTATAAACCTTGCGAAAGGAGTTAAGCTGGTTATTCCGGCCAAACTCTGTAATGTCACCATTAATGATTCCGAATTGTGGCCTTACCGTTGCCGATAGCGTGTTAATACCATAAATAACATTATGATTAAAACTTTCCCATTTTGGTGTTGTATTTGAACTATTAGGATCGGGGGAGCCGGGTCCCTGGCCCATTCGCCATGCCTGTGGATCGGCCATAATAATATAATTTGATTCTTTTAACTCGGTCGTTCCAAAATTTGCATGGGCACTCATATGAAATGAGGATGCTGATACCAATATAGCTAATATCATTTTTTGTGATTTAATTAAATGCATACTGATATGTCCAAAGGTTAGTTTGAATAAATTTGAAGTGCTTTTTTTGAATTTATAAAACGACAGGCTGCTGGTGGAATGAAAATAATCAGGGATGTAGTTTTCCATTCATTTTTTTAAAAACCTGATGCAGATGTATTTTTACTTTTGTAGGGATGTATGACAATGATAATCGCCTTAAGCTTTACTTAAGCTGCTCTGTGGTGCGTGATGATTGATTTATTTCGGGGAGGACTGCGGGGTTAAGTCAGAATTTCTATCTATTTTCTTAAGTGAGCTGGACTATAACAAGTGGTAGTGATGAAAATAATGGGTTATCCTTTATGTGTTAGTTAAATTGAGGGGGGTAATGAAGATGAAATATTTACAGGTTGTTGTGGGGATTATTAAAGATAAGGCCGGCATGATATTTATTGCTCAGCGTTCAGCGGATTCACACATGGCCAATATGTGGGAGTTTCCCGGAGGGAAAATAGAGGTGGGCGAGACGCCTGAACAGGCGCTAAGTCGTGAACTGCAGGAAGAAACAGGTATCTGCGTGGAAAATGCTACCGCCTATGATACTGCCGTTCATGCGGACAATAATCTGCATGTCACTCTGCATTTCTATATTGTCGATCGGTGGCAGGGAACCCCTTATGGCCGTGAAGGTCAGCCGGTTCGCTGGCTGACAGCCGATAAATTACAGGCAGATGAATTTCCACCGGCCAATAAGCCCATTGTTGCCCGCCTGCAGGCGGAGGTTATTCAGCAAACTGAATAACCTCGTCAGTTATCATGGACCTTAAGAGAAAACCCTGCGTTTTCGGCCCTTAATGTTCATACGGTGGAAGCGAGTCTTCGCTCCAGTCTTCACTTTCGGAGATGCCACCGCCGCTGGCGATACGTTTCTCTTCTGCCGCCCACTCACCCAGATCAATGAGCTGGCAGCGCTTGCTGCAGAAGGGGCGCCACGGGCTTAAATCGTCCCAGATCACCTCTTTGGCACAGGTCGGACAGTTAACGCTGATAACTTCATCTTTATTCATTTGTCAGAACCTCAACAACAGGCGAGTTCAAAATCGAGCCGTGCCGGAACTTCGCCATTTTCACTGTCGAGCGGCAGGAAGCGGATTGCGAAACGACTTTTATGGCCGGAAACCTGAGGATAGAGCGACTCCTCTAACGCCAGCTGCAGACGCAACAGTTCAGCGCCTTCCGCGTTATCCTGGTAAAAACCGTTCAGGCTGGTTTGATTACGGAAACTGCCCGACTGACGAATCAGATCGAGTATCAGCATAAGCGCATCGCGGATCGGACTCAGCGATTCCATCCATATCCCCACCTGAGCATCACGCACAGGTTGTTCCAGGTGCAGCCAGATATGCAGAGTAGGAAGATCAAAGCTACAGCAGCCGCCCGGTATGCTCTGGCGTTGGCGAATTAGCCCGATAAGCCGGTCGTCGCGCAGCAGCTGACCCATTCGTGGCGCAGCCATCAGCACGGTTGACCGCATCTTCAGACGCTCGCGCAGCGCGTTGACCCGCTCCATATCAACGCCGGGAACGTCGGCCCAGGCCTGTAGCTTTTGCTGCTGCTTTTCCAGCTCCTTGATGATTTCGGTGCGCAGCTCTCCGCGCTCAAAGACGTCCAGCAGCTCCGACGCATTGCGAAAGAACGTCAGGGCGCCATGATGATCGGTAATGGTCTGGCTTTGCTCCAGCTGCTGGATGAGAAACTCTATACGCAGCCACGTGCGCATTTTTTCGTTTAACGGATACTCAAATAAAACGGTTGTGCTCATACTGTTAATCCTGGTGTGTTGCCTGTGCCAGCTGCCTGTAGCGCCGATCGAGAAGGGCAACGCGGGCGGCCACTGCATCGGGCGAACCGCCGTTATCTATAATGTCATCTGCCACGGCAAGCCGCATTTCGCGAGTCGCCTGAGCAGCAAGAATATGTTCAGCCTGTTCACGGGTAATCCCGTCTCTGTGCATGGTGCGTGCAAGCTGAGTGTCGCGATCGACGTCCACGACCAGCACCCGGTTTGCCAGGTGCTGCAAATTATTTTCGACCAGAAGCGGTACCACCCACAGGCACCATTCTGACTGAGCTTCGCCAAGCTGGCGGCGGGTCTCAGCCTGAATAAGCGGGTGCAGCAGCGCGTTAAGCCAGGCTTTATCACCGGGTGTGCTGAAAATACGTTCGCGCAGCGCGGCACGGTTAAGTGAACCGTCCTGCTTAATCACTTCCTCACCAAATTTCTGCTGGATGGCCACCAGTGCCGCCTGTCCGGGTTCGACGACCTGCCGGGCAATGACGTCAGCATCCACGATATCCACTCCCCTTGCGGAAAACGCATGGGCAACGGTCGATTTGCCACTGCCAATCCCACCGGTAAGGGCAACAGTATAGCGCATAAGGCTTACCTCCCATGGCTTCAGCGTCGCGGGTTGCTAATGCGTTAGAAATTCCACGCGACGCCGGGCCAAAACTGCGGCACGGATCACATGACGGGGTTTTGGATAAATTTAGGGGATTGTAGCGTAAATAAAGCTGTTTTCGCAGTCTTGTCGTGGCGTTTTTAGCGCGTATGATAGCGTCACTGGAGCTGGTAGCAGCACCCAATCGACAGATTGCGCCATCAACCAGGAAACATCTCATGCGTATTGAAGAAGATATCAAGTTAGGCTTTAAGGATGTGCTGATCCGTCCTAAACGATCCACCCTCAAAAGCCGCTCTCAGGTCGAGCTAACCCGTCAGTTTACCTTTAAACATTCCGGTGTTGCCTGGTCGGGCGTGCCGATTATCGCTGCGAATATGGATACCGTTGGTACCTTCAGCATGGCGGAAGCGCTGGCATCCTTTGACGTTCTGACCGCGGTTCATAAGCATTACAGCGTGGAGCAGTGGCAGGCGTTTGTCTCTCGCGTGCCTGATAACGTACTACGTCATGTGATGGTTTCAACAGGCACCTCTGATGCGGATTTTCTCAAGCTACAGCAGATTCTGGCGCTTTCACCGCTGCTGAACTTTATCTGTATTGATGTCGCGAACGGCTACTCAGAGCATTTTGTTGAGTTCCTGAAGCGTGCGCGTGAAGCCTGCCCCGATAAAACTATCTGTGCGGGTAACGTTGTTACCGGTGAAATGGTTGAGGAACTTATCCTCTCCGGTGCGGATATCGTCAAGGTGGGCATCGGGCCAGGGTCCGTCTGTACCACGCGGGTCAAAACGGGCGTGGGCTATCCTCAACTCTCCGCCGTGATTGAGTGTGCGGATGCGGCGCACGGCCTGGGCGGACAGATCGTCAGCGATGGCGGCTGTTCCGTTCCGGGAGACGTCGCTAAGGCGTTTGGCGGCGGAGCCGATTTTGTGATGCTCGGTGGCATGCTGGCCGCGCACGATGAGTGTGAAGGCACGGTTGTCGAAGAGAATGGCGAGCAGTTTATGCTGTTCTACGGCATGAGCTCCGAGTCGGCGATGAAACGCCACGTAGGCGGTGTTGCAGGTTACCGCGCAGCAGAGGGTAAAACCGTCAGGCTCCCGGTGCGAGGCCCGGTTGAGTACACCGCCCGGGATATCCTGGGGGGACTGCGCTCCGCCTGTACCTATGTAGGGGCTGAACGTCTGAAGGAGCTGACTAAGCGCACGACCTTTATCCGCGTCGCCGAGCAGGAAAACCAGGTGTTTAACCGCTAAATCTGGTGGGCAATCCAGCCACTGCTGATATAGCCGTTACCTCAGGCCTGTCTGATATTCCCGCCGCCGACGGCGGCGGGAATATGGTTTATCTGCTCGCCTTAGCCGTATTTTACGTTCAATCACGTCCTGCGCCCCACGCCTTACGCTACATGCTTTACACCCCATGCTTTACACCCCATGCCTTACACCTCACGCCTCATGCTCCATGCCTTACACCCCATGCCTTACACCCCATGCCTCATGCTCCATGCCTTACACCCCACACTATATGCCTCACGCCCACCCTCATTCTGACCCTGTACTATCCCAACGCATCCCCGAGATTAAACACGGGCAGATACATGGCAATAACCAGCGTCCCCACTATCGCGCCGGTTACGATCATCATCAGGGGTTCAAGTGAAGCAGCCAGCGTATCTGCCAGCTCCTGAGTCGACTGTTCATGAAAATTCGCCAGCCGGGTCAACAGGCTGTCCAGCGATCCTGCTTCTTCGCCTACCTTAATAAGCTGGTAACAGAGCGGAGTGAAGAGAGAGTGCTGCTGTAATGCCTGATTGAGCGGCAGTCCTGAGGAGATATGCTGTTGGATTCCGATGATAGCCTCGCGCCAGAGACGGTGATTCAGGGAGTATTCAACCGCCTGCAGGCTTTGCAGTAGCGTCAGGCCAGCCTGCTGGGTGAGCGACAGGATGGTAAATATTTTACTGAGCTGGCCGCCCCGATAGAGCCTGCCGGTCAGCGGAATTTTCAGGAGGATCCGCTGAAAGCCCGTCTGCAAGGCAGGCGAGCGGCGGCTGTACCACTTCCAGCAAGCCGCGCCTAACAGGGGCAGGGGGATAAACAGCGCCCCAAAATGTCGGAGCCAGTCCGAAAGCGCGATTACCGCAGCGGTGAACCCCGGCAGCGGCGCATCAAATGCCTGGTAGACGGAGACGAACTCAGGCAGTACCCACACCAGCATTCCCAGGCTGACCAGTAGCGCAACGGCAAGAATAAACAGCGGATAGCGCAGTGCTTTAGCCACTTTTTTTTGCAGCTGCTGCTGCCTCTCCTGTTGCAGTGCCAGCTGGAGACAACACTCGTCCAGCTGGCCGGTCATCTCTCCCACTTTCATCAGGGCAGGGCAGAGCGCGGGAAACACGTCCGGCCAGAGCGCCAGTACGTCCGAAAAGGGCATCCCTTCTGATACGCGCTGCCGTATATGGACGAGCAGCGCGCACCACCCGGCCTCGGCATGGCCGTCCGCAATCAGATTCAGACTGTCCGACAGCGTCAGCCCTGCTTTCAGCAGCGTAGCAAGCTGCCGGTAAAAGCTGGTTTTATGCTGCCACTTCCAGTCTCTGGCACGATAACGACGCCCGGAGGAGAGCCAGAACGGCTGATAGTTTTTTGCGACCAGCAAATCCATCACCTCCTGTCTGGAGTGACAGAAGAAAGCGCCGCGCGTCATTTTTCCCTCTTCATCCAGCGCCTGCCAGCGAAACAGCTGTCGATCAGCCATTTTCCGGCCCTACCACGCGGTTAAGCTCCTCCAGGGTGGTTTCTCCACGATTAACGCAGTGTAATCCTTCCACAAACAGTGAGTTCATCCCCTGTTGTTTTGCTATGGCGGCCAGCTCGTCAGGCCCCTGCTCATTTGCGATCGCGTTCTGCAGGCGGGCAGAAACAGGCAACAGTTCAAACAGCGCAAGGCGGCCATAGAAGCCGGAGCAGCAGTGTTCGCATCCGACTGCCCGCCAGTTTCGCACCGTACCCGGCCATATGGTCTGAGGGAAATGCCCTATGGCTTCAGCGGGTTCCCGGCAGTGAGGGCAGAGACGGCGCACCAGCCGTTGTGCGATAACCAGCTTGAGGGCGGAGGCCACCAAATAGCCCGGAATGCCCATTTGACCAAGCCGCGTCAGCGTCTCCGTTGTTGAATTAGTGTGCAGCGTCGACAGCACCAGATGGCCCGTCTGGGCTGCCTTAATGGCAATTTCTGCCGTTTCAGCGTCACGTATTTCTCCGAGCATAATAACGTCAGGATCCTGTCGCAGCAGGGCGCGCAGAATACGGCCAAAATCGAGGCCAGCCCTGGGGTGGATCTGCGTCTGATTTACGCCGGACAGCGGGATTTCGATAGGATCTTCTACGCTGCATAAATTCCGCTGAGGGTGGTTAAGCCAGCTCAGGCCACTGTAAAGCGTGAAGGTCTTGCCGCTTCCGGTCGGGCCGGTAACCAGAATCAGCCCCTGCGGGCGCGAGAGTATTTCGCGAAAGCGCCGCAGGGATGCTGCAGGCATACCGAGATTTTCCAGCATCACGGACTGACGGCTCCCCTGGAGCAGTCTGATCACGGCTTTTTCACCATATCGCGTAGGCAGGGTCGAGAGCCTGAATGACTCGGCACTGTCATTAAGCTCAAGGGTAAACTGCCCGTCCTGAGGCATGCGACGCTCGGCGATATCCAGACCGGCAAGGATCTTCAGACGTGCGATTAGCGATGCACCCACATCCGCCGGGTGGGTGGGGAGGCTTTGCAGCACGCCATCGACCCTGAGGCGAATGCGGATTTGGTGCGACTGTGGCTCAATGTGAATATCGGATGCCCGCCGCTGAATCGCCAGCTGCAGGAGCTGATCGATACGTTCCGGGGCGGCATCAGCAGGGCCAGCCCGCGCCGATTTTTCGTCCTGCGTCCCGGACTCCTGCGCCTGAACATATTGGTCCAGCCGCGCAGGTGGCCAGCTTTCAACCTCAATAGCGGCATGGGTGGCAAAACGCAGGGCTTCCATCATCTCCACCGAAGGATTTTCGGCGACGGCGATGTGCAGGCGTTCGGCGCTCAGCGCTAAAATAACCGCCTGATGCTGGCGACAAAGGGCTTCAATGGCGCTGCGGGAAGAGAGCGCCGTCATTTCAGCTCTCCCGCATCCTCATCATGAAAGCGGAACAGGCTTTCACAGGCTTCTTTGAGGGCTGACTGCTGACTGGTGCAGCTGCGACGCCAGTTCATTAGCCCTTCGGACTCCAGCCACCGTGGGGTCATTACCACGTTCAGACTGGAAAGGCTCTCCTGCCCGGTAAGGGTGATTGTACCCGCCTGGACCGCAACCTTAGCAACATAGCGCGAGCCTTTACCCGCGGGTACGCCATTAACGCCCTCTGAACAGTTAACGGGCCCGCCATGCTCAAGCGCGCACAGCTCGACGGCGGTTTTATAAGGCATGGCGGTTTGCAGCATGTCGGTTAGCGCGGCTTTTTGCAGGTAGTTCTGATAAGTCGGTATGCCGATGGCACTTAAAATAGCGACGATAGCGATGACAATCATCAATTCTATCAGGGTAAATCCTTGTTGCTGTTCCATTGCATCTCTCCTTCGGTGGTGTGGAGGGAAGCGTAATACCGGCAAAAAAGCCTGACTACCTAAAGGTCCTGGATCCTGAAAGCGGGTCTGGATATGTTTTCGACGTTACATGAGGGTTCAAAAAAAAGGGAAGGCAGCGCGCAAAGAGAAGATTAAAGAGGGTGCCCCCCTCTTCGGCGGCCCGAAGAGGGGTAGAATGCAGGAGGATTAACGAAAACGCATTGAGAGGTCGAGGGAGCGGATATGCTTGGTCAGTGCGCCAACCGAAATGAAATCCACGCCGGTGTCGGCAAAGGCTTTAAGCGTTTCATCGGTGACGTTGCCGGACACCTCCAGCAGCGTCCGGCCGTCCGCCAGCTTAACCGCTTCACGCATTTGGTCGACGGTGAAATTATCCAGCATTACGATGTCCGCACCGGCCGCAATCGCCTGGTTCAGCTCATCGATTGACTCAACTTCAACTTCAACAGGGACGTCAGGATGCAGCCAAAACGCTTTTTCAATCGCCTCGCGAATCGAGCCGGTGGCGATAATATGGTTCTCTTTAATCAGGAAGGCATCGGACAGCCCCAGCCGGTGGTTCGATCCGCCCCCGCACTGTACCGCATACTTCTGTGCGGTCCGCAGGCCGGGCAGCGTTTTACGGGTGTCCAAGAGCTGGGTGCGCGAGCCCTTAAGAATAGCCACGTAGCGGCTCACCTCTGTGGCGACGCCAGACAGCGTCTGCACAAAATTGAGCGCGGTGCGCTCAGCGGTCAGGATCAGCGCCGAAGGGCCGGAGACCTCGAACAGCGTCTGGTTTGCCTGAATCGCATCGCCATCTGCTACATGCCAGTTGATGTGGGTTTGATTACCGAGCTGAATAAAGACTTCTTCTACCCAGCGTTTGCCGCAGAAGATACCTGGCTCGCGGGTGATCACCACGGCGTGGGACTGAGCGCCTGCAGGCAGTAAACCGGCGGTGATATCTCTGTCAGGATCCACTTCGCCGCCCAAATCTTCACGCAGGGCTTGCGCAACAACGGGGGGAATATCATCCTCAATGCGGTTTAACAGCTCGGCTCGGCGGCTGTCAGGATCGTAGCGACGGGTCGTCATGATAAATCTCCGAAGAACCAGGGGGGAAGTCGTGCTCATGCTAGCCTGTTTGTTACAGGCTTGCCAGCCACCACCAGGCAGAGGTTTGCCATACATTGAGAGAGTCAGTCTCAGCTCAAGCCGGTGGTGTGCGGTGTCGGAAGGTTGGTTTTCGCAAAAAGAATCATGCTAATCTGGGCGTTACTGGATTAAAGGAGAGTCAGGTATGCAGCTGCAAGCGGGCTGGATCGCCGGAGTGAAGCGGGTTCCCTCGCCACATTTCAATGAACGGCCAGACCAGGAGGCGCCAACGCTGCTGGTTATCCATAATATCAGCCTGCCGCCGGGGGAATTCGGTGGCCCGTGGATAGATGCCTTATTTACCGGTACGCTTGATGCGGATGCACATCCTTATTTTGCCGGGATTGCCGCACTGAAGGTGTCGGCACACTGCCTGATCCGCCGGGACGGTGAGATCGTGCAGTACGTTCCCTTTCACCTTCGCGCCTGGCATGCAGGGGTCTCATGCTATCAGGGACGGGAGGCCTGCAATGATTTCTCTATTGGTATTGAACTGGAAGGAACTGACGTTCAGCCCTATACCGACGAACAGTATGCGTCACTGCAGGCGGTGACGGCGCTGCTGATTGAACGCTACCCGGCCATTGCTGAAAATATTACCGGGCACAGCGATATCGCACCCGAGCGGAAAACCGATCCCGGTCCTGCGTTTGACTGGGCCAGATTCCATGCGACGCAGGTTAAGCGTTCCAGACATTTCCCTGTGGAGGAGTAACGGGCATGACGCTGTTTAGTTTGCTGTTGGTGCTGGGATGGGAGCGCATTTTCAAGATGGGCGAACACTGGCAGCTGGATCATTATCTTGCGGCGCTGTTCCGCGGGCGGCAGCGTTTTTCTCTGCTGCGAACGCTGCTGATGACTGTAGTTGCGATGGCGATTATCGTCGTCTGTTTACTGGGGCTGAAGGGACTGTTTTTTGGCGTGCCGCAGCTGCTGTTCTGGATAGCGGTTGGGCTGCTCTGCATTGGTGCCGGTTCGGTGCGCCTGCATTATCATG
This sequence comes from Erwinia sp. ErVv1, assembly GCF_900068895.1. GTDB lineage: Bacteria > Pseudomonadota > Gammaproteobacteria > Enterobacterales > Enterobacteriaceae > Erwinia. The sequence continues at coordinate 156,760 of NZ_CDPK01000008.1, read as the reverse complement.
CTTACCTCAAAGCCGCCAGCCGCAACGACACCCGCGCACATAACGCGATGGCCGAAGAGCTGACGCTCATCCACGGTATCCCGAATGATTGCGATGAGCGCGAATATCTTCGCGAGCTACAAAACGCGCTGCTGTGGATTAACTTTCGCTATTATCTGGCCCCGCTGTTCTGGTTTGTAGTAGGCGGCCCCTGGGGGCCGGTGCTGCTGGTCGGCTATGCGTTTCTCCGCGCCTGGCAAAGCTGGCTGGCCCGCCACCACTCGCCCCTGGAGCGATCCCAGTCGGGTGTAGATGCCATCCTCCACGTTGTTGACTGGCTTCCGGTTCGCCTGGCCGGGGTCGCCTATGCGCTGTTAGGACACGGGGAGCGCGCGCTACCCGCCTGGTTTGCCTCCCTGACCGACAGGCATACGTCCCAGTACCAGGTACTGACGCGGCTGGCGCAGTTTTCCCTTTCCCGCGATCCGCACAATGATAAGGTCGAAACGCCTCGCGTAGCGGTATCCCTCGCTAAAAAGGTGTCGCTGGTGGTGGTGGTGGTGGTGGCGCTGCTAACGATTTACGGCACGCTGGTTTGACGTGTCATCCGCAGGGGGAATGCCAAATACCGGCAGCCCGTTCTCCCAGCCGAAGCTTTTGATGCGCGTATGGCGGTTGGGATCGTAAAGTGGGTCACCTTCGATTTCCGTATAGTTACGTGCGTGATAAACCAGCAGATCTTCGCCGGTTTCGGAAACGGTGAAGCTGTTGTGGCCTGGCCCGTACTGCTGGTTTTCCCAGCTGGTGGTGAAAACCGGAATGGGCGATTTCTGCCAGTTAGCGGCTATCAGGGGATCGGCCTCCGCGTCGATCCACAGCAGACCCATACAGTAATTTTCATCGGTGGCGCTGGCGGAGTAACTGACAAATAGCCGGTTGCCATGACGAATGGCCGCCGGTCCTTCGTTTACGCTGAAGCCTCTGCACTCCCAGTCATACTCCGGCTTGCTCAGCATGACCGGCTCGCCTTTGATTGACCAGGGGGAATCCAGCTCCGCCAGATAGAGGTTAGAGTTGCCGGGAATCTGCGGATCTTTCTGTGCCCACAGATACCAGTTTTTCCCCTGATGAACGAAATGGGTGGCATCCAGCGCGAAGCTGTCGATCGGGACCCTGATCTGCCCGCACTCGCGCCATTCTCCGCTGAGCGGATCCTCTGACGTACAGGCAAGGGCGAACATCCGGTGCTGAAACAGCCCGTCCTTAATCGTGCGGGTCGGTGCAGCCGCGAAGTAGATAATCCAGGTGCCATCAATTCGATGCAACTCAGGTGCCCAGATCAACTCGCTCATTGGACCCTGAGAATGTTTGCGCCATACCACAACCGGTTCGGCGTCGGCCAGCCCGGTCAGCGTGCTGGCGCGGCGGATCTCCAGCCGGTCATACTCGGGAACCGAGGCGATAAAGTACCAGGTGTTATCGACATGCAGAATAAAAGGGTCGGCGCGCTGTTCTATCAGCGGGTTTGGCCAGCGGTTTAGCGTCATTATGCAGTTCCTTCCGGTTTAATCGTGGCTTTACCGTCGCGGTAGTCGTTGAGTTCCTGAAAATTATGGCGGCGTTTTTCCAGCTCAAGCTGGATACGCTGCATCATTTTCCTGTCAACCTTCAATAACCTGACCACGCCAGCAGTAATAAGGTAGCCCACGCCTGGGATCACGGTGAAGAGCAGTACGATGCCGTTGAGCGCTTCCGGGCTTTGGGCTTTGGCGCCAGCGCTGTAGCCATACCATGAAAGAAGGAAACCGACCATTGCACCGGCCACGGCCAGGCCAACCTTAAGAAAGAACAGGTTTCCCGAAAAGCTGATGCCGGTAATGCGCTTGCCGGTTTTCCATTCGCCATAATCATCCACGTCGGCCATCAGCGACCAGTGCAGTGGGGAAGGGATTTGATGCAGGATGTTCAGTACAAAGTACATCACCACCACCAGCAGGGTAGCCTGCGGATCGAGGAAGTAGAATCCGCTGGAGAAAATCGCCAGCACGATGTTGGTCCAGAAAAAAACCTTAAGCTTGCACCAGCGGTCCGTAAGGACTTTAGCCAGCGTGCTGCCGATCATCATGCCGATTACCCCGAGGCTGATAAACAGCGTAGCAAAGTGCGTACTCTGTCCCATAACCCAGGTGACGTAATACATGGTGGCCGCCATGCGGATAAAGCCGGGGCAGACGTTGCAAAAGGTCAGCAGCAGAATGCGAACCCACTGGTCGTTTTTCCAAACGTCCCTCAGGTCGGCTCGCAGATCGTCGTTGCTCGGCACTGCCGGGCGAATGCGCTCGCGTACCGTCGCGAAACAAAATAAGAACATGCACAGGCCAATGAGCGCCAGCACGCTCATCGCCATCTGATAGCCACGCGCTTTATCTTCGCCGCCAAACCATTCGGCCATCGGCAGCAGCGTCAGGGAGAGGATCAGGGTTGCCACGCCGACCATCACAAATCGCCACGACTGGCAGGAGACGCGTTCACCCGGATCGTTGGTGATGACGCCGCCAAGGGAGCAGTAGGGGATATTGATGGCGGTATAGGTGAGCGACATCAGGAAATAGGTGGCGAAAGCGTAAATAACCTTATTGTCATAGGTCCAGTCCGGCGTGGTGAACATCAACACGCTGAACAGCACGTAGGGAAGCGATATCCACAGTAGCCAGGGGCGAAAGCGACCCCAGCGGCTTTGCGTACGGTCGGCAATAGCGCCCATTATGGGGTCGGTGACCGCATCCACCACCCTGACCGACAGCAGTAATACCCCGACCAGCGCCGGTGCCAGTCCGAAAACATCCGTATAGAAATAGTTAAGAAACAGCATGATTGCGCCGCCGATCATATTACAGCCGGCATCGCCCATCCCGTATCCCAGTTTCTCTTTGATTGAAAGCGCCGTGCCATTCATGGATATTTCTCCGTCTGAATCTTAGCAGGCATTATTTATGCAACAGCACAGACTTACGCTGGCTGAATGCGTCACAGACATGGACGAAAAGGCTGTGGACAGGAAAGTGTGAGAAGGATAACACTTAGCCGGGCGGGCGGATCGCGAAGGGGATATTGATAAGCAGGGCAGGATAAAGATCGGGAAAACAGCGTGCCGACGGGCGGTGTGAATCGCCGGGCCTGTCGGCCCGGCCGTGTTATATCATCCGGCTTTTTGCAGCCGGTTTTTCAGCATGAAACCTACCGCCAGAATAGCGATCCAGACCGGGATCAGCCAGACGGAAATCGCCATGCCGGGCGTTACCGCCATAATGACCAGAATTGCTGCCATAAATAGCAGGCAGATCCAGTTTCCTACGGGATAAAACAGCGCCTTAAAACGCGTCTCAACGCCCTGTGCATCCTTCCTGCGGCGAAACTTAAGATGTGCCAGGCTGATCATCGCCCAGTTAATCACCAGGGCAGAGACCACCAGCGCCATCAGCAGACCAAAAGCTTCCCCCGGCATCAGGTAGTTAATCAGGACGCAAATGGCGGTCGCCGCCGCAGAAACGCCGATGGCGACAAACGGCACGCCGCGACCATCTAACTTCATCAACGCCTTAGGGCCATTGCCCTGCTGCGCCAGTCCGAAAAGCATACGGCTGTTGCAATAGACGCAGCTGTTATAGACCGAAAGGGCCGCAGTCAGAATCACGACGTTAAGCGCATTGGCGACCAGGGAATCACCCAGGTCGTGGAAAATCATCACGAACGGGCTGGCACCACCAATCACTTTGGTCCAGGGATAGAGCGACAGTAACACCGTCAGCGAGCCAATATAGAAAATCAGGATGCGGTACAGCACCTGATTGGTGGCTTTGGGGATACTTTTTTCAGGATCGTCCGCTTCCGCGGCGGTAATGCCCACCAGCTCAAGCCCGCCGAAAGAGAACATAATTACCGCCATCGCCATTACCATGCCGGTGATGCCGTTCGGGAAGAAGCCGCCCCGATCCCAGAGGTTGGAAACGGAGGCATCAGGCCCGGCGTGACCGCCAAACAGCAGCCACGCACCAAAGACGATCATGCCGATTACCGCTGCCACCTTGATGATGGAAAACCAGAACTCCATTTCGCCGTAGACTTTCACGTTAGTCAGGTTAATGGCATTGATGATAAAGAAGAATACCAGCGCGGAGATCCAGGTCGGGATCTCCGGCCACCAGTACTGGATGTATTTACCTACGGCGGTCAGTTCCGCCATGGCAACCAGTACATAGAGGATCCAGTAGTTCCAGCCGGAGGCGAAGCCTGCGAAATTGCCCCAGTATTTATAAGCAAAATGGCTGAAGGAACCGGCAACCGGCTCCTCCACGACCATTTCACCCAGCTGGCGCATGATCATAAAGGCGATAAAGCCGCCGATGGCATAGCCCAAAAGCACCGAGGGGCCAGCCATTCTGATCGTGTCTGCAATTCCCAGAAAAAGGCCTGTCCCGACGGCCCCGCCCAATGCGATAAGCTGGATGTGCCGGTTTTTAAGCCCGCGCTTCAGCGTCTCGCCCTGCTGTTGTTCCATAGTAAACCTCGTTATCCGTTATTTTGTTAACCAAAAGGCTAACTCTGTAATCCGTTGCTTACAGAGAGCGTATTTAAATTGATACAGTCTCATTCAAATTAAAATCAGCCTGATGCTACCGTGGCGACAAGAATAATGATAAGCAGCCGCCAATGCACTCGCTTTCTTTTGCGGTGAGAAGAAAGATCGAATCGAGAGCAGGCTCAGCCCCCTTAGTTTCTGCCATAAACGGATCGAAATAACGAATAGCATTCCCTTATGGTCGATGAGGAAAACGAGACCAGGGTCCGATTTCGGGTGGTTGCTATATGGACATCACGTGAATACTTTGTTACTTTACGGACACCTTTTTGCAATTGGTATTACCAATTTACTCCGGCAAATAGCAGATGAAGGGATGATGGCTTACAGCAAAATCCGCCAACCAAAGCTTTCCGATGCTATCGAGCAACAGCTTGAGTCTCTCATTATGGAGGGGACGCTGCGTCCGGGCGAAAAACTGCTCCCGGAGCGCGAGCTCGCTAAACAGTTCGATGTTTCCCGACCTTCTCTGCGTGAGGCCATTCAGCGTCTGGAAGCGAAAGGCCTGCTGCTGCGCCGACAGGGCGGCGGCACCTTCGTCCAGACCAACCTGTGGCAAAGCCTTAGCGATCCGCTTGTTGAGCTTCTGGCCGGTCATCCTGAATCTCAGTTTGACCTGCTGGAAACGCGCCACGCGCTGGAAGGGATCGCCGCGTACTATGCTGCCCTGCGCGGCACGGAAGAGGATTTAGTGCGCATCCGCCACTGTCACGTGCAGATTCAGTCTGCTCAGGCCAGCGGCGATCTGGACGCGGAAGCCGATGCGGTGATGCAGTACCAAATTGCTGTAACAGAAGCCGCCCATAATGTGGTGTTGCTGCATCTGTTACGCAGTATGGGGCCAATGCTGGAACAGAACGTGCGACAGAATTTTGAACTGCTCTACTCCCGCCGCGAAATGCTGGCGAAAGTGAGCGGTCATCGCGCCAGAATTTTCGAGGCGATTGTGGCCCGCGAGCCCGAAAAGGCGCGCGAAGCTTCACATCGCCATCTGGCGTTTATTGAGGAAATATTGCTGGACAGAAGTCGGGAGCAGAGTCGAAGAGAGCGCTCCTTGCGACGTTTACAGCAACGTAAGGAATAACGCGTAAACATAACGCGGCACATAAAACGACGGACCTGTCTCCCTGTGCTTTGAAAACAGAGCACAGGGAGACAGGCTCCAGACAATTCAACGTATTAGACACAGATAAGGAATACCCCCATGTCAGAACGTTTACACAATGACGTGGATCCGATCGAAACCCGCGACTGGCTACAGGCGATCGAATCGGTCATCCGTGAAGAAGGTGTTGAGCGCGCACAGTTCCTGATCGATCAGGTAATGAGCGAAGCACGCAAAGGTGGCGTGAAAGTGGCTGCGGGCGCTGGAGCCAGCAACTATGTTAACTCTATTGCCGTAGAAGACGAGCCGGACTATCCGGGCAATACGTCGCTTGAGCGCCGCATCCGTTCGGCGATCCGCTGGAACGCGATTATGACCGTTCTTCGCGCCTCGAAAAAAGACCTGGAGCTGGGCGGACATATGTCCTCTTTCCAGTCTTCTGCGACTATTTATGAAGTGTGCTTTAACCACTTCTTCCGTGCGCGCAGCGAAAAAGACGGCGGCGATCTGGTCTATTTCCAGGGACATATCTCCCCCGGCGTTTATGCACGTGCCTTCCTGGAAGGACGCCTGACGGAAGACCAGATGAATAACTTCCGCCAGGAAGTTCACGGTAAGGGTCTTTCCTCTTATCCGCATCCTAAACTGATGCCTGATTTCTGGCAGTTCCCGACCGTATCAATGGGCCTTGGCCCGATTGGCGCGATCTACCAGGCTAAATTCCTGAAGTATCTTGAGCACCGCGGTCTGAAAGATACGGCCGAACAAACCGTCTATGCCTTCCTGGGCGATGGCGAGATGGATGAGCCAGAATCAAAGGGCGCCATTACCATTGCCACCCGTGAGAAGCTGGATAACCTGGTATTTATCATTAACTGTAACCTCCAGCGTCTGGATGGCCCGGTCACCGGTAACGGCAAGATCATCAACGAACTGGCCGGGATCTTTGGCGGCGCCGGTTGGGAAGTGATCAAGGTTATCTGGGGCGGTCGCTGGGATGAACTGCTGCGTAAAGATACCAGCGGCAAGCTTATCCAGCTGATGAACGAAACCGTTGACGGCGACTATCAGACCTTTAAATCCCGCGATGGCGCTTACGTGCGCGAGCACTTCTTCGGTAAATATCCGGAGACGGCAGAGCTGGTTAAAGATATGTCTGACACCGAGATTTGGGCGCTGAACCGTGGCGGTCACGATCCGAAGAAAATCTATGCAGCGCTGAAAAAAGCACAGGATACCAAAGGCAAGCCGGTGGTGATTCTGGCGCATACCATCAAAGGCTATGGTATGGGTGATACTGCCGAAGGTAAAAACATCGCGCACCAGGTGAAGAAGATGAACATGGATGGCGTTCGCTACATCCGCGATCGCTTCAACGTGCCGGTGGACGATGCGGGCGTTGAAAAACTGCCGTACATTACCTTTGAGAAAGGCTCCGAAGAGTATAACTATCTGCACAGCCAGCGCGAGAAGCTGGGCGGCTACCTGCCAAGCCGTCAGCCTAACTTCAGCGAGAAGCTGGAGATGCCGACGCTGGAAGATTTCCGCTCGCTGCTGGAAGAGCAGAATAAAGAGATCTCCACCACCATCGCGTTTGTTCGTGCCCTGAACGTGATGCTGAAGAACAAATCGATCAAAGATCGCCTGGTGCCGATCATCGCGGATGAAGCGCGTACTTTCGGCATGGAAGGTCTGTTCCGTCAGATTGGTATCTACAGCCCGAACGGCCAGCAGTACACGCCGCAGGACCGTGAGCAGGTTGCTTACTACAAAGAAGACGAGAAAGGCCAGATCCTACAGGAAGGGATTAACGAACTGGGCGCAGGCGCATCCTGGCTGGCGGCGGCAACGTCTTACAGCACCAACAACCTGCCCATGATCCCGTTCTACATTTACTACTCCATGTTCGGTTTCCAGCGTATTGGCGACCTGTGCTGGGCGGCTGGCGATCAGCAGGCTCGCGGCTTCCTGATTGGCGGCACCTCTGGCCGTACCACGCTGAATGGCGAAGGGCTACAGCATGAAGATGGTCACAGCCACATTCAGTCGCTGACCATTCCAAACTGTATCTCTTACGATCCGGCCTATGCCTATGAAGTTGCGGTCATTATGCATGACGGCCTGGTACGCATGTACGGCGAAGCGCAGGAAAACGTCTACTACTACATTACCACCCTGAATGAAAACTACCACATGCCTGCCATGCCGCAGGGTGCGGAAGAGGGTATCCGTAAGGGTATCTACAAGCTGGAAACGGTAGAAGGGAACAAAGGTAAAGTTCAGCTGCTGGGCTCCGGCTCTATTCTGCGTCACGTCCGTGAAGCGGCACAGATTCTGGCAAACGACTACGGTGTGGGTTCTGACGTTTATAGCGTGACCTCGTTCACCGAGCTGGCCCGCGACGGTCAGGACTGCGAGCGCTGGAACATGCTGCATCCGACCGAGGCGCCACGCGTGCCTTACGTTGCCCAGATCATGAGCGATGCACCGGCCGTGGCTTCAACCGACTATATGAAACTGTTTGCCGAGCAGATCCGTACCTTTATGCCAGCCAGCGATTATCGCGTGCTGGGCACCGACGGTTTCGGACGTTCTGACAGTCGTGAAAACCTGCGTCACCACTTTGAAGTGGATGCATCTTACGTGGTGGTGGCGGCGCTGGGTGAACTGGCTAAACGCGGTGAAATTGATAAGCGCGTGGTGGCAGAAGCGATCACCAAATTCAATATTGATGCCGATAAAGTCAACCCGCGTCTGGCATAAGAGGTAAAGATTAATGGCTATCGAAATTAAGGTACCGGATATCGGTGCAGACGAAGTTGAAGTTACCGAGATCCTGGTCAAGGTGGGTGACAAGGTTGAGGTTGAGCAGTCGCTGATCGTCGTCGAGGGTGATAAAGCCTCGATGGAAGTGCCTTCTCCGCAGGCAGGCGTGGTAAAAGAGATCAAAGTGGCGACCGGCGATACCGTTGCCACCGGCAAGCTGATTATGATTTTTGACGCCGCCGAAGGCGCTGCTGATGCGGCGCCAGCGCAGGCGGAAGAGAAAAAAGAGGAAGCGAAACCCGCCGCCGCTGCTGAGTCAAAAGCAGAAAGCAAAGAGGTCAATGTTCCCGATATCGGTTCTGACGAAGTAGAAGTCACCGAGATTCTGGTCAAAGTGGGCGATTCGGTCGAGGCCGAGCAGTCGCTGATCGTTGTCGAAGGCGATAAAGCGTCAATGGAAGTGCCTGCGCCTTTCGCCGGTAAGGTGAAAGAGATCAAAATCAGCACCGGCGATAAAATTAGCACCGGCTCCCTGATTATGGTCTTCGAAACGGCGGGTTCTGCTGCTGCCCCTGCCCCTGCCGAAGCGAAGCCTGAAGTGAAAGAAGAAGCGGTCGCTGCACCTGCTGCGGCCAGCGGTTCAAAAGACGTTGCCGTACCGGATATCGGCGGCGATGACGTTGAAGTGACGGAAATACTGGTCAAAGTGGGCGATAAAGTTGCCGCTGAGCAGTCGCTGATCGTGGTCGAGGGTGATAAAGCCTCAATGGAAGTGCCTGCACCCTTTGCCGGTACCGTCAAAGAGATCAAAATCAGCACCGGCGACCGGGTGAAAACCGGTTCGCCGCTGATGGTGTTTGAGGTGGAAGGCGCTGCACCGGCAGCGGCACCTGCGGCGAAGAAAGAGGACGCAGCACCGGCAGCCGCTAAGCAGGAAGCACCGGCGGCTCCTGCCCCGGCGAAGAGTGAAGCGAAAGGTGAATTTGCCGAAAACGACGCTTACGTTCATGCGACCCCGGTTATCCGTCGCCTGGCGCGCGAGTTCGGCGTTAACCTGGCGAAGGTGAAAGGCTCGGGCCGCAAAGGCCGCATCCTGAAAGAAGACGTTCAGGCGTACGTGAAGGACGCGGTAAAACGCGCCGAGTCTGCCCCAGCCGCTGCGGCTTCTGGCGGCCTGCCGGGCATGCTGCCGTGGCCGAAAGTGGACTTCAGCAAGTTCGGTGAGATTGAAGAAGTCGAGCTGGGCCGTATCCAGAAAATCTCCGGTGCTAACCTGAGCCGTAACTGGGTGGTTATTCCACACGTTACGCAGCATGACAAGGCGGATATCACCGAGGTTGAAGCCTTCCGTAAGCAGCAGAATGACGAAGCGGCGAAGAAGAAGCTGGATCTGAAGATCACGCCGCTGGTGTTTATCATGAAGGCAGCGGCGAAAGCGCTGGAGGAGTTCCCTCGCTTCAACAGCTCGCTGTCTGAAGATGCCCAGAAGCTGACGCTGAAAAAATACATCAACATCGGCGTGGCGGTTGATACGCCAAATGGTCTGGTTGTGCCGGTCTTCAAAGATGTTAACAAAAAAGGCATTGTCGAGCTGTCTCGCGAACTTTCTGTTATCTCTAAAAAGGCCCGCGACGGCAAGCTGACTGCATCCGATATGCAGGGTGGCTGCTTCACCATCTCCAGCCTGGGCGGTATTGGCGGCACGGCATTTACGCCGATTGTTAACGCGCCGGAAGTGGCAATCCTCGGGGTGTCTAAATCCGCAATGGAGCCGGTCTGGAATGGGAAGGAGTTCATTCCCCGCCTGATGCTGCCGCTGTCGCTCTCCTTCGACCATCGGGTGATTGATGGTGCGGCGGGCGCACGGTTCGCTGCCTATATCGCCACCATCATGGCGGATATCCGCCGTCTGGTGATGTAAGGAATTAAGGCCGGCTTTTGCCGGCCTTCTCATAGCCGACTTTCGATGCCATAAGTCGACAAGGTCGTTGAAGACGTATCGGGCAGGTTGTTTGCACTCTGTTAACAATTCTGTAAACTCTTGCCCTGAATACGAACCGGCGGATGAACATCCCTCAGTTAACTAAGAGGTCATGATGAGTACAGAAATTAAAACTCAGGTCGTGGTACTTGGGGCAGGCCCTGCGGGTTACTCCGCAGCCTTCCGTTGCGCTGATTTAGGTCTGGAGACCGTCATCGTTGAACGTTTCAGCACCCTCGGCGGCGTTTGCCTGAACGTAGGGTGTATTCCCTCCAAGGCGCTGCTGCACGTTGCTAAAGTGATTGAAGAAGCGAAGGCGCTGGAAGAGCACGGCATTGTGTTCGGCAAGCCGCAGACGGATATCAACAAGATCCGCAGCTGGAAAGAGAAAGTGATTACCCAGCTGACCGGTGGTCTGTCGGGTATGGCGAAGGGCCGTAAAGTGAAGGTGGTTACCGGTCTGGGTAAATTTACCGGCGCGAATACGCTGGTGGTTGAAGGGGAAAATGGGGCAACGACCATTAACTTCGATAACGCTATTATCGCTGCGGGCTCGCGTCCTATTCAGCTTCCCTTTATTCCTCATGACGACGCGCGCGTATGGGATTCCACCGACGCACTGGAGCTGAAAGAAGTTCCTGAGCGCCTGCTGGTAATGGGCGGCGGTATCATCGGTCTGGAAATGGCGACCGTCTACCATGCACTCGGCTCACAGATCGACGTGGTCGAAATGTTTGATCAGGTTATTCCCGCTGCCGATAAAGACGTGGTGAAAGTCTTCACCAAGCGCATCAGCAAGCAGTTCAACCTGATTCTGGAAACGAAAGTGACCGCCGTTGAAGCGAAAGACGACGGTATCTACGTTTCCATGGAAGGTAAAAAAGCGCCGACCGAACCTCAGCGCTACGATGCGGTACTGGTTGCTATTGGTCGCGTACCTAACGGTAAAGGCCTTGATGCAGGTCAGGCGGGCGTGGAAGTGGACGATCGCGGCTTTATTCGCGTTGATAAGCAGATGCGCACCAACGTGCCGCATATCTACGCCATTGGCGATATCGTTGGTCAGCCGATGCTGGCGCACAAAGGCGTCCATGAAGGCCACGTAGCGGCCGAAGTGATTTCCGGTAAGAAGCACTACTTCGATCCGAAGGTGATCCCTTCGATCGCTTATACCGAGCCAGAGGTTGCCTGGGTTGGTCTGACCGAGAAAGAAGCGAAAGAAAAAGGTATCAGCTACGAGACGTCGATTTTCCCATGGGCGGCCTCGGGACGCGCTATCGCTTCCGACTGTGCAGATGGTATGACCAAGCTGATTTTCGATAAAGAGACGCATCGCGTCATCGGCGGTGCCATTGTCGGCACTAACGGCGGCGAGCTGCTGGGCGAGATTGGCCTGGCTATCGAAATGGGCTGTGACGCCGAAGATATCGCGCTAACTATCCATGCGCACCCGACGCTGCATGAGTCCGTAGGCCTGGCGGCTGAAATCTTCGAGGGTAGCATCACCGACCTGCCTAACCCGAAAGCGAAGAAGAAGTAAGCCTCTTTACTGATAAAAAAGCTCCCGGATGGGGGCTTTTTTATCTTTAAATTACTGTGCTAAGAAGTAAAGGCAGGTTAAATCTCAACTAAATAAGCGTTCCGAATAATAGATCACTTTGAGGGAAGTCAGCCCGGGTTGTGCGATCTGATCAATCGCTGAATATCCCAAATCATCCCCCGAACTGAACGACGCCTGATGCAGAAAATCATTCATAAAACGCTTGATAAAGCCCATGCCCACAGGCATATCGCCATGTTGCTGCTACATCGGGGTGATCGTGTCAGCGACGTCGGCAGAATGCTTCGCTGTGCCTGCTCTTCCATTGATCGCTGGATTAACTGGTTTACTCTTTATGGCATCGACGGCCTGAAATCGCTTTCTCCTGGTCGTGGACGCCGCTGCCTTTTTGAGCATATCTGTGCGCTTTTACGTCAGCTGGTTAAGCACTTTCCCAGTGATTTTGGGTATCAGCGTTCACAATGGAGAACAGAGTTAATGGCGATAAAACTCAGAGAGATAACGGGCTACTGCCTGCATGCTTCAACTGTCCGCCGCGGGTTACCTTCCGCCGGCTGGTGTGGCGCAGAGCCGCCCCAACACTGCATATACGTGACCCGAACAAAGATGAAAAGATGGCGGTAATCCATAGAGCGCTGGACGATTGCAGCACAGAGCATCCGGTGTTTTACGAAGATGAGGTGGATATCCATCTCAATCCCAAAATCGGTGCAGACTGGCAGAGACGGGGATAGCAGAAACGTGTTGTCACGCCGGGCCAGAACGAAAAGTATTATCTCGCAGGAGCCTTGCACAGTGGCACAGGCCGGGTCAGTTATGTGGGTGGCAGCCGTAAAAGTTCAGTGCTGTTCATAACGCTGCTGAAACATCTGAAAGCGACTTACCGGCGAGCAAAAACCATAACGTTAATCGTTGATAACTAAATTATTCACAAGAGCAGGTAAACGCTGCGCTGGCTGAAGCAAAATCCGAAGTTCAGGATAATTTATCAGCCCGTTTACTCGCCATGGGTTAACCGTATCGAACGGCTGTGGCAGGCACTGCACGAAACCATCACCCGTAATCATCAGTGCCCTTCAATGTGGCGGCTGTTGAAAAAGGTATGCCTCTTTATGAAAACCGTCAGTCCATTTCCGGGAGGCAAACATGTGCTGGCAAAAGTGTAGCGATATTAAGATCACTTATTTAGCCCTCTGTTATGCAGAGGGCATTTTGTTTCCTGAAGGCAAAAGATGTTGTTCTAATGGCGTAAGTATGATTATATAAAAACATGTTGAATTATCTTAGGGATGTTTGATAGGTAAGGTATCCCAGTGAGGAATAATGGGCACAACAAAACTGATAACCTCCGCTATGGCAAAAAAGGGTATAAACTATGTTCGCGACATAGTTGAGTCATCAAATAGTATTTTTCACGAGGTACATCAAGAAAATGATTATGGTAATGATGCATTTGTTGAGTTAGTTGATGGTGTTGATGTCAAAGGTATAACTATTGCGATTCAAGTGAAGTCAGGAAAGTCTTTTTGTACCAATAATACATGTAAAATTCCTGCATCAAAGCAACATTTCGAATATTGGAAGTCGCATTCTTTGCCTGTATTAGGGATTGTTTATGACCCTGATGAAAGTAAAGCTTATTGGGTTGATATTAAAAGTTACATCAAAAATAAGCCTGGTATTATAAAAGATGGTCCCTACACGATTAATTTTAAGAAAACAGAATTTGCAGCTTTTACGTTAAATGGTTTTGAAAAAATACTTAAGCCGATACATTTAAATAAACTAATAAAGCTACCTCTTGATCAAGCACTAAGGTTTATGGTATCTAATGACTTTACTGAACACAGTTTAGGATTACATGTATTAGTTAAGCATCATTGCAATAACTTTAATGCTTGGAATGATATTTTTAAGACGTTTAGGGAAAGAGGTATTTTAGAACTAGACCCAGCCATTATTTATTACTTAGCCCATATCCCAGGGCATCCGGATATTTTTTGGACGCAAGATCAGACTTTTACGTCCGAATTAAGATGTGAACTGCGCAGCGTCATCGAAAATTTTTCAGAGCAAGATGTTACAAAAATATTATGTCTTTTTGAAGAAGAAGATTCATTTGAACGCGGATCATTAGGACAGAATGCCGATGCGGTTATTTCTTTAGTAAAGGATAAGGAAGATAAACTATTTTCGATTATTAAAAACAGTCATCTTCCAACATATGCCAGAAATGCAGCCGTTATTTTATATGCATATTATTCTCAAGAGTCAGGGGTTAGTGCATTAAAAAAATTGGCTATCGATTATCCCGATTTAAATATGATAAAAGAAATGGTTGAACAGCTGGAGCATGAAGGGTATTTGTACCTCTACTAAATGGTTGTTCCGAATAGTAGATCACTTTGAGGGAACTCAGTCCGAATTGAGCGATCTAATCAATCGCCAAATCAAAACAAATCACCAACCGGACTGAGTAATGGCGATCATAGCACCCATTCCCGCAGCCACTGAACCAGCCCTTTCAGTACAAATGCCAGCCCGGCGCTGGCGGCTTCGATCATTATAGTATCGCTGTTCAGCGCCAGATCCCCCGTCAAGGCAACGTCAAATGACTGTTCCCGCTCGCAGAACTCCCATTTGTAGTTCATCCCGCTGGGAAAGCACATCGTCCCTATTCCCGGCGCGAGCAAAATCACTCATCTGGCTGATAGCTTTCGTGCCGCAGACATTGAGCTTGGGACAGGGGATGTTGAGTTGCTGGATCGCCTGTTCAGCAACGAGAATATTGCCGGAGAGAGTTATCACGCTGGCTAGTTTGCGCTGGTGGAGCGGAACCGCCAGCAATAGGGGGCTGTTACCTGTGTCAAAAAGAGTCATTTATCTATCACCAGCCGTGAAGTATCTTCCGGTTGAAATAGCCTCTGGTCATGTCTTTCCTTTCAACCCTGCCTGTTCTGACTTCCTCCCGCAAAATTATGTTGCTTTTTTGTAAACGGATTAACATGTCATTGAAATCCTGCTATGCTGCCCCTCGCGGAACCGGGCACCATACCCTACACATGGACAGTCGTCACGATACGGTGAACCTTCAGGGCGCCCGGTAAGCCATAACAATGTGAGCGAGGAGAACGTCGTGCTAGATGAATACCGTAAGCACGTTGCCGAGCGTGCTGCCCAGGGGATCGTTCCAAAACCTTTAGATGCTTCCCAAATGGCCGCGCTGGTTGAACTGCTGAAAAACCCGCCAGCGGGTGAAGAAGAATTCCTGTCCGATCTGTTAATTAATCGAGTCCCGCCGGGCGTTGATGAAGCGGCCTACGTGAAAGCCGGTTTCCTGGCGGCGGTCGCCAAAGGTGAAGCGACTTCTCCTCTGGTTACGCCTGAAAAAGCGGTCCAGTTACTGGGCACCATGCAGGGTGGCTACAACATTCATCCGCTGATTGACGCGCTGGACAATGAGAAGCTGGCACCCGGTGCCGCCAAAGCCCTGTCCCATACGCTGCTGATGTTTGACAGCTTCTACGACGTAGAAGAAAAAGCCAAAGCCGGTAACCCACACGCTATACAAATCATGCACTCCTGGGCCGACGCGGAATGGTATCTCTCCCGTCCGGAGCTGGCTGAGAAAATTACCGTTACCGTCTTCAAAGTCACCGGTGAAACCAACACGGACGATCTCTCTCCCGCGCCGGATGCCTGGTCCCGTCCTGATATTCCTCTGCACGCGTTAGCCATGCTAAAAAATGCCCGTGAAGGCATTGAGCCGGACGAGGCGGGTAACGTTGGCCCCATCAAACAGATTGAAGCGCTACAGGCGAAGGGGTTCCCTCTTGCCTACGTTGGCGACGTCGTAGGAACCGGCTCCTCGCGTAAATCGGCGACCAATTCGGTGCTGTGGTTTATGGGTGATGACCTGCCCTTCGTGCCAAACAAAAAAGGCGGCGGCGTAGTGCTGGGCGGCAAAATCGCCCCTATCTTCTTTAATACCATGGAAGATGCTGGCGCGCTGCCGATCGAAGTCGATGTGGATAACCTGAATACGGGCGATGTGATTGACATCTGGCCTTATAAAGGCGAAGTCAGAGATCACCTTACCGGTGAAGTGCTGGCGACCTTTGCGCTGAAAACCGACGTGCTGCTGGATGAAGTGCGCGCCGGTGGCCGTATTCCGCTGATTATCGGACGCGGCTTGACCACCAGGGCGCGTGAAGCGCTGGGCCTGCCGCACAGCACCGTATTCCGTCAGGCCAGAGACGTGGCGGCCAGTACCCGTGGATTCTCGCTGGCGCAGAAAATGGTAGGTCGCGCCTGCGGCACCGAGGGCGTACGTCCGGGAGCCTATTGTGAACCGAAAATGACCTCAGTCGGTTCGCAGGATACTACCGGGCCAATGACCCGCGATGAGCTGAAAGATCTCGCCTGCCTGGGCTTTTCCGCCGACCTGGTGATGCAGTCCTTCTGCCACACGGCGGCCTATCCAAAACCGGTAGACGTCTCGACTCACCATACGCTGCCTGACTTTATTATGAATCGCGGCGGCGTCTCCCTGCGTCCGGGCGACGGTATTATCCACAGCTGGCTGAACCGTATGCTGCTGCCGGATACCGTTGGCACCGGCGGTGACTCCCATACCCGCTTCCCGATAGGGATCTCTTTCCCTGCGGGTTCAGGCCTGGTCGCGTTTGCTGCCGCCACCGGCGTTATGCCGCTGGATATGCCGGAATCTGTGCTGGTGCGTTTCAAAGGGAAAATGGAGCCGGGGATCACCCTGCGCGATCTGGTGCATGCTATTCCGCTGTATGCCATCAGGCAGGGGCTGCTGACCGTAGAGAAGAAAGGGAAGAAAAACATCTTCTCTGGCCGCATTCTGGAAATCGAAGGTCTGCCGGACCTGAAAGTGGAGCAGGCGTTTGAGCTTTCCGATGCGTCGGCCGAGCGCTCAGCCGCGGGCTGTACCATCAAGCTGGGTAAAGATCCGATCATTGAATATCTGAACTCCAACATTGTCCTGCTGAAGTGGATGATTGCGGAAGGCTATGGCGATCGTCGTACGCTGGAACGCCGTATTCAGGGCATGGAAAAATGGCTGGCGGATCCGCAGCTGCTGGAAGGCGATGCTGACGCAGAGTATGCGGCGGTGATTGAGATCGATCTGGCCGAGATTAAAGAGCCGATCCTGTGCGCGCCTAACGATCCTGATGATGCGCGTCTGCTGTCTGACGTGCAGGGTGAGAAGATCGATGAGGTCTTTATTGGCTCCTGCATGACCAACATCGGTCACTTCCGCGCGGCCGGTAAGCTGCTGGATAGCCACAAGGGCCAGCTGCCAACGCGTCTGTGGGTGGCTCCGCCAACCAAAATGGATGCAGCGCAGCTGACCGAAGAGGGTTACTACAGCGTGTTTGGTAAAAGCGGTGCGCGCATCGAGATCCCCGGCTGTTCACTCTGTATGGGGAACCAGGCGCGGGTTGCAGACGGCGCGACGGTGGTTTCCACTTCTACCCGTAACTTCCCGAACCGTCTTGGCACCGGGGCAAACGTCTATCTGGCCTCTGCTGAGCTGGCTGCGGTTGCTTCCCTGCTGGGCCGACTGCCTGCGCCGGATGAGTATCAGCAGTTTATGAATCAGGTTGATAAGACGGCGGTGGATACCTATCGCTATCTGAACTTTGACCAGCTGAGCCAGTACACGGATAAAGCCGACGGCGTGATCTTCCAGACCGCCGTATAAAGGGGAAGTTACCCAGGCGCTGAAGATGACCACCAAACCGGGGATGAGAAATCATCTCCGGTTTTTTTTTAGAAACTCACGGTTATTCCTGCCGCAATCCCCCAGTCGTCAATACCCTCTTTTTGCAGGTACTTCTGATAGTGCATCTGACAGGAGAGTTCAGTGTTTTCTACCCGCGGGATGCTGGCGTCCGTTTTGAGCTGAAAGCTATTGCCCCTCTGGCCGGATTTAAAGCCGGTGCTCGCGCTGCCATCCTTGAAAATACGCTTATGGAGGGCATATGCACTTAGCGTAAGCGGCGGCTGTTCAGATAGCTGCCAGCTGGAGGGAGTGCTGAAGGGGCGATAAGGCAGGGCTTCTCTCTCTCCGTTGTCACCCATCCCGTCAGAGCGATCGTCCTCAGCGGGTGCAGCCTGTTCATTACTGGAGAGCGGCCATATATGAGTCCCATCGCCCATTAGCGTTTCTGAGGAAATATGATGGCTATTCCAGCCTGGAAAATAACGGCCATTATTTTTAGGAAGTTTATTATTTAAGGTTCTGGTCACTGATGGAGCCTGAGTAATAACGCTATCCGCACATGGATAGTGGCCTGGCGGCATTTCAGAAGAGTGTATATTAAACAGGTTGACCGGGGTTTTTAATTCGATCCGGTTATCCAGACTGACCCGATTGTAATGCTCAGTCTCAGGTGGGACGATGCGTTCAGACGAGATAACCGGCGCACTATCAGCCCTTATCAGAGCAGCAGAGAGGAATAAGAGCAGCGCCAGGGGGCAAAACAGGACGGATTTACGGGTAAGGTTCATTGATCGTCATCCTTGATCATATACCAATGCATCATGCATTTCTTGCGCGAATTTTATCCTAAGGCATTCGTTTTTACAAATGTCGTCTAATCAAGGTCCCTACTTAATTTTTTGTTTTGCGAGCCAGGTTCATAATATGTTTTCACTTCACCTAAAGCGGTGAGGCTTTACAATTTCTTAAGTGCACGCGTAACCTGATGCAGATGAAGAAGACAATATTTTCGCGGCTTCCTGGCTACTCCCTCAATCGCAGTCGGCAATGAATAACGTGGTAAAGTAACCGGATCCTGTCAGAATGAGAGCATGGCTGAAGCATCAACTTCGACAGCTGCATGTATAAGGGTATTACCGTGGAATATGAGTTTTTACGCGACATCACCGGCGGCGTGAAGGTCCGCATGTCAATGGGCCATGAGGCCGTCGGTCACTGGTTTAATGAAGAGGTGGAGGGCAACCTGACGCTGCTGGATGAGGTCGAGGCCGCCGTTCAGGAGGTGAAGGGCAGCGAGCGCCAGTGGCAGCGCATCGGGCATGAGTATACGCTGTGGCTGGATGAAGAAGAGGTGATCATTCGCGCGAATCTGCTCAGCTTTGAGGGGGATGAGATTGAAGAGGGAATGAACTACTACGATGAAGAGAGCCTGTGCTTCTGCGGCGTGGAGGATTTCCTTGCGGTGATTGCCGCCTACCGGGCCTTTTTGCAGGGGCGATAATCGGTCTGCACAGGTAAGATGGGCGTCATCGGCTGGCGGTTTCACGCCGTCGATAGCCCAGCTATATCAGACCCGCCACTGCTGCTGAAACAAAACGGGCGACACAGAGGCCGCCCGTATTTCGTCAACAGCAACAGGTTACTGTGTTTTCAGTCCAACGGACGGAATGTTGCGTCCGTAATAGATCTCACGCATCTCTTTCCACAGCAGATCGGTTATACGCTTGTGCTCCTGCGGACTAAGATCTTCCGGTTTGGTATTAAACAGGTAGTGTTTCAGATCGAACTCTTTCAGCATCATCTTGGTATGAAACATATTTTCCTGATAGACGTTCACATCCATCATGTCGTACATCGATTTCATGCTGTCAGACATAAAATTCTGAATAGAATTGATCTGGTGGTCGATGTAGTGCTTCACGCCATTCACGTCACGAGTGAAACCCCTGACGCGGTAGTCGATGGTGACAATGTCTGATTCAAGCTGGTGAATCAGGTAGTTAAGCGCCTTTAGGGGGGAAATCACTCCGCAGGTCGATACTTCAATATCGGCACGGAAGGTGCAAAGGCCGCCCTGCGGGTGGCTCTCTGGATAGGTATGCACGCAGATATGGCTTTTATCCAGGTGCGCGACCACCGACTCCGGCAGCGGGCCAGGGTGCTCGGAATTATCAATATCTTTAGGATCAACCGGTTCCTCACTCACGAGGATGGTGACGCTGGCGCCCTGTGGCTCATAGTCCTGTCGGGCGATATTCAGCACGTTAGCGCCGATAATCGAACAGGTTTCGCTCAGGATTTCCGTCAGGCGGTTGGCATTATACTGTTCATCAATGTACGCAATGTATCCGTCACGCTCTGCATCTGTATTCGCGTAACAGATATCGTAGATACAAAAACTCAGGCTTTTGGTCAGGTTGTTGAAGCCATGTAGTTTAAGCTTTTGCAATTTCGTTCACCCCCTTAAAATACACCGTCAGTTAGCCAGCGCATTCAACAGATATTGCGGCAGGGCAAAGCTGCCGGTATGGATTGCCGGATTGTAATAGCGGCAATTCAGGTTGGCGGCATCAAAGCGCGCCTGTAGCGTGGCCGTATCAAGCTGGCGCAGCGCTGGATTGTTACTCGCCCAGGCGAAGGTCATAATCCCGCCGTAGTAGGTGGGGATTGCCGCCTGGTAGAAGCTGACGTCGTTAAAGTAGTGGCTCAGCTTACGGTGGCTGTTAATGGCCTCATCCTGCTGTAAAAAGCAGACCCCGTTTTGTGCCACAAAAATGCCATCTTCATTGAGGCAGCGGCGACAGCCTTCGTAAAACTCCGAAGTAAACAGACTCTCTCCGGGACCGATAGGGTCGGTGCAGTCAGAGATGATCACGTCAAATTTATCCTGGCACTGGCTGACAAAATTCACGCCATCATCAATCACCAGCGTAAAGCGCGGATCGTCATAGGCACCCGCGCTATGGTTCGGCAGATACTGTTTGCAGAACGTCACGACGCCGGCGTCGATCTCTACCATGGTGATGTGCTCGACGCTTTTATGCCGGCTGACTTCGCGCAGCATCGCGCCATCGCCACCGCCGATAATTAACACCCGCTTCGCGGCACCCTGTGCCAGCAGCGGGACGTGCGTCATCATTTCATGATAGATGAATTCATCGCGCTCCGTGGTTTGTACCACGCCGTCAAGTGCCATAACGCGACCTAAAGCGGCATTCTCGAAGATAACCAGATCCTGATGTCCGGTTTTTTCACGGTACAGGACTTTGTCGACAGCGAAATACTGTCCAAACCCGGCATGAAGCGTTTCATACCACATTTCTTTTTCGGCCATGGTGGGACTCTCCTTCCTCATAAACAGCCACGAAAAATGGGCGCGATATAATAGCTAACTCTGACCGCGGTTGCACGGTCAAATTATCAACAAAGCATAGATAAGAAAGAGGATTATTTCACCCAGGCGAGCAGGCTAAGAGAATCACGCGCGAGAGATTTGCATTTATCAGCGTTAGGCACCGCAATACCGCTCAGATCGCGATAGCTGTCTTCACCTAAGGCTTTCATATTAAAACTGTCGTAGTTAGCCAAATCCCAGCGATTTTGCTGGGCGAAAAAGGCCAGCGCCCGGCGGATCTGCGTGTCAGGCAGATCCTGATAACCACAGTCATTCTTCAGATAAACAAAAACGGCGGTAAGATCCGCCATGTCTTCCGCTTCCGATTCGCTCAGGGCAAAACTGGTCGACGAGAAGCCGAAGAGGCCCAGTATCAACAGAGCCTTGATGCTTTTCTTCATACATTGTTCTCAGAGGTTGGCAATAGGCTGAACTTAGCACAGTTACGGGGCGGCTACAGACAAATTTGCCAGAGAAACGCGCTGAAAAGGCGATTTAATGACGGTGGATGGCGCAGAGGGACCGGCAAGGCTTGACCTTCCCGCAGGGTAAGGGTTTATGCTGCGTCACTGATACCGACCGCCAGCGTAAGGACAGGGTAATGCAACGTCGTGATTTTATTAAGCTGAGTGCCGCAGCAGGCGCAGCCAGCGCGCTGCCGCTGTGGAGCCGTTCACTGATGGCCGCGATGCCCCGGGCCGAATTGCCCATTCCCAGCCTGTTGACGCCGGACCCGCGCGGTGTCATGAACATCACCGCGCAGCAGGGCAAAACCGTCTGGCAGGGTCAGTCGGTCACCAGCTGGGGCTATAATGGCAGCCTGCTCGGCCCGGCCATTCAGCTTGAGCGCGGCAAGGCCGTCACCCTTAACGTTCACAACGCCCTGCCCGAAGCGACCACGGTTCACTGGCACGGGCTGGCACTGCCCGGCGACGTTGACGGTGGCCCGCAGGCGCTGATTGCGCCGGGTGCCAGCCGCAGCGTCAGCTTCACGCCCGATCAGCCCGCTGCCACCTGCTGGTTCCATCCTCATCAGCACGGCAGGACCGGCTACCAGGTCGCACAGGGGCTGGCCGGACTGGTTCTGATGAATGATGAGGCAAGCGGTAAGCTGCTGTTGCCGAAAATCTGGGGGGTGGATGATATTCCGGTGATCCTCCAGGACAAACGGCTGAGCGCCGATGGCAGCCGGATTGATTATGAACTGGACGTGATGGGCGCGGCGGTTGGCTGGTTCGGGAATACGATGCTGACTAACGGGGCTATTTACCCGCAGCATGCCGTACCGCGCGGCTGGCTGCGCCTGCGCCTGCTGAATGGCTGCAATGCCCGCTCGCTTAATCTGACCGCCAGCGATGACCGCACCCTGTATGTCATTGGCAGCGACGGCGGCTTACTGTCCGAGCCGGTGCCGCTGAAGACACTGTCAATGATGCCGGGCGAGCGCTTTGAAGTGCTGGTTGATACCCACGATGGCAAAGCGTTTGACCTGCAGACGCTGCCGGTGCGGCAGATGGGCATGACGCTGGAACCGTTCAACCAGCCGCTGCCGGTACTGAGCATTATCCCGCTACGGGTTATGGCGAGCGGCACGCTGCCCGACAGGCTGGTTGAGCTACCGGCGCTGCCGGAGCAGGTGGATAAGAGCCGCTGGCTACAGCTGTCGATGGATCCGGAACTTGAGCGTCGCGGGATGCTGGCGCTCATCAAAAAGTATGGTGGTGCGGCAATGGCCGGTATGGGCGGCGATGCACATGACCCCGACGATAACGACGCGGCACCTGAGAAAAGGTGTGCGGATGGCGGCATGGCGGGTATGTCGCATCCGCAGCCTCAGCAGGATGAGTACGATTTTCATAGTGGCAATAAGATCAATGGCGTGGCCTTTGATATGGCTAAACCCGCGTTCGATGTGCCGCGCGGAACGGTAGAAAAGTGGACTGTCTCCGGGGAAGGCGATGAGATGCTTCATCCGTTTCATATTCACGGCACGCAGTTCCGCATCCTCTCCGAAAACGGCAAAGCCCCGGCGGCGCACCGCAGTGGCTGGAAGGATATGGTCAGGGTTGAGGGGTGGCGCAGTGAAGTGCTGGTACGCTTTGATTATGCCGCGACAAAAGAGCAGGCCTATATGGCGCACTGCCATCTGCTGGAGCATGAGGATACGGGGATGATGCTGGGCTTTACCGTCAGCTGAGGCCAGTCTAAGGCGGGCAGGGCCCCGCCTTTAACCCGTCATAGCCGACGGCAATGGGGTGAAAAATCGTTACCTTAGGGCAGCAGGCTGGCTTAAGGTTGAGGTCGCCCCATCGTTATTGGTTGCGGTGGCGGTCACATTGGCAACCTGTAACCTGGCCGGTAAGGTCAGCTGATAGTGGAAGTGGGCCTGGCCATTCGCCCCTATCGCCACCATCTGATAACCCAGAATGTCTTCCGCCTCGTTTTCATCCGCACGACGATTGGAAAAGAACTCTATTCGGTAGAGCGTATTGGCAATGCCCTTAACCTCTCCCTCTACGCTAAGCTGCCCGGCATGAAGCGTCACCCGATCGAGGTGCGGCGCGGTTTGCCCCTCATTTGGGGTCGGTTCGCAGCCCGCCACTCTTCCGTCAATTGCACAGATCTTCTCCATTTTGCTGGTGTCTTCGCTGATACCGCCGCCGCGATTACCAATAAAAGCAGCATGTTCCAGGCCCGGAACGTTAAAGACAATTGCCCCGGCTAAGTGCGGCAGGCAGCTGCCTCCGGCAAAGCAGCGTTTAATATTTCTGCCGTTGTCGATCATGATATTTTCGCTGATGCGGTTACTGGAGATCCCGCTGATACGGTTAATACCGAAGCGGCCATCCTTACCGGCTTCGCCCTGTGGGCGCACTGACACGGCCACGCGGTTACCCGTCATGGTATTGCCATCGACGATATTACCGCTGCCGCTCAGGGTGACGGCGGAGGAGAGATTAACGAAGGTGTTGGCCGCGATATAGTTACGGTTACCCCAGTTAATCTGAACGCCATCTGAGTAATTTTCGAAATGATTACGAATGATCTCATTATCATTGCCCCACAGCATTTCCAGCCCCTGTGAGGGCTCCTTATTATTGACTAAATCTGTGGTGATAAAATTATCTGCAATAAGATTAAAGGAGGCACCCCGGGTGGCTTCCATGGAATCACCATTATTAATAAAGGTGTTGCGCAATATTTTATTCCTCTGCGTTGTTGTGGCAGTGGAGTTTCCTTTACCATCGTCACCGGTTAACATTAATCCCGCGCCGCCATGATTAGCGACAATGCGGTTGTCTTCGATGACATTATCGCTGGAGCGGTTAATTAAAATGCCAATACAAAAGTTTGTAATCTCCAGCCCCTGTAATGTTACGTGGCCGGTATCACGCAGCACTAAACCGGGAAGGCTGGTGGTACGCACGTTGGCGCCATACTGCCCCTCGACCGCACCGGGACAGGCGCGGGGATCGACGGGTTTAATATAGCCGCTGCCGTCAATGGCGATATAATCATTGGTTTTCCGCCAGTCCGTGTTGATAATCTCTACCGGACCCATCAGCGGGGGTAAAGGCTGTTGCAGTTTGATTGCATAAGGTTTCTTTCCCAGCGTATGTAATTCAATACGATAATTTCCCGGATGCTGGTTATTTTTAAGTATTGCCCAGCGCAGCGTCCCCGGACTGGCATCGTCCGCGTAGGAGGTTATCTGTAATACGTTCTGCGGTGGGATGTCGTTCTCCGCGGCGTGAATGGTTGGCTGTATCAGACAGGAAATTAGTACGAGCAACGTTCTCTTAATCATTTTAATGCCACCTTGATTTTTGTATTCTCAAGGCAAGGGGCGTCCCTGGTGCCGCTTGACCTTTTTAGTTAAAATCTTTCTTTTAAACAGGCGTATTGGCAGGTGATTAATTTTATAATTTATAGGTATAAATAATTTTTTTATAATTATGGCGATAAAACATCATGGTTAAACAGGTGGCAGCGGGCGGGTTTAGCTCTAAACGAGCCAGCTGCTTTACTTTTTCAGGCTAACCCTATCAGAATATCATGCTCCACAGCGCCGAGATGGGCATGGCCAGCACCAGGGCGGGCAGCATATTGGCCACCGGAAACACCTTGATACCGCAGATGCGAAAACCCGTCGCAAACATCAGTACGCCACCGACGGCTGAGAAATCCGCCTGCATGGCTGGCGTGGTCATCGGTAGAATAAACACGGCACCGTAAGCCAGCAGCAGCTGGATAATCAGCTGGGGTATCGCCACAATGGCGACCGAAAACCCGAGCGTGGTAGCAAAAATGGCCGCGGTAAAGAGATCGAGGAAAGACTTGGCAATCAGAATGCTAAAGTCGCCGGTCATTCCCTCATGCATGGAACCGAAAATCCCCGTGCCGCTGGCGCAAAACAGGACGATAATCGCCACGTAACTTTGCAGAAATTGCGCCTGTGACTCTTCACTGCCCGGCTCCGTACGCACCACCAGTTCTACCAGTCCGCGCGCCTTTGCACCCAGCTTACCGATTCCTCTCTCAAGATAAACCAGCTCGCCTAACAGGGCCCCAAGGATCACCGACAGCACCATCACCGGCATATGGGACACTTTATTGACCAGCACGATCCCCATACACATTGAGGCCGCGCCAAAAATCAGCGGCATTGAGGTGCGTACTCGTTCAGGCAGTTTACTGCTCAGCAGGGCACCCGCAATACCGCCAATCAGCACGGCGGCACCGTTGATATAAGGTCCAATAATCACGACTTGTCACTCCTTGTTTAAACTTACGGTCTCACCCCAGCGGGGCAGCTCCGCACACTCCACACCGAATAAACCCAGCGCCCGCGCCACGCTGTGGGAAATGATCTCCTCAACGCTTTGTGGCCTGGCGTACAGGGCTGGCACCGGAGGGAAAATAATGCCGCCACAGTCCGTTACCCGTTGCATATTGCGCAAATGACCCGCGTGGAGCGGCGTTTCCCGCACCATCAACACCAGCCGCCTGCGCTCTTTTAGTACCACATCGGCTGCACGGGTCAGTAGATTATCCGTTACGCCGCTGGCGATGGCAGCCAGGGAGTGCATCGAACAGGGTGCAACCAGCATGCCCATGGTCTGAAAAGAGCCGCTGGAAATAGCGGCCCCGACCGCCCGGATGGGATGCACCACATCCGCCAGTGCCATCACATCCTCCTCGCTCAGGTCGGTTTCGTGCTCCCGATTGAGGTGGGCAGACGGCGAGATAACCAGATGACTTTCTATCTCAGCCTGGCGCAGGAAGCGTAGCGCCTGGACACCGTATGAAAAGCCGGAGGCACCGCTGATACCGACTATCAGCCGCTGTTTTTTCAGCAAATTGACTGACCCTGACATACCTTCTCCTGTTTACTTTTTAAAGCCCGGAATAAAGCGGTTAACGTCAACCTCCAGGAACTGGCTGCGGATAAAGTTCTTTTTCAGATGATAAGGCACGGTACAGTCAAAAATGGCTTTACAGGCAATGCCATGGGCGCGGATGGAGGGGCTGAAAGCGGGATCCGAAGAGGGATCGAGCGGATGGCAGCGTACGCCTGGAATTAAGGTGGTGCTGACATCAGCCTGATAGCGCGTCGTCATCGCCCACATCACGTCACTGAGATCGAAGATATCGACATCCTCATCCACCAGCATAATGTGCTTCAGTTCGGAAAAGGCCGAGAACGCCAGCAGCGCGGCCTGTTTCTGCCGTCCTTCATCCACCAGAGAACGTTTTTTGACCTGCAACACCGCCAGATACTTGCCGGTTCCCGGTGACGGGCAGTGCACATTCTGAACGAAGCCGGGCAGGGCGCGTTCAACCATTTGCAGAATACTGGCTTCGGTTGGGATCCCGGCCATATTGGTGTGTTCGTCGCTGGGACCAATGCAGGTCTGCAAAATGGGGTGGCGACGATGGGTAATGGCTTTCACTTTGATCACCGGCACTTCTGCCTGAGCGTCACCGGTGTAGCCGGGGAACTCTGGCATGGCTTTGCCGGTATTGGTGTTCTGATCTTCGCGAACCCGAACGTTAGGCAGTAATTCACCCTCAATCACCACTTCGGCGTTAGCGATACCGCGTGCTTTGACGCTGACGCAGTCCACCAGCTCAACCGCCTGGTTACGCAGGCTACCGGCAATAGACAGCTCATCAAAACCCAACGGCGTGGTCGGTGGCTCAAAGCAGGCACCGATTTCAATGGCGGGATCGACACCAATGCTGATTGAAATAGGCAGGGGTTTGCCCGCAGCTTCGGCTTTCTGACGGAAAACATCCAGATGGCGACCCGGCACGAAGTACATGGAGATCTCATCTTTACTCTGCACGCACAGACGGTGAATGGTCACGTCATGTTCGCCGGTTTCCGGATCGGCCGCATAGCACATGCCCAGGGTAAAGTAGGGACCGGCATCGTCGGGGGTATTGGTCGGGGCGGGCAGCAGCTTAAGAATATCGAAATCGGGATCGGTTGCCAGGTGCACCACTTCCTGACAGGCGGCTTTTTCACGCGGGATAACGACAGGGGCAATTGGCGTATTGACTGAATCCTTCAGCATAAAGGCCAGCTTTTCAGGAGTGGTACCAAACAGGCGCGCCACGCGTTTACGCGATGACAGCAGGCCAATCAGGACGCGCATATCATCATAGCCTTTGATTTTATTGAAAATCATGGCTGGCCCGATTTGAGTAGGACGCTGCACGGTACCGTTGGCCCCAACGTAACGATAAACACCGGATAGCTCGGCAATGGGATCGACGGGTTCATCGGTATAAATCAACTCGTCATCATACTGACTCAGGAGTGCCAGTGCGGAGCGAAGGTCTGTGACCTTTGGCTGGGTATCCTGTTTATTCTTTTCAGACATCTTAATAAACCTCAACGCATTTCATCACCATCACGCCAGCCCGGACTCTACTGACGCAGCCGTCAGCAGCCGCGAGGTCAGTCGCTGATGGCCCTGCCTGCCGCTGCTGTCCTTGCAGTTTCAGGACCCCGGTGATATATGTCCAATAATAAATAACGCCTTTCTGATAAGGAATTTTTATTACTGATGGACAATCGTCAACTGCACTCCTTTGTGGTCCTGGCCGAAGAACTTCATTTCGGTAAGGCGGCGCTCAGGCTGAATATCGCCCAGCCAGCATTAAGCCAGCATATTAAGGCGCTGGAACAGGAGTGGGGGGTGATGCTGTTTTTACGTAACCGGCGCAGCGTGGTATTAACGCATGAGGGGGCGCAGCTGCTGGCGGATGCGCGCCTGGCGGTCAGCCACTATGAAAAGATTCGCGAAACGGCGTTAAGCCTGCGCAAGGGGTTTAAAGGGCGGATTCGGCTGGGCTATGTAGGCTCATCTATTATCGATCCGGTACTGGCAATGTTAATCAGCGGTTACCGAAAAGCCCGTCCCGAGATAGAAATTGCCATTGAAGAACATGATGTTAACCGGCAATTAACCTTACTGTTAAATGATGAGCTGGATATTGCGCTGGTGCGTTCGCCCGTTCCCCGCCAGGCGCAGCTGGATTATCTGGATTTGACCACCCGGCCGCTGATTGCGGTGCTGCCGCACCATCATCCGCAGTTACATAACACGCGTATCAGCCTGAGCGATCTGGCAGAGGAGCCGTTCCTTATCCAGCAGGACCCACCGGGGGTGGGTCTGGGCTGGTCAACGCTTTCAGCCTGCCTGCGCGCGGGTTTTACGCCGCAAAAGGTTCAGTTTACCCGGGATGTTTCCGTCGCCATTGGTCTGGTGGCCATCGGCATGGGCGTCACGCTGGCACCGGAAACCCAGCTTTCGGTGATGGTGCCGGAGGTGGACTACTGCCATCTGGATGACCCGTTAGCCACCACCACGCTGACGTTAAGCTGGCAGAAGCATATGCACAACAGCGCGGTGCGCGATTTTATCGCCTGTGCCCGCGAGCTGCTGTACTGAGCCTGCGTCAGAGCTGTTCCAGCGCCAGGCGCAGATCTTCAATCAAATCGTCCCGGTTCTCTATCCCAATGGACACCCGAATAGTTGACTCACTAATACCGATGCGCGCGCGTACGTCCGCGGGCACGCCGGAGTGCGTGGTGCTGGCCGGGTGACTGGCGAGAGACTCGGTACCGCCCAGGCTTACCGCCAGCTTAAACAGCTCCAGGGTGTTAAGCAGCCTGAAAGCGGCGGGCTGACCTCCCACCACGTCAAACGAGAAGGTTGAGCCCGCGCCACTGCACTGTTTACTGAACGTCTGACCTGCCGGAGAGTCGGGATGCAAAAAGGAGAGATAGTGCAGCTTTTCGATTTTGGGGTGGTTGCGCAGGAACGCCGCCACGGCGGCAGCATTATCGTTCGCCCGCTCCATCCGCAGCGACAGCGTTTCCAGCGAGCGGCCAATCATCCAGCAGGAGTGCGGATCGAGCTGCGTGCCGATGGCACTCCGCAGCGCCTTAATCTGCCTGATAAGCGCTTTACTGCCCATTGCTGCCCCGGCGATGAGATCCGAATGCCCGCCAACATATTTCGTCAGGGAGTAGAGCGAAATATCTGCGCCCTGCTCGATGGGACGCTGGAAAACCGGCCCGAGCAGCGTGTTGTCGCAGGCAATAAGCGGGCGATGCTGCTGCTGTTGCTCAATAGCGTCCGCAACCCGACTAATAAGCGCAATATCCACCAGGCTATTGGTGGGGTTGGCAGGAGATTCAATCAGGATCACCGACACGCGTCCCTGTTGCATGGCCTCGTTTGCCGCCGCCTGAATGGAGGCTTCATTAACGCCGTCAGAGAAACCCACGGTAGCCACGTTGAGCTGACGGAAAGTCTTCGTCAGCAGCGTTTCCGTTCCACCGTACAGCGGTTGGGAATGGAGAATGGCATCGCCGGGTTTAACAAAGGCCAGCAGGGTGGTGGAGATGGCTGACATACCGGAGGAGAAAAGCGCCGCACTGTCGGTTCGCTCATAGAGAGCCAGCCGGTCCTCAACGATTTCGCTATTGGGATGGTTAAAGCGCGAGTAAACCAGCCCATTGGCACCGCCCTCCGGCGGTTCCCTCCGCCCGGAAACGTAGTCAAAAAAGTCCTTCCCCTCCTCAGCGCTGTTAAAGACAAAGGTAGACGTCAGAAAAACCGGAGGCTTAACCGCGCCTTCTGAAAGGGCCGGATCGTAGCCGTAGTTTACCATTTGCGTTTCGGGCTGTAGCTCGCGCGTGCCGATATGCGTCTTTTTAGAATGGGGGGTAGCCATGCAATCTCCTGCCGATGTGGCGTGCTGAAAAGGGATAAATTCAGCGTACGTTATCATGCGCATAATCGCGGCTGTAAATGAATTAACGGTCTATCTATAGAAGCTTTTGCATTATAAAATTTCGTTAACATCGAATTTGGAAGTCTATACGTCTGTCTGCCGCAGCAAGCTCAAAAATGCACATTTCCCTTCCGAACGTGAGCAGGAAATGTCCGTTGAAATTGCCAGCCTGCGTGTTCAGGGGCTGAGGGCGAAAGCCGCCCGGAAGTTCAGCCCGGTCAGCTACCGTGAACATGGTCTGCCAGTGTCGAATAAGCTGTTAGAGCATGAATGAAGCCTTTGCCAAAAGCATTTGACGTGTGCCAACTGTAACCCAGTGATCTAAGATAGGATAATCATTAGCAAGGAGCATGTATGGATACGTTTGAACAACTTAATGGCTAATATTTCAAAGGGATGTGTAACCTGCCTCCGGGTGAGCTTGCTTTCTGGATTCTGGTGGATGAGGCAGAAAAGCAACTGGACGGTTTAGATGTTTTTGCTTTTGCTACAATTGTAGGTAGCTTTAACATAGTTCACGTTCCTGGAAAACCCAAAACAGCGACAAGGGGAACAAGCCTTTTGTCGTTAGGTCTGCGCAGAATGATTTCGTATCGGTTAGATAGTCGCTGGCGTTCCCCTACCTGGAAAACATTAATTAATGGTCGGTGGGCGAGAACTGCGAGTTTAGGCGGTCTCATAGGAAGATGGTTGCCGTGGGTAGGGGTAGCGATCACTTTTTATGATATAACCATGATTTCGCACAGAACCATCTGGCACTATAACCTCATGGTTAAACCTGAGGACAGAATATGACTTCTGTCGATGATGCTGTGCTTAAATTTGTAAGAGATGAATTACGCTGCAAGGCGCTTGATATTGATTCATCGCTCAGTACAGGTAAATATCTGACTGTTCGTGAAGATGTCTATGAGCTGGTCGATAAATATGTTGAGGTTTTTGGTGTTGATTGTAGCTCTATAGACTGGCGTCGTTATTTCCCAATACTTATATTGCCGTTTCTCCCTAATCGTTTAATGCCAGCCCGTTTACGATCGGATCGACATAAACCTCAGCCGTTTACCGTCAGAATGCTTGTTGAGTCCGCAAAAGCGGGGCGCTGGCTTTATGACTGAGCAACCGAATAAAAAATTTTGTAGATTATTTGTACTCATGCTTACCCAGTTATACCCCTGTCTCTGACGGGGGTTTTCTTTATATTTTCATGTATATCCTGAACAGTGGCACTCAGACGTGAGCCGCCGCTGGCCATTAATTCAAGCTATAGCGAGTACCGGGGTGGTGCAGGCAGCTGGGAGAAGTTTACAGACTTGTGGGACAGAGCAGCTTCAGAGTTTAAACGCTTGGATCGTCTATGAACAAGGCGATATCCCTCGTGCGGGGCGAATTTGTTTCGGCCCTTTTAAGTCACAACCTGTCTTCCCTGATATAATCCATCGCTTCAAAAGGTACTCATGCTATGGCTGTTGTACATGACTGTGCGATGTACCGTATATCAGTCGGTGTATCAATACCTTGATTTTAAACAAGCTTTGCATAGCGATTAACTGAATAAAATCAGTGAGATAAGTGATTTATGAAACATACCGTAGAAGTAATGATCTCTGAGGCAGAGATCGCCAAACGTATCGCAGAATTGGGCCAGCAGATCACGGAGCAGTACCGTGACAGCGGCAGCGAAATGGTGCTGGTCGGGCTGCTGCGCGGCTCTTTTATGTTTATGGCCGATCTCTGCCGTAAAATCGACGTGCCTCACGAGGTCGACTTTATGACCGCATCCAGCTACGGCAGCGGTATGTCCACCACCCGGGATGTCAAAATCCTTAAGGACCTGGATGAGGATATTCGCGGCAAGGACGTACTGATTGTTGAAGACATCATCGACTCCGGCAACACGTTGAGCAAAGTTCGCGATATTCTCAGCCTGCGCCAGCCGAAATCACTGGCAATCTGCACCCTGTTGGATAAACCTTCACGTCGTGAAGTCGAGGTACCGGTTGAGTACGTCGGCTTTACTATTGCGGATAAGTTTGTTGTTGGCTACGGCATTGATTACGCCCAGCGTTATCGTCACCTGCCGTACGTTGGCAACGTGGTTATGCTGGAAGAGTAAGGAACATTTGTGCGACGGGCCGGGCAGCCGGACCTGCGCACAAACGACTAAGGCCGGGTTTCCCGGCCTGTTATATGATGCGTCGCCTGCAATCAGTTGGGGCTTTCAAGCTCGTTAAGCAGGTTAGCAATACCGTGGCGATAGCGCTGCTCAAGGGTTTCGCGGCTGGTGGCGGTCACTTCCAGATCGCGCAGATAGCCGTCCTGAATGCCGTAAACCCAGCCGTGGATCGTGACTTTCTGGCCGCGCTTCCAGGCAGACTGCATCACAGTAGAATGCCCCAGATTGTAGACCTGTTCGATCACGTTGATTTCACAGAGTTTATCAAAGCGTTTTTCCGGCGGCAGCTCACCCAGTAACGAACTATGCTTGTACCACAGATCGCGGATATGCAGCAGCCAGTTGTTAATCAGGCCCAGCTCAGGATTTTCCACCGCCGCCTGTACGCCGCCGCAGCCGTAGTGACCGCAAATGATGATGTGCTCCACTTCCAGTACTTCAACGGCGTACTGCACGACAGAGAGGCAGTTTAAGTCCGTGTGAATCACCAGATTAGCAACGTTGCGGTGAACGAAGAGTTCACCCGGTTCCAGGCCGGTGAGGCGCTCGGCCGGGACGCGGCTGTCGGAACAGCCAATCCAGAGAAAGCGGGGCTTCTGGGCCAGTGACAGGCGCTCAAAGAAGCCCGGATCTTCCTCTTTCAGCAGTCGGGACCATTCGCGGTTGTTGCTGATAAGGGTATTAATGTCTTTCATAGTTGTGTCGACCGATACTCGAAATGCGTGGCGTTAATATAGGTCAACACGGCGTGATTTAAAACGTCAAACAAGCAAACCACACAAAACAGGGCACTCTTTAACCTATGACTTATGCACTGGAACTTGAAAAACTGACCAAAACCTATGCGGGTGGCGTTCAGGCCCTCAAGGGAATTGATTTGAACGTGGAAGCGGGCGACTTCTACGCGCTCCTCGGGCCTAACGGGGCGGGGAAATCCACCACCATTGGTATCATCAGCTCGCTGGTGAATAAAACAGCGGGCAAAGTCCGGGTGTTTGGTTACGACCTGCAGCAGGATATGGTCAACGCGAAGCGTCAGCTGGGGCTGGTGCCGCAGGAGTTTAACTTCAACCAGTTTGAAACCGTGATGCAGATTGTGGTCAGCCAGGCGGGCCTGTATGGCGTGGTTAAAGCCGAGGCAATTAAGCGCGCTGAAAAATACTTAAAGCAGCTGGATCTGTGGGACAAGCGTGACGAACGTGCCCGTATGCTTTCCGGAGGAATGAAGCGCCGTCTGATGATCGCTCGTGCGCTGATGCACGAGCCTAAGCTGCTGATTCTGGATGAGCCAACCGCCGGGGTGGATATTGAACTGCGCCGCTCGATGTGGACTTTCCTGCAGGATCTCAATGCCAGAGGCACCACCATTATTCTGACCACCCACTATCTGGAAGAGGCAGAGATGCTGTGCCGCAATATCGGCATTATTCAGAGCGGGGAACTGGTGGAAAACACCACCATGAAAGGGCTGCTCTCCAAGCTGAAATCGGAAACCTTTATTCTCGATCTGGCGGCGAAAAGCCCGCTGCCTCAGTTGGAAGGTTTTCAGTACCGGCTGGTGGATACCTCCACGCTGGAGGTCGAAGTGCTGCGTGAGCAGGGGTTGAATAGCGTGTTCAGTCAGCTCAGCCATCAGGGTGTGCAGGTTTTAAGTATGCGTAACAAGGCTAACCGACTCGAGGAGCTGTTTGTCGACCTGGTTAACGGTCGTACAGGAGATAAAGCATGACACATTTATACTGGGTAGCGCTGAAAAGCATCTGGGGAAAAGAGATTAACCGCTTTGCCCGCATCTGGATCCAGACGCTGGTGCCGCCGGTGATCACCATGACGCTCTACTTTATTATTTTCGGCAATCTGATTGGCTCGCGCATCGGCGATATGCACGGTTTTTCCTATATGCAATTTATCGTGCCGGGTCTGATTATGATGGCGGTGATAACCAATGCCTATGCCAACGTGGCCTCGTCGTTTTTCAGCGCCAAGTTTCAACGCAATATTGAAGAACTGCTGGTCGCGCCGGTGCCCACGCACGTCATTATTGCCGGGTATGTGGGCGGCGGCGTCGCACGAGGGATTTGCGTAGGCATTCTGGTTACCGCTATTTCACTGTTTTTCGTGCCTTTTCACGTTCATTCATGGCTGATGGTCTCGGTGACGCTGGTGCTGACGGCGATTTTGTTTTCCCTTGCCGGTTTGCTCAACGCGGTGTTTGCCCGCACGTTCGATGATATCAGCCTGATCCCTACGTTCGTGCTGACGCCCCTGACTTATCTCGGCGGTGTATTCTACTCGCTGACGCTGCTGCCGCCTTTCTGGCAGATGGTGTCGAAGCTGAATCCCATTGTTTATATGATCAGCGGCTTCCGCTTTGGCTTTTTGGGGATTAACGATGTGCCGCTGTTTTTCACCCTGGCCGTATTAGCGGGTTTTATCGCGGTATTTTATCTGCTGGTTTGGGTGCTTATTGAGCGCGGCAGGGGATTAAGGACGTAGTTTTTGTCCGTTTTGATTGCTGGGGAGGGGTCCGGCGCGGTTAAGACTTGAGGTGTCGCCTGCGGGTGGGGCCGGTGCCTGGTGGTCCTCACGCCGCGCGTTGCACGGTTCCTTCGCTCCGCTCGTTGACCTTTCGGACCGGGCATGACGTGATGTCCCTGTCCCGGCATGCCCCTGGGCTAGCATCCCTGCTGGCCCATCCGGGTCTTCCTCGCTGTGCTCAGCGTATTATTCAGGCCACCTGAACCGGGATAGATTTCGCCAGTCGCTTCATCTGATTATCCCCTTCAAAGTAGGCAACTTTTGGCTGCCATTCGCGCGCCGCCGCATCCGTCATCTGCACATAGGAGCAGATAATCAAAATATCGCCTTCGCAGGCGCAGCGTGCCGCCGCGCCGTTAACCGAGATAATCTTCGAGCCGCGTTCGGCGGCAATTGCGTAGGTGGAGAAACGCTGCCCGTTAGTCACGTTGTAAATATCAATGGCTTCGTACTGAAGAATGCCGGAAGCGTCGAGAAAGTCCTGGTCAATGGCACAGGAGCCTTCGTAATTCAGATCCGCCTGAGTCACCTTCACCCGGTGGAGTTTGCCCTGTAGCATGGTACGGTTCATAGCCTTATTACCCTAGTTACAAAAGTTACCAGAAACACCCGCGCCATTATCCGCCGGGTATTATCACTTACTACTGCGCCAGAATCAGCTGAGCATTATCACCTGCTACTGCATCAGTATCAGCCGGCGTTATTATCCACTACTGCGCCACTATCAGCTGAGCATTATCACCTAATCCTGCGCCAGCTTCGGCTAAGCGAAATCACTCACTATTGCGTCAGATCAACCTGCTGATTATCAATCAGGCGGGCTTTGCCGAGCCAGGCGGCCATCAGAATCACCGCGCGCTGGCTATCGACATTGAGCGGCAGCAGCGTATTCGCATCACAGATGGCCAGGCCATCTGCCCGCAGCCCCTTTTCGGCCAGGGCGGTTTCAGCCTCGACAATAATTTCTTCAAGGTGGCGATCCCCGTTAGCCAGCCGCTGCGCCATGCTGTTCATCACGCTGCTTACCGTCGGTGCCAGCTTGCGTTCATCAGCGGTCAGATAGCCATTACGTGAGCTGAGCGCCAGGCCATCCTTCGCCCGAACGGTAGGCACGCCAACGATCTGAATATCGTAGCCCATATCGGCCACCATTTTGCGGATCAGCGCCAGCTGCTGATAATCCTTTTCGCCAAAGCAGGCGAGGTCGGGCTGGACCAGATTGAACAGCTTGCTGACGATGGTGGAAACGCCGCGAAAATGGCCGGGGCGGCTGGCACCCTCCAGCAGGCCGGAGAGGCCGGGAACCTCGACGAAGGTCTGCTCGCTCAGCCCTTCTGGATAGACCTCGCCAGGCGCCGGAGCAAAAACCAGATCCACCCTGCGGCGGTTCAGTTTTTCGCAATCTTCCTGCAACGTTCGTGGGTAGCGGGCCAGGTCGTCAGGGCGTTCAAACTGCATCGGATTAACAAAAATGGAGACCACCACAATATCGGCCTGCTCGCGCGCTTCGTCAACCAGCGTCATATGGCCGTCATGCAGGTTTCCCATGGTGGGGACCAGCGCAATGCGTTTACCCTCCTGCCGCCAGCGTCGAATCTCCCGACGCAGCATCGGCAGGGTTTCAATAATCAGCACGGATCTTCTCCTGAGTTAGTGGAAACTGTGTTCTTCAGCCGGATAAATTCCCGCTTCAACGTCCGACACATACTGCCTGACCGCTGCGCGGATATCGCCGGTATCGGCGAGGAAGTTTTTAGCAAAGGAGGGAACATGCCCACCGGTAATGCCAAAAGCATCATGCATCACCAGAATCTGGCCGTCGGTAACGTTGCCCGCGCCAATGCCGATCACCGGAATGGTCAGCGAGTCGGTAATGCGTTTTGCCAGCGCCACGGGAACGCACTCCAGCACCAGCAGCTGTATGCCGGCGGCTTCCAGCGCCAGCGCATCTTCCAGCAGGCCGTCAGCGGCCTCGCTCTCGCGGCCCTGCACCTTATAGCCGCCAAAGATATTAACCGACTGCGGCGTAAGGCCAAGATGACCACAGACGGGTACCGCACGTTCGGTCAACTGTTTCACCGTCTCGCTCAGCCATTTCCCTCCCTCCAGCTTGACTATATTGGCCCCGGCACGCATCAGCTGCGCGGCGCTCTCACAGGCCTGCTCTGGCGTGGCATAGCTCATAAAGGGAAGATCGGACATCAGCAGAGCCGCTGGCGCTCCCCGGCGTACCGCTTGCGTGTGATAGACAATATCGGACAGAGTGACGGGCAGCGTTGAGTCATGCCCCTGTACCACCATGCCGAGGGAATCTCCGACCAGCATGACCTGGAGGCCTTCGTCGCTGAACAGGCGGGCAAAGCTAAAGTCGTAGGCCGTTATGGACGCAAAGCGGCGTCCGTTTTTTTTCCACTGGCGAAGCGTCGTGATTGTTGTGGGTTTCATCGCAACCTCTTTAGGCATTTTATATTGGACGTATCTTAATGGATGGGGAAAGGGTTTGCACACGGCCAGGTGCAGCGGGTCAGGTCTTGCGATCCAGGGCCATCAGAACAGGCGCTATGCCCAGCGGCGGATCGCTGAGGTGTCCAGGCCCGCAAGCATATCGTTCAGGCGCTGACCGTCAGGGAAGGCGGCATCGGGGGCGATCTCAAGCAGCGGCAGCAGCATAAAGGCGCGATTGTGCATATCGTAATGCGGCAGTATCAGGCGCGGGGTGTTTAGCCGGAGGTGGCCAAAGAGCATGATATCAATATCAAGCGTGCGGGGACCCCAGCGGTCTTTTTTGCGCACCCGGCCCTGCTCCAGCTCAATGCGCTGCGTCGCGTCCAGCAGAGCCTCAGGCGTTAGCTGGGTATCCAGCGCGACAGCCGCGTTGAGGAAATCTGGCTGGTCGGGCGGGCCGTAGGGCGGCGTACGATAGAAAGAGGAGGTGGCGATGCGCTGGGTATGGGGCAGTCCGTCCAGCGCATCAAGTGCGTCATGCACCTGATGCAGCGGATCGGCAAGATTACTGCCCAGGGCCAGATAGACGCGGGTCATGCGTTGTTGCTGTTACCGTCGCGGCGCGGGCCCGGTACGCGCTTACGTGGGCGACGGGTACGGCGGCGGGGAACGGGATCGTCGCCCAGCGTATTCAGCATGGTTTTTTGCTGCGGCGGTGCCGAGACCTGGAATTCATTCCACCAGGCGGAGAGGCGCAGCAGCTCCTGATTATTTTCCACCTCGGCACGCAGCGCCAGCAGATCGTAGGCCGCGCGGAATTTAGGATGCTCCATCAGCTTCCAGGCGCGTTTGCAGTGACGGCGGGAGAGTCGCAGCTGTAGCTGCCAGATATCCCGAACCAGCGTAGTGATGCGTTTCGGGATCGCCAGCGATCGGCAGGCTTCATCCAGCACGTCGTTCATGGCCAGCGCAAAGGCGTCGTAATAGGCCAGACCGCTCTCCTGAGCAATTTTCTGCGCCGCTTCCAGCTGGGGATACCAGAACATCGCGGCAAACAGAAACGCCGGATT
The DNA here is from genome assembly GCF_900068895.1 of Erwinia sp. ErVv1. Taxonomy (GTDB): domain Bacteria; phylum Pseudomonadota; class Gammaproteobacteria; order Enterobacterales; family Enterobacteriaceae; genus Erwinia. The sequence continues at coordinate 118,039 of NZ_CDPK01000008.1, read as the reverse complement.
AACGCGCATCTGATTATGGATGCGGTTATCGGTGTTTTTAAGCACCTGTTCGATCATCCGCTCCATATTGCTGTCGCCGTGCTCCGTAAAGTTACGGGTGATGATCGGGAACAGCGGCTGGAAAAGCTGGAATTCACGCAGTTTGACCCAGGTGGCATAGCCATAGCCCGTTTGCAGCAGCTTAAGGGTCTCTTCAAACAGGCGGGCCGCGGGAATATCATGCAGCAGCGTCGCCAGTCGTGGGATAGGCTCGGCGGTTTCCGCGGCGATCGACATGTTCAGCCTGGCGGCGAAGCGAATGACGCGCAGCATACGCACCGGATCTTCGCGGTAGCGCGTTTCCGGATCGCCAATCAGGCGGATGATGCCCTGTTGCAGGTCGCTTAAGCCCCCAACGTAGTCACGTACGCTAAAATCCGCCACGCTGTAGTAGAGGCTGTTGATGGTCAGATCGCGGCGCTGGGCATCGTCTTCAATGGTGCCGAAAATGTTGTCGCGCAGCAGCATGCCGTTCTGACCGCGCTGGGAATTATTGCGATCTTCTTCGATTTGCTCCGCTTCGTGGTGCCCGCGGAAGGTCGCGACCTCAATGATTTCCGGCCCAAACATCACGTGCGCAAGGCGGAACCGACGCCCAACCAGGCGGCAATTGCGAAACAGCTTGCGCATTTGCTCCGGGGTGGCGTTGGTGGTCACATCGAAATCTTTCGGTATTTTCCCCAGTAGCAGATCGCGCACGCCGCCGCCCACCAGATAGGCTTCATACCCGGCTTTATTCAGTCGGTATAATACCTTGAGGGCATTTTCACTGATGTCTTTACGCGAAATAGTATGACGATCGCGCGGGATAACGGTCATCTGAGGGACAACCTCAACCTTTGCTGGCGTTTCGTCTTCGCGACTCAAAACTTTTCGGCAAAAATTAGCAACTCGGGAAAAAATGGGACACCTCGATAGTGACAATTAATCTGGGCGAAAAAAAATAGCGGCTAATCATAGCTCAGTGCGGGGCGTTTGAGAATGCTCATATTAACTCCCCCGTCATCTTTCACGCTGTGGCAGGGTGCTTTTACCCTGATATTGCATGCCAGAGCGTATCGGGCACGACGGTAACGGCGTCACTGCTTTCCACTATTCGTTAAGTATTGCACGTTGTTTGTTGTAGCCGTAAGTGGGACGCCAGACAAATCCCACTGTTGAACCGCCTGCTGTAGCAGTGCGGGCAGCGTCAGATCCTGCCACTCCTCACTCACCGGCTGGCCGAGAAAATGCAGCGCCTCTATCAGCACCGGGCGCGGATCGCCCGGCGGCAGCGGCGTCGCGTGATTCTGCTTCGAGAGCTTATTACCGTCCGGCGCGGTCGCCAGCGGCAGGTGCAAATAGTCCGGCACCGGCCAGCCAAACTGTTGAAACAGCGTTATCTGCCGCACCGTTGGCTCAATTAAATCAGCCCCTCTGACCACCTCAGTAATACCCTGGTCGTGATCATCCACCACCACGGCCAGATTGTAAGCGAACAGCCCGTCACGACGATGGATAATAAAGTCTTCCCGCGCCAGGGCGCTATTGGGGCGCACCTCTCCCCGTAGACTATCCTGGAAGTGGCAGGCGGGCTGCGTCGATTTCAGGCGGAGCGCCGCATTATCGGGACGGTGGTTCAGCTCACGACAGTGGCCATCATACACGCCGCCGAGCTGCTGGATACGACTGCGCGGACAGGTACAGTAATAGCTGAAGTGGCGCTCATTAAGCCAGCTTAAGGCCTCACGATAAGCATCATGCCGCTGGGACTGCCAGAGAATTTCGCCGTCCCAGGTCAGGCCATACTGCTCCAGCTGCTGCAAAATGCGCTGAGCGGCTCCCGGAACCTCGCGTGGGGGATCGATATCTTCGATACGTACCCGCCACAGGCCCTGCTGCGAACGCGCGCGCAGGTAGCTGCCAAGGGCCGCAATTAACGAGCCGAAGTGCAGTTCACCGGAGGGAGAGGGGGCGAAGCGCCCGATATAAGCGGAGGCGTGAGTCATAGAGAGAGGCAGTGAAGTGGCCGCAGGGCCAGCTTCACTGCACAGTCTTGCGGCCATTAACCGGCCATTTGTTTTTCGCGGATTTCTGCCAGCGTTTTACAGTCGATACAGAGATCGGCGGTAGGACGCGCTTCAAGGCGACGAATACCGATTTCAACGCCACAGGATTCACAGTAGCCGAAATCGTCATCTTCTACTTTCTTGAGCGTCTTCTCGATCTTTTTGATCAGCTTGCGCTCGCGGTCACGGTTACGCAGTTCAAGGCTGAATTCCTCTTCCTGAGCAGCGCGATCGACCGGATCGGGGAAGTTGGCGGCTTCGTCCTGCATATGAGAAACCGTACGGTCAACTTCATCCCGAAGCTGGTTGCGCCAGGCTTCAAGGATCTTCTTGAAATGCTCCAGCTGGGCTTCATTCATGTACTCTTCGCCCGGTTTCTCCTGATAAGGCTCCACCCCAGCGATGGCGAGAATACTCAGAGACGAGGTTTTACGGGTTTGCCCTTCTTGCATGTTGCTTCTCCTGGATAACACGCACTATCGATCCCCACTTGGGGAAAAAAACAGGTCGCTATAAATAACAGAAGCGATTGAGGTTAGCAATTATTCCTGAACATGCCTTGACAAGGCTGTGAGGAAAAGCGTATCTGGCGCGCGCCAGAAGTAATTTAATAACAGTCAATTGACCTCTGGTTTATGACCCCACCGCAATGGCCTTTTTTAACCCTATGCCGGTGGGCGACAGCTGCGCCTTATAATATAGCACCTCAACACCGCTCTGCTGTGCCTGTGCCAGTAGTTCTGCGTAGCGCACATCAATATGACGTGCGGGGGAAACGTCCTCAATCCCCGAGTGCAAAACGGCAAAAAATAACACCGCGCGCGCACCATTTTCGGCGATCTTCGTGAGTTCACGAAGATGCTTCTGACCGCGCTCGGTGACCGCATCCGGGAAATACCCTTTACCCTGCTCCAGCAGCGTCACGGATTTGACTTCAATATAGCAGTTTACCCGACTGTCTGCCTGCAACAGGAAATCAATACGACTCTTTTCGTCGCCGTATTTCACCTCAGCGCGCAGGCTGGTGTAACCGGATAATTCTGGAATCAGCTGCGCCTCCAGCGCCTCCCTGACCAGGGTGTTGGCGCGCAGGGTATTTACGCAGATCCAGTCGCCTCGCTGCGTTTCCGTCAGCTCCCAGCTGTGGGGATATTTTCGCGTCAGGCTGTCCGAGGTGGAGTACCACACCCGGTCGCCCGGCGTGGCGCAGCCGGTCATCGCGCCGGTATTGGCGCAGTGCAGCGTCATTTCCGTTCCTTCCGGGGTGACCACGTCGGCCAGAAAGCGCTTATAGCGTTTAATCAACGTCGCCGGACGCAGGGCGGGGGTATAGTTCATTTCTCTTCCTGTGACAGCGCCCAGGCGGCAACTTCGCTATAGCGCGTGCGGCCTTTCGCATAAATGGACTGAAACAGCGTGAAGCGTTCCACGCGAAACGGCCAGCTAAAATTGCGTGGCGGCAGCGATAAGGGCTGGGTAGCCTGGCGCAGCAGGGTGACGTGCGGATGAAAGGGCATTGTGCTCTGATGGCATCCGCTACGCGCCGCCTGCGACCGCAGCAGTTCGGCCAGCTGTAGCAGCCCGCGCGGTGACCGTTTGGGACCAAGCCACACCACGCCCGATCGCGGCCAGTGTCCGGCATCATCCAGCGTCAGCGTAAAGGGTGCCTGACGGATGCGGCTCGCCAGCCGCTGTAGCGCGCGGGATTTCTCTTCACTGACCTCGCCTAAAAAGGCCAGCGTCAGGTGCAAATTAGCCGCGGCCACCGGGCGACCCACGCCGTCGACAAAGGTATTGGCCCGCCACTGAATGATGCTCTGCCTGCTCTCTTCCGGCAGGCTGATGCCAAAAAACAGCTTTTTTTGCTCACTCATGGTGCTCTCCGGTATTCCATAAGCAGGAATGCTACAATGCCCGGCTGATTCAGACCACTACGTTATGGAGCCAAAAGTGAGTTCATACCCGGTCAGTGCCGTTTTACCTGAGCTGCTTGAAGCGCTGCGCCACTCGCCCCAGGTACTGCTTGCCGCCCCTACCGGGGCCGGGAAATCGACCTGGCTGCCGCTACAGATCCTGCAACAGGCTAACTTCAGCGGACGCATCCTGCTGCTGGAGCCGCGTCGGCTGGCGGCGCGTAACGTGGCTCAGCGGCTGGCTGAACAGCTTAACCAGCAGCCGGGGGAAACCATTGGCTACCGGATGCGCTCGGAGAGCCGCGTGGGGCCAACCACCCGTCTGGAAGTGGTGACGGAGGGCATCCTCACCCGAATGCTGCAACAGGATCCCCTGCTGGAGGGCGTTTCGCTGGTGATCCTCGACGAGTTTCACGAGCGAAGCCTGCAAGGGGATTTGGCGCTGGCGCTGCTGCTGGACGTGCAGCAGGGGCTGCGGGACGATCTGAAAATATTGCTGATGTCGGCCACGCTGGATAATGCCCGTCTCCAGGCGCTGCTGCCGGATGCCCCGGCTATCGCTTCAGAGGGGCGCGCTTTTCCGGTCGAACGACGCTACGCCACGCTGCCGTCGCATCTGCGGATGGAAGACGCCGTGGCGCGTCAGGTTAGTCAGCTGTTGCGCGAGGAGCACGGTTCCCTGCTGCTTTTCCTGCCGGGCGTTGGCGAGATCCAGCGCGTGCTCACGCAGCTCTCTACACAGGTTGCCTCGGATGTCGATCTCTGCCCGCTCTACGGTGCGCTGCCGCTCGCTGAACAGCGCAAAGCGATCCTTCCCGCCCCCGCGGGCCGCCGCAAAGTGGTGCTGGCGACCAATATTGCGGAAACCAGCCTGACCATTGAGGGGATCCGGCTGGTGGTCGACAGCGCGCTGGAGCGCACGGCGATATTTGATGCACGCAGCGGGCTAACGCGTCTGCAAACGCAGCGCGTGAGCCAGGCCTCAATGACCCAGCGCGCCGGGCGTGCGGGGCGTCTGGAGCCGGGTATCTGCCTGCATCTGATTGCGAAAGAGCAGGCAGAGCGCGCCGCCAGCCACGCTGACGCGGAGATCCTGCATGCGGATCTGGCCTCCCTGTGGCTGGAAATATTGCAGTGGGGCTGCCGCGATGCCGGCCAGCTCCAGTGGCTGGATCGCCCGCCGGAAAGTGGTATACAGCAGGCCGTGCGGCTGCTGCGGTTGCTGGGCGCCACGGATGCCAGCGGGCAGCTCAGCGCAAAAGGGCGGCGTATGGCCCAGACCGGCGCGGACCCCCGGCTGAGCGCGATGCTGGCCGATGCGGGCAGCGATGCCGACAGCGTAGCTACGGCTGCGCTGCTGGTGGCAATGCTGGAAGAGCCCGCGCGCGGCAGTAGCGATCTCCGCGACAGCTTCCACCGCCGTCAGCCAAACTGGCTGGCGCGGGCTAAACAGCTGCAAAAGCGTCTGAATCTGACCAGCGGTCAGCCGGACAGCGACAAAATTGCGCCTCTGCTCGCCGGGGCTTTCCCGGATCGGGTAGCGCGCCGACGGGGCGAGGCCGGACGCTATCAGCTGGCGAACGGCAGCGGGGCCATGCTCGAGGGTACGGATGCCCTTAACCGCTATGAATGGCTGATTGCGCCGGGTCTGTTGCAGGGCAGTACCGGCACCTCCGCCCGCATCCTCCAGGCGATGCCGGTTGAGCCTGAGCGGCTGATTAAGCAGCGTCCCGGCCTGGTGGAACAGCGTACCGAGGTGGAGTGGGATGAACAGCGCGGCACGCTGCGTGCCTGGCAGCGGGAGCAGATCGGTGAGCTGGTCCTCAGGGCACAGCCGCTGAATAAGCCCGATGAAGCGGATCTGCATCCGGCGATGCTGCGTTGGATCCGCATTAAAGGGCTGTCGGTGCTCAACTGGACGCCGCAGGCAGAACAGCTGCGGATCCGGCTGGTGTGTGCCGCCCGCTGGCTACCGGAAGAGGGGTGGCCTGCCGCCGATGAGGCCAGCCTGCTGGCAGGACTTGAACGCTGGCTGCTGCCGATGATGAGCGGCGTGCGGGACGCAAAAGGGCTGCGACAAATTAACGCCGCCAGCGCTTTATTACAATTACTCACATGGTCACAGCGTCAGCAACTGGATACTGCTCTGCCAACTCACTACACTGTGCCCACCGGAAGTCGGCTGCCGATTCGCTACGACGAAGAGAATCCGCCGGCGCTGGCGGTTCGCCTGCAGGAAATGTTTGGCGAAGCGCAGAATCCGTGCGTGGCCGGGGGCCGTATTCCGCTGGTGCTGGAACTGCTCTCACCCGCGCAGCGACCGTTGCAGATCACCCGCGACCTGGCCGCGTTCTGGCAGGGTGCCTGGCGCGAGGTACAGAAAGAGATGAAGGGTCGCTACCCTAAACACGTCTGGCCGGACGACCCGGCAACGGCAGCGCCGACGCGGCGCAGCAAAAAATACTCTGCGCCCTCCTGACGGTGGCGCGCAGGCAGGCATTTCGGAAGGTTCCCGTTCCGAAGCGAGTTGAGTCATAACAGAGTAGTCGGCCTGGCCGACGGCTACCCCTGGAGAAAAGAAACAGATGTCTGACGATCGCGAACCCATTGGGCGCAAAGGCAAACAGCCCAAACCTCCGCGCAAGACGGCGGGCAGAGGTCGCCGCAGGGATGATGAACATGATGAATACGATGATTTTCAGGACGATGACAATGAAGACGAGGAGATAAAACCGGTGCCACGTAAAGGAAAAGGGCGTCCATCGCGGAAAAAAAGGGGCTGGCTAAGCCTGTTGATCAAGCTGCTGCTGATCTTTATCGTGCTGATGGCGGCCTACGGGGTTTACCTCGATTCGCAAATCCGCAGCCGCATTGACGGCAAAGTCTGGCAGCTGCCCGCCACGGTCTATGGCCGTATGGTCAGCCTTGAGCCGGGCATGTCTTACAATAAAAAAGAGATGATCGCCCTGCTGGAAGGCACACAGTACCGCGAGGTGACGCGCATGACGCGGCCCGGCGAGTTTACCGTGCAGGCTAACAGCATTGAGATGATCCGCCGCCCGTTCGATTTCCCGGACAGTAAAGAGGGGCAGATCCGCGCGCGTCTGAGCTTCAGCAATGACACCCTGTCTGAGATCAAGAACCTCGACAGCGGCCGTGATTTTGGCTTCTTCCGCCTCGATCCGCGCCTGATCACCATGCTGCAATCCCCCAACGGCGAGCAGCGCCTGTTTGTGCCGCGCGCCGGCTTCCCCGATTTACTGGTGGATACCCTGGTCGCGACAGAAGACCGCCATTTCTATCAGCATGATGGCATCAGCTTCTACTCGATTGGCCGCGCCTTCCTCGCCAACATCACCGCCGGACGTGCGGTACAGGGCGGCAGTACGCTGACGCAGCAGCTGGTGAAAAACCTGTTCCTGACCAACGAGCGATCGCTGTGGCGTAAGGCTAACGAAGCCTATATGGCCCTGATCATGGATGCGCGCTACGGCAAAGATCGCATTCTTGAGCTGTACCTGAATGAAGTCTATCTCGGTCAGGCCGGCAACGATCAGATCCGCGGCTTCCCGCTGGCCAGCCTCTACTACTTTGGCCGCCCGGTCGATGAGCTGAGCCTCGATCAGCAGGCGCTGCTGGTGGGCATGGTGAAGGGGGCGTCGCTCTATAATCCGTGGCGAAATCCGAAGCTGGCGCTGGAGCGCCGTAACCTGGTGCTGCGTCTGCTACAGCAGCAGAAGGTTATCGATCAAGAGCTGTACGATATGCTGAGCGCCCGTCCGCTGGGCGTCCAGCCGAAGGGCGGAGTGATTACGCCGCAGCCTGCCTTTATGCAGATGGTACGTAACGAGCTGCAGGCGAAGCTGGGTGATAAGGTTAAAGACCTGTCAGGCGTGAAAATCTTCACCACGCTGGATCCTGTCTCGCAGGATACGGCGGAAAAAGCGGTGGAAGAGGGGATCCCGGCGCTGCGTAAACAGCGGGGTATTAACGACCTGCAAACCGCCATGGTGGTTGTCGATCGCTTTAGCGGCGAAGTGCGTGCTCTGGTGGGCGATGCGGATCCGCAGTACGCCGGCTATAACCGTGCGCTACAGGCCCGTCGATCCATCGGTTCACTGGCTAAGCCTGCTACCTACCTGACGGCGCTCAGCCAGCCCGATAAATACCGTCTGAACAGCTGGATTGCCGATAATCCTATCGCGCTGAAGCAGCCTAACGGGCAGATCTGGAAACCGCAGAACGACGACCGCCGCTTTAGCGGTCAGGTAATGCTGGTGGACGCGTTAACCAACTCGATGAACGTGCCGACGGTGAATCTGGGGATGACCCTGGGCCTGCCGCAGGTGGTGGATACCTGGACCAAACTGGGCGTGCCGAAAGATCAGCTCCAGCCGGTTCCCGCGATGCTGCTGGGAGCACTGAACCTGACGCCGATTGAAGTGGCCCAGGCGTTCCAGACCATCGCCAGCGGCGGTAATCGTGCTTCGCTCTCCGCGCTGCGATCGGTGATTGCGGAAGACGGGACGGTACTCTACCAGAGCTTCCCGCAGGCCGAACGCGTGGTGCCTGCGCAGGCAGCCTGGCTGACGCTCTATGCGATGCAGCAGGTTGTTGACCACGGTACGGCGCGCGCGCTGGGTGCCCGCTATCCGAAGGCCCATCTGGCCGGGAAGACCGGGACCACCAACAACCAGATAGACAGCTGGTTCGCTGGCGTTGACGGCAAGGAAGTGGCGATCACCTGGATTGGCCGTGATAATAACCAGCCGACGAAGCTGTACGGTGCCAGCGGTGCAATGCAGATCTACCGTCGCTACCTGGATAATCAGGCACCGATGCCGCTGATGGCTACGCCGCCGGAGGATATCGCACCGATGAACGTCGATTCCGCCGGTAACTTCGTCTGCGGCTCCGGCAGCAGCAGCTGGCGCACGCTGCCAGTGTGGACCACCGATGCCAACGCGCTTTGCCAGCAGCAGGCTCAGCAGGTGCAGCAGCAGCAGCAGTTGCAGCAGCAGAATGAGCAGCAGCAGGGCGGACAGCAGCAAGGCGGACAGCAGCAGGGTGAGCAGAAGGACAGCAACGGCGTGGCGGGATGGATCAAGGATATGTTTGGTAAATAACCCCGGCCCCGTCGCTGAAAACCGGTCCCTCAGGGGGCCGGTTTTTTTTTGCTTTGACTGTAAAGAGTGTAAGTAAGGTGAAAAAAGCGCGTTAGTACCAGAAGAGCACCGACACTCCCTTTTACCCCAAATAAACTCCGGTTACTTTCCCCCTCAGGCGGCAGAAATGTTGATGATTTTCGCTTGCGCGGATTCTGCCGTTTCGCATATTATCCAATCGTTATAATAATAATTATCGTTTACGTTTGCATTTAACTTATTACATCCAGAGAAAAGCACAATGGCGACCGAATTTTTGCTTCCTTCTTCATTATTCAATACCTCTAAACGCCGACTGGCCGTCCTGGTGACGCTGGCGGTTTCATCCTCTTCCGCCTTCGCGGCCGAGCAGACCCTTACCGTCGACGCCAGCGCGGCACCGCCGCAGCAGGAGAGCGCCTGGGGGCCTGCACCTACCATCGCGGCTAAGCGCAGCGCGACCGGCACCAAAACCGATACGCCGATTGAAAAAAATCCGCAGTCGGTTTCCGTCGTCACTCAGGAAGAGATGGCGCTGCATAACGTCACCACGGTAAAAAGCGCCTTCAACTACACGCCGGGCGTGCTGACGGGCAACCGCGGCAGCTCCGACGTGATAGATGCGCTCTCCATCCGTGGTTTTAGTGAAACCAACACTAACCAGTATCTGGATGGCCTGAAATTACAGGGCGATAACTACTCTGAGTTCGCCATCGATCCTTACTTCCTGGAGCGCGCCGAGCTGCTGCGCGGGCCGGTGTCGGTTCTGTATGGAAAAAGTAACCCGGGCGGGGTGGTGTCGCTGGTCAGCAAGCGTCCGACCACCGAAACCCTGCGCGAAGTGCAGTTCCAGATGGGTACCGATAACCGTTTCTCTACCGGCTTTGATTTCGGTGGCGCTATTGATGATGCGGGCGTCTACTCATACCGCCTGACCGGCCTGGCCCGCAGCCAGGATGCGCAGCAGGACATGCAGAAGGAAAAACGCTACACCATCGCGCCTTCCTTTAGCTGGCAGCCGGATGATAAAACCAATTTTACCCTGCTGACCTATTTCCAGAACGAACCACAAACCGGCTACTACGGCTGGCTGCCGCGTCAGGGTACGGTCGTGCCGATCGTCGATGCGAATGGCAATCAGCATAAGCTGGGCCGGGATTTTGATGAGGGCGAAGCCAGCAACAAGATCTCCCGCAACACCAAAATGATTGGCTATAACTTTTCGCACAGCTTCGACGATACCTGGACCGTGCGGCAGAATCTGCGCTATGCCGATCTGCGCACGAATTATCGCAGCATTTACGGCAGCGGTTTAGACAGCAGCACCAATACCATTTCGCGTGGCTACGCCGTCTCTGAGGAAAAACTGAATCAGTTTGCCGTCGATAACCAGCTGCAGGCGAAGTTTGCCACCGGGCAGGTGGATCATACGCTGCTGATGGGCGTCGACTATCAGCGCACCCGCAACGATATCAACGCCGGTTTCGGCTCGGCGACCTCGCTCAGCGCGCTGAATCCGCAGTATGGCAGCGATCAAATGGTGCCCGGTTCGCTGTTTCCCTATCACTATCTGAACAAGCAGGAACAGACCGGCCTGTATACTCAGGATCAGATGGAGTGGAATCGCTGGGTATTGACCCTGGGCGGACGCTACGACTACGCGATGACCTCTGCTTACAACCGCAGCGGCGACAGCCTGGCAAAAAACCACGATCAGGCGTTTACCTGGCGCGGCGGGCTTAACTACGTTTACGACAACGGCATCGCCCCTTACTTTAGCTACAGCGAATCCTTTATTCCGACCGCGGGCAGCACCCTGGACGGCGCGACGTTCGATCCTTCCCGCGCCAAACAGTATGAGGCCGGAGTGAAATATGTGCCGAAAGATCGCCCCCTGGTGCTAACCGGTGCGGTCTATCAGCTGACCAAAACCAAAAACCTGACTGCCGATCCGCGCAATCTTAACTTCAGCGTGCAGGGCGGTGAAATTCGCTCGCGCGGCGTAGAGCTGGAGGCCAAAGCGGCGGTCAACGAAAACGTCAACGTGACGGCGGCCTACACCTATACCGATGCAGAATATACTCACGATACTCTGCTGAAGGGCAAGACGCCGGTTGAAGTGCCGAAAAATATGGCCTCCCTGTGGGCAGACTATACCTTGCATGAAACCGCGCTCTCCGGGCTGACCCTGGGCGCAGGCGTGCGCTATATTGGTGAGAGCAAAAGCCTGTACAGCAGTACTAATGAGAACTTTACCGTGGCGAGCTACACCACGGTGGATGCGCTGGTTAAATACGATCTGGGCCGCTTTGGCATGCCGGGCTCGTCAATTGGCGTTAACGTGAGTAATCTGTTTAATCGTAACTACGTTGCCAGCTGCTACCGCGACTACGCCTGCTACTGGGGCGCTGAACGTGAGATCGTCGGCACGGCAACCTTCCGTTTCTAATCTTTGCACCCGGGCGCGGCTCTGCTGCGCCCACCAATCAGAAGACCGCTATGTCTCATCTGCATGCAACTGAAACTACCTTCTCGCTTGATAACGCCTCTTTTACCGTTCCTGGCCGTACGCTGTTGCAGCCGCTATCCCTGACCTTCCCTGCCGGGAAAGTCTGCGGGCTGATAGGTCACAACGGCTCGGGCAAATCGACGCTGCTGAAGCTGCTTGGCAGGCACCACGCGGCCACCGCAGGCCGGGTATTGCTCAACGATCGGCCGGTGTCAGAATGGAAGGGGAAAGCCTTTGCCCGTGAGGTAGCCTATCTCCCGCAGCAGCTGCCGTCCGCAGAAGGGATGACGGTGCGCGAGCTGGTGGCGATGGGGCGATATCCGTGGCACGGTGCGCTGGGCCGTTTTGGCTCGGAGGATTGCGATCGGGTTGATGAGGCAATTGCGCTGGTCGGGCTGGACGAGTTTGCTAAGCGGCTGGTTGACAGCCTCTCCGGGGGAGAGCGTCAGCGGGCCTGGATCGCCATGCTGGTGGCGCAGAATAGCCGCTGCCTGTTGCTGGATGAACCGACCTCGGCGCTGGATATTGCGCACCAGGTTGAAGTGCTGGCGCTGATCCAGCGGCTGAGCCACGAGCGCGGCCTGACGGTCATTGCAATTCTCCATGATATTAATATTGCCGCCCGCTACAGCGACTGGCTGGTGGCGCTGCGGGAAGGGGAAATGATCGCCCAGGGAGATGCCGCAGCGATTATGCAGGCGGAATCACTTGGGCGCATTTACGGCATCCCCATGGGGATTTTGCCTCATCCTCACGGCGGTGCGCCGGTGAGCTTTGTATACTGAGGGATTGAGACGTCATGCCGGATCTTTTTCGCCGCCGCCTGCTGATGGCGATGGCGCTTTCACCCCTGCTGCCCGCGCTGCAAAGCCAGGCGGCACAGGACATTGATGTCAGCCGCATTATTACGCTTGAATGGCTGCCCGCCGAGCTGCTGCTGGCACTGGGCGTGGCACCGATGGGCGCGGCTGAAATTTTCAACTATCAGCAGTGGGTCGGCCAGCCTGCGCTACCGGCATCCACGGTCGATGTCGGCCTGCGTACTGAACCTAATCTGGAGCTCATTATCCAGATGAAACCCTCCCTGATCCTTTTCTCCTCGGGCTATGGCCCGGCGCAGGACAAAATCGATCGGATTGCCCCCTCGATGGGCTTTCCTTTCAGCGATGCCAGCGGGAAACCCCTGAGCATGGCGCGCAACTCCCTGATGCAGCTGGCCGGGCGATTAGGCCGCGTGCCGCAGGCGAAAGCCCATCTGGCACAGTACGACGCTTACGTGGCCGGGGCTAAAACGCGGCTGGCTCACCGCGCGAAAAGGCCGCTGCTGCTGATGTCCATTCTTGATTCCCGCCACGCGCTGGTTTTCGGGAAAGGCAGCCTGTTTCTCGAGGTGATGAACGCGCTGGGAATTGATAACGCCTGGCAGGGGGAAACCAACTTCTGGGGCAGCGCGGTTATTGGTATCGAACGCCTGGCGACCATGCATAATGTAGAGGCGATCTGCTTCGATCATGAAAATGAATCGCTTATGCAGCAGGTCACCTCGACACCGCTCTGGCAGTCGATGCCCTTCGTGCGTGAGAATCGCTTCCAGCGCGTGCCGCAGGTCTGGTTCTATGGTGCAACGCTGTCTGCGATGCGCTTCTGTCAAACGCTTGAACGCGCGCTGGGGACATCATGAACGCCACCTTTCGCTTCCCGGTGACCCTGCTGACGCTGTTATTTGCGCTGGCCGCGATGCTGACTTTTTATAACTTTGGTCAGCATCTGCCCCGCGACCAGTGGCTGAGGGCGCTCACTGCCCCCGATATCGATAGCGTCACGCAGATGGTGTTCCACTACAGCCTGCTGCCGCGCCTGGCGATGTCGCTGCTGGTGGGGGCCGGTCTTGGGCTGGTGGGGCTGCTGTTTCAGCAGGTGCTGCGTAATCCGCTGGCGGAGCCCACCACGCTGGGCGTCGCAACCGGCGCACAGCTGGGCCTGACGGTGGTGACGCTGTGGAGCCTGCCGGGCGGGCTGGCTACCCAGCAGATCGCCGCCATGAGCGGGGCGATTATCGTGGGGCTGATCGTATTCGGTATCGCCTGGGGAAAACGACTTTCCCCGGTAACGCTGATCCTGGCCGGGCTGGTCCTGTCGCTCTACTGCGGGGCGGTGAATCAGCTGCTCGGGCTGTTTAACCACGATCGTCTGCAGGGGATGTTTTTATGGAGTACCGGCACCCTTAACCAGATGGACTGGCAAAGCGTTATCTTCCTCTGGCCAAAGCTGCTGGTGGGTTTCCTGCTCTCCCTGCTGCTGCTGCGCCCGATGATGCTGATGGGGCTGGATGATGGCGTCGCTAAAAATCTCGGGCTGGCGCTGTCGGCTGCCCGGATGGGCGTGCTGGCGCTGGCGATTATTCTCAGCGCCCAGCTGGTGAACGCCGCCGGGATTATTGGCTTTATTGGCCTGTTTGCCCCGCTGCTGGCGAAGATGCTTGGCGCACGGCGACTGCTCAGCCGTATGCTGCTGGCCCCGCTGATTGGGATGCTGCTGCTCTGGCTGGCCGACCAGGCGGTTATCTGGCTGACCGATAACTGGCGGGAGGTGTCAACCGGCACGGCGACGGCGATTATCGGTTCACCGCTGCTGCTCTGGCTGCTGCCCCGCCTGCGCACCACCTCGGTGCCGTCTGCGGCCAGCCAGCGGGAAGGGCTGACCCGTGAGCGGCATCGCGTGCTGCTGTGGGCGGCAGTGGGCGGGGTGGCGCTGCTGCTGCTGGCGACCCTGGCGCTGAGCCTGGGACGCGACGCCCATAGCTGGCAGTGGGCGACGGGCCAGCTGTGGGATCAGCTGCTGCCCTGGCGACTGCCGCGACTGTCTGCGGCGCTGGCGACCGGCATGATGCTGGGCGTAGCCGGGTGCATCGTTCAGCGGCTGACCGGCAACCCGATGGCCAGCCCGGAAGTGTTGGGCATCAGCTCGGGCGCGGCGTTTGGCGTGGTGGTCATGCTGTTTATCGTGCCCGGTGATGCCTTTGGCTGGCTGCTGCCAGCGGGTACGCTGGGCGCGGCCGGGACGCTGCTGGTTATCACCCTCGCCAGCGGAAGAGGGGGGTTCTCACCGGAACGTATGCTGCTGGCGGGGATGGCGCTGAGTACCGCCTTTGGTACGCTGCTGCTGCTATTGATGGCCAGCGGCGATCCGCGTATGGCCCAGCTGATGACCTGGATCTCTGGCTCAACCTATCACGTTGATGCCCTCCAGGCGTGGCGTACGGCCGTCACCGCCGCGCTGCTGCTGGCACTGGTTCCGCTCTGCCGCCGCTGGCTAACCATTCTGCCGCTGGGCGGCGAGACGGCCCGTTCGCTGGGTATGGCGCTGAAATCCTCCCGGCTGCTGTTGCTGCTGCTGGCGGCAGCGCTGACTGCGGCCGCCACGCTGACGATTGGACCGCTGAGCTTTGTGGGGCTGATGGCACCGCACATTGCGCGGATGCTTGGCTTCCGCCGTACCTTGCCCCAGCAGGTGATGTCAGCGCTGCTGGGCGGTGGGCTGATGGTGATAGCGGACTGGTGTGGTCGCATGGTGGCATTCCCCGACCAGATCCCGGCGGGACTGCTGGCGACCTTTATCGGTGCGCCTTACTTTGTGTATCTGCTGCGGAAAATGTAAACAGGAGTGCGGACAGGATGATTTACGCCAGCAGGCGTGGGCGTGGGCGTGGGCGTGGGCGTGGGCCTGCGCCGGTCTCCCGGGCAGGCTTTTTCGCGTTGGCTTCCCGTCAGGGAAGCCGGAGGGTTACGCGGATTCTCCCGATGCCGGATGCGTCATTCGCATTTGCGATCCGGGAGACAGGGTGATTCAGGCCAGCTTCGCGAAGCAGCGACGCGCGGCGTCGACGGTGAACTGGATATCCTGCTGGGTGTGCGCCAGCGACATAAAGCCCGCTTCAAAGGCGGAAGGAGCCAGATACACACCCTCTTCAAGCATCAGATGGAAGAACGTTTTAAAACGCTCCACATCGCACTCCATCACGTCCTGATAGCGGGTGACGGTATCTGCTGAGGTAAAGAACAGGCCAAACATACCGCCGACATGGTTGACCACCAGCGGGATGTTTTCTGCTTTTGCCGCAGCAAGCAGGCCTTCTGCCAGCTGGTCGGTCAGCGCCGTCAGTCTGTCATGAGCGCCGGGTTTAGCGATTTCGCTCAGGCAGGCGAATCCGGCGGCCATGGCGATGGGGTTACCGGAAAGCGTACCTGCCTGATAGACCGGACCGACAGGTGCCAGCGCATCCATCACCTCGCGGCGCCCGCCGAAGGCACCGACCGGCATTCCGCCGCCGATGATTTTACCCAGGCAGGTCAGATCGGGCACCACGCCGTAGTGAGCCTGCGCACCGGCCAGCGCCACGCGGAAGCCGGTCATCACTTCATCAATGATAAACAGCGCGCCAAACTCGTCACACAGGGCGCGCAGGCCCGGCAGGAAGTCAGGCAGCGGCGGCACGCAGTTCATGTTGCCCGCAACCGGCTCAACGATAATACAGGCTACCTCATGGGGATACTGCTCAAAAGCCGCGCGTACCGAGTCCAGATCGTTATAGGTGCAGGTCAGGGTATGTTTGGCAAAATCAGCGGGAACACCCGGTGAATTAGGCTGGCCCAGCGTCAGTGCGCCGGATCCCGCTTTCACCAGCAGGCAGTCGGCGTGGCCGTGATAGCAGCCTTCAAACTTGATGATCTTATCGCGGCCGGTAAAACCGCGCGCCAGGCGAATGGCGCTCATGGTCGCTTCCGTACCGGAGTTGACCATTCTGACCATATCCATGGTGGGTACCAGGTCGGTTACCAGCTGTGCCATTTTTACTTCCATCTCGGTCGGTGCGCCGAAGCTCAGCCCACGTCCTGCGGCTTCGATGACCGCATCACGGATGGCGGGGTGGTTATGGCCGAGTACCATCGGCCCCCATGAACCGACATAGTCGATATAAGCTTTACCGTCGGCGTCGTACAGCCTTGCACCGTCAGCGTGTTCGATAAAGAGCGGTACACCGCCAACGCCGGTAAAGGCGCGTACCGGCGAGTTAACGCCGCCGGGAATTAGTTGCTGTGCCTGAGCATACAAATTTTCAGACTTACTCATGGTTCCGCTCCTGAGGATTTGCTAAGAAAACCCCGCCATTCTAAGGAACATGGCGGCGGGTTAAAAGATAAGACGCGCGTTAATGCGCAACGCTGCTGATTTTTCATAAGACATTGCACGGATGCTGAGTATGATATCCCCTCTGTTAGAACACATTGTAACCCCTATGAACTCAGCGTCCCCTTCTACCGATACGTTGTCCTCCGTTCCCGCCCGACGCGGCGACTTTCTTCGCCTACTGCTCAAGCGAGATAAAACACCGGTGGCGGTGCTGGTTCTCGCCGGCGTGGTGGGAATGCTGGCTGGCCTGCTGGGGGTAGGGTTTGAAAAGGCCGTCCTCTGGGTCACGACCCGGCGTTTGTCTTTGCTGGCCGCCCTTGATGCGCACTGGCTGCTGTTTCCGCTGGCTTTTATTCTCTCGGCGCTGCTGGCCGTGGCGGGCTACTGGCTGGTCCAGCGCTTTGCGCCTGAGGCCTCTGGATCCGGTATTCCCGAAATAGAGGGAGCGCTTGAAGAGCTGAGACCCGTACGCTGGTGGCGGGTTATTCCGGTCAAGTTTATCGGCGGTATGGGCACGCTGGGGGCTGGGATGGTGCTGGGGCGGGAGGGACCGACCGTACAAATGGGCGGAAATCTGGGGCGGATGGTGCTGGATATTTTCCGCATGAAAAGCGCGGAGGCGCGGCACTCTCTGCTGGCAACGGGCGCGGCGGCGGGGCTGGCAGCGGCTTTTAATGCGCCGCTGGCCGGGATCCTGTTTATTATTGAAGAGATGCGGCTGCAATTTCGCTACAGCGTAATATCAATCAAAGCGGTGTTTATTGGCGTCATCGCCTCCAGCGTGGTTTTCCGTATTTTCAACGGCGAAGGGGCGGTAATCAACGTCGGCAAACTGGCCAGCGCGCCGGTCAATACGCTGTGGCTTTACCTGCTGCTGGGGATGATTTTCGGCATAGTGGGCGTACTGTTTAACGCGCTAATCTTTAAATCGCAGGCCCTGTTCCAGCGGCTGTATGGCGACAGTCGGCACAAGCTGTTGTGGGTTGGGGCTGCGCTGGGAGGCGTGTGCGGCGTGCTGGGTATGATTGAACCCGAGGCGGCTGGCGGCGGGTTTGCCCTGATCCCGATTGCGGCGGCGGGGCATTATACCGTGGGTATGCTGCTGTTTATTTTCATCACGCGTATCCTAACCACGCTGCTCTGTTTTGGCTCCGGCGCGCCCGGCGGTATCTTTGCCCCGATGCTGGCGCTGGGTACGCTGCTGGGAACGGCGTTTGGCCTGGTTAGCGCTGCGCTGTTTCCTGCTTATCATCTTGACGCGGGCACCTTTGCGATAGCCGGTATGGGCGCGCTGTTTGCCGCCTCCGTCCGCGCGCCGCTGACCGGTATCGTGCTGGTGCTGGAAATGACCGATAACTATCAGCTCATCTTACCCATGATTATCACCTGCCTGGGCGCCACGCTGCTGGCTCAGTTCCTCGGCGGTAAACCGCTCTACTCGTCGCTGCTGGCGCGTATTCTGGAAAGGCAGCAAAAAAAAGAGGATTGCGCACTGGCCGCACGGAATGCCACCCTGTCTGCGGGTAAACAGGCTGATACTTGATTGCTATACGGGTGTATTGGATAATGGTGCACATGATGGTCGATTTATGACCTGTAAGGCTTCCTGCCTTAATGCATACTGGAGTATTAAATGAGTGATGAAATGGCTCTGCCCCTGCAATTTACCGACGCAGCGGCCAGTAAAGTTAAGAATCTGATTTCAGATGAAGAAAATCCTGAGCTGAAGCTGCGGGTCTACATCACCGGTGGCGGCTGCAGCGGCTTTCAGTATGGGTTCACCTTTGACGATAAAGTGAATGACGGTGACATGACCATCGAGAAATCGGGTGTTTCACTGGTGGTCGATCCGATGAGCCTGCAATACCTGGTGGGGGGATCGGTGGACTACACCGAAGGGCTGGAAGGATCGCGATTCATCGTGACTAACCCCAATGCCAAAACCACCTGCGGGTGTGGTTCCTCTTTCAGTATCTGACTCTGCTTTGGTGCCCCGGAGAGATTGCTCCCGGGGCATATTCTTTCTTTGCCTTGCTGCATTTACCACTCAACCGTCATCAATGTTGTTCCGCTTTGAGAGGCCTCCGTTGAAATAACGGTCTGGGTCACTTTCGGCTGTGCGTCATGTAACCGACCACAGTTGACTGCGCGAGAAGATGCTGGCGTCGTGCTTTGCCCGTCAATGTAACACTGCGGGTAAATGGTCAGTTTGACCCCGATGCTGCCGGTAATGGATGCAGCGCAGGCGCGACCAGCCATAATCAGGCCAAGGGCCAGATAAACGGCTTTCATGATGTTTTATTTCCTGGTGTAAAAAATCAGGGCTTATGCCCAAAGGAGCGCGCGGAAGTGAAAATACTCACCGGCTCTCTATGATGTTAACGACTCTATTTACCGAAGCTTTAACCGTTTCTGATACCGTTTTTAAGCTTCACTTATCGCTCAGGGTGCAGACTGCTGCATAATTGTTGAGCAGCCAGGATAATACGCGGACCTGCCCGACTAAACCAGTCATCATTGATAACAATCACTGGCACGTTTAGCTGGGGTTGCCAGAAATCCTGAACCACCCCTGCCTGCGCTTCTTTTCCTGGGGTAACAATTGCCGCCGGATGTCGCAGCAGAACCTGCTCGCGACTCACCTGCGGCCATGCCACCCGACTGTCAGCAAAGATATTTACTCCGCCGCACAGCGAAAGAATGTGGTTCTGCAACGTATGGCCGGAGGCGGTAAAGAGGGGGTGCTGGCCAAACTGCAGAAAGACGGCCCTGGGCGCCGCCCCCGTATAGCGCTGGCGCAGCCTTTCCTGCTGGCGCTCAAGCTGGGAGGCCGCCTGCTCCGCGCTTTCAGGGTGCGGGCTCCAGACCTTTAGCTGGCGTACGGTGGCAATAATTTGATCGAGGCTGACGGGGTCAATCCACTCCACCCGGAGGCCAAACGCACTAAGCTGGTCAACCTGGCGCTGCGGGTTGCCGCCGCGCCATGCCAGTATTACATCCGGTTTAAGTGCAATGATGCGTTCGGTATTGATTCCCTGCCAGCTGGCAACCTGCTCAATGCCTGCCGCCGCCGGGGGATAGTTGGAATACGTGCTGACGGCCACTGGCGTAATACCGGCGGCAAAGGCCAGTTCGGTCAGATTCGGTGCCAGGGTTACAACCCTCGGCACCGGAGCCGCCGCTGCGGCGAATACCAGCCCGCACAGCAGCAGCAGTACGCGATAGTTAGCCACGCGACAGGTGCGTGAGCAGCGTTTCAACCATCAGCGATGACTGGGCTGCGGCAACGGAGAGGAACTCTTCAAAACTGACGTGGGATTCACGATCCGCCACGTCAGAGATAGCGCGAACCACGACAAAGGGTGTGCCAAACTGGTGGCAGACGTGGGCGATGGCGGTAGCTTCCATTTCAACGGCGATGGCTTTTGGAAAGTGGGTACGAATCTGCGTCAGCGGGCCGGCACCGTTAATAAAAGCATCGCCGCTGACGACCAGACCACGAACGGCATTCAGCCCGAGCTGGCTGATGCAGGCTTCTGCGGCTTCAATCAGCGCAGCATCAGCGGTGAAGGCCGCCGGGCAGCCCGCCATCTGTCCCAGCTCGTAGCCAAAGGCGGTGACATCGGCGTCGTGGTAGCGAACTTCGTCAGACACCACAATATCACCCACGTTCAGCGTGGGGGCCAGGCCGCCCGCAGAGCCCGTATTAATAATAAAGTCAGGTTTGCAGCGCTCAAGCAGCAGGGCGGTGCCCATTGCAGCAGAAACCTTGCCAATGCCCGATTTGAGCAGGGCCACTTCAACACCGTTCAGCGTACCGGTGTAAATTTCGCAGCCCGCCAGCGTCAGCGTCTGACGGTTTTCGATTTTGTCGCGCAGCAGGGTAACTTCCTGCTCCATTGCACCAATAATGCCTGCTTTCATAGAGATACTCGCTAATGTGGTGGAAATTTCCTGTCTTTTCAGCGCATAGTCTAGCATGGCAGGATACAGGACATAATCCACAAAACGCACCTCCAGCGGGTATCGGGTGGAAAAAGGGGACCCAGGCATGAACGATATCGACTTCAGGAAAAAAATTAATTATCAGCGCCGCTACCATCCCCAGACGGTGCAAAAAGACGAGCATGAAATTTTACGTATTTTCGAAAGCGATCGTGGGCGTATTATCAATTCTGCGGCCATTCGTCGGCTCCAGCAGAAAACGCAGGTCTTCCCACTGGAACGCAATGCGGCGGTGCGTTCCCGTCTGACCCACTCTCTGGAGGTGCAGCAGGTAGGCCGCTATATTGCCAAAGAAGTGCTCACCCGCCTTAAAGAGCTGGATAAGCTGGAGAAATATGGTCTTTCACAGCTGACCGGGCCATTTGAAAGTATCGTGGAAATGGCCTGCCTGATGCATGACATTGGTAACCCGCCTTTCGGACACTTCGGCGAATCGGCGATCAATGACTGGTTTACGCAGCGGCTGGATGCGACTCACCGGCCAGATAATGCACGGGCCGACCGCTGTGAACCCGAAGTGCTGCGTTATCAGACCGATGGATTTAACGATCTCCGGGCGAAGATCCGCCAGGACCTTTCACATTTTGAGGGCAATGCGCAGGCGATCCGCATGGTGCACTCACTGCTGAAAATGAATCTCACCTGGGCCCAGGTCGGCTGCATATTTAAATATACCCGCCCGGCCTGGTTCAATGGCGAAATACCCGCCACGCATGATTATTTGATGAAGAAGCCCGGCTATTATCTTTCAGAAGAGGAGTATGTCGGTCGGCTGCGTAAAGAGCTCGATCTTCAGCCTCACTGTCGTTTTCCTCTGACCTATATTATGGAGGCCGCCGACGATATTTCTTATTGCGTGGCGGATTTAGAGGATGCGGTGGAGAAAAAGATTTTCACCGTCGAACAGCTTTATGAACACCTGTTTGCTCTTTGGCCGGACCACCAGCCCAACGATCTGTTTCAGCTGGTGGTAACCAGCGCGCTGGAAAAATCCCGTAGCCAGCAGTTTAGCCGCAGCAGTGAGGATCAGTTCTTTATGTATCTGCGGGTGAATACCGTGGCCAGACTGGTGCCGCATACCGCCAGCCGCTTTATCGATAATATGTCGGCGGTCTTTAGCGGTGAATTTAATGCGGCGCTCCTGGAGGATGGCAGTCCCCAGCATCAGTTATTGGAAATCTTCAAAAAAGTCGCCTTCAGTCATGTATTTAACCATCCTGACGTCGAGCAGCTTGAGCTACAGGGATACCGTGTCATTAGCGGCCTGCTGGATATTTATCGCCCGCTCTTAGCGCTCAGCAGGGAGGAATTTTCCGAGCTGATGGAAAAAGACTACCTAAAACACTTTCCTATTGAAACACGTCTTTTCCATAAACTGTCGACGCGCTTTCGGCTTGCCTATAGTGAAGCCGTCGGTCGTCTGGATATGCGGGCCAATGATATTGCCATTTGGGAATATTATTATCGGGCGCGTATGCTTCAGGATTACGTAAGCGGCATGACCGATCTGTATGCCTGGGATGAGTATCGTCGTTTAATGGCCGTCGAATAATAACGACGGGCCTTTAAGTTTTGTAAAGCCAGAGAATAAATTTTTACCTTTAGCTGAAACTTATACATGAACTTAGCGATAATAATTGAATCTTACCAACTCGACCACAGCAATGGTTGCATTATTGGACACATAGAGAAAAGACGCATGAAAAAAACTATTTTAGCTGGCGCGTTGGCTCTGAGCCTGGGAATGGCGATGACCCCGCTGACTGCCTCCGCGGCAGAAACCGCTTCTTCTTCTAACCAGCAGCTTCCGAGCCTGGCACCGATGTTAGAAAAAGTGATGCCTTCGGTGGTGAGTATTAATGTTGAAGGGAGCACCACCGTTCGTACGCCGCGTTTGCCGCAGCAGTTCCAGCAGTTCTTTGGCGGTAACTCGCCGTTCTGTCAGGATGGTTCACCCTTCCAGAACTCCCCCGTCTGTCAGGGAGGAGGTCAGGATCAGGGCGGCGCAGATACTCAGCAGGAAAAATTCCGGGCGCTGGGATCGGGCGTGGTGATTGATGCCGCCAAAGGCTATGTGGTGACCAATAACCATGTGGTCGATAATGCGACTAAAATTCAGGTCCAGCTCAGCGATGGTCGTCGGTATGATGCAAAAGTCATCGGTAAAGATCCCCGCTCCGATATTGCGCTTATTCAGCTTAAAGATGCGAAAAATCTTACCGCGATCAAAATGGCCGACTCTGACGATCTGCGCGTCGGCGACTACACCGTCGCGATTGGTAACCCTTATGGCCTGGGTGAAACCGTTACCTCCGGGATCGTTTCAGCGCTGGGGCGTAGCGGCTTAAACGTCGAAAACTATGAAAACTTTATTCAGACCGATGCGGCGATCAACCGGGGCAACTCCGGCGGCGCGCTGGTCAACCTTAACGGTGAGCTGATCGGCATTAATACCGCGATTCTGGCACCGGACGGCGGCAACATTGGTATCGGCTTTGCTATCCCCTCCGATATGGTGAAAAACCTGACGGCGCAGATGGTCGAATATGGCCAGGTGAAACGCGGTGAGCTGGGCATTATGGGCACCGAGCTGAACTCCGAGCTGGCTAAAGCGATGAAGGTTGATGCTCAGCGCGGCGCGTTTGTCAGCCAGGTGCTGGCTAACTCTTCTGCTGCGAAGGCGGGCGTGAAGGCAGGCGATGTGGTGGTTAACATCAACGGTAAGGCTATTTCCAGCTTTGCGGCCCTGCGCGCGCAGATTGGATCGCTGCCGGTTGGCACGAAAATGACCCTGGGCCTGATCCGTGACGGTAAGCCGCTGACGGTTAACGTTGAGCTCCAGCAGAGCACGCAGACTAAGGTCGATTCCGGCAATATTTATACCGGAATTGAAGGCGCAGACCTGAGCAACTTCGAGGCCAAAGGGGTGAAAGGCGTGAAGGTCGACAGCGTTAAGCCAGGTTCAGCCGCGGCGAATATTGGTTTGAAGAAGGATGATGTTATCCTGGGTGTTAACCAGCAGGCCATTGCTAACCTGGGCGAGCTGCGTAAAATCCTCGACACCAAGCCTTCCGTACTGGCGCTGAACATTCAACGCGGTGACAGTTCGATCTACCTGCTAATGCAGTAGGTGGCGGCACGAAAAATGCGCTGAAGAACGGCGCGTAATAGCGCCAGCAGGCAGGTGCCGGTGACCAACCGGCACCTGTTTTACGTTCAATATACTCTCCTGACGTGCCCGTGATACCAGGCACATCTGCAATACCTGATACCTTTGCAATATCTGATACCTTTGCAATATCTGATACCTCTGCAATACCTGATACATCCGCGATACCCGGCGCATATGCAATACCTGGCAAATCTGCAATACCCGGCGTATCTGCAATAGCTGGCACATCTGCAATACCTGACACATCCGCCATACCTGACATTACTGCGCCCCGGCTCCGGCGGCCTTCTTCGTCGCTCATTTGTGAACCTTGCCGCAATTTTCATATAAGGCGCTGCACTTAGGGCAGTTGCACAATGGCAGGCCGGGATCTGCCCGTTATGCTGGCTTATCCAGGGTTATTCAGGAGTGATTCATGTCCACCAGTCATCTCGATGCACGGCTGGCGCAGAAGATTGTCGCCCGCACGATGCAGATTATTGATAGCAACGTCAATGTGATGGATGCACGTGGCAGAATTATCGGCAGTGGCGACCATGAGCGTATTGGCGAATTGCACGAAGGTGCGTTGCTGGCGCTGTCGCAGGCAAGGGTTGTGGATATAGACGACGCGGTAGCGAAGCACCTACATGGGGTGCGTCCGGGGATTAATCTGCCGATGCGCATTGCCGGTGATATCGTCGGCGTCATCGGTCTGACCGGGGAACCGGCCAGCCTGCGACATTACGGTGAGCTGGTCTGTATGACCGCTGAAATGATGCTTGAGCAGGCGCGTCTGCTGCATATCCTGGCACAGGACAGCAGGCTGCGTGAGGAGCTGGTGTTAAACCTGATCCGCAGTGAAACGCTTTCGCCTGCGCTGACGGAGTGGGCACAGCGACTCGGGATCGATTTAGACCAGCCGCGCGTCGTCGCGGTGGTGGAAGTGGACAGCGGCCAGCTCGGCGTGGACAGCGCCATGTCTGAGCTGCAACAGCTCCAGACCTTGCTGACAACGCCCGAACGCGACAACCTGATCGCCATCGTCTCGCTGACGGAGATGGTGGTGTTAAAGCCCGCGCTTAACACCCATGGGCGCTATGACGCCGGGGATCATCGTAAACGCGTGGATCTGCTGCTGTCGCGAATGAAAGAGAACGGGCATCTGCGCATCCGCATTGCCCTGGGGAACTTTTTTACCGGCCCCGGCAGTATTGCGCGCTCTTACCGCACGGCGCGTACCACCATGCTGGTTGGCAAGCAGCGGATGCCCGAACAGCGACGCTATTTTTATCAGGATCTGATGCTGCCGGTGCTGCTCGACAGCCTGCGCGGAGGATGGCAGGCCAGCGAGCTGTCGCGGCCCCTGATGAAGCTTAAGGCAATGGATAATAACGGCCTGCTGCTGCGCACCCTCAGCGCGTGGTTTAGCCATGATGTTCAGCCTTCCGCTACGGCAAAAGCACTGTTTATTCATCGAAATACGCTGGAATACCGGCTTAACCGGGTGTCGGAGCTGACCGGGCTGAATCTAAGTCATTTCGATGACAGGCTGCTGCTCTACGTGGCGCTACAGCTGGATGAGGAAGCCTGAACGCACTCTGGCCCGAAGCACTACAGCTGGATGAGGAAGCCTGAACGCAGCCAGGCACGTGGCGTTATTGCGGGATAAGCAGGCTCGATCCTGGCTGAGGACTGGCATCGGGCATACCGACAGATCGGTTTGCCCGGAGGGGGAAATTAACGACCGCTACGAGTCAGTTTTTCCAGATCGGATTCGATTTCAGCAATCTTATTCGTCACCACGTGGTCCAGATGACGCAGGTCTTCCAGAATTTTACGTTTCAGATCGACTTCGACCTGATCGCGCTGGCAGATCTGATCTAGCTCATCAATGACGTAACGCAGATTGGGGCTGATTTCCTGAATTTCTTTGTAACCCTGGCTGACGTTATCGGCGACGACGGTTTTACGCTGGCGCGGATATTTAAATTTGACACTTTTGGCGAAGAACTCGCCGCGATCTTTGCGGAAATAGATTTTCAGAATATCGTTGCTGGCTTCCTGGCGCAGGCTGTAGCGATCGATATCGTCGGGATTACTGATACCCAGGCCTTTTAAATTGTCATACATGGTCACGTTTCCTGTTCGGGAGATAAGAGTTTTGGCTGCGCTGCAATGCTGGACTGCCCGGTATCCGCCATTCTCACGCAGGCTGTGTCGGTGAGAAAAGCTAAGCAGTGAATCAGGTTTTGCCCGGCTCGCTCCTCCCGTACTTGTGAGTATATGTGAAAATCTAAAAAGCGGTCGGGGAGCGCCTGTGCGCTTAACGGCGCGGATTATCGCTTAGTTGTTGCGCAATAGCATCCGATTATTCACGGTAGGAAAAAGGTTTAGAGAAGGGGGGTGTAAAATATAGTTTACGGGCCACGGAATGTGGCCCGAAGAAGATTAGTCGATGGTGCGCAGCAGTTCGTTAATGCCCACTTTGCCACGGGTTTTTTCATCAACCTTTTTCACAATCACGGCACAGTAGAGGCTGTAGCGACCATCTTTCGACGGCAGGTTGCCCGACACCACCACCGATCCCGCAGGGACGCGACCGTAATGGACTTCGCCGGTTTCACGATCGTAAATTTTAGTGCTCTGGCCGATATAAACGCCCATCGAAATGACCGCACCTTCCTCAACAATCACGCCTTCCACGATTTCTGAACGCGCGCCGATGAAGCAGTTATCTTCGATAATGGTTGGATTAGCCTGGAGAGGTTCCAGTACGCCGCCGATGCCTACGCCGCCGGAAAGGTGCACATTTTTACCGATCTGCGCGCAGGATCCAACGGTCGCCCAGGTATCCACCATTGAGCCTTCATCGACGTAAGCGCCAATATTGACATAAGAAGGCATCAGTACGGTATTGCGGGCGATATAGGCCCCCTGACGTACCGCAGCAGGGGGCACGACGCGGAAGCCCTCTTTTTTAAAGCGCGCGTCATCATAGTCGGCAAACTTCATCGGCACTTTGTCGTAAAAACGACTCTCAGCACCCTCAATCACCTGATTATCATTGATGCGGAAAGAGAGCAGCACCGCTTTTTTCAGCCACTGATGCGTTACCCACTCACCGGCGATTTTCTCGGATACGCGCAGGGCGCCGCTGTCCAGCAGGGCGATCACCTGATTCACCGCTTCGCGGGTAACGGTATCGGCGCTGGCAGGCGTCAGCTCGGCACGGCGCTCAAAGGCGCTTTCAATAACACTCTGTAATTGTTGCATTAATCAAAATTTCCTGTGTCAAATCATCGTCAGGAGCGGGGGAGATGACCGCCCGTTCAGGTCAGCAGCCAGTCTGCACCGATCGCTGAAAGATGGGTTAAAAAAGTAAATCCAGGTCACACTTTATCGTTTGGATTAAGGGCCTCTGTCAACCGTTGTTGTAACACTTCACGCAATTCCGGGCTGAGCGCCCGTCGGTCGCCGTTGGCCAGGATAAACAGATCCTCTACCCGCTCGCCAATGGTACTGATGCGCGCGCCGTGCAGCGACACGCCCAGATCGGCAAAGACTTCACCCACTCTGGCCAGCAGGCCAGGCTGATCCAGGGCAATCAGTTCCATATAGGTCCGGCGGTCGGTATGTGCCGGCAGGTATTTCGCTTCGGTTTCCACGCAAAAGTGCCTGAGCCTGGCAGACGGGCGGCGCGTTTTCGGCGGCTGCCAGCAGGTCTGAGCGATAGCCTGCTCCAGTGCCTGGCGGATCATCCCATGCCGATCGGCGGCCAGTGGGCTGCCGTCGGGTTCCAGCACGATAAAGGTATCCATCGCCATGCCGTCCCGGCTGGTGAAGATCTGCGCATCGTGTACGCTCAGATTCCGCCTGTCCAGCTCCCCGGCGACGGTGGCGAACAGGTAAGGCCTGTCCGGGCTCCAGATAAAGATTTCGGTGCCGCCCCGGGTCGCCTGGGGGCTAACCAGCACCAGCGGCTCGCTCAGGTCGTGTTCCATCAGATGGCGTGCATGCCAGGCCAGCTGATTGGGCGTATGCCGCAGGAAATAGTCTGCCCGGCAGCGCCCCCAGATGTTACGCAGCGCCTGTTCGTCAATGTTATCCATACGTAGCAGTGCCAGCGCCTGGAGTCGGTGGTGCCGGACGCGCTCGCGCAGATCCGGGCTGTTCTCCATTCCGCGCCGCAGCTGCTTTTCGGCGGCAAAGAACAGCTCGCGCAGCAGGCTCTGCTTCCAGCTGTTCCACAGGTTTTCATTGGTGGCGCAGATGTCAGCGACCGTCAGGCAGACCAGATAGCGCAGACGATTTTCATTCTGCATGACTTCGGCAAACTGCTGGATTTCGGTGGGGTCCTGAATATCACGACGCTGTGCGGTAACCGACATCAGCAAATGATGGCGCACCAGCCAGGCGACCAGCTGAGCTTCGCGGGAGTTGAGTCCGTGTAATTCCGCAAATTCAAGCGCATCCTGCGCGCCCAGAATCGAGTGGTCACCGCCGCGCCCTTTGGCAATATCGTGGAAGAGGGCGGCCATTAGCAGTAGCTCAAGCTGGGGCAGGCGCGGCCAGATCTCCACGCAAAGCGGATGGCGCGGGCGCGTCGCTTCGCTGGCAAAACTTTCCAGCTTTTGCAGGACGCGGATGGTGTGTTCGTCGACGGTGTAGGCGTGAAACAGATCGAACTGCATCTGGCCGACGATGTTGCCCCACTGTGGCATATAGGCCCAGAGTACGCTGTGGCGGTGCATTGGCACCAGCGCCCGACTGACGGCACCCGGATGTCGCAGGATCGACAGGAAAAGCTGGCGCGCCTGCGGGATGGTGCACAGGGGCTGTTTGAGATGGCGACGGGCATGCCTGAGCTGGCGCAGCGTGGTGGAGTAGATCCCGGTAATAGCGGGCTTACGCACCATGGTGTAAAACATGCGCATAATCGCTTCGGGCTGACGGGCAAAAAGCGTTTCATCGATCAGGTCAATCAGCGTGCCGCGCAGCTGGAATTCATCGTCGATAGCGCGGGGTTTTTCATCTTCCCCCAGCGCCAGAATCGCCTCGTCAAACAGCTGTAGCAGCATCTGGTTCAGCTCGCTGATGCGCCGGGTGACGCGGTAAAAATCCTTCATCATCCGCTCAACCGGCTCATTGCCTTCGCCCTGGTAGTCCAGCCGCTGGGCGACGTTCAGCTGTCTGTCAAACAGCAGACGATTATCGTAGCGGGTCAGGGTCAGATGCAGCGCAAAGCGGATACGCCAGAGGAAACTCTGACATTCGTTAAGCTCGTTGCGCTCGGCCCCGGTCAGAAAGCCAAAACCGACCATTTCATCCAGCGAGGTGGCACCGAAATGGCGACGGGCGACCCACAGCAGGGTATGAATGTCGCGCAGGCCGCCGGGGCTGCTTTTGATATCCGGCTCCAGGTTATAGCTGGTGCCGTGATAGCGCTGATGGCGTTCCTGCTGCTCCTCAATCTTCGCCGCGAAAAACTGGTCCGAGCGCCAGAAGCCGTCGCTGAAAATGTTTTTTTGCAGTTCAAGAAAGAGCGCCACGTCGCCGGTCAGCATTCGCGACTCAATCAGATTGGTGGCTACGGTCAGATCGGACAACCCCTCCAGCAGGCACTCTTCCAGCGTACGTACGCTGTGGCCCACTTCCAGCTTGAGATCCCACATTAGCGTTAGCAGTTCGCTGGTACGCTGGGCGTCCTCCGCAGAAAGAGGGCTGCGGCTGAGGATCAGCACGTCAATATCGGAGAGCGGATGCAGCTCGCCGCGTCCGTAGCCGCCCACGGCGACCAGCGCAATATCCAGCTGTTCAGGGAAGCCGTAGAAGCGCCAGAGCCGCCTCAGCAGGCGATCGATAAACAGCGTCCGCGCAGCAATCAGATCTTCGGCGTCAAAGCCGTTATCAAACGCGTCGGCCATCCCCTGCTGAAAGCGTTCCAGCTGCAATTTCAGCTGCTCGCGCGTCAGCTGGCTCTCTTCCCAGTCGGCAGGCGAGTCGGACAGCCCGTAATTGATCAGTTTTTTGCTCACGCCTGGCTCCTGGTTGGTCTCTGTGACGATTATCACAGTGACAATAGCGCCACCGCCCACCACAGATCAAAAAAAACCGGCCTGCGCCGGTTTAAAAAAGTAGGATTCTTCAGCAAGCTGGAACCGGCTCTCACCGGTTTTTTTCGTCACCGCGTTAAGCGTCGTGCGTCAGGATGGCAGGAATGGTGTCATCTTTACGCAGCGTCATAATTTCGCAGCCGTTTTCCGTTACCACAATGGTGTGCTCATACTGTGCTGACAGGCTGCGATCCTTGGTTTTCACCGTCCAGCCATCTTTCATGCTGCGGATACGGTAATCACCGGCATTGACCATCGGCTCAATGGTGAAGGCCATACCGGCCTGAAGTACCACGCCGCCGTCATCCGCATCGTAGTGCAGCACCTGCGGCTCCTCGTGGAAACCTTTGCCGATGCCGTGGCCGCAATATTCGCGCACCACGGAGAAATTCTGCGCTTCGACAAATTTTTGAATCTCACGGCCCAGGGAGCGCAGACGAATACCCGGTTTTACCATACGCAGCGCCAGGTAAAGGCTCTCCTGCGTGATGCGGCAGAGACGCTCGCCCAGAATAGTGGGCTTGCCGACGATAAACATTTTGGAGGTGTCGCCGTGATACTCATCCTTAATGACCGTCACGTCGATATTGACGATATCGCCATCCTTGAGGATTTTTTCATCGTCCGGAATGCCGTGACAAACCACTTCATTGATGGAGATACAGACGGATTTCGGAAAGCCGTGGTAGCCAAGGCAGGCCGAGATCGCCTGCTGGGAATTAACAATATGTTCGTGACACAGGCGATCCAGCTCACCGGTGCTGATACCCGGGCGGACGTGCTCTTCAATCATCTCCAGCACTTCTGCCGCCAGGCGGCCCGCCACGCGCATTTTTTCGATTTCTTCAGGGGTCTTAATTGTGATCGCCATTAATTTTGTCCGCAGATGTCGTTATTTTCGACAATAATAAAGGAAGTGAGGCAATGTTAGCAGCCTGCCCTGGCTCTGCCAATTGCAGTTTCTGCCTGGCCATGCTGCGATAACAAATATTGGCTTCAACCCGTGCTTTGTGGTATAAAGCGCGCCGACGATTCTTTGTGACAAACGTCACTGAGAACGCATAACTCTCCCGTGTAAATAACACACATGTATCGACACATACACCGGGGTGCCCCAAAGGCGACATAAGCGCAGACAGTTGAACGGCGAACCGCGCAGGATGAGCAACGTACATCAGTACGCTATTCAGACTAAGCGTTCAATGAACAACAGGTTCGGCGTTTGCCTTAGTGGGTCGGTTGTATGGGATACATGGAGGCCTAACCCCAACACATTTTATAGAGGTAATCATGGCAACTGTTTCCATGCGCGACATGCTCAAGGCTGGTGTACACTTCGGTCACCAGACCCGTTACTGGAACCCGAAAATGAAGCCATTCATCTTCGGCGCACGTAACAAAGTTCACATCATCAACCTTGAGAAAACCGTGCCGATGTTCAACGAGTCTCTCGCTGAACTGAGCAAAATCTCTTCCCGTAAAGGTAAGATTCTGTTCGTTGGTACCAAGCGCGCTGCAAGCGAAGCGATCAAAGAGTCTGCGCTGAGCTGCGATCAGTTCTTCGTAAACCATCGCTGGTTAGGCGGCATGCTGACCAACTGGAAAACCGTTCGTCAGTCCATCAAACGTCTGAAAGACCTGGAAATCCAGTCTCAGGACGGTACCTTCGATAAGCTGACCAAGAAAGAAGCGCTGATGCGTGCGCGTGAACTGGCCAAGCTGGAAAACAGCCTGGGCGGTATCAAAGACATGGGCGGCCTGCCGGACGCACTGTTTGTTGTTGACGCCGATCACGAACACATCGCTATCAAAGAAGCTAACAACCTGGGTATCCCAGTGTTCGCTATCGTTGATACTAACTCTGATCCAGACGGTGTTGACTTCATTATCCCTGGTAATGATGACGCCATCCGTGCGGTAAACCTGTACCTGACCGCCGTAGCGACCACCGTACGTGAAGGTCGTTCGCAGGACCTGGCTCAGCAGGCTGAAGAAACCTTCGCTGAAGCTGAGTAATCAGGAACGCTCCTCAGAGCGCCCTTACTACCCTGGTTCGCGGTAATCTGAGAATCCAGGGTATAAAGATCAGATGTTAATCTGTAAGGGGCCAGCTTGGCCCCTTTATTTTTTTTCGAATTCGCTTTGCCGCCTTACGGGGGGCGGGGCGGAATGTTTCTCCCGAAACCAGGCATTTGTCGCGTCAGCGCCCCCGGGCTACCGGCAGGCGAATGCTGTGCTAACCGAGGATGAGAGAATGGCTGATATTACTGCTGCTCTGGTAAAAGAACTGCGCGAGCGCACTGGCGCTGGCATGATGGATTGCAAAAAATCACTGACCGAAGCCAACGGCGACATCGAGCTGGCGATCGAGAACATGCGTAAATCTGGCGCGATCAAAGCGGCGAAAAAAGCGGGCAACGTTGCTGCTGACGGCGTGATCAAAACCAAAATCGAAGGCAACTACGGCATCATTCTGGAAGTTAACTGCCAGACTGACTTCGTTGCTAAAGATGGTGGTTTCCAGGCGTTCGCTGACAAAGTGCTGGACGCGGCTGTTGCCGGTAAAATCACTGACGTCGAAGTGCTGAAAGCACAGTTCGAAGAAGAACGCGTTGCGCTGGTGGCTAAAATCGGCGAGAACATCAACATTCGTCGCGTGGCTTCTTTGGAAGGCGACGTGCTGGGCAGCTACCTGCACGGCGCGCGCATTGGCGTTCTGATCGCGGCTAAAAATGCTGACGAAGAGCTGGTTAAGCAGCTGGCTATGCACGTTGCGGCAAGCAAGCCAGAATTTGTTAAGCCAGAAGACGTTTCTGCTGAAGTGGTTGAGAAAGAGTTCCAGGTTCAGCTGGACATCGCCATGCAGTCTGGTAAGCCAAAAGAGATCGCTGAAAAAATGGTTGAAGGCCGCATGAAGAAATTCACCGGCGAAGTTTCTCTGACCGGTCAGCCTTTCGTGATGGATCCAGCCAAAACGGTTGGTCAGCTGCTGAAAGAAAAAAATGCAGACGTGACCAGCTTCATCCGCTTTGAAGTGGGTGAAGGTATTGAGAAAGCTGAAACCGATTTCGCAGCAGAAGTTGCTGCGATGTCCAAACAGTCTTAATGCCCGATAAGAACCGCCTTCCGGCGGTTCTTTTTTGTCTGCCACCGGCAGGCGCCGCTCATTTTCAGTCTCATCCCAATAGTATTTCTCCGGTCCTGAAGGGATGATAGTGCAGATTTAACTCCCCTTATCGACGATAGCTTCCAGGAAAAAACACCATGGCGACCAATGCAAAACCTGTATATCAACGTATCCTGCTGAAATTAAGCGGTGAAGCCCTGCAGGGTGCCGAAGGCTTCGGTATCGATGCAAGCGTGCTGGATCGTATGGCTCAGGAAGTCAAAGAGCTGGTAGAACTGGGCATTCAGGTAGGTGTGGTTATCGGCGGTGGTAATCTGTTCCGTGGCGCCGGACTGGCGCAGGCTGGAATGAATCGCGTTGTTGGCGACCATATGGGTATGCTGGCAACCGTGATGAACGGTCTGGCAATGCGCGATGCGCTGCACCGTGCCTATGTGAACGCCCGCCTGATGTCCGCTATCCCCCTGAATGGCGTGTGTGATAACTACAGCTGGGCAGAGGCCATCAGCCTGCTGCGCAATAACCGCGTGGTGATTTTCTCTGCCGGTACCGGTAACCCCTTCTTCACTACCGACTCGGCGGCCTGCCTGCGCGGTATCGAAATCGAAGCTGACGTGGTCCTGAAGGCGACGAAAGTTGATGGTGTTTACTCAGCCGATCCGGTTAAAAACCCCGACGCCACCCTGTACGATCAGATCAGCTACGCCGACGTGCTGGAGCGCGAGCTGAAGGTCATGGATCTGGCCGCCTTTACGCTGGCCCGCGACCATAAATTACCGATCCGCGTGTTCAATATGAACAAGCCTGGCGCATTGCGCCGCGTGGTAATGGGTGAAAAAGAAGGCACCCTGATCACGCAATAATATCCGTCGGCGTCGAGTTAGGGTATATTCTGCCCCCGTAGTGCACAGTTCGCGCTACACTCAGACGTAATGACTATT
The DNA here is from genome assembly GCF_900068895.1 of Erwinia sp. ErVv1. Lineage (GTDB taxonomy): Bacteria > Pseudomonadota > Gammaproteobacteria > Enterobacterales > Enterobacteriaceae > Erwinia. Next base: position 83,856 of record NZ_CDPK01000008.1, on the reverse strand, counting down.
TTTAAACGGGTCCTGTTGTACAGGGCCTGCCTGGTAACCAGAATCCAAGGGTTCCAACGTGATTAACGAAATCAAAAAAGATGCAGAAACGCGCATGGACAAATGCGTAGAGGCATTCAAAAGCCACATCAGCAAAATCCGCACCGGCCGCGCGTCACCCAGCATTCTCGACGGCATTATGGTTGACTATTACGGCTCCTCCACGCCGCTTCGCCAGCTGGCCAGCGTCACGGTGGAAGACTCACGTACGCTGAAGATTAACGTGTTTGACCGTTCAATCAGCAGCGCCGTTGAAAAAGCGATTATGACCTCGGATTTGGGTCTTAACCCAAGCTCCGCGGGGACTGATATCCGCGTTCCGCTTCCAGCGCTGACCGAAGAGCGTCGTAAAGACCTGATCAAAGTGGTTCGTGGTGAAGCTGAACAGGGCCGCGTCTCCGTACGCAACGTCCGTCGTGATGCGAACGACAAAGTAAAAGCACTGCTGAAAGACAAAGAGATCAGTGAAGACGAAGAGCGTCGTTCACAGGATGATATTCAGAAAATGACCGACGTCTTCATCAAGAAAGTTGATGTTGCGCTGGCAGAAAAAGAAGCGGAGCTGATGGACTTCTGAGTTCGTCACGCGCCGATGAGACGCCGTACAGATTGCCGTTCTTTTGAGTGGTCAGTCTTACGGCGTTTTGCATTTATTCTCTTATCCGGCGAAGGCGGCAAGCAGGCCCATTTCGCCGTTCACTACGCAGAGCAACCTCATGAAGCAATTGACCATCCTCGGCTCGACCGGCTCTATCGGCACCAGTACGCTGGCGGTCGTCCGCGCGAATCCGCATCTGTTCTCCGTTAAGGCGCTGGTCGCCGGGCGCAACGTTGAGCGCATGGCTGAGCAGTGCCAGGCCTTCAGGCCCGCCTGGGCCGCCATGTCGGATGAACAGTCGGCCAGCGCTCTGCGGCAGCGTCTGAAAGAGCTGAACGTGGCGACCGAGGTGCTGAGCGGGGAGCAGGCGGCCTGCGATCTCGCCGCGCTTGATGAGGTTGACCAGGTGATGGCGGCCATCGTCGGGGCGGCAGGATTAATGCCCACTCTGGCCGCCATTCGCGCCGGAAAGCAGGTGCTGCTGGCCAATAAAGAGTCTCTGGTGACCTGCGGCCAGCTTTTTCTGGAGGCGGTCAGCGCCTCGAAGGCCCAGCTGCTTCCCGTCGATAGCGAGCATAACGCGATTTTTCAGAGTTTACCCGCTTCCCTCCAGCAGCAGTTAGGGTACGCTTCTCTCGAAGATAATGGCATTGATAGCATTATCCTGACGGGGTCGGGTGGCCCCTTTCGTGACGTGCCGTTGGCGACGTTAGCGCATATGACGCCGGACCAGGCCTGTGCGCATCCGAACTGGTCGATGGGGCGCAAGATCTCCGTTGACTCGGCCACCATGATGAACAAAGGTTTGGAATATATCGAAGCCCGCTGGCTGTTTAATGCGACTGATGCCCAGATGGAAGTGATCCTGCACCCGCAGTCGGTCATTCACTCCATGGTGCGCTATCGTGATGGCAGCGTGCTGGCTCAGCTGGGGTCCCCGGATATGCGCACGCCCATCGCTCACGTGATGGCCTGGCCGCAGCGCGTTCAGTCTGGCGCGACGCCGCTTGATTTTACGCGAATGGGGGCAATGACCTTTGCCGAGCCGGATTACGCACGCTATCCCTGTCTGAAGCTGGCGATTGATGCCTGCGAAGCAGGGCAGGCGGCCACCACGACGCTGAACGCCGCAAATGAAATTGCCGTAGCGGCATTTCTCGCCGGGCAGATCCGCTTTACCGATATTGCAGCGCTGAACACGACCGTACTGGAGACGCTCTCCTTTGCTGAGCCAGAGAGCGTTGAGGCGGTGCTGGAGATTGACCGGCAGGCGCGGGCAGCCGCATCGGCCAGCCTGGCTCGCTACGCGGTCGGTCGTTAATTCGCGGGCATGCTCCTGCCGCTATTTGTGGGGCGGGGGCGGAGATGGTATAGTCTTGGCCCGCTAATTAAAATCTGCGTTGCGGTAAAGCAGGCCGTGTAAGACACGGCTTTTTTGCGTCGGGCGGGTAAGATATTTCAGAAGCCACATGATTTCTGAGTAAAGGAAATAATTACGCGTTATGTCGTCCGAAAATCGAATAAACAGCGATGAACTGCTGGGGGAGAACCCCCGTCACGTGGCCATCATAATGGATGGCAATGGTCGCTGGGCTAAGAACCAGGGAAAACTGCGCATTTCGGGCCACAAAGCTGGCGTAAAATCCGTGCGTCGTGCCGTGAGTTTTGCCGTCAGCAGCAAGCTTAAAGCGCTTACGCTCTATGCATTCAGCAGTGAAAACTGGAACCGTCCACCGCAGGAAGTCATGGCGCTGATGGAGCTGTTTGTCTGGGCGCTGGACAGCGAAGTCAAAAGCCTGCATAAGCATAACGTCCGCCTGCGGATCATTGGTGACATCGGCCGGTTTAATGGCCGTCTGCAGGAGCGAATTCGCCGTGCAGAGGAACTTACTCAACAAAATGATGGACTCACTCTCAACATTGCCGCGAATTATGGTGGCCGTTGGGATATTATTCAGGGCGTCAGAAAAATCGCTGAGCAGGTGCAGGAAGGTCTGATTCGTCCAGACCAGATTGAGGAAGAAACCCTTAGCCCTCATCTTTGCCTTAACGAGCTGGTGCCGGTGGATTTAGTAATAAGGACAGGTGGAGAGCATCGGATTAGTAACTTTTTGCTGTGGCAGGTCGCCTACGCAGAGTTCTTTTTTACCGACGTCCTCTGGCCTGATTTTGATGAACAAGTTTTTGAAGGTGCACTGAATGCTTTTGCACAACGAGAGCGTCGCTTTGGCGGCGCAGCACCCGGCGGCGCCTGAGCGCACTGGGGGTAATCTTTGCTGAAGTCTCGCCTGATTACCGCGTTTATACTTATCCCAATTGTCATCGCCGCACTCTTTTTGCTGCCGCCACTGGGATTTGCGCTCATCACCCTGGTGGTATGTATGCTGGCCGCCTGGGAGTGGGGACAGTTCGCAGGCTTTGCCTCACGTTCCCAGCGCATCTGGCTGGCCGTGCTGTGCGGCTTGCTTCTCGCCTTCATGATGTTCACTCTTCCTGCCTATCAGCACTCTGTTCACCTTCCTCAGATTGCCGTTTCGCTATGGGCGGCGATGGTCTGGTGGGTGGTGGCGCTGGTGATGGTACTCCTGTACCCCGGCTCCGCCTCATTCTGGCGAACTTCCCGCCCGCTGCGCCTGCTGTTCGGGCTGCTGACCATCGTCCCGTTCTTTTGGGGCATGCTGACGCTACGCCAGTATCACTACGATGCCGACCATTTTGCGGGCGCCTGGTGGCTGCTGTATGTGATGCTGCTGGTCTGGGGAGCGGACTCCGGCGCCTATATGTTTGGCCGCCTGTTTGGCCGGCATAAGCTGGCGCCAAAGGTCTCCCCGGGTAAAACCTGGGAAGGCTTCCTGGGGGGGCTGGTGACGTCGCTGGTTATCGCCTGGCTATTCCGCCTGTGGACGCCGCTTAACGTACCGATCGTCACGCTGCTGAGCTGTACGGTGGTCGCCGCGCTGGCCTCGGTGCTGGGCGACCTGACAGAAAGCATGTTTAAGCGCGAAGCGGGCATTAAGGACAGTGGGAATCTGATCCCAGGCCACGGCGGCATCCTTGATCGTATTGATAGCCTCACGGCTGCCGTTCCGGTGTTCGCCTGCCTGCTGCTACTGGTCTTCGGGACCCTATAGGGACGTTATGCTAAGCATTCTATGGAGTTTGGGCGCATTTATCGTCGCGCTGGGCGTGCTAATTACCGTCCATGAGTTTGGTCACTTCTGGGTGGCGCGCCGCTGTGGCGTTCAGGTTGAACGCTTCTCCATAGGTTTTGGCAAAGCCCTCTGGCGGCGCCGGGATGCGCAGGGCACCGAATACGTTCTCGCCCTGATCCCGCTCGGCGGCTATGTGAAAATGCTCGATGAGCGCATTGAAAGCGTGCCGCCCGAGCTTCGCCATCGCACCTTCAATAACAAAACGGTTCTGCAACGCGCGGCGATTATCAGCGCGGGGCCCATCGCTAATTTCCTCTTTGCCATCTTTGCGTACTGGCTGGTTTTTATCATCGGCGTTCCCGGTGTGAAACCGGTAATTGGTGAGATAGTAAGCAATTCGCCGGTTGCTGAGGCCCAAATTACACCTGGAATGGAACTTAAAGCCGTTGACGGTATCGAAACGCCAGACTGGGATGCTGTGCGTATGGCACTGATATCTAAAATTGGCGACACGCAAATGACGTTAAGCGTGGCCCCTTTTGGCAGCACACAGATATCGGAAAAGCGGGTCGATCTGCGCAACTGGCAGTTCGAGCCAGACAGACAGGATCCGGTCACGTCACTGGGTATTCAGCCACGCGGCCCGCAGATTGAAACCGTTCTGGCTGAGGTACAGGCCAACTCGGCAGCAAGCAAGGCGGGTTTGCAAGCGGGCGACAGGATCGTTAAAGTCGATGGTCAACCGCTGGACCAGTGGCAACATTTTGCCGCGCTCATCCGGGATAATCCCGGTAAAGAGATGGCGGTAGAAGTGGAAAGACAGGGCGGTTCAGTGACGCTGACGCTGACCCCGGAAGCTAAACCGGGCAATAAAGCTCAGGGTTTTGCGGGCGTTATCCCGCGTATCGTCCCGCTTTCGGCCGAATACAAAACGGTGCGTCAGTATGGCCCGTTTGCCGCGACAGGTGAGGCCAGCGCAAAGACCTGGCAGCTAATGAAGCTGACGGTCAACATGCTGGGCAAGCTGATTGTAGGTGAAGTGAAGTTAAATAATCTCAGCGGGCCGATTTCAATCGCCCAGGGCGCTGGGATGTCGGCAGAATATGGTTTGATTTACTACCTGATGTTTCTCGCGTTGATTAGCGTTAACCTCGGTATTATCAATCTGTTCCCTCTGCCGGTACTAGATGGTGGACATTTGTTGTTCCTGGCGATCGAAAAGATCAAAGGTGGGCCGGTGTCTGAGCGAGTTCAGGACTTCAGCTATCGCATCGGCTCTGTATTGCTGGTGCTGTTAATGGGGCTTGCACTTTTCAATGATTTCTCGCGGTTATAGGCGTTCAGAAATAAGCGAGCGAAGGCCAGAAAAGACGAAACCCGGTGCAAAAGCGCGGTCAGCCAGACGCGCATGTTGAGCAAGGTTTCAAAGCAGGATGGCCGATGTGTAGCAATTTCTCCTCTAAGCGACGGGAACCAGTTAGGAAGAATGCATAACAACGATGGCGATGAAAAAGTTGCTCATAGCGTCGCTGCTGTTTAGCAGCGCCACCGTATACGCGGCAGACGGCTTCGTGGTGAAGGATATTCATTTCGAAGGCCTGCAGCGAGTCGCCGTCGGGGCGGCATTGCTCAGTATGCCTGTCCGCGTGGGAGACACCGTCTCCGATGATGATATCAGTAGCACTATTCGTGCCCTTTTTGCGACCGGGAACTTCGAGGATGTTCAGGTTCTGCGCGACGGCAATACGCTGATCGTTCAGGTTAAAGAGAGGCCAACGATTGCCAGTATCACCTTCTCCGGTAACAAAGCGGTGAAGGAAGATATGCTGAAGCAGAACCTTGAAGCCTCCGGCGTGCGGGTAGGGGAAGCCCTCGATCGCACCACCATCTCATCCATTGAGAAAGGGCTTGAGGATTTCTACTACAGCGTAGGTAAATACAGCGCAAGTGTGAAAGCCGTGGTCACGCCGCTTCCACGCAACCGCGTAGACCTGAAGCTGGTATTTACCGAAGGTGTGTCTGCCAAAATCCAACAGATCAACGTGGTCGGCAACAAAGCCTTCAGCTCGGAAGAGCTGATCTCGCGCTTTCAGCTCCGCGATGAGGTGCCATGGTGGAACGTCGTTGGCGATCGCAAATACCAGAAGCAAAAGCTGGCGGGCGACCTTGAGACCCTGCGCAGTTTTTATCTGGATCGCGGCTATGCCCGTTTCAATATCGACTCCACTCAGGTCAGCCTGACGCCGGATAAGAAAGGGATCTACATCACCATTAACATCACCGAAGGCGACCGCTACAAGCTGTCTGGCGTGGTGGTGAATGGCAGCATGGCAGGTCACTCAGCGGAAGTAGAAGCGCTGACCCGGATCAAACCTGGCGAGCTGTACAACGGTGCTAAAGTCACCAAAATGGAAGACGACATCAAGAAGATGCTCGGTCGTTACGGCTACGCCTACCCACGGGTGATGACGCAGCCAGAAATTAACGACGCGGATAAAACCGTTAAGCTGCACGTGAACGTCGATGCGGGCAACCGTTACTCCGTGCGCAAAGTCCGTTTTGAGGGCAACGATACCTCGAAAGATTCCGTCCTGCGCCGCGAAATGCGTCAGATGGAAGGCGCATGGCTGGGTAGCGATCTGGTTGAGCAGGGTAAAGAGCGTCTGAACCGTACCGGCTACTTTGAAACGGTCGAGACCGATACCCAGCGTGTACCGGGATCGCCCGATCAGGTCGACGTGGTATACAAGGTTAAAGAGCGCAACACCGGCACCCTGAACTTCGGCGTGGGCTACGGCACCGAGAGCGGCGTAAGTTTCCAGGTTGGCGTAACCCAGGAAAACTGGCTGGGTACCGGTAATACCGTTGGCATCAGCGGAACCAAGAACGATTACCAGACCTATGCGGAATTCTCACTGACCGATCCGTACTTTACGGTTGATGGCGTGAGCCTCGGCGGACGCGTTTTCTATAACGACTTTAAAGCTGACGATGCCGATCTGTCTGACTATACCAACAAGAGCTATGGTTTAGACGGTACGCTGGGCTTCCCGGTTAATGAAAACAATACGCTGCGCGTCGGTCTGGGCTATGTCCATAACGACCTGTCCAATATGCAGCCGCAGATTGCGATGTTCCGCTATCTGCGCTCGGTGGGTCAGAACCCGGATCTTTCCGGTCGTGCCGACTATTCTGCCGATGACTTCACCTTCAACTATGGCTGGACGTACAACGACCTTGACCGCGGATTCTTCCCAACGTCAGGTAACCGTACCAACCTGAACGGCAAGGTCACCATTCCGGGATCGGACAACGCCTTCTACAAGGCGACGCTGGATACGCAGCAGTACGTACCGCTGAACCAGGACCGCACCTGGGTGCTGTTAGGACGTGGACGCGTCGGCTATGCTGATGGACTGAATGGCAAAGAGATGCCGTTCTATGAAAACTTCTATGCCGGTGGTTCAAGCACCGTCCGTGGCTTCCGTTCCAACACCATTGGGCCGAAAGCGGCGTACTACAACAACAACTCGTCTACCTGCTCAGGCGCTGATGCCCTGTGTAGCTCTGATGATGCGGTGGGTGGTAACGCCATGGCAACGGCCAGCGCTGAGCTGATAACGCCTACGCCGTTCCTCAGCGAGAAGTACGCTAATTCGGTGCGTACCTCCCTGTTTGTGGACGCGGGTACGGTATGGGATACCAAGTGGGAAAACACCGCAGATACGCGTGCGGCGGGTATTCCTGACTACAGCGATCCGGGCAATATTCGAATGTCTGCAGGTCTGGCACTTCAGTGGATGTCCCCGCTGGGACCCCTGGTGTTCTCGTACGCGCAGCCATTCAAAAAGTATGATGGAGATAAAGCCGAGCAGTTCCAGTTTAACATTGGTAAGACCTGGTAATCTGGCTTGCACGGAAGCGATTAAAGTAGCGCGCTGTTCACCGGCAGCCCTCAGGGCTGCCTAAACGCGCAACACCTGTGTCGAAGACACAAACGTTGATGGTAAGGAGTTTATAGTGAAAAAGTTGTTGTGTGCCGCAGGCCTCTCTATCGCTCTGGCGGTTTCCGCTGGCGCCCAGGCTGCTGATAAAATCGCAGTGGTGAACGTTTCCAGCATTTTCCAACAGTTACCGGCGCGTGCGACAGTTGCGAAGCAGCTTGAAAATGAGTTTAAAGGCCGTGCAACCGAGCTACAGGGTATGGAACGCGATCTGCAAACTAAAATGCAGCGCCTCCAGCGTGACGGCTCTACCATGAAGGCCAGCGAACGCAGCCGCATGGAAAAAGACGTTATGGCACAGCGTGAAGCCTTCTCGACTAAAGCTCAGGCTTTTGAGCAGGACAACCGCCGTCGTCAGGCTGAAGAACGTAATAAAATCCTGAGCCGTATCCAGGATGCCGTGCAGAAAGTGGCCGATAAAGAAGGCTACGACGTTGTTATTGATGCAAACGCTGTTGCTTACGCAGGTAAATCCAAAGACATCACTGGTGATGTTCTGAAACAGGTTAAATAATCAATGTCTTCAATTCGACTGGCTGATTTAGCCCAGCAGTTGGATGCAGATTTGCACGGAGATGGCGATCTCGTCATCTCCGGCATTGCTTCTATGCAATCCGCCCAAACCGGTCAAATCACTTTCCTCTCTAACAGCCGTTACCGCGAGCAGCTCGCAGCCTGCCAGGCATCCGCCGTGGTGCTGACGGAAACGGATCTGGACTTTTTCAACGGCGCGGCGCTGGTGGTGAAAGATCCCTATCTGACCTATGCCCGCATGGCGCAGATCCTGGACACCACGCCTCAGCCGGCTCAGGATATCGCGCCCAGTGCGGTCATTGATGCCAGCGCTCAGCTTGGCAACAACGTCTCCGTCGGTGCGAATGCCGTGATTGAATCTGGCGTTGTCCTGGGCGAGGGTGCCGTTATCGGCCCCGGCTGCTTTATCGGCAAAAACACCCGCATTGGTGCCGGCTCACGACTCTGGGCCAATGTATCGGTCTACCACGACGTACAGATTGGTGAACGCTGTCTGATCCAGTCGGGGACGGTTATCGGTGCCGATGGTTTCGGTTATGCCAACGATCGCGGTAACTGGGTAAAAATCCCTCAGCTCGGTACCGTCATTATCGGCGACCGGGTAGAGATTGGTGCCTGCACCACTATCGATCGCGGTGCGTTGGATAACACTCAGATTGGGAATGGTGTTATCATTGATAACCAGTGCCAGATTGCGCACAACGTTATGATTGGCGACAATACCGCTGTTGCGGGTGGCGTAATCATGGCGGGCAGCCTGAAAATTGGCCGTTACTGCATGATCGGCGGTGCAAGCGTAATTAATGGTCATATGGAAATTTGTGACAAAGTTACGGTCACCGGAATGGGAATGGTCATGCGACCAATCACCCAACCTGGGGTATACTCCTCCGGGATTCCACTGCAACCCAATAAAACCTGGCGCAAAACGGCAGCGCTGGTGATGAATATTGATGAAATCAGCAAACGTCTGAAATCCATCGAACGCAAGGTCAACAAAGACTAAGCGGCTTATTGCCGGCTCAGGTCCAGCTTTCACTATCAATTTGGTCCGGCGCTACTGCGTCAAATCAGAAAGATATAAAAAAAAATGTTAAGCATGGAAAGCCTGGCGCACGGAAACTGATTCGCGGCCTGCGTATGATCTGAGGATCTTTGCAGGCCGTGTTATTGATGCCATCAGAATTTTTTTTAGGACAGGAAGAGTATTTTGACTACTGAAACTCATACTCTGAAAATTGAAGAGATTATTGAACTGCTGCCGCACCGCTATCCGTTTCTGCTGGTCGATCGCGTACTTGACTTTGAAGAGCACAAGTTCCTGCGCGCAGTGAAGAACGTATCGGTTAACGAACCGTTTTTCCAGGGCCATTTCCCTGGTAAACCGATTTTCCCTGGCGTGCTGATTTTAGAAGCCATGGCTCAGGCGACCGGTATTCTGGCTTTTAAAAGCGTCGGTAAGCTTGAACCGGGCGAGCTGTACTATTTTGCCGGTATTGACGAGGCGCGCTTCAAGCGTCCGGTCGTGCCAGGCGATCAGATGATCATGGAAGTCACCTTCGAGAAAACACGTCGTGGTCTGACCCGCTTTAAGGGCGTGGCGACCGTTGACGGCAAAATTGTCTGCGAAGCAACGATGATGTGTGCCCGCAGCCGGGAGGCGTAATTCGTGATTGATGAAAGCGCAGTTATCCATCCCTCTTCGATTATTGAAGAGGGGGCCGTCATCGGCGCCCGCGTTAATATTGGTCCCTTCTGCTTTATTGGGGCTAACGTGGAGATTGGAGAAGGTACCGTTCTTAAGTCGCATGTGGTGGTCAATGGACACACCCGTATTGGCAAAGACAATACCCTCTATCAGTTCGCCACCGTCGGTGAAGCTAACCAGGACCTGAAGTATGCCGGTGAGCCTACTCGCGTTGAGGTGGGCGATCGCAACAGCATTCGTGAGAGCGTGACAATCCATCGCGGTACAACACAGGCTGACGGCGTGACGCGTGTCGGCAGTGACAACCTGCTGATGGTCAATGCTCACATTGCTCACGACTGCGTGATTGGCGATCGCTGTATTTTAGCGAATAACGCGACCCTTGGCGGCCATGTTACGGTGGATGACTTTGCCATTATCGGTGGGATGACTGCGGTTCATCAGTTCTGCATTATCGGTGCCCACGCGATGGTGGGCGGCTGCTCCGGCGTTGCGCAGGACGTACCGCCGTTTGTGATTGCCCAGGGCAACCACGCCACGCCGTTTGGTATCAACCTGGTGGGGCTACAACGCCGTGGCTTCAGTAAAGAAGGGCTGCACGCGATTCGTAATGCCTACAAAATTCTTTATCGCAGCGGTAAAACGCTGGATGAGGCGAAGCCTGAGATTGCCGACATCGCGCGTGAGCATCCTGAAGTCCAGCCGTTTTACGACTTCTTTGCCCGCTCGACGCGAGGTCTGATTCGTTAACTCATGCCCCAGCCATTAACGATTGCCCTTGTCGCCGGAGAAACTTCCGGCGATATTCTTGGTGCTGGTTTAATCCGCGCACTAAAACAGACGCACCCGGATACCCGTTTTGTCGGGGTGGCCGGGCCGCTGATGCAGGCCGAAGGGTGCGAAGCCTGGTACGAAATGGAAGAGCTGTCGGTGATGGGCATCGTCGAGGTGGTGGAACGTCTGCCGCGTCTGCTGAAAATTCGCCGCGACCTTACCCGGCGTTTTAGCGAGCTAAAGCCGGACGTCTTTGTCGGTATTGATGCACCTGACTTTAATATCACCCTTGAGGGGCGACTCAAAGCGCGCGGGATCCGCACCATTCATTACGTCAGCCCTTCCGTCTGGGCCTGGCGGCAAAAGCGCGTTTTCAAAATTGGCCGCTCAACCGATATGGTGCTGGCCTTCCTGCCGTTTGAAAAAGCGTTTTACGACCGTTTCAATGTACCCTGCCGGTTTATTGGTCATACTATGGCTGATGCCATGCCGCTTCAGCCCGATAAGCTCGCGGCGCGACGAGCGCTGGGTATCGCCGAAGGGGCTCGCTGTCTGGCCCTGCTGCCCGGCAGCCGCAATGCAGAAGTTGAGATGCTGAGCGCCGACTTCCTGCGAACGGCAGTGATACTGCGAAACAAATGGCCCGATCTTGAAATCGTGGTGCCGCTGGTGAATCCGCGGCGTCGCGAGCAGTTTGAAAAAATTAAGGCCGAGGTTGCGCCCGACCTGCCGATGCTTCTGCTGGACGGGCAGGGGCGGCAGGCAATGATCGCCAGCGATGCGGCACTGCTGGCTTCTGGCACCGCCGCGCTGGAGTGTATGCTGGCAAAATGCCCGATGGTGGTGGGCTATCGTATGAAGCCGTTCACTTTCTGGCTGGCGAAGCGCCTGGTGAAAACCGACTACGTTTCGCTGCCGAATCTGCTGGCAGGACGCGAGCTGGTCAAAGAGCTGTTGCAGGAAGAGTGTCAGCCCGAGCTTCTGGCGGCGGCGCTGGCACCGCTGCTGGCGGAAGGTGAAACCCGTCAGCAGCTGCTGGCAACCTTTGCGGATCTGCACCAGCAAATCCGCTGGAATGCCGACGAACAGGCTGCCTCGGCCGTACTGGAGCTGTGCCCATGAGTGATTTTATCTACCCGCTGGCGACCTGTATTGCCGGCGTGGACGAAGTGGGGCGCGGGCCGCTGGTGGGCGCGGTGGTCACCGCCGCCGTAATCCTCGATCCGGCGCGGCCCATTATCGGACTGGCTGACTCAAAAAAATTATCAGAAAAGCGCCGTCTGGCGCTCTTTGATGAAATCTGTGAGAAAGCGCTGAGCTGGAGCCTGGGACGGGCAGAGCCGCAGGAGATCGACGAGCTCAATATTTTGCACGCCACGATGCTGGCGATGCAGCGCGCGGTGGCCGGGCTGCATATCACGCCTGATTATGTGCTGATTGACGGCAACCGCTGTCCGGCGCTGGCGATGCCCTCACTGGCCGTCGTGAAAGGTGACAGCCTGGTGCAGGAGATTAGCGCCGCCTCGATAGTCGCTAAGGTAACGCGCGACCGCGAAATGGCCGAGCTGCATCTGCAATTTCCCGAGTACGGATTTGCGCAGCATAAGGGCTACCCAACGGCGCTGCATCTTGAGAAACTACGCCAAAACGGTGCCACGCCCCATCACCGCCGCAGTTTTGCCCCGGTGAGAAATGTGCTGCTGGACGCCGACGTGGCGGCATCTGCCGGACGCGTGCGTTAATTTCTACTCCTTAGCTTTTGATGGGATCAACTATGGCCGAACCTCGTTTTATTCATTTACGCGTTCACAGCGACTACTCCATGATCGATGGCATAGTCAAAACGGCCCCGTTAGTGAAAAAGGCGGCGTCACTCGGCATGCCCGCGCTGGGTATCACCGATTTCACCAATCTATGTGGCCTGGTGAAGTTCTACGGCACGGCACACGGGCAGGGCGTTAAGCCGATCATCGGCGCCGACTTCAACGTCGCCAGCGAGGCGATGGGCGACGAACTGTCACACCTCACCGTCCTGGCCGCCAACAATACCGGCTACCAAAACCTCACCCTGCTTATCTCCCGTGCCTACCAGCGCGGCTATGGTGCTGCCGGTCCGGTCATCGACCGGGACTGGCTGATCGAGCTGGGTGAAGGATTACTTCTTCTTTCCGGCGGGCGTCGCGGCGACGTAGGCAAAATGCTGCTGCGCGGTAACCATGTGCAGGCCGCCGACTGTCTGGCGTTTTACCAGCAGCATTTCCCGGACAGCTATTACCTGGAGCTGATCCGCACCGGCCGGCCGGACGAGGAGAGCTATCTCCACGCGGCCGTTGAGCTGGCGATTGCCCAGGGCATTCCCGTTGTCGCCACCAATGAAGTCTGTTTCCTCGAGGCAGAGGACTTCGACGCGCACGAAATCCGCGTCGCCATCCATGATGGCTTTACCCTGGACGACCCCAAGCGCCCGCGAAACTACAGCCCTCAGCAATACTTACGCACCAGCGAGGAGATGTGCGAGCTGTTCTCGGACATTCCTGAAGCGCTGGAAAACAGCGTGGAAATTGCTAAGCGCTGTAACGTCACCATCCGCCTGGGTGAATATTTCCTGCCGCAGTTTCCGACGGGGGAGATGACCACCGAAGACTTCCTGGTGATGAAGTCCCGTGAGGGCCTGGAAGAGCGACTGACTTTCCTGTTCCCCGATCCTGAGGTTCGCGCAGAGAAGCGCCCTGACTACGACGAGCGCCTTGAGATCGAGCTGAACGTTATTAACCAGATGGGTTTCCCCGGCTACTTTTTGATCGTAATGGAGTTTATCCAGTGGTCAAAAGACAATGACGTGCCGGTGGGGCCGGGGCGTGGCTCCGGTGCAGGCTCGCTGGTTGCCTACGCGCTGAAAATCACCGATCTCGATCCGCTTGAGTTTGACCTGCTGTTCGAGCGCTTCCTTAATCCCGAACGCGTGTCGATGCCCGACTTTGACGTCGATTTCTGCATGGAAAAGCGCGACCTGGTGATTGAGCACGTCGCCGAAATGTACGGGCGCAAGGCGGTATCGCAGATTATCACCTTCGGTACGATGGCCGCGAAAGCGGTTATTCGTGATGTGGGGCGCGTGCTGGGCCACCCCTACGGCTTCGTGGATCGTATTTCCAAGCTGGTGCCGCCCGATCCGGGCATGACGCTGGAAAAAGCCTTTGCCGCCGAACCTCAGCTGCCGGAAATCTACGAGGCGGATGAAGAGGTCAAAGCGCTGATCGATATGGCGCGCAAGCTGGAAGGGGTGACGCGAAACGCCGGTAAGCACGCCGGTGGCGTGGTGATTGCGCCGACGCAAATTACCGATTTTGCGCCGCTCTACTGCGATGAGAACGGCAACCATCCGGTTACCCAGTTCGACAAAAATGACGTTGAGTACGCGGGTCTGGTGAAGTTCGACTTCCTGGGACTGCGCACGCTGACCATTATCGACTGGGCGCTGGAGATGATTAATGCCCGGCGTAAGAAGCAGGGTGAGCCGCCGATAGATATTGCGGCTATTCCGCTTGAAGATAAGAAAAGTTTCGATATGCTGCAGCGCTCGGAAACCACGGCGGTTTTCCAGCTTGAATCTCGCGGCATGAAAGACCTGATTAAGCGCCTTAAGCCGGACTGCTTTGAGGATATGATCGCGCTGGTGGCCCTTTTCCGTCCCGGCCCACTCCAGTCAGGCATGGTAGATAACTTTATTGACCGTAAGCACGGGCGTGAGGCTATCTCTTATCCTGACATCCAGTGGCAGCATGAATCGCTCAAGCCCGTGCTGGAGCCGACCTATGGCATCATCCTCTATCAGGAACAGGTGATGCAGATAGCCCAGGTGCTGGCAGGCTACAGCCTGGGCGGCGCGGATATGCTGCGCCGTGCGATGGGTAAAAAGAACCCGGAGGAGATGGCTAAACAGCGCGGCGGCTTTGAAGACGGCGCGAAAGCGCGCGGTATCGACGGCGAGCTGGCGATCAAAATCTTCGACCTGGTGGAAAAGTTCGCGGGTTACGGCTTTAACAAATCGCACTCCGCCGCCTATGCGCTGGTCTCCTATCAGACGCTGTGGCTAAAAGCCCACTATCCGGCCGAGTTTATGGCGGCGGTAATGACCGCCGATATGGACAACACCGAGAAAGTCGTCGGGCTGGTGGATGAGTGCTGGCGCATGGGTCTCAAGGTGCTGCCGCCGGATATCAACTCCGGCCTGTATCAGTTTCACGTCAACGATGACGGCGAGATCGTTTATGGCATTGGCGCGATCAAAGGCGTCGGCGAAGGCCCCATTGAAGCAATTATTGAAGCGCGTAACAAAGACGGCTATTTCCGTGAGCTGTTTGACCTCTGCGCTCGCACCGACACGAAAAAGCTGAATCGCCGGGTGCTGGAAAAGTTGATTATGTCGGGCGCGTTTGACCGGCTCGGTCCGCACCGTGCCGCGCTGATGAGCGCGCTGGGCGATGCGCTAAAGGCTGCGGATCAGCATGCGAAGGCAGAAGCGATTGGTCAGGCNGCGAGACGCTTGGGCTTTACTTAACCGGGCACCCGATCAATCAGTATCTGAAAGAGATTGAGCGTTACGTAGGCGGAATGCGCCTGAAAGACATGCATCCGACCGACCGTGGCAAAATGACCATGGCCGTCGGTCTGGTGGTGGCGGCCCGCGTGATGGTAACAAAGCGCGGTAACCGGATAGGCATCTGTACGCTGGACGATCGTTCCGGTCGGCTGGAAGTGATGTTGTTTACAGATGCACTCGAAAGGTTTCAGCACTTGCTGGAAAAAGACCGTATTCTGATCGTCAGCGGACAGGTCAGCTTTGATGACTTTAGCGGGGGGCTTAAAATGACCGCCCGCGAGGTGATGGACATTGATGAAGCCCGCGAAAAATATGCACGCGGGCTTGCTATCTCGCTGACGGACAGGCAAATTGATGACCAGCTTTTGAACCGTCTCCGTCAATCCCTGGAACCCCATCGTTCGGGGACCATTCCGGTACATCTCTACTATCAAAGAGAGGATGCGCGGGCGAAGCTGCGCTTTGGCGCAGCGTGGCGCGTGTCGCCCAGCGATCGTTTATTAAATGAATTGCGATCGCTGATAGGGTCGGAGCAGGTGGAACTGGAGTTTGACTAAAACAGGATTATTATGAGTCTTAATTACCTGGATTTCGAACAGCCAATCGCAGAGCTTGAAGCGAAAATTGATTCGCTCAAGTCGGTTGGCCGTCAGGATGAAAAACTGGATATCAATCTGGATGAAGAGATACAGCGCCTGCGCGAAAAAAGCGTCGAGCTGACACGTAAAATCTTCTCCGATTTAGGGGCATGGCAGGTTGCGCAGCTGGCTCGCCACCCTTTACGTCCTTATACGCTGGACTATGTTCGCAATGCCTTTACTGACTTTGACGAACTGGCAGGCGATCGCGCCTATGCGGATGACAAAGCCATCGTGGGGGGGATTGCCCGCCTCGACGGGCGTCCGGTGATGATCATTGGTCATCAGAAAGGGCGTGAAACGAAAGAGAAAATTCGGCGTAACTTCGGTATGCCAGCCCCTGAGGGTTACCGTAAAGCGCTGCGCCTGATGGAGATGGCCGAGCGTTTTAATATGCCGATTATCACCTTCATCGACACGCCGGGCGCTTACCCGGGCGTCGGCGCAGAAGAGCGCGGACAGAGTGAGGCCATTGCGCGCAACCTGCGTGAAATGTCTGGCCTGACCGTGCCGGTTATCTGCACCGTTATCGGTGAAGGCGGCTCCGGCGGCGCCCTGGCGATTGGCGTGGGTGACAAGGTTAATATGCTGCAATACAGCACCTACTCGGTTATTTCGCCGGAAGGCTGCGCCTCGATTCTGTGGAAAAGCGCAGATAAAGCGCCGCTGGCCGCCGACGCGATGGGGATCATTGCCCCGCGTCTGAAAGAGCTGAAGCTGATTGACAGCGTGATACCTGAGCCGCTGGGTGGGGCGCACCGCAATCCGCTCGCTATCGGTGAATCGCTTAAGGCTCAGCTGCTGGAAGATCTGGCAGAACTTGATGAGCTGAGCAAAGACGAGCTGCTGGACCGCCGCTACCAGCGTCTGATGAGCTACGGCTACGCCTGATCCCGCGATCCGATGCGGTCAGCGCTTCTCTGACTGCATCGATTGTCCGGCAGCCTGATTTTGGGCTGGATTGGTATCAGCAGGGCGCAACGTGATTTAGGGCGGGATCGTTACCCCTCAGCGTCAGGATAATTTCTGGCTACGTCTGACCGGGTACGGACGCCGGGCGATACTGGGTGTTAAAAAAGAATCAGGCTGTCGTTAAGGCGGGTTTGAACCAGCGTACTGCACCGGAGATATTTCGGTGACGGGGACCTGGCTTAAGCCCGCCTTTCACCTGCTACTGCTCTCTTCTCCCTGTGCTACCGCGCTATTAGCTACCTTTCACCTAATAACTGATTTAATCTGCGCTTTTATCCAGTATCACCCGCCACGCCTCACGGGGCAGGACAGAAAAACCTCTTATTTTCAGCCCGTCAGCGAGAGCATGATTGCGGCGATCGCCGGTCACTTCGGCCAGCCCAACGCGCAGCGCCGCCACGCTTTCCGCCGGTATGGCAGGGGAGGCAATCAGCGGCAGGCCAGGTACGCTGGCGGTCTGACCGACGATCTTTAGCCCGCTTAGCTCACCGGCGAAATCCTCACTCAGCAGCGCCCAGCTCACGCAGTCGATTGCGGCAATATCTGCTTCCCGGTTTCGTAGCATAGCCAGAGAACGGCGGTGGCTCCCTGATGCCTGTACCCTGCTAAAAAAAGCTGAGCCTCCGGTTAGCCTCATTAGAGCGTGCCAGCCTGAGTACGACTCCTGGCTGTTACAGGCCAGGATACGTCCGCGAAAATCCCGCAGTTCACGTCCCGCTTCCTCCTTACGCACGACTATCCAGCTACGATAATTCGCGCCCTCGCAGCCCGGCGCAGCATAGTGAAATGCACCTATGACCTGTACCTGTGGCAGTGCCGTCATAAGGGGATAGCCGCAGGTCTGACTCAGCAGCAAATCGCTGCGCTGCCAGTGGGGGAGCAGCTCATCAGGCCAGCTCAGGGCACACGGTAGCGGGATAGCAGGCGTGGCGGCCCTCAGGCGCTGCCAGAAAGCGTCCAGTTTCTCAGGACGGAAGGGATACATCGGCAGTGAGGCTATCATTGTTATTCCTTACGCGCAGTGCGTGGCGAAAGAGGATCATAACCAAGGATAGCGCAGAGGAAGGGAGAGCCGCCTTCTCGGGGTTCGAGGGCCAATGGAACGAAAATGTACGCTAAGAAAATAAGCGTTTGATTGTAAATTATTTTTAATCCCCCAAAGATAATAGGCTTGATGATATGTGAAATGAAAACTCACTTAAGGCGGCACTGTTGCATAGATCTGGCGATGGTAAACTGATGCCACTGTTTAGTTGAAGGAGCAGCACATGAACCCATTCAAAGGTCGGCATTTTGAGCGTCATATTNCTGTTTAGTTGAAGGAGCAGCACATGAACCCATTCAAAGGTCGGCATTTTGAGCGTCATATTATCCTGTGGGCCGTCCGCTGGTACTGCAAATATGGCATCAGTTTACCGTCGCCAGATCTTTGCAACAGTGCCATATCGTTAACCACACGTACCATCATAATATCGCGCTGTTAATTATTTATTTGCATGATTTTGATATCAAACCTGCTGCAGTCTTTGACGGTGCACAGGCCGCTGAACCACAGCTCTCCCTGCGGGCCGACCATCACACCCGTACTGTTGACGAACAGGCCTGCATACGTCTGATGCAGAATGATGTTAACCAGCCTGTCAGTGAACACGCTGTCGTATGCCTTAACAAATGCATGGCTGTCAGCAATATCAGTTGCTTTATGGCTGACGGTGACAGTAATGGGGTAGTCGACCATCGCAGCAACGCTTTTTTTATCCTTTTCTTTAACCGCTTTCTGCAGCTGATTCAGAAACTGATGGTATTGTCCGTGCGAATCAGCTCCCATCAGGGTATCCAGCCGGGCATCTGTTTCTCTATCGCTGCCGGCAAATACCGTGGTGGATACACACAATGTTAACAGAAGAGCGACTGATGATTTTTTAATCATATTATTCCTGTCCGAACGGAGCGGCTTCTTCAAATCTTCTTTTGTAAAGCGGGGCTAAAATTTTGGGGTTACCTACTTTGCGGCCTTTAGCGTCATGTTTAAAAACATAAATGTACTGTAGCATCTTATCGCGTACCGCTTTCATGTCGCCACGATCGGCCGCTTCCATCACGGCCGACGGATCGGACACGTTGTAAATGAACGAAACCAGTCCGTCAAACTGGGCTTGGGTCAGACGATGGTGGTGTACTTTACGGCGAATATACCGTTCGACTTTATGTTCATGCTTTGCCAGCGCCGTGTTTATATCGCTGGCAGTCACGGGCCTTTTCAGCTCTTCGTCGGTACATACGCCAAAATGAGCCAGCGTACCAACCCCCCAGGTACAGTTTCCTGAATGGGGCCCCAAATCGTTGTAATAGCGGTAAACCACGCCTTCGCGTATCCGTAACTGACCATATCTTGCCGTACTGAAAGACAGTGAGTCGTTAACGCCTGCCATTAGCCTTTTTATTTCCGTGGGGTATTTTCATAACGAAATTGTACCATTAATGGCTAATAAAATTAATGCGCCATGTCCGAAGGGCGCATTGCTCCTCCTGTCGGATACTGCTGTTAATGCTGGCGTAGAGGTTTGACGCTCAGCGGAACAGTTTCACACGTTAAGGGATTTTTGTTTTATAAATCAAAATATAATAGATATTTACTTCACTAACGTACGTTTTCGTTCCATTGGCCTTCANAGCGGAACAGTTTCACACGTTAAGGGATTTTTGTTTTATAAATCAAAATATAATAGATATTTACTTCACTAACGTACGTTTTCGTTCCATTGGCCTTCAGACCCCTTCTCAGGCGCGATCTTAGCGGCTGTGAACGGATGTGGGCCACTGATACCCGGGCGTTAACCCGAAAATAAGCTGGCCCTTTTTGGCGTTTAATGTCGCCGTCAGCCGCGCTGAGTGTAACCGGATATTACGCTACCTGTACGGATATCAATTAGCGATATTAATGGTTTTCATCGCGTCTGGTGGATGCCTCGGCAAAAGCGGTACTAATAAGGGTAGTCTGCTAATTGTTAAGTGATTTAGCTTAATTCGTTTAATTGGTGTTAAGTTTATGATGAAAGCTGTTTATGGACTTTCCCTTACATTTCATGGAGGTTTACTGTCGGCTCAGCGGTGGTGCCGCTTCGGTGCATAGGTAATTCTATTAGTTGCGTTTACGGGCATAACGCAACCGTTGTTTAAGCCCCTACACAAGGAAGCTAAAAATGAATCCAATCACCCGTCGCAGTTTTGTCGCATTTGCCGCCGGTGGCACGGTCGCGCTGGCCGCAGGCAAAGTCCATGCTCACGATGGCACCGTCAACGCTCAACCCTGGACCGGCCAGATGGGCGGCAGCGATCCTGGTCCCAACGATCCCATCCGCCAGGCAGAAAATCCGGATATTGTTAATCCGCCAGCGACCGACAGCGGCACTCTGCCAAATCTGCGCTTCTCCTTTAGCGATTCGCACGTACGCAAAGGGACCGGCGGCTGGACGCGACAGATAACCGAGCGTGAACTGGGGATATCTAAAAGCATCGCCGGGGTGAATATGCGCCTGAACAGCGGCGGCATCCGCGAACTTCACTGGCATAAGGAAGGCGAGTGGGCCTACATGCTCTACGGCAAAGCGCGTATTACCGCTCTGGACACCGAGGGTCACTGGTTTGTGGACGATGTCGGCGTGGGCGATCTGTGGTATTTCCCCCCCGGCGTTCCCCATTCTATTCAGGGGCTGGGCCCGGACGGCTGTGAGTTCCTGCTCGCCTTTGACAATGGCGGCTTTGATGAAGACAGCACATTCCTGCTCAGTGACTGGTTTAAGCATGTCCCTCCCGAGGTGCTGGCAAAGAACTTCGGTGTCCCGGTTGAAACGTTCAGCAAGCTGCCGTCCCCTGCGGATGAATACATTTTTGCCGCCCAGGTACCCGGCCCGCTCAGCGGAGATGCCATCGCTGGCGCAACGCGTTCCAGCACCGCGTTCAGTCACCGAATGATGGCGCAGCAGCCCATTACGCTAAAGGGAGGCACGGTACGTATCACCGACTCCTCGGTGTTCAACGTATCGAAAACCATCGCGGCGGCGCTGGTTGAACTGGAACCCGGTGCCATGCGTGAACTCCACTGGCATCCGAATACCGATGAGTGGCAGTACTATCTTGAAGGGGAGGGAAGAATGGGCGTTTTTGCGTCGTCCGGCCAGGCCCGCACCTATGATTTCCGGGCGGGGGATGTTGGGTACGTACCGTTCGCCATGGGCCACTATGTCGAAAACACCGGCACGAAACCGCTGCGCTTTCTCGAACTGTTCAAAAGCAGCTACTACGCGGATATTTCTCTTAACCAGTGGCTTGCTTCAACCCCACCGGCACTGGTAAAACAGCATCTGCATCTGGACGACACCTTTATGCAGGCGCTGGATAAAACCAAAAAGCCCGTCGTGGAATAGGCTTGCCCACAGGCAGGCGCGCTGCGCGTCTGCCTGAATGCC
Organism: Erwinia sp. ErVv1; assembly: GCF_900068895.1. Classification (GTDB taxonomy): domain Bacteria; phylum Pseudomonadota; class Gammaproteobacteria; order Enterobacterales; family Enterobacteriaceae; genus Erwinia. The sequence continues at coordinate 62,365 of NZ_CDPK01000008.1, read as the reverse complement.
GGGGCGAATTGCGTCTGCTGATTGTGGGCGCGTATCGTTTCTGCCTCCAGTGTGTCATCCCTCTGTCATCTTTTAGCAGTAGCCTGGCCTGCGGCAAGGTATCCCTCATCTTAAAAAAAGGAACTGCAATGCGCATTCGTTACTCACTGCTGGCTGTTGCCCTGGCGGTCAGCCCGCTGACCCAGGCCAAAACGACAACCCTGACCCTGGACCACCTGCGTGCTATCGCCGATATGACCACCCCCGGCAGTGAAAATACGCAGTTTGTCGCCCTTGAGTCGGCTATCCAGCAATCGCTGATTGGGGCGCTAAAAGGTGACGCCAGCACGCTCACGCGTGACCAGCTTGAAAAGGTAAAGCAGGGCAAAACGCTGGCGGATAAAACGTGGCTGAAGGAAAGCGGTTATGACTTTGCGAAAAAGGAGAATCAGCAGGCGGGCATTGTGCTACTGAGCGCGTTCCCGGCCCTGCCGAAAAGTACCCTCGCCGCCAGCCTGCAAACGGTTGAAGAGGTTAACCTCAACGCAACTGCCAGTTTGCGCCATCAGGCGCTGGTGGATGCAGAAGGGCAGGATCACCTGTTCTTTCTGGCCGATGCGCTGGGACCGAAGCTGGGGCAGGCCTTTCTTTCCGCCTATAAAAAAGGTGAGCTGAATAAGGCGGCTGCGCTTATTAAAGCCAGCGAGGTCAGCACCAGTGCGGCGAAAAAAGAGTTTGGCAATCCGCGTCCGTTTCTGATCCCCGGAAATACCATTCACCTTGTGCCGGATACGGTGATAGTGAAAGACAATAAGCCCTATAGCGCGAGTGAGGGGTCTTATCCCAGCGGGCATACCAATACCGCCTATACCGATGCCCTGCTGTTGGGGGAGATGCTGCCGGAGCGTTTTGTGCCGCTGATGGATCGCGCGGCCCGCTACAGCTATTCCCGAATGGTGCTGGGCGTACATTATCCCATCGATCTGATTGGCTCACGCATGGTGGCCCAGCGCAACGTGGCGCATTATCTTAACGACGCGACGTATCAGGCGCTTTTCGTGCAGGCAAAGCAGCAGCTGCGGAGTGCGCTGGAAAAAGAGTGTGGTACCACGCTTGCGATCTGTGCAAAGCCGGCCGGGGCCGCCGACCCTTATACTCAGCCCTCGCTGCGGCAGTTTTACCGTTTCAGCATGACCTGGAACCTGCCACGCGAGCGGGTGAAGCCATCGCCCGTTGTGGTGCCGGCGGGTGCAGAAGTGCTGCTGGAAGGGCCTCTGCCACACCTGAGCGCGGCTCAGCGTCGTCAGCTGATGGTTTCAACGGCGCTGGCTGGCGGCTACCCGCTATCGGGAACCACGCCGGAACAGAACTTCTGGCAGCGGCTTAACCTGCCCGATGCCGTCAGTGCGGCGCAGTAATACCCGGCTTTCTGAAAACAAAAACCCACGCAAGGTGGGTTTTACCGTTACCGATACCGCTAACCGGCCGCGCGCAACGGCGCGCCGCAAAAATCAGGCCTGGGGCGCGTTGCTGCTGCTCATTTTCATCAGATCTTTATCGACAAAGAACAGACCTTCGCCGCTGTCGCTCACCAGCGCCAGCTTGTCCAGAACGGATTTAAACAGCTTCTCTTCTTCGTGCTGCTCGGAGACATACCACTGCAGGAAGTTGAAGGTGGAGTAGTCCTGCGTGGTCATAGCGGCATGGACCAGCTCGTTAATTTTTGAGGTGATCAGCTGCTCATGCTCGTAAGCCTGTTGCAGCACATCATTCAGGGAGTTGAAGGTGACCGGCGGGGCAACGATAGTGCCCAGCACAGGCATGGCACCGGTATCGCTCAGATAGTTGAACAGGCGCTGCATATGCTGCATCTCTTCCACTGAATGGTCGCGCAGGAATGCGGCTGCGCCTTCAAATCCTTTATCGGCTGACCAGGCGCTCATCTGTAAATAGAGGTTGGCAGAATAGAATTCAAGGTTTAACTGATCGTTCAGTTTTGCAGTCATATCGGCAGTCAGCATGGTGGCTCCATTAGCAAAAGAAGGGGTGAATCGGTAACAGGTGAATTGAGCGCATTATGCACGGGTGTTGCCGAAATAAAAACCGTTAGTTTTATTTTTTACCCTTTTTAGGAGTATTGATAACCTTATGATAGTTAACTGATAATTATTATCGCCCAGCTGTGAATAATTCCATTTTGTGAATGGGTCTGATAATTATTCTTATTGCGAACCTGGAGGGGAAATAATATCAGTTACCCATGTCAGCAATGGGGCAACGGCTTATTTTAAAGGGAGAAAGTGTATTTCCCCCTTCGTCAGCAGGCAGGATCAGGAGGCTGCGATCAGGCGGTCAAGAATCGCCTGAGCCGTAGTGACATCGGTCACCAGCGCGTTAATCATTTTAGCGCGAACGGCACCGATAATCCCGGCAGCCTTCTCCGGCGTGGCCGCGACGCCAATCGACAACGGCGTGTTGCGCAGCTGCTCCGGTGAGGCCGCAATCATCCGCGTTTCCCCCTCCCAGTGCAGTATGTCTCCGCTTTCAGTCACATAGTGGCGCAGGACATCCCCGGCCGCCTGACTGAGCGCCTGTTCGTCCGGCGTCGCCGTGGAGCTTTCCGCCGGATGGTGGGCGTGGGTAAGGCCTACGCCGACAATGGCGACGTCGAGCCTGTCCCACAGCGATGTAATTTGCTGGACGCCGGGGTCGCGCAGAAACGCGTCACGAAGGGAGGATGAAGAGATATAGGGCGCATGCAGAAAATGCGGCGTCCCACCCATCTGTCCTGCCGCCTGGCGAACAAATTCATTAATTTGAAAATGGGCTTCCGCCTGCTGCATCCCGCCGTTCAGCGCAACCGTCAGCACGCCGGGAAGGCGAGGCAGTCCGGCCAGCGTCACCTCGCGCACGGCACGTCCCCAGCCAATGCCGACCACCGAACCGGCAACCACACCGGCCTGCGTCAGCAAACCGGCCAGCGGCGTACTCAGCGAACCCAGTACGTTAGCGGGCGGCGCATCCACCACGGCGGCGCGCTTCAGGCCCAGCTCCTGAATCAGCCTGGCAGTTAAATCCTCAGATGAGGTCAACTCGATAACCTCAATCCTGACGATCCCCGCTGCTTTTGCCTTCGTCAGCAGGCGCGAAATGGTGGCGGTAGACACCCCCAGCTTCTTAGCAATATCGACCTGTGCCATATCGGACTGATAGTGCAGTTTGGCCACCATATGCATCATCGCTCGCGTGGTCGCGGCGTCTTGTAAAAGAGGTTCTTTCAGCTTGTAATTCCTTTCTGCAATGTATTACACTCCGATCATCGATTGGAGAATTATTGCGCAACCCCTGTGAAATTGCAATGCGCTGAACGGGCTAAACCCTGATGGGACGCCACACGTCAGCATAAGCCCCTCAGGATTGTTGCAGCGTCAAAACGATTAAAGAGGCAGTAAACATGTAGTAAAACCCAAACCATCTAAGGAGTTTTTAATGTCCCACATGTCCACGTCAGAATTAAGAGGGTATCAACAAATCTGCGGCAGCAATGGTGCCATGCTGGTGATCGCCTGCGATCAGCGAGGCGCCATGCGCAGCCTGCTTACCACCGACCCCGACCAGCAGAAAGCCATTTCCGAACGACAGCTCGGGCGTATCAAAGCCGACATTACGCAGTGTCTGGCCAGTCAGGCGTCGTGCGTACTGGTCGATCCGGTCTGTGCCGTCCCCGACCTGGTGGATCAGGGGATTATTGCTCGCGATACTGCGTTACTGATCGGCCTTGACGCCTCGGGCTGGGATACGACCGCCGCAGGCTACCGGAACTCCCGGCTGGTGGAGGGGATAACGGCACGAAGGGTACGTGAACTGGGAGGCAATGGCGGAAAAATTATGGTGTGGCTACGCGCCGATTGTCCGGACGCGAACGAGCACAATATTGCCCTCCTGCGCCAGTGCATTGAAGATTTTAGTCGTGAAGATCTGCTGCTGGTCGTTGAGTTCCTCACTTATCCGCTTGAAGGTGAAAGCGAGGCTGAGTATAAGAGTCGTATTCCCTCTTTGATCTATGAAGGCACGAAAATTTCGCTGGAATGTGGCGCAAAAGTGCTGAAAATCCCCTACCCTGGATCGGCGCAGGCCTGTGCTGCGATAACCCGTCTTGCCGGAGACGTGCCCTGGGCCGTACTCTCAGCCGGCGTGGATCACAGTACCTTTCTGGGGCAGGTAGCCGATGCTATGAGCAATGGCGCTTCCGGCGTAATCGCTGGCAGAGCCTTGTGGAAAGACTGTATTTCGCTGGACAGCAGTGAAACCCGAAATAAGCTGCAAACCGTAGCCGTGCCCAGGCTGAAAGAAATCCAGGCGGTGATTGGGCAGTATTTCCCTGAGAGCGATCACATTCCTGATAATACAAAGGAGCCAGTGAATCATGTCTGAACGGCAGTTGGCGAACGCCCACGACGGCAGCCTGCACAGTAAGCATGTGGTCATGGTTAACGGTATTCCCGCCTCGGGTAAAAGCAGCATCGCCCGTGCACTTGCCGACGCCACCGGCTGGCCGGTTCTTTCCGTGGACGGTATTAAAGAACCGTTTATGCAGCAGCTGGAAAACGTCGATCGTCTGCTTAACCGTCGTCTGGGTCTTGCCAGCTATCAGGCGATTTGGCATATCGTGGCGTCAGCGCCGCCGGGCTGCACCTTTATTGTCGATGCCTGGTTTGGGTTTCAGCCAGAACAGCGCCTGCGGGAATTTTTGCAGGAAGCCGGGGTAACGGCGCTGGCAGAAATCTGGTGTCAGATCCCCGGTGAGCTGGCCGCACAGCGTTATACCTCGCGTCTGGCCCAACGGCTGCCCGGTCATCCTGGCGCGGAATATATTCCCGAGCTTATCGCACTGGCCGAATGGGCAGGCCCCATGAAAATAGGCCCCGTTTTTAATCTGGATCAAATGGGTGATATCGACATCAATGATGTCATTAGCTGGACAAAGGAGGCCTTAAATAAAAGTTATTAATTAATTATTTTTATTTATCAGGGCTATTAACCCCTCTGAGCATAATTGCTTTATGTATTCGCCTGGTTTTCATTTAATTGCCAGCATGATGTCGTGTTTTTAATTTGTAATTCTCTATTCGATACCGTTTTATTTACAAGGAGTAAATGCGTAAGTGGATCACGGTTTTAATTTTTTCAGATCCGTATATTAAATAACTCCTTAATTATATGAGTATAAAAAAGATGCTGACTGACTGGATTAATGAAAGCAATTTGAATATGTTCACGCGGGTTGACGACTGGCAGCAGGCCGTCGCGCTGGCCGTAGAGCCGATGATTGCCAGGGGGGAAGTGGAACCCCGCTACCTCAACGCCATTTATGAGATGCACCGGGAGATAGGGCCTTACTACGTGCTGGGCGAGGGCATTGCCATGCCCCATGCCCGACCGGAGGAAGGCGTGATTAACACCGCGCTTTCACTGGCAATCGTTTCTGAAGGCGTGAGTTTTAATAGTCCTGATAACGATCCGGTTTATGTCATTTTTGCGCTGGCCGCGAAAGACAGTCATTCCCATATCGAGATGATAGCCAGTCTGTCACAGCTTTTTTGCGAGGAGGAAACCGTAGAAAAAATGAGAAATGCCGTGAGCAAAAAGGATGTGCTGAAAATTCTTAGTCAATTCTAAACAGGCGTTAAAAGATAAAAGGTAAGCTTTAAATAATAATTGAATCCGCATTAGGTGGTAGCGGCAAAAAAACTGAAGACGAAACTACAAGGAACTTCTAATGAAAAAGTTATCTATTCTTGCAGTCTGCGGGGCTGGACTTGGCAGCAGTTTTGCCTGTGAAATGAGTATTGAGGCCGCGCTTAAAGATCTCGGTGTGGATGCGGACCTGTCGCACTGTGATATTTCAAGCGCCTCATCCTCAAGGGCCGATATTATTATGACCGGCGAAAATTTCCGCACTCAGTTTCAGCATTACACCATCAGTGCGACAATTATTTATCTCAAGCGGCTGGTGGATAAAAATGAGATAAAATTAAAGCTAGAGCCGGTGTTAAAAGAGAAGGGCTTTCTTAGCTAATGGTTTTTTAAAAAAATAATTTCCGTATGCCGTGAAAGTAAACAGGGGATTTATTTATGTCTTTCCTTACCTTTATTGTTCATGATGTGCTGGGTCAGGCATCAATATTAATCGCACTTATCGCCATGATTGGTCTTATCTCACTGAAAAAAAGTCCTGGTCAGGTTATTACCGGCACGCTCAAAACGCTGCTGGGGTTCCTGGTGCTACTGTCGGGCGCGAATATTATCGTCGCGACGTTAACCTTTTTGGGGGAGATATTCCAGAAAGGTTTCAACATGCGGGGTGTGGTCACCGATGTTGGGTCGATTGCCGGTATTGCACAGCAAACCCTGGGGCGTGAGACGGCACTTATTATGGTGATTGCCTTTGTGGTTAATATCGCCATTGCGCGCTTCAGCCGTTTTAAATATATCTTTCTAACCGGGCAGGCTTCCCTGTGGATGGCAACCGTCTGTTCTGTCATTGGCTATATGGGCGGACTGCGCGGAGTGGAACTTATTGTATTGGGCGGTGTGCTCGCCGGGCTGATGGCCGTATTTATGCCTGCGCTTGCCCAACCCATCGTACGTAAAATTACCGGGGGGGATGACTTCGCGCTCGGGCACTTCTGTACGCTTGGCTACATCGTTCAGGCGGGGGTCGCAAAGGTCGTCGGTAACCCTGAAAAGAGCACCGAGGATCTGGCCTTGCCGCAGGCGCTCTCCTTTTTACAGGACACCTATCTGTCAATGATGGTAGTGATGATCCCCATCTATCTGGTACCCGCAATTGCAGCCGGACCAGAGGTCGTTGGCCTCTCGTCGAACGGCGTAAACTACCTGGTATATGCCTTTCTACAGGCCATCCAGTTTGTGGTCGGGGTCTATGTGCTGCTTGCCGGGGTGCGCCTGTTGCTGGCGGAAATTGTCCCGGCCTTTCGCGGCATTGCACTGCGCATTGTGCCTAATGCCGTGCCGGCGCTGGACTGTCCGGTACTCTTCCCCTATGCGCCGAACGCCGTCATCATCGGCTTTATCTCCACTACCCTGGGGTCAGTCATCGGCATGTTCCTCTTTCCGTGGGTAGGTCTGGCGATGATCCTTCCCGGCATGCTGACCAACTTCTTTGCGGGCGGTACGGCAGGCGTGTTTGCTAACGCCGTGGGAGGACGACGGGGAGCGGTTATTGGCGGTGTTTTCCACGGGCTATTTATTACGCTCCTGCCTGCGCTGCTGCTCCCCCTTTTAGGTCAGTTCGGCATGGAAAACGTGACCTTTAGCGATTCCGATGTTATTGGTATCGGCCTGATATTTGGCCATATTCTTAACTTTTTCCACTGATGGCAACCTTCAATGGAGGCAAGATGAACGCAGAAATAAACGAGATTTTGCAGCGTGACCTGTCTGTTAAAGCCCGTGCAGAAGCGCTGAATGCGCTGGGTAAGCGCTACGCAGACCGTCAGGATACTGAGGCAGCCATTCTGTGCTGGGAGAAAAGCGTCGAGTGCTACGGTAAGCCCGGCTTTGCGCAGGCCCAGCTGATGAAGGCCTATAATGCGAAGCGGCGCGCCTGCTCACAGGCAGGTGATGGTGCCGGCGTCGAGCATTACTCGGTTAAAATCGATGCGCTCATGCAGCAGAGTAAGGATGCTATTCGTTACGGATTCTGAAGTTTAATGATGCCGGGAGCCTGGCTGCCCGGTTTTTTTTCCTCTAATTTTAAATCTCAGCAGAATATTACCCTCTATTACCCGTTGTTTTTATACGTGTTAGTCGTTCTCTGGCCATTAGAAATATTTTTTAGGCGGGAAGGAATGCTGAGGATCAGCCAGCAATAAATGTGGATATAGGGCAGGTTAAATTCCTGGGCCCCCGAAAAAACACCATAATTTCGTCGGGTGCAATAAAAAAATCATTTTTCGCAAGAATAGTGGGTTACAGGAGAGTTTTTATTTTCAATCTAATGATTAATTGAGAAATAAAATAAGTATTTATTTAAAAGGTGTATCAGAACTCGATTAAATGCTTTATTTCCATTTCCAGCCCTCGCGCAATAATTGCGATAACTTCAAGGGTAGGATTTCTTAAACCTCTTTCAATTCCACTGACATAGGTACGATCCAAACCACATTTATGTGCAAACGCTTCTTGAGATAAGCCTGCCTGTAGCCTGAGCTGTTTTACTCTTCGACCGAAAAGAACTTTAGGGCTATTTAGTGTTTCCATGTCCTCATCATCACCTTAAGGTGTCTATAAGTCCACGGACTATTAGTCACATTTAGTTAATGCCATGGTATAGTGTGTAGACCATAGTCTACACAATGGTTCTTTTTTAAAATAAACCCGAGGGAAATTATGAACAGAGAGGATTGGCACCCGGCAGACATTATTGCTGCGTTAAAGAAAAAAGGCACCAGCCTGTCCGCCTTATCACGAGAATCGGGGCTGGCCTCTTCAACGTTATCTAATGCGCTACGCCGTCCCTGGCCTAAAGGTGAAAAGCTTATTGCCGACGCGCTGAACGAAAGACCGGAAGCCATCTGGCCGACGCGCTATAAAAATAACCGGTGAAACGCTAGCGGTCAGCGTGCCGTATCACTGCCCGCAGGTCGCTCACGGAGAGGGCACTGACTGCGCCATCCCTGTGAGGGTGAAAACCGAGTCATCGGGGGGGAGCGTTGGGCCGCGTGGGTACCGCCTGTCTCAGGGCGTTCCATGAAAGTTGCTTAGCTGCCACCAGCAGTGCGGGTAGTGTGCCAGCTGGCGATAATACTTTTTGAGCGTGCAAGGTGACAGCTGCGCAAATGAATCTGCGGTTAAAACGGGCAGAGCGAGCTGTCTTTGCTGCCAGTCAGCCACGCAGTCTGCTGTATGGCGGAAGACGGCTTCGTGTAGCCCCTCGCGCAGCGGCAGGGAGGNATTCCTTATCGCTTCTTCGGTTAATCCGTCAATCTCCTGTGCCCTCTGCGCGATAAATTCCGCGATATAACCCAGCAGTTCCTCAACCGACCGCGATGGCGACTGTAGGGCAAACAGCAACCCGGCTACGCCTGCGACCTGATGAAAACGGCAGCTGACCACATAGCCAATATTTCTCTCCACCCGGTACTGCTGGAAAAAGCGGGGTTCAAACAGAACGGCCATCAGCTGCCAGGCGGCCAGACCTGTCGCCGTCGGCTCGGTTAGCGGGCAGAAGACGACCACAGCGGCGTCCCGACTTTCGGTAGGGCATTTCAATGATTTCCCTGATGCAAAGGCAGCTGGAACGGGCGGCTCAGGGTTAAATTCTGCCGGAAAGCGGGACAGCAGCCTGGCAAGCGCCAGTCTAAGCGCCTTATCCCCGCCGTAAAGCGTGGCAGACCAGTGGAGGCGGGGCAGATGGCCCTCACTGTTATCCACCGCTCCTTCTCCACGAATCAGGCCGGGAAGCTGCGCCAGCAGACATCGTACTGCGATATCCGAGGTCAGCTGTTGCCGCGCACGACGGGCCAGCCGCTCCCCTTTGTGGATATCAGAGGCAGTGGGGGCAATTAATTGCTGGATCACGGCATTTAGCGCGGACAGCAGCAGCCCAGGGTCTCCCCGCAGCTGGAGCAGCCAGATCCCCTGCCGACGGCTAAAGCTGAGTTCGCCGCCATTATGCAGGCAGTCGCCGCTTACCGTCTGGAGCGATGACTCAATAATGGCCGCCACGCGCGGTGACAGCGGCTGGTTGGGCAGTGGGCTGAGGAGCAGACAGGGTTTATCGCTGCCCGGGACGCTGTGCAGCGCNGTCGGCAGGCAATCCCAGGCCACTCAACCGCGTTGAGATCCAGCCAGAAGCCCTGTACCTCTCTTGCATCGGCGGTCACCGCGGGTGATACCCATAGCCGGGTCATCCGCTCCGGACGCAGCTGAGTCAGCAGATGTTGCCACCGTGCCGCAAGCCGCTCCGCTTTTGATTCGGGCGGCGGCAGGGAAAAGGCCCGCGCCCGCAGCTGATCGAGAGGATCAAGCTGCCTGAAGCGCTGAAGGGCCAGGGCAGCATAGTGGCTTAGCCCGTCAGCGGGGAGATCCTGTAGCATCGCCAGCCAGCGGTTAAAGACAGCTTCAAGAGAGAGTCGAGGCGCAGTACCTTCATCAACCGGTTCGCAGAGCTGGAACTCAATGGTCAGCACTGACTGAACCGGGCTGCGCCAGGGTTCCAGCAGCCGTACATCGTCGCAAAGTCCCGCCGCCCGTAGCGTAGCCAGCAGGCTGTACGCGGCGGTATCCAGCAGTAGCGCCTGTAGCAGAGAAAAGGTTTCGACGGCGGGATCGTCAATAACAAAGCTGAATAGCATCAGTCGGGCAGCGGCGTTATGCAGCGCGAACGCCCGTTGGGGCCGCAGCGCAAGCCGGGGTAGATCGCTTATGCATTGGGGCCGCAGCGCAAGCCGGGGTAGATCGCTTATGCATTGGGGACGCAGCGCAAGCAGGGATAGATCGTTTATCCGCTGAGGCCGTCGCGCACGGATATTTACCAGCCCATCTGCAGGATGATGAGCGCCCGGCGTAGCGGGGCGAAACAGATTGCCCCACCGTTCCGCCAGCTCGCGCAGCTCCGCGAGCGGCTGCGGGCCCTGGAGCCAGAGCGTTAGCCTGCCAGCGTGGAAAAAGCGCTGGTGGTATGCGCGTAGCGCCCGCTGGAGCGCCACGTTATCATCGCCAAAGCTGGCCTGATTACCCACCTGAAAGCGGTGAAGGGGATGCGGCTGCGCAAAGGCGTGGCTCAGTGCCGCCCCGGTCAGGGTCTCGGTATGAGAAGCCAGCATGCGGTATTCCGCATCAATCACCGCCACTTCCTGAGCGATGGCTTCAACGGCCACCAGAGGAAAAGCCAGCATATCGACCAGCCTTGCCAGCGCCCCGTCCAGCTGCGCCGGATTGACCCCGACAAACCAGGCGGTGGAGGTGGCGAGGGTTGTCGCATTCAGCTTTCCGCCCTGCGCGGGCACCCAGGCCATCAGTCGGTCGCTTCCCTGAAAGCCTTCACTGCCGGTAAACAGCACGTGTTCCAGCAGATGGGCCAGGCCTGGCCACGCATCCGGTTCATGATGGCTGCCCGCAGCAAGCTGTAGCAGCGCCGCCGATTGCGTGGCACAGGGATCCTCGATCAGCCTGACGCGCACGCCGTTAGCCAGCCGGATCCTCTGCTGCCTGTCAGCCGGGGCCATATTGCGCGATCAGCCTTTAAAGATCAGCTGGGAGTTGACGCGATTGCGGAACTGCAGCTGGTTGATCTGAATATTGGTGCAGTTGGCCTGTTCGCGCGCCTCCAGGATTTTGCCATGGTGTGGCGATTTGCCACAAACCGGATCGGTATTGTCCGCATTGCCGGTCAGCATCCAGGCCTGGCAGCGGCAGCCGCCAAAATCGCGCTCTTTCTCATCACAGGAGCGGCAGGGTTCCGGCATCCAGTCAAAGCCGCGGTATTTGTTGAAACCGAACGACTCATACCAGATTTCCTGTAGCGAATGCTCCAGCACCGACGGGAACGCGATCGGCAACTGACGGGCGCTGTGACAGGGCAGGGCCATTCCCTCCGGCGTGACGCTGAGGAAAATAGCCCCCCAGCCGCCCATGCAGCCTTTTGGCCGCTCTTCGTAGTAATCGGGCGTCACAAACAGCAGGTTAGCCAGGTTGCCGCTGGTAGTCATGGTCTCGCGATAGCGTTGGACCACCGCCTCCGCGCGGGCAATTTGATCGCGCGTGGGCAGCAGCCCTTCGCGGTTAAGCTGCGCCCAGCCGTAAAACTGACAGGTCGCCAGCTCCACGTCATCGGCTTCCAGCTCAATGCTCAGATCGATAATACGGTCAATCTGGTCGATATTGTGCCGATGCAGCACGAAGTTCAGCACCATCGGATAGCCGTGGGCCTTAACCGCTTTGGCCATCGCCAGCTTGGTCTGGAAAGCCTTTTGCGATCCGGCCAGGGCCGCATTAAGCGTTTCATCGCTGGCCTGGAAGCTGATCTGAATATGATCCAGCCCCGCCTCAGCAAAGGCGTCAATTTTCTTCTCTGTCAGGCCGATGCCGGAGGTGATCAGGTTGGTATAGAAGCCCAGATCGCGCGCGGCGCGGATCAGCTCGGGCAGATCCTTACGCACCAGGGGTTCCCCCCCGGAGAAGCCCAGCTGAACGGCGCCCATCGCGCGTGCCTGCCTGAAGACTTCGATCCACTGGTCAGTGGTCAGCTCTTTTTCCTGCTGGGCAAAGTCCAGCGGATTAGAGCAGTAGGGACACTGCAGAGGGCAGCGGTAGGTCAGTTCCGCCAGCAGCCAGAGCGGCGGATTGACCTGGGGTTTAAGCAGGTTCACGAAAAATTATCCACTTTTGTTCAATGGCCTGAACGAAGAACTCTTTCACATCTTCATCCACGCCGCCGGCGTCAGGAAACTGGGCGTTAAGCTCGGCGATCAGGGTGGCCAGCGAACGCGCGCCGTCAACCCGCTGTAAAATCGCGGCGGCGCTGTCATTCAGCTTTGCCATCCCTTCCGGGTAGAGGATAACGTGGCACTCCTGGGTTGGCTCCCACTGTAGCCGATAGCCACGGCGGAAGGACGGGATGTGCTGTTCGTTAAGGGGCATTATGGCAGTCTCTCATTGTGCCAGACGATCTTGTCGGTCACGGTGTGATACGGAGGCCGGTTCATCTCATAGGCCATGGTCATGGCATCCAGCATGCTCCACAGAATATCCAGCTTGAACTGGAGGATCTCCAGCATACGCTGCTGTTTCTCAACCGTAGTGCACCACTCAAGCGCCAGCTGTAAACCGTGTTCAACATCGCGATTCGCCTGGCTCAGACGGCTGCGGAAGTAGCCGTAGCCCGCCTCTTCAATCCAGCTATAGTGCTGCGGCCAGCTGTCGAGCCGTGACTGGTGGATCTGCGGCGCAAAGAGTTCGGTCAGCGAGCTACAGGCTGCCTCCTGCCATACCGCCCGGCGGGCAAAACTGACGTAGGCATCCACGGCGAAGCGAACGCCCGGCAGGACCATGCGTTCAGAGAGCAGCACGTCGCGATCCAGCCCGACCGCCTCACCCAGGCGCAGCCAGGCTTCAATACCGCCTTCGCTCCCTTCCTGACCGTCGTGATCGAGAATGCGCTGTACCCATTTACGGCGCGTCAGCGGGTCGGGGCAGTTTGCCATGATCGCTGCATCTTTCAGCGGGATGCTGGTCTGGTAATAGAAGCGGTTCGCCACCCAGCCCTGGATTTGCTCGCGGGTGCATTTCCCGTTGTGCATCGCAATATGCCAGGGATGATGGATGTGGTAGTAGGCGCCTTTCGCGCGCAGTGCCTGCTCAAAGGCCTCGGGGGTCATTGGCTCGGCAGGTAAGTTATCTGGCTTCATCTTCATCTCGCTAAAGGTCAATGCGCATACCATCCCAGCTTACCTCGATACCCAGCTGCGTCAGCGCCTGACGTTCAGCCGAGTCCGCATCAAGGATCGGGTTGGTATTGTTGATATGAATTAAAATTTTGCGCGCAGCAGGCATCGAGGCCAGCAGCGCAATCAGCCCCTGCTCCTCGGCCAGGGCCAGGTGACCCATGTCCTTACCGGTATTGCTGCCGACGCCGGTGGCGGCCAGTTCATTGTCGTGCCACAGCGTACCGTCAATCAGCAGGCAGTCGGCCTTTTTCATCCAGCCCAATAGCTCGCTGTCCGGTTCGCCCAGGCCGGGCGCATACAGCAGCGTTTTACCGCTGCGGGTATCTTCGATAAACAGCGCGACATTGTGGCCAGGCAGCGGTTTTCCCCGGTACTGCGAATAGGGCGGGGCGTTGCTTAGCAGGGGGATCGCGGTAAAGGTTAGCGCCGGGCAGACCGCCACGGAGAACGGCTCGCCGGGAGTAATTGCATGATGGACAAGTCCGCCGTTCCAGTGCGTCAGCATCGTGAAGACCGGGAAGCCCTGGGTCAAATCGTCATGGACTTCTGGCGTACACCAGACCTGATGCGGGCAGCCTTCGCGCAGGCTCAACAGCCCGGCGCTGTGATCGATCTGGCTGTCGGTCAGAATGATGGCGCCGATAGCGGTGCCGCGCAGTGCGCCAGTTTTATTGAGCGCCGGAGTGGCTGCAATTTGCCGGGCGATATCCGGCGAGGCGTTGCACAGCACAAAGTCTGTGCCGTCATCGCTCAGTGCAATAGAGGATTGCGTACGCGCCGTGGCGTTCAGGGTGCCGTTACGCACGCCCTGACAGTTGCTGCAGTTGCAGTTCCACTGGGGAAACCCGCCGCCCGCCGCAGAACCGAGAACGTTAATCTGCATGTGGTAACCAGAAAGAGAGTAGAAAAGAATGCCCACGGCAGGCCGCGGGCATAGGGAGATTAACGGTTAGAGATGTACAGCGTAACTTCCAGACCTAAGCGTAAATCAACAAATTTAGGTTTAGTCCACATGGTGAAGCTCCTCATGGTGTTAACAGATAATTAAGGTTCTGCGAAGGTAAGTTCAGCAGGGTTGGGCCTAATGTCAAATACCGAAATTCCGGCGGGGCAAATGGTGCGCCTATGCCAAAACGATATCAACCCTGTAAGCCGCAGGGGTATTACCTAAGGATAGTGTAAAATGTCCCATTTGGTTCATTTTTCCCAGGTTTTCTTTAATACGGCCAGCCAGTTCCGCCAGCTGATTTTCTCAATCAGCGACTCAGCGTAGCCGGCAGCGCGCATCGCCGCTATCAGCCGCGGCAGTCCGGCCGCATCGCCGAGGGTATCCGGTACGCTGATGCCGTCAAAATCGGAGCCAAAGCCCACCCGATCTTCTCCGAGGATCGCCATCAGCCCCTCCAGGTGGCGGAGGATATCCCCCAGCGGGGTGTCGCCGTTGCGCTGGCCGTCCTCGCGCAAAAAGGCGGTGCCAAAGTTTACCCCGACAAAGCCATCGCTGTCGGCGATAGCCGCAAGCTGGGAGGCGAGTAAGTTGCGCGGCTGCGCGCACAGGGCATGAACGTTGGAGTGGGTGGCGACCAGTGGGGCGGTACTGTGCCTGGCGGTCTGCCAGAAGGCTTTCTCATTCATATGCGACAGGTCAATCAGCAGCTTTTTCTGATTACAGACGCGGATCAGATTGAGGCCTTCCGCCGTCAGGCCCTCTCCGCTGTCGGGCGAGCCGGGGAAGTCACCGGTTACGCCGGTGCCGAACCGGTTTTGCAGATTCCACAGCGGGCCAATACTGCGCAGGCCAGCCTCAACCCAGCGGTCAAGCTGGCTCAGCTCGCCATCCAGCGCT
This sequence comes from Erwinia sp. ErVv1, assembly GCF_900068895.1. Taxonomy (GTDB): domain Bacteria; phylum Pseudomonadota; class Gammaproteobacteria; order Enterobacterales; family Enterobacteriaceae; genus Erwinia. The sequence goes on along the minus strand of NZ_CDPK01000008.1, from coordinate 47,065 downwards.
TCCGCCCCTTCAATATGGAGCACCATCGCCAGCACGCCCTGGGTGATACAGAGCTCAATCTCGCTGGCGGTACGGCAAATTTTAGCCCGCCCGTTCGAGCGTGTTTCAATCGCCTGCAACAGCGCTATCTGCGCATCCGTAATGGCCAGCGGGTCGTGCTGCCGTTCACCCTGGTCGGCCTGATGCTGTTTCGTAAAGCTCGCGGGCGGCACGAAAACCGCAAACAGCCCACCCGCAAAGCCGCCCTGACGCATTCGTGCCAAATCAAGATGGCCGCTCAGCGAGCCGTCAAGAAACTGCGCGACGGGATCGGAGGCGATATCCTCCAGCCACAGACGCAGCAGCAGGTCGTTGTGGCCGTCGAAGACGGGCAGAGGCCGTGAAGCGAGGTTGTCAGTCATCATATTGAAACCCATGCTCTGTTAATTGCGAGACAGAAATTACGTGTAGCCGTGAATCATACCCTATCCGCGCGGGGAGAAGGGAGAAGCGACGGCTGTTCCAGCATCAGGAACAGCTTCTCTACCGGCTGAGGCGGGCTGAGCAGAAACCCCTGGAGCTTATCGCACCCGGCGGCGGCCAGAGCCAGCCGCTGCGATTCCGTTTCGACGCCCTCAGCGGTAATGCGCAGGCCCAGCGAATGTCCGAGGGCAATCACCGACTCCACAATAGCATTCGCCTGGGCCTGAATTCCCAGCAGTTCAATAAAACAGCGATCAATCTTCAGGGTGTCGACGGGAAACTGCATCAGGTAGTTCAGGCTGGAGTAGCCGGTGCCGAAATCATCCAGGGCGATACGATAACCCGCGCTGCGCAGTCGCCGTAACAGCTCCAACACCGGCTGTTGCTCCCCAAGCAGCACGCTTTCCGTGATCTCCAGCTCAAGCTGGTGCGGGCTGATACCGTGCTGCCGTACCGTGGCGCTGAGATGCGCAAAAAAGCTGGCCGAGAGAAATTGTAGCGGAGAAACATTGATCGATATCGTCAGCGCCGGACAGCGCTGCGCTATCGTGCAGGCCTCGCGAATCACCCAGTCTCCCAAAGGCAAAATCAGCCCCGTCTCTTCGGCGACCGGGATAAAATCCCCCGGGGAGATGCTGCCCCAGTCGGGATGCGTCCAGCGCAGCAGTGCCTCCACGCCGAGCATCTTCTGCCCGCTGTTATCCATAATCGGCTGATACCACAGCGCCAGGTCGTCGGATCTGCCCAGTGCCAGGCGCAGTTCCTCCGCCAGCAGCTGGCGCTTCTGAATGGCTTTCCCAAGCGGAGGGGCATAAAGGCGATAGCATCCGCGGCCGTCAGATTTCGCGGCATAGAGGGCAATATCCGCCATGCGCATCAGTTCCAGCCTGTGCCTGCCGTGTTGCGGCGCCAGGGCAATACCAAGACTGGCACCCACCCACAGATGAATTCCCTGGAGCGTGACGGGTTCGGTGAGCAGCGTAATGATCTGTTGGCAGAGCCGGGTGACGCTCTTATCGCCCTGCTGCAGGTCAACGACCATGACAAACTCATCACCGCCCAGTCGTCCAATCACGTCCTCCCGGGCCAGCACACTCGCGAGCCGCTGGCTGACGTTGATCAGCAGCGCGTCCCCCATCTGATGGCCGTAGGTATCGTTAATCATTTTGAAACGATCCAGATCGAGCAGCAGCAGAGCAAACTCCCCGCGCTCTGCAGGCAGCGCTGCCAGCCGACTCTCCAGCTCCGCTTCAATGGCGGTTCGGTTTGGCAGTCCGGTCAGCCCGTCCCGCATAGCCAGCTGATGCGCATGATATTCGCTGGCCCGTAGCCTGTTCAATGAGGATGCCAGCCGCTGCTGCGAGTGCCACAGCCGCCGGGTCATTAACATGCACATCAGGGTGATGGCCAGCACGGCCAGGCTGACCAGCGGCGCGGTCACCATCAGCATCTGGCTACCCGGCCGCATCGGCTGCCAGGAGACGTCGCTGACGGGCAGTTTATGCGCCGAGGTAAGGGTAAATCCGGCGCTGTTGGGCATATCGGGCGAACGGGGAGTAAAGCGAAAGTGGCTGACCACGCCGCGATGTTCAAGGAAGTCGATAAAACTGTCGTGCAGGTAGCGTATGAAAATCAGTTTCTGGCCGTGACCTGCCGGTATGACACCGGCGGCCATTTCGGCCACGCGCTGGCGAATACGGACCACGTCGCCGGTGAAAGGGGGCGCTGCCCCGGCACCGGGCGTACTCAGCTGTACCAGCCAGGGCGCCAGCGGGTCTGCCACCTCCTGATAGCGTTCGGCAGATACGGGCTTTCCGGCCAGCCAGGCGGCCAGCGGGCGGTTCCGGGCATCCAGCAGGTAAACCTCATCGTCACCGGCGAGCCTGTAGAGCCAGCTTCCCAGGGAGAGCGGGGCAGATTGAGGTGAATGAAGCTGCGTGGGGAGCGCTTCCCAGTTAAGCAGGTGACGATGCTGTTGCAGAAATTCACTCAGATGTTGGGAGAATATATTATTTATGACCTGCTTCTGCTTTTCCAGAGCTTTAGCATTGCTCAGGGTGGTGACCCACCAGGCGGTAAATCCGCAGCCGATAAAGGAGAACAGCACGACGGCTACCATTGGCGAAACAACGTTGCGGATAAACTGGCGTCGTAATCCGGTAGCCTGGCTCTGATCATCGGTCATTTCTCGTCCTGCACAGACATATCTGTAATCGCTTAACCCTGACCCAACATGATAATGACATTACCTTATTATGCACTTTCATTAAAGTTACCTGCTGTTAAGGCAGGTCACTCGCGGCCGGGGAGCCGCGGCAGAAGGAGGAGAGGGGGCGACGGCGGGCTCTAGTGAGCGGTCTGGTTGCTCATGGGATCGGCGGTGACCGGCATGGGGGCCACGTCCGGCGGCAGGAAGATGTGATCCATAATATTTCTGACCAGCGGGGCGGCGGTAACGCCGTTGATGCCGCCGTTTTCGAGGATCAGCGCCATCGCCACTTTCGGATCGTTAAAGGGCGCGAAAGCGGTATAAAAAATATGGTCACGCAGCCGCATGGGGATCATTTTCGCGTTGTAGATCTGGTTCTGCTTCAGCCCAAACACCTGTGACGTGCCGCTTTTCGCCGCGATGCCATAAGGGGCCGTATGGAAGTATTTATAGCCGGTGCCGTTGCTGGCATTCGCCATGCCGAACATCGCGTGGCGCACCAGACTCCAGTAAGGCGATTTGGCATCGCCAATCTGCTGCGGCGGCTGGGTGGGTTTCCAGGGGATAACGGTGCTGCCCTGCTTTTCTTCGTACAGCAGATGCGGCTGGATCGCCCGGCCATTATTAATGAGCGTAGCCATCGCCTTGACCATCTGTACCGGGGTGGCTATCCAGTAGCCCTGACCAATACCCACGGAGACCGTATCCCCCTGATACCAGCCCTTTTTATGGACCTTGAGTTTCCATTCGCGGCTTGGCAGCAGGCCGTTGTACTCCTCGTTGAGATCGATGCCGGTGGCCCTGCCGTAGCCGAACTGGCTAAGCATAGTGTGGATACGATCGATGCCCATCATAAAGGCCACCTGATAGAAGAAGGTATCCGCTGACTCCTCAATGGCGCGGGTGACATCCAGCGTGCCGTGACCGGTTTTTTTCCAGTCGCGATAGCGCCGTTCAGTACCCGGTAGCGTCCAGGTGGGCGCGCCAAAAAAGGTGGTTTGCGGCGTGATCACGTGATTCAGCAGGGCCGACATTGCCATATAGGGTTTGACGGTGGAGGCGGGCGGATAAAGCCCCTGGGTAACGCGGTTAATCAGCGGCAGGTCTTTATTTTCCAGCAGCGCCCGGTAGGCCTTACTGCTGATGCCCTTCACAAAGGGATTGGGATCGTAACTGGGGCTGGAAACCATCGCCAGTACGCCGCCGTCGCGGGGATTTTCAATCAGCACGGCCGCACGCTGCCCGACCAGCTGGGATTCCACATACTGTTGAAGATGCAGATCGAGCGTCAGATAGATATTTTTCCCTGCTACCGGCGGCACTTCTTTCAGCACGCGGATGACCCGGCCGTGGTTATCCACCTCGACTTCCTGATAGCCGGTTTTCCCATGCAGCACGGATTCGTAGTAGCCTTCAATACCCTGCTTACCGATATTATGATCCGCCGCGTAGTTCTCGCCGACGCCCGCTTTATCCAGCCGCTTATAATCATTGTCGTTAATCTTAGAGACGTAGCCCACGACGTGAGCCAGATCGGGCCCGTAGGGATACTGCCGGTCTTCGTAACTGTTGATCGTCACGCCGGTGAATTTGAACTGATTGACTGAGAAGCGGGCGACCTCTTCATCGCTCAGCTCGGTTTTCAGCACCACCGGTTTGTAGCGGCTATTAGCATGGAGCGCGTGGGTAAAGGTGTCGATGTCATCGGGCGAGAGGTTAATAAGCGGCGAAAGCTGCGCCAGCAGGGCCTGCATATTCTGGATTTTGTAGGGCAGAACCTCAATGTCGTACCAGGTGACGTTTTTAACCAGCGGAATGCCGTTGCGATCGAAAATGATCCCGCGAGTGGGGGCAATAGGGATCATTTTGATGTCGTTCTGGTTGGATCGGGTCTGATAATACTGATTTTGCTCGATTTGCAGGTGCCAGAGATTGACGACCAGCGCGGTAAACCCTGCCAGAACCAGGGCAAAAGCCACTAATGCCCTGCGAACAAACAGTTTTTCTTCTTCTGCAAAATCTCTGAATTTCATTACCCGGCAGTCGCATTATTCTTTATCGTTAAGCGGGCTAATGATAGAGATCCCCTCACAAATCACGACCTGAAAGATGCATATCCGGCCGCTAAAGTGTGTCATTTGTTATCCATGTTACAAATCAGACATGTTATTCGCGCCGCAGGGGCACATACGGTAAAACCCGGATCCCGTCTATGCTTTACCCTGGTCGCAATGACAACACCCGCAGCTGCGGTGGTGCATGCAGTTTTTCAATCCGAACATCGATCCAGAGGCTTTTATGTCTGCGCTTTTTACCCCGTTCAAACTTAAAGACGTCACCCTTCGCAACCGCATTGCGGTACCCCCTATGTGCCAGTACAGCGCCGTTGACGGCGTAAGCAACGAGTGGCATCGGGTGCATTACAACGCCCTGGCACGTGGAGGTGCAGGACTGGTGATCGTCGAAGCGACCGCCGTATCGCCGGAAGGACGGATCACCCCCGGATGCCTGGGGATCTGGAACGACGAGCAGGCAGAGAAGCTGGCGCAGATCGCGCGTGAAATTAAGGCCACGGGTGCGGTGCCGGGCATTCAGATTGCGCACGCCGGACGTAAAGCGAGCGCCAACAAACCCTGGGAAGGCGATGACCATATCGCTCAGGGCGATGCACGCGGCTGGGAAACCCTGGCACCTTCTGCGGTGGCGTTTGGCGCTAATCTGCCTCAGGTTCCCCATGAAATGACGCTGGACGATATTGCCCGCGTTCGCCAGGACTTTGCGGATGCCACGCGTCGCGCACGTGAGGCTGGCTTTGAGTGGCTGGAGCTGCATTTTGCTCACGGTTACCTGGCCCAGAGCTTCTTCTCGGTCCACTCCAATCAGCGTCAGGATGGCTACGGCGGAAGCGCCGAAGGACGCGGTCGCTTCCTGCTGGAAACAATGGCGGCTGCGCGTGAGCAGTGGCCGGAGAATCTGCCGTTCACCGCTCGCTTCGGCGTGATTGAGTATGACGGTCGGGATGAAGAAACCCTCTCAGAGTCGATTGCGTTGACCAAAAAATTCCGCGCGGGCGGGCTTGACCTGCTGAGCGTCAGCATTGGCTTCTCTACGCCGGACGCGAATATTCCATGGGCTCCGGCCTTCCTGGCACCGATTGCCGCTCGCGTGCGCGAAGAAGCGCAGATCGCGGTTGCCTCGGCGTGGGGGATCGATTCACCGCCGATTGCCAATCAGACCATCGAAAAAGGCGAGCTGGACCTGGTGATGGTCGGTAAGGCGCATCTGGCTAACCCACACTGGCCGTACCAGGCCGCGCTGGCGTTAAAGCAGGATCAGCCTTCCTGGGTCCTGCCTGCGCCTTATGCTCACTGGCTAAACCGCTATCGCGTTAGCGAATAATCGTAACATCGGCGGGGGCGTTGATCGCCCCCGCTATTGCCCGACCTAAATCTCCCGTCTTCCCCGTCCCGCCCATATCCGGCGTCAGTGCCTCTTTATACGCGCTGTTAGCCAGCACGCTTTCAATGGCTTTCACCACCGCAGCGGCGGCCTCATCGTGGCCCAGATGCTCCAGCATCATTGCGCCGCACCAAATCTGCCCGACCGGGTTAGCAATCCCTTTTCCCGCAATATCCGGCGCGGAGCCGTGTACGGGCTCAAAGAGGCTGGGAAAGGTGCGTTCCGGATTGATATTGGCCGACGGCGCGATGCCAATCGTCCCGGTACAGGCTGGACCGAGGTCAGAGAGAATGTCACCAAACAGATTGCTGGCGACTACCACGTCGAAGCGATCAGGATGCAGTACGAAGTGGGCCGTGAGGATGTCGATATGGTACTTATCCATTCTGACCTCAGGGTAGTGGCTACTCATCTCCTCCACCCGACCATCCCACCAGGGCATGGTAATGGCGATGCCGTTGGATTTGGTCGCGGAGGTCAGGTGTTTCGCCGGGCGCTTTTGCGCCAGCTCGAAGGCAAATTTCAGGATGCGGTCGGTCCCGGTGCGGGTCATCACGGTTTCCTGGATCACAATCTCGCGCTCGGTGCCGGGGAACATTATGCCGCCGACGCTGGAATACTCTCCCTCGGTATTTTCGCGCACCACGTAGAAATCGATCTCACCTGGCGCACGGTTCGCCAGCGGCGCTTTTACCCCGGCCAGCAGGCGGACCGGGCGCAGGTTGACGTACTGATCGAACTGGCGGCGAAACTGTAGCAGCGATCCCCACAGGGAGACGTGATCCGGTACGATCGCCGGCCAGCCAACCGCGCCAAAGTAGATAGCATCAAAGGATTTTAAGGTGGCAAACCAGTCATCGGGCAGCATTTTGCCGTGCTGCTGGTAATAGTCTGCGCTGGCGAAGTCGAACCACGTCCATTCAAAGGTGATACCAAACTGCGCCGCAGCGGCGTCCATCACCCTGACGCCCTCCGGCATCACTTCTTTACCAATACCGTCTCCGGGAATAACGGCAATTTTGTATGTGGCAGCGATCATAGCGGGCTCCGTGATAAAAAAGTGTTCAACCTGAGTACGGATTATTATTATGCAGAAATCGCGCGGTGGGTATCGATGGGAATGTCGCGAAAAGTAGAAAATTCAGCCGTTTTCCGGCTCAGAACGGAATTTTATGCGCACCTGGCTCAGCCAGGGCGCAGAGGAATACCGCGTTACTTTTTAGCTTCGCCGGGCATAAAAACTTTCAGGCAGCGATCGACGCCCTGCTGCATTTCACGCTTCTGAGCGGCACTCATTTTCTGATAGTGGGCAATGGCGTCATTGGCGGAGGCCACATCAAACTCCACCTTATTCACCGCGTAAGAGGAGTTTTCATTCGCGATCACCTCATTGAGCTTCTCTTTAAAGGCATCAGGCCCTGGCGGCACGCCAATATCATTGATCACCACGCAGGCGGCGGCGTAGTAGTGCGGGTCCGGCTTATGGGGTCTGAAATTAACGTAAAGCGCGACGGCGACGGCAATCACCAGAATAAGGGTGCTGAGGATACGGGTGTTGATCATAGCGGTGGTCCTGGGAAATGAAGCGGTAAAGCTTAGCGCTTCATGATGGGGGCAGCCAGTGATAATCACGCCGCTGTGCCAGCGGCATTCAGCGACCCTGGCGATTCATTGCACGGCGGCAGCCCGACCCGCGTTGCGCAGATGGCGTTGGCATGGATACGGGGTGAACCACCGTGCTGACAGGCTGCTTTATCAGCCCGCTGAGCGTAAGCGGGTCTACAGGCTGATATATTTCCTGAACAGGGCGCGGGTGCCATAAATAGGACCGGTTCCTACGATGGCATAGATCATTTTAATCAGGAACTGCGAGATGATAATCGACTTAATGACGTCGGCGCTCAGGGTATTATAGAAGGCCAGCGTGCAAAATATAATGCTATCAAGCGCGGCGGCAACCGTTGAACTGGCGATGACGCGAACAAACAGATAGCGCGAATGCATCAGGGCTTTTATTTTGCATAATAGCCAGGAGTTGACGTTTTCAGAGACGATATAGGCCACGGAAGAGGCAATCAGTACGGCAGCGATACTGTCAACGATTTCACTCCATGCCGCGCCCAGCCGCCACTCCTGCAGGCCCGGCAGCGCGGCAGTGACCATCAGGCCCAGCACAAATAATATATTGGCGATAAAGGAAAATATAATCGCTCTCCGCGCCAGCCGCAGGCCGTAAAATTCATTGAGGATATCTACCAGAATAAAAGTGAGCGGGTAAAGGAAAACGGCAGGTGGCACAATCATATGCAGCCAGGGAATATTGACGGGTTTTACGCCGGTGACCGTGCAGAAAATATAAATTACGCTAAGCGAGAGGGCGATAATCATATATGCAAACCATGAACGTTCACGCCGGTCCTTCATATCGTAGGCGGTGACGGTGTTTTCTCCGCCATACATCCGTCGGTAAACTTCCCTGAGTTCATTGCGGTTGAGATCCTCTGAAATCTCGCTGGTTTCCAGCTCGCCCAGCGGAACGCTCACTCTTTTTCCGGTGGAAAGTATCATAATATTTGCCCGAACCGCTTCTAAAGAGCGGCTGAACCCCAGCAGTTTATATATTTGGTTATCTGACAAAATAGCTTCCTTTTTACGCGATGCGCTCTTCGATCACGGTGCCAATTAATCGACTTTCTTCTCGGGGAATACAGCTGACGGAATCCGATAACGCACTGAGGTGAAATCCCTTTCCGGCAGAGTAGACCAGCGAGGGCTGATGATTATCAGGCAGGGAATACCGTTTGATGATCAGCGTGTCACCGGGAAAGAAGGTGTTACCGATCGACGTTTCCACCCTCATCCCAATCAGATTGGGACCCTCTGAAAAAGCCCAGGTGACGGGATAGCGCATGATCAGCTGACCCACCCGGGTCTCCATGCACGCTAGCAGGTCTGACTGCGGAATAAGGGGAATTGCGGCGGGATTCTTATTACCGTCGATGGACAGCAGATTATCAATTCTGTCCAGCTCCTCTATGGAGCAGTGCTCAATAACATCGCAGGCGACGCCAAAAAAATCCGCAATACGGGTCACGGTCGAGGGCTGCACCCGATTGATTTTGCCGTCGAGAATTCGATAAAGCGTGGTGCGCGTTACGCCAGCGCGTAACGCCAGTGAGGATTTATTCTCACCACGCTTTCTCATCATATATTCGATATTACTGATAATATTAGATTTTCTTTTTAGTGCTGAAGTTTTCATCAGTTGCGGAAATGCTGTTTTGTAAACGCTGTAGCACGACACTACAGGATGCAAAAAGGGTTTTCCACGTTAAAATTTAAGGGGATACGTGCATCTCATTTTTGATGTGTAAATAAAATCATCTAAAAACAATAATTTAGTATGTTTGTGGTCATTTTACCATGCTTTTTGAACACTTTATTGTTGACCAGATAACATGACTGATGCTTAACTGAATCATAAGGCGCCACAAAACAGAACCAGTAATTACCCTAACTAAAATAACGACATATGATCGTAACAAGCAAAACTTTTTAGCCACACCAGGGAAATTTTTTAAAGCCGTACTATTTAGCCCGACAGGCGGCGAGTGAGAATTCATTTGCGGTAGCGAAGCCGCGCAGGCCGCCCACCAGCACCGACATAAGCTGGGTACCGACCTGCTTCTCCGTCAGGCCAACGGTATCAAGCAAATCAAAAATCTCACGCGGATCAAAGAGGATATTCCACAGAAAAACCGCTTTATCGCCAATATCGGGAAGGTCCATTTCCCCCATGGCTTCCCTGAGTGCAGGGCGCACGGCATCAGCCTGCACCAGCAGATATTCAGCCCCTTCCCACAGCCGCTCGAGATAGCCCCGACGGTTACGCATCGGCACCATTGCGGCACCGCGTTCCCGTACCAGTTTTATCCAGTAGCGGCTGACGTTTTCCAGCTTCTCCAGCCCTGCACAGGTTTGTCTGCGGCTGAATTCCAGCAGCAGCAAACCCACATCATGACGGTAGGTGTTTAGCACTTCTTCAACAGAGGTAAACTGACGATAGGCGGTTGCGACGGAAACGCCCGCCTCGGCGGCAATTTCCGTCATGCTTATCGGATTTTCAGAGCGTTCAAAGAGCCTGGCCGCCGCCTGAATCAGGTTTTTACGATTTCGTTCTGTATCGCTGCGCATCATTTTTCCCGTCATTATCGATCCTTGTTAATCATCCCTTACTTAAGGCCAGCCAGCCCCCGTTTCAAACGGCGGACACCTTCGCTGATCGCCTCACTGCTGGCGGCATAGGAGAGCCGCAAATAGCCTTCGCCTGCGGCGCCAAATTCACTGCCTGGCCTGACGGCAATGCCCTGTTCACGCAGTAATGCCACCATATCAATAGCGGGTATCGGCAGCGAGTAGGAAGGAAAACAGTAAAATGCGCCTTCCGGCTCGTTTAGCGCCAGTTCCGGGATGGCCCTCAAGCCGGTCATCATCAGCTGGCGGCGTTCGCGGTATATATCATACATACGTTTGACGTCATCTTTACACTCCCGGATAGCAACCAGCGCGGCGCGCTGAACGGCACTGTTTACCGAGCCGTTTACGGTATTATGCACGCGTGCGGCGGCTTTGATCATCGCGGTGGGCCCCGCGAGGTAGCCGACTCGCCAACCGGTCATGGCATAACTTTTTGAAAACGTCTGGCAATAGATCGTTCGGCCTCTAAATTCCGGCACCTGGAGCACCGAGGTAAAAGGGCGGTCGGTAAAGACCAGATCGCTGTAGGCTTCATCGGCAATCACCCGCGTATCGTGAAAGGCCGCCCATTTAGCCAGCGCCTCAATTTCATCGCGACGGTGTACGATCCCGGTCGGATTGCCTGGGTTACAGAAGATAAACAGCTTTGCCCCCTCCAGCACCTGGCCCAGACGCGTCAGATCCCAGTGTAGATCGGCCCGGCACGGCATGGGCACGCATATGCCACCCGCCATATTGACCAAATCCGCATACAGGGAGTAGGTCGGATCGGGGATCACCACCCGGTCGCCGGGATTAACCATGGAGAGTATTGCCGCGGCCAGCCCGGCAGTGCCGCCGTGAGTGACCAGAATCTCGCCGTCGCCCACCGGATTACCGCTCTGCGTCGCGACCTCTTCTGCCAGCGCCTGGCAGAGCGCCTTATCACCCAGCAGGGGAGCATAGTGCGTATAGCCGTCGTTCAGGGCATCTACCGCTGCCTGCACGATGCGCGGCGGCGTTGCAAAATCGGGTTCGCCCATTGCCAGCGAGATCATATCGCCGGTTGAGGCCGGCTGCTGTACGCGTAGCGAGCTACGTTCAATGCGAAGTACCGCCTCAGCGGCTTTAAAATCAGGAACAGACATGGTTTTTACCTCTGCGTAATGTCGGGTTCAGCGGGCCTTTTCGCGCTCTGCCTGGCACGAAGGGGGAGCATTTTTCCAGCGGCTCACCTCGAGATCGCCGGAAATATCCCGCTGGTAGGTCGGTGCAACAATCAGTTCTTCAATGACCGTGCGTGACGGGAGGCTGGCGCAAAGCAGGATGGCTTCGGCGACATCCTCCGGCTGAACCATATTTTCGCGAATGTGCGCGTCGGGCGGATTGGCGCGGTTATCCATAATCGGCGTATTCACCTCGCCGGGCAGAATTGAGGTTGAGCGAATCCCCTCGTTGCGGAACGTGTTATGCAGATAGGTCATAAAATTTCGCACGCCAGCCTTGGCCGCACCGTAGGCTGCGCCGCCCAGCAGATTGGGTCTTAACGCGGCCAGTGAGGAGACGGTAATTATGGTGCCGTTCTGTTGACTGAGCATGGCGGGAAGGACCGCCTGGGTCAGCAGAAAAACCGCTTTCAGATTGACCTCCTGTACCTGGTCCCACTCCTCCTCTTCGATCCATCTGGCGTTAAGCGTCCTGCTGGCGCTGCCGGCGTTGTTAACCAGAATATCGACCCGGCCAAACTCGCCGATCGCCCAGCCAATCAGCGCGTCAACGTCGGACCTGCGGGCAATATCCGCCGCGAAGGCCCACAGCTGGCCCGGAGGGGCGTTATTGGTATTGAAATCACTCTTAACATTATGACTATTATGACTGTTTAGGTCGTTCTGCCCGTTATGCAAACCCTCGCTCAGTTCGGCCACCACCTCATCCAGCACCGCCTGTCGGCGTCCCACCAGTACCACGCGCGCGCCGCGCGCCGCAAAGGCCGCTGCTGCCGCCTTACCGATGCCACTACCGGCACCGGTGATAATCACAACTTTGTCCGTCAGTGATTGCATACTCGTTAACCCCTTTTTAAGTCGTTGCTGTCCACGCCGTAATCCCGTCGTGCACCTTCGTCGGTAATGTAGCCCTCCTGGAGATCCCAGAGGATGGCGCTGTGGCAGCGTTCGGCCACCGGCATTTTTCCGCCGCCGCCCGGCATCTGGATGGTCACCTCTTCGCCTGCGGGGATATCATGACGTCCGACCGGTTTGTCCAGCGGCTCGCCGCCGATCGCCACATAGTTAGGGGCGCCGGGTGCTGCGCCAAGCACGCCCTCAGCGGGATGCCGCTGCCGTGAATAAAACATGCTGTGCGATACCGGATAGCGGCTGGTGTTGCGGATAACCATGCGCTGCGCCACGCCGCCCCGGTAGCGACCCGCACCGCCGGAATCGGGCACAATCGCTTTCTCCAGAAACAGCAGCGGGGTGGCGGACTCGATCAGCTCCACCGGCGTTGAGGACATATTGCCGGGGAACCCGGTCACGATGCCATCCGCCGCCGGACGCGCGCCGGTTCCGCCATTCACACACAGGCTTTCAACGAAGCGCTGCCCGTCGTCAAACTGCCCGGCAAACACGTCGCAGGTGACCGGCGCGCTGCCGGAGTGGCCCATGACGCGGTCAGGCATAATATCGGCAAGAGCAGAGAAGATGGCGGCATGTGCCATATGCCCCACGCGGTTACGCATTTCAACCGCGCAGGGCGGACGGGCGTTGGCAATGGAGCCTTCCGGTGCGGTCACGGTAATAGATTTAAAGCAGCCCTCGTTATTTGGCAGGTTTGGCTCAAGCAGGCACTTCAGCGGATAGACGCTGTAGGCATAGGTGAACGACATGGGGCAGTTGCTGCCAAAGGGGGATTCCGCCGAGGATCCGGCATAATCAATCACGATCTCGCTGCCATTAACGATAACGGCCACGTTAAGGTGAATGTCTCCTTCATAATCACCGATATCGACTGCCGCTTCATAGCGACCATCCGGCACGGCCTCAATCGCCCTGCGCATGGCCTGTTCGGTCAGCGCATGAATCTTCTGTGCCAGCGGCGTAACCGAGGTGATATTCAGATCGTCCATCAACCCCAGCAGTCCGTTAGCACCCACCTGGTTGGCGGCCAGCATGGCATGCAGATCGCCCTCTACCCGATCGGGGGAGCGAACGTTAGCCAGAAAGAGATCGAGCAGCTGCTGGTTTACTTCTCCTTCGTGCATCAGTTTGCTGGGCGGGATCAGAAAGCCTTCCTCGAACATATCCCGCGATGAGCCCATATTCAGCGAGCCGCCGATATCCGACATATGCGCAGCCGACCCGGTAAAGGCGACCAGCTTCCCCGCGCGAAACACCGGGGTGACTACGGTGACATCATTAAGGTGACCCGTGCCCAGCCAGGGATCGTTGGTGATCAGGCTGTCCCCCGGCTTAAGGGTGTCGGCAGGGAATTTGGCCAGCAGATGCCGTACGGTGGCAGGCAGGGTGCCAATAAACACCGGGACGCTGGTTTTCGGCTGAGCCAGAGAGCTGCCGCTTTCATCCATCAGCAGGCAGGAGTAATCGCCCACTTCGCGAATGATGCTGGAGAAGGCCATATTGACCAGGGTGGCCGCCGCCTCTTCCGAAATGCTCACCAGCCGGTCCCAGGTGATGCGTAAGCCGATAGGATCGTCGAGAAACTGTAAATTATCAGGGGTTGCAGAGGTCATCAGTTCAGCTCCATCAAAATATTACCTTGCTCATCCAGCGAAGCCGTCGCGCCGGGACCAACATAAATCGCACACTCTTTTTCCTGGAGCAGCGCCGGGCCGGAGATGGCCTCACCCGCGACCAGCAGGCTGCGCGGGATCACGCGGCAGGGGCTGAACCCCTCCTCGCGACCGGAGTAAACCTGTAGCCTCTTCTCCTGCGCTTCGGGTTCCGCGTGATGCAGTCGATCGGAGGTGTTCAGCGCCGGCGGGGTCATCTGGACGCGGCCACGCCAGTTCACTACCTCCACCCCCTGACCGGGCAGGGTACGGCCAAAACGGGCGAAGTGCGCGGTTTCAAAGGCTTCGGTCAGCGCATGAACGTCGCCGTTCTCCAGAAAGCCCGCGGGCAGGGGCACGGTCAGTTCCGAACCCTGGCCGATATAGCGTACCCCGGCCAGTCGCTGCTGGCTGGCGCTGGCCGGATCAACATTGGCCGCGGCCAGCGTGCTGAAGGCCTCGTCAAACCCTTCGGCAAATACGGCCCGGATACGGGCGATATCCACATCCTGCTGTAAAGGGCAGCGATCGCTGCGAACAAAATCCGCGCTCGGTGGGGCAGTCAGTAAACCAAACGCGGAGTAGACACCCGCGCCATTAGGGAAACAGACGCGCTTTATGCCCAGATGTTTTGCCAGTGACCAGGCGTGGCTGGGGCCTGCGCCACCAAAGGCCAGCATGGTCATTTGTGAAGGGTTAACATTTTTCTCAACTGAATGGGTGCGCAGCGCCTCAGACATTTTGCTGTTCGCCACTTCATGAATGCCCCAGGCCGCATCTTCAATGCTCAGGCCCAGCGGCTCCGCGATCCGACGCATCGCCTGGCGCGCCGCCGACACGTCAAGGCACATCCGGCCACCGAGGAAGGCGTCCGGGTCCAGCAGCCCCAGCACCAGATTGGCGTCGGTGACCGTTGGGTGCTCGCCGCCGCGCCCATAGCAGGCCGGGCCGGGCCAGGCGCTGGCGCTTTCCGGGCCGATCTCCAGCAGACCCAGCGAGTCCACGCGGGCAATGCTGCCGCCGCCCGCGCCGATTTCAATCATATCCACCACCGGTAATTTGACCGGCAGGCCGCTTCCCTTAAGCAGACGGTCGGCGCGGCCCACCTCATAGTCGGTAGTAATCGAGGGTTCCCCGCCGTTAACCACGCAGGCTTTGGCGGTGGTGCCGCCCATATCAAATGCCAGCAGCTGTTTGATCTGATTACGACGGGCAAAGGCCGCGCTGGCGACGATACCGCCCGCCGGCCCCGATTCAATGATGCGGGTTGGGTAATCTGCCGCCACCTGCGGGGCCATCAGACCGCCGTTCGAGCCCATCACCAGCCACTCACAGGTGAAGCCCCCTTCGCGCAGCTTGTTCTCCAGGTTCGCCATATAGCGGCGGGCTTTCGGCTGCACGAAGGCGTTCATCGCGGTGAGCACGCCGCGATCGTATTCGCGGATCTCGCGGGAGACTTTATGTGACACCGAAATTGAGACGCCGGGCAGCGCGCGGCTGAGCAGCGATTCCAGCTGATTTTCATGTTCGGGCCAGGCATAAGCGTGCATACAGAGTATGGCCACTGCCTCATAGGCTTCTTCGCGCAGCGTGGCCGCCAGCGCCGCCACCTCTGCCGGATCAACGGCGGCGATGACCTCGCCCCGCGCGGTCACACGTTCGGTAATTTCATACGCCTGCGAACGGGGCAGCAGGGGCTGAGCGGGAGCGCCGTTCAGATCGTAGATGTCGTAGCGATATTCGCGTCCGAGCACCAGCACGTCGCGGAAGCCGCGGGTGACCACCAGGGCCGTTTTGGCGCCGCGCCGTTCAAGCAGCGCGTTGATCGCCAGCGTGGTGCCGTGCGTGAGGGTATGAATATCACTGGCTTTCAGTCCGGCAAGCGCTATCAGCTGCGTTAGCCCGGTATAGGCGCCTTCAGAGGGATCCTCAGGCGTGGTCAACGTTTTATGCCGGATCGTTTCGCCGTTACTGTCATTGATCAGCACCAGATCGGTAAAGGTGCCGCCGATATCAAACCCGATACGCCAGGGGGACGCATTTTTCATAATGACCTCAGAGTGCAGAGTGGATGCCGCAGCGTGCAGCCGTTATTCATCGGTAAGCGGTTTGCCGGCCGTTTCTTTCAGGTATATCGCGCTGATCAGAGTCAGGGCAGCGGTAAATATCACCATATAGCTCGGAATGCTGGCGATGCCGGTCAGGCCAATCAGCCACGTCATCAGCAGCGGCGCCGAGCCGCCGAAAATCACGGTGGAGAGATTGAAGCCAATGCTATAGGCGCTGTAGCGCACGTTGGTTGGGAACATCTCCGCCAGCGTGGCCTGAATGACGCCCGCATGACCGGCGAAGGCCAGCGCCAGCAGGATGGCCGCCATACAGGCCAGCGGCATCATACCCAGCGTCAGCAGCCAGAAGCACGGCCAGGCCAGCACCGCCATGGCGATGGCCGAGGCAATCAGCAGCGGACGACGCCCGAGGCGATCCGAGAGCCAGGCCATCATGGGAATAGCGGCGATGATGGTCAGCAAGCCGCAGGCGGTAACCATCAGACTTTGTACCTGCTGAAAATGCATCACTTTGTTCAGGTAGGTCGGCATATAGACAAACAGGATGTAGTATCCTGGCCCGTTAACGGCGGGCAGGGTGATGGCCAGCCCAATCGCTTTCAGGTGGCGCTTTGAGGTCAGGACTTCACGGATCGGGTTGCGCTTCACGCGCTGGCTGGCTTTCACCATCTGGAAGTGGGGCGTGTCCTGAATGCGGGTACGGATATAGACGCCGATCATCGCCATCGGGATCGCCAGAAGGAAAGGCACGCGCCACATCCAGCTGTTTACCGCCGCTATACCGAAAATATTGATCATGCTAACGATCAGCAGGCTGCCGAACAGCAGTGCAATAAAAGATCCCATCACCAGCGGCGACATCACCACTGCCCGTCGGTGATCCTCGGCGTATTCCGCCACAAAGGATCCGGCACCGGACACTTCGCCACCGGCAGAAAAGCCCTGCACGATACGCAGCAGAATTAACAGCGCGGGCGCGGCCCAGCCAATGGTCTGGTAGCCAGGCAGCAGCCCAATGGCAGCGGTCGCCAGCGAGATCATCAGCAGCAGAATAGCCAGCAGCTTCTGACGGCCCAGACGATCGCCAAGGTAGCCACAAATCAGCCCGCCAAAGGGCCTGACCACAAAACTGACTGTGAACCCAAGATAGGTCAGCATCAGCCCCGCATCGGTCATGCTTTTATCGCTGGCGGAGAACACCAGCACCAGCGAGCTGACCAGTAACCCGTAAATGCCGTAATCGTACCATTCCACAAAAGATCCAACGCCGCCGGCGAGCGAGGCGCGGCGTACGACGTTATTTTTCGTCACTCCATTCCGTGGCAACGCGTAACGCATGGGTACTGCATGTGATTTATTCATCGTTTTGCCCTGTGTACGTGTTGAAAAGCGGCCGGGCCTGCTGTCGAAAGCCGGTCGTGGTGGTGTTGTTATTGGTATTGACGGGTCACTTCTGCCGTCATTTCTGCTTCACGTCTCGCGACCTCCTTCACGGCCAGCAGCACCGCTTCGGCGCGCCAGAGCGGGATAATGATGATGCCGTCATCGTCGCCAACCACAATGTCCCCGGCGGCGCAGACCACGCCACCGAGCGCCACGGGTTCACCGATGACGCCCGGCCCATTTTTAAACGGACCGGCGGGCGTAATGCCGCGGCTGTAGGTAGGAAGGCCGGTGGCGGCAATGACTTTGCGATCGCGTACCGCGCCGTCAATGACCTGAGCGGCTGCGCCTGCATGCTGGAAACGCTGCGTCAGCTGCTCACCTACCAGCGCCCGGTCGGTGTGACCCTGACCGTTGATCATCACGACGTCGCCCGGCTGGATAACATCCAGTGCTTTAATCACCGCGGCGTTATCGCCGGGCGTGACCAGCACCGGCAGCGCAAAGCCGACAAAATGCATGCCTTCACACAGCGGAACGATGCCGGCGTCACACATATTTAGCCGCTCCATCGCATCGCCGATGTTAGCGACGGGGAAATCAGCAAAGGTGGCCAGCCATTTTTTATCCGGGCGTTGCCAGGTTTGAGAAATACGAATTTCAGCGTTTTCCAGTGACATTTCTGTTGCCCTCAAAGTGAAAAGAAATTATCAACTGAGAATCTTTTATCATTTTAAAAATTACAATTGCAACGTATTTTTTTTGACCGTTGAGGCGATAAGCGAGACGGGGTTTATTGATGTCCGTTCTGTGTGATTTATAATAACTTGTTGTATTTTAATGATTAAATAATTTTAATTGAGTGGTTTTTTGCGGAATTTTATATTTATTACCTTTAATTTATTAAAGTGATGGCTCTCATAGTGTTTACTTATAATAACTTTTGATTCAGCGCACAAAATAAGTGCGAAAAAATCATTTATAATGATCCTCCTCACATTTATGGTGCAAAGAAAAACTGACTTTAAATTAATGTCTGTGCAGTTCGCTATTTGTCGCAGAGAAGAGAATTTTTTTGACTCGATAATGGCACCAATATAGTGCATAGCCTTTGCCGCCGAAGATTTGCGCGCTGGTGGCATCAGGGACGTTTGCTGTCGTTGCGGTGATACGGGGCAAAGCCCTGCCTGGCATCTGGGATGTTTGCTGTTGTTGCGGTGATACGGGGCAAAGCCCAGCCTGGCATCAGGGATGTTTGCTGTTGTTGCGGTGATGCGGTGCAAAGCCCTGCGGGGACCGTTGTCACGCGGACACGCCGCAAGCACGTCCGTGTGGGCTCGGCTCGCGCATCCCTGCGCTCGACGGTCCGCTCAGCCAACGGTCCCCGCCTGGCCTCGGGCTACGTCATCGCTGTTAAAAATCTCGCCATGCCCAGCCTGGTATCTGGGATGTTTGCTGCCGTTGCGGTGATACGGTGCAAAGCCCTGCGGGGACCGTTGTCACGCGGACACGCCGCAAGCACGTCCGTGTGGGCTCGGCTCGCGCATCCC
>NZ_CDPK01000008.1:0-27868 GCF_900068895.1 Erwinia sp. ErVv1 | reverse complement strand
CGCCGCAAGCACGTCCGTGTGGGCTCGGCTCGCGCATCCCTGCGCTCGACGGTCCGCTAAGCCAACGGTCCCCGCCTGGCCTCAGGCTATACAGTCGCTGCAAAGAAACCTCCCCACGTCCGGCTCGGGCCTACAAAATATTCGGCAGGTAAGGCTGTCGTAATCGGATCAGGTTTTGACTTTAGCCACGGCCAGATAACCAGCAGATCACGCCGCAGACAGAAGGCGGTGTTGCGGAGCAGATAAGCCGGGTCTCTGCCGCAGGGATGCGGCGGTGAAGCCCCCAGGGAGGGGTTTACGGCGCCCCGGCGTTCTGACCCGCAACATAGCCTGATCACCGGAGCAGGTTTTGACCTGCCTGCAAACAACACAGTCCTGTCACTGAGCAGGCGTTGACCTGGCTGGCATCTGCAACGTTTATTATCGTTGCGATGATAAGGTGCAAAGCCCTGCGGGGACCGTTGTCACGCGGACACGCCGCAAGCACGTCCGTGTGGGCTCGGCTCGCGCATCCCTGCGCTCGACGGNAGCCCTGCGGGGACCGTTGTCACGCGGACACGCCGCAAGCACGTCCGTGTGGGCTCGGCTCGCGCATCCCTGCGCTCGACGGTCCGCTCTGCCAACGGTCCCCGCCTGGCCTCAGGCTATACAGTCGCTGCAAAGAAACCTCCCCACGTCCGGCTCGGGCCTACAAAACTTTCGGCAGATAAGGCCGTTGTGATCGGATCAGGTTTTGACTTTAGCCACTGCCAGAGAATCCGCAGGCCACTCAGCGGCCAGAAGGCGGTGTTGCGGAGCAGATAAGCCGGGTCTTTGCCGCAGGGATGCGGCAGTGAAGCCCCCAGGGAGGGGTTTACGGCGGCCCGGCGTTCTGACCCGCAACATAGCCCTGTCACCGGAGCAGGTTTTGACCTGCCTGCAAACAACACAGTCCTGTCATTGAGCAGGTGTTGACCTTGCTGCAAACAATACCGCGCCAGAAGGCGGTGTTGCGGAGCAGAAAAGCCGGGTCTCTGCCGCAGGGATGCGGCAGTGAAGCCCCCAGCGTTCTGACCCGCAACATAGCCCTGTCACCGGAGCAGGTTTTGACCTGCCTGCAAACAACACAACTCTGTCACGGAGCAGGTGTTGACCTTGCTGCAAACAACATAGCCCTGTCACCGGAGCAGGTTTTGACCTCTCTGCAAACAACAAAGGTAAAACTATGATGGGGAAGTATTGCTAAAAATATCTTTATAGTCACGATACTAAAATTTGTATTCACAAAATTAAATCGACCGAATGATAATACCTTGCGTGATTGGTTACGATGTTAAATTCTATTTAAATCAGTAACTTAATAAGAATTTAACTTCAATCGTTTATACCTCTTTCATTCATAGGTTTCCTGTCAGCTAATTAAAAAGCAAAAAAAATTAATGTGTATTAATGTTTGCAGTGTCAGGCAGATATTCTAATAACTTAACGTACCGGAGGTTCTCCATGTTTATAGGTGATGATGAAAAAAAACGGTACGTCATAATGGGTGAGGCAGCGATAAGCCTGCTCTCCTTTAAGGTAGAAATCAGCGTAGCCGCGCTGCTCGGCAGGCTGGCAGAAATGGGTGAGAAGGAAGAGGATGATGAACGCCTGCTCGACATTTGGGCCACCCGGAAATGGCTGCAGCGCTTCAGACAGCGCGGCCAGGCGACAGAGGCTCCTTCTGACGTACCCGACCGGGTTCAATGCTCCGGTAGCCTTAAGGGCCTGGCAGATTTCAGTTTGGATGAGGTCGCCATAGCGCGTAAAGCCTGACCAGAGGTAGTCATGCCTGAAAAACTGTACAGCCCGTGCTGAAGGTGGAGCCATATTGATAAGCGACCGTTGGGCGCACGGATGCGCGAGATAACAGAACCTGGAGTAACCCACGCCGCGTCTGCGCGGTGTAAGCCGCAACCGGGGCGGGCTTCCAGGCTAACAGGCCGATTGCCCAACCGCATATCTTCTTACCTGTACATAAAACTGATACCCGTCCTGTAACGTTCACACGTTGTATTGCTTTCTGCAGGTTATTTATAATTTGTTGATAAACAAGGCTAAGCATTTTTTGCAAAAGAATAAAGGTATCGTAAAAACGTTATCTCTGTACAACTTTAAAAAAGATGTATAACTTTAGCGCTCAGTAACATCAACACTTTCTAAACTTAACGACGTAGAGGCATTTACATGCGCCAGGACAGCTCAAATCCAGTAATTGAAGCCGATATCAGACGCTATTTTAATGAATCTGTAATGCCCTCGCAGCAGGAAACCATGGGACAAATCGTGGTTGAGATCCTGCGGGCGGGTGGAAATCTAAATCGTAAAGCCCTCTGTACCAAACTGCTGCGTCGTCTGGAACTCGCCTCTGGTTCTGAGCAGGAAAAGCATCTGCAGGAGCTTATCGGTATGCTTTTTGGCCGTGGAGAGTAAGTTTTACGTTCTCAACAGAATCCGAGAAGTGGCATGCTAAGAAATAAACAAGAAAAGCTGGCTGATATTTTGCTCGGCGAAGCCGTACTTGCACTCCTGCGCGGTGCTGCGCCCGTCAGCACCACAGCGCTGCTGGAACAACTGAATGCAATGGCGGCTGCCGAAAAAGACGTTGAATTAAAAAGTGCCTGCAAATTCGCCATCAGCGAAATCAGACGTTACCTCGCGGCCGGGCGTTCTCAGGCGGTGCTCAATGACAGCGATCGCGACACTGTTATTCACGTTTTAAATAACGACGGTCCCGCAGACGGCACGCGGAGGCACTAGGCTACATCCTCTCCCGCAGGCCGGGGGCGTCACAACGTTGTTAACAAGTGCCTTCCGTCGGAGCATTATCCGGGAGGCGATTACCTTCTGCATTCTTATCCTCTGCCTTGTTTCCCTGTACGCATCTGTGATTTTCCCTATACGCATCTGGTGATGTTCCCTGTACACACCTGGACATTTTCCCTGTACGCATCTGAAAATTAAGGGTGATACTTTGCTCTGCCCGCCGGTTGCACCATGCATAACGCAAACAGGGCATGGACCGCTACAGGGCGCTCTGGTTAGCGCATCAAGCGCCCGACGGTCTGCTTATTGGCAGGGCTCGACCCTTGATACTCAATAAAAAACCTGCTGAGAAGCTCACTACCAATCCCTTCCTAAAGATGTCCATTCAGACTTCCCCAGCCGGGGGAATTGCGCCGCTATCAAATGACAAAATAGACGCCTCTCATGCCCTCGCGTAACAATAAAATAACCTTATAACATAAGAAAAATTTGTATTTTAACCCATGATTTGTGTAGGCTTATAGGAACCTGCTGACAGAACGCATAATTGGGAAATTCAGGGAGAAACAATGACAGAACAGATGCATGGTGTGACTCTTTTCTTTGCGCTTATCCATTCAGCGATCCTGATCGTGGGCGGTGGATTAGTTTATGGACTATTAAGACTTAAGATAAACAGATATGGCAGAAGCCTTCCCCGTGGTATTGCGCGGGTGCTGCTATTGCTGTGGTGCGTGACGTGCCTGATGCCCGTCGTTACCCATACCATGGCGTGGCGCGGTGCCGCGGGGGGCGAGGGATATAGCGACCTTACAATGCAGCTGATGATCTCCCTGGCCAGCCCGCAGAGTGAGGCGCTAGTCGCTGTCGCACTTATCGCGCTGGGGGCACTTATGGCGAGCGTAGGGTTACGCCGGAGGCAGGAAGGGGCCAGGCCCTGAAATTTTTTCGCGTCAAACTGTGTATGGGTTTTTTTACGCGGGTTGCTGATAATCCAGCATAAAGTGTTATCTAATTCCTTTCTCCTGACGGAATGTACTGTCGTCTTACAATTTAATTTCCCTCCTCAATCAAATTTTTTAGCATTGCTGCCGATAACCGTAGCTGTACAACTATGGAAATTATTGTACAGAGCAGAAACACACCAGAGGATAATGTAATGCTAAAAAATATAATGAGAAAAAAGGTCGCCAGAACCGTAATACACCCTGATATACCCGTCGTGAATGAATTACAGCCCGCCCGCTGTCAGGACAGTAAAGATCACGTTTTACTCCAAAGCCTGATGGCGATCTCCGGGCAAGGGGTATGGGCGATCGAGGGTGGAAATTATCAGCCAACGACCAGCGTCTGGCTTTCGTCTAAAGCATGTGGGCTGCTTAATCTGCCCCCTACGGCCAGCATAACGTTGGCTGACCTGATTCAGCGGGTTCATGGTGATGAGAGAGAGGCTTTCCGGCTGTTTATCCGACACGCGGTGAATCATGCTATCGGCACGGAAGCAAAGCCGGGCAGGTATCGTATTCTTGTAGAGGATCAGGGCTGGCAGTGGTTTAGCGTCGCCGCTAAATACGTTTCCGGTGATGCACATTCTGCCGCGCTGCTGACCGGGATAATTGAAAACATTCAGGACGCTGTCGATCACAACACCGAATATGAGATCCTGTCTACCCGCTTTAACCTCTCACGAGAGATGTTGAACGATGGATTATGGGATCTGAATATCATCAATGGCAATCCAATGAACCCTTCCAACGTCTTCTGGTGGTCCCCACAGTTCAGAAGATTACTGGGCTTTGAAACCGTTGAAGAGTTTCCTGATGTGCTTGAAAGCTGGACTTCACGTCTGCACCCGGAAGATAAAGGGTTTACGCTTGATGCTTTTGGCGCCCATCTGATGGATAAAAGCGGTCAGACGGGTTTTGACCTTGAGTATCGCTTAATGCTCCGCAGTGGCGAATATCGCTGGTTCCGCGCCCGTGGGCAGACCCGACGCTCGGCGGATGGAACGCCACTGAGGGCGGTTGGCGCGCTGATCGACATCCAGTCCCATAAGGACCGTCTGGTTCACGACAAAATGGAAAAGAGCAGGCTGGAAAGTACCGCAGAAACAGCAAAAGAGATCGCCGAACTGGTCTCAGAAAATGGCAATATCGCGGCGCAAATCAAGCTTATATCACTCAATGCCAGCATTGAAGCAGCCCGGGCGGGGATACATGGGCGGGGCTTTTCTGTAATTGCCAGTGCGATACGAGGTCTGGCGGAACGTACGGCTGATATCACCGACCAGATTTCCCGACTTCAGAAAAGAATCAGTCATAAGCCCTGATTTTAAATTGCGGTTAAATGATGAGGAATTCATCAAAGGCGGCCAGGTTAAGTCCCGTAGGGGGCTTTTCTGCTGATTTTTTTGGATGCAGACGTAAAAGGTGAGCTCGTCCCTGAGTCACCTGCACCTGGGTAGGCGCTTATGAGCTTTTAAAGCATATAACATACAGGCGCTTTGACAAGGCTGACCTTCAGTTTAAAATGCTTTTACATCAAATAGTTAGCTTGTTAAGTTTTTAAATGCGCGGTAAAACAATCACTTAAGTAAACAATATTCATTACTAAGAATCGTCTCATTTTAGGTCCAGACTAAATTGCGCTTTTGCTGCAAACTTTATCTTTCAGGCTGGCGAGCGTACGCGCCAGCGGCCAGAAATCGCATGAAAAGAGCGTACCCGTCGCGCTCAGCGTTTTTCTGAGTACTGTCAAATCCGCCAGATCCGTTTTGTCACTGCAGTACAGAACGACGTTCCCACTGGGTACGCGACAGTAGAGCACTGTGCGAAACTGATTTATCAGTGACGTAAACAGCGGGGAGTTTAAAGCGGGCATCTGATGATAGTTCAGAATAAGCCAGCCGTCCGGGCGCAGGTTTCTGATACAGCTATCGAAGAAAAGCGTGTTTTCCTGCAGAGGAAGCATCGCATCGGCGGTGTACAAATCAGAAAATATATGGGAGTAACTTTTTCCGCTTTGCCGGGAGATAAAAGCTTCCGCGTCATCAATATGATAGGTAATATTATTATTTTCTGGCAGTGAGAAATATTTCCGCGCCACATTCAGCACTGTTTTTCTCAGCTCAACGACGCTGACTTTTAATGACGGGTCATAGTGATCCAATGCCCGAACCAGACTCCCCCCTCCCAGTCCAAGAATAAGCACCGAATCCGCCGGGCTTAGCGTAATACCCATCAGCATCGCTTTGATATAATTATGAACGGGTAAAAAGGGCGTATCAATCCGCATTCGGGTTTGTTCATATATGCTGTAGAAGCTCATGATGCGGTATTTACGATCGTCTGTTACCGTCACGTTGCCGTAGTCATCATATTCTTTACAGACCTGTTCGCCTTTAATGCTGAAAAGATCTGTGTCGCCAAAAAAAATGCTTTTTTTCATTTTAAATCCAGGGCCCATCCTTTTGCGCAGCGTAAGGTGGTTAACGTGCGGGAGATGCATACAATGGTCACGCTATTCAGCGTAGTGAATCCCGAAGCTGCCAGTAAAGCCAACTTTCCAGTGCTTTTGGCTCAAGCGCCTTTGAGTAATAGTAACCCTGGGCCTGATCGCAGCCGTAACTTTGCAGCAGATGGCTGGTATCGGCATCCTCCACGCCCTCAGCAATGACAATATAGTCGAGGTTTTTAAGCATTTGAATGACGCTGCGGGCAATGATTCGCGTGGCGGTATTGCCAGATAACTCACGAATCAGCGACTGGTCGAGTTTAATAACATCAAGCGGCATTCTTCGCAGATAGCTAATATTGCTATAGCCTGCACCGAAATCATCCAATGCGATGACGAACCCGCGCAGCTTAAGCATCTCAAGACCATATAAGGCAGTGCGATTCTCGACAATACGATCGGTTTCCAGACACTCTATTCCCAGCAGGGAGGTTGGCAGGCCAGCCTGGAACATTTTATCCTCAAGCCTGTCGGCGAATCCATCCTGAGAGAAATCGGCGATCCTGATATTAATGGAGACCGGCAGGAGCAGGGCGGTTGCCTGCCACGTTGAGAGTTGCTTAATAACCCCGTGGATGACCCAGTCGGACAGCTTAGTCATAAGCTCGGTGTTATCGATCAGGGGTAAGAACAGTGAGGGAGAGAGTTCGCCATAGACCGGATGATGCCAGCGGATTAGGGCTTCCAGCCCAACGGGCTTACCGCTCGACATGCTGACTTTGGGCTGGTAGACAAGATAAAGCCCCGCATCCTGCTCCAGCGCGCGGGTCAGATCATCAATAAGCGAGACTGCCGCATATTTCCGCGAGTTGATGACATCATCAAAGGTACAGGCAGGGATTTTCAGGTTAATGCCTTCATTCAGCGCGCTGATACCCCTTCTGAGGATTTCATGGGCGGGTTGAGCGACCGGGTCGAAGGTGACTTCGCCGGTATAAACCGCCAGCTCAATAGAGATCGTTTCTTCGACGTGCGCGCATACGCCCTGTAGCTTTCGGCTAATCTCACTGGCGGTATACGCGCCAGACGCAGGGATGAGAATGGCGAACCGGCCGGTGGCAACCGTATAAAGCAGCTGGCTGGGTGCCAGCCTGAGCCGAAGGCGCAGAAGTATCGCCATATCGCGCAGAAGCGCTTCAACCGCTGCCATTCCTAATGATTTGGCCAGCTCATAGGCGCGAGACATCTCCATACAGTCAATCAGTACCAGGCGGTAATCACTTTTTTGTCCGCCTGGTGCCAGCAGCTGGAGATCGCGCAATAACCGCTCTCTGTTTGGCAGGTCTGTCGCCGGGTCGACAAATCCGGCCGAATGCCAGGCTTCCAGGAAAGAGATCACCAGCCCCGCCAGGAGTTTTAGCGTTTTAATTTTCTCGTCACTGAAGGGGTGGGCGACGGTATCCGTTACACATAATGTGCCAAGCGTAACACCATCGCGGTTTTTGAGTGGGACGCCAGCATAGAACCGGATATAAGGATAACCCAGCGTGAGGGGATGCTTAAAGAATACCGGGTCGTTATAGGTATCTGGAATAATAAGTTCACGGCCGCTTTCAAAAACGAACCGGCAAAAAGCATCTTCTCGCGGGCCTTTACGCAGGGGGAAATTGTGCGCGGCTTTAATGTATTGGTTTTCATCATCCAGCACGGAGATGAAACTTCCCGGTATACCTAATGCCTGTCCGGCAAGTTTAACGAACCTGACCAGCACGTCATCCCGACTTTCATCGTGCATTATCAGGGCATTGATTGCCCTGCACTTATTATCTTCGCCAGTCAGATTGAACAGCATGCCCGCCTCCTCCCCTCACCCGGTGAGAGGATAATGACCAAAAAACCAACGCCTTGTTTTATAATATGAATTTATTAAATTCAGCTTTCGCTAATTCTATTCTTTTTTTTGGATTAAGTCATTAGGCAGATATGTAAAAAATATGCAATTTTTTCGGGTGATCGCTATTAACTGGCCTTAAGCAGTAAAACCGCTGTGAGGGGGAAAGAAGATTTGGCTTAAAGGATTATCTGTGTCTCAAAAATGCGTATTGAGATTAGCATTACGCCTTGCCCCGGCCTTTTTCCCCGATACGAAACAGTGGGTTAAAAATATAGAAAATAAATTAACGGTTTTCTCTGGCAGTCGCCAACCATTTTCTAATTTCACCGTTATCCGATCCCACTTCTTTAATAGCGCGATTAAGGCTGTCCTGTGTTGTATTAAGTTCATGTGTCCAGAAGGATATTTCCCACTGTTCATTAGCTTCAACAATTTGTCTATTGGTCGGTTCCCGGCGTTTAAAATATTTACTCATCGCTGCATTCTCCTGCGAACAGTACATGATATTAATCGAACTGAGAGATTACTGGGTGAGCAATACTTTACATGAGAGCAGGAGCAGGGTGAGGAGATAATTCCTGAAAATAATATTTTTCTATTTTTGTGGAGTAATCTTAGTTATGCCGCCTGCACTACAGGGTTAATAAATGCTTTTACTCTTTTGTAAAGAGGGTTTGATGCTTTCTATCCGATCCGTGAATACCACCTGTATTAGGCTTAAGAAAAGGTTTAAAATTAAAATGTTACAATTTAATGAACGGGGAAATGAAAAGGCACCATCTTGTCTCAGGCTGTTAATATCCCCGTTTTATATCCGGTCAAACAGATGTTTATCAGGGGGTTATGTATTACAGCAAGAGGGCAGTAAAATGGATTTCGTTATTTTTCGCTGGTCTGTTACAATCAAAAAATAATTTTTGTCTTTTATTTGCTAATTTTTAACCGGGTGGATGCTATAAAATGAATCAGTACAGATATTACCAGACCTCACTGGAGAATAAACGGAGTTTGCATTATATCCATCATGAAGGTTGTCCATTGCTTAGAAAATGCAAAGGCGCTTCATTTTTAGGCACTTTCTATTCAATGAAACACGCAAAGCAATATGCAACCACCCATCATTTAAGTGGTCATGCCTGTGTCGACTGTATGATGATTGAGATCGGCAGTGGTGCAAAATAGCGTAAAAGCGTTCACTTTTTTCTCCTGGTAATACCTCATGCAGTGAGGTTTTATTTTCACCCCCGACCGCTTTTCGTTCATTCAGGCGTGCCTGAAGAGCTTCTCACCCCATCGCAGGGTGCATCCCTTTAAACCTTTTCCTCGTGGCGTACCCTACAAAGCACGCACTCTGGCTGCTTTTTATCCGCATTTATAAAGAAAGCGTACGTTTGTAATTAAAGTCAAATATGGTGAAATTATCGAATAAATCATTGAGTTAGCTATTTATTTCTGCCGGTATTGTAGGCAGTTACCGCCCAGCTGTAAAAAATTCCCACTAAAATTAATGATATAACGCTAACCTCGCAATTACCCCTAAAGCACAGCTAATGTATTACTTCTAAGTGCCGATATTGTTACTGGTGAATTTTACGTGCTGGATAAAAGTGCAAGCCTTTATCCCCTCTGGTTCAACAGGATGATGACATCATGCCTCTCTTACCTTTTTTTTATAATTTGAAAGTCAGCGCGAAACTGGGTTTTGGCTTTTTTATCGCCATTGTCGCGATGATCGCCATGGCCGTTATTACCGCCAGCTGCCTGAATACCATTCAGGACAACTCCAGCCGCCGCACCATTACGGTGGATATGGTCGGCACTTTTGATAAAGCCCGTCTTAACCGCACGTTGTATCAATATACGAATGAGCAGCAGTATGCGGATAAAAACGCGGAAGCATTGCAGGAGCTGAGAAAACAGTTTAGCCGGGTCAGCGCATTCAAATGGTTACCGGAGGGCAAAGAAGCCCTGCGCGGCGTTAAGGAGGCGATGGAGATCTATGTGAAGCAGCGAAACCTCCTTTTCGCGGATATGAAAGAGATGATGGATCGCAGCGAGGCGCTGCAAATCCTTCCCTTTTATATTATCGCCAAACAGCTTGATAAGATCGCGCTTCGCACGGACATGACCACCGATGAAGCGCTTAATCTGCAACGTCTTTCTTCAGAGCTGAAAGAAGTCGCTATGCTGACGTCCTCCTTTTCCCGCCTGCCGGACAGCAGCTCGGCGGAACTGATTCAGGCGCTGGAGAGCGCCGCAGCTGATGCCGCGCCGGTGGCGACCGATACCGGCGATATTGCCACGTTAAAAAATCATGCGATGGCGGCCCTACAGCAGGCCCAGCAAAGCGTCAGCGCGTATATTACCATCTGGCATAATCATAATACTGCCGCCAAAACGCTGGTTCAGGATGGTCAGAACTTTGATGCCGCAATAGCCGTCCTTTTTGACTATCAAAAAAATATCTCATCCCGCTTTGTCAGCCAGTCAAAATGGACCATTGGGATGGTGTCAATCATCGGCATGATCCTCAGTATTCTGCTTGCGTGGCAAATAACCCGCAGCATTACCCGGCCATTATCTGCCACGCTGGGCCTGGCGCTGAAAATCTCCAGCGGTGATTTAAGTCAGGAGATCGTTTCACAGCGCAAAGATGAGCCTGGGCTGCTATTGCAGGCCGTTAATGAGATGAGTCGTAACCTGAAGGACATCATTCTTAACGTCCGTAACGGGGTGGAGCATGTAAACCACGCCTCGTCAGAAATTGCCGCCGGCAATGAAGAGCTCTCCTCGCGCACCGAAGAGCAGGCTGCCGCCGTGTCACAAACCGCTTCCAGCATGGAAGAACTCTCCTCAACGGTGAAACTCAACAGTGAAAATGCGCTGCATGCCAGCAGGCTGGCCAGTGACGCCACGCAGATTGCGACCCAGGGCGGCAATGTTGTTGAGGGCGTCGTGCAGACGATGGAGGATATTCGCGTTAGCTCATTACGCATATCGGAGATAACCTCAGTGATTAACGGCATTGCGTTCCAGACCAATATTCTGGCGCTGAACGCCGCCGTTGAGGCGGCCCGCGCGGGCGAAAGCGGCCGTGGGTTCGCCGTGGTGGCCGGAGAGGTCAGAAATCTCGCGCAGCGCAGCGCCTCGGCGGCGAAAGAAATTGAGGGGCTGATTAAAGAGTCGGTCCGACAGGTTAATGCCGGTAGCGCGCAGGTTGATAACGCCGGTCATACGATGAGTGACA
This sequence comes from Erwinia sp. ErVv1, assembly GCF_900068895.1. GTDB lineage: Bacteria > Pseudomonadota > Gammaproteobacteria > Enterobacterales > Enterobacteriaceae > Erwinia. The sequence goes on along the minus strand of NZ_CDPK01000008.1, from coordinate 16,490 downwards.
TTATCAAGGCGGTGGCGCAGGTGAGCGAGATAATGCACGAAATCGCCTCGGCGTCGGATGAACAGAACCGGGGCATCGCCCAAATCAATCAGGCCATGGCGGAGATGGACACCACCACTCAACAGAACGCCTCCCTGGTGGAGGAGTCCGCTGCGGCGGCTGACTCTCTGCGTGAGGAAGCGGGTCGGCTCGACAGCGTTATCTCCGTTTTTACCACCGGAGAGGAGACGGCCGCGCGGAATGCGGTGTCGGGTGCTACCCGCAGATCGGTTCTCAGCGCTGACCTGCCCGCGCAGGCCGATGCGCGCTGGGAGTCCTTTTAAGCCTCGGGTTCCCACAGGTTTATAACCTTAAAGTTATGGCGTGTTTTGCCGATAACCCGCCATCAAAGAATAAGTCAAATAATATGAGCCTGCAGGGAGCCGTCCTATGAGTTCGCATACATCGCTACACTGTACGACTACGGAATATGTTCTTGATAATGACACCACGCTGATGACCACCACGGATCCTCACGGAAACATCACCTATGCCAACAAAAGTTTTGTTGAGGTGAGTGGCTATGAGCAAAATGAAATTGAAGGCCAGCCACATAATATTGTTCGCCATCCGGATATGCCTAAAGCCGCATTCCAGGATATGTGGTTCACCATTAAGCAGGGCCTGCCCTGGACCGGGTTGGTTAAGAATCGCAGGAAAAACGGCGATTACTATTGGGTCCGCGCCAACGTCGTGCCCATTATCAGGAATAACACCATCACCGGCTATATGTCGGTCCGCATCAAGCCCGCAGTAGCAGAAATCGAGGCGGCCGAACGGCTTTACGCCAGAATGCGTGAAGGGAAATTGCAGCACCATCGGCTGTATAAAGGCTTGCTGCTGAAGACGGGAATAGCAAAAGGCTTTTCGGCGCTGAAAGTGATGCCGCTGCGCTGGCGGATCCGCAGCAGCACCGGCCTTTTCTGGCTGTTTACCCTGCTCAGTTACCTGATGACCGGCCTGCATGGCCAGGTGCTGGCCTTCGCTGCCGTCTCTTCCCTGCTGGCGGCCATCGCCGTCAGTGCCTGGCTTGAATGGCAGATTGTTCATCCGCTGGAAAAAGTGAGCAGCGTCGCGCTGAAGGTCGCAACGGGCGCTGAGACCCAGGTCGATCCGATTGACCGCGTTGATGAGATCGGCATGACGCTTCGCGCTGTCGGACAGCTTGGGCTGATGTTTCGCTGGCTGGTCAATGACGTACAGGAACAGGTGACTGACGTACACCACGCCAGCGATCGGCTGGCAACGGACAGTGAAAAAATCGCATCGCGCACCGAACACACTGCCGACAGCGTGCAGCAGACCGCCGCCGCAATGGAGCAAATCACCCGGGCGGTGGAAAACAATGTCGCCAGCACCGATAAGGCAAACAGTTTCTCCGTTACCGTCAGTGATGCCGCGTTCAAAGGGCGGGAATCAATGCTCAGCGTGGTCGACACCATGAATAAGATAGCGGGCAGTTCAACGCAGATTTCGACGATGATTGCGCTTATCGACAGTATTGCCTTTCAGACCAACATTCTGGCGCTCAACGCTGCGGTTGAAGCGGCGCGCGCCGGCGAGCAGGGCAGAGGTTTCGCCGTAGTCGCCAGCGAGGTACGTAACCTGGCGAACCGCAGCGCATCGGCCGCGCAGGAGATACGCCAGCTGATCGAGGCCAGCACGCAAAACATACAGACCGGTACCCGCCAGGTCAGCGATGCAGGTGAAGCGATCACTCAAATGGTGGATAAGGTGCAGAACGTTAAAGATCTGCTAAATGAAATTAGCCTGGCGACGCATGAGCAGGGAGCCGGTCTGAGCCAGGTGGCGCGGGCGGTGGAAGCGCTGGATCAGAACACCCGACAGAATACCTCCCTGGCAGAGGAGAGTATGCGGGGAGCGTCGGGCATGAAATGCCAGGCAAGACGCCTGGTGAATGCGGTTAAGGTCTTCAGCTAAGGCAGCACGCGGTGCCGCCCCCGGATGTGGAGGGCGGTGCCGCACGTCTTTACGGCGCGGTGCTGTCGGGCAGCCAGCGCACGTCCGTTGCCTCTTTATCGTAGTGCAGGGAAGAGGGCAGGGTAATAAGCTCAATCAGCACGCCAAAGGGCGTGTGGCAGAACCAGGTCTGATTTCCTTCACCCTCTTCCTGCGCAAAGCAGGGGTTGGGGCCGTCAAACATCTCCCCGCCGTGACGCCGCAGCGCTTCTCCTGCCTGGTTAATATCATCCACGTAGATTGAGAAGTGGTTAACGCCCGCCTGACTGATATTGGCGGCTTTATCATCGACGCCGGGATCGATCTGAAACAGTTCAACATTGCAACCATTGCCAAGCCGCATCATCACCAGGCCCACCACCTTCATCTCCGGCGGAAAACCGTTCAGCGGCGTCATATCTTTACCCTCTACCTGCTTGCCAGGCTGGCCTGACGGCACGATACGGTACAACACGCTGGCACCCAGCGCGTTAATGAAAAATTGCTCGGCGGCGGGCAGGTCTGAAACGGTAAGGCCAATATGCTCAATTCCTCTGACAATCATAATCTTTCCCGGTAGTTAACGAATGATTACCAAGCATAGATAAGAATGGATAGCGTCGTGGAGCCTGTTCATGTCTCGTCACAAAATCGCTGCCCGCTTGCCACTGCGTGACGCGGCCCGGTAAAAGGCTGAGCGGCCCGCTGAGTCAGCTAAATACCGCGACCGCCTTACCGAGGTTTTCTGCCTGCTCCTCAAGTGACTGGGCCGCAGCGGAAGCTTCTTCAACTAAGGCAGCATTTTGCTGGGTGACTTCATCCATCTGCGACAGCGCAACGTTAATCTGCGAGATCCCCATGCTTTGCTCCTGGCTCAGGGTGGAGATCTCCTTCGTCAGGTCATTCACTTCCTCGACAGAGCGTCTGACCTTCTCCATGCGCTCATTGACCTGCGTAGCCTGGTCTGCGCCGCGCGCGATCAGCTGGGCCGAACTTTCGATCAGCGCCTTAATCTCTTTAGCTGAGGTGGACGATCGCTGCGCCAGCGTTCGTACCTCACTGGCCACCACCGCAAAGCCACGGCCCTGCTCACCGGCTCTTGCGGCCTCGACGGCGGCGTTAAGCGCCAGGATGTTGGTCTGAAAGGCAATGCCCTCAATCACGCTGGTAATGTCGGAAATCCGCGTGGAACCCTGACTGATCTCCTCCATGGTAGAGAGCATGGTTTTGACGGTGATATCGCTGTTTTTAACCTGCTGTCCGGCCTGCCCGGCGAGCTGGCTGACGCGAAGCGTGCCTTCCGTGGTCTGCTTCACCGCTTCGGTCATAGTCTGCATGCTGGCGGTGGTCTGCGTCAGCGAGGCGGCCTGTTCCTCGGTGCGCGAGGAGAGATCAATATTTCCGGCCGCGATCTCTCGCGAGGCCACATTTACCGACTCGGCTGAGGTGATAACCGTCGCCAGCACTGAACGAAAGCGCCCGGTCAGGGAATTGAATGCCATCGCGGCCTGGGCCAGCTCATCGCGTCCTTTAACGGGCATGGTACGGCTCAGGTCGAGTGAATCACTGATTTCAGCCAGGGTGTTTTTCATCAAATGCAGTCCACGGCGGATCCTGAACATGGTGATGAAACCAAACACACCGGGCAGCATAATACTGGCTAACACCACCGCCAGCATCATATGTAATGAGTGGCTGTAGGCTCTGTCGCCATCCTGCTTCAGGTGGTCGCCCAGCTGAACGTTCCAGGCGATCTGCTCCTGTAGATCCTTAACGACCCGGCCAATGGCCTGTGCCATGCCGTCGGGACTGTCAAAGCGGGCCAGCGCCTGGACATTGTTATCCTGGCGTGAGTAGGCATAAAACTCGGGCAGCATCCGCTCCACCGTGGCCAGATCCTCTGAGGTGTGCAAAGCCAGCTCGCCGTCATGCTGGTCCTTGAGGTTATTCTGGCGGTAGGCTGCGATTAACGCTTTCATCGTGGGTAGCAGCGTGGCAATACTACTTTCTGACGCCGACCACTGCGCATCGTTATTACCCAACATATGGCGGTTTAACTGCAGGCGAAGCGCACCAGCCTGGCTAACAATCTTGTTGATATTAATAATGCTTTGAACGTTGTTATGCTCAACGTAAGTAAAGCGGGCCTGTGAGGCTGACAGATCATACAGGGCGTAGCCGGATAAAATCATTATCGCGGCCAGCAGACAGCCAAAGGCGAGTGAAAGACGCTGTGTAATAGTCATAAAAGTTTCCATGGTGCTGCCAAAAAAAAGAAAAATATTAGCTTTCTGCCCCTGCGTTTAAGGTGAAACAGGCGGGGCTTGCAGGCCTTATAGATGACCCCTCCGCCTGAGGCGGATCGATCGATCAGAGTACTTATCGGCAATATATAGCGGTAAATTATATTGTGCGCGACTTAATAGTCGGTAAAATAGGTAACCCCATGTAACTGTCACCTTACCCGATCGGACACAAAGACGGAGAAAAGCGCCGCTGAACGCTATACTTTGCCTGTGAATTAAGAGTGAGGGCCGTTGAGATAAGAGCCTTTCCCCGTTAACAAGGGGGGAGACCGCTGAAACACTTTTGTTCCCCTGGGATGGGCGAACAAAAGTGCGCTGATGTGAAAGGAACTGTTAATAATGCTGTCGACGCTGATCTACCGAAGCCGCCTGAGTCCAGGCGTTACGCTGCCACGACTTTATCAGCTTGCTGATAAGGCGCGAGTCAACAACGCCTCTCTGGAGGTAACGGGCATTCTTTTGTTTGACGGTGATTATTTCCTCCAGGTCCTCGAAGGTCCGCTCAGCGCCGTAAATACCCTTTATGAACATATTTGCGAGGATCCCCGGCATTATCATATCGTCCAGCTGATGCGTGATTATGCCTCTGCACGTCGCTTCGGTAACCTGGGAATGGAGCTCATGGATCTGCGCGACCATGCGCAGGAAACGGTGATGCAAACGGTTTTACAGCACGGAACCTCGAAATATCAGCTCAGTTACGACGATCGGGTTTTAAAGTTTATTGAAACCTTTGTCACCGGCGGCGGCAGAGATAACCGTCCGGAGAGCGACGACGCGCGTCACTGGCATCTGGTATCAGAGGCGTGTTATCAAACCCAGGATGACACCCCTTCAGAAGCCGCACCCTGTCAGTTTGCCTTTCAGCCCATCGTGGAGCCGTTGAAGCGTACGATAAGCTCGCTGGAGGCGCTCATTCGCAGCCCCTCAGGTGGCCCGGCACAGGACTATTTTGCTTCGCTTCCTCCCGAAAAGCTGTATGAAGCGGATCTCCAGTCGAAATACTGGGCGCTGAAGCAGGCCAAAAAAATGGGTATTGGGCGTAATAAAATTTCGCTTAACCTGCTGCCTATGTCGCTGGTGGTGGTGCCGGATGCGGTTGATATCCTTCTCGATCAGATTGCCCGCAACGGGCTGATCCCGGATCAGGTTATCGTGGAAGTGACCGAGGATGAGGTGATATCCCGGTTCGACGAGTTTGAGCGGGCGATGCGTCAGCTGCGCTGCTCGGGGATTAGCCTGGCCATTGATGACTTTGGTGCAGGGTTTGCGGGATTGTCACTGCTGTCCCGTTTTCAGCCCGACAAGCTAAAAATCGACCGCAGCCTGATTACCGATATTCATCATGACGGACCGAAACAGGCAATCGTTCAGGCGATTATCACCTGCTGTTCGGCGATGGAAATTGCCATAGTGGCCGAAGGGGTAGAGAAGATTGAAGAGTGGCGCTGGCTGGAAGCGGCAGGCATTCAGCGCTTTCAGGGGTACCTGTTTGCCCGGCCTCAGCTTGGCGGTATCGCACCTGTTGCCTGGCCTTACCGACGAGAGCCTTAAGCCTTTACGGCCGTGGAATCATTGTCTGCGGGCGACATGACAAATAAAAAGAGCCTCCGAAGAGGCTCTTTTTACGGGCGGAAGCTTACTTAGGAAATTCGCTCATTTCCTTCACTTCGCTTTTATTGATCTGCTGGTGCTTACCGTTAGCATCGGTATATTGGATCAGGCCCGTGTTGCTATCTTCCGCAGGCTTGCCATCGCTGACTAAAGTGCGCCCGTCATTGGTGTGAATAGCATAACTGCTACGCGTACAACCGGAGAGCGCGGCAATACAAACCAGCGCGGCAACAGGCAAATAGATCATTTTTTTCATGTGTTGCTCCTGCTTATTAGTTATTTAATTCACTCATGTTTTTAACCTGATTACGGTTAATCTGCTCGGTCTTACCCGTCTGGGCATCCTTATAGGAAACCAGTCCGGTATCGCTATCCACCTGCGGCTTACCATCGGTCACGATAGTTCTGCCATCGGTGGTCTTAATTGCCTGGTTTGAAGAACACCCGGCAACAAAAAGCAGTGATAACGCAGTCAGCGTTGCTACAGAGAGTAATTTTACGTTCATATGTTCATCCCAACATTAAGCACAGTGAAAAAGATAACTGTAAGGTATTAAGCGTAGACGATATTTTAATTTTGTCCTCCCCATCACCATGCCATCCCGCAGATTTAGCACCCAATGCAAAACGGGCATAACGGACAGATCCTTCTTCCGCTGGCGGATCCCGACCGGTCAGTACCAGCAATTACGCGCACTCATCGCAGTCCGGACTTTATTCGCTATCGGTCTGCGGCGTCTCAACCGCACCGGCTGGCGGCACCCGCTTCGGGACGGATTTTGCTTTTTGTTCCGCCTTAAGGAAGCCGACAATGTTGGCGTCCATCTTCTCCAGAATGTCGGATACCTGCGCAATCTCCTGGGATGAAATGTCCCGACAGGTGACCTCAAGCAGCCCTCGCATATCCGCGTCGAACTTTTCCAACTCCTGACGTGAGGTCGGAGTGAGGAAGAGATTCAAAATACGGCGATCCAGGCTGCTTTTACGCCGCTCAATCAGCGCCTGCGCTTCCAGATCGTTCAGCACGCGTGCCAGCGTGATGGGTGCAACATCCAGGATTTCAGCCAGCTCGGCCTGTTTGATACCCTCATTTCTCTCCAGATGAAAGAGTACGCGCGCCTGGGCAATGGTCAGATGCTCGTGATGAAAGAGCGTTTCACCCAGCTTAAGCAGGTTGCGGCGGATATCACCCAGTAAAAACATAAAATTCTGGGAGTTCAAAATAGTTCCTATAGTTTTTGATAATGATTATAAGCTATGCTTACAATCTTAACGTGAGAGGGCGTTCCACATGGTGGTGTACCCCGGCTTATTAATCCCACTATTGGCTCATTTTAGGATGCAGTAAATCACCATGTCAGAACCTCAGCTGTTAAAACCGTTACCCGACTGGACGGATGATGAAAAACCGTCGATGCCAGGATCGCCTTCAACGCCCTCTCACTCGTTCCCCATCCGCATCGCGTACGGACTGGTGGCCTTACTGATTGGGTTAACCGGTGGGCTGGGAACGGCCCTCGTCAGTGCCAATCTGCCTGCCATACAGGGTTCTCTGGGGCTGACTCCCGTTGAAGGAAGCTGGCTGACCGCCGCCTATCTGATGGTCAACGTCTCGGCAAACCTGCTGGTGTTTAAGTTCCGTCAGCAGTATGGCATGCGCCTGTTTGCCGAGATCGGTCTGACCCTCTATGCCGTATTTACCTTACTGCACCTGTTTGTGGACAGCTTTGCCATGGGAGTGATGGTGCGTGCCGCCAGCGGTTTTGCTGGCGCATCGGTCAGTTCTCTCGCCATTTTCTATATGTTACAGGCCGTTGGCAAGGCGCGTATGGTCAATGGCCTTATTCTTGGGCTGGGTATCTCCCAGCTGGCTACGCCGCTGGCGTGGATCCTGTCACCCGCGCTGAGCGATGTCGGGCAGTGGCATGTGCTCTACCAGTTTGAAGCCGGCCTGGCAGTCTGTTCGCTGGCCGCCGTCGTTTCACTCAAATTGCCGCCGGGCATTCTGATCAAAACCTTTGAAAAAACCGACTTTATCACCTTCCTGTTGATTGGATCAGGGCTGGCCCTGTTCTGCGCCGTGCTGATACAGGGCGTCAATCAGTGGTGGTTCAATGCCCGCTGGATAGGTCTCGCGCTGGCGGCAGGCTGGGTGCTTATTCTCGGCGGTGGTGTGATTGAACACTATCGCCGGGCACCGCTTATCCAGACGCGCTGGCTGCTTTCCGTCTCCACGCTGCGCTTTGCCTTTGGCGCATTTACCATGCGTTTCCTGCTGTCAGAGCAGACTTACGGTGCGGTCGGGATGCTGCGCAGCTTTGGCATGGTTCAGGACCAGCTACAGATCCTCTATGCCGCCATTCTGGCCGGACTGCTGGTCGGCATTATCGGCAGCGCCGTACTGTTTAACCCTAAGACCATGGTGCTGCAAATTTTGCTGGCCGTGGTGCTGATTATCATCGGCAGTTCGCTCGACCATCTCTCCACCAATTTGACGCGTCCGGTCAATATGCTGTTCAGCCAGTTCCTGATCGCCATGGCATCCGGGATTTTCCTGGGGCCGATGATGCTGATGGGGGTAATGAGCGCACTGAAAAATGGCCCCGCCTGGATCGTCTCTTTTGCCGTACTGTTTTCGGTTTCGCAGAACTTCGGCGGCCTGGCCGGCCCCGCGCTGCTGGGAACGATGAAGGTGTATCGTCAGCAGGCTTACACCACCCAACTGAATGAGGATCTACAGTCGACGCGGCCACAGGTGACCGAGCGCACCACCCTTTACAGTAACAGCTACGCGGGCACCCTGACCGATCCGCAGTTGCGAAATGCCCAGGGCAGCGCGCAGCTTTCACAGGTGGTGAGTCAGGAAGCCAGCATCCGGGCGTTTAACGATATTTTTGTCCTGACCGGCACGATGGCAATGGGCTTCCTCGGCTGGTCCCTTTTTCACGTGCTGCGGCTTGCCCGGCAGAAAAAAAACGCCTCCACCCCCTCCCGTCATGAACCCGATAAGGAAAAAAACTGATGCCTGATAGCCATCCTGAAGCGCCGCGCAAAGCATCGCCAGCGCACGAAGACGTCAGCGCTGAACCCACCGCTCCGCCTAAAATCATTAAGCCGCAGCGGCGCACGCTGATTATTATGGCGTTTGTGGCGCTGGCCGGCGTGCTGCTTATCCTCTCTGCCTGGCGTATCTGGCCTTTTAATAATGGCCTGATGCGCACCGATAACAGCTACGTGCGCGGCAAAATGACCGTACTGGCACCCCAGGTCAGTGGTTATGTGACCGGGGTGCTGGTCAGGGATTATGAAACGGTCAAGGCGGGACAGCCGCTGGTACGCATCGACCCGCGAAACTACCTGACGAAACGCGATGAAGCGGCAGGGCAGCTAAAGAACGCGCAGGCAGAGCTGGCAAAATCCCATCAGACCCTGGCGCAAAACAGGGCGACGATTGGGGCACGGACGGCGGATTTAGAAGCGGTGAAAGCCGAAAACCAGCGTTCGCTGCTGGATGAAAAGCGCGTTCGTCGCCTGGCCGAAAATGGCTCGGTGTCCACGCGTGAACGGGACCAGGCCGTGGCACAGGCGCGGCTTGCCCGGGCTAATGTCGCCAAGGCCGAGGCCGATCTCAGTATTGCGGTAGAGACTGAGAAGTCGACCCAGGTCGCGCAGGAAGGGCTGGCTGCGCAGGTTGAAATTGCCCAGGCGCGGCTGCGCCAGGCAGAAATCGATCTCTCCAATACCGTTATAGTCGCACCGCGTAACGGCACGCTGGGCGAGGCGAGCGTGCGTCAGGGACAATACGTTACCGCCGGTTCACAGCTGATGTATCTGGTGCCCGATGATATCTGGGTGGTGGCGAACTTTAAGGAGACGCAGATTCATAATATGCAGAAGGGAATGCGGGTGACCTTTAGCGTTGACGCACTGGGCGGCGCGACGCTGTCGGGTCATATTAGCGACTTCTCACCGGCAACCGGCTCTGAGTTCAGCCTGCTGCGCGCGGATAATGCGAGCGGTAACTTTACTAAAGTGGTACAGCGGCTACCGGTTAAGATTGTGGTTGATAAGGGACAGCCTCTCTTTGGCCATCTGCGTCCGGGAATGTCAGTCGAAACCAGCGTGGATACCCAGCAGCAGCCAGGAGAGAGTGAGAAATGAGTCAGCCTGCCCACCTTTTTCGTACCCTGCTGCTGGCTACTGCAACGCTGTTAAGCGGGTGCATTCCCGCTTATCAGGCGCCGCCCTCTGACGCAAAGGTCAATTTGCCCGCCGCCTGGCGCGATAATCCGGCGTTTTATATGACGGCACCGGGATCGCCTGCCTGGTGGACCGCCTTTAACGATCCCCAGCTTACGGCGCTGGTGACGGAGGCGCTGCAAAATAATGCCGATCTTGCGGTGGCTGCAACCCGGGTAAGAGAGGCACGAGCCTCCCTGAGCCAGGCGCGTTCAGGCTTTTTCCCCTCGGTTGATCTTGCCGCCAGCGGTCAGTCGGCCCGCAGCCTGACGGTGCTCGGCCCGGGTGAAAGTCGCTCGTGGCAGCCCCAGGCCGAACTGTCGTGGGAGGTTGATTTATGGGGCAAAACGCGCGCGGAAAATCGTGCCGCCCAGGCACAGCTGGAAGCGAGTGAAGCGGCGCAGAAGGGGGCGATGCTCTCCGTCGCGTCGGCGACGGCGGAGTCCTATATTGGTCTGCTCGGCATGGATCAGCAGCTAAAACTAACCGAGGACACGGTGGTATCCCGCCGTAAGGCGCTGGATCTCATTCGTTCTCAGGTCGATGGAGGCTACGCTTCTGCGCTGGAGCTGACGCAGGCGGAGTCCGAGTATCAGTCCGTGTTACAGTCTGTACCCCGTCTACAGCAGGCTCTTCGCCAGCAGGAGAATGCGCTGAGCGTGTTAACGGGGCGGGTGCCTGGCAGCATCCGCAAGGGGAGTTTGCAGCATCTTGCCGTTCCAGCGCTGCCGGGGATTGTGCCGTCGGAGCTGCTTCGTCGGCGTCCGGATATTGTGGAAGCCGAAAAAAACCTGATGGCCTCTGATGAGACGCTTCGCGCGCGGCGGGCAGATTTCCTGCCACAGCTTAATCTGAGTGCTTCCATCGGGGAGGTGTATACCAGCGGACTGAATTACGATCCGGTGCGCATCTGGAGCTACGGCGGCAGCGTGCTGGCCCCGCTGTTTACCGCCGGACGTTTGCAGGCCCGCTATGATGTGGCGATGGCCCAGCGCGATCGCGCAGCCTGGAGCTACCGCGCCACGCTGTTGCAGGCGCTGGATGAGGTCGAGGATGGCTATGCCGCCCAACATTTCTTACAGGCACAGCGGGCGCACAGCGACATGCGGGTTGCCACGTTAACCCGCTCACTCAGCGTGGCACAGGACCGTTATCAAAATGGCTATGCATCCTATCTGACGGTGCTGGATGCCCAGCGGAGTTTGTATAGCAGCCAGCTGGATAATATTTCTCTGCTACAGGATTATCTGGTGAGCTATGTGACGCTTTATCGCGCGCTGGGCGGGAACATAAGCCAGGCGAAGGGTAACAGCCAGCAATAGACGCGTACGGAGCAGACCCGGACGGTTTTGCGGCTGGGGAGGTCACAAGCGGTAAGCCTGCCAGGGCTCACCGCTCTTTGTCTGGCCTGGGCCCAACGGCTGAAGCCTCTCCTGGGGATATCCCCTATGCCTCTCCTGTGTCTATCCCTTGCGCCTCTCCTGGAGGCTTCCCCTATGCCTCTCCGGTGTCCATCCCTTGCGCCTCTCCTGTGCCCATCCCTTGCGCCATTCCGGTGTCCATCCCTTGCGCCCCCAGAGTCTCCTTCCCTTGTGCTCCGACTCGCGCATCCATGCGCCCAACGGTCTGCCCGGCGACGTGGCGCCACCCGTTGCACTCCTGGGTACACCTCTTTTCCCACCCGATAAATTATTCCAGAACGGCTTGTTGCATAAAAATGCTAATTTAAATTACTGAGCGTAAATTAATCTTTAGTAAAGCTGGCAATGTTTCAATATTGAACAGGCAGACTTAAAATATACAGCTAACACAGCCTTATACGGTTTATTAACCAGTCTTATCGAATTTAACTAAAAATAATAACGTTATATTTACGCTGCATTGCAAAATGTAAATATGAGACGGTGGAAAGAGCGGCTTTTTAAATCGTCTCATTTATTTATCCCGAATTTAATCATCAATAAAAACCGCCTGCTGCCGATAAACAGGCGGACGGATGTGCCGCATCTTAAAAAAGTCATCAGTTAATTAACCAGATAATATATAGGGTATTTAAATATCCTTTTGATATTCATCATGATTAAACAGAATTCACTTTTATGGGGTAACATGAAATATTTACGCAACATTAAAGTTAAAGTGATGATGCTCGCGGTGTTGATCGTTTTTACTGCGCTTTGGGGAGGCGTGTCATTCTTCTCCCTGCATGCATTAAACGCACTCAGAGAAGAAGTGGACCTGACCAATGTTCAGCAGATGAACAGCGACATTATCAATGGCGCCAGCGACACCTATTACCAAATCAAGCTGGCGATGGATCGGGCCATGGTCGACCAGGCGGCTGGTGATACGCAGCATTATCAAAAGATGCTGGGCCAGATCAACGCGCATATCACTTTTCTGCAGGGCGGGCTGGATAAATTTAAGGTAACGAATCATGCCAATATCAGCAGTGGCTCGATTGACAAGATTTACACCAGTTCGCTGACCCTGTTTACCCAGGCGATTGTGCCGATGTTTGAGGCGGTCAAAGCCAATAATAAGCAGGCTTACACCGATCGGGTTGAGCAGCACTATTTTTCACAGCGTATTGATTTCACTCGATCAATCACCGCCTACAACGAGGAAATTAACGATCTTAAAGCGACCGCCAACGATCGTATCAGCCACTGGGTTTCTCTGGCGAAGCTGATCATTATCATGGCGATGGTCGGTGGTGTGCTGATCCTGCTGCTGACGGAGCGCTATCTGACGCTGTTTATGGCACGTCCTCTCAACTGGGTGAAGCAGCATCTTCAGGTGCTTTCCGAAGGGCATCTGGATAAGGATACCATTGCTCTGGGAAATAACGAGGCGGGGCAGCTGCTTCCGCTACTGGATATCATGCAGGCAAACTGGGTGAAGACGGTGTCACAGATCCGCCGTAGCGCTGAGGAGATCCATCAGGGCAGCAGTGAAATTGCCGCCGGAAATATCGATCTCTCCTCACGAACCGAGGAGCAGGCCGCCGCACTGACGCAAACGGCGGCGAGTATGGAAGAGCTGAGCGCCGCCGTTCGTCAAAATGCCGATAACGCAGCAAAAGCCAGCGTGCTGGCGCAGACGACCTCCTCGGCCGCTAATGACGGAAGCGAAGTGGTGCAGACGGTGATCGGCAGTATGCAGAGCATTACCGGCAGTTCGCGTAAGATTTCGGACATTATTAGCGTAATTGACAGCATCGCTTTTCAGACCAATATTCTCGCGCTCAATGCGGCGGTAGAGGCCGCGAGGGCAGGTGAGCAGGGGCGTGGTTTTGCGGTGGTTGCAAGCGAAGTGCGCAATCTTGCCCAGCGCAGCGCCGCCTCGGCCAGGGAGATTAAAGCCCTGATCGATGAGTCTGTTGCTAACGTCGATAATGGCTATCGGCAGGTTTCGCTGACCAGTGATTCAATGGACAATATCCTTAAGTCCGTGACCAGCGTAACCGCGATTATGGGTGAGATTGCTCTGGCATCCAGCGAGCAGAGTAAGGGTATTGCCCAGGTGGGCACGGCGATTTCGCAGATGGATGTGGTGACCCAGCAGAATGCCGCACTGGTCGAGGAGTCATCGGCAACCTCAACGCTGCTGGAGGAGCAGGCCCGACATTTGACCGGTATTGTTTCTATTTTCAAACTTCCGGCTGATGCTTTTGCCGCGCGGGCGAACGGCAGGGCGTCTCTGTAGTTTCAGGCCGTTGATTCTGCTGCCGTATCTGCGGTGGCGGTGGCGGTGGCGGGGACGGGGGAGCATCCCTGCGCTTGCCGGGCGTCCTCACGCCACGCTTCGCGTGGTGCCTTTGGCTCCGACTACGGGCCGGACGGCCCGGTCGCGAGCGGGCATCCCTGCCCGCCGCTCCCTGAGTGCAGCATCCCTGCTGCACTCACCTGGCCCTCCGTCTCTGCCGCAGCGCTGCGGATTGCCCGTCAAGCGCAGGGATGCTCCCCCTCTCTGGCTTCCGAACGGCTTTGAGTAAAACCATTTAACTTCAGACGGGCTTCTGAGCGGCTTTGTGGGCGATCCTTGATTTACCCGTCTGAATCGCTATTAGTGCAACCGTTTGTCTGGCCGCAGAAATGTAAACGACTTCCAGTTATGTCCTGTTCTCACGCATGAAAGAGCCGCTTTAAGCACATCAAAGCCGCTTTTCCCTGTTACCTGTCAGTGTCACTGAATATGGCCGCCGGGCATCCTCTCGCCACGCGTTGCGTGGTGTCTTTGGCTTCGATTCCTGGCCGGACGGCCCGGTCGCGAGCGGGCATCCCTTCCCGCCGCTCCCTGAGTGCAGCATCCCTGCTGCCCTCACCTGGCCCTCCGTCTGCGCCGCAGCGCTGCGGATTGCCCATCAAGCGCAGGGATGCTCCCCCTCTCTGGCTTCCGAACGGCTTTGAGTAAAACCATTTAACTTCAGGCAGGTTTCTGAGCGGCTTTGTGGGCGATCCTTGATTTACCCGTCTGAATCGCTATTAGTGCACCTGTTTGTCTGGCCGCAGAAATGTAAACGACTTCCAGTTATGTCCTGTTCTCACGCATGAAAGAGCCGCTTTAAGCACATCAAAGCCGCTTTTCCCTGTTACCTGTCAGTGTCACTGAATATGGCCGCCGGGCATCCTCTCGCCACGCGTTGCGTGGTGTCTTTGGCTTCGATTCCTGGCCGGACAGCCCGGTCGCGAGCGGGCATCCTGCCCGCCGCTCCCTGAGTGCAGCATCCCTGCTGCCCTCACCTGGCCCTCCATCTGCGCCGCAGCGCTGTGGAGTGCCCGTCAACCGCTGGGATGCTCCCCCTCTCTGGCTTCTTAGTTGCTTTAAGGCACATCCGTTTTCCTGTTTGCATGATTTTTAAATACATCTGTCCGCTTTCAAACCTGCCGAAGGACTTCCCGTTCCTGCCGGAACCGAATTATTCGAAGCCAGGACGATGCAAAGAAGAGAGGTGGGCAGATATCGGGTGTTTTGCTCGCCTGCCACCAGTGACTACCCGGGTATGTGATGAGAGTCAGGGCTGAAGGTGGCCTCAGAGACTGCTTAATTTATTGAAAATAAAGGGAGTATTAAATTTATTTGTTTCACCAGAATTTGACGTTGCATATGGAAATGATCATTTCCATAATAAGCGTTAATATGGAAACGATTACTTCCATACTGGTCGGCGTCAGAGCTAAGGTTTGAAAGGCCATTAAATAACCCGGAGGATCACATGGTAGATCATGCATTTAATACAGAATTAACGCGGCTGTCAGGTTTCCAGCATCAATTTGAAACGGTACGCGGCGTACGTCTTCACTTCGTTGAGTCCGGCAATCCACATGGCGATACGCTGGTTCTGCTGGCGGGGTATCCTGAGAGCTGGTATTCCTGGCGCAAAGTCATGCCGTTGCTGGCTGAGAAATTCCGCCTGATTGCCATTGATTTACCGGGCCAGGGCGATTCAGATAAGCCGACTGACGGCTACGATACTGAGACCGTAGCCCGTTATGTACACGGGCTGCTTTCGCAGAAAGGCATCACGCATTATGGTCTGGTTGCGCACGATGTTGGCGCGTGGGTGGCATTTCCTTATGCGGCAATGTATCAGAATGAACTCTCCGGGCTGGTACTGATGGATGCCGGGATTCCGGGTGTTACTCTGCCAGAAATGCTGCCCGCAGCGCCGGATCGTTCATGGAAAACGTGGCATTTTTCCTTCCATATGTTGCCTGACTTACCCGAAGCGCTTATTGCGGGGAAAGAGCGAGTCTATCTCGACTGGTTTCTACGCAGAAAAACGGCCAATCCCTTTAGTTTTAGCGAAGAGGATCTTGATGAGTACGAGCGTATTTTCACCCTGCCGGGTGCCCTGCGCGCCGGGCTGGCTTTCTATCGTTCTGCCGCTCATTCCGCAGATCAGAATAAGGTGCTGGCTGCGGGTGGGAAGCTGACCGTTCCGCTACTGGCGTTGAGCGCCGATCAGGGTTCGATTCCCGATATGAGCGTGCCGCTTAGCCCTTTTTTCGCCAATATAGAAGGGAAAACCATTAGCCGCTGTGGTCACTTTATTCAGGAGGAGCAGCCGGTTGCCGCTGCCGCTGAGATAAAAAGTTTTTTTACCTCATAGCCTGGCGTTGTTACCGAAAGCGTCTTAGCCGAAAGTCTCCTCGTGGGGTACAGAGACCCGGTGTGGTAAAGGCTCAGTGCCGTCGCCAGCTGGTCGTATCTGGTATGCGGGAGATCTGGCGAATATTGCCTGTGTATTGAGCCCATAGCTGTAAGGGCAGGGGTGGTCGCCTACCGGTGGGGCCCTGTGCTGCACAGGCCTGGGGTGTCGCCTACGAG
>NZ_CDPK01000007.1:221010-246924 GCF_900068895.1 Erwinia sp. ErVv1 | reverse complement strand
AGTTTTTCTCCGGCGGTTCAGCTTCCTGACCCTCTCAACCCGGCGGCCTGTAAGCCGTTGTTCCGTGTCGATGGAGGCGCATTATAGGGATGCGCCCGGGGAAGGCAAGTATAAATATGAACTTTTTTACCGTTCGCTGAAAGTTCGTGCAGAACGCTGCTTTTTAGCCCTGTTTAATGCGTGCAGGCAGGTCTGCAAGGCTGTTTATGACCCAGTCTGCTGCATTTTCACCCTCTTCCGTCACTGGCTTACCGCTACGCACTAAAACCTTTTTACCCACGCCTGCCGCTTTTCCTGCCAGCATGTCCTCAGGTTTGTCACCAACCATATAAGAAGCGGCCATATCAATATTGAGTTCCTGCTGAGCGGACAGCAGCATGCCGGGGTGTGGCTTCCGACAGTCGCACTGCTGGCGATACTCTTCCACTACCGCGTCCGGGAGATGCGGACAGAAGTAGATGCCATCCAAATCGACTTCACGATCGGCCAGCGACCAGTCCATCCATTCGGTGAGCTGCATAAAGGTATCTTCATTAAAGATACCCCGCGCAATACCGGACTGGTTAGTTACCATCACCAGCGCAAAACCCATTTTCTTAAGTTCACGCATTGCGTCGATCGCGCCATCAATAAATTGAAAGTTGTCGATTTCATGCACGTAACCATGATCGACATTCATTGTGCCGTCGCGATCGAGAAATATTGCGGGTACGGTATTAGCCACCGGAAGCTCCTGTAATTACCTGTTGCGTTGGGGCATATCATATCCCTGCGCCCGTAACAGAACCAGTAGAGTAATGACGATCGCATTTTCACCCGGTAGCCTGACCACAACATTCCCTGTTCAGGCGTAAAGCGTCGTAGTGTGACCGTGGCATAACGTCACCGCCCCAGGCCGTGAGCGAATGCACCCAATCTGCCCGTAAGCTAATGCGACCTATCCCCCTGCGATCGAAAGCACCGTACCTGCCTGTGAGCAAATACGCTATAAAGGATGACCCGGAGCTTTTTCAACAATGCCGCTGCGCTACGACTGGTTCATTGTGCGAGAATTCCCCGACAGGGCAGTGAATCATACTTTGATTGATTCAGCCGTCTGGATGCCTTACCATCCACTCGCGCCCGGCGTTGCTCGGGAAGCACTTTACTTAACGCCATGGATAAACAGCAGCGCACTTAAAATGATAAAACTTTCGCACATAACTAAGGTGTTCCAGCAGGGCACACGCACCATCACGGCGCTGTCAGATGTCAGCCTGCATGTGCCTGCGGGGCAAATTTACGGCGTCATCGGCGCATCAGGGGCGGGGAAAAGCACCCTGATCCGCTGCGTTAATCTACTCGAACGCCCCACTTCCGGCTCTGTTCTGGTCGATAATCAGGAGCTCACCACGCTCTCTGAAAGCCAGCTGACACGGGCGCGCCGCCAAATCGGCATGATTTTCCAGCATTTCAACCTGATGAACTCCCGTACCGTCGCTGGCAATGTCGCCCTGCCGCTGGAGCTGGGCAAGCTGACCAGCAGCGAGATCAAAACGCGCGTTACTGAGCTGCTGGCCCTTGTCGGCCTGGCGGACAAGCATGATGTCTGGCCGGCCAATCTTTCCGGCGGTCAGAAGCAGCGTGTTGCTATTGCCCGCGCGCTGGCCACCAATCCTAAAGTGCTGCTGTGTGATGAAGCCACCAGCGCCCTCGACCCGGCAACCACGCGCGCCATTCTTGAATTACTTAAGGACATCAACCGCCGCCTGGGCATCACCATACTGCTGATCACCCATGAGATGGATGTTGTTAAGCGCATCTGTGACGGGGTGGCGGTGATCAGCAACGGCGAGTTAATAGAGAACGATACGGTCAGCGAAGTGTTTTCGCACCCTAAGACGCCGCTGGCACAGCAGTTTATTCACTCCACGCTCCATCTGGATATTCCCGACGATTATTCGGCGCGCCTGACGGCGGAGCCGCGGCCTGACGCCGTACCTTTATTGCGCCTGGAGTTCACCGGCCAGTCGGTAGATGCCCCATTGCTCTCTGAGTCGGCTCGCCGTTTCAATGTGAACAACAATATTATCAGCGCGCAGATGGACTACGCGGGCGGCGTGAAGTTCGGCATTATGCTCACCGAAATGCACGGTACGGATGCTGACACGCAGGCGGCGATCAATTTTCTTAAAGAGCACCATGTAAAGGTAGAGGTACTGGGTTATGTCTGAGGCAATGGTATGGCTTCTCGGCCGGGGCGTTTGGGAAACGCTGATGATGACCTTCGTTTCCGGTTTTTTTGGTTTTGTACTGGGCCTTCCGGTCGGCGTTCTGCTTTACGTAACGCGTCCGGGGCAGATTATGTCCAGCCAAAAACTCTACCGCGTCCTCTCTGCGCTGGTTAACATCTTCCGCTCCATCCCCTTTATTATTCTGCTGGTATGGATGATCCCATTTACCCGCATCATCGTCGGCACCTCCATAGGTTTGCAGGCAGCCATTGTTCCTCTGACGGTGGGGGCTGCCCCCTTTATTGCCCGCATGGTGGAAAATGCCCTGCTTGAGCTCCCGTCCGGGCTCATTGAGGCTTCACGCGCCATGGGCGCCACCCCGATGCAGATCATACGCAAAGTGCTGCTGCCGGAAGCGATGCCGGGGCTGGTAAATGCAGCAACGATTACGCTGATTACGCTGGTAGGCTATTCTGCTATGGGTGGCGCGGTCGGCGCCGGGGGCCTTGGTCAGATTGGCTATCAGTATGGTTACATCGGCTATGACGCGACGGTAATGAATACGGTATTGGTGTTACTGGTGGTACTCGTTTATCTGATCCAATTCAGTGGTGACCGCATCGTTCGCGCGGTCACGCATAAATAACAGCACATTCAGATTAAGGAAGGGATATGTCTTTTAATTTTAAAACATTAGCCACTGTAGGCGCGCTAATTGGTACGCTGGCACTGGTTGGTTGCGATCGCAAAGAAAAAGATCCTAATCATATTAAAGTTGGCGTGATCGTCGGCGCGGAGCAGCAGGTTGCTGAAGTCGCTAAGCAGGTGGCTAAAGATAAGTACGGTCTGGACGTTGAGCTGGTCACCTTTAACGATTATGTACTGCCTAATGAAGCGCTGAGCAAAGGCGATATTGACGTCAATGCTTTCCAACATAAGCCTTATCTCGATCAGCAGATCAAGGATCGCGGCTATAAGCTGGTTTCCGTCGGCAATACTTTCGTTTATCCGATTGCGGGCTACTCCAGGAAAATCAAATCTCTGGATGAGCTGCAGAATGGCGCGCAGGTCGCGATTCCTAACGATCCGACGAATCTCGGGCGTTCACTGCTGCTGTTGCAGAAAGTGGGCCTGATTAAGCTGAAAGAGGGCACCGGGCTGCTTCCAACGACTCTGGACGTGGTAGAGAACCCGAAAAATATCAAGCTGGTTGAGCTGGAAGCGCCGCAGCTCCCTCGCTCGCTGGACGATCAGCAGATCGCTCTGGCGGTGATTAATACCACCTATGCCAGCCAGATTAACCTCACCCCGGAGAAAGACGGCATTTTTGTGGAAGACAAAAACTCACCTTACGTGAATATGATTGTTGCACGTGAAGATAATAAAGATGCTGAAAACGTGAAGAAATTCGTTGAGGCCTACCACTCTGACGAAGTCAGCAACGCCGCGAGCAAAATCTTCAACGGCGGTGCGGTTAAAGGCTGGTAAAATGCCAGGATCTACGGTTTCACTTCGGTGATAGCCGTGACGCCATTGACAAAGCGGGCGATTGCCCGCTTTATTATTTCCAGAACGCTTGTTATTACCCACCAGGGTTGCTTCAATAACGTCACTTTACCGACTATAAGGAACTTCACATGCGTGTTTTACCGCTCTGTTTGTTAGCCCTTTCGCTGACAGGGTGTTCGCTGCTGCATAAACCGTACAAACCCGTCGAGCCCTTCAAGCAAACTACGCAAACTGAGCCAGCACGCACCAAACCTGCGCCGCGCCCTGTCCCGGTAAAACTTTACACCGATGCTGGCGATCTGGTCAGTAAGCCGTTCCGCGATTTGGGCGAAGTCTATGGTGAAGATTGCCAGAACAGCGCACAGAGCTCACCGCCAAATATTACAACCGCTCGAAGAAGAATGCAGACGCGCGCGTCAACGATGAAAGCCAATGCCGTACTGCTCCATCAGTGTGAAATCGTAAGTAGTGCGCAGGGTTGCTACCGCCAGGCCGTGTGTCAGGGGTCTGCCCTGAAAGTGTCCAACCAGTGAGTGCATTTTCCTTCCAGCAAATTGGCACCCTTCGTTCCCCCTGGAAGGAAAAGTTTGCCGTTCCCCGCCAGCCGGGCCTTGTGCAGGATGGCGGTGGTGAACTTCACCTGCTCCCCCCTTACAATCAGCCCGAAGCCGTACGCGGACTGGAGGAATTTAGCCATTTATGGCTGCTGTTTGTCTTTCATCAGACGATGGAAGGGGGATGGCGCCCCACCGTACGCCCTCCGCGGCTGGGCGGCAACGCGCGGGTAGGCGTTTTTAGTACCCGTTCAACGTTTCGTCCTAACCCGGTGGGGATGTCGCTGGTCGAGCTGACCGGGATTAGAGTGGATAAAGGCAGCGTTGTGCTGGAGCTGGGAAGCCTTGACCTGGTGGATGGCACCCCCATTGTTGATATCAAACCCTATCTGCCGTTTGCAGAATCCATTCCTGATGCCCGCGCCGGATTTGCCCAACAGGCACCGGATGCGTCAATGCCGGTAACGTTCTCCCCGCTGGCGGAGCAACAGGTTGCCAGCCAGCGCCAGCGCTATCCGCACCTGGCGCGTTTTATCCGTCAGGTACTGGCCCAGGATCCTCGTCCGGCCTACCGTAAGGGCGAAGAGCCCGAGCGGGAATATGCCGCCTGGCTGCTCGATTTTAACGTTCGCTGGTGCGTGACGGGCACAGGAACTGTCGTGATCGCTGTCGATCCGCGTTAATTTATTCCCCTGCATCTTTTGAGAGTTAAAACTCGCTGGTACACTACCGCCAGCATTTTAACTGCCTGGCTTAATTCGTAAGCTTTCTGCTTAACTGGAATCGTAACTCATGCGTACTACTCAATACCTGCTCTCCACTCAGAAGGAGACGCCTGCCGACGCTGAAGTGATCAGCCATCAGCTGATGCTGCGCGCCGGGATGATCCGCAAGCTGGCATCCGGGCTTTATACCTGGCTGCCGACCGGCCTGCGCGTACTTAAAAAAGTCGAAAATATCGTGCGTGAAGAGATGAATAACGCCGGTGCAATTGAGATTTCCATGCCGGTCGTGCAGCCCGCCGATCTGTGGCAGGAAAGTGGACGCTGGGAGGAGTACGGCCCGGAACTGCTGCGCTTTGTCGATCGTGGCGATCGCCCTTTCGTGCTCGGCCCGACGCATGAGGAAGTGGTTACCGACCTGATCCGTAACGAACTGAGCTCATACAAACAGCTGCCGCTGAACGTATTCCAGATCCAGACCAAATTCCGTGATGAAGTGCGCCCTCGCTTTGGCGTGATGCGCTCACGTGAGTTTATTATGAAAGATGCCTACTCCTTTCATATTTCGCAGGCCTCTTTACAGGAGACCTACGATGCGATGTATCGTGCCTACGGCCAGAGCTTTAGCCGGATGGGGCTGGATTTCCGTGCGGTGCAGGCCGATACCGGCTCAATTGGCGGCAGCGCATCCCATGAGTTTCAGGTGCTGGCGAAAAGCGGNGTGGTCGTCCGGACGCCACTCAGGAACTGAATGAGATTGACACGCCAGAGGCGAAAACTATCGCTGCGCTGGTTGAACAGTTCGGTCTGCCGATCCAAAAAACCGTGAAGACGCTGCTGGTGAAGGCGGCTGCGGAAAGCGGCCACTCGCTGGTTGCCCTGCTGGTGCGCGGCGATCATGAGCTGAACGAAATCAAAGCTGAGAAAATTGATATCGTTGCCGCGCCGCTGACCTTTGCCACTGAGGAAGAGATCCGCGCGGCTATCGGTGCAGGCCCGGGTTCACTTGGCCCGGTAGGCCTGTCACTGCCGGTGGTGGTTGACCGCACCGTGGCGGCCATGAGCGACTTCTGTGCAGGTGCCAATATTGACGGCAAACACTTTACCGGCATCAACTGGCAGCGCGATCTGCCGCTGCCGCGCGTGGCGGATATCCGCAACGTCGTCGAGGGCGATGCCAGTCCGGATGGTAAGGGAACGCTGCTGATCAAGCGCGGCATTGAAGTGGGCCATATCTTCCAGCTCGGCACCAAATACTCCGAAGCGATGAAAGCCTCCGTGCAGGGTGAAGACGGCCGTAACCAGGTTCTGTCTATGGGCTGTTATGGCATCGGCATCAGCCGCATTGTTGCGGCGGCAATTGAACAGAACCATGACGACCGTGGAATTATCTGGCCTGCGGCGCTGGCACCTTTCCAGGTGGCGATCCTGCCAATGAACATGCACAAATCCTTCCGCGTGAAGGAGCTGGCGGAGGAGCTTTACGCCCAGCTGCGTGCGAAAGGCATTGAGGTTATCCTCGACGACCGTAAAGAGCGCCCGGGCGTGATGTTCGCCGACATGGAGCTGATTGGCGTGCCGCATACGATTGTCATTGGCGACCGTAACCTGGACAGCGAAGAGATTGAGTATAAATCCCGTCGCGAAGGGGAAAAACGCATGATTAAGACCGGCGAAATCCTTGATTTCCTGTTAGCTGAAATCGACGGCTAAGCCCTCTCCGTGGCAGGCTGCTGATGCAGCCTGCCACGCTCATACCCACTCACCGTAACGTCTTCTCCACACCCCAGTCTGCCCAGCACGCAACGCGTCCGCTACTTCAGCCTGCCACGCTTTCCCGCGCAACGCATCCGTTATTCCGGTGCACCACGCATTTTCCCGCGCATTGATTTTGTTGTCGCCTTACGCGCCTTGCCTTCCAGACGGCGTTTCTTTGACGCCAGCGTTGGTCGGGTTGCGCGTCGCTTTTTCTCCACCACGGTCAGTTCCTGGATCAAATTTCCCAGACGCTTCAACGCCGCTTCGCGGTTCATCTCCTGGCTGCGATACTCCTGGGCCTTGATGATCACCACGCCTTCCGGGGTGATCAAATGATGACTGGTAGCCGTCAGCCGCTCTTTGTAAAATTCCGGCAGGCTGGATGCGCGAATATCAAAGCGCAGGTGGATCGCCGTAGAGCTTTTATTAACGTGCTGTCCACCCGCACCCTGCGCCCGAATCGCCGTTATCTCCAGCTCACTGTCCGGAATGGTGACGTTATTAGAGATAACTATCATGCCAGCTTGCCGTTGATTAACCAGTCGGTGAAGTGCAGCTCCAGATGATGCTGGTCGTCAGAGAGCCAGATCGCGCCATCCTGCACCGTAGCCTGTAACGTCATCGAACGCGAAGCAAGTTGGGTAAGCGCTTTCAGCTGCTCGTCATCGAGGAAACGGATGGTGAGGTTATCCTGCTGCGCCAGTTTATTCTGGTTCTGCTGCCACCAGATTTGCGCCGCGCGACTGGTGTATGTGTACAAAAATACCCGGGCAGAACGGTTACAGGCCTTTTTGATGCGGCGCTCGTCCGGCAGGCCCAGCTCGATCCATACCTCGATGCCGTTATGGTCGTTCATCAGCCAGATTTCAGGCTCATCCTCTGCACTCAGCCCACGGGTAAATGTGAGCCGCTCATCGGCATTGACCAGCCACGCCAGCAGGCGCAGCATCAGGCGCTCTTCCGTTTCAGACGGATGACGGGCCAGGGTGAGACTGGCGTCGAGATAAACGTTTCTGTCCATATCCGCAACGTTCACCGTCGCCTTGTAGATGGTCGCTTTGAGTGCCATAAAGATCCTTATCTTGATTGACCGCCATTGTAACCCGATGACACCGCAAATGACCTGTTGCCAGGCTGATTTCATGTAAAAGCCTGTGTTATAGTCGCTAAATCGCCAGAGAAAACTCTGTCAGGAGGTGCATGTGCAAAAGTATTGTGAATTAGTCCGCCGTAAATACGCTGAAATAGGCAGTGGCGAACTGGGATACGTGCCGGACGCATTAGCGTGCGTATTGAAAGCACTCAACGAGGTAGCGGCTAATACTGAGCTACACTCTTCCATCAGGGAACAGGCAGCGTTTGCTGCTGCTAACTTATTGGTGAGCGATTATGTTGACGAATGAAGCCTACAGACCTATCAACTGTGATGATTACGACAACCTGGAACTCGCCTGCCAGAAAAGCTGGACGCTATCGCTTGAACTTAAAAATGGCGAGCAGCTTAATGCCAGGGCCACCGATATGGTGTCACGTAAGAATGTGGAGTTTCTGGCCATCGATCTCTCCGGCGAAGTCCGCGAGCTGCGACTGGACCACATCGCCAGCTTCACCCATCCGGAGCTGGGTACCGTCGTGGTCAGCGAGTCTGATTAAGCGTCATGCGGGCGGACGCTGTTCCGCCCGCATGACGGCGGTTTTACGGCTTCATGCTGGCATACCATGCAGCCAAATCGTCAATATCTTTATCGTTTAAACCTGCCACAAACGCCTTCATCACTTCTGCCTGACCGCCATTACGTTCCCCTTTTTTATAGGCCTGTAGCGCATGAGCCAGATAGTCAGCATTCTGCCCGGCGAGGTTAGGATAAAGCGCCACCTGCGCCTTACCCTGCGCCCCATGGCATCCCTGACAGCTTGCTGCCTTCTGCGCGCCCGCCTGAGCATCGCCCTGTGCCAGCGCCGGTAGCGTTAAGCTCGCCAGAAATAGCATGAGTAATATTTTTCTTATCATGTTGTCTGCTCTTGTTTTTTCCAGTGTATTTTCCATACCTTGTCCGATAAAGGTTCCCCCTCGCGGGTAACCCTGACCCCGGCGGCCGCGACAAAGTGCTCGCCGTAAAAAATCAGCGGCGTACGGCCTCGCTGCCAGGGGGGGATATCCCACTCCTGCCAGAGCTTTTTTAGCGAGCGACTTCCGGCCCGGCCGGGAATATGGAATTGTCCCGGAGCCTGAAAACGAACGGTGACCTTTTCTCCCTCTTCCGGCGTACGCACTGCAAGGCCTTCGGTACCCGTTAACAGCTGCCCCAGGCCGTCGGGTAGCGTTAGCGGCTCCCAGGGGGAAGGCCAGTCAATAACGTCATCGCGCACGGCGTTACCGAGCACAAGCCAGTAAAGCCTGTCCCGGAAGCGTCGTACTTCAAACCGGCCAAGCACAAGTCGCGGCGCGGCGTCTTCGCGGCTACAGGCAACCTCCTGCCAGAGACGCTGCAAAGCATCACGAGACGGCATCAGCCCTCCCTGCCCCGCAACCCAGCGACGCAGCAGCGCGCTGCGTCGCGCGTCGCTCATCTCCGCCAGCGGGGGAAAGGTTAGCGCTCCGTCCGCCGTGACTAAATGCGATAATGACTCTGCCAGCAGCTCGTCCAGCAGCTGCTCCTGTTCGCCACAGAGGGCAGCGCTGCGGGAGACGGCCTGTGAAAAGTGCGGCCAGCGCGCCGTCAGCAGGGGAAGCACGGCCTGCCGCAGAAAATTGCGGTCATAGCGCTGGTCCTGATTGCTCTCATCCTCGATCCAGCTCAGTTGATGGTCAGCCGCCCAGGTCTCGAGCTGTTCTCGCGTGTGCGAGAGCAGCGGGCGCAAATGTACATGGCCTGCCAGCGAGGCATGCTGCGGCATGGCGGCCAGTCCGGCCGGCCCGCTTCCGCGCTTTAGCGCCAGCAGCAGCGTTTCACACTGATCGTTTTGATGCTGGGCGGTCACCAGGCACTCGCCCGGCTGGATATGCTGTTTAAACGCATCGTAACGCGCAGCCCGGGCGGCCGCCTCTACCCCCATTTGCCGACTGTTCACCTGTACCTTTACCACCTCGAGCGGCACCTGCCACTGCAGGCACTGCTGGCGACAGCTGTCGGCCCACCTATCCGCAAACGGGCTGAGCCCGTGATGGACATGTATCGCTCTTAGCTGGAGATCGGGAAGCTGCCTGCGCAACAGAACCAGTTGCTGGAGCAGCACGCTGGAATCAAGGCCGCCGCTGTAGGCCACCAGCAGACGCTGATGTCCGGCAAGATGCAGTTGAGGAAGAAGCGAGACTGGCATGAGGATCCCACGATTCACGTTAAAACCCGGCCCTCTCAGACCGGGTGAGTCGGAGGCTATTTTACGCATGGTCAGGCGTTCACAGCAAACCCTCAGCGAACCTGAGGGAGTATTTAATACCGTGCCAGCGCCTGCCATCGCCCATGAGTCACTACGCTAAAGGCAACGACAGCGGCAGACACTGGCAGGCATTTATTACGCCTGATGCAGCTACGGCACCCGACATCGCCCGACATTTATTACGCCTGATACAGCTCCAGCGGCAGGCCGTCCGGATCGGCGAAAAAGGTGTAACGCTTATCGGTAAGCGGATCCACGCGGATCTCCTCGCAGTTCACTCCTTTCGCTTCCAGCTCACGCTTTGCGGCGTCGATATCCGCGACGCTGAAAGCCAGATGGCGAAGACCGCAGGCTTCAGGCTGCGTGGGCCGCGCAGGCGGTTGGGGAAAGGAGAACAGTTCGATAACGTAGTTACCGTTAAGCGCCAGGTCGCCTTTCCACGAATCGCGGGCTTCACGGTAAACTTCGTCCATCAGCGTAAAGCCCAGCACGTCGCAATAAAATGCCTTACTGGTTTCATAATGGCTGGCGATGATGGCGATATGATGGATCTGCCTGATACCTAACATAGTGCTCTCTTGATGATGAATTTGACCTTTTACGCTACGCGGAAATGCCCGGAATGAGAATGGCAAAATTCCGCGAAGACGTGGCTAGCCGATTATGACTTGAGCACCCGCACCAGATACTGGCCTTCCTCGGTCAATGTTGCACCGTGAATATCCGTTTCGAAGCCCGGATAGTGTCGGCCAATGGTGCAGAGCATCAGCAGAAAATCGAGCACCGCGCGGCTCTCTTCGGTGATCATCTCCCCCGGCATCACCACCGGAACGCCCGGCGGATAGGGCAGGATCATATTGGCAGAAACGCGTCCCACCAGTTCGCTGATATCAACCGTTTCGACATTTCCACGGACCTGCTGCTGGAACATCTGGTGGGGCGTCATTTTCATTTCCGGCAGCGTCGCAAAGGCCTGTAGCATCAGGCGCGGCAGATCGTGCTCGCTGATGAGTCGGTGGATCCCCTGAGCCAGCGTCTGGATGCGCATGGTTCGGTAGAAGTCAGGATCTTCGGCATAGAGATCCGGCAGCATATTCTTTACCCGCAGGTTGAGATCGTAGGCGCGCTTAAATTCAGCCAGCCCACGCAACACGCTCATCGCCTTGGTTTTATCAATGCCAATACTGAACAGGAACAGCAGGTTATAGGGGCCGGTCTTTTCAACCACCACCCCACGTTCGTCCAGGTATTTCGCTACCAGCGCTGCCGGGATCCCCTCCTCCGCCATTTCGCCCTGCTCACTCATCCCGGGGGTGAGAATGGTCACTTTGATCGGATCGAGGTACATATGATCCGCATCGGCATCCATAAAGCCGTGCCACTCCTCTTCGCCCGGCTGAATGGGCCAGCATTCAGGTTGGTCAACGCCATCTGGCTGCCAGATATCAAAGAACCAGCCGTCGCACTCTTCGCGCAGCCGCTGGATCTCGCGGCGGAAGTGCAGCGCGCGCTCAACCGAGCGGTTAATCAAGCGCTTACCGGGATTACCCCGCAGCATGGCCGCCGCCGTTTCTATCGACGCCACGATGGAGTAATTCGGCGAGGTCGTGGTATGCATCATGTAGGCTTCGTTAAAGGTTTGTTCGTCGTACTCCCCCTTAATGTGGATCAGTGAAGCCTGGGAAAAGGCCGCCAGCAGCTTATGCGTGGACTGCGTTTCGTAAATAACCTTGCCCGGCGTACGTTCACCGCTCATGCCGCTCAGGCCGTTGTAGATTGGGTGGAAATTGGTATAGGGCACCCAGGCAGAATCAAAGTGGATGGAGGGGACGTCCAGCGTCTCTTTAATATACTGGGTGTTATAGAGCAGGCCATCGTAGGTCGAATTGGTGATCACCGCATGCACCGGCCAGCTGGCACGCTCGGTCTGTGCCACCTTCAGCGCGATGCTCTCTTTGGTGAACTCCCGTTTTGGGATCCCGCCAAGGATCCCCAGCGCGTTACGCGTAGGTTTCAGCCAGATTGGAATAATATCGCTCATCATCAGCAGATGAGTCAGTGATTTATGGCAGTTGCGATCCACCAGCACCGTACTCCCGGCGGGGGCCGCATACATACCGACGATTTTATTCGATGTCGAGGTGCCGTTAGTCACCATATAGCTCTGCTCAGCACCAAAGGTACGAGCAATATACTCTTCCGCCTCCAGGTGGGGGCCGGTGTGATCCAGCAGCGATCCCAGTTCAGTCACCGAGATAGAGATATCCGCCTTCAGAGTGTTAGCGCCGTAAAAGTCATAGAAGAGCGTGCCCACCGGGCTTTTTTGAAATGCGGTTCCGGCCATATGTCCCGGCGTACAGAAGGTGTATTTTCCCTCTTTCGCATAGTTAAACAGCGCTTTCGTCAGCGGTGGCGTGATGGTATCAATATATTCATCCGTATACTGGCGGATGCGTTGAGCAATCTCTTCTGCGCCGCCCAGGCCATATTCAAAGAACCAGATGGCCATGCGCATCTCATTGATGCTCACATCCAGGGTGGAATGGGTGTTGATAAAGGCATAAAGCGGCAGGTATTCATTTAACTGGTTGATCTCACTACAGAGATCGAGGCTGTGCTCATCCCAGTCGAAAATCACGCCGCAGATACGGGGATTGTGTTCAATCAGCTTGAGCAGGTCGTTACCGTCTTTCGGATAAATTGTCTGAAAGCCGCGGGCATTTAATACGTTATCAAGTTCACGGATAGGTTCATCTTTATAGAAGACGTTCTGCGGTCCTACGATCGCAATGATATTCAATGTTCACCTCTGATTCTGTCATTAATGCTTTACTGCCGTTATTCGCGCACGTCCAGAGGATGCCAAATCTCCGTCACCGCCCCTTCACCGCCGGTGAGCGGATCCTGCTGCGGCAGCGGGACACGGCTGATATCCACAACGGACTGAGGCATTAAAGCTGGGTCATTCCGTCGCGTTTCAGGCTGCATACCCCGTGGGTATGCCCCCACGGCGAAAAAGTCTTCGGTAGCGGAAAGCTGCTGATGTCCCACGCCCGCCGGGATCAGTACCGCATCGCCTGCCTGAACGGTGACCACCCTGCCCGTTTCCCCGCCAAACAGGACCTGCGCCCGACCCGCTGCGATGCCCAGCAGTTCGTGGGTATTAGGGTGATAATGTGTCCAGGGATAGATCGGGTAGCGCCAGCGCGGCAGCCAGTGGTGAGCGGCAAACAGATCTTCAAAATAGCGGGCAATATCCCCGACGTCTTCCGGCACCACCTGCGGATAAATAATCAGCGGTAAAAGGTTGTTCGGCACCTCAGGCGTCGGCTGAAAGGTCAGATATTGCGGATTGTTCGACGCCCCGGCGGAAAAGGTGCCAGCGGCAAAGGACATCATAGCGAGCAAATTTCCAGCGTGCGGCAGCATAGGGTATCTCCTGAGATCGGGTTCGGAAGTATAGTAAGAGATCCCGCGCACTGCCCCAGGAATAATGACAACTGTTATACCTGAATTATCGCAAACTGTGTCTGTCATGACTTTACCCACTGTGGTCTACTAATAACAATAACGAGTGAGGTATAACGTGAACGATATTAAACAAATCCTGCTGCGTGAAATTGATACCCTGAACCGCGAGGAGCGACGTGATAACAAGCCGCGCTTCAGCTTTAATTTTCTGAAAAGTCACCCGGGTTTGTGGGTCTCCATGTACATCTGCTATGCCCTGACGGTGGCGCTGATTTTCACCACGGAATTTCTGGGCTGGCCCGCTTTCTGGGGCGCTACGCTGTTCGTTTTACTGATGAGCGGCCTGATGATGCTGGATATCAATCCCCGCTACCGCTTTGAAGATATTGATACGCTCGATCTGCGCGTTTGCTATAACGGCGAGTGGTATTACGTTCGTACGCTTTCTGACACCGCCATAGCGGAAATTATGCAAAGCTCGCAGGTGCCTGAGCGGGTGAAGGAGGGGATCAGGAAGCTGCTGACCCTGAAAGGCGAAGTGGATTTCTATGACGTCTACCATCTGACCTGGGGCCAGCAGCGCGCCTCTGCCGTCTGATCTCTTTCAGGCCAGCTTGCCTGCTGGCCCGTAAAGCACTTATAGCATTGCCGCAATCAGCTTACCCAGCGTCACGACGGCGGCCTCCTGTGCTTCACCCCATGCCCATGCGGTATTAAAGCGGAAATAGTTAGCGTACTGCTCGCCGGAAGAGAACATTTTACCTGGCGCGATGCTGATGTTGTGCTCAAGCGCGCGGGTATAAAGCAGGGTGGTATTTACCTGCTTAGGCAATTCAATCCACAAAAAATAGCCGCCCTGGCTGTCATTAATTCTGGCGGCGGCGGGCAGATGCCGTCGGAGTGACTGACGGGCCAGATTTTTACGCTGCTCCAGCGACTGGCGCAGACGCCGCAGATGGCTGTCATAGCTCCGGGTGCCCAGATAGTTGGCCAGCGCCAGCTGCATAGGCGCACTGGTAGCCAGCGTACTCATCAGCTGTAGCTGCTGGATCTTTTTGGCATGTTTGCCCGCCGCGACCCATCCCACGCGGAACCCCGCAACCAGATTTTTAGAGAAAGACGAGCAGTGCAGCACATCGTTCTGGCTATCAAACGCCTTTGCGGGCAGCGGTCTTTCACTGCCAAAGTAGAGTTCGCTGTAAACATCATCTTCAATCAGGGCGACCTGATGCTCCGCCAGTAGCGCCACCAGCTGCTGCTTTTTTTCGCGACTCAGCGTACAGCCAACCGGGTTCTGCTGGTTGGTCATCATCCAGCAGGCTTTTATCGGCCAGCGCGCCAGCGCCCGCGCCAGCTCATCAAGATCCATCCCGAGGCGGGGATCGGTCGCAATGGCGACGGCCTTCAGCTTCAGGCGCTCAATAACCTGTAGCGCACCATAAAAGCAGGGATTTTCAATTACCACCCAGTCACCCGGTTCGGTCACCGCCTGCATACTGAGGTTCAGCGCCTCCATGGCGCCATTGGTGATCACAATCTCATCAGGAGAAACGGCAATCCCCTGAAGGGCATAGCGCTGCGCCAGCGTTTTACGCAGCGTTTCATTGCCGGGCGGCAGATTATTTATCGCATCTGCTGGAGTCAGAGAGTGCGACACGGCGCTGAGTGAGCGCATCAGCTGCCGCTGGGGGAAAAGTTCAGGGTCGGGGAAAGCGGAACCGAAAGGGACGATCTGCGGATCGCGACCGGCCTGAAGCACGTCGAAAATAAAGGCGTTGATGTCGACCGACTCCGCCAGCTGCACTTTTTGATGGCCAACCGGCTGGCTGAGGAATTCTGCGCGCGGTGCGACAAAGTAGCCTGACTGTGGCCGGGAGCGGATCCATCCCTGACTCTCCAGCACCTGATAGGCGTGCATCACCGTCATCAGACTCATGCCGCTGAGCGCAACCTGTTCACGTAGCGAGGGCAGTTTCTCTCCCGGCAGCCAGATTTCTGCCGCGATTTGCTGGGTAATACGATCGATAAGCCGCTGATATTTTGCCAAAACCGTTACCGACTCCTTAAGGATTGCTGGCGGCTATTATAGGCACGGCGTGCGCATTTAGACAGTATCCGGCAGGGCTGGCCGGCGCTTTTCCCCAGGCTCAGAAGGTAGCGCCCCCTTTTGCCCGATGTCCACACTCCGTCTGAGTTGTGGCACCTGCCCGGCAGGCACCGGGCGACCCAGAAGATAGCCCTGGAGCGAATCACAGCCCAGCCGGGTCAAAAATGCCTGCTGCTCCTGCGTTTCAACGCCCTCGGCCACCACTTTCAGATTCAGCGTCTGCGCCAGAGCAACGATGGCGGTGATAATCGTGGCGTCACCGCTTTGCGGTCGCAGTTCGCTCACAAACGCGCGATCAATTTTCAGTTCGCTGGCCGGCAGCCGCTTCAGGTAAAGCAGGCTGGAGTAGCCGGTACCAAAATCATCAATAGACGTTTTGATACCCAGTGCAGCCAGCTCGGTCAGAATACGGATGCTCTCCTCTGGCTCACGCATTGCGGTCGTTTCGGTCACCTCCAGCGTCAATAACTCTGCCGGAATATGATGCTCCGCCAGCGCCCGGGTGACGGTTTCTACCAGACCGACCTGTTCAAACTGCACGGTGGAGAGGTTAACCGCCACGGACCAGCGCGGATTCTCTGCAAGATGCCAGATTCGTAGCTGACGACAGGCCTCGTTAATCACCCAGTTACCCAGGCTTACGATAAGGCCGGTTTTTTCCGCCACCGGCAGGAAGATATCCGGCATAAGCAGCCCGCGCTGCGGATGCTGCCAGCGGATCAGCGCCTCAAAACCGAGGATCTGCCCATCCGTTGCGCCATATTTAGGCTGATAAAACAGGCGCAGCTCATTGTTTGCAATAGCCAGCCACAGATCGTTTATCAGCTGTAATTGATTCTGCGCCAGCGTGTTCATTGATGGCTGGAAAAAGCTGTAGCCGTTGCGCCCGTTCTTTTTGGTGTGGTACATCGCCGCATCGGCATTAAACATCAGCTCGCGCTCGTCCCGACCGTCCCCAGGGAAAACGGCGATCCCAATACTCAGGGAAACCAGCAGTTCGTAAAGGGAGAGGGTAAAGGGCACACTAATCGCTTTGACCAGCCTGTCGGCGACGACGGCGGCATCATTGGGTTCGCTAATTTCCAGCAGCAACACAAATTCATCGCCCCCAATTCTTGCCAGCGTATGAAGGTCTTTGAGCTGGGCGTTCATTCTGTCAGTCACGGCGATCAGCAGATTATCGCCGATATGGTGGCCAAACGCATCGTTTACCCCCTTAAAGCCGTCGAGATCCATAAACATCACCGCAAAGGTGCTCTCTTCACGAATGGCTTTAGTCAGGGCCTGCTTCAGACGGTCTTCCAGCAGAATGCGGTTTGGCAGCCGGGTAAGATTGTCATGTAGCGCCAGCTGAGCCAGCTCCCTGTTGGCTTCCGCCAGGGAAGAGGCCAGCACCGAGGTTCGCGACTGAAGCCGGGCATCCAGCGTGGAGACCACCAGCGCAATACCGAGAATGGATAACGTCACCACGGTGACCACCACCGCCAGCCACTGACTGTTTACGCCCTGCCCGGTCGCATGGCTGTTCATGGGGAAATTCGCGGCGGCCATACCGGTATAGTGCATCCCGGCGATAGCTCCACCCATCACCATCGCCGCGCCGGCCCGCAGCAGCCCGAGTCGCCCATTCCCCTGACGCAGCCTGAATGCCAGCCACAAAGCCACCACCGAAGCCAGCAACGCGATAACCACCGACACCACTACCCAGCGCCAGTTCCAGTCGATGCCCGGTGCCAGCATCAGAGCTGCCATGCCAATGTAGTGCATGGAGGCGACGCCGCTCCCGAGCACCAGTGCGCCAATAATCAGCCGCCCGAGCGTAAGCTGACCATAACAGACAATCCACAGCGCAAAAATCGAGGCGGCGATGGCAACGGCCATCGAGATAACCGTCAGGCTGGGGTCATAGCTCATCGCCATAGCAAGATCCATCGCCAGCATACCGATAAAATGCATTGACCAGATGCCAATTCCCATTGCAAACCCGCCGCCAATCAGCCAGAACGTTTCGGCTTTTCCCGTCGTGGTGGTTACCCTGCCCGCCATATCCAGCGCGGTATAGGAGGCGAGAAAGGCAACGGCCACGGAAGCGATGACCATCAGCGGGTCCCAGGAACTCATAAGCATAGGTAAATCTCGGTTTTTGCAGCCAGTAGCGTGGCGCTGATTTATTAAACAAAACTTTCTTAAGTCTTACCAGTACCTCTTTATCTCGCGCGCAAAACAGGGCCATTGTTAACCGGAATATAAATATAAATGTCTGGCCTGACTTAATGACTTCCCCTGCCCGGGTCAGCACGCGTGATTTTAAAATTTAGTGGTACGGTTTAATCGCTCACAGAACATACCACGCTCTTCGAACATTTACTTTACGATAATAAGATTATTCTTAAAGATAGCGCGTTCCTCCCTAAATCCGTGGCCTGGGTAGTAAAAATCTTTTCTCCTCGCAGCCGCAAATATTATTTTTTCTTGCAGCTGTTCACGTATCCCTTAGTTGTTCTATAGTAAAGAAAACCATATATATTACGCTGCTACTGATGCGATGAAACGCGCTTTACGGCCATTTATTAAAAACAATATATTATTTTATCTTTAATTTTTAAGGTGAGATGTTCACTTTTACACCAGGCGAAAAAGCACTTTCATCGATCTAATCAGTAAGGAATGGTTATGAAATTGAAGCTTTTTCTGCTGGGTTGCGCACTGAGCGCTGGCACGGTGACGTCCGGTTTTACCGCTACCACGACGGGCACCATTAACGCCACGCTGGTGCTCACTACCGGCTGCCTTGTCAACGGCCAGTCGGCTACCACAGGCGTGAATTTCGGTACTCTGGACTTTGGTAGTAGCGCAGGGACCTTTGATACGCTCAACGCCACCTTAGTCGGCTCGCTGGGTAACGGTATCTTCGTTCGCTGCACCACGGGTCAGACCTACAATGTTCAGCTCACCAGCAGCAACGCGGCACCGGCTACCGTTTATGGCGCCGTCACCGCACAGCCGCGCTATCTGGTTTTGGGTAGCGACGCGACCCAGGGGATAGCCTATACCCTGTATGGCAGCACCGCTTACACCACCCCCATCGCAAACAATGCCAATCTGGTCAATACGGGCACCACCGATCCGGTCAACGGCGATAATTATCCTGTTTATGGCCGGGTGAGCGGCGGTGGGTTTAACGCCGCGATCCCCGCGGGAACCTACACGGATACGATTAACGTCGCCGTGAATTACTGATTGTTACTGAAGGGGAACGCCCTGTGTTGGCGTGGCTGAAAACCGGAGGCTGGCTGGCGGGTGTGTTGTGCATGTTGCTCAGCGTTATCAGCAACCGTGCATGGTCGCTTCCGACACAGACCTTTGAGGTCAGCGCATCGATTGTTAACGGTTGTGTGATTTCCGGTACCAACACTGCCGTATTTGGTGCGCTGAACTTCGGCACACTACCGGGCGTAGGCAGCAGGTCGGCCAGTACCAGCCTGACGCAAAATGCTGCGTTAACGCTGGCCTGTACGCCCGGGACCACGCTGAATTTGAGCATTGACGGCGGTGCGCATTATTCCACGACCCGGAATATGCAGGTGGCGAATAATACCAATCTGATTGGCTACTCGCTTTACACCAACGCCAACCACAGTGCCGCCAGCGCAATCCCGGTGAGTCAGAATGTGGCGCTGGCCTTCAGTAATGCCAATAACATCACCCTGCCGGTTTACGGTCTGGTGCAGCTCAGCGGAGTCAACCGTGCCGGCACCTACAGCGATACCCTGACGGTAACGCTGAGCTGGTGAGAAAGGGAAAACGAGAAGCATATATGAAAAGGTTACCTCTTATTGCGCTGTTTTTTTGCCTGATCGGCGGCGCATTTTTATCACCCGTCCGGGCGGGTAATTCGGTACTGATCTGGCCCATCGATCCCAAAATCCCCAGTGGGGATAAGGCGACAGAGCTATGGATTGAGAACCGGGGCGGGGCGACCACGCTTATACAGGTCAGGATTTTTAACTGGCAGCAAATTGATGGCAAAGAGCAGTATCAGACGCAGCAGAGCGTGGTGGCCAGCCCGCCGCTGGTCAGAATCGAGCCTGGGCAAAAGCAGCTGGTACGCCTGATCAATCAGGTCCCGCCGCCGCCGGGCAAAGAAATGGCCTGGCGTGTAGTGCTGGATGAAATCCCTACCCCTCAGAGCCAGGCACCCAATCAGGCCGGACTGAATTTCCAGATGCGCTACTCCGTGCCGCTGTTTACCTACGGCCAGGGCCTCTCTGCGGATACTGCCCAGCCTGCGTTAAGCTGGCGGGTGATCACCCAGGACGGCCATAGCGCATTGAGAATTACCAACAGTGGAAAAGGTCATGCCCGTCTGAGCAAAGTTAGCCTGGGCGGTCGCACGCTATCGAATAGCCTGTTTGGCTACGTGCTGGCCAATGCCAGCAACACTTTCCCACTGAACTTTCCGGCCTCCAATAGCGCGGAGCTGCGCGCCGAGCTGGATAATAATAAAAGCTGGCGCAGCACCGGCTCGCCACGCTAACCGATGAGCAGGCATAGCTTAGCTTCAGTAAGCCGCTACCTGCCCGTCGTTGTCAGCCTGCTGGGAAGTCTGCTGCCCGGGGCCGGGCGGGCAGAGACCTGGTCCTCACTGCCGCCGCCGCCGGTAAAAAATGAGGCTGGCCCGCAGAAGCAGCAATATATGCTGGGCCTGGTGGTAAACGATCGCGACAGCCAGCAGGTGGTACCCGTTACGTTTAACGGCGACCACTATCTTCTCAGGGCGGGCGATCTTCAGCGGGCCGGTATTCCGGCGGCGCAAATCAGCTCCTCAATGGTGGATGTCTCTACCCTGCCAGGCGTGAAGGCAAATTATGACGCCGCCCGCCAGCGCATTCTGCTGACCGTGCCGCCCGACTGGCTCCCGGCTCAGCATCTGGGCGGCAGCGACAATCAACAGCCACGCTACCCCGGACTCAGCACGCCAGGTGCACTGTTCAACTACGATCTCTACACCAGCCGGACCAGCCAGAGTGGTACACGTCTTTCCGCTTGGAGCGAGTTTCGCCTGTTTGGCAGCGGCGGGCAGCTTTCGACCAACGGCGTTTATCAGCAGCAGATCGCTGGTTCGCCGGGTTATCAAAATGATGGCTATCTCCGCTACGACAGCTGGTGGAGCAATCAGGATGAGGAGCGATCCCTGAGCTGGCGCGTAGGGGATTTGATTACGGATTCACTGGCGTGGAGCAACAGCGTCAGGCTGGGCGGCATCCAGATTGCGCGGGATTTCTCGGTGCGCCCGGATATTATTACCTATCCCCTGCCCGCTTTTTCCGGCCAGGCGGCGGTTCCCTCGACCATCGATCTGTTCGTCAACGGCTACAGAAACAGTTCTAACAACGTGCAGCCCGGTCCATGGTCGATGACCAATATGCCCTTCGTCAACGGGGCGGGAAACGCGGTAGTGGTGACCACCGATGCAACTGGCCGTCGCATCACCACGACGATGCCTTTTTACGTCTCCAGTAATCTGCTGAAGCCCGGCCTGTCGGACTTCTCCTTCTCTGCCGGTGCGCTGCGCGAAAACTACGGGGTCAAAAACGCAGACTATGGCGCGGGCGCTGCCAGCGGCTCCTGGCGCTATGGTCTGAACGACTGGCTGACGCTGGAGAGCCACGCCGAGGCCGCAGAGTCCCTGGCGCTGGCCGGTGCGGGCGGGCAGTTGCGCATCGGCTCACTCGGCGTAGTGAATAGCGCGGTGACCCGCAGCCAGATGGACGGTGAGAGCGGTGACCAGTACAGCTGGGGCTATCAGTACAATAACAGCCGCTTTAGCATCGGCACTCAGCATATTATTCGCACCGCTGACTTCAGCAATCTGGCGCTGTATGGCGATCGCAGCAGCGGGGCGGCCAGAACGGAATATACGCTTAGCCGCCGCAGCGCCCAGTATAATGTCAGCCTGTCGCTGAACCAGTACGGCAGCCTGGGCGCGGCTTTTATTGATATTACCAGCGGCAACGGCAACAAAACCCAGCTGTTGAACCTCTCCTGGAGTAAGAATATCTGGGGTAACAGTAGCCTTTACCTCTCCGCCACCCATGACCAGCAGCAGGACGTATGGTCCGGTGCCGTTTCACTGGTGATCCCCTTCAGCGAACGGGGAAATGCCAGCATCGGCCTGGAGCGCGACCGTTTTGGCGGCACGGCACAGCGTCTGGGCGTCTCACGCGCCATGCCCACCGAAGGGGGCTTTTCCTATGATGCCTCCTGGGCACGCGAGAGTAGCGGCAGCGACTTCACCCAGGGCAGTGTTAGCTGGCGTAATGACCTGATTCAGACCTCAGCAGGGTTCTACGGTGACAGCGATTACAGCACCCAGTTTGGTGATATCACCGGGTCACTGGTGTTTATGGATGGCAGCCTGTTTGCTGCCAATGAGGTGAATGATGCCTTTGTACTGGTAAAAACCGATTATCCCGAGGTCGAAGTAGACTATGAGAATCAGTTAATGGGTAAGACGAATAGCAAGGGTTACCTGCTGGTGCCGAGAGTCAGCTCGTGGTATCCGGCGAAATATGCGATCAATACGCTCGACCTGCCGGTAGATATGACGACCTCAGCGGTCGAGCAGCGCTTCGCGGTTAAGCGCCAGAGCGGTTATCTGCTGCATTTCCCCATCGTCCCGCTGCGCGCCGCCAGCGTTATCCTGCTCGATCAGGACGGGCAACCTCTTCCCGTGTCAACCCAGCTTATCCGCCAGGGTCAGGCCACGGAATACGTAGGCTGGGACGGCATTGCCTGGATGGAAAATCTCAAGCCCGAAAACCCGTTCAGGGCCGAAACGCCGGACGGGCGACATTGCGAGTCAGTATTGAAGGTTCCCGGCGGGCGGCCTGTATCACTCAGGACCTATGGACCGCTAACCTGCACTCTCTCCGCCGATGCGCCAGGAGCACCATGATGAAAAAAATCTCAGCCGTCCTGTTTTTACTGCTGATGGCCTGCCCACTCTCTGGATGGGCGGCCTGCACCCTACCCTCGTCGACCGCCTCGTTCGGCACCGTCAGTTCGTTTGCGGTGAATACCACCGCCAGTGCCACCTCGGCCAGCGTGAACGTTAACTGCGGCTCGGGCAGTATCCTTTCGCTGCTATCAACGGATTACGTCAAAATACAGCTAACAAGCGCGACCTTTACCAGCGGTACGCGTGGCGCACTTAAGACCAGCAGTAGCGGCAGCGATAGCATTCCCGTCCAGCTGTGTAGCGATTCCGCCTGCGGCAATGAGATGACCATTGGCGGAACCACCATGAGCTTCAGCTCTTCTCAGTTAGTGAATCTGGTGGGTCTGCTGGGCGGGCAAAACTTTAGCATTCCGGTATATATGCGCACCGTGCCGGGTCAGGTGGTGGCCGCCGGAAGCTATACGGGGGTCATGAATATGCTGGTCAGTTACAACGTCTGTACCGGGCTGGGCGCGCTCGGGCTATGCCTGGCGGGCAGTCAGATAACCAGCTCCGGCACGGTGCCCATTACCGTCAGTATGACTATCACTAACGACTGCACCACCATCACCGCACCCAACATCAGCTTTGGCAGTGCGCCGCTGGTCAGCAGCTTCAGTAAAGTCGCCCAGTCTATTAATGTCATCTGCACTAAAGGCAGCACCTATACGGTGGGACTGAGCAACGGCAGCCATGCGGTGGGGAGCCAACGCTATATGACCAGCGGCAGCAACCAGCTTGCCTATGAGATTTATCAAAATACCAGCACCCTGCGCTGGGGGCCTCTTGGCAGCGAGCGCGTGGCCAGCACGGCGGCGAACAGCATCAGTGTTGATGGGTTGACCCGCACCTTTAATTACACCGCACAGATTTTAACTAACCAAACCACACCCGTAGCAGGCAGCTACAGCGACAGCGTGGTCGTGGATCTCTCATTTTAACGCGCGCCAGGTGAAACGTGGTGGTGGACTCTTATTTGAAAGCACGGCTAATGTAACGTGGTGGTGGACCCTTATTTGAAAGCACGGCTAATGTAACGTGGTGATATATATCTCATTGGAAAGCACGGCCGATATAGCGTAACGAGCCCTCGTAACTATCGGGCCTGGATGAATCTTGCGTCAGGGAGAACCAGCAGAAGTGAGCCATCGCGCGTTTCACAGGCCGCTATACCTCCAGCATTGTGTTAACTATTTGTTACCCATGTAATACGATAGTTAAGCGTTAACAGTGATATCGATCACATTAAAATATTTACTGACAGGCTAAAAGGGGGAAAAAACTAAAGGATGCTGTATGACTGTTTTCTCCCCACCCGCAAAAAAACCGCGAAGCCATGCCAGAACTATTTTCACCGTGACCAGCGGTAATTTTCTGGAGATGTATGATTTTATGGTGTTCGGCTACTACGCGACCGCCATTGCCAAAACCTTCTTCCCCGGTGATAACCCCTTTGCTTCCCTGATGCTGACGCTAATGACCTTTGGCGCTGGCTTCCTGATGCGTCCGCTCGGTGCCATTATTCTTGGCTCATATATCGACCATCATGGCCGCCGTAAAGGGCTGCTGGTCACACTGGGACTGATGGCGCTGGGAACGCTGACCATCGCCGTAGTGCCGGGATACAATACGCTGGGCGTCGCCGCGCCGATTCTGATTTTGCTGGGGCGTCTGCTACAGGGCTTCTCGGCAGGCGTGGAGCTGGGCGGCGTTTCGGTGTATCTGGCTGAGATGGCTCCTCCTAAGCGCAAGGGTTTCTTTGTCAGCTGGCAGTCGGGCAGCCAGCAGGTGGCAGTTATATTTGCCGCACTGCTTGGGCTGGGACTGAATCATTTACTGGAAAAGGATCAGGTCACCGACTGGGGCTGGCGCATTCCCTTTGTGATTGGCTGTATGATCGTGCCGTTTTTGTTTTGGATCCGCCGTATGCTGGAGGAAACCGAGGAGTTCAGCCAGCGTAAAGTACACCCTTCGATGAAGCAGATTGTCAGGTCGGTAGCCAGTAACTGGCCGCTGGTGCTGGCGGGGATGTTGATGGTGGTGACCACCACGGTGATGTTTTATATGATCACCGCCTTTACGCCGACGTTTGGCAAAACGGTGCTGATGATGAGCGATAAACAGAGCTTTTTTGTCACGCTGTGCGTAGGGCTGTCTAACCTGATATGGCTGCCCATTATGGGCTCGGTTTCCGACCGTTATGGCCGCCGACCGCTGCTGATTCTGTTTAGCGTGCTGATGATCGCCACTGCCTGGCCGGTTCTGCACTGGCTGGTGGGGTCACCGACGTTTGCGCATCTGCTGGAAGCCGAGCTGTGGCTCTCCTTTCTTTATGCCAGCTATAACGGCGCAATGGTGGTGTATCTGGCGGAGATTATGCCTGCTGAGGTGCGTGCCACGGGCTTCTCACTGGCCTACAGTCTCGCTACCGCGCTGTTCGGCGGCTTCACCCCGGCAATCTGCAGTTATCTGATTCACTCGACAGGCGATAAGGCGATGCCCGGCGTCTGGCTAACCATTGCCGCCGTTTGTGGCCTGCTTGGCACCATGATTATTAAGCGTCTGGTCCGTCAGTATCAGATTAAGAATACGGCGGCTCCGCTGGCTCAGGTTTAAGTTCGGACAGTGGATGGGGCATGATGCCTGGTGGTGTCTGCATATGGTGCGCGGCGCTACAAGAGCTGGAGGTGTCGCCTGGGGGTGGGACCCGGCGCTACAAAAGCCTGGGGTGTCGCCTGGGGGTGGGGCCCGGCGCTACAAAAGCCTGGGGTGTCCGCCTGGGGGTAGGACCCGGCGCTACAAAAGCTGGAGGTGTCGCCTACGGGTGGGGCCCGGCGCCTGGCGGTCCTCGCGCCGCGCGTGGCGCGGTCCCTTCGCTCCGCTCGTCGACCTTTCGGACCGGGCATGACGGGACATCCCTGTCCCNCCTCGCGCCGCGCGTGGCGCGGTCCCTTCGCTCCGCTCGTCGACCTTTCGGACCGGGCATGACGGGACATCCCTGTCCCGGCATGCCCTTGGGCCAGCATCCCTGCTGGCCCATCCGGGTCTTCCTCCCTTCACTCAGCGCTGCGGAATGCCTGTCACCGGGCCCCACCCGTCTGCTCCTTTTGCATTGTGCTGGCTGCGGGTAAAAGCAACTCAAAAGCCTGAGAGGTGGACAATCCCTGCGGTTGACGGGCAATCCGCAGCGCTGCGGCGA
>NZ_CDPK01000007.1:0-220826 GCF_900068895.1 Erwinia sp. ErVv1 | reverse complement strand
GGGCCGTCCGGGCCGGAGCCGGAGCCAAAGGCACCACGCAGAGCGTGGCGTGAGGACGCCCGGCGAACGCTGGGATTGTCCACCGGCATCGCAGGTATTACACAGCCTGCATGACCGGCCTGCCAACAGGCAGGGTATCGGAATGCCATCAGGCAGGGTGGCGGAATGCCTGTCACCGTGCCCCATCCGCTGCTCCTTTAACATTGTGCTGGCTGCGGGTAAAAGCAACTCAAAAGCCTGAGAGGTGGACAATCCCTGCGGTTGACGGGCAATCCGCAGCGCTGCGGCGANATTGTGCTGGCTGCGGGTAAAAGCAACTCAAAAGCCTGAGAGGTGGACAATCCCTGCGGTTGACGGGCAATCCGCAGCGCTGCGGCGAAGACGGAGGGCCCGGCGAGGGCAGCAGGGATGCTGCACTCAGGGAGCGGCGGGCAGGGACGTCCGCTCGCGACCGGGCCGTCCGGCCTGGAGCCGGAGCCAAAGGCACCACGCAGAGCGTGGCGTGAGGACGCCCGGCGAACGCTGGGATTGTCC
Organism: Erwinia sp. ErVv1; assembly: GCF_900068895.1. Classification (GTDB taxonomy): domain Bacteria; phylum Pseudomonadota; class Gammaproteobacteria; order Enterobacterales; family Enterobacteriaceae; genus Erwinia. The sequence continues at coordinate 220,292 of NZ_CDPK01000007.1, read as the reverse complement.
ACCGGCATCACAGGTATTGCAGCCTGCACGACCGGCCTGCCAACAGGCAGGGTATCGGAATGCCTGTCACCGGGCCCCACCCGTCTGCTCCTCTTGTATTGTTCTGGTTGCGGGTATAAGCAGTTACGGGGAGTACAGGAAATTTTTCGCCGGGTTTAATGCGAAATGAATTATGCAATTCAGGAAAGTAAGTGTCATTGAAAGGGGTCAAAAGTCCGCATGCGAACAGGGCTTCGCCTGAAGTCGCTCAGGTAATTGCGGAACGACAAATGGTTCGATCTAAAGCAACTTAGAAGCCTGAGAGGTGGACAATCCCTGCGGTTGACGGGCAATCCGCAGCGCTGCGGCGAAGACGGAGGGCCAGGCGAGGGCAGCAGGGATGCGGCACTCAGGGAGCGGCGGGCAGGACGCCCGCTCGCGACCGGGCCGTCCGGCCTGGAGCCGGAGCCAAAGGCACCACGCGGAGCGTGGCGTGAGGACGCCCGGCGAACGCTGGGATTGTCCACCGGTATCGCAGGTATTACAACCTAACCTGGCAACCTGGCAACCTGGCAACCTGGCAACCTGGCAACAGGATGCCGAAATACCTGACACCGGGCAACAGTCCCCTACTCCTTTAACGCCCGATCGCGACCAGTCCAGTCCGCTACTTCGCGGTGGATTCCATACCCATCAGGCCAATCTTCAAATAACCCGCCTGACGCAGCTTATCCATAACCTCCATCAGCGTGGCATAATCCACCGACTTATCGGCCTGGAAGAAAATGGTGGTTTCCTTATTACCCGCCGTCTGATCGTTCAGGGCATTTACCAGCGTCTCGTCTGTCACCGCATTATTGCCAATAAACAACTGCTTATCAGCCTTAATCGAAAGATAAACGGGCTTATCGGGACGTGGCTGCGGCGTACTGGTAGAAGCAGGCAGATTAACGCGAACGTCAACTGTCGCCAGCGGCGCGGCGACCATAAAGATGATCAGCAGCACCAGCATCACGTCGATAAACGGCGTGACGTTAATCTCATGCATTTCGCCGTTGCTTTCGTGATCTTCATTCAATCGCATCGCCATCGTACTTAGCCCACCCGCAGTTTCTGAGCGGCGGCGTGGCGCGGTGAATCATTGCTGGCCGCCAGATCCAGATCGCGGCTTTGCAGCAGCAGGATCTGCGCCGCAACGTCGCCCATTGATGCCTTGTAATTAGCGATCATGCGGGCAAAAACGTTATAGATGACCACGGCCGGGATTGCCGCAATCAAACCTACGGCGGTGGCCAGCAGCGCTTCCGCGATACCCGGCGCGACGACCGCCAGATTGGTGGTCTGCGTCTGCGCGATGCCGATAAAGCTGTTCATAATTCCCCACACGGTGCCGAACAGGCCGACAAAGGGGGCAATTGAGCCTACCGTCGCCAGGAATCCGTTACCCCGGCCTGCATGGCGACTGAAGAATGCGACGCGGCGCTCCAGTCGGAAGGCGGTGCGCTCTTTAATGCCATCATTGTCGTCAGAGCCCTGCGAAAGCTGTAGCTCATCTTCCGCTTCTTTCAGCAGCAGCGCCGTCAGGCTGGCCGCATTAAAGGTTGCGCAGGTCTTCGAGGCCTCGGGTAGGGATCGCGCCTCAGCCAGTGCCTGCTGCTCACGCTTCAGACGACGCTTTGCGGAACTCAGTTCTGCGCTTTTGCTGAAAAACATTGCCCAGGTGACGACCGATGCCAGCAGCAGTCCGATCATTACCACTTTAACCACGATGTCTGCATGATGGTACATGCCCCAAACGGAAAGGTCCGTCTGCATCAAATCATTCGTCACGCTGTCTCTCCAACGGAAATCAACTAAAAGCAAAAAACCAGTCAGGATCATACCAAATCAATGCTGAATTGATAGTGGTTATCATTAGTATTTACATCCACCCGCTTTTTTCCCGCATTTATCAGCGCTTTTCTGGCTTCAGACTGAAACTTTGTCATACAGCGCATTGCTCAATTTCGTCATCAGGCGCGCCGTGTTAACGTTAGAAATCAACCTTTCTCAGACTGAGCAATTGATGAGCAGAAAAAAAATCGAAACCACGCTGATCGCGGCTGGCCGCAGCAAACGCTATACCCAGGGCGCCGTTAACAGCGTGATTCAACGGGCGTCATCACTGGTATTCGACAGCGTGGCAGAGAAAAAACGCGCTACAGCAGGGCGCGCAGACCGTGAACTTTTCTATGGTCGTCGCGGCACGCTCACCCACTTCTCTCTTCAGGACGCCATGACCGAACTGGAAGGCGGCGCGGGCTGTGCGCTTTATCCCTGCGGGGCGGCGGCCGTCGCTAATGCCATCCTCGCTTTTGTTGCCGCAGGTGACAATGTGCTGATGGCGGGATCGGTGTATGAGCCCACTCAGGATTTTTGCAGCAAAATTCTCAGTAAAATGAATGTCTCAACCCAGTGGTTCGATCACAATATTGGCGATGAAATTGCAGAGCTAGTCCAGCCCAACACCACAGTGGTCTTCCTTGAATCCCCGGCCTCCATCACCATGGAAGTTCAGGATATTCCGGCCATTGTCGCAGCGGTGCGCCGCGTGGCGCCGGACGTCATCATCATGATCGATAACACCTGGGCCGCCGGGATCCTCTTTCCGGCGCTGGCCTTTGGCATTGATATCTCTATCCAGGCCGGTACCAAATACCTGATCGGCCATTCAGATGCCATGATCGGCACCGCAGTAGCAAATGAACGCTGCTGGCCTCAGCTGCGTGAGAACTCCTATCTGATGGGGCAGATGGTCGACGCGGATACCGCCTACATGGCAAGTCGCGGCCTGCGTACGCTCGCCGTGCGTCTGCGCCAGCATCAGGAGAGCGCTATCCACATCGCCCAGTGGCTGGCGGCGCGTCCTGAAGTAGCGGTGGTGAATCACCCGGCGCTGCCTGAATGTCGGGGACACGCGTTCTGGAAGCGTGACTTTACCGGCAGCAGCGGCCTGTTCTCTTTTGTGCTAAAAGAACGCCTGAGCGATGCGCAGCTTGCCCACTATCTGGATCACTTTGAACATTTCAGTATGGCCTACTCATGGGGAGGCTATGAGTCGCTGATCCTCGCTAACCAGCCTGAGGAGCTGGAGGCAATACGTCCTGCGAAGGGCGTGGATTTTAGCGGAACGCTTGTGAGAGTGCATATCGGCCTGGAAAACGTAGACGATTTGATTGCCGATCTGGCCGCTGGCTTTGCCCGTCTTGAAGACTGAGCAGGATGAATAAGTAAATAAAAACCAAACGACAGAGAGCAATGGGCATCGATCAAGGTTAACGGGCCGAATAACGAGTACAATTGACCAACTAACGTATTCACTGGGATATGAAATGGGTGTACTACACGAGATTGTGCGGGCATTGTGGCATCAGGATTTTGCTGCGCTCGCCAATCCGGATGTGATATGGATTGTCTACGGAATTATGTTTATCACTCTGCTGCTTGAAAACGGCCTGTTGCCCGCCTCTTTTCTGCCCGGTGACAGCCTGCTGCTGCTGGCCGGGGCAATGATTGCGAAAGGCGTTATGGCATTTATGCCGACGCTGCTGATCCTCACCCTTGCCGCCAGCCTCGGCTGCTGGCTGAGCTATCTTCAGGGCCGCTGGCTGGGGAATACCCGGCTGGTCAAAAGCTGGCTGATGCATTTGCCCGCGCAGTATCATCAGCGGGCATGGAGTTTGTTTCATCGCCACGGCCTGATGGCGCTGCTGGTCGGGCGCTTTCTGGCGTTTGTTCGCACCATTCTGCCTACAATGGCGGGAATTTCCGGCCTGAAGAACAGCCGTTTCCAGCTGTTCAACTGGCTGAGCGGCCTGCTGTGGGTCACGATTCTGGTGTCGCTAGGCTACGCTATCAGCCAGGTCCCTTTTATTAAGCGTCATGAAGATCAGGTCATGGCGATCCTGATGATTCTGCCGCTGGTATTGTTGTGCGTAGGTCTGGTGGGTAGCATCACGCTGGTTATCAGGCGCAAAAAATCCTCTCTGTAGGGCCGGTGTTTCGGCCCTCTTCTTATACCGTTTGCCGCATGCGCATCACTTCTTCCCCCGGCGTGACGCCAAAATAGCGTTTAAACTCACGAGAAAACTGCGATGCGCTTTCATAACCCACCCGCATTGCCGCCGCACTCGCTTTCAGCCCCTCCTGCAACATCATCATCCGCGCCTGATGCAGTCGGTAGCTTTTCAGGTACTGTAACGGCGAAGTGCTGGTGACCGCCTTAAAGTTATGATGAAACGCCGAGACGCTCATATTCACCTCTGCGGCCAGCTGATCCACGCTCATGTTATCCCGGTAGTTATGCTCAATCCGCCGCAGCGCGCGGGCTATCTGGCTGAACTGAGTCTGACGACTGACCTGCGCCAGCAGGGCACCCCCGCAGGGACCCAGCAGGACATAATAGAGGATTTCACGCACAATCTGTGGCCCGAGCACGCGGGCATCACGCGGATTAGCCATGACGTCCAGCAGCCTCTCTGCGGCGCACAGCATCTCCCCGGTCAGGGATGCCGTATGTATTCCCCGCGTCTGCGGCGCGGGGTGAAAGCTGTCGTCATCGCCGATATCAATCAGCAGATCCTGTAAGCGGGTGGAATCCACATTCAGCAACATCCCCACCAGCGGCTCTTCCGCAGTCGCGAAGGTTTCGCACTCAAAGGGCAAGGTCACCGTCAGCATCAGGTATTTGGTGGCGTCATAGTGGAAAACGTGATTGCCCAGATACCCCGTTTTATGCCCCTGGAAAAGGATCACAATCCCCGATGAGTACATCACCGGCGTGCGTCCGCTCGGCCGATCGACGTACAGCAGCTTGATGTCAGGCACCATTGACAGCGAGGGTGCCTCTTTCAGGGCAATGACCTGCTGAGCAAGCCGGGAGCACAGCGCATTACGATCCATAACCATTCTCACCCTCTGAAATTCCTTTTGACATCATGAACGCTTCTTTCATCTTTCTCCAGAGCCGTGGAGAATTGGGCAATCCTTTGGCAGGAATAAGCAGTGAATACGGTGAACGCATCCGGCATCAGGATGAAACACCCTGCACAAGAAGATTTCTCAAAGCGTACGATAAACTCAGCTAAGCTTAGTGACACTAACCGGCGAAGCGTACCGGATAAAATGCGATAAAGGAGAGAACATGGCTGAACAACCTGTAATTAAACTCCACGACGGCAACATGATGCCGCAAATAGGTCTGGGCGTCTGGCAGGCCAGCATCGACGATGCACGTCAGGCAGCCGTTAAGGCGCTTGACGTGGGCTATCGCGCTATCGACACCGCCGCTATCTATAAAAATGAAGAGGGGATTGGTCAGGCGCTGCAGGAAACTGACGTCGCGCGTGACGATATCTTTGTTACCACCAAGCTGTGGAATGACGACCAGCTGAATGCGGAGCAGGCCATTGAAACCAGCCTGAAAAAGCTCCAGCTACAGAGCGTCGATCTCTACCTGATGCACTGGCCCTGCCCGGCGAAAGATAACTACGTTGAAGCATGGAAGGCGATGATTGAGCTACAGAAACAGGGCCTGACTAAAAGTATTGGCGTCTGTAACTTCCAGCAGGCCCACCTTAAACGCCTGCTGGACGAAACCGGCGTCAGCCCGGTCATCAATCAGATTGAGCTGCATCCGATGATGCAACAGCGCACGCTCCATGCCTGGAACGCAATGCATCAAATCCAGACCGAATCTTGGAGCCCGCTGGCGCAGGGGGGGAAAGGCGTATTCGATCAGGAGATCATCAAAAACCTGGCGAAAAAGTATGGCAAAACCCCCGCGCAGATCGTTATCCGCTGGCATCTGGACAGCGGCCTGGTGGTGATCCCGAAATCGGTCACGCCATCGCGCATTGAAGAGAACTTTAAGGTTTTCGACTTCCGTCTGGAAAAACCAGAAATCAGTGAGATCGCCACGCTGGACAGGGGCAATCGCCTGGGTCCGGATCCTGACGAGCTGAACTAAGCGATCCGTCTGCGGACGAACGGGCCTGATTAACGCCAGGCCCGTTGCCGCTGGCGTTACCCCGCCGGCTGGACCAAAAGCTGACCCGCGCTACCCCGATCGGCCATTTCCAGCGTCTGGCTGTAATAGACAAAGGGGAAGTGATCGGAAGAGTACTGAACAAACGACACGAACAGCTCAACGCTGCCGTCCACCCAGACGGTATCCTTCCAGCCGCGATCTTCAGCCATCGGCTGCGCGCCATTGACGTTTTTAATCAGAAACATCACGCCCTGAATATGGAATGACTGCGGCAGATCGGCATGAATGATCCAGCGTTCAAAGGTTCCCTGCTGCGCGGTGTTGTCGATCCGCGTCATATCCCAAAGCGCCCCGTTAATACCGGCGATGCTGTCGCCCAGCGTGAACTCCCGCGTGCGGCTGACGCTGCCCTCAATGACCTGGTCGGCCAGTAAGCGCATCGGCAGGTTATCGGTCATCAGCGGCAGCAGCCCGGTTGGTCGGAGCGTCAGGATCAGGGTGGAGGTGAGAATGCTCGAAGGCTCAAACAGGCCGCGCAGGCGGTCCACCAGGCCCGCAGGCATTCCAGCCGTCACGGAAACCTCATCACCCTTACTCATATCGACCAGCACCTCCCGGCGCTCGCCCGGCGCCAGCGAAAGCTGCTGCACCGCCACCGGCGCGGCAAGAAAACCCTGATCGCTGGCAATGACGTTTAGCGGACGACCATCGCTCAGCTGGAGCTGGTAGCATCGCGAGTTTGAAGCATTCAGCAGCCGCAGGCGAACCCATCCACGTGAGACTTCAACCCAGGGATTCTGTACGCCGTTAACCAGCAGCGTATCCCCCACAAAGCCGCCGCTGGAAGGCGGGTCATACTGCGGCGAACCGAAGTTATCCAGACGCTTGTCCTGAATAATCAGGGGAAAATCATCAACGCCGTAGTGATTTGGCAGCGGCAGTGACTTGCTCAGCTCATCTTCGACAAGCCACATGCCCGCCAGCCCGTTATAAACATGCGGGGCCATACGATTGGGCGTATTGGCATGATACCAACAGGTTGCCGCCGCCTGGCGCACCGGGAGCACCGGCGCCCAGTCCACGCCGGGAGACATGAGCCGGGGCGCGCCGCCCGCCAGCGCGCCGGGCAGATGCAGTCCGCTGATGGTCATCGAGACCGGTTCAGCCAGGCGGTTACTGTAGATCAGTTTGACGTCGTCGCCGTTCCATACCCGTACCGTCGGGCCAAGGTAGAGACCGTTGATCCCCCACACCTGCGCCTTGCTGCCCTCGGTGAATGACCAGTGGCTGCGTTGCAGGGTCAGAAAAACAGGCTGCCCGCGACGCGACTCAATAAGGGGCGGGACCGGTAAGGCGACTCCGGGTCCGGCCGCATAAGCGCGTACGGGCAGTGCACTGGCGCACAGGGCGACGCCCGATGCCTGAATAAACTGACGTCGACTGAAGGACATACCAACTCCGTAACCTAAAAAAACAGCCTGATGATCCGCTGCACGCCTGATTTGTCATTCTGATTGCTGTGTGGGGCCTGAAACGTAGCGATTACTTTCCGCCGCGCTTATCAGCAGCCTCACGCGCCGCCACTTCCGCATTCAGCTCATCCAGCTTAGCTGACATGAGTTCGCGGCAGTGGGTCGCCAGCTTACGCGCGGAGAGTGTGGCAAAGGCCGCGGTATCCACCGGTGGCAGCATCTCAATAATGACATGTCCATTATGCAGGCGATTCAGTTTGATCTTATCGTGCGTGTTGGAGACGACGATGGGGATAATCGGCACGCCCGCCGTAATTGCCGCATGAAAAGCGCCGGTTTTGAAAGGTAGCAGGCCGCGTCCACGGCTGCGGGTCCCCTCCGGGAACATCCAGAAGGAGATACGCTTCTTTTTAAACTGGGCGATCATTTTACTGATGGTACCATGTGCCGATGCGCGGTTTTCCCGATCAATCAGCAGATTACCCGTCAGCCAGTAGAGCTGCCCGAAAAAGGGGATCCACAGCAGGCTTTTCTTACCCACGGTTACCGTTGTCGGCTGCACCATCTTCGCCGCGGTAATCATGTCGTAATTATTCTGATGATTGGCGATGTAAATCGCATTCGGGTAATTATCTGCCCCTTCGGGCCTGCGCAGTTCAACCTTCAGCCCAAACACCGGCGACAGCCGGCCAAAAAGATGCCCAAAGGTGGCAACATGGCGCGGATTACGCGGGCTAAAAAGGCAATAAATACAACCAAAAACACTGATCAGGATTGAATAGATAATCACGATCGCGAAACGTAAAATTGAGAGCATCACATCCTCGTTATTGCTTCCAGATCCTCCCCGGTCAATCCGCTACCGCAAACGCGCCAGCGGACCGACATACAGGGAATCTCAACGCTTTACCCAGCGGGTAAAGTATATCCTTAATTAATGAAATACGCCGCCTTTCACTGGGTTAGCCGCGTAAGAAAGGCTTATCATTGCGTATTATTCCTCGCTATCGGGGGCCTCTGCACCCGCTCTTTCCGGCGCGTCAACCTCTATGCGCTCAACGTTCTGCAATCCTCGCGGCAGCAGCGTTCCTCGACGTCCCCGCTCCGCGCGGAACTTCTCCAGCTCCTCGGGGCGCACTTTGAGCTTACGTTTTCCGGCATGCAGCGTGATGGACGCCTGCGCGGGGAGCAGCAGTAGCCATTTCAGCGTATCTTCACCGGCGGCGGCCTGCGCTGAGGGAATAGAGATGATTTTATTGCCTTTGCCTTTCGCCAGCTGCGGCAGCTCGGCCACCGGGAACAGCAGCATTCTGCCCGCAGCGGTGATAGCAAGCAGCCTGTCGTCGTCGTGGTGGATAGCCATCGGCGTCATCACTTTGGCATTTTTCGGCAGGCTGAGCAGCGCTTTACCGGCACGATTGCGTGAGAGCAGATCGCTAAAGGTACAGACGAAGCCGTATCCGGCATCCGACGCCATGAGCAGCCTCTGCTCATCCGCCTCCATCAGCACCTGCTCCATCACGGCACCCGGCGGCGGCGTCAGCTTGCCGGTAAGGGGTTCACCCTGCCCGCGCGCAGAAGGCAACGTCGTCGGCTCCAGGGCATAGCTGCGCCCGGTCGAGTCAATAAACACGACCGGCTGATTGCTTTTGCCCCTGGCTGCGGCGCGGTAGCTGTCTCCCGCTTTATAACTCAGCCCGGAGGGATCGATATCGTGCCCTTTGGCACTGCGTACCCAGCCCATCTGCGACAGCACAATGGTGACCGGTTCTGAGGGCACCAGCTCGTTTTCGCTGATTGCCTTTGCTTCGCCCCGCTCGCACAGCGGTGAACGACGATCGTCACCGTAGGCATCGCTGTCGGCCTGAAGCTCTTTTTTCAGCAGCGAATTCATTTTGCGCTCCGAGGCGAGAATAGCCTGGAGACGGTCACGCTCTTTCGCCAGCTCATCCTGCTCACCGCGGATTTTCATCTCTTCCAGTTTGGCAAGATGGCGTAATTTCAGCTCAAGGATCGCTTCGGCCTGAGTTTCACTGATCTCGAAGCGCGACATCAGCACCTGTTTCGGCTCGTCTTCGCTGCGAATGATGTGGATCACTTCGTCAATATTAAGGAAGGCAACCAGCAGCCCCTCAAGAATATGCAGGCGCCTGAGCACTTTTTCCAGGCGATGGCTGAGGCGGCGACGCACGGTTTCACGACGATAAACCAGCCATTCGCTGATGATTTCCAGCAGGTTTTTCACCGACGGGCGGTTATCCAGCCCGATCATATTCATATTGATGCGGTAGCTTTTTTCCAGGTCGGTGGTGGCAAACAGGTGGTTCATCACCTGCTCCATATCCACGCGATTCGAACGCGGCACAATCACCAGCCGCGTTGGGTTCTCATGGTTGGACTCGTCGCGCAGATCTTCCACCATCGGCAGCTTTTTATTGCGCATCTGGGCAGCGATCTGCTCCAACACGCGCGCGCCGGAAACCTGATGCGGCAGCGCGGTGATCACCACGTCGCCCTCTTCTCGCTTCCAGACCGCGCGCATACGCACCGAACCGCGCCCGGTCTGATAAATTTTACGGATTTCGTTACGCGGCGTGATGATCTCCGCCTCGGTCGGGTAGTCCGGCCCCTGCACGATCTCCAGCAAATCTTCGATTGTCGCTTTGGGCGAGTCGATCAGCGTGATGGCGGCCTGCGCCACTTCACGCAGGTTATGCGGCGGTATATCGGTCGCCATACCGACCGCAATGCCAGTCGTGCCGTTCAGCAAAATGTTCGGCAGCCGCGCGGGCAGGATGGACGGTTCCTGCAGCGTCCCGTCGAAGTTGGGCACGTAATCCACCGTCCCCTGGCCCAGCTCGCCCAGCAGCAGCTCGGCATATTTAGACAGGCGGGATTCGGTATAACGCATGGCGGCAAAGGATTTAGGGTCGTCCGGCGCCCCCCAGTTGCCCTGGCCGTCTACCAGCGGATAGCGATAGGAGAAGGGCTGCGCCATCAGCACCATCGCTTCATAACAGGCGCTGTCGCCGTGTGGATGGTATTTACCCAGCACGTCACCCACGGTACGGGCCGATTTCTTAAATTTGGCGCTGTTATTCAGCCCCAGCTCGGACATGGCATAGATGATGCGCCGCTGAACGGGTTTAAGACCATCGCCAATATAGGGAAGCGCCCTGTCCATGATGACGTACATGGAGTAGTTCAGGTACGCATTTTCCGTAAATTTATGCAGGGCAAGACGCTCTGCACCATCCTGCGTCAGGTCACTCATTGCTGTTTTTTCCTCTCATCGCGGCACGCGCGGCGCGTCACATTGGGGTCGTTTGGCGAGGATAGTACCTTATCCGGGCTGGTGCTGTCACAGGTAACCGTGCGCAGACGGCGAATCACACGGGCAGGTGGATCCTGCCCGCGCTGCGAGTTTATTTTGCCGCCGCCAGCCACTGCCCGACCACCTGCTGATACTCGCCGGAGGCCTTACTCAGATGCAGCCACTGGTCGATATAGAGCTTCCAGCTCATGTCGTCACGGGGGATCATCCACGCCTTCTCGCCATACTCCAGCGGCTTTGATGGGTTAACGGCACAGAGCTGTGGGTAGCGCTTCTGCTGATAGAGCGCTTCCGAGGCGTCAGTTATCATCACGTCAGCCTTTTTATCCACCAGCTGCTGGAAAATGGTCACGTTGTCATGAAACAGGGTGAGGTTGGCCTGCGGCAGGTAGCGATGCACAAAAGCCTCATTGGTGCCGCCTGCCGGCTCAATCAGGCGAACCCCGGGCTTATTGAGCTGCGCAATCGACCGGTAGCGGGTCTTATCGGCGCAGCGCACCAGGGGGATTTTGCCGTCCGTATCCAACGGCGCGGCGAACCAGGCGGTCTGCTGGCGCTTAAGTGTGACGGAGACGCCGCCCACGGCGATATCACACTGCTTGCCCAGAAAGTCCTGCGTCAGCATTTTCCAGCTGGTCGGCACCCATTTGACCTGGGCACCCAGGCTCTGCGCCAGCGATTCGACCAGGCTGACATCAATCCCCTCGTACTGACCGTCAGCGCGCAGGTAGCTGTAGGGCTTATAGTCGCCGGTGGTGCAAACCGTCAGGGTTTTACTCTGGCTTACGCGGTCAAGGTGTGACTGCGCGCAGACGCTGCCCGATATCAGCAGTAGTGCGACGATGCCTGTTTTTATCATTATTTTCTTCTCGTTATCAAAGGGCCAACACGCCCGGATTATTGCTTAATGCGCAACAGTGTTGTGATCGGATGCACGTTTCTCTGGCAAATTTTTCTACGTAGACTAGCCGCAAAATCAAGAACTGGAGAGAGAAGCATGAGCAAAATCCTGATCGTCGATGCCGGCAAGGCCTTCGCCCATTCCAAAGGCGAGCTTAACCATACGCTGACCGACTACGCCACCGCCTTTTTGCGTGATGCAGGCCATGAGGTCAGCGTCACCGTCGTTGACGAAGGTTATGTGCTGGCCGACGAAGTCCAAAAGTATGTGCAGAACGACGTGGTAATATACCAGATGCCGGGCTGGTGGATGGGCGAACCCTGGATCCTGAAAAAATATATTGATGAAGTCTTTACCGAAGGCCACGGCGCCCTCTATGCCAGCGATGGACGCACCCGCGCCGACGCAGCAAAAAAGTATGGCTCTGGTGGCCTGCTTCAGGGTAAAAAATATATGCTGTCACTGACGTGGAATGCACCACTGGACGCCTTTACCGATCCGCAGCAGTTCTTTGAAGGCGTAGGCGTGGATGGCGTTTATCTGCATTTCCACAAGGCCAATCAGTTCCTGGGCATGGAAGGGTTGCCGACGTTTATTTGTAATGACGTGATCAAGCAGCCGATGATTGCCGAAGACCTCGCACGCTATCGGGCGCACCTGGGCGGAATTTTCGCTTAACTGATTCAATACTTATGCTGTTAAGGAACCACTATGCTGACCGTAATTGCTGAAATTTGCGTAAAGCCCGGACGCCGGGCCGCCGTTTTACAGGCCATTGAGACACTTACGCCCACAGTGTTGCAGGAAGCGGGATGCGGCGGCTATCAGGCGCTGACCGACCATAGCGCACAGGTTCCGTGGAAGCAGCACTCGCCGGACTCGATCTTTATGCTTGAGCAGTGGGATTCCCTGCGCCATCTGGAGGGACATCAGCAGGCGGAGCACATGGAGCAGCACCGTACCCGCATCCGGGATGACGTACTTAACGTTAAAATTTACGTGCTGGAGCCGGCGAAACAGACGCCGTAATCGTCAGGGAATGGACGCGCGCTTTCGTTTTATAACAATCCCCGCTGCGTGATGCATTCGCTGAGAAAGTCGAGAAAACAGCGAATTCGCAGCGACAGGGTGACGTTGCGATAGTAAACCGCGTGGATCGGATGATGCATATCCCGGGTGACGTCTGCCAGCACCGGCACCAGTCGCCCGGTTGCGCAATCTTCGCGACTCATAAAATCGGAGAGGCGCACAATCCCCTGCCCGTACACCGCCAGCTGCCGCAGCGTTTCGCCGCTGGAGGCGGAGACGGAAGGCGCAATCGGCAGAAACTCCCCTTCGCGCTGCCAGACCGGCCACAGATTATGCTGCTCAAGCTGGCTAAACCCCAGCAGGCGATGATTTGCCAGATCCGCCACGCTGGCAGGCGTACCGTACTTCGCCAGGTATTCCGGACTGGCCATCAGCCGCAGCTTGCTGTAGCCCAGCGATCGGGCATGAATGGTGGAATCCCGCAGTTCACCAATGCGAATGGCAATATCCGTCTGCTGTTCCAGCAGGTCAATTACCACGTCGTCGGTATTCAGCTCCAGCTGGATCAGGGGATAACGCGCGGTAAATTCATTCAACAGCGGCAAGATGACATGCAGCATAAACGGCGTGGCAGCATTGATCCGCAGGCGGCCAGAAGGGATTTCCCGCCGCTGGGCGATCTGCTCCTCCGCGCTTTCTACCGCGCGCAGTATTTCCCGCGCGTGTGCAAGAAAGAGCTGGCCCTCTTCGGTCAGCGCAATGCGACGGGTGGTGCGGTGTAGCAGCGTGGTTTGCAGCTTTTTTTCCAGCCTGCTCAGCGCGCGGCTGATGCCGGAAGTGGTCTGGGAGAGCTGCTCAGCAGCGGCGGTAATTGAGCCGGTGTCGACCACTACCACCCAGGCACGTAGCTCATCAAGGGTGATTTTCACGCAATGCGCATCCTGAACGGTCAGGGCGGCCGACGGGCCGCCCTGATAAGGTCTTATACCTCGATTTCGGCGGTATCGCCTTTTTCCTGCAGCCAGTTACGCCGGTCTTCCGAGCGTTTTTTCGCCAGCAGCATATCCATCACCGCCAGCGTCTGATCGACATCCTCATCGCTCACCGTCAGCTGTACCAGACGGCGGGTATTGGGATCGAGCGTGGTTTCACGCAGCTGCAGCGGGTTCATCTCGCCCAGCCCTTTAAAGCGCTGCACGTTGGGTTTACCCTTTTTACGCTTGAGCTGATCGAGGATGCCGGCTTTCTCTTCCTCATCCAGCGCGTAATACACCTCTTTACCCAGGTCGATGCGGTACAGCGGCGGCATGGCGACGTAAACATGACCATTTTTCACCAGCGCGCGGAAGTGGCGCATAAACAGCGCACAGAGCAGCGTGGCGATGTGCAGGCCATCCGAGTCCGCATCCGCGAGAATGCAGATCTTGCCGTAGCGCAACTGGCTCATATCCTCACTGTCGGGATCGATACCGATCGCCACCGAGATATCATGCACTTCCTGAGAGGCCAGCACTTCGTCAGAAGAGACTTCCCAGGTATTGAGGATCTTCCCCTTCAGCGGCATGATCGCCTGATATTCGCGGTCGCGCGCCTGCTTCGCCGAGCCACCCGCTGAATCCCCTTCGACCAGAAACAGCTCGGTGCGGTTGAGATCCTGAGCGCTACAGTCAGCCAGCTTGCCGGGCAGGGCCGGGCCGCTGGTCAGCTTTTTACGCACCACTTTTTTAGCCGCGCGCATACGGCGCTGCGCGCTGGAGATGGCCAGCTCGGCCAGCTGCTCGGCCGCCTGCACGTTCTGGTTAAGCCACAGGCTGAAAGCATCCTTCACCACGCCGGAAACAAAGGCGGCGCACTGCCGTGAAGAGAGGCGCTCTTTGGTCTGCCCGGCAAACTGCGGATCCTGCATCTTGACCGACAGCACATAGGCGCAGCGATCCCAGATATCCTCCGCCGACAGCTTAACGCCGCGCGGCAGAATGTTGCGGAATTCGCAGAATTCGCGCATCGCATCCAGCAGGCCCTGGCGCAGGCCGTTGACGTGCGTACCGCCCTGCATGGTCGGGATCAGGTTAACGTAGCTCTCCGTCAGCAGTTCCCCGCCCTCCGGCAGCCACAGCAGCGCCCAGTCAACCGCCTCGACGTCACCGGAAAAACTGCCGACAAAGGGCCTTTCCGGCAGGGTCGGCAGACCGTTGACCGCTTCACACAGGTAGTCCGTCAAACCATCGGCGTAGCACCAGCTCTGCTCGGTATTATTGACCTTGTCTTTAAAGACAATTTCAACGCCGGGGCAAAGCACCGCTTTCGCCTTGAGCAGATGGCTCATCCGCGAGACGGAGAAACGCGGGCTGTCAAAGAAGGAAACATCCGGCCAGAAGCGGACGCGGGTGCCGGTGTTACGCTTGCCTACCGTGCCCGTTACGCGGAGATCCTCAACCTTATCGCCGTTCTCAAATGCCATTTCGTACACTTCCGCATTGCGGCGGACGGTAACTTCAACGCGGGTTGAAAGGGCATTCACCACCGAGATCCCCACGCCGTGCAGGCCACCGGAGAACTGATAGTTTTTGTTTGAGAATTTGCCGCCCGCATGCAGGCGGCAGAAGATCAGCTCAACGGCGGGCACACCCTCTTCCGGGTGAATATCGACAGGCATACCGCGCCCGTCGTCCGTCACTTCGAGCGACTGATCGGCATGAAGGATAACCTCAATGCGTTTGGCATGGCCGGCCAGCGCCTCATCGACGCTGTTATCGATCACTTCCTGACCTAAATGGTTTGGACGTGACGTATCGGTGTACATTCCCGGACGGCGACGAACGGGTTCAAGGCCGCTGAGTACCTCAATGGAGTCAGCGTTGTAGCTGGATTGAGTCATCGTATAAATCTGATTGGTGGCTAAAAAAGAGTGGCCTGCCTCCGCGCTTCACTTCAGGCGGAAGATAAGCCCAGGAAGTCGAGAATCGGGGAGAAATGGCGTTCGAATCCGATAAAAGCGTGATTTCCGCCCTCTTCCACCGTCTGGCGGCAGGGGCTGTAATAGTCCAGAGCCTGGCGGTAATCGAGCACTTCAT
This sequence comes from Erwinia sp. ErVv1, assembly GCF_900068895.1. GTDB lineage: Bacteria > Pseudomonadota > Gammaproteobacteria > Enterobacterales > Enterobacteriaceae > Erwinia. The sequence goes on along the minus strand of NZ_CDPK01000007.1, from coordinate 204,475 downwards.
CACCCGTTTGCTGGATAAGCCAGAGCAGATCCGGCGACGTTAACGGGTCAATCTGCATCGCTTTCAGATCGTAAATATGGCGAGACTCTAACACATATTGCTGGCCGGTGTATGGGTTCTCGTTGTCGCCAAGATAATCCGTCAGCAGCTCAAATGGCCGCACGGCGGGATTGACCACCACGGCCGGTAAGCCAAATCGCTGGGAAAGCCAGGTGGCGTAATACCCGCCCAGCGACGAGCCGACAATGCCCAGCGGCTCACCCGACAGAGCGAGCACCTGCTCCTCTAGCAGTGCGCCTGCGTCAGCCGGGAAAGCAGGCAGCTGCGGAACCAGAAAGCGAATCGCGGGATGCTGCGCGCGTAGCCACTGGCCGAACAGCGTCGCCTTGGCCGAGGCAGGTGAGCTGTTAAAACCGTGAAGATAGAGCAGCGTGGCCATCAGTCAGTACCCTTCAGAATCGAGATTCGGGATGAATGTCCGGGTTTGCAGCCGCTCAGTCACGGTTTCAACCCGCCCGTCCGCAAAGAGATCCAGCCAGCGCCAGCCCGGTGCCTCGGAATCAATGGTAAAGCTGGTGCAGTGCGGTTTGAACTGTACGCAGGTTGAGGGCGTGGCCAGCAGACGCCGACCATTCCAGTCGAGATCGAGTTCCTGATGGATATGGCCACAGATCAACGTCTTCGCCAGCGGATAGCGCTGGAGTATGGCATCAAGCATGTGCGCATTGCGCAGGCTGTGCTGATCGAGCCAGCTACAGCCTGAGGGCTGCGGATGATGGTGCAGCAGGATCAGGTGATGGCGCTGAGGATACGCCGCCAGCGCATTTTCCAACCACTCCAGCTGATACTCGCTGAGTTCACCGTGCGGCACGCCATAAACCTGACTGTCCAGCAGCAGCAGCTGCCAGCTATCGCCGATCAGCACCTGCTTTTCATCGGCGATTTGCGCACTGGCAAAGGTGCTGAACATAGCGGGTTGGAAATCATGATTGCCCGGCAGCCAGACGCAGGGCGCTGGCAGACGCGCGATGCCCTCAGCAAAATGCTGATAGGCTTCAACCGTATGATCCTGCGCCAGATCGCCCGTTGCGACGATCAAATCGTATTGACGCGCACCTGCCAGAATGGCTTCCAGTACGGCGTCAAAGCTGGCCCAGGTGTTCACACCCAGCAGCGTTTCGTTTTTACCGGCAAACAGGTGGGTGTCCGTTATCTGCAATATCCTTGCCTCTGCCCCACTCGTTACAGGAAGTTTTAACAGGCTATCCAATCAAAGTCCTTAGGGTTAACGCCATCTCCGCTTGCCTTGTCAGCGACTCAACAAACCGGTACGGCCATCGCGCCATGCGCTAAACAGTAGCGCAACCAGTCCGCCAGGAACTGGTTTATTTGATGCTTTTCATCACGCTGATGGAGCTTTTTATTAGGATAATCATAGCGCGCTTTAAAGCGAAAGATCTGCTGGGTTGAACACACTTCCGCTACCATAGCGTCGTGGTAAAGGCGAACGGACAGCGCAGGCAGGCTCCAGTAACTCACCGCCGGGAAGGTTTGTTTAATCTCTACCAGCGTGGTGTAGCGCGTCGACTCCTGAATCGTTACCGAGTAACGGGCGTCGTTAACCTGATAGGTCACTGATTCACCCGCCTGGTCGTTTTTCGGCAGCAGGCGACGCAGCTGAGCGAAATTAGTTTCGCAGATCCGCATCATTTCAGGGAAATCAGGTGTGTAGCGCTTAATCATTCGGGTTTCCACTCTTCTCTTAGCGTTTTGTGGTGCAGTTCCAGCCATTGCAGGGCGATGACCGAGGCCGCGTTATCTATTTTACCCTCCTCTACCCAGCGGTACGCCTGACTGCGGCTGACCACATGGACAAGAATATCCTCATTCTCTTCCTCCAGACCGTGGTTTCCCTGAGCCACGCTGGCATCCACTTCACCTACCAGAATCGCCAGCCTTTCGCTGGTGCCGCCCGGGCTGGCCAGATAACTGAGTACCGGCCTGACCCGCCCCGGCGTTAATCCGGCTTCTTCCTGCGCCTCACGGCGCACAACATCTTCCGGCGTCTCGCCGGGTTCTATGATACCGGCGACTAATTCTAACAGCCAGGGTGTAGAACTGCTGTCCCAGGCGGGAATGCGTATCTGTTCAATCAGGACCACTTCATCCCTTACCGGGTCATAGGGTAGCAGTACCGCTGCATGTCCGCGTTCAAAGACCTCTCTTTTTACCTCGCCACTCATCTCACCGTTGAACATACGGTGGCGAAAACGGTAGCGCGTCAGCGAAAAAAAACCACTGTAGAGTGTCTCACGTGCAATAATTTCTACATCGTTTTTGGTGAAAGTCACTGGGTATTTTTTGTCGTTTTCCATCGTTCCTCTCCCGTCGGAGTGAGTGGCAAAATCGAGAAAAAATTCCCGAATTCGCTGAGAGTGTGGTTCTTAATGAATTATTTGAGTAAATTAAGGCAACATGGCACGTTCAGCCAACTTATCTCTTCCGTGTACTCGTTAAAATCGGCGATTATTTTTTGGCTTACGTCAGCGCTACCATAGCAATTTTGCTGCACTACAAGGAATGCAAATGAAGAAACTGCTCCCGTTACTTATCGGCCTGAGTCTGGGCGGCTTCAGCGTCGGCAGTCAGGCGGAGAACCTGCTGCAGGTTTATCAGCAGGCCCGGTTGTCTAACCCCGATCTGCGCAGTTCTGCAGCCGACCGCGATGCGGCCTTTGAGAAAATCAACGAAGCGCGTAGCCCACTGCTTCCCCAGCTCGGTCTGGGTGCTGATTATACTTATAATAATGGATATCGCGACAGCAGTGGCCTGCACTCTAAAACGGCCAGCGGCTCGCTACAGCTTACGCAAACCATTTTTGATATGTCAAAATGGCGCGCCCTGACCCTGCAGGAGAAGCAGGCGGGCATTCAGGATGTCACCTATCAGAATGCACAGCAAACGCTGATTCTGAACACGGCGACCGCCTATTTTAACGTGCTGAACGCCATTGATACGCTCTCCTATATCGAAGCGCAGAAACAGTCAATCTACCGCCAGCTCGATCAGACCACCCAGCGCTTTAACGTGGGTCTGGTCGCGATTACCGACGTGCAGAATGCCCGCTCACAGTACGACACCGTGCTGGCCAACGAAGTGACCGCGCGTAATGCGCTGGATAACAACGTGGAAACCCTGCGTCAGGTCACCGGCAACTACTACCCAAGCCTGGCCTCGCTGAACGTTGACAGTTTCAGAACCGAGAAACCTCAGCCGGTTAACGCGCTGCTGAAGGAAGCGGAAAGCCGCAACCTGAGCCTGCTCTCCGCGCGTCTGACTCAGGATCTGTCTCGTGAAGAGATTCGCCTGGCGGAAACCGGTCATATGCCGACGGTGGATCTGACGGCCTCTACCGGCCTGACCAATAGCAAATACGGCGGCCGCTATGCAGAACGTACCACCTCGACCACTGATAATATCAGCGGATCTAACCAGGTGGGCCTGAGCTTCTCCCTGCCGCTGTATAGCGGCGGCTCGGTCACTTCACAGGTGAAACAGGCGCAGTATGCTTTCGTCTCCTCCAGCGAGCAGCTTGAGAGCGCGCACCGTTCGGCGGTTCAGACCGTTCGTTCGTCATTCAACAACGTGAATGCCTCTATCAGCAGCATCGAAGCCTATAAGCAGGCGGTGGTTTCCGCTCAAAGCTCTCTGGATGCGATGGAAGCCGGTTATCAGGTTGGTACCCGCACGATCGTGGACGTGCTGGATGCGACCTCAACCCTGTATAACGCGAAGCAGCAGCTTGCCAATGCCCGCTACAGCTACATGATCAACCAGCTGAATATCAAATCAGCGCTGGGTACGCTAAACGAGCAGGATTTGCAGTCGCTGAACAGCCGTCTGGGTAAAGATGTTCCAACGTCGCCCGAAACCGTCGCGCCTGAAACGCCGCAGCAAAATGCCTCCGCTAACAGTGGCGATACCTCATCGGCAGTGCAAAAAACCGCTGCTGATACGGGCAACACAGCAGCAGCACCTGCAGCGGTTCACCGAAGCGCACCGGTCAGCACCCGCCGCAATCCCTTCAGTCACTGATTATTCCCCCCAGGGCAGTATTAACTGCCCTTTTTTCAATACTCACGCCTCATATCTCAATAATATTCCGCGCCTCTTTATTTAAATTTTTTTCTATTTCACGATCGTACGCCCTGTGTTGAAATGCGTCTCAAATTTATCCACCGATTAATTATCATGCCCTTCTTCATGCACTATATAAATAACCACAGGCATAATTAAAACTGGAAAAATACCACCAGTGTCGTCTGAATAATTTTCATAAAAGCAGGTGGCGGTTACAGGCTCGTTTTTAAAAGCTCCCAACGCCTCTTTGTTAACGCTATAAATGCCCTGTAGTGTTTGACGAAAATTAACAAGGTACTTAAAAAACACATATGAACGCCCCACAGGTTAAATAGTGATGAGAGAATAAAATCATTAAGCACAAGTGGGGAAATTAAAGGATAAGCAGATCGGTGAATCTTGGTGTGGATATAGTCGCCATAGATCGTCTCGCAGGCGCTCTTACAAACAGCGGTGAAGCATTTATTTCTCGCGTACTCACGACACAGGAAAGAGTATATCTGGAACCAGTACGGGATAATACTGAGCGATTTGCCGGTTTTTGGGCAGCGAAAGAAGCGGCCGTTAAAGCACTGGGGCTGGGATTTCGCTATGGCATCTCCTTTCACGATATAGAAATCGTTCATGATGAACACGGATGTCCCCGCTATCACTTCAGTGGGGAATTTTTGAGGCTGGCGAGTGAAAAAAAAATTCAGTCGGCAACCTTAAGTATTTCGCACTGTTCCACCTATGCGGTGGCTGTAGCCGCATTGAGCTAAGCACCGGAGAATATTAATGGTTATTTATCCCAATCTTGCTGATAAAAATGTTGTGGTTACCGGCGCCAGTGGCGATATCGGCATCGCTATTTGCCGACATTTTCTACGTCAGGAGTGTAATGTCTACGCCGTTTATAAAAATAACCCGCAGCAGCTGCAGGATCTCAAAAATACGCATCCGCAGGCTGCGCGTCTGGAACTCTGCCGGTGTGATATTACCCAACGCGACGAAGTCGGGCAGCTTGCTAACGCTATCGGCGAAAAGATCGAAGAGCTGCATATTCTGGTAAATAACGCAGGCCTGTGCAGGGATACGCTCTTTTCAGAGATGAACTGTCAAATGTTCGACGACGTTATACAGACAAATCTCTACGGCACTTTCAATATCTGTAAGGCGATGATTCGGTTACTGAGTCTGGCTGACACGGCCACCATCGTTAATATCGCCTCCGTCGCCGGTATTACCGCCAGCTTTGGACAGACCAACTACAGCGCGGCAAAAGCGGGCGTGATTGGCTTTACGCGCACGCTGGCCGCTGAGTTTGCCACCCGTGGGATCCGGGTGAATGCCATTGCCCCTGGCGTGATTGATTCCCGTATGGTGAAAAAAGTCCCTCGTCAGATCATGCGCTCAATAATGACGGCGATCCCCCTTCGCCGTCAGGGGAGCGTTGATGAGGTCGCCAGCGTTGCGACGTTTTTAAGCTCCTCCGAGGCCAGCTACATCGTCGGTCAGACGCTGATCGTCGACGGCGGTCTGATTATGCGATAGCGAATAAAGGATTACACGAGTGAAAAACAGTAAAAGCCTTGTCTCACCGCAGCTGCTTCTGAAGATGGGCGCGTGGCGCTCACCGATATTTATGGTAGATCGCATCACTGATTTCAGGCCTGGAGAAAATGGCACGATTACCGTAATGAAGCATGTCTCTTTTAACGATCCCTATATCAATGGGCATTTCCCGGATAACCCGGTAATGCCCGGCGTAATGATTGCAGAGATATTTGGTCAGGCAAGTGAGTATCTCAGCCTGCTAAATGATTACTGTCTGGCGCATTATAAGGTTTGCGGCAGCGAACTAAAAAAATTCGATGATATTTCCCAGTCGCTCCATACGCAGGAAGGGAAAGAACGGGTACTGGCTGAGAGACACCGTATTGTCGGCTTTCTGGCCGCACAGGATCTTAAATTCAAACATGTCGTTGTACCCGGTGACACCATTGAGGTGACCAGCCAGCTCAGTATGTCAGACAGCCATGGATTTTATCATTATAACGTTAATGCACGAGTAGGCAGGCATATCGCCAGCCAGGGGAAAATTATCAATTTCCGGGTCGAGCGCGCCCGGGCTGAAAATCGTGGTGCAGTGATCAATTAATAAAAATGGAGAAGTCGACCTCATGGACAGAACAGAACTTGAAGCAGCCATCACGGAACGCAAAGAAACACTGCTCAACGTGAAACGCGGACTTATTGAACGCCTGAACCTTTATCATACGCCAGAACAAATTGATGATGATACGCCTCTGTTTGGCAGCGGATTAAAGCTGGACTCCGTTGACGCAACTGAACTCCTGGTGTTGCTGGACAAGAAATTTGGCATCCGCGTTGGAGAAGGGGACGACCCGTCTTATATGCGCAGTGTAAATACGCTGGCCTCTTTTATTATTGAGAAAAAGCACAGCGATGCTTTAGCAAATAGCAACGATTTTGTCCCGAGCGTGGAGCAATAAAAATGAGTAATCTTTTATTTGAACTACACCAGCATAATGACGTCGTTATGACGGAACGCAACGGGATTAAAATACCGGCTCGCTATCACACACCGGAAAAAGAGCATCGTGCCGTTCGCCAAAATATTCTACTCTGTGACTATTCCCATTTCGGTAAGGCAAAAATCAGCGGAGAGAGTGCCTGGGAGCTCCTTAATGTTCTGGTAAGCGGCGACGTTTCCTCTATTCGTGATGAGCAGGCAATGTATACGCTAATGCTGGATGACCAGGGCCAGATTATTACCGACCTGTATATCCTCTGCGACGAAGAGTCTTATCTGCTTTTTTCAGAGTGGATGACCAGTGAGGCGCTGTGTGAAAGGATCACCGCGCTGATGGCCGAGCGCGTCGGCGAATTCGACGACATTGAACAGATTATACCGCTGAATGACCAGGGGCTACTGCATATCGAAGGTCCCTACAGCTGGGAGCTGCTGGTTGAACTTTACGGTATGGACATCGCGGGCCTGCCCTTTCAGGAGCATATGCATGTTTGTGATGAGCTGATCCTGCTGAGAGCCGGTAAGCACGGTGAGTTTTCTTATAAACTTTTTGGTGACTATGCCTCGCTGGCCGATGCCTGGCAGCAGCTGGTTGAAGCGGGTGAAAAATTCGATCTCTGCCTGGGCGGCCTGGACTATCAGCAGCAGGTGCGGCTCGAAAACCCGTGCTTTATCCCCACCCCACTGCTGTCCCTTAGCCGCTGCCCGATAGAGCTACAGCTACAGTGGATGGTGCGCTATGACAAAGATGAATTCATCGGTATGGAAGCCCTCAAAGGGCGGCTCGACGCCGGGCCGCATCGCCGCGCGATCGGGATGAGCGTTGATGGTCAACCATCCGTGACGCTCGCCTTTGGCGATGAGGTCTTCCTTGATGAAGAGGTGGTCGGCGTGGTCATTGAATGCGGCTACTCTGCTGATATTGATAAAACCATCGGCCGCCTGTTTATCGACAGCGAATTCGCCTGGGCCGATCTTTCTCATCTTACGGCCCGCAGCAGCAGCGGCGATGAGATCGCGCTGCGCACGGCTGCCGTTCCTTTCGCCCGCAACTATAGCTTCCTTATTAACCCCGCCGAACACAGCTATATCGACAAACGCCGTCCTCGCGATCTCCTGCAGCAGTTTGAGTGGCAGAAAGAGCGTGAAGAACAGGAAAAAGCGGCTACGCCTGCCGCCCCGGCGGAAATGAGTATTCAGGGAATGAAATAATGCTAACACAGCGCAAGCGGGTCGTGATCACCGGTATGGGGCAGCTTTCATCTATCGCCAGCAACGTGCCGGCGTTCAAACAGGCACTGTTGAATAAGACCTGTGGCATTCGGCCCAGCGAGAAATATCATCGCTGGTTCAACGATGCCAATGCTTCAGAGGTACTGCAACCGATCGAACTGCCCGGCCTGAGCCCAGAGCAAATTGCCTCGCTGGATAACGCGGCTCTGTGGGCTTACAAAGTGGGCCTTGAAGCGCTGGAGGCGGCACGTTTGCAGGAGGCAGAACAGCGTGCGAAGACCGCGCTGATTATCGGCGTCTCCTCCGCCGGGACGGAAGCCTTTATCCCACTTTTTGAAAACCAGCCCGATGATTTCTCACTGAAAAAGGCGATTGTTTGTGGCTGTTTTTCATCCTGTAGCGCGATTGTATCCTCCCTGCTGGGCCTAAAGGGCGGCTTTGAACTACTGGCGACAGCCTGTACGGCCAGTACCAACGCGATGGGCATTGCGTTTGACCTGATCCAGAATAATAAAAACAGTACCGCGCTGGTGATTGGTACCGAGCCTATCTATTTGCCCACCTTCGCCGGTTTTTATGCGCTTCAGGCCATGAAAACCACGCCCACCAGCCCCTTTTCAGGTACGCCAGGCATGTCGATAGGGGAAGGGGCCGGTGCGCTGCTGCTGGAAGAGTACGAGCATGCCCTGGCCCGCGGCGCCACCATCTATGGCGAAATGGTGTCGTATGCCACGTCCGGGGACGCCTATCACGATACGGCTCCCGATCCGCGAGCGGAGGGTGCCGTTCAGGTGATGAACGATGCGCTGGCAAACGGCCAGCTGGCGCCGGAGGACATTGACTATATCAATGCCCACGGAACCGGCACCGAAGCCAACGATCGCTGTGAAACGCTGGCGATGAAAAAAGTGTTCCCACAGATTGCCTCTCTGCCGGTCAGTTCAACGAAATCCTATATTGGGCACAATATCGGTGCCGCTGGCATCATTGAGATGATCGCCTGCTTCCTTACGCTGCCAGATGAGCTGATTTTGCCGACGCTGAACTTCGGCATACCGCGTATCAACTGCGATCTCAACTACGTGCCAAACGACTTTCAGCAGGGCCACGTTGGCCTGTTTATGAAAAACAATTACGCCTTTGGCGGTAACAACTGCTGCGTTATCGCCACGCCTCACGTGGGAAGCGCACCAGAGACAGCATACAGGCCGCGTCGGGTGGCGATCACCGGGCGAGGGATGGTGACGTCACAGGGACACGACGTCCGATCCGTGCTGGATCGTATCTGGCAGGAAACCTCACCGCAAAACCTCACTGAGTTAACGCTGGACGATGAAACGCAGCAGCTGTTTGAAGCCATGATCGCCAATCTTCGGGGACAGAGTGAGGTTGAGGCCTTTCTTTTTGAGCGCTACGGCGATGGTGACGCATGGCGCAAAAAGCTCAAGGGAAAAACCTGGCAGCATCAGGTGACGGAGATGGAACCGCGCAAGTACCTGCGTCGCTTTGATGCCCGCAAAGCCGATGATGTCAGCACCTTTGCCTTGCTGGCGCTGACCCAGTCGATGAAGGAAGCGGGCCGAAAAATCAGACGTGACGGCCATCGGCTTGGCTTAATTTTAGGCATGTCTCGGGGGCCTCAAAGGCGGGTCGAGCGCTATCTCAACAGCCTCTATCCTGATCCGAACAACGTGCGCACCTCTGAATTCCCAGGTTCGCTGATGAATGCCATCTCAACCTTTTGCTCAATTTCGGAAGGGATAAAAGGCTATAACACGACGCTTGCCACCGGGATCAACGCCGGCCTGGGCGCCCTGACCTATGGCTATGAACTGGTTCGCCAGGGTTTGCAGCCGGAAACCATCGTCGGCGGTGCCGATGAGTTAATGAATCCTTTTTCCGTTTATCTTCAGTCTCTGCATCGCAACCTGCTAATTACCGATACGCCGCAGGCGTATCAAATTTATAGCGACCGCTTTAACGGTTTTTTGACCGGCGAAGGATCGGGGATGCTGTTTCTGGAAGATCTGGAGCGGGCGGCGGAACGGGGTGCACCCGTACTCGCAGAAATCATCGGCTATGGCAAAGCCAACGATACCGGCTATTTCAGCGTTGAAAATACCGCGGGCAACGCCGAGGCCATGGCTACGGCCATCCGTCAGGCGCTGGAAGAGGCTCAGTTGAGCATTGATGACGTTTCCCTGATTTGTGGCTCAAGCATCGGCACCACCAGCAGCGATCGCGCAGAAGTTGATGCCGTGCGCCAGGTCTTTGCCGATCGGGCCGCCACGATCCCTTTTGTGAACTACAACGCCTGGTTCGGTGCGGTTGAGTCCTGTATGGGAATTCTGAATCTGATTGTGGTGACGGAAATTATGCAGCGCGGAGAGATCCCACCGCTGCCCTATACGCAATCCTTCTGCGTGGATGATATTGACTTCGTTACTGAACGCCGTCAGCAGCAGGTGGATACTGCCTTAATTCTGGGTTCAACCGAAGGGGGCAATCATTATGCGATCGTGCTGAGGAAATGCTCATGACGACCTCCCAGCCGGTAGCCGTGATCGGTAGTGGTACCTATAGTGGCTTTGCCAGCGACGTCCCCTCGCTGATAGCAGCCCTGGCTGCGGGTCGCTACACCCCTTCGCGTCCCTGGTTTAGCTCCGCGCGAGCGCAGACGGCGATGAAGATGGCGATCAATCCCCGTCACTCGCCGTTTCCGGCGCAGAAGCATCACTGCGCCCTGACCTTTCGTCAGGTGCGGCAGGTGCTGAAAAACGTCATCGATCAGGCACTACGGGAGGCTGGACAGACGAAAGCGCTGCTGGCGGGGGAGCGCGTGCGGGTTTATCTCGTCGGCAACGGCCTGCGTACCGACATTTCTGAGGTAGTAGCCTACCAGGATCGCAACGATCCGGAAGATCTGCTCTATTACCCTGCGATCAAAAAGCTGCATGCAGGCTCCTATGCTCAGGACAGGCTAAGTGAAGCGCTGGCAGATGATTATCAACTTACCCGCCCCCCTGCCACCCTTTACAGCGCCAGCGCCTCCTCGATGTCTGCGGTGCACCTTGCCCGCGCCGCTGTGTGCAGCGATCTGGCAGACGTGGCCCTGGTGGTGGGATGGGTCGATATTCTCACCCAGGATATGCTTTTTCTTGCAGCACAAAATATGCTCGGTGAGAGTGCGGCAAGCCCCTTTAATGGCCATGCCAGCAGCGTCCTGATGTCTAACGGCGCCGCTGCCCTGCTAATGTGTAGCGAAAACATCGCTCGCCGCGCCGGGCTTGAACCTGAATGCTATCTGGACAGCAGCGTCAGCTATCAGCACAGCGGTATGCGTGATAACGCCGCGATAAGCGATTTTCGCACCATCGTCCACTCTATAGAGCAGGCGATGGCACAGGCCGGTATCAATGCCGCAGACGTCGGCTGCCTGTTCCCCCACGGCAACGGCATCCCCATCAGCGACAATACCGAAACCATGGCTATCCGGAAAATCTGGGGCGAGGAAGGCGTACCCGTTGTCAGCTATAAGGCACAAATCGGCTATCTTTCAACCTGTAGTGCGCTGGTGGATTTGATTGTGGCCTGTGATGCGCTTAAGCAGCGGCGCCTGCTGCCTTTTCATACTCAGCTACCGTCAACCGCGCCGCCCCGACTCCGGTTACATACCAATAAGGACGCCTGTCAGCTTCCTGGCCGCCATATCGTTAAAACCGCCATGGGGATGGAGGGCTCAATCGTCAGCGCCGTACTCTCAGGTCAGGACAGAACGGTATGATTGCCACATCAGCCATGCCGATGAGTCTGGTATCAATGCAGATGCAGGAACCCACCAGCCAGCCCGTGCTTTTCAGGCCCGGCTGGCACAATGTCTGGGAAGCCTCGCTCTGTAAAAAAGCCAGCAGGCACCTTCGTACCCACAACTGGATGTTCCAGCGTTTCGGCGGTGATGCACCGCTTACGCCACGTAAAACGCATCTGCGCGATGCGCTGCACGCCTTCAACGATACCTGCCATCTGGCGCTGAACACCCCCGAGGCGCAGCGGCATCTGCGACGGCGCAATGCGCAAAACGCGATGATCTTTTTTGATACCTGGGGTGAAAGCAGTCTGTTTGAGGCGATTGATAACTGGCGGGACTCACTCTTCTGCGATATTTTGCCGAAAAAAATCGCCTGGACGTACAAGATCCAGGCTTTCAGCAGCAAATTACGCGGCGAACGTAACGGCTTTCTGCTGGCGCTGGAGATGGCACAGGACTGTCTGCATAGCGGCGTGGCGGACAACGTGGTGATCTGCGGTCAGCACCGACATTACCCGGTAATGACCCTGTCAGAAACCCTCGGCTGGCCAGCGGGGAAAGCCCGTCATCATTGCGGAGGCAATACCCTGTTCGCGGTGGAACGCAATGTCTGCCTGCTGGTAAGCCGAATGACGGACAGTCTGCCGACGCTTTCAGTCAGCCCGCGACGGATCCTGCCGCAACGGGCCAGCGCCGCCGTGGCCCAGCTGACCGCATGCTGGCAGGCGGCGGACTGCACACAAATCTACAGTACTGCACCGCCCACGCCTGCACTGCTAAGCATAAACCAGCGTGCTGGCGCGCCTTTTTCCTCACATCTTCCCCTTTATGCGCACTACGGAGACAGCGGATGTCTGAATCCAGCACTCGGCCTTCACCTCTGGCATAACGATGGCGCGCCCGCTGGGCCAGGCCTGATAAGTAGCCTGCACGCAGGTCACAGCCTGTGGCTGGTGCGCTGTCAGCCTGCGCCAGCATCCTGTGGGGAGAGCGATATCGGGCAGTTTGGTCATGAAGAGAGACGTAACAGGGAGAAAACGTTATGAGTGTTGCTCACCCCATCCAGGCTCTGCCGCTGGCAATATTGCAAAACGCCAGTAAAAGCTACGGCAGTGCGGCTAATCCAATTCACGCCCTGCAGGCTATCACTACCGAGATCCATGACGGTGAGTTCATCGCGCTCTGTGGCCCCTCAGGCAGCGGTAAAAGCACCCTGCTCAATCTGGTCGCAGGCATTGATGAGCCAACAAAGGGAAAGGTGTTTTTGCTGGGGCAGGACCTTGCCCTGCTGAATGACAGACAGATGGCTGCCCTGCGGGCCGACGCCATAGGCTTTGTCTTTCAGTTTTTTAATCTGCTGCCGGTACTCAGCGTTTTCGACAACGTCTATTACCCGCTAATGCTCAATGGGTTCCGGCGAAGTGAAGCCCGCGAATATGTGATGCATATCATTGAAAAGGTCGGCCTTATCGATCACTACCGTCGTCCGCCAGGCGAATTGTCCGGCGGTCAGCAACAGCGCGTTGCGATTGCCCGCGCACTGGTAAAAAAACCGCGTCTGGTGGTGGCCGACGAACCGACGGGCAATCTGGATACGCATACGGGTGAAGAGATTATCGATCTGCTCCTGACGATGAATCATGAACTGAAAACGACCTTCATTATTTCTACCCACTCGCCCCTGCTGCGCGACCGGGCCAGCCGCGTGGTGCAAATTGAGGATGGCAGAATTAAGGATGATTTCGTTAATGCTAACTAACCCCCCCCTGATGCGACGCGGTCTGCTGATCGTGCTGTTGCTGGCCCTGACGGGCACCGTCTGTGCTGCGCAAGAGGATCTGGACACCCGGCTGGCGCCACTTGCCGAGAAAAATGTCACGGCCAGGGCGCTGCTGCTGATGAAGGATAAGCGGGACACCGGCCAGCTTAACCGCGCCGTCTCCCTGTTACAGCAGCATCTCATCGCCTCGCCTGAGGACCGCACGGCGAAAATGTTCTGTGGCTATGGACAGCTCTTTCTCGCGGGTGATTATATGTTGAAAAAGAACTATATGCGGGCTGCTGAACTGTCGAAACAGGGCTATTACGCCATCGACGAAGCCGCAGAGCAGGAGCCGGAGAACGCACTGCTGTTTTACCTGCGGGCGCGTATGAATGCGTTTGTTCCCGCTGAGAGTGGTCGGTGTGTGGTAGCCAATAAGGATTTAAACGCCCTGCAAAACCCGCCCCTGCCCACCTCGCTAACCCCAATGCTTACGCTCATGCGGGCACGCGCGGCGATGAACTGTAATCAGCCTGAAAAAGCAGCGCAGGCATGGAATGCGCTACGCGCCATGGGTGCCGCAGGAGAACCGCTCTACCGCATTCAGTCCGGTGCGCCTCCCGACTGGACGTCCGGGGAGATACTCGATGTGCTGGTGCCGCTTCTGGAGGCGCAGCCATGAGCAATATTCTTTTTTGGGTTGCCAATATTCTGATTGTCTGGTCACTCTGTATAGTATTCATCACGCTGGTGCGGAAGCCGACGGATATTCGCTACACTTTTTTAAACTTATTCCGCCATCGTCGCCGTTCCGCCGTTACGCTAATAGCAATCACCTTAGGGGGGGTAGCCGTATTTATCTTCGGTGGTTTTGTTGATTACTCTTTTTACGCTCTTCGCGAACAGACTATTCGTACCAACCTGGGCCATATACAGATTTACCAGCAGGGCTACATGGCTAACGGCAATAGCCGGTCGCTTCAGTTCACCATCAAGGATTATGCTCCTGTTAAGGCGACATTACTGGCAGATCCCTTTATTGCTGAGCAGACGAAAACTATCACGGGCCAGCTTGAATTCTCAGGCATTATTTCTCAGTACGATAAAGGCGTCTCGACTTTCTTTGCTGGCGTAGGCATTGAACCGCAAACGTCCCTGCTGCTTGGCGCGCTGGACAGTATTATTTCCGGTAGCGATCTCTCGGCGGTTAAACCGCTCAATATCACGCTGGGCAGCGGCGTTTCCAGCATGCTTTCGGCGGGATACGACGACTGGACCGATCTCCTGGTCGTCAATCCTGAAGGGGGCCAGAATGCAATGTCGGCTCAGGTTCGCGGCGTCTTCCGCTCAGGCATTAAGGATTATGACGACACGGCGGTGAAAATTCCCCTTGTGACCGCGCAGCACCTGCTGCAAACGCAGGACGTCAGTAAGATAATTTTGCTCCTGCAGGATACCAGTCAGACTCAGGCCGTTCTGCAACGGGTAAGGGTGCTCATTAAAGAAAATAATCTGCCGCTGGAGGCTCACTCATGGGATGAGCTGGCCATTTTCTATCATCAGGTCGTTAATCTGTTTGAAGGGATATTCCTGTTTATTAAAACTATCGTCAGCATCATCGTGGTATTTATGATCGGTAATACCCTGATGATGAACGTCATTGAACGTACGCGAGAAATAGCCACCCTGCGCGCGCTGGGTTTGAGTAAGGCCTATATCGGCCGTCTGTTTATTCTAGAGGGGATTATTATCGGCATTATCGGTGCCATTCTCAGCGTAGGGTTAGGCCTGATCGTTGCCATGATTATCAATATTAACGGCGTACCGATGCCGCCCTCCCCGGGATATACCAGAGGGTATCTGGCTTTTGTTATGTGGGATCGGGATATGCATCTGTTCTGGTTCTCCTGTGCCCTGCCACTGGTCACTGCGTTAATTGCCTCAATTATTCCTTCGCAACGAGCAGCCAATCTGGTTATCGCCGAAGCATTTCGTTTTGTCTGAATCAGGGTTATCAGTTTGTAATGGAGTAGAGATATGTCTAAAAAAGGAAAAACGGTATTTATTACCGGTGCTGGCCGCGGGGTCGGTATGGCGATAGCACAGTGTTTAGCCACGCAGGGTTACGACCTGATTTTGAACTATCGAAAGGACCAGGGAAAAAGCGCAGCGGGATTGCAGCAATTCCTGACTTCTTCTGCCGCAAGTCGCGTATCGGTCAGGCTGGCCAGGGCCGATATCAGTGAGCCTCGTGAAATCACGGACATGATTAAGCGGCTAAAACAGGATGGCGTAGAGCATATCGACCATCTCATCCTCAATGCGGCCAGCGCGCCGTTCAAGCCCTTCAGCGAAATGACCCGCAGCGACTGGAAGCTACTGCTGAACAGCAACATCATTGGTAACAACAGCTGCGTCAACGACATTACCCCAATGATGCCCGCCGGCGGCTCAATATGTGTGATATCCAGCATGGGCAGCCGTCGCGTATTGCCGAACTACCCGCTGGGCATTATCAAATCCGCTCTTGAGTCTCTGGTGGGGTATCTCGAGGTGGAACTCCATAGCAGAGATATCCGCGTCAACGGTTTGTGCGCGGGCATGGTGAACACCGACATGGCGCCCTATCTGCAAAAACTCTGGCCGGATCTGTACGCACGCTATCAGGCCTCTCCGCGTCGCTGGCTGATAGAACCGCAGGAGATTGCCAATATTGTCGCTTTTCTGATCTCTGACCAGTCTGCGGCTATCCGTGGAACGACGCTGGTCGCCGACCTCGGCGTATCGCTGACGGCCTGAGGAGCAGACATGTTCAGATTCATAATTTTGCTGGTCATGATGCACGTCAGTGCCTGCGCATTGGCGCAGACGCCGCCTCAGGTTCTTTCGCTGGATCGCGATCAGCTCTCTCAGCTGACCCAGGAAGACGGCAAAGCCCGGGAGATTATTCGTCGTGCAGACCGGGTACGCGCCCCCGGGCAGCCATTCCGCTATACCCTGACGCTAACCGAACACAAAAACGGTCGCGACCTGTTGGAAAAACGGCAGGTACTGGATATTTCAATGCGCTTTTACAAGCCCGATGAGCAGCGGGAAAGGGGCGAGGCGCGCGCGCTGGTACGCTTCGTTGCCCCAACAAGGGATAAAGGCAAGGTCCTGCTCTCCGATCTCGACAAAATGTGGTACTACGCGCCGGAGCTACGTCGACCTATCCCCATCTCCCGTCAGCAGCGCCTGCTGGGCCAGGTTTCCAATGGAGATGTGGTGGCAGCTGATTTCGACTACTCCTATATTTCAACGCTGCTCGGGACCGAAGCGTGCGGTGACAGCCAGTGCTATAAGCTGTCGCTAACCCGCCGCTGGGCGTCGGTTCCCTACCCTGCCATTCTCTACTGGGTTGAAGTCGGCAGCTGGCATCCGCAGCGCATTGATTTCCTCTCAACCGAAGGGCGGCTGATCAAGCGCTCGCGCTACCGTGATTATCAGCAGGTTCAGGGGATAATGCGTCCGGCAACGATCGTTATTGAAGACGCGTTACGCAAAGATAACTGGACCACCATGGCCTACAGCGAAATGGTTATGGAATCGTTGCCGGAGAGCTATTTCCAGAAAGATTATTTGATCAGAGGTAGCCAATGAAACGCCTCTGCTTTCTGATTACCGCCCTTGTTATCCTGCCGCTGAGCACTGAGGCAGACACGGGCTGCAAATTTCCCCGAGGCTTTGCCGGGGGCGAAGGCGTGTTGCTCCATACCGGCAGCACGCAGTGGAACAGTTTAGACAGTGCCTTCCGTCAAAATCAGATGGCCAACGTTTATGGGTCAGTCTCCCTGAACTGCTGGATGGGACAGACCATAACGTTCAAAAGTGAAATCAACGGTGAATACCTCCTGCACCGCCATCAGCCGGGTTCACTCCAGGACAGTCGCCGCGAGGGTAAAATATTTTTTAACCAGGCCACGCTAAGCTGGGCCGCGCGGGACAATCTCTTTATTGATACCGGGAAAATTCGTCGGCGCTATGGCTATCTTTATACGGTTTCGCCGCTGGATTTACTGCGTAATCCTCATGGGGCGTTTCGTAGCGTTCATGTCAATGCTGCGGGCGATAGCTGGCCCGCTTTTTACGACGAGGGTTCCTGGGGATTTTCTGCCAGCGCTTTTACGCCTACCGGCAGCTGGGACGTGGTAGCGCTACCAGGGTTGACTCATGAAAATAACACCCTGAAAACGACGGGCCGCGATGCCTCACTGGAGCGAACCAACTCGCAGGCGCGCTACCTGCTTAGCTATTCGACGACCGGCCTGAACGACACCACGACGACGATATCCCTGCTTGCCGGGACGCAAAAGCGCCTTGCAGCAGGCGGTAACTATCTTCTGAACGATAACTGGGCCTTCAATCTCGAAGCCGGGCTGATAAAAGGCCAGAGCTGGCGTCATCTTACTCCCCAGGCCAGCAAAGGGCTGTACAGCTGGGATACCAATGCTTCATCAGCTCCCTTCGTCCGCAGTTCTCAAGGCATAAACGGTGAAATCAGCGCCGGCGTTCGCTACTCCAGCAGCCAGCAGATTGAATCTGGCCTGGAATACTACGGTCAGAGCCAGGGCTATTCCCGCAGCGCCTGGCAGCAGTTATCCCGTGATGTAGCCTATGCCACCGACGGTTTTAATCATCCGGCAAACTGGATCACCTCGCTCCCCCTGGTACGCGACGCCTTTCGTTACTATTCCCATATTATGGCGGCTGAAATCGACAGGACAGGACGGCTGGGGGCGCTACAGGGCAAGCACTACCTGACGCTCTTCAGCAGCCGCAACCGCAGTGAAACGGGAGTGATGAACTGGCGTACCTCCGTAACAGTAAACCTCAATGATTTTAGCAGCCTGGCCAGCGTTCAGCTCAGCAGCCCGGTCAGAGAAAATCTTGAGATGTACGCCGGTGCAAATTATGCCCTGGGCAATGCAGCCGGCGAATTCAGCTTATTTGGTGAGAAGGATGTTCACTATGCAGGAATACGATACTACTGGTAATGACGGTCACGGCTGGATGGTGCTGTTTGCTGGCCAGGGCACCGCGCAGGTAGGTATGGGGGCAAATATCCTCGATCGCTCCTCAGCCACCAAAGCGGTGTACGAATGTGCCAGCGACATCTCCGGCCTTGATGTGCGTAAACTCTGCCTCAAAGGCCCCATGGCCCGGCTGACGCAAACGTATTATCAGCAAATTGCCGTGACGACACTAAACGTTGCCTCCGTTGTGGCGATCCGCGAGCAGCATACGCTTAATGCGACGGCATGTGCGGGTCACAGCGCAGGAGAATATTCAGCCCTGTGGCTGGCCGGAGTTTTTACGCTTGAGGCGCTGTTTAAGGCGATTGTCACCCGCGCGTCGATAATGCAACGACTCGCAAAAATCACACCGGGGGCCATGTATAATGTGCAAGGGGTGAGCAGGGCTGAACTTGAACAGCTGATCAGGGATCAAAACCTCACGGACAGGCTCAGCATCGCCTGTGATAATGCCCCGAACCGGCAGGTTATTTCCGGTGAAGCCTCAGCGTTAAAAAACCTTGTGCACCAGCTCTCAGCGGGTGGAAATATTCCAGCAAAATTAGGCGTGAATGGCGCATGGCACTCTCCGCTGATGGCTGAAGGCCTTGCGGAGATGCACGATTTTTTCTCGCCGCTAGCCCTGCAACCGCCTGAAATTCCGGTTTATATGAATCGAAGCGCCCGGGCGGAAACCTCCACGGCGAATATCGTTGATAACCTTGTCAGACATCTCGTTGAACCTGTCCGCTGGCGGGAAAGCATGCTGAACTGTCAGCAGCAGGGTCAGCGGAGTTTTCTCGAGATTAGTCCCAAAATATATTTACTCTCATTTATTGAAGAAAATAAAACGCCCTTAAGAAAAATGCACTGTTGCACATTATTGTCCCAGACAAAAGAGCGGTGCTAATTATGATCCCCTCTTATTATGAATTTACCCGACGCCATCTCCTGTTTTTTCTGATTGGATGCTTTATTACCACCTTAATATTAACCACCTCACTGGCACGAAATGCCCCTGATGCTGGTCTAACAGACATGTTTTTTGGCCTGTCTGCCATTGGCGGATCCTTTGCCTGGATGATGGCCAGCGAGGGACGTGCTTACTGGATCTATACGCTTTGTACCCTGCGTACGCACGAAGACGTTGAAACGCTAAAGTCATTATTTGATCAGCCAGAAATAAAAACCGAATACTACCTGACCAAGCCCTGGTGCAGCCTGCTGGCAACGCTTGCCGTTGTGGCAGCAATGTGTCTTATTGGCATATTACTGTCGCCTGCTGTTATTAATGACTGGCTGGCATTTTGTGGAATAATCGTTTTACCTTTTTGGCTGTACCTCTGCCACAGCTATGCATTACGAAATAATATTCGCCAGTCGCTGTATCATCTCAGCAGGCTTAAACCTTACCCCGTAACAAAGCATGGGATAAGCCGTTATCTTTTTGAAGATACTGTCGTAATGTTAGCGGTAAACCTTGCACTGGTATTACCTATTGCCAGGAAACCTGCCTTTGCACTCGATAATGGCAGCCAGACGCCAGCGTATATTATCGCAATGATAATTTTGATGGAAATCGTTCTGGTTTTAATGCTTATGCTGGGAAAGAAGAGTAAACGCTATCTTTTCTGCGGGGAATTAATGCTTGAAGAGCTGGAAGCGCCAACCTGTAAGTCTCCTTTTATAACTAAAGGTAACAGGTTCAGCCGGGCGGTTTTCTGGTGTTTATTGGTTTGTATCTGGACAATTTTCGTCTGTCTTATTTCGTCATTCGCAGCCGTTTTTTCTTTTACCCTGATCTATCTTTTTGCTCTCACGTTACCTCTGGGAATATTTCTGCTAGAACGTTTCCATACCCTGGAAAATGATTATCACCAGGCAGTAAGTATTATCAATGAATACAAAAAGATAGCACCCTACACTCATGAGAGCTGGGATAATCCAGGCCAGGTTAAGTGAAATAAAAAAACCACGTCAGAAGACGTGGTTTGAAAGGGGTAACCTGTTAACCTGCCGCATCCGGTCGTTATGCCCAAAAGGTCAGAAGACCTACCACTTTAAAGAAGCTGCTGGTCATAAAGGTCAGCGTCTGTGCGCTAAGCTTCACAACGCTGCTAATCGTATTAGGTATAATATTTAGAGCTGAATGGACGGGGCCATCTATAAAACCGCTTACCATACCGGAACCGATATTAATAATATCACCCACACACCCACCGCTAACATACTGGATTTCACTATCCATTAACTCGCGCATTCTTACTCCTTGTTGTCTGCTAAAACCACAGTAGGGTAAAACCACCCTACCTCTGAATAAAGTTTATAGCATTTAATAAATAAGACCAGTAGATATTATTCCAAAAATTACCTCGCAACAGTAGAGTTACATCCGTGCGAGTTATGCTCACCTCTATTTATTGCTCACAAGACTATATTCAAACACTAAATAATATTTTTACTATATTAACTCAGGATTTAACTGTCATTATATTGATTCACTCATCCGTATTTGACTTATCCGTTGTGATCAGGCTGAACTGAAAAGCATAACCAGAAAATATTTACTACCAAAGGAATGATTATGTTTAAAGTAAAAAAAAGCAAGAGCCTTTTTTTAAATAACAGCGCACTGTTATTCGTCTTCTTTACACCCTTTTATATGCCACATAGCTACGCGGTCGTTATTTCCCATCCCAGCCAGGCCAATCAACCGCACATCACAACCACGCAGAACGGCCAACAATTCATTGATATAAATGCGCCTTCCTCCGCTGGACTGTCCCATAATATTTACAATGATTTTAACGTCGATAAACAGGGCGTCGTTCTCAACAATGGGTTACAAGCCAGTCAGAGTCAGCTGGCGGGCTTAATTGCGGCAAATGGAAACCTGTCTGGCAAAGCAGCAACGATCATTCTCAATGAGGTACACTCTGTTAAGAAAAGTGAACTTAAAGGCATGATCGAAGTGGCCGGAGAGCGGGCACAAGTGATTATCGCTAATCCGGCGGGTATCACCTGCAGTGGCTGTGGATTTATCAATACTGAAAGAGCAACGCTCACTACCGGTACACCACAGGTTAATAATGGCGCGCTAAGTCATTTTGCCGTGAATGGCGGAAAAGTACTCATCAATGGCAACGGCCTTAAGAATGATAGCGCTTCTTATACCGATATTATCGCCAATATGGTCAATGTCAGTGCCAGCCTTAAAGCCAAAAAACTGCGAGTCATAACCGGAAAAAATAGCGTTGACAATAATACGCTGACCGTCACTAAAACGGGCCAGGATAATGGCTGGTTAAGTTCAAAAGTAGCTGTAGATATCACTTCGCTGGGCGGGATTCAGGCGGAAAGTATTATGATAATGGCGACGGAAGAGGGTTTTGGCGTTAAAAATGCGGGTTCTATTGCCACCACGCTCAACGATTTAACGCTGACGGCCGGGGGATATCTGACCAACACCGGTATTATCTCTACCGCCGGTGGTCTCTCAATTGATACCAATGGCAGCCTGGACAATCGCGGCATACTCAAAAGTGGTGCCACGCTGACGATCGCAACCCAGGGTAAAGCGGTCGAAAACAAAGGCGAAATTTCTTCAAAAGGGCAGATGACGGTTAACAGCGGGCGGCTGGAGAATCGGGCATCTATCGAAAGTTCAGGTGATATCTCCTTTAATACCGGAAAAGAAACTTTCTCAAATGGTGTCAACATCTTCCCTGCTAAAATTAGCAGTAAAGGGAAAATCACCATTGCTGCCGGTAACCTTGATAATATCAATAATGCGCTTATCTCTTCTGAAAAGGGGTTAAAAATAACCACTGATAAAATAAACAATCAGAGAGGAAGAATCCTTACTGATGCAGACATGCAGGTTGAAGCAAAGAGCCTGTATAATTTTATGGGCGGCCTGTTCGCGAAAAATAATATGTCGCTTAATTTTGATGAGATGACACTCAACTCCGGCGGTATAACCGTCGGAAATGACCTGTTTCTGCATGCCCGTAAGGTAGACAGCAGAATGGGTGCAGTTCAGGTAGGCGGTAAGGCAACTATAGTAGCTACCCACTCCTATATAAACAGCTCAGGTGTAATATCAGTAGGCGCCCTGGATATGACGACCGATAAACTGGCAAACTATGCGGGTCTTATTGCTTCCAGTGGCGATGTAACCATCGCTGCAAAAGAAATTGATAACCGCTATATGTCGCTGTATAGCCCTACTTTAGGTATATGGATAGATAACATAGGTGTTAACGGTGGGATTGTTAGTGAAGGATCGCTCAAGCTGACTACGCAAACGCTGAATAATCAGCAAGGCCGACTCCTCAGCAAAGGCGGAATCTTCTTAAACACGCAGCATATAGATAATACTCAGGGCGCCGTCTTTGCCCAGAAAGATATTGTTATGAACGTACATAACCTGAATAATGAAAGAGGTAGCATAAAGTCTGACAGTACAATATTTACTACTGCTGATAAAATTACCGGTACGGCGGGCTCATTTCAGGCCTTTGACGATCTGGAGCTGACCGTCAACAACTCCTTTTCTAACTACCATACATTGACTGCGGGCAATAATATGTCATTGGACATTAATGGCGCATTTAATAACTGGAAGAAAATTACAGCGGGTCAAAACCTTAACATCTATGCCGATCAGATGGGGAACTATCTGAGTTCAATTTACGCGGGTCGTGATATCAATCTCAATATTGAAGGTATTGACATCAATCTGGGCTGGATTAGCGCGGGGAATAAAAAATATAAGAACGGCTACGAAATGGGTTACTTCTAACCCTATTATACACTCATACGCCCCCAGCGGGCGTATTTCAGCAATATCAAACGTATAGCTATGTAAATCAGGCCCTATACCCTCCCCACATCGCTTCATTTTTCGCCGCTATTCCCCTATTCTATGGGTTTACCTTTGGGCTCAGGACAGAACATGATGAAACGGACTAAAAAAATTAATTATGCCTCCTTCCGCAAAAGCTGGAGCGCACGACATTTAA
Organism: Erwinia sp. ErVv1; assembly: GCF_900068895.1. GTDB lineage: Bacteria > Pseudomonadota > Gammaproteobacteria > Enterobacterales > Enterobacteriaceae > Erwinia. The sequence continues at coordinate 180,921 of NZ_CDPK01000007.1, read as the reverse complement.
CGCCGGTGGCCTTCGCGGTCACGGCAGTATTTATGCTGGCCGGTTGTGAAAAGACCGATGAAACGGTTTCGCTGTATCAGAACGCGGATGACTGCTCCAGCGCAAACCCTGGCAAAAGCGAACAGTGCAAAACGGCCTATAACGACGCGAAGAAAGAAGCGGAAAAAACAGCGCCAAAATATGCCAGCCGTGAAGCCTGCGTGGCTGAATTTGGTGAAGGCCAGTGTCAGCAGGCACCTGCTCAGGCGGGCGTCGGCACAACTAACGCCGAATCTCAGCAGAGCGGCAGCTTCTGGATGCCGCTGATGGCAGGTTATATGATGGGCCGGATGATGGGCGGCGGCGCAGGCTTTGCGAAACAGCCGCTGTTTACCTCACGCGCGCCAAACAGCCCGGCAAACGGCAAGTTTGTAGATGCCAGCGGCAAAAGCTTCGGCGCGGCGACGCCGGGCCGTACCATGACCGTGCCGAAAAGCGCGCTGGCACCTAAACCTGCGACCACCAGCACGGTGACCCGCGGTGGGTTTGGCGAAAGCGTGGCTAAGCAGTCCTCCATGCAGCGCAGTAGCGCAGCTTCCGGCTCCAGCCGGTCATTTGGAGGCTGATACCGTGAAGCGTCTTTCTATTCCTGAACGTTCCGGCTGGCGTGAGAAAGCGACCGAATACGGTTTCCGTTTTCACACCATGCACGGTGAACCCTACTGGTGCGAGGACGCGTACTACCAGTTTACCCTGCAGCAAATTGAAACGCTGGAGGATGTGACCAGCGAGCTGCATCAGATGTGTTTGCAGGTCGTGGATAAGGTGGTAAACAGCGAAGAGCTGCTGATCAAATTCCGTATTCCTAAGCATACCTGGGACTTTGTCCGTTCGTCATGGAAAACCAGCCAGCCGTCGCTCTATTCACGACTGGATCTGGCCTGGGACGGCACCACCGATGCCAAACTGTTGGAAAACAATGCGGACACGCCGACTTCGCTTTACGAAGCCGCTTTTTTCCAGTGGATCTGGCTTGAAGAACAGCTGGCCAGCGGCGTACTGCCTGCCGGCAGCGATCAGTTCAACAGCCTTCAGGAACAGCTGATTGAACGCTTTGCTACCCTGCATCAGCAGCACGGATTCAGTTGGATACATTTCGCCTGCTGTCGTGATAGCGATGAAGATCGTGGAACCGTTCAGTATCTCCAGGACTGCGCCACGGAGGCGGGTCTGCCGAGCGAGTTTCTGTTTATGGATGAAATCGGACTGGGCGAAAAAGGGCAGTTTACCGATCTTAACGATCAGGTGATCGGCAACCTGTTCAAGCTTTACCCCTGGGAATTTATGCTGCGCGAAGTATTTTCAACCAAGCTGAATGACGCTGGCGTGCGCTGGCTGGAGCCAGCATGGAAAAGCATCCTGTCCAATAAAGCGCTGCTGCCGATGCTGTGGAAAATGTTCCCCAACCATCCTAATCTCCTGCCCGCTTATTTTTCCGAAGACAACGTTCCGGCCATGGACAAATACGTGGTCAAACCGCTGTTTTCTCGCGAGGGGGCCAACATTCGCATCATTGAAAACGGACAGGAAATTGCCCGCGTAGACGGGCCATACGGTGAAGAAGGCACCATTGTTCAGCAGTTCCATCCGCTGCCGAAGTTTGGCGACAGCTATACGCTAATCGGCAGCTGGCTGGTGAACGATCGCCCGGCCGGTATTGGCCTGCGAGAGGATCGGGCGCTGATCACCCAGGATCTCTCCCGCTTTTATCCTCATGCGTTTATCGACTAACCGCAGTGGATTAACTCTTCAGAAGCAGGTGGCTTAGCCACCCACCTGCACTGAAAGCATACTGAGCGATCCCATTACCACACCCTCAACCGGAATCGACACGGCCTCGTTTGGCGTGCGCGATCCCAGCACATACAGCAGTGGCAGATAGTGCTCCGGTGTGGGATTCGACAGCGCTGCCCCTTCATGCTGCATAAAGTTAACCAGCGGATGCGCTGCTGCTGCCCCTTCCCATGCCACATTTTCGCGCACATAGGCATCAAATGAGGTCGCCCAGGGATACGCCTCGGCCTCACCCTGCCAGCGCGCCATTCGCAGGTTGTGCACCACATTACCGCTGGCGACAATCATTACCCCCTGTTCGCGAAGGGCAGCAAGCTTGCGGCCCAGCTCGAAATGAAAGGCTGGCGGCTGGGTACCATCAACGCTCAGCTGTACGACCGGTATATCGGCATTGGGGTACATTTTGATCAGCACTCCCCAGGCGCCATGATCTAACCCCCACTCCCGGTCCATCTGCACGTTAACCGGCGAAAGCGCCTCTGCAATTTGCTGTGCCAGCTGCGGCGAACCGGGTGCCGGATAGCGTGTATCAAATAGCGCCTGCGGGAAGCCGCCAAAATCATGAATGGTACGTGGTGTTTCCATCGCCGTGACGGCCGTGCCGCGCGTGTACCAGTGTGCAGAGACAGCAATAATCGCCCGCGGTCGCGGGAGCGTTTCGCCCAGCCTGCGCCAGGTTTCGGTATAGATATTCTCTTCCAGCACATTCATCGGGCTACCGTGGCCAAGGAAAAGTGCGGGCATACGTGACTGACTCATGATAAATCCCCTAAACGTGTCGGCTTAATGACGCTTACATTACGCCCATTTTCGTGGGGATTAACGCGGATAAGGATGATGAAGTTAGTCAGGAAATTTGAAGATAGCGCGATGGAACTAACAAAGCGTATTGAAGGACCAAAGCATTCTGGGGCAAAAGGGATGCTGAGATATGAGACACGTACAGAAGAAGGGGGAGATAAGGTTGAATGAATGCTGAGATATCCCCCTCAACGGGCAGAACACCCAATGGGTTTGAAATAATCGCCGGACAGGAGCTTTACGCCCCCACCCGGCAATGGGTGTCAGCTTGCCTGCAGCGTTTCGTGGCTGCGGCGCCAGGCCACCAGATCTTCGATGGTGACGACAGGCATATCATGCTGCCTGGCGAATACCACCACTTCCGGTGCATGAGCCATGGTGCCGTCGTCATTCGTCAGCTCACACAGCACGCCCGCAGATTTAAAACCGGCCAGCGTAACCAGATCCAGCGTGGCCTCGGTATGACCGCCTCGGGTCAGCACCCCGCCATCGCGGGCGCGAAGCGGGAAAACGTGTCCAGGACGATTTAAATCGCTCGGCCGGGCATCATCGGCAATCGCGGCGCGAATAGTGGTGATACGGTCTTTGGCGGAAACGCCGGTGGTAACGCCTTCAGCGGCTTCAATCGTCACGGTGAAACCCGTCCCGTAGGCGCTGGTGTTGTTGTCCACCATCATCGGCAGTTCAAGCTGGCGCAGGCGCTGTTCGTTCAGGCAGAGGCAAACGATGCCGCTTCCGTGACGAATAGTCAGTGCCATTTGCTCAACGGTCATCGTTTCGGCAGCGAAAACCATATCGCCCTCGTTTTCACGATCTTCGTCGTCCAGCACCATTACGCCACGGCCGTCCTTGAGAGCGGCAATGGCGCGTTGTACACGCTGTTCAGGCGTGCCAAATTCAGAAAGTAGCGTCTGATTCATGGTAATAAAACCTTATAAAATGTATCGGTTACCAGAACCAGGGCATGCTTAGGAGTGTCATGCAGTGACAAAAAATAACGGCAGAACGGGCGCAGGCCCGACAGCATACGTTACTCTCTCCCATCCGGACTTTAACCGTCGGCTCCGGGATCACACCGGATCTGCTGACCTTCAAACCGGCTGGTCTGAAGCGCTCGCGGGCTTTCGGCCTCAGCCGATTTACCGCCGGTGGGGAATTTCGCCCCGCCCTGAGAATAAGCATATAGTATTTACATCGCAAACTAATATAACGCCGAAGAAACCACAGGGCAATGAACAAAACTGGCAATAAGTTATCCATTTTGTGGCTTTACTGTTTTCAGGTTTATCCTTTCTGGTTATAGCATTACACTTACAGAAACTTTGCCGCTATCAGGAAGCCGCCATGATTGACCCAAAAAAAATTGAACAACTCGCCCGTCAGGTTCATGAATCCATGCCGAAAGGGATCCGCGAGTTTGGCGACGACGTGGAAAAGCGCATCCGCCAGACCTTGCAGTCACAGCTGACGCGGCTGGATTTAGTCAATCGCGAAGAGTTTGACGTTCAGACGCAGGTGCTGTTGCGCACCCGCGAAAAGCTGAGTGCGCTGGAGCAGCGCATCGCCGAGCTGGAAAGCCGGGGTACCACATCAGCCAATACTCCAGTTACCGCTCCAGCTGCTGCTCCGGCTACCGCTCCAACTACCGCTCCAACTACTGCTCCGGCTGCCGCTCCAGTTACCACCTCAGAGAGTACCAAGACAGAAGATCTCTAGCCGGAACTGCGACATTGACAGCAGGACCCGTTATAAACAAAAAGGCCGATCGCAGGATCGGCCTTTTTGTTTTCTGGATCGTCCCAGTCCCAGTCCCAGCTTATTCACCTTCGGCGCTAAGCCAGTGTCTGGTCTGGGTTCTTTGCCGGACCGACGGCCAACGCCCGAATGCGCTTATTTTTTAGCCTGGATGGCCCTGATGATATTGCTGGTTGAAATGCCATCTTCAAAGTTCAGCACGCGAACGTCGCCGCCGTTTGCCCAGACTTCCTTGCTGCCCGCGATCTCTTCAGGCTTGTAATCCCCGCCCTTCACTAACAGATCCGGCAGGATGCTGGCAATCAGCCGCTGCGGCGTATCCTCTTCAAAAGCCACCACCCAGTCGACGGCTTCCAGCGCACCCAGTACGATCATACGGTTAACCAATGGGTTCACCGGGCGGCTTTCGCCCTTAAGCCGCTTCGTCGACGCATCGCTGTTTACCGCCACAATCAGCCGGTCGCCCAGCTTGCGCGCGTTGGCCAGGTAAGAGACGTGTCCGGCGTGAAGAATATCGAAGCAGCCATTGGTCATAACCACTTTTTCGCCGCGACGACGCGCCAGCGCAACGGCTTCCTTCAACTGCTCTTCACTCATCACGCCAAAACCGGATTCCGGCCTGGCACGAATGGCATTCTCCAGCTCTACCGGTGAAACGGTCGAGGTGCCCAGCTTACCGACTACCACGCCAGCTGCCGCATTCGCCAGGAAGCAGCTCTCTTCCAGGGTGTTTCCTGCCGCCAGCGCCGCTGCCAGCACGCCGATTACCGTGTCGCCCGCGCCCGTCACGTCGTAGACTTCCTGCGCCTGGGTCGGCAGGTGGAACGGCGTTTTACCCGGCTGTAGCAGCGTCATACCATTTTCTGAACGCGTGACCAGCAGCGCGGAGAGTTCAAATTTCTCCATCAGTGCCATACCGCGCGAAACGATCTCCGCCTCATCTTTACATTTGCCGACGACGGCCTCGAACTCGGAGAGGTTGGGCGTCAGGATGGTCGCACCACGATAGCGTTCAAAGTTCGTACCTTTTGGATCCACCAGCACAGGTACTTTCGCCTCACGGGCGAGGCTGATGATGGTTTCGACGGTAGCAAGCGCGCCCTTATCATAGTCCGACAACACCAGTGCACCGGTATCAGGCAGCGCCTGCCTGACGCGCTGGTGCAGCGGCTCGGGATCGATACCGTCAAAGCCCTCTTCAAAATCGAGGCGGATCAGCTGCTGGTTACGCGAAAGCACACGCAGCTTGGTGATGGTCGGGTGGGTTGAGACGGGAACAAAATCACACTGCACATTTACACCGCTCAGGGCGGCGTTCAGCGCCCGTGCGGCATCGTCGATGCCGGTTAACCCCACCAGCCGCGATGCCGCCCCCAGCGATGCAATATTCATTGCGACGTTGGCCGCGCCGCCGGGACGCTCTTCGATATTATCGACCTTAACCACTGGAACCGGAGCCTCAGGGGAGATGCGGCTGGTAGGGCCATACCAGTAGCGATCCAGCATGACGTCGCCAACCACCAGAACGCCCGCACGGTTAAACTCGGGCAGTGTAATTTTCATTCCAGACACTCCTGGCATAAGTCAAAAATAGTGCGCGCGATGATAGCACAAGCTGGTTATCCCGCACATTGACCCTTTATCTTTCAGGGCCAACCTCTGTTGCGCGACTCACTCACCAAACCAGCGTTGCCAGCTGGCTTGCACGACCGCTTTCTCATGGCTGAACGTCTCGGGGAGCACATGGCCAGGCATTGCCTCCAGCGCCAGGTGATGAAGTGCATCGCGCAGAGTGATATAGGCGCTGGTCAATGCCCGGGCCTCCTCCTCCTCCATCAGCCCATGGCTGGCCATAAGCTCGAGTATCCGCACGTTATCAGACCAGCGGGTCAGCGCGGGCAGCGCAGCCGCATGGCGCAAAACCAAATACTGCGTAATAAACTCAATATCCGTTATGCCGCCCCGGTCGGCTTTAATATCCCAGCGCTCCTTGTTCTTACCGGCGAGGTGCGAATACATCTTTTCACGCATGTCGCGCACCTCTTTTTGCAGCGCCGCAGGCTCCCGTGGCAGGCACAAAATACCGCGACGGATGGCGTTAAAGCGCTGGCTCAGGGCCGGATCGCCGAAGACAATGCGGGCGCGCACCAGCGCCTGATGCTCCCAGGTCCAGGCTTCCTGCCGCTGATAGTCATCAAAGGCATCGAGCGTGCTGACCAGCATGCCCGCCGCGCCAGAAGGTCGCAGCCGGGCATCCACCTCGTAGAGAATTCCGGAGGAGGTACGGGTGCTGAACAGGTGCATAATGCGCTGTGCCAGGCGAAGATAAAACTGCCGGCCATCTATACTGCGCTCACCCAGTGTCACCGCCTCGACCGGGCAGTCATGCAGAAAAACCAGATCCAGATCGGAGCTGTAGCCCAGCTCCCAGCCGCCCAGTTTGCCGTAGCCTGTGACGGCAAATCCACGCCCCCCATCGTCCTGAAGATGTGAGGGCCGCCCATAGCGCTGCGTCATCATCTGCCATGCCTGCATGACAACCTGCTCAATGATCGCCTCCGCCAGCCATGTCAGGTGGTCACTGACCTTCATCACCGGCAGCGTTTCGGCGATATCCGCCGCCGCAATGCGCAAAAGCTGAGCCTGCTTAAACTGCCGCAGCGCCTCCAGCTGCTGCTCCTCATCCTCTTCTGGAATACGCAGCAGATACTGCCGGAGCTCATCACGGTAGGCATCCGTAGCCGTTGGCTGGTAGAGCGTAGCCGGATCCAACAGCTCATCCAGCAGCAGCGGATAGCGGGCAAGCTGGCTGGCCACCATGGGCGAGGCGGCGCACAGCCGAATCAGATGCTTCAGTGCCCCGGGGTATTCCGTCAGCAGCTCCAGGTAGGTTGAGCGGGTAACCACGCCCAGCAGCAGCGGCGTGAGGCGTTCAAGGGTCACCGCCGCATCTGCCCGCGGGCAAACCTCCGCCAGCAGTCGCGGCATCAGCTGATCGAGGGCCTGGCGGCCACGGGGGCCAATCGTACGTTTATCCGTATCCTGCCGAAACGCGTTGATCGCCTTAAGTAGCGCCGCCGTCGCACCCGCGGGCAGATGCGGAACCAGCGGGGCCAGTTCGGTCTCCTCCAGTCGATCCTGCCAGAGCACGCCATACTCCCCGACCTCTTTGCTGCTGTCTGCCTCAGGCGCATCGTCGCCAATCAGCTCGTCAAAAATCGCCCGTACCGCAGACATGTGCTGTTCCAGCTGCTGCTGGAGAACGGACCAGTCGGGTACGCCCATCGCCCATGCCAGCCGTGCCTGGTTAAGTGGGTCCACAGGCAGGGTCTGGGTCTGTTCATCGTTGATGCTTTGAAGCAGGTTTTCCAGCCGACGCAGAAACTGCCATGCCTGATGTAGCTGCTCAACCTGTCCGGCGGGAAGCAGCCCCAGTTCACCCAGCGTTTGCAGGGTCGGCAATAGCGCGCGGCGCTGGAGCGCCCGTTCGCGGCCACCGCGGATCAGTTGGAAAACCTGAACGATAAATTCAATTTCCCTGATACCGCCCGCGCCCAGCTTAATATTGTCTTTCAGACCGCGACGCCGCACCTCCCGGGCAATCATACTTTTCATATTACGCAGGGACTGAATGACGCTGAAGTCGATATAGCGGCGGTAAACGAAGGGACGCAGTGTCTGCTGTAGCTCCTGGCTCCAGTGGTCATCCCGATCGCCCATCACCCGTACTTTGACCATCGCATAGCGTTCCCAGTCGCGTCCCTGCTCCTGGTAGTAGTCCTCCAGCGCGGCAAAGCTCAGCACCAGAGGCCCACTGTCGCCAAAGGGTCGCAGACGCATATCCACGCGATACACAAAGCCCTCTACCGTGGGCTGGTCCAGCACCTTAATCAGCCGCTGGCCCAGTCGGGTGAAAAACTGGGCGTTGTCCAGCTCGCGTCGACCGCCCTGTGTCGTACCGTTTTCGGGCCAGGTAAAGATCAGATCAATGTCAGAGGAGAAGTTCAGCTCACCGCCCCCCAGCTTACCCATGCCGAGGATCAGCAGCGGCTGCGGTTCACCCTGCGCATTCACCGGCGTGCCGAATTCGCGGCAGCAGGCCTGCCACAGCCAGTCCCGCGCCGCGACAATCAGCAGCTCAGCCAGAACGCTCAGCTGTTTCAGGGAATCCTCCGTGCTGCTGGTCGCCAGCGCCTGCATCCAGGCAATACGGGTCAGCATATGGCGACGAAAAAGCCGCAGCTCGCGCATCAGGGTGGGTTCATCCGATACCTCTGCCAGCTTTACCGCCAGCCACCCCTGATAATGCTGCCATTCATCTGCCTGAGGAGGCTGCTCCCTCAGCCTCTGCCACCACGCCGGATGGCGACTCAGGTTCTCGCAGATAAAATCACTGAAAGCCAACACGCTCTGCTCAGCAAGCGTCAGCTCACCCAGAGAGGCGGGTAAACGTCCTGCCTGCGCTGCCATTAAAGGAGGCAGAGACGTGTGGGGCAATGGCAGCATAAACACTCCCTAATGTGACAAATGATCGGTGCACGCATGCCTGGCCGCGCTGAGCCGGGCAGTCAGACGCTACCGTTTTTCCAGAATGCCGGATGCTTAAGGGCCTGACGGCAGTACGCATCAAGGTTTGCGGTCTGATTAGACTCAATGCCCTGCGCCAGCTGCTGCCAGTCTCCTAGCCACGCAGCGACCGCTTCAGATGGGTAAGCCCCGGCCAGCAGGCGCGCGGCCAGCAGTTGGCGGTTCAGGCGAGTCAGCTTGTCCTGATACTCATTGAACTGGCGGATGCGGTGAAAGGTCTCTTTGAGATCGGCGGAGAGGCGGCCCAGCATAATATCGCAGAATCGCTTAAAGGATCCCTGTAGCCTGGTCTCCGACTTGCTATCAATAAAGCCGCGCCAGCGCTCGGTGGCTATCCAGTTAGTGAGTGCTAACTGGGTCTGTAATGAGAGGAGACTAAAGCAGAGGACCTCCGGCTGGAGGTTTTCTTCCAGCAGCACCTCCTCAAGGCCGGTAAGCGACTGACGCAGCGCGCTACTCGCCTTACGCGGCACCAGCGCGCCGAACAGGGAGAAGGCCTGACGCAGGCTTTCCAGCGCCTGACGAATTTCATGTAGCGCCGCCGTTTCGCCGCGCAGCCAAAGCTCTTCGTGGTACTGCCACTGGGTAAGCGCCAGCGTAAAGGCTGCCCGCATCCCCTCTTCTACCGTTGCTTTCGGTTTAACCTTTAGCACCGGCATAGGGCGCGGTTCAGGCTGCGTTTTACCCTGTGCCAGCGCATAGCCGCGCGCGGCTTTACTTTTGCTGCCGAGACGCAGCCCACCAATGGTTGACAGCGCTTCAGCGAACGCCAGCAGATCCTCACGCTGACCAGATTTAAGCTCAAGCTCAATTTCACTCAGCGCTTCGCTCTCATTACCCGCACTGACCTCGCCGAGGTCAAAAGCAACCTCAATCTCGCTTTGCAGATAAGTGACCACCCACTTTTCCCGCACGAAATGGGTGCTGAACAGCGGCTTTAGCTGCTGTTGCAGCGTGGCCAGATCGGTCCCTGCGGGCCAGATCTCCGCCGGTAACAGGGCGATGTCCAGTTCTGGCTTCTCCAGAGCGACATTGTATTCCGGACGCTGGTGGAGGCCGCCAAGGGTCTGCCCCGCTGTTTTCAGCGTCATTTCATAGCTGTCGCCGAAGCCGCGAATGCGCAGTCCCATATCCCAGCGGCGCAGCTGGCTGCTTTCAGTTTCAAAATAGATATTAGTCAGCTTTTGTGGCGCACTGTGCTGATGTGGCCAGGCGGCAAGTCGGCCTGGCAGATTTTCAGCAGCAGCAGGTGTGGCGATGAACTTTAACTCGATTTCGATGGTCATATTTTCTTAATCAAATGATTACCGGCATGGTAAATGGATGTGCGCCTGATGATGCCTCGCCGTTGTTATGGACTCTGCGCGTTATAAATACGGCAGCCAGCGAGGTTTTTCTCAGTCAGTCATAACGTGAAGAGTAATGCAGAATTGCCGTGGCTGTCTCGGCTTTCTTATGCTTTTACGACCCGGCTCGCCATGCCCTGAGACCAGGAAAGTTCTCATTCAGCTTTATGCGAGGCGCCTCCAGACTGTGCCATTACTTTTTTCCCGGATTCATGTAAAAAAGATATCGAATGAAAAAAATTAACTTAATTGGCCTTACTTTACTGACATTTAGCGTTGCTGCTACCGTTCACGCCGAAGAGAAACGCTATATTTCTGATGAACTCTCCACCTGGGTTCGCAGTGGCCCCAGCAATGATTATCGCCTGGTCGGTACGCTGAACGCGGGCGAAGAAGTGGAGCTGCTGCAAACCAATGACGCCACCAAATACGCGCAAATTCGCGACTCAACGGGCCGTACCACCTGGATCCCCCTTGCGCAGCTCAGCGAACAGCCCAGCCTTCGTACGCGCGTCCCACAGCTGGAACAGCAGGTTAAACAGCTGACTGACAAACTGGCCAATATCGATGGAAGCTGGAATCAGCGGACCGCCGAAATGCAGAAGAAGGTTGCCGGCAGCGACGGTGCCATTAATAACCTGAAAAATGAGAATCAGAAGCTAAAAAATGAGCTGGTGGTGGCACAAAAGAAAGTGAGCGCGGCCAACGTTCAGCTCGATGACAAGCAGCGTACCATTATCATGCAGTGGTTTATGTATGGCGGCGGCGTGGCCGGCGTCGGCCTGCTGCTTGGCCTGCTACTGCCGCATATGATCCCCAGCCGTAAGAAAAAAGACCGCTGGATGAACTAGGCTTAGCGTATGCCGGGACGAAAAGGACATCCATTGATGTCCTTTTCGTCGTGGGCCAATACCGCGTAAGCCTGCCCGCCGGTGGTGGGAGAACGCCGGGCGTTCACGTATGATGCCTGAAACGACACAACGAGGAGCGCAGTAGTGGAGACTTACCTTGTCGGCGGCGCGGTGCGCGATGCCCTGCTTGAATTACCGGTCACTGATAAAGACTGGGTGGTAGTGGGCGGCTCGCCGGAAGAGATGCTCAATAATGGCTATCAGCAGGTCGGTCGCAACTTCCCGGTTTTTTTACATCCTGACTCGCATGAAGAGTATGCGCTGGCCAGAACTGAGCGAAAAAGCGGTGCGGGCTATACCGGTTTTAGCTGCTATTTCGCCCCCGATGTGACGCTGGAGCAGGATTTACAGCGGCGCGATCTGACCATTAATGCCATTGCCCGCGATAAAAACGGGGTGTTGTACGATCCCTGGGGCGGACAGCAGGATATTGTCCAGCGCCAGCTGCGTCATGTCTCTGCCGCCTTTAACGAAGATCCGCTGCGCGTGCTGCGGGTTGCGCGCTTTGCTGCGCGCTTTGCCCATCTGGGTTTTACCGTCGCGCCAGAAACGCTCGGACTGATGCGCAGCATGGCCGCCAGCGGTGAGCTGGACACGCTAACGCCGGAACGCGTTTGGAAAGAGACGGAGAAGGCTCTCGAAACGCCCTCCCCCCAGGTCTATTTTCAGGTGCTGCGTGACTGTGGTGCGCTGGCGGTGCTCTTCCCCGAGCTGGACAACCTTTATGGCGTCCCGGCACCTAAAAAGTGGCATCCCGAAATTGATACCGGCGTGCACACGCTGATGACGCTGGCCATCGCCGCACAGCTCAGCAACGAGGTCGATGTCCGCTTTGCCACGCTGTTTCACGACGTGGGTAAGGCGCTGACGCCCCCCGAATTGTGGCCCAGCCACCATGGACACGGTGCCGCTGGCGTCCCTTTGGTTAGCGCACTCTGTCAGCGTTTACGGGTGCCAAACCACCTGCGCGACCTGGCGCTGCTGGTTACGGAGTTTCATGATGTGGTGCATACCATTGAGCGGCAGCCGGCAGCGGCGTTAGTGGCGCTGTTTGACCGGATTGATGCCTGGCGCAAGCCACAGCGTATTGACCAGATAGCGTTGACCAGCGAAGCGGACGCCCGTGGGCGAACCGGTTTTGAACAGAATGCGTATCCGCAGGGACGCTATCTGCGCGAGGCGTTTAACGTCGCGCTGGCCGTATCCACAAAAGAGGTCGTTGCGGCGGGGTTTAAAGGAAGTGAAATTCGGCAAGCGCTGACGAAGCGCAGGATTGTCGCGCTTGAGCGCTGGAAAACGGAGAACGACGCTTAGGAAAACCGGGCCATTCGGCCCGGCTTCATCGCCTCTTCGGCCTATCAGACGAAGATCATATAAACCGCAGCCGCAATAATAAAACGGTAGATGGCGAACGGGACGAAGGAGATATTCTGAATCAGCTTCAGGAAGACTTTGATCGCAATCAGCGCCACCACAAAAGCGGTAAGAAAACCGACGGCAAACATCGGCATGTCACCCATCGTCAGGAAGCCCACACTTTTATAGAGATCCAGCACCGTGGCGCCCATCATCATCGGTACGGCCAGAATGAACGAGAACTCGGAAGCAGCATAGCGGCTGACCCCCATTAACATCCCGCCAGAGATGGTCGCGCCTGAACGTGAGAAACCCGGCCAGAGCGCCAGGCACTGAAAGCAGCCAATGACGAAAGCCTGACGGTAGGTGACGTCATCCAGGCCCACTGCCCTGGGCTGTTTAGGCTTAAGGTATTCCGCCGCGAGCAATAGCACGCCGCCAACCACCAGGGCATACATCACATTGACCGGGTTAAACAACGTCTTGATGGCGTCGTGTAAGAGCAGGCCTACAACGACAGCTGGTGCCATCCCCAAAAGAATATGAATCAGCGTAAGATGCCCTTTGCCGGTCCCCTCATGCGGCACTTTGCCGAAATGGATGCCGATAAGGCCAAACAGGCGACGCCAGAACATGACGACAACCGCTAAGATTGAGCCGAGCTGGATGACGACCTCGAAGGTGTCCGCTTTATCCCCTTCAAAACCCAACAGATGACCGACTATGATCATGTGCCCGGTGGAAGAGACGGGAAGAAACTCCGTCAGGCCCTCAACAATGCCGAGTATTGCTGCCACCCATAGCTGATGAATATCTGCCATCAATTACTACCCCTGTCCGTATCAAAATCATTTAAAAGACGGCTGCCCGAGGCTACCGCCAAATTGTGCCCGTAAAAACCGGGCCAACTTTAAAACAGAGCATAATGTGGGGGGGTTTCATCGTGATGGCAATCATATTGCACTTATTTAGGATTAGTCCCGCGCTCAATCACCACGCCCACCTGAGCGGCCTGCGCCACCGCCCCGGGCTTGCTCAGTTTAATCCGTACCCAGGGAGAACTGAAACGCGTCAGCAGCAGTGAGGCAACCTCTTCTGCTACGCGCTCAACCAGCGCAAATTTGCCAGCGGACACATGGTCAATAATGGCCGCAGAGATATCCGCATAGCTCAGGCAGTCATTCACATCATCGCTGGCCGCCGCCCGGCGGTTATCCCATGCCATTTCAACGTCGAAAACCAGCTTCTGCTGAATAGTTTGTTCCCAGTCATAGACACCAATAGTGGTGATAACCGTCAGTTGTTCTATAAATACAATATCCATAATAACCATCTCTGTTTTTGTGGATGCCGGATACCACTTCCGGCTATTTATGCGTATTATCCACGGATGATGAGAACAAAACGACCCCTGGAGGGCGGAACGGTATGTTGAATACATTCGCACTGGGTATGATCCTTTTTGCCTATCTGTGTGGCTCTGTCTCCAGTGCGATTCTGGTGTGCCGACTGTTCAGATTGCCCGATCCCCGCCAGAATGGTTCCGGCAATCCCGGCGCAACTAACGTGCTGCGGCTCGGCGGTAAAGTTCCCGCTGCGGCCGTGCTGGTTTTTGATATTCTTAAAGGTATGCTGCCGGTCTGGCTTGCCTGGCATTATGGCGTCACGCCTTTATATCTGGGCCTTACCGCTATCGCCGCCTGCCTTGGGCACATTTACCCCGTTTTTTTTCGCTTCAAGGGCGGAAAAGGCGTGGCGACCGCTTTCGGTGCGATCGCCCCCATCGGCTGGGATTTAACGGGTCTGATGACCGGCACCTGGCTGCTAACCGTACTGCTTAGCGGTTATTCATCGCTCGGCGCTATCATCAGCGCGCTAATCGCCCCCTTCTACGTCTGGTGGTTTAAACCCCAGTTTACCTTTCCCGTTGCAATGCTCTCGTGCCTGGTGCTGCTGCGGCATCATGACAATATTCAGCGACTCTGGCGCGGACAGGAAACTAAAATCTGGCGGAGAAAGCGCAAATAACATCAGTGCCGGGGATTATTCAGAAGCTCTGTAAATCATTTTATTACTATTCTCTCCATTAACGTCTCACTGTAACGTACCTTATCAGTAACACGTCGTTACTACCTTCAGGGAGTGAAAATAATGAGAGAGTTAGAGCGGGATGACATCACCGCGGTGAGCGGCACAGGCATTATTAAAAATATCAGTGCATCGGTGGGTGGCCTGGTAGGTAACGGGATTTATCAGCTGGCTGGCAGCGTCACCGTTTCAGTACCGCTGCTGGGTGAGATGAACATCAAAAAGCTCTTCCCCGAGCTGGGTACCTCCATTGGTGCCAGTATCGGCGGTAATATTGGTGGCACCGTTGAATCGGTACTGGGTGGGATCCCCTTCGTAGGGAGAATTTTCAACGCTATTTTAGGTAATTAATCCCGCCTTACTCTTCGGCGCAGCGACGCACCCGTTTCAGGTTAATCATTCGCTGCGCGTCATCTAATACACAGCTCGCCGCAGAGCTGTGTTTATCCTGATGCTCAGTCCGGCTCAGCAACAACACCCAGCTCGGAAAGCGGCCAACGTGGCCGAACCGTGACGCCAAGCTCCGCATCCGTACCGCTGCGCAGCCTGACCATACCGGCGTAGGCTATCATCGCCCCATTGTCGGTACAGAATTCAGGGCGGGCATAGAAGACCTCCCCGCCCCGGGCTTTCATCACTTCAGCCATTTTCGCCCGCAGCGTGCGGTTCGCGCTGACGCCTCCGGCGATAACCAGCCGTTTGAACCCGGTCTGCTCCAGCGCGCGCTTACATTTGATCGCCAGCGTATCGACAACCGCATCTTCAAAGGCGCGGGCGATATCAGCGCGCGTCTGATCGTCGTCGCTGTTACCGCGAATGGTATTCGCCGCGAACGTTTTCAGGCCAGAAAAGCTGAAATCCAGACCTGGCCGATCGGTCATCGGACGGGGGAAGACAAAGCGCTTCTCAATCCCCTGCTGGGCCATTTTCGACAGAATCGGGCCACCGGGATAATCCAGCCCCAGCAGCTTGGCCGTTTTATCAAATGCCTCACCGGCCGCATCATCAACCGATTCCCCAAGCAGCGTATACTCACCGATGGCGGTAACGCTGATAAGCTGGGTGTGACCGCCCGACACCAGCAGGGCAACAAAGGGAAAGGCGGGAGGATTATCTTCCAGCATCGGTGCCAGCAGGTGCCCTTCCATATGATGAACGGGAATAGCCGGGACACCCCAGGCAAACGCCAGCGCACGACCTACGGTGGCCCCCACCAGCAGCGCGCCCACCAGGCCAGGTCCGGCCGTCCAGGCCACCGCATCAATCTCTGACGCCTGTAATCCGGCTTCCTTAAGCGCCGCCTGGATAAGCGGCACGGTTTTTCGCACGTGGTCGCGCGAAGCCAGCTCAGGTACGACACCGCCGTAATCGGCATGCAGTTTGACCTGACTGTAAAGTTGATTGGCGAGAAGTCCGGCCCGATCGTCGTAAATCGCGATACCGGTTTCATCGCAGGATGTTTCAATTCCAAGTACACGCATGACTTTTTTACCTCATTCTTGCGGCGCGCAGTGTAGCATGAAGGCCTGGCCGTTCGCGGTAATTTTCCGCCCGGCTCGCCTTGTCACTGATGCATAAGGCGAAAATTTTTTCGCCGCGCCACGAGGAATCCTGTATACTCATTCGCCTGAAAATACCGGCAGTGGCACAGGCGCATCTGTTGGTGAGTTAATGCTATGGTGCTTTACAATGCTGCCTGTGTTGGAGTAAAATTCCGCACCATTTTGAAATGAGCTGGCTTACAGCCCAGCAGCAAACCGAATTTATCGAGGTGAGAGTTACATGCCGGTAATTAAAGTACGTGAAAACGAGCCCTTCGACGTAGCACTGCGTCGCTTCAAGCGTTCATGCGAGAAAGCAGGCGTTCTGGCTGAAGTTCGTCGTCGTGAGTTTTATGAAAAACCAACGACCGAACGTAAGCGCGCTAAAGCGTCTGCCGTTAAACGCCACGCGAAGAAACTGGCTCGCGAAAACGCACGCCGCACTCGTCTGTACTAATTTTTGAGGGTTTGCGCCCTCACGTCCCACAGACAAGTAAGTAGTTATGAAGGCCGTGCTTTCCGAAAGGAATGCGCGGCTTGTTCTCGTTTATGGGCCAGAAGCAATGGAAGCTGAAAGGTGAAGGGGATTTATGGCTGGACGCATTCCACGCGTATTCATTAATGACCTGCTGGCGCGCACGGACATCGTGGATCTTATTGATGCCCGCGTAAAGCTGAAAAAGCAGGGTAAGAACTATCACGCGTGCTGTCCCTTCCATAATGAGAAAACCCCTTCTTTTACCGTAAACGGCGAGAAACAGTTTTATCACTGCTTCGGCTGTGGCGCGCACGGCAACGCCGTCGACTTTCTGATGAACTATGACCGCCTTGAGTTCGTAGAGAGCATCGAGGAGCTGGCGACGCTTTACGGACTTGAAATTCCGTACGAAAGCGGAAGTGGCCCGAGCCAGCTGGAGCGCCATCAGCGCCAGAGCCTGTATCAGCTGATGACCGGGCTGAATGAGTTCTACCGGCAGTCGCTGACCCAGAGTCACGCCGCGGGTGCGCGTGACTACCTGGCAGGCCGCGGTCTGAGCGATGAGGTGATCGGTCACTTCTCGATTGGTTTTGCGCCCGCAGGCTGGGACAACGCGCTGAAGCGATTCGGCCGCAATGAGGACGACCGGCAGTCGCTTATCGACGCCGGGATGCTGGTCACCAACGATCAGGGCCGCAGCTACGATCGCTTCCGCGAACGGATCATGTTTCCCATCCATGATAAGCGAGGCCGGGTTATCGGGTTTGGTGGCCGCGTCGTTGGCGATGCGTTGCCAAAATATCTGAACTCCCCGGAGACCGATATTTTCCATAAGGGCCGACAGCTGTATGGCCTGTATGAAGCCCACAAGAATCATCCGGAACCGGCGAAGCTATTAGTGGTCGAAGGCTATATGGATGTGGTGGCCCTGGCGCAGTTCGGCATTGATTATGCCGTGGCGTCACTGGGAACATCGACGACGCCTGAGCATATTCAGCTGCTATTTCGCTCGACCGATAATGTCATCTGCTGCTATGACGGCGACAGAGCAGGACGTGAAGCGGCCTGGCGGGCACTGGAAACCGCCCTTCCCTACATGAATGATGGCCGTCAGCTACGCTTTATGTTTCTGCCGGACGGTGAAGATCCGGATACGCTGGTCCGTAAAGAGGGAAAAGAGGCATTTGAAGCGCGAATGGAGCAGGCAACGCCGCTCTCCGCTTTCTTATTTGACACTCTGCTCCCTCAGGTAGATTTACGATCGCCGGATGGTCGTGCCCAGCTGAGTACCCTGGCCCTGCCGCTAATTAGCCAGGTGCCGGGTGAAACCCTGCGCATTTACCTGCGTCAGGAACTGGGGAACAAACTGGGCATTCTGGATGACAGTCAGCTGGAAAAGTTGATGCCCAGAGTGGGCGAGAAGTCGAAACTCCCACCGCAGCCTCAGCTAAAACGCACAACCATGCGTATACTGATTGGATTGCTGATTCAGAATCCGCAGCTGGCAGCAGCCGTGCCTTCCCTGGAAGGGCTGGAATCTTCTGAACTGCCGGGATTTTCCCTTTTTGTCGAGTTAGTGAGCACTTGCGTCGCTCATCCTGGCCTGACGACGGGACAGCTACTAGAGTTATACCGTGGCACAAAATTTAGCCAGAGCCTTGAAACTCTGGCCACATGGAACCACATGATCGTGGACGATGAAGTGGAAACCATGTTTAACGATTCGCTGGCCAGCATGTATGACGCAGCGCTGGAGCGACGCTTAGAGTATTTAATTGCTCGCGAGCGCACTCACGGGCTGGATGCCAACGAGCGGCGCGAATACTGGCTGCTCAATCAGGAATTTGCTAAAAAAACGAATTCCTGAGCGTGACGATCCTGTCACCCGACATAACATTGAGAGGCGTTATCGCCACCGTCAGTTTTTGTGCGCCCAGCGCCTGAACCACAGCGTACCCCGGTACGACCGGTTTTTGCCGCTGCGCGAACCAAAAATGGCAGGTGATAGCGCGTCGAACCGAATATCCAGCGGCTTAAGTGCCGATTATCCGCCAGGTCGACCCTGGCAGCCGCCGAGATGGGCAGCGGCAATAAACCAACGCCCTCACTGTTATTGTTGGCTGCTTAGCCGACCGACACCAATCTAATTTAACAGAAGTGTGGATACCGTCTTATGGAGCAAAACCCGCAGTCACAGCTTAAGCTACTTGTCACCCGTGGTAAGGAGCAGGGCTATCTGACCTATGCCGAGGTCAATGACCATCTGCCGGAAGATATCGTCGACTCCGATCAGATCGAAGACATCATTCAGATGATCAACGACATGGGCATACAGGTTGTTGAAGAAGCACCTGATGCCGACGATCTGATGCTGAACGAAAACAGCTCCGATACCGATGAAGATGCTGCCGAGGCGGCCGCACAGGTCCTGTCCAGCGTTGAGTCAGAAATCGGCCGGACGACAGACCCGGTGCGCATGTATATGCGCGAAATGGGTACCGTTGAATTGCTGACGCGCGAAGGCGAAATCGACATCGCGAAGCGCATCGAAGACGGTATCAACCAGGTCCAGTGTTCCGTTGCTGAATACCCGGAAGCCATTACCTACCTGCTGGAACAGTATGACCGCGTTGAGGCGGGCGAAGCGCGCCTGTCGGATATGATTACCGGCTTTGTTGATCCCAACGCTGAAGCAGATATCGCGCCCACCGCCACGCACGTTGGCTCGGAACTCTCTGAAGCAGAGCGTGACGATGATGAAGACGAAGATGAAGAGTCCGATGACGACAGCGCCGACGATGACAACAGCATCGACCCGGAACTGGCGCGCGAGAAGTTTAACGATCTGCGCGTTCAGTACGAAAAAGCCCGTACGGTAATCAAGGCTAAAGGCCGCAGCCACGCCGATGCCGTAGCTGAAATTCAGAATCTGTCAGACGTTTTCAAACAGTTCCGCCTGGTGCCGAAGCAGTTCGATTTCCTGGTGAACAGCATGCGCACCATGATGGACCGCGTTCGTACGCAGGAACGTCTGATCATGAAGCTCTGTGTTGAAATCTGTAAGATGCCGAAGAAAAACTTCATCACCCTGTTTACCGGCAATGAAACCAGCGAAACCTGGTTCAAAGCGGCCCTGGCGATGAACAAACCCTGGTCAGAGAAGCTGAAAGACGTCTCTGAAGACGTGCATCGCGGCCTGCAAAAGCTGTCGCAGATTGAAGAAGAGACCGGCCTGACCATTGAGCAGGTGAAGGACATCAACCGTCGCATGTCTATCGGCGAAGCGAAAGCGCGTCGTGCGAAGAAAGAGATGGTTGAGGCTAACCTGCGTCTGGTTATCTCTATCGCCAAGAAGTACACCAACCGTGGCCTGCAGTTCCTGGATCTCATCCAGGAGGGGAATATCGGTCTGATGAAAGCCGTGGATAAGTTTGAATATCGCCGTGGTTATAAATTCTCGACCTATGCGACCTGGTGGATCCGTCAGGCTATCACCCGCTCCATCGCTGACCAGGCGCGTACCATCCGTATTCCGGTGCATATGATTGAGACGATTAACAAGCTCAACCGTATTTCTCGCCAGATGCTGCAGGAGATGGGTCGTGAGCCGACGCCGGAAGAGCTGGCCGAGCGGATGCTGATGCCGGAAGATAAAATCCGTAAGGTGCTGAAAATTGCCAAAGAGCCAATCTCCATGGAGACGCCAATTGGTGATGATGAAGATTCACATCTGGGTGACTTTATCGAGGATACCACGCTGGAGCTGCCGCTGGACTCCGCGACGTCCGAGAGCCTGCGTTCTGCCACGCACGACGTGCTGGCAGGGCTGACAGCGCGCGAGGCGAAGGTGCTGCGTATGCGTTTTGGTATTGATATGAATACCGACCACACGCTGGAAGAGGTAGGTAAACAGTTTGACGTTACGCGCGAACGTATTCGTCAGATCGAAGCCAAAGCGCTGCGCAAGCTGCGCCATCCAAGCCGCTCCGAAGTGCTGCGCAGCTTCCTCGACGATTAATGTGTCGTTAAGCCCGCTAAAAAAGCCTCTGCCTCCCGGCAGGGGCTTTTTTATGGCTTTGATTACGCCGTTGGACGCTCGTTCTATGCGTCATGCGCTAACAAATTGCCGTCTTAGTAGGGATCAGTTTGAATACGGTGAAACCCGCGGTATCGATGTAATGCTCAGTAATTTCAGGCCGCTTTCATCGTACTACAACAACCCATCGGGTACATGAGTTAAATCTATGATGCTACTGATTTTACGGATGTAAAACGGGCTGTATTGATCCGAAATATACAGCTATTCAGTTTAGTCGTAGGTATGTAAGCATACCCATTTAATTTCCATGCATCGCTGAAACTTGCGTGTTTCAGTCATCATCCGGCTGGTTAAAGTACGGGATCATGCTCAACAATAATGCCCTGCATGCCTGACGCAAGCTCTCGAAAAATTGCGCAGTCAGATACCTGACAAGTTCACCCTTTTCCGCTGGTTTTAAAGATTTTTTCCGATGAATTCTTTCAGAGCGAGACAATCAAGACTCAGATTTGAAAAAACTATTTCAGACGGTAAATCTCCAGATCTTTGATTTTTTCTATATCAGATTTTTCTCTTCCACCCTATTTAGCCTTTCAAAGTGCAATAACTGACTATGGAAATATCGGCTTCATAGCGGACATCCTTCACTGCCCCTCCGACTTCGACCGAGTTGAGAGAGGCAATGATCTGGTGTTTTGCTACGCGGGTTCAATGCATAGATATCTCCTCAGGAGACAACAGTAGGTTGTCGTAAGATCTCTAAAAGTAAATGGCCGTTTACATGGATACTTACGAGATAGCCTTAATGTAACGCTTACAGCCATGGCAACTCAAGCCAGGAAAGTTTTAATTATTAATTTTAGTGATCTTCTATTCTTTTATTTGAATAATGAGTTGGAACCAGTGTGTTAATTTAACATTATATGGAGAATTCGTTAATATGGATGATATAAAAACGATCAATAATGTTTTTACGCTCTCATTTTCTGGGACAGCCTGTACGAGAGATGAAGGAGAAGTGTCCCGCTTAAGGAGTGACAAGAGAATTTACTCAGAAAGATCTGGTTATATTCCCGTCCGCGTATTTAGAGAGATCAACGGGGTATTAACCGAAAGTGATAATGCGGTCAGCGTTAGAGGTTCAGGAGAAAATGATTGGGCTATCCCTTCTGATAAAAGTGAGGATTTATTAGTGAGTGGTCCATTAAAAATCCCGGATTCACTAAGTAATTATGTAAAAAATATGCATCTGGAAACCAATTTTCTGAAGCTGAGCACGCGAAAGGAAAAGACATTTCAGCACTTGCATTACATGGCGCAAATAAGGCTGTAGCCAGTGGTGCTAAGGTGGTCAATATAATCGGTCACAGTCGAGGTGCAGTTGCTGCACTTATGGCTGCATGGTTTATTTACAGTTATGGCAATAAGGATATTCAGGTGAACATTTTTGCAATAGAACCTGTCCCTGGCCCTGGTAATTGGTGGAGCACATTTACGACATTGTCTCCAAATGTTAAACATTATGCAGCGATTTACGCCTGGGATGAATCAATTGAACTGTCATCAGATTATCTCTTCACGCCAGTTGTACCCTATCCAAATGAAAAAATGATGCAAAAAAAAACCAGTAAAGCTTCAAATTCATTATGGCCATTTAGTAATGCATGGAAGAATTTAGGGGAAAAGGTATTAACACCCGATCCTTTGGGTCGAAGTACTTCACCTCAACCTATCCATTATGATTTATATGTGTGCCGAGGAAGGCATAGTACGTTATCAGGAAACATCACAACAGATAGTAAATATGACCCTTCGAAAAATTCATCAAAATTTGCTAATGTTGGTGATTTAATTTATTTGATGGCCAGAACTTATTTATCTCAACGGGGCACCATTTTCTCAGAATCCTGCGCTGTGACTAATACAGCTCATGAGTTACGAAGGGCGATAGTAAAATATCATGACTTGTTTGATGTAATGGGAGGAGGAATCTATCGAACGAGTAGAATATATTTCAGACCTTATGTTAGACGTATTGCATCTGGTAGTGGAATTTTATCCTGGAATAAATTGTATATGGAAGATGTGGTTGGTGATCCTCCATATGAGCAATATTATCCTGTAACCCAGGAGCGTTCTGGTTGTAGTTGGGTTAAATGGTATTTTCTATAAAATAGATATTAAGTAAAGGGACTTAACATGAGCTTTATTGAAGACGTGAAGGTAAAATTGAATGCGCTTGGTCTGTTTAACAACGAGACAACGCTTCCTAACTATATCAGATTGATAGATACCCCTCATATTTTTGGACTTCCATTTAATCAACAAATAATGGATCAAGCGATTAAAAGAAAAGATGATTTTGAACGTTCAATTGAGGAAATCATTCAGAAAGCAGTTTATCGCTGTGATGTCACTTCGTTGCATAGCCCTGATCCTGAATGGGGTAAAGTTATTTTACGTTCAATGGATGTTTGTTTGTCACAAAAAATGGGGAGAACACACCCAGTACAATTCCGCTTTTTATTCGGAAACACACCTTACGACCTTTTATTCCCAGCCGATAACTTGATTGATTTCCAGGCATCATTGCTTCGTTTAGTTCGAGCTCGCTCTCAAGACTGGGAGGTTTCCCCAGAAATTTATATTGGTATTTTCTCCCGTATTAGTGCTGGGATTATCAGCGCATTAACGAGTAAATTAATTTCAGGCGAAATATTAGATTCTGAAGACAATACCAAAATGACCTGGAACCATGCAAAAGTAATTGCTATTGATGGATCTGAGACACTGGTAGGCGGTCACAATTTGAAAATGGATTTGTTTATTAGCTATCCTCCTGTACATGACATTTCAGCTGTCATTCATGGTCAAGCTGCATTAGGTTCTCAACTATACCTTAATGAACTTTGGAGCTGTGGGAGGGATTTACTCTCTAAAAATTTCCTTGATAAAAATAAATTATCCTGGAGAGATGTAACCTCATTACAGATAGCCGATCCATTAGCACAAGGTACTGAAGGTTATGATACATTGCAACAACGATGGGATTATCTTATCAAATTACATCAAAACTTTACTGTGCATGATAATCTGACAGGTGATGTTAGTTATCGCAAAGATGCAAATGTAGATGACTTTAAAGCGCCCTTATTTGAACTTCCTCAGCCTTACACTACTTATACAAATATTAATGAGTATAGATTAGCTGACAGGGTGCTGTGTTTAGGTAAATACTGGACTGGTCCTAATAATGATGATGATTTTAAAATTGGAGCAGAAGTTATGAAAGAAACCCTAATTAAAGGAGCTAAAAAAATCATTAGAATGTCTCAACAGGATCTAATCAGTGCATGGAAAAATAATTGGAAAGAGCACCACGTTTGTATTTGGTTAATTGAAGCTCTGTTAGCTAATCCTGAGTTAGAAGTGCAGGTTATAGTATCACCACTTGATGCATCAGCTGGATCTTCAGGAGACCAATACTCTTTTGGATCGGGTTCGCAAAGAACTATGGATTTGTTTCGTTATTATATGACTCATGATGTTGAAACAGATAAAGTGATTCCGGATCCTGATGCAAAAATAGCAAGCGCGCTTACCAGAATAAAGATAGCACCATTATATTTCACAGATAAAGTTGATAAAAACCACCAATTAGAAGGTGTTAATTATAAATGGCCCGATGCACCTGAAAATTCGTATACGGCTACACTTAAACGCCCCCCCTAACTGTGCAACCACCATCAAAAGGGAATATTGGTAGTTCCGCTATGGCCCTTATCCATGCTTCAGGTTTTTTCTATCCTAAAGTTACTCCAGCGCCAGGGAACCATGCAAAAATAACGATTATAGATGATGAACTTTATCTCATAGGTTCCGATAATATGTATCCCGGCTATCTTTCTGAAATTGATTTTATGATCGAGGGGAAACAAGCTGTTGATGAGTTGCTTAAGTCATACTGGCATCCAATCTGGAAATATTCCAGCCAACATGCAGCAAAATAAACACTCCTGATAGATTAATTATCAATAACGCCTACTCCGATAAAAATTCTACTGACTATAGATTAAATGTTATTTTTATAGATTATTTTCAGGGGAGTTAACATGGCGTTCAGCGTTACTCTTCTTAAATTTAGCGGGGGCGTAGCCTCCCCCCTGCTAACATTATCCCATGTTAGTGCAGGAAGTACGAATATGCTGTTGTTTAGTAATTTTATTTACATAAGAAAAACTAAAGATTTACATGTTGTCACTTTTTTCTAAAAACCTGCATGGGATCAAATTTAATGTAAAATAAAGACTTTAGAAATAATATTTAATGAAATATAACATTTCAGGTATGGCAATAAATTTATAACTCGATAAAAATGTTATCTGTTGATATATGACTTACAACCTAAGCCATACTTAACCGGGAAAGGTATTTTCTCCTCAATATTTAACGTTGACGCGTGAAAATATTTTTGCCTCTTTACCATGTCATATGATACAAAATAACAGGGAGATGTTATGCTTGAGATAAACTTAGAAAATAAAGCATTTATTTGTAAATATGGATTATCAACCAGCCTAACAAATAAAGAACTGGCATTATTGTTGATTTTTATTGACAACAAATCCACATGCTTGACACATGAATTAATCACTTCCGCCTTATGGGATAAAAAGTGTAATCTTGAGGATAATTTGTTCCAATTAATATTCAGCTTAAGGAAGAAGCTAAAAAAAATTGGTGTATTTGATTTAATATCAAATGTCAGGGGGGTGGGTTATATCTTTGATAGAAATGATTTATTTTCAATAATAAAAAACTCACCGCGCGATTTAACAATAATTTATAATAAAAACCTCTCTGATAGCGAAGACAATACAAAAATTGGTTTTTTTATTTGAATAAGCTTTTTGACATGTTATGCCGTTTGTTTCTAAAAAATAAAGCTGAGAACAACATTTATAAGAAATGTGAATCCCCTGATATTCAGATAAAAATAATTGAACTTTGTGAAAAGCTTGGCTTTTAATTTTTTATGCATTTTTCATAGCCAGAAGGCTGAGCCGCTGTTTTAAGCATCATGTCCATTGATATCGGTTTCCCCAGGTGGCGATGGATATAGGGTAAGCCGTGTTAACCTGGTCGGACAACAGGGGTTTCGCATACAATTTCCAAAAAAGTATCACCCCCACTCAAAAAACATTTATGCCGGATTTGGGTCGTGAACCAACGTATTCACGGCGCGTGAGGGCAAAAGTGCTGCGCAGCTTCCCCGACGATTAATTGTCGTTAAGCCCGCTAAAAAAGCCTCTGCCTCCCGGCAGGGGCTTTTTTATGGCTGCATTTGCTCACAGGCCCCGTTCAGCCAGTGAACGTTCGAGCTCGCGGTAGGCGGCCGACAACTCATCCTGTGAGGCGCGATTCAAGCCGCTGGGATTGGGCAGCACCCAGACCTCCGTCACGCCCATACGGTGCGGCTGTCGGCCCCACGCGACTTTACTGACGCCAGACGCCTGTTGCCAGGCCTGCTTGCCCAGCACGGCCAGCGCGTCGGGCTGGAAGTGAGCGATTTTCTCCTGCAGCGCCCGGCCCCCATCACGCAGCTCCAGGCGGGATAGCTCCGTGGCTTCCCGGGTGGGCCGTTCAACCAGCATGGTAATGCCACAGCGGCTGTCCAGCAGCTTATACTCCTCCTCCGGCTTAAGCTGCACCGGAGTAAACCCGGCCTGCCAAATCGTTTTCCAGAAGCGATTTCCGCCGTGGGCAAAATGGAAGCCTTTATGCGCCGACGACTTGCCGGGATTGATACCGCAGAAGACTACCCTCAAGCCGGGAGCCAGAATATCGGTGATGTCGTGCTCCGTGATGTCGCTCATTCTCTCTCTCAGTCAGGTAAACGAAAATAGCTGAGCACTTCACACCCCTTCCCTACTGACGGAGTGGCGATCACCTTCAGGCTGGCGATATCAATCACGCTCAGCGTACCGTCATCCTCGTTAGCAATCAGCAGCGTGCGGTTATCCGGGCTGAAGCAGCCATCCATCGGCTTATGTCCCACAGCGACCTGCCCCAGCGGATTAAGTTTGCCATCAAACAGGCTGATTACCGGCTCCTGATCGCCAATGACCACCAGCAGCGAACCATCCTCGCTAAAGCGCACCAGCTGGCTGGCCTTCTGATGGCCGGTAAGGGTCAGCGTCTGCAACAGACTGTGGGTTTGTGCGTCCAGTACGTGCAGCTGGGGGCGATCGCCATCCGTTGCCACGATATAAGGCAACACCGGCGAAGCGGCAATACCGTTGACGGAGCCGGGCATGGCGATATTTTCAATCACCTTCCCCTGTCCCTCTGCCAGCTTAACCACGGTGATGGTCCCATCCTCTTCATTATCGGTAAACAGCTTCTGGCCGGAAGGGAGGATCGTTAAGCGATGAGCATTGTGCGACGGCACCGTGATCCTGTTGATGATGGTATCGCTCTCAGGATCGATGACCAGAATCGCGGCGCTGTTTTCACAGCACTGATAGACGTAGCCATCCTGTCCCAGGCGCGCCGTGTGCGGTGATTCCTGTGGACTGACGTCGATAAAACCCGTCAGCTCGCGTTGAAGCAGATCGATTACCGCGATCCTATGGCCCGGATGGGGATTATCGCCGTGAATACCGTCACCGAAGATCGGGACATAGGCCTTATGCTGTTTCGGCAGGATCAACAGCTCGTGTGGACGGGGCGGGAAGGCGTTAAGCTCACGCTCGACGGCAAAGGTTTCAGGGTTGAGAAACAGGACATTGCTGCCCTGCTTATCAACGGCAATCAGACCATAACGGGTGTCAGACTTCACAAATGGCTCCTTAAATGTCGGTTTTACATCATTAAAAGGTAGCGCATCAGCCAGGTCTGTCGCCCTTAAACAGGTTACAAAATTTGCTCAATACCCCACAGCGCCAGTGCGTGATCCTCATGCGCGGGCAGTCCGCTGACGGTAACAGCCCCGATAACGCCGCCGCCAACCAGGAGTAAAGGCACGCTGCCGCCGTGATCGGTGTAGCGCTGCTGATCGATAAACGTCATCTCATCCATCCGCTTACCAGCGGCCTCATTAAGCAGACCGGTATAGAGTGAGGCGCGGCCATTGCGCAGGGTGGTATTGCGCTTGCGGGCGACCCATTCCATGTTTTCTATGCTCGACCCGGATAACGCAGCGCTGAACAGCACCTGGCCAAAGGCATACACCTCAATGGCAACCGGCAGATTTTCACTGGCAGCCCGGTTGCGGATGGCCTGTCCGAGTGTCCAGGCACTACCAAAACCAAAATGATTCAGACGTACACGTTTTTCCTGCTCCTGCAGGATCTCCAGACTGGGAACGGCAGACATAATTTCTCCGGGTATGAACAGATGAGGGTCGCGATCATAATGGATATTTATTTTTCATAAAACAGGAAAAGGAAACTAGCGTTTTGTTTTGCGAATACGATCGCTTTTGGGTTCTGCAAAAGCCGCCCGAAGCCAGTGGGTAAAACTGCTGGTACTGTATGTTTTACTTATAAGCCGGTAGAGGTGGCGGTAAAGGAATGCCTCTTTCGTCCCGATGAACGAGTGCGTTTCTCACCTCAGCAGCCTTAGCAGCCTCAGCAGCCTCAGCGGCCTTTTGTTGCGCTTCAATATTGCGTTTTCCCTCTTCCTCCTCAAGATTCCTGGCCACTCTTGCCTCTTCTTCAGCTTCTGCAGCTTTACGTAGAACTTCGTCACGGGCATATGACGCTTTATGTTCAGCAAGTTCTTTTTTCCATTCAGGAAGTGGCCGATCGGTTGTGGTCATCAGTAGCGGGTCAGTCGTGTTTTTATCCGTAATGTTGGCTTCGTCGGCTCGCCTTAGCAGCAGTTTGTTGTTGAGTTCATCAATCAGTTGCTTCTGAACGAAATTATCTGCTGGCCCAGTTGGGTTACTTTCACCAGACACACGGGCAATCTTTGTAGTTGCTGCGTTGATTGAGGTGGCTAATTTCTGCGGCAGCTTATCCACAGGAGGTGGAGGTGGAGGTGGAATGCCTTTTGCGTCCAGTTTCAGGGGAACTCGTGCTCTGCTCGCCGCAGCCGCAGCCGCAGCCTCGATTTCAGTCGCCTTTTGTTTCGCTTCAGCCTCCAGCGCAGCAGCTACTCTTGCCTCTTCTTTGGCCTCAGCGATTTTCCTTACAATCTCTAATTGATTATATTCTCTTCTTGATCCATATATCTCTTTTTGCACTTTCGTCATTTCCCGATCATTCTGACGATTAAACTCTGAACCACCGTTTTTCCTCATTCTTTCCAGGGTGGTAGTAAGCTCAGCGTTTAAGGCAGCTGTAACGTCATTAGCCTGTTTTTCGGGATTTTTTGGTGTTTTTGACAGGTTACAAACAGTATTTTTTACCTGCGTCGGATTCAACACTTCTTTACTGGTTTCCCTCCCTCTCTTTTCCCCGGAGTTTTCCGAACTCCCTGTTTGTATAACAGCATTTTTTTCCAGAGCATCTGAAATATTCATTATTACCTTTCTTAAGCATTAGATTTTTAGTGTTAAATATGATATATCACCCTCATTCGGATGATCGCCATAAAAATATATTGTTGATATTACCTGCTATCTTCATGAGGTTTTATTATAAATAGACCATATCTTTCAAAATGCAGCATCCCTGCATATTTTATATGGCCAGCCAGGAAAATATGTCATAGCTTATTTACAGCATTATCATTTCACCGTAACCATTTACAGCTTGATTTTCCAGCAAGAGCCTTCGGTCACCTTCAAAATTTATATTTTAAAATTTAAAACTATTTCAATAGGTGAAGTGTCTACATCAATCCCCTGCCTGATAAGATTAACTTTGTGTCACAAACTGCTGGTGCCCCCCCCCTGGAAATTGCTCCACGAAATATTTAATGACATCGTATCTCTTCAGAAAAAAATTATCATATGATTTTCGTTAAAAAAAATTGGCCTGGCGTTTTTCATTTTCCCCGTAAGATCTTAAGGGTAAAATTGCTGTGACGTTAGTAATAAATACAAACGATTATCTATGTTTTGTGGATGCCACATTTCGGTATAAATGTCCCTGTGTTTACCGGTATTCACATGAACGTATTTTCAGTAGCAGGATGTAGAGTGCTTTAAACAAGGTACTCACTGTGCGATACCCACGCTAAAGCCCGGAGTGCCACTCCTGCTGTCATGCCGGAGGCTGGCTTATGACTACGCACCTTTCAAAGAACAGTTTTGTTCCTGAATAACGTTCTAAATTAGCGCTTTTATTGCTATTGTTCATCAGAGAAAATAATCATTTCAACAGTCGCGTTTTTTACCTGGCGGAACGGCCCTAAATACGGGCTTAGTGACTAACCGACAATCCTACTTTTTAACGCTGCTAAGGGGAATTTATGCCTTTACTTCAATTTGATGTGATTCAGGGTCGCTCCGAATCTGAGATGAGAACGCTGCTGGATGCGGCCCACCGCGCCGTATTAACCGCCTTTCAGGTCCCGGCGCGCGATCGCTACCAGATTGTTCACGAGAACAAAGCTTACCAGATGGTTTTTGAGGATACGGGCCTTGGCCTGACGCGCACCGACAACCTGGTGATGGTCAGAGTCTTTACCAGCCCACGCAGCGACGAACAGAAGCAGTTTTTTATGAAGGAGCTGTGTCGCGAATTGCAGGAGAGCTGCGGTATTGCCGGAAGCGACGTGATGATTAGCTTTATCACCAATGCCAAAGGGGACTGGAGCTTCGGCAACGGCAACGCGCAGTACGTCACCGGCGAGCTATGATCCCACCAGCAGCGAGGTAGCCTGAGGTTTTGGTTGTGATGGCTGGCATAAATGTCCTCCGGCGCGGGCCGGAGGACGTAAAAAGCGCTTAGAAGTCGTAGCGCAGACGTACCAGGTTCATATCACCCAGGTTGTCGGTGCTGGAGGTGAATACGTGTTCGTAGTCAACACGGAAGCCGTAATCCAGCTGGAAGGTGACGCCAACGCCGTTGTCGATGCGCAGATAGTCGCGATCGTTAACGTATTCCAGGCGGTCGCCCATCACGTAAGGCATAAAGGTCTTCAGACCGTACTGGCCCACCGGAATGGTATAACCCGCCATGTATTCAATACCCCACGCGTCACCGGCGAAGTAGTTGTTCACATCCTTTTTATGGGTGGTCAGGAAGTTCTGGTAGTAACCGCCGCCAAACGAGAAGGTCCAGCTATCCGGCTTCCAGCTGATGGAGGTGCCGTAAATATTCTGATTATAGGATTTTGACCCGTTGTTCGCCGGATTACGCATTTCGGCATCGGTATAGTTCCACGCCGCGCCCCAGGTCACATCTTTCGTCAGGTGATAATCCACGCCCAGCGAGCCGCCGCCCTGACGCTTATAGCGCAGGCCGTTGCCCGGCAGATACTCGTTATCGGCGAACAGATAAGAGGCATAGACATCCGCTGCGCCATAGGTGTTTTTATATTTCAGCATCTTACGTGAGCGGTACGAACCATCGTAGTCGCCGTTAATGCCGTTGCCAGGTGCCTGAGCGAGCATATCGTAATCCCAGACGTCGGTTTTAGAACCGACTACGTCGTAATAGACGCTGTTCTGCTGGCCGAAAGTCAGTTTACCCCAGGTTTTGCTCTGGAAGCCGGTATAAAGCATACGACGGCTGGTATCGTGTGCGCCGTCGGCATGGTGGTTATCCCAGTCAAATACCGCCGGAATATTCACACCCAGTTCGTAATAGCCTACCCAGCTGATGTCATCAAACAGATAGTAATCGGCGAGGAAACGAAAACGTGTGCCGCCGTCGAAGCCGTTACGCTTGTAAGCGTTTTTACCGTCATCACCGGTCAGGTTGTTGAACTGTGGACGGATACTGCCGCCAACGGTAAAGTTCAGGCGGCTGAGTGGGTCACCCGCCTGCGGATCCTGCTTAATAAGGGTTATTTCTGCGTGTGCCGCAAAAGATGCACTACCAACTGCCAGCCCCAGCGCAATGGCTCGGGTTAAAACGCGCATTTTTATTAACATTATGTAGCCCTGTGAAATATTACCAAACCAATCCGCCGAAGATAGTAGCGTGAGAAGTGTTACAGCTAATGGACATAAACGACCTGTCAGGCGATTTAATTAGCTTAAAATGTTAAGCAAATATGTCATATGAATCATTTACACATAAATCTGAACATTTCGTGTCAAAAACGCAAGGTTTTGTCATCGCATTCTCAGGATGTGAAGTAAATCTGATTTTTGGCATCTTCTTTGCTTTTATACCGGTGGAATATTTCATGATATTTCCTTAACTTACCCAGGCTACCCCATTTGGGTAAGGTAATTAGCTCACTGATTTTAATGGTATTTTATGCGTAACCCTCTTATTTTCTTATGGCTTAATGTTAAGCCCGCCCGCCCGATAAACCCGCTAAGTTAAACGAAGACTAAACAGTAAATCATCAGCCGGGGATCCGCCGCTTTTGCCCCTACAGAGGGCGTATTGCCAGGGATATTTCGCTGCGCTAAATTACGCCACGACCTGTTACTCCGCCCACTCTCCACAGCATCAGGCGTCGATCGCGCCAGTTAAGGATACCAATCGCCCATGGGTTCAGAAATGGTTTCACTGATACTCTTTATTGCTTCTGTCGCGCTCTATGCGTGGAAAGGCGGCAGAAACAGAATCTGGCTGTCGGTGATCGCCTTGTTGCTGGGCATCTATATCATTCTTAATGCCTCACTGGTGGCAAGTAACTACTTTACGGGTGAAGGCATTAATGATGCGGTGATCTACACCATTACCAGCAGCCTGAGCGGGGCGGGCATCAGCAAATACGTTCTGCCCGCCGTCGGGCTGATTGCGGGCCTGGTAGGCCTGTTTCTCGTTTTATGCTGGGTGCTACGCCTGCGAAAGGGACATCGCCACAGCCTGCTGTACAGCCTGCTGGCCGTTATCCTGGCGCTGGCTTCAATTCAAACCACCCCGGCGTATCAGCAGGTTTCCAGCCTGATCAAGTCACAGGCGGGCAAAAGCAGCGCCGATTTTTACGCCTGGTACAAAGTTCCGCATACGCACATCAGCGGCAGCAAACCCAATCTGGTCTACATCTATGCCGAGAGCCTGGAGCGCACCTACTTTGATGAAAAGGCGTTTCCCGGGCTGGCCCCGGAGCTGGGCCGCATAAAAAACAGCGCCGTTGATTTCAGTAACACCGCGCAGCTTCCCGGCACCGAATACACCATTGCCGGTATGGTGGCCTCGCAGTGTGGCATTCCGCTGTTTGCCCCCTTTGACGGCAACGCCTCCAGCGCGCTCTCAACCTTTTATCCGCAAAACATCTGTCTGGGCGATATTCTCAAAGCCTCCGGCTACCAGAACTATTTCTACCAGGGTGCCAGCCTGAGCTTTGCCGGTAAGGATCTGTTCCTCTCCTCCCACGGCTTCGATCATCTTTATGGCTTTGACGAACTGAAAAGCGTGGTCAGCGATACCCGCTACCGCAACGACTGGGGCTGGTATGACGACACGCTGATGGATGTGGTGTTCGACAAGTACCTGGCGCTGGCGAAGCAAAACCAGCCCTTTTCGCTGTTTGCCCTGACGGTAGATACGCACCATCCTGACGGCTTTATTTCCCGTAGCTGCCAGCGTAAGAGCTACCCATGGGAGGGAAAAGCCAACAAGTCCTTCGCCGCCGTGGCCTGTAGCCAGGAACATATTGCCCGGTTAATCGCCCGCATCCAGGCGACCCCTTATTTCAAAAATACGATTATTGTGGTCAGCTCGGATCACCTGGCAATGAACAATACCGCCTTTAAATACCTCAACCAGCATCCCCGTAGCGATCTGTTCTTTATGCTGCGCGGCAGCGAGGCCACCAGCAAAACCATTAACGTGAAGCGCAGCACGCTGGATAATGGTGCCACCGTGCTGGATGCAATGGGCGGTGATAACTATATAGGCCTGGGGCGCAGCAGCCTCTCGTCAACGTCCCTCTCAGCCGTTTATCTGAACGTAAAGGAGAAAATTAATCAGTGGAAACCGGACGTCATTAAGCTGTGGAATTTTCCGCGGGCTATCTCGGATTACAGAATTGATACCGATAAAAATACCTTTAGCTTCTCCGGCGTACACTTCAAGCTGCCGCTGCTGCTCTCGGTAAAAGCCGATAAAATAGAGCCAAAATTTGACGTTTACCTGGCCACGCCGCTTAAACAGCAGCTTGCCGCATTCGCCCCGGATGAGAAATTTGTCTGGGTAGACCGCTGCTACAAAATGGGAGACGTCTGGGACGAGAAGCTGGAGCTGAATACCCGTCTATGCGTTGCGGACGGCACTTTAAGTTCGCCCCCTGAGATTGCCCAAATCGCCTCCGGCTCGACGCTGGGCAAGGTCGCTTTCCGCGGCGTGGGCAACAGCAGTGACGCGCGCTATCAGCAGGCAGTGACCCGCCTGCGCATCGCTGATGATGCGCTGAAATATACCTCAGACCGCATCCTGTTTGCTCTGCCGGGGCTGCCAAAGCAGGTGCTGAAGGTCACGGGGCTCTCCTATATCGAACCCTGGGGTGGACGCTGGTCCGATGCTAACCTCATGCCCGCAGTCAGCATTGAGTATCTGACTCCATTGCCTGCTGAATTCACGCTGACGCTGACCGCGCGGGCTTTTGGTGCCAATGCCCGCCAGCCCTTTACCCTCCGGGTCGGCGGGGTATCGCAGCAGGTGACGCTGGGCACCCGCGACACCCGCGTACAGCTGCATTTCAGTAACCCCTCCCAGGCCCGCACCCTTGAGATCCTGCCGCCGACGCCCGAAGAGACAACGGAAGGCGCGGTGGATGGTTTTGCAGCCCGCAAGCTGGGCATCGGCCTGGTCAGCCTGCAGATTGAACCCAGTCCCCAGACCTGACGACCTCCGCCCGGACGAGATTATGGTGAAGTTTTCTGATGTTATGCCGATGTAGAAGGCCTGGGCGTGAGAAGAATGATAATCCCTGCATCACTTGCTGATGATCGCGCCCTGCCGAACCCAACCTTTTGGTATTGATAACCTTTTAGTTTCGATAGGGAACAACGTCATGGCACTATTCAGCAATATGAAAGTCGGAGCTCGCCTCGGCGGAGCCTTTAGTCTTATTGTGATGCTTTTAATAATTGTGAGCGTTACTGCTACGGTAAAAATTGGCAATATTAATAAAGCGATCGAAAGTATTGTTAACGATCGCTATATCAAAGTCCGACTGGCGTTTGACGTGCGCGATGGGGTCAACGAACAGATTAAATATCTGCGCGGTATGGTGATTGATACCACCCGGCCACAGTTCAACGTAAAACGCTTTACCCAGCTTGATAATGCCACCCGGAAAACCAATGAGGCGATCAACGGCCTGGTTAAGATTCAGGTCACGCCGGGCGGGAAGAAAAAAATCCAGGCGGTACAGGAAGCCGCCGCCGCGTTTGAACAATCTAAAGCCGCGCTGATCACACTGGTAAAGAGTGGCAATCAGGATGCAGCGGCAGAGTATGTGTTGTTAAAAATCACCTCGGTACAGAATGCCTATCTGGAGCTGGCGCAAAAGTTTGCCCAGTCGCAGTCGCAGCAGCTACAGGGTGAAGGTGCCATTGCCCTCTCCGAAGGCTCAATGGCCATTACCATTACCCTGATTTTCTCCTGCATCGCGGTCATTGCGGCGATGATCCTCGGTTATGTCCTGACCCGTTCTATTGTGCTGCCGCTGCGTGATGCGGTGAAGGTGGCGGAAAATGTTGCAGCTGGCGATCTGCGTACGGTCTTCAAGGCCGCCTCACGCGATGAAACCGGTCAACTGATGATGGCGCTGAAAAACATGAACGATAATCTGCTGCGCATCGTGACGGAAGTGCGCAACGGCACGGACCTGATTGCTACCGCCTCCAGCGAGATCTCCAACGGTAATATGGATCTCTCCTCCCGCACCGAGCAGCAGGCCAGCTCGCTGGAAGAGACGGCCTCGGCGATGGAGCAGATGACTTCAACCGTTAAGCAGAACGCGGACAACGCCCGCCAGGCGAATGAGCTGGCGGCTCAGGCCTCACGCGTAGCGGTGCAAAGCGGAGCAGCGGTTAATCAGGTGGTCACCACCATGGATATGATTAATGGCTCATCGCGGAAAATCGTCGATATCATCAGCGTCATTGATGGCATTGCTTTCCAGACCAATATCCTGGCGCTCAATGCGGCGGTGGAAGCGGCCCGCGCGGGCGAACAGGGTCGCGGTTTTGCCGTGGTGGCGGCAGAGGTGCGCAGCCTGGCCCAGCGGTCGGCGTCGGCGGCAAAAGAGATCGCCCAGCTGATTGAGGACTCGGTTTCAAAAGTGGATGAAGGCGGCAAGCAGGTTGCCAAAGCGGGCTCAACCATGCAGGAAGTGCTGGCCAGCGTGAAAAGCGTGACGGAAATCATGGGTGAAATTTCGATCGCCAGCAATGAACAGAGCACCGGCATTGATGAGATCAATATGGCCATCACCCAAATGGATCAGGTGACCCAGCAGAACGCCTCGCTGGTGCAGGAGTCAGCTTCGGCGGCGCATTCACTACAGGAACAGGCCGTACAGCTCTCCAAGGCTATTAGTATCTTCAAACTGACCGATACGCATTACACCGCCAGGGCGTAAACCGCTGGTGTTTTAATCGTCATAGCGGGCGGAAGCATTAGCACTTCCCCCGCGTTTAACATTCATTAACATCGGTACTCATTTTGCTAAAAAAGAGGCCATATATCTTTTTATGCCGATGCAAAACAGATTAGACTATGACCCCTCACAGGCTGATTCTGACGGATGTACGCACGTTGAAATATCTGATTCACCGACTGCTGGCGCTTGCCGCTACCGCACTCCCTCTTTACAGCCTGGCGGCAGGCCCCGCGCCCGATCCGCTGCTGGCCTCCCGCATTGTAGACCGCTACGCTGATAACATTTTCTATAATACCAAAGCCACCGGCATGGCGATGGTGGCGATTGATGCCAATCAGCGGGTGTTTGCCAGCAAGGGGGCCATTCGGCCCGGCAGCAGCGTTCGCCCGCAAAAAGATTCGGTTATTCGCATCGCTTCGCTGACCAAGCTGATGACCAGTGAACTGCTGGTGAAGCTTTCCGAACAGGGGGTGGTGCAGCTTAACGATCCGCTCAGTAAATACGCGCCCGCCGGCAGCCGTGTGCCCTTTGGGGCCGGACAAACTATCCGTCTGATCAACCTTGCCACCCATACCAGCGGTCTGCCGCGCGAACAGCCAGGCGGTAAGGCCAATCGTCCGGTTTTCGTCTGGCCCACCTACAGCCAGCGCTGGCACTGGCTCAACAGCGCACAGCTAAAAGCGGCTCCCGGCACGCAGGCGTCCTACTCCAACCTGGGGTTTGATCTGCTGGGCGATGCTCTCTCCCGGGCTGCGGGCGTTCCCTACCCGACCCTGCTTCAGCGTGAAATCACCCGTCCACTGGGGATGAAAGACACGACCTTTACGCCCTCCCCGGAACAGTGCCGCAGGCTGATGGTGGCAGAAAAAGGCGCCAGCCCCTGTATCAATACCCTGGCGGCCATCGGCAGCGGCGGTATTTACTCTACCCCGGACGATATGGGCCGCTGGATGCAGCAGTTCCTCTCTTCCGATCTCAGCCCGCGCACCGCGCAGGCGGATCGCATCCAGACCATGATTTATCAGCGCAGCCAGCTGACGAAAGTCGAGGGTATGGACGTACCGGGTAAAGCCACTGCGCTCGGCATGGGCTGGGTCTATATGGCTCCTGAAGACGGCAGGCCGGGCATTATCCAGAAAACCGGCGGCGGCGGCGGCTTTATTACCTATATGGCCATGGTGCCGCAGTACAGCGTCGGGGTGTTTATTGTTATCACGCGCTCGCCGCATACCCACTTCACCGCCATGAGCGACGGAGTGAATAATCTGCTGACCGAACTGATTGGCAATACCCCCAGCAGCGCCCAGCTGGCCGCCAGCATTATGGCGGAATAATAGATATGCATTCGGCTGGCCGCACTTAAACAGGTTCGGCATCGTCCCGTCGCCAGCTGAACTGATAGCGATAGCCGCTCTCCTTAAGCAGAAACGCCGGGGCTACGCTGGGGCTCCAGGAGTCATCCCCGCCGACGCCCATATGAAAACCATCAATATTCAGCCAGCACCCCTCCTCGGGTGTGAGCAGGTGCCGGTGCGTGGTGATATCCAGCTGCCGGGGGCTGTAGCGGCCAATATTGAAGTGGAAATGGCCGCTCAGCCGATGCGCCCCGAAGCGCAGCATCCGGGTGTCGCAGCGCAGGCCGTTTTCACAGGGGCGAACATACGGCGTATGCATGTTATCCAGCGGCTGCCGCCACAGGCCCCAGTCGGCAGCGAGCTGGCGATCGGGATAGTTTTCATGCGGGCCTCTGCCCAGCCACTCCACCTGCTTTTCCTGCTCTCCATGCCGCGCAAGCTGGCAGCTTAGGCCAATGCGGGGTGGATAAGGCACGCCGAAGGTCACCTCTACATCCACGGCGATATGCAGCTCGCCGAGGCGATCGATACGCCAGCATTTTCGGCTGACAAACAGCGTGTTTTCCCGGTGTTTCCATGCGTGTTCGGTGCGGACAATCACCTCGTCCTGAAGCCTGTCGGCGCTACAGCTCAGCAGCTCCGCCTGCATCTCCCAATATCCGGCGGCCTTCCAGCGTTCGGACCACGCCCCGGGATCGATACGATCGACCTCGCTGATGCCGATATCATTATCGATCGCGGCCCGGATAAAGTTATCGCGCAGCGGGGTAATAAAGGCCGGGCGATCCGCTTTCCACCACTGGGTAAGCTCACCACGCAGGCGGTCGAACTCCCAGCGCTGATCCTGATAAGTCACCACAATGCACGCATCGGTGAGCGACAGCACCGGCCCTTCCACGCCCCGGCTATCCGGCAGAGGAGCGACAGAGTGGGCCACGGGCAGCCGCCACTGCTCACGCGCTACGCTATGCCCTGCCTCTGACCAGGGCGTCGCCCGGGGCTGTAGCACCTCAACGTTAAGCCAGACCTGCCCCTGCCCCTTTCTCTGCCCGCCAGGTGGCACAGGGAGGCGAAGCGTCTCCGGGTTCAGCGTTAGCTGACATTTTCCCCGTGGCGGAAGTGCCAGCGGCTGCTCCCCCTGCTCCAGCACCACACCCTCAGCGCAAACCTGCCAGCACAGCCGTTCATTATCACTGTGGCGAAACAGATATTCGCTTTCAATCTCAATCACCAGCGGCGCGTGGGCAATGAGTCTGAACTGATAAAACTGCTGCGCGCGCTTTGCTTCATACAGCGAGGGGTGCGGCGTGCGATCGGCAAACAGCAGCCCGTTCATGCAGAACTGGCGATCGTTCGGCTTATCACCAAAGTCCCCGCCGTAGGCAAACCATTGCTGGCCGTCAGCATCCCGTTTTAGCAGGGACTGATCGACCCAGTCCCAGACAAACCCGCCCTGCAAGCGCGGATACTGACGAAATGCCTGCCAGTAGGTATGAAAACCGCCGAGGCTGTTTCCCATCGCATGTGCGTATTCACAGAGGATCAGCGGCCGGGTTTCTCCCGGCAGGCTGAGCCATTTCTTAATCGACCACTTCGGCACCTGGGGAAAAGGCTGATCCTCATCAACCCTGGCGTACATGGGGCAAAGAATATCCGTGGCGGCGATATTGGCCCCGCCTCCTTCATACTGTACCGGACGGGTGGGGTCCGCTGCTTTGACCCAGCGGTAGAGCGCGTCCTGCGTGGCACCGTGCCCGGATTCGTTGCCGAGCGACCAGATAATGATGCAGGGGTGATTGCGATCGCGCTGCACCATTCGCGTCACCCGCTCGCTCATGGCCGGAAACCAGGCCACATCATCCGACAAACGGCTCATCGGCTGCATGCCGTGGGTTTCAATATTCGCCTCATCCACCACGTACAGTCCGTAGCGATCGCACAGGCGATACCAGAGCGGGTGGTTAGGGTAGTGCGAGCAGCGTACCGCGTTAAAATTATTCTGCTTCATCAGGCGGATATCCTGGATCATGGTCTCAGGATCCATCACCTGGCCGCGTTCAGGATGATGCTCGTGACGGTTAGTGCCGCGAATCAACAGCGGCTGGCCGTTAAGCGTTAACAGGCCCTGTTCAAAGCGCACCTGGCGAAAGCCGACGTCGCAGGCCTCTGCCTCCAGGAGATTACCCTCAGCATCGGTCAGCAGGATCACCGCCCGATAGAGGTGCGGCATTTCGGCACTCCATAAGCGCGGCTGCGCGACAG
This sequence comes from Erwinia sp. ErVv1, assembly GCF_900068895.1. GTDB lineage: Bacteria > Pseudomonadota > Gammaproteobacteria > Enterobacterales > Enterobacteriaceae > Erwinia. The sequence goes on along the minus strand of NZ_CDPK01000007.1, from coordinate 140,882 downwards.
GCAGCCTGAGTTCGGCCCGCTCGGCGTAGTGACCGCGCTCATCTATCACGGCGCTGCCGGGTCGGACGCTACACTCTCCCACCAGTACCTGCTGCCACCACAGCTGAAGGGTAATGCGGCTTGCCGCCACCTCCTCCCCGGCAAGCTGGATATTCGCCACCAGATTGGCGGCAGAGAAGTCAGCGTTGAGATCGGTTTGCAGATGAAAATCAGCCAGCCAGGTCTCCGGTTTATGCAGCAGCCAGACGTCGCGAAATATGCCGCTCATTCGCCACATATCCTGATCCTCCAGCCAGGTGCCGTCGCTCCAGCGCAGCACCATCACCGCCAGCCGGTTCTCTCCGGCTTTCAGCAGCCTGCTGAGATCGAATTCGGCCGGTAGCCGGCTGTCCTGTGAATAGCCTACCCAGACGCCGTTGCACCACAGATGAAAAGCCGAGCTAACACCCTCAAAGATAACGCGAGTGCTGCCTTTCTCCAGCCAGCTGGCGGAGACCCGGAAGCTGAGCGAGTAACAGCCGGTTGGATTCTCGTCCGGCACCGCTGGCGGGGATCCCGCAATGGGGTAGTTTATATTGGTGTAGATCGGCGCATCATAGCCATGCAGCTGCCAGTTAGCGGGTACCGGGATCGTCGCAGCGTCCGCAAGATCGCCCGCGATCCAGGCGTCCGGCACCTGATAAGGGCTGTGAAAATAGCTGAACGTCCAGTCACCGCTGAGCCTGCACAGACTGGGGCTTTCATCTTCATCGCGGGCGGCCGCGGCCTCTCGCCAGCTGGCAAAAGGCGGGTGCGCGGGCAGGCGATGAAGCTGGGTAACACCCGGGCTTTCCCAGTCCTTACGAGCCAGAAGCGCAGATAAACTGACGCTGTGGGAGGGTCTTGACGCATCGTGCATATGTCGCTCCAGAAAGGTTACCAGCCAGCACCGGGATGACACTATGTTGACCCGCCGTCTGGCTGTAAAGCTGACAGCGCGGATTCGGTGAGACGTCTCACGAAACAAAACGACGCGGCACCGGTAAGAGCGGGTAATCGGCCATAGAAGAACACGCCCTCTTTTTGTGTTAATTAGCAGGAACTTATATGAATAAAAACTAAGGGCATTTATGCCTTGCCCTGCTCTCTGCCCCGGCGGCATGATGATCCCGACCGTTCAGCCAGAAGAGATCGCTATGAAAATATCCCCACAGCATCAGCCGCTCGCCGATTCACTCCAGGCCCTGCGCCAGGAGCTTCACCGTCACCCCGAGCTGTCTCGCCAGGAGTTTGAAACCACGGCCCGCCTGCGCGCGGCGCTGACGGAGCGGCAGATCCGCGTTCTGGATCTGCCGCTGGAAACGGGCCTGGTGGCAGAAGTGGGCAATGTGGATGGCCCACTGGTGGTGCTGCGCGCCGATATTGACGCATTACCGATTGAGGAGCAGGCCGATGTGCCCTGGCGCTCACTGAATAAGGGGGTGATGCACGCCTGCGGACATGATTTTCACGCTACGGCGGCGCTGGGAGCGGCTATTTTGCTGAAGAAAAAGGAGTCTTCGCTCCCTGGCCGGGTGCGGATCCTGTTCCAGGCCGCCGAAGAAACGGGTCACGGTGCATCGGCGCTGCTGGCTACCGGCGCGCTGGATAAGGCTGGGGTGATTTTCGGTATTCATAACGACCCGACTCTACCGGTTGGGGTGGCGGGCAGCAGGGAAGGTCCGCTCACCGCCGCCGTCGATCGCTTTGCCATTACCATCAGCGCCAAAGGCAGCCACGCCGCGCGACCGCATGATGGCAACGATCCGATCGTAATTGCCGGTCAGCTGATTAGCACGCTGCAAACGCTGATCAGCCGCAACCTGCCCCCGGAAGAGACCGCCGTGCTGTCGATTACGCAGGTGCACAGCGGCAGTACCTGGAATGTGATCCCGGATGGCGCCTGGCTGGAGGGCACGGTTCGCACCTTTAGCGCCACGGCACGCACGCTGATTGAACGGCGTCTGCGCCAGGTTCTGGACGGCGTCGCCGCCACCTTTGATGCCAGCATCGTGCTGGACTGGCAGCCCGGCCCGCCATCGGTGGTGAACGATCGCGAGTGGGTCGATTTTGCACTTGAGCTGGCCCCCGCAGCCGGGTTTGAACCCCGCGAGGTGCCCGCCAGCCCGATAGGCGAAGATTTTGCTTTCTACCTGCAACGGCTGCCGGGTGCCTTTTTGATGATTGGCTCGGGTGGCCCCTTTGCACTGCATCATCCACAGTTTCGCGTGGACGATCGCGCACTCTACCCAACAGCGGACTATCTGGCCCGTATTGCGATAGCCGCGCTGGATAAACTACACCGCAGCCAGCATGCCGCCATCAACAAACAGCAGGTGGCCGTTGACGAAGTTCGAGGCATTTGAGGCGAGAAACACTGCGGCCCCAACCAGCTCCTCCGGATCACCCCAGCGCGCCGCCGGGGTGCGTTTGCACAGCCAGTCACTAAATTCCGTATTCTCCACCAGCGCTTTGGTCATCGGGGTATCGAAGTAGCCGGGTGCAATACCGTTGACCTGAATATTGTAGCGGGCAAGCTCGGTACACATGCCGCGCGTCAGCATTTTGACCGCGCCCTTAGCCGCCGCGTAGGGGGTGATGGTGTCGCGCCCCAGCTCGCTCTGCATTGAGCAGATATTGATAATCTTCCCGGCCCTGCGTTCAATCATCCGTTTAGCAACGGTCTGTGAAACCACAAATACACCGGTCTGATTGGTGGCGATGATCTGATTCCACTCCTCCAGCGGGAATTCAGTAAAGGGATGCCGCCGCTGGATCCCCGCATTATTAAACAGGACGTCTATCGGGCCGATATCCTTTTCGATCATCTGTATGGCCTTCTCCACCGCGGGTGCCTCTGAGACATCAAATACCGCTGAGTGCGCACGGTATCCCTCCTCGCGCAGCTGTATAACCGCTTTCTCCGCCCGCTCCGCCGAGGTGCCGTTGATAATGATCTCTGCGCCGTGAGCGGCCAGGCCTCGCGCCATAATAAAGCCAATTCCCTGGGCTGCGCCGGTGACCAAAATGCGTTTATTTTCCAGACTGAATAACTGACTCATGATTTTCTGCTCCGTCCCGTGCTGGCTGGTTGTGAGAAGTTGAGAATAAAACGTCTGTTACTCGTACCGATAATGCCACCGTTTTCAGGCAGAAGGTATCCCTGCTGCGGGAGATTGCCGATGTCGCCTTATCTAACCTCAATAATCCACCATTGTAACGGCGGCGAAATCAGTAATAGTCCTTATTTCTATAATTAGAATAAGCACGGTAAACAATAAATATAACTCAGGCACCCAGGGTAAATCACGCTACATTAAACTGTACTCACCTTCCCGGCAGCGACAATTTTCTACCCGCATCAGGAATCTGCCTAGGTTTAATCTAACATATTCTACCCCGTGAAAATAAAGGGTCGAAAACGCGCGGCATAAACTGAACTGAACATTGTTCTTTCCTGAGGAATATAAATATGCATAAGATACCAAAAAGTATTCTTTTACTGGCACCCGCCCTTGTTATTAGTTTGATCAGTGATAATACTTTCGCTAAAGAGGCCGGCATCACAATTTCCAATATATCATCGGGTCCGGAGAAATGTATGGATCTTGCGAGTGATAATAAGAATATTGTCTTTAACCAGTGTAGCAGTGCGGAGTCACAGAAGTGGCTTATATCGAGCGTCTCACTTCAGTACAATAACATTAAAAACAGTGCGCTTCCGGCGACGATCTGTCTCTTCTCTTCACTTGATGGAAAGAGCATTGATATGCGTGCCTGTAATAGCGGTACATACAGCTCACAGACATACTGGTCCTTAGATTCCCGTTCAGCCTTTAATTACTCGATAATCAGTAAGATCCAAAAAGATTACAGGCGTAATGGCGAACTTTCCGTCGATGCCAATAATAAACTCGCCTTAAATAAAGGATCTGACGCCAACGGGCTTTGGACGTTAAAAAATTACTCCCCGCCCAGAAGAAGCATGAAGGGATCGCTGAACATACTGTTATTAAACACCCATTTTTCGGGTAAAAAAGAAAGCTCAACAGATGCAATCAGGGAAGCACTTTTCGGCGGAAATGGCCCAAATAGTTCGTTAAGCGACTATGTCAGACAGGCCTCCCGTGGTGCCCTGACCCTTAAAGAGGGTAAAACGCTTGATAACCTTGATATCGGTGCACCTGGAGAGGCATGCAATTACACTCAGTACCGGAACAAAGCTCTTGAGCTTGCTAAAAAAGAGGGCGTGGACGCGTCCAGTTACGACATGGTTATTGTAGAGCATACAATTAACAGCCAGTGTTCATATAGTGCCAATGCCACTTTACCTACCTCATTAAATGCGCCGGGGAAATTTATGATCTCTAACGCCAGCGGCCACAAACCCTGGGTGTGGTCGCACGAGTTTGGACATGCGCTGGGGTTTGAGCACTCAAATATTCTGGTTGAATGCCCTGCAACTGAATCCGGCGTTAAAATTGATGACAGCTGTAAGATCGGTGGCAGAGACGGTGGAAGTAATGATATCTCGGACACCATGGGTGGCGGTGGCGGCCGGATGTACCCGGTTAATTATATGTATGAAGCAGGCTGGTTAACTGACGAACAATTCCCGATTGTGGGCGACGGTACCTATAAAATTGCTCCCCTGCTTGATGATAAAGGGGGTAAACAGGGCTTACGTATCGCGCGTAACAATAATAACTTCCCTTATCTGATGCTGGAATATCGTCAGCCTGAGGGCTTTGACAGCAACTGGCCTGTCAATTCGCCGTTCGTTAACGGCGTTATTGTCAGAGAAATTAACCCCCGACTGTTGAAAAGCTATAACGTCATTATTAATACCACCCCAGGCAGCATCGGTCGCGAAGACGCGCCGCTAATGCCGGGCAAGACTTTATATGACACTTATTCAGGCAAGCTGATCACCGTTAAATCAGTAGATAAAACCGGTGCAGTGGTGACGATTTCTGAGGGTGAACCGGTAAAAATCCCCGCATGGTCTGCATCTGTTAATTATGCTGCTCCCTGCCAGAAAGTGACCTATCAGGGTGATGCCTGGGAAAACGGCTGGCAAACCCAGGGTGTGATACCGGGTTCTGATGGAGAATGGGGCGTGTGGCGCAAAATCAACAGCGATAACTTTTTCGAGGATTGTAAAGCCGGTATCGATGTCGCCGCAGATACGTTGCCGGCTGATGGAAGTGATATTCATTAGTAGGCTATAGCGCTATTTTCCCGGTCAGTAGCCAGATCAACATGCACTGGCTAGTGGCCGGGAAAAGGGGGGCTTACTGCGCCGCTTTCACTTCCGTCACCAGAGTCGGTAAATCCCAGGTTCCCCCACCGCGAATATAGCGGCACATTCCGGTGGTGGCGATATGGCTTTGACGGAATGCTTTTCCATCCCATACCCAGCTTGCCGAACTCCAGCAGTCACCGATACCCCGGCCTTTCTGAGCCATGGTAATCACCCCTTTATCGTATTCGGAGCCGGAATCAGTCACCAGCACGGGGGGTTCAGACAGTTTTGTATCCGTCACCCAGTAGCCATAACCTTCGTTATAGGCGGCCCGCCAGCAGAGCGCGGATACCAAAACGTGACTGTCATCCAGCGGCGTAACCGAAAGCCTGTCGTCCTCCGCATCGTCCTTGCGCTCATCTGAGGGCTGCTGACGGTCGCAATAATCATTGCCCTTTAGCGTAACCCGCATTTTCGGTTTAAAGAGGGCGGTTTCCGCTGCCGTGAGTGGGCGAGTGGGGCTTTTACTGACGCTCGCAGCCTGAATAACCGGTGCCGGAACGGCGGGTAACACGCTGCTTTCGGGCTTATCACCCTTTTTGGTCAGCGCACCCGGCGTACCAATGCGCCCCTGCACCTCATCCATTTTCAGCATGACGGCTGAAGCCCCTTCGCCAGAGAGGATAAAAGGCGCAGCACCGCCCCTAAACTCGACTTTTGCACTGCCCTTAACGGCCCGGATAACGGCCTGGGTTTGGGACGCCGACAGCTGCCACGCTTCATCTTTAACCGAAGCCAGGTCGCCGACCGCCCGGCCGTTGATCCACAGGGTTAGCTTCGTCACGGGTGCCGCTTTATCCGCATCGGTATCGGCCAGTATCACCTCACCCGTTGGCGCGATATCAGGCCCGGCGTCGCGGCTCAGTAACACCGATCCCCCCTCGCCCTCTTCTTTCGCATAGCCTGCTGCGCGGCAGGTTAGCGTATTGTCGCAGGCAAGCTCCCAGTCTTTATGCTCGAAGCTCACGCCGCTTTTATCGGCCATCGCCGGGGCGCTGAGTAGGGTCATCGCGACCAGGGCTGTTTTGTAGAGGTTTTTCATGCCATCTCTCCGTAATGGTTCAGGCCATGAGGGTAGCATAAAGCATCAGCGTCCAGTCAGTACCGCTCTGATTAACCGATATCTGGTCTGTAATTGGGTGTAGTGGGACACTGAATTTGACTGCTACGAGTCCGGGGTAAGTTAAAATAAGTTACCGGTGCCAAAAATGACTCAGGGCCATCCTGACATACATTGTCAGGGCTGATTTTTTCTCTGTCGTAAATAAGGCATGGGTTATCGAGGCGTTCAGGGCCCGGGTATTTCGCTTTCACATCTATTTAATTGATGTAGTTAATCACGCTTATTAACCAGAATTACTCTTTGACCTACATTTAATTCCAGCAGAAGGTGAACCTGGGCTACCTTCTGATTGTTAATAATTTTAATGCGGGGCTGCCGGGCCTCCCTCTCTACACAGATCTTTATCCACTTGGCCAAATTCAGTCTATCACTATAATGACGGTGAAGATTTGGTTATAATTTATTAAAGAAACCAAATAACAGTCTACTTAACATCAGAGGAAACCACGTGATTGATTTTGTGGACAGCGTTGAAGCAGGAAAACTAACGCTCAATGAATTGCTTAATACTCTGGCAGAAAATAAAAACTACCATTTTTCAGAGTGGAATCAGCGGTATAGCGAGTTTACAAAGCAGCTATGGCAAACTCCAACATTCACGCAGCCTGAAACGGATGATTTGGTTAAACGGCTCTGGTATGAGCGTGATAATGGCGTTGCCAGTATTCGTCAGGGTGTTCCATCTTTAGCGGAATATGAGCAAAGCTTGCCCCTGCTGAGAGAATTAACCGAACGAGTTCGTCAGCAGCCGGATGAACCCACTTATCACTTTGTAGGCGATGCTTTGCTACAGGCCAAAGAAACCGGCCTACTCAAACGTATGTATTGGAGCTTGAGAAACCGTGTCTTTGCCGCATTTTCGCCAGAGGCCTGCAGCAGTACCGTTGATGAGAATGCATTTAACCGTGTAGCAGTTTTCCTGAATAAGCAATTCCATCTTGGATTGGCGCTCAATGGAAACTGGCTGCAGAAAAACTATGAATTGAAGCAAGCCATACACGCTCTATGCCCCAATGCAGATCCTTATTACGTAAATATGGCTATCTGGCATCTGTATGAACTATTACGCGAACGGGATAATGAAAAAAAACAGGAAAAAGTAACCAGCAACACAACAGCCGACAGCACAGAGCTAAGAGACAGTTTGACCCATCCACATTCACCAAATAATGTGATCTACTTTGGCCCGCCAGGCACTGGCAAGACCTTCACGTTGCAGCAAAAGATGAAAGAGTATACATCTTATGCTGTACCAGACGATCGTGATGCCTGGCTGGATTCTCGCCTTGAATCGTTGAACTGGATGCAGGTCATAATGCTGGTGCTGCTCGATCTTGGTAAACGAGCAAAAGTTCGCCCAATTATTGAGCATACGTGGTTTCAACGTAAGGCATTATTAAATGGTCGTAATGGCAATTTATCGAATACTGCCTGGGCTGCTTTACAAGCCCATACCGTTCCCGAGTCGTTAACCGTTGATTATAAGAATCGTCGTGAACCTGCCGTATTTAACAAAACAGATAATAGCGAATGGTTGCTAGTTGATTCACAGCTCGAGCAGGTGGAGGATTTGGTAGAACTCTACGCCGAACTTAAACGCGGCCCTAAATCTGCCGAAGCCATCCAGCGTTTTGCAGTCGTGACTTTCCACCAATCTTACGGCTATGAAGAATTTATTGAAGGTATCCGCGCTCGCTCTGACGAAAGTGGCAATATCTCTTACCCTATTGAGCCGGGTATTTTTATGCGCCTGTGTCAGCGTGCCAATGCCGATCCCGCACATCGTTACGCCATTTTTATTGATGAAATCAATCGCGGCAACATTTCCAAGATCTTTGGCGAACTGATCTCGCTCATTGAAGTAGACAAGCGTGCGGGTATGTCTAATGCAATGAGCCTGCAACTGTCTTATAGCGGTGATCACTTCAGCGTACCCACTAATGTCGACATTATTGGGGCTATGAATACAGCGGACCGTTCTTTAGCGCTGATGGACACGGCTTTGCGCCGTCGCTTTGACTTTGTCGAGATGATGCCTGATCTCTCTTTGCTGAGTGGAACTAAGGTGAAAGGCATAGAACTCGAGTCTTTATTAGAGAAACTCAATAGTCGCATCGAAGCGCTTTACGATCGAGAACATACGCTGGGGCACGCATTTTTTATGCCTGTAAAAAATGCACTCGATGCCGGTGATGAAGAAGCTGCGTTTAAACAATTAAAGATCGCATTTCAGAAAAAGATCATTCCACTGTTACAGGAATACTTTTTCGATGACTGGAATAAGATAAGGCTTGTGCTGGCAGATAACCAAAAGCAAGACGACAGCCTACAATTCGTGATTGAGAAAACCGACGATCTGGATAATCTTTTTGGTAACAATCATGCTTTACGACGTCATGATCAACAATCGACAGCTTACGAGCTCGTAGCATTTGATCAAGAGATCTGGAGTATGCCGCAGGCTTACCGCGCTATTTATCAGCCACAGCAGACCACCCTTGATGAGCAGGCTGTAAACCATGGGTGAAGTGATCTCTGTTTTTGAATATGACCTGCTAGGGAGTGGGAAAGCGGCTTCAGTTGGCGCAAAGCTAATCCCTCAACAGGTCTTTGATTATTTGGAAGCGCTTAGCCTAACGAGTATTCAAGGAAGCCAGTTTCTCAAACTCACCTCTCGCTCAGGTTTCAAATTGCTTCAGGTGCAAAACTACGCGGGAATGCTTTCAACACCTCACGGTCTACAGATTGAGATATTGCCTAAGGTTGGTAAAAACCTTACGACTGCGAGTGCGCGAGAAACATTCATCACGATGCTAAGCCACCTGCCTGGGTTTCGGCATATTCAAACCCAGCAGGCCACTCTTCAGGCACAGCGCATGCCTTTGCTTGAGATTTTTATCAGTCAGTTTTTGCAAAGCGTCAGCCAATTGCTCAAACAAGGTTTACGCTCCGACTATGTGAGCGAGCAAGGCAATCTGCCTTTTATGAAGGGCAAGCTGATGCTTACTACGCAGTTGAGGCATAACGTGGTGAACCGTCATAAGTTTTGTGTCGATTATGATGAATACATGCAAGATTGTGCAGCCAATCGGCTCTTACACTCAGCGCTGGATAAGCTACTTAGTTTGAAATTGTCATCAGAGAATCAACGCTGGCTTTACGAACTGTGCTTTGCGTTTGACGGTATTCCACTTAGCCGGGATATTGAAAACGATATAGATTACTTACGTCTGGATCGCGGTATGGCTTATTACAACGAGCCAATGGCCTGGGCGCAATTGATCCTGAGAGGAATGAGCCCGAGCGCCTTGCAGGGAAACACCAAAGTAATATCACTCCTGTTCCCAATGGAAGCGGTATTTGAGTCTTTTGTTGCACAAACCCTCCCCCACGAGCTTCCTCCTTACCTTAAAGTTCAACCACAGGTTGCCACTTATTCCCTTGTTAAGCATGGATTTCGCGATTGCTTTAAGCTTCGCCCAGACTTATTGATTCAGTCACGCCAACCTGTTCGAACCAAAATGGTGATGGATACGAAATGGAAGCTGGTGAATAGCAGCCAGCAAACAAAATCACTCTATGGGCTGGCGCAATCTGACTTCTATCAAATGTTTGCCTACGGCCAAAAATACCTTGGTGGTATTGGTGAAATGTACCTGATCTACCCTGCGCATGACGACTTTAGCCAACCGATACAGCAGCATTTTGCTTTCTCGGACACCTTAAAACTATGGGTTGTGCCATACCAGATAACAGCAAAGCGCGGCGAAAGGATGATGTGGGCGTATGGTATGTCCGGTTTATAGCAGCTAATTATCTATTCCCAGACGATAACAGTGATATACCACCAGTCCTCCAGCCAGGGCCATAATGGTCGCAAATTCTCATTTTCCTGGTACTAAAAATATCCGGATTCCACACAAACGGCATCAAAGTCACAGACGATGCCACTAACGGACAACCACAGAGTGATGAACCACTTTATTAGTACATTGAGTGACCACCCTGGCGGCCACTTCTGATATAAGGTATTTATATTTAATCGTAAACATGCTCGCATACCCGAGATGTTTTAATGAGTTAAACAAACAACTGAGCAGATTCGCGTTTGAATTCAGGACTAAAATTTCTTCTTTTCATTGGAGCACCTGTGTTGTTCTGAGGTGAGCATATCACCTCTGTTCAGGTGGCCAAATTCAGTAAACCACTACAAAATGTAAACTACAGCGATTATGGCAAAGACGGAGCTTGCAGGGATATAAAAATACAGATTGTAAATATTATTGGCTACAATTGCATTATCATCATAAAAATTTTAGCGATGCGAGTGGCTGAGTCATGGTCTAACCATGTTTCAGGGCTGCCCAGTATGCGCCCAATAATCAGTGACGCAGAGAAAAAACTTTGGATATCCTACGGACAAGTGCTGTTATTGCCAATGGAAATTACCTCACCCCCCCCCNCCCCCCCCCAATTGAAGGGTAAGTAATCCGCGCCGTTAATAATCAGTGTTTCATTCAATACCATCGCTTGCTCTGGATCCTTGTAGTAGCCATAGTTTATGTAGCTCCTGATCGAATTTTAAGACCAGATGTTATTGGTTTTTTTGTGGGGTTATCTTCTGGTTTTGTGGGGCAGTAGGTCGTATATTTGGGAGTCCCAATAATAGAAGGTCTGCTAACGCCAACCTATCAGTGCCTGACCCCTGAACAGACCCTTACGTCAGCCCTGACTGTCGGTAATATAATAGGTCAACGGATAGCTGTGACTTTCCCTGACGCCTTTGGTCACCAGCCCGTGTTTCGCCGCTTCGTCAGCCGGATATATCACCCTGCCGGTTTCAGAATCAGTTATTTTTTCTAATTCCTCACGCGAAAGCGATGTGCATGAGGCATAGACTTTACGAAATATGGCGTTGTAATTTTCGTCTTCCTCCAGAATTCGGCGTGCCTGGTCCGGCCTGATGTAATCCGTCTTTTCATCAGGTGCCGCCGCCGGATGCAGCATAAACTGCGCCATTGGCATCGAATAGCGCTCAGGCGAGGCACAGTAAATAAGGGTGGCGGATGAAGCCGTCACGGACGCATTAATCATATTGAGTGTAATCGGGCTTTTACGCAGCGTTTCATAGGCAACATATCCGGCATCCATGTCGCCGCCACGGCTGTTAAGATAAACGTCTATATTATGCACGTTACGGTAGTTTTCCCTTATCTCTGCCAGGGCGGATATCAGCCAGGTTACCGTCTGATTGTTCACCTGACCGTTAAAATAGACGCCTGCTTCGTTTACCTGGCCGTTGCCCACGGTATCGCTCTTGATGAACGTTACGTTTGCCTGTGCGCAGGCTGACGCCAGCAGCAACGCGATGGTGGTAGCGGGGAGCTTTTTCATTTTACCGTTTTCCCTTTTTGATCTGGACATCCGGTTATCCCGGTGAGGTTAATTTTCCTGGCCGCGCAATGATTCATTTCCCAGTACAAGGGTACGTCCGGCCGAGGAGATAGTGGACGGTCGGTGCGCGATAATGACGCGGGTTATGTTGAGGGTTCGTATCGCCGCATTGATCAGCGCTTCATTCTGTTCATCAAGATGGCTGGTGGCCTCGTCCATAAACAAAATGCCCGGCCGACGATACAGCGCGCGGGCAATAAAAATACGCTGCCGCTGTCCGCCCGACAGGCCCTCGCCGAGCTCGCCAGTCAGGGTTTCATACCTCATCGGCAGTGCCATGATGTCATCGTGAATGTGGCTCAGTCGGGCGCACTCCTCCATCCATTCAACATCGACATCGGGGGAGAATCCGGTGATATTGTCGCGCAGTGAACCCGCCAGTAGCCGGTCTTCCTGCAGGATACAGGCCACTGCCCTGCGGTAGTTATTAAGTCCCGCGGCCTGGATGTCGATGCCGTCGACCAGGACACGCCCGCTCTCCGGCAGGGTCAGGCCAGACAGCACCTTCATCAGCGTGGTTTTTCCGGTGCCCGACGGGCCGGTGATGGCCACGCTCTCCCCTGCCGATATGGTCAGACTGAGATCGCTGAATACCGGGGAGGAATGACCGTCATATCGGAATGTCAGTCCCTCACCTTTCAGGGATAAGGGGCGGCCTGGTGTAAAAATCTCTTTTTCCCTCCTTTGCGGCTCCGGTTCTGAGAGCGCGATGTCCGCGATGCGCTCGTTATGTAACGACAGCATCCGCAACTGCAATACCAGTGTGGTCAGCGACAGTACCCGGTCTGAAAACATACCCCGGAAAGCGCTGAAGGCCACGAAAGCCCCCAACGTCATGGTATGAGTAATGACCGCAGAAATTCCCAGCCACAGAATAATGACCCCATCGCAGGCGGCAATGAATGTACAGGTGATGCTGGCAAGCATGTCAAAGCGCAGCAGGCTCACGCCGGAACCGGCTGCATCTGCAATCATATTGAGCCAGGTCTGACGGCGCTGCTCTGCCAGCCCCTGAGCGCGTACGGTGGCTGCCGCATACAGCGTTTCGGTAAAGGAGGAGGCAGCCCGTGCATTTTTTATCAGCAGCTCTTCCTGCGCCTGACGATAGCGGGGCCATGTCAGTACCCGCAGCAGGATAAAGACAAACGTGAATGCCACGACCACCCATACAAGCGGGCCGCCGTAAAGCACGAGCAGGATAAATGACCCCATGATCATGATGCCGTCAATCATTGCGCCGGTCAGGCTCTGGGTAAAGGTGGTGCGCAGGGTATCCAGCGATGAGAAACGTGACTAAACGTCCCCCATCCGGCGTTTTTCAAACCAGGACAGCGGCAGGCGCAGAAGGTGACGATAAAGACCGTCCTTCCACTGTAAATCGGTACAGGTACCCATCACCATCAGGATCCAGCCGCGAAACAGGCTGACGCCGGCCTGAAGCAGGGTGAGCAGAAGCAGGCTGAGACAGATGAGCGTGAGCAGGCCCTTATCTGCCGCCGGCACTGCGTTGTCCATTACCATCTGGGTGCCCACCGGGAGCAGCAGGGTAATAAATTCAATCATCAGCGACAGACAGAATATTTTTATCAGCGTGGCGCGAAAGCCAGTAATGCCGCGCAGCAGAGTACTGACCTTAAGGCGCTGCCGTCGCGTTTCGGGGGTAAAGTGGGTGTCCGGCCAGAGCTCAAGTGCCACACCGGTAAAGTGTGTAGAGACTGCGGTCAGGGGCATGTCTAGCCTCCCTGCGGCCGGATCGTGAATAATGCAGCGGTTCCCTCTGACGCAGACCAGCACCACAAAGTGGTTAAAATCCCAGTGCAGAATGCAGGGCTTACGCAACTCATTAAGCTGTGCCAGCTCCAACGCGAGCGGCCGGGCCGCCAGATTCATTTCCGCTGCCACGCCGATAAGCGAGGCCAGTGTACTGCCGCGAGACGACAGCCCAGCCTGCTGGCGCAGGGACAGTAAATCTGTACGGCTACCGTGGAAACCCGCCACCATCGCCAGACAGGCCAGGCCGCATTCAGCTGCTTCCGTCTGCAGATGTAAGGGGACACGTCCACGACCTGTGAACCGTAACATCCCCCACAGCCGGTTCAGGAGCATATCATCCATGAATAATTCCTGTGGCGCTGTCGCGTACGTCATACAACGGGGAGAGGATCCACTGATACAGGCGACGTTCATCCAGGAAAAGGGTGACGGAGGCCTTCATGCCGTTTTCTGCCTGTATCTTACGGCGTTTGTAGATGAAGCGGTCAGAGGACGGCGTCACCACAACCCGGTACCACGTCTGCGGTCCGGTAAGTGAACGCAACGGCGCGCCGGGATAGGTGGCCATTTCCTGCCAGGACGCCGGTGTGTGTGCCACCGCCGCAATTTTTCCCGGAAACTGGCCAAACTTTTCGGCAGGGAAAGCATCGTAACGGATATTCACGGGCTGCCCTACAGTGAGATAGGGTACGGCCGCATCAGGTACCCAGAGGACCAGAGCACGGTAGTGTGCATTGCCCGGAATGATCTGCAGAAGGCTGTCTCCAGCGGCCACGGTCTGACCTGGCGTGACACTCAGCGTGTCGACCACGCCATCCACGGGAGAAGTGATAACCTGATCACCGCTGGCATCCGCATCTGTCAGTTCACCTTCCAGCGTGCTTTTTTGCACGGCAATCTGGTTGAGCTGACTGTCAAAATCGGCCGCCTGAGTCTGCAGCGCGCTGCGCAGGGCCAGTACCTGCAGCGCATTCTGTTCATTCTGACTCTCAAGGCCCAGCATATCGTTCTGCTGCTGATAATAAAGGGCGGTCTGGCTGATAAGCTGATCGCGGTTAATCAGTCCCTGCCGCTGATACTGACGATAGTTATCCATATTTTCCTTCATCAGGCGAAGGCCTTCATGGGCCCGTGCCACCACATCTGTGGAGCGCTGCAGCGCCAGTTCATAGCGGATCTTTTCCTCACCCAGCATGGCCAGCGTCAGACTGCGGTTACGGGTGATATCGGCAGCAATGCGGTTCAGGGTTGCAATACGATTTTCGAGGCTTTCACGATGCCTCCTACTGACCACGCCGGAGGTCGTGGTGCGGCTGACGTCAATCCGATAGAGGGTCTGCCCCTTTCTGACGTATTCGCCCTGAGTTGCCGAACGGCTGACGATAAACCCCTGCTGCGGAGAAAAAACGGTTACCGCCCGGGGCGTTGAAATAATTTCACCAGAAACGTTAATGCGACGGGTGTAAGAGCATGAAATAATCAGAATGAAGAAGGCGGCGAAAAAAAAAGAGGTAAACGCGATAACGTAATATCCGGCATGGCCAAATATCAACACAGCTTTGCCAGACCAGTTATTATTCCTGGCATCCAGGGCTTCCTTTCTGAAAAGCATTTCCGTCCGGCTCCGGCAAATAAAATATCAGTAAATAATCAAATTAGGGGCAAAGCCAGGCAGGCTGCATGCCCCTGATAATTAATTACCAGTGACACTGTCCATTAACGCTGTGAGCGTTTGCGTCCCCACCTAAATTGCCTTTATTCCCGCCGCTATTACTGTTACATGCCGGAGAATCGCGGTATGCCTTATAAGCCCCTGTGGCGCTCCCTACAATCCCACCGAGCGCGCCGCCTCCAAGAGCTCCCGGAATGGCACCAACGCCGTCAGCCACTGCCCCGGTAATAGCACCCTGAATAGCCCCCTGTACCGCGCCGTCTTGTCCCCCACGGTATGCACCGTTACGTACGGCCGAACGACATCCGCCTTCATAATTGGAGTTAGCATTACCACCAGACACAAACTTCAACTCATTAAGCGTCAGTTCTCTCATTTGAACTCCCTATTATTCAGGATAAGTTATGATTTTCTTCGGTAAATTTTATTTTCCACTAAAAAAGCAAGAGCAATCGGTACTACGATGATAAAGAAGTTAGACAGCGCTTCGTTATTATTACCAACATTTGTGGCAAAGTTGGTAATAAAGAAAGAAATCGCCGCGAAAATAACTCCAAATACAATAATTATTAAAACTCGTCGGATATTCATGAGCGTCTCCTCCGTTAAAGCTGGAATTTTTATACCCTCCCGCCCACGTAAAGTTAAGGAAAGAAATGTTACAATATGTTTCTTAAATTCCATACGCCTATGTAAAAATTCAGCCTTAATTTGCCAAAATAACGTTATTGGGTTCCGGTTTTACGATCGTCAGAAACAGACTCTCAAGCCCTGATATCCCATGCCATGAGAGTCTAAATATGATTTTTCTGGCTGGTTCCTGGAACCTGTAAAAAAAGATGGCAGCGGCTTTATGCCATTTACACTCCGGCTTTTCACAGCGTATGATTCCTCGTGCAGATCTTAACGGACGATTACACAAGGAATGTATCACGATGATCGCACCAGAGTTTCCCTGTATCATATTCAAAACTCAGAAGTGGATGGATGACTACAGCGCCAGTGATATGCGCTGCGGGGATCTGGGGATAAAATTACCCGCCAACAGTGTGCCATTATGCTTTTTGACGAGTTCCGATCATTATCCCGCCAATTTTCCCTTAACGGACCGTACAGACACCTGATTGAAAAAATGATCACCCATATGCAGAATGGCAATGGTACACCCTTCCGGGATATGGCGCTGAACAGGGCTTTAAAGGAGCAGATTACCAGGACCTTAATGAAAGCTAACCTCAAAAAAACGCTATTCGCGCTGTCGTTCTTCGCTTGTCCGCTACTCGCCTGCGTGCTCTGGCTGTCTCTGCGTCCGGTAGAAATTGTCGCAGCTCATGAAGACGGTAACTACAGCTCTGTGTTAATGAAAAATTTTCCAATTACTGACAGGGGAAAAATAGACTGGTGGTTAGAGAATAAAGACACACTAAAACGACGATATGATATTCCTAAACCAGCATCCAACGGAAACTTCACCATTATAGTTTGGTTGTTTGGAGAGGGTTATATGAAGGAAGGTAAATATGACAGACTGTGCTTTGCTGATATGCAACCGCCTGTAAATTGCATAGAAAAGGATCGGGTATTTTCAATCAGTCACAGCAAGAACAGAGGCACTATATTTACAGTCGATGATGGTGAATATCGCATGGAAAAAGGTGGGAGAATAATAAAACTGAAAGACGAATAATTCCCGCCATTACGTTGATGCAGCAATAAAATCACTTGTTCTGCCCGGCTTGCACCAGCCATGCAGAAGTAGAAAAATATCAGAGAGGCTATTTCGACGGGGGGAGAAAAGCAGCAACGCCTTGTCGCCTGCCTTACCTCTTTTCGGTATGGGGGGTGCGTTTAAGGCGAACGTGACAGATGAGCAAATCTTTGTCCCTCCTGCCGGGATATGTTCTGCACACAGGGTCAGTACATTACTAACTAACGGTTATATCTAATCCTGGAGGCAGGTCACTTTCTGACGTATTCGCCCTGAGTTGCCGAACGGCTGACGATAAACCCCTGCTGCGGAGAAAAGACGGTTTCTGCCGGGGCGTTAGAATAATTTCACCAGAAACGTTAATGCGACGGGTGTAAGAGCATGAAATAATCAGAATGAAGAAGGCGGCGAAAAAAAAGAGGTAAACGCGATAACGTAATATCCGGCATGGCCAAATATCACCACAGCTTTGCCAGCTCAGTTATTATTCCTGGCATGCAGGGCTTCCTTTCTGAAAAGCATTTCCGTCCGGCTCCGGCAGATAAAATATCAGTAAATAATCAAATCAGGGGCAAAGCCAGGCAGGCTGCATGCCCCTGATAATTAATTACCAGTGACACTGTCCATTAACGCTGTGAGCGTTTGCGTCTCCACCTAAATTGCCACCACCGGCATGGTTATTCGAACGACTATCTCTACATCCAATATATCCACCAATAGCTCCCGATATAGCGCCATAAACAGCACCTTCAGCAGCTCCGGTTAATGCTCCGGCTGCAATACCTGCAGGACCACCTGCGATTCCCGCAACTCCCCCACGCAGTGCATTTGCGGCAGCTCCACCGGCTGCGCCACTAAGGCCGCCCTTCACAGACGCTCTTGCACAGCCACCCTCGTAATTTGAATTAGCATTCCCGCCGGAAATGATATTTATCTCATCTTGCGTCAGTTCTCTTAACATACTACTTGTCCTCGGTTGGTAATATTTTAGTAACAATAAATCCAGATATAGTCACAGCTACGGCCACAGTAAAAAACATTATTAAAAAAGGATGAGATACGTAAAAAAAACTACCTGAGATAAAATGAATCACCAGGGATGTTATGGCTGCGCTAAATATAATTATTAGTAGTTTCTCTTTACTTAAAATACTCATACACAAACCTTAATTTTATTAAATTCGTCGGTAATACTTATAATATAAAAAAACTTACAATAAACTGACAAAATAATTTCACAAGGTAACTAAATGATTCAAATAATTTCCCAGATTGAAAAAATGAACTTAATTCTATGTTTCTTAAGGATTTAAAGGACATATGCTGGCGTGATTTTTTATTACTTTTAGTGCTAATTATTTCATATTGAACTTTACTTATCTAGATTAGGCAAAGAAATGGCCGTGGGACCGAAAATAACTCAGAACGCTGACTGAACGTACGCGGGTAATGCAAATATTGCGGGAGCAAATATCATTGACCCTGACCAAAATCCTGCTCCATTCAGAAACAGAATTCCGGCATGATAAACACTCTCCTGAACGGAGGTGGTGCCGATGAAAAAGTCACGATTCACCGAAGAGCAGATTGTCTTTGCCCTGAAGCAGGTCGGGCTGGGGACGCCCGTACCTGACGTCTGCCGCAAACTCGGTACCTCCGATGCCACTTTTTACACGTGGCGTAAGAAATACGGCGGAATTTCCCCTTCTGAACTCAGACATATGCGGCAGCTGGAAGAAGAAAATCTGCGGCTGAAGAGGCTGGTTGCCGATCTGAGCCTCGACAGGGCGATGCTGCAGGATTTACTGGCAAAAAAACTGACGCTGGAACGCCTGCGCGAATGGTTCAGGGATTTGCAGGTCCGCTACGGTGCCAGTGAGAGACAGGTCTGTTTTGCGCTGCGGGTCAGCTGTAGCTCGTTCAGATATCGTTCTGTAGCCGCTGACGACAGCGCACTGCGGCTGCGCATCCGTGAGACCAACGAAACCCGGGTGCATTACGGTTACCGCCGGGTACACATGATGGCTCAGGCGGGAAGGCTGGCGCGATAACCACAAAAGGATTTACCGGCTATACAGCGAACAGGGGCTGTCGCTGCGCCTTAAACAGCCACGCCGCAATAAATCCGCACAGCGCCGACAACCGCAGCCTCAGGGCCTGTATTCGAATCACGTGTGGGGCAGAATCAGCGTTCAACAGAAGTGGCAGAAATGCTGAACAGCATAGCACTCTGATCTTACCCAGCATTAGTGGACAGGCAACTAAGTGAGAAAACTCTCAACCAGAGGTGACTCATGAAAAAACCAACATCGACCAGCAAAAAGCCCCATAAGCAGCACTCGCATGAATTTCGCAACGAAGCGCTGAAGCTTGCTGAGCAAATTGGTGTTGCTGCCGCGGCCCGCGAACTCAGCCTGTATGAATCACAGCTTTATACCTGGCGCAGCAAGCAACAGCAGATAGTGACCGCGTCAGAGCGTGAAAGTGAACTGGCCGCTGAAAATGCCCGCCTTAAGCGGCAACTGGCTGAGCAGGCGGAAGAGCTGGTCATTCTACAGAAGGCCGCGACATACTTCGCGAAGCGCCTGAAATGAAGTATGTCTTTGTCGAAAAGTATCAGGCTGAGTTCAGCATTAAAGCCATGTGCCGGGTGCTGCGGGTTGCACGCAGCGGCTGGTATGCCTGGCGTCTGCGCCGCCATCAGCCAGGCCGGCGCCAGCAATGCCGTCTTATCTGCGATGCCGCCGTCCGTAAGGCATTCACTGAGGCAAAAGGCGTTATGGCGCGCCTCGTCTGGCCAGAGAACTGCCGGAGTACAATATCAAAACCATTGCCGCCAGCCTGCGTCGTCAGGGGCTGCGGGCGAAAGCCTCCCGGAAGTTCAGCCCGGTCAGCTACCGTAAGCACGGCCTGCCGGTATCGGAGAATTTACTGAAGCAGGACTTCAGCGCCAGCGGCCCGAACCAGAAGTGGGCGGAAGACATCGCGTACCTTCGCACGGATGAGGGCTGGCTGTATCTGGCGGTGGTTATTGACCTGTGGTCCCGTGCCGTTATCGGCTGGTCAATGTCATCACGGATGACGGCACAGATGGTGTGCGATGCACTGCAAATGGCACTCTGGCAGCGAAAACGTCCGGAAAATGTCATCGTTCACACCGACCGTGGCGGACAGTACTGCTCTGCGGATTACCAGGCGTTACTGAAGCGACACAATCTGCATGGCAGCATGAGTGCAAAGGGTTGTGCTATGACAATGCCTGTGCGGAAAGCTTCTTCCACTCGCTAAAGGTGGAATGCATCCATGGGGAACACTTTACCAGCCGGGAAATAATGCGAACGACGGTGTTTAATTATATCGGGTGTGATTACAATCGGTGGCGACGACACAGTTCCTGTGGTGGTCTCAGCCCGGCCCAGTTTGAAAACCAGACCCTCGCTTAGGGCCGTGCCCACATTACGTGGGTAAGATCAGATCATGGTGTGATGCTGGAATTTATTAAGCCGGGTAAGCCGACCCAGAACGCGTTTATCGAGCGTTTTAACAGGACGTACCGGACAGAAATACTGGATTTTTATCTGTTCAGAACACTGNTGAATAACCTGACGCCGGAAGAATATGGGCTGATGGCTGAGAAACTGGAAATCTCAAAAAGTGCGTGGAACTAAAGCTGGGATACTTACAGCTTGGCCGTTCTGACTTTGATATCTGTTAGAGCCATGCTTATCCCCTCCCTGTTGGTACAAGCATTATCGAACCGGAAATACCATCATCTGTACCAACATCTGTTGGTAGATGTACGTTGATGTCGGTTGACCTTGAGAGAGTTAATATAGCGAGAAAGTTAGATAAATACTGGATTTTAGGCACAAAAAAAGACCTCAGTTGAGGTCCATTTTCATACCATTGGTACGAAGGCCGGACTCGAATTTCAAACCCAATAGACTGATATCAATGTAGTTTATAACGAGTAATAAATAGTTATACCCGCACTTGTACCCACAAGTTAAAATCCGTATAAAAAATAGACACCCCGAGTGGGTATAAAACCATACCAGTAGAACACCGATATGGCTACCAAAGCCAGATTCAGGCAGGCAGGAACGTTTTCTTCAGAGGCACCAAAAGTTTGGTCTCGATATCGACTTGCTCGTAGTTCTCAATAAGAGCACGGACAAGATCATCAAGCGTCCAGAGCGTCAGAGGTATCGTCGAACGATCGGCCTCATAGCGAGCATCTTTCGTAAAGCCCCCTGTACTGACATAAAGCCCGCGATCGTCTTTATGGCGACCGCCGATAAAGCTACGGATCTGTTGGCTTCCCATCTGTTCCCTGCGATGTTTTACCTCAACGATAATACGTGGATTTTCAAAACCGAATCCATCAGGTGAAGCAATGATATCTTTACCCCGAGCGGCTCCCGCAGGTGACACCTGCGTTTTATACCCCATGCTGCGCAGGACTCCGGCAACGAGATTTTGCATCTCGTCCCAATCAAGAGAGTTGATACGATCTTTGATACCCTCAAACGCCAGCATTTCCATATCGCGAAGCGGATCAGAAACGACCTCATCTTCATCCATCGCAACTGGATTCTGAGTAATCACATCTATAGTGGGTTTCTTATCCTGCAAAAGCTCTTCTAGAGCATATTCTGGAAGCTGGAAGACCGTCAGCGTAGAACCCAATGTGTTTTTGGTAGCAACAGACAGTCTATCGCGGTCGATTTCTTGAGTATTCCATTTAACCTGCCGAGCGATCCCCATCCCCTCTTCCACCCATTCAGGATGATATTGGAAGTCCGAAGTAACTTTGCCTAGCAGGTAAGTACGGTTGGCTGGCGAATAGGTAATAACCCAATCACCCTTCTGGATCTCATTCACAAATCGCCAGACCTGCGATGCACCAGAACGGGCTGTTCCCAGCTTCGTTAAAGGATCTGCCTTCTGGTATAAAGCGAGTAACTGAGCTCGGGACAGGCCGGGTTTGACCAAAGGAGCCAGCTGAGACCAACCGATACCTACAATTTGCTTATCGCGAAAATCGTCATAGAGCTTGCCGCCATCACCGCGGATCATCCACATTCTGTTGCCCATAGCCGTCCCTTCATGAGGAAAAGAAATTAAGCTGGATCATAAGCTTGTTAGCCGTAGGCGTCAAAACTCTCCAAAATTACTTCGCTAACATTCCTGGGTAGTGTTTAGCGATAATATCGTTCATCCTCTCGACCAACTCCAGACGCTTAAAAGTTAAGTGCGCAGTGCCTTTCTGAAAGTAGCGAACGCGGAAGAACTCATCCTCATAAACATCCTTACCCGGGTTATCTCGAATATGCGCCATCAACCGAGTAGTTATATCGCTACGGTTGTCAGGTATTGATTTACCGCTCAGTAAAAACAGCATTCGTTCCAGGTCAGCTAACTGATCCCTTCGCCAACCCCAGTTAAGGCTAAAGCCCCAGCGGTTATGCGTTACCAGATTGTTAATGATTATCTTCTTACCAAAGCTGCAGGGGCTATTGGTTTTGTAATCCCACGACAGGCCTTTGAAGACGTTAATGATCCCGCGCTCAAAGACTTCCATTTTGTTCAGATGTAACTGATCAAAAGTACTGAGAATATTCGCCTCACTGATAGCAGGAAGATCGCCCTCCTCCAGGTTCTTATGCCACTGGTCGCGAGCCTGCGCATCCATTAAGGCCATCATGCCGGACTTCAGCATCAAATCGCGCCAGATGCTGCGGTCTATATTGTGGGTAACGGCAGGCATGGCTTTATCAGCCTTCTCAGTCAGCCAACTATCGTAGCGGTGCCCTGACTTCATCGACCAGTCTTGCGCCGTACCACCACCAATTTCTGAGGTTAGCCGTGAAATGGCATCAAGCTGCTCAATGATTTGTTCAATCTGCACAAGTGCTGCATTACGTCCGGTGACGATGTGCTCAATATTGGTTGAGTTAATGAGCTCAGTATGTTCTGTAATCACTTCAGGTTCTGTTTGCATCACAAAAAATTCCATATAAGCAAATGCCTCTGCCGGTGATGGCAGAGGCATTATGCGTTGTCAGATAGAGGAGAAAGCAGCAGAAAGGTAAATCTGGAATGCGTTATACAGGATTTAATCGAGATTGCGCTGCGTTAATCCGGTCGCATGACTTGCCTTCAGGATATCGGCGGCGGTAAGAAAGATTTCTGGCTCAGAATAGGGATTACTGCTGGTATCAATGCGCACCAGGTCATATTTTTCCACCAGGAAGTTGATGGCATCGGCCAGGGTAACACCTGCCTCAATGTGCTGCTGGATGACCGACTCACTGCAAAATGGCGTATCATTTATCTCCAGCCCGAAGTGCTTTTCCAGCAGGTAGACAAGCAGTGTTTGCCAGTGCGCTACGGGTGACGGGCAGCACGATGCCGCCCACCCCGGATGTATTGCTGAGGTTGGCATATTGATTTCCATAGTGGGTTTCTACTGAGGTGTCGGGTAAATTGCTATATAGACGTAGCCGTGTGAACCGAGGGTATCGGCTTCACAGGTCAGTCCGTTTTGATAGATTGTGATGCAGTGCTGCTGGTGTGAATTGAGTTCACCGGTGGTCAGCAGATGTTCGAGCATGCCGATCATTGGCGGGAATGACTGATTGATACAGTCGATTTGCTCTTCGCTGAATTTACCGGTTATTCCGGCCCTGCCGGCCAGGTAGTGTAGCCGCTCGCCTTCCTGTACCAGCCTGGCACCAAAGTGTGGTGCGAGGTTGCACTTCAGTCCCCATTCACGGTTGTTCATCATCTCCTCCCACTATAACAAGCCGTGCTCAGCAAACGAATACACCGTCATGCCGCCGACAATACAGTGATCCAGCATCCTGACCTCAACCAGTGCCAGTGCATCTTTAATCTTGCCGGTAATTTGCCGGTCGGCAACACTGGGCTCAGCGTGGCCAGAGGGATGGCAATGCGCCAGAAGCACCGCAGCAGCATTGTGTTGCAGTGCCGCTTTCACGATTTCGCGGGGGTGAACCTCGGTACTGTTGATACTGCCGGTGAACAACGTTTCGTGGGCCAACAATCGGTGTTGATTGTCCAACCAGAGCACCATAAACACTTCGCGCTCCAGTCTAGCCATTCGCAGTCTCAGCCAATCGCTGACGGTCCCGAGTGATGTGAATGAGGTTCCCGGTTCACGCAGATGTGTCTCAAGCAAGGCCAGAGCACGTTTGATAGTACGCTGCGTACTTAATGGCAGTTCAGTGACTGCCGGGGATAAGGTTAAGTTCATGAGGTTAGTCCCGTTGTTTTAGTCGTTCATATGCATGATGGCACTGCATTCAGGATTTTTTGATCGGTAACGCGGAAGACTGTTTGAAATAGGTCATCTTGGTTCCTTAATACAAAAAGCCCCATCGCGATCAGCGACAGGGCTCGAAGTGAGTAACAGAATGATGGCGTTATTCAATTAGCTATTGGTGATCAACAAGACGTTTGAGTGGTGATAACTGACTATTGCCTGATTTGATGTCGCATGATGTAGCCTTAGCATCAACCAATGCCTTCCCCAAGGCTGGGGCCAGCAATTTCGCAGGGTATTGGAAGCTGTACGCCAGAGGGACATGATCGAAGCTGCTGTCATTATGGTAGAAGTGAAAAACAAAGGTCCCTGTCTTACGCTCCTGCATGGCAGAAACCGCCTGTGCAAGGTTGGCAGTCAACAGGCTATCCATCAGCGTGTCGGGATGATCGATACTGATATTCATCAGATGAGCCCCTGCCGGGTAATACTGCAGAGTCATTCCCGTAGCCCCATCAGCCTTATCCTCATAGATATCTTTCAGGTAATACAAGATATTCAAACGCGCTTCATCGGCGTTGCAGGTGAGCCTGAATTTCTCCGTGATATCCCCTTTCCTGCCGGTGATGATAAATTCATCAACACCATCCATAATACGGTCATGCTCAACCTGTACGTTGTCAGCCACCTCATTCCGGTATTCTACCGGCTTGGGATCATAAGCCGCTGCGCATACGGCCTGGCTCAACAGAGCGCTGACCAACAGGGTAAACATCATTATCATTTTTTTCATCTTCATCATTTCCTCAATAAAAATCACTTATTCCGAATCTGTGAGCGTGACGTAAATATTCCCGCCAGAGCGCACTTCTATCGTCAGCGGCTCTTTTGAGCCGGTATTCAGCAAAGCCTGAGCCTGATAAAAACGCCCTGCCACCTCCTCCTTGATATCTGTGATACGGATACAGTGCTCTTCGATACCCTGACGCTGCAGGATTTTAGTGACCACCGGGCAAGCACTTTGCGCCAGCCGTTCGGTACCCGATTGCGTTTTAAAGTGATTACCAGCCACGGCTGACAACACGGTGCAAATCAGCCATACCTGTAACAAGCGCCAGGGCTTCCCCTGACGCTCGTCACGCTGGCGCAGGTAAACCATCGGCAGCAGGAACCATCCCATTGAAGGGGGCGTTATTTCCTGCTTCATCAGGCTCAGTCGGTCGAGCAGCACCCAAATAAGGGAGAGCACCATATACAAGCCAAGGGAAATCTCTTTAGGGAAGAAAATGGCAAAGGGTATCCAGATGACCGGAAGGCCAATGGACAAGCACCATGCATAGACGTCCAGCTTGAGAAGCGGATAAGGTTTCAACATAAAAATTATTCCTTTATTAACAATTAATTAGAAAATATTGGGATTAAACGACCTCCCCAGCGAGGGGATCGTATCGGGATGTAAAGATGAGGGATAATCGTTAGTGAAGATCAATAAACCGAAACTGATCGTTTATAGCTATTGATATTTCCGATCATTAATATTCAATTGATAGCTTAAAACTATAATAAATTTACGTTCGATCGGCGAAACAGATCGAACGGATAGCTGGTTTTAGGTGAGAGTTAAAAGAAGCGATGCCAAAGCAATTTGGCCAAGGAGAGCAGCCGAGAGCGGACCTGTTTTAACCACGTTCTTAAGGTGTGTGACTCCAGCAGGGCCTCTACGCTTTCGTCAAAGATGTCACCTATAACACGACTAAAGCCCTCCCGTGCCGTGGCAGTCACTTTCTCCGTCCGATACGCAGGCTCAAGCTGCCGGGTAACCGCACTGCTGGCCTGGTCGGGTAAAACGGTGATTAGGATTTCTACCCATCGAGATATATTGAAACCTTCAGAAGCAGAAACCGCCAATACAGGATGAACGGGAGAAAATACGGTATTTACCTGAGTAACCTTCTTAAGCAAGTTTTGTTGCTGCAGCATAGAAGGTTGATGGCTTACAGCATCCCATTCCCGGCAAGGCTCGATTTTATCGGCTTGGTTAAGGACGAACAAAAATTGGGCACGATCTGCACCCTGTGAAATCAGCTGTCTGTAACAACGAATATCATCATTCCAGGCACGGTCATCAGCTTTCAGCACCCAAACAATCAGATCCAGCTTTTTTAGCCAAAGTTTGTACAGGTTGGCATAAACCTTATCAAACGTTGGTGTTTCACCAATCCCTGGAAAATCAATAACGTTAAGTGCATGTATACCATCAGAGATTTTATACTGCTGAGCAAGACGGGTACATCCTTTCACTGCATCGATGCTGGCAAGAGGAGAGCTAAAAAGGGTATTGCACAGGCTTGATTTACCTGCGCCAGTTTTGCCCATTAGTCCAATGCGGGGTTCATAAAAGAGGACACGACTGAGATTATGCTGAATCTCACGTCTTGTATCTGCTGGCAGACGGGAGAGTATCCTCGCCAGCGGCTTATCTGCCGAGCGTTCGTTGTTCATCAATATCACCTGTGATAAAAATTTAATCTGGTTATCACAGAAATAATATCGGTCTGAATATCTATGGAGCTAAAGGCTTTAAGATCCTTTTGAATTTCACATCTCTGTGATGAATGTGCACCATGCAGTTTACTGATTTCCGTGCAGAATCATCGTCAATGGGGATGCAATAAAAATCCTTATACTCATCCGCCGTGTAATCCAGTGTGTACAAGGAAACACCAACGAAATATCCCCCCGAGCGAGAAGTAGATGCGTTATCTATTAAAATCAGCCGTTCATACTTTCTCTTATCCCAACCATTTACTGCCACATCCCTGAACTGTTTAAATTTTATCTGAAAAAGATCAAGCTTGCTGTTCATAGCGTCATTGATAAAAATTGGTAATACATGCAGCTCAGGTCTGATTTTAAAGTGTATGAGGCCATAGTCATCATGATAATACTGAACCACTGCTTTTTTAACGAATAAATGAAGAATATCAGGCACACCACCCAACTGACCTATGATTAGGGGAGCCATCTTGATGGTATGATCCCTTAATGACTCTCTGACTATTTTTTTAAATTCATTACTAATGTTATTTCTCAAGGTTGCAGCCTGAGCATATCTCTCAAATCCCACGACAGTACTTTCATATTGGTAATCACGTAATACCAATGACCTGGAGTTTAGCGTTAAAAGCTTGTCGGGTGTGTGCTTTTCTCTCTGTATCATTACGGTACGGTGAAGGATACGTGTTAGATTCCCCACCTGTTCTCCTGCTTTTTCTGGGGTTGTATCTGCACGTAATTCTTCCATAAACAAAGTATCCGTCACATCGGATCTGAGGCTTGCGATAACGATTTTCTGCACAAGTCCTGAAAGTGTGAGCTCCGTCTTTTGAGCTAGTTTTTTTAGAGCACTGTAAAGCGACTTGGATGGGAGATTGACGGTTATCCGGTTGTTACTTGGCATTATCACCTCTCAAGATGCAGCACTTTTTGAACCCAAAATAGTACAGCACTTTTTATAACATGTTGATATTAAAATTGATATCCTAACACACCCAACTAAGATATTCGACTCCTCAGCCCCCTTTACAACAGCCAGTCCAAGCTTTCGCTATTTTAGTTATTTTTTTACTGGGCCTTGTATTGTAGTGAAGGCTTAGCCATCTAGCCCTGCCCACAACCTTACTTTCCGATTACTACGTTAGCAATCCTCCGAGCGTTGTTCTGGCAAACCAACTTAGACTTCGCAATACAGAAAGAGGCTATACGTTCTTTAGTTAAAAATTACTGCAGGCCCTAACACTTTTTTATCCACTCCAGACAGCATTCAGACAACGTATAAAAGCAAGAGGAATATGAGCTAAATCCCTCGAAAAATTCAACGATAACTCGGGAGTGATTTCAGCAGGTTTACAGGCTCGTCGAGGCCAGATTTTGGCGAATCCTTCTACTATTGCAAACTACCTTTATCTTCTCCTCCTTGTCTCCGTATTGTTAATAATGGGCATAAGGTTATCTGAGGATATAAGGATATGAATAGAGACATTAGTACTAATGATCATTGATATGTATCGAAATAGTGAAAGTACATGAGTGGCATGACACTCAGTAAAGAATTACCAGAGATCCGATGAACTGAACTCAATCAGCTAAGGACTCAACGTAATGAACAAGAAGAAATCAGATAAAAGCTCACATAGCTATTACTACGTCAAACGTATCAACGAGACCATCGATAAAGCTCTGAATCAATATCCCCGTGTGATGGCTGTCAGATTTGATCTTCGCTTCCCCGACGAAGAAGACAGGCAGGACTGCCCTACACGCTATTACGATGCTCCCGATGTTATTTCCAATTTTATTTCCTCAGTGAAATCCCAGATTGAGGAGGACATTAAGCGAAAGAGAAAAGCAGGTAAGACAACGCTTTCTTGTAAGGTAAGGTTCGTTTGGGTGCGGGAACTCAATCAGGATGAATCAAAACACCACTATCACGTCCTTTTGCTACTCAACAAGGATGCCTACCCCTGGCCAGGTAAAAGACAAACAGAACCGCGGTTTAATTTTTACAGCATTTTCAAAATCGTGATTAACGCCTGGATTCGAGCGATTAAACGTGATAGCCATGAAAAAAAACATCATGGACTTATCCATATTCCTGTCAGCGGTTATTATTCTTTAAATCGTAATAAACCTCACTTTGAGACTGATTGCGAAGCATTAACCGAAAGAGCAATGTATCTGGCAAAAGAATTTAGCAAAGATCACTCAGACGGCAGGCGTAATCTGGGTTGTTCTCAGAGGTAAGCAGCAAGACAGTGTTTTATTACTCACATGTGGATGTTGAGAAGGAGAAGTGCCAACGGTCAATCATACCTGCACGGCACATCTCCATACCTCTCAACGTTTCATATGGAGACCGTCATTATGACAACTCAGAATAATTTACCCTTCCAGCTCAACGACGAGCTTGTCGATATGGTATTCATCACCACCTATACCAAAATGACGGATAAGTGGTTCTATAAACTGATTAGCGACGGTGTCTTCCCCAAACCCATCAAGCTCGGACGCAGCTCCCGCTGGCTCAAAAGCGAAGTGGAAACCTGGATGCAGCAGCGTATTGCGCAGTCTCGCTCATAATCCCCCACTCAGCCATTTACTGCTAAATCACCGCCCATCCATCTGAACTGAACCATTCCGTCATACACACCCCGCCAGCCTGACCATACAAGGACGGCTTTCGCCTGCGTGCTGTCTGGCGGTAAGGAGCAACATCATGTATGCCAAATCTTTTATTGCCCATGCTTCACGTGGGCGGTTGACCTCTGCGGTCACCGCCAAAGCGCCCCCTTACGACCATTACGTCTGCCATCTGTGAAGGCTGACTGGTATTGTATGGAGTATTACCAGGGAGAACGTTAGTTGAGGAACATTGGTTTGAGCATGACCAGCAGACCATAGCCCAAGATGTGCTAATGAACTGCGCCCATCACGGACTAAATAGCTGTTCCTAATACCACTACACTTGCTATTTGTGGGTATGCAACAGTCGCGTTAGGGCAAAACATGGCAGGCTCTGATGTAGCGCGGCTCAGAAGTAAGAACAGCGCAATCCATTGTCCTACAAGGGCTGGTCCAAAGTGGAGCACTATTCCGCGCAGCTATTTAGTAGTTGAATTTAAAATTAATACTTATATTTATCAGTAAATTAACCTCATCACCTTTTTCCCAGGGAAGGTAAACCGCCGGATACAACAATTCTACGCCCGCCAATGTATTGGTCCATAATGTCTCGTGACTTGGCACTTTTGGTTTTTTTACCCTTTGCCGTTACTTTCTTGTTTTTGCTGGATTTGCTTTTTGCAGCAAGTCTTTTCTTGGCATGGGCAAGCAGAATGAGCCGCCCTGACATCAAACTCTGTCTGGAAGTATCCGCCGCATCATAGCCATTCACGATAGTCATTATTTCTTTTTCAATTTCAGATAACGTTTTTTCAGCAACGAATTTCTCTACTACAGCGGAGTATTTTTTATCGAGCGGTTGAGTTATCGCCCATTGATAGCAAATCGTCGTTACACTGTTTTTCTTTGGAGGATTACTACTGATGGGAGAAGAGCTTGGTCTTTCTGAATGGGCTTTATTTATATGCTTTTCTAATTTTTTCGCATCTTTGAGAGAGACGTTACATACTGGACATTTGCAGGTTTGACGGGCAATAAGCGATGCCTCAGCTACCGGCTTAGCAAGATGAGGTGCCATCTTCCAGCCATGATTGGTTAGCAAATGACTGGACAGCATCGTTACTTCGACTGCGGTATTACACAGAGCACATATGATTTTTTCCATATCCTCCTCCCTCATGCGATGGATGCTGCAGGACTGAAGCATCGCACGCCATTATGTTTAGCTTGTCATTATCATCCCAGCCATCCCATCCAAACGCTTCTTGGTCTTCTCCCAGTCAGGCATTACCTGCCCCATGAGCCGGTAGAAGCGTTCGCTATGGTTATGCTCGGCCAGATGGCAGAGTTCATGCAAGATAACGTAATCGATACACTCACGCGGGGCCTTTACCAGATTGGGATTCAGGGTCACCCTTCCATTGGGGGAACAACTTCCCCACTGAGTCTGCATGGTAAGAATGCGCAATGGCGGTGAGTCACTTACCCATAACGCTTGCTCCAGCATAGCGCTCAGCCTTTTGGCGAAGACTTCGCGGGCTCGAGCCTTATACCAGTCAGTCAGCAACTGCAGAACCTTTTCAGCGCTCTTATAGCGTAAGGTGACTTCCAGCTTGCCACGTAACATTTTTACACCCTGAGTGTTAGAGGGAGCCACTATCACCTTAAGCATGTACTGTTTGCCCAGGTAATAGTGGCTCTCACCGCTGATATACTGTCGTGGAGTTATATATTCCAGCTGCTTACGGAAGTCCCGTAGCTGCTGATAGATCCAGCGCCCACGCTTTTCAGCGGCATTCAGAACCTGTTGGTCATCGGTATCCTGCGGCGCGGATACTACAACCCGGCAGTCGGGGTGAACTTTTATCAGGATGCGTCCATTCACCAATGGTCGGGGTTTACACTCGAAGGTAATACGTTCATCACCGTAAATGAAGCTCATTGTTCTTTCGCCCACAATTTAGACTCCGCTCAGCCCTACACGGGTAATCTGGACGATCATTTCCACAATCTTTTTCGCCTGATCCATTCCGCCACCTATTGCCTTACACTCTTTAAACATCATCGGTAGAAGCTTCTTGCGAATATCAGCCTCGATATTTTGCGGATTGATCGAGTTCTCAGCCACTGAGATATCAACAGCCTGGTCTACTTCAAAAGCAAGCTTCACCCACTTATCGATAACTTGAGAATCGGTAACGGCAAAAACCTCCGGCAGTACTTTTTTGTACACGCCAAAGTAAGCCTGTGCATGGTGATGACCGGCAAACACGTCGGGTATGTCGTTCAGCCGCCGTTCCTGTACCTGCTCCTCAAATTCACGAAATAGCATGTACTGCTTGAGAGGGTGATCAAACAGTTTTTCGGCCTCTTCAATAGCCAGACGCAGTAACTTCGAGAAGGCTTCCTGGGCATAAGGATCATCACGTAAATCCTGCTCAATCATGCGGGTTACACGGGTTTTGATAATATCCGTTTCGTTGCGGGTTTTATCCTCACTCCACTCTTCGGGCCGTTGTCCCATTTTGCTGACTTCATACACTCCATCAGGCTCGCGGACTTCTACACCAACAACGTGTTTATCCAGCAGCTTTTTAACTTGTTCCGTGTACTGATCATAATCTACCGTCTCACCGGCATCCTGCTTCACCAACTGACGCAGGCTGGTAAATTGCCTGAGCGTCTCTTTATAGTGCTGGCGGTCTTCTTCGCTGAAACTCTTATCCTCAAAGAAGGTAGCCGACTGCAACGCCACTTTCAGGCAGCTGGCAAATTGCGTGAGTGCCTCATAAAAGTCTTCACGGACTTTAAGATGCACATCAACCATCTCGCCATGCTTTTCTTCCGTGCGCGGCACCAGCACCTGACGGAGTTGCTCAATATCGTTTTTGTTTTTTACACCTGCGAAAATCGCCCACAGATTTTTATACAGCTGGGGAAGGCGCTTGTACTCCGTACTCATCTGGCCGTACAGCCCCACCAGATCGTCGATGTCAAACCCGCCCTGCGTGCGGGATGCCAGCTTCTGGTAATCCTCAATGGTGGTATCCAGCTCTTTGAGGATGCCCCGATAATCGATTAGCAGACCAAATTTTTTCTTAGGGTGGAGGCGGTTAACACGGGCTATTGCCTGAATAAGGTTATGCCCTTTAAGAGGCTTATCGATGTAAAGCACGGCATTTTTGGGTTCATCAAATCCGGTAAGTAACTTATCAACCACAATAAGAAGCTTCAGCGAATCATCTTTATCAAAACGCTCAATGACATTGCGCGTGTAAATCTGCTCATCCTGAGAGCCGACATTATCTTGCCACCATTTGGTCACATCAGGGATACCAGATTCATCCACCTCGGAATTCCCTTCACGCGTGTCAGGAGAACTAATGACCACTGCAGACTCAAACAGTCCGGCTTCATCAAGATACTTTTTGTATTTTATCGCTGCGGCTTTACTGTCACAGGCGAGCTGCCCCTTCAAGCCGTCATCGATGTTTTTGACAAAATGGTTGGCTATATCCAGCGCAATAAGGTGGATGCGGTCATCGGCATTATAAACCTGCCCTTTATTAGCAAACTTACGCTTCAAGTCGGCTTTTTGTTTATCCGTTAACCCCTCGGTGATACGGTCAAACCAGCTATCTATAGCTCGTTCATTAACATTCAGCTCGGGTGGCCGTTCTTCGTAGAGAAGCGGAGTGACAGTCTTGTCCTCTACCGCACGCTGCATGGTGTAAGCATGAACGATGGGACCGAATTTATTAGTGGTCTTATCATCTTTCAGCAACGGCGTACCGGTGAAAGCAACAAAGGCCGCGTTGGGTAGAGCCAGCTTCATGCGTTGATGACTCTCACCGCCATGGCTACGGTGGCCTTCATCAATCAGCACAATGATATCGGGGCTGGTATTCACGCATTCGGGCAGGCGAGTGGCCGTATTAAATTTCTGAATCAACGAGAAGAGAATGCGCTCAGTACCATTACCAATCTGTTCGGCTAAACGCCTGCCAGAGGTGGCAATGGCATCGGCTTTATCCCTTTTACCTGCCAGCTCCCCGGTTGAGATAAAGGTGCGACTGAGCTGGTTTTCCAAATCAACGCGATCGGTCACCACGACGATGCGGCACTGCTTGAGAGTTTCACTCAGAATCAGCGCCTTGCTCAGGAAAACCATCGTCAGTGACTTACCCGAACCGGTGGTATGCCAGATAACCCCACCGTTGCGGCTGCCATCAGGGTTCTTCGTTTCAATACGCTGTAGCAGCCGTTTGATACTGAATACTTGCTGATATCGGGCAATGACCTTACCGGCTCTCTTATCAAACAGCGTGAAGAAGCGAGCCATATCCAGCAGACGCTCGGGTAATAGCAGACTGATAAGCAGCTGGTCCTGGCCCGTTATAGCCAAATCTCCCGCTGTAGTCAGATTTTGATACCATTCCAGGTATGCAACCTGACGGTGGCTGAAGATTGAATCAATCTGCTGTGCTGTGAGCTTACGGTTTTTGATGGCAAGCATCTCCAGATCGGAGATATCTTCTTCCCGCCATGTAGCCCAAAATTTGGTCGGTGTTCCGCAAGTCCCGTAACGTCCATCATGGCCGTTTATCGACAATAAAATCTGGCTGTAGGCAAACAGTCGCGGAATTTCATCATGACGCTGGTTTCGCAGACTTTGAGAGATCCCTTCGTCAATAGTCGGCCCTTTTTTAGCATTGCCATCCGGGCGCTTAGCCTCGATGACTACCAACGGAATACCATTCACAAAGCAGACAATATCGGGCCTGCGAGCCTCAATACCGTTAGCGCGTGTCACACTGAACTCTTCGGTGAAAACAAAGCTATTGTTATGCGGGTTGTTCCAGTCGATCAACGAGATTGTTGGGTTCGCCCGTTTGCCATCGATAAATTCCGTCACTGAAATGCCGTACAACAGGTGGTTGTACAGGTGCTCATTGGCGGTAATCAAACCCTGATTTAATGCCGGGCTGTTAACCTCCGCCACTAGGCTATCAATCGCTTTGTCAGAAATGACATGCTCTTTACCGGCAAAGATAAACGTTCTCTTGGCTAACTGTTCACGCAAAATCTGGTTTAAGACCACCTGATCTGCCTTGCCTGCTCGTGCAGACAAGGCTTGCTGAGGTGAAATATATGTCCAGCCTAAATTGCTCAAGAGAGCCAGCGCCGGAAGCTTGGCACTGTACTCTTCCTGGAATTTTGGCACACTTTGCATGCTCATGATGTTCCCTTATCTTTGTCGGCTTTCCAGTGCAGTAGCTCGGTAATATCCTTCTCGCCTTCGGCCTCTTTTAACAAACGCCGCTGCTCTGCAAATCGTGCATATTCACCCTGAGCTTTTTCATCTGCCATTTTCTTACTGACAGTGCCCGCACCCTGAAGCACATTGCGATCGTTGAACTGCAGGAACTGATCCAACTTCTCCTGCCAGTCCTGCAAGAAAACCTGCTGGCGGCGCAGCGCCTGATCTTCGGCATAGTCCAGCCACATATTCACTACACGGTTCAGTTCACTGACCTCTTTTTGGATCAGGTAATTCTTAGCAACCGTGACATCGCCTTTTCGCACGTCACTGCCTTTATAGCTGGTGAGCCCCATATGAGGCTGGCTGGCATCTGCGCGCTGATGGATTAGCTCAGCAGCAGTAAGCCCAGTGCAGGCAAAGTGCAGTTTGTTCTGGATGGTTTGAAAGAAGAGGGTGGTCTCTTTCAGAGTCGGCTGATAATCAGCAGCCAGCGCGAAAATCTCCCGCACACGCAGATAGACGCGCCGCTCGCTGGCACGAATATCTCGGATACGTTCCAGCATCTCGTCAAAGTAGTCGGGCACTACAGAAGAGCCAACGGGCGGATTCTTCAGCCGCTCGTCATCCATCACAAACCCTTTAATCAGATATTCCTGTAGGGTTTGCGTGGCCCACTGGCGGAACTGAGTCCCCCGAACTGAGCGAACACGATAGCCTACGGCCAATATGGCTTCGAGACTGTAGTGCTCTATCTCTCTGGAAACCTGACGTTTTCCTTCCTGGCGAACTATCCGGAATTTCCGGATAGTTGAATTTTGACCAAGTTCACCTTCCGAGAAGATATTGATCAAATGTTCGTTGATAGTACGAACATCTTTATCGTATAGCTCAGCCATGGATGCCTGAGTAAGCCAAAGCGTATCTGACTGAAAGCGACATTCAACGCGTGCACGACCATCCTCGCTTTGAAATAGCAGGAATTCACCTGCTGGTGGTTGAGGTAAGTTTTTATCAGTCATGCAACCTCCATATTCACCCGGCGTTTACCGGTGAGCAGTTGCTGCATCAGGGCTTTCTTTTCTTGTTTTAAGTGGCTAAGCTTTTTCTCTAAAATAATAGTTTTTTCTTCAGCCAACCTAAGGACTTTACCTATCTCGTGCTGTTCCTCTATTGGCGGGTATGAAATTATGACACTTCTGAACCCATCTTGAGATACCACATATCTCTGTCCGCTCCCGTCTGCCAGCAATGAAACCTGTTTCCGGAAAGAGGACGTGGAAAAGGCAAATGCTTTAAAGTTTAAATCCCAATCTTCTTTAATTCTGAATCGGACTATATGATAGCTATAGCAACAGCTTTCAATATGCGATGCAACCACCGCAGACATACCAACTTCATCTCTAGTTTCTGACGATGGTGTAAAAAATACATCACCTTTCAGTACACTACACCCATCAACTTTAGAGTATGGCGCAGTAACCCAATGATTGATCTCATTCGAGAATATGAATGTCTTCTTGAATACGTCTGTGAAATTTAACAAGCGAACTGGCATTTCACCTTCAACACTTTTTTTATCAACACCTGCACTTTTTATTTCCCCGATATCACCTAGTCGGCAAGTCTTCCACTCACTACTGAACCTAACTCCATTTTTATCCAGAAGGCGCCTTTTTCCAGTAAGCAGTTGCTGCATCAGAGCTTTTTTCTGTTGCTGACTATTGATAAGAAGTTTTTCAGTCATGCCTATCGCCTTATCCCAGATGGATAAGACTTCAG
Organism: Erwinia sp. ErVv1; assembly: GCF_900068895.1. Taxonomy (GTDB): domain Bacteria; phylum Pseudomonadota; class Gammaproteobacteria; order Enterobacterales; family Enterobacteriaceae; genus Erwinia. The sequence goes on along the minus strand of NZ_CDPK01000007.1, from coordinate 104,318 downwards.
TTATTTTCTTTTGCTCATCTAATTTTGGTAGAGGAAGTACAATATCGTTAAGTATCTGTTGGCTAAGATTAGATATGTTTGTGCCACCTCCATTCTTGGATATTTGCTGCTTCATAAACCAAGAGCGAGCTACCGCAGCAATGTATTGCGGTATCACGAATTCCTGCTTAGCTCTTCCTCTTATCGTAAACCCAGAAAAAGATAACCTTTCGGAAACTGATGGAAAATAAAGGCATCTGCCAATTAGCTCTTTATTTCCATTCGACCTTACAAATAACAGGTCGCCATTGGTTAGTAATTCTTCATCACGAATTTTGTCAGCTACCCTCACAACCTCCAAGTGTTCCGTAGAATGTAGTTCGCTTAGATCTTTAAAATTTGCCACGCCGACAATTTTAATATCTTCGCCGGTATCATTTTTAGTGAAGTTCAAACCATTCTTGAACTCCATCACGTTCCCTAATAAAGTTTTTTTCCATCCATTAGGCATCATAACCTAATTCCTCCAAATACTTCTTCATCTGCACTTCCAACTCAGCCAATTGAGATTGTAATTCTTTTCGCTCGGCACGCACCGCCATCAGGTCAATTTCCTCTTCTTCCTCAAAAGTGTCGACATAGCGTGGAATACTGAGATTATAATTATTTTCGCGAATCTCTTTTAGGCTGGCTAGATAAGCATATCTTTTGACGTTGTCCCCTTCACGGTAGGTTTTAACTATTGTGGTGATATTTTCAGCACTCAGCTGGTTTTGATTTTTACCTGACTTAAAATCACGGCTGGCATCGATAAACAATACATTATCGTCCACTTTACTCTTTTTAAATATCAGGATTGCTGCAGGTATGCCCGTACCAAAAAAAAGCTTTTCCGGCAGACCAATTACCGCATCAAGAAGATTTTCGTCTATAAACTTCTGGCGGATTTTCCCTTCGCTGGCCCCACGGAACAGCACGCCGTGTGGTACCACAACGCCCATACGCCCCGTTTTAGGTTTTAATGTTTCGACCATATGGGAAATAAAGGCATAATCACCTTTCGCTTTAGGCGGCAAACCACGGCGGAACCGACCGAAATGATCGTCAGAGACATCATCAATTCCCCACTTTTCCAGTGAGAAGGGTGGGTTGGCGGTGACCACATCAAACAACATCAAATTGGCATTCTTATCGAGCAATTTGGGGTTGCGGATGGTGTCACCCCACTCGATTTTATGGTTATCCTCACCGTGCAGAAACATGTTCATTTTAGCCAGTGACCAAGTTGAACCGATCGCTTCCTGCCCGTAAAGCTCATAATTCTTGCTATGGTGTTGCTCAGCTACCCACTTACCGCATTTCATCAATAGCGAAGCAGAACCGCAGGTTGGGTCACAGATAGACTCGCCAGGCTTCGGATCAAGTAACGCTGCGAGCAGATCGGACACTTCAGGGGGAGTATAGTACTCGCCGGCTTTCTGGCCGCTATTGGCCGCAAACTTGCCAATCAAATATTCGTAAGCATTACCAATGACATCCAGACCACCAACACGGCTTGGTTTCAAGTTCAGATCTGGATGAGTAAAATCTTCAAGCAGCTGTTTTAAAATCAGATTCTTTTGTTTTTCGTCACCAAGCTTATTGGTATTAAAAGATATTTCCTGGAATACGCTTTTGCTGCCATCTTTCAGCTTAGTGCCGTTTGCTTCTTCAATTGCGTGTAGAGCTACATCGATACGTTCACCGTTACCCGCCTCACTTCGACGCTTATAGAGAGCATAAAAGCTAGCATCTTTCGGTAGAACAAAGCGTTCGTTCTTCATCATCTCTTCAATCAGCTCTGGTTCATCGCCATACTGGGCTTTGTAACCATCATAGTGATCCTGCCAGACATCCGAGATGTACTTCAGAAACAGCATAGTAAGAATGAAATCTTTGTAAGTATCAGGGCTGATGGTGCCACGGAAAGTGTCACATACGCCCCATAGCACGCGATTGATGCGGTCCTGATCGATCATATTGCTCATAACAAGTTAATCCTTAAGTAATTTTTGTAAAATACCAAGCTCAAGCTGATGGCGATTTTTCTGTAACTTATTGATAAGTTCATCTTCTTTCTGCCATACACGCTGGAGATCGATAAGCTGTAATTGGGTTTCAAGAGGCGGAACCGGGATAGCGACATCCAGCAGCGCTGATTTCGTTATTAACTGAATGTTGGTGCCACTCCGATGAAACCATTGCTGAATCATCGGATGGTTTAACAACCAGCAGAGGTATTCGGGGACAATCTCACGCTCTTGTCTTCTGAGGCTAACAATCAGGAACTGGCTGGTAGCAACCACAGGAACCTCGCCACGATAGACAACTGCCAGATTACGATTCCCCCTGGCCGCAACAATAATCTCCCCCTGTTCAAGAAATGGGGGAGCGATGCGTTGTTCCCATAAGACAGTAGGTAGAGCGTTATGATTGAACTGCCAGTCCTGATCAAGGTCTTTAATCTGTAAAAGACGCACATCCCCTTCAGGGTCAGGCGTGATTGCTCCCCTTAGAGTGTGGCCTGAACGGATGCCTGCAATTTGGCCTAACTGTTTTAAAGGTGTTGGCATACGGGCCCCTGATTCATTGCACCATCCATGGCGCATCTATTCTTAAACGTGGCGATTATAAGTTGGTTTTAAGCCATTGAGATATCTCGTCGGAAAGCCCATACCACGCACCATCTCCCCGCAAACCAGTAACGAGTAAACCATCATCGTTATCCATAACGGCTTTGAGATAATCGCGAACTTGAGTTGCCGTTTGCTCGGTGACAATAATCCAGGTTGATTCCAGAGGATGACACCAGGTCCCATAAGACTTGATGCGCTCAATGAGCGGGGCATAATCTTTCTGCTTTCGCAGATCGTAAGAAATTTGATAAGCTGGCATAGATTTAATCTCCTAATTTAGACGTTTGGGTTTGAGTCAACGCGACAGATTGCAGTCTGTCGCACCTCACCACTTAACTCTGTAGTTTATGTACAGAGATAAAAGTGGAGTGGTGAAGCTATGATTGAGCAAAAAGATCAGAATGTAAACCAAAAAATAATGCAGTAGCGGGTCTACAGAGAGGCTTTGCCTTGGTTTAAGTGCAAAAAAACCATACTCTCGCCACTCAACCAATTGATTTTAAAGAAAGAAAAAAACAATCGAACAATAAAAAACATGCACAGACATTTTTAAAGACTGCGTGCTTTTATGCACTCTTGTTAAATAATGTGTGTAATATCATTCAAGATTATCGCATACACGTGCCCCCTATCCCGTCTTCCCTCCAGATAGAGCGCATATTTATACATGCCAAAAATGGCTTTCCGTTTGGTGGATACCAAATCGTTCTCGTTGGCTAAATTTACTCGGTCTTCAACTTAGCAAAGTCAAACGGACTAATTGCTTTTTCTCGATTAATATCCAGATAATCAGCCCACCACTGCAACATTAGCCTCCTCTCGCCCAGATGCTCCGCCTTATGGATGTAAGCTGCCCGTACAGAACTACGCTCCTGGTGACTCATCTGCCGCTCCACTGCATCCCTCGACCACAATCCTGATTCAATAAGTGAACTACACGCCATCGTCCTGAAACCATGCCCACAGACTTCTGTTTTCGTATCATAGCCCATCACTCGCAAAGCCTTGTTCACCGTATTCTCACTTAGGGGTTTACGCGGATCGTGATCACCAACAAAAATCAGCTTACGATTCCCGCTCATGCTTTTGATCTTTTCCAGAATAGCTAAGGCCTGACTCGATAAGGGAACAAGATGGGGCGTCCGCATCTTTGAACCACGCTGAGAATGCTTAACACCTTCCAACGGTTCACGTTCACTTGGAATCGTCCACATGGCCGTTTCAAAATCTACTTCAGACCAGCGAGCAAAACGCAGTTCACTTGAACGAATGAAAACCAACAACGTGAGTTCGACAGCCAGTCGGGTTAACGGTCTGCCAGAGTAGTGATCGATACGGTGAAGTAATTCAGGTATGCGATTGAGTTCCAGAGCAGCACGATGCTGTCTTTTCACCGTAGCAACCGCACCGGCAATCTCTTGCGCGGGATTGTAGTCAATTAAGCCGCTCTGAACGGCAAAGCGCATAATAGCGGTAGTCCGCTGCTGCAAACGGGCGGCGACTTCAAGACGCCCGGATGACTCCACCGCTTTGATGGGTACAAGCAAATCCCGTGTCTTCAATTCAGCAATGTTCCGCTTACCGATGGCAGCAAAGAGATTATCTTCGAGGCTTTTCAATACACGAGCGCTATGCGATGCAGACCACTTCTGATTGCTGGCATGCCAGTCTCTGGCGACCACTTCAAACGTTATTGCCTCTTGCTCCTGCTCTACCTTAACGGCTTTCTTGTTCTCACTGGGATCGACGTCATTAGCTAATAGCTTACGGGCCTCATCCCTGCGTGCCCTGGCATCCGCCAGCGAGACTTCGGGATATTTCCCCAGCGCTAGCATCTTCTCTTTACCGCCGAAGCGATAACGAAGACGCCAATATTTGGAACCGTTAGGGTGAACCAGCAAAACCATGCCTTCACCGTCAGTTAGTTTATAGGCTTTTGCTTCAGGCTTAGCCGAACGAACCTTCACATCACTCAGAGCCATGATGAGTATCCTTTCAAGGGTTCTGTGTGGGTACAAACATTATCGAACCGGGATATACCCGCAGTTGTACCCACATCAGTAAGTTGATGTAGATTGAATCAGGTTGACTTAGGTTGAGTGAAAAAGCGAGGAAAGCCTTGCGGGGACTGGATTTTAGGCATAAAAAAAGACCTCAGTTGAGGTCTATTTACATACCATTGGTGCCGAAGGCCGGAATCGAACCGGCACGCCTTGCGGCGGTTGATTTTGAATCAACTGCGTCTACCGATTTCGCCACTTCGGCACTGAAGGGTATGCGGAAAACGAGGTGGATTATACCGTTACGGCTACCCTGCGCAACCTAAATCCTTTAGGACGTTCGTTGAGTGGTGAAAAATAGAGCGCTTTAGTCCTGGGTCTTTGCCCCTGCCTTCTTAACCTTACTGAGATTACTCTTAAACACTTACCCCTCGTGGCGGGTGATATGTGCGCGCGGGAACCTGGCGGCTATTGTGCTGTCCCAATGGAATGAAAATGGGTTGCCGTGCCGGCGGTTAGCGAAAGCGCATCTGGCAGCGGCACCGGATAACAAATACAAGGGTATAGCATGAAAGCAACGTCTAAGATGGTACTGGCAATGGCACTCTCTTCCACCCTGCTGGCGGGTGCAGCCTCGGCGGCAAGCTGGCAGGACCAGCTGAGCAGCGCGGCCAGTTCGCTCAGCCAGAATTCTGAATCCGGCACGTCTGGCTCCACCTCGCAGACCGGCACCTCCATGGGCGCGCTGACGGGTCTGCTGAACGGCGGTAATCAGTCGCTGAGCTCCAATAGCATGACCAATGCCGCTGGCGTGTTGCAGTACTGCGTGAAGAATAACGTGGTGGATAACAACGTCAGCTCGGTGAAAGACCAGCTGATGAGCAAGCTTGGCCTGACGGACACCACTAAGCAGCAGGAAACCACCGATTATAAGCAGGGCCTGATGGGTCTGCTGAATACCGGCAACAATCAGCAGGTTAACCTGAGTAGCCTGGGGAATACCGCGCTGGGCAAGAAGGTGAAAACCAAAGCCTGCGATCTGGTGCTGAAGCAGGGCAAGCAGTTTATCTCCTAGTCTCTTCGGAGCTGTCCCTCCATTGCCCTTATCAGGAGCCACAGCATGTGGCTCTTGTTATCTCTATAGAAAATCCTCCCGCGCCCCTCTCGCGTCTGCGCCCTACTGCTTCTCACACTCTGCATGTGACCGAAAAGGACAATCCCTCGCCAGGCTGTTAACCTGTGGGTTGCTTACGCCCGTGATACCAACAAGGAGCCTCCGACGTGAAGGATAAAGAAGCTGAGTTACTTAAGGCCAAACGTCTGCCCCTGATGCTGCTGTGCGGCGCGGCAGTGCTTTTTATTGCTACCGTGCTTTATCCCCTGTGGTTCCCGGCCAGCCGCTGGGTGGGGGCGCTGAAGTCTGTCGCAGAGGCGTCGATGGTGGGCGCGCTGGCAGACTGGTTTGCGGTAAGCGCGCTGTTTCGCCGGGTGCCGATCCCGCTGGTGGGTCGCCATACCGCCATTATCCCGCGCAATAAGGAGCGTATCGCCGATAATCTGGCGCTGTTCGTGCAGGATAAGTTTCTTAATACCGATGCCCTGCTGACGCTGATTCGCCGTCACGATCCGGCGCAGATGATGGCCAGCTGGCTGCGTACCCCGGAGAACGCTGAACGGCTGGGCGGGTATCTGCTGAAGATGGTCCGAGGCTTCCTCGACCTCGCGGACGACCAGCGCATCCAGGCGTTTATGCGTCGTGCCATTCACAAGGCGATCGATAAGGTCGATCTGTCGCAGTCGGCGGCGATGGTGCTGGAGAGTCTGACCAAAAATAACCGCCATCAGGCGCTGCTGGACGATGCCATCAGCCAGCTGTTGCAACTGGTGAATAAGCCCGCCACCCATGACTTTATCGCCGCACAGGTGATGCGCTGGCTTAAGCGCGAACATCCGCTTAAGGAGAAGATGCTGCCCACCGAATGGGTGGGCGAAAAGAGTGCCGAGATGGCCGCCAACGCGGTGAGGTCTATCCTTAACGACATCGAGCAGGATGGCGCCCATGAGATCCGTCAGGGCTTCAATCGCGCCGTGGAGCGGCTGATTAGCCGCCTGAAAAGCGACCCGGAAATGCAGCTTAAGGCGGAAGAGATTAAGGACTACCTCAAGCAGGACGAAGCGCTGAATACCTATATCAGCCAGCTGTGGGGCGATCTGCGCGGCTGGCTGAAGGCCGATCTGGATAAGTCAGATTCGGTGCTGCATGCAAAGGTGAGCGCGGCCGGGCAGTGGCTGGGCGAAACGCTGGTGCAGGATACGCATCTGCGCGCCTCGCTCAATCAGCATCTGGAGGAGGCCGCCATGGGCGTCGCACCAGAGTTCTCGGCGTTCCTCAGCCGCCATATCAGCGATACGGTGAAAAGCTGGGACGCGAAGGATATGTCGCATCAGGTTGAGCTGAATATCGGTAAGGACCTTCAGCGTATCCGCATTAACGGCACGGTAGTGGGCGGCGTTATTGGCCTGATCCTGTGGCTGCTGTCGATGGTGCCGGTGGCGATTGAAACGCTGCGTTCGGGGTATTGATTACCGTGGCCAGCTCAGGAATTCACAGTTAAAAAAAGGGGCGAAAATCTTAGATTTCCGCCCCTTTTCTCTCATCTGCCACCCCGGTATAACCAGAGCGCCGTCTGCATTTTTGCTACCTGTCCGCCCTGTGCAACACCTATCGGCGCTTAAGCAGCATCATCATGCTAATGGCGAAGAAAACGGCGCTCGGCAGCAGCGCTCCCAAAACCGGTGGGATATTGTAGACCAGGCTCAGCGGGCCAAATATCTGGTCCAGCACGTAGAACAGGAAGCCGAAGCTGATGCCGGTTACCACCCGCATCCCCATGGATACGCTGCGCAGCGGGCCGAAAATAAACGACAGCGCCATCAGCATCATCACCGCCACCGACAGCGGCTGGAAGATTTTGCTCCACATATTCAGCTGGTAGCGTCCGGCAACCTGGCCGCTCTGCTTAAGGTACTTCGAATAGTTATACAGCCCGCTAATCGACAGCGCATCCGGGTCCAGCGCCACCACGCCCAGCTTGTCCGGCGTCAGGGAGGTTTTCCACTGGCCGCTCAGCGTCTGGCTGCCGGTCACCTGTTTCGGGTCGGTCAGATCGGACTGCTCCACTTCCGACAGGTCCCACAGCTTTTCACTGGCATTATATTTCGCCGAGGCCGCATAGCGCACCGATTGCAGGCGGCGATCTTTATCAAAGTTATAGATACTGATGCCCCCCAGTTCGCTGTTGTCCTTCAGCCGCTCGATAAAGATAAAGCTACGCCCGTCCTTCGCCCACAGGCCGTTCTGCGTGGAGAGCAGCGAACCGCCAATCATCTGCTGCGCACGGTAGTTACGCGCCATCTGCTCGCCCTGCGGCGCAACAAATTCGCCGACCGCCATGGTCAGCAGCACCAGCGGAATGGCGGTTTTCATCACCGACGCGGCAATCTGCATGCGGGTAAAGCCGGACGCCTGCATCACCACCAGCTCGCTGCGCTGGGCCAGCGTACCCAGCCCGAGCAGCGCGCCAAGCAGTGCCGCCATGGGGAAGAAGATCTCAATGTCCTTCGGCACGCTGAGCAGGGTGTAAAGCCCGGCACCGACCGCGGTGTAGTCACCCTGGCCGGTTTTACGCAGCTGATCGACAAACTTGATGATGCCGGAGAGCGACACCAGCATAAACAGCGTCGCCATGATGGTGTTGAAAATCGTTTTACCGATATATCTGTCGAGTACGCCAAACATCAGACGGAGCCTCCCTTGCTGAAGCGCGCGCGAATACGTCGCATCGGCACCGTATCCCACAGGTTAAGCAGCACCGCCAGCGCCAGATACCCCAAATTGACTACCCACATCCACAGCGCCGGATCCAGCCGCCCTTTCGCGCCGCTGGAGCGCAGGGAGCTTTGCAGCAGGAAGAAAATCAGGTAGAGCAGCATCGCGGGCAGCATGGAGAGCACCCGGCCCTGACGTGGGTTAACCACGCTAAGCGGCACCACCATCAGCGCCATTACCAGCACGGAGAAGACCAGCGTCAGTCGCCAGTGGAGCTCGCTGATAAAGTCCGGCTTGGTGGAGTGCCGCAGGGCGCTGAACGACATCTGCTCGGCGTCGTTCGGGTCAAGCAGCACTTCCTGATGCCCGATAATCGCCTGATAGTTTTTGAAATCGGTAATGCGGAAGTCACGCAGCATCGCCGTGCCCTCGAAGCGCGTACCGTTATCCAGGGTCACCACCTGCGATCCGTCATGGCGCTGCGACATATGGCCTTTGTCCGCCACCACCACAGAGGGACGCGCATTGTCTTTTGGCCGCAGCTGCGCGAGGAAGACGTTGCCGAAGGTGTTACCCTTCACGTTTTCGATAAAGAGTACCGCCTGCCCGTCGCCCGACTGCTGGAACTGCCCCGCTGCCAGCGCCGCCGCGCCGGGGTTAGCCTTGGCGTTTTTGGTCACTTCGTTCTGATCGCGCGCCGACCACGGCCCAAGCCAGGCGACGTTGGCAGCGGCTACGGCGGCGGTGATCAGCATTAGCACCATTGCAGCTTTCACCAGCACCGCCTTGCTCAATCCGCAGGCGTGCATAACGGTGATTTCACTTTCGGTATAGAGCCGCCCGAAGGTCATTAAAATGGCTAAAAACAGGCTTAGCGGCAGAATTAGCTGAGCCATTTCCGAAATACCAAGACCCAGTAAAGTCAGGACTAAATTTGTGGGTACTTCGCCGTCCGCCGCTGCGCCTAAAATCCTGACTAACTTCTGACAAAAGAAGATTAGCAGCAGGATAAAAAGGATAGCCAGCTGGCTCTTGAGCGTTTCCCGGACCAGATATCTAATGATGATCACGCTGAGTACGCCTGTGAAAACTTGTCTTTTTGCAGGAAAATCGCTAGTTTCATCGCTTATACGCCATTTATTCTCATTGATGGCCATGGTCATAGCTAAAATAGTATGACAATAATCGTGTTCTGGTGGTGCTAAAACCATTCTACCCAGTGACGGGTGATCACCAAAACTAAAAGTTGCCCGTTAGCCTAACGGCGCGGTGCCACGGCGTTACGCGTGACGAAAGCGCACCATTCTAGCCGCAGCAGGCGCCGTTGTCTTTAAGATTCAGGAGAGTGCATGGAGTTCAGTGTAAAAAGCGGTAGCCCGGAAAAACAGCGCAGTGCCTGTATTGTGGTCGGCGTGTTTGAGCCGCGCAGGCTGTCACCGATTGCTGAACAGCTGGATAAAATCAGCGATGGCTACATCAGCGCCCTGCTGCGCCGCGGTGAGCTGGAAGGGAAGGTCGGGCAGACGTTGCTGCTTCATCACGTGCCGAATATCCTGTCTGAACGTATTTTGCTGATTGGCTGTGGCAAAGAGCGTGAGCTTGATGAGCGGCAGTACAAGCAGGTGATTCAGAAGACCATCAATACGCTTAACGACACCGGATCGATGGAAGCCGTCTGCTTTCTGACCGAGCTGCACGTTAAGGGCCGCAACACCTACTGGAAAGTGCGTCAGGCGGTTGAAACCTCCAAAGAGACGCTGTACAGCTTCGATCAGCTGAAAAGCAATAAGGTCGAGCCGCGCCGTCCGCTGCGCAAAATGGTGTTTAACGTCCCAACCCGTCGCGAACTGACCTGCGGCGAGCGGGCGATTCAGCACGGTCTGGCCGTGGCGGCGGGCGTCAAAGCCGCGAAAGACCTCGGCAATATGCCACCAAACATTTGTAATGCTGCCTATCTGGCATCCCAGGCGCGCCAGCTGGCCGATGCCTGGAGCAATATCACCACGCGGGTGATCGGCGAGCAGCAGATGAAAGAGCTGGGCATGAATGCCTACCTCGCCGTCGGTCAGGGTTCGCAGAATGAATCGCTAATGTCGGTAATTGAATACAAGGGCAGCCCGGATGCGGACAGCAAGCCTATTGTGCTGGTCGGTAAAGGCGTGACCTTTGACTCCGGCGGCCTGTCGATCAAGCCTGCGGAAGCCATGGACGAGATGAAGTACGACATGTGCGGCGCCGCGTCGGTCTATGGCGTGATGCGCATGGTGGCCGAGCTTAACCTGCCGCTGAACGTGGTGGGCGTGCTGGCCGGCTGTGAGAACATGCCGGGCGGCCGCGCCTATCGTCCGGGCGACGTGCTGACCACCATGTCCGGCCAGACCGTCGAAGTGCTGAATACCGATGCGGAAGGCCGTCTGGTGCTGTGCGATGCCCTGACCTACGTTGAGCGTTTTGATCCCGACGTGGTGATTGACGTCGCGACCCTGACCGGTGCCTGCGTGATTGCGCTGGGCCACCATATCAGCGGGCTGCTCTCTAACCATAATCCGCTGGCGCACGAGCTGATTGGCGCGTCCGAACAGGCCGGCGACCGCGCGTGGCGTCTGCCGATGTCGGATGAGTATCAGGATCAGCTGGACTCCAACTTTGCCGATATGGCCAATATCGGCGGTCGTCCCGGCGGGGCTATCACCGCTGCCTGCTTCCTGGCGCGCTTTACCCGCAAATATAACTGGGCGCACCTGGATATCGCCGGAACCGCATGGCGCTCCGGGAAAGCGAAAGGCGCCACGGGCCGTCCGGTTGCCCTGCTGTCGCAGTTCCTGCTGAACCGCGCCGGCCTTAACGGCGACGATTAACGGTAATGAAAAACGCCACCTTCTACCTGCTGGAAACCGATACGCCGGTTGACGGACTCAGCGCCCTTGAGGCGCTGGTCTGCGACCTGGCGGGACTTCACTGGCGTGAGGGGAAGCGCGTACTGGTGGCCTGTGAAGACGAAGCCCAGGCTGTCAGGCTGGACGAGGCGCTGTGGAAGCGTCCGGCCAGCGCCTTTGTCCCGCATAATCTGGCGGGAGAAGGGCCAAAATACGGCGCCCCGGTCGAGCTGGCCTGGCCGCAGCGTCGCGGTAATGCGCCGCGCGATCTGCTGATCAGCCTGCTGCCGCAGTTTGCAGATTTTGCTACTGCTTTCCATGAAGTGATAGACTTCGTGCCTTATGAAGAAAATTTGAAACAGCTGGCGCGCGATCGTTATAAAACGTATCGCAGCGTTGGATTCCACTTGAATACGGCCACGCCGCCCGGGCCGCCAACGATATAGCAGACATGGAAAAGACATATAACCCGCAAGAGATCGAACAGCCGCTTTACGAGCACTGGGAAAAGCAGGGCTACTTTAAACCGAATGGCGATACCAGCCAGGAAAGCTTCTGCATCATGATCCCGCCGCCAAACGTCACCGGCAGCTTGCATATGGGTCACGCATTCCAGCAAACCATTATGGATACCCTGATCCGCTACCAGCGTATGCAGGGTAAAAATACCCTGTGGCAGGCCGGGACCGACCATGCCGGTATCGCGACCCAGATGGTGGTGGAGCGTAAAATCGCGGCTGAAGAGGGTAAAACGCGTAAGGATTACGGACGCGACGCCTTTATCGACAAAATCTGGCAGTGGAAGGCGGAATCCGGCGGCACCATTACCCGTCAGATGCGCCGTCTGGGCAACTCCGTGGACTGGGAGCGCGAGCGCTTCACCATGGATGAAGGTCTGTCCAACGCGGTGAAGGAAGTCTTTGTGCGCCTGTACAAAGAGAACCTGATCTATCGCGGCAAGCGCCTGGTGAACTGGGATCCTAAGCTGCGCACGGCGATTTCCGACCTGGAAGTGGAGAACCGCGAGTCAAAAGGCTCGATGTGGCATATCCGCTATCCGCTGGCCGACGGCGTTAAAACCGCCGATGGCAAAGATTATCTGGTGGTGGCGACGACCCGCCCCGAAACCGTGCTGGGCGATACCGGCGTCGCGGTTAACCCCGAGGATCCGCGCTACAAGGATCTGATCGGCAAATTTGTTGAGCTGCCGCTGGTTAACCGCCGTATTCCCATCGTCGGTGACGAACATGCGGATATGGAGAAAGGCACCGGCTGCGTGAAAATCACCCCGGCGCACGACTTCAACGACTACGAAGTGGGCCGCCGTCACAAGCTGCCGATGATCAATATCCTGACCTTTGACGGTGATATCCGTGAATCTGCGCAGGTTTATGACACCAACGGGGAAGAGTCCACCCAGTGCGATCCCACCATCCCGGCGGAATTCCAGAAGCTTGAGCGCTTTGCCGCGCGTAAGGCCGTGGTGGCCGCCATTGATGCGCGGGGCCTGCTGGACGAGATCAAGCCGCACGACCTGACCGTGCCTTATGGCGATCGCGGCGGCGTGGTAATTGAGCCGATGCTGACCGATCAGTGGTACGTGCGTACCGCGCCCCTGGCAAAAGTGGCGGTGGAAGCCGTTGAGCAGGGTGATATCAAGTTCGTGCCTAAGCAGTACGAGAACATGTACTTCTCCTGGATGCGCGATATTCAGGACTGGTGTATTTCCCGCCAGCTGTGGTGGGGCCACCGCATTCCGGCCTGGTACGATACCGAGGGCAATGTTTACGTTGGCCGCACCGAAGCTGAGGCGCGCGCCGATAATAACCTGGCTGACGATCTGGTGCTGAGCCAGGACGAAGACGTGCTGGACACCTGGTTCTCCTCCGGCCTGTGGACCTTCTCAACGCTGGGCTGGCCTGAGAATACCGAAGCGCTGCGTACCTTCCACCCTACCAGCGTGCTGGTGAGCGGCTTCGACATCATCTTCTTCTGGATTGCCCGCATGATCATGCTGACCATGCACTTTATCAAGGATGAGGATGGCAAGCCGCAGGTGCCGTTTAACACCGTCTATATGACCGGTCTGATCCGCGATGACGAAGGGCAGAAGATGTCGAAGTCGAAAGGCAACGTCATCGATCCGCTGGATATGGTGGACGGGATATCGCTGCCGGATCTGGTGGCTAAACGCACCGGCAACATGATGCAGCCGCAGCTGGCAGAGAAAATCCGCAAGCGCACCGAGAAGCAGTTCCCGAACGGCATTGAGCCGCATGGCACCGATGCGCTGCGCTTCACCCTGGCGGCGCTGGCCTCTACCGGACGCGATATCAACTGGGATATGAAGCGCCTGGAGGGCTACCGCAACTTCTGTAACAAGCTGTGGAACGCCAGCCGCTTTGTGCTGATGAATACCGAAGGCATGGATTGCGGCTTCAATGGCGGCGAGATGACGCTCTCCCTGGCCGACCGCTGGATCCTTGCCGAATTCAACCAGACGGTGAAAGCTTACCGCGAAGCGCTGGATAGCTACCGCTTCGATATCGCGGCCAATATCCTGTATGAGTTCACCTGGAACCAGTTCTGCGACTGGTATCTGGAGCTGGCTAAGCCGGTAATGACCGGTGGAAATGAAGCAGAGCTGCGCGGCACCCGCAATACGCTGGTTACCGTGCTGGAAGCCCTGCTGCGTCTGGCGCATCCGATTATTCCGTTTATTACCGAAACCATCTGGCAGCGCGTGAAGGTGCTGAAGAACATCAGCGATGACACCATCATGCTGCAACCGATGCCGGCCTTTGAGGCCAGCAAGGTTGACGATGTCGCCCTCAGCGACACCGAGTGGCTGAAGCAGGCTATCGTCGCGGTGCGTAATATTCGCGCCGAGATGAACATCGCCCCTTCCCGTCCGCTGGACGTGCTGCTGCGCGCCAGCAGCGCCGAGGTGGTGCGTCGGGTTAACGACAACCACAGCTTCCTGAAATCGCTGGCGCGACTGGCCAGCATCAGCCTGCTGTCTGCCGACGATAAAGGCCCGGTTTCCGTCACCAAGATTATCGACGGCGCCGAGCTGCTGATCCCGATGGCGGATCTGGTGGATAAGGCTGCCGAGCTGGAGCGTCTGGCGAAGGAAGTGACTAAGCTGGAAGTGGAAATCGGTAAGATCGAAAGCAAGCTCTCAAACGAAGGTTTTGTCTCCCGCGCCCCTGCTGCCGTCGTGGCGAAAGAGCGTGAGCGCATGACTGAGTTTGAGCAGGCGAAGGTCAAACTGATTGAGCAGCAGGCGATCATCAACGCCCTGTAATCACTGATGTTGCCCTCAAGGCCCGGCAGAGCAGCGCTCTCCGGGCCTTTTTATTGGCCGGGATTGCATCACAGCCGCTGCGATGTTATTACACTGCCATCAAACCAGAAAACTAACGGCACTGAGTTATGACGACGCTACCCACCGGCCTGCTGGTTCGCCCCATTCAGGCAGAAGATAATCCGCATATCGCCCGCGTGATCCGCGAGGTCTCCGCTGAGTTTGGTCTGACCGCCGACAAAGGCTTCACCGTGGCCGACCCTAATCTCGACCATCTGTATGAGCTGTACAGCCAGTCTGACAGCGCCTACTGGGTGATTGAACTTGAGGGCAGGATTGTGGGCGGCGGCGGCGTGGCGCCTCTGCTGTGCAGCGAGCCGGGCATCTGTGAGCTACAGAAGATGTACTTTATGCCCGCCGTACGCGGCATGGGGCAGGCGCGCGAGCTGGCGATGCAGGCGATGGACTTTGCCCGCGAACGGGGTTTTACCCGCTGCTATCTGGAGACGACGGCCTCGCTGAGCCGCGCGGTACGGCTGTATGAACACCTGGGCTTTACGCATATCGACGGCCCGCTGGGCTGCACCGGGCACGTTGACTGCGAAGTACGGATGCTGAAAAGCCTCTGAGCGGCGCGGTCGATCGCCACGCCGCAGAGGCTCAGGCCGTTGCAAATGCCGGTACGCCGCTGTGAAAGCGCAGCTCGCCGTCCGGTGACTGGATCAGCTTTGCTTCGGTTACGCCAATTTGTCTGACCCGCGCGCTGATGTCGGTGGTGGAAATTTCAGCGGCCAGCGCCAGGTAGTCCTGATAGTGCCGCGCCTCGGATCGCAGGAGCGAAACATAAAATGCCGCCAGCTCCCCGTCCAGATGGGGCGCCAGGCTGGCGAATCGTTCGCAGGAGCGCGCTTCAATATAGGCCCCGCAAATCAGCTTATCGACCAGCGTCTGGGGTTCATGGGTGGTGACCTCACGCAGCAGCCCTTTGGCATAGCGGCTGGCAGTGATTTTGATATAGGGAATGCTGCGTGCCTGCATAATTTCCAGCACCTGATAGAAATGGTGCAGCTCCTCCTTGATCAACAGCACCATTTTGTCCACCAGCGCATCGCCCCAGGGCGCTTCGACGCGGCTGATAACCGCTTTCGACAGCGCCCGATGCTGTTCCAGGAAGGCCAGATCCGCATTTTCGCTGTGAACGAACTGCTCCCAGGGTTTTAGCCACGCCAGCAGCGCATCGCCGCTCTCTTTATCCGCCACGTATTTACGGATCAGCCACATGGCGGTCTGTGCCGCTTTCAGCTCACACACCAGGTGGTCGGTCAGCAGCAGCGGCAGATTCTCTGGCCGACAGGCCTGGTCAATCCAGGCCTGGGGCGTGCGGCATTGCAGAAAGGCGTGAATGGGGGCAAGCAGGGGATCAGTGACGAATGCCATTGTCTTCGTCGTCAATCTCTTCGCCATCGTCCTCTTCGTCTTCGGCATCGGGATCTTCGAAATAGGTTCCCCATCCGTCGTAGTCGACGTTGAACTTGCCAGCCAGATCGACCAGTTGCTCAACCTGGGCATCGATCAGTTCAGCGTTCAGCGCCGCCTCGCTCAGAATATCGCAGCACATCACTTTGGTGCCGTCTTCCAGCTCCAGCTCTTCCGGCTCCGTCACTTCATAGCCGATTTTAAAGGCTTCAACCGCCGCCTTTTCCAGCGCGTCAAAGCTGTCGCAGGAGAGGTGGTGCTCAATGGTGTAGAGCGCATCCGGATCGCTGCCGTCATCCAGCAGTTCTTCAATTATCAGTCGCGTCTCTTCGCGCTGCTCTTCCAATAAAGCTTCGTTCGCCATGATCTGTTCCTCAGTATGTGGCTTCTCTTATCAGTATTTTCCCACACTGCCCTTCGCGCCACTACCTTTATACAAAAGTTTCTGCGCGCCGAGGTTGAAAATGAATATTCATACGGTTAAATTGAATTTTAATTCAATAAAGACCACACGGAGTGCTTTATGAGTCATTTATACCAGCGTCATTTTCTCAGGCTGCTCGATTTTACGCCTGCTGAAATAAACGCCCTGCTGGCGCTGGCCGCCACCCTGAAGTCCGATAAGAAAAACGGTGAGGAAGTTCAGCACCTGCAAGGGAAGAACATTGCGCTCATCTTCGAAAAAGACTCGACCCGTACGCGATGCTCTTTCGAAGTTGCCGCCTACGATCAGGGTGCCAGGGTGACCTGGCTCGGGGCCAGCGGCAGCCAGATCGGCCATAAGGAGTCGATCAAGGATACCGCCCGCGTGCTGGGCAGGATGTACCACGGCATTCAATACCGTGGCTATGGGCAGGCGCTGGTTGAATCGCTGGCCGAACACGCGGGCGTGCCGGTATGGAACGGCCTGACCGATGAGTTCCACCCTACCCAGCTGCTGGCCGATCTGCTGACCATGCAGGAGCATCTGCCGGAAAAATCCCTCAGCGAAATGGTGTTTGTCTACGTCGGCGATGCGCATAACAATATGGGCAATACGATGATGGAGGCCGCCGCGCTGGTCGGTCTGGATCTGCGCCTGGTGGCGCCAAAAGGCTGCTGGCCGGATGAGGCGCTGGTGGCCGAGTGTCGGGCGGCGGCAGCTAAAACCGGCGGTAAAATTACCCTTACCGAAAATATTGCCGAAGGCGTGCGGGGCGCTGATTTTATCTATACCGACGTCTGGGTCTCCATGGGCGAACCAAAGGAGGTCTGGAAGGAGCGGATTACGCTGCTGCGCCCCTATCAGGTTAATAGCGCCATGCTGGCGCTGACCGGCAATCCGCAGGTGAAGTTCCTGCACTGCCTGCCCGCTTTCCACGACGACCAGACCACTCTTGGCCAGCAGATGGCTCAGCAGTACGATCTGCATGGCGGCATGGAAGTCACGGACGAGGTGTTTGAATCCCCCCACAGCGTAGTGTTCGATCAGGCAGAGAACCGTCTTCACACCATCAAAGCAGTAATGGTTGCAACGCTGTCTGATACGCATTAATACCTGTCACCAGCGGGTCATTGAAAATTGATCCGCTGGCTTTTCTCTCTGACCGCTTCCACGCTGGAATATATTTATTTCTAACTGAAGCGCGTTCCCTGAGACAACCAGAAATAATTATGCACCTCACTGGCATATATTATTTTCCTGGCAATAAATTAACCACTCCAACCTTTTGAGTTTTCCACATTAAAAATAATTCTTACCCTTTCATCACAAACAGGCCATACGGCCATTTGCGTCAGAAGGAATAAATATTTCAAATGAAAATGACTTTTACAGATATTTTTATCAGGTTTAGCCATAACCATTCAAAATAAAAATAAAAACCTTAATATTCATATAGCTGCATTCATGCAAGGGTAGGCTTCACTCTATTAGAATCCCGCAACAGAGAAACTTAATCGTAATAATCCTTTAATTATTCATTTCTTTAGCATTACAGAATGCACGTCACATGACCCTCATCAAATTAAATCCGCATAGTTCATTCCGCTTATTTTTTTGTGACAGATATCAAATTTGGTCAGGCAACGATGGTTACTATCACCTGGCAACCTTACTGGTAATAAGCTGATGCCAAATGAAAGGATTTATTCATTTGGTACTGCTATTCCCTGAACAAACGGAACTGAATATGAAAAAACACTATGTTGGATCGGAAATAGGACAGCTTCGATCCGTGATGCTTCACCGCCCTCATTTAAGCCTGAAACGCCTTACCCCTTCTAACTGTCAGGAGCTTCTGTTTGACGACGTGCTGTCGGTGGAAAAAGCCGGTGAAGAGCACGATTTTTTCGCCCAAACGTTACGCGATCAGGGCGTAGAGGTCCTGCTTTTCACCCAGCTGCTGACCGAAACGCTTGCGGTGCCAGAGGCCAAAGCCTGGCTGCTGAACACGCAGATTTCCGATTATCACCTTGGCCCTTCTCTGGCGGCGGATATTCGCGGCTGGCTGGCGGATGCGCCCCACGGACAGCTTGCACGTAACCTCTCTGGCGGTCTGACCTATGGAGAGATGCCATCGGGCTTTAGCAGCATGACCTCAGATATTCACGCGCCGGATGACTTTATTATGGCGCCCCTGCCCAACCATCTGTTCACTCGCGATACCTCGTGCTGGATCTATAACGGTGTGTCGATTAACCCCATGGCCAAAGCGGCCAGAAGGCGGGAAACCAGCAATCTGCGCGCCATCTATCGCTGGCACCCGACCTTTGCTGGCGGAGACTTCATTCACTATTTCGATGAGGAAGGCGTCAATTACGAAGAGACCACGCTGGAGGGCGGCGACGTGCTGGTGCTGGGAAACGGCACGGTCATGATCGGCATGTCCGAGCGCACTACCCCCTGCGGCATTGAGTTCCTCGCCCGCTCGCTGTTCCACCACCATCAGGCCAGCAAGGTTATTGCAATTGAGCTGCCCAAACATCGCGCCTGTATGCATCTTGATACCGTGATGACCCAGCTCGACCTGAATACCTTCTCCATTTATCCGGACGTTATCACCCGGCAAACCCGCAGCTGGACCCTGACCAGCGATGGTCACGGCGGACTGGCGCGCAGGGAGGAGAAAACCGTTATGCATGCCATTGAACAGGCCCTGGGTATTGATCAGGTCCGTTTGATCACTACGGGCGGCGACCGCTTCGAAGCCGAGCGTGAACAGTGGAATGATGCCAACAACGTGCTCACAGTGCGCCCCGGCGTGGTTATTGGCTATGAGCGTAACACTTATACCAATGAGAAATATGACAAAGCTGGCATCAGGGTATTACCCATTCCCGGTAACGAACTGGGCAGAGGGCGTGGCGGCGCGCGCTGCATGAGCTGCCCGCTGGAACGTGATGGCCTCTGAACACAGGAAAAGCTAATGACCAAACCTCTATTAGTGGTGGCGCTGGGCGGGAACGCCCTGTTGAAACGCGGCGAGCGGCTTGAAGCAGATACTCAGCGTAAAAATATTGAACAGGCGGCCAGCGCCATTGCCGCACTGACGCAGACGTGGCGGGTGGTGCTGGTACACGGCAACGGACCGCAGGTTGGGCTTCTGGCACTGCAGAACAGCGCCTACGATGCCAACGCGCCCTGGCCGCTGGATGTGCTGGTGGCCGAGACGCAGGGAATGATTGGCTACATGCTTCAGCAGGCACTGCAAAATGCCCTGCCACAGCAGCCGATCAGCATGCTACTGACCCAGGTGGAGATCGATAGCCAGGATCCCGCCTTCCATAATCCCACCAAGTACATCGGTCCGGTTTACCGCCCCGAACAGGCCAGCGCCCTGGCCCAGGCCCAGAACTGGACGATGAAAGCCGACGGTGACTTTGTACGCCGGGTGGTGCCTTCGCCACTGCCGGTACGCATCGTCGAGCTGGAAGCGATTCAGGCGCTGGCGAAAAAGGGGCATCTGGTGATTTGCAACGGCGGCGGCGGCATCCCGGTGGTGCGTCACCCCGGGGGGCAACTGTGCGGAGCCGAGGCCGTTATCGACAAAGACCTCTCTGCCGCCCTGCTGGCTTCACACCTCTCGGCAGATGCGCTGCTGATCCTGACCGATGCCGATGCGGTCTATCTGAACTGGGGCCAGCCCGACAGCCGGGCGCTGCACCAGATAACCCCCGCCGACCTGAAAGGGATCGCTTTCGATGCCGGATCGATGGGCCCTAAAGTTGCCGCATGCTGTGAATTTGTTGAACAGCAGCAGGGGATGGCCGGGATAGGTTCGCTTGCGGATGCCGCAGAGATCCTGGAAGGCCGTAAAGGCACGCTTATCCGCGCTTAGTCGCTGAGCTACGGAGTTACTGAGCTACTGAGCTACTGAGCAGCTGAGTCTCTGAGTCTCTGAATCTCTGAGTCACTCAATCTCCGAGTCTCTAAGTCACTCAATCTCTGATTCAAAGATTAACTTTCTCAATTTAAGGAAATTTTCATGTCATCTTCACTGCATAACCGCCATTTCCTCAAGCTACTGGACTTTACCCGCTCTGAAATCCAGGGCCTGCTCGATCTCTCCTTTTCACTAAAAAATGCCAAATATGCGGGTCATGAAGAGAAACACCTGAAGGGAAAAAACATTGCGCTAATTTTTGAAAAAACCTCCACCCGCACCCGCTGTGCGTTTGAGGTTGCCGCCTTCGATCAGGGTGCGCAGGTGACCTATCTTGGCCCCAGCGGCAGCCAGATTGGACACAAAGAGTCGATGAAAGATACCGCCCGCGTACTGGGCCGGATGTATGACGGCATTGAGTATCGTGGATTTGGGCAGGAGATTGTGGAGGAGCTGGCTGAGTTTGCCGGCGTGCCGGTCTGGAACGGGCTGACCGATCAGTTCCACCCCACGCAGATCCTGGCCGATCTGATGACCATGCTGGAACACGCTCCCGGTAAATCGCTGCACCAGATCGCTTTTGCCTACCTTGGCGATGCGCGTAACAACATGGGGAATTCACTGATGGTGGGCGCGGCCAAAATGGGGATGGATATCCGCCTGGTGGCGCCGAAATCGTTCTGGCCTGACGCGGAGCTGGTCGCCACCTGCCAGGCGCTGGCACGGGAAAGCGGCGGGCGAATCACCCTCACCGAGAAGGTTAGCGAAGGCGTGGAGGGCGTGGACTTCCTCTATACCGACGTCTGGGTCTCCATGGGAGAGCCAAAAGAGGCGTGGGCAGAGCGCGTCGCGCTGATGACGCCCTATCAGGTGAATGCCGATGTGCTGGCGGCCACGCATAATCCGCAGGTGAAATTTATGCACTGCCTGCCCGCTTTCCACAATGAAATGACCCGAACCGGGCGGGAAATTGAGGAAGCCTTCGGCATGAAGGGGCTGGAGGTGACCGACGACGTATTTGAATCTCACCACTCGATTGTCTTCGACCAGGCAGAAAACCGTATGCACTCGATTAAAGCGGTGATGGTCGCCACCCTCGGCGTTTAGCCTCCCCCTCCGCCGCTCCGCTTCCAGTCGGAGCGGCGGCTTAAATAGCGATTAAGGATAAGACGTTATGCGTAAGTTTACCTTTCCGTCGGCCTATACCATTTTACTGATACTCATCGCGCTGGTAGCGGGCCTGACATGGGTCATTCCGGCAGGTCAGTACCAGATGGAGATGAACACCACGCTGAATAAGAGCGTACCCATTGCCGGCACCTGGCAGCCGACCACGCCGCATCCTCAAGGGCTGGTGGACATTGTACTGGCACCGGGAGATGGCCTGTACGATCACAAAACCTATCAGGCGGGTGCCATTGATGTCGCGCTGTTTATCCTGGTGATCGGCGGCTTTCTGGGCGTGGTGAACAAGACGGGTGCCATCGATGCCGGTATAGAGCGGGTGATGCAGCGGCTGAAGGGCAGAGAGGAGTGGATGATCCCGATCCTGATGGCGCTGTTTGCCGCAGGGGGCACCATTTATGGCATGACCGAGGAGTCGCTCCCCTTCTACTCGCTGCTGGTGCCGGTCATGCTGGCCGCCCGCTTCGATTCGGTCGTCGCTGCCGCCACGGTGATGCTGGGCGCGGGGATCGGCACCCTGGGTTCGACGATCAACCCCTTTGCAACGGTGATCGCTTCTAATGCCGCAGGGATCTCTTTTACCGCCGGTATTGGCTTTCGCCTGGTGATCCTGCTGGTCGGCTGGCTTATCTGCGTACTCTGGGTCATGCGCTATGCGGTCAGGGTTCGTCGCGATCCCTCAAAGTCGATCGTCGCGGATCTGCTTAGCGAACATCGCGCGTTTTTCCTGAACGATCACGCCGATGACAGCAGTCGGGCTTTTACGCCCGTGCGCAAGGTGATCCTCGTGCTCTTTGCCGTGGCCTTTGCGGTGATGATCTATGGCGTGGCGGTTCGGGGCTGGTGGATGGCGGAGATTTCCGGCGTCTTTCTGGTGGCAGCAATCGTTATCGGCCTGGTGGCCCGTATGAGTGAGAAAGAGCTCTCCAGCACCTTTATCGACGGCGCGCGCGACCTGCTGGGCGTGGCCCTGATTATTGGTATCGCCCGCGGCATTGTGGTGGTGATGGACAACGGTATGATTACCCACTCCATCCTGCATGCCGCCGAAGTCACCGTGACCGGACTTTCCTCGGCCGCCTTTATCAGCGTGATGTTTCTGCTTGAGGGCGTGCTCTCCTTCCTGGTGCCCTCCTCATCTGGCCTGGCGGTCTTAACCATGCCTATCCTCGCCCCGCTGGCTGATTTTTCGCATATCAGCCGCGATCTGGTGGTGACGGCTTATCAGTCTGCATCCGGCCTGGTCAACCTGATTACGCCCACCTCGGCGGTGGTCATGGGCGGTCTGGCGATTGCTCGCGTTCCCTATGTTCGCTGGGTGAAATGGATAGCTCCGCTGTTGCTGCTGCTGATGATTTTGCTTATTGCTGCGCTAAGTCTGGGCGCACTGCTCGGATAGTCGCGATAATTCTGCCCCTCATGGATACCCACCCTGGGTCGCAACGGAGTAATGGGAACTAAGGCTATGTCAAAAAAATCTACGGCAACGCTCGATCGGGAAAACAGCCAGCTGACGCTCTGCCGTCAGCTCATTGATGCGCATAGCTTCCACAGCCAGCAGGAGATAAGAACGGCACTTCAGCTGCGGGGCTACCCGGAGATCAGTCAGTCAACCGTGTCAAAATTATTAACCCTGCTGGACGTGGTTAAAGTCGCCAATGCCCGGGGGGAGAAAATTTATGCGCTGGCCTCGGCCCTGCAGAGTAAGCCCGACGCGGTCAGCCCGCTTTCTGCCATGGTGGTCAGCGTGGATTACAATGAAAAATTTATCGTCGTTCACGTCGCGGCTGGCTACGCACGCGCCGTTGCACGCGTAATTGAACACTGGAAGCTGGATGGGATACTCGGCGTGGTCGCCACGAATAACTGTATCTGGATAGCACCGCGCACCGCGCACGCTATTCGGCGTCTCCACCAGCATATTACGGCACTGCTACAGCCCTGCTCCGGTGAGGAGCAGCAGGCATGGCGGGACGCGCCCTCCTCCGATGAGGCGGGTGCGCTGCCTGTCCGGTTCCCCTGAGTCGCTATTGCCAACAGTGCCTCAGGAGGAGGCTGGGTAAAATAAGGTGGGTTCGCATCACGCTTACCGTACAAAGTGAGTGCGGAAGGCGAAAGAAAGCGCTGATGATATCTTGAACACCGCCAGCATCTGCGTATAATGCCCCCCGTTTGCCTGGAGGATGTATGAAACTGCGTACCGTTAATACAACTGAACTGACGCGCCTGACCACGGGCGGGCAGCACCGTTTTTCCCACTCCGGCATCACTATTCATAAAAAAAAGCCCCTCCGTGAGGGGCTTTTTTTTGCCCGTTTTTCAGCTAACCGGCAGGTATAAGGGGTGTGAAGATGGCCAATCCGCTGTATCACAGACATATTATTTCTATCAACGATCTCAACCGTGAAGAGCTTGAGCTGGTGCTGCATACCGCCGCCAGCCTGAAGGCGAATCCACAGCCGGAGCTGCTGAAGCACAGCGTGGTCGCCAGCTGCTTTTTTGAAGCCTCGACCCGCACGCGGCTCTCATTTGAAACTGCCATCCACCGTTTGGGCGCCTCGGTCGTGGGCTTCGCCGACGGGGGCAATACCTCGCTCGGCAAAAAGGGTGAGACGCTGGCCGACACCATCTCAGTGATTAGCACCTATGTTGATGCCATTGTCATGCGCCATCCTCAGGAGGGCGCCGCGCGCCTGGCGACCGAGTTTTCCGGCGGCATTCCCGTTCTGAACGCCGGTGACGGGGCTAATCAGCATCCCACTCAGACGCTGCTGGATCTGTTTACCATTCTGGAAACGCAGGGCCGTCTCAGCAATCTTGACGTCGCCATGGTGGGTGACCTCAAATATGGCCGCACGGTGCACTCTCTGGCGCAGGCGCTGGCTAAGTTTGAGGGTAACCGCTTCTGGTTTATCGCCCCGGATGCGCTGGCGATGCCCGCCTATATCACCGATATGCTGGACGAAAAGGGTATTACCTGGAGCCGTCACGACAGCATTGAAGAAGTGGTGTCGCAGGTGGATATTCTCTATATGACCCGCGTGCAGAAAGAGCGCCTCGATCCGTCGGAATATGCCAACGTTAAGGCGCAGTTTGTCCTGCGCGCCGCCGACCTGGCTGGCGCTCGCGACAATATGAAGGTGCTGCACCCTCTGCCGCGTATTGATGAAATCAGCACAGATGTCGATAAAACGCCGTACGCCTGGTATTTCCAGCAGGCCGGAAACGGCATTTATGCGCGCCAGGCTCTGCTGGCGCTGGTACTGAATCGCGAACTGGCTCTGTAAGGGGTATTGATGATGACGCACGATAATAAATTGCAGGTCGAAGCGATCAAACGCGGCACGGTAATCGACCACATTCCGGCGCAAATTGGCTTTAAGCTGCTTTCACTGTTCCGCCTGACGGAGACCGATCAGCGCATTACCATCGGCCTTAACCTGCCCTCCGGTGAGCTGGGACGTAAGGATCTGATCAAAATCGAGAATACCTTTCTGACCGACGATCAGATCAACCAGCTGGCGGTCTATGCGCCCCACGCCACGGTTAACCGCATTGATGAATATGAGGTGGTGGGGAAAATCGCGCCAATGCTGCCGGATACGATTGAACGGGTACTCACCTGTCCGAACAGCAACTGCATCAGCCGCAGCGAGCCGGTGAACTCCAGCTTTGCCGTAAAAAAACGTCACGGTGACGTGCAGTTAACCTGTAAATACTGTGAAAAAGCCTTCGCTCACCACGTGGTGCTGGCGAACTGGTAATCAATCGTCAGCCGCCTATAATGAGCCGACACCGGACGAAATCACGTCCTCATTTATCAGGGAGAACGTATGTCTCGCGAAATCAGTACTGAAAACGCACCCGCCGCGATCGGCCCCTATGTGCAGGGCGTCGATCTTGGCAGCATGATCATCACCTCCGGCCAGATCCCAGTCGATCCCGAAACCGGCACCGTGGCCGATGACGTCGCCGCACAGGCGCATCAGTCGCTGGAGAACGTGCGCGCTATCGTAGAAGCCGCCGGACTGACCGTCGGCGACATCGTTAAAACGACGGTATTCGTCAAGGATCTGAATGACTTCGCCACCGTTAACGCCGCCTATGAAGCCTTTTTCACCGCGCACAATGCCCGCTTCCCGGCCCGCTCCTGCGTGGAAGTCGCACGGTTGCCAAAAGATGTGAAAATCGAAATCGAAGCGATCGCCGTTCGTCGCTAATGCTATCGCCTCGCCTTTTAACGGGCGGGGCGCTTTTCCCCTGTTTCCCACCCGCTATTTTTCCGCCCTCAGCAGTTTCTCAACCGGCCGAACCAGCGCAATCACCACCTCATCCTGCGTTACCGCTGCACTGTCCAGCAGCAGCGCCATTTTTGCCAGCTCGTTTGCGCTAAAACTGCGGTGATATTCCCGCGCATCCAGCAGCGACAGCCCGATGCGGCTTATTGCTTCAACCTGCTTCGCGACCGACAACAGCGGTCGTAGCTGCGTATTTTTTGCCAGCAGCTCAGTCACGACCGGGATATTTTGCTGCCAAAGCGTTAGCTGGCGACGAACCGCCTGCATGGCCTGACGATCGCCGCGATGATTAATCAGCGCCTCAACCTGAAGGTTTAGCCTGCGAATAGCGTCGCTCTCCGCAGGCAGTATGTCGGCCAGGCGATTAAGCGGCTCGCTAAGATCGTAATGACCCGCCTGAAACTTCAGATGCTGCCGCGTGTAATACTGTGCAGGCTCCAGCGCTTCGGCGAGAATCTGTAGCGGAAGCGTATCACTGCCGTTGGCCAGACGAATCATCTGCGTCTGCACCTGCGCGTGCTGTTGCAGCCCGACCGATACCGTTGACCATGCATCCACCGCCGCCAGGCGCTGATACATATTCTCCTCCTCGGTCACCTCTTTCGCCGACCACAGACGTTCCGCTACCACGAATGCACGGGGCCAGAGGCGAATGTCGATAACCTGCGGATTGACCAGCTCCGACCAGAGTGCGGCCTCCCCGCCCAGCAAATTATCCTGCATCTGCTGCCCGCTGGGCAGGCTCGGCTGGATACCGGTCGGCATCTTTTCCATCCGCTCCCCCTCAGCCGGATAGCGGGTGTTCCCCACCCGTATATAACCGCTGAGTTGGTTCTCCTTCAGGGTAACCACCGGCATGAATTCACCCATCCAGCTGTCCACGCTGAAGGTGAGCCGATCCGGGGCCAACCACTCAAGGTTATGCACCAGCCGACGTGACCTTCCGGCGAAATCAATAAAGCCACGCCAGCGGCTGTCATGCTCGATCAGCGTGAAGCTGCCCCTGACCGCGCTCCCTTTCAGCCTTGGCATGGTGAATGCCCAGCTATGAGCGACATCGCCAGGGCGTAGTCGGTCTTCACCGTTCAAACCGCTGGGATAGACTTCATTGCGATAGTGATAAGACGCAGGCTGGGGCTGGTCGAGATAGAAGCCGGCAGAAAGGATACCGCGCCTGTTATTGCGGCCCACCTCACCCAGCGCATCCTGCCCCTGCCAGGATTGGATCAGGATGGTGCGCGGCAGGTCGGGATGGGCGATTTCATCCCAGCCGACCATCTGCCGGTGGTGCTTTTCAAGGATCTTTTCCACACGCTGATTGAAGTAAGCCTGTAGCGCATGCTCATCCTTTAGTCCCTGAACCCGCATAAACTGCTGAATGTGGGCAGAGGCCTTCCACTGGGTGGCATCCACCTCGTCCCCGCCAATGTGCAGCCAGGGATCCGGGAAGATCGCCGCTACCTCGCCCACCAGCGTGTCGATAAATGCATAGACTTTCTCACTGCTGGGATCGAGCAAGGGTTTGAAGACGCCCCAGCCGCGTTCGATCTGATAAGGGCCGGGCGCGCTGATTAACTCCGGCATGGCGGCGGCCAGCGCAGTCGCGTGGCCTGGGAGATCGATTTCCGGCACCACCCGCACCCCACGTTCGGCAGCGTACTGTACCAGCGCCTTCATCTGCTCACGGCTATAAAACAGCCCGTCGCTGCCCTTCTGTTGCAGCTGGGGGAAATGTTCAGAGGCAAACCGCCAGCCCTGATCGTCGGTCAGATGCCAGTGAAAGACGTTCATACGCGCCGCAGCAATGCCATCGATCTGACGGCGCAGGGTCTCCAGCGGGAGGAAGTGCCGGGCCGGATCGAGCAGGATGCCGCGCCAGGGGAAGCGCGGTTTATCATGGATTGTCACCCAGGGGAGCGTACCGCTCTGCGGTGTATTGCCCACCAGCTGAAGCAGGGTTTCCATACCGCGCATCGCGCCAAAGCGGGTAACGGCGGCGAGCTTTACGCCATCCCCGCTGACGGTCAGGCTATAGCTTTCATCACTGTCGGGCTGAGGGATAGCATTAACCCGTTTGGCGATGGAGATCAGAATGTCCGCCTTCTGCCCCTGGCCCGTTTGAGGCAGCATTTCCCAACCGGTCTGCAAACCGATACGCTGTCGCCAGCGCGGGACTGCATCGCCCAGATCGTCCCCCTCCACGCGAATGATCAGCCGATTATTCAGTGCCAGGCTACCGCCAGCTTCAGGCTGAATGACCTGCTGAGGCCAGGGCATCAGCGGCAGATTACGGTGGGCAGAGGCAAAAGCGGTTAGCGTGGTCAAAAGACAGCTGGCAAACAGTATCAGGCGCAGCAGGCTGAACATAGTTGAACTCCCTTCTATAACGATCTTTCATTCCTGTCCTCATAAAGCATACTTCCTATGACACATCAAGTTACACATCGACCCGTTCAGCACCGCGTATCGCATTTTGTGACGCGCTTATCGCCAGATAATTCTCACTTTTTTTCATTGCATCGGCCGTGCGAGCGCCGACTGGCGCGGATTTAACGGGCTTCGCGGCCGCCTGTGGAAAATTATTTGCTTTTCACGGCCTCCGGACGGTCTCACCATGGCAGTTAATGGCTAACCTTATTGAAGAACAAAAAGTGAGAATGTCTTTATACATACGGGTGGACCTTTTCACCCTGAATATGGGATTGAGCGATGAATAAAAATCCACCATGGTGGCAGAACGGCGTTATCTATCAAATTTATCCCAAGAGCTTTCAGGACACGACGGGCAGCGGTACGGGCGATATCGCAGGGATCATCCAGCGGCTGGACTACCTCAAGACGCTGGGCGTTGACGCTATCTGGCTGACGCCCTTTTATATCTCACCGCAGGTCGACAACGGCTACGATGTGGCGAATTACACCGCCATCGATCCGATTTTTGGCACCATGACCGACTTCGATAACCTGGTGGAAGAGACTCACCGGCGCGGCATGCGGCTGATCCTTGATATGGTGTTCAACCACAGTTCGACACAGCATCACTGGTTCCATGACGCGCTGGACCCGGACAGCCCCTACCGTTCCTACTATATCTGGCGGGATGGTACCCCCACCGAGCCGCCCAATAACTGGCAGTCGAAGTTTGGCGGCAGCGCGTGGCGCTGGCACCCGGAAAGCGGACAGTACTATATGCACCTGTGGGCGCCGGAACAGGCGGAACTTAACTGGGAAAACGATAATCTGCGCGCCGAGCTGAAGCAGATTGTTAACTTCTGGGCCGACCGGGGGATTGACGGGCTGCGGCTGGACGTGGTGAACCTGGTCTCAAAGCATCAGGACTTCCCTGACGATCCGAACGGCGATGGCCTGCGGCTCTACACCGACGGGCCGCGCATCCATGAATATATGCAGGAGATGAGCCGCGACGTTTTTCGCCCGCGCGAGTTGATGACCGTCGGGGAGATGTCTTCCGCCACCCTGGAGCACTGTCAGCGCTACGGTTCGCTGGATGGCGAGGAGCTGTCGATGGTTTTCAGCTTCGACCATGTGGAAGTCGACTTTTATAACGGCCAGAAATGGACGCTGACGCCGCTGGACCTGGTGGCGCAAAAGGCCATTTTCACCCACTGGCAAAAGGGGATGCATAACAAAGCCTGGAATGCGCTTTTTTGGTGTAACCACGATCAGCCCCGGGTCGTGTCCCGCTGGGGCGATGAGGGGCAATACCGCGTTCAGTCGGCGTGGATGCTGGCTCTGGTGTTACACGGAATGCAGGGCACCCCCTATATTTTCCAGGGGGAAGAGCTGGGTATGACCAATCCCCACTTTACCCGCATCCTCGATTATCGCGATATTGAAAGCCACAATATGTATGCCGAGCTGCGCTCGCAGGGCCGCGACAGCGATAATTTGCTGGCGATCCTCGCCAGTAAATCCCGTGATAACGGGCGCACCCCCATTCCCTGGAACGCAGGGGAGAACGGCGGTTTTACCAGCGGTACGCCGTGGATCGGCATGTGCGACAACAGGGAGACCATCAATGCGGAAGCCGCGCTCGCCGACGAAAACTCGGTTTTCTACGCTTATCAGAAGCTGATCAGGCTGCGTAAGGAGTACGCCATTCTGACATGGGGTGACTACCTGGATTTACTGCCTGAGCATCCGCACCTGTGGTGCTACTGCCGTCGATACGGCAGGGAGACGCTGGTGGTGGCCGCCAACTTCAGCGGCGATACCCAGGTCTGGCATCCCCCGGCCTACAGCGGCCAGTGGGACGTGCTGATCAGTAACTATCCGGATACGCACGTCACGCCCGGCGAGGTGATGCTGCGGCCCTGGGAAGCGGTATGGTGGTATCAGAAGCGCGGAAGCAGCGCATCACTTCGCCAGCAAAGCGCCGCATCCGGTACGAATTGAGTTGACCGGCTGAACGCGCTCCGTCCACTACGGAGTAAGCTCTCAGGCTGACAGCGCCCCGCTGACGCCGTCAGCCTGAGAGCGGGAGACCGCCCCGCGCATGAGCGTAAAACCCGACAGGCGTTAATCCAGGGATATAAGCACTCACCGGCTGGCAAGCCCTTCTCCCCTTTTAGAGGGGATCGAACAGCGCGGCCAAATCGTCGCTGGTCCACAGGCCCGGCTCGTTAAGCCCATCTTCCAGAATCCCACCGGCCAGCTCGGCCTTTTGCTGCTGAAGCGCGACGATTTTTTCCTCGATGCTGCCCGCCACGATCAGCTTATAAACAAAGACCGTCTTATCCTGGCCCAGCCGGTAGGCGCGATCCGTGGCCTGATTTTCTGCCGCCGGATTCCACCAGGGATCGTAGTGGATCACCGTATCCGCCGCCGTCAGGTTCAGCCCGACGCCGCCCGCTTTCAGACTGATCAAAAAGACCGGCACCTCGCCCTGCTGGAAACGCCGTACCGGCTCGGTGCGATCGCGGGTGCTGCCCGTCAGCATCACATAGGGGATGCGCGCCTTTTGCAGCTCGTCGGCGATAAGCGTAAGCATGGTGGTGAACTGAGAGAAGATCAGGATCCGGCGATCTTCCGCCAGCAGCTCACTGAGCATCTCCCGCAGCAGCGCCAGCTTGGCCGACTGTTTAACGCCCGCCTCACCCGCCTTGTCGATCAGGCGCGGATCGCAGCAGATTTGCCGCAGTTTAAGCAGCGCATCCAGCACCAGCAGATGACTCCTCCCCGCCCCCTGCTGCTCTACCGCCAGCCTGACGCGGTCCTGCATCGCGCTGCGCACCGATTCGTACAGGTCGCGCTGTGCGCCCACCAGCTCCACCGAGCGCACGATGGTGTTTTTCGGCGGCAGCTCCTTCGCCACCTCCTGCTTACGCCGCCGCAGCATAAAAGGCCGGATGCGCCGGGCCAGCAGTTCCCGTCGTACCCTGTCGCCATTGCGCTCAACGGGAATGCGCCACTCCTGGGTAAACTGCTTTTCGCTGCCCAGAAAGCCGGGCAGCAGAAAATCAAACTGCGACCACAGCTCGCCAAGGTGGTTTTCCAGCGGCGTCCCGGTCAGGCAGAGACGATGACGGGATTTAAGCGATCGAATTACCGAGGCGGCGCGCGAGGCGCTGTTCTTCACGTACTGCGCCTCATCAAGGATCAGCAGATGATAGCTAAAACCCAGCAGCTGAGGCTGGTCGCGCCACAGTAGCGAATAGGTGGTCAGCACCACATCATACTGTTCGATACGGTCATAGAACTCTTTACGCTGCGGGCCGGTCAGCGCCAGCACCCTCAGGTCGGGGGTGAAACGGCTGGCCTCCTGGGTCCAGTTATACACCAGCGTCGTAGGCACCACGATAAGCGCGGGCCTGTCCAGCCGCCCGGCCTCTTTCTCCAGCAGCAGGTGCGCCAGCGTCTNGCTTAAACCGGTGGTGAGTAACCTGATCGACTTTTTCAGCCAGGGGGCAGATACCCCGCTGCGCAGACGCTCAGCAAGCTGCTGGACGCCGCTTTCGCCATGAAACTGCCAGCGCCCCGTGTCACTCAGCGCGGCTAACCTGCCCGCTTCATAGGGCGGCAGCCGCAGCGGGGTATCTGCCCCCTGGCTGAAAAAGTCGATCAGGTTACTCACCACCGGTTTAAGCTGGCCCGCCGTGAGCTGCCAGCGCACATTCCGGTCGCCGCGCAGTTCAATAGTTTCATCATCGGGAATTAAGGCGAGGTTGCCGCTAAACCAGCGGCGATCCTGTTGGAAGAGTGAGGCGAGCAGCGGCTGTAAGTTCTGCTTTCTGCGTCCCGCCTGAACCTCAAGGTGCAGCGTGAACCAGCCATCGCTACCCTGCTCTGCTCGACCATCAATCGCCTTGATGGTGGTGAAATTCCAGGTGAAGTCGTCATCAACCGTCACCTTCCAGCCTCGTCGGCGCAGTGCTGGTAGCGTCGCATCGATAAACGTGCGCCATCCGGCCGGGGATGCTGGCGCAAAGAGGGTCGGCGGCAGCGGTGCGCCGGTTGGCGTATAGATATGCGCCCCGGGGATAGCCTCCAGCCCTGCTTCACTCATCTGTTGCAGCCACGCCTGCTCGGTTTCAGCCCGACGCTGTACGGTAAAGAGTTTGCCTCTGGCATCCGCAAAGCGCCGGTCGGTGCTGCCCGCTGCGACCTGAACCCCGGCATAATCAAAGGAGACCGCGGCGAAATCCAGACGTTTTTGCCGATGACCGTAGCGGCCAAATCCACTGATGAATTTTGAGCGTGATTCCAGCCGGAGCACGGGTATCGGTTCAGCAGAGAGGAGATCGGAGGGAAGATCCCCCGCCGCTGCCCGCCGCTGACGCAGGTTCGCCAGCATCACCGCCGCCACGTGACGACAGTTATTTTTGACCGGGCAGTTACATTCCCCGCTGGCATGCAGCTTTCCCTGCGGCAGGCTGAAATGCACCATCACCTGGAAGGGTTCGACCGTGCGTCCGGGCACCTCGCCAGTCAACAGATCGCTTTGCCACTGGATATTCTGCGCTTTTTCCACCAGGCCTTTCGCTCTGGCAACGGTGCGCGCACCGATCCATCGGCTAACCTGGTTTTCGTTATATGTTACAGACGGCATCAGACAGTATCCCGGAATGACCCGAGCAGGGGCATAGCTGCTCAGCATAACAGGCAATAATATGGATTCCGCCCCCTGTAATGCAACCGTGTTACGCGATTTGCCCGCGAAAAAATCCCCGGGACAAAGGTAAAGGCTCCGGCAACGTCACAGCGACGGCGGGAAATCCCCTCCCGCCGGGCGCAGTAGGTTAGCGAAAATACAGCGATCAATTATCTTTGTTTCAGGTCAATAAAAACGCAGTTAAATTAAGCAAAACCCTACATGTTGGGCTTACTATGCCACTCTCATTCTATATATAGACATCAGGGTTGGGAGCACGACATGTTATCCAGGGTAATAAAACGGGATGGCTGTAAGGTGGCGTTTGATGAATCACGTATTCGCGATGCCATTCTCTGCGCGGCTCAGGCGGCAGATATTGATGATAAGCGTTACTGCATTACGGTCGCCAGCCAAATAAGCCAGCAGCTGCAGCGACAGCACAGCGTGGATATTCACGATATCCAGAAGACGGTGGAAAATCAGCTTATGACCGGGCCTTACCCGGAACTGGCCCGCACCTATATTGAGTATCGCCACGACCGCGATATCGCTCGCGAGCTGCGCGGCAAGCTGAATAACGCCATCCGCGGCCTGATCGAACAGACCAATCCCGCTCTGCTGAACGAGAATGCCAATAAAGACAGTAAAGTCATCCCTACCCAGCGCGATCTGCTGGCGGGGATTGTCGCCAAACACTACGCCACCGATCACATCTTGCCGCGCGACGTCGTGCTGGCCCATGAGCGCGGTGAGATCCACTATCACGATCTCGATTATTCGCCCTTTTTCCCGATGTTTAACTGCATGTTAATCGATCTGAAAGGCATGCTGACGCAGGGCTTTAAGATGGGCAATGCCGAGATAGAACCGCCCAAATCCATTTCGACCGCGACCGCCGTCACCGCGCAAATTATCGCCCAGGTCGCCAGCCACATATATGGCGGCACCACCATTAACCGCATTGACGAGGTGCTGGCGCCCTTTGTCGAAGTCAGCCTGGAGAAACACCGCGCCACGGCGCGTGAATGGCAGATTGCCGATGTCGAAGGCTACGCTCATAACCGCACCGAAAAGGAGTGCTTCGACGCTTTTCAGTCGCTGGAGTACGAGGTGAACACCCTGCACACGGCCAATGGCCAGACGCCTTTTGTCACCTTTGGGTTTGGCCTGGGAACCTGCAGGGCGGCCAGGCTGGTCCAGCAGTGCATCCTGCGCAACCGGCTCGCCGGGCTCGGGAAAAATCACAAAACGGCAGTCTTTCCCAAGCTGGTGTTTGCCATCAGAGAGGGAGTGAACCGCTCGCCGCAGGATCCGAACTACGACATCAAACGGCTGGCGCTGGAGTGCGCGAGCAAACGTATGTACCCGGACATTCTCAATTACGATCGGGTGGTGGAGGTCACCGGATCGTTCAAAACGCCGATGGGCTGTCGGAGCTTTTTAGGAGTATGGGAAGAGGATGGCCGCCAGGTCCATGAGGGCCGCAACAATATCGGCGTGATCAGCCTGAATCTGCCGCGTATTGCGCTGGAAGCAAAAGGGGATGAGGCGGCATTCTGGAGGCTGCTGGATAAACGGCTGCTGTTAGCGAAAAAAGCGCTGCTTACCCGCATTGCCCGGCTGGAAAACGTTAAAGCGCGCGTTGCTCCCATTTTGTATATGGAAGGCGCCTGCGGCGTGCGGCTACAGGCAGATGATAACGTCGCCGACATCTTCAAACATGGCAGAGCCTCTATTTCCCTCGGTTACATTGGCATTCACGAGGCCATCAACGCGCTAAGCGGCGGTGAGACCCACCTCTTTGACGATCCGCTGCTGCGGGAAAAAGCCGTGGCGATCGTCAGCCATATGCGTAACGCCGTGGATGCATGGAAAGCCGAAACCGACTATGGCTTCAGCCTGTACAGTACGCCAAGCGAAAATCTGTGCGATCGCTTCTGCCGCCTGGATGCCGCCGAGTTCGGCATCATTGCCGGGGTAACCGATAAGGGCTACTACACCAACAGTTTTCACCTGGATGTGGAGAAGAAGGTTAACCCCTACGATAAAATTGATTTTGAAGCGGCCTACCCGCCGTTAGCGAATGGCGGTTTTATTTGCTACGGCGAATATCCCAATATTCAGCACAACCTGAAGGCGCTGGAGGACGTATGGGATTACAGCTACAGCCGCATTCCCTATTACGGCACCAATACGCCTATCGACGAATGCTATGAGTGTGGCTTCACCGGCGAGTTTTCCTGTACCAGCAAAGGCTTTACCTGCCCGAAATGCGGTAATCACGATGCCTCCCGCGTTTCGGTTACCCGGCGGGTCTGTGGCTATCTCGGCAGCCCGGATGCGCGTCCGTTTAACGCGGGCAAGCAGGAAGAGGTCAGGCGTCGCGTTAAGCATATGGACACCGGCCAGCTGGAATGAATATTCATCAGTATTTTCCGGTAGATATCGTTAACGGGCCGGGAACGCGCTGTACGCTGTTTGTAGCAGGCTGCGAACACCGCTGCGCCGGGTGCTACAACAAATGCACCTGGCGGGTGAACTCCGGCGTTCCCTTCACGCTTTTGCATGAAGAACGCCTGATCGCCGATCTTAACGATAGCCGCATTCCGCGTCAGGGTCTGTCGCTTTCCGGCGGCGATCCGCTGCATCCCGCCAACGTTGCCGACATACTTAGGCTGGTGAAACGCATACGTCGCGAGTGTAGCGGGAAAGATATCTGGCTGTGGACCGGCTACCGTCTCGCCGACCTGAGCGACGCCCAGCAGGAGGTGGTCCGGCTGATTGACGTGCTGGTTGACGGCAAATTTGTCGAGGCCCTGAAGGACCCGGCGCTGCTGTGGCGAGGGAGCAGCAATCAGGTGATTCACTACCTGACACGGCCCGCAGATTATCAGGATGAAATCAGCCACATACAGCACAAACTCACCCCTCCGACTTGATTTTTCAGAATGACCAACCACACTTAAGGGCATTGTCAGCGTTAAAACACCGGAGGAAACGATGAGCAAGAAGATCGCGGTATTAATTACAGATGAGTTCGAAGATTCAGAATTCACGTCTCCTGCTGAAGCCTATACCAAAGCGGGACACCAGGTTGTCACCATTGAAAAGCAGGCCGGGAAAACCGTTACCGGGAAACAGGGTCAGGCGAAGGTAAAAATCGATAAGAGTATTGATGAGGTTCACGCCGCTGAATTTGATGCACTGCTGTTGCCGGGTGGACACTCCCCTGACAGCCTGCGCGGCGACGATCGCTTTGTTAACTTCACTAAAGATTTTGTCGCGCTGGGCAAACCGGTATTCGCTATCTGCCACGGGCCACAGTTGTTAATCAGTGCCAACGCGGTACGCGGCCGTAAAATGACCTCGGTGAAAGCCATTGCCATTGATTTGAAAAATGCCGGTGCAGACTTCCACGATAAAGAGGTCATCGTCGACAACGACAGGCTGGTGACCAGCCGTACGCCGGACGATTTACCCGCGTTTAACCAGGAATCTCTGCGTATTCTTGAAATTTCCTGAACCGCACTGTAATTCCCCGATCGGCACTGAAACTTCCGCATCACTAAAACCGACATTACCGATCGGCATTAAAACCGGGTTCGCCCGGTTTTTTATCCTGCCTGCTCCCGCATCCAGCTGAGTTTTTTGCCAAACCCCAGCGCGTTATCGGTCATTTTGACCTCATCAAGCCTGATTTCCCACAGCGGAGCCGATGCTTTGATCGCAACCGGGAAACGCTTCACATAGGCGCTGTGCGCGGCCTTTGCCTTATCGCCCTCCAGCAGCGTGATACGCCCGGCGTACTGTACGCCTTTGATCAGCAATACCGATTTAGGCTGCCCGTTAATCGTTCCGGCCACCTGGGGGTCACTCAGCATTTGCGCCCCGTGCCGCGTGTGCTTTTCGGTCATTAGCCAGAATACACAGCTATCGGGGTCGAAGACGTAAAAACAGTTAGCGCACCAGACGGGCGGCCCTGAACATAAGGACAATACATGCTGTTTTTTTAGAAAACGGCTGATGGCGGCGGGCATTGCGGTATCAGACATAGTAGCCTCCCTGAAAAAGCCCACTTTGCCACACCCGCCCCCTGCATAGCCAGCCACAACGCCGGGAGACACTTTTCCTGTGGCAGGAAGCTGCTAGAATCCCCTTTATCGCCCCTTTGAAACGGGGATAAACAGGACAGAAAGGAATTGATGAACAGCAGCGAAGCCGCGCCATGGCGACTCTATATTTTACGTACCCGCAGCGGGGCGCTCTACACCGGGATCACCAACGACGTCGCGCGGCGTTTTTTGCAGCATCAGTCGGGTAAAGGCGCAAAGGCATTGCGCGGTAAAGGTCCGCTGGAACTGCTGTTTCACTGCGAAGCGGGCGATCGTTCCCGTGCGTCAAAACTGGAGTATCAGGTTAAGCAGCTCAGGAGAAGCGATAAAATCAGGCTGGTGACGCACCAGCCTGACTCTCTCACCGCCTGGCTGGAGGAGCTCAGGAGCGGCTGAACCTGAGCTCACAGAGCAGAACGCCGCCGCGCGCCCTCGCCCCTGGCGGCAGCGTCTCAGGCCTCAGCGAAGGGAGCCGCGTACTCAATAAGGCCCTCTGCCTGAACGAGCGCCTCGTCGGCCAGTTTGTAGACCTGGAGCGCTTCCGCGCCGGACAGGCGGCAATGGAGTTGATGTCGGGCCGCGGGTTCAAATCCCAGGCGACCATAAAAATCCGGTTCACCCATCACGACCACGGCGGCGTAGCCAAATTCATTGAGCGTATCCAGCCCCTCATAAATAAGCTGTTTACCCAGCCCGTCACCGCGGCTGCTCTCCTCTACCGCCAGCGGCGCGAGGGCGACCCACTGGTGATCTTCGCCATTAAGGGTTACCGGGCTGAATGCAGCGTAGCCCAGCACCTGGCCTTCGTCGTCGGTCGCCACCACGCCCAGCGTCAGCAATCCATCCTCACGCAGCTGTTGCACCAGTTCCGCCTCTCTGACCGTCGCAAAACAGCGTCGTAGCAGCGCGTCGATCCTGGCGGCGTCTATGCCGATTTCAGTACGAATTAACATGGCACACCTGCGCGATCCGCAGGGGAAGTCGCGTCCTCAGAGAGTCCCGCCTCAATCAGGTTAGCCAGCTGCATCAGTCCGTAACGCAGCGGCGCGGGCATATGTTCAGGTTCCATCGCATCCATCAGATTCTTCACTTCCAGCCCCAGGTCAGTGTCGCCTTCAATCACCAGACGACGTTGAAAGAACAGCGTATCGGGGTCCTGCCTGCGGGCGGCCACCAGCAGCAGGTCGTTAGCCTCACCGCGGAACCAGACGTCGGCCTCTTCCCGTTCGGCAACCTGCAATTTCCCCTGCTCAAGGGTGGTGACCCAGCGCAGGCCCAGATCGCGGATCTCCACGCCTAACCCGCGCCCCTCAAGAAAGTCTAAATCCCCTTCCGCCAGAGCATAGTGAAACTGCCAGCTTAACAGCTGTTGCAGACACTGTTTTTTGAGTGCAAAAGGTGCCAGCTGCAGCGGAATTCGCAAAAATTGTGGACCCTTGCGGACAAGTTTTGCACATAATGGGTTCAACACCATTATTACTCCTTACGTATGAATTTTGACTATTTTGCCACACTGGCAAAACGAATCTGACGAATGGATCAGTAAAGTGTGCGAACTCTACAGAATTTTGGCATTAAATCCATTGTTCATCATTACGCCATTAGCTGCCTTAAATCAAAAGTTCTGATCGTTTCCCTGTTTACACTCACGGATTCTATAGTTTGTACGGAAGAGTAATATGGAACTGCTTTGTCCTGCGGGTAATTTGCCCGCGCTAAAGGCTGCGGTCGAAAACGGAGCAGACGCCGTTTATGTTGGCCTGAAGGATGACACCAACGCCCGTCACTTCGCGGGCCTGAATTTCACCGAAAAACGGCTGAAGGAAGCGACCGGGTACGTTCATCAGCACCGACGTAAGCTACATGTCGCGATCAACACCTTTGCGCATCCCAGCGGCTACGAGCGCTGGCAGTATGCGGTGGATATGGCCGCGAGCGTCGGCGTAGATGCGCTGATCCTGGCAGACATCGCCATGCTGGAGTATGCCGCTGAACGCTATCCGCATATTGAGCGACACGTTTCGGTACAGGCCTCGGCAACCAACGTCGAGGCAATCAAATTCTATCAGCGCAATTTCGATGTCGCCCGGGTCGTCCTGCCCCGCGTGCTCTCTATGCATCAGGTGCGCCAGCTGGCGCGCGTCACCCCCGTGCCGCTGGAGGTCTTCGCCTTTGGCAGTCTGTGCATCATGGCAGAAGGACGCTGTTTCCTCTCATCCTGGCTTACTGGCGAATCCCCCAATACCGTCGGCGCCTGCTCCCCCGCCCGCTATGTTCGCTGGCAGCAGACGCCCGGCGGGCTGGAGTCGCGGCTGAATGAGGTGCTTATCGATCGCTATGACGCCACGGAGAATGCAGGTTACCCAACGCTGTGTAAGGGCCGCTACCGTTTAGACGGGGCACGCTATCACGCGCTGGAAGAGCCAACCAGCC
Organism: Erwinia sp. ErVv1; assembly: GCF_900068895.1. GTDB lineage: Bacteria > Pseudomonadota > Gammaproteobacteria > Enterobacterales > Enterobacteriaceae > Erwinia. The sequence goes on along the minus strand of NZ_CDPK01000007.1, from coordinate 64,670 downwards.
TGAATACTCTTGCGCTACTCCCGGAACTGCTGGCCGCTAATATCGCCTCGGTAAAAATTGAGGGCCGTCAGCGTAGCCCGGCCTACGTGGAACAGGTTACGCGCGTCTGGCGTCAGGCTATCGATCGTTGCAGGGCCGATCCTGCCGGTTTTATCGCTCAGCAGAACTGGATGAACACGCTCAGCGCACTCAGCGAAGGAACACAGACCACGCTGGGCGCCTACCATCGTCAATGGCAGTAGGATACCCCATGAAATACGCATTAGGCCCGGTACTCTGGTACTGGCCAACTGAGACGCTACAGGATTTTTACCAGGCCGCTGCCAGCAGCAGTGCGGAGATCGTCTATCTGGGTGAAGCGGTATGCAGCAAACGTCGGGCAACCAAAATGGCAGACTGGATGGCGATGGCGAAAGCGCTGGCGGCGGCGGGCAAGCAGGTGGTACTGACCAGCCTGGCGCTGGTTCAGTCCCCTTCAGAACTGGTTGAGCTGAAACGCTATGTGGATAACGGCGAATTCCTTATCGAAGCTAACGATATGGGAACGGTCAATATGGTCGCGGAAGCGGGTCTGCCCTTCGTCGCCGGCCATGCGCTGAACTGCTACAACGCCGTTACGCTGCGTCTGCTGTTAAAAATGGGTATGGTGCGCTGGTGTATGCCGGTTGAGCTGTCCCGCGACTGGCTGGTCAACTTGCTGACGCAGTGCGAGACGCTGGGCATACGCAACCGGTTTGAGGTGGAAGTGTTGGGTTATGGCCATCTACCGCTGGCTTATTCTGCCCGCTGCTTTACCGCCAGGGCGGAGAACCGCGGCAAAGACGACTGTCAGACCTGCTGTAGTGAGCACCCGCTTGGGCGAAAACTTTATTCCCAGGAAGATCAGCTGGTATTTGTGCTTAATGGTATTCAGACGATGAGTGGTTATTGCTATAACCTGGGCAATGAGCTGATTTCGATGCAGGGGCGGGTGGATATTGTCCGCTTATCTCCCCAGGGTACAGAGACGCTGACGATGGTGGATGCATTTCGCGCCAACGAAACGGGTAAGCATCCCTTATCGCTGCAATCCCACAGGCAGTGTAATGGCTACTGGCGGCAGGTGGCCGGACTGGAGCTTGTCAGCTAAAACCGGGCGAGCTGTCGCCTGCTCATCCCCGCTAACAATAAATGCGGTTTTACCCGGGCGAATGATAAGTCATACTCACGCATAGCCCGGGCCACGCCTTATCAGGGCAGATTGTGCGCCGGGACTGTCTGGTAAAAGGTAAAGTGCTGCAAACTGCCAATCCTTTTATCAAAAAATCGTCCAGGCTATCTGCTTGCACCAGTACGCTAACCTTCGGTTATCGAATTGCATGGGGCGGTAGCCAAAGTACCGACCCTTACTGAAAAGCGTGGCTGTTCGGCATAATAACAGCCAGCATACCTGCAATTTGAAGGATGAGGGTTATTTTCGGCCCTTCAAAAAAAAGTGAGCGACTATGTCCGATATAAAAAACGTCCCCCTGTCGATCCTCGATCTCGCGCCTATTCCGCAGGGTGCAACCGCCTCTGATGCGTTCAAAACCTCTCTTTCACTGGCACAGCAGGCCGAAAAGCTGGGTTACAACCGCTACTGGCTGGCCGAACACCACAATATGTCCGGTATCGCCAGTGCCGCCACCTCGGTGCTGATTGGCTTTCTTGCGGCGAACACGCAGACGCTGCGGCTTGGCTCCGGCGGCGTGATGCTGCCTAATCATGCACCTCTGGTCATTGCTGAGCAGTTCGGCACGCTGGAATCTCTCTATCCGGGGCGTATTGATTTAGGGCTGGGCCGCGCGCCGGGCTCCGATCAGCGCACCATGATGGCACTGCGTCGGCATATGGGCGGTCACGTTGATAATTTTCCCGCTGACGTGCAGGAGATGATTAGCTGGTTTGATGCCGCCGGGGATGAGCGTCCGGCAGTACTGCCGGTGCCGGGTCTGGGGCTTAAGATCCCGGTCTGGCTTCTCGGCTCCAGCCTCTACAGCGCTCAGCTTGCCGCTAAGCTGGGACTGCCGTTTGCCTTTGCTTCACACTTTGCGCCAGACCTGCTTTTCCAGGCACTTCACCTCTACCGGGAAGACTTCACGCCGTCGGCACGGCTGCAAAAGCCCCATGCGATGATTTGCGTTAACGTCGTAGCCGCCGACAGTGAGCGAGACGCCCGATTCCTGTTTACCTCCATGCAGCAGCAGTTTATCAATCTGCGCCGTGGTCGGCCGGGCCCACTGCCCGCACCGGTGGAGAATATGGATAATCTGTGGTCACCATCAGAACAGTACGGCGTTCAGCAGGCGCTGAGTATGTCGGTAGTGGGTGACAGGGATAAAGTGCGCCAGGGTCTGGTATCGCTGCTGCGTGAGACGGAGGCGGATGAAATTATGATTAATGGGCAGATTTTTGACCAACAGGCGCGACTGCACTCCTTTGCGCTGGCGATGGAAGCCTGGCGGTCGATCTGACAGCAGTAATTCTCCCGCACGACGTCGTAAATGACCAGGGAGATATTCCCATCGTTAAAAACCCGCTACTCTGGGTTTTTAACGATCTTAAACCATTTTTTCAGCGTTTAATGTAAATCCCGACGATGCTGACTGGATGAGCAGTCACGAACCCTGGTTTTAATCTATAGAGCGCGAGTTATCGCCATACTGACGTCCTCGCGGCGGTTCCAAAGATATTTGACCGTCATCTGCACTGCGGCCTGACCGGCTTATCTGATTAAAATCATCCGTTTTAAATTGTCTTCCCAGATAACTTCCGGCGCATATTAGATATATGCATTCGTCAGAACCTTTAGATAAGACTGCCAAATTGAACATCAGACAATAAAGCGGAGCAGGATACCTCTCCCCTATAAAACAGAGTGGAAGGCCGCGGGAAGTTGAATTAACAATCTTTCCATCGCCATTAAAATCTTGCGCATTCCTTTCTTCAAAAGATTTTCCAATATTATACTCAACGCTGTCACGAGAAAAAGATTTATACTTATTCGCGGGGAGGTATTCAGCTTTCAGTGCCCCGGTAAGCGCATCATATTGTGAAACATAAATCGCCGAAAAACTATAGGTATGGATTTCTTTACCGTCCTTTGTTGAATGATAAGACGACGTGTAGTCAAAGCCAGTGATGACTTCTTCACCTATCTTACAAATTCTATAATTTTGCCAGTCATCAAGAGAATAAGGTGAACGCCCAACATCATATTCATATTTTTCCTCAGTGCCCTGGCTAACTTTAAACCCGACGCCTAATTTCCCATCAGTAACAACCAACTTAAATGTATCCTTGCTTTTATTATAGACAAATTCAAAACCCAAAAGCGCGTAACCTTTTTTCGCCCTGTGCCTGACGGTGGGCCGCTTATCAAGTGCAGGGAATTCTCCCATGATGGGGACTGAATCCGGACAGTTGTGGGTTGCCATCAGAGAGTTCCTTTCAGGCGTAATTTTAGACATAATCTGAGAAAAGAGTTGCTGCTGCTCGTTGAGTGCAGATTTCATTTCACTGGCATAGTCATAATAGGGATAATTCATTATTGCCCGGCACGAACAGAATGCACCCAGCGCTTTCACTTGTATAAGCTGGGAGTTAAGCAAAAAATCGATCGCCCGTGATACATTGCTCACGCTATTAAAAACGATCTCCTTCGATATAAACTCGGATATAACGAGCTGGAGATTGCTTGTTGATAAAACATTCTTCCCGACTAATGAATTATGGATGGTATTTAAATGATAAATAATATTATTCAAGGCTGGTTCGGTGACGCTTTTCGCAAATTCATATAATTCAACAAAAGAGTCGCTTTCCAGAATTTCACTGTTATCCGTTGACCGGGTTTTCAACTCAACTAACTTGTCAGAAAATTGATCGTACCTTTCTGAAACAAACCTGACGGCCTGATAAGAAGATGTCATCTCAGCAAGACTGGAGTTGAGACTGATTTGCCGGGCAATATTGTCCAGCTGTTCACTTATTAGTACCAGACGATTTCTGACATCACCGAGCATGCCAATAATTTGCCTGTTCTGAGAAGAAACATAGTGAATTGCATTCAGAATCGCAGGGAGATAAAAATCAAGATTACTTTTTATGGCGAGAATGTTTTTATTGGCTACGCTAATCAGATTACTTTGTCTTGAAGACATCTCAATAAGAAGCCTGATTTGAGCCTGCGTCAGAGTGCCCTGTGCCAATAGCGTGTTAATATCATCGCCCATACCTCCTAACGATGACTGTATATTCTCCCACAGCGCGGCATTAGACATAGCACCGTCTAAGTTTCCACCAGGGTTAGTGATGGAAGAAAAAATGCTTCCTATATTATCTATAAATGAGTAGATGGTATTAAACCCACCAATAACGTCCATTATACGCGTATTATTCTGACGTGCTGATAACTCCATTTGCTGCTCCTGTATGAATGTAGAATAATAAACACCTCCCATAAACAGTAGCTTTGCTTATGCTTTGGCTACCAGTGAAAATGGCTTATTTATTGTTCTTCAGGCCAGTTCTTACAGATACCCGTTGTGCAACCTGCGTTTATTTTTACACCTTAAAATTACTGGCAGGCAGCAATGAATAACCTTCATCATTAGAGTCGTGCCTACCTGTCATCCGGCAGGTCACGGGACAGGATAAAAAACAGATTGAGAGCAAAGATAATTTTTCCGCAACGCATTAACACATGCGGCAGGGTGGGTTGATTGTGATTCAGACGCAGAGGATGAAGTGAGGATAACGATAGAGAAGAGGATATAACGAGAGTTAAAGACGACGACTAAAATAAGTCATCGCGCTGCTGCCCTCAGCGAGAATGACTGCATCAACGCAAAAAAAAACCGGCCACACAATGTGACCGGTTTTTAGCATTATGGGTTGTTATGCCCTGATGCGATTATGCGTCGCGACGACGGGTTGGCGCAGCGCCACCCTCTTCACGGCGTGGACCACGGCTTGCACCGCCGCCACGACGCTCGCCGCCGCCGTTACGGTCGCTGAAGCGACGTGCGCCTTCAGGACGATCGCCACGAGGGGCGCCGTCACGGGCACCGAAACCGCCGCGTGCTGGAGCGCCAGAACCGCGACGCTCACCGCCACCGCTACGTTCGTTGCTGCGAGGCTGTGCATCACCAATCAGCTGCATATTCATCGGCTTGTTCAGAATACGCGTGCGGGTGAAATGCGTCAGAATGTCACCAGGCATACCCTTTGGCAGCTCGATGGTTGAGTGAGTACCAAACAGCTTGATGTTACCGATGTAACGGCTGCTGATGTCACCTTCATTGGCAATCGCACCCACGATGTGGCGAACTTCTACGCCGTCATCGCGACCCACTTCAATGCGGTAAACTTCCATATCGCCAACGTCACGACGTTCACGACGTGGACGATCGCCACCTTCACGGTTTTCACGTGGGCCACGCTCAGGACGATCGCCACGGCGGTCGTCACGCTCTTTGAACTCACGACGCGGACGCGGTGCCGGATCGGCAGGTACGATCAGCGGACGTTCACCCTGAGCCATTTTCAGCAGAGCGGCAGCCAGCGTTTCCATATCCAGGTCTTCTTCAGGCTGCATTTTAGCCAGCAGAGCACGGTACAGGTCCAGATCGCTGCTTTCCAGCTGCAGCTGAACTTTAGCGGCAAATTTAGCCAGACGACGCTCGCCCAGCAGGTCTGCGTTCGGCAGCTCAACTTCTGGAATAGTCAGCTTCATGGTGCGTTCGATGTTACGCAGCAGACGACGCTCACGGTTCTCAACGAACAGCAGCGCACGGCCCGCACGACCTGCACGACCGGTACGGCCGATACGGTGAACGTAAGACTCTGCATCCATTGGGATATCAAAGTTTACCACCAGGCTGATACGCTCAACGTCCAGACCACGGGCTGCAACGTCAGTCGCGATCAGAATGTCCAGACGACCATCCTTCAGACGCTCCAGCGTCTGCTCGCGCAGAGCCTGGTTCATATCGCCGTTCAGTGCTGCGCTGTTATAGCCGCTGCGCTCCAGCGCTTCAGCCACTTCCAGGGTCGCGTTTTTAGTACGAACAAAGATGATGGCTGCATCAAAGTCTTCAGCTTCCAGGAAGCGCACCAGTGCATCAGTTTTACGACCGTAGGCCGTCCAATAGCTCTGGCTGATATCAGGACGCGTAGTCAGGCTTGACTGAATGCGCACTTCCTGAGGATCTTTCATAAAGCGTTTAGTAATACGACGAATCGCTTCCGGCATGGTAGCCGAGAACAGTGCGGTCTGATGATTCGCAGGCATCTGTGACATGATGGTTTCAACGTCTTCGATGAAGCCCATACGCAGCATTTCATCAGCTTCGTCCAGCACCAGACCGCGCAGGTTAGACAGATCTAACGTGCCGCGTTTCAGGTGGTCAAGCAGGCGTCCAGGCGTACCCACAACAACCTGTGGTCCCTGGCGCAGGGCGCGCAGCTGTACGTCGTAACGCTGGCCGCCGTAAAGGGCCACCACGTTAAGACCGCGCATATGCTTGGAGAAATCAGTTACGGCTTCTGCAACCTGAACCGCCAACTCACGCGTTGGTGCCAGCACCAGGATCTGCGGTGCTTTCAGGTTGCTATCAATATTGTGAAGCAGTGGCAGCGAGAACGCTGCGGTTTTACCGCTCCCGGTCTGCGCCATACCCAGCACATCACGGCCAGCCAGCAGGTGAGGAATACACTCAGCCTGGATTGGAGAAGGCTTTACGTAGCCCATACCGTTCAGTGATTCAAGGAGTTCGGCGTTCAGGCCAAGGTCAGCAAAAGTGGTTTCAATATCAGTCATGTAGTACACGTGCCTCTTAGATTGCGGCGGCCAGTCTACATAACTCGTCGTGAAAACATTTAGTCATTTTCATCAAAAAGTGTGAACCGGCTCAAATTAGTGGTTTCGACGAACAAAAAGGCCCTCATCCGCTAAGATGATGACTTTTCGAAAAAAAGGGCAATATTAGTTCGTCAGCTATTGCTGGTCAGATTCTGATAAATCGTCTTGTGTCTGGCCGAGTAGGGCCAGCTCCAACAATGCATATCGGTGCTCAACAAAGTTATGAACGTTGTTAGCGACCGTCAGCTTGAACAACGCTTCTGCGTTGTCCTTCTCCCCCAGACTTAGGTAATGTTTACCTAAATAGAAGTTGGTTTCACTGAGATGTTCAGCGAGCGAGGTGTTATCCGTTGCATCCGCCTTGAGACGTTCCATCAGCGTACTTTCGCTGATGTTGCCCAGGTAGAACTCGACAATATTCCATCCCCATTGATCTCTGACCGCTTTGTCGTAACGCTGTTGTAGCGCTACTTTGGCCTTGTCGGCATTCATCTCTTTTTCGTCGAGATAGAGCCACAGGCTACGGAAAGGATCGTTAGGATCGTCTTGATAAAACGCCAGCAGATCATCTTGCGACAATTTAAACCTTCCGCCGTAGTACAGGGCGATACCGCGGTTTAAATGTGCGTAATTGTAAGTTGGATCAAGCTCAAGTACAGAATCAAACGCTTCATAGGCAGCATCATAGTTGCCTGCCTGCGTTAAATATATGCCTAAGTAATTGAATACTTCAGGCATATCCGGTCTGACAGATAGCGCTTGTGAAAAATCATTTCGCGCCAGTGCTCTCAAACCTAAACTATCATACAACACTCCGCGCTCATATAACAGCTGTGCGCGTTCATCATCGGTAAGGGCACGACTGGCAAGTATCTGTTCCATGCGCGCCAGAATGACTTCCTGCTGCAGCGTAGGCTGCAAAGGTACGGCCAGGACCTCGTTCTTACGCCAATCAGAGTTGCTGCATCCTGCCAGCGTTAAAGCTGTCGCAACGAAACACCAGCGCAAAAAAGGCTTCATTTCCCACTCCCGAATACAAACAATAGGATGGTAGTCCGTTCATCCGCTTGCCATGCACAAGGTGACGCGTCCTGCCCTCGCGATGAAACAGCTCTCCGTGACGCGCACGGAGAGCTTAATAGTATGACTTTATTCTGCTTCTGGTGCCGGGGCAACAGCAGGGGTTACCGCTTCTGGTTCAGACTGCTCGGTCGCTTCTTTGATGCTCAGGCGTACGCGGCCCTGGCGATCAACTTCCAGCACTTTCACCGGCACTTCCTGACCCATCTGCAGATAGTCAGTCACTTTCTCTACGCGCTTGTCAGCGATTTGAGAAATGTGCACCAGACCTTCTTTACCACCACCGATGGCGACGAAGGCACCAAAGTCAACGATGCGGGTCACTTTACCGTTGTAGATACGACCCACTTCGATTTCTGCAGTGATCTCCTCGATACGGCGGATAGCGAATTTCGCTTTATCACCGTCGGTCGCAGCGATTTTCACCGTACCGTCATCTTCGATCTCAATGGTGGTGCCGGTTTCTTCGGTCAGCGCACGAATAACCGAGCCGCCTTTACCGATGACATCTTTAATTTTGTCCGGGCTGATCTTGATGGTGTGAATGCGCGGAGCAAACTGAGAGATGTCGCCGCGCGGGGTGCTGATCGCCTGCTCCATCACGCCCAGGATGTGCAGTCGTGCACCTTTAGCCTGGTTCAGCGCCACCTGCATGATTTCGCGGGTGATGCCTTCAATTTTAATGTCCATCTGCAGCGCGGTGATACCTTCACGGCTACCGGCTACTTTGAAGTCCATGTCGCCCAGGTGATCTTCGTCGCCCAGGATATCGGAGAGAACGACGAAGTTTTCACCCTCTTTCACCAGGCCCATGGCGATACCTGCAACTGCAGCCTTAATTGGCACGCCGGCATCCATCAGCGCCAGAGAAGCACCACACACGGACGCCATTGACGATGAGCCGTTTGATTCAGTGATTTCAGACACCACACGTACGGTGTAAGGGAACGCATCACCCTTCGGCATCACGGCCAGTACGCCGCGCTTGGCAAGACGGCCGTGGCCGATCTCGCGACGCTTAGGTGAACCTACCATACCGGTCTCACCGACGGAGTACGGAGGGAAGTTGTAGTGGAACAGGAAGTTGTCGGTACGCTCGCCCATCAGCTCATCGAGGTTCTGTGCGTCACGTGCGGTACCCAGGGTAGCGGTAACCAGCGCCTGCGTCTCACCACGGGTGAAGAGCGCAGAACCGTGAGTGCGCGGCAGTACGCCAGTGCGCACGTCCAGACCACGGATCATATCTTTTTCACGGCCGTCAATGCGCGGCTCGCCACGAAGAATGCGGCTACGTACGACGTCTTTTTCCAGACCGTGCAGAATATCGCTGATTTCACCTTCGTTCAGGCTTTCGTCTTCAGCCAGCAGCGCAGCGGTCACTTCGCTCTTGATAACGCCAACGCGATCGTAACGCTCCTGCTTCTCGGTGATGCGATAAGCATCGCTCAGGCGAGATTCAGCCAGCGCGGCAATACGGCTGGTCAGAGATTCGTTTACGGCCTCTGGCTGCCAGTCCCAGCGAGGTTTACCGGCTTCGGCAACCAGGGAGTTGATCTGGTCGATAACAATTTGCTGCTGCTCGTGACCGTAGACCACCGCACCCAGCATCTGATCTTCGCTCAGCACTTCGGCTTCAGACTCAACCATCAGCACGGCACCCTGAGTACCGGCAACAACCAGGTCCAGTTTGCTCTCTTTCAGCTCGTCGGTGGTTGGGTTCAGCACATACTGATCGTTGATGTAACCTACGCGCGCGGCACCGATAGGACCATTAAAGGGCAGACCGGACAGGCTCAGCGCTGCAGAGGCACCGATCATCGCCACGATGTCAGGGTTAACCTGTGGGTTCACGGAAACCACGGTCGCGATGACCTGAACTTCGTTAACGAAACCTTCCGGGAACAGTGGGCGCACCGGGCGGTCAATCAGGCGTGAGGTCAGGGTTTCACCTTCGCTCGGGCGGCCTTCACGACGGAAGAAGCTACCGGGAATGCGGCCAGCAGCGTAGGTACGCTCCTGATAGTTTACGGTCAGCGGGAAAAAGCCCTGACCCGGCTTGGCTTTTTTCTGGCCAACAACGGTAACGAATACCGCGGTGTCATCCATACTTACCATCACAGCTGCCGTGGCCTGGCGAGCCATCATACCGGTCTCCAGGGTGACGGTATGCTGACCATATTGGAATTTTCTTACGATCGGGTTCAGCAAAATTAAATCCTTAACGTTCTGACAGGGCACTGACCCTGCCGAAAAATTTTAATCTTCATTTGCATCCTCGCGACTAATGACAACCCTTAATCCCGCCCCGGGGACAAAGCCTCTCATTAGCCGCGCGAAACGCTGCAACTGAAGATCGCACGTGTCAACAATACAATAGTTTGGCGAAAAATGCTGCCGCTTAGCGGAAAAAAGGGGCCATGAAGGCCCCTTTTTAGCAAAACTCGCACAAATCTGCCTTTAAGCCATTTATCGTATCAGATTGCGCTGAAACGTACCGGGCAAGGCAGATTCTAAGATTTAGCGACGCAGACCCAGACGCTCGATCAGGCTGGTATAACGTGCAACATCTTTACGCTTCAGGTAATCCAGCAGCTTACGACGCTGGGAAACCATACGCAGCAGACCGCGACGGCTGTGGTGATCTTTTTTGTGCTCAGAGAAGTGACCCTGCAGATGGTTAATCTGAGCGGTCAGCAGAGCAACCTGAACTTCGGTAGAACCACTGTCGTTAGCATCGCGACCGTAGTCGGCAACGATCTGTGCTTTAGTTTCAACACTTAGAGACATGATACAACTCCAAATTTAAGATAAATGTACAGGTGCCGATCTCTAATTCAGCGACCCAATGTAAAGCCGCGCTATTCTACTCTGCGCCTGATACTTTCGCAAATGGCGCGTCGGAATATTCCACGACCAGCCGTCGGGGCGCAACGCGGCCATCTCCGGCGATTTCCGCCATGCCAATAAATTTGCGCGTGTCACCTTCGGTGACGCGGACCAGCCCCGTAGCAGGAACATGACCCGCCTGCACGGGTTGCCCCTGCCTGAAGTAAGCGGCAACCGAACTCAGAAGATTAACTTCCGGGTACGCAGCGGCCGGGCTGTCCATCGGCATCAGCAGCGGGTCCAGCAGGTCAGCAGGCGTTTTGCCACTGGCGTAAGCTTCCTCGCTAAGCGCCGACAGCTGCTCCAGAGTCACCATGCTGGTGACCGGATAGGTCGCAACCTGTAGCCGACGTAAATATGCCACATGGGCACCACAGCCGAGCAGTTCACCCAGGTCATCCGTAATCGTACGAATGTAGGTTCCCTTAGAACAGTGGATTTCCAGCTCCAGCTCATCGCCTTCCCAGCGGATAAGCTGCAGATCATAGACGGTAATACTGCGCGCTTCACGCGGCACTTCAATACCTTCGCGGGCGTACTCATACAGCTTCCGCCCCTGATACTTCAGCGCGGAATACATCGACGGGACCTGCTGGGTTTCCCCGCGGAAGCCGTCGAGCGCCTCAAGCAGCAGCTGCTCGGTAAAGGTCACCGGACGCTCACTGATGACGGCACCCTCTGCGTCTGAGGTATCGGTACGCTGCCCCAGTTTTGCAATCACACGATAGCGCTTATCCGAGTCAAGCAGGTACTGGGAAAATTTCGTGGCTTCGCCCAGGCAAATTGGCAACATACCGGTGGCCAGAGGATCCAGCGCACCGGTATGACCCGCGCGGTTCGCCGTGAAGAGGCGCTTCACTTTTTGCAGCGCATCATTACTGGACAGACCGGTAGGTTTATCCAGCAGCAGCACACCATGGACGTCGCGACCGCGACGACGAGGACGGCTCATCACTCCTCCTTGTCTTCTTCCGCAGGGCCACGACGCTCGGCATCGTTTCTCACTACGTTAGTGACAAGGTTAGACATGCGCATGCCTTCAACCAGTGAATTGTCGTAGAACCAGGTTAGCTCAGGCACGATACGCAGGCGCATGGCTTTACCCAGCAGCGAACGGATATAGCCGGAAGCATCACCAAGCGCCCGCAGGCCGCCTTTGATAGCGTCTTCGTCTTTGTCGTTCAGAAAGGTGACAAACACTTTGGCATAGGCCAGGTCGCGAGAAACCTCGACTCCTGACACGGTTACCATCATGCCAAGACGTGGATCTTTGATCTCACGCTGTAAAATCATCGCGATCTCTTTCTGCAATTCCTGAGATACGCGCTGTGGGCGACCAAATTCTTTCGCCATATTAGAACTCTCCAGATTAAGGCGGTGTCCGACCCTGGGTGCTAAGACCGTCGGAATACCAACAGTTCGCGATCAAGGTGGAAGGTGAAGGGCATAGCAGACTATGTTCAAACCTGACAACGCAGGACGCGAGCTACTGGTGGGACACAGCCTACGGGAGGCCCAGTGGGCCTCCCGGATACGTCACTTTTTCAAGAGACCATTAATCGATAGTACGCTGGATCTCGATAATTTCGAACACTTCGATCATATCGCCAACGCGCACATCGTTGTAGTTCTTCACGCCGATACCACATTCCATGCCGTTACGGACTTCGTTGACGTCATCTTTGAAGCGGCGCAGGGATTCCAGCTCGCCTTCATAGATAACCACGTTGTCGCGCAGTACGCGGATAGGGTTATGACGCTTAATGTTACCTTCGGTCACCATACAACCGGCGATAGCACCAAATTTCGGTGATTTGAACACGTCACGTACCGCAGCCAGACCGATGATCTGCTGTTTGTACTCAGGTGCAAGCATACCGCTCATCGCTGCTTTCACTTCGTCAATCAGGTTATAGATGACGGAGTAGTAACGCAGATCCAGGCTTTCAGTATCAATGACGCGGCGCGCAGAGGCATCGGCACGGACGTTAAAGCCAACCAGGATAGCGTTAGACGCTGCTGCCAGTGTGGCGTCGGTCTCAGTGATACCGCCCACACCAGAACCCACGATTTTAACTTTCACTTCATCAGTAGAAAGTTTCATCAGGGAGTCGGAGATAGCTTCGACAGAACCCTGTACGTCGGCTTTCAGCACGATGTTCAGTTCAGATACTTCGCCTTCGGTCATGTTAGCAAACATGTTTTCCAGCTTAGATTTCTGCTGACGCGCCAGCTTAACTTCACGGAATTTGCCCTGACGATACAGTGCCACTTCACGCGCTTTTTTCTCGTCGCGTACGACGGTCGCTTCATCACCTGCTGCCGGAACGCCCGACAGACCCAGAATTTCTACCGGGATAGAAGGACCCGCGGTCAGGACTTCACGCCCTAACTCATCACGCATCGCACGCACGCGGCCGTATTCAAAGCCACAAAGGACGATATCGCCTTTGTTCAATGTCCCTTCACGCACCAGTACGGTAGCAACCGGACCACGGCCTTTATCCAGGAAGGATTCAACAACCACGCCGCTTGCCATACCCTGACGGACAGCGGTCAGTTCCAGCACTTCAGCCTGCAGCAGGATGATGTTCAGCAGATCGTCGATGCCGGTACCCGCTTTCGCAGAGACGTTGACGAACATGTTTTCACCGCCCCACACTTCCGGGATAATCCCGTACTGAGTGAGTTCGTTTTTAACACGATCCGGATCAGCTTCAGGTTTGTCGCACTTGTTCACTGCAACAACAACCGGTACGTTCGCCGCTTTCGCATGCTGGATAGCTTCAACCGTCTGTGGCATGACGCCATCATCCGCTGCCACCACCAGGATAACGATATCCGTCGCCTGAGCACCACGAGCACGCATTGCGGTAAACGCGGCGTGTCCCGGGGTATCCAGGAAGGTGATCATACCGCTGTCAGTTTCAACGTGGTAAGCACCGATGTGCTGAGTAATGCCGCCCGCTTCGCCAGAGGCGACTTTGGTTGAACGGATATAGTCCAGCAGAGACGTTTTACCGTGGTCAACGTGGCCCATGATGGTCACGACTGGCGCACGAGACTCGCGTTCAGCCTGAGTATCACGATCGCTCATTACCGCTTCTTCCAGCTCATTCTCGCGGCGCAGCGTCACTTTGTGACCCATTTCTTCCGCGACCAGCTGGGCAGTTTCCTGATCGATAACCTGGTTAATCGTCGCCATGGCGCCCAGCTTCATCATCGCTTTGATGACCTGAGAACCTTTCACTGCCATTTTGTTAGCCAGCTCGGCCACGGTGATAGTCTCACCGATGATCACGTCGCGGTTAACAGCCTGTGCAGGCTTGTTAAAGCCCTGCTGCAGCGTGCTTGGCTTGCGCTTGCCGCCTTTACCACCGCGGAACTGCGCGCGCGCTTCTTCACGGTCGGTTTTCGCTTCAGAATGCTTGTTGCCCTTCTTCTGGCGAGGCGCTTTCGCTGGACGCGTACGACGATCGCCTTCTACCTTGGCATCGTTTTCGTCTTCAGCGGCACGCGCATGGGTGGAGGTGGTGACATGATAGTCAGAAGTGTCTTCGACTTCTTTTTCCGCTTCAGCCCATTCTGAGCCTTTTTCTTCCGCCATTTTACGGGCCTCTTCCGCTACGCGCTTCGCGTCTTCTTCGATTTTGCGACGCGCTTCTTCTTCAGCTTTACGCTTCAGCTCTGCGGCTTCAGCTTCGCGGCGGGCTTTATCAGACTGGGCCGCCCGGGTTGTTTCGTCGGTATGTTGATTGCTCACTTTTTCTTTTTCCGCTGCTTCACGTTTGGCTTTATCAGCTGCCTCACGTTTAGCCTGCTCCTCGGCTTCACGCTTCGCTTTCTCTTGAGCTTCGTGCGCGGCTTTCTCTTCAGCCTCGCGACGAGCCAGTTCTTCCGCTTCACGCTGTGCCTGCTCTTCTGCTTCAGCCTGTGCAGCTTCTGCAGGATCGCCTTTTACATAGGTGCGCTTTTTGCGGACTTCAATCTGCACCGCTTTGCTTTTACCGCCGGTGCCCGGCACGTTCAGGGTGCTGCGCGTTTTGCGCTGCAGAGTAAGTTTACCAGAACCGCCGTTATGGTCGCGGTTCAGATGGCTAAGGAGCGTCTCTTTTTCCTGCTGGGTCACAGAATCGGTCTCAGACTTGCGGATCCCTGCATCAGCAAATTGCTGTACCAGGCGTTCTACCGGGGTCTGAATCTCTGCGGCCAGCGATTTTACGGTTACATCTGTCATGCTGTTCCTTCCTGCTTACAGTTTATTACGCGTCGTCGCCGAACCAGCAGATATTACGTGCAGCCATAATCAGCTCACCGGCCCGTTCATCACTCAGGCCCTCAATATCTGACAGATCGTCAACACCCTGCTCGGCAAGATCTTCCAGCGTGCATACGCCAATCGCCGCCAGCTTAAATGCCAGTTCACGATCCAGACCTTCCAGATTCAGCAAATCTTCTGCCGGCTGGTTTTCACCCAGGCTCTCTTCTTTCGCCAGCGCCAGGGTAGTTAACGCATTTTTTGCCCGATCGCGCAGCGCTTCTACCGTATCTTCATCCATCCCGTCGATTTCCAACAGTTCATTGATGGGAACATACGCGAGCTCTTCAAGTGAGGAGAAGCCCTCTTCAACCAGCATGGTGGCGAAATCTTCATCAATATCAAGATATTTGGTAAAGACGTCGATAGCAGCGTGGGCTTCAGCCTGATGCTTAGCCTGAAGATCGTCGACCGTCATCACGTTCAGCTCCCAGCCACTCAGCTGTGAAGCCAGACGCACGTTTTGGCCATTACGGCCTATCGCCTGGGCCAGATTTCCGGCTTCAACGGCGATGTCCATGGTGTGATTATCTTCATCCACCACGATAGAGGCAACATCCGCAGGCGCCATGGCGTTGATCACGAACTGCGCAGGATTATCATCCCACAGCACGATATCAATACGCTCACCGGCCAGCTCGCTGGACACTGCCTGAACACGCGCGCCACGCATACCGACGCAGGCACCGATAGGATCGATACGCTTGTCGTTGGTTTTCACGGCAATCTTGGCACGAGAGCCCGGATCGCGCGCGGCGGCTTTAATTTCAATCACTTCCTCGCCGATTTCCGGCACTTCGATACGGAAGAGTTCGATCAGCATTTCAGGTTTTGAACGGCTGACGAAAAGCTGAGCACCACGGGCTTCAGGGCGAACTGCGTACAGAACACCACGAATACGGTCGCCCGGGCGGAAGTTTTCGCGCGGCAGCATATCCTCACGGATAATGACCGCTTCCGCATTATTGCCCAGGTCCAGAGAGATATTGTCGCGATTAACCTTTTTTACCACGCCGGTGATGATTTCACCTTCCTGCTCGCGGAACTGATCCACGACCATCGCGCGTTCGGCTTCGCGCACTTTTTGCACGATAACCTGCTTAGCGGTTTGGGTAGTGATACGGTCAAAGGTGACAGATTCAATCTGATCTTCAACGAATCCGCCAACGTCCAGGGACTCGTCTTCAAAACGCGCGGCATCGAGCGTAATTTCACGCGTCGGCTGGGTCACTTCATTGACAATAACCCAACGGCGGAAGGTGTCAAAATCACCGCTTTTGCGATCGATGCTGACGCGAACGTCAATTTCCTGCTCGTATTTTTTCTTTGTTGCCGTTGCCAGTGCGCTCTCCAGCGCTTCGAAAATCTTCTCGCGAGGAAGGGATTTCTCGTTAGATACGGCCTCAACAACAGCTAAGATTTCTTTATTCATCCTGGTATGCCTCAATCCGGACTTTTAAAAGTGGGGAACCAGGTTCGCTTTCTGAATATTGCTCAGCGCGAACACTTCATCGTTACCCTCAACGGCAACAGTCACCATTTCACCTTCTACAGCTTTAATGATTCCCTGCCACTTGCGGCGGTTCTGTACGGCCATACGCAGTACCAGGCTCACTTCGTCACCGATGAATTGCGTATAATGCTTAGCGGTGAAGAGAGGACGCTCCAGGCCTGGTGAAGAGACTTCAAGGGTATAAGCGACGGTAATAGGATCTTCAACGTCAAACACGGCGCTTACCTGGTGGCTTACATCGGCACAATCGTCAACGGTGATGCCATCTTCACTATCAATATAGATGCGCAGCGTGGATGTGCGACCGCGTACAAACTCAATACCAACCAGTTCGTAGCCTAGCGCTTCTACCGGTGCTGAAATCAGCGCTGTTAATTTTTGCTCTAATGTGGACAAGCCCACCCCCAAGACATAAAAAAAGGGCTTAATAGCCCAGTATGCTGTTTCCTGATAACAAAAAACCCCGAAAATTCGGGGCTTTTTGCGACTGGACCCTGTACGCCATCACTGGCGGTTCGGCACAATCCAAAAGAATTTTTTTCAAAAAACTGCTATTGATGCGCCAGTAATCAGTGCAAACAGTATATTTGAAAAAGAACTCTAAGAGAAAGTGGTTGCGGGGGCCGGATTTGAACCGACGACCTTCGGGTTATGAGCCCGACGAGCTACCAGGCTGCTCCACCCCGCGTCCGAAAACGTGGCAAATACTACGCCAAACTTGCACGAAATGCAAGCAATACTGAGATTTGGTACCGAGGACGGGACTTGAACCCGTAAGCCCATGCGGGCACTACCACCTCAAGGTAGCGTGTCTACCAATTCCACCACCACGGCACTAAAGAGGCGACTTTTTTATTTCTGTCGCGTCGAAATGGTTACTGCTTTTACTGCTTACTGTGGGATGTCGCTACCCGGCGCTGCCGGCTTAGCTGGCTGGCTCTGCTGCGACTGTGCAGGCTGAGTCAGATTTTCCCACTCGCTTCCTTTCTGAGTTTTGTTGCTGTTGAGGTTACCCAGAATCAAGCTGATGATGAAGAACAATGCCGCCAGCACTGCGGTCATACGGGTCATAAAGTTGCCTGAGCCGTTAGAACCAAAGAGCGTTGCGGAAGATCCTGCACCAAACGACGCGCCCATATCAGCGCCTTTACCTTGCTGAAGCATAATCAAACCTACAAGGCCGATCGCCACAATAAGGAAAACTACCAAAAGAGCTTCGTACATATTCAACCTGTTCCTTGCGCGGTTACCGCACATCAAAAGCTTCAAACCAGTTAGAGAGATAGCGTTGCCACTACCCATCAGAAGCGGGTGTGAATACTAACCAAAGCGCGCACCCTACGCAAGGGCAATTTACTCTCGTGCGATCGTTTGCAGAAAAAAACGACAAAAGGCCGTTCAGTGCGCAATAAGTAAACGGATCAGGCTGAAATAAAGGCAGAAAAAAATATCTGCCTGTCAGCCCATTCCGGTTATTTAAGCGCCGTGTCCTTCGCCTTTAAACGGCTTTCACCGCATCTGCGATGCGGTGTGCGAGGGCGGTGACCTGTGCTTCATCCTCACCTTCCACCATCACGCGGATAAGCGGTTCGGTCCCGGACTTACGCAGCAACACGCGACCGCGTCCGTTCAGCTCGGCTTCTGCGGCGGCGGTTGCCGCGGTGACCCGTTCGTCGGCCAGCGGATCGTTGCTGCCACTGAAACGGACGTTGACCAGGATCTGCGGTAGCAGCTTCATGCCGCTACACAAATCATGCAGGCTCATATGGTTACGCACCATCGCCGTGAGCACCTGCAGGCCCGCCACAATGCCATCTCCGGTGGTGGTTTTGTCGAGCAGGATAACGTGGCCGGAGTTCTCGGCCCCCAGACGCCAGCCCTTTTCCTGTAGCTTCTCCAGCACGTAGCGATCGCCAACTTTTGCCCGCGCGAAGGGGATGCCCAGCTGTTTCAGGGCCAGCTCCAGCCCCATATTACTCATCAGGGTACCTACTACCCCGCCGCGCAGCTGACCCTGACGGAGTCCTTCGCGAGCGATGATATAGAGTATCTGATCGCCATCGACCTTAAGGCCAAGATGGTCCACCATCATGATGCGATCGCCGTCTCCGTCATAGGCCAGGCCAATATCCGCCTTTTCAGCCAGGACGCGTTCCTGCAGCTTGCGCACGTCCGTCGCACCGCACTCCTCGTTGATATTCATGCCATCCGGCTGAACGCCGATTGAAATCACCGTCGCGCCCAGCTCACGCAGCACGTTAGGGGCTATGTGATAGGTAGCGCCGTTGGCGCAGTCCACCACGATTTTTAAACCGTTCAGATTCAGCTCGCTGGGAAAGGTACCCTTGCAGAACTCAATATAACGCCCGGCGGCATCAACGATGCGGCTTGCGCGGCCCAGCTCAGCAGATTCAACGCAGGTGATCGGTTTTTCCATTTCCGCTTCAATCGCCTCTTCAACATCGTCGGGAAGCTTCGTCCCTTCGATGGAAAAGAACTTAATACCATTATCATCGAATGGATTATGCGACGCGGAAATCACGATGCCCGCTTCTGCGCGGAAGGTTCGGGTCAGGTAGGCGATGGCAGGCGTCGGCATTGGACCGGTAAAGGCCGCAGACAGCCCGGCCGCCGCCAGGCCGGCTTCAAGTGCTGATTCCAGCATGTAGCCGGAGATACGCGTGTCTTTACCGATAATGATTTTTTTGGAACCGTTTCGTGCCAGCACCTTCCCGGCCGCCCAGCCCAGTTTCAGCACGAAGTCCGGAGTAATAGGCGGCTCACCCACTTTGCCACGGATGCCGTCGGTACCAAAATACTTACGCTTGCTCATAACTTAGTCTTCCTTCGCTGACAGTGTTGCTTCGACGACGCGCATCGCTTCAACGGTTTCTTTAACATCATGGACGCGCAGGATCTGCGCCCCCTGCATGGCGGCTATAACCGCACAGGCCAGGCTGCCGGTCAGGCGCTGAGATGGCCCGACGTTTAACAACTGCCCTATCATGCTTTTCCGCGACATACCGACCAACAGCGGAAGCCCGAAGTGGTGGAAATCAGCCAGGTGCGCCAGAAGCTGATAATTATGGGAGAGATTCTTACCGAAACCGAATCCCGGGTCGAGCAGCAGCTGCTCTTTTTTAATCCCTGCCGCTTCACAGCGTGCAATCTGCTGGCCAAAGAATGCGTCAACGTCCTGAAGCAGATCGCTATATTTTGGTGCCTGCTGCATGGTACCCGGCTCACCCTGCATATGCATCAGGCATACCGGTAACCCTGTCTCAGAGGCGGCTTCCAGCGCGCCCGGCTCCCTGAGCGAACGGATATCGTTAATGATATGGGCGCCGGCGCGCGCTGATTCACGGATCACCTCAGGCTTTGAGGTATCGACCGAGATCCAGACTTCAAAGCGCTGCGAAATCGCCTCAACCACCGGAATGACGCGCGCCAGCTCCTCATCAACGCTGACCTCATCGGCCCCCGGGCGCGTCGACTCGCCGCCGATATCAATTATTGTCGCGCCGGCATTAATCATCGCATTGGCATGGGTCAGCGCCTGGATAAGCTCATTATGCTTGCCACCGTCTGAGAATGAATCCGGCGTCACATTCAAAATACCCATAACGTGGGGATGTGACAGGTCAAGCACGGAATCCTGGGCGTAAAGCTTCATAGCGGGGAATTCTCCAAACGGGGTGTGATATCGGTATGGCCAACAGCTTAGTGACTGCGAGGATATAAAAAAACCCCGGTCGATGCCGGGGTTTCGCTTTTTTTCGAGACTGGGCGGAATTTCTTTGTCGCCCAACTCTGCTTACATGGTGTTGCCTGGATTCGGCGTACGCGGTTCATCAACCGGACGTGGCGCCTTAGGCGTACCGTTACTGTCAGAATTGTTGGTGCCCGGATCTTCCCAACCTGCTGGCGGACGCACTTCACGTCGGGCCATCAGGTCGTCAATCTGCGGAGCATCAATGGTTTCATACTTCATCAACGCGTCTTTCATTGAGTGAAGAATGTCCATGTTTTCGTTCAGTATACGGCGAGCACGCTGGTAATTTCCCTCAACCAGCAGCTTCACTTCCTGATCGATGATACGCGCGGTTTCATCAGACATATGCTTCGCTTTAGCGACTGAACGTCCCAGGAAGACTTCACCTTCTTCCTCAGCGTACAGCAGTGGGCCAAGCTTCTCTGAGAAGCCCCATTGCGTAACCATGTTACGTGCAATTGAGGTCGCTACCTTGATGTCATTAGAGGCACCGGTAGAGACATGCTCAACGCCGTAGATGATCTCTTCAGCCAGACGGCCGCCGTACAGGGTCGAAATCTGGCTTTCCAGCTTCTGACGGCTGGCGCTGATAGCGTCTCCCTCAGGCAGGAAGAACGTCACGCCGAGTGCACGACCGCGAGGAATAATCGTCACTTTGTGAACCGGGTCATGCTCAGGCACCAGGCGACCAATAATCGCATGGCCTGCTTCGTGGTATGCCGTTGACTCTTTTTGCGATTCCGTCATCACCATAGAGCGACGTTCCGCACCCATCATGATTTTGTCTTTCGCTTTTTCGAACTCAACCATCGAAACAACACGCTTGTTACCACGAGCCGCGAACAGCGCAGCCTCGTTAACAAGGTTTGCCAGATCCGCACCGGAGAAGCCTGGCGTACCGCGTGCAATCACTGAGGCATCAATATCTGGCGACAGTGGGACACGGCGCATATGCACTTTCAGAATTTGCTCGCGTCCACGCACGTCCGGCAATCCGACCACAACCTGACGGTCAAAGCGCCCTGGACGCAGCAGCGCAGGGTCAAGCACGTCCGGACGGTTAGTTGCCGCAATGACGATAATACCTTCATTACCTTCAAACCCGTCCATCTCTACCAGCATCTGGTTAAGCGTTTGCTCACGCTCATCGTGACCGCCGCCCAAGCCTGCACCACGCTGACGCCCTACCGCATCGATCTCATCGATAAAAATGATGCAGGGGGCCGCTTTCTTAGCCTGTTCGAACATGTCACGGACGCGGGACGCACCCACGCCGACGAACATTTCAACAAAGTCAGAACCGGAAATGGTAAAAAACGGCACTTTCGCTTCACCCGCAATGGCCTTCGCCAGCAGGGTTTTACCGGTACCCGGCGGGCCAACCATCAGCACGCCTTTCGGAATTTTACCGCCGAGTTTCTGGAAGCGGCTGGGCTCGCGCAGGTATTCAACCAGCTCGCTCACTTCTTCTTTCGCTTCGTCACAACCCGCGACATCGGCAAAGGTGGTTTTGATCTGATCTTCCGTCAGCATGCGAGCTTTGCTCTTGCCAAAGGACATCGCGCCCTTTCCGCCGCCGCCCTGCATCTGACGCATGAAGAAGATCCAGACACCAATAAGTAACAGCATTGGGAACCAGGAGATAAAGATCGACGCCAGCAGGCTCGGTTCTTCTGGAGGTTCGCCAACCACTTTTACATTTTTAGTCAACAGGTTATCGAGTAACTTAGGATCGTTGACGGGAATGTAGGTCGTGTATCGGTTACTGTCTTTTTTGGTAACGTTGATTTCACGCCCGTTAATACGAGCCTCGCGAACCTGATCCTGATTAACTTCGGACAGGAAGGTTGAGTAATCAACCCTGCGGCTATTCGACTCGCTGGGCCCAAAGCTCTGGAAGACAGACATCAGCACGACTGCGATGACTAACCAAAGAATCAGGTTTTTCGCCATGTCACTCAAGGGATTAACCTCTTATTACAACTGTGTTAACAGACAGCGTAGGGTACTATATATTCATCATATCTGGAATCACTGCGGTGATGAGCGGTGTCGCTAACTTCAACAACTTACTGATGTAAGCCTGGAGTCGCTCCCCTCTCACCCTGCTGCGCATCCAGCTATTTTGGCTATAGTTTGCGCCCTGTCGCTACAATGTACACTTCACGCGAACGAGAGCGCGAAGCGTCCGGCTTACGAATTTTCACTTTCGTAAACAGGGAGCGAATTTCCCGGAGGTAATCTTCAAAGCCATCTCCCTGAAACACTTTCACTAAAAAACTGCCGTTGGGTGCCAGTACATCTCGACACATTTCCAGTGCAAGCTCAACTAAATACATCGACCGGGGAATATCGACTTCTGGCGTACCGGTCATGTTGGGTGCCATATCCGACATCACAACCTGAACCTTTTTGTCGCCAACGCGTTCCAACAGGGCTTTCAGCACCAGTTCATCACGAAAATCGCCCTGAAGGAAATCGACGCCAACGATAGGATCCATCGGTAGGATATCACAGGCGATGACGCTGCCTTTTGACCCAATCTGCGTTACCACATATTGGGACCATCCCCCAGGCGCCGCGCCTAAATCAACCACGGTCATACCCGGTTTGAACAGCTTGTCACCCTGCTGTATTTCATCAAGTTTAAACCAGGCGCGCGAACGCAACCCTTTTTTCTGCGCCTGAAGCACATATTTATCGCTAAAGTGTTCCTGTAGCCAGCGGCTGGAACTGGCCGAACGCTTTTTACCAGTCATACAATTTCCAACTATGATTCAACGTATGCGATAAATAAACCGCGCAAATCAGCACGCCGATTTGGTGATACACCCGAGATGGCGGTAGAATGACCCGTTTTCAATCCCAATGTAAGTAAAAAATACGATGAATCTGAGTACCAAACAAAAACAGCACCTGAAAGGACTGGCCCATCCACTGAAGCCCGTCGTCATGTTAGGCAACAATGGTCTGACCGAAGGAGTGCTGGCCGAAATCGAACAGGCACTGGAGCACCACGAGCTCATCAAGGTGAAAATCGCCACGGAAGACCGTGAGACGAAAGCCCTTGTGGTTGAAGCGATCGTGCGTGAAACCCGTGCAGCTAACGTACAGGTTATCGGCAAGACGCTGGTGCTGTACCGTCCAACGAAAGAGCGTAAAATCGCTATTCCACGCTGAGGCCATTCGTTAAGCCTTATCGCGGAGGTGCAGAAAGTGCCACGCTCGTCATGTTGATAAAAGGCCGCGATGCGGCCTTTTACCTGTTTTTACATTCCGCCGGGATTATCCAGCGTAGCAGAAATCACAGATAGCTTATCTTCAGGATTTCATACTCGACGTCGCCGCCAGGCGTTTTAATAATAGCAACGTCATCCACTTCTTTGCCAATCAGACCACGAGCCATAGGCGAATTGACAGAAATCAGATTCTCCTTAAAGTTCGCTTCATCGTCGCCAACAATGCGATACGTTGACTCTTCATCATTGTCCAGATTGAGCACGCTCACGGTAGAACCGAAGATAACCCGGCCATTGGCGTTCATTTTGGTGACATCAATGACCTGTGCATTAGACAGCTTTGCTTCAATTTCCTGGATTCGGCCTTCACAAAAGCCCTGCTCTTCACGCGCAGCATGGTATTCCGCGTTCTCTTTCAAATCGCCATGCTCGCGGGCGTCAGCAATTGAGGCAATAATTCTGGGGCGTTTAATGGTTTTCAGCTCTTCAAGCTCTTCACGCAGTTTTTCTGCGCCCCTTAACGTCATCGGAATCTGATTCATCTCAATACCTCGTAAACTCTGTCCTGTGCAAAATTTCGTCATCCTGACAGGTTGATGCAGAAAAAGCGTTCTGCGGCGCTGGCCACTGAATTACAAACGAAAGAAACCTGGCCCGGAGTATGCTCTGGGCCCGGCAGGTTTTGCATTTTGATACGTATTTTACCCCAGAGTTCCTTATGGGTCATCGTTTACTTTCCACCTTGATGCACCGTAGTATGATGCGCATCACCTGCCAGTAAACGCGAGATTATGCGATTTTCACGAATTGTAACCGGCCTGGCCTGCGCATTTATGCTGAATGCCCACGCAGCCCCGGTCGAAAGCTATACCCAGTATTTACCCGACGGCGCGAACCTGGCGCTGATTGTACAGAAAATCGGCGCACCCTCGCCCTCAATTGACTACCACAGCAAGCAGATGGCCCTGCCTGCCAGTACGATGAAGGTGATAACCGCGCTGGCTGCGCTGTTGCAGCTGGGACCGGATTTCCGTTTTCATACCCAGCTGGAGAGTAAAGGCACCCTTAGCGGCGGCACGCTGCGCGGCGATCTGGTCGCGCGATTCGGCGGCGATCCAACCCTGACGCGTCAGGATCTGCGGAACATGGTTACGGCGCTTAAAAAACAGGGCGTCCAGCATATTCAGGGCAACCTGGTAATTGATACCTCCGTCTTTGCCAGCCATGATAAAGCCCCTGGCTGGCCGTGGAACGATTTGACCCAGTGCTTCAGTGCGCCTCCGGCGGCGGCTATTGTCGATCGCAACTGCTTTTCGGTCTCGCTTTACAGCGCCCCCCGGGCGGGCGATAACGCCTTTATTCGCGTCGCGTCTTATTATCCGGTGAACATGTTCAGCCAGGTCCGTACGCTCGCCAAAGGCTCATCGGAGGCGCAGTACTGCGAGCTGGACGTCGTGCCGGGCGAGCTAAACCGTTTCACGCTCACCGGCTGTATGACGCAGCGGGCGGAACCTCTTCCCCTCGCATTCGCCATTCAGGACGGTGCCAGCTATGCCGGGGCGTTGCTCAAAGCTGAGCTACAGCAGGCGGGAATCGACTATTCCGGCCATTTGCTTCGTCAGACCCAGGCCACGCCTCCCGCTACCGTTCTGGTTGAAAAGCAGTCCGCGCCGCTGCACGACCTGTTAAGGATTATGCTTAAGAAGTCCGACAACATGATTGCTGATACGGTGTTTCGTACCATCGGGCATGAGCGCTTCGGCGTACCTGGCACCTGGCGGGCGGGTTCGGATGCGGTACGTCAGATCCTGCGGCAGAAGGCCAATGTCGATCTGGGCAACAGCATACAGGTCGATGGCTCGGGTTTGTCACGTCACGACCTGATTTCTCCTGCGACGATGATGCAGGTATTGCAGTACATTGCACAAAACGATCAACAGCTGAATTTCATTTCTATGCTGCCGCTCGCAGGCTACGACGGAACCTTGCGCTATCGCGGTGGTCTTCATGAAGCTGGCGTTGACGGCAAGGTTTCAGCCAAAACCGGGTCGCTACAGGGCGTTTATAACCTTGCAGGATTTATGACCACCGCCAGCGGGCAACGCGTGGCATTCGTCCAGTATCTTTCGGGCTATGCCGTTCCGCCGGAGGATCAGCGCCAGCGTCGCATTCCGCTGGTTCGCTTTGAAAGCCGGCTCTATAAGGATGTTTATCAGAATAACTGACGCCCATGAAGCTACTGATTGTTGAAGATGATGCGTTACTGCTGGCGGGACTGGTCCAGGCACTAACCTCAGAGGGTTATGCCGTCGATTCAGCCGTCACCGGTTCGCAGGCCTGCTCACTACTACAGAGCGGTCAGTACAGCCTGATCGTTCTGGATCTGGGCCTGCCGGACCGCGATGGTGGTGACCTGTTGCGTAAGTGGCGTAAAGAGCATATTGACCTGCCCGTGCTGATCCTCACCGCGCGGGATGCGCTTGAAGATCGCGTGGGCGGTCTGGACGCCGGAGCTGATGATTATCTGGTTAAGCCTTTTGCTCTGGTTGAGCTTAAGGCGCGCGTTCGGGCGCTGATTCGACGCTATCAGGGCCGCAGCGACAATCTTTTGCAGCACGGCGATATCTCACTCAACCTCTCTTCGCAGCAGGTATTTATTGAGGCCCAGCCGGTAGAAATTACCCCGAAAGAGTTCGCACTGTTGACCAGGATGCTGATGCGCATTGGTCAGACGGTGCACCGGGAAACCCTCCAGCAGGATCTCTACAGCTGGCAGGATGATACCGGCTCAAATACGCTTGAGGTGCATATCCATAACCTGCGACGCAAGCTGGGCAAGGATCGGATTAAAACGGTGCGCGGCGTAGGCTACCGGCTGGAAGAACGCGCGTGAACAGTATGCGTCGGCGTTTGCTGATCATGCTGGCCCTTATTCTGCTGAGCTGCCAGCTTATGAGCGCGGCCTGGCTGTGGCACGAAAGCCGTGAGCAGATAGGCTTTCTGGTTAATGAGACGTTGTCCGCTCACTCTCGTAATGAGCACGTCGAGCGGGAAATTCGTGAAGCGATTGCATCGCTGCTGCTGCCCTCGGTGGTCATGGTGGGCTTCACCCTGCTGCTCTCATTCTGGGCAATAAGCTGGATAATACGCCCCCTGCGCGCGCTACAGACCAGCCTCAGCGAGCGGTCGGCTGACAATCTCACGCCGCTGCCGCTGTTTTCCGACATGGATGAAATCGTTGCCGTCACCACTGCCCTGAACCAGCTGCTGGGCAGGCTCGACCATACGCTCCAGCAGGAGCGCCTGTTTACCGCTGATGCCGCACATGAGCTGCGTACGCCGCTCGCTGGTCTGCGACTGCATCTGGAACTGCTGGAGCAGCAGGGTGTCAGGCAGGGGCCCATGCTGGTTGAACGCATCGATCAGCTGATGCACGTTATTGAGCAGTTGCTGATGCTGTCGCGCGCCGGACAGGCGCTGGCAAGCGGCCATTACCAGGTGGTGAGCTGGGGAGCCATTTTTGACCCCTTAGAGCAGGAGATGACAGAAATGCTGGCTCAGCGCCAGCAGAGGCTGGCGCGCGCCGGGGATACCCGTCTGGAAGTCCAGGGAGACGCCGTGCTGTTACGGCTGATGCTGCGTAACCTGCTGGAGAATGCCTCCCGCTACAGCCCGCCGGGCAGCCTTATATCAGTGATCCTACAGCCCGAAAATAGCGGTACACGCGTTACCGTACGTGACGAGGGCCCGGGAATTGAGACTGGGTCAGCGCAGGATTTGACCCAGGCATTTCGGCGGATGGACCAGCGATACGGCGGCAGTGGGCTTGGGCTGAATATTGTCCAGCGCATCACTCAGATTCATCATGGTGAACTGCGCCTGACCAATCGTAATGACCGCAGCGGCCTGGATGCCATTTGCTGGCTACCGCACACGCTCAATTAGCTGTCCAAATAACAAAGGGACACGGTCTGTGTCCCTTAAGTCGGTTAGTGCTGGTAAATGATTTCGACCCCTTCGTCGTCCTCATCATCCCAGTCATCATCATCGTCTTCTTCAGCTTCCGCTTCTTCAAGCTGCTGACGGTGATAGTCATCCCACATAAACTCGACTTTCTCAGGCTGTTTAGCCTCAAGCTCCGCTTCTTTCGGGTTAGCAATAATAAATGACATCACATCCCAGCAGAGCTCTTTTACCCCAGTGCGGTTAGCGGCGGAGATCAGATAGTATTTGTCAGTCCAGCCCAGCGCGTCTGCAATCGCTTTAGCGCGAGCTTCTGCCTCTGCCTCATCCAGCAGGTCAACTTTGTTGAAAACAAGCCAGCGCGGCTTGTTAAACAGCTTGTCACTGTACTTTTCCAGCTCACCCAGAATAATGCGCGCGTTTTCTACCGGATCGGATTCATCAATCGGTGCCAGATCGATGGTGTGCAGCAGCACGCGGCAGCGTTCAAGATGCTTGAGGAAGCGGATACCCAGCCCGGCGCCGTCGGAGGCACCTTCGATCAGGCCAGGGATGTCGGCCAGTACAAAGCTCTTTTCATGGTCCATACGCACCACGCCCAGGCTTGGCACCAGGGTAGTGAACGGATAATCCGCCACTTTCGGTTTTGCGGCTGAAACGGCACGGATAAAGGTAGATTTACCGGCGTTAGGCAGGCCCAGCATACCGACGTCAGCCAGCAGCATTAGCTCCAGCTGGATATCGCGGTTTTCACCTGGGGTACCCATCGTCTTCTGGCGGGGAGAACGGTTAACGGAGGATTTGAAACGGGCGTTGCCCAGGCCATGCCAGCCGCCTTTAGCGACCATCTGAACCTGACCATGGTGAGTCATATCACCCAGCGTTTCGCCGGTGCCCTGATCGATAATACGCGTCCCAACCGGGACTTTGATGATGATGTCCTTGCCGCGTTTACCGGTACAGTCACGGCTCTGGCCATTCTGACCACGTTCGGCGCGGAAAGATTTCTCAAAGCGATAGTCGATCAGGGTATTGAGGTTTTCATCGGCCTGCATATAGACGTCGCCGCCGTCACCGCCGTCACCGCCGTCCGGGCCGCCTTTAGGGATATACTTTTCACGACGGAAGCTGACGCAGCCGTTGCCACCATCGCCCGCAGCAACGAGAATCGTCGCTTCATCAACAAACTTCATTTTACTTCTCCGTAAATCATTCGCCCGGACCGGGGAATAAAGGTGCCGGGGGTGATCCGTCGCGGCCAACAGCGATGTCGCGTGACAGAACAGGGTGACTCCGCCGCAAAAAGTGTCTTTGCGTGGTTACCTGTTCAGGGATCCGCCATAAGACATCGTGCAGCTGAATATAAAGTGTACAGCAAAATAACGTGCTGTGGATCCACGCGCACAACGCACTGAGCCGTGAATTAAAATACAGAATGTAAAAAGCCCCGCAATCATAGCGGGGCTTTTAAATTCGCTGCTGAAACAGGTATCAGATACCCGTTTCAGACTCGAAGAACCTTACTCAGCAACGATGCTGATGTACTTACGGTTGTTCGGGCCTTTAACTTCGAATTTGACCTTGCCGTCTGCAGTTGCAAACAGAGTGTGGTCACGGCCGCAGCCTACGTTAACGCCCGCATGGAACTTGGTGCCACGCTGACGAACGATGATGCTACCTGCCAGAACCGCTTCGCCGCCGAAGCGCTTAACGCCCAGACGTTTTGCGTTGGAATCGCGGCCATTTCGAGTGGAGCCGCCAGCCTTTTTGTGTGCCATTTGTCAGATCTCCTCTTAGGCGCTGATGCCAGTGATCTTCACATCAGTAAACCACTGACGGTGACCCTGCTGCTTACGGTAGTGCTTACGACGGCGAAATTTAACAATCTTAATTTTCTCGCCACGACCGTGAGCAACGATTTCTGCTTTGATCACGCCACCTGAAACTAACGGCGCACCGATAGTCACGTCTTCGCCATTAGCGATCATCAGAACCTGGTCGAACTCAATTGTTTCGCCGGTTGCGATGTCCAGCTTTTCCAGGCGAACGGTCTGACCTTCGCTTACTCGGTGTTGTTTACCACCACTTTGGAAAACCGCGTACATATAAAACTCCGCTCATGCGCTCGCCGTCTTAGTTTCAGGCTGCGCTATAAATATTCACAATAGGGCGCGAATTCTACGCAACTTCGGCAGCGAAGACAAGTGCCTGTTGCAGGGTATTGCAGAAAAAAAACGCAAAGCGAATGCAAACGTTTCACCCCGGTCATTTTCAAGTACAATCTGTTATACATTACATGCCGCAGACACCGGTAAAGACGCCTATCATAGCAGCATACTGAGCAATAGCCGAACAGACTGATGAACTTAGAACAGATAAACGAACTCACCGCGCAGGACATGGCGGACGTCAATGCAATCATACTTGAGCAGTTGAACTCTGAGGTCTCCCTCATTAATCAGCTGGGTTATTACATCATTAGCGGTGGCGGTAAGCGCATCAGGCCGATGATCGCCGTTCTGTCCGCCCGCGCCCTGAATTATACGGGTAAACAGCATGTTACGGTCGCTGCCCTGATTGAATTCATTCATACGGCCACGCTGTTACATGATGATGTGGTCGATGAGTCGGATATGCGCCGGGGCAAAGCGACGGCTAATGCCGCCTTTGGTAATGCGGCCAGCGTGCTGGTAGGGGACTTTATCTACACCCGCGCCTTCCAGATGATGACCAGCCTCGGCTCTCTGCGGGTTTTGGCGCTCATGTCAGAAGCCGTAAACGTGATTGCCGAGGGTGAAGTGTTACAGTTGATGAACTGTAATGACCCCGATATCACGGAAGAGAGCTATATGCGGGTGATTTACAGCAAAACCGCCCGTCTTTTTGAAGCGGCATCCCAATCCTCTGCAATTCTGGCCGATGCGACCCCTGCTCAGGAAAAGGCGCTACAGGATTATGGACGGTTTATCGGAACCGCTTTTCAGCTGATAGACGATCTGCTTGATTACAGTGCTGACGGGCAGACGCTGGGCAAAAACGTGGGAGATGACCTTAGCGAAGGGAAACCTACACTGCCTCTGCTGCACGCCATGCGTAATGGCACACCTGAGCAGGCCGCGATGATTCGTGAGGCTATTGAGCAGGGTAACGGTCGGCATTTACTGGAACCCGTATTGGAAACCATGCGCCAGTGTGGTTCGCTCGAGTGGACCCGGCAGGCGGCTGAACAGGAAGCCGATAAGGCCATAGCGTCTCTTGAAGCATTGCCTGAGTCTCCGTGGCGTAGCGCGCTTGAAGCCCTGGCCCATATGTCAGTTCAGCGCGAGTTTTAGTCTACTAAGCGCGGTACGCCGCGTTTTTCTTACGACCTTGTCTTAAATAACTCCCCTCAGCTTTTCCCCCCGCGCCTCTCCAGGGTTTCGTTGCGTGTAAATCATCACCTTTGCTTGCATGAATTTGCGTCATAATTCACAGTACTTAAAATTCTGGAATAAACTGGAAATAACAAACTAAAAATTGCTGTAAAGTATCCCTGCTTTTTCATCTTTTGCTCCTGCCTGTTTCTACTTATCAGCATCAGGCAATCAGGAG
This sequence comes from Erwinia sp. ErVv1, assembly GCF_900068895.1. GTDB lineage: Bacteria > Pseudomonadota > Gammaproteobacteria > Enterobacterales > Enterobacteriaceae > Erwinia. Next base: position 33,425 of record NZ_CDPK01000007.1, on the reverse strand, counting down.
CAGAGCGGTGACTTTGAGCACAAATAATACTGGAGAACTTCGCGTACATGGAGGATAGCAATGCTTAAAGATAAGAAAGACTGGCACAATGCAGACATCATTGCAGGCTTGCGGAAAAGGGGGACTACACTGGCAAGACTCTCGCGTGAGGCAGGATTGAGCTCATCAACGCTTGCGAATGCACTGTTTCGGCCCTGGCCTAAGGGAGAATGGCTGATAGCGGATGCGCTGGAAATACATCCCGGTGAAATCTGGCCAAGCCGGTATTATGATCCCGTCAGCCAAAGTCTCATCGATCGTAAAAAACGTCTTAGAAATTAAACAGAGGGGGCCGATGATGGCCCCCTGTTAACGTTGTCGCGTTGAGCGATTATTCACTACTGCCGCTAATGCGCTCGATGTTAGCGCCAAGAGATGAAAGCTTGTCTTCAATATGCTCATACCCGCGATCGATATGATAAATACGATCGACAATTGTCGTTCCGTTCGCGATACAGCCCGCCAGCACCAGACTCGCAGAAGCCCGGAGATCGGTTGCCATGACCTGCGCGCCGGACAGGGTTTCCACGCCGTGGCAGATCAACGTGTTGCTTTCGATTTCAGCGTGTGCGCCCATACGAATAAGCTCAGGGATATGCATGAAACGGTTTTCAAAAATCGTTTCAGTGATCACCCCTGTGCCTTCAGCAACCAGGTTGAGTAAGCTGAACTGAGCCTGCATATCGGTTGGAAAGCCCGGATGCGGCGCGGTGCGGAAGGTCACGGCTTTTGGCCGCTGACCGTGCATATCCAGGCTAATCCAGTCTGGCCCTACCTCAATATCGGCCCCTGCCTCACGTAGCTTAGACATGACGGCGTCCAGCGTATCAGGCTGGGCATTGCGACACATTACCTTACCGCCGGAGATCGCCCCAGCGACCAGGAAGGTCCCGGTTTCAATACGGTCAGGCAGAACGCGATAAACGCCGCCGCCAAGGCGCTCAACGCCCTCGATGGTGATACGATCGCTACCCGCACCGCTAATTTTTGCGCCCAGCGTATTGAGGAAGTTGGCCGTATCAACGATTTCCGGCTCGCGGGCCGCATTCTCGATAATCGTCGTGCCCGTGGCCAGGGTTGCTGCGCTCATAATGGTGACGGTCGCGCCTACGCTGACCTTGTCCATTACGATGTGCGCGCCTTTCAATCGGCCCTCTACCGAGGCTTTAACGTAGCCCTCTTCCAGTTTGATTTCAGCGCCCAGCTGCTCCAGACCCGTAATGTGCAGATCGACCGGACGGGCACCAATGGCACAGCCGCCGGGCAGGGAAACCTGTCCCTGGCCAAAGCGGGCCACCAGCGGGCCAAGCGCCCAGATGGACGCCCGCATGGTTTTCACCAGATCATAGGGTGCACAGTAAATATTGACTTCACTGGCATCCAGATGGACCGATCCGTTACGTTCGACCTTCACCCCAAGCTGGCTGAGAAGCTGCATGGTAGTATCAATGTCCTTTAGCTTCGGGACATTCTGAATCTCCACCGGCTCTTCAGCCAGCAGAGCGGCGAACAGGATCGGCAGCGCCGCATTTTTAGCGCCGGAGATTGTGACTTCCCCGCTTAAACGGGTGGGACCCTGTACACGAAATTTATCCATTACACCTGCTCTCTTTGTCAGACATTCAGTACTACCCGCCGCATCGCGACCCTGCGCGATGACAACAGCGAGTCAGCTTAAAAACCGTTTAGCTTACGGTCACGCGCCCACTCTTCCGGGGTATAGGTTTTTATGGATACCGCATGAATACGGCTGTCGGCAATAAACTCCATTAGCGGCGCATACACCGTCTGCTGTTTTTTTACCCGGCTGAGCTCGCCGAACAGATCACCGACGGCAATAACCTGAAAGTGGCTCCCCTCGCCGGTGACGTGGACTTCCTGAAGCGGCAGCGCGCTCATCAGCACGGCCTGGATTTCGCTATTTTCCATAAGACTTCTTATATTCGATGTTTGAGAAACAGGGCACTATCTTAGTGGAAAGCGGCGCTATCTTAAACAAGCAAAAAAGCCCCTTAAGGCTAAGGGGCTTTGCAGGGTCTGGCTGAAGGGGCTTTTCAGACAGGTGAAACAATGATCTGCTGCAAATTGTAGAGGGTGATTAGCGAATGGAGCTTATCGGTGATCCCGGTAAAGTGCAGTGTATTGCCCTGCCCCAAAGCAATCTGCCGCAGGTGAACCAGCAGCGCCAGCCCGGCAGAATCCACGCGGTCCAGTGCTGAAACATCAATGATATCAACCTGCTTCATTACCGACTCCCGCTCTGCCCAGAGCGCCAGCAGCGTTTCACGCTCCAGCTCCCCGGACAGATGCAGCTGCCGTGCGGTAACTTGCCAGCTTAATGATTCACGCATTACTGCTGCTTATCCAGAGTGATAGGCTGTTTTGCCGCGGAATTAAGCAGTGTTGTCAGGCCATCAATCCCTTTCTGACGCAGCGTATCGCTCCACTCGTTCTGCTTGGTGGTTATCATGCTCACGCCTTCGGCAATCATGTCGTACGCCTTCCAGTCACCGGTGCGGCTGTTTTTACGCCACTGGAAATCAAGGCGAACCGGCGGGCGTCCGTTGGGATCAATGATCGTCACGCGAATAGCGATGATATTGGCGTCGGCATAAGACTGGGGTGGTGCAATCTGGTAGGTCTGTCCGTGATAAAGGGCCAGCGCCTGACCATACGCCTGCGCCAGATAATCACCAAAAGCCTTGAAGTAGGCTTCACGCTGGGCTGGCGTGGCTTCTTTGTAATAACGGCCCAGGACTAATGCACCTGCATATTTGATCTGGACGTAAGGCAGAAGCTCTTCACGCACGATTTGACGCAGGTAGTTAGGATCCTGCTTGATTTTTGGCTGCTCGGTTTTGAGACGCGTAAAGGTTTTTGCCGCCGCCTCATTCATTTGCTCGTAGGGATTGGTCTGGTCAGCAGTCGCTGCGCTGGCGATGCCAGGGGCAATAACCAGCATGGCTACCATCAGGAAACGTTTAAACATTACTTATCCTCTTAAGGTTTAGTCGTAGCGGCGGGCGCAGGTTGCGCAGTGGCATCCGGTGCCGCCGGTGATGCATCTTTCTTGTCGTTACCGTTGCCGCTCTTATACAAGAACTGGCCAATGAGATCTTCCAGTACCATGGCTGACTTAGTGTCCTGAATGGTACTACCATCCTTAAGTATAGTCGTCCCCATATCCGGGTCGTCAAAGCCGACGTTCAGTGCCAGGAACTGTTCCCCCAGCAGGCCAGAGGTTCTGATGGCCAGCGAGCTGGTATCCGGCAACTGATTGTATTTATCTTCAATGTCCATGGTCACGCGGGGCGACAGCGTTTTGTCGTCGAGTGAGATATCCGACACGCGTCCAATGACCACGCCACCGATTTTAACCGGTGAGCCGGTTTTCAGGCCGCCGATATTGTCGAAGGTGGCATAGAGGCGCCAGGTTGGCTCATTGCCGAGAGATTTCAGATCGGCCACGCGCAGGCACAGAAACAGTGCCGCGCAGAGCGCCAGCAGCAGGAACGCCCCTACCCAAATTTCGCTTTTTTTCGTTTGCATCGAATCAGTTCCCAAACATCAGTGCCGTAAGCACAAAATCCAAACCGAGTACTGCCAGTGAGGCATGTACCACAGTACGCGTCGTTGCCCGACTGATCCCTTCTGAGGTCGGGATCGCGTCGTAACCGTTGAACAGCGCAATCCACGTCACCGTAAAGGCAAACACGGCGCTTTTAATGACGCAGTTGACAATGTCAGTGCGCACATCAACGGCGTTATGCATCGCTGACCAGAAAAACCCGCTATCAATCCCCTTCCAGCTCACGCCCACGATGGCACCGCCCATGATGCCGACCGCCACAAATATCAGGGTCAGCAGTGGCATGCTGATAAAGCCTGCCCAGAAACGAGGAGAGATGATTCTGCGTAGCGGATCGACGGCCATCATTTCCATACTGGATAGCTGCTCCGTCGCTTTCATCAGGCCAATCTCAGCCGTCAGCGCGGAGCCTGCCCGACCCGCGAACAGCAGCGCGGTGACCACCGGCCCCAGTTCACGCAGCAGAGAAAGCGACACCAGCATGCCCAGGCTGCTTTCGGCGCCGTAGGTATTCAGTACCAGAAAACCCTGAAGGCCCAGAACCATGCCGATAAACAGTCCCGACACCACAATGATAAGCAGTGAAAGTACGCCAATGCTGTAAAGCTGTTTGACTAACAGCGGGGCATGTTTGCGAAAGCGGGGGATCCCCACCAGCGCATGGAAGAGCATCAGTCCGGCGCGACCAAACGAAGCGCAGGTATTGATCCCCTTTCGTCCTGTTGACGCCAGTGCACGTAGTAACATCAATGAATTAACTCCCTGAGCCGGTTAAATCTTGCAGGTAATCCCCTGCCGGGAAGCGAAACGGCACCGGACCATCTGCGATGCCATCAATAAACTGGCGTACGCGGGCGTCCTGATTTTCATGCAGCGCGCTGGCCGTTCCCTGTGCAATCACTTTTTGACCGGCAATGATATAAGCATAGTCGGCGATACTCAGGACTTCCGGCACGTCGTGCGAAACGACGATACAGGTCATCCCCAGCGAATGGTTAAGCTCATCGATTAGCTTTACCAGCACGCCCATGGTAATAGGGTCCTGACCAACAAACGGCTCATCAAACATAATCAGCTCAGGCTCGAGCGCAATAGCCCGCGCCAGCGCCGCGCGTCTGGCCATGCCGCCTGACAGCTCGGAAGGCTTAAGCCATGCCGCGCCGCGAAGCCCTACGGCTTCCAGCTTCATCATCACCGTACTGTGCAGTAGCTGAGGGGGAAGCTGGGTATGCTCACGCAGTGGCCAGGCTACATTATCAAACACGGTCAAATCGGTGAAGAGTGCGCCCGACTGAAACAACATACTCATTTTTTTGCGCGCCTCATAAAGGCGTGAGCGTGAGAGGCTGGGTATATTCTCACCGTTGAACCAGATCTCTCCGCTATCGGGCCGCAGTTGCCCACCAATTAAACGCAGCAGCGTTGTTTTACCAATGCCTGAGGGACCCATAATGGCAGTAACTTTCCCTTTGGGCACCGTAAGCGAGATGTTATCGAACACCGGCCTATCTCCGCGGGCGAAGCTCACGCCCCGGACATCCACCAAATTCGTCTCCGTCTGGCTCATAGTTACCTCTTATCCTCTCTATCCAGGCACATGTTTACCTCCGATGGTAGCGTATAACCCACCAGGCAGGACACTTTTACAGAAACTTACGGCGAAGACGTGGCTAAAACTGGCATACGTTTTACTTTTTGCCTCCAGACCGTCAAAATCACCGCATTGACTGACGACGCCTTCATTTTCCTCTGTCACGCAAGGCAGCCGACGATTATACCCGATCAAAGGACATTTCATGCTCGTAGCTACCGCACTATTATTTATCGGTTTAGTCCTGCTGGTATATGGTGCAGATCGTCTGGTTTTTAGCGCCGCGATTCTCTGTCGTGCATTGGGTGTTCCCCCTCTGATTATCGGGATGACCGTGGTAGGGATAGGCACTTCCCTTCCCGAGCTGATTGTAGCTTTCTCCGCCTCTACGCACGGTCAGATGGATATTGCCGTCGGCACCGCGATGGGCTCAAACATTACGAATATCCTGCTGATTCTGGGCGGCGCGGCGCTGATTCACCCGCTTACCGTTCACTCAAGGCTGGTGCGCCGCGAGCTTCCCCTGATGCTGTTAGTCACGCTTTTATGCGGCGTGCTGCTGTGCGATAACGCGCTGAGCCGGGGCGACGGGCTGCTGCTGCTGGCGCTGGCCGCCGCCTGGCTGCTGTTTATTATCAAAATTGCCCGCCGCGCCGAACGCGACAACAGTGACTCCCTCACGCGCGAGCAAATCGCCGAGCTGCCGCGCGACGACGCGGGCAACACGGTGGCGTTTCTCTGGCTGGCGGTTGCGTTAATTATCCTGCCTATGTCGACCAGCATGGTGATTGATAATGCGACCGTAATCGCGAACTACTTCGGCATCAGCGAACTGGTTATCGGCCTGACGATAATTTCTGTCGGCACCAGCCTCCCTGAGCTGGCGACGGTGCTTGCCGGTGCGCTGAAAGGCGAAGATGACATTGCGATAGGCAATCTGATCGGATCGAATATCTACAATATTGCCATCGTTCTGGGCGTGCCCGCGCTGATCCACCCTGGAGCAGTTGATACCCAGGCTTTTGCGCGGGATTATTGGGTTATGCTGGGCGTCAGCGCCCTTTTTACACTTTTGTGTCTACAGCGCAGCCGCTGCATTGGAAGAGTCGCAGGTTCGCTGCTGCTCTGCGGCTTTGTTGCCTGGGTCGCCGTGCTTTACTGGCAGCCTGGCGCTACCTTCTGGTAAAAGGATTGTAAACTATGGCACCTCGAACGCTCGATCCGGGCTTTGATTTTCAACAGGCAGGCAGGGATGTTCTGAACATTGAACGTCAGGGACTGGAACAGCTTGATCAGTACATTAACGAAGACTTTACCGAAGCCTGCAAGCGGATCTACAGCTGCCGGGGTAAAGTGGTGATAATGGGCATGGGTAAGTCGGGGCACATTGGTAAAAAGATGGCCGCGACTTTCGCCAGTACCGGAACGCCGGCCTTTTTTGTTCATCCGGCCGAAGCCAGCCATGGCGATCTCGGCATGGTCAGTGCAGGTGACGCCGTCATTGCCATCTCCAACTCGGGCGAATCCTCCGAGATTCTTGCACTGATCCCGGTCCTGAAACGTCTGCACGTTTCACTTATCTGTATCACCAGCCGACCAGAGAGCGCGATGGGCCGTGCTGCCGATATCCATCTCTGTGTTAAAGTACCTAAGGAAGCCTGTCCGCTGGGCCTGGCGCCGACCAGCAGCACCACGGCGACGCTGGTGATGGGAGACGCCCTGGCCGTCGCCCTGCTAAAAGCGCGCGGCTTCACCGCTGAAGATTTTGCGCTCTCCCACCCTGGCGGCACCCTGGGGCGTAAGCTGCTGTTAACCGTTAATGATATTATGCACGCGGGCGATGAGATCCCTCACGTCAGCCGCGACGCCTCCCTGCGCGATGCGCTGCTGGAGATAACGCGCAAAAATATGGGTATGACGGTCATCTGTAACGATCTGATGAAGATTGAGGGCATCTTTACCGATGGTGACCTGCGGCGGGTCTTTGATATGGGCATTGATATCCAACACGCCAGCATTGCCAGCGTAATGACCTCAGGCGGCATTCGGGTTCGCCCCAATACGCTGGCCGTGGAGGCGCTTAACCTGATGCAGAGCCGTAATATTACCGTAGTGATGGTCGCCGATGGCGATCATTTGCTCGGGGTGGTCCATATGCACGACATGCTGCGTGCCGGCGTTGTCTGACAAGGAATCTGAACATAATGAGTACATCCGCAGGCTGGGTTGAAACCTGTTACGGCGCGGTAAGCGCAGACGTGATGTCGCGCGCCCGGGCGATTGCATTGCTGATTTGCGACGTGGACGGCGTTATGTCCGATGGCGTCATTTATCAGGGCAATAATGGCGAGGAGCTGAAAGCGTTTAACGTACGCGATGGCTACGGTATTCGCTGCCTGCTGACCTCGGACGTGGAAGTGGCTATTATTACCGGCCGCAAAGCAAAGCTTCTGGAAGATCGCTGCGCCACGCTCGGAATTACACATCTTTACCAGGGTCAGTCTGATAAGCTTCTGGCCTTCCGGGAACTTCTGGATAAACTGTCGCTAACGCCGGATCGAGTGGCTTATATTGGCGATGACCTGATCGACTGGCCGGTAATGGCAGAAGTGGGCCTTAGCGTAACCGTCGCAGATGCTCATCCGGTACTGCTTCCGCGTGCAGATTACGTCACTCGCCTTGCGGGTGGGCGCGGAGCGGTACGAGAAATTTGCGATCTGATTTTAATCGCCCAGGACAGATTTGATGAGGCCAAAGGACAGTCTGTATGAGTAAAACAAGGCGTTGGATTACGCTACTGCTGGCCCTGGTGGCTATCGTACTGATCGGCTGGAATATGGCCGATAACGATAAGGGCAATGCCCCGGCGGCGGCAAACGGGCTGGAGCCGACCTATACCAGTGAGACCTCAAATACGGTGGTGTATAACCCCATGGGGGCGCTGAGCTATAAGCTGGTTTCCGATAAGGTGACTTACTTTTCGCAGGATGGCGTGAGCTGGTTTGATAATCCGCTTATGACGACCTATGACGAAAACAAAATCCCGACCTGGTCCGTCAGAGCGGATAAAGCCAAACTGACAAATGACCGGATGCTGTACCTGTATGGTCACGTTGAGGTTAACAGCCTGACGAAAGATGCTCAACTCCAGCGCATCAAGACCGATAATGCCGTGGTCAACCTCGTAACGCAGGATGTTACGTCAGAGGATCAGGTAACGCTTTATGGCAGTAGCTTTAACTCTTCGGGCATGAAGATGCGTGGGAATTTACGGAATAAAACTGCCGAGTTGATTGAAAAGGTCAAAACCTCCTATGAAATTCAAAATGAAAAACAACCTTAAGCTCATCACGCTCAGCTTGCTGCTGGCCGCAAGCCTGCCGGCGTTTGCCCTGACGGGTGACTCCAATCAGCCGGTTAACGTCTCTTCCGAAAACCAGTCGCTGGATATGCAAAGTAACGTCACCACCTTTACCGGGAATGTGGTGGTCACTCAGGGGACCATTAAAATTACCGCGGACAAGGTTGTGGTGACCCGTCCCGGCGGCGACAGTAAAAAAACCATCGTCGATGCCTGGGGCAATCCGGCAACCTTCTACCAGATGCAGGATAACGGCAAACCGGTGAAGGGCCACGCGCAGAAAATGCATTACGAGCTGGCGAAAGACTTCGTTGAGCTGACCGACAACGCCTATCTTGAGCAGCTTGATAGTAATATCAAAGGCGACCGCATCACTTATCTGGTTAAAGAACAGAAAATGCAGGCCTACGGCAGCACCGGTAAACGCGTGACCACCGTACTGGTACCATCACAGCTTCAGGATAAAGGCACTCCGTCAACCGGACAGAAAAAGAGTAATTAATGGCTACTTTAATTGCGGAAAACCTGGCGAAGGCCTACAAAGGCCGTCGCGTGGTGGAAGATGTCAGCCTGCAGGTTAAATCAGGCGAAATAGTGGGCCTGCTGGGCCCGAACGGTGCGGGTAAGACCACCACCTTCTATATGGTGGTCGGCATTGTGCCCCGCGATGCGGGCCGCATCGTCATTGATGATGAGGATATCAGTATCCTGCCTATGCACGCACGCGCGCGGCGCGGGATAGGCTATCTGCCTCAGGAAGCCTCCATCTTTCGCCGTCTGAGCGTGTATGACAACCTGATGGCGGTGCTGCAAATTCGTGACGATCTGACCACGGAACAGCGTGAAGATCGCGCCAACGAGCTGATGAATGAATTCCACATTGATCACCTGCGCAACAACATCGGCCAGGCGCTGTCCGGTGGTGAACGCCGCCGCGTTGAGATCGCCCGCGCGCTGGCAGCCAATCCAAAGTTCATTCTGCTGGATGAGCCCTTTGCCGGTGTCGATCCGATTTCCGTTATTGATATCAAGAAGATCATCGAACATCTGCGCGACAGCGGTCTGGGCGTGCTGATCACTGACCACAACGTTCGCGAAACGCTGGCCGTTTGTGAACGCGCCTACATCGTCAGTCAGGGCCATCTGATTGCTCACGGTTCCCCGGAAGAAATCCTGGCAGATGAACAGGTTAAACGCGTCTATTTGGGAGAAGAGTTCAGACTCTGATAAGGTGTTCAGACCGGGTAAAATTTTTGAGGAATTACTATCCTGAATATGAAGCAAGGTTTGCAACTCAGGCTTAGCCAACAGCTTGCCATGACGCCACAGCTGCAACAGGCCATTCGTCTGCTGCAGCTCTCTACGCTTGAACTACAGCAGGAAATACAGCTGGCGCTGGAAAGTAATCCGTTGCTTGAGCAAACCGACATTCATGAGGAAGTTGACGCTCGGGAGTATCAGGAGAAAGAAGCGCTGGATACACGGGAAGCGCTCGAGCAGAAGGATATGCCAGAGGAGCTTCCGCTCGATGCCACCTGGGATGAGATCTATACCGCAGGCACCCCCTCTGGCACCGGGTCCGATTATCATGATGATGAACTGCCGGTCTATCAGGGCGAAACCACCCAGTCGCTTCAGGATTACCTGATGTGGCAGGTTGAACTGACCCCCTTTAGCGAAACCGATCGCGCCATTGCCACTTCGATTATTGATGCGGTTGATCCCACCGGGTATCTGACGGTAACGCTGGATGATATTCAGGAAAGCATGGGCAACGACGATGTCACCATGGAAGAGGTCGAAGCCGTGTTGAAACGGGTGCAGCGCTTCGATCCCGTTGGCGTCTGCGCGCGCGATCTTCGCGACTGCCTGCTGGTTCAGCTTTCCCAGTTTCCGGATACGCCCTTCCTGAAGGAAGCCCGTCTGATCGTCAGTGAACATCTTGATTTGCTGGCTAATCACGACTTCCGCAGCCTGATGCGCGTCACCCGGCTGAAGGAAGAGGTGCTAAAAAGCGCGATGCAGCTGATTCAGTCTCTCGATCCGCGTCCGGGCCAGTCGATCAATACCGGCGAACCCGAGTACGTTATTCCCGATGTGCTGGTGCGTAAAGTCGGTCAGCGCTGGAGGGTGGAACTCAATGCAGACAGCGTGCCGCGCCTTAAAATCAATCAGCACTATGCTTCGCTGGGCAGTGCTAATCGCAGCGACAGCGACAGCCAGTTTATCCGCAGTAATCTTCAGGAAGCGAAATGGCTGATCAAAAGTCTTGAGAGCCGTAATGATACGCTGCTGAAGGTCACCCGCTGTATTGTTGAACAGCAGCAGGCTTTTTTTGAACAGGGCGAAGAGTTTATGCGTCCGATGGTGCTGGCAGATATCGCGACCGCCGTCGATATGCATGAATCAACCATTTCACGCGTGACCACCCAAAAGTATCTGCACAGCCCACGAGGGATCTTTGAACTCAAATATTTTTTCTCCAGCCATGTGAACACCGAAGGCGGAGGCGAAGCCTCCTCAACGGCAATCCGCGCGCTGGTGAAAAAATTAATCTCGACGGAGAATCCCGTCAAACCTCTTAGCGACAGTAAGCTAACCACCCTGCTCTCCGATCAGGGGATCATGGTGGCCCGCCGTACCGTCGCGAAGTACCGAGAGTCTTTATCCATCCCGCCTTCGAATCAGCGTAAGCAGCTGGTCTGAACGAACAGATAAGGAAGAAAGCATGCAACTCAATATCACTGGGCTAAATGTTGAAATCACCGATCCCCTGCGCGAATTTGTTACCACCAAATTTGCTAAGCTGGAGCACTATTTCGACCGAATTAATCAGGTTTATATTGTTCTTAAAGTCGAAAAGGTCACGCAGATAGCCGATGCGACCCTGCATGTGAACGGCGGTGAGTTGCATGCCACCTCGGAAGAAAAAGATATGTACGCGGCGATTGACGGCTTAGTAGATAAGCTCACTCGCCAACTCAATAAACATAAAGATAAGTTAAAACAACACTAAACTCACTCAGGCATTGATTCTTTTTTCGCCACCCTTATGTAGAGTAAGAACGTGACGTAAGATTGACCGGCCCGTACTCTGATTATGGCGTACGGGCTGTTTGATCATTAAGGCATGCTGTAGTCGGTCGGGCGTTTTCGATACATCGCTAACCTGTGCTCAGTGATGCAAAAGATGACACCTTTTGCCAGGCGGAAGTGAACAAGTAAGTGAACCCATTATGAACAATGATTTAACACTGGAACTGAGCACTGTACTAAGCCTCTCCTGCACCCGAAGCGGCGTACACTGTCAGAGTAAAAAGCGGGCGCTGGAGATTATCAGCGAACTGGCTGCTAAGCAGCTGAACCTGCCACACCAGACCATCTTTGAGGCTATCCTTACGCGTGAACGTATGGGAAGTACCGGGATTGGCAACGGTATCGCCATCCCGCACGGCAAGCTGGTGGAAGACACCCTGCGCGCGGTAGGCGTCTTTATCCGGCTCGATCAGCCCATCGCCTTTGATGCCATTGATAATCAGCCAGTGGATCTGCTTTTTGCCCTGCTTGTTCCGGCTGATCAGTGTAAAACGCATCTGCACACCCTTTCTCTGGTAGCCCGACGGCTGGCGGATAAAACGATTTGCCGCCGCCTTCGCGCGGCCCAGACTGACGAAGAGCTTTATGAGATCATGGCAGAGGGCCATGAGGAGACCTAGCTTGCATGCAGCTGATGTCCGTCGGCTGATTGGATGAATGTTGTGAGGGCTGAAAGGAGCCGCATGTCCGGCGCGACACCTCTCTTTCAGTCAGCGGCAAATCAGGAGAAAACGTCATGGTGCTGATGATTGTCAGCGGTCGATCCGGTTCCGGTAAGTCCGTCGCGCTGCGCGCGCTGGAAGATATGGGCTTTTACTGCGTGGATAATCTGCCCGTGGTCCTGCTACCGGAGCTGGCGAAGTCTCTTGCCGACCGCAATATGTCAGCGGCGGTCAGTATTGATGTACGCAATATGCCTGAATCGCCGGAAGTGTTCGAAAAGGCGCTAACCAGTCTGCCCGAGAGCTTTTCGCCGCAGCTGCTGTTTCTGGATGCCGATCGCAATACCTTAATTCGCCGCTACAGCGATACGCGACGACTGCATCCGCTCTCCAGTAAGAACCTCTCCCTTGAGAGCGCCATAGACGAAGAGAGCGACCTGCTGGAGCCGCTACGCTCGCGCGCTGACCTGATTGTGGATACGTCCGAAATGTCCGTGCATGAGCTGGCAGAGATGTTGCGTACGCGCCTGCTGGGCAAGCGCGAACGCGAGCTGACCATGGTGTTTGAATCCTTCGGCTTCAAACACGGTATTCCCATTGATGCCGACTACGTTTTTGACGTGCGCTTCCTGCCGAACCCGCACTGGGATCCCAAGCTGCGACCTATGACCGGGCTGGATCGTCCGGTTGCGGCGTTTCTTGACCGCCATACCGAAGTACACAATTTTATCTACCAGACCCGTAGCTATCTGGAACTGTGGCTACCAATGCTGGAAACCAACAACCGCAGCTACCTGACCGTGGCGATTGGCTGTACCGGCGGTAAGCATCGCTCGGTCTACATTGCCGAGCAGCTGGCTGATTATTTCCGCTCGCGCGGCAAAAATGTTCAGTCACGCCATCGCACGCTGGAAAAACGCAAATCATGACCGTCAGACAAACCGTTGAAATTAAAAATAAGCTGGGCATGCATGCCCGCCCGGCAATGAAGCTCTTTGAGCTGGTGCAGAGCTTTGATGCGGAAGTGCTCCTGCGTAACGAAACGGGCACTGAAGCCGAAGCAAGCAGCGTTATCGCCCTGCTGATGTTGGATTCTGCCAAGGGACGGCAAATTGAAATCGAAGCCACCGGCCCGCAGGAGGTGCAGGCGCTGGCGGCCGTTATTGAACTTTTTGACGCAGGTTTCGACGAGGATTGACCCTTTTGGCAGAGTCCTCTTAATGGGCGGAAAGTCCTCTCACGCCCATTAAGATCGGATACGGTTACAGCTTATGCTCCCGGATAAACCCCTCTCCCCCTAACTGACGCATCTGCCGCAGGATCCACTGCTGACGCTGAAGGATATAGCCTGAAGGACGGTCAGCACGAAAGCGTATAGGGTTAGGCAGCACGGCGGCAAGGAGCGCCGCTTCTGACATGGTCAGCCGGCTCGCAGGCTTGTGGAAGTAACGCTGGGACGCCGCTTCCACACCAAAAACGCCCTCGCCAAACTCCGCGACGTTCAGATAGACCGTAATAATTCTTCTTTTTGACCAGACTGTTTCAATACCAACGGTGAGCATCGCCTCTAATCCCTTACGCAACCAGCTACGCCCATCCCACAGAAAGAGATTCTTAGCCGTCTGCTGAGACAGGGTAGATGCCCCTCTCATATGACCGCTTTCACTGTCCAGTACGGACTGAATGGCCTGTACATCGAAGCCCCAGTGGGTGGGAAAGGTCTGATCCTCGGAGGCGATGACCGCCAGAGGCATCCAGGAGGAGACTTCATTTCTGGAAACCCATTCGGAATGGGCAACATAGCCAAAGTCGCCGCTTAGCCAGGCACTTATCTGCCGCTCCGCCATCACGGCGGAAAAGGGAACGGGTAAAAAAGAGAATAATAAAATTCCCGCTATCCAGGCGCCAAAAACAGTCAATAAAATACGGGTAAGCCACAACCTGACGCGCTGGGCGATCGATCGTTTTCGCTGGCTCATAAAATTAACTCCATTTCTGTCTTATCTATTTTAGTAAAAAACCTTAGTTCAAGCCGTAACGCGAAGGCGTAATCCACTTTACATTACCCTGGAATTGTTGAGTCTTAACTCGCCTCTTTGTAGGACTTTATCCGAAAATGCCCTAACGGCTTCAATCACTTCCAACCAAAAGGAATCGGTTCCATGCGCCAGAATTGTGCATCCTGGGCTGCCCGTAATCGAAATAAGCATGGCTAATGCTTAAAAATAAAACATTAATTTTTCTTAACACTTTAATCATTAAGCTTTGCTAATTCGTGCTAATCCTTACCCGCATCAGGCATAAGCATTAACAATTGCCCCTATATCCCGGTGGCAGGGCCCAGCCAATTTTGTTAAGATAATTCGACAGCTAACCCGTTTTTAATCGCTAAAATCTTACTCTTAAGTTTTGAAAAGTTTCATGCTCTTTTGCTAAGAGCCCGAGACCTGCATCTCATAAAAAATAAGATTTACAGCCAGTTAAATATTTATCGGGCGATAGATTTTTTTTTAGCAACGGTGCTAGCGCTTGTACAGGGTCTGGGGTACAGGTTGTACATCAATTCCACACAAAAACTGCCACAAACGTTCAAATTTCCATCAATAAGGCGTTAAAATTCATTCCAGGCTTGACTGTATCATCAAATTAATGTTTCCTGTCTGCAAACGCCGCTCCACTTCACAGATTTTAATGAATCTGGTAACATGTGATGTAGGATTTGCTACAGTAGTTACTAAGTATGATGCAAGATTTAGTTATACCAGTAACGAACCGTTGTAACGTAGCGTTTTAACCAATACCGCGCCTGTGCTTAATACTCTAACTTTTAGAATTGCGCAGGTTACCCTTTTCCCTGGTGTTGGCGCAGTATTCGCGCACCCCGGCTTCGGTCGGGGTCATTTTTTTTCAAGACTACTCACCCATTCCCGTAATACTTCAACGTCGTGCCGCCACTCAAGCTTCAGCTCGTCCACCCACTCCTGCACGTTGTCCCACCAGGCTGGCAGTTCCGGGCTTTGAATCTGTTTGGCAATATGCTGTAAATGAACCAGGCCTACCGATCCCGCAGCGCCTTTGATCTTATGTCCTTCCTCTGCAATGCCTTTTTGATCCCGCGCCATCATGTTTGAGTCCAGCACCGCCAGATAGCCCGGCATCATTTGCTCGAACATCTCAAGGCTTTGAACAATAAGCTGTGGACCTACCAGTTCAATGTATTGCTGCAGCATATCGATATCCAGCAAAGCCAGCTTTTTCTCGTCCACGGCACTCTCCTGTCGGTCTTCATCAGCCGTCTGCTGCTGAGAATCCCAGTATTTTTGAATGATGGCCGTCAGGGCAGGTACGGCCAGCGGTTTACTTAAGACATCATCCATACCCGCATCCAGGTAATCTTTTTTGTCCTTAAGCACATTGGCGGTCAGAGCCACCAGCGGCGGCAGGCGCTGACCGGCAAAGCGCTGCTGGATATGACGTGCGACATCCAGCCCGGTCATATCAGGAAGCTGGATATCCAGCAGAACCAGGTCAAATTCATCGGGATCGAACATCGCCAGCGCGGCTTCACCGGTCATTGCCACCTCAACGCTGTTACCGAGTTTCTCCAGCACCGACCGTGCCACGACCACATTCAGTTCGATATCCTCGACCAGCAGCACGTGCAGGGCCGGGAGCGGCATATCCTCTGACGCCTGCTGTTCGGAAACCTCCTCCGTGATGCGCGGCGCGTTGACGGTCAGGGTAAAGCAGGAGCCCGCGCCGGGGGCGCTGCGAACGGTAATGTCTCCGCCCATGCTTTGCGCCAGACGCCGTGAAACCGCAAGACCAATGCCGGTCCCCGTAGCCGGTTTGCCGCCGTGCTGATCCTTCACCTGGTAGTACATGGCGAAGATTTTATCCTGCTCATCCTGCGGGATCCCCATCCCCGAATCTTCCACCTCGAATCGCAGGCAGGTTTCACCGGGGCAGGAAACCCGCACGACAATACTGCCCTGCTGAGTGAATTTCACCGCGTTGCCAATCAGGTTCCATAAAATCTGCCGCAGCCGGGTACCATCGGTCACGATTTTTTGCGGCAGCGGCAGCTCAGGTTCCAGTAAAAACTGGAGTCCCTTTGGCTGTACCAGCAGACCAGAGAGATTTTCAAGATCGGCAAGGAAACCGGTGAAATCCACCGGCTGGTTGTCCAGCTGCACTTTACGCCGCTCAATTTTGTCCATCTCAATCACGTCATTGAAAATGTTGCCCAGCGTGATGGCCGAGACGTGGATCGTTTTTAGGTAGTTAAGCTGTTCAGGGTTAAGCCCGGTATCAAGAAGAATGCGGCTGAGGCCGACAATGCCATTAAGCGGCGTACGAAGCTCGTGGCTGATCGTAGAGATAAAGGTGGTCTTTTCCCTGCTGGCGTTCTCTAACGCGTCCTGGTAGCGCTTACGCTCCGTTATATCGCGTCCAAAGCCCATTAGTCCGCTGCGTTTACCCACGCGGTCATAATAGGGGACCTTGCGAATTTCAAAACAGGCCTTACGCCCATCGGGGTATTGCAGCCACTGTTCGTAGGTCAGAGAAACGTTATGGCGGAAGACTTTATCGTCCGTTTCCAATACCTTAGTCGCCGCATCCTCGTCATATACGTCGCGCGGCGAAAGGCCGATAAGCAGCTTCTCACTCATGCCGGTTAGCAGCTCCATTGCGCGGTTACAGCCAGAAAATTGCTGATCGATGTTGCGATAGAACACCAGGTCAGGGGAGGCATCAAGGAATGAGCGCAGGAAGGAGGATTGTTGCTCAAGTTCAATTTGCGCCTGCTCGCGGCGGGCCATCTCCTCTTTCAGCCGATCAACCACCAGCAGGCGGGCCTCTTCGGCCTTAATGCGATCCGCTATTTCATGATTAAGCTGGCTGATGTTCTCTTTCATCTGCTGATTGAGTTCCAAATCGCGATGGCGCATCTCCTCCAGCTTGTCCACCAGACGGGAAAGACGCTGCCGCGACTCTTCCAGCTGTTCCACCACGACAGAAAGAAAATAGACCGCCCAGGGGGTGATCAGCAGGCCAAAAAAGACCGAGCGGACAATATCTATGCTTTCCACATGGCCGCGTAGCACCATCGTGACCGCCATCTGCACGATCATCGCCAGTACCACCAGCGCAGACGCTAACAGCAGCGAGAAGCGCACCAGCCCCAGTTTCACCATCAGGTCAACGTAGTACTGGGCCAATAAACGAATTTGTTTCATAAAGGATCCCTTCCAGATCGAAGGCGATAATCATACCGTAAAAGTGTAAAGCACGTTGGGGTTGGGCAGCAGAAGGTCTGTGCACTCTGTTGGTGCAGCCCGGAGGCTGTCGAACAGGCAGCGCCCCTCCCAGGAGGCCAGCCACGCTTCACCTGGCGACACCGGATACGGCGACTGACATAAAGCATTTACGCTGAAAGATATCCTGATAGCGAAGATCCTGTGGCCGGGTTCGGAATGAGTGAAATGCATAATTGAGACGAAAATAGCCTGGCCATTTTTTTCCTGAGACGTGATGCCACAGCGCCACGGCGTGAAAGGGGTCAAAAAGAGAGAGGTCGCCAGAAGAATAACAATGCAATAAAATTATCTAAATATTCACCCCGTACCAATTAATTTTGCTTATCCAGACCGCCTATTTTATTCAAATATGCGTTAGCGTTAAAAACAGTGCGTTCCAAGGTTTAAGCCTGCTTTACCAGCATTTCCTGCTAGCAATAGCCCTGGCCCCAGCATGGTGCAGAGATTTCCCCCCTGCACTACAGTGATACAGCTCACACTTCACCCTGCATGGCCCCTGATAAGAGTGGCAGAAAAACATGTAAAAAATAGCTATTTATCAAAAGCTTATTTCATACAAGCGTGGTAAAGCCGCCTGTAAGCCACCTTGTTGACCTGAGTTCGCTTTCCCGATAAGTTGGAAATCCGCTGGAAGCTTTCTGGATGGGTATTCAACCCGTCATACTTATGCAGTTATAGAGACTCCCTCTGAAGCAAGTTCTCAACGCTTGCAACACCGATGCTAACGGAAAGATATAGAGGGGCGACAAAAAGGGTGAGCGTAGCTCGTAAAACCTGTCGCCATGCCCTTTCTACGTCTGACCCTCGTCGGCGCAGGGAATCCCGCAGAGCCTGGGGAGGTTCACTATTATGTTGTACGATAAATCCCTTGAAAAGGATAACTGTGGTTTCGGCCTGATCGCCCACATAGAAGGCGAACCTAGCCACAAGGTAGTGCGTACCGCCATCCACGCACTGGCCCGTATGCAACACCGTGGCGCGATCCTTGCTGACGGCAAGACCGGCGACGGCTGTGGCCTGTTATTACAGAAACCCGATCGTTTCTTTCGCGTTGTAGCCGCCGAACGTGGCTGGCGTCTGGCGAAAAACTATGCGGTTGGCATGCTGTTTCTGAACCGCGACGATGAGCTGGCTCGTGAAAGCCGCCGCATTGTCGAAGAGGAGGTTCTGCGCGAAACGCTGTCGATTGTTGGCTGGCGTGAGGTGCCCGTGAATGAGGAAGTGCTGGGTGAAATTGCCCTCTCCTCTAAGCCGCGTATTGAACAGCTGTTTATCAATGCGCCCGCCGGCTGGCGCCCGCGCGATATGGAGCGCCGCCTGTTTATGGCGCGCCGCCGTATTGAAAAGCGCATCGACGACAAAGAGTTTTACGTTTGCAGCTTCTCTAACCAGGTCAATATTTACAAAGGCCTGTGCATGCCGACGGATCTCCCTCGCTTCTATCTGGATCTTGCCGATCTGCGACTGGAGTCGGCCATCTGCCTGTTTCACCAGCGCTTCTCGACCAATACCGTGCCGCGCTGGCCGCTGGCTCAGCCATTCCGCTATATGGCGCATAACGGTGAAATCAATACCATTGCCGGTAACCGCCAGTGGGCAAAGGCCCGCGCCTATAAATTCAAAACCCCGCTGATCCCCGATCTGCAGGATGCCGCTCCCTTTGTTAACGAAACCGGCTCGGATTCCAGCTCCATGGATAACATGCTGGAGCTGTTCCTGAGCGGAGGGATGGATCTGATCCGCGCCATGCGCCTGCTGGTGCCACCGGCCTGGCAGAACAACCCGGATATGGATCCTGAACTGCGGGACTTCTTCGATTTCAACTCCATGCATATGGAACCCTGGGATGGCCCGGCGGGTATCGTCATGTCCGACGGGCGCTATGCGGCCTGTAACCTTGACCGTAACGGCCTGCGCCCGGCGCGCTACGTCATTACCAAAGATAAACTGATCACCTGCGCTTCAGAAGTGGGGATCTGGGACTATCAGCCGGATGAGGTGATTGAAAAAGGACGCGTTGGCCCGGGCGAACTGATGGTCATTGATACCCGTGCGGGGCGTATTCTGCACTCTGCCGAAACCGATAACGATCTGAAAAGCCGTCACCCTTACAAAGAGTGGATGGAGAAAAACGTTCGTCGCCTGGTGCCATTCGAAAACCTGCCTGACGACCAGGTTGGCAAGCGCCTGCTGGATGATGATCTGCTGGCAACCTTTCAGAAGCAGTTTGGTTACAGCGGTGAAGAGCTGGATGCCATTGTCCGCGTACTGGGTGAAAACGGTCAGGAGGCCGTCGGCTCCATGGGCGATGATACGCCTTTTGCCGTGCTCTCCAGCCGCCCTCGCGTGATTTACGATTACTTCCGCCAGCAGTTTGCCCAGGTTACCAATCCGCCTATCGATCCGCTGCGTGAAGCGCACGTGATGTCACTGGCCACCAGTATCGGTCGTGAGATGAACGTGTTTTGTGAAGCAGAAGGCCAGGCACACCGCCTGAGCTTCAAATCACCGATCCTGCTCTACTCCGACTTTAACCAGTTAATCAGTCAGGAAGAGGAGCACTATCGCGCCGACAAGCTTGACTGCACCTTCGATCCGGCCGAGTCGTCGCTGAAGGAGACCATCCTCGCGCTGTGCGACAGAGCGGAAGCCTTAGTCAAAGACGGCACGGTGTTGCTGATCCTCTCCGATCGCGGCATCAGTGAAACACGCCTGCCGGTGCCGGTGCCCATGATCGTGGGGGCGATTCAGACCCGGCTGGTGGATAAAAACCTGCGCTGCGACGCCAACATCATTGTTGAAACCGCCAGCGCGCGCGACCCGCACCACTTTGCCGTCCTGCTTGGCTTTGGCGCGACCGCAATTTATCCTTATCTCGCCTATGAATCACTGGCGAAGATGGCGGACGCCGGCGTCATTAATAAAGACTACCGCACCCTGATGCTGAACTACCGTAACGGCATCAACAAAGGGCTGTATAAGATCATGTCCAAAATGGGCATCTCAACCATCGCCTCCTATCGCTGTTCTAAGCTGTTTGAGGCCGTAGGCCTGCACGGCGATATCTGCGATCTCTGCTTCCAGGGCGTGGTCAGCCGAATCAGCGGCGCGACCTTTACCGACTTCCAGCAGGACCTACTTAATCTGTCCAAACGTGCATGGCTTAAGCGCAAACCGCTGGATCAGGGTGGGCTACTGAAATATGTCCACGGTGGCGAGTATCACGCTTACAACCCTGACGTGGTGGCCACGCTGCAAAAAGCCGTACAGAGCGGTGAATATGACGATTATCAGCATTATGCGAAGCTGGTAAACGAGCGTCCCGTGGCCGCCCTGCGCGACCTGCTGGCGATTAACGCCGGCGACAGCACCGCTATCAGCGTTGATGAGGTGGAACCCGCCAGCGAGCTGTACAAGCGTTTTGACACCGCGGCAATGTCTATCGGCGCACTCAGCCCGGAAGCCCACGAATCGCTGGCCGAGGCCATGAACAGCCTGGGTGGCTACTCTAACTCCGGTGAGGGTGGTGAAGATCCGGCGCGCTACGGCACCAATAAAGTCTCGCGTATTAAACAGGTGGCCTCAGGACGGTTTGGCGTGACGCCAGCCTATCTGGTTAATGCAGACGTGATTCAAATCAAAGTGGCACAGGGCGCGAAGCCAGGCGAAGGCGGACAGCTACCCGGTGATAAGGTCACGCCATACATCGCCAGGCTGCGCTATTCTGTGCCCGGCGTAACGCTGATTTCACCACCGCCTCACCACGATATCTACTCTATTGAGGATTTGGCCCAGCTGATTTTCGATCTGAAGCAGGTCAATCCGAAAGCGATGATTTCGGTCAAGCTGGTCTCTGAACCGGGCGTCGGCACCATTGCCACCGGCGTGGCCAAAGCCTATGCAGATCTGATTACCATTGCGGGCTACGACGGCGGCACCGGTGCCAGCCCACTCAGCTCAGTGAAATATGCCGGCTGTCCCTGGGAGCTGGGCCTGGTGGAAACCCAGCAGGCGCTGGTGGCAAACGGTCTGCGTCACAAGATCCGCCTGCAGGTCGATGGTGGTCTGAAGACGGGGCGCGATATCATCAAAGCGGCCATTCTGGGCGCGGAGAGCTTCGGTTTCGGTACTGGCCCGATGGTGGCGCTGGGATGTAAATATCTGCGTATCTGCCATCTGAACAACTGTGCTACGGGCGTGGCAACTCAGGACGAAAAGCTGCGCCNCGAGCTGGAAGGCTTTACCGCCAGGCAGCAGAATCTGGATCTCTCCGCTCTGCTGGCCACCGCTGAGCCGATGCCGGGTAAAGACGTATTCTGTACTGGCAGCAATCCGCCGTTCGACAACGGCGCGCTTAACAAGGCGCTGCTCGACTGCGCCATGCCGTTTGTGGAAGCGAAGCAGTCCAAAACCTTCTGGTTCGATATTCGTAACACCGATCGTTCCGTCGGTGCGACGCTGTCAGGTGCGATTGCGCTTCTTCACGGCGATCAGGGGCTGGCTTCCGATCCGATTCGTGCGCACTTCAGCGGCACGGCAGGCCAGAGTTTTGGCGTGTGGAATGCCGGCGGCGTCGAGCTGACCCTGACCGGGGACGCTAATGACTACGTGGGCAAAGGCATGGCAGGCGGAATGCTGGCCGTGCGTCCGCCGATGGGCTCAGCCTTCCGCAGCTTTGAAGCGACCATCATCGGTAATACCTGCCTGTACGGTGCAACCGGCGGCAAGCTATTTGCGGCGGGTCGCGCCGGTGAGCGTTTTGCCGTACGTAACTCGGGCGCAATTACCGTGGTTGAAGGTATCGGTGACAACGGCTGTGAATATATGACCGGCGGTATTGTCTGCGTGTTAGGCCGCACCGGGGTGAACTTCGGCGCGGGGATGACCGGCGGCTTTGCTTACGTTCTGGATGAGGATGGCGAGTTCCGCAAACGCGTTAACCCGGAACTGGTTGAAGTGTTAAGCGTAGACGATCTGGCAATTCACGAGGAGCACCTGCGTGGCCTGATCACCGAGCATGTTCAGCATACCGGCTCGTCCCGCGGCGAAGAAATTCTGGCTAACTGGCCAGCCTG
This sequence comes from Erwinia sp. ErVv1, assembly GCF_900068895.1. GTDB lineage: Bacteria > Pseudomonadota > Gammaproteobacteria > Enterobacterales > Enterobacteriaceae > Erwinia. The sequence continues at coordinate 10,691 of NZ_CDPK01000007.1, read as the reverse complement.
GTCGTCTAAGTTCTCACTGGTTAAACCGAAATCCAGTGATGTGAAGGCATTGTTAGGTCACCGCAGTCGTTCCGCAGCGGAGCTGCGCGTGCAGGCGCAGTAAGAGGTCACTATGAGTCAAAACGTCTATCAATTTATCGACTTACAGCGCGTCGATCCGCCGAAGAAGCCGCTTAAAATCCGCAAAATTGAATTTGTGGAGATTTATGAGCCCTTTTCTGAAAGCCAGGCGCAGGCGCAGGCCGATCGCTGCTTGTCCTGCGGCAACCCCTACTGCGAGTGGAAGTGCCCGGTGCATAACTATATCCCTGACTGGCTTAAGCTGGCCAATGAGGGGCGCATTATCGAGGCAGCCGAGCTTTCGCATCAGACCAACAGCCTGCCAGAGGTGTGTGGCCGCGTCTGTCCGCAGGATCGCCTGTGCGAAGGGTCCTGCACGTTAAACGATGAGTTTGGTGCGGTCACCATCGGCAACATTGAGCGCTATATCAATGACAAAGCGCTGGAGATGGGCTGGAAGCCCAATATGGACGGCATTAAGCCTACCGGTAAGCGCGTAGCCATTATTGGTGCCGGTCCCGCCGGGCTGGCCTGCGCCGACGTGCTGGCGCGCAATGGCGTGAAGGCGGTAGTCTTCGATCGTCATCCTGAAATTGGTGGCCTGCTGACCTTCGGTATCCCGGCCTTTAAGCTGGAAAAAGAGGTCATGACCCGTCGCCGTGAAATTTTTAGCGGCATGGGCATTGAGTTCAATCTGAATACCGAAGTCGGCCAGGACGTACAGATGAGCGATCTGCTGGCGGATTACGACGCCGTGTTCCTGGGCGTGGGCACCTATCAGTCGATGAAGGGCGGGCTGGACAATGAGGAAGCGGAAGGCGTCTATGATGCCCTGCCGTTCCTGATCGCCAACACCAAAAATACCATGGGCTTCAGCCACACGGAGGAAGCGCCCTGGGTGAACATGAATGCGAAGCGCGTGGTGGTACTGGGCGGCGGCGACACCGCAATGGACTGCGTGCGCACCTCGATTCGCCAGGGTGCCACTCACGTGGTGTGTGCCTACCGACGTGACGAAGAAAATATGCCGGGCTCCAGGCGCGAGGTGAAAAACGCGCGTGAAGAGGGCGTGGAGTTCCAGTTTAACATCCAGCCGCTGGGCATTGAGATTAACAGTAATGGCCGCGTCTGCGGCGTCAAAATGGCCCGCACGGCGATGGGTCAGCCGGACGCGCACGGCCGTCGCCGTGCTGAGATCGTGCCGGGTTCCGAACACGTCCTGCCTGCTGACGCGGTGGTGATCGCCTTCGGCTTTCGCCCTCACGCCATGTCATGGCTGGAGCAGCACAGCGTGGAGCTGGACTCACAGGGCCGTATCATTGCGCCCGAAGGCAGTGATAACGCATTCCAGACCAGCAACCCTAAAATCTTCGCCGGTGGCGATGCCGTGCGCGGTTCCGATCTGGTGGTAACCGCCATTGCTGAGGGCCGTAAAGCCGCCGAGGGCATCATGGACTGGCTTGAAGTGTAGGCTGTGGCATAAAAAAGGCTCATCATTTGATGAGCCCTTTTAACATGTCAATCTGACAGCTACTTAACGACACGAAGTGCCGGACGCCCACCGCGCGGGGGTGGATCGTCCTCAGGATTCTCATCATCGTTTTGCAGGCTGTTATCCGGACGATCGCCGTCGATAACGGACATCACCGTCTCCGGGGTTTCATCCGCAGACGCCGGATTATATTCGCCCGCTTCCTCATAGACCGGTTCAGGCTCAAACATGGTGCCTGCCCCGTTCTCACGCGCGTAAACCGCCAGCACGGCGGCCATTGGCACCGTAACCTGACGAGGGACGCCGCCGAATCTGGCGTTAAACGTCACTTCGTCATTGCCCAGCTCAAGGTTGCCTACGGCACGTGGCGCAATGTTCAGCACGATCTGACCGTCCCGCGCATACTCCAGCGGCACCATCACGCCCGGCAGATTGATATCCACCACCAGGTGCGGTGTCAGCTGGTTATCGAGCAGCCAGTCATAAAACGCGCGTAGCAGATACGGACGGCGTGCGGTTAGTTGCGTCATTTCCATCGTACTTATCCCCGCGTATGCAGGCGCATTTCACGTTCTGGTTCCGTCAGGGAAGCCAGGAAGGAGTCACGCTCAAATACGCGTGTCATGTAGCCTTTAAGCTCCTTGGAACCCGCACCGATCAGTTCGATACCCATCTGCGGTAAACGCCACAGCAGCGGTGCCAGATAGCAGTCGACCAGGCTGAACTCTTCGCTCATAAAGAACGGTGTGCGGGCAAACAGTGGGGCAATCGCCAGCAGCTCTTCACGCAGCTGCTTGCGCGCGGCTTCCGCTTCCTGTGCCGTGCCGTTTTCCACCTTGCGCATCAGGCTGTACCAGTCCTGCTCCACGCGGTGCATCATCAGACGGCTTTCACCGCGCGCTACCGGATATACCGGCATCAGCGGAGGATGCGGGAAGCGCTCATCAAGGTATTCCATGATGATACGGGACTCATACAGCGTCAGTTCGCGATCGACCAGCGTTGGGACGGTGCGGTAAGGATTGAGGTCAATCAGATCCTGGGGCAGGCTATCCATTTCTACCTGCTCGATCTCTACGCTGACACCCTTTTCCGCCAGGACAATACGTACCTGATGGCTAAAAATGTCAGTCGGACCAGAAAACAGCGTCATTACCGAACGTTTGTTGGCAGCGACAGCCATGTAAACCTCCAAGTTTATCCAGAAAATTACTACGCAAGGCCGCCACATGGCGACTAACCTGCTTAATTAATGACCCTTAGCACCATCTGAAGCCGAACCGGCATCCACTGAGGACTCCATGCATCAATGCCCTGCTATGGGCGCAAAGTGACACCTAGTTTACCAGATTTTAGACAGCTTGTGGTGGCAGGAATGAGGATTTGACGGGAAAAGGGCTAGCCTTATCGCGTTTTAACACTTTTTGCGGATGCGGGAAAAGAAAAAACCCGGTGCGTGCACCGGGTTTTTCGATAACTGATTCTGCCGAAGCAGAAAAAATTAACGTTTGGAGAACTGAGGACGACGACGTGCTTTACGCAGACCGACTTTCTTACGTTCAACCTCACGAGCATCACGGGTAACGAAGCCTGCTTTACGCAGTTCGCCACGAAGTGACTCGTCATACTCCATCAGAGCGCGGGTGATACCGTGACGGATCGCACCAGCCTGACCGGAGATACCACCACCTTTAACGGTGATGTACAAATCGAATTTACCTGTCATTTCGACCAGTTCCAGCGGTTGACGAACTACCATGCGGGCAGTTTCGCGACCGAAGTACTGTTCCAGTGAACGCTGGTTAATTACGATGTTACCGCTACCCGGCTTGATAAAGACGCGAGCGGAAGAGCTTTTGCGGCGACCAGTGCCGTAGTTTTGATTCTCAGCCATTGCCTGTAATCCCGATTAAATGTCAAGAACTTGCGGTTGCTGTGCCGCATGGTTGTGCTCGTTGCCCGCGTAAACTTTCAGTTTACGGTGCATAGCACGGCCCAGCGGGCCTTTAGGCAGCATACCTTTAACCGCGATTTCAATCACACGCTCAGGACGGCGAGCAATCATCTCTTCGAAGGTCGCTTGCTTGATACCACCGATGTGGCCGGTGTGATGGTAATAAATCTTATCGCTACGCTTGTTACCGGTTACGGCAACTTTCTCAGCGTTCAGTACGATAATATAATCACCGGTATCGACGTGCGGAGTATATTCCGCTTTATGCTTACCGCGCAGACGACGAGCCAGTTCAGTCGCTAAACGACCTAAAGTTTTGCCTGTTGCGTCGACAACATACCAGTCACGTTGGACGGTTTCTGGCTTAGCTGTAAAAGTTTTCATCTAAAAGCTTACCCAAATTAAGTTACACGTTGGTGAAATCCCAAACGCTTGAATAAACGGTTGAGGCTCACACGACCATCTCGACCAGCAAGCCCACCCCTTCGGATAGAGTTACTGGAACACAAAGAGTTTTGGGAAAAAAACCTTTGCTGTAACGTGGGGTCGCAAGATTATAGAGAAGTCCCCTCAAAAGTGCGAACCTTTTTTACAACAAATGTACGGTGATCTCGCCCTCAGGGAAGATGGGTCAGGCGCAGATACTCTTCGCTCTGCATCTCCTGCAGGCGCGACATACAGCGCTGATATTCAAACTTCAGCCGACTGCCCTGATAGATCTCAAAAAGCGATGTCTCAGCCGACACGACCAGCTTAACATGCCGCTCGTAAAACTCATCCACCAGCGCCAGAAAACGCCGCGCCTGATCTTCGGTTTTATAGATCATCACCGGAACGTTGAACAACAGTACGCTGTGAAAGCGGCGTGAAAGCTCAATATAATCGTGCTGGCTGCGCCCTTCCCCACACAGCGTCTGGAAATCCATGGCCACGACGCCACCCGCTACGCCCTGAGTCAGCAAGGCCCGGTGGTTGATCTCCAGCACCGGGCATTCCGTCCTGTCGCTGCCAGCGAGCGCAACGAACATCCGGTCCATTGCCTGCGTGGTGGCCTCGTTGAGCGGCGCCATCCAGAGATGCGCCGAAGTGAGCGTGCGCAGGCGGTAATCAATCCCGGCATCGACGTTCATCACCTCACAGTGCTGTTTAATCATCTCAATGGCGGGCAGAAAACGGCTACGCTGCAATCCGTTACGGTAGAGATCATCCGGTGGAATATTGGAGGTGGCGACCAGGGTTATGCCCCGGGCAAACAGCGCCTCCATGAGCGTTCCCAGCAGCATCGCGTCGGTGATGTCGGACACGAAAAACTCGTCGAAGCAGAGCAGATCCGTTTCGCTCTTAAAGCGGTCAGCCACGATCTCCAGCGGATCGCTTGTACCCTGCAGGGCAGTAAGCTCCTCATGGACTCGCAGCATGAAACGGTGAAAGTGAAGGCGCTGCTTGCGCTCACCAGGAATTGCCTGAAAAAACATATCCATCAGCCAGGTTTTTCCGCGGCCAACGCCCCCCCACATATACAGGCCTTTAACCGGGGGCTGAGGGGGCGTTTTCCCCTTACCCATGAGCTTATTGAGCTTGCCGAACAGCCCGCCAGCCGGGGCCGGGGAAGAGGAATTCGCGCCTATAGCATGACAGATCGCGTCCAGACGGGTGACGGCTTTACGCTGCACGTCATCAGGCTGATATTCGCCGTTTTCCAGCGCCTGCTGGTACAACGCCAGAGGAGACATCGTTTGCATAATTTGTTCATATCCCGGAATAATTTACTGCGTCAGGCCATCGGTCAGCGAAAAAAAACCCGTCCTACACTAAGCGATGCAGCCTCAGGATTCCACTTCCATTACATTAGCGGTTATAGTGGCAGGTAACGAGCTGGTAACAGCCAGACGATTCTACGGAACAACGAAGACAATATGGGAGTGATTATGACCTGGGAATACGCGCTTATCGGATTGGTAGTTGGACTGATTATCGGCGCGGTAGCAATGCGTTTTGGTAATAGAAAACTGCGTGAGCAGCGGAGCACACAGTACGAGCTGGAGAAGACCAGGGCCGAACTGTCTGACTACCGTGAAGAGTTGACCAGCCATTTTGCTCAAAGTGCCGAGCTGCTGGATAACATGGCACGCGATTACCGTCAGCTTTATCAGCATATGGCAAAAGGCTCTAACGATCTGCTGCCGAATCTGCCGGGTGAAAAAAATCCTTTCGCTTATCAGCTGACGGAATCCGAAGCCGATAACGATCAGGCTCCGGTGCAGATGCCGCGTGACTACCCGGACAGTGCTACCGGATTACTGCGCGGCGAGCGCCCGGCACAGAACAAGTAAGCTTCAGCATGGGCGCCCTCCAGCGCCCTGTTTTAACCGTCGGCAATACTGACGGACGCATTCACCGCCCTGTTAACATCTATCTTCCCACTTTACTTCCAGCGAGAGCGTCGTAGCGATGAAGAAGAAATCCTTACTGTTAAGCGCACTAGCATTGAGTGTTATGAGCCTGACCGTAGCCGCGCCGGCATCGGCGACGCTACCCGCACAGATAGCAGGGCAGCCGCTGCCAAGCCTTGCGCCAATGCTTGAGAAAGTCTTGCCCGCGGTGGTTAGCGTGCATGTGGAGGGAACCCAGACGCAGGCTCAGGCTATCCCTGAGCCGCTCAGACGCTTCTTTGGTCAGGGAGAGCAAAATGGACAGGGCAATGACAACCCGGCCCAGCCGTTTGAAGGGCTGGCCTCCGGCGTGGTGATAAATGCTGATAAAGGCTACATACTCACTAACAATCATGTGGTCAGCGGCGCAGATAAAATCAGCGTTCAGCTCAGCGACGGTCGGGAATTTGATGCAAAGCTGATTGGCCGCGATGAGCAAACCGATATCGCGCTTATCCAGATTGCGGGCGCAAAAGGCTTAACCCAGATAAAAGTGGCCGACTCGGATCAGCTTAAAGTAGGTGATTTTGCGGTAGCCATCGGGAACCCTTTTGGTCTGGGACAGACCGCCACCTCGGGGATTGTTTCCGCGCTGGGCCGCAGCGGCCTTAACCTTGAAGGGCTGGAGAACTTTATCCAGACCGATGCCGCCATCAACAGGGGTAATTCCGGTGGCGCGCTGGTCAACCTGAATGGCGAGCTGATTGGTTTAAATACCGCCATTCTCTCCTCTGCCGGCGGCAACATCGGTATTGGCTTTGCCATTCCGGGCAATATGGCGATGGGCCTGGCTCAGCAGCTGATCGAGTTCGGTGAAGTGAAGCGAGGGCAGCTCGGAATTAAAGGCACTGAGATGACCGCAGATATGGCGCGGGCATTTAACGTTGATATTCAGCGCGGCGCCTTTGTCAATGAGGTGCTGCCGAATTCTGCCGCGGCTAAAGCGGGCATCAAGGCTGGCGATATCATCGTAAGCCTGGATGATAAGCCGGTAGAGAGCTTTGCCGCTCTGCGGGTTAAAATTGGCACGACCCCGCCGGGCAAAGACGTTAAGGTCGGCCTGGTGCGCGAAGGTAAGCCGCTCACCTTCACCGTGAAGCTGGAAACCAGCAGCCAGCCGGTGACGCATGCAGAGCAGATGACGCCCGCCCTGGAGGGTGCAACGCTGATCGACGGAGCCGCCAAAGATGGCACCAAAGGGATAAGCGTCAACGCGGTAACGAAAGCCAGCCCGGCGGAACAGTCCGGCCTGCAAAAAGATGACGTTATCGTGGGCGTAAATCGCACCAGGGTACAGAATCTTGCCGAACTGCGTAAGCAGCTTGAAGCCAAACCGCCTCTGCTGGCACTGAACGTCATCAGAGGCGGTGAAAGTATCTATCTGCTGCTGCGTTAAATCATGATGCGGACACCTGCGTGTCCGCTCAAGTCGTGCTATTCTGCCGCACGTTCAATCACTCAACTGTTAAAGCCATGTTTACTAAACTCTTACGTTCGGTGCTTCTCGGCCTGGTGGTGGCTGGTCTTCTACTGGCAGCTGTACCGGCGTTGAGAATTGGCAGCAACCTTATCTCACAAAAGGACGACAGCGCCGATCAGGCCCCGGTCAGCTACAATATGGCCGTCCGCCGCGCAGCCCCTGCGGTGGTCAACGTCTATAATCGCAGCGCAAATACGACCAGCGGAAATATGGGCGTCCGAACGCTCGGCTCGGGTGTTATCATGGACCCGCGTGGCTATATTATGACCAACAAGCATGTGATTAACGATGCTGAGCAAATTATCGTCGCCCTGCAGGATGGACACTTCTATGACGCCCAGCTGGTAGGTTCAGACAGCCTTACCGACCTTGCCGTGCTAAAAATCACCGCGCCGGGCTTACCCGTCATCCCCATCAATCCTAAACGCACCGCTCACGTTGGCGATCTGGTGATGGCGATAGGCAATCCCTACAACATTGGCCAGACGGTGACGCAGGGGATCATCAGCGCAACCGGCCGCGTGGGCCTGAGTCCTTCTCGCTATCAAAATTTCCTGCAAACCGATGCCTCTATTAACCGGGGCAATTCGGGGGGCGCACTGATTAACTCGCTGGGTGAGCTGATGGGGATCAACACGCTCTCCTTTGATAAAAGTAACGATGGTGAAACCCCTGAAGGGATAGGTTTTGCCATCCCCACGGCTCTGGCCGTAAAGATCATGGGTAAACTGATTCGCGATGGCAGGGTAATCCGGGGCTTTATTGGCATTACCGTGCGGGACAGACCGCAGCCTCGCGGAGCCGATAACGGCCTGGCTCATATTCAGGGGATCTGGGTGACCGAAGTTGCAGCGGGCGGACCGGCCGCGAAAGCGGGGATGACGGGGGGTGACGTCATTATCAGCGTGAATCAACAGCCAGCCCTTTCACCGCTGGAGACGATGGATCAGGTCGCTGAAATTCGTCCGGGAACGGTGATTAACATCGAAATTCTGCGCGACGGCAAAAAAATAACCCTGCCGGTTACCGTGATGGAATATCCGGGGAGTTAACGAAAACGAGCTGAATCAGGTCAGGGGCCAGCCTCAGCTGGCCCGCTCAGGTTATGACTTAACGAACGCCTCGCCCTGCGCGATATCGCTTTTCAGCGTATCCAACATGCCACTAAGCGCCAGCTGTTCAAAGGCGCTCAGCGTGCCAATAGGCTTACGCTCCGCAATGCCGGTTTTGCCCAGCAGCAGCGGCTGAGAGAAGAAACGTGCGTGTTCGCCGTCGCCTTCCACATAGGCGCATTCAACCACGTTGCTTTCACCGTTCAGCGCACGGACCAGCGACAGACCGAAACGCGCGGCCGCCTGCCCCATGGAAAGCGTCGCCGACCCGCCACCCGCTTTGGCCTCAACCACTTCCGTACCGGCATTCTGGATACGCTTAGTCAGGTCAATAACCTCCTGCTCAGAGAACGTCACGCCAGGAATTTGTGACAGCAGAGGTAAGATGGTGACGCCTGAATGGCCGCCCACGACCGGAACATTAATGTCGGCAGGATTTTTACCTTTGAGTTCGGCAACAAAGGTATTGGCGCGGATAATATCCAGGGTGGTGACCCCAAAGAGTTTATTTTTATCGTAAACGCCCGCTTTTTTTAGCACGCTGGCCGCAATGGCAACGGTGGTGTTCACCGGATTAGTGATGATACCGATTAATGCCTGCGGACAGGTGCTGGCAACCTGTTCAATCAGGTTACGCACAATACCGGCGTTGACGTTAAACAGATCTGAACGATCCATTCCGGGCTTGCGGGCGACGCCAGCGGAAATAAGCACGACGTTGGCCCCCTGCAGCGCAGGCGTGGCGTCTTCACCACTGAAGCCTTTAATACTGACGGCAGTAGGGATGTGACTGAGGTCGACTGCCACACCAGGGGTAACGGGAGCAATATCATACAGAGAGAGTTCTGAACCTGCCGGAAGCTGGGTTTTAAGCAGAAGTGCGAGAGCCTGGCCGATACCGCCAGCTGCGCCGAGAACTGCAACTTTCATCTTAAACTCCTTATTATTGTGAACGTAAAGTGCTGTTATTCCATCCGGTAATGAACATAGACGACCTGCGAGGGGATAGCGACGTTTTTTAGTCTAATTTGGGCTCAGGCGCTCATACCAGATTGAGTGGATAATATGACTCAAATGCTTCTGACATCAGTCTGGAGATAACAGCAGTATATAAGACCTTATTCGGCGTTACATTACACCCATTAAGCTTATCAGAACAACATCAATCTGATAACAAATCGTTTACTTATTAGCCAAGCCACGTCGATGGGCGAACGATTGTTTTCTGGTAAAAAGTTTGCCAGACTCCCGATCCCGGGGTAATGCCAGCCACTGCCACCACGTCCGAGCTTGCATAAATATTCATCTATATGCATAGTAATGCTATATAGCGGCGTGAATGCCCCTGACCTCTGAATTTTTTGCGGAAACTTATGCGTAATCCATCAAAACAAGAAGATCTTATCAAGGCGTTCAAAGCCTTACTTAAAGAAGAGAAATTCAGCTCACAGAGCGAAATTGTTGCCGCCCTTCAGGAAGAAGGTTTCGACAATATCAACCAGTCTAAAGTTTCCCGTATGCTGACCAAGTTCGGTGCGGTGCGTACACGTAATGCAAAAATGGAAATGGTCTACTGCCTTCCTGCCGAACTGGGCGTTCCCACGACGACCAGCCCACTGAAGAATCTGGTGCTGGACATCGACTATAACGATGCGCTGGTGGTCATTCACACCAGCCCTGGCGCAGCCCAGCTTATTGCACGCCTGCTGGATTCGCTGGGTAAGGCTGAGGGGATCCTCGGCACGATCGCCGGCGATGACACCATATTTGTCACACCCGCCCGCGCATTTACCGTCAAACAGCTCTACCAGGCGATCCTCATGCTCTTTGAGCAGGAGTTATAAGCAGGGTTAGTCGGGTTTCCGCAACCTGCTTAAACTTGCCTGTGCCCCTTACCTGATAGCCAGCCTCCGCTGGCTTATTCCTCTAAGACGCCCACCGTCCCCTCATGCTTTATTCTTACCCTTTTCTCCTTTCTCCTTTCTCCTTTCACCCTTTTATGGCTTCCGCGCTTACACCCTTAACCCCTTAACCCCTTAATCCTTAATCCCTTAACCCTTAACCCCTCGCCCCTTGACCTCAAACCTCAAACCTAACCTCAAACCCCAAACCCCAAACCCCAAACCCCAAACCCCAAACCCCAAACCCCAAACCCCAAACC
>NZ_CDPK01000006.1:221367-222393 GCF_900068895.1 Erwinia sp. ErVv1 | reverse complement strand
CTCTGCTAATGAAGGAGATCGCTATGCGTAAAGCACGATTCACCGAACACCAGATTATTGCTGTCCTGAAGTCTGTCGAAGCTGGACGTACCGTGAAAGAGGTCTGTCGTGAGGCCGGGATTTCCGAAGCCTCCTGTTACAACTGGAAAGCGAAGTACGGGGGGATGGAAGCATCTGATATTAAAAAGATCAAAGATCTGGAAGATGAAAATCGTCGTCTCAAACAGATGTTTGCCGATCTGAGTCTTGAATGCCGGGCGCTGAAAGACGTCATCGAAAAAAAGCTTTAAAACCAGCGATAAAGCGTGAGCCCGCCAGCTATCTGACGACGCAGTATACGATGAGCATACGCCAGGCATGCAGGATATTATCGCTGAGCAGGACGGTGTTTCGTTATCAACCGGATACCCGACGTGATGAGCCGGTGATCCAGAGCCTGACTGAGGTGGCCGAACGTTATCCGCGCTACGGATTTAAGAAGCTTTTTCAGGTGCTTCGCAGGAAGGGGCATGTCTGGAACCACAAGCGCGTACACCGGATATATTGTCTGCTAAAACTTAATTTTCGTCGTAGGGGTAAACAACGCCTGCCGGTGCGTAATCCGGCTCCGCTGGCAACGCCGGAAGCACTTAACCAATGCTGGTCGATTGATTTTATGCACGACGCGCTGACATGCGGCCGACGTTTTCGGACTTTCAACGTCGTGGATGATTTTAACCGTGAAGCTCTGGCTATCGAAANGATTTTATGCACGACGCGCTGACATGCGGCCGACGTTTTCGGACTTTCAACGTCGTGGATGATTTTAACCGTGAAGCTCTGGCTATCGAAATTGACTTGAATATCCCGGCCCAGAGGGTCGTTCGGGTGCTGGACAGGATAGCAGCAACCCGTGGATATCCGCTGAAGATGAGGATGGATAATGGGCCGGAACTGGTATCACTGGCTCTGGCGCAATGGGCTGAAGATCATGGTGTGATGCTGGAATTTATTAAGCCGGGTAAGCCGACCCAGAACGCGTTTATC
>NZ_CDPK01000006.1:172595-221308 GCF_900068895.1 Erwinia sp. ErVv1 | reverse complement strand
CCTGAATAACCTGACGCCGGAAGAATATGGGCTGATGGCTGAGAAACTGGAAATCTCAAAAAGTGCGTGGAACTAAAGCTGGGATACTTACAATGCCCCTGACTGTCAGTGCTGCGAGCACAGCAGCATCATTGAGGCGTTAAAAACAGGTGATATCCGGCTCGCTCAGACGCTGATGGAAGAGCATCTGAATGTTATTGACCAACAGCTTAATCTCACGACCTCTCCCGAGGTGTTTGATTTGCGGCAGGCATTGCGGATAAGCGCCTGATCACGTCACGCGGAAACAGGCAAAAAAAAGCCCCCTGATTGCTCAGAGGGCTTTGATTTAAGGAGCGCTGATTATTTTCTGATGCGGATAACCGGGGTTTCACCCACGATAACGTTACCCGTCAGTTTAACCAGCTCTTTGATCTCATCCATATTGGAAATGACCACTGGCGTTAGCGTTGATTTCGCTTTTTCTTCCAGAAGCGCCAGATCAAATTCGATGACGACGTCACCTTTTTTAACCTTCTGCCCTTCTTCAGCGATACGCTTAAAGCCTTCACCCTTCAGTTCAACCGTATCAATTCCGAAATGGACAAACAGCTCAATGCCGTTGTCTGATTCAATGGAAAATGCATGATTGGTTTCGAAAATTTTACCGATGGTACCATCAACCGGCGCAACCATTTTATTGCCAGTCGGTTTGATAGCGATACCGTCGCCAACAATTTTTTCTGCGAACACCACGTCCGGTACGTCTTCGATATTGACGATCTCTCCTGACAGCGGTGCGACAATCTCAATGGCTCCAGTTGAGGTATCTGACTTATCGCCAAAAAGCTTTGAAAACAAACCCATGATTTTCTCCTAAGCAGTAATATTGGGCCAGCGTCACGAGGTCTCAGCAGAGTGTTTTTTCTTCAATGAACTTGTTGACCAGGTTCATCAACTCGTCCGCTGTAGGTTGAGCCATTGCCTGCTCTGCTAATGCCTTCGCATCCTCATAATTCGTATTACGAATAATTTTCTTGATGCGTGGGATAGAAATGGCACTCATGCTGAACTCGTCCAGCCCCATTCCCAATAACAGTAGTGTAGCACGTTCATCGCCTGCCAGCTCACCACACATGCCTGTCCATTTACCTTCAGCATGAGATGCATCAATAACTTGCTTGATAAGCGTCAGCACCGAAGGAGACATTGGGTTATACAGATGGGAGATTAATTCATTGCCGCGATCGACCGCCAGCGTGTACTGAGTCAGATCGTTAGTACCGATGCTGAAGAAATCGACTTCTTTCGCCAGATGATGGGCAATTGCCGCTGACGCCGGGGTCTCAACCATGATGCCCGTCTCAATGCTCTCATCAAAGGCCTTGCCTTCTTCGCGCAGCTGGCTTTTCAGGCTCTCAAGTTCGCCCTTCAAAATACGTACTTCCTCAACGGAGATCACCATTGGGAACATAATGCGCAGCTTACCGAATGCCGAGGCACGCAGGATGGCGCGAAGCTGGGCATGAAGAATTTCGGGACGATCCATCGCGATGCGGATCGCACGCCAGCCGAGGAAAGGGTTATCCTCTTTTGGCAGGTTCATATAGGGCAGGTCTTTATCGCCGCCGATATCCATCGTGCGAACAATCACCGCCTGTGAGCCCATTGCTTCGGCAACGGCTTTATACGCCTGGAACTGCTCTTCTTCGGTCGGCAGTGACTCACGGTCCATAAACAGGAACTCGGTGCGATACAGACCAACGCCTTCAGCCCCGTTGCGCTCTGCGCCCGCAACGTCGCGCACGGTACCGATGTTGGCACAGACTTCAACCTGATGCCCATCCAGCGTAATGGCCGGCAGATCTTTAAGCTTGGCGAGATCGTTCTTTTCGGTAACGTACTGGGTCTGAATCGCCTTCAGTTCGTCAATTTTTTCCGAAGTCGGGTTAATGTAAATACTGTTATTTACCCCGTCGAGGATCAGGAAGTCGCCATTTTTTACCTGGCTGGTCACGTTTCCGGTGCCCACGATAGCAGGCAGCTCAAGCGAGCGGGCCATAATCGAGGTGTGGGAAGTGCGACCACCGAGGTCGGTGATAAAGCCCAGTACCTTGTCCAGGTTTAGCTGAGCCGTTTCTGACGGCGTCAGATCTTTAGCGACCAGCAGAACCTCATCCGCAATGGCGCTCAGGTCAACAATGTGCAGCCCAAGGATGTTCTGCAACAGACGCTTACCGATATCACGTACGTCAGCCGCGCGCTCTTTCAGGTATTCGTCGTCCAGCTCCTCCAGCGCCTTCGCCTGGCCTTCAATCACAGAGAATGCGGCCGCGTCAGCAGAAGCCAGATCGTCTTTAATCAGGGCTATGATTTCCTGCTCCAGCTCTTCATCTTCCAGCAGCATAATATGCCCTTCGAAGATGGCTTCCTTCTCTTCACCGAAGGTTTCTCCGGCTTTAATTTTGATCGCTTCCAGCTGCGTTGAAGCCTTTTTACGACCATCGAGAAAGCGCTGAACTTCCTGACCGACCTGGTCGGCAGAAATCTTTTTCCGGTTGATAACTATCTCATCTTCTTTCAGTAGAAGAGCTTTACCAAAAGCGATACCCGGTGATGCTAAAATTCCTGAAATCATAACCCTACCTTTTTTTATAACTGATAATCACCTGAGGCGATCAATCCTGGACTGTCGGCTAATCTACTCAGCGAGCCGGGCGCATCAGGCTTTCTGCAATTTGATTATTGCCTTCGGCTGGCCCGCGAAGGAGTTTACGAAAGCAACAACGCGGACAAGCTGTCCGCGATCAATATGTTTGCACTAATTTCACCTGATAAGGCGGTGAGCAGACAGTCAGAGGGTTTACTCGAGTTCGGCCATCAGCTTAACCAGATGCTCAACGGCTTTCTGCTCGTCTTCGCCTTCCGCCGACAATGTGACGACGGTACCCTGAGTCAGACCCAGCGTTTGCAGCTTAAACAGGCTTTTTGCGCTGGCTGACTTGCCGTTAGACGTCACGGTAATGTCTGAGTTAAATGCTTTCGCTTCTTTCACAAACTGCGCAGCAGGACGGGTATGCAGGCCGTTTGGTGCAGTGATGGTAACTTCTTGCTGGAACATTATTTTTCCCCAACTTATGTCGTTTGATGTTGTTGAACTAAAGTCTAGTCTGAGACCGAGACTTTAGCCTGGATGTGTCGCGCTGGCCTGCGTTCATTAACGTGCCAAAAACTGCGCTGGTCCGGCTGGAAACGGCGATGCGCACTCAGCAATCCACGCTTCGCTTTCCCTTGCCCCATTATGCCGCTATTTAGGCTGCCGCGCCAAACCAGTAAATCGATTCAGCTTGATCCAGTTCAAAGGGCGATTAATTTCACGGGCCGAATTAATTGGTTGCTTAGATAACAGACACTGCCGGGTAATTGCAATCTGCATCCAGGCAAAAGTTTGACGCAGCCCACAAAAAAGCACCCAATTGGGTGCTTTTTTACTCATTTCAACGCAAATGGCACTACTGCTGCAATTCTTTCTCGGTGAAAAGATCGGCAAACAGGGCAGTACTCAGATAGCGTTCGCCAGAGGAGGGTAGGATCACGACAATATTTTTATTCGCAAATGCCTCTTCCTGCTGAAGCTTCAGCGCGGCCGCAACGGCTGCGCCGGAAGAGATACCGGCGAGGATACCTTCTTCTTCCATCAGACGACGGGCCGTCGAAATGGACTCTTCGTTAGAGATAGCCACCACGCGGTCAATCAGATTCAGATCGAGATTGCCCGGGATAAAACCGGCACCAATCCCCTGAATTTTGTGAGGACCAGGCTTAATCTCTTCACCCGCCAATGCCTGAGCAATAACCGGCGAATCGGTAGGCTCAACCGCGACCGTTATCAGCTCTTTTTTACCCTTAGTGTTTTTGATATAGCGACTCACGCCGGTCAGCGTACCGCCGGTGCCGACGCCAGCAATAAATACGTCAACTTCACCATCGGTATCATCCCAGATTTCAGGACCGGTGGTTTTCTCATGAATTTCCGGATTAGCCGGATTGCTGAACTGCTGAAGCAGAACAAATTTATCCGGCTCGTTGGCAACGATCTCTTCCGCTTTTGCGATGGCGCCTTTCATTCCTTTGGCGCCTTCGGTCAGGATCAGTCTGGCACCCAGCGCTTTCAGCAGCTTGCGACGTTCAACGCTCATGGTTTCAGGCATGGTTAGCGTGAGCTTATAGCCGCGTGCGGCGGCTACGTAGGCCAGCGCAATACCGGTGTTACCGCTGGTCGGCTCAACCAGTTCAATACCGGGTTTCAGAATACCGCGCTTTTCAGCGTCCCAAATCATACTGGCACCGATACGGCATTTAACACTGAAGCTGGGGTTGCGCGACTCCACTTTTGCCAGAATGCGACCGTTACCGATGCGGTTCAGTCGAACCAGCGGCGTATGACCGATTGTTAACGAGTTGTCTTCATAGATCTTACTCATAGCCCGTCCTTACTGTATGAAATTTTGGGAATACTAAGAGCATACCTCGTTCATTTTCTCAAGGAAGTGAAGAAATCGTATATATATATGTTATGCAGCAATAAGGATAAATGAAATGGCATAAGCCGCCTCTACTGCCGACTGTACTGCCCGCGGTAGCGATCCACCCACATCGCCGTTGCCCCGCATACGGCGACTGGCATAATCGCTAAATTCAGAATAGGCACCAGCGTAAAGAGGCTGACCAGGGCGCCAAACTGCATATTGTCTGTTTTGTGCTGTTTCAGTGCCTGACGCATCTCCCGGAAGCTGACCTTATGATTATCGAACGGGTAGTCGCAGTACTGGATAGATAACATCCATGCGCTGAAGAGAAACCACAATAGCGGTGCCACCGTCTGGCCAAAACCCGGAATAACGTGAAGCAGCAGCAGCCCAAGGGCGCGGGGAAGATACCAGACAAACTTTTGCCATTCGCGCTTCATAATGCGCGGCAGATCCCGGACCAGCGCGCCCCAGCCGCTATCGGGCAGTGGTTTACCGGTCAGCCTTGCCTCAAGCTGTTCAGCCAGCAGGCCGCAGAACGGGGCGGCTATCCAGTTAGCGACCGTCGAGAAGAAGTAGCTGAATATCAGCACAATCGAAATCACGCACAGTGGCCATAGCAGATAGCTCAGCCACTGTAGCCAGCCAGGTATGAGCGTCATCAGCGCGGGAACCCATTTACCGAGCTGCCAGAACAGCCAGATAAACGCGCCCCCCATCAGCACAATATTGAGCAGCAGCGGCACAATGACGAAGCGGCGAATACCGGGCAGACGAACCAGCCTCCACCCTTCGGAAAAATAGTGAATACCCTGCGAGCGAGCGGGGGAGTGATGTGGGTTCATAGGCTGCTTTTCTCCTTTATGCGGCTATGCGGCGCTATCATAACGCGATCATTTATGCAGGCCGAGGGGCTTTTGCATGAAAAAGCAGCAAAAAACCGTGTCGATGCACGCTTATTTGTCAGAAAATACTGCATGGACTTGCACTTGTTACCCAGGGCAAATACAGTTAGAGGATAAAGTTTGCCGCGGTGGCAAGGTATTGGAACAACAGAGAATACAATGATGCAGGATTTGCGTCTGATATTAATCGTTGTTGGCGCGATCGCCATAATAGCGCTCTTACTTCATGGCCTCTGGACCAGCCGTAAAGAGCGCTCATCCGTTTTTCGCGATCGCCCTCACAAGCGTTTAAAACAGGATAAAGAAGAGTCTTTCGACAACGCTGATGATGGCGTAGGGGAAGTGCGCGTGCAGCGCCCTCGATCGCGCGGGGATGACGAGGCTGAGCCTGGTTTCGATGCCCGCAGCGTTGATGATGCGCCATCGCGGCCATCAAAGACTCGCGCACCCGCAGAACCTGTGCGACATCAGCCGCTGGCTGATACGCAGCCGGAGCTGGATCCTCTGTTTAGCGGTGAGCTACCTCATGCGCCTGAACCTGAGGAACCTGAATTCGTCGCCGAACCCGTTCAGCGTCCTCAGCCTGTGCGCCCATCAGCCCCGCCGGTTAAATCCGTGGCCGTTCCGGCAGAGCCTGTCGAACCGACCTTTGAACCTGCTTTCGATCCGGTTGTTGAGGAAGAAGTTCAACCCAGTGCGCCAGTTGAAAAGCCTGCGCCTCCTCGCCAGGAGCGCGCAAAAGAGACGGTGCTGGTGCTGCACGTTGGCGCACATGCAGGCGGTGTGTTAAACGGTGAGGCGCTGCTGCAAGGGGTCCTGCAGGCTGGCTTCCAGTTCGGCGAAATGAACATCTTCCATCGTCATCTCAGCCCGGCGGGCAGTGGCCCGGTCCTCTTCAGCCTGGCCAATATGGTTAAGCCCGGATCATTCAACCCGGATGAGATGTCTGACTTCTCCACGCCCGGCATTTCGATTTTTATGATGGTGCCCTCGTACGGTGATGCCAATCAGAACTTCAAGCTGATGCTTCAGTCCGCACAGCGTATTGCCGACGACGTTGGCGGCGTGGTTCTGGATGATGAGCGCCGCATGATGACGCCGCAAAAGCTGGAAACTTATAAAAACCGTATTCGTGATGTGATTGAGGCTAACGCCTGAACCGCAACCGGGTCGGGCTGACAACCTGAATTCACGTTTGACAAGACCCCCGCCTGCCGGGGGTTTTTTATCGTTATGGTGCCGCTATGCAACCCGTTCAAGACCAAATTATCGCGCTTCAAACTGCCCTCCGCCATCATGAATACCAGTATCATGTTTTGGACGCGCCGGACGTTCCTGATGCGGAGTACGATCGTCTGATGCAGGAGCTTAAGGCGCTGGAAGCGGCGCATCCTGAGCTGATTACCCCGGATTCGCCGACGCAGCGCGTGGGGGCCGCACCGCTCAGCGCATTCGGGCAGGTTCGGCATGAAGTGCCGATGCTGTCGCTGGATAATGCGTTTGATGAAGAGAGCTATCTCGCTTTCAACAAGCGGGTACAGGACAGGCTGAAAAATAGCGATAACATCACCTTCTGCTGCGAACTGAAACTGGACGGTCTTGCCGTCAGCCTGCTGTACGAAAACGGCCTGCTGGTGCGGGCGGCCACGCGCGGCGACGGCACCACCGGTGAAGATATTACCGCCAACGTGCGCACCATTCGCGCCATCCCGCTGCGTTTGAGGGGGGACAACATCCCTGCGCGTATCGAAGTGCGCGGTGAGGTCTTTATGCCGCAGGCGGGATTTGAGGCGATGAATGAGGAAGCGCGTCGCAAAGAGAGCAAGGTGTTCGCTAATCCGCGCAACGCTGCGGCAGGTTCGCTGCGCCAGCTTGACCCCCGCATTACCGCTAAACGCCCTCTGACGTTCTTCTGCTACGGTTTCGGCCTGCTCGAAGGCGGTGATATGCCGCGTACGCATCACGCCCGACTCCAGCAGCTTAAAGCCTGGGGTGTGCCGGTAAGCGATCGTATTCGCCTGTGCCACACCCCGGAAGAGGTGCTGGCGTTTTATCATCAGGTGGAAGCGGCGCGTGAGACGCTCGGTTTTGATATTGATGGCGTGGTCATCAAAGTGGATTCTCAGGAACTCCAGGAACAGCTTGGCTTTGTTGCCCGCGCGCCGCGCTGGGCGATTGCGTTTAAGTTCCCGGCGCAGGAACAGCTGACCTGGGTACGGGACGTAGAGTTTCAGGTGGGTCGTACCGGCGCGATTACGCCGGTCGCCCGACTGGAGCCGGTGCAGGTAGCGGGGGTGATGGTCAGCAATGCGACATTGCATAATGCAGATGAAATTGATCGTCTGGGTCTGCATATCGGCGATCGCGTTATTATCCGCCGCGCCGGGGATGTTATTCCCCAGGTTGTGGGCGTGGTTGAGGCCGACCGCCCGGATGATGCCCGTACGATAGTGTTTCCTGGCCACTGTCCGGTGTGTGGATCGG
Source organism: Erwinia sp. ErVv1 (assembly GCF_900068895.1). Classification (GTDB taxonomy): domain Bacteria; phylum Pseudomonadota; class Gammaproteobacteria; order Enterobacterales; family Enterobacteriaceae; genus Erwinia. The sequence goes on along the minus strand of NZ_CDPK01000006.1, from coordinate 213,411 downwards.
ACGTAGAGCGGGTAGAGGGGGAAGTGGTTGCGCGCTGTACCGGCGGCCTGATCTGTGGCGCGCAGCGTAAAGGCGCACTGAAGCACTTTGTTTCACGCCGGGCGATGGATATTGATGGCCTGGGCGACAAACTTATCGACCAGCTGGTGGAAAAACAGTATGTCGAAACGCCTGCCGATCTCTTCAGCCTGACCGCCGGTAAGCTGACGGGCCTGGATCGGATGGGGCCAAAATCAGCACAAAACCTGGTCAGCTCGCTGGAAAAAGCGAAGCAGACCACGCTGGCCCGCTTTCTCTATGCTCTGGGGATTACCGAGGTGGGCGAAGCGACCGCCGCCAACCTGGCTGCACATTTTGGTAAGCTTGAAAGCATTATCAACGCCTCTTTAGAAGAGCTGATCGCCGTGCAGGACGTCGGCACCGTGGTTGCCAGCCACGTGCGAAACTTTATGGACGAAGAGAGCAACCGGGAAGTGATTCGTCAGCTGATCGAGGTGGCAGGCGTCACCTGGCCGGCAGTTGAGGTGGTTAATAAAGACGAAATTGACAGCCCCTTCGCCGGAAAAACCGTGGTGCTGACGGGTTCTCTGACCATTCTGTCTCGCGATGAGGCAAAAGATCGCCTGGCTGCGCTGGGCGCTAAGGTCAGCGGCAGCGTGTCGAAGAAAACGGATCTGGTTATCGCCGGTGAAGCGGCAGGCTCTAAGCTGGTGAAGGCGCAGGCGCTGGATATTAAGATTATCGACGAGGCTGAGCTTATTCGCCTGCTGGATAACTGAGATGGAAAAAGAGCAGCTGATTGACATTGCTAACACCGAAATGCCCTTTGGTAAATACAAAGGGCGGCGACTTATCGATCTGCCGGAGCCTTATCTGCTATGGTTCGCCCGTAAGGGCGAATTTCCTGAGGGAAAACTGGGTGAGCTGATGCAGCTGACGCTGGCCATAAAAATTGAAGGGCTTGAGGGGCTGATTAATCCGCTACGCTACTAACGCTTATATAATCTTTTAACATCGTTAATTGATTTGTACCCTAAAAAGCTATGATTCATATTAACCCTCGAACTCAGGACAATAATGGGCGAAGGGGTGATCTGATGAAAATAAAATATGGACTAGCCTTACTGCTATTCATCGCTGTTAGCTCGTCAGCTGAAGCGAGCAGGCACAACGACCGCTGCCTCAGTGAGAAGCGAGATTTTAGTGATGTATTACCTTGTTATACCAGAAGTATTTCCGAGTCCCCGCCGAAATATACCAGGATAAGCGATGAGCAGGTAGCGGGGGTTGATATTTTACATTATCGCATGAATTCGCAGTCATGGTCGCCTGCCGGTCTGGTACAGCCTGAAGAGTGGCAGCATGATGTAGATATCTATATCCCTCCCAGAGCCAAAAGGGGGAAGGCGGTTATATTTGTTAATAACGGCACTAATAATAATATCGACAATAAGCCGCCCGTTGCACCCAGCGATATGACACCTCCCCAGCTGACGGCGCTGGCTCAGGCAACGCGCACCATTATCCTCTCTCTGAGTGATGTCCCTAATCAGTATCAGACCTGGCGTGACGATAATAAAACACGGGCGGAGGATAACAGCGTAGCCCATAGCTGGTCTCTGTTTATGCAAAACCCGACGGAGCGGTCACTTTTACCGCTGCATATCCCTATGGCCGCCAGCGTATCTCAGGCGATGTCGCTGGCTGAAAGAGAGCTGAGGGAGTGGAGAATTAAAGAGTTTATCGTCACCGGGCTTTCCAAACGTGGCTGGAGCAGCTGGCTGGCTGCCATAGCCGATCCCCGGGTCGAGGCAATCGCGCCCTTTGTGATGGATATGCTGGGTACCCGGCAGGCACTCAAGCATATGTATCGGGTATATGGACACAACTGGCCAGTGGCGTTCTCGCCTTATTATCAGGAGGGTATTGATACCAGCATTGATATGCCGAATTTCAGCAAGCTGCTGAAGATACAGGATCCGCTTGAATATCAGTCTTCGGCCTATAAAAAACGGCTGGCTGTTAAAAAATACATTATCAATGCCAGCGGTGACGATTTCTACGTGCCTGATAATTCCCGCTACTATTATGACCAGCTGCCGGGTATGAAGTCTTTAAGGGTCGTTCCTAATAGCGACCATGCGGGTATTCGTCGATTCGCCGAATCGTCACTGATTCCCTTTATCAACCGTATTCAGAGCGGAAAGCCCTTACCCAAAATCCATACGTCGTTAAAAAAAGGGCTGCTGGATATTAAGCTTTCAGAATATCCTAAACAGTTAACCCTGTGGCGGGCTTATAACGCGAACGATCGCGACTTCCGTCTGGCCTGCGGCGTTAACTATGAGTCTTCTACTCTACCGGTTAAAAGCAGGATAACGCTGACGCTGGTGAAGCCGCATAAAGGCTGGCAGGCCGCTTACGTTGAAGCGATATTTCGGGATGGCTATGTGGCAACCACCGAAGTCTATATTACGCCGGATGAAAGCTATCCTGATGCTGCGCCGCTGAATAAGGGTGGGGCCTGTCAGACGTTGCCCGGTCGCGGGCTAGGTAATGCGCATCAGCAGGCGGATGTGAACAAAACAGAGACGCGAAGCTTTTGAGCCCAGCGAAGAATAGCCGCCAGGCTGATTCTTCGACAGGCTCACAGCGTAACTATTTTTGCGACTGGACCACGTTTTGAGGCGCTTTTTCATTCTGCGCCTGCTTCTCCTGCGCCAGCTTTTCTCCGGCCTTCTTATAGCGCTGTGCCAGCAGCGAACAGACCATCAGCTGCACCTGATGGAAGATCATCAGCGGCAGTACGATAATCCCTACCGATGCCGACGGGAAAAGGATATTGGCCATCGGGACGCCGTTTGCGAGGCTTTTTTTCGAGCCGCAGAACAGAATGGTGATCTCATCCGGACGGTTAAACCCGAAGATTCTGGCCGCCAGCAGGTTGATCAGTAACACCACAAACAGGATACCCAGGCTACCCGCCACGATATACAGCAGGGTGCTGACGCCGACGCGGTGCCAGATACCATTTACAACGGCTTCACTAAAGGCGGAATAGACGACCAGCAGAATGGAGGCCTGATCCGTTTTACCAATCAGCCCACGGTGTTTTTCCACCCATCCGGCGATCCAGCGTCGTGAAAGGTGCCCGACCAAAAAGGGTACCAGTAGTTGTAGCATAATCTTACCGATCTGCTCCAGGTTACCACTGGCAGCGTCGTTATGGACGTCCATCACCAGACTGACCAGCAGCGGAGAGATAAATACGCCTAACAGGCTGGATGCAGAGGCGCTACAAACCGCCGCCGCAACGTTACCGCCTGCCAGTGAGGTCAGGGCAATAGCCGACTGAACGGTGGCAGGCAGGATGCATAAATAGAGGAAGCCAGTGTAAATCTCCGCGCTGACCGGCAGCGGATGCCACCAGACAAACAGTAGTCCCAGCAGGGGGAAGAGCACAAAGGTGCTGCACATCACCCAGAGGTGAAGCCGCCAGTGGCCGCCGCCTGCGATAATTTTCTCCCGCGACAGCTTGGCGCCGTGCATAAAGAACAGCAAGGCGATAGCCGCCGTCGTCAGCCATTCAAATATATCGACGAAATGACCGCGCGCGGGGATGAACGTCGCCAGCAGCACGGTGATAATCAATTTTAACATCAGTGGATCGATGCGGAAGAGTCCCATTGTTAATGCCTGGTTAAAAAACAATGTGGCTATTGTGCGCCGGACGTGTTTAGAAATAAAATTGATTTATTGAATCCATATATGAATAAAATAGATGAATTATACGCTTCGCCAGCTGCGGGTATTTGTTGCCGTGGCACAGCAGGGTAGTTTTAGCCAGGCGGGTCAACAGATTGGCCTGAGCCAGTCTGCGGTCAGTCACAGCATCAAGGAACTGGAGGGGGAAATGGGGATTCGCCTGCTGGACCGCACCACCCGGGAGGTGATGCTGACCGAGGCGGGCGAACAGCTTGCCAGTCGGCTTGAGCGTTTGCTGGAGGAGCTGAATACCACGCTGCTGGATGTTCGCAGCTATGGGCAGCAGCGCAGCGGCACGGTAAGAGTTGCGGCCAGCCAGACGATATCAGCTCATCTGATGCCCCAGTGCCTGGCGGCCAGCCAGCAAAACTACCCTGACATCAGGATAATGCTGCGCGACCGGCCACAGCAGTGGGTACTGCAAAGCGTGCGTAACGCGGAAGTGGATTTCGGCATCGTCATTGGCCCTTTAACGGTTGAGGATTTCACCTGTGAACCGATCCTCGATGAGCCTTTTCTCCTGCTTTGCCGTCAGGACGATCCGCTGGCCGCAGAGCAAACCATCAGCTGGGAAATGCTGAACGACCGGCCGCTGGTGCTTCAGGATTATACCTCTGGCAGTCGGGTGCTGATCGATGAAGCGCTGCGCGCGCAGCAGGTGAGGGCGGAGATTGTGCAGGAAATCGGTCATCCGGCCACGCTCTATCCGATGGTGGAGGCGGGGATAGGTATCAGCATTTTGCCCGCGCTGGCGCTACCGTTGCCGCAGGGCAGGCCGCTGCTTGTCAGGCGAATGGTACCGGAAATCAACAGGACGATTATGCTGGTACGACGTAAAAACCGCTCGCTCACGCCGGCAGCAGAGGCTATCTGGCAGGAAGTGCGTCAGCAGGCAACCCTGCTGACGCAGCAACGCCGCGTTATGCCAGCGTTTTAGACGTAAACGTTAATTGAGTTGGTCGCGGTTGGACGGTTGATGCCATCGGCTACGTTGGTGCTGGCCGTCTCTTTTTTCGCTTCCTGCTTTTCCTGAGCCTTCTGCGCCTGCTGCTGCTCAATCTGGGCGATTTGAGATTCGATCATCTGAATCTGGCTCTGGATAAGCTGTTCCTGCTCTGACTTTTGCTCGGTAGTGAGCGAATCGTCAGTGCCCAGACTCTTAAGCTGATTTTCCAGCTGAGTAATCTGCTTGGTCAGCGTGGCAATCTGGGAGGTTGAACCGCCGCCCGAGCTTGCCGACCCAATTGAACTTGTGCTGCTACCACTGATAGTCGTCATCGTATTCTCCTTTGTAATAGACCAGTACGGTTATCGGAGGGTTGAAGGAGATACTTGATAAGAGAATTCGTAAAAAAATCGCTAAGAATTCGAAAAGGTGCGCAGGCAGGACCTGAGGCCCGGTGGCGTGCAGGGCGGCGGAGACGATGAACGCCTCTCGTGAGCAGTATAAGAAAAAATGTGGTTAGCGGTCAGGCGTGATTAATATATTTCCTGTTATTCAGAGAATAATAATAATAAATTTATCAATAAAAAATAATTGATAATATCACTGAGTGAATTTGCTATCCCTCTGTGCTTTGCCAGAATAGGAAACAGGGGCCTGTCAGGTGGCTGACTGTTTTTCATTTCAAACAGGTAAACTATAATGCAAAAAAAATGGGCAGTTGGAGCGTTTCTTTTTAATGCTATTTATATCGCAATATGTCTGGTTACGCTGGCACATGCTGCGCCTCCACTTATCTCACATCTAAAAAACCCAGGCATGCAGGGTGGCCTTAATAAATCAAACAACACATTTCTTTCAGATATTACTGTTTCTCGTTCCACCCGTGAAATACGTTTAGCAAGCATTGACTATTCTATATTAAATCCCGACAGCGCTAAACTGACGTTGCTGACTACAGCAGGTAATACCGTTGAATATAAGCGGTGGTCCTCGATCCTCAATAACGATGGGAGTTATACCTGGACGGGGACAGCAACAAAGCATGCCTCAACAGACCCGATGTTAGTAAGAGGTGAAATGGGAAAAGGGGCCATTAGCGATCCTGAAAATGTGGCTACCCTGGTATTTAATCATCATACGCTGGCTGGAACGTTCAGAACCCGCGGTCAGCTTTATCAGATCTTTCCACTCAGCGGTGGCACTGGGCAGGTTGCTATCGTCAGGGTAGATGAAGCTAAAGTTTCGGAAGATAACAACGACGAATCCTTGCCTGTTTTCTCCGGCAGCAAAGCCGCTATCGTCTGCCCGGATAATCCAGGACAATTCGTTGATCCGGTTAAAGAGCAAAGTACGATCAGAGTGGCATTAGTGACGACCAACCAGTCCCGAGCGGTAATGGCTTCACTGAACATCAACGCGCTGGCATCGGTTGCCTTTGCCGAAGCGAATCAGGGCGCGAAAAACAGTGATGTTAAAATAACCTTTGAAAATGCGGGCATATTGGATGCGACATATAATGAAATGGGCGATTATTCCAGTATGCGCAGGCAAATGCTGGTCAGTTCGGGTTCCGCGCTGAGCAAAGAGATTAATGCCTTCAGGGATAAAACCGGTGCCGATCTGGTAGTGATGCTGGTGAAAGATACCTCGGGTACGGGGAATGGAACGGTAGACGCCACTAAGGCAAATGCTGCGTCGGTCATCCGATATTCGTCTCTGACGGGCACCTATACTTTTGCTCATGAAATGGGTCACAACATAGGAGCCAGCCACGATCTGTATCAGTACGGGGGAGCGCCAACGCGTGAACCCTGTTACCGGCATGGATTTAAATATGAAGTGGCAGCGAGTCAGCCTAAGTGGCGTACTATCATGTCCTATAATTGTCAGACCGGGAGCTGTCCGCGCCTGAATTATTTCTCTAATCCGCGCATCACCTACAATGGTGTTCCCATGGGGAGTGCCAAATACGAGGATAATGCCCGTCGGCTAAATGAACGCCGCGAAGCAGTTGCCAACTTTTATACCACATCTCCAGATCCCGTCCCCAATCCTACAGGTAACTGTCCGGGCTACACAGAGTGGGAGAGTAAAAAAACCTATAGTGTTTATGGCGAAAAGGTTTCATATAAAGAGAAGATTTACAGGCAGAACTTCTACTCGGTGGATATGCCGCCCGATATTAACTCTGCGCCGTACGGCAAGCCATGGGTTTATCTCTCTGACTGTCAGTGAAAGTAATGGTGCCGCAGGGTCAAATGCTGAGCAAATGAGCAAATGAGCAAATGAGCAAATGAGCAAATGAGCAAATGAGCAAATGCAGAAAAGCAAAAAGGCGCCTTTAGGGCGCCTTTTTACATTGGTGGGTCGTGCAGGATTCGAACCTGCGACCAATTGATTAAAAGTCAACTGCTCTACCAACTGAGCTAACGACCCGAAGTGGTGGGTGATGACGGGCTCGAACCGCCGACCCCCTCCGTGTAAAGGAGATGCTCTACCAACTGAGCTAATCACCCACTTCGGTACTTCATAACAACCTGTTCAGAAATGGTGGGTGATGACGGGCTCGAACCGCCGACCCCCTCCGTGTAAAGGAGATGCTCTACCAACTGAGCTAATCACCCATTTCTGTACACGTCTGGTACTGCCTACACTGCGGAGCCACCGGTTTAGAGTGGTGGGTGATGACGGGCTCGAACCGCCGACCCCCTCCGTGTAAAGGAGATGCTCTACCAACTGAGCTAATCACCCCCGCTGTGTGGAGTCGCATTATAGGGATCGCGGGAAATGAGTCAACGGTTTTTGAAACGAAAATCACTGTTCGTCTTAAATTTAAACAAGATGTTGGGCTTTTATGCAAAAACGGCCGTCTGCCGGGGGGGGTTACCGCTAACCCTGGCAGTAAGCGGGGGAATGGCGTTGAGGATTCGCTTGCAGATGGTAGAATGTTGCCCACTCTCTTTTGGTCTTTATCAGACCTCCTCCGGCAATGGCCGAATCTGATAGCGTAATAAGGCAGCTGTTAATGAAAATCAAAACCCGCTTCGCTCCCAGCCCCACGGGCTACCTGCACGTTGGCGGCGCGCGCACCGCGCTATACTCGTGGCTGTTTGCCCGTAATCAGGGCGGTGAGTTCGTGCTGCGTATTGAAGATACCGATCTGGAACGTTCTACCCAACAGGCTATTGATGCCATTATGGACGGAATGAACTGGCTGGGTCTGGACTGGGATGAAGGCCCGTACTATCAGACCAAACGTTTTGATCGCTACAACACAGTCATTGACCAGATGCTGGAAGCAGGCACGGCCTATAAGTGCTACTGCTCCAAAGAGCGCCTTGAGACGCTGCGTGAAACGCAGATGGCTAATAATGAGAAGCCGCGCTATGACGGTCGCTGCCGTGACAGCCATGAGCATCATGCTGCTGATGAACCCTGCGTGGTGCGTTTCCGTAACCCTCAGGAAGGTTCGGTTATTTTCGACGATCAGATCCGTGGGCCGATTGAATTCAGTAACCAGGAGCTGGACGATCTGATCATTCGTCGTACCGATGGTGCGCCGACCTACAACTTCTGCGTGGTGATCGACGACTGGGATATGGAAATTACCCACGTTATCCGCGGTGAGGATCACATCAATAATACGCCCCGTCAGATTAATATCCTGAAGGCAATCGGTGCTCAGGTACCGGTCTACGCACACGTATCCATGATCCTCGGCGACGACGGTAAAAAGCTCTCCAAGCGCCACGGTGCGGTAGGGGTGATGCAGTATCGTGACGACGGTTATCTGCCGGAAGCGTTGCTGAACTATCTTGTCCGTCTGGGCTGGTCGCATGGCGATCAGGAAATTTTCAGCATCGATGAGATGAAGCAGCTGTTTGGTCTGGACGCGGTCAGCAAATCAGCCAGCGCGTTTAACACTGAAAAGTTACAGTGGCTGAATCATCACTACATCAATTCGCTGGCACCGGAATACGTGGCGACGCACCTGCAATGGCATATCGAGCAGGAGAAGATTGATACCCGCACCGGTCCTGAACTGGCCCAGTTGGTGAAGCTGCTGGGTGAGCGCTGTAAGACGCTGAAAGAGATGGCTGCATCCTGCCGCTACTTCTATGAGGACTTTGACGCCTTTGATCCTGACGCTGCGAAGAAACATCTGCGACCAGTGGCACGCCAGCCGCTTGAGGTCGTGCGTGACAAACTTAGCGCGTTAACCGACTGGACGGCTGAAAGCGTACATCAGGCTATTCAGGCTACCGCTGACGACCTTGCAGTGGGCATGGGCAAAGTGGGCATGCCTTTACGCGTCGCGGTAACCGGCGCGGGCCAGTCTCCGGCGCTTGATGTTACGGTCCATGCTATCGGTAAGGCGCGCTGTGTCGCCCGCATTAATCAGGCCCTCAGCTGGATTGAGGCGCGGGAAGTTCAGCAGTCAGTCTGATAAAATCGTGCAGCGAAAAGCCGTTCACCCGAGATCGGGTGAACGGCTTTTTTTTAGCCAGCGCCGAATGGACCCGTCATCCTTAGTGCTGAGACACGTCAGGGTAATGCAGCCCGGCAGGCAGCTTTTCATCTGGCAGTGAGGTAACTGAATGATTTGTGATGAAAGCATGTGCTGCCGATTCCAGGGGCCACAATCGTATTAACCCATGTTAGCTCCCGGAACAACCGGACGAAAGGTCATCTCCCGCCCGGCGAACCGCTATTATTGATCGTTACCGCGAATACTCAGCCGATTCAATAATCCCTGTATGCCTTCGCGTAATAACAGTGAGTAAAGCTGATCCTGTTCTTCGGCATTCATCTGCTGGAGTGACGTCATTAGCAGGGCAGGAAGGGAGTTATGGGTTACGCGATAGGTAGCGGTGGGCTCTGCGGCGTGACGTGTAGATTTGAGGAAGTTTTTAACCCGCTCATCAATAAATATCATCCGTGCTTTACCGCCCTGAACGCCGGGTTTAGGCGCGGTTGTCCATTGCTCTTTCTTAACCCATTTGTTGATGGTCTGACGACTGAAACCCGTTTCCTGCGCCAGTTCTTCTGGCGTTAACCATTCCTTTTTCATTGTGCAATCCCTTTTGCGAGTTATGTAACACGATCATATTACAGCAAAATGTTCCCAGAACAACTAACAGGAAGCCTTAAAAGGGGCAGAAAATTTGGCAGGCAGATCGGGAGAACAATACCCCCCGGTCCTGAAGACAGGGGGGTATTGGTATTAGCGGGGGACTACGGCATTCAGCTGTGAGCGGTAAGCCATAAAATAGGCCAGGCCAACAAAGACGGCACCGCCGACGGTGTTACCCAGAAAAACAGCTGTAAAATTAGGCAGGTAGGCAGCCCAGCTTAATTGACCGGCGAAAATAGCGGCGGGGACGATAAACATATTGGCGACGACGTGCTGGAAGCCGATGGCAACGAAGGCCATGACCGGGAACCACATACCAAAAATTTTACCCACCACGTCTTTACTGGCAAAGGCCAGCCACGTCGCCAGGCACACCAGCCAGTTACAGCCAATACCTGAGATAAAAGCGTGGGTGAAATCGGCATTTACTTTGGCCGTGGCGATGGCAACGGTCTTTTTCAGGTAGTCACCTTCGGTCATGCCCAGGATATGGCCAAAGAACCAGGCGACGGCCAGGCTGCCGACAAAGTTCGCCAGGGTGACCCAGAACCAGTTACGCAGCAGGCTTAAGCCACTTATCTGGCGGGCAAACCAGGCGATGGGCAGGGTCATCATATTACCGGTCAGAAGCTCCCCTCCCGCCAGAATAGTCAGAATGATGCCGACCGGGAACACGGCGGCCCCTAACAGCCCGCTGAACGAACCCCAGTCAGCAGGAAGGGAGTTGATAACGTGAATATCCAGCAGAAATCCAACGGCAATAAATGCACCGGCCATAAAACCGAGGATAATCAGCGTGGCGACGGAATACTGGCTTTTGGCAACGCCTGACTGAATGGCGAACGCCGCAATTTCTTTAGGTGAATAGGAGGACATAGTAGCTCTAAGTTTCTGGTGTGATAATGAAAATGGCCAAAGGCATCGCGTCAGGAAAATGCGCCTGAACCTTGCTGTGTGCGGGCTGGCCGTCAAAAACGTCGCAGTTTTACACGCGGTCTTAACAAAAACAAGGCCGATTAGAGCTGTTTTTAACGCCTTGTTTACATGATTGCGGCGGACAAAAGAGGGGTGTAGTCATATTGCGGCTTAATTTGCTTCGACGCGGCATATTATGCATCCCGGCATGCAGGCCTGAGCGCGTTTATGCTGTCGGGTCTGAGGGCCAGGCTGCCAAAAAAAACGCATTGTGGCGGCTTTTTCAGCGATTGACCGCAGATCGGTAATTTGCCGTTGACACCGCAGACGCTGTTTCATATTATCCCCGCCGTCAAGACGACAAGGTTTTTCGGTACGGGGCTATAGCTCAGCTGGGAGAGCGCTTGCATGGCATGCAAGAGGTCAGCGGTTCGATCCCGCTTAGCTCCACCAAATCTTCACCAGCAGATTTGGACTGAAAAGCAGTTTCTTTGTTGTGGGGGTATAGCTCAGCTGGGAGAGCGCTTGCATGGCATGCAAGAGGTCAGCGGTTCGATCCCGCTTATCTCCACCAATCATCTCTTGATATCGAATTTCTCCGTTCCAAAAAAGCACATTTCTGCTCCCGCTATGATGGCCACCAGCCCTGTCGTGTGGGTTCGCCAGATTTTCAACGCTCAAATCAATCGTAATTCAACATTAAGTCCGCGAAATCACGCCGGGTCATACCGCTCACGTTATTGTGTCTGATAAAATGGTGTTGTTTCTCATTGTACTTTCCCTGACCGATTTTTCTGGCAGCCCCTCCTTATCCTGTCTTTGTCGGTGTTCCTCTAAACGTTGTCCGATTTTCACGGCTGTGCGTTTATTAACACGGCAGGCGAGGTGGGTAACCCCGCCGATCCGGTGCGTTTGATAAGTCAGTCACACAAGAAGAAATTACTCAATTATGCGCTTTTACTGTGTGAACGGGCAGAGTGCGCACAGCCGGAAGCCCTGGCCAGACAGCTGCTAATCCTGATAGATGGGGCCATTACCGTGGCAAAAGTGATGGGCGATCCCGAAGCCGCTGAGAGTGCCAAAACGATTGCCATAACGTTGCTGGAGAGGGCCTGTTCTGCGCCAGCCTGATGCCGCTTGATCAACTGATCTGATTGTATTTTATACCGAGGAGTTGCTATGTCCGATCGTCAGACCCCACGCCCACCGCTTCCCCCTTTTACGCGCGAATCAGCCATTGAGAAGGTTCGTCTGGCCGAGGATGGCTGGAACAGCCGCGATCCAGAAAAAGTCTCGCTGGCTTACTCCGTCGATACCCGGTGGCGAAATCGCGCCGAATTCGTCGAGAGCCGCGATGAGTGTAAAGCCTTTCTTGAACGGAAATGGCGTAAAGAGCTGGATTACCGCCTGATAAAAGAGCTGTGGGCCTTTGCCGATAACCGCATTGCCGTTCGCTATGCCTATGAGTGGCATGACGATTCAGGAAACTGGTTTCGTTCCTATGGCAATGAAAACTGGGAGTTTGACGAAGATGGCCTGATGACCCGGCGATTTGCCTGTATTAATGATATGCCGATCAACGCGTCAGACCGCAAATTCCACTGGCCGGCAGGGCGCCGCCCGGATGACCATCCCGGTCTGTCAGATCTGGGTCTTTAATCCAGGGGCATCAATACAAAGCTGACTGACCACGCCTGTCTCTGGTGTTCAGGGCCCGATGGGCCCTTATCCCGCGACGCTGTCTGATGAACGCTCTACGCCCCGGCAACGTTTTCCGTCAATACGTGAAAGCCGTGGGTGCCATCGCGATCCAGCTGGGCAATGAGACCAAACTCCCAGTCGAGGTAAGCCTGCATCGCTTCGGGGGCGTTGTCGGTGCCCTCATAGGGGCGGCGATAGCGATCGTCGCGCGGCTGGAGTAGCCTTGTCTCTCCCTGCTCCACGGGCAGCCCTGCGGCTTTCCAGGCCGTGTTGCCGCCCTTCAGCACCACCACCGGCCTGCCGGTCAGCTCGGAGATCTGCTGAACCGCAAAGCGCGCCAGCATGCTGCTGCCGCAGGTCACCACATAGCGTTGCGCAGCCGGTATCGCCTCTTTCCCTTTCTGGGTCAGCAGCGCCCGCTGTAGCCAGGCGGCACCGGGTATATGGCCGTTAACGTAGTTAGCGCTGGTGGTGAAGTCCAGCAGCTGGGTGCCTCCCTGATCCAGCCACGTTGCCAGTACGGCAGGCTCAACCTCCTCCTGGTGGGGCAGGGCAGGGATTGTAGGTGACCAGGCCCCGGTGGCACTGAAATCGCCGGCGCTGAGCCCGTCCACTACCGCCACATCCCAGCCCATCTGCGCCAGCCAGGAAGCGCTCATATTGGCCCGTACGCCATCATCATCAACCAATATCACCTGCGCCCCTCTGACGCTGGCGTAGTGATCGGTTTCCTGAACCAGCTGGCCGCCCGGCACGTGACGCGCGCCTGGCAGATGCCCCCCGGCATACTCCTCGGCGTCACGCACGTCGAAAAGATAGCGCGTACGTGTTTCCTGCTGCTGCCACTGGCTGAGCTGCGTGCCTGACAAACGCTTAACGCCGACGCTATCGGCGACTTTTCGCGCGCCCTTTGCAGCCTGAATTTTTGCATTCTCGCTCACCTTGCTAAAGCGGCGCGTTTGCCCATGATCCAGCTTCAATCCGGCCAGCGTCCAGCCGATAGTGCCGTTACGCAGTGCATAAACAGGATTATCAATCCCGGCATTAATCAGGGACTGCGTACCGATAATACTGCGGGTGCGTCCCGCACAGTTAACGACGATGGTTGTTTCCGCCGAGGGAGCCAGATCCCGTACGCGCAATACCAGCTCAGCACCCGGTACGCTGATGCCGCCGGGAATACTCATCGTCTGATACTCATCAAAGCGACGGCTGTCCAGCACCACCACCGGGCTGCCGCTGTGCAGCAGGGCGTTCACCTCTTCCGCAGGCAGAGAGGGCGTGTGACGACGACTTTCGACCAGCTCGCCGAAGGCCTTGCTGGGGGAGTTGACGTCAATAAACAGCTCGCCGCCGCCCGCCTGCCAGCCTGCCAGGTTATTCTCCAGCAGCGCTACATCAGCGTAGCCAAGCGCGGATAAGCGCGCGGCCGCGACGGCCGCCAGTCCTTCACCGCCGTCGTAGATCGTCACCGGCGTTGCCAGCCGGGGCACGCGGTTGAGGATTTCAATCTCCAGCTTCGAAAGGGGGATATTAACCGCAAACAGCGGATGGCCGGTGGCGTAGTACGCCTCTTCGCGCACGTCGATGAGCGCCACCTCCTGGTGCTGAAGGAGGGCGGAACGAATCTCGGCTGCGCGACGAAAATGTAGTGGTGTGTCAGTCATGTGAAAGATCCCATATATTGGGTAAAAAAGCGTTGTTGTAGCCAGAAATAAAGGTTTTTTCACTGCCATCGGGCTGATAGACGGCCCGCTTTACGGCACCAATATTGCCGCCGTAAACGTGAATACTGATCGAAACGCGATCCTGCCCATTGCTGACGCGGTGGATATCCCCTGCTGCGGGCGAGACGGCCTCCACGCTGCCAGGTTCGAGGCGAACCGGCTCGCCGTCGGGCGTCAGGCCCTGAGCCTCCCGTCGATACCCCTGAGAAATTTCACTGCCGCGCAGCATGCCAATCAGCCCCCAGACGCGGTGATCGTGTATCGGCGTGCGCTGACCAGGCCCCCAGACGAAGCTCACGACCGAAAAACGCTGTTGCGCATCGGCGTGCAGCAGATATTGCTGATAACGTTCAGGATCCGGCTGGGCGAATTCCGGCCCAAGCCAGTCATCATGGCGGATAAGTTCACCGAGGAGCTGACGACCCTGGTGCAGAATGGTTTCCTCGCTGGGATGGCTATCCAGCAGCGAGGCCAGGCTTCCGACAAAGTCGCGCAGCCGGNCAGCGGGCGGCGATCGCGGGTGGAAAGCCCAGTGATGTTGAGAGGGCGTTGGCAAACGCCTGCGGATGCTGCGCGGCCCAGACCTGTGCTCTGGCAAGGCGGGTCATTAAATCGGCAATGGCTTCCCGCTTAGCCGGATCCTTTAGCGCCTCCTCCCGAGCCAGCGCATAGGAGTAGCCGGAAAGGATCCCTTTGCCGCCGCCCTCCGGCACCCTCACATCTTTATCCACTTCCTCCGCAGAGGAAACGTAGGGTTCCCAGGTGGCCCAGGCATCCACGGCATGGCTGGCAAGCGCCGCCCGGCCATCGACCGGGCCAAGAAAACGCAGCGTCACGTCCGAGAGTTTCAGGCCCGCGCGCTCCAGCAGGCCCAGCAGCAGATAATGGCCCCAGCCACCGCGGTTTACGGCGATCTGTTTACCTTTGAGATCCTTCAGGCTGTGAATACCGCTGTCAGGTCGCGTAAGCAGCGCAATACTGTCCGGATTGTTTTGCCAGGCGCCCACCGCCTTCACCGGCGCGCCTGCCGCGAACACGAAAAGGAACGGCAGATCGCCGGTGAAGCCAATGTCCAGCGCACCGGCGTTTAACGCTTCCTGCACCGGCGCGCCGGAGTCAAACGAGGTCAGTTTCAGGTCGTAGGGCAGATCCTTTAGCTGGCCCGATTCGCGCAGCGAGATGAACCGGTCGCCCTTAACGTCCCCCAGCTTAAGGGTAACCTTCTCCGCCGCGCTGGCACTCAGTGAGAGGGCAGCGGCCAGCCCGAAAACAAGCAGTGAAAATCGCATCAGGCACTCCTTGCTACGCGACGTGCCGCCACTTTTTCCCGCGTAAGCGGGATTAGCTCTTTACCATACTCCCGTGCATCGTTGAGGGGATCAAAGCCGCGGATCAGTACGCTTTTAATGCCCAGGTTGTAATAGTCCAGCAGGGCATCAGACACCTGGTCCGGCGTGCCGACCAGGGCGGTGGAGTTGTAGCCGCCGCTCACCAGTTTGGCAATGCCGGTCCACAGAACCTTGTCCAGCCGCGCCCCTTCATTCGCCGCTGCCAGCAGCCGCTGCGCACCCACGCTTTGCGGTTTCGGCAGGCCAAAATCGTGACCGGACGCGGTCAACTTGTTGCGCGCCGTCTCCAGAATATGTTCCGCCTTCTCCCAGGCTTCCTTCTCCGTTGGGGCAATAATGGGACGGAAAGAGATATTGAAGCCGATTTCACGGCCCTGCTTAGCGGCGGCGGCGCGCACGGTGCGCACCGTTTCCGCCGCGCCCGCCAGCGGCTCGCCCCAGAGAGCGAACACATCGGCATGACGCGCGGCAACTGCAATAGCCTCGGGCGATGAGCCGCCGAAATAGACGGGAAGGTGCGCCTGCACCGGCTTGATGGCGGAAAACGCCTGTTCAGTCTGGAAATACTCTCCCTGATGATCCCAGGGATGATCGGCTTCCAGGCTCTGTCGCAGTACGCTGAGGAAGTCATCGGTGCGCGCGTAGCGCTGCGTCTTGTTGAGAAAGTCGCCGTCGCGACGCTGCTCCGCGTCGCTGCCCCCGCTGATGATATGCACGGCCAGTCGGCCATCGGTTAGCTGGTCCAGCGTGGCCAGCTTGCGGGCGGCCAGCGTCGGAGAGACGAAGCCGGGCCGATGCGCCAGTAAGAATTTGAGGCGCGACGTATTCGCCGCCGCATGTGCGGTAACCAGAAAGCCATCAGGCTGATCTGACCAGTAACCGACCAGCACGCGGTCAAAGCCTGCCTGCTCATGGGCCTGGGCGAAGTCTGCAATATACTGCTTATTAAAAAGCGGGCCGCGGGGAGCGATGATTTCTGACGCCAGCCTATGGCCGATCATACCAAGGAACTGAATGCCCATGATGTTTTCTCCTGGAGGAAGGCCGGCAAATTACCGACAGAGAGAAAACCCTAAGCTGAATTCTAATATGTGTGAAATTCATAATTGTACGTAGCTAATATAAAAACTAACTAATGTCGGTCCCCGCCCGGGTGATACCCCTTCGCCAGTTCAGTAGCAAATACCGCCACCGCCGCCTGTTGATTTGCGGGAAGGGAAGGGTGCACGAGCCAGAGTTGGCTAATGGGAGCAAAGTCAGCCAGCGGTACGCTGCGCACCCGATGCTGAGGGGAACCGTGCTTCACCAGTATCTCCGGCATAATACCCAGCCCGCGTCCTGCGGCAATCAGCGCCAGCTGCATCGCCACGCCCTGAACTTCGACATTCAGCGTCAGGGGAAGCCCGCGATCGGCCAGCGCTCGCGCAAGAGTTGCGCGAAAGCCGCAGCCGTCAGGGTTGAGGATCCACCCCGTCTTATAGCAGGCCGCCAGCGTGGCAGGCAGTGGCTCGCCGTCGTCAGCGGTGACGATTGCCAGCGGCACGGTTCCCAGCGCCGTCGCGTTGAGGGCGTCATTGAAAATTTTATCGGCGGGGGCCAGCAGCAGCGCCGCATCCAGCGCGGCCTGATCGAGGGAGCCCAGCAGCCGATCGCCCCAGCCGCTGTTTAGCCGCAGCTGGAGGTGGGGATAGCGAGACTGCATCAGTGCCAGCGCGGGCAGCAGCGTGGTATCGGAAAGCGTGTGAGGCAGGCCGAAGCGCAGCACGCCGCTGGGTGGCGCGTCTGTCGCCACCAGCTGATTGAGTTCATTCACCTGCCCGGCAATACGCTGACACTGCTGATAAACCTGCCAGCCCAGCGACGTGGGTTTCAGGGGCTTGGTCTGTCTGTCGAGCAGTTGAACGCCAAGCGACTCTTCAAAATTTTGCACGCGGCGGGTCACCGCGGGCTGCGTCAGACCCAGTTTTTCAGCCGTCTGCTGGGTCGACTGTAGCTGAACAAGGGTGACAAAGGCTTGCAGATCGTCGAGTTTCATTTTCCATTTTCCACCGGCAAAGAGGCTCAGCATAAGCAGCGCGCCCGCAAACAGATATGTCAATTTTGCATATTGAATGCGCGTAAAATGCATTTAGAGAATAAAAAAGCCGGTGGTAGTCTCAGTTTTTTACTCATATTGAGACACCAGATGAAAGCATTCACCCTGAGTACCCTCGGCCTGATCGCGGCGTTACTGTCAACGCCAACGCTGGCGGCCAATACGCTGGCCGTCGGCGATCAGCGCGGCAACGCCCGCGCCATCCTCGAGGCCGCCGGAGAGCTAAAAAATACCCCCTATACGCTGGAATGGCATGAATTTGCTAATGCGGCACCGCTGCTGGAGGCGATGCGTGCCGGCTCTATTGATGCGGGTTCGGTCGGCGATGCGCCGCTAACCTTTGCCGTGGCCGCTGGACTGGATGCAAAGGGGATCCTGGCCACGCGCTATGCCGGTAATGCGCTGATTGTCAAAAAGGGCAGTGCGATCCATCGGGTGGAGGATCTGCGCGGAAAGCGCATTGCGACGGTGAAAGGGTCATCCGGCCATAACCTGGCTCTACAGGCACTGAAGCGCGCGGGTGTCGATCCGGCCAGCGTCTCATTTGTCTTTACCACGCCAGCCGAAGCGACGCTGGTGCTGGATCAGGGTGGAGTGGATGCGGTGTCGACCTGGGAACCCTACGTCTCTTTCGCCACGTCCCAGTCCGGCGCGCAGATTATTGCCGACGGCTGTGACTACCCGGCGATCAACTACCTGATAGCCAGCAACAGCGCCATCGCCAGCAAACGGGCCGAGCTGGTTGATTTCAGCCAGCGCCTGACGCGCGCCCGCGCGTGGGGTGAGCAGCATCCTGAGGCGTATGCGGCGTCAATCAGTAAGCTGCTGCGTATTCCGCAGGCGGTGGCGCTGCTCAAGGTGAAGCGGGAGGTGAATAGCATTGATGACAACAGTCAGGAGGTGCTTAAAGTGCAGCAGAATACCGCTGACCTGTACGTGAAAAATGGCCTGATCCCCAAACCGCTCAGCGCCGCAGCCTTCATCGATCTCAGCCTGTCGCAGAGGAAGTAATATGCATCTTGCACTCTATCTTAGCGATACCGGGCTGCATGCAGGCGGCTGGCGCCATCCCGAGGCGCAAAACCCGGATCCGATGCAGCTCAGCACCTGGCTGACGCTGGTTAAAAAAGCTGAGGAGGCGAAGTTTGATTTCGCTTTCGTGGCCGATAAGCTGTCAATCGATGATATCTACGGCGGCGATATCGCCACCACCGTGCAGTATCGTCCCGGCTATGCCCGCCCGGAACCGATGGCGCTGCTTACCGCGCTTGGCCTGTTTACCGATCGCATCGGGCTGGGCGGCACGCTCTCCACCACCTACGGCGAACCCTTTCACGCCGCCCGCACGCTGGCGACCCTCGATCACTTTAGCGCCGGGCGCATGGCGTGGAATGCCGTTACCTCCACTAACGACGGTGAAGCGCGTAACTTCAGCCGCTCGCAGCATATGGGGCACAACGCGCGCTATCAGCGTGCCGGGGAGTTTATTGATGCAGTACACCGGCTGCTGGCGAGCTGGCAGCCCGATGCGCGCGTGGCTGATAAAGCCTCAGGGGTCTGGGTCGATCCGCAAAAGGTCAGCTACACCCATTTCCACGGCGAGCATTTCCAGATCCAGGGGCCGCTGACGGTGGCAGCCTCTCCCCAGGGAAGGCCGGTGCAGATTCTGGCCGGGGTCTCACAGGATTTCCGCGATGTGGCCACCCGCGTGGGCGAAGTTATTTTTACCGTGCAGCCGGAGCGGGCGCGGGCGCAGCAGTTTTACCAGCAGTTTAAAGCAGAGATGCTCGCGCAGGGCCGCCAGCCGGAAGCCTGTAAAATCCTGCCCGGCATGATGCCGATAGTGGGCGCAACGCGCCGGGAGGCAGAGGAAAAGCGGCGGCTGCTGGACGAGCTGGTCAACCCGCTGGCCGGGCTAAGCTTTATGTCCGCCAGCATGAATTACGATTTGTCACAGCACGATCCTGATGCGCTTTTCCCGGATATTTTCCCGCATATCAGCGGCAGTAAAGGGCGCTTTGAGTATGTTATCGCTCAGGCGCGCAGGGAGGGAAAAACCCTGGCGCAGGTCGCCAAAACTTACGCGGCGAGCGCGTCGTTCCCGGTGATGGTCGGCACCGCGGCAGAGATAGCCAATGAAATGACGCTCTGGGTGGACAGCGGAGCCTGCGACGGTTTTGTATTGATGCCCGCCGATATGCCCGCATCGCTCAATGATTTTGCGGACTACGTTGTGCCGGAGCTGCAACAGCGGGAGGCTTTTCGTCAGGATTACGCGGGGAAGACGCTGCGCGACCATCTCAACCTGCCGCTGCAATAAAAAAGGCGACCCGACAGGGGTCGCCTTGATAACCGACTGGGCAGGGGACAATTTAGCCCAGCACCAGCCCGGCAATAGAGGCGGACAGTATGCTCACCAGCGTTGAGCCGTACAGCAGCTTCAGACCAAAGCGGGAAACCACATTACCCTGCTGCTCGTTCAGGCCCTTAATCGCACCGGCCACGATGCCGATAGACGAGAAGTTGGCGAACGACACAAGGAACACGGAAAGGATGCCCACGCCGCGCGGCGACAGGGTACCGGCCACTTTTTGCAGGTCCATCATGGCCACAAATTCGTTTGAAACCAGCTTGGTGGCCATAATGCTGCCAACCTGCAGGGCTTCTCCCGCAGGCACGCCCATCACCCAGGCAAACGGATAGAACACATAGCCCAGCACGCCCTGGAAGCTGATGCCAAAAATGGTGTCAAACAGTGCGTTAATGGCGGAGATCAGCGCAATAAAGCCAATCAGCATCGCCGCCACTATCACGGCCACCTTGAAACCGGCCAGGATGTATTCGCCCAGCATTTCAAAGAAGCTTTGCCCTTTATGCAGATCGTTCAGCTTAAGGTCTTCTTCACTCTCGACGCGATAGGGATTAATCAGCGAGAGTACGATAAAGGTGCTGAACATATTCAGGATCAGCGCCGCCACCACGTACTTCGGCTGGAGCATCGTCATATAGGCACCGACGATAGACATTGATACGGTCGACATCGCGGTAGCCGCCATGGTGTACATGCGGCGCTGCGACATTTTTCCAAGGATATCTTTGTAGGCGATAAAGTTTTCTGACTGTCCCAAAATCAGCGAGCTTACCGCGTTGAAAGACTCCAGCTTACCCATGCCGTTTACTTTCGACAGTACGGTGCCAATCGCGCGGATGACAACCGGTAGAATGCGGAAATGCTGCAAAATGCCGATCAGCGCGGAGATAAAGACGATCGGGCAGAGCACGTTCAGCCAGAAGAAGGCCAGCCCTTTATCGCTCATGTTGCCAAAGACAAAACCGGTTCCCTGTGCAGCATAGGAGAGCAGCTTGTCGAAAAACCCGGCAAAGCCCTGCACGAACCCGAGGCCGACTTCTGAGTTGAGAAAGAACCACGCCAGCAGCACCTCAATAACCAGAAGCTGGATAACAAAACGTATACGAATGTTCTTGCGATCGCTACTCACCAGCAGGGCCAGCAGCGTGACGACACCCAGTGCTAAAGCAAAATGCAGAATGCGGGACATGTATGCTCCAAATTTGAAGGCTGTTATATTTCGCTGCACATTCTATGTAACGGGACATGGAAAAACGAGAGCTAATCCACAATATAACAATTACCTATCGCCTCTCTGTTGAGAACTCTCTTCGCGATCACATCCTGACGCTGTTGAGGGTCTGAAGCATAACTGCAGGGAAAGGTAGGTGAAGGGTTTTTCGGGCAGGGTTGGTGGGTTAGGAGAACGCGGGGCTGATTTGCTCTTTCCGTACATCCCTCAGGGTTAGGGGGCAGGCTGAACGTAATGTCCCTGTCCTGTCAGTGTACGCTGATGGGACAGGGACAACGATCAGTGGCGGATCTGCGCCAGATCGTCTGCGGTCAGACCCGTCATTTTCATAACGGTGTCGCGGTCAAGGCCGTTCTGCAGCATGGTACGGGCAACTTCGAGTTTGGCTTCATTGCGACCTACCTGTCTGCCCAGCTGGATACCTTTCTCGATACCCTTCTGTTCAAGCTGTTGCGCGATGGTCATCAGTTCGTCCTCATGTTGCGGCACCCGCTGTGCCAGTTCACGTACAAAGGCCTCTGCGTCTGAAGTTTCGCCTGCCTGTACGAGATAGTTTATCAGTGAAATCAGCTGCTGTCCTGTCATGTGTTCTGCCAGCAGCAGGCTGACCAGATTGTCCAGCAGGTCAGCCAGATCGCGCCGGTGAATATGTTTCTGCAGCAGCGTCAACGCGGCCATACTGCGGTGGCCCATAATCTCTTCATCAGGTATGACTGTCACATCGACCACTGGAAAGTCAGCGCTATAGAGCTTTTCGGCCAGCTCAGGATCGTTAAATTCGTCCAGCCAGCGGGTAGAATAAGGGTAGGGGCTGCGCCTGCCCGTGTAGAACAGCACCGGGATCACCAGCGGCAGCTTTTTATGCCCGGCGTCCAGATGGCGTTGCATAGCCGCAATTGAGTAACGAAGAAGCCGGAACGCCATATGTCTGTCAGGTGTGGACTGGTGCTCGATGAGTACGTGGATATAACTCTCATCACCGGCTGTGGTTCTCAGGCTGTAGAGTACGTCGCTAAAGTAAGGGCGTAAGCTTTCCTCCACAAAGCTGCCTGACTCCAGCTTGAGGGTACTGAAGTCACAGACAGCCTGCAGTTCTGTGGGCAGATGCAGCTGCATGAAATCCCGTGCGGTATCGGAATGCGTAAGAAACTGTTTAAACACCAGGTCATGTGGGGTCGGGGTACCCTTTGCACTACTTTTAGCTTTCCTGTTAGCCATGCGCTTCTCCATTGCTTCTTTTGTAGCCATGATTACACGGGAACACTGGCCTGACATACTGCAATTTATGGAATACGACAGAATAGCGGTTAATCCATGGCGGTTTAGGACAAATGTGTCTCCATACTGTCTCCTGTGCCAGGCATTAGTGCATCCATAAACCGGTGCGTTGGTGACAGAGGGAAGGCGAGTCACTGCTCTGTCGAAGGCTACCCTTAATTAAAAGACACCCGACGGCTTGTGAGGTCTTACTCTCTCACCTAGAGTTAAAAGAGTTGCTCATTTGTTAGCAGTAACGTAATTTGCCCTGAGGTATAGCCTTTGCTATGTTTCTTACCGTTGGCTATCACAGCGATAACAACAACCCATCTACGTGCACTTGATAATCATTATCATCTAAAAGACAATGCGATTCTAAGGTGATTAGCAGGGGAAATAACTATGTTGGAAGGCCGCACCGTGGAGCAAATTGCCCGTGGTTCCCGTAAAATTAAGTTCGCGCTCATGGGGCCGGCCTTTATTGCTGCTATCGGCTATATCGATCCCGGCAACTTCGCCACCAATATCCAGGCGGGTGCCTCCTATGGTTATAAACTACTGTGGGTGGTGGTGTGGGCGAATATTATGGCGATGGTTATCCAGCTGATGTCAGCCAAGCTGGGGATCGCCACCGGTAAGAATCTGGCCGAACACATCCGTGACCGTTTTCCCCGTCCTGCCGTCTGGTTTTACTGGGTGCAGGCTGAAATCATTGCGATGGCGACCGACCTGGCAGAATTTATCGGGGCGGCGATCGGCTTCAAGCTGATATTTGGCGTCAGTCTGTTACAGGGCGCCGTCCTGACCGGGGTGGTGACCTTTCTGATCCTGATGCTGCAACGGCGTGGGCAAAAGCCCCTTGAGCTGGTGATTGGCGGCCTGCTGCTGTTTGTGGCGGCAGCCTATGTCATAGAGCTGTTTTTTTCCCAGCCTGACATTGCCGCTCTGGTGCGCGGGATGGCCGTTCCTGCTTTGCCTGGCGCGGATGCGGTGCTGCTGGCAGCGGGCGTGCTGGGTGCCACCATTATGCCGCACGTCATCTACCTGCACTCCTCGCTGACTCAAAGTCCGGATGGCGGCACGCGGGCGGAGCGTTATCGCTCGACCAAGCTGGATGTGGCTATCGCCATGACCATTGCTGGATTTGTGAATCTGGCGATGATGGCAACGGCGGCGGCGGCCTTTCATTTCAGCGGTCATACCGGGATTGCGGACCTTGAGCAGGCCTGGCTTACGCTCGATCCGCTGCTGGGACGCGCAGCTGCGCTGGTCTTTGGCCTGAGCCTGCTGGCAGCTGGCCTCTCATCGACCGTGGTGGGCACCCTGGCCGGGCAGGTGGTGATGCAGGGGTTTACCCATATTCATATTCCGCTGCTGGTACGCCGGGTCATTACTATGCTGCCCTCTTTCATTGTGATTTTGGCCGGGTGGGAGCCTACCCGGATCCTGGTGATGAGTCAGGTTCTGCTGAGTTTTGGTATTGCCCTGGCGCTGGTGCCGCTGCTGGCTTTCACCGGCAATCGCGAACTGATGGGGGATATGGTGAACTCCCGCCTGATGCAGACGGTGGGTAAGGTGATCGTAGCCATAGTGGTCGCGCTGAATCTCTACCTGCTGGTCGCGATGGCGCTTAATCTTTAACGATAAAGCCGGCGTGTTGATAGTGGGGCTGACGCGGTGTCCAGCCCCTCATGCTTTTAGCCGAGTATGGCGTCGATGCGCGCCAGCTCCTGCTCAGTGAAATCAGGATTCGCGAGCATGCCAACGGCATCGTCGATCTGGCTGGTTTTGCTGGCCCCAATCAGTACAGAGGTGACGCGGTTGCCGCGCAGCACCCATGCCAGCGCCATTTGCGACAGTTTCTGACCGCGCTGCGCCGCCAGCTCATTAAGCTCACGCACTCGGATCATATTTTCCGGCGTCAGCCGATCGGCGCTGAGGAACTGGCTCCCGCTGGCGATTCGCGAGTCATCCGGAATGCCGTTCAGGTAGCGATCGGTAAGTATGCCTCCCGCCAGCGGAGAGAAGCCAATGCAGCCGACCCCCTCTTGTTGTAGCACATCCAGCAGACCCTGCTCTGGCGCGCGCTCGAGCATGGAGTATTTCGGCTGGTGGATAAGGCAGGGCGTTCCCAGCTGCTTCAGCAGGCCGATGGCTTCTGCTGCGCGGTCGGCCGGATAATTAGAGAGCGCGATATACAGGGCTTTGCCCTGGCGCACGATGTGGTCCAGCGCCATCATCGTCTCTTCCAGCGGGGTTTCCGGGTCAGGCCGGTGATGATAAAAAATATCGACGTAATCAATGCCCATGCGCTTAAGGCTCTGGTTAAGGCTGGCGACCAGATATTTCCGCGATCCCCAGTCGCCATAGGGGCCATCCCACATGGTATAGCCCGCCTTGGAGGAGATAATCAGCTCGTCCCGATAGGGGGCAAAATCTTCCCGCAGCAGGCGGCCAAAATTCTCCTCAGCCGAGCCGGGAGGGGGGCCGTAATTATTGGCCAGGTCAAAATGGGTGATACCGTTATCAAAGGCATGTCGTAACAGTTGACGACTGTTGTCCAGCCGGGTGGCATCGCCAAAATTGTGCCACAGCCCCAGTGAGATGGCCGGGAGCTTAAGTCCGCTTCGTCCGCAGCGGTGATAGACCATTCCGCCGTAACGCTGTGCATCTGCCTGATAAACCATTGAAATTTCCTGTAAGTGTCGGGCCGATTTTACCTAAAGCATAGCAGTGTATACGGTTACACTAAATGGAATAGCGGGGCCGATCGCAACTTGAGGAAAATTCCGAGGCGTAACGCTTTGTTGCCGTTTAGCGCTGGCGTGCATCTTTAACGCAGTGAAAATTATCGGTAATACTCTCTACTACGTTTGCTGTTTACCGGGGAAAACCATGAAAAGCTGCACCGTTGGGGAGTATCTGCTTTCTCGCTTACACCAGTCAGGGATCGATCATCTTTTCGGCGTGCCGGGGGATTACAATCTTCGCTTTCTTGACCAGGTTATCAACAGCCCGGATATCGCATGGGTAGGCTGCGCCAATGAGTTGAATGCGGCCTACGCGGCGGATGGCTATGCACGCTGCCGGGGGGCAGGTGCCTTGTTGACCACCTTTGGCGTCGGCGAACTTAGCGCCCTCAACGGGGTAGCGGGTAGCTATGCTGAATATCTGCCGGTGGTGCATATCGTCGGCGCCCCCGCCCGGGAGAACAGCCGCAGCAGGCTGCTGCTGCACCATACGCTGGGAGACGGCGACTACGATCACTTTCTGCGTATCTCTCAGGAGGTGACGGCCGCGCAGGCGGTGCTAACGCCAGAAAATGCCGCAGCGGAGATCGATCGCCTGTTGCAGATTGCCCTGCACGCGCGTCGACCGGTTTACATTTATCTTGCCACCGACGTGGCGGAGGCCAGCATCGCTGCGCCTGCCGCAGCGCTTTCCACGCCGCAGCTGGCTGCCCCGCAGGTAGCAGAAGCGTTTTCCCGCGCCGTTGAGCAGCGGTTCGCTGCGGCAAAGAGCGTCGCGCTGCTGGCTGATTTTCTCGCCGACCGGGCAGGGCTGAGGCCCGCGCTACACCAGTTTCTGACCGAAATACCGATGCCCTTTGCCACCCTGCTGATGGGTAAGAGCGTACTGCCGGAGTCTCTGAATGGCTTTGCCGGAACCTACGCCGGGGCAGCGAGTGCGGGCAAGACGCAGTCGATTATCGAACGGGCTGAAGTGATTATTACCCTGGGCGTGCGCTACACTGACTCCATTACCGCCGGGTTTACCCAGCAAATCGACAGTGCCAAAACCATTGCGATAGACCTTCACGAAAGTCAGATAGGTGAGGAGGCGTTCTCGCCCTTACCCATGGCGCAGGCGCTGGAGATCGTCCATCAGCTCGCGCGGCGTTATACCAGCGGCTGGAATCTGACGCTGCCCACGCCGCCCGCCTCAAGCAACGCGCCCTCCGACAGGCTGACCCAGAGTACGCTCTGGCAGGCCATGCAGGATTTTCTCCGGCCCGGTGATATCGTGCTGGCCGATCAGGGGACCGCCGCCTTTGGTGCAGCGGTGCTGCGGCTCCCTGAGGAGGTGACCTTTATCTGCCAGCCGCTGTGGGGATCGATTGGTTACACGCTTCCCGCTGCCTATGGTGCGCAGATTGCCGCCCCTGAACGCAGGGTAGTGCTGCTTATCGGTGACGGTGCTGCACAGTTAACGATACAGGAGCTGGGCTCAATGCTGCGTGATGGGCTGAAACCGGTGATCTTTGTGCTGAATAACAGCGGATATACCGTGGAGCGGGCTATCCATGGCGAGCATCAGCGCTACAATGATATTGCTGAGTGGAACTGGACCCAGCTTCCCGGCGGTCTTAGCGTGCGCAACGAAGCCCAGAGCTGGCGGATAACGGAAACGGCGCAGCTGGTTGAGGTTATGCAGGTTATCGCGCAAACTTCCCGATTGTCGCTGGTTGAAGTGGTACTGCCGCAGATGGATATCCCCCCTTTGTTACAGTCGGTCAGCGCATCCATGAGCCAGCGTAACGGTGGTTAAAGACGTAATTAGGATTGATGCCCGTGGGCAAGTGGCGCGCAGGCAGGTAAGGTAGGCGGCGGCAGCGCTTTTTACGCTCTCCATTGTGTGGAGGACGTTGTTGTTTCAGCGGGGGAAATTTATAGTGTGTTTAAATGACGTAAGCGGAGCAAAACAATAATGACTAAGTATGCTTTGGTAGGTGATGTCGGCGGCACTAACGCCCGCCTGGCACTGTGTGAAGTTGAGAACGGTGCCCTGTCACAAGCCAAAACGTTCTCCACAGCAGATTTTGCAAGCCTGGAAGCGGTGATCCGCGCTTATCTTGACGAGCAGCAGCAGGACATAACCGATGGCTGTATCGCTATCGCCTGCCCGATCACGGAAGACTGGGTTGAGATGACCAACCACGACTGGGCATTTTCCAGCAGCAAAATGAAGGCTAATCTTGGCTTTGAGCATCTGGAAATTATCAATGACTTCACCGCCGTGTCGATGGCCATTCCGATGCTCTCGGAAGAGGACGTTATGCAGTTCGGCGGGACCGAACCGGTGAAGGACAAGCCGATTGCCGTCTACGGTGCGGGAACCGGGTTGGGTGTGGCGCATCTGGTGCACGTTGACCAGCGCTGGGTCAGCCTGCCGGGCGAGGGCGGCCACGTCGATTTCGCTGCCAATAGCGAAGAGGAAGACCTGATCCTTGAAGTGCTGCGCGCCGAGCTGGGCCACGTCTCTGCCGAGCGCGTGCTGTCGGGCGCGGGCCTGGTTAACCTCTATCGGGCGATTGTCAAATCCGACGGGCGGGAGCCGGATAACCTGAAGCCGAAGGACGTTTCATCCCGTGCGCTGGACGATAGCTGCACCGACTGCCGTCGCGCGCTGGCGATGTTCTGTGTGATCATGGGCCGCTTTGGCGGTAACCTGGCGCTAAATCTGGGTACCTTTGGCGGCGTCTATATTGCCGGTGGCATTGTGCCGCGCTTCCTCTCCTTCTTCAAAGCGTCCGGCTTCCGCGCGGCGTTTGAGGATAAAGGGCGCTTCAAGGATTACGTGCAGAATATCCCCGTTTACCTTATCACCCACGACCAGCCGGGCCTGCTGGGTGCCGGGGCTCACCTGCGCCAGGTGTTGGGCAGCATTCTGTAAATGCGCCACCCTCAGGGGCCACAGCGGCCCTGGGGGCATCACCCCCTGACAGGCGACAGCGGCATGGGCCGCTGGAGCTGTCACTTACCCTAAACTGCGGTCTCAGACATCCACGAATATCTTTAACCACTGCCCGGCTGGCATCCACGCTTCCCGTTTACAGCCCCATTAACTGGCGGAACGCTTTCACCTTGCTGCGGCTGACCGGCACCTGGAAGTCCCGATCGCGCAGTTTGAGCATATAGGTGTTATTAAACCAGGGTTCGATTTCGCGAATTTTGCTCAGGTTGATGCACCAGGAGCGATGGCAGCGAAAGAAGGCATCCTCGGGCAGGCGGTTGCAAAACTCTGAGATATTCATCGACATCACATACTCTTCACGCCGGGTATAAACAAACGTTAACTTCTCGTGCGCTTCGACATAGTAGATATCGTTAATATCGGTCACGATAATGCGCTCATCCTTCACCAGATTTACCGTGCGGGGCTGGGGGCGTATGGCCCCGGGCGCGGTGTGCAGTTTTGCCTGCTGCAGCGTGTTCTCCACCTTATGCAGCATAGTGACAATACGCATCTCATGGTAGGGCTTAAGGATGTAGTCAAATGCCTCCAGCTCAAAGGCTTCCACCGCATGCTCTTTACAGGCGGTGATAAAGACAATGAGCGGCCTGACGGCGAATTTACTGATATTCTGTGCCAGCAGTACGCCGTCCAGCGAGGGGATATTAATATCCAGAAAAATGACATCCGTCTGGTGCGTTTGCAGATACTTCAGGACATCCAGTCCGTCATCGAAGGTTGCCTCGATGGTCAGCTGGCTATGCTGCTCAATCATCCAGCTCAGCTCCTGCTGCGCCAGAAATTCATCTTCGACTATAATCGCTTTCACAGGCTTATTTCCGCTTAATACGACCTCAGGCCGTCAGTGACATACGCTGTTTTTCCGGCAGGATCGCCCCGTTTTTACTGATGTAAAAGGCAATTTCCGTGCCCGGCATCAGCCGGTGTATATGCAGCCCTTCACCGTACAGCAGTTTGACCCGGTGATGGACGTTAAGCAGACCAATCTTGTTGCCGGGCATTTCGTTTTTTTCGACTCTGGCGACCACCTCCTCGCTGATGCCATGACCGGTATCGCGCACCGAAATACGCAGCCGGTCGCCCTGGTCCCTCACGCTGAGCGTGACCACCCCTTTACCCCGACAGGGGTGGATGCCGTGTACGATGGCGTTTTCCACCAGCGGCTGGATCAGCAGGCTGGGCAGCACGCCGTTAACCTCTTCATCAATATCGTAAATCACGGTGAGCTTGTCGCCAAAGCGCGCCTGTTCAATGGCGATATAATCTTTTATCTGATACAGCTCTTTCCTGATATCAATCATCTCATCATCGTTCAGCTCAAGGTTATAGCGTAGATAACGGGCGAGATTACTGATCAGCTGGCGGGCAGTATCGGGATTGATGCGAATGGAGGAGGAGATGGCGTTAAGGGCGTTGAAGAGAAAGTGGGGATTTATCTTGCTCTGGAGCGCCCGCAGCTCCGCCTTGTTAGCCATCTCCCGCAGCTGCTCGGCGCGGGAGACTTCCAGCTGCGTAGAGATAATTTGCGACAGGCCAATCGCCATCGCCCGTAGCGACCAGGTAATGCGGTGGGCATGGCGATAATAGATTTTCAGCGTGCCGGTGACCTCGCCTTTTTCCCACAGGGGAATGACGATCATCGAATGAATTTCCGGCGTTCGGTGCGCCTCATCGTTATTTTTGATAATGATTTGACCGTAGGCGATGGCTTTGGCCGTAGTCGGGCTGATGTCATCATCACCGTTTTCGTAGTTCTCTTCCCCCACGCCGACATAGGCGAGGATCTGGTTCTTATTGGTGATGGCTACCGCATCCGCTTTGATATCGCTGCGGATAATATCGCATACGCTGCGCATCGACTGGCTGTTCACCTGGCGAAACAGCGGCAGCGTTTTATTGGCGATATCCAGAGCCAGCTTGGCCTGTTGGGCAGCAATGGCCTCTTTTTCCCCCTCAACGCTCTGAATAAGCAGCACAATCAGGCCAATACTGGCG
This sequence comes from Erwinia sp. ErVv1, assembly GCF_900068895.1. Lineage (GTDB taxonomy): Bacteria > Pseudomonadota > Gammaproteobacteria > Enterobacterales > Enterobacteriaceae > Erwinia. Next base: position 183,171 of record NZ_CDPK01000006.1, on the reverse strand, counting down.
GCACCGAGGATCATCGGCAGGGCAATTTCGCTAATAATCTCCAGGCCAAGAGAAAACGGCCTCGCCCAGAGCACGATCAGCAGCATGGTCAGTGATTCACACAGCATGCCGCCAAGAATACCTACGCTCCAGCGCTTTTCCTTGATAACCTTAAGGTTAATCGCACCGGAAACAAATCCGGCGATGATGCTGGTGATCAGACAGGGAACCGCGCTGACGCCGTGAACGTCCGTCAGAAAACGGTGCAGACCGGCAATCACCCCGGTAATGATGCCGACCCAGGGCCCAAATAAAATGCCGCCGGACATAATCGCGATGGTGCGCACGTTGACCAGCGAGCCCTCAACGTTGATGCCGCTCCAGGTACCAAACAGGGCAAACAGGCTGAAAATCGCCGTGACCGCAACCAGCTCCTGCCATGAGTGCTCATCTTTTTGCAGCAGCTGACGAAATTGATGAATGCGGGTCATAAAAAACAGGCAAATCAGCATCAGGGCAGCGCGTTCTAATACGGCAAGCAGCATATCAAAGGTAGTGTGCACGGGCGCCTCGGCAGACGTGAAAAAGTCATCGCCTATAATATGTAAAGTGGGGAGGTTGTGCCAGGCATGAGGTCGTGGATTACCCCGAACAGGTATCTTGATCAATTTTCACCTTGCAGACCGCCAGAGGATATTTATGCAACTGACCACTGACAGGCTTCGACTGACCCGGCTGGTGCCAGACGACTGGCAGCTGTTTCAACAGGTACACCGGGATAAAACTAGCATGGCATTTATCAGCGAGATCCCGCAGGAGGCCGATATTCGCCAACGCTTTACCCTGCGCCTCGCGCCCTGGCAGGTGACCAGCTACCATATGCTATGCCTGACGATCCGCCTGGCGGAAACGGGTGAAGCCATTGGCCTGATTGGCGCGAATGCCGAATGGATCCCCTGGCGTCAGGCTGAAGTGGGCTACTCGCTGCTCAGCGGGCATTTTAACCAGGGCTATGGCACCGAAGCGCTGTCGGCGATGGTGGACTACCTGTTTGAGACCTGTGAGTTCCATAAGCTCAGGGCGCAGGTGGTGGAGGGGAACTGGCCTTCGCGCCGGGTGCTGGAGAAAAACGGCTTCCAGCTTGAGGGCACGCTGCGCGAGAATTACCTGCTGCGCGGTCAGTGGGTAAATGACTGGACCTTTGGTTGCCTGGCGCGCGATCGTTAAAAAAATGTTACGCCTCATCTCGACAGACCCGGGCTGCCTGCGATATGTTCACTGACAGACCAGTTTCTGGTCGGCGTCGCTCGGACGGTCCGGGCGCTAACGTAAATCAGAGGTTTCAATGGCTGACATCAGCTCTGCACGTCGTTTTTCCCGTATCGAACGTCTACCGCCCTATGTTTTCAATATTACCGCCGAACTGAAGATGGCTGCGCGCCGTCGCGGTGAAGATATTATTGATTTCAGCATGGGGAATCCCGATGGCCCCACGCCGCCGCATATCGTAGAAAAACTGTGCACCGTCGCCCAGCGCGATGATACGCACGGCTACTCCACCTCGCGCGGTATTCCCCGCCTGCGCCGCGCCATTTCTCGCTGGTATGCCGACCGCTATCAGGTTGATATCGATCCTGAAACAGAGGCGATTGTCACCATTGGCTCGAAAGAGGGGCTGGCCCATTTGATGCTGGCGACGCTGGATCACGGTGATACGGTGCTGGTGCCAAATCCCAGCTATCCGATTCATATCTATGGCGCCGTGATTGCCGGTGCTCAGGTCCGTTCGGTACCGCTGGTTGAGGGCGTAGATTTTTTTAACGAGCTGGAGCGGGCGATCCGGGAAAGCTATCCGAAGCCGAAAATGATGATCCTCGGCTTCCCGTCAAATCCCACCGCCCAGTGCGTGGAGCTGGATTTTTTTGAACGGGTTATCGCGCTGGCGAAGCAGTACAACGTGCTGGTGATCCACGACCTCGCTTATGCGGATATCGTTTATGACGGCTGGAAAGCGCCCTCTATTATGGAAGTGCCCGGTGCGCGCGAGGTGGCGGTAGAGTTCTTTACCCTGTCGAAAAGTTACAATATGGCCGGCTGGCGTATTGGCTTTATGGTGGGGAATAAGGAGCTGGTTGCTGCGCTGGCGCGCATCAAAAGCTATCACGACTACGGCACCTTTACGCCGCTACAGGTGGCGGCCATCGCCGCGCTGGAGGGCGATCAGCAGTGCGTGCGCGATATTGCTGAGCAGTATAAACGCCGCCGTGACGTGCTGGTTAAAGGTCTGCATGAGGCGGGGTGGATGGTTGAAATCCCTAAAGCCTCCATGTACGTCTGGGCGAAGATCCCCGACCACTACCGCGCAATGGGATCGCTGGACTTCGCCAAACATATGCTACAGGAAGCGAAAGTGTGCGTTTCCCCAGGCATCGGATTTGGTGATTACGGTGACACCCACGTGCGCTTTGCGCTGATTGAAAATAGCGATCGCATTCGTCAGGCGGTAAGAGGGATCAAGGCGATGTTTCGTGCGGACGGCCTTCTTCCTGTGACCACTAAAGTCAGCGAAGAGGACGTTTAACGACGAGGGCCGGGCCGTCAGGCCTGGCCCCTGTCCAGGGGTTACAGCATCAGTAAAAAAGTGCCAACCCAAATCAGCAGAATGAACGAAATTCCCATCAGTGCATATTTCACAAACGCGTCCTCTGAGCGGTGATGGCAGAACAGCGGGTCAATTTACCCGTTATTCTCGCCTGAATAAAGTCGGATACGCTGAGAATACCCCCACCGTTAACGCGGTTCAATTTCCGCAATGACTGACATTCCCACTCGCAGACGCGTCCGGTCAACCTGACCCGGTTCCAGCACAATTTTTACCGGCAGGCGCTGGGTGACTTTAGTGTAATTACCGGTGGCGTTATCAGCGGTAATCGCCGCAAAGGTTGAGCCGGTAGCCGGTGCAATACTGTCAACGCGCCCATGCAGGGTGACGCCGGGCAGGGCATCGACGCTGAGGGTCACGGGCTGACCGGATCTGACGTCGCCCAGCTGCGTTTCCAGGAAGTTAGCCAGCACGTAAGACTGGCTGAGGGGCACGACCGCCAGCAGGCGCGTGCCTGCCGTCACCCACGCGCCCTGCCGCACCGTACGCTGGCCGACGGTGCCATCAACCGGTGAACGAATAATAGTGTAAGAAAGGTTGAGGCGGGCCTGATCTACTGCCGCCGTCGAAGCCGCGATATCGGCATTCGCCTGGCGGAGGCTGGCGCGCAGGACACCGGTCTGTTTACGAGCCGAAAGCGCGGCTGCCTGGCTCTGACGCAGCTGGGAGGCGGCTTCCTGCATGGCCGCCTGGGTTTTTTGCTGCTCATCCGCAGTGCCGGTGCCGGTGTTCAGAAGGCGACGGTAGCGCCCGGCATTCTGCTGCGCATAGTTAAGGGTGGCTTCGCTGGCGCTGACTGCCGCATCGCTTTGCGCGATCGCCGCCTGCTGCTGTTCCAGCTGAGCCTGTACGCTGCTTAACTTTGCCTGACTGATTTCCAGGTTTGCCAGTGCCGTTTCCAGCGCCACGCGGTAATCGCTGTCGTCAATCGTGGCCAGCGTGTCGCCCGCCTTCACCTGCTGATTATCGCTGACGTTCACCCTACGGATATAGCCCGACACTTTGGGTGCGACCAGCGTGTAATCGGCCACCACCGTCGCATCATCGGTCCGGGCATGATGGTGGCGCATTGCTGACCAGATCACAAAGGCGCAGGCCAGCAGCAGGATCAGCAGCAGCGCTAAAAGCAGAGGGCGTTTTGCAGTGACTAAACTCATGATAATTTTCCTGGCACCTGGATAGGATGTTGAAGAAGCGTTTGTGGCGGATACACGCGTTTTGGGAGCCACGCCGTCAGCAGGACCAACAGCAGGGCGGCACCGATAATCAGCAGGTAGCCATCGCTGATGCTGAGGATCACCGCCTGATGTTTAACCAGCGTGGCAAAGTGGCCTACATTTTCCACCGAGCTGACTGATCCGTCCGGCAGGAGTGGCGAGAGCGGGCCCGCACTGGCAGCATTATCCGCCGTAATCAGCCAGGGCCGATTCCCCAGCTGATCGACCAGGATATGAGAATGAAACTTCTCGCGGTGGGTAAGGAAGTTTTCGACCAGGCTACCGGCCGCCACGCTGGAGAACCCCCGCACGGTATTGAACATCGCCGAGGCGTAAGGCCCTTCCGGCGGCTGAACGACGCTGGTGGCGCTCATCAGCACTGGCAAAATAAGCATTGGTTGCCCAAAAGCCTGAAGCGTCTGGATCAGCCAGAAGTTCTGTCTGCTCCACTCATCCGTCAGCTGCATACCCATCAGGCAGGAGAGACTGAGCAGGATCGCGCCAAGGGTCAGCATCCAGCGGCAGTCAATCCAGCGCAGATTAAGCAGGGCGGCGAGCAGTGGTGCGATTAGCAGCTGAGGCAGACCGATAGTCAGCGCCAGCGGAGCAAACTGTGCGGGGCGGAACCCTCCTACCTGAGCAAACCAGGCCGATGGCAGGGCGGACCCGGAAAGCGCGACCAGCAGTACGCCCGCCAGCACCAGCAGCCCGTGGCTCAGGTTTCTGCGCGCCAGCATCTGCAATTTGAACAGCGGCACGGGGTGAAACCACTCATTGATAAAGAACACCACCAGCAGGGCGGCCGCAGCCAGCAGCATGGCGGCGATTAGCGGTGAGTTCAGCCAGTCCAGTCGTTCACCCTGGCCGAGTGCCAGGATCAACAGCGCCATTCCGCTACAGCCGGTCAGCATGCCGAACAGATCGATCTGCTGAAAACGGGCCAGTCGCAGCGGATCCTGAGGGATCCCCCAGCCAATCAGCAGGCCAGCCACCAGGCTGGGCGGTATTACCTGCCAGAAAACAAACTGCCAGCCGACAGAGTCGGTCCAGAAAGCGGCCAGCGAGGCAGCGATATTGGGACCGAAGGTCGCAGTCAGCGCATAGGCGGCAAGGCCATAGAGTTTGAACGGCGGCGGTAAAAAACGCAGCGCCACGGTCATCAGCAGCGGCGGCAGCGCGCCGCCGAACAGGCCCTGAACGACCCGCAGGGCGACAAACAGGCCGGGCGTGGGCGCAAAGGGTTGCAGCAGGCCGGTGGCGGCGAAGCCAAAGGTCATCACCAGCGCAAACCGGCGCAGTGAGAAAGTGACGGCAAACCAGGGTGCAACCATCATCGCTGAGACTTCCGCTGCCTGCCATGCTGAAGTTACCCAGGTTGCACTGTCGTAGCTAAAGCCAATCGCCGCACGCACGTCGGCCAGTGCCAGGTCGGTGACGCGGTCATTAAGCCCCGAGGTCATCGCCGCTATCAGCACGCCCACCATTCCCAGCGCCAGACGCAGGGTAAAAGGATGAGGGGCCGGGGCCGGTACAGCATTCATAACAGGGTTCCGCAGGAAAAATAGGGTTATTGGTGCACTGTATTGCATAGCGATACAGTGGCTGACGATATTACTCTGCGATAACCTGTATTGCAATGCGGTACAGCGTGCCGGTGAGGATAAATTAGTGCTAAAGTATCGCCATCCAAAAAGAAGGAACGCTTATGTCTGAACTTTCAATCCCGCGGGATGAAGATCGAGCGGGTGGGATTCAGGTCATCGCACGGGCGGCTAAAATATTGAATGCCCTGGGTGACTGTCCGAACGGCATGAGCCTGGGTGAAATCGCTCAGGCGGTTTCCCTGCCGCGCTCGACGGTACAGCGGATCGTGAGTGCGCTGGACTCGGTACAGCTGGTGCGCAGCCACGGCGTTGGCGGAGTGCGACTGGGCCCGGCGCTGCTGCGACTCATTGCTACGCTGCATACTGACGTGGTGGCCATTGCTCAGCCGTGGCTACAGGCGCTGAGTGATGCTACTGGCGAAACCGTGTCGCTGGCGCGGGCAAGTGGCGTTCAGCTGGCGATTGTTCACTGCGTGGTGGCCGACCGCGAGCTGCGGGTGGTACCGCGCATCGGTCTTAACCTGCCGTTGTACAGCACTTCAGGCGGCAAAGCGCTGCTGGCGCTGGACAGCGATGAGCAGGCCCGGGCGCTGGTGGGCGATGCCTATAAGGCGATGACAGACCTTACCGTAAAGGCATTTCCAGAGCTGCTTGCGCGGCTGCATGAGATCCGCCGTACCGGATTATCCTATGACCGCGGTGAGACGCTGGAAGGGATTTCTACTATGGCGGTAGCGATCGATACTATTTTGGGGCGCTTTTCCATTAGCTTACTGGTTCCATCCACCCGTTTTCAAAAGCATGAGGCGCTCTATCGTACCGAGATCCTTAAATGCAAAGAGGCGCTGGTGGATGAGATAGGCAAGGTGACCCTTCGTAACTGACAGGAGAGGGATATGAAAACGCTTTTAGTGGCCGTTGATAACTCGGCTATTGCCCGTAAGGTCGTACAGCTGGCCAGTGAGCAGGCCTGCGCACTTCAGGCACAGGTGGTGGTGTTATGCTGCGTTGATGCCAGCTACGCCAGCACGACTGGCGCCTGGATTATTGAGGCCGGGGAAGACCCGGGTGACTTTGGCGCGGCCCTGGACGAGCAGAACACCGCCGAGGCCGCCGTGCGTCAGGCGCTGGCGGGCTTACAGGCCGCTGGCGTTACGGCAACCGGACGCGTGGTAGCCGGTGAATCGGCGGAAACGATTGTAGCGGTGGCGAACGAGCTGCACGCGGCGATGATTATTATGGGGCGCCGCCATCTCTCCTCATTTAACCGGCTGCTTAAAGGGTCGGTGAGTGCGGCCGTGATCGAACATGCCAGCTGTCCGGTGCTGGTGGACGTACGCGCCGACTAGCGCTTTATTATCAGGGCTGGCGCAAGCTGGCCCTGCATAACAGGATGCCATTTTGATTTCACAGCCTACCCTTATTTCCTTTATCTTCGGCCTTGCCGTTATTCTCGTGCTCTCCCTGCTGCAAAAACGCGGCGCCTTCAGTAAGACAACCGCCGCCATACTGGCATTTGCCCTGCTCTTTGTCGGAAATTTCTATTATTTCGGCTGGCGGCTGCCGCAGGAGCAGCATGCAGAGAAAATTGCTGAGGCAGTCAGGCATCTGGCCCTGCAGCCGGTCTGGCGCACGGTAAAAGCCCAGCAGCCTGACCTCTATAAAAAAATAGAGCAGGAATATCTGACGGCGCTGAAAGAGGGGGCCAATGAAGCGGAAGCCCAGCAGCGGCTGCGCCCGGATCTTGCTGACCTGCTTAATCAGCGACTCGCTTATGCCAGCGACAGCGATGTGGTTGCCTATATGCGTATTTCAGTCGAAGAGATGATGGTACTGCGGCAGAAAGATCCCAATCTGTGTTTCAAATTCCTTTTTCCTCAGGTCAGCGGCGGGATCAATACCGATGAACTGTTGCCGGAATCGCTGTTAAGTCGTGAGAAAGATGCAATGGACAGCTTTCTGCAACACGCCAGCGAAACGGTAACGCAGCAGGATGTGTCGGGTGCAAATCGGGATTTACACACGACTGTCCGAACGCTCTATCGGAAATGGGGCAGCGACCTGCAAACGCTCAATACACCCGCCGAGCCAGACATTAACCGGACTAAACTCTGTGATATGACCCTCGATCTGTATCAATCCGTGCTGGCACTTCCGGTTAAGCGTTCTGCGGCCGTTTTGCGTATCATACTCAGCGGAAATGCAAATTAAGCAAAAAAAAAGCCCGCTCGCCGCGGGCATAAATCATTGTAATTTTATAGTAAATCCTGGTGTGGTGCAGACTCGTTACTGTGTCTGACTGCATAATCGCATTCCCTCGCCAATGACGCCAGATGGTTCGCTGAATCGAATCAATAGGTAAGTTAATGCAAATGTCGGCTAAAGAAAGCGCAAATATAGCTTTTTCCGATAGCGAGGAGAGCCGGGGCTGATATCATGCCGCACCAGAGGAGAGTAATGAGATGAAAAAGAGTATTCCCTGCCTTGTTGCCCTGGCTGCACTGCTATTAGCAGGCTGTACGTCAGGTAAACCTGGGGCGTTTGAAAGAGTGGATGAAGACCCGGCTGTAAATACCGTTCAGTATCGTTTTAATCCGACAACGGTAAATAAAACGGCGATGCGAGAAGATGTGCAACGCTATTGTGCCGATCGGGGTTTTGACACCGTCGAACCGATTAAACCTCAGGCGAGCCGTCTTCCGGGATTAATGAAAGCATGGTATCAGTGTAATTACAGTATTAAGGGATAAAATATAAAAAAGGGCGGGGAAATCCCCCGCCCTGAATAGCGTTATTTCTTTATTGTTATATTGCTGTGCGCAGGCTTTGCCCGCCAGGGAAGTGAGCTTTTTCCCGTAATTAGCGATATCAAATCTGTACGAACCCCATGCCGGGCAAGGTGTTTTCACCCATGCCCTGATACTTATTGTAGACCGCATCTACTGCCCTGCATGGTACATCCTTCCGTTCAGGCATCTTTATCTGAATGTTAGAACTTCATTTATCTTACGCCAACAAGGTTAGCGACAAATAGTGGAGAAATAATGCCGCATTTGTCGTTTTTTTTATAAAGATATGTCCAGGTAATTCAGTTTATTTTGCATGGCTGTACAATTAATGGACATCAGACAATGATGAAAAAAACCATTGACGGCAGAATTATCCTAAATGAAACCCTTTTTATTCTGTGTTATTTACCTACTGCCCTTTTGAACCAGGCAAACTGGCGGTGATGACCTAAACTATTCGCATTCATTTAAAGGAGACGTTATGCGTTATCAGGTAGAAAATGTACTTGCAGTGCAGGCTGAACTGGGGGAATGCCCGGTCTGGTCGGTCAGTGAGCAGGCGCTTTATTTTGTCGATATTTTGGCCCCCGCGCTGCATCGCTTCGATCCGCAGAGTGGCGCTCATCAGGTTATGCCGGTAGCGGAGCATATCGGCTGTTTCGGGCTGCATCACCAGGGGGGCTTTATCGCCGCGATGCGCAGCGGCGTTTTTCAGCTGGATAAGCAGGGGCAGGTTGTTAGTCGTATTGCGCCTAATCCCGGTGATGCTGAGCGCAGTCGGTTCAATGACGGAGGCGTAGATCGCCTTGGTCGTTTCTGGTGCGGCAGCCTGTGGGAGCCGCAGGATCGTAACGGCGCGAAGCTGTGTCGGGTGGACGAGGCTCTTCAACTGACCGTTCAGGCTGAAGATATCATGATTTCTAACGGCGTTGCATTTTCGCCGGACGGGCGCTGGATGTACCAGACTGATACGCCACACGGGCTGCTTTATCGCTACCCAATGGACGAGCAGGGCGAGATTGGTCCGCGTGAGGTGGTCCGTCAATTTGCGCAGGGTGAGGGCGGTCAGCCCGACGGTGCAGCGGTAGATAGCGAAGGTTTTTACTGGGCGGCAATGTTCGATGGGTCGCGGGTTGTCCGCCTCGATCCGGCGGATGGCCGAATTGTTGATGAGATCCCATTGCCGGTTCGTTGGCCGACGATGGTCGCATTTGGCGGAGCGGATCTTAAGACGCTGTATATCACCAGCTCCCGTGAGGATCGTAGCGCCGAGGAGCTGGAGACATACCCACAGTCTGGCGATCTTTTTGCGGTCAGGGTAGAGGTGGCAGGCCTGCCGGAGCCGATCTTTGGTATGAAGTAGGGGGCTGCCCGCCGCTCCCTGAGAGCAGCATCCCTGCTGCCCTCGCCTGGCCTTCCGTCTGCGCCGCAGCGCTGCGGATTGCCCGTCAATCGCAGGGATTGCCCGTCAATCGCAGGGATTGCCCGTCAATCGCAGGGATTGTCCACCTCTCGGGCTTCTGAATTGCTTTCAGTTACACCACTTTTTCTATGAAGAAAATGAGCCTTTTCACACCCTGATGTTTATAAAAGAACAGGTGGGGGGAAGATATCTCATATTCCTATACTCCACTGGTTAGCTGGTTAGCTGGTTAGCTGGTTAGCTGGTTAGCTGGTTAGCTGGTTAGCTGGTTAGCTGTAATACCTGCGATCCCGGTGGACAATCCCAGCGTTTGCCGGGCGTCCTCACGCCAGGCTTTGCCTGGTGCCTTTGGCTCCGACTCCGGGCCGGACGGCCTGGTCGCGAGCGGGCATCCCTGCCCGCCGCTCCCTGAGTGCAGCATCCCTGCTGCCCTCGCCTGGCCCTCCGTCCTCGCCGCAGCGCTGCGGGATGCCCGTCAACCGCTGGGATTATCCACCTCTCACGCTGCTGAGCTGCTTTAAGTAAAACCGTTTATCTATCCGCAGTTATCATCAGCACGACGTCCAGTTAAGCCCTAATAACATTCAGGCTTTTGAGCTGTAGCAATGCTCATCCATTTTCTTATTTGCAGANCGCAGTTATCATCAGCACGACGTCCAGTTAAGCCCTAATAACATTCAGGCTTTTGAGCTGTAGCAATGCTCATCCATTTTCTTATTTGCAGAGTTCTTCCTTTTAAAACTTGCCGAAAGATCTTGTGTAACCCCCGAAACCGCCGTTACCCGCAGCCAGCACAAAGCAAAAAGAGCAGGCGGGTGGGGCCCGGTGACAGGCAATCCGCAGCGCTGAGCGCAGAGAGGAAGACCCGGATGGGCCAGCAGGGATGCTGGCACAAGGGCATG
>NZ_CDPK01000006.1:0-172533 GCF_900068895.1 Erwinia sp. ErVv1 | reverse complement strand
GGGTGGGGCCCGGTGACAGGCAATCCGCAGCGCTGAGCGCAGAGAGGAAGACCCGGATGGGCCAGCAGGGATGCTGGCACAAGGGCATGCCGGGACAGGGATGTCGCGTCATGCCCGGTCCGAAAGGTCGACGAACGGAGCGAAGGAACCGCGCAACGCACGGCGCGAGGACCGCCAGGCACCGGGCCCCATCCGTTGGCGAATGCAACAGGCCTTTAGCTAACCAGGCCCCATTGGCAATGGCACTGAGCCTTTACCGGGCAAGGCACCATCCGCTGGCGACAACACTGAGCCTTTAGCGCACTGTGCACAAGCCCAGGCTACGGCCCTGAGGCTTTGGCAAGGAGGTTGTCTTATTTGCAGAGTTCTCTTTGCTTTAAACCTGCCAAAGAATCGCCTGTAACCCCCGAAACCGCCNTGGCAAGGAGGTTGTCTTATTTGCAGAGTTCTCTTTGCTTTAAACCTGCCAAAGAATCGCCTGTAACCCCCGAAACCGCCGTTACCCGCAGCTAACACAATGTAAATGGAGCCAGCGGGTGGGGCCCGGTGACAGGCAATCCGCAACGACGAGCGGAGCGAAGGCACCGCGCCACGCGCGGCGTGAGGACCGCCAAACACCGGGCACCACTTGTAGGCGATACCCCGGACCTTTGCCGCACACGATCTTCTCAGGCATGCTGAAGATGGCTCTTTTTATCAGCAGGACGATGTGGCAATCGAATTGAGGCTGACAAAACCAGCGAAATAACCAGCAGCGCCATAATCAGACTAAAAGTCACGACAAACCCGCCAAACAGGGAGGCGATCAGCGAACCCAACACGCTCCCAATCCCAAAGCCCAGATAAATCAGCCCGTAGTTTTTAGTCAGATTATTCAGGCCAAAGAAATCGCTCACCAGCGAAGGATAAACGGTAATGGTCCCGCCAAAACTGAAGGCGACACAGGCAATGGCGATAAAAAAGGTCAGCTCGTTCATCTGACTGAACAGCATAATCGCCATTCCCGCCAGCGAAACCACCTGTGCCAGCGTAATCACCCGGATACGCGGCATTTTATCGGAAAGAATACCGAGAATCAGGCGACCGCTCAGGTTGGCAACCGCAATCACCGTCACCGCGTTGGCCGCCGTTTGTAATGAGAGATGTACCAGCCCTTCGCCGATATCTTTCGCAATGCCAATCACGTACAGCCCGCTCATACAGGCGGTCAGGAACATCAGCGCCAGCATCCAGTACTGCGGTAAACGCACGGCTTCTGCCAGGGAAAAGTCACGCGCCCGACTGATTTCACCCGGCCTGGCCGCAGGCTGTTGTGGGGCGTCTTTCATCAGCAACGCGCCGAGGATAATCATCACCATTGCCAGTCCGCCCCAAATAACAAAGGTCGTCTCCAGGCTGTTAATACTCAACAGATAGCTACAGATAAATTTAAACCCAAGGCTGCCCAGACCGTAGGCACCTATGGCACAGGCGGAAATCATCCCTTTGCGCTCTGGAAACCATTTTACGCAGTTTGAAAGCGTCATCAGATAGCCCGCGCCGTCGGCCAGACCCACTAACACCCCCGCGCTGAGATACAGCATAAAGAGATTGTTAGCGTGAGCGGTCATATAAAAACCCACCGCCATCAGCACGCCAGAACCGATGGCCACCCGGCGTACGCCGAAACGCTCCTGAAGCTTTCCCGCCAGCGAAGAGGCGATGGCCAGCCCCAGGCTCAGCAGGCCAAACGAGAAAGCCACCTGGCTGATTGGCGCATCCAGCTTGTGGGACAGCTGGCCATTAAACAGGCTCCAGGTATAGACTGAACCCAGAGCAAACTGAGTGATCACCGTACCGATCAGGGTTAGCCAGCGGGTACGATTAACGCGGGTGTTGACGGGGGATGTGCTCATGGAAAACTCCCGATGAAAGTTTAATAAATTGAGCACAGAATATGTCGGGTCTTTCGCGCGCGGGCTGATTAAGGCATGAACTGCCGCCCGCGCGGAATGAAATGCCTCTCACAGGGTATGAAAGGTAGCCTGAACCGCAGTTCGTTAGCGATCCGCCTGGATAGCATTATCCTGTTCCGTCAGCCGCAGCTGTCGCAGATCGTTGCCAGTAGGCGTTTGATGAACGCGCAGGCCAAATTCAGGCAGTACGGCAAAGATATGATCGAAAATATCAGCCTGGATATTTTCATACTCCAGCCAGGCGGTGGTATTGGTGAACATGTAAATCTCTATCGGCAGGCCCGAAGGACCCGGCGCCAGCTGGCGTACCATCAGGGTCATCTCCTTATGGCTGCGCGGATGCGCCCTGAGCCAGGCTTCCAGCCAGGCGCGGAAGGTGCCGACATTGGTCATCCTGCGGCCATTAAGCGGCGTGGTGAGATCGCAATTCAGCCGGGCATTATAGTTTTCCACTTCCTCACCTTTGCCTTCCAGATAAGGCGTCAGCAGCTGGGCACGTTTCAGGCTGGCCACTTCGTCCTCGCTCAGAAAATGGATGCTGGTGGTATCAATATTAATGCTGCGCTTGATGCGGCGTCCGCCGGATTCTGACATCGGACGCCAGTTTTTAAATGAATCTGATATCAACACGTAGGTAGGAAGCGTCGTGACGGTCTTATCCCAGTTGCGAACCTTAACCGTGGTCAGACCGATATCCACCACGTCGCCGTCTGCGCCATATTTTGGCATCTCCAGCCAGTCGCCAATTTTCAACATATCGTTGGCTGACAGCTGGATCCCGGCCACTAAACCGAGAATGGGGTCCTTAAATACCAGCATCAGTACGGCGGTCATGGCACCCAGCCCGGTCAGCAGCACCAGCGGGGATTTACCAATTAGCACTGAGATAATCATCAGCACAACCAGCAGCGCGGCAATCAGTTTCAGGCTTTGAAAAATACCGCGAAGGGGGAGCTGGCTGGCAATGGCCTGTCGCTGCGTTACCTCAAGAAGCACATCCAGCAGCGAGAAAAACATCAGCAGGCTGAACGTCATCATCCATACCTGGCTGAACACCACCAGCACGGTATGCAGCGGCTCAATGCCCTGCAGGAAAAGTGCAATTTGCAGCTGGAGCAGGATCCCCTGGAGGAGCAGGGCTGAACGGCTGAGCAGTTTCTTATCAATAAACGATCGTGGCCACTGCTTTGACGACTTCCCGGCCAGCCTGCGGAGGGGAGGAATAACGCCCTGATGCAGCAGGCCGTGTACGAGCAGGGAGATCAGCAGGATAATGCCGAGCAGGGCGAATACAGCGATAAAAGAGGCGTAGGGCAGATCAAAGGCGCTGAGCCATTGTGTCAGGTAGTCATGCATAACGTTATCATCCTTGTTAAATTCATCGTCCAGCCATGCTGCGCCAGGTCGTCGAACCTGACGCATGAAGGGCATAAAATCAACTATATCAACAGCTCGTCCGCAGGATATCGCGAATTGCGTATCCCGATCAAATCAGTGCGATGCGCATTTACTCGTAACCGGGCTTGTAGCTCAGCTTATCAAGCCAGCGGGGGATATCATCGGGCTCTTCCACCCCCGCCAGATCGTTATCAAACAGATAGCGCACCAGATGGCGGGCGATAGCCTTTTCCGTTTTCAGTATCCCGGCCTGTGAAGGGTAGAGCATTCCCCGATCGCGATCTTTTTTACTAACCTGCTGCGCACAGGCGCGGGCTGCCTCTATAAACAGCCGATCGTCAATACGCCTGGGGCGCGCCGCGTACACCGCCAGGCTGACCGCCGGAAAAATATAAAAGTTATTGGCCTGACCCGGATAGCGCGTTTCACCCTGTACGTTTTCCTCACCGAACTGCACACCCGCGGCATAGAGCGCTTTGCCCTTGGTCCACTGATAGGCCTGTTTTGCGGTGCATTCAGCGTTATCTGTCGGATTGGAAAGTGGGAAGATAATCGGCCGATCGTTCAGCTTACTCATGGTTTTAACCACCTTCTCGGTGAACAGCCCCCCCTGCGTACTGACGCCGATAAGCACCGTAGGTTTAACCGCTTCCACCACTTTTTGCAGATCGGACTGGGGTTCAGCCTTCCGGGCAAAGGTCTTCTGTTCAGCAGAGAGTTTTTTACGCCCCGTCTCAATCAGCCCGTCCTTATCGAACAGCGTGATTGCCCGGCGAGCCTCTTCCCGCTCTGCGCCTTCCAGCACCATCGCCTCAACCAGCATATTAGCGATGCCCGTTCCAGCGGAGCCAGCACCGGCAAAGAGCACGCGCTGCTGTGACAGCTTGCCGCCAGTGGTTTTCAGGGCCGTAATCAGGCCAGCCAGCACCACGCTTGCCGTACCCTGAATATCGTCGTTATAAACCAGGGCCCGACTCTGATAGCGTTGTAGATAGCGCACCGCATCACTGCCTTTCCAGTCCTCAAAGTGAATACAGCAGCCGGGGAAGACGCTCTCCACCGCCGCGACAAACTCATCCAGCAGCTCATCCAGCGCTTTTTGCGCAAGGGGGGCTTTACGCAGGCCGGTATAAAGTGGGTCACCCGTCAGCTTTTTATTGCTGGTGCCAATGTCCAGGTGGACAGGCAGCAGGCCCTCTGGCGGGACGGCGGCGCAGGCGGTGTAGAGCTGGAGCTTTCCCACCGGGATAGGCGCACCGTTAGCACCGATGTCGCCCAGTCCTAAAATCCGGCCACCAGAGGTTACACAGATAAAACGAACGTCCTTTTGCGGCCAGTTGCGCAGCACCTCAGCCAGCCGGCCTTTCATTTCACGCGTCAGATACATCCCCTTCGGCTGGCGATAAATATGGCCGTACTTAAGACAGGCATCCGCAATGGTGGGATCGTAAACCAGGGGAATAAAGGTGACGGGATCGGACATCAGCGTGGCATAAAACAGCGTTTCATTGCGATTCGCCAGCTCCTGCAAGCAGATATATTTTTCGATGTCGTTAGGCTTGCCGTCGAGGTGCTCTTTAACGCGCTGGATCTGGGTTTGCAAACTGTCCACGATGGGCGGCAGCAGCCCTTCCAGTCGGTGTTTTTTACGATCTGCTTCGCTAAAGGCCGTACCTTTATTTTGCTGTGCTGAAGAGAGTGGCAAAGGGGAAACGGCTGCGGGCTTATCTTCTCTGGCGTGTGACGACATAATGGTTACTCCTTACGAGTCCTGAACGTGGAAACTGAGCACGAGGTCTTGTTTTAATAAGGAGTAAGCCTGGTCGAAAACATTTAGCGGGGCGGCAGGTTAATGTAACAAAATCCGAAATCTGCATTCTGGCACATTGCGCAGGCGGCGATGATTATGGAAAGAATAGCCAGAAAATCAGTTCTGAATGTAGCTGCGGATCGCCTCGGCGATGGCTTTATTGCCGTGTCGTTCATCGCGGTGTTCAGTATCATCCGCTACCTTGAGCAGGTATTTATTCAGCTTGCCACCGGTAGGCACGTTGCCGTAAGCAATCAGCATCTGCACGATATGACGCAGGGCAAGTACCTCAACGGTGAGGCGTTCAACAATAGGATCTTTGTCTGGCATAGGGACTCCACAACGGGCGTGATTAACTTTCCCTCAGTGTAAGTGTGCGGTGAGCAATCAATCAGCGGAGTAGCGGGGTATTTATCGCCTATCTCTCCCTCCGACTAATCGTACCTAAAAGAGGGGAGGGTTAATGCCTAAGGTCTCGAGGTACAGGCTGACGTACCAGAAAGCACAATAGAATGCCACAAAGGGTAAAATGAGCACGATAAGGGCCAGCCCGAAACTGGCGTCACCCTCGCGGGAAAGCCTGACCAGGAAAATAATAAAACAGACGATAAAAAGCAAAATAAACAGAATAGCTAAAATGGGCAGCAGGGTAAGCAGCATAATTGAATATCCTTATCATTGAGCATTTACCTCTCCACAGGCAGGAAGCTTACTAAATTAAGGTCGACCGCATTGCCCTTTTTTCTGGCGCGATTAAGTAACTTGAGTTTCCCATTGGTTGGGCAGAAAATAATGCATCCCTTTCTCCACGCACAGAAATTAGCATGTTGATTCGTACCGATGAAGCCAGAACGCTCATTACTGACAGCTGGCTGGCCTGTCTGCTGGCCGCCGTTGCCGGTGCGCTTAATACGGTGGCGTTTGAAATCGTAGGATTTTTCGCTGCCAACATGACCGGTAACGTCTCTTCCCTTTCCGATAATCTGGCCCGGTTCAGGTGGAACGGCGGCATATTCTTCCTGTCCATCGTACTGTTTTTTATTTTTGGCGCTTTACTCTCCACGCTGATTATCAATGCCGGACGGCGCAGAGGCCTGCGCGGCATCTATGCTTTCGTTATTGTTATTGAAGCGCTGGCGCTAATGGTGCTTGGCGTGGCTGAGCTGAGCTTCACCCTGCCAGGGGCGGTGCTCATTTTGGCCCTGAGCCTGCTGATGGGGCTGCAAAACGCCGTGGTAACGAGGATTTCGAATGCCCGCGTCAGAACGACGCACGTCTCCGGCACGGCAACCGATATTGGTATTGAAATGGCGATGCTGATTGATATCCTGCGGCGGCAGGAGTCCCCCAGTGAAGCCACGGCATATCTCGATCGGTTAAAGCTCCATGCGCTGACGATAGCGGGATTTCTGGTCGGGGGGATCGTTGGTATCTGGGCCTGGAGCCTGCTGGGGTATGCTTTTCTGATTGTCGCCGGATGCGTACTGATGGTGATGTCCCTGCTTTCGCTGCATCATGCCAAAGCGCGCTATTCCGCTGCGGCGAGCGGTACGTTGAAATAGCCCCTGGCGGTGCCTGCGACAGGGGGCTGCGGGCGGCTATGCGCGGCCGGTTAGCAGCAAAGGCGAGAGGGCGCGCGCCGACAAGCCCGGTATAAATTGAAAGTGTGTGGGCAGTCAGGCTATCTTAGCGGAATACCTGTGTTTATCCGGAGTGACCATGCAGCAGGAAGAATTCGTAAAACAGCTGGCTGAGCAGGGTTTTGACACGCCGGTGGTGGTGGAGCGCGAACCCAACGGCAGGCTGGAGCATCACGCGCATCCCTTTGAAGCGAAAGCGCTGATTCTGGCGGGTGAGATAACCATTCTTAGTCAGAGCGGGGAAAAAACCTGGCGTGTGGGCGAGGTGTTTCATCTCCAGCGCGATGAGCCCCATTCCGAATTCTTTGGACCTGAGGGCGTTCGTTACCTCTCCGGCAGAAAGAGCGCGCGGCCCTGATGATGAAAAAAGTATGGTTAGTTTTATGCCTGATAATGACGGTTGCCGGGTGTACCGCCTCCGTTGGCCAGGATTTCGACGATGCGCGGCTTAACAAAATCCACAAGGGCACGACCACGAGGCAGGAAATGATTGCGCTTTTTGGTCAGCCCACCTCGGAAACCCCATACCCCGAGGGGCACCAAATCCTGATGTGGACCTGGAGTCAGGCAAGGGCAAGGGACACGACCGAGGGTAAGACGCTGACCGTACAGATGGAAAATAATAAAGTCAGAAACTATGCGGTGAGCAAGTCGTAAGGGGCGCGCCTCAGCCATCCGGGGATGGCTGAGAAACAGATCATTATCCGTTAGCGTTTAAACCTGCGTCAGGCCGCCATCCACACAAATTTCAGCGCCTGCAATATAGCTACTTTCATCGCTTGCCAGAAACAGCGCGGCGTTGGCCACTTCTTCAGGCCTGCCCATGCGGCTCAAGGGGATCGCGCTAATTATTTCCTTGCGCAACTCTTCGGAGGCGGCCTGCATCATTTCCGTATCAACAGGGCCGGGAGCCACCACATTGATTCGGATACCGCGCGAAGAGAGCTCGCGTGTCCAGGTCCGGGCAAAGGATCGCAGGGCCGCTTTGCTGGCGCTGTAAACGCCGTAACCCTCGGTACCCAGCACATCAGCAATGGAACCAATCAGGATAACGCTTGCGCCGGGATTAAGCAGCGGCAGCGCGGCCTGCAACGCAAAAACGGCCGCCCGCACATTCAGACTAAAAATCTGGTCAAAATGCGACGGACTTATATCATCAATCGTGGCATAGTCCGTCATCCCGGCATTAATCACCAACGCATCGATCCGGAATGATTCAGCCTTTACCGTATCCATAATGCGTATCAGCTCGCTCTGCTGACTGACGTCGGCCTGCAACGGGTTCGATTTACCCGATATCTTCAGGCCTGCCGCCTGCAACTCTTCGTCACGACGCGATGTGAACCAGGTCGTTGCGCCTTCGCTGGCAAAACGCTGGCTGATGGCCAGGCCAATTCCTTTAGCGCCGCCCAGTATTACAGCGACTTTATTTTCCAGTCTGCTCATCTGATCTCTCCTCTTTGGGTGGAGAGGGAAGGGTATATATATTATATTTAATATCAATTACGCACTTTGTTTATATCAGGTATCCCGGAGTATATTGCCATGGCACATCCAGACGCTAACGTATTGAGAGACGTAGGGAAAACCCGCCCGGTACTGGAACATATCACCAATAAATGGTCGATTTTAATTCTCACGGTGCTCTGTTCCAGGCCTTCCCGCTTTAATGAAATCCGTCGTCGGTTGGATGGGATCACCCATAAAGCGCTGGCAGATGCGCTGAAGCGACTCGAACGTAATGGCCTGGTGATCCGCGAAGTTCTTCCCACATCCCCGGTTGGGGTTGAATACAGCCTCACGCCGCTGGCACAAACGTTACAACAGCCGTTTATCGCGCTGTATGACTGGGCGCTGGAACATGGAGCGGCACTGGATAAAGCCCAGGCAGCGTATGACCTGACCCATGCGGGTGAAAGTGAGGAAGAGACCGAACCCCCCACGTAAAAAGGGTGCGGGTTTCGCCAGTCAGGATGTCTCGTGACCGTATACTGATATCGTAGGCAGAAATTACACTCCTGCGCTAATGCCCTGCGCTTATATTCCCGGCTTAACGTGCATCCCTGGGCTAATTCCTTTTGCCAGCATCGAACGCGCCCTATTATGATTACCGCGAGCTTGCGCCCGCGCTATGTTTTGATGGGAAGTGTTTTTCCTGTGGTTTCGCGCCGTCGATTTGGATTTCGAAGAACAGTATATATGGCAAAAGGATGGAACCAGGTATCAAAAATGTCTATCAATTGCATTTGCTTAGGCAGAGCATAGCAGGGTATTGGTGAAGGCGATTTTCTCTGGCAATGAAGGGTTTTAGAGTTTTTAGAACGTCTGGGAAGTGCAGCTGCTCACCTTAAAAGTCGACAGGCTGAGCAGTTTGTCAGGGTATACGGGCCACTCATGGGCGAAATCACCCATCAGCAACAAATTCATCTCTTCGAGATCGCCTATAAAACAAAACTGAGTGAGGCTCGTAGTTTTTACAGCCGGGTGGCAAAATCCATATCCAATGCTCCTGCCTGGTATGCTCTGGACATAAAAATCAGAGATGTGGTGGTCGATATTTTTTATCAGGGTGTTCATAACGCGCCCGCATTGATACGGGCCGCGATTACTGGGAAAAACGCCCTGGCAGAACACATTAAAAACGATCCTGTGTATATGAGCTATGAAGGTCACAGAAAAAGATTGGGGTATTTACGATGAAAAAATACGTGATTACACTGCTGTTGGCTTGTTCGGCACTTCCTCTTACTGCCAATGCTGCCCTGTCATGGGGAGCTGAGCGTAATATCTGTTTTAAGCAAGAGAAAACGATTCCCATGGCCTATGACTGCCTTGCGAAAAAAAGGATGACAGCGACAGGAAGCTCGACGCTCTAATTTCGGAAACGGATAAACGGATCAAGGCGAACAACATTGGTCCATTTAATGGCAAAGAGGACGCTAAAGAAACCTCTGGCGATGTTTACAGCAGGAGATTTCTGGAAGCGCAGGAGAAATGGAAACAGTACCGACAGGAGTTGTGTCTTGCGGTTGCCCCTGAGATTGATGAAGATGCCTATGATTATCAGTCCTACCGCGAACAGTGCGAGATCAACCTCAATAAGCGGCATATGGATGAAATCAACCTGATGGGGCTTCCGCCCGTTAGTTGAGGGCGTAGCAGTGTGGAGAATGTTCCCATTTGAGGTGCCCAGTCATATGCAGGCTGAGTTTCAGAAACGGACGTTGCCAGGTATGCACTGCATTAATTAGAGATGAACAGATTATTTCCTGTAGTGACATCAGTAGAGGATGAAGGCGAGGTACTGAATGGTGTCCCCTGCAGGAATCGAACCTGCAACTAGCCCTTAGGAGGGGCTCGTTATATCCATTTAACTAAGGAGACGCGGTACAAGATGGCGACATACTCTTCGCCAGGGGCAGTATCTTAGCGTAACTGCTCGCTTTTTTTCAAGCAGTTGGAGCGGCCAGCGGGAATCGAACCCGCGTCATCAGCTTGGGAAGCTGAGGTAATGCCATTATACGATGGCCGCCTGGTGGGTCGTGCAGGGTTCGAACCTGCGACCAATTGATTAAGAGTCAACTGCTCTACCAGCTGAGCTAACGACCCAGAGCGACAGGGATAGTATCATAAAATTTGACGCTAATGTTGAGGAATATCAAATATCTGAGCTGGGGCAAAAACAGGACGCTTAGGTGCTGTTTTTTTCAGCGGCGGCTTTATATGTTTCAGTCGAGATTATCTGAATTCTCTTTACGCATGCTTACTTGCGCTGGATCAATATCTCATGGCTCGCCGCGTTCTAATGTAAATCCACGTAAACAAGGGGCACCCTTGCTGTGTGAGAGAGAGGAACAGGCTATGTCACTGAAATTTTCAATTGGGTTGATCCTGCTGGTATGGCTGGGATACGTGCTGTTTGCGAGCTCATTTTACGTTAAAACCTTCGCACTTTTTAACTGAGCCTCTGCAAAGAAGGGGTAGCGCGCTGCGTCCAGCGGCTCCCCTTTGAGTCATGACAACGTTTTGTTGCTCATAGTGCCTGAGTCATTACGACGTTTTATTGCTCATATCGTTGCGGATTTGCGCATGGCTTATCAGCGCAAAGATAAAGGTGCCGCCGATGATGTTTCCCGCCAGAGTGGGCAGGGCGAATGGCCAGAGGAATTCCTTCCAGCTGATAATGCCGTTAAACACCAGAAAAAGCGTTTCGACGGAACCGACCACGATATGCGTAAAGTCGCCTATCGCTACCAGCCACGTCATCAGCACAATAATCCAGAGCTTTGCCGTGCCCGCTGAAGGGAACATCCAGACCATCGTGGCGATAATCCAGCCTGAAGCGATCGCTTTAGCAAACATCTCGCCTGGTGAGTTTTCCATCACCTTCTGACTGAGGCCGATAAATGCCGTGCGCGTGGCCTCATCGAAAATGGGCATATGCATAAAGGCCAGCGCAGCCACCGCCGTCCCAATCAGGTTACCGCCCAGCACGATGCCCCACAAACGCAACAGCAGCAGAAAATTGCGGCCGGTCGGTTTATGCATTATCGGCAGCACGGCGGTCACGGTGTTCTCCGTAAACAGCTGCTGACGCGCCATGATGACGATAATAAAGCCAAAGGTATATCCGAAGTTCTCCAGTAAAAAGGCGCCTGGGACCCCCTCGAAATGAAGGTGGAAGATCCCTTTCGCCATCAGCGAGGCCCCCATCGACAGGCCCGCTGCAACGGCGGAAAACAGCAGCGCTAAGCCATCGCGCTCCAGCTCTTTTTCACCTTCCTGTCGAATTTGCTCATGCACCGCCGCTGCGCGCGAGGGCAGGGCCTCTTCATTCACCTCAATCTCTTCGCCGCTCTCACTCTCTTTGCTGTCAACTTCAACATCACTTTTTTTATTGGTTTTGTCGTTCACTTGGCTGCTCCTGTCGGCCCTGATACATAATGTGCCTGATAAGCGTAGCGGGTTTCCCGGCAGGCGGAATGTAACGGTATTTAATGATAAGGGTAACAAAGCTTTAACCATGCGGTATTTTTCATCATATTCCCTGTTTTTTGCGGGCATAATGCGCATGCCATGGGTATGAGACGTACGTCGTGAGACTGCGATGCCATGATTTCCTGTGGTACTATTTCATTCAACATTCACGAGTGCGACGTAATTTGATGCTGGAAGCCCACAATCTCACCTGCGTTCGAGATGAACGTACGCTGTTTAGCGATCTTAGTTTTACCGTTTCAGCGGGCGACATCGTGCAGATTGAAGGCGCTAACGGCGCGGGAAAAACCTCGCTGCTCCGCATCCTCGCAGGCCTGAGCCGGGCTGAGCAGGGCGATGTGCGCTGGCATCAACATCCTGTTCATCGCCAGCGTGAGCGCTATCATGCGGATTTGCTCTACCTCGGCCATCAGCCCGGCGTGAAGTCGGTATTGACCGCCTTTGAGAACCTGCGTTTTTTTCACCCCGCCCATTCGGCAGAGGCCCTGCTGGCGGCACTGGATGAGGTCGAACTGACGGGATACGAAGAGGTGGCGGTGGGCCTGATGTCGGCAGGGCAGCAGCGCCGCGTGGCGCTGGCCAGGCTATGGCTGAGTCCCTCGCCGCTGTGGATCCTGGATGAGCCGCTGACCGCGATTGATGTCTCCGGGGTAAATAAGCTGACGGGGCTGTTTGAGCGCCATGCGGCGGCCGGCGGCCTGGTCATTCTGACGACCCATCAGCATCTGCCCGCGTCGCATCGCACGGTTCGCAAACTCTCACTGACCTCTGCGGAGGTAACCTGATGTTCTGGCGCGTGCTAAAGCGTGAGCTGCGTATTGCCTTTCGCAGCGGCGCTGAAATCATTAATCCGCTGTGGTTTTTCCTGATCGTCATCACCCTGTTTCCGCTGGGTATCGGGCCGGAACCCCAGCTGCTGGCGCGTATTGCCCCGGGCATCGTCTGGGTCGCGGCGCTACTCTCTTCGCTGCTGGCGCTGGAGCGTCTGTTCCGCGATGACTTTGTCGATGGATCGCTGGAACAGCTGCTGCTGCTGCCCGCCCCGCTGCCGATAACGGTATTAGGGAAAGTGGCCGCTCACTGGGTGGTGACCGGACTGCCGCTGTTGCTGCTCTCTCCGCTGGCTGCGCTGCTGCTCTCGCTCGACTTTGCCCGCTGGCGCGCCATTGCGCTGACGCTGCTATTGGGTACGCCAACGCTGAGCCTGCTGGGCGCGATAGGCGTGGGGCTGACGGTCGGTTTACGACGCGGCGGCGTTCTGCTTAGCCTGCTGGTGCTGCCGCTGGCGGTGCCGGTACTGATTTTTGCCAGTGCAGCGATAGACGCGGCGGGACAGGGTTTACCGATTGACGGATTCCTGGCGATTCTGGGCGCCATGCTGGTCGCCAGCATTACGCTGGCGCCTTTTGCC
Organism: Erwinia sp. ErVv1; assembly: GCF_900068895.1. Classification (GTDB taxonomy): domain Bacteria; phylum Pseudomonadota; class Gammaproteobacteria; order Enterobacterales; family Enterobacteriaceae; genus Erwinia. The sequence continues at coordinate 159,321 of NZ_CDPK01000006.1, read as the reverse complement.
ACCGCAGCCGCGCTGCGCGTAAGCGTGCACTAACCGTATTTTTATAAAAAACACCAGAACGCTTTTTCTTTGAATGTGAGCAAAATAATAATGTGGAAATGGTTACATCAACAGGGCAAGCCTGACCGGCTCTACGGGTTATGCGGCCGGCTGTTCCCCTGGTTTGCCGTACTGGGGGTTGCCTCGCTCGGTTTAGGCTGGATATGGGGCTTCGGCTTCGCGCCCGCCGACTATCAGCAGGGCGACAGCTACCGCATCATGTATATCCACGTGCCCGCCGCGATGTGGTCGATGGGCATCTACGCCTCAATGGCCATCGCCGCGTTTGTCGGTCTGGTATGGCAGTGGAAAATGGCCGACCTGACGGCAGCGGCGATGGCGCCGGTTGGCGCGGTGTTCACCTTTATTGCGCTGGTTACCGGTTCGGCCTGGGGAAAGCCGATGTGGGGCACCTGGTGGATCTGGGATGCACGGCTGACCTCCGAACTGGTACTGCTGTTTCTCTATATGGGCGTGATTGCCCTGTCGAATGCCTTTGACGATCGTCGTATGGCCGGGCGGGCAGCGGGAATTTTGATCCTGGTGGGCGTGGTTAACCTGCCAATCATTCACTATTCAGTACAGTGGTGGAATACCCTGCACCAGGGCTCCTCCGGCATACTCCAGCAGGCCATTGACCCCAGTATGCGTACGCCGCTGCGCTGGTCGATTCTCGGTTATCTGCTGCTGTTTATCTCCCTGACGCTGATGCGTTTACGTAATCTGCTGCTCTTTACCGAGCGTCATCGCCCGTGGGTGGCTGACGTGGTGGCAAAAGGAGGGCAAAAACGATGACCCCCGCATTTTCATCCTGGCCGGCGTTCTTCGCCATGGGCGGCTATGCCTTCTACGTCTGGCTGGCCGTCGCCTGTACCCTGCTCGCGCTGGGCGGGCTCGTGCTGCACACCTTGCTACAGCGCCGCTGGCTGCTGGCCGATATTCGTAAGCGCCAGTCGCGCGAACGCCGCGTCCGTGCGGCAAAAAGTCAAAAAGCCGCCGGTGAAGCGGCAGGAGATCAACCGTGAATACCCGTCGTAAAAATCGCCTGGTGGTGGTGGTGGCGATCCTGGTCGGCCTTGGACTTGCCACTTCGCTGGTGATGTACGCGCTGCGTTCCAACATCGACCTTTTTTATACCCCCAGTGAAATACTGAATGGGAAAGGAGAGGAGCACAGCAAACCCGAACCGGGCCAGCGTCTGCGCGTCGGGGGAATGGTGATGCCAGGCAGCGTGAAGCGCGATCCGAATACGCTACAGGTCTCGTTCAAACTGTACGACGGTAACGGCGTGATTAGCGTGACCTATTTGGGGATCCTGCCCGACCTGTTCCGTGAAGGGCAGGGCGTGGTAGCACAGGGGGTGCTGGAGAAGGGCAACCTGGTGAATGCCAAAGAGGTGCTGGCGAAGCACGATGAGAAATACACGCCGCCGGAAATTGAGGATGCAATGAAAAAGAACCATAAAAGCCCGGCCACGGCCTGGCAGACAGCCGCAGCGGAAGGCCAGTCATGATGCCGGAAATCGGCAGTTTCCTGCTCTGTCTGGCGCTGGCCCTTTCGCTGCTGCTGAGCATCTACCCCCTGTGGGGCGCGGCGCGTCAGGACGTCCGCCTTATGGGGCTGGCGCGGCCGCTCAGCTATGCGCTGTTCGCCTGCATTGCCGCCGCCTTTATGATTTTGGTTCATGCCTTCGTCGTAAATGATTTCAGCGTGGCCTACGTGGCGGCCAACTCTAACACGCTGTTGCCGGTTTACTACCGGGTGGCGGCCACCTGGGGGGCGCACGAGGGATCGCTGCTGCTGTGGCTGCTGCTGCTCAGTACCTGGACGCTGTTAGTCGCGCTGTTCAGCCGGACCATGCCGCAGGATGCTATCGCTCGCGTACTGGCGGTGATGGGGATGATCAACCTTGGCTTTCTGCTGTTTATCACCCTGACTTCAAATCCCTTTACCCGCACGCTGCCTGATTTCCCCATTGACGGCAGCGACCTTAACCCAATGTTGCAGGATATCGGCCTGATCTTTCACCCGCCGCTGCTCTATATGGGCTACGTCGGCTTCTCGGTGGCGTTTGCCTTTGCTATCGCCTCGCTGATGGCGGGCAGACTCNATCTTTCCCCCGCCGCTGCTCTATATGGGCTACGTCGGCTTCTCGGTGGCGTTTGCCTTTGCTATCGCCTCGCTGATGGCGGGCAGACTCGACACCGCCTGGGCGCGCTGGTCGCGTCCCTGGACCACCGCCGCGTGGGTATTTCTGACCATGGGTATCGTCCTGGGGTCGGCGTGGGCCTATTACGAACTGGGCTGGGGCGGCTGGTGGTTCTGGGATCCGGTGGAAAATGCCTCCTTTATGCCGTGGCTGGCCGGGACGGCACTGATCCACTCCCTGGCGGTGACCGAAAAGCGCGGCACCTTTAAGGCGTGGACCGTGCTGCTGGCCATTACCGCCTTTTCCCTTAGCCTGTTGGGTACCTTCCTGGTGCGATCCGGCGTGCTGATTTCGGTGCATTCCTTTGCCTCCGATCCCGCCCGCGGCATGTTTATTCTCGCTTTCCTGGTAATCGTCATTGGCAGTTCACTCCTGCTCTACGCGATTAAGGGCAGCAAGGTGCGCAGCCGGGTGCAGAATGAAGTGTGGTCGCGCGAGTCATTCCTGCTCGGTAATAACGTGCTGCTGATCGCCGCGATGCTGGTGGTGCTGCTGGGAACGCTGCTGCCGCTGGTGCATAAGCAGCTCGGACTGGGCAGCATTTCGATAGGGGAACCCTTCTTTAACAGCCTGTTTACCCTGCTGATGGCCCCGCTGGCCCTGATGCTCGGCGTGGGTCCGCTGGTGCGCTGGCGGCGTGACCAGCCGCAAAAGCTGTGGAAAAGGCTGGGCATTGCCGTGGCTGGTACGCTGGTGCTGTCGATTCTGCTGCCGTGGCTGATGCAGGATCGCATTGAGGCGATGGCCGTCGTCGGCCTGCTGATGGCGGTGTGGGTCATTTTCCTGACCCTGATGGAGCTGCACGAACGGGCGACGCATCGCCACCGCTTTTTTGCCGGGCTGCGTCATCTCTCCCGCAGCCACTGGGGCATGGTGCTCGGCCATCTTGGCGTGGCGGTCACCGTTATCGGTATCGCCTTCAGCCAGAACTACAGCGTGGAACGCGATGTGCGGATGCGGCCTGGGGATACCGTGGATATTCACGATTATCACTTCACCTTCCGCGATGTACAGAAGATACAGGGGCCAAACTATACCGGCGGCGCGGGCATTATCGACGTAACCCGTCAGGGACATCACGAGGCGACGCTACAGGCGGAGAAACGCTACTACAGCGTGGCGCACACCATGATGACTGAAGCAGCGATTAGCGGCGGACTGACCCGCGATCTCTACGCTGCGCTGGGTGAAGAGCTGGATGACGGCTCCTGGGCGGTGCGCATCTATTACAAACCTTTTGTGCGCTGGATTTGGTTCGGCGGGGTATTTATGGCGGTTGGCGGCATTTTCTGCCTGCTCGACCCGCGCTATCGCTCACGCCGGAAGGCCGAAAGGGAGGCGACATGAATAAGAAGATACTTTACCTGCCGCTGGTGCTGTTTCTGCTGGTGGCCGCTGCGCTGATGTGGCAGCTGACGCGCAACGCCAACGGTGACGATCCCACGCTGCTGGAGTCCGCGCTGGTGGGCAAGCCGGTGCCGGTCTTTAAGCTGGAATCGCTTAACCAGCCGGGGACAACCTACGATCGCACGGTGCTGACCGACGGCAAACCCGTGCTGCTTAACGTTTGGGCGACATGGTGTCCCACCTGCCGTGCAGAGCATCAGTATCTCAATGTACTGGCCGCACAGGGCGTGCGGGTAGTGGGTCTGAACTATAAGGACGATCGCGGTAAGGCGATTAACTGGCTGAATACGCTGGGTAATCCTTACGCGCTAAGCCTGTATGACGGCGACGGTATGCTAGGGCTGGATTTGGGCGTTTATGGCGCCCCTGAAACCTTTTTGATTGATGGCAAAGGGATTATCCGCTACCGCCACGCGGGGGATATGAATGCCGACGTCTGGGCGAAGGAAGTGAAGCCGCTTTGGGATAAATACAGCAGGGAAGGTGTATGAAACGTTTTTTACTGATCGTGATAAGCCTGATTAGCCTGAGCGCGCTGGCCGGTAATATTGATACCTACCAATTCGCCTCGGTGGCACAGGAGCAGCAGTATCGCCATTTGACCGAATCGCTGCGCTGCCCGAAATGTCAGAACAACAGCATTGCCGACTCGAATGCAATGATCGCTGGCGATATGCGGCTGAAGGTTTACGAGCTGCTGCAGGCGGGGCAGAGCCCGGCGCAGGTCAGGCAGTATATGGTGGCGCGCTACGGCAACTTCGTGACCTACGACCCGCCGGTGATGCCGTCCACGCTGATCCTCTGGGCGGGCCCGGTACTGTTTGTGATTATTGGCGCGCTGGTGATTATTCTGCGTAGCAGGAAGCGCCAGCTTACCGCCCCGCCACTGGATGATGCCGGGCAGAAGCGACTGGATGCGCTGTTGAAGAACAATGGGAAGCAATCATGAGTGCATTCTTACTAACCCTGCTGGTGCTGCTAATCGCGGCCTGCGGCCTGGTGCTGATTGCCGGTGGACGCAGGCATCCACCCCTGGCGGCGGAGCGCGATGCGCTAAATACGCGTTTTTACCGCCAGCGCCTGCGTGAGCTGGAAGAGGATGAAGCCCAGGGCGTGGTGGGTGAACGCGCGGAGATGATCCGTGAGCTGCAGCAAACGCTGCTGCTGGATATACCTGAGGATGAGCAGATCCACGCGCGCACCCTGAGCCGCTGGGTGCTGCTGCCTGGGATCCTGTTATTAATTGTCGTGACTCTGGGTTTTTATTTTAAAACCGGCGGCTTTGCCCAGGTGATGTCATGGCAGCAGGCACAGCTCGACCTGCCTGCGCTACGCGCCCAGGTGATGGATCCTAACGCCGAGCCTCTGAGTATGGACCAGCTGGCGCGGCTCGGGCTGGGGATCCGCACCTCACTGCAGAGCGATCCCAGGAACGTGAATGACTGGCTGATGCTGGGGCGTATTGGCATGGTGCTGAATAACGCGGCTACGGCGACACAGGCTTTCCAGCATGCGATGCAGCTTGCGCCGGATAACCCCGAGGTCAAACTGAGCTATGCTGATGTCCTGACGCGGTCGCAGGATCCGCAGAATCTCCGCCAGGCGGCGCAGATGCTGAGTGAAATGGCTAAGCAGGACGGGACGAATCTGCGGATTCTCAGTCTGTTAGCATTTAATGCTTTTGCCCGACAGGATTACGACCAGGCCATAGCAGAATGGCAAAAGATGTTACAATTGTTACCGGCTGACGATAAACGGTCGGACACAATACGGCGCAGCATTGAGCAGGCCCGCACCGATGCGGGCAGGCAGACAAGCCGACTGGCGCTCAACGTCACCCTGGCGCCGGAGGCAGAAAAAATGTTACCGGAAGGCGGAGTGTTGTATATTTCCGTTTCCGATGGTGTTTCTCCCGTCCCCGTGGCGGTAAAAAAAATGCCGTTAAGCCATTTTCCACTTACGCTGACGCTGGACGACAGCAATGCCATGATGCCGGAACGCCTGCTTTCCGCGCAGCATCAGGTTCTGGTTCGGGTGCGTATCTCACGCGATGGCAGTGCCAACCCACAGGCCGGAGACTGGTTCGGTACCAGCGCAGTAACGCCGTTTGACGGGCATCAGCAGCTGTCGATTGCGATTGATCGGCAGCAGAAGTAACCGCAGGCGTTTGACTTCAGACTACAGGAAAAGAGATATGAGCTACCGTGTGACGGGTATCGCGCTGGCGAGCGTACTGCTGATAGGGTGCGCCAGCTCCCAGACGGCGGATGAGCCGCAGGGACGATCCGATCCGCTGGAAGGGTTTAACCGGTCAATGTTTAACTTTAACTATAACGTTCTGGACCCTTATGTGGTGCGCCCCGTTGCCGTTGCGTGGCGTGATTACGTGCCGATCCCGGCACGTACCGGTCTGAGCAACTTCCTCGGCAACCTCAGTGAACCTTCCACGATGGTGAACTATTTTGTTGAGGGTAAGCCCTATAAAGCGATGATCCACTTCAACCGCTTCTTCCTGAATACCGTGCTGGGGCTGGGTGGATTTATCGACGTCGCGGGGATGGCTAATCCCAAACTTGCTAAGGAAGAGCCGCGCCGTTTCGGCAGCACGCTGGGTAACTATGGTGTGGGCTACGGGCCATACGTGGAAGTCCCCGGTTACGGCAGCTTCACTCCGCGTGAAGACGCCGGTGGACTGGTGGATGATCTCTACGCACCGCTTAGCTGGCTGACCTGGTGGTTGTCAGCAGGGAAGTGGGCGCTGGAAGGGGTAGAAACCCGAGCTCAGCTGCTGGACTCCGATGCGATCCTGCGCAACTCTAACGATCCTTACGCCTTCGTGCGCGCAGCATATTTCCAGCGCCACGATTTCCTGGCCAGCGACGGTAAGCTGATCCCGCAGGAAAATCCGAACGCCTCGGCGATTCAGGGCGATCTCAACGATATCGACGCTAACTAAACCCTCCCGCACAGCGGCAGTGGAACGGCAGAGGAAACTCCCCGACCGTTCCTTGTCGCGCCCGTATTGACGGATTGCCTGAACCGCGCATCGGTGAAGGTCCCACTTTAAATTGACGCACGTTGAGCACAGGAGCAGGGGAGAAGCGCGTTCTCCCCCCGACTGACTTCGTCTGTTGAAAGGTTAAATCAGAACTTGTAGTTAAAGTTTGCGCCGTACAGCCAGGCTTTGCCGGTAGAGTTGAAGGTGTAAGGCCCTTCTTCAACCGTGACGTGCTGGCCATGCATATAGGAGACGCCAACGTCGACAGAGGCATCCTGCGTGAAGGCGTAGGAGGCACCCGCGCTCAGCCACAGGCGATCCTGATCGGGAATGGAGATTGAACGCTTATCGGCAGGAACCGGGCTGTCATCAAAGGCAATACCGGTGCGGAACGTCCAGTTCTCGTCGTAGAAGTAGGAGGTGCCCAGCGCGATACGGTAAGCATCTTTGAAACCTTCATCTTTATAGAACAGCGTTTGGCCGCCGTTGCCGGTCGCTTTCAACTGCTGGAACTGGCTCCAGCTGGTATAAGCCAGACTGTAGTGGACGGCCCATTGCGGGGCGACTTTATGATAGCCGGAGACTTCCCACATTTCCGGCAAATCCAGGCTCAGCGAGCCGGGAATGGTATTGCCGTTGGTGCCGTAAGGCAGGCCGAGATTCAGCGCCTGATTAATGGGATTGAGATAGCCCGGCACGCTGCTCTTGTAGTCGCCATCAAAATCGACTTTCACTTCAGAACGATAGGTAAAGCCAAAGCGGTTATCCTTATCCACTTCATAAAGAATGCCTGCGTTCCAGCCATAGCCCCACTCATCCCCTTTTAAGCGGGCGATCTGCGTATCCGCAGGGAGTCCAAGCGCTGAACCGGTTTCACCCGCATAGCGCTCAATTTTGGCACGGGCATAAACGGCATCAAAGCCCACGCCGAAGCTGAAATGTTCATTCAGACGATAAGCCGTGCTTAAATTAAGATTAACGGTCTGTAAATCGGTTTTACCGGCGTAGGGTCCTGCCGTGTAATCGCTATTATATTCCGTTGCCAGACCATAATTGGACGTAGCGGAGGCGCCGAGCCACCAGCTATCGTTGAGCGGCTGAACATAATGAATATTCGGCACCCACTGGGTGGGGGCAATATTATTGGCATTCAGGCTGCGGCCCGTGGGGCTATTACCGTCAACCGAGACATCAGGGTCAATAAATACCGCACCGACGGAAAACATGGGCCGATCCATCAGCGCCATTGTGGCGGGGTTACGGCTGGCAGAGGCGGCGGTATCCCCCATTGCGCCTTCACCAGAATAGGCGCGTCCCAGACCAATAGCGGAAAACTCGTTAAGCTGAAAGCCGGCTGCTGAAACATTTGACGAGATAATTGCGACTGCCACCGCAAGAGAAGACTTATTAAACAGGGATTTATGGTTCATGACCACAACCTCATTATCGGGATTTTTTATTAAGCTCTGTTACATATCGTAACAGGGGATCGCGAATTGTAGGGGCTGATATACGGCTCACAAATCAGACCAGTTCCACAGTATAGGTCCGACCTGTGTCTAAGTAGCAATATTGTTTTATAAATATTGCAGAAATGATCATAAAAAAGAGATCTCTATTACAAATACCGCCAGATAACGTTTCAGGCCGCGTCAGTTTGCGTTAGATCAAATTTAACTGTGATTTTCATCACTAAACGCCGTTAATTCAGGCTGGCGTCAGACAAGCCTGAAAGAGAGGCGTAAACTCGGCGCAGACAATTAATAACGCGCTGCCCTGAGGCAGATAACTGGAGATCCTATGACGCATTCCATTAATAAATGCAGCGCCAATGAAACCGCGGCCTGCTGTTGTGTTGACGTTGGCACTATCATGGATAACACCGACTGCACGGCAAGCTGGAGTCAGCTGTATAACGATCAACAGCAGGCCGCTGCTATGCTGGCCAAGCTGACGGAAAAAGCCCGCAGCATTGAATCCGAACCCTGTGTTATCACCAGCCGCTATAGCGAAGCGCCAGAGGGCGTGCGCCTGGACGCAGACTTTACCTTTAGCTGCCAGGCTGAAACCATGATCTTCCAGCTCGGCCTGCGTTAAGTTCTTCGTGCCGGTGAGCGGCTGTCGCCTGCTCACCGGGGCACAAAGCGTGTGTTTCCTCTCATTTTTATCCCTCCCTCCGTGCACCTTGTAAAATCCTTGTTAACATTAGAGGTCTGACCTCTTTGGCAATGATGCCCGCGACCCTTTAACAGGTGATAAGAATGAGCAAAGCGCTACCTTTGCTAACGCGCAGCGGCGATCGCATCGCCATTACTCACGGATTACGCACTCCCTTTGCCCGGCAGGCGACCGCGCTTCACGGCATTCCCGCCGTGGCGCTGGGCCAGATGCTGATTAGCGAACTGCTCGCGCGCAGCGACTTTCCTCCCGAGGTAATTGAGCTGCTGGTTTTTGGTCAGGTGGTGCAGATGCCGGAGGCACCCAACATTGCGCGGGAAATCGTCCTCGGCACCGGGATGAGCGTCCATACCGACGCCTGGAGCGTCAGCCGCGCCTGTGCGACCAGCTTTCAGGCGGTAGCCAGCGTCGCGGAAAGCCTGATGGTTGGGCATATTCAGGCGGGTATTGCGGGCGGAGCCGATTCCTCTTCGGTCCTGCCCATCGGCGTAAGCAAAAAGCTGGGCAGGGTGCTGGTGGACCTCAGCAAGGCCAGGCACTTTTCGCAAAAAATGAAGCTAATCAGCCAGCTCCGGCCGCGCGATTTGCTGCCCGTTCCACCCGCCGTAGCGGAATACTCTACCGGACTGCGGATGGGCGATACCGCCGAACAGATGGCAAAAAGCCATGCGATTACCCGCGAGCAGCAGGATGCGCTGGCGCATCGCTCACATCAGCGAGCGGCGCAGGCATGGCAGGAGGGCAGGCTGAGCGATGAGGTGATGACCGCCTGTGTACCGCCCTGGCACGCTCCGTTTGCGCAGGACAATAATGTGCGGTTGAATTCAAGCCTTGCAGATTATGCAAAGCTGCGGCCTGCTTTCGATCGCCGCCACGGCACGGTGACCGCCGCTAACAGCACGCCGCTCACCGACGGTGCCGCCGCGGTGGTACTGATGAGCGAATCGCGGGCAAAATCGCTGGGCATTACACCGCTTGGCTACCTGCGCAGCTATGCCTTTACCGCTATTGATGTGCGCCACGACATGCTACTGGGACCGGCCTGGGCCTCACCGCTGGCGCTGGATCGCGCAGGCGTTACCCTCGGCGATCTGACGCTGATTGATATGCACGAAGCCTTTGCCGCACAGACGCTGGCCAATTTAAAAATGTTTGCGGATCCGCATTTTGCCCGCGATATTCTGAACAGACCCCAGGCGCTGGGGGAAGTGGATGACGAAAAATTCAACGTGCTGGGCGGATCGATTGCCTATGGTCACCCTTTTGCGGCGACCGGTGCGCGGATGATCACCCAGACGCTCAATGAGCTGCGCAGACGCGGAGGCGGCCTGGGGCTGGTCACCGCCTGTGCGGCCGGGGGCCTGGGTGCCGCAATGGTTCTGGAGGCAGAGTGATGGAAAATCCAACGGCGTTCACGCTAACCATGCGCACCGACAACGTGGCGGTGATCGCTCTGGACGTTCCCGGCGAGAAGGTGAATACGCTCAGGGCGGAGTTTGCCAGCCAAATCCGCGAGGTTATTGGCCGTGCCCGCCAAAATCCGCAGCTGGCCGGGATAGTACTTATTTCAGGTAAGCCGGACTCGTTTATCGCCGGGGCCGATATTGCAATGATCGCCGGATGTAAAACGGGGGGAGAGGCGGAAACGCTGGCGCGGGAAGGGCAAAAGGTGATGGCGGAGATTGCCGCGCTGCCGGTGCCGATGGTGGCAGCGATCCACGGCGCCTGCCTCGGGGGCGGTCTTGAACTGGCGCTGGCCTGCAATCAGCGCGTCTGCACCCTGGATGATAAAACCCGCCTTGGCCTGCCGGAGGTTCAGCTGGGCCTGCTACCCGGATCGGGCGGCACGCAGCGGCTACCCCGGCTTGTCGGCACTTCCGCCGCGCTGGATCTGATCCTTAGCGGCAAAACCCTGCGTGCCCGTCAGGCGCTGAAAATGGGGCTGGTGGATGAGGCGGTGCCGCAGTCTGTCCTGCTGGATACTGCGGTAAATCGGGTGTTGCAGGGGAGGACGCTGAAAAAGGCGCTGCCGCTGCGCCAGCGGCTGCTTAATGCGCCTGCCGGGCGGGCCTTACTTTTTGCCATCGCCGGCAGACAGATCCGGGCCAAAACCCGGGGTAACTATCCGGCCACCGACAAAATCCTCTCCGTGGTGCGTATCGGCCTGCAGCACGGCAGCGGTAGCGGCTATGAGGCGGAAGCCAAAGCCTTTGGTCAGCTGGCGATGACGCCGGAGTCCGCCGCGCTGCGCAGTATTTTCTTCGCCACCAGCGAAATGAAAAAGGAGCCGGGAGCGGATGCGCAGCCTCATGAGATCGGCAGAGTCGGCGTACTGGGCGGTGGGCTGATGGGCGGCGGGATCGCCTGCGTCGTGGCCTCGCGCGGCAGGCTGCCGGTGCGTATCAAAGATATCAACGGCGCGGGCATCAACCACGCGATGAAATACAGCTGGGATCGCCTGACTAAACAGGTCAATCAGCGGCGAATCAGCCCGGCCGAGCGACAGCAGCAGATGGCGCTTATCACGGGCAGTACTGATTTCTCGGGGTTCTCCCGGCGTGACGTGGTGCTGGAGGCGGTGTTTGAAGCGCTGCCCCTGAAGCAGCAGATGGTCGCGGAGGTGGAGGCGCACTGCGGCCCGAAAACGATATTTGCCTCGAACACCTCCTCTATTCCCATCGGCGATATCGCCGCCGGGGCGCAGCGGCCGGAAAATATTATTGGCCTGCACTTTTTCAGCCCGGTTGACAAAATGCCGCTGGTTGAGGTGATCCCGCATGCGGGTACCGGTGCCGAAACGGTTGCCACTACCGTCGCGCTGGCGAAAAAACTGGGCAAAACGCCAATTGTTGTGGCGGATCGCGCGGGTTTCTACGTTAACCGCATTCTGGCGCCCTATATAAATGAAGCGCTGCACTGCCTGCTGTCAGGAGAGCCGATAGAGGCGATAGATAACGCGCTGGTGCAGTTTGGCTTTCCGGTCGGTCCGATCCAGCTCCTTGATGAGGTAGGCATTGATATCGGTACGCATATTCTGCCCATTTTGACCGAGGTATGGGGAGAGCGTTTCAGCGCGCCCGCAGCGGTAGAGGCAATCCTGAATGACGATCGTAAAGGTCGAAAAAATGGCCGGGGCTTCTATCTGTATGACGGCCGTCGGTTGAGCAGAAAAAAACGGGCCGATCCCGACATCTACAGGCTGCTTAACCTCACCCCCCGGGCACACCTCAGCCCTGAAAATATTGCCCAGCGCTGCGTGATGATGATGCTGAATGAAGCGGCGAGGACGCTGGATGAACAGGTGATCCGCTCTCCCCGCGATGGCGATATCGGCGCCCTGTTTGGCGTCGGCTTTCCACCCTTCCTGGGGGGGCCTTTCCGCTACATGGACAGGCTCGGTGCGGAAGAGGTGGTGCGGACCCTGGAGCGGTTGACACAGGTGCACGGTGAGCGATTTACCCCCTGCGAACGGCTGCGCGAAATGGCCCTGAGCCAGTCAAAATTCTGTCCTGACGGGAAGGATTTAAATAGCCATGCCGATTCAGCGGGTTAGATTTTTGCTCTCAGAAGGGGGATAATGGGGCTATTCTGCAAAGCGCTCATTTAGTAAACAATCGGTTGACTCGCATTAAGGCATTAGGGTACAACACAGCGTTCATTCACAGAATGAAGAGTCGGAGAGCTGTGTTTTCCGGCGTTTTTGTTTAACAACAGCGGTGCATTATGCAAGTTTTCATTATGCGTCACGGCGACGCGGCGCTCGATGCGGCCAGTGATTCAGTAAGACCTCTCACTCATTGCGGCTGCGATGAGTCACGCCAGATGGCTGTCTGGCTCAATGACCAGAAGGTGGATATTGAGCGGGTGCTGGTGAGTCCCTATTTACGCGCTCAGCAAACGCTGGCGACGGTGCGCGAGGCGCTGCCGCTGCCGGACGGGCAGGATGTGTTGCCGGAGCTGACGCCTGGCGGCGATCCGGCGCTGGTTGCCTGCTACCTTCAGGCATTAGCGAAAGAGGGCGTGCATTCCGCGCTGGTTATCTCCCATCTGCCGCTGGTGGGTTACCTCGTTTCCGAGCTTTGTCCCCAGGAAGCACCGCCCATGTTCGCCACCTCGGCTATCGCCTCCATTGAATACAATGCAGATAAAGACTGCGGAACGCTTGTCTGGCAGGTTAGCCCGTCCAAGCTGGCAAAAGCGATGTAGTCTTCGGCAGCCCCGCCCCGCNGCCTGGTGAAAGGCTGTGACCATCGGATGCTGCGCCAGCCACAGCGGCGTCTGCTGCTTAAGCACGTGTTTACCATGCCCATGCATCACGCTGGCACAAAAGATGTGCTCGCGGCGGCAGGCGGCAATCAGCGCGCCCAGCTCTGATTTAGCCTGCTTCTGCGTCAGCCCATGCAGATCCAGAAAAATCTCCGGCGTGTAATCACCCCGACGCAGCTTTTTCAGCTCGTAGTGGCTGACGTCGCTGCGTACATAACGCACCGGACCCTCTTCGGCCAGCAGCGGCTGGAACTCATCTGAAAAGTAGTGGCTGGCGTCAATTTGCTCTGACAGCAGGCGCCGCTGTGGTACCTCGCTTATCTTTTTGCGCACCGGCTTATGGACGATTGTATCCTGGGCCAGCTGACGCGTTCCAGTCATCAGCCCACGAAACAGGGCCAGGTCCTCGGTGCTGAGAGGTTTATTTTTACTCATTTTCTGCCGTAATCCCGCTGAGTTGGACGCGGTTTATCCTGAATCCGCTGCAATAATACCTCCAGTCTACCTGACTTTTGCCATCTGAAAACAAATGTCAGCTTTTTCACGCTGCTGCGCTGAATTTAGCTGCGCTTCATGGCAAACTAGCGGCCAGAGAGTCGCCAGGCCTGTGGAGGGCACGTTGGACAAAATTTTCGTTGATGAGGCAGTCAGGGAACTGCACACCATTCAGGACATGCTGCGCTGGTCGGTCAGCCGCTTTTCCGCCGCCGGGATCTGGTACGGACACGGCACCGATAACCCGTGGGACGAAGCCGTCCAGCTGGTATTGCCGTCGCTTTATCTGCCGCTGGATATTCCGGAAGACATGCGCACTGCGCGGCTGACGACCAGCGAGCGTAATCTGATTGTTGAGCGCGTTATCCGCCGCATCAATGAGCGTATTCCGGTAGCTTATCTGACCAACAAAGCCTGGTTCTGCGGCCATGAATTTTACGTCGATGAGCGCGTACTGGTGCCCCGGTCACCGATTGGCGAGCTGATCAATGCGCGTTTTGACGGGATCGTCACCGATGACCCACAACTTATTCTGGATATGTGTACCGGCAGCGGCTGTCTGGCCATTGCCTGCGCCTATGCCTTCCCGCTGGCCGAGGTGGATGCGGTCGATATCTCTACCGACGCGCTGGCGGTGACCGAGCAGAATATTGACGCACACGGGATGATGCACAACGTGACGCCCATCCGTGCCGACCTGTTCCGGGAGCTGCCGAAAACGCCTTACGATCTGATTGTGACTAATCCGCCGTACGTGGATGAAGAGGACATGGACGATCTGCCCGATGAATACCGCCATGAGCCGGTACTGGGGCTGGCGGCGGGCCGCGATGGGTTGAAGCTGGCGCGTCGTATTCTGGCCAATGCGCCGGACTATCTGAGCGAAAAGGGCGTGCTGATTTGTGAAGTGGGCAACAGCATGGTGCATATGATTGAACAGTATCCCGATGTGCCTTTTACCTGGCTGGAGTTCACCAACGGCGGGGACGGCGTGTTTATGCTGACGCGGCAGCAAATTATCGACGCTGCGCACCATTTCAGCATGTTTAAAGATTAAAAACCCTATACAGCATTGATAAGGCACCCCGCCGGAGGCCCTCACCAGAGGGTTTCCGGCGGCTAACAGTGAGCCTTTAAAACAGAATTAAGAGGTCAAGATGGCTGGTAACACGATTGGGCAGGTTTTCCGTGTCACCACCTTTGGGGAATCCCATGGGGTGGCGCTCGGCTGTATTGTTGACGGCGTACCGCCGGGAATTCCCCTTACCGAAGAGTGCCTTCAGCACGATCTTGATCGTCGCCGTCCCGGCACCTCACGCTATACCACTCAGCGCCGCGAACCTGACCGGGTCAAAATCCTGTCCGGCGTGTTTGAAGGCGTCACCACCGGCACCAGCATCGGCTTACTGATTGAGAATACCGATCAGCGCTCTCAGGACTATGGCGCCATCAAAGATGTCTTCCGCCCTAACCACGCGGATTACACCTACGAACAGAAATATGGTCTGCGTGACTATCGCGGCGGCGGGCGCTCCTCAGCGCGCGAAACGGCCATGCGCGTGGCGGCCGGGGCGATTGCCAAAAAGTACCTGGAAATGAAACACGGGATTGTGGTGCGTGGCTATCTGGCGCAGATGGGCGATGTGGTTTGTGAGCTGCGGGACTGGGATCAGATCGAACAGAACCCTTTCTTTTGCCCCGATCCGTCTAAGCTCGATGCGCTTGACGAACTGATGCGCGCGCTGAAAAAAGAGGGCGATTCCATTGGCGCTAAGGTCGCCGTAGTAGCCGGGAATGTCCCGCCAGGCCTGGGCGAACCGGTATTTGACCGCCTGGATGCTGACCTGGCCCATGCGCTGATGAGCATCAACGCGGTGAAAGGCGTGGAGATCGGAGACGGCTTTGCGGTGGTTAATAAGCGCGGGAGTGAGCATCGGGATGAGATCCGCGCGGACGGCTTTCAGAGCAACCACTCTGGCGGCATTCTCGGCGGTATCAGCAGCGGCCAGCAGATCCTTGCAACGATTGCCATGAAGCCCACCTCGAGCATCACCGTACCGGGTAAAACCATCAATCGCTTTGGCGAAGAGGTGGAAATGATCACTAAAGGTCGCCATGACCCCTGCGTGGGTATTCGCGCGGTGCCTATCGCTGAAGCGATGATGGCGATCGTCCTGATGGACCACCTGCTGCGCCAGCGTGCTCAAAACGCTGACGTGAAAACGGACATCCCACGTTGGTGACCCTGTGAAAAAAATTCTTTTCGCCCTGAGCGCGCTGCTGATTGGCACCGCCAGCTATGCCGCCACGCCCTGGCAATCTATTCGCCAGCCGATCCCTGGGGTGTCGCAGTCCATTGGCGCCTTTGCAAATGGCTGTATCGTAGGCGCGGAAACGCTACCGCTTAATGCTACCGGCTATCAGGTGATGCGTCAGGATCAGCGCCGCTACTTTGGTCATCCCGATCTGATCCTGTTTATCCAGCGGCTCAGCAATCAGGTGCATAACCTGCATCTGGGCGAGGTGATGATCGGGGATATGGGCATGGCGGCGGGCGGGCGCTTTAGCAGCGGTCACGCCAGCCACCAGTCCGGGCTGGATGTGGATATCTGGCTACAGCTGCCTCAGACCCGCTGGAGTGAGCAGATGCTGCTAAAGCCGCAGCCACTTGATCTGGTCTCGGCCGATGGCAAAAGCGTTGTCGCCCGACACTGGCAGCCGCAAATCGACAGCCTTATTAAGCTGGCAGCGAAGGACAGCGACGTCACGCGCATTTTCGTTAATCCGGCGATTAAACAGCAGCTCTGCGCCGATGCCGGAGCGGATCGCGACTGGCTGCGCAAGGTAAGGCCCTGGTTTGGTCATCGGGCACATATGCACGTGCGTCTGCGCTGTCCGGCGGGAAGCCTGCAGTGTCAGGATCAGCCCGCTCCTCCGCCGGGCGACGGCTGCGGCGCAGAGTTGCAGAGCTGGTTTGCGCCGCCGAAGCCCGGCAGCGGGAAACCGGTAAAACGTGAGCCGCCGCCGCTTCCGGCCGCCTGTCAGGCACTGCTGGATAAACATCTTCTGTAAGGACAAAGAATGGACTGGTTTGTCGTCAGCCCGCTGCTGGTTGCGGGGCTGTTTTTTATCGCTATGCTGGCCGGGTTTATTGACTCCATTGCCGGAGGTGGCGGGCTGCTGACGGTTCCGGCCCTGCTGTCGTTTGGGCTTTCCCCGGCGCAGGCGCTGGCGACGAATAAAGTACAGTCCGTTGGCGGCTCCTTCTCTGCCAGCCTCTACTTTGTCAGGCGTAAGGCGGTGGATCTCCGCGAGCAGAAGCTCAATATCGCCATGGCCTTTGTTGGCTCTGTAGTGGGCGCAATCCTGATCCAGCATATCCATGCTGAACTGCTGCGTCAGGTCCTGCCGCTGCTGCTGATTGCTATCGGGCTCTACTTTTTGCTGATGCCGAAAGTGGGCGAAGAGGATCGTCATCGCCGGCTGCACGGTTTGCCTTTTGCGCTGGTGGCAGGAGGCTGTGTCGGCTTCTATGACGGTTTTTTCGGACCCGGCGCTGGCTCTTTTTACGCGCTGGCCTTTGTCACCCTCTGCGGCTATAACCTGGCCCGCTCCACCGCGCATGCTAAGGTCCTGAACTTCACCTCTAACCTGGGCGGCCTGCTGTTTTTTATGTTCGGCGGCAAGGTGGTGTGGGGAACCGGGCTGGTGATGCTGGTGGGGGCGATATGTGGTGCCAGACTGGGCGCGAGGATGGTGCTCAGCCGTGGACAGGCGCTGATCCGTCCAATGGTGGTCACCGTCTCTGCCGTAATGAGCGCCAAACTGCTGTATGACAGCCACGGCGCGGCAATTGCAGCCTGGTGTCACCAGCTATTTGCCTGAGATAATAACGGCGTTTGGGCCTGTCAGGGATGGCGCAGGCCGGTAACATTCTCCCTCCGACGCGCAGCAGCCATCCTGCGCGGATCTGTTCCAGAAGAAACGAATCATGAGAACGACACACGATTATTCACAGCTGATTGAGATTTTTGACCGCTGCTTTTATCAGGACTTTCAGACCCGCCTGATTAAAGGCGATGACGAACCGATCTATCTTCCTGCTGACGACGAGGTGAATTATCACCGCGTGGTGTTTGCTCACGGCTACTACGCCAGCGCCCTGCATGAGATTTCCCACTGGTGTATCGCCGGGGCCGAACGCCGCAAACTGGTTGATTTTGGCTACTGGTACTGCCCGGACGGACGCGATGCCACGACGCAAAGCCAGTTTGAATCCGTTGAAATTAAGCCCCAGGCGCTGGAGTGGCTGTTTTGTGTTGCAGCAGGGTTTCCCTTCAACGTAAGTTGTGACAATCTCAGTGGAGACTGTGAGCCGGATCGCATCGCTTTTCAGCGCAGGGTTCATGCACAGGTGATGACGTACTTTGAACAGGGCATACCCGCCCGCCCGGCGCGCTTTATTGCCGAACTTTGCACTTATTACTCAACGCCCCCGCTAACCGCGTCACAGTTTCCATGGCCGGAAGATCTGTGATGATGGGGGAAAGCAAGCAAGAGGAACGATATGATTGACGAATTTGAAGCGCGGATCCTGGCCCTGATCGACGATATGGTGGAGAGTGCCAGCGACGATGAGCTTTTTGCCAGCGGCTATCTGCGTGGTCATCTGACCCTGGCGGTGGCAGAGATCGAACAGTCGGGCGAACATACGCCGGAGGCCCTGCAAATTCAGGTGCAGCAAAGCCTGCAAAACGCAATCCAGGCCGGCGAGCTCTCGCCGCGCGATCAGGCGCTGGTGATTGGCATGTGGGACAATCTGTTTCTCCAGGCGCGTAAGTCTGCCTGATTAAGGAAAGGCTGTTAATTCTCATCTTTACCCTTTGCTGAGAATTTGCATCCTTTCTGTTGGTATCACAAATCAGGTTTAGTCGAAGGTTTTCACCGCTTTTCCCTTCAGGAGCTTCCTGACCCAGTAACGGTTGGGATGCATCGCGGCCAGCGTATCGCGATCCAGCGGGATCGGTTCGCCGCATAGTTCGGCGGCCAGCACCTCGGCGGCGAGCGGGCCGCTGCATAATCCCCGCGACCCCAGCGCGCCCAGAACGAACAGGCCGTTATGCAGTGGGGCGTCTGATGCCTGGTCCTTATGCTGCGCCAGAGTGGTGTACTCCGCGAGCGTACGCGCATAGTCCGGCAGCGGCCCGCTCATCGGCATATGGTCGCGGGTGGCGCAGCGCACGCTGCTTCGGGCCTGGCCTGCGCTCACATCCACCTCCTCTGGCCACGCCTGATGGGGCAGACAGCGGATCAGCCGCTGGCGATTTTCCTGCTGATCGGCCTCGCGGTAGGCCGTTGAGCTGTCGGCGCGATGGTAGCTGGCACCGATGCAGTGATGCTGATTATGTCGATTAGCCGGTGTCAGGTAACCGTCGTAGCACAGTACCTGCTTTAGCTGCGCCAGCATGGGCGTGGTGGGAATATGGCTCACCTGGCCGCTAACCGGATAGGCGGGTAGTTTTTCACTTTGCGGAAAGGAGGCGAGTTCGTGTCCGGTCGCCAGCACGACGGTCGGAGCCTGCTGGCTCGGCAGGTCGGAAAAATTGAGCGTCCAGCGGCCATTCTGCTCCGTCAGCCCGGTCAGGCGGTGATTCCAGTGCAGCCTGAGCCCGCACTGTTCTGCCTGTTCAAGCAGCTGTGCCGTGAGCTGGGCGGGGGAAAGCCAGCCGCCCAGCGGGTAGGTCATGCCACCGCATCCTGTCTCAACGCCGCACAGCGCTTCGGCCTCCTGAGTATCAACCCTGCGGGCTATCTCTTCCGGCAGCGCCAGGGTCAGCATTTTAGCGATTTTTTCCGCACTCTTTTCATCCCAGGCCAGCTGCGTGACGCCGCACCAGTCGTGATCGAACGACAGCGCAAGGGCGTCATAAAAGCGTCGGGCAAAGGTGAAGGCGGTGGGAAAAAAGGTCGCCAGCGCCGGGTCGTGATGATTAAGCAGCGGGTAGAGCGCGCCCTGGCGGTTACCGGAGGCGCCTGCGGCAGGCCGCGCGGCGGCGCTGTAGAGCGTGACGTTTTTACCGCGTCGCAGCAGCGCCAGGGCGAGCAGGGCGCTGGCTACGCCGCCGCCAATCAGCGCAATGTCGTCGCCTTCTGCCGCCGGGCGGGCGTACCACGGCTGCTGTTTACGCACGGGGGAGACCGCCTTCATCTCGCCGCAGGTCATCTCGCGTTTTGGGCCAAAACCTTTGCGCTTTCCTGCCTCAAAACCGGCATCGGTCAGTCCGCGTCGGACAAAACCCGCGGCGGTAAAGGTCGCCAGCGTACAGCCCTGACGCGCCAGCTTTGCCATGCAGGCGAACAGCTCCGGCGTCCACATATCCGGATTTTTTGATGGCGCAAAGCCATCCAGAAACCAGGCATCAACCTGCTGCGTCAGGCTGTCATCAAAAGTGTGGATCAGCTGATTAATATCGCCAAACCACAGATCGAGCGTGACGCGGCCCTCATCCAGCAACAGGCGGTGGCAGCCGGGCAGGGCAACGGGCCACTGTGCCTGTAGCGCGGCGGCATACTTTGCCAGCGTCGGCCAGCGGGACTGAGCACTGGTCAGATCGGCAAGATTAAGCGGATATTTCTCACAGCTGACAAAGTGTAAACGCTGTAATCTTGAGTCCGGATGCTGCTGCCTGAATTGATCAAACACCTGCCAGAGGGCTAAAAAGTTCAGTCCGGTGCCAAACCCCGTTTCCGCGGTAATAAACAGTGCTCTGGGATGGTGTTCAAAGCGGTCGGGTATTTGGTTGCCGCCAAGGAAAACGTGTCGGGTTTCTTCAAGGCCGCTTTCGTTAGAAAAATAGACATCGCCAAATGCTCGGGATACAGGTGTACCTTCTTCATTCCAGCTCAGTTCGGCGTGCTCAATGGGGACATTTTTCACGGCAAAAGCTCAGTTATCAGGCAGTGCCGCGATTGTAACGGTGTGAGCCAGCTCGCGCAAATTTACAAAAGTAAAATGCTGATCGGACTTGTTCGGCGTACAACTGTAAGCTAAAGTGCTCCTCGAATCCTAATATAGAAGTTATGAGGTATTGAATGAAACGTGCAGTGATTACAGGCCTGGGAATCGTCTCCAGCATTGGTAATAACCAGGAGGAAGTTCTGACGTCCCTGCGTGAAGGTCGCTCCGGCATTACCTTCTCTCAGGAGCTAAAAGATTCCGGCATGCGTAGTCACATCTGGGGTAACGTCAAACTTTCTAAAGACGAAATCGCCAGCCTCATCGATCGCAAAAGTCTGCGCTTTATGAGTGACGCGTCCATTTATGCTTATATCTCTATGCTGGAAGCGGTTAAAGACTCTGGCCTGACCAACGAGCAGTACCAGAACAACCCGCGCGTGGGTCTGGTTGCCGGTTCCGGCGGCGGTTCACCTTACAACCAGGCAGCCAGCGTTGACGGCATGCGCGCTAAAGGCCTGCGCGGCGTGGGTCCTTATATGGTTACCAAGGCGATGGCCTCCGGCGTTTCCGCCTGCCTGGCAACCCCGTTTAAAATTCACGGCGTCAACTACTCCATCAGCTCGGCCTGTGCGACCTCTGCGCACTGTATCGGTAACGCCGTTGAGCAGATCCAACTCGGCAAACAGGATGTGGTATTTGCTGGCGGCGGCGAAGAGCTGTGCTGGGAAATGTCCTGCGAATTTGACGCAATGGGCGCGCTCTCAACCCGTTACAACGAAACGCCTGAGCTGGCGTCCCGTACTTACGATACCAGCCGCGATGGTTTTGTTATTGCAGGCGGCGGCGGCATGGTCGTGGTGGAAGAGCTGGAGCATGCGCTGGCACGTGGAGCTCACATCTATGCAGAAGTGGTTGGCTACGGCGCAACCTCCGATGGTGCGGACATGGTTGCACCATCTGGCGAAGGCGCAATGCGCTGTATGCGACTGGCGATGCAGGGCGTGGATACCCCAATCGACTATCTGAATACGCACGGTACGTCCACGCCAGTGGGTGATGTGAAAGAGCTTGGCGCAATCCGTGAAGTGTTCAGCGATGCGATGCCTGCGATGTCAGCGACCAAAGCGATGACTGGCCACTCACTGGGTGCGGCAGGCGTTCAGGAAGCAATCTACTCGCTGCTGATGCTGGAGCACGGATTTATTGCCCCGAGCATCAACATTGACGAGCTGGATCCTGCTGCTGAGGGTCTGAATATCGTGACCAAACCGACCGAGCAGACGCTGAAGACTGTGATGTCCAACAGCTTCGGCTTTGGCGGCACCAACGCCACGCTGGTGATGCGCAAGCTGTAATCACCGTGGGTTGCAAAAAAAGGGAGAGTCCGTAAGGGCTGTCCCTTTTTTTATTGCCAGTCAGACGCTTTTTATTTAAGTTAACGCCTTCAACGTCGTCACGATGTTGCGTAAGCGTTTAACGTTAACCAACGCATCCGTTCCGCTGCTTCGGCATCGGCAACACGGGTGCGCGTAGTTAACGCACCCTTACGTTATTACAAGGAGAGGCGTGACACTATGTCTGCGGTTACTATCACATCCCCTGCCAGCGCGACGGTTTCGCTGGGCAGTATCTCATTCGCTGTATTCTTAACTTACCTTACTGCCGGGCTGGCGCTGCCGGTTATTCCGCTGTTTGTCCATCAGCAGCTCGGGCTGAATAACGTGATGGTCGGCGTGGCCGTCGGCATTCAGTTTTTCGCCACGCTGCTGACGCGCGGCTACGCGGGCAGGCTGGCCGATCAGCGTGGTGCAAAGCGATCGACGCTACAGGGCATGCTGGCCTGTGCGCTGGTTGGGGTCGCCTACGTACTGGCGGCGGTGCTGCCAGTACCGGTGATGGCAAAGTTTGCGCTGCTGGTGGTGGGCAGGCTGCTGCTGGGCTTTGGCGAAAGCCAGCTGCTGACCGGGAATCTGACCTGGGGCATGGGTCTGGTCGGGCCAAAGCGTTCGGGGCAGGTGATGTCATGGAACGGTATGGCGATTTACGGCGCGCTTGCGGCCGGTGCGCCGCTGGGATTATGGCTTCACAGTCAGTGGGGCTTTCTGGCGATGGGCATTGCAACGATTTTTTTGCCGCTGGTCGCTCTGCTGTTCAACGTCTGGGTCAAACCCGTGCCCACGCACGGAGGAGAACGTCCATCGCTGTGGAAGGTGATTGGGCAAATTCTGTCGCCGGGCTGTGCGCTGGCGCTCCAGGGGACGGGTTTTGCCGTTATTGGCACCTTTACCTCGCTCTATTTCGCCAGTCAGCACTGGGGCAATGCCGGGCTGGCGCTTACCGCGTTTGGCCTGGCTTTTGTTCTGGTCCGCGTCCTGTTTGGCGGATTGCCGGACCGCTTCGGCGGCGTGCGCGTGGCGCTAATTTCGCTGTTGGTTGAAGCCATTGGGCTGCTAATCCTGGGGTTTGCCAGTAGCGGAACGATGGCGCTGGCGGGCGCTGCGCTGACCGGCTGTGGCTGTTCGCTGGTATTCCCGGCGATGGGGGTTGAAGTGGTGAAGCGCGTCGCTCCCCAGGTACGCGGCACGGCGCTGGGCGGTTTCTCTGCCTTTCAGGATATCGCCTACGGAGCCAGCGGGCCGTTAACCGGGATCCTCGCAACATCTCTGGGCTACGGCTCGGTTTATCTCGCTGGCGCTGCCTGCGCGCTGCTGGGTATTGCCGTAGTCATGACCGTCGGCCGTCAGTAGCGCAGCCGCGCCAGCTTATCGACGGCATGAATAATCTCCGCCCGCGTCAGGGCGGAGAAACCGAGTAGCCAGCCCTGTGGCGGCGACGCTGAGGCATAAAGAGGCGACAGACGCGGTAGCAATAGCCCATCGGCGCGCGCCTGCTGCGATAATTTTTCTTCTTCCCCGCCGGTCAGGGTCACGGCCAGCTGTAACCCATTACCCCGGCTCATGATCTGCAGCTTGTCGCCCAGTTTATGCTGAATCTCATCCAGCAGCAGATTGCGGCGACTGGCGTAAAGCCTGCGCATTAATCGCAGATGCGCCTGCAAATGACCGTTATGAATAAATTCGGCGGTGATGGCCTGCATTAATTGCGCACTGTGACCGTCCATCAGGCTGCGCAGTCGGCAAAGCGGATCGACAAGCGAAGAGGGAACAACCAGATACGCCAGCCTTAACGAGGGGAACATGACTTTCGAGAATGTCCCCAGATACAGCACGCGTCCGTCGTTATCAAGACCCTGCAATGAAGGTACTGGCGGCGCATCGTAATAAAACTCGCTGTCGTAATCATCCTCAATCAGCCAGCAATTATGCTCACGAGCCCATGCCAGCCATTGCAGCCGTCGATGGAGGCTCATGGTGATGCCGGTAGGATACTGATGGGACGGCGTCAGGTAGGCCAGTTTCATCCGCGTGTTTTCCGGAAGCACTGCCCCATCGTTATCAAGTGGCAGGCTGCGCATGTCAGCCCCGGTGCTGATAAACGCATTACGCGCTCCCGGATAGCCGGGATCTTCCATTCCCACGCTGTCGCCTGGATCGCAAAGTAATACGGCCAGCATCTGCAGCGCCTGCTGAGAGCTGGTAACGATAATGACCTGGCCGGGATCGCATCTGACACCGCGCGATAGCGCAAGGTAGTTTGCCACTGCCTCCCGTAACGCTGGCAGCCCCTGAGGACAACCATAGCGCATCAGGGATTCGCCATTCTGACGAAGCGTTTGCGCGGTTATCCGCCGCCAGAGGCTATGGGGAAAAGCGCGGAGGTCCGGGGAACCGGCGGCAAATGCCTGGGGAAAGAGAGGATCGGTGCAGCCACCTGTTGCAATGATGCTGCGCCCACGCGCAGACAGGCTAATTTTGGCGTCACCGGGCGCTTTTTTCTCCGCTCTGCCAGCCGGAAGTACAATCGCGACATAGGTGCCGCGTCCGGTTAAGCGATACAGATAGCCCTCACTCTCTAACTGGCTATAAGCGGCCTCCACGGTCACGCGTGAGATGCTGAGATCGCAGGCAAGCAGCCTTGATGAGGGCAGGCGGTCTCCCTTCTGTACTTTGCCACTGTTGATAAGCTGGCGCAGCGTTGCACAGAGTTTTTCTCGCAGGGTAAGGGCGGTCTGTGCAGCAAAAAGCGATATCAACGGCAGGGTAGTGAGCGCCACGGTGGTCTTATCTTCTGCATGAAATGGGTATCAGTATTAAGGCCATATCCCCGTATCATTACCTGATACCTTCAATAAAGGAAGTCACTATGTCTGGATCTGCCGTTCTGCAATTCCCGCCGCCCTCTGCCTCTCAAAGTGCAGGCTGGCTGCATGAAAAGCTTTCCCATTATACCGACGCCTGGGATCTCGCCCAGGATTTAGCCAATGGGATCCGGGAAATTATTGTGCTTGATGTACGATCCACCGAACAATATCTGGCCGGGCATATCTGCGGTGCGATAAGTTTCCCGCACCGGACGATGACGCATGAATCATTGCTACTGCTGGATCGTGACAAAGTCTATGTAACCTATTGTGATGGGATTGGTTGCAATGGTTCAACCAAAGGGGCCTGGAAGCTGGCGTCAGCGGGTTTGCGGGTAAAAGAGTTAATTGGCGGACTGGATTTCTGGCTACGCGACGGTCATCCGCTGGTACAGGGGGAGGCGGCAGGGGGCTGGCCCACGCAGTCCCAGGTGCGGGACTGCGGCTGCTAACGGTCTGCGGTTAACTCAGAGAAGGACCCACAGCAGAAAGCCAACCAGCACCAGTACCGCGAAGGCCGTGAATACCGGGCGATTAACGATCGGTTGCAGTACCTGCGGCACATAGCCAAATAGCGGCGCCACAATCGGCTGGGGATGGATCTCACTGTCCGCCAGCGGCTGTTCTCTCAGCCGTTCGGCTCGACGCGCAAACAGCAGATTCATCAAATCCTGTGCCTGGTACGGCGTTAATACTGCCTGCGGCGGTAGCTGGAAGCGCTGCTGACTGGCGTCTTCCAGCAGCCGCTGTTCTGCATGGTCAGAGGGCACTTTCAGCGAGGCCAGCAGCATTGGCAGCGTTGGCGCAGCGTGTTGACTCAGCGTTTGGCTAACCTGTAAATACTGGGTCAGGAGCGGAAAGAGACGCGAAGGGATCGGATCGCCGCTGTGCAGATTGACGACTTTGAGTACCGAAGCCCACAGCTTAACGGGCTGTTCGCCGGTCGCCGCCGCCAGTCGGGCAATCTGCTGGTTGAGCGTATGGTGTTCCGCAGGCAGCAGCGAACGATCGGTAATGCGGTTTTGCTGCGGCTGAGGAATAGCCATCTGACCATTTTGCAGCATCGTCAGCACCTGGCGCAGCTGATCGGGATTCAGCGAGCTAAGTACGGTATGACCAAACTGTTGACGAATAAAGTCGCTGACTGCCTGGCGATTGTTACCCGCGGGCAGCAGGTCGGTAAGCTGTTGAAACAGCTGGCGGGTGGCGTGGGTATTTTGTACCTGCGACAGACGTGTATTAAGAAACTGTTCGGCCGCGGGAAAGTGGCGCGCCAGCAGTCCTGCATCATTCTTTACACCGACTTCGTGGCGCATTCCTGCCCACAGCTCAGGCGATTTCAGCGCGCTGAGCGACATGATTTTTACAATCAGTCTTTCCAGCGTGGTGCGCTGCGCGGGAGACAGTGGCTGATCGCCCGGGCCAGTGCGACTGGCATCCGTTCTGGCATCGATCGTCGAGCGATCGCCGGGTATCGGCGCACCGGGGCCACTGAGAGGTTGCATGGCAAAAATCCTTCACTAAAGGTCTGTGTCCGGGGCGCGCCGGAAAGGTTGATTCACCATGATAACAATCCCGCCCTGCGATAGGTAGAGGCCAGGGGCTGCCAGGGCAATTATTTTCAGTACCGGGAAAAATGGGGCAGGTCTGCCAGCTGCGGGCAGACACGCACCGTCAGGGCGGGGGCGGGTTATTCCCATCTGCCCGTGCCTTCCGGAACATCAGCGGCGTGCGCAGTCGCTGTGCCAGAATCACCCCCAGCAGAGTAATTCCCCCGCCAATATAGTGATAGCTGTGTAACTGTTCGTGCAGAAAAAGCACGGCAATAATGGCGGTAAAAATGGGGGCCAGATTCATAAAAACAGAGGCCGTATTGGCACCCATACGCACCATGCCCTGGATCCACAGGAAAGGTGCCACCACAGAGGCCGGGATCCCGGCAAATAGCACCAGCGGGATATTATGCAGATTTAAGGAGACGTCCTGCGCCAGCAGAAAATTGGGCAGCAGCATCAGCACGCCGAACAGTATCTGTACGTAAAGGCTTTGCCAGCCCGGCAGGGCAATCGCCCAGCGCTTCGTCAGTACGCCGTAAAGGGCATACGAGGTGGAGGCCGCGAACATCATCAGCTCACCTTTACCCAGCCCCTGCGCCAGCAGCCGCTGAGGATGGCCCTCGCTGACCAGCCACACCAGCCCGCCAAACGAGAGCAGGCTACCGATGACGATCCCCATTGTGGGTGCCAGGCGCAGCAGTACAATTCCGATCAGCACGGTAAGCAGCGGGATCAGCGCGTTCAGTATCCCCATAAACAGTGCGCTAACGCTGTGCGCAGCGTAATAGGCCAGGCTTTGATACAGCACCATGCCCAGCAGTCCAAGAACCAGCAGCTTCCACCACAGCGGCTTAATCTGCTGACGATTGCGCCAGGCGCCGGGTAATACAAACGGCGTGAGCACCAGCAGGGCCAGCAGCCAGCGGTAAAAGGAGATGGCGGCGGGATCGATCGCGCCGGCAGAAACTTTGCTAACAATTGCGTTAACCGACCAGATTAATACGGCCAGCAGAGGGAACAGGAAATTCACAGGCAGCCCGGGATTACGTTCATCATGGTGACCAGTGTAACCTTCTCAGGTAGAGGACAGATACTGATAATCCGACTTTACCCTTACCGCAGAGGGCCGCCGCACCGAAGGCTTATCCCTTTAGCAGGTTTGTGGCAGAATGTCTGCCCTCACTGGCTTATGCAGGAAACCGATTGTGAAAATCCTCGTTGATGAAAATATGCCCTATGCCCGGGAACTCTTTAGCCGCACCGGTGATGTGGTGGCGGTTCCGGGGCGTCCCGTCCCCCCGGCAGCGCTGGATGATGCGGATGGACTGATGGTGCGTTCGGTCACTAAAGTGAATGCCGGGCTGCTGAGCGGTAAGCCGGTAAAATTTGTCGGCACCGCCACCGCTGGCACCGATCACATTGATGAGGTTTTTCTGAAAGAGCAGGGGATTGCCTTTTCGGCTGCCCCCGGCTGTAACGCCATTGCCGTGGTCGAATATGTCTTCTCTGCGCTGCTGCTGCTGGCGGAACGCGACGGCTTTCAGCTGACAGATCGGACGGTAGGTATCGTCGGTGTGGGTAACGTTGGCCGTCGTCTGCAGGCGCGGCTTGAGGCGCTGGGAGTTCGTACCCTGCTGTGTGACCCGCCGCGCGCCGACCGTGGCGACCCGGAGGATTTCCTGCCGCTCAACGCGGTGGTCGCCCAGGCGGACATAATCACCTTCCATACGCCGCTTTATAAGCAGGGTGAGTACAAAACGCTGCACCTGGCCGACGAGGCGCTGCTGCTGGCGCTGAAGCCCGGCAGCATCCTGATCAACGCCTGTCGCGGACCAGTGGTGGATAACGCCGCACTGCTGAAGGTTTTGCAACAGCGCAGCGATCTCAGCGTGGTGCTGGACGTGTGGGAACCCGAACCCGAGCTTTCCCTGCCGCTGCTGGAAAAAGTCGATATTGCCACCGCG
Organism: Erwinia sp. ErVv1; assembly: GCF_900068895.1. Classification (GTDB taxonomy): domain Bacteria; phylum Pseudomonadota; class Gammaproteobacteria; order Enterobacterales; family Enterobacteriaceae; genus Erwinia. Next base: position 130,990 of record NZ_CDPK01000006.1, on the reverse strand, counting down.
CATATAGCCGGATACACCCTGGAAGGTAAAGCGCGCGGCACCACCCAGGTCTTTGAAGCCTGGACGGCCTGGCTCGGCCAGCCGCAGCAGGTGGCGCTGGATACGCTGCTGCCCGCGCCTGAATTTACCCATATTACCCTTAACGGCAGGCTGGATCAGGCAACGCTAAAAAGAGTGGTGCATCTGGTGTATGATGTGCGCCGCGATGATGCGCCGCTGCGGAAGGTGGCGGCTATACCGGGAGAGTTTGACCGGCTACGCAAAAATTATCTTGAGCGTCGTGAGTGGTCTTCACTGCGGGTAAGCTGCGATGTGGAAGAGACGGCGCTTTTGCTGAAAAAACTGGGTTTTAATGCGGTTTTTCATCCGCTTTCCGCAGGCTGAACGCTGGCCGGACGGAATAGAATGCTTCTCCGGGCGGTACTGCACCGCCCTTAATTTTTTATGTCATTTCTGGAGTAAACCAACATGTCTGACGGCTGGAATATCGCGCTACTGGGCGCGACAGGCGCAGTAGGGAGAGCTTTACTGGAATTACTGGCTGAACGTCAGTTCCCGGTTGGTGAGCTGTATGCGCTGGCAAGCGAGCGCAGCGCGGGCGAAACGCTGCGCTACGAGGGCAAATCACTGCTGGTCACGGATGCGAATGAATTTGACTGGTCGCAGGTGCAGCTGGCCTTTTTCGTCGCCGGTCGTGAGGCCTCGGCACGTTATGCGGATGAGGCGGCGAACAGCGGCTGCCTGGTGATTGACTCCAGCGATCTGTTCGCGCTTGAGCCGGACGTACCGCTGGTGGTGCCGGACGTCAACCCGCAGGTGCTGGCCGACTACCGCAACCGCAATATCATCAGCGTTGCCGACAGCGTCACCAGTCAGCTGCTGTGCGCAATCAAACCGCTGGTTGATGTTGCTGGCCTTGGTCGTTTACAGGTCACCAGCCTGATTGCCGCCTCGGCGCACGGCAAAGCCGCCGTAGATTCGCTGGCGGGAGAAAGCGCCCGCCTGCTCAACGGCCTGCCAACGGAGGAAACGTTTTTCGATCGCCAGCTGGCGTTCAATATGCTGCCGCTGCTGCCTGATGCCGAGGGCAGCGTAGTGCAGGAGCGCCGCCTGGTCGATCAGGTGCGTAAAGTTCTTCAGGATGAAGGCCTGCCAATCACCGTTTCCACGGTTCAGGCGCCGGTTTTTTACGGCAACGCGCAGGTAGTACATATCGAAAATCTGCGGCCCATGTCGGCTGAGGAAGCACGAGACGCGCTTGCGCAGGCGGAGGATATCCTGCTGTCTGACGAGGACGATTACCCCACCCAGGTCGGCGATGCCTCCGGGAGTGCTCAGCTCAATCTGGGATGCGTACGTAATGATTACGGCATACCTGAAATGGTGCAGTTCTGGTCAGTGTCAGACAACGTGCGTTTTGGTGGCGCGCTGATGGCGATTAAAACCGCCGAGAAGCTGGTGCAGGAGTATCTGTACTGATGTCAGACGCGGGACTGCCGCAGCCGTCACATAAAGTGGCGCTCGGCATTGAATATGACGGTAGCCGCTATTATGGCTGGCAGCGGCAGCAGGAAGTGAGAAGCGTCCAGGAAAAGCTGGAAAAAGCGCTGGCGGCGGTGGCGAATCATCCGGTCAGCGTTTTCTGCGCGGGCCGCACCGATGCGGGCGTTCACGGCACCGGCCAGGTGGTACATTTTGAAACCACGTCGGTGCGCAAGGATGCGGCCTGGACGCTGGGCGTGAATGCTAACCTGCCGCCTGACATAGCCGTTCGCTGGGTCAAAGCGGTGCCGGATGATTTTCACGCCCGCTTCAGCGCCACGGCGCGCCGCTATCGCTATGTTATCTATAACCGGCGTCTGCGCCCGGCGATCCTGCACGGCGGCGTGACCCACTTTTATCATCCTCTGGATGTTGAAAAAATGCAGCGTGCCGGTCAGTGCCTGCTGGGTGAGAATGACTTCACGTCATTTCGCGCGGTACAGTGCCAGTCGCGTACGCCCTGGCGCAACCTGATGCACCTCACCGTCAGCCGCTACGGAGCCTACGTGGTGGTAGATATCAAGGCGAACGCCTTTGTGCATCATATGGTACGCAACATCGTCGGCAGCCTGATGGAAGTAGGCTGTGGGAATCAGCCGGAAAGCTGGATGGCAGAACTGCTGGCGGCAAAAGATCGCAAGCTGGCTGCCGCAACCGGCAGGGCGGAAGGGCTCTACCTGGTGGCGGTCGATTATCCCGAACGCTATGATTTACCTCGTCCGCCGATGGGACCGCTGTTCCTCGTGGATTAATCCTGGTCCGAAGTATTAGGGAAACAAGTATGGAAATGATTCACACCCTGATTGATTTTATTCTGCACATTGATGTTCATCTACAGGCTATGGTTGCGCAGTACGGCATCTGGATCTACGCCATTCTGTTCCTTATCCTGTTTTGTGAAACCGGCCTGGTGGTTACGCCATTCCTGCCGGGCGACTCGCTGTTGTTCGTGGCGGGCGCGCTGGCGGCAATACCCGACAGTGCGCTGAATGTGCATATGATGGCGCTGCTGCTGTGCATTGCCGCCATTCTGGGTGACGCGGTGAACTACACCATCGGGCGTTTATTTGGCGACAGGCTGTTCAGCAACCCTTCGTCGAAAATCTTCCGTCGTAGCTATCTGGATAAAACGCATCAGTTTTACGAGCGCCACGGCGGGAAAACGATTATTCTTGCGCGCTTTGTTCCAATTGTTCGCACTTTTGCCCCCTTTGTGGCCGGTATGGGTAAAATGTCCTACCGCCACTTCGCGCTGTTTAATGTGACGGGCGGACTGCTTTGGGTGCTGCTGTTTTCCTACGCGGGCTACTTCTTTGGTAACCTGCCAGCGGTACAGAAGAATATTCATTATCTGATTGTGGCGATAATCCTGGTCTCTATTCTGCCGGGCGTCATAGAGGTTCTGCGTCACCGGCGTGCTGCAAAGCCGCCTAAATCGCAGTCGTAATGCATTAAACACGTGCCCGACGGCCAGATTTTTATCCACAGCGTCGGGCGGTTATGGTTTAATGAGCGACATTTACGGTCTGCGCTGCTGCTGCGGCGTGGAAAAAGAAAACTGGTTAAGCCAGGTTCAAACAGAAAGGTCATCAATGAGCTGGATTGAACGAATTCTCAATAAGAGCACAATCTCCCCAACGCGCAAATCCAGTATTCCGGAAGGTGTCTGGACCAAGTGTGACAGCTGCGGCCAGGTTCTCTACCGCGCCGAGCTGGAACGTAATCTTGAAGTTTGCCCGAAATGCGACCACCACATGCGTATGCATGGTCGCGATCGTCTGCACAGCGTGCTGGATGAAGGCTCGATGGTTGAGCTGGGCAGCGAGCTGGAGCCGAAGGATTTGCTCAAGTTCAGGGATTCTAAAAAGTACAAAGACCGTCTTTCAGCGGCTCAGAAAGACACCGGTGAAAAAGATGCTCTGATCGTCATGAAAGGCACGCTGTACGATATGCCCGTAGTCGCTGCTGCCTTTGAGTTCTCCTTTATGGGTGGATCGATGGGCTCGGTGGTCGGCGCGCGTTTTGTTCGTGCGGTTGAGCAGGCGCTGGAAGACAACTGCCCGATGATCTGTTTTTCAGCCTCCGGTGGTGCCCGTATGCAGGAAGCGCTGATGTCGCTGATGCAGATGGCGAAAACCAGCGCCGCGCTGGCAAAAATGCAGGCGCGGGGGCTTCCTTATATCTCCGTACTGACCGACCCGACCATGGGCGGCGTTTCTGCCAGTTTCGCCATGCTGGGCGATCTGAATATCGCTGAACCTAAAGCGCTGATCGGTTTTGCTGGCCCGCGCGTTATCGAACAAACCGTGCGCGAGAAGCTGCCGCCTGGCTTCCAGCGCAGCGAGTTCCTAATCGAAAAAGGCGCGATTGATATGATCGTGCGCCGCCCGGTGATGCGCTTTAAGCTGGCGACGATTCTGGCCAAGATGATGAATCTGCCAGAGCCGCATGAAGACGCCCCGCAAGAGGTGGTCGAAGATGCACCTCAGAGCCACGAGGCCTGATTGATTCCCGAAAGGGCGCAAGCCCTTTCCCCAATGCACCGTAACGTTGTGAACGGGACACATGGATAATCTTCCTCAAGCCACGTCGCCCCTGGCCACGTGGCTTCATTATCTTGAGAATTTACATTCTCAGGCTATCGAACTCGGGCTGGCACGCGTACAGCGCGTGGCTACCTCGCTCGACCTGCTTACCCCCGCCCCTTTTGTTTTCACCGTCGCGGGAACCAATGGCAAAGGCACAACCTGTCGTATGCTGGAAACGCTGCTGATGGCGGCTGGCTATCGCGTTGGCGTCTTCAGTTCGCCCCATCTGGTTCGCTATACCGAGCGCGTGCGTATTCAGGGCGAAGAGCTGGCTGAATCTGAGCATATTGCATCCTTTGTCGATATCGAGGCAGGGCGCGGTGAAACCTCGCTGACCTGGTTTGAATACGGCACGCTTTCCGCCCTGTGGCTGTTTAAACGTGCGGCACTTGACGTGGTGATCCTTGAGGTCGGGCTGGGTGGCCGTCTTGATGCCACCAATATTGTAGATTCGGATGTGGCCGTGATCACCAGCATCGCGCTCGACCATACCGACTGGCTTGGGCCGGATCGGGAAAGTATTGGTCGTGAAAAGGCGGGCGTGTTCCGTGCCGGCAAACCCGCCATCGTGGGCGAGCCCGATATGCCAGACACTATCGCAGAAGTGGCTGATTCACTGGGGGCGCATTTATTCCGGCGGGGTCATGACTGGTCATATACCGCCCAGGCGCACTGCTGGTCGTTCAGCGATGCACAGGGTACGCTGAGCGGGCTGCCGCTGCCGCAGGTGCCTTTACCCAATGCGGCGACGGCGCTGGCTGCGCTGCGTGCATCGCCGCTGAAAGTGGATGAGGCTATCCTGCGCGAATGGCTGGCTAAGGCCGTGTTACCGGGGCGCTTCCAGACCGTCGCAGAGGGGCCACGGGTAATCCTTGACGTGGCGCATAATCCTCATGCGGCGGCTTACCTCGCCGAACGATTAGGCGAGCTGCCTGACGTCGGCAGGACCCATGCAGTGGTCGGTATGCTGCACGACAAAGACATCGCCGGTACGCTGGCCTGCCTCAGCCCGGTGATCGATAGCTGGTACTGCGCGCCTCTTGATGGGCCGCGCGGTGCCACGGCTGAACAGCTAATGGCGTATCTGCCCGCGGCGAAGGCATTTCCCAGCGTGGCTGACGCATATCACCAGGCACTGAAGCAGGCAGCGGAACAGGATATTGTACTGGTATGTGGCTCATTCCATACCGTAGCTCAGGTAATGGAAACGATAGAAGCGGAGAACGGCAGTGGCAAGTAAGTTTCAGAACCGTTTAGTCGGAACCATCATCATTGTGGCGCTGGGCGTGATCGTGCTGCCAGGGCTGCTGGACGGTAAAAAGAAGCACTATAAAGAAGAGTTTGCGGCAATCCCGCTGGTGCCAAAACCGGGCGATCAGCAGGAAACCGATATGGTTCCGTCGGTAACACAGCCGCTGCCCGCCCAGCCGCCGGAAGGTGCCGCGACGATGGGCAGCAACAGTGAGAACAGCTCACAGGCTGAGAGCGGTTCAACGGCGCCGCAGTCGGTAAACCAGCCGGATGTGGTCGCACCGCCTTCGGTCCAGCCATCTAAACCTGCCGCACAGCCGAAGCCGGTTGAAAAGCCGAAGCCTGTCGAAAAACCGAAGCCGGTGGAAAAACCGAAACCGGTTGAAAAGCCTGCGCCTAAGCCGGTTGAAAAGCCGCGGACCGCAGCAGAGGATGAATCCACCACTGTAGCGGAGTCGCGCCAGAAAGCGCAGCCGGAAGCCGCGCCGTCAGGCCAGGCCTGGGTCGTACAGCTGGGCGCACTGAAAAATGCGGCTAAGGTGAATGAGATCGTCGCGAAACTGCGTCTGTCCGGCTATCGGGCCTTTACTCAGCCCTCTACGCCGGTCCAGGGGCAAATCACCCGCCTTTATGTCGGCCCCGACGCCTCCAAAGCGAAAATGCAGGCCGCCGTTGGTGAGCTACAGGGAATTTCCGGACTGGGCGGCGTGGTTAAACCCTACAGCGCGCACTGATAACCTGCCTCGCAGACCTCCGGATCAGGGATAATCCCGGGGGCTGCGGGTCAGCTTAAATGCTCGCGGTATGAAGGAACCGCTTAAGTACGTTGGTATTCGCGATGAAGGAACAGCTTAAGCACGTTGGTATTCACGGTAAGAAGGAACAGCTTAAGCACGCTGGTGCTCGCGATGAAGGAGCAGTGTTAGCAACGTGGGTATTGGGGTACAGGAAACATTGAGGGCTCCTGTGAATTGCGCAGGGTTGTTCAGCGCCGCGGACTGTTAGTCTGTACCTGTTAATATAAAAGCCTCAGCCTTACAAAGCAGTTAATCGCGCGCCTGAGTCCCTTGCATTATCACTTCCAGTTGCCCCATTATTTATTATGAATCAAATGATTACTTTATCAGAGTGCAGCATCCTCATGAGCGGATGAGAGACGACATAAGTGCGTATTATTTTTGCGCAACATTTTAATTAAACTGGCAAAGGAAAACCGTACGCAAACGTTTTCTTTTTCTGTTAGAATTCGCCCCGAACTCCGGTTACGTCTTCTTTTTCTGCATAGTGAAGCACGTTTCTCACAGGCAACAAGAGGCGGGATCTGAGGCAGGGGCACAGTCGCTGGAAGAGTTCATGGTCTGGATAGATTACGTCATTATTGCGGTTGTCGGTTTTTCGGCACTGGTCAGCCTGATCCGCGGGTTCGTTCGGGAAGCTTTATCACTCGTCACCTGGGGATGCGCATTTTTTGTCGCCAGTCATTATTACGCCTTCCTGGCCGTCTGGCTCACTGGATTCAACGATGAACTGGTCAGAAATGGGATCGCTATTGCGGTGTTGTTCGTTGCCACGCTGTTAGTCGGGGCCATCGTCAACTACGTTATTGGTTCACTGGTTGAAAAAACCGGGCTGTCGGGTACTGACCGGGTACTCGGCGTCTGTTTCGGGGCGTTGCGCGGCGTGCTGATCGTATCGGCGATGCTGTTCTTCCTTGATACATTCACCGGCTTTTCTAAAAGCCCGGACTGGCAACAGTCCCAGCTGGTCCCCCAGTTCAGCTACATCATCAGGTGGTTTTTTGACTATCTGAAAAGCACGTCGAGTTTTTTGCCCCGGTAATTGAGCCGGGGTTGCGGCTTATGAGGAAATGACCCTATGTGCGGTATTGTCGGAATCGCCGGTTTTATGCCGGTCAACCAGTCGATTTATGACGCGTTAACGGTGCTACAGCACCGTGGGCAGGATGCCGCTGGCATTGTCACCATCGATGCACTGAATTGCTTCCGCCTGCGTAAAGCAAACGGTCTGGTTAGCGATGTATTTGAAGCCCGCCATATGCAGCGTTTGCAGGGGAATATGGGGATTGGCCACGTACGCTATCCTACTGCCGGAAGCTCAAGTGCTTCTGAAGCGCAGCCCTTCTACGTCAACTCGCCTTTCGGCATCACACTTGCGCATAATGGTAACCTGACCAATGCCCACGAACTGCGCCGCGCGCTGTTTGAAAGCGGTCGTCGTCACGTGAATACCACCTCCGATTCTGAAATCCTGCTGAATATCTTTGCGCAGGAGCTGGATCGTTTTCAGCACTACCCGCTGGAAGCAGAGAATATTTTTTCGGCGGTTGCGGCCGTGCATCAGCACGTTCGCGGCGCTTACGCCTGCGTGGCAATGATTATTGGCCATGGCCTGGTCGCTTTCCGCGATCCTAACGGCATTCGCCCGCTGGTTATCGGCAAACGCGGCATGCAGGACGGTCGCTGTGAATATATGGTGGCCTCTGAGAGCGTGGCGCTGGATACCCTGGGCTTTGAATTCCTGCGCGATGTGGCGCCGGGCGAAGCGGTCTATGTGACCGAGAAGGGCCAGCTTTTCACCCGTCAGTGCGCGGAAAACCCGAAATTCAATCCCTGCCTGTTTGAGTACGTCTATTTTGCCCGCCCGGACTCGTTCCTGGACAAAATCTCCGTCTACAGTGCACGGGTGCGCATGGGCACCAAACTGGGCGCGAAAATTGCCCGTGAGTGGGAAGATCTGGATATTGATGTGGTGATCCCTATTCCGGAAACCTCCTGCGATATCGCGCTGGAGATCGCCCGTATCCTCGACAAGCCGTATCGTCAGGGCTTTGTTAAAAACCGCTATGTCGGCCGCACCTTTATCATGCCGGGGCAGCACCAGCGCCGCAGCGCCGTGCGCCGTAAGCTGAACGCTAACCGCGCGGAGTTTCGCGGCAAGAACGTCCTGCTGGTTGATGATTCCATCGTGCGTGGGACCACCTCCGAACAGATTATCGAGATGGCCCGTGAGGCAGGCGCGAAAAAAGTCTACCTTGCCTCAGCGGCACCGGAAGTGCGTTTCCCTAACGTCTATGGCATTGATATGCCCAGCGCGACGGAACTGATTGCGCACGGACGTGAAGTGGAAGAGATCCGCCAGCTGATTGGTGCAGATGCGCTGGTGTTCCAGGATCTGGATGACCTGATCGAAGCCGTACGTGAAGAAAACCCGGATATCGTTCAGTTTGAGTGCTCGGTCTTTAACGGTATCTACGTGACCAAAGATGTCGATCAGCGCTATCTTGAGTATCTCCAGTCGTTACGCAATGACGATGCCAAAGCAATGGCGCGTCAGAATGAAGTAGAAAACCTGGAAATGCACAACGAAGGCTAATACCCTTAGCGAGAGTGCAACAGAGTTGATGGGCTGGAAGCGATTCCGGCCCATTTGTTTTTTTGGCGGGCGGGAGCTGGCCTTTCAATGATTAAAGCAGGTTAACCATGAAACGACTCATTATTGGCATTTCAGGCGCCAGCGGCGTGATTTATGGCGTTCGCACGCTGCAAATATTGCAGCAGGTCAGCGGGGTGGAAACGCACCTGGTAATGAGTCAGGCGGCGCGACAAACCCTGGCGCTGGAGAGCGATTATTCGCTGCGTGAGGTCCAGGCGATGGCCGATGTGGTTCACGATGCGCGCGATATTGCTGCCAGCATCTCCTCTGGCTCATTTAAGACCGAGGGGATGGCTATCCTGCCGTGCTCAATGAAAACCCTTTCCGGCATTGTTCACAGCTACACCGACGGGCTGCTAACCCGCGCGGCAGATGTGGTGCTTAAGGAGCGTCGTCGGCTGGTACTTTGCGTAAGGGAAACGCCGCTGCACCTTGGGCACCTGCGTATGATGACCAGCGCGGCCGAGTTAGGCGCAATCATTATGCCCCCCGTTCCTGCCTTCTATCACCGTCCGCAGCAGATTATGGATATTGTCGATCAGACGGTTAACAGGGTGATAGATCAGTTTGATATCGAACTTGATAAGGATCTGTTTACGCGCTGGCAGGGTGCATAAGATTCGCTTCCCTGCCCAATATTAGTGCAATAGCGGGCGCTGAATCGCATTTCGTGCATCTGCTGCACCAAAATGCAACATTGCCGCCGCTCCGCCTCAACAAATCTGCTATATATTTCCTCAGAATCCGGGCGCTTACGCTGTAACCGAGCGTGGCGACCGGACTGCGCAACCGTGGGGCACACCCGCGTAAAAGTGGCATGAAACCTGCAAATAACATTGGCCATAACGGCGCGAACAGATCATAACGCCATAATAAAAGTTCATCTTGAGGGTAATCTATGAAAAAGCAGGTCCTGGCTCTTTCTCTGCTGCTGGCTCTCTCTTCCGCAGGTAGCGCATTTGCTGCCGCACCGAAGACGCTGCGCATTGGTAACGATCCTACCTATGCCCCTTTTGAATCAAAGAATGCCCAGGGGCAGCTGGTTGGGTTTGATATCGATCTCGCTAACGAGATCTGCAAACGTATGGGGACCAAATGTACGTATGTAGAGAGCGATTTTGACGCGCTGATCCCCTCGCTTAAGGCGAAGAAGATTGATGCCATTATCTCTTCCCTCTCGATTACCGAAAAACGTCAGCAGGAGATCGCCTTCTCTGAAAAATTATTTGCAGCCAATGCCCGTCTGATTGCGCCTAAAGGTTCCAAACTGTTGCCAACAGTGGACTCGCTGAAGGGCAAAACTATCGGACTGCTTCAGGGTACCACGCAGGAAACCTATGCAAATCAGGAGTGGCGTCCAAAAGGCGTAACCATCACGCCTTATGCAAACCAGGACCAGGTGTATCAGGATCTGACGGCGGGTCGAATTGATGCGGCTTTCCAGGATGAGGTTGCCGCCAGCGAAGGGTTCCTGAAACAGCCTGCGGGTAAAAACTTTGCTTTTGCCGGTCCGGCGGTGAAGGATGAGAAGATCTTTGGCGTGGGAACCGGTATAGGCATGCGCAAAGATGAAACCGATCTGAAAGCGGCCATCGACAAAGCTTTTGAATCGATGCGCAAAGATGGCACCTACGACAAGCTGGCTAAAAAATATTTCGACTTTGACGTGTACGGCGGTTAAGAAAACCTGTCAGGGGGGCTTGCCGAAAATGGCGGCCCCTGTTTTACCTGCCTGCTGTCGGTAAAACGCGTAGTGAAATTTAAGACAGGAAATGCTTATGCTGTATGGATATTCTGATGTCATTTTCAGGGGCGCGTTGGTTACGCTTGAGCTGGCTCTCAGCTCGGTGCTGCTGTCGGTCATCCTCGGTTTAGTTGGTGCGGGCGCCAAACTCTCCTCTAATCGTCCACTGCGGATAATCTTTGAAGGCTACACCACTTTAATTCGCGGTGTGCCCGATCTGGTTCTGATGCTGCTGATTTTTTACGGCCTGCAAATTGCCCTTAACCAGCTTACCGACCTGCTGGGGCTTAGCCAGTTTGATATCGATCCGATGGTGGCCGGTATTATTACGCTCGGTTTCATCTATGGCGCGTACTTTACCGAGACCTTTCGCGGGGCCTGGATGGCGGTGCCAAAAGGGCAGGTGGAAGCAGCGACGGCGTTCGGCTTCTCCTCTTCACAGACTTTCCGCCGCATTTTGTTCCCGGCGATGATGCGTTATGCGCTGCCCGGTATAGGTAATAACTGGCAGGTAATCCTCAAAGCAACGGCGCTGGTTTCATTACTGGGGCTGGAAGATGTGGTTAAGGCAACGCAGCTGGCGGGAAAAAGCACCTGGCAGCCGTTTTGGTTTGCCATCGTGGCCGGCATTATCTATCTGATATTTACCACGCTCTCTAACGGCGTGTTGTGGTGGCTGGAACGCCGGTATTCGGTGGGTGTAAAAAGGGCTGACTTATGATCGATATTATTCAGGAATACTGGAAAGCCCTGCTGTGGACGGACGGTTATCGCTTTTCCGGCGTGGCGATTACCCTGTGGCTGCTGATTATTTCCGTTGTGCTGGGTGGATGTCTGGCAGTACTGCTGGCCATTGCCCGCGTTTCCCCCATCAGGGCGGTGCGCTTTCCGGTTTGGCTGTTTACCTATATTTTTCGCGGCACGCCGCTCTATGTTCAACTGCTGATCTTCTATTCCGGTATGTACACGCTTGAAGTGGTGAAGGGCAACGAATTGCTTAACGCGTTCTTCCGCAGCGGGCTGAACTGTACGCTGCTGGCACTGACGCTGAACACCTGTGCCTATACCACCGAGATCTTCGCCGGTGCGATCCGTGCCGTCCCTTATGGTGAAATTGAAGCGGCCCGCGCTTATGGCTTTTCTCCTTTTAAACTCTATCGCTGCATTATTCTGCCCTCCGCACTGCGCACCGCGCTGCCGGCCTACAGTAATGAAGTGATCCTGATGCTGCACTCCACGGCGCTGGCTTTTACCGCGACCGTACCGGACCTGCTGAAGGTAGCGCGGGATATTAACTCCGCCACCTATCAGCCGTTCGTGGCGTTTGGCATTGCCGCCATCCTCTACCTGATTATCTCGTATGTGTTGATTAGTCTGTTCCGCATGGCGGAGAAACGCTGGCTGGCGCACGTTAAACCCTCATCGACTCATTGAGCAAAACTATGGCCGAAAATAAATTAAACGTAACTGAACTGCATAAGCGCTACGGTGAGCATGAGGTGCTGAAGGGCGTATCACTGCGGGCTGACGCCGGTGATGTGATCAGTATTATCGGTTCATCGGGGTCGGGAAAAAGTACCTTCCTGCGCTGTATTAATTTTCTGGAGAAACCCAGCGAAGGGACGCTTTCTGTTAATAACCAGACCATTAACCTGGTGCGCGATACCGACGGTCAGCTTAAAGTGTCCAATAAGGAGCAGCTGCGGGCGCTGCGCACTAGTCTGACCATGGTGTTTCAGCACTTTAACCTGTGGAGTCACATGACGGTGCTGCAAAACGTTATGGAAGCGCCGATGCAGGTTCTCGGGCTGAGCAAGGCCGACGCGCACGATCGTGCCATCCGTTATCTGGAGAAGGTCGGGATTGACGAGCGCGCCCGGGCGAAATATCCGGTCCACCTGTCGGGCGGCCAGCAGCAGCGCGTGTCCATTGCGCGTGCGCTGGCGATGGAGCCAGAGGTGCTGCTGTTTGATGAACCGACCTCGGCGCTCGACCCGGAGCTGGTGGGCGAGGTGCTACGGATTATGCAGAAGCTGGCGGAGGAGGGCAAAACCATGGTGGTTGTCACCCACGAAATGGAGTTCGCCCGTCACGTCTCAAGCCATGTGATTTTCCTGCATCAGGGAAAAATAGAGGAGGAGGGGCCGCCGGACGAGCTGTTCAATAATCCCAAAAGCCCGCGCCTGCAGCAGTTTCTCTCCGGGGTGCTGAAGTAGACGGGTTTCGCTCTGAGGTAACGGTGTTAGCTGAAAGTTAACAGGATCCTCCGCGCCGCGCGCCGGGATGATACGGAATGCGGCGCGGTTATCGCATAGCGACGAAAACAGGCATCCTGACGCCTGGGGCCAGTATGTGTGCGTATGTCGGCTGATACGGTGTTACCGTTCAGGTCGCGGTCCCTGTGGTTCAGACCACATTCTTAAGCGCCTCATCCAGCTGATACCAGCGGAAATCAAATCCCGATTCCTCCAGCCGCTTCGGTAGCACGTGCTGACCACCGAGTACCAATACCGATGACTCTCCCATCATCAGCTTTATCGCGCTGGCCGGGGTACGCATAAAGGCCGGGCGGTGCATTGCTTCTCCCAGGGTAGCGGCAAACTGTTCGTTGCGCACCGCGTAGGGAGCAACCATATTGAACGGACCGCGCAGGCTGCTGCTATCCAACAGCCAGAGAATAGCGCTTAGCATATCCTCAAGGTGGATCCACGGCATATACTGCTTACCGGTGCCGATCGGCCCGCCTATACCCAGCTTAAAGGGCAGCTTCATTTTGCTCAGGGCGCCGCCCTCTTTCGCCAGTACCACGCCGGTACGCAGCAGGCAGACGCGCGTCTGGTCACTTTCTGCCGCCAGCGCCAGCGACTCCCAGCGCGCGCAGAGCTGGTGTGTAAATTCGTCGTGACCGGGATCATCTTCGGTCAGTACCACATCGCCAGCATCACCGTAGTAGCCGGTGGCGGAACCGGAGATAAATACCGAGGGCGGTGTACTGCTGGCATGTATCAGGGCAGTAAGGCGCTCGGTTATCTGCCAGCGGCTTTCACACAGCCGCTGCTTCTGCGTGTCGCTCCAGCGCTTATCGGCGATGGGTTCGCCCGCCAGATTGATAACGGCGTCAACGGCGTTAAGATCGCGCTGCTGCTCCAGCCCTGACCACAGGTTGACCCGCTCGTCCAGCTTGCTGCGTGCGCTGGCCACATTACGGGTGACCACGCTGACGCTGTCGCCGCGCTGTAACAGGCGGGGGATAAGATGGCTGCCAATCAGGCCGGTACCGCCCGTCAGTAAAATGTGCATGCTGAATGTCCTTTTAGAGTGGTGTTAATCATCTAACAGCCTGCTATTAGCTTAGGTGAATCTGACACAGGGTGCAGTAAAGCACATCCTTTTTGAGCAGAGAGCGTCACAGGTTTGAATTTCTCTTTTTTTCTGCGTGGTATTCCCACCGATCACGATTGCCTTCCAGTAAAAAAATGGGTAAACAGAATGCACACGCGATCTTCTCCGGAGCCGGGAATGAATTACCCTAACGTAACGTTGTGGTCAGATGCCTGTTTTTTTAGCCCCTATGTGATGTCCGTTTTCGTTGCACTCAGTGAAAAAGGCGTGCCCTTTACCACCCGGCGTATTGACCTGGCGAGCGGCGAGCATCTCTCTGCCGCATGGGGTGATATTTCGCTGACTCACCGTGTTCCGGCGTTACAGATCGATGACTTTGTGCTTTCCGAGTCCTCTGCCATCGAAGAGTATCTGGAAGCGCGTTTCCCTGCGCCAGAGTTTGAGCGCCTGTATCCGGGCAACCGTGAACAGTGTGCCAGGGCCCGCGAAATCCAGGCCTGGCTGCGCAGCGATTTCTTACCTCTGCGGCAGGAGCGACCGACGGAAGTGCTTTTTGCTGCTGAAAAATTCCCGCCTCTCAGCGAGGCTGCAACGATCTCGGCCAACAGGCTTTTTTCAGGCGTCGGACGTTTACTGGTAGCAGGTCAGCAGAATCTGTTTGGGGAATGGTCAATTGTGGATACGGATGTGGCTGTGATGATTAATCGTCTGGCGCTTCACGGTGATCCGGTGCCAGATCGTCTGGTTGATTACGCCCATTTTCAGTGGCAACGCGCGTCCGTTCAACTCTGGCTGTCACAATCATTAAAAAACGCCGGTTAAGGACATCGAAGGATTATTAATTTTTGGTCGCTCGTGGCAAACTGCGCGGGCACGAATCAACGAGCGCAAAGCGCCAGAACGAATAAGGGTTACGGATGGTCGAGCAAGATCGCGGCACGGAATGGGTAGATATCGTTAACGAAGATAACGAGGTTATTGCACAGTCCAGCCGTGCGCAGATGCGGGCACAGTGTTTGCGCCATCGCGCAACCTATATTGTGGTACACGATGGGATGGGAAAAATTCTGGTGCAGCGTCGTACCGAGAGCAAAGATTTTATGCCGGGTATGCTTGATGCAACTGCCGGTGGGGTGGTGCAGAGCGGGGAGGAGATGCTTGAGTCGGCCAGACGCGAAGCCGAAGAAGAGCTGGGTATTGCCGCCGTTCCTTTCGCCGAGCATGGTCTGTTTTACTTTGAGGATCAGCACTGCCGGGTATGGGGAGGGCTGTTCAGCTGCGTGTCGCACGGGCCTTTTGCGATGCAGGAAGAGGAAGTTGATGAAGTTTTCTGGATGACGCCGGAAGAGATAACCGCCCGCTGCGACGAGTTTACCGATGATTCTTTAAAAGCTTTGTCACTTTGGTTGAGCCGTAATAACGAGCAGGGACGTACCCTGTCGCAAGCACAAGCATAGCGGTAGACGCTGTGTCGGTGGACAATCCGGCATTGACCGGGCTTAACTCCTGGACGCGCAAGTTGCATACCCGCTGTTTCGGTGGGCAATCCCAGCGTTTGCCGGTTAGTTGTTTGGGCTGCAATACCTGCGATGCCGGTGGACAATCCCAGCGTTGGCTGGTTAGTTGTTTGGGCTGCAATACCTGCGAAGCCGGTGGACAATCCCAGCGTTCGCCGGGCGTCCTCACGCCACGCGTTACGTGGTGCCTTTGGCTCCGGCTCCGGCCCGGACGGCCCGGTCGCGAGCGGGCGTCCTGCCCGCCGCTCCCTGAGAGCAGCATCCCTGCTGCCCTCGCCTGGCCTTACGTCTTCGCCGCAGCGCTGCGGAATGCCCGTCAACCGCAGGGATTGTCCACCTCTCAGGTTTTTGAGTTGCTTTTACCCGCAGCCAGCACAATGTTAAAGCAGCAACGGATGGGGGCCCGGTGACAGGCATTCCGCCACCCCGCTGGTTACCTGGTAAGTTGTGCAGGCTGCAATACCTGCGATGCCGGTGGACAATCCCAGCGTTCGCCGGGCGTCCTCACGCCACGCGTTACGTGGTGCCTTTGGCTCCGGCTCCAGGCCGGACGGCCCGGTCGCGAGCGGGCGTCCTGCCCGCCACTCCCTGAGTGCAGCATCCCTGC
Source organism: Erwinia sp. ErVv1 (assembly GCF_900068895.1). Lineage (GTDB taxonomy): Bacteria > Pseudomonadota > Gammaproteobacteria > Enterobacterales > Enterobacteriaceae > Erwinia. Next base: position 114,946 of record NZ_CDPK01000006.1, on the reverse strand, counting down.
TGCCCTCGCCTGGCCTTACATCTTCGCCGCAGCGCTGCGGAATGCCCGTCACCCGCAGGGATTGTCCACCTCTCAGGCTGCTGAGTTGCTTTTAGTAAAACCCTTTAGTCTCCGCAGGTATCATCAGCACGACTTCCAGTTAAGCCCTAATAGCGCTCAGGCTTTGTAGCCCGCCCGGCCCACTAGCAGGTAATCCGGTAATGTGCTTTTGATAGCGCCTGCCCAGCCAATGGCACTGAATTTTTAGCACAGAAGTTTTCTTATTTGCAGAGTTCTTCCTCTTCCAAACCTGCCGAAAGAGTTTATGTTACCCCCGGAACCGCTCTTACCCGCAGCCAGCACAATGCAAGAGGAGCAGGCGGGTGGGGCCCGGGGACAGGCAATCCGCAGCGCTGAGTGGAGAGAGGAAGACCCGGATGGGCCAGCAGGGATGCTGGCACAAGGGCATGCCGGGACAGGGACGTCCCGTCATGCCCGGTCCGAAAGGTCGACGAACGGAGCGAAGGAACCGCGCAACGCGCGGCGCGAGGACCGCCAGGCACCGGGCCCCACCCGTAGGCGACCCCTACAACCTTCCCGCGACTGGCCCTACCCGCAAACCTTCCCGCGCCATAATTCCCTCAGCCTGCTCAAATGCAAAAAGGGCCAGCTCGCTGGCTGGCCCTTCGGGTAATGCGGATAACGATATTAATTAATGCACATTTACCTGATTAACCTGATGCGGCTGGCTTTTACGACCGGCCTTGCCCAGGAAACCTGCGATAACGGCTTCAATCAGCAGAATGATAAGTGTCACCCAGCTGGCTTTAGCCGTGGCAGAGGCTGCTTTATCACCGGCTTCACGCGCTTTCTGCTCAGCCTGTTTCTTCAACTCTTCATATTTCTGATACGCCTGCTGATAACTCTGCTGCGTCTGGGCAACGATCTGATCGACTTCCTGATCGCTTTTGCCTGTACGTGCTTTAATAATATTTTTCAGTGCATCAAGGTCAGCAGCCTGAAGCGTTGACTGATTGCGCTGAATAACGCCCTGGAACCAGTTGGCTAAATCAGTATCCGCTGACTGCTGATGCGTAGCGGTATTTTCAGCCTGGTTCTGTGCGTGATTTTTCTCATTGTTGGCATCCTGCTTGAGATTTTCAGGCTGCAGTTCGGGTTTACCGGTCTGGCGCAGCGTGGTTTCAAGCTCATTCTGGATACTGTTAAGATCGATATTATTTTCCTGTAGCTTATCCTTTGCTGCCTGAGTGACAGAAGGCGCAACGGCAGAAATACCATTACCCAGTAAGCTGAAGCCAGAACCAATAACGCTGGCCGTGCCGCTTACCGCGCTGCTTAATACCGATACCACCAGCCAGACGCAAATCAGCGTGTTAACTGCCCACATCAGCACGCCGTGCAGCGCGCCTTCACGCTGGGCCAGTCGACCGGTAATAAATGCACCCGCTGCAATAGAAATAAGCATTGAAAGGCCGGTCCAGATCAACGCGCCTTTACCGAGACCGTCCACTGGATTTTGTTCTTTAAGCGGGTCAATTGTCGTAGCACCAATTGCCGTACCTAAAATGGTGAGTAACAAATAAATAACGATGGAAATGATAACGCCTGCAAAAACGGCGCTCCACGAAATACGCTTAAGCGGTATACCCGTGTTTAATTCACTGTAAACCGGATGGATTTGAGTATCACTCATTGCGAAGTCTCCCTTAGTCGGATAGTTATTCGATGCCATAATCAAACATCGTTATTAATGACTTTATCTAATACGCCCTGCTGGTGATAAGCCTGGTCGCAATCGGTTGTTTCTACCAGAAAAAAAATAAAAAATTAAATTCTTGTTGGGAATTATTGAGTTAATGGAAGGTTGGATGAGGAAATGACTTTAGGGAGATGAATGTCTCAGGCGAAAATATAGGATTATGGAATGTTCTTAGGGGTGTTTTGGGACTAAGATCGCCTTTTTGCCGCTAAAAGTTCACTCATCGGCTAAGCATGCTTTTTAATAAAAGGCGGGTCGAAAATGCCCCGCCATAGAAAACTCAGATCCGATTAGCCTTCAGCCTGCTTTGACTGGATCGCAGTCAGCGCAATGGTATAAACGATATCGTCAACCAGCGCGCCACGTGACAAATCGTTGACCGGCTTGCGCATTCCCTGAAGCATTGGCCCGATTGAGATCAGATCGGCAGAGCGCTGCACGGCTTTGTAGGTGGTATTACCGGTGTTCAAATCCGGGAAGATGAACACGGTTGCCCGACCTGCGACCGGAGAATCTGGCGCTTTGGATTTCGCCACGTCAGCCATAATAGCTGCATCGTATTGCAACGGACCGTCAATAATGAGATCGGGACGCTTCTCCTTGGCAATGCGCGTTGCTTCGCGCACTTTCTCAACGTCGCTGCCCGCGCCGGAGTTGCCGGTAGAGTAGGAGATCATCGCCACACGAGGCTCGATGCCAAAGGCGGTGGCGGAATCTGCGGACTGAATGGCAATTTCTGCCAGTTGCTCCGGATTAGGATCCGGATTGATTGCACAGTCGCCATATACCAGTACCTGTTCAGGCAGCAGCATAAAGAAGATCGAAGAGACCAGCGAGCTGTTCGGGGCGGTCTTAATTAACTGTAGCGGCGGACGGATAGTATTCGCCGTGGTGTGTACCGCACCCGAAACCAGGCCGTCAACTTCTCCCCGCTCCAGCATCATAGTACCGAGCATCACGTTGTCTTCAAGCTGCTCCTGAGCGACGACTTCCGTCATGCCCTTGCTTTTACGCAGCTCGACCAGGCGCGGTACGTAATTCTCCCGCACGGCATCCGGGTCAACAATCTCGATCCCCTTGCCCAGCTCAACGCCCTGAACGGCCGCCACGCGCTGGATCTCATCCGGATTACCCAGCAGGATACAGGTCGCGATGCCACGTGCGGCGCAGATAGCTGCCGCTTTAACCGTGCGCGGTTCGTCACCTTCCGGCAGGACAATGCGCTTGCCCGCCTCGCGCGCCAGCTCGGTCAGCTGATAGCGGAAAGCCGGAGGTGAGAGGCGACGGCTACGTTCGGAGGTTGCCGTCAGCGAGTCAATCCATTCGGCATCAATGTGGCTGGCGACATATTCCTGCACGCGCTCGATGCGCTGGGTATCGTCGGCAGGCACTTCAAGATTAAAACTTTGCAGGCTTAGTGAGGTCTGCCAGGTATTGGTTTTCACCATAAACACCGGCAGGCCGGTGGCAAAAGCACGTTCGCAAAGCTTACGGATCGGCTCGTCAATCTGATAGCCACCGGTCAGCAGTACGGCACCAATTTCCACGCCGTTCATCGCGGCCAGACAGGCGGCGACCAGCACGTCGGGACGGTCTGCTGAGGTCACCAGCAGAGAGCCGGGACGGAAATGCTCCAGCATATGTGGCAGGCTGCGCGCGCAGAAGGTCACCGATTTGACGCGTCGGGTCTGGATATCACCTTCATTAATCACATCGGCATTCAGATGACGGCACATATCAATCGCGCGCGTCGCGATCAGATCGAAACTCCAGGGGACGCAGCCCAGTACCGGCAGGGGGCTGTTGGCAAACAGCTGCTTCGGATCGATATTGGCGACGCTGGCCTTGGTGGAATCATCAAAAATTTCAGAAAGATCGGGGCGGGTACGTCCCTGATCGTCAACCGGGGCGTTCAGCTTGTTAATGATCACGCCGGTGATGCTTTTATTTTTGCTGCCGCCAAAGCTGCTTTGCGTCAGTTCAATGCGCTCTTTTAACTGCGCTGGCGAATCGTTGCCCAGCGACATAACAAAAACGATTTCGGCGTTCAGCGTTTTAGCTATTTCATAGTTCAGCGCGGAGGCAAACTGATGTTTGCGGGTCGGGACCAGCCCTTCAACCAGCACCACTTCGGCATCTTTCGTATTTTCATGGTATCGCTTGATGATCTCTTCCATCAGCACATCCTGCTGATTGGTGCCCAGCAGCGATTCGACGCGGCTCATCTGTAGCGGCTCGGCAGCAGGGATAGACGAGTTTTTTCGGATAATAAGGGTCGTCTGGTCGTGGGCATCACCACCGGTGCGCGGCTGAGCGATAGGTTTAAACACGCTGAGACGAACGCCTTTGCGTTCCATGGCCCGGATTACGCCGAGACTAATACTGGTGAGGCCGACGCTGGTGCCGGTAGGAATCAACATAATGGTACGAGACACGATAAACCTCTCTTGTTAACCTTTTATAGCGGCGGCAGGCGGCGCTTGCTTCAGGGTCAGCAAGCCGAGACTTCTCTCTGCCACAGCTCCCGTTATACCGGGTATGTAGTTGTTAGTGTCAAAACTAATGCCGCCAGCTGCGCTGGCGGAAGACGTGCTTATGCGGTGAGACGGCTGGCATCACGGGCGATGACCAGCTCTTCATTGGTTGGAATAACCAGAGCAGGCCGGGTGCCGTCTTTGCTGATAAAGCCGGATTTACCAAAACGCGCGGCCAGATTGCGCTCATGATCGACTTCAAAGCCCAGCAGGCTCAGCTTCGCCAGCGACAGCTCGCGCACCATCGCGGCATTTTCGCCGATGCCGCCGGTAAAGATTACTGCATCCAGTCGACCTTCCATCAGCGCGGTATAGGAACCGATATATTTGGCGAGACGGTGGCAGTAAACATCCATCGCCCGTTTGGCATCCTCTTTCACCTGGTAGTTATCTTCCACATAGCGACAGTCGCTGGTCACGCCCGTCAGGCCAAGCAGGCCCGACTCTTTAGTCAGCATCTTATTAATCGCGTCAACGCTCATGCCCAGCGTATCGTACAGGAAGAAGATAATGGCGGGATCGATATCACCGGAGCGGGTGCCCATCACCAGGCCTTCGAGCGGCGTCAGGCCCATGGAGGTATCCACGCACTTACCGTTACGAATGGCGGAGACGGAGCCGCCGTTGCCCAAGTGACAGGTGATAATATTCAGCTCATCGACCGGCTTGTTCAGCTTTTTGGCTGCTTCCTGAGTGACGTAGTAGTGGCTGGTACCGTGCGCGCCGTAGCGTCGGATGCCGTGCTCTTTATAGAGTGAGTAGGGCAGGGCATAGAGATAGGACTCTTCAGGCATTGTCTGATGGAAAGCGGTATCAAAAACCGCGACATTCTTATCAGAGAGGTGCGGGAAGTTTTTCATCGCCTCCTCAATGCCGATCAGGTGCGCCGGGTTGTGCAGCGGAGCGAAGGAAGAGGCATCTTTAATACCCTGAATCACATCACGATCGATAATGACCGAGTGCGTGAGTTTTTCGCCACCGTGAACAATGCGATGGCCGATTGCAGTAATTTGTGCTGACAGGGCGGTTTTTTGTGCCAGAATAGTTTTAACGATGAAGTTGAGGGCTTCGCTGTGCGCGGCACCTGCCCCCAGCGTGGCTTCCTGTTTGCCCTCTTCGATCTTCCACTTGATGCGTGCTTCGGGCAGGTGGAAACATTCGGCTAAACCGGAGAGGTACTCTTCACCGCTTGCAGGATCGATGATGGCAAACTTAAGCGAAGAACTGCCGCAGTTCAGAACCAGAACTAACTTACTCGACATGGAAGGTCCTATTAGTTAAAAGTGGCGAAAAAAACGCGATCGGGCTATCAGCGTGACGCATGAAAGCAGGACATTAATGATGAACAATATGCTCCTGGAAAATTTTGTCCGAAAGCAAAAAAATCTCAGAAAATTTACGCGATTTTTTGATTGTTGCCGCTTAAGTGCACATAAGCCTGTCAGGCGGCAGCAACCCTGCAACAGGTAGTCAACAAATGCGCACAGGATAACCAGAGAGCCCTTTAAAGACAAAATTTTTTGAAAAATGTCGTGTAAAGTTGTTTAAGCGTGTTATTAATTTTATCTCTTCAGAATTGAGGTCAGCTATGGCTAATGAATCAGGCAGCGTCGGTTGGTTTAAACTGTTCCAGAACGGGCAGTATTATATGAAGACGTGGCCAGTCGATAAGCGCCTCGCCCCAATGTTTCCTGAGAATAGAGTCACTCGCGCAACGCGTTTCGCCATTCGCTTTATGCCGCCGCTGGCTATCTTCTCTCTGACCTGGCAAATTGCCCTCGGGGGGCAGCTGGGACCGGCCATTGCGACCGCCCTGTTTGCCTGTAGCCTGCCTATGCAGGGACTATGGTGGCTGGGCAAGCGCTCTGTTACGCCACTGCCGCCTGCATTGCTGAGCTGGTTCCACGAGGTTCGTGAAAAATTGCAGGCTGCCGGACAGGCCATCGCACCCGTTGAGGGTAAACCGACCTATCAGTCGCTGGCCGACGTGTTGAAGCGGGCCTTCAGACAGCTTGATAAAACCTTTCTGGACGATCTTTGATGCAATGGCGGGGTTAACGCCTTAAAGCCACGAAAAACCCGGCCTGAATCAAAGAACCGTCACCTTGCCATACCGCCTGCAGGCGGGTTATGCGATCCTGAGTCATTCTTCCGATTTCAGTTTCTCTACCCCGATGCAGGAGTTCATAATGGAAATGACCGCCCCTCAGCGCTTGATCCTCGCTAATCAGTATAAAATCATGAGCATGCTCGACCCGGATAACGCTGAGAGCTATCGCCGTCAGCAGACAATCATCGAGCGCGGCTACGGTTTGCAAATGCGCGAGCTGGATCGTGAGTTCGGTGCGCTGAGCGAAGCCCAGTGCCGAACGCTGATTGATATTATGGAGATGCATCACGCACTGCACGTTTCCTGGACTAATCTGAAAGATCCCAGCGTTATTGAAGCGCGCCGACTGATGTTTCATGGTTTTGACGCGGCCACCGAGGCGCAGTTGCTTGGCTATGTGCGGTTTATGGTGCACGTGGAGGGGCGTTATACGCACTTTGATTCCAGCCTTCACGGCTTTAATGCCCAGACGCCGATGTGGGAAAAGTACCAACGGATGCTGACTGTGTGGCACACTTGTCCAAGGCAGTACCATTTGAGTGCGAATGAGATCGCGCAAATCATCAACGCCTGAGTTGGGTAAGGAAGAGCGTAGTGAAGTGTAAAGGTTTTCTGTTTGATCTGGACGGCACGCTGGTGGATTCACTTCCGGTGGTCGAACGCGCCTGGACAGGCTGGGCATCGCGTCACGGTATTGCAGCGGATGACGTGCTGAATTTTATTCACGGCAAGCAGGCAATTACCTCACTGCGCCATTTTATGGCCGGGGCGTCGGACGAGGCGATTCAGCAGGAATTTTTTGCTCTGGAAAAGAGTGAGGCTGAGGATACCGACGGGATCACCGCCCTGCCGGGTGCCATGCAGCTTCTGGCTACGCTGGACGAACTGGACATTCCCTGGGCGATTGTGACATCAGGCTCATTGCCGGTGGCATCGGCCCGACGTAAGGCGGCGGGGCTGCCCGAGCCGGAAGTGCTGGTCACCGCCGAGCGGGTGCAGAATGGCAAGCCTGAGCCGGATGCGTATCTGCTGGGCGCTCAGCTGCTCGATCTGGAGCCGGAAGAGTGTGTCGTTGTCGAAGATGCCGCCGCCGGTATTCTCTCGGGACTGGCAGCAGGCTGCCATGTGCTTGCGGTCAATCCGCCTGCGGGCGCGCCGCGACTGGAAGATGTCGATATGCAGCTCAGCTCCCTTGAAGAGCTGATTGTGCATAAGAACCCTGACGGCAGCATTGATGTACACCGAAAGCACTAAGAGATGATTTAACCCCGCTTATGCGGGGTTTTTTTATGCCACAATCTGTACAGTTCCCGTTAACGTACAGAGGGTTGCCGTGAATAAAGAGCTTATCTGGGTAATCGGTTTATTGCTGGTGGCCGTGCTGTTATTCGCCAGTGGCCGATTGCGCATGGATGTCGTCGCGCTGTTGGTCATCGTTGCGTTTGTCCTCAGCGGCACGCTGACGCTCCAGGAAGCGACCCTGGGTTTCAGCGATCCTAACGTGATACTGATTGCTGCGCTCTTTGTGATTGGCGCTGGCCTGGTGCGCACCGGGGTAGCGATTAAAATGGGCGACTGGCTGATAAAAATGGCCGGAAGCAGTGAAACCCGCATGCTGGTGCTGCTGATGCTCACGGTGGCAGGGCTGGGCGCAATCATGAGCTCGACCGGCGTAGTGGCGATTTTTATTCCCGTAGTGCTCAGCGTGGCGGCGAAGATGAAGCGATCGCCTGGCCGCCTGATGATGCCGCTGAGTTTTGCCGGGCTGATTAGCGGCATGCTGACGCTGGTTGCAACGCCGCCAAACCTGGTGGTTAACAGCGAGCTGGTCAGGGAGGGGCTCAAAGGCTTCGGCTTCTTTGACGTCACGCCCATCGGGCTGGTCGCCCTGATGCTGGGCATCGGCTATATGCTGATCGCGCGCTTCTGGCTGGTGACTCCGCAGAGTGAGAGTGAGGCCATGCGGCACCCCCGGCGCAGCTGGCAGGACCTCATCCGCGACTATAAGCTGAGTGGGCGCGCCAGAAGGCTGGCAGTTCGGGCCGGTTCGCCGCTGATTGGCCAGCGGGTGGATGATTTAAAGCTTCGTGAGCGCTACGGTATTAACGTGGTCGGGCTGGAACGCTGGCGCAAGTTTCGTCGGGTGATGGTTCCCGTCAGCGGAACCACCGAATTTCGGGCGCAGGACATTTTGCTTGTTGATATCTCCGCTACCGGTACCGATTTACGCGAGTTTTTACGCGAACAGCGGCTTGAGCCAAAGATCCTGCGGGGAGATTACTTTTCAGATCGTGCGCAGGACGTAGGGCTGGCCGAGGTGCTGATCGTGCCGGACTCGACGCTGGCGGGAAAAACGCTGCGTGAAATCACGTTCCGTACCCGCTATGACACCAGCGTAGTGGGATTGCGCCGCCGGGGTCAGCTCTATGAAGGTTCGGTGATTGACTTACCGCTGGAGCAGGGGGACATCCTGCTGGTGATCGGCGACTGGAAGAAGATTCGCCTGTTACAGCAGCAAACGCGTGATGTGGTTATGCTCAACCTGCCCGCTGAGATTGACGACGTTGCCCCCGCTCACAGTCAGGCCCCCCACGCGATTTTTTCTCTGGCGCTGATGGTGGCGATGATGCTCACCGACGAGATCCCCAACGCGATAGCGGCGCTGATTGCCTGCCTGCTTATGGGGAAATTCCGCTGCATCGATATGGAGAGCGCCTACCGGGCCATTCACTGGCCCAGCATCATTCTGATTGTTGGGATGATGCCGTTTGCGCTGGCCCTGCAAAAAACGGGTGGTGTAACGCTTATCGTAGATGGGCTGATGGGCATTGCGGGAGGGCGCAGCCCACATATGATGCTGCTTTGCCTGTTCGCACTCTGTGCAACCATTGGTTTATTTATCTCTAACACCGCCACGGCGGTGCTTATGGCCCCAATTGGAGTGGCTGCCGCTCATCAGATGGGCGTTTCACCTTATCCCTTTACGTTAATCGTGGCGGTGGCGGCCTCGGCTGCCTTTATGACCCCGGTCTCTTCACCGGTCAATACGCTGGTTCTTGGCCCGGGAGGCTACAAATTCAGTGACTTTGTGAAGGTCGGCGTCCCCTTTACCCTGCTGATTATGGTGGTCAGCGTAGTGATGGTGCCGGTGCTGTTTCCTTTTTAGCGCGTTAGCCGCCGCCTCCTTTTCATACCCGGCAGGCTTTATTAAAGAGATTCCTGGCTTATCTCATCAAGAGAGAGGCTGAAACTGGGTACGAAGACTTCGACAAAATAGTCCATCTCCGGGCTGTGACGCGCCGTCAGCGTTTTTTCCAGCCGCGCCTTAGCCAGCTGAAATTCGTGATTTCCCGCCGACAGCTCTTCCAGACATTTGAGGTAAGCGCACAGCGCGTCAGCCTGCTTAACAATCGCCGTCTCCTCTTCACTGTGCTGGTGTTCATCCAGCAGTGGGCGGTAGGCGGCCTGCAGCTCTTCCGGCAGCATATCAATCAGCTTCAGCTGGGCAATTTTCTCGATTTTTTTGTATTCGTGGGCGATCTGCGCGTTGTAATACTTCACTGGCGTCGGCAAATCGCCGGTCAGGACTTCGCTGGCATCGTGATACATCGCCATCAGTGCGATACGCTCGGCGTTCAGATTACCGTCGAATTTTTGATTTTTGATCACCGCCAGCGCATGGGCCACCATCGCAACCTGCAGGCTGTGTTCAGACACATTCTCAGTCCGCACATTACGCATGAGTGGCCAGCGATTAATCAGCTTAAGACGTGAGAGGTGGGCAAAAAAATGGCTCTGGCTCATCGGGCGGTTTTCCTGTGCGTTGGCGACTGAGCCAGAGTGTCCCGGCCCTCGGTGCAAGTATACACCCTGCGCCAATCGGGCTGTAGGGATCGGACAGGCAAAGGTAGAGGCGGCTGACTTCTTCGGGCTAACGACAGCCGGAGGCGCCTCCGACTGCATTCGGCGGACGAATAGCATGTGAAGCACGTCAGGCGACACCGCGTCTGTCTGATGGCAGCCCCGGCCTACTGACGGTATCCTTCAAGGAAGCGACCAAATTTACCGATCGCCATCTCCAGATCGTTTACGTGGGGCAGGGTAACGATACGCACGTGATCCGGCCATGGCCAGTTGAAGGCGGTCCCCTGTACCAGCAGAACTTTCTGTTGCAGCAGGAAGTCCAGCACCATTTTCTGATCGTCGTGCAGATTAAACTTTTTGGCATCAATGCGCGGAAACATATACAGCGCGCCGTCTGGCTTCACGCAGCTGACGCCCGGAATATCATTGATCAGCTCCCAGGCACGCTGGCGCTGTTCATACAGCCTGCCGCCAGGAGCGATAAATTCGCTGATACTCTGGTATCCGCCCAGCGCAGTCTGAATGGCATGCTGAGCCGGGACATTGGCGCAAAGACGCATCGACGCAAGCATCTCCAGCCCCTCGATATAGCCCTTAGCATGCTTTTTCGGACCGTTAAGCACCATCCAGCCCTGACGGAAGCCCGCCACGCGGTAGGTTTTGGACAGGCCGTTAAAGGTTACTGTCAGCAGGTCCGGAGCCAGGGCGGCAATCGAATGATGCTGCGCGGCATCGTAAAGAATTTTGTCGTAGATCTCATCGGCGAAAATAATGAGATCGTGCTGACGCGCAAGTTCAACCACTTCCATCAGCAGTTCTTTGCTATAAACCGCACCAGTCGGGTTGTTTGGGTTAATAATGACGATGCCCCGGGTGCGCGGCGTAATTTTGCTGCGGATATCATCGAGATCGGGGAACCAGCCGGCCGATTCATCGCAAAGATAGTGCACCGCCTTACCACTTGAGAGCGAAACCGCCGCGGTCCAAAGCGGATAATCGGGCGCAGGCACCAGCATTTCATCACCGCTGTTCAACAGCGCCTGCATTGACTGCACGATAAGCTCGGAGACGCCGTTGCCGATATAGACATCTTCAACGGTCATGTCCCGCATATCGCGCGCCTGATAGTGTTGCACAATCGCCTTACGCGCCGAGTACAGGCCTTTTGAATCACAGTAGCCCTGCGCGCTGGGCAGGTTACGGATGACATCGACAAGGATTTCGTCAGGCGCCTCGAAACCAAAGGGGGCCGGGTTGCCGATGTTCAGCTTAAGGACTTTATTGCCTTCTTCTTCCAGACGTTTTGCTTCTTTCAGTACCGGACCACGAATGTCGTAACACACATTATCCAGCTTATCGGACTTATTAATTGGGTTCATTTTTCTCGCCTTAAACTCTCAGAGCCGCATTCCTGCCGTGGAAAATTAAAACCTGCACAATGTACTCCTGTCACCGGCACTTTTGAAGGGTGCTGAACGGCTTTAGCCCGCGATATCCAACAAATCCATATGAATGAACCGGGCCGGACAAGGTCAAAGGGAAGTATGGTTGTTTAGTGGTTAATTAATATCATAAATATTTAATCGTGCCGATCGGCGCATATGGCGTAAACCAAGGGCCGGAGGGGGATAAAATCAGCGGGTTTATTCATATGAGGCAAAACTTTTTTGGCAGTATTTGGTTAAGTATAGTGCATTGATGCATACAGTTATTGTCCAAAAAAACTTCACTGGCTGTATAATAATTAACCACCGTGACATAATGGCTTGATAGATGCCTGAGGTGCGATTGTCGTTCCCTGGGTTCCTGCTCCAGGAATAAGTGTGTAAGAAATGATAAATTCTTATGGCGGAATGCTGATGTGATGGGGGTTGGCCAATAAAATCTTATTTTACTGATAAGAATAATCGCTTTTGGGCTTAAAAATTAATCGACAGTATGTCAGGATAATGTTCAGCGGACTTTGCACCGACTATGCAGGTGTTTCAGGTGGCATAATCAGCATTTTTGTTGCCTTTAAGCTTAAGGGTTTCTTAATAGTAGCGTGAGAATATAGCAACTTTTAATCCATCAAGTTTTTGATGATTGCTTTACAATGCCGGGTGCGCAGTCTGGATAATTGTATCTCAACATACGCTGCCCTCCCTTAACCGCCTGGCTTTCTGATCCTTATGGGTCAGGGCCATATGCGTTAGAGATGTATCAGATCGAAGAACCTGTTACGGCTATTACCTAAAGATTTATCTCAGGTTTTAGCCTGGCAAGGTTGTAGGGTCTGCGATAAAAAGTAATGCGCCAATAATTTCGAACGCATTACCGATAGATTTCCTTGATACCAATTTGATATCTAAGGGAAAACACCAGGATAGCTGTTAATAAAAACTTATAAAGTGAAGAAAAAAATGACTAGTACAAATCGTCCCATCCTCAATCTTGACCTTGATCTATTGAGAACGTTTGTTGCCGTAGCCGATTTGAATACCTTTGCGGCCGCTGCCGCCGCGGTATGCAGAACGCAGTCAGCGGTCAGCCAGCAGATGCAACGCCTTGAACAACTGGTAGGCAAAGAGTTGTTTGCCAGACATGGCCGCAATAAATTACTGACTGAGCATGGTATCCAGCTGCTGGGCTATGCGCGCAAAATTTTGCGCTTTAATGACGAGGCCTGTACTTCTCTGATGTACAGCAATATTCAGGGCGTCCTGACTATTGGTGCATCCGATGACACCTCCGATACCATCCTGCCGTTTCTGCTGAACCGTGTGACCTCGGTTTATCCTAAGCTGGCTATAGATGTGCGGGTGAAGCGTAACCCCTTTATGATGGAGATGTTAAACCAGGGCGAAGTCGATCTGGTGGTCACCACTTCCAGCCCGATGAACTTTACCTGGCAGGTACTGCGTACTTCTCCAACATTATGGTACTGCGCAGCAGACTATATTTTTCAGCGCGGGGAAGCGATTCCGCTGGTGCTGCTGGATGAGCCAAGCCCGTATCGTGACATGGCTATCGACCACCTCAACGAGGCGGGTATTCCATGGCGCATCTCCTACGTGGCCTCAACGCTGGCAGCGGTTCGTGCTGCGGTTAAGGCCGGGCTGGGTGTCACTGCACGCCCGGTTGAGATGATGAGCCCGGAACTGCGGGTAATGGGCGCGGCTGAAGGCCTGCCGGTACTGCCGGACACCGAATATTTACTCTGCCGTAACCCGGAAAGCGATAATGAGCTGGCTCTGGCGATATTTAATGCGATGGAGTCCAGTAACGATCCTTATAACCTCGCTCTGGCTGTGCAGGATAGCAGCGATCTTACTGACGACGCTGAATAGTCTTAAGTTAATTAGTCTTTCTCAACCTATTATTTATCTGAGATAAATAAGGGGAAACTGAGATAAATAAAGCCTTCCCGCGATGTAAAGTGGGAAGGCTTTTTTTTGGTGTGATTTTCTGCCCGTTTCTACCCGATTATCTGCAATAAACTTTCTGCTGCTTTACAGGTCTGTTCGGTCCGTTTTAAAACCCTGAAATGCCTCTGGTTAAACTTTTTTAAATGATTCCTCTTCTCAACTAGCGCCAGCCCGCGCGGCCCTCGCCCCTGGGGGATGAGTGGATTTTCTTCATAAAAGATAAAACTGTGTCCTGGATCAAAAAAATAACCCTGGTGAGGGGCAGGAAAAGCAGACAATTCCTGCGAGAATAGAGCGTGTTAAAACCTCGATCCATGCAGGGGAATACCCGCTACACTTTGTTCACAGGATGAGACTGACTCGATTTAGCTCACTTTCTGCGCATCATATGTTAAATAAATGCTGCGGGTGTAAATTAACGTGTGGATACTTTTGTCAAAGTTGACAAAAGGTTATAGAAAGGAGTAAAAAACCCCATAAAACTGCTGTCTTATCAAAAAAGACAGTAAAATTTATAAGGTTTTTTATTTTTTCCCTTGAATCGATGTGGTGGGTCAGCTGCCGAGACAGAGCAGTACGCCGGACATCACTGTGTGAGTGAAGCAGAAAGCATGTCAACTACTAATGGAATTGTTGCCCATCACTGGGCATTCGCCGTATTTCTCATTGTCTCCGTCGGTCTGTGCTGCGCGATGTTAGCCGGGGCCTGGTTTCTGGGCGGTAAAGCACGCGGACGCTATACAAATACCCCTTTTGAGTCCGGTGCCGCGCCCGTCGGTACGGCTAAGCTGCGCATGTCCGCCAAATTCTATCTGGTGGCCATGTTCTTCGTCATCTTTGACGTTGAAGCCCTCTATCTATACGCATGGTCGACCGCCATTCGCGAAAGCGGATGGACCGGCTTTGTGGAAGCTACGATTTTCATTTTGGTACTGCTTGCTGGTCTGGTTTATCTGGTGCGTATACGTGCACTGGATTGGGCTCCTGCACCGCGCCGCATCGTGGTCAAGCCAACCACCATTTCGCATTCCAATCGTCATACGCAGTAACAGCGAGGCATTAAGATGGACTATACGCTCACCCGCGCCGACCCGAACGGTGAGAATGACCGTTATCCCCTGCAGAAACAGGAAATCGTCAGCGATCCCCTGGAAAAGCACGTTCACCAAAGCGTCTATATGGGCAAGCTCGAACACGCGCTGCATGACATGGTGAACTGGGGGCGCAAAAATTCTCTGTGGCCCTTCAACTTTGGCCTTTCGTGTTGTTACGTAGAGATGACCACGTCATTTACAGCCGTACATGACGTGGCGCGATTTGGTTCGGAAGTTATTCGTGCCTCGCCGCGTCAGGCGGACTTTATGGTGGTTGCCGGTACCTGTTTTACCAAAATGGCACCGGTCGTTCAGCGTCTATACGACCAGATGCTGGAGCCTAAGTGGGTGATTTCGATGGGTGCCTGTGCTAACTCCGGCGGCATGTACGACATCTACTCTGTGGTGCAGGGCGTGGATAAATTCCTGCCCGTTGATGTGTATATCCCCGGCTGCCCACCGCGCCCAGAGGCGTATATGCAGGCGCTGCTGCTGTTGCAGGAATCGATCGGCAAAGAGCGTCGCCCACTGTCATGGGTGGTTGGCGACCAGGGCGTGTATCGCGCCAATATGCAGTCCGAGCGTGAACGTAAGCAGGGCGAGCGCATTGCCGTTACCACGCTTCGTACGCCTGACGAAATTTAAAGAATGCCCGCAAAGGGCACTGCAGTTTATGGACGTGGCCTGAAAAACCCGGCGCATAAAAACCACAACCAGCGCAAGGCCCGTCCTGACGCCAATAATGAGCGCCTGCATGCAGGCCCACATGGTGAATAACTTATGACTGATTTGACCACGCAAGATCTCGCTCAGCCAGCATGGCAAACCCGCGATCACCTGGATGACCCGGTGATTGGCGAGCTGCGTAACCGTTTTGGGCCCGATGCCTTCACCGTTCAGCCTACCCGCACCGGCGTGCCGGTTGTGTGGGTGAAGCGTGAACAGCTGCTGGAAATCACGGAATTCCTGCGCAAGCTGCCGCAGCCTTACGTTATGCTTTACGACCTGCACGGCATGGATGAGCGTCTTCGCACCCACCGCGCGGGCCTGCCTGCCGCAGACTTTTCCGTGTTCTACCACTTCATTTCCATTGAGCGTAATCGCGACATTATGCTCAAGGTGGCGCTTTCTGAGAAAGATCTGCACGTCCCAACCCTGACCAAAATTTTCCCTAACGCCAACTGGTATGAGCGTGAAACCTGGGAGATGTTTGGTATCACCTTTGATGGCCATCCCCACCTGACGCGCATCATGATGCCTCAGTCGTGGGAAGGTCATCCGCTGCGTAAAGATTATCCGGCGCGCGCCACTGAATTCGACCCCTTTGAGCTGACCAAACAGACTGAAGATCTGGCGATGGAGCAGATGACCTTCAAGCCGGAAGAGTGGGGCATGAAGCGCAGCACTGCTAATGAGGACTTTATGTTCCTCAACCTCGGACCTAACCACCCCTCAGCGCACGGGGCTTTCCGTATTGTGCTGCAGCTGGATGGCGAAGAGATCGTCGACTGCGTCCCGGATGTGGGCTATCACCATCGTGGCGCGGAGAAAATGGGTGAGCGTCAGTCGTGGCACAGCTACATTCCCTATACCGACCGTATCGAATACCTCGGTGGCTGCGTAAACGAAATGCCTTATGTGCTGGCGGTTGAAAAGCTGGCGGGCATTAAGGTCCCCGAACGCGTTGATGTGATCCGCGTGATGCTCTCAGAGCTGTTCCGCATAAACAGCCATCTGCTCTATATCTCCACCTTTATTCAGGACGTCGGCGCGATGTCACCGGTGTTCTTTGCCTTTACCGACCGCCAGAAAATTTACGACGTTGTGGAAGCGATAACCGGTTTCCGTATGCATCCCGCCTGGTTCCGCATTGGTGGCGTGGCGCACGATCTGCCAAAAGGCTGGGATCGGCTGCTGCGTGAATTCCTCAACTGGCTGCCGAAACGCCTGAAAGCCTATGAGCAGACCGCGCTGAAAAACAGCGTGCTGATTGGCCGTGCAAAAGGCGTTTCTGCCTACGGGATGGAAGAGGCGCTGGCCTGGGGAACCACCGGTGCTGGCCTGCGCGCTACCGGTCTGGACTTTGACGTACGTAAATGGCGTCCCTACTCAGGCTATGAAAATTTCGACTTTGAAGTACCGATTGGCGATGGCGTCAGCTGTGCCTATACCCGCGTTATGTTGAAAATGGAAGAGATGCGCCAGAGCCTGCGTATTCTTGAACAGTGCCTGAACAACATGCCGGAGGGGCCGTTTAAGGCGGACCATCCGCTGACCACGCCGCCACCGAAAGAGCGCACCCTGCAGCATATCGAGACCCTGATCACCCACTTCCTGCAGGTTTCATGGGGCCCGGTTATGCCAGCCAATGAATCCTTCCAGATGATTGAGGCGACGAAAGGGATTAACAGCTACTACCTGACCAGCGACGGCAGCACCATGAGCTACCGCACTCGCGTGCGAACGCCGAGCTTCCCGCACCTGCAACAGATCCCTTCGGTGATCAATGGCAGCCTGGTATCCGATTTGATCGTATACCTCGGTAGTATCGATTTTGTTATGTCAGACGTGGACCGCTAACTATGCACCAGGAAAGAATTGCGATCGAAACGATCGATAACCACGACGCGTTTGTGCTGAGCGCGACAGAGCGTGATGCCATTGAGCATGAAAAGCATCATTACGAAGACGCACGCGCAGCCTCAATTGAAGCGCTGAAAATCGTGCAGAAACAGCGTGGATGGGTGCCGGACGGTGCTATCCATGCCATCGCTGAGGTGCTGGGCATACCGGCCAGCGACGTTGAAGGCGTGGCGACATTCTACAGCCAGATCTTCCGCCAGCCGGTGGGCCGTCATGTGATCCGCTACTGCGACAGCGTGGTGTGCCATATCACCGGTTTCCAGGGCATTCAGGCGGCGCTGGAAGAGAATCTGCACATCAGACCGGGTCAGACCACGGCGGATGGCCGATTCACGCTGCTGCCCACCTGCTGTCTGGGCAACTGCGACAAGGGGCCGACGATGATGGTGGACGACGATACGCACGTTCACCTGACGCCGGAAAACATCGTCAACCTGCTGGAGCAGTATCCATGACAGTCAGAGAGATCGTTCGTACGGCGGAAACGCATCCGCTGACCTGGCGCCTGCGCGACGATAAGCAACCCATCTTCTTTGATGAGTATCGCAGCAAAAATGGCTACGCCGGTGCCGACAAAGCGCTAAAGACGCTGTCTCAGGACGAAATCGTCGCGGCGGTAAAAGAGTCCGGCCTGAAAGGGCGCGGCGGCGCGGGCTTCTCCACCGGGCTGAAGTGGAGCCTGATGCCGAAAGATGAGTCGATGAATATCCGCTACCTGCTGTGTAATGCGGATGAAATGGAACCCGGCACCTATAAAGACCGCCTGCTGATGGAGCAACTACCGCACCAGCTGGTGGAGGGGATGCTGATCAGTGCTTTTGCGCTGAAAGCTTACCGGGGCTACATCTTCCTGCGCGGCGAATATATTGAAGCGGCAGTGAACCTGCGCCGGGCGATTGCTGAAGCGACCGAAGCCGGTTACCTGGGTAAAAACATTCTCGGCACCGGTTTCGACTTTGAGCTGATCGTTCACACCGGGGCGGGGCGCTACATTTGCGGTGAAGAAACGGCGCTGATCAACTCCCTGGAAGGGCGTCGCGCGAACCCGCGTTCCAAGCCGCCTTTCCCGGCCTCCGCTGGCGTATGGGGTAAACCCACCTGCGTCAATAATGTGGAAACCCTGTCCAACGTGCCTGCCATCCTCGCCAACGGCGTGGAGTGGTACAAAAGCATCTCTTCCAGTGACGACACCGGTACCAAGATGATGGGCTTCTCGGGCCGGGTTAAAAACCCTGGCGTCTGGGAGCTGCCGTTTGGCACCACCGCGCGCGAAATTCTGGAAGATTACGCTGGCGGCATGCGCGACGGCCTGAAATTCAAGGCCTGGCAGCCGGGCGGGGCAGGGACTGACTTCCTGACCGAATCACCCCTCGACCTGCCGATGGAGTTTGCCAGCATCGGTAAAGCGGGCAGCCGTCTGGGTACGGCGCTGGCGATGGCGGTGGACCATGAGATCAACATGGTGTCGCTGGTGCGCAATCTGGAAGAGTTCTTTGCCCGCGAATCCTGCGGCTGGTGTACGCCATGCCGTGACGGCCTGCCGTGGAGCGTCAAAATTTTGCGCGCGCTGGAGCGGAAAGAGGGGCAGCCGGGCGATATCGAAACGCTGCTGCAACTTTGCCGTCAGCTCGGTCCGGGAAAAACCTTCTGCGCGCACGCCCCGGGTGCCGTAGAGCCGCTGCAAAGCGCGATCAAATATTTCCGCGAAGAGTTCGAGGCAGGCATTGCCCCGCAGGTGTTCAGTAACGCCCACGCGATTGCGGGTATCCAGGCTAACCTGCTGAAAGCCCGCTGGTAAAAAAAGCTCACGCGTAACAAGAAGTGCGAAATAACCAAATTAATTGGCGTTGTAGCAAGGCAGCAAGAGAACGCATCCCCGGGAGCTTACATAGGTAAGTGACCGGGGTAAGAGAGCGCAGCTAACACCGCTACAACGTCAAGTAAGAAGGTTATTTAAGAATTGTGTTTAACGCTCGTATGAGCCTTACGGAAGCATGTTCACTATGGCTACAATACATGTAGACGGTAAAGAATATGACGTTGATGGAGCGGACAACCTGCTACAGGCTTGCCTCTCGCTCGGCCTCGATATTCCTTATTTTTGCTGGCACCCGGCGCTGGGAAGCGTGGGCGCCTGCCGCCAGTGCGCGGTGAAGCAATATCAAAATGCCGAAGACACCCGCGGTCGCCTGGTCATGTCGTGCATGACCCCGGCTTCCGACGGCACGTTCATCTCCATTGATGACGGTGAAGCGAAAGAGTTTCGCGAAAGCGTGGTGGAGTGGCTGATGACTAACCACCCGCACGACTGTCCGGTTTGTGAAGAGGGCGGCAACTGCCACCTGCAGGACATGACCGTGATGACCGGCCACAGCTTCCGTCGCTATCGGTTCACTAAGCGTACCCACCGCAATCAGGATCTCGGTCCGTTTATCTCGCACGAAATGAACCGCTGTATCGCCTGCTATCGCTGCGTTCGCTACTACAAAGATTACGCGGACGGTACCGACCTTGGCGTGTACGGCGCGCATGACAACGTCTATTTCGGTCGTCCGGAAGATGGCACGCTGGAGAGTGAATTCTCCGGTAACCTGGTGGAGGTCTGCCCGACCGGCGTCTTTACCGATAAAACGCACTCCGAGCGCTATAACCGTAAATGGGATATGCAGTATGCCCCGAGCATCTGCCAGCAGTGCAGCGTGGGCTGTAACACCAGCCCGGGCGAGCGCTACGGCGAACTCAGGCGCATCGAAAACCGCTACAACGGCACCGTAAACCAGTACTTCCTGTGCGATCGCGGGCGTTTTGGCTATGGCTATGTGAACCTGAAAGACCGGCCACGTCAGCCCATGCAGCGTCGCGGCAATGACTGGATCGCCCTCAACGCCGAACAGGCAATGCAGGGCGCGGCGGACGTGCTGCGCCAGGCGAAGAAGGTTATTGGTATTGGTTCTCCGCGCGCCAGCGTTGAAAGCAATTTCGCTCTGCGCGAATTGGTTGGCGCTGAAAACTTCTCTACCGGCATCCCGGCCGCTGAACAGGCGCGGCTTGAGCTGATGCTGAATATTCTACGCGATGGCGGCATTCACACGCCTGCCCTGCGTGAAATTGAAAGCTATGATGCGGTACTGGTGCTGGGCGAAGACCTTACCCAGACCGGTGCCAGAGTGGCACTGTCGGTACGCCAGGCGGTGAAGGGCAAAGCGCGTGAGATGGCCGCCGCGCAGAAAGTGGCGGACTGGCAGATTGCGGCCATTATGAACATTGGACAGCATGCCAAACATCCGCTTTTTGTTACCAACGTCGATCGCACCCGCATGGATGACATCGCAGCGTGGAGCTACTGTGCACCGGTGGAAGACCAGGCCCGTCTGGGCTTTGCCATTGCACACGCGCTGGATGAAACGGCACCGGCGGTCAGCGATATCGATCGGGCGCTGAGCGGAAAAATTGATGTTATCGTCCAGGCGCTGGCCGGGGCAAGAAAGCCGCTGATTATCTCCGGCGTTAACGCGGGCAGCGAAGCCGTTATCCACGCGGCTGCCAACGTGGCAAAAGCGCTGAAGGGCCGTGGGGCGGACGTTGGCATTACCCTGCTTTCCGGTGCGGCTAACAGCGTAGGTCTGGGCCTGATCGGTGGGCAACCGCTGGAAGCGGCGCTGGACGAACTGGCAAGCGGCGCGGCGGATGCGGTTATCGTGATGGAGAACGATCTCTATCGCCATGCGCCTAAGGCCAGCGTGGACGCAGCGTTAAGCAATGCCGCTAACGTGATTGTGGTCGATCACCAGCGCACGGCGACCAGCGACAGGGCGGGGCTGATCCTCTCCACCGCCAGCTTTGCAGAGAGCGACGGCACCGTGGTGAATCAGGAAGGCCGCGCGCAGCGCTTCTTCCAGGTTTACGACCCAGCCTACTATAACGACAGCGTGCAGATGCTTGAAAGCTGGCGCTGGCTGCACTCATTGCAGAGTACTATCCGCAGCCGTGAAGTGGACTGGACCCAGCTTGACCATGTGATCGACGCCTGCGTTCAGGCGCTGCCGCAGCTGGCCGCGATCAAAGACGCCGCGCCGGATGCCAGCTTCCGTATTCGCGGACAGAAACTGGCGCGCTCCCCTGCGCGTTCCAGCGGCCGTACCGCCATGCGCGCTAACATCAGCGTACATGAGCCGCGTCAGCCGCAGGATAAGGACACCATGTTTGCCTTCTCAATGGAAGGTAACAACCAGCCCTCAGCCGCGCGTTCGCAGATCCCCTTTGCATGGGCGCCGGGCTGGAACTCCCCGCAGGCGTGGAATAAATTCCAGGCTGAAGTGGGCGGGAAATTGCGTAATGGCGACCCGGGCGTTCGACTGTTCGAGGCCGGTGAAGCACAGATGGACTGGTTCGACGTGGTGCCGGTCGCCTTTGCCGGTCAGGTGGGTCGCTGGCGCGTAGCGCCTTACTTCCACCTGTTTGGCAGCGAGGAGATGACGCAGCGTTCAGCGGTGATTCAGCAGCGTATGCCCGCACTGTATGCCATGGTTAACCCGGCAGATGCGGCAACGCTTGGCGTAAATGCGGGGGCCACCGTCGAGTTTAGCTGTGCCGGTGAAACCCTGCGTCTGCCGGTACGTTTCTCCGAAACGTTACAGGCGGGGCAGGTAGGGCTGCCGATTGGCCTGCCGGGTATTCCTCCCTTCCTGCTGGGTGCCAACATTGACAATCTGCAGGAGGCGGCACAATGAGCTGGCTGACACCGGAAGTTATTGACGTATTGATTGCTGTGGTTAAGGCCCTCGTGATCCTGTTTGTCGTGGTGGGCTGTGGCGCCTTTATGAGCTTCGGCGAACGCCGCCTGCTCGGCCTGTTCCAGAACCGCTACGGACCCAACCGGGTTGGCTGGGGCGGTTCGCTCCAGCTGGTGGCGGACATGATCAAAATGTTCTTCAAAGAGGACTGGACGCCGCCGTTTACCGACCGGGTGATCTTCACGCTGGCGCCAATGATCGCCTTTACCTCGCTGCTGCTGGCGATGGCTATTGTTCCTGTGACTTCAACCTGGATGGGGGCGGACCTCAATATCGGGCTGCTGTTCTTCCTGATGATGGCCGGGCTGGCCGTGTATGCGGTGCTGTTCGCCGGGTGGTCAAGTAACAACAAATACTCCCTGCTGGGGGCGATGCGCGCCTCGGCACAGACCCTGAGTTACGAAGTGTTCCTCGGCCTGTCGCTAATGGGCGTGGTAGCACAGGCGGGCTCGTTCAATATGGTCGACATCGTCAACAGCCAGCAGCATCTGTGGAATATCATTCCGCAGTTCTTTGGCTTTCTGACCTTTGCCATTGCGGGCGTTGCGGTCTGTCACCGTCATCCCTTTGACCAGCCGGAAGCGGAGCAGGAACTGGCCGACGGTTACCATATTGAATATGCCGGAATGAAGTTTGGCCTGTTCTTTGTGGGTGAATACGTCGGGATTGTTACCGTCTCCTCGCTGATGGTGACGCTGTTTTTCGGCGGCTGGAATGGTCCGTGGCTGCCACCGATCTTCTGGTTTGCGATCAAAACGGCGTTCTTCATGATGATGTTCATACTGATTCGTGCTGCGTTACCGCGCCCGCGCTATGACCAGGTGATGTCGTTCGGCTGGAAAGTTTGTCTGCCGTTGACGCTGTTGAACCTGCTGGCCACCGCCGCAGTGATTCTGTACAACGCGCAGTAAGGGGTAAGACAATGACATTAAAAGACATTGTGGTGGGTTTTGGCACCACGGTTCGCAGTATATTTCTGATTGGTATGAACGCGTTCGCGAAGCGTGAAACCATGATGTATCCGGAAGAGCCGGTTTATCTGCCGCCGCGCTATCGTGGACGCATCGTGCTGACGCGCGATCCCGACGGTCAGGAGCGCTGCGTGGCCTGTAACCTGTGCGCGGTTGCCTGTCCGGTAGGCTGTATTTCGCTGCAAAAAGCTGAAATGCAGGATGGCCGCTGGTATCCCGAGTTTTTCCGCATCAACTTCTCACGCTGCATTTTTTGCGGCCTGTGTGAAGAGGCCTGCCCGACCACGGCGATTCAGCTTACCCCGGACTTTGAAATGGGTGAGTTCAAGCGTCAGGATCTGGTTTATGAAAAAGAGGATCTGCTGATTTCCGGCCCGGGCAAATACCCGGAATATAATTTTTACCGGATGGCGGGTATGGCAATCGACGGGAAAGACAAAGGTCAGGCTGAAAATGAAGCCAAACCTGTCGACGTCAAGGGCTTGTTACCTTAAGGAGCCAGGCATGGAATTTGCGTTTTATCTTTGCGGACTGGTGGCGGTACTCACCACGCTACGTGTTATTACCCATAGCAACCCGGTGCACGCGCTGCTGTATCTGATCATCTCACTGCTGGCGATTGCCGGCGTATTCTTCTCGCTGGGTGCCTATTTTGCCGGCGCGCTGGAAATTATCGTCTACGCGGGCGCCATCATGGTGCTGTTTGTCTTCGTGGTGATGATGCTCAACCTGGGCGACAGCGTACAGGCGCAGGAGCGCCAGTGGCTACAGCCTGGCGCCTGGATAGGCCCCGGTCTGCTGTCGCTGGTACTGCTGGCGGTGATGATTTACGCCATCCTCTCCGTCCAGGATCGCGGTATTGCGGGGTCGATGATCGACGCGAAAGCGGTGGGTATCAGCCTGTTTGGCCCTTATGTTCTGGCGGTTGAACTTGCCTCAATGCTGTTGCTGGCGGGTCTGGTGGTGGCGTATCACATTGGCCGCGAAAAACGCGTGGGTGAGGTGTTAAGCAATCGCCCGGAAGACGCTGAAAATGCCAGGAAGGAGGAACACGCATGATCCCTTTGCAACATGGTCTGATTCTGGCCGCTATTTTATTTGTCCTTGGGCTGACCGGCGTGGTCATTCGCCGCAACCTGCTGTTTATGTTAATCAGTCTCGAAATCATGATTAACGCTGCCGCGCTGGCATTTGTGGTGGCAGGGGCATATTGGGGGCAGGCGGACGGTCAGGTGATGTATATCCTGGCCATCAGCCTGGCCGCGGCCGAGGCAAGTATCGGTCTGGCACTGCTGCTTCAGCTTCATCGCCGCAGTCAGAACCTCAACATTGATAAAGTGAGCGAGATGCGCGGATGAATCTTCTCTATTTAACTGTTCTCTTTCCGCTTATCGGCTTTTTGCTGCTGGCCTTCTCCCGGGGCCGCTGGTCGGAAAACCTGTCGGCGACGGTAGGTATGGGGTCCGTCGGTCTGGCGGCGCTGGTGACGATTTATGTCGGGATCGATTTTTTCAGTCACGGACAGGCGGTCTTTAACCAGGCGCTGTGGACCTGGATGCAGGTGGGCAACTTCACCATTAACGTTAACCTGACGCTGGACGGCCTGTCGCTGACCATGCTGTCGGTGGTAACCGGCGTGGGCTTTTTGATCCATATGTTTGCCTCCTGGTATATGCGGGGAGAAGAGGGCTATTCGCGCTTTTTCGCCTATACCAACCTGTTTATCGCCAGCATGGTGGTTCTGGTTCTGGCCGACAACCTGATGCTGATGTATCTCGGTTGGGAAGGCGTGGGCCTCTGCTCCTATCTGCTGATTGGCTTCTACTATACCGATCCGAAAAACGGCGCGGCGGCGATGAAGGCCTTTATCATTACCCGCGTCGGTGACGTGTTCCTGGCTTTCGCGCTGTTTATTTTCTACAACGAGCTGGGCACCCTGAACTTCCGGGAAATGGTCGAGCTGGCACCGGCGCACTTTGCCGCAGATAATCATATGCTGCAGTGGGCCACGCTTATGCTGCTCGGCGGCGCGGTCGGTAAATCGGCTCAGCTGCCGCTGCAAACGTGGCTGGCGGATGCGATGGCGGGTCCAACCCCGGTTTCCGCGCTGATCCATGCGGCGACCATGGTAACCGCCGGGGTTTATCTGATTGCACGAACGCACGGCCTGTTCCTGCTGACGCCGGAAGTCCTGCATCTGGTAGGGATTATCGGTGCGGTGACCCTGGTGCTGGCGGGCTTTGCCGCGCTGGTGCAGACGGATATTAAGCGGGTGCTGGCCTACTCAACCATGAGTCAGATTGGCTATATGTTCCTGGCGCTTGGCGTACAGGCCTGGGACGCCGCCATCTTCCATCTGATGACCCATGCGTTCTTTAAAGCCCTGCTGTTCCTCTCTTCGGGTTCGGTGATTCTGGCCTGCCACCACGAGCAGAATATTTTCAAAATGGGTGGCCTGCGTAAAAGCATCCCGCTGGTTTACGTCTGCTTCCTCGTGGGGGGCGCGGCGCTGTCGGCGCTGCCGCTGATCACCGCGGGCTTCTTCAGTAAGGATGAAATCCTGGCCGGTGCGCTGGCTAACGGGCATATCAACCTGATGGTGGCCGGTCTGGTCGGGGCATTTATGACCTCGCTCTATACCTTCCGGATGATCTTTATCACCTTCCACGGGAAAGAGAAAATTCACGCGCATGCGGGCAAAGGCATTACGCACCATCTGCCGCTGATCGTACTGCTGCTCCTTTCGACCTTTATTGGCGCGATGATTGTGCCTCCGCTCAGGGGCGTACTGCCAGAAACCACCGGGCTGGCGCATGACCGTGTGCTTCAGCTTGAGATCACCTCTGGCGTGGTGGCGATTGTCGGCATCCTGCTGGCTGCGGCGCTGTGGCTGGGCAACCGGACGCTGGTCACCCGTATTGCCAACAGCGCGCCGGGCCGCTTCTTCAGCACATGGTGGTTTGCCGCCTGGGGCTTCGACTGGCTGTATGACAACGTTTTCGTCAAACCTTACCTGTTTGTCGCCAGACTTTTGTCACGCGATCCGCTGAATACGCTGATGAACCTGCCTGCTCTGTTCTCCCGCGTGGCGAACAAGGGGCTGGTGGTCAGTGAAAACGGCTATCTGCGCTGGTATGTCGCTTCCATGAGCATCGGTGCCGTCGTGGTGCTGGCGCTGCTGATGGTGGTTTAAAGGTTAGTGGGCGGGGTGGTGCGGTTTGCTCCAGCCCAATAAATATATTTTGAAAATATTCCCCAGATAAATGGGCGTTATCGGCGACGGGAGTTTGGTTTTCGCCAGCGCGCAGCAACCGCAGCCTACTTTTGTAGGTGAGGATTGCGAGCACTGCCGGAAACCAAAATACCGAGTGAGATAGCCCAAACGGGGACAAAAGAAGGGAAAATACCGCCATGCTGTTACCCTGGCTTATACTCATCCCGTTCATCGGTGGCCTGCTATGCTGGCAGCTTGAGCGCATAAGCAGCAAACTGCCGCGCTGGATAGCGCTGATCTCGATGGGACTGACGCTGGTACTCTCGCTGCAGCTCTGGATGCAGGGAGGCTATTCGTTAACGCAGGCTGCGGGCCTGCCGCAGTGGCAATCGGAATTCCTCGTCTCCTGGATCCCGCGCTTTGGCATTAACGTGCATCTGGCGCTGGACGGTCTGTCGCTGTTAATGGTGGTGCTGACCGGCCTGCTCGGTGTGATGGCTGTGCTTTGCTCGTGGAATGAGATTGAAAAGTGGCAGGGCTTCTTCTACCTGAACCTGCTGTGGATCCTCGGCGGCGTGATTGGCGTGTTCCTTGCCATCGACATGTTCCTGTTCTTCTTCTTCTGGGAAATGATGCTGGTGCCGATGTACTTCCTGATCGCACTTTGGGGTCACAAGGCATCGGACGGTAAAACCCGTATTACCGCCGCAACCAAATTCTTTATTTATACCCAGGCCAGCGGTCTGGTGATGCTGATTGCCATTCTGGCGCTGGTCTTTGTGCACTACAACGCTACGGGCATCTGGACCTTCAACTACGAAGACCTGCTGAAAACGCCGATGTCGCACACCGTTGAATATGCGCTGATGCTCGGCTTCTTCATCGCCTTTGCGGTAAAAATGCCGGTAGTGCCGCTGCACGGCTGGCTGCCGGATGCGCACAGTCAGGCACCCACGGCGGGTTCGGTGGATCTGGCGGGTATTCTGCTGAAGACGGCGGCCTATGGTCTGCTGCGCTTCGCGCTGCCGCTGTTTCCACACGCCTCTGCGGAATTTGCCCCGATCGCCATGTGGCTCGGGATTATTGGCATCTTCTACGGCGCGTGGATGGCTTTCTCGCAGTACGATATTAAGCGCCTGATTGCCTATACGTCCATTTCGCATATGGGCTTCGTGCTGATTGCAATCTACACCGGCAGCCAGCTGGCGTTCCAGGGGGCGGTGGTGCAGATGATTGCTCACGGTCTCTCTGCTGCCGCGCTGTTTATCCTCTGCGGTCAGCTGTATGAGCGTCTGCATACCCGTGATATGCGCCAGATGGGCGGCCTGTGGTCACGCATCAAGTGGCTGCCGGGACTGTCGCTGTTCTTCGCCGTTGCCAACCTGGGGATGCCGGGGACCGGTAACTTTGTGGGTGAGTTTATGATCCTGACCGGCAGCTTCAGGTCCGTGCCGGTGATTATCGTCATCGCGACCTTTGGGCTGGTGTTCGCGTCCGTTTATTCACTGGTTATGATGCAGCGTGCTTACTACGGCGCACCCAAGTCTGAAACGCCGCTGCGCGGAATGTCGCCCAGAGAGTTTCTGATGATTATGGTGCTGGTGGTCCTGCTGGTGCTGCTGGGCGTTTACCCACAGCCGATTCTGGATACCTCTCATGCCGCTATGAGTAACATTCAGCAGTGGTATACCGCTTCAATTTTAACTACAAGGCCGTAACTCGCCATGACAATAACTCCTCAACAATTGATCGCGCTACTGCCGTTGCTGATCGTCGGATTGACGGTGGTCGTGGTAATGCTCTCCATTGCGTGGCGGCGCAACCACTTCGCCAATGCCACGCTGGCGGTGGTAGGTCTTAACGTTGCCCTGTTCTCGCTCTTTTTTGTGGGGCACGTCGGCGCGATGGACGTTACGCCGCTGCTGCGCGTGGATGGCTATTCGATGCTCTATAGCGGACTGGTGATCCTTGCCAGCCTGGCGACCTGCACCTTTGCCTACCCGTGGCTGGCGACCTATCCCGATAACCGCGAAGAGTTCTACCTGCTGGTGCTGATCGCAGCGGCAGGCGGTATCGTTCTGGCCAGCGCGAACCATCTTGCGTCGCTGTTTATCGGCATTGAGCTGATCTCCCTGCCGCTGTTTGGTCTGGTGGGCTACGCCTTCCAGCAAAAGCGTTCACTGGAAGCCAGCATCAAATACACCATTATGTCAGCGGTGGCCTCCTCCTTCCTGCTGTTTGGGATGGCGCTTATCTATGCCGATTCCGGCAATCTGAGCTTTGTGGCGCTGGGCAAAAGCCTGAACGACGGTCTGCTGCATCAGCCACTGCTGCTGGCAGGGCTGGGCATGATGATCGTCGGTCTGGGCTTCAAGCTGTCACTGGTGCCTTTCCACCTGTGGACGCCAGATGTTTATCAGGGCGCACCCGCACCGGTATCGGCTTTCCTGGCAACCGCCAGCAAGATTGCCATTTTCGGCGTGGTGATGCGTTTATTCCTTGATGCGCCGGTAGCGGACAGCGAAGCGGTACGGTTGGTGCTGGCGCTCATCGCCGTTGCCTCGATCCTCTTCGGTAACCTGATGGCCATTTCGCAGACCAATATTAAGCGTCTGCTTGGTTATTCCTCTATCGCGCATCTGGGCTATCTGCTGGTGGCGCTGATCGCTATTCAGACTCACCAGCTGTCGCTGGAAGCGGTCGGGGTCTACCTGGCAGGTTACCTGTTCAGCAGCCTGGGTGCGTTCGGCGTAGTCAGCCTGATGTCCAGCCCTTACCGTGGGCCGGATGCGGATTCCCTCTACTCCTATCGTGGCCTGTTCTGGCATCGTCCGATTCTGTCGGCGGTGATGACGGTGATGATGCTGTCGCTGGCCGGGATCCCAATGACGCTGGGCTTTATCGGTAAGTTTTATATTATCGCGGTGGGCGTGGGGGCACATCTGTGGTGGCTGACCGGCGCAGTGGTAGTCGGGAGCGCTATCGGCCTCTACTACTATTTGCGCGTGACCGTCAGTCTCTACCTGAACCCGCCGGAGCTGTTGCAGCGTGATACGCCGGCAAACTGGGCGTTTACCGCAGGCGGCGTCGTGGTGCTGATTTCTGCCATCCTCGTACTGCTGCTGGGTGTCTATCCTCAGCCGCTGATTTCACTGGTGCAGATGGCGCAGCCCTTAATGTAATTCTCACCCTGCTGATAAAACGGGCTCCCCTGGGAGCCCGTTTTTTTTGCTTCCTGTTTTCCCTCTGTACACCTAACGCATTAAGCAAAAACTAAGCAAACTGGCGTATGTTGCCTGCTATTGCTAACGGTTAGTAAACAGACGTGCTTTAACCGCCGAACGACTGAACGCTTTCCCGGGCGCATCGTCTTAACCGGATACAGTAGTGGATGTCTGTAACAGACAACTCAGGCCGGAGAGATCCTTTGCTCAGATTGTTATTTTTGCTGATGGGCGCACAGCTGCTGAAAGCACGCTGGCTGACGCTGGTCGGGGTCGCCCTGATCTGCTTTTGTTTGGGGATCGCTATCATTATTGATATTGCTCAGGATGGTTTGCTGTCGGTGCCGCTCAATATGCTGGCCTTACTGCTGATTGTTGCCGGGGCAGGGGAGTGTATAACGGCGCGGGTGGCCGATTTACGCATTGACTGGCCGGGGATGGCGAAAGGCTGCGCCTTTCTGCTAATCGCGTTTCTGATCTTCAGCGATCCCGCCGAGAATAATGTCACCGCCTCGCTGCTGTTCGGGGTGGCATTCCTGCTGGACGGCCTGTTCCGGCTGATTTCTACCTCGCTGATGCGCTGTCGACTCTGGCGCAGGAAGGTGATGCTGGGGCTGACGGAGATCGGCCTGAGCGGCGTGATCTTCAGCAACTGGCCTTTTCATCATCACATCACCGTTCCGCTCTGCTTTGCGCTGGTTCTGCTGGCCTGGGGAGCGGCAACCATGGCGATGGCCCTGCAGGTCTGGCGGCTGCCGGAAAACGCCTCGGTCACCAGCCTGCCGATGTACACCTCGCGCGGGCTGCGCCGCCCGCACGGTACGGCCTATGTCCATCCCCCGTTTCCGGACCGCGAACCGGCGGCTCCGCTCAAGGTGCTGGTGTGGACGCCGGTCGGATCGGCTGCGGTCACCGACCGGCGGTTAATTATCGATCGCTATCTTGCCGCGGTGGATCAGCACGGCATCATTTCAGCCGGTCATGCTGCGCTCTCCCTGGAGCAGGAGATTTACATCAGCCACTATCCGGTAAAGGATATCGATCGCAACTTCACGAACTTCCGCGCCGTACTGCGCGCAGGGGAAGAGTACGACGTGTCGGGCTGTTTTCTGCCCTCGCTCCAGCAGGAAATTGATGACTGGTGCCTGCCTGACCACCGTATCCATTTGCCGCGCTACAATGCAGAGGCCCTGCGAAACTACTGGCAAATTTACTCGTCAGATACCACCTATAACCTGACATCCCGCAACTGTTCAACCAGCGTTATGCAGGCGCTGGATGTGGCGATGGAGGGGATATTAAGCGATCGGGGTATGCGGGGATTTGCGCTCTTATTTGACCCGCAATTCTGGCTGCTGGGGCTGGTACGCAGCCGTGCGGAAGGCATGACCTGGACGCCCGGTCTGTTGATGGACTACGTAACGCTGCTTAAAAAAGTCACTGCGCCCGCAGCAGGACGCATACGGCAGAGTCGTTTCCGCAGGCGATTACAGCTAAAGTAGATGCCACTGGCTGAAACGGAGAAAACGCATGAAACCAGAGTGGCACGATCTGCATCACAGTGAACTGAGCACGGCGCAGCTCTACCAGCTGTTAGCCCTGCGCAGCGCGGTGTTTGTGGTTGAGCAAAACTGCCCCTATCAGGATGTGGACGGCATCGATCTGCTGGGTGAAAATCGCCATCTGCTGGGCATGCTGGATAACAAACTGGTCGCCTGTGCCCGCCTGCTGGCTCCGCAAACGGCCAGTGAACCGGTGAAAATTGGCCGGGTTATTGTTGCCAGTGAAGCGCGCGGATTGAGCCTGGGTAACCGGCTAATGGAGCAGGCCGTCGATCGCTGCGAACAGCACTGGCCACAGCACAACATTTTTCTCTCTGCACAGGCCCATCTGCAACGCTTCTATGCCGGTTTCGGGTTTACGCCGGTGAGCGACGCTTATCTGGAAGACAATATTCCGCATATTGATATGGAAAGATCAGCGGGGGCGTGAAGCGGTGAAATAAAAGGGCGAGAAAGCCTCGCCCTTTTCGTATCAGCCAGCGGTCATCTGGCGATCATCCACGTACCGGCGCTTATCGGGCGGCGGCGGGAAGTACTGATAAAGCCAGGTTTCACTCAGCGTCTCATCCTTAGTGCGTAAGAACAGGCGCAGGTTTACCGGCTCGGTGGAGTCGCTGTTGGGGTACCAGTCAAACAGGATACGGTAGCCATCAATCGGCTCAACGTAGAGGATTTCCACCTGTTTGATGGTGCCTGACGTCACGTTTATTACCGGTTCAATCCCCTTTGGCGCAGCGGCTTTGAGATCGCCACCAACAAAGTCCACCGCGAAACGACGCGCCCAGACGTCAGGATAATGCTCGCCCGGTGCCCAACCCTCCGGGAAACCGCCCATGCCGGTGCGCGTGGCGTTTACGCGCGACAGGCCGCTGCGGACCGGCGGCAGGCCGCTCCAGTAAAGTTTGTAGCTAAAGCTATGCTCGCTGCCTGCCTTGATGGCATCGGCAGGACGCCAGAAGCAGACAATATTATCCAGCGTTTCACCCGTGGTAGGGATCTCCATCAGATTAATGGCCCCCTTGCCCCACTTGCCAACCGGCTCCACCCACAGGCTGGGGCGCTTGTTGTACCAGCCGATCACATCCTGATAGTCCTGAAAATCATGATCCAGCTGCAACATGCCGAAGCCGCGCGGATTTTCATCCTGGTAGGCGTTATAGGTCAGGCGCTGCGGATTGTTCAGCGGGCGGCAGATCCACTCGCCGGTGCCGGTCCACATCGCCAGACGATCGGAGTCATGGATTTGTGGGTGAATGGTATCGCACATGCGACGCTCATTATTGCCGCAGCTGAACATGGTGGTCATCGGCGCAATACCGAGCTGGTCAATATCCTTACGTGCATAAAGGTGGTTTTCCACCTCCATCACCACCCGCTTATCTTCGCAGTGGATAACAAACTTGAAGGCACCGGTACAGCTTGCCCCATCAAGAAGGGTATAGACGGTAAAGGTGGTGTCGCCCGCGGCCGGCGTTTCAAACCAGAACGCGGTGAAGTCCGGAAACTCTTCTTTGCTGCTAAAGGTGTCAATGGCCACGCCGCGCGCGGACAGGCCGTACTGGTAAGTCTCGTCAACGGCGCGAAAGTAGCTGGCGCCGAGGAAGGAAACAATATCTTTACTGGCCAGTTCGGGTTTTTTGAAGGCGCGGAAGCCGGCAAAGCCCAGATCGGTTTTGCCCTCAAGCTGATGGGTATCAACCTTCGCGTTGTTGTAGTTAAACAGCTCAGGCCGGAAGTGGATTTCACGCGCTTCACGGCTGGCGGCATCAACGGAAAACATGCGCAGGCGGCGCTTAAATCCCATCCCCACGTGGAAGAACTGTACGTCCAGCTCACGGTCAGGCGTGGCATTCCACAGCGAGTGGTTGGCGTCATACTGGATTTCGTTATAGGCCTGCGGCGTCAGCGTGGCCAGCGTTTCCGGCAGAGGCGCTGGCGCGCCGCTCCAGGGCTGTTTGGCCAAACTGGCGGCCATCTTTTTCAGCACGTCGAAATCAAATCGTTTCGCCGTGCCGTCGGCAATATCGGTGTCTGCCCAGGCGGCCTGAGCAAATAACGTTGATAAACCGGACATCCCGCTTACCGTAGCGAAAGCCATTGACGCTTTCATAAACATTCTTCGATTCATGCCAGAAGTCATTTCCTTTGCTGAACGGAGTGTGTAGAGCCTGTCGCGCACTGATGCACATCAGCTGCGTCACGACCCGAACGAAACGCAGCCTGCTTTACCCGAGGTGTGAGCAAGGTCACAGAGGGGTACGACAGCGTAGCGGTTTGAAAATTCACTGCTGCGAAATTTATCAGATTAATCTAATCAAAGCAGTGTATTCCGTTTAATCGCGGTTTTTTTTAACTGACGCATTATTCACCGGATCGGGCATTTTATCAGTCAATTCCTGGTCCATTTAAGCGGCAGAAGTTCTTAAAGTGTCTATAGTTAGTGAAGAAAATTAATTCGCACAAGGAGATGTTATGGCTACTAAAAATATTGAACCACAAGATACTCGTTTGGACGACGATCTGGCGCTGTTAACCCAAACGCTGGAAGATGTTCTGAACTCGTCAGGCGACACGGCCGATCAGAAGTATGTTGAGCTGAAAGCCAAAGCGGAAAAATCGCTGAAAGAGGTGAAATCCCGCGCCAGCGATGCGGCTGATTCCTACTATGCTCGCGCTAAGCAGGCCGTTGACCGTGCGGATGAGTACGTTCACGACAAGCCATGGCAGGGTGTCGGCGTCGGTGCCGCGCTGGGTCTGGTTGTAGGTCTGCTGTTGGCCCGTCGCTAAGGGTAACGGATTGACTGAACGGGCGTCTGAAAAGGCGCCCGTTTTTTTATGCTCAAAAAACCTGATTGCGAGTCTGAATTGGGTCTGGATCAAAATAGCTGAATGATTCACGCGTAAAATAGCGGCATTCTTCGCAGCCCGGGAAGACAGCCGTGTTAATTTTTGCCGCGATCCAGCATCTGCGTCAGCAGTTGCTTAAGATTACCGATAGCCGCCCCGGCTACGCCAGGCTGGATACCCTGCTGCCTGCCGAAAGTGATGGACTTCGCTGGCTGGCCGCACAGGCCGTCTGGCCGCAGTTCTACTGGCAGCCGCGTGATACAGGCGAAACGCTTACCGCCTGCGGTGAACTGATGCATGCAGAGTCGGCAGCAGATGCCCGTCAACTGCTTGAGACGTTGCCCCCCGGCTGGAAGCTGGTGGGCGCCAATGAATTTGGGCTTACCCGCAGCTTTCTGTTTCTCCCCCGTCTGCTTTTGCAGGGGACTACCCTGAGCATTTTTCTGCATGATGCCGTCTCACTTCAGGCCGATTTGCAGCGGGCAATCGCCTTTCTCGATAGCCTCCTTCCTGCACGCGACGTCGGTGATCTCCCCGACCCGCTGAGCGGGCTTACGCATCTGCCGCAATGCCACGACTGGACCGGGCTGGTCGAACGCGCGCTGGCCTCAATTCAGCGAGGGGATCTGGATAAAGTGGTGCTGGCCCGCGCCACCGACCTGAGTTTTACCCGCGCGGTGTCGGCGGCGTCGCTGCTGGGCGCCAGTCGTGATATCAACCAGCACTGCTATCACTTTTTGCTGGCGCTTGAACCGGGCCGCGCCTTTATTGGATCCAGTCCGGAACGCCTCTATCACCGCCGTGAATTACGGCTCTTAACCGAGGCGCTGGCAGGAACCTGCGCCAATTCAGCGGATGGCGCCCAGGCCGACAGGCTGGCACACGAGCTGCTGCAGGATGATAAAAACCTGCGTGAGAATGGCATGGTGGTGGAAGATATTTGCCTGCGCCTGCGATCGGTTACCGCCGACCTGGATGTGCTGCCGGTAGAAACCCTTCGCCTGCGGCACGTTCAGCATCTTCGGCGCAGAATTCGCGCCAGCCTGGCGCGTGCGGACGACCTGCTGTGCCTGTCGCGCCTGCAACCTACCGCTGCCGTCGCCGGACTGCCCCGTCAGCCCGCCAGATCGTTTATTGCCGCTAATGAACCCTTCCCGCGCGGCTGGTATGCGGGGTCGGTAGGCTATCTTTCCGCGGAGGTGAGCGAATTTGCCGTCGCACTGCGTTCAGCCGGGGTAGAGGGAAATCTCGTGCGACTGTATGCCGGGGCGGGAATTGTCGCCGGGTCTGAAGCGCAGAGTGAGTGGCAGGAGCTTAACCATAAGGCGGCGGGACTGGCTTCCCTGCTTAATGTCGATTTAACTGCGGGATCCTGCCTCAAATCAAAATAGTCGTGGCCTGCTGCTTTTATACTGCAAGCTTGGCTTGATTTCGGAGCGGGTTATGTCACATAGCACCTTCAACCGCCGCTGGGCGGGCGTTATCCTTGAAGCCCTTACGCGCCACGGCGTGCGTCATATTTGCATCGCTCCCGGGTCGCGATCCGCGCCCCTGACGCTCGAAGCTGCGGCGCATGCCACTCTGATTTGTCACACTCACTTCGATGAGCGGGGCCTCGGGCACCTTGCCCTGGGCCTGGCAAAAGCGCTGCGCCAGCCGGTGGCGGTTATTGTGACCTCGGGAACGGCCGCTGCTAACCTCTATCCGGCGATTATCGAAGCGCGGCTTACCGGTGAAAGGCTGGTTATTCTGACTGCCGACCGCCCCCCGGAGCTGATCGACTGTGGGGCCAACCAGGCCATTGAGCAGCCGGGGCTGTTTGCCGGGCAGGTCGCCGCCGCATGTAACCTTCCGCGACCCACGCCGGATATTCCCGCCCGCTGGCTGGTTTCGGCGGTGGACGCGCTACTTGGTGAACATCGCTGGGGCGCGCTACACCTCAACTGCCCGTTTGCCGAACCGCTGTATGGCGGCGATCCTGATGCATTTAGCGACTGGCACGACGCGCTGGGCGACTGGTGGCATAGCGACCAGCCCTGGCTCAGCATGCCCGCGCGGTCCGCGATACCCGTTCAGCCGGAGTGGCCCACCCTGCGGCAAAAACGCGGCGTGGCGATCGCCGGGAAAATTACGCCGGAGGAGGGCATCGCGCTGGCGGCGTGGGCCAGCGCGCTGGGCTGGCCCCTGCTGGCCGACGTTCAGTCACAGTGCGGACAGCCGCTTGCCAGCGCTGAAGTCTGGCTGCGGCAGCCGGAAACGCGTGACATCCTGTCGGCGACTGAGGTGGTGGTGCAGTTCGGCAGTCACCTGACCAGTAAACAGCTTAGCCGCTGGCTGGGCGACACACAGCCCGATGCCTTCTGGCTGATTGAGTCGATGCCGGGCAGGCGCGACCCTGTCCACCATCGCGGCGTGCGCATTGTCGCTGACATTCTCCCCTGGCTGGCGGCCCATCCTGCCGTCGCGCCAGCGTCAGGGCTGACGGGCAACTCTGCCCTGATGCCAAACCTCCGGCAGGACGCAGATTCATCCCTGGAGCCAGGTCCGCGGCACGATACCGATCCTCTCACGTCGCAGCGACCCTGGTACAGCAGGCTAAACGCGCGGGTGGCGCAAACGCGGGAAATTCTGCACCGGGCGCTCGACCATTTCGGCGAGGCGCAGCTGGCGCACCGGTTGCCGGCGCTGCTGCCTGAAAAGGGCAGCCTGTTCCTCGGTAACAGCCTGACCATACGGCTGGCGGATGCCCTGGCGCAGCTTCCGGCGGGCTATCCGGTGTTTGCTAACCGTGGTGCCAGCGGCATTGATGGCCCGATCGCAACCGCCGCCGGTATACAACGCGGCAGCGGTCAGCCGCTGCTGGCCGTGGTGGGCGACCTCTCTGCGCTTTATGACATCAACAGTCTCGCCCTGTTGCGCCAGGGCAGTGCGCCGCTGGTGTTGATTGTGGTGAATAACAACGGTGGGCAGATTTTCTCGATGCTGCCCACGCCGAAAGCCGAGCGTGAACGCTTTTTTGCCCTGCCGCAGCAGGTCAATTTTTCCGGCGCGGCGGCCCTGTTCGGCCTCGCCTATCATCAGCCCCGGAGCTGGGAGGCACTGCTGGCAGCGGTAGACAAGGGGTGGCAGAACGGCGCCGCCCTGATAGAGCTGCGGGTAGAGGAACAGGCCGCGGCGCAGTTTCTGGCTGAAGCCGGTAAGGACGCACAATGATCCTTCACGCGCAGTGGTGCGGTAAGCACGTTAGCGACAGGCCGGTACTGGTCTGGCTGCATGGTTTTCTTGGCAGCGGGGCAGAATGGCTAAGCGTGCAGCGCTACTTTCCTGACAGTCCCCAGCTCAGTATTGACCTGCCCGCACACGGTGGCTCCCGCGCGCAGCGGGTAGCCGATTTCGAGCAGCTCTCTGAACGTCTCACCGCCACGCTGCGCTTTCATCGGGTGAAACGCTACTGGCTGATCGGCTATTCGCTCGGGGGGCGCGTGGCGTTATACCACGCCTGCCGTCATGGCGGCAGCGATCTGCTGGGGCTGACCGTCGAGGGCGGGCATTTCGGGCTGACCAGCGATGAGGAGCGGCAGCAGCGACGTGAAAACGATCGGGCCTGGGCCAGGAGATTCCGCCAGCAGCCGCTGGAGCAGACTCTTGACGGCTGGTATCGCCAGGCCGTTTTTGCCGACCTCGGGGAACCTGATCGCCAGGCGCTGATCGCCCTGCGCCGCAACAATCATCCTCAGGCGCTGGCGGAGATGCTGATGGCCACCTCACTCGCCGTACAGCCCGATTTACGCCCTGACATCGCGCAGCTCACCTGCCCGCTACAGTATCTCTGTGGAGAACAGGATCGCCGTTTCAGATCGCTGGCAGAGCAGGCTGGAATTCCATTTGAAACCCTCCCCGCAGCGGGCCATAACGCCCATCGGGCCAATCCCCAGGCGTTCGCCCGCCATCTGGCGCAGCGTCTTCCCGACTAAGGAATAATCATGATCTATCCTGATCCAGAAATGTTATTGGCACCGGTTGAATGGCTGGACTGTAGCGCCGGCTATGGCGATATCCGCTTTCACAAATCACCGGAGGGTATTGCAAAAATCACTCTCAACCGTCCGGAGGTGCGCAATGCCTTTCGGCCTCAAACGGTTAAGGAGATGATTAAGGCGTTAGACAATGCCCGTCACGATGAGCGGGTGGGGGTAATTATCCTCACCGGTGAGGGGAATGAGGCGTTTTGCGCGGGCGGGGATCAGAAAATTCGCGGCGACTACGGCGGCTATCGTGATGAATCGGGCGTACACCATCTTAACGTGCTCGACTTCCAGCGGCAGATCCGCACCTGTCCTAAACCAGTGGTGGCGATGGTGGCGGGCTACGCGGTGGGCGGTGGGCACGTGTTGCATATGCTGTGTGACCTGACCATCGCGGCTGATAATGCTCAGTTCGGTCAGACCGGGCCTAAAGTCGGCTCCTTTGACGGCGGGGGGGGCGCTGCCTATATGGCGCGTATCGTCGGGCAAAAAAAGGCGCGGGAGATCTGGTTCCTGTGCCGGATGTACAGTGCGCAGCAGGCGCTGGAGATGGGGCTGGTCAATGCGGTGGTCCCGCTGGCCTCGCTGGAACAGGAGACGGTAAGCTGGTGTCGCGAGATGTTGCAGAACAGCCCGATGGCGCTGCGCTGTCTGAAGGCGGCGCTTAACGCCGACTGCGACGGTCAGGCCGGATTACAGGAGCTGGCCGGCAATGCCACCATGCTGTTCTATATGACGGAAGAGGGGCAGGAGGGGCGTAACGCGTTCAATCAGAAGCGCCAG
This sequence comes from Erwinia sp. ErVv1, assembly GCF_900068895.1. Lineage (GTDB taxonomy): Bacteria > Pseudomonadota > Gammaproteobacteria > Enterobacterales > Enterobacteriaceae > Erwinia. The sequence continues at coordinate 76,116 of NZ_CDPK01000006.1, read as the reverse complement.
CCCGACTTCAGTAAATTTACGCGGAATCCCTGATGCGCCGCGCTGCGTTATTTCATTATGCGATCCCCCTTGAGGCGGGCACGGTTCTGCGGGACCGACGCATCAAAACCCGATCCGGCCTGCTGGTCAGGCTTGAGGAAGACGATCGCGAAGGATGGGGAGAGATCGCACCGCTGGTCGGATTCAGCGCTGAGTCGCTGGACGAGGCGCGGCAGGACGCCATCGCGTGGCTGTCTCGCTGGTGTCGGGGCGAGTCGGATAGCGAAAGTCGGCTGTCTCGCTGGTGTCGGGGTGAGCTGGACAGCGAAAGTCGGCTGCCGTCGGTTGCCTTTGGTCTGAGCTGCGCCCAGGCGGAATTATCCGGCGAGCTCCCGGGAGAGGGGAATTACGACAGTGCCCTTCTCTGCAATGGCGATCCCGATGAGCTTATCGACAGGCTGCGGCAACAGCGCGCTACGGTCGCCAAAATGAAGGTGGGGCTGTACGAACCGGTGCGCGATGGCGTAATGGTCAATCTGCTGCTGGAAGCGGTGCCGGGGCTGACGCTGCGGCTGGATGCCAACCGCAGCTGGTCGCCCGATAAAGCCGCCCGCTTTGCCCACTTCGTCGCCAGCGAATACCGTTCTCGTATCGCGTTTATTGAGGAGCCGTGCCGTACGGCGGCAGAGTCTCGCCGCTTTGCCCTGGAGACGGGCATCGCCCTGGGCTGGGATGAAAGCGCGCGCGAGCCGGGTTTCACCCTGAAGGCTGAGCCTCATCTTCGCGCAGTCATCATCAAACCCACCCTGACCGGCAGCCTGCACGCCGTTCGCCAGCGCGTAGAGCTTGCACAGCGGGCGGGGCTGGTCGCGGTGATCGGCTCCTCGCTGGAGTCGAGCCTGGGCCTGACGCAGCTGGCGCGTATCGCCCGCTGGCTGACGCCGGATGCGCTGCCCGGGCTGGATACGCTTGCGCTAATGCAGCAGCAGCTTATCCGCTGCTGGCCCGGCAGCGCGCTGCCCGTTGTCTCGCAGGGTGAGCTGGAGAGCATATGGCAGAGCTGAATATGCCGCCCGCTGTCTCGCAGGGTGAGCTGGAGAGCATATGACAGAGCTAACTGACTGGCCCTGGCTATGCTGGGCGCGACGTTATCCGCAGCGAGTTGCGCTCTGCTGCGGTGAACAGGGCTACGACTGGCATACGCTGGCCGCAAGGATTGAGCGTCTGGCCGTTGGGTTCAGCCAGCAGGGGGTACGCTGCGGCAGTGCCGTGGTGCTGCGGGGAGCGAACGGTGAAACGAGCCTGCTGGCGTATCTGGCGCTACTCAAATGCGGCGCGCGGCTGATACCGGTCAACCCCCGACTCCCTGCTGCCCAGCTGACGGCGATGCTCTGCGGCCTTGATGCAGAGTTTATCCTGACGGCTGAGGGAGAAATCGACTCCTACCCTGCGTCCTGTTTTTTGCGCCCCGAAAGCGAAACCGATACTGCACTCCGTGTATTGACCCTGGCGGAGCAGGCGGGCGGGATCCCACACCCGTGGGATCCCGCCCACATCGCCACGCTGACCTTTACCTCCGGCTCCGGCGGTACCCCGAAGGCGGTGGCACACAGGTTCAGCGCGCATCTGGCCAGTGCGTCAGGCGTGTGTGAGCGGCTGGGGTTTACCGCCGAAGAGAGCTGGCTGCTCTCCCTGCCGCTGTTTCACGTTTCCGGACAGGGCATTCTCTGGCGCTGGCTGCTGATGGGGGCCGGGCTGGTGCTGCCGGGCGAACTACCCCTGTCCCGGGCGCTGGAAAACGCCACTTTCGCCTCGCTGGTGCCTACTCAGCTCTGGCGGGTGTTGCAGCAGCCCTCGCTGCCGGAAACGCTGCATACCGTGCTGCTGGGTGGAGCGGCAATACCGGCCTCGTTAACCTCGGAGGCGGAAGCGCGCGGCATCGCCTGCTGGTGCGGATATGGCCTGACGGAAACCGCCTCCACCGTGGCCGCTAAGCGGGCAGATGGGAAAGATGGCGTGGGCCTGCCGCTTCACGGGCAGCGCATCCGCATTAATGACGGCCAGATCCAGATCCGGTCGGCGGCGCTGGGCTGCGGCTACTGGCAAAACGGTGGCCTGATCCCGCTGACGGACGAGGAGGGCTGGTTCTCTACCCGCGACAGAGGCGACTGGCGGGCAGGGGAGCTTCGGGTGTGCGGACGCATGGATAATCAGTTTTTCTCTGCCGGAGAAGGTATTCAGCCCGAGCAGATCGAGCAGATTTTGCTGGCGCATCCCGCTATTTCACAGGTTTTTATTGTGCCGCGCGAGGACGCTGAATATGGTCATCGCCCGGTCGCGCTGGTGGCAACAGAGGCCGCCATGCTGGCAGAGATTGCCGACTGGGCAGGCAGCAGGCTGGCCGGTTTCCAGCGGCCGGTAGCATGGTACAGGCTGCCCGATCTGAGCGGCGGCGGGGTTAAAATTTCAAGGAAGCGGCTTATGGCCTGGGTAGCGCTATGCGAAAGCGGGAGTAATGGAGGTTCTGGACCAGGTGAATAATTTGGCACTGTTGCAAAGTTATTGATGAGTTAGCCTTTCGTGTTATTGAAAGGTCTTATCTTTCAAAGACTCTGCTCACCAGACGCATCTCATCCAGGGGATGCCCAAAATAAAATGATTCTGCCTGACCTTTCCGTAGCGCACGCATCACTTCAATCCCTTTGATTGTGGCGTAAGCCGTCTTCATTGATTTGAAGCCCAGCGTGGCGTTGATTATCCGTTTCAGTTTGCCATGATCGCACTCGATTATATTATTCCGGTACTTTATCTGCCGGTGATGCACATGCTGCGGACATTTACCTTCCCGCTTCAGCAATGCCAGCGCCCGCCCATACGTCGGGGCTTTATCTGTGTTGATCAACCGTGGAATTTGCCAGCGCTTCGTATTGTTCAGAAGTTTACCCATAAAGCGATATGCGGCTTTGGTGTTACGACGTGAAGACAGGTAAAAGTCAATGGTGCAGCCCCTGCTGTCGACGGCGCGGTACAGATAAGCCCAGCGTCCGTTGACCTTCACGTAGGTTTCATCGGGATGCCATGAGCCAAAACCGGAAGGCTGACGCCAGTACCAGCGCAGCCGCTTTTCCATCTCAGGTGCATAACGCTGAACCCAGCGATAAATCGTGGTGTGATCGACATTTACCCCTCGCTCAGCCAGCATCTCCTGCAGCTCACGATAACTGATGCCATATTTGCAGTACCAGCGGACGGCCCACAGGATAATATGACGCTCAAAATGCCGACCTTTGAATGGGTTCATGTGCTGCTCCTTCAACTAAACAGTGGCATCAGTTTACCATCGCCAGATCTTTGCAACAGTGCCCAACTCCCTATCTGCAGTCAGGGCGACGGATGGCTGCTCATGAAATCCTCGCGGTCGGAAGTGGTTGCGCCCGATTATCTCCAGAACGTGCAATAACACCCAATGCCTGGTATTCCGCAGGAGCTGGATTAGTTGGAACCGCAGAAGATTACCACTGCTTGCTTGAATGTCTACGTCAAGGCGGTGGCTCTCTACTCAGCGCTAAATCTACAGCACGTTTATTGGGAAATTCGACCGGTGAAATAAGTATCGGGGATAGGAACGCGGGATGGGGCCACGGATTAGGTTGCTTGGTGCTTACAGACCCCAAAAAGGCTCAACGAAGTGAAGGTATAGGCAGCTGGAGCTGGTTTGGTCTCTATGGCAGCTATTATTGGGTAGATCCTCAAGCAGGCTTGTCGCTTGTTATGTTAACCAACACTGCGGGTGAAAAAATATGGGTAACCCTTGCTAAAAAAATCCTGACAACGCTGTATTCATAGATATATATTAGAACTAAATAGCTGTGCGGAATAGTGCTCCACTTTGGGCTAGCCCTTGCAGGACAAGGGATTGTGCTGTTCTTATGTCTGGGCCGCGCTACATCAGCTCCTGTCATGTTTTGCCCTAACACGACTGTTGCACGCCCATAAATAGCAAGTGTAGCGGTATTAGGAACAGCTATTTAGCTAGCGCTTTATTCAAAAAAACAAGTTTCATCACCTTATTATTAGTACTATCAAAGGAGTCTAGTTATGACTATGCAGGTTGGTATTTTTATTTTTGATAATGTTGAAGTGCTCGACTTTACAGGCCCGTACGAAGTTTTCACCTGTGCTTCAAGAGTTAACCAGGGTGAAAACCCGCTATTTAATGTTTTTACAGTGGGTGAGACGTTAAAACCCATTCATGCCAGGGCAGGACTTAAAATTGACCCTGATTTCTCACTGGAAAATCATCCTGAGATTGATTGTCTGATTATTCCAGGTGGAGTCGTTAGTGCTGAACTCAATAAAAAAAACGTGATTGAATGGATAGCTAAGCAGTCGTTAAACACGAAAATCACTGCATCAGTATGTACTGGAGCATTCTTACTTGCGGCGGCTGGAGTTTTAGAGGGGAAATCAGCCACTACACACTGGGAAGATATTGCTGATCTGCGCGCAATGTTTCCCGAACTTTCTGTTAAAGAAGGGCTTCGTTGGGTAGATGAAGGAGCTACTGTTTCTTCGGCAGGCATTTCTGCAGGAATAGATATGAGTTTACATTTGATCGAACGGCTCAAAAACAGAGATCTTGCTTTGAGAACGGCTAAACAACTTGAGTTTGATTGGACTGAGAACAGAGCATCTTAGTAGTTAATTTTTGCCCTGTCGATGAACTATCTGATTGGCAGGGAACTTTCCATTCAAACAGCTATATCTAATTTATAGATAAAGCATAGCGATAATAATTTGTTATATGCATCTGACAAGTATGCATACGTATAGCCTATCCAAAAAAATGCATTAAACACTTTAAAAAACGGTGAACTCAGTGAAAATTTTTTTTCTTGAAATAGTTCGTGCTATAGCAGAGTTACACTCATTTTCTGAAACGGCAGCAGTGCTTAATTGCAGCCAGTCCAACATTAGTTACGCGGTCAGTGAGGTTGAAAAGTATTTTGGCAAGAAAATATTCCTGCGTAATCGGCGCGGTTGCCAGCTTACAACAGAAGGGGCGACTATAGTAAAAAAATATCTAATATAATCGACATTATAGAAACTATAAAAAAAATGAGATTGTGGGCTGTGTAAAGATTATCCATACATTATCACTGAGCCCGATTCTGATGAAAAGAATTATCGATTTGATTTGGCGATTAGCGCCAGGAGTGCAAACTGAATGGCTCCAGTGCCCCACCATGGATGATGCGCTTGATGCGTTAAAAAGGAACCGTTCAGATATCATCATTACTCAACTCGAACCTCATTCTCATGATTACGTTGAGTATCTCCATTGGTATGACGATTATCGACTGGTCACAGGTGTGAATGATAGTCATGAGCCGCTAAGAAAAGGCGATACAAAACGATATCTGGCTTATATCCATGCGGGTCAGGCATTTTTGCAAACTCATTCTGTACATCAGAAACTACCAGCCCATAAAACTTTTATGGGTGATGTTTCAGCCATCATCGAACTCGTTACTGCAGGCGGGTGCTGTTCAATATTGCCGAGCAGTATTTTGCCATTGCAAGATGATAAGATCAGGGCCGCTCCTCTAGAACCGCCTTGTTCAAGACGTATAGCGGTAATTGCGCCGTCCAGTTCCTTACTGTCAGGAGCTGCCCGTACGACTATAGAGTGTTTAAAAAAATGCCATCTTCAGCCGTTCTTTCATACATCTAGCAACAGTGAGTAAATTGTTTGTCGGGGTAACCCCGCCATTTAAAGACTCTGTCGCATTAACGGCAACAAGTCATCAAAAGTGGCGTTGTTGGTTATTTAATCAGCCAACAGATAAAATTGTTCAGCAGGCAACAATTCATTGCCAGCTGGATGATGAACGTAGCAGGGGTCAGTTTGGATATCCAAACTGACCCCTGCTACAACGCCTTGCGCCAAGGAGTACTGGCATTAATACGCTCAGGCAATATCAGTGATATCATCCGGGCATCTTATTCTCGCCTGTTGGTTGATGAATACCAGGATTGCATCATGCTCCAGCATGAGCTTGTTAATACGTTGGCAGAAATACTCCCTACTATAGTTTTCGGTGATCCCATGCAGTGCATTTTTAGTTTCAGCGGCGCTATGACCGATTGGGAGCGCGAGGTAATGACCTGTTTCCCTCTACTGAATACGCTTCAGACTCCATGGCGCTGGAACAATGCCGGAACTCATGCTTTGGGGAACTGGCTGCTCGAAAACCGGGAAGCTCTTCTCAAGGGCCAAAATATCAGTCTTGACTCCAGTCCAGCGCATGTAACTTACCGTCACCTGAGCGGAGTTGCATTAACCGATATACAGATGCAACAGCAGGATTTTTACAGGCTGATACGCCATGATGGAGGCGGCTCAGTGCTTGTTCCAGGAGACTCGAGAAGACCGTCCGCACGACATGCGTTCGCGCCGAAGCTTAATGGCCTCGATGTTGTTGAACCGGTTGAGCTCAGGGATGTACTCCGCATGGCTGCGTCCCTTGATGCTGCAGTGAATGGAACACAGTTAAGTGTGCTGCTCCACGCAGCAGGTGAGATGATGACAAACGTTGAGATTCCCATGACAATAAGCCATATTTCTACACTTCTTGCCGGACGGAACAGGACGTCCCTACCGCAGTTGAAGTGGAGTTCCTGAATCTGTCCAGGGCACCATCACGTCAGACCATATTCACCGCGCTCTGCTCACTGCAACACAAACCGGGTGTGAAAGTGTACCGTCAGGGTGCCTATCATGCTCTGAAAGACACTATGTCCCTCGCAGTGAGCAGCCCTGAAAAAAGCATTTCAGAATGTGCGGGGATAATACGTGTACAGCGCAGATGTCATGGCGATCAACCAATCCCATCAAGGGCTATTGGCTCAACCTTACTCCTTAAAGGACTAGAATGCTATCATGCCATCATACTTGATGCAGGTTGCATGAGTGCAAATGATCTATATGTAGCGCTTTCCCGTGGGGCCAAATCCATTACCGTTATTTCTGGCTCAGCAATTTATCAACGCTAATTGTAAGCGCTGTTTCCTGCGCCGATGACTACACATCTTCGTTCAGTCTGGCCAGCGCAAGCGCCACCAGGGAGAACCACGCCAGATGGCGCTATTTTTCTGTCAGCGTCACTGCGTGTCCTTCTTCCTTTACATTCCCGGATATGCATACATAATTCCGGCATGTTTCAACCGCAAAGGAGGTTGGCAGTCATATAAAATAAAGCAATTATTATTTTTTTGACTGACACGATGATCTTCCTTATTTAATCGGGTAAAGAAATAAAGATACGCTCACTGTCACATATTTTTATTATCTTTTTTGTTTTATCTTTATTCCAATGACAACGGCCAGAGAAAATGATTGCTGCTCCTTCGAGACTTTCAGTATCTGATATATTGAATTTTTCAAGAATGATCTCACGCAGACTGCCTAACGGTATTCCTACATCTCTGCACTCAGCAGGATTAAACCATTCAATATCATTATTTGAGTTATATAGAGTTCCCCAATAAAATCTATGTGCATTTTTAGTCATCGGTTCTGCATCGGGAAATTTCACAAATAAATTTTTGGCTTTATATTTATATTTACCTATCGGGATAATTGTGTCAGACGTCGCTAACCCTGTCCCTCTGATTAAGCTATGCAGTATTTTTTCAAGTGAGACTTTTGGGACTCGCTTTTGTTCTGACTTTATGGAGTGCACTTTTTTGTTACTAGTCTGGGTTATATCCGAAACACCGCTGAAGCCAGACGCTTCGTTTCCTGCTGAAGAAGTTCTGTCAGAATCGTAACTGATTTCTATCGTATCAGACTCGGCAATAATCTGTTTAACTTCAGTCGCATTCCCGACCTCCCTTTGTCGTTGGGATGAAGGTGTGGGTTCCCTACAGGTACAGTATCGGGACCCAAAGCAGGCCTTTTTTCCATCAACACTTTTCTTCCTGTAAAATGCCTGTTTACGGCAATCAGGGCATACCAAAGAATATCGTAATTTTTCAATGTCGCTGTCAAATAATTTTTGAAAATCGAGAATAGAGTAAAACTTATCGCTACCACCAAACGTACAAATAATATCAAACATAGTAATAAAGGCCTCCTGTTACAGTTTATTTCCGGGATATCAAAAGCCACCTCAAAATAATATCTTGCTTTACCTTTCTTGTCTGTCTCAGCACATGGCCCAGGCATAATGCTTTTCTGCATAACTGTGCAGCCGGTAAAAGTTTTGTTCGTCACTACCGATAAAAATACCGTTCTCCATTATCCCCTCCGCCAGTCGTTGTGTGTATAGGTGCGACGCCTCGTCCAGTTCAGCCCGACTTCCCCATGCTCCCTGCTGCTTACGCCAGTTCAGCCGCACTGATTTCAGCAGACGACACATCTGCTGACAGATGAAGTAACAGGCCACCACGTTGCTCGCATCGCCAACAAAAACCACGTCACTGGCCGGCCGCATCATTTCATTCCACAGGTACACATCGAAACAACCCAGCATCATGGCCACCCGCTTTGCCACTAATCCCCCATACCAGTAATACGCGGTGCGGGGAATGTTCAGCCGGCGACTTTCAGCAATGTTGCCGGTATGAAATGACAGCAGATCAAATTCGGTCAGTTCACTGACCAGTGCTTCCAGAACCCTATGCCAGACGTTCGTCTCACTGATTTCAGACAGCACAGTAAAATGGCGACTGACCGTACTGGCAATCAGCTGCCCCGGCACGACTGCGCCAAAAACGGCTGGAGGAGATAGTTTACGACACAGCTCCTCCCGCTCTACCAGGGAGTTCAGCATAGTATCGGGCGTTACGATCTGTGAAGTGGCCAGCGACGCAACACGCTCACGCAGGTCGTCAGAGAGGAACACTCCGGCACCGGCAGCAACGGCTGACGGTATCCTGACACGGCGTGAAACGGGTTTGTATATCTCGCCGGTTTCAGGTCTGATTTTTAGTTCGGCCTTCAGCCAACGGCTGAGTTCCTGGGGCAGAATATCAGGATTATCTTTCAGAAATCGCGCAAGGTTTCCCCTGGCTGTTCCGTATACACTGTCAATGTAGTCGCTCTACTGCATAACGATATCCACAAAAGTGTTTATAAACACAAACGTTTATATCATGCCCTTACCGGACTGGCGAGCAGTGCGCAGCCTGTCTTTTCAACGCCGCATCGCGGCATTGAGGCGCCAGCGGGTATTAACTATAACTCTGCTGGTAACTGGCGCCGATAGCTCGGCGTAGCCGGTTCCGGTTTGATAGGTTTCACCATTCCACCCCCCCTCCCTGCAAAGCTAAACCCGCTGAAAGTAGCGTAGGTGCTTCATTACGCGGTCGGAGTAGTTCCCAATAAGCCTTTGGCGCAGGCGGGCCGTGAGGGCCGCTTACGAGCGTGTTCGAATGACTTGCCGCGACATGACTTCCAGCGACTCAAAACTTTAGTTACAACACCCATTATAAAGCCACTCTGTTCCGGGCCTTTGGCCCGGGGCGGGGCGGCTTTTCAGTGGGACAGGTTTTTCCCAAGTGCTGATATGTATATTATGAAGAAGCGACCCTGCGGCTGCTGTTTAGTCTGCGAGGGGCTGTCAGCAGCAGTCACAGGGAGGAGTATCTCAGACTTGATATCGAGAGGGCCGGGTGGATTACTGGAAGCGATGGTCTGTTTAAGGCACGTTCTGATGAAATCGCTGACAGGAGTGATCCCGATCTTTCGGGATTGCTGAAGGAAGTATATGAAGCTTTCAGTAACAACAGGGATACGTGAGGGGTGAAACCCCGCTATTCATGGCCTGGAAGGTTACCGTTCAGTATCCAGCGAGGACTGTTGTTCGTGATTACCCGGAAGATAAAAAAGTTCGGCGTCGCGAAGGCGGCTAAAACTGCTTGTTGCCGACAGGGCAGGGCTCATCTCCAGTCTGGAGAACAGCGCTTTGGGACAGAACGGACGGGGGCAATCCGGTTAATAGCGGCACGTTGTCCATCCAGACACTGCGTAACACATCGCGCCGCTATGATATGCGATTTTTATGATTGCCCGATGCTGTTTAAGCGTTCCATCACTTCAGGCGTGAGTTTTAACTCGCTGCTCGCCAGGTTCTGCTTCAGGTGTTCCGGTGATGAGGTACCCGGAATCAGCAAAATGTTTGGCGAACGTTGCAGCAGCCACGCCAGCGCCGCCTGTAACGGCGTGGCGTTGAGCCCTTTGGCTACGTCGGTTAGCTGATCTGACTGCAACGGAGAAAAACCGCCGAGCGGGAAGAACGGCACGTAGGGGATCCCTTGCGCTGCCAGCTGGTCGAGCAGCGTATCATCCTGCCGATTAGCCAGATTGTAGAGATTCTGTACGCAGGCGATCGGCGTCATCGCCTGTGCGTCGGCTACCTGTTTAGCGGTAACGTTGCTTAGCCCGATGTGACGAATCAGACCGCGCTCTTTCAGTTTGATCATTGCCTCAACCTGAGGCTCCAGCGAACCCTCCTTCGGCCGATGCACATCCAGCATCGAGCGCAGATTCACTACTTCCATCACATCAAGTCCGAGATTGCGCAGGTTATCTTCAACCGCTTGCGTCAGCGTTTCCGGGGTAAACGCGGGTAACCAGCCGCCTTTCTCGTCGCGGCGCGCACCCACTTTAGTCACGATCACCAGATCGTTGGCGTAAGGATGCAGCGCTTTTTTAATCAGCTGGTTGGTAATGTGCGGACCATAAAAATCGCTGGTATCAATGTGATTAATGCCCGCGGCAATGGCCTCGCGCAGCACCTGTAAAGCACGCGCCTCGTCTGCCGGAGGACCAAATACGCCCGGCCCCGCTAACTGCATAGCGCCATAACCGAGTCGTGCAACGGTGCGTTGGCCAAGGGGGTAAGTCAATGCTGGATGAGACATGGAAAGCTCCTTCGTCAGTGTGTGGTGGAATTGTAATCGTTCCATCACTATGCAACTATCCAGGTAAATCGGGACACAGTGTACGAGGTGGCGAACAATGGCACTGGATATTGCATTGCTACACACGGTAGTGGCGGTGGCAAAAGCAGGCGGCTTTCGCGAAGCGGCGCGCATGACCGGCAGCAATCCATCACGCATTAGTGATGCGGTGCGCCGCGCAGAAGAGCAGCTTGGCGTACGGCTGTTTAATCGCACCACGCGTACCGTGGCGTTAACCGAAGCTGGCAGGGCGCTGATGTCACGGTTGCTACCGGCGATGGACGAAGTGGATGCTGCCCTTGATGCACTGAATAATTTCCGCGACACCCCGGGCGGTACCTTACGTTTAAATGTACCGGTGAGCGCCGCGCGAATTGTGTTACCGGCGATTGTGCCGGGATTCCTGCAACGCTTTCCCGATATTCAGCTGGAAGTGGTGGCGGAAAGTAATGTGCAGGATGTGTTCCGCGATAGCTGCGATGCCGGGATTCGTTACGACGATCATCTGGAACAGGATATGGTGGCGCTGCCGATAGGCCCGCGTAGACAGCGCTTTGCCTTAGCGGCGGCTCCTGCTTATCTGGCGCAGTTTGGCAGGCCGCAACATCCGCGCGACCTGATGCAGCATCGGTGCTTGCACGGACGCTATGCAACGGGCGTGATAGCGGAATGGGAATTTACCCGTGGCGAGGAAACAGTAAGTTTGCAGCCAAAAGGCCCGCTGTTATGCAGCATCGGCGCGACGATGGAGCTGACGGTAGAAGCGGCGATTGCCGGCTGCGGCGTAGTCTATCTGTTTGAGGATTGGATCAAGCCGGCCCTGAGTAACGGCAACCTGCAACCGATTTTGCCGGAGTGGTGGCAAAGCTTCTCCGGCCTGTGGCTCTATTACAACACTCGCCGTCTGATCCCGACACCGCTGCAGGTGTTTTTAGATTATGTGCGTGAGCTGAATGTACAGTATTGCGCGCCATAAGAGGGGCTATAAATTTGTAGCGGCGCGATTAATCGCGCATAACGTGGAATTCAGAGGACGCAATGCGCTTAAATTCGACGTTGTAATTTTCCCCGTTGCTTCATACAGTTAATTCACCCTACCCAAAAGCGGAAAAGATAATGATTAGAGTGGAGATGCTGGCAACGGGCGATGAAGTGCTGCACGGCCAGATTGTAGACAGCAACGCGGCCTGGCTGGCAGAGGTGCTGTTTCAGAACGGCCTGCCCATGACCAGCCGCCAGACCGTTGGCGACGATATCAACGAGCTGGTTACCGTGCTGACCGAACGCAGCAAGGTCGCCGATGTGCTGATTGTTAACGGCGGACTGGGGCCGACCAGCGACGATCTCAGCGCCCAGGCGGCGGCAAAAGCGGCGGGCGTGCCGCTGGTGATGCAGGAGGCGTGGCTGGCAAAAATGGAAGCCTTCTTTGCCGGGCGGGGGCGTAAAATGGCGGACAGCAACCGCAAGCAGGCTGAAATTCCTGCCGGGGCGGAAATGCTGGATAACCCGGTTGGTACCGCCTGCGGCTTTGCCATGCAGCTAAACCGCTGCTGGATCTTCTTTACGCCCGGCGTGCCCTCCGAATACAAGGTGATGGTGGAACAGCAGATTCTGCCCCGTCTGAAAGCGCGATTTTCCCTGCCGGCACCGCCGGTTTGCCTGCGTATGACCACCTTTGGACGCGGTGAGAGCGACCTGGCCTCGGAGATCGAGCCGCTGCCGCTGCCGGAAGGCGTGGTGATGGGCTATCGCGCGTCCATGCCGATCATTGAGCTTAAGCTGAACGGCCCGGCCTCGAAACTGGCCGAAATGGAGCAGTTCTGGCAGCAGGTTCGCGCCATTGTCGGCGAGAGTGTGATATTCGAGGGGACTGAAATTCTGCCGGAACAGGTGTCCCGCCGTCTGAAGGAGCAGAATTTACGTCTGGCGGTAAGCGAACAGTTTACCGCCGGGCTGCTGCAGTGGCAGCTGGCCTCCGCGGCTGCGCCACTGGCGGCGGGAAACGTCCTGCCTGCGCGGAGTGAAACCCTGTCCGAAATTGTCGCGCGCGGTAGCCAGCTTGCCCGCGATACAGGGGCCGATCTCGCCCTGGTGGTCGGAGGGATGGAAGAGGGCATACTGGCTTTTGCGCTACACACGCCGGAAGGAAGCTGGGGCCAGACGGTAAAATTCAACGTTAACCGACACGGGCTCAAAGCCCGGCAGGACGTGGCGGCGATGATGGCGCTGAATATGCTGCGCCGCTGGATGAACGGCATGGAGGTTACAACGGGACACGGCTGGATTGACGTGGTCGGGACGCTAAAAGCCTGACGCGAAGCCTGATAATAACCGGCTCTGGCGGCCCGGGTCGCAACAGCCGGTTTACATCTCGATTTCGATATCGCCTTTGGCAAGGCAGCAGCAGGGGAGGATCTCGCCCTCCTGGACAAATGCCAGCGGCGTGGCGGCATAGCACACTTCACCTTTCAGCAGCCGGGTGCGGCAGGAGCCACAGTAGCCTTCCCGGCACTGATATTCCACGCGGATTTGATGAAACTCCAGCGCGTCCAGCAGCGAGCGATGCTCATCCTGGCAGTGCAGCTGCGTACCTGAGGTACGCAGCGTAATGATCGTTCCCGCCATCTTACAGCTGAAAGTCGTCGAAGTCGTTTGCGCCGACTTCAGAGTCAATCTGACCGACGAGGTAAGAGCTGACTTCCACTTCCTGTGGTGCCACCTGCACGTTGTCCGATACCAGCCAGGAGTTAATCCAGGGGATGGGGTTTGAACGGGTCTTAAACGGCAGATCCAGACCGACCGCCTGCATGCGGATATTGGTGATGTACTCAATATACTGCCACAGGATATCTTTGTTCAGACCGATCATGGAACCGTCGCGGAACAGATATTCCGCCCACTCTTTTTCCTGCTGTGCAGCCAGCACAAACAGGTCATAGCACTCCTGACGGCATTCGCGCGCGATATCAGCCATCTCAGGATCGTCTTCACCGCTGCGCAGCAGGTTGAGCATATGCTGCGTGCCGGTCAGATGCAGCGCTTCGTCACGGGCGATCAGGCGGATGATTTTGGCGTTGCCTTCCATCAGTTCGCGCTCGGCGAAGGCGAAGGAGCAGGCAAAGCTGACGTAAAAGCGAATGGCTTCCAGCGCGTTAACGCTCATCAGGCAGATATAGAGCTGCTTTTTCAGCGCCCGCAGGCTGACGGTGATCGACTTACCGTTAACCTGGTGGGTACCTTCGCCCAGCAGATGCCAGTAGTTGGTCATCTCAATCAGATCGTCGTAGTACGAGGAAATATCCTTCGCGCGCGATAGGATCTGCTCATTGGTCACGATGTCATCAAACACAATGGCCGGATCGTTAACAATGTTACGGATAATGTGGGTATATGAGCGAGAGTGGATCGTTTCGGAAAACGCCCAGGTCTCGATCCACGTCTCCAGTTCAGGAATGGAGATCAGCGGCAGAAGCGCCACGTTAGGGCTTCTTCCCTGAATTGAATCCAGCAGCGTCTGATACTTCAGGTTGCTGATGAAGATATGCTTTTCGTGATCCGGCAGCCCCTGATAGTCAATGCGGTCACGCGATACGTCGACCTCTTCAGGGCGCCAGAAGAAGCTGAGCTGTTTTTCAATCAGCTTTTCAAAAATGTCATATTTCTGCTGGTCATAGCGGGCGACGTTAACCGGCTGGCCGAAAAACATCGGTTCATCCAGCTGATTGTTTTTATTCTGCGAGAACGTAGTGTAAGCCATTAGCATCTGTCCATCGTACGCGGGCCGATAAAACCAGCCCGTGAGAAGAGAAGAGGGGGGACAGGCTGCCCTGTCCCAGGGTTAACGATTAAATCTTGCAGGCACCGCTCTCGCAGCCGTCATCCTGAATGGAAGGGGCCAGATCGTCCTGCGCATCTTCCGCACCGTCGCGGGTGTTTTGATAGTAAAGCGTCTTCACACCAAATTTGTAGGCGGTCAGCAGATCTTTCAGCAGCTGCTTCATCGGTACGCGACCATTAGCAAAGCGCGTAGGGTCGTAGTTGGTGTTGGACGAAATTGCCTGGTCGATAAACTTCTGCATCAGGCCGACCAGCTGCAAATAACCGTCGTTGTTCGGCATATCCCACAGCAGCTCGTAGCTGTCTTTCAGGCGCTCATACTCCGGCACCACCTGACGCAAAATGCCATCTTTGGACGCTTTAATGCTGATATGTCCGCGCGGCGGCTCAATACCGTTGGTGGCGTTAGAAATCTGCGATGAGGTTTCAGACGGCATCAGGGCAGAGAGCGTGGAGTTACGCAGACCGTGGGTTTTGATCTCTTCGCGCAGGCTTTCCCAGTCCAGATGCAGCGGCTCGTTACCGATCGCATCCAGATCTTTTTTGTAGGTATCGATCGGCAGAATGCCCTGAGAGTAGGTGGTTTCATTAAACCACGGGCAGGCGCCTTGCTCTTTCGCCAGATTGTTTGACGCCTTCAGCAGGTAGTACTGAATGGCTTCAAAGGTTTTGTGCGTCAGGTTGTTGGCGCTGCCGTCGGAGTAGCGTACGCCGTGCTTCGCCAGATAGTAAGCGTAGTTGATGACGCCAATACCCAGCGTGCGGCGGCCCATCGCGCCCCGTTTTGCCGCCGGGATCGGATAGTCCTGATAGTCCAGCAGGGCATCCAGCGCGCGCACCGCCAGCGTGGCCAGCTCTTCCAAATCGTCCAGGCTCTCAATCGCGCCCAGGTTAAAGGCAGAGAGCGTACAGAGGGCGATTTCGCCATCTTCGTCATTAACGTCCATCATCGGCTTGGTCGGCAGGGCGATCTCAAGGCAGAGATTAGACTGACGTACCGGCGCAATGCTGGGATCGAACGGGCTGTGGGTATTGCAGTGGTCAACGTTCTGAATATAGATACGGCCCGTTGAGGCACGCTCCTGCATCATCAGCGAAAACAGCTCGACGGCCTTAATCTTCTGCTTACGAATGCTGTCGTCCTGCTCATATTTGGTATACAGCCGCTCGAATTCGTCCTGATTGGCGAAAAAGGCGTCGTACAGGCCAGGTACGTCGGACGGGCTGAACAGGGTGATATCCTCGCCCTTCAGCAGGCGCTGGTACATCAGCTTATTGATCTGTACGCCGTAGTCCATATGACGTACGCGGTTACCCTCGACGCCACGGTTGTTTTTCAGCACCAGCAGGCTTTCCACTTCCAGATGCCACATAGGATAGAAGAGGGTGGCCGCGCCGCCGCGAACGCCGCCCTGCGAGCAGGACTTAACGGCGGTCTGGAAGTGCTTATAGAAAGGAATGCAGCCGGTATGGAAGGCTTCTCCCCCGCGGATCGGGCTGCCCAGGGCGCGAATACGGCCGGCGTTGATGCCGATACCGGCACGCTGAGAGACATATTTCACAATCGCGCTGGAGGTGGCATTGATGGAATCCAGGCTGTCGCCGCATTCGATCAGTACGCAGGAGCTGAACTGACGGGTCGGCGTACGCACGCCGGACATAATCGGCGTAGGCAGTGAAATTTTAAAGGTCGAGATAGCGTCGTAGAAGCGCTTAACGTAGTCCAGGCGCGTCTCGCGCGGGTAGCCGGAGAACAGGCAGGCAGCGACCAGGATATAAAGGAACTGCGCGCTTTCGTAGATGTCACCGCTGACGCGGTTCTGCACCAGATATTTGCCTTCCAGCTGCTTCACCGCGGCATAGGAGAAATTCATATCGCGCCAGTGGTCGATAAAACCGTCCATCTGCTCGAACTCTTCCTGACTGTAGTCTTCCAGCAGGTGGCGGTCATACTTGCCGAGATCGACCATGCGCTTCACCTGGTCATAAAGCGTTGGCGGCTCAAACTGGCCGTACGCTTTCTTACGCAGGTGGAAAATCGCCAGGCGCGCGGCCATATACTGATAGTCGGGCGCATCGCGGGAGATCAGATCCGCCGCAGACTTGATAATCGTCTCATGAATATCAGAGGTCCTGATCCCTTCATAAAACTGGATGTGGCAGCGCAGTTCAACCTGCGAAACGGAGACGTTTTGCAACCCTTCGGCAGCCCAGTCAAGCACGCGGTGGATTTTATCAAGATTGATGCGTTCTTTGCGGCCGTCGCGTTTGGTGACAAGCAGACTCTGATTCATGTCGCGTAGTTATCCTGTCCGTAAGTCGAAAGTATCCCCCGGTTATACACAGCATCTTCAGATGTGAGTAACTCTGTGGATAAACACTATATATAGGGGGTTGGGGAAGTATTTGTATCAATATGGTGAGTATTTTAGATATTTATCCGCGCTTAACAAGGCTTGATTTTACCGCCATTTTACTGTTCAGAGGGGGGTATTTTTCCTAAGTCCTCGTTTATCAAGGCGTGCCGCCATGTCAACAGGTTGATCTTTTTTTTTGTTCTATGATCGGAAGCGGGTTTCCTGTTCAGTTGAGAAATGGCAGGGGTAACTTTGAGTGAAAACCGCTCGCTCGCGCCAGTCTGATTTTTGTTCGTCGCGGCCCTGGCGGTAAAAAAACAGATTTTTAGCCGGTCCGTTTTGGCAAACAATGCTATTGCCTCGGGTGAACGGCGGCATTATAAATGCCGCCAGTTGCCAGTTGCCAGTTGCCAGTTGCCAGTTGCCGGTCGCAGAGCATAGCGGAGCTGAGCGCAGGACGTATTAACCTGCGAGGCAGTGCGTATGCACCATATAGTTAACGTCAACGCCGGGAGCGAGCTTAAAGCTGTTGGTCAGCGGATTATAGTGCAGCCCAATGATATGACGCTCGCGCAGCGGCGTTTCATCGACCCAGTTCAACAGTTCGGCCGGGCGAATAAACTTCTTAATATCATGAGTGCCGCGCGGCACCATACGCAGAACGTACTCGGCACCCACAATCGCCATCAGCCAGGACTTGCTGTTACGGTTTAGCGTAGAGAAAAAAACTTCGCCGCCGGGTTTGATCAGCTTCGCGCAGGCGTGAACCACCGAGCGCGGGTCGGGTACATGCTCCAGCATCTCCATACAGGTCACCACGTCATACTGCCCGGCGAACTGGTCAGCGTGCTCTTCCACGGTCTGCTGAACGTAATCCACCTTAACGCCGCTCTCCAGCGCATGCAGACGGGCGATCGCCAGCGGTTCCGCGCCCATATCCAGGCCGGTCACCTCCGCACCCTCGCGCGCCATGCTTTCTGCCAGGATGCCGCCGCCGCAGCCCACGTCCAGTACCTTCTTACCGAACAGGCCGTCGCTGTGCTGAGCAATATAGCCGAGGCGCAGCGGGTTGATGCGGTGCAGAGGTTTGAATTCTCCCTCCAGGTCCCACCAGCGCGACGCTACCGCCTCGAATTTGGCAATTTCTTTCTGGTCCACATTCGCCGTGGCGGCGTTCTGTTCTGCCTTCATTACCTGGTCACTCCCTTCAATGTTTGCCGCAAGTATATACCCTTCATCCCGCAAGTTGCAGCGGAGTTGCCTGCGCCCACCCGGTCCGTTTACCCGGCAGATGAAATATCCAACGCATCACGCCATGGCCCTGCCTGCCGTGGCCGCCGAAGTCGCCAGCAGCTCATTTAACGGAGAATCAGGAATGGAGGGCGTTAAAGCGCTCAAATCGACGCTTTCCGTTCACCACCAGGGCTAAAGGTGATATACTTTCGCACCTTAGAATCCGGGTATAACGTAGAGGGATAGCGGCTCCATGAGCGATCTAGCCAGAGAAATCACACCGGTTAATATTGAGGAAGAATTAAAGAACTCTTACCTTGATTATGCCATGTCGGTCATCGTTGGCCGTGCCTTGCCAGACGTTCGCGATGGCCTGAAACCAGTACACCGTCGTGTGCTCTACGCCATGAACGTGCTGGGTAATGACTGGAATAAAGCCTATAAAAAATCCGCCCGTGTCGTCGGCGACGTTATTGGTAAATATCACCCTCACGGTGACAGCGCCGTTTACGACACCATTGTGCGTATGGCGCAGCCGTTTTCACTTCGCTATATGCTGGTCGACGGACAGGGTAACTTTGGTTCCGTAGATGGCGACTCCGCCGCTGCAATGCGTTATACCGAAGTGCGCATGTCCAAAATTGCTCATGAGCTGCTGTCGGATCTGGAAAAAGAGACCGTCGACTTCGTGCCAAACTATGACGGCACCGAGCAGATCCCGGCCGTTATGCCGACCAAAATCCCTAACCTGCTGATTAACGGCTCGTCCGGTATCGCGGTGGGGATGGCAACTAACATTCCGCCGCACAACCTGACCGAAGTGATCAACGGCTGTCTGGCCTATATTGATGATGAAAACATCAGCATTGAAGGGCTGATGGCGCATATTCCCGGGCCGGACTTTCCTACCGCCGCCATTATCAATGGCCGCCGCGGCATTGAAGAAGCCTATCGTACCGGACGCGGCAAAATTTACATCCGCGCCCGTGGCGAAGTGGAAGTGGATGCGAAAACCAACCGCGAGACCATTATCATTCACGAAATTCCTTATCAGGTGAACAAAGCTCGCCTGATCGAGAAGATCGCAGAACTGGTGAAAGAGAAGCGTCTGGAAGGCATCAGCGCCCTGCGCGACGAATCAGACAAAGACGGTATGCGTATCGTCATTGAGGTGAAGCGTGACGCCGTGGGCGAAGTGGTACTGAATAACCTCTACTCGCTGACCCAGCTACAGACCTCCTTCGGTATTAATATGGTGGCGCTGCATCAGGGCCAGCCAAAGATTATGCCGCTGAAGGACATTCTGGAAGCCTTCGTTCGCCACCGCCGTGAAGTGGTGACGCGCCGCACTATTTTTGAGCTGCGTAAAGCCCGCGACCGTGCGCACATTCTTGAAGCGCTGGCCATTGCTCTGGCGAATATCGATCCGATCATTGAGCTAATCCGTCACGCTTCTTCACCGGCAGAAGCGAAAGCGGGCCTGGTGGCGCGTCCGTGGGATCTGGGAAACGTCTCGGCAATGCTGGAGCGGGCTGGCGATGACGCTGCCCGTCCCGAGTGGCTGGAAGATGAGTTCGGTATCCGTGACGGCCAGTACTACCTGACCGAGCAGCAGGCACAGGCAATTCTGGATCTGCGTCTGCAGAAGCTGACCGGCCTTGAGCATGAGAAGCTGCTGGACGAGTACAAAGAGCTGCTGATGCAGATCGCCGAACTGCTGCGTATTCTGGAAAGCTCAGAGCGCCTGATGGAAGTGATCCGCGAAGAGCTGGAGCTGATCCGCGATCAGTTCGGTGACAAGCGCCGCACTGAAATCACTGAAAACAGCGCCGATATCAATATTGAAGACCTGATCAACCAGGAAGACGTGGTGGTCACCCTGTCTCACCAGGGCTATGTGAAGTATCAGCCGCTGACCGACTATGAAGCGCAGCGTCGCGGTGGCAAGGGCAAATCGGCCGCACGTATTAAAGAAGAAGACTTTATCGACCGCCTGCTGGTGGCTAACACCCACGACACGATTCTCTGCTTCTCCAGCCGGGGCCGTCTCTACTGGATGAAGGTCTATCAGCTGCCGGAAGCCAGCCGTGGCGCGCGTGGACGTCCAATCGTCAACCTGCTGCCGCTGGAAGCGAACGAGCGTATCACCGCCATTCTGCCGGTGCGCGAGTATGCTGAAGGCTGGAATATCTTTATGGCCACCGCCAGCGGTACCGTGAAGAAAACGGCGCTTACGGAATTCAGCCGCCCACGCAGCGCCGGTATCATTGCGGTCAATCTGCGTGACGACGATGAGCTGATTGGCGTGGCACTGACCAACGGTAGCGATGAAGCCATGCTCTTCTCCGCCGCCGGTAAAGTCGTGCGCTTTGCGGAGAACGCGGTGCGGGCGATGGGTCGTACGGCTTCGGGCGTGCGCGGGATTAAACTGTCGGAAGGCGATCGCGTGGTATCCCTGATTGTGCCGCGTGACGATGGCGCCATCATGACGGTAACGCAGAACGGCTACGGTAAACGTACCGCCAACAGCGAATATCCGACCAAGTCCCGTGCGACGCAGGGGGTTATCTCCATCAAGGTTACCGAGCGTAACGGACCGGTGATTGGCGCGGTACAGGTTGTCGATAGCGATCAGATCATGATGATTACCGATGCCGGTACGCTGGTGCGTACGCGCGTTTCTGAAGTGAGCGTGGTAGGGCGTAACACCCAGGGTGTTATCCTGATCCGCACCGCAGAAGATGAAAACGTGGTTGGCTTGCAGCGCGTAGCGGAGCCGGTTGCTGAAGAAGAGCTGGATGCCATCGACGGCAGCGTGGCGGAAGGGGATGATGATATTGCCCCGGAAGTCGACAGCGAAGATGAAGCACCAGAAGGTGACGACGAGGAATAACGCCTCACCGCTTTGTTAAGGCGTCATACGGAAAAGCCGGTTCAGTTGAACCGGCTTTTTTTTTGTACTATTAAAACCTCCCTTCAATGCTGCAACGTCATATTGATTCGCGTGCTCGCCTGAGAAATTGATCGCGTTAACGTTCCCAGCCACCGTAATAAAGGAAGAGGCCCTTTTACCCGTGACGGAAATACGCAGGGTAATGCCTGAAGATGTAAATATTTTGTGAAATAAAGCTTAATTTCAGCGCCAGGTGCCGCAGGGGGCGCTGGATTAAAGCAATTTAATGTTAATTCATTTAACGCAGGAGTTAATTTTCCGCTGGGAGTGGTTAATTTAAAGTATATAACAGAATATAAATCTTAATATTTGAATTCCTCAAGTTATTATTCCGTTAAAAAGCAAATATCAGTATATTGATCTGGCAAGAGAGGGGTTCTCTCTTCGGTACAGCGAATAATATCGCTCAAGGCTACCGTCATTAACTCAAGGATTAATTATGTTCAACGTCAGGATCAAAACCGCCATTATTGTGCTATCCGCTGCCATGTCCGCTTCATCTTTTGCCGATGATACAGCGGTCAAAGCACCGACCGGTACTGACCAGGGTTCAGGTCGTATTCATTTTACCGGCACGGTAATTAATGCGCCCTGTTCCATTGCCGCCGGGGATGAAGATATCAACGTTGATATGGGGCAGATTGCTAATAAGGTGCTGGAAACCGGCAATAAATATTCGCAAAACGTTAACTACGTTATTCACCTGCAGGATTGCAGCCTGAGTGCGCAGACGGCGGGTAACGTACAGTATCCCGCTATGTCTAAGGTGGCGGTCACCTTTACCGGTACGCCGGACGGCAGCAAGACTGACCTGCTGGCAAACACCGGTAGCGCACAGGGTGCGGGTATCCGCCTGATCGATGCCAATGGTTCTCTGCTCAAGGTCGGTGATACCTCAGCTGATATTCCACTGGCCAACGGCAACAACGAGCTTAAGTTTGCTGCGCGGGTGGAGGCCAATAGCCAGCCCGTGTCTACAGGTACCCTCGTATCGCAGGCGACCTACGCCCTGAACTATAAATAGCTTTTTTTAAGGGGAGGGAACTCCCCTTTATTTCACCGTTTTATCCATGCGCCACACCGGGTTTTCAGAGAATTATAAGAAGCGACTTTATTATGTTGTTTGCACCAGGACGAACATCAACAATAGCCAGAATACTGGCAGGGCTTGTTATTTATCTTACCGGATGCCTGGCGACCTTTTCCGCCAGAGCTGTAGAATTTAACCTTAATTTTGTGGATTCCAGCGATCGAAAGAATATAGATTTATCGCGCTTTCAGATAGCTAACTATATTGCACCAGGGGAATACCTGGTAGACGTATTACTGAACGGTCGGACGGTCAGCGATCGCCTGCTGGTTAACTTTATCCCTGAGGGGGAAGACAAAAACAGTCGGGTCTGTTTGCCGCCCGATCTGGTTCAACGTTTTGACCTGACCCCAGAGGCCGCTGCGCGCCTGACCCTCTGGCATCAGGGGCAGTGCTCCTCGCTGGATCAGCAAAAAGAGGTCTCTACGCGCTACGATCGTGAGAAGCAAACCCTCAATATAATTATGCCGCAGGCCTGGCTCACCTTTCATGATGAAAACTGGGTGCCACCGTCACAGTGGGATGAAGGGGTGAATGGCGCACTACTCGACTATAACCTTTTCGCCAGCACCTACCAGCCGCACCGCGGCACCAGCTCATCCAGCATCAGTAGCTATGGCACGGCGGGATTCAACCTCGGTCCCTGGCGCGCACGCGCGGACTATCAGTACCAGGCGTCACGTCCGTCCGACGCGGCATCACGCGGCAAACTGAGCTGGAACCAGACTTACCTTTATCGCGCGCTTCCGGCGCTGGGGGCCAGGCTGACCGCCGGTCAGACTAACTTCAGTTCTGATATTTTTGAATCATTTCGCTTTGTCGGCGTCACGCTTAACAGCGATACGCGCATGCTGCCGCCCGCACTGCGCGGCTATGCGCCCCAGGTCACGGGCATTGCCAAAACTAACGCGAAGGTTAGCATCAGCCAGAATGGCCGCATCATATACCAGACCAACGTGTCGCCTGGCCCCTTTGTCATTCAGGATCTTACCGAAGCAGTGCAGGGCGCGCTGGACGTGGAAATTACCGAGGAGGACGGCAGCGTCACGCGCTATCAGGTCACGACCGCCAGCCTGCCATTCCTCACCCGTAAAGGCCAGGTACGCTTTAAAAGCGCCATGGGTAAACCTGCCAGCGGCAGCAGTAATCACGTGATACAGCCTGGTTTTTTTAGTGGCGAAATGTCATGGGGAGCATTAAATAATCTGTCGCTTTATGGCGGCCTTATCGCTACCACAGGCAGCTATCAGGCGCTGGCAATGGGGATAGGTCAGAATCTGGAGGATTTTGGTGCCGTCTCGGTGGATGCCACTCGCTCATCGGCCGTGCTGCCCCAGGCCGGCAAAGAGACCGGCATGAGCTATCGCGTGAACTACTCCAAACGCTTCGAGAGTACCGGTAGCCAGGTCACCTTTGCTGGCTACCGTTATGCAGACCGAACCTTTATGTCACTCGGGCAGTATCTCAACAAGGTGAACGGCAGCGGCTATTCCAGAGATGATAAGCAGACCTATACCCTCAGCGCCAACCAGTATCTGCCCTGGCCCGCGATCACGCTTTTTCTCTCGGCTACGCATAACGTCTACTGGAACGCCAGTTCAGGTAATAACTACAGCCTGTCGGTGAGCAAAATTTTCGATATCGGGTCCCTGAGAGGCGTATCAGCCACCCTGTCAGCCAGCAAGCTGCGCTATCAAACAACGGATGAGAACCAGATGTTTCTCTCACTCAGCCTGCCCATCTCTTCCGGGCAGCAGGTGAGCTACGACGCGCAGCAGGATCGGCGAAATGGTTTCTCGCAAACGGCCTCCTGGTACAACAGCCAGGATCCCAATAACAGCTGGCGCGTCGGCGTCGGTGGCAGCAGTCCCGATCTGCAACAGGGCAGAGGCGTTTTCCGCGCCAACTATCAGCATATGTCGCCCTGGGGCCAGCTGGGTCTGAACGGCAGCGTGAAAGACGATGACTATCGCTCGCTCAATGCTAACTGGTACGGATCGATCACGGCGACCGCCGCCGGGGCCGCCCTGCATCAGAGCAGCGCCGGAAGCGAACCCCGAATGATGATCGCAGCGGGTGTGCCGGGGATCCCCGTCAGCAACGGCGCATCGGTCACTAACCGTTACGGCATCGCCGTGGTCAATGGCTTCTCCAGCTACCAGACCTCTGATATCCGCATCGACATCAACCATCTGCCGGATGACGTGGAGGTTTATAACACGGTGGTGAGTAAGACGCTGACGGAAGGGGCGATCGGGCTGCGCCAGGTTCGGGCAGTCAAAGGGGAGCGCATGCTGGCGGTGATCCGTCGGGCTGACGGCAGTTATCCACCGTTGGGCGCAACGGTAATGGATAACAGCTCCGGCCTGGAAGCGGGCCTGGTCGGCGACGGCGGACTGGCCTGGCTTTCCGGTATATCGGGTGAAAAGTCCCTGACGGTTCAGTGGGGAGACGGGCAGCAGTGCAGGATCCAGGTTCCCACGCAGCAGCCAGAACCTGGGACGCAGATCCTGCTGCCCTGTGTAAAAACGCAATAACGCAAAATCAGTTAAGGAAGAAGCGTGAAATATAATCGAACACTCTGTAGTGCCTTTTGCCTGTTAGCCGCCAGCCTCGCTGCCCCCGCTATGGGGGCACTGAATCTGGACCGCACGCGAATTATCTACAATGCCAGTGATAAATCAATCAGCGTCATGGTGGAAAACCAGAGTAAAGAGCTGCCCTATCTGGCCCAGGTCTGGCTGGAAAATGCGCAGGGAGAAAAAATCACTTCACCGCTGGTGGCACTGCCGCCGATGCAGCGGATCGATGCCGGGCAGAAGAGCCAGATTCGCGTCCTACAGCTACCGGCCACCACTGCACTGCCCACCGACCGCGAGTCGCTGTTTTACTTTAACGTGCGTGAAGTCCCGCCCAAAAGCGGCTTAGCCAATGTTATGCAGGTGGCCATCCAGAGCCGGGTAAAGCTGTTTTATCGGCCCACTCAATTGCTAAAGCAGGTTCGTGACCACTGGCAGGATCAGTTGCAGGTAAGCCGCGTGGATAACGGGCTGAAGCTGGTCAACCCCACGCCGTTTTATATTACGCTGGGCTACCTCGGCAAAGACAACAAGGGCAACGTTCCGGGCTTTGACAGCCTGATGCTGGCACCCTTCACCATGAAAACATTAACGGGCAGCGGCTATGTCAGTCACCAGTACAGCATTGGTTATATGGATGACTACGGTGGCCTACAGGTTAACCCGTATCACTGCGACACCACTCTCTGCCAGCGGATAACGAAAACTCAGGACTCGCAGAAATGATGGATCTTCATCTGCACAATTTGATTACTCAGGAGGGGTGGGATGCACATGTCAGAGATTGTTAAACGCGTAGCGCACCAGCTGGCCCTGCTTTTGGGGCTTCTGCTGGTGTCATATCAGGCACTGGCGCTGGACTGCGTAGAAAAAGGCACCGGCATTGTCAACAAACCCGCTATTCCGGTTGGAAAACTGGCTATTCCGGCTAACGTGCCGCCCGGGACGAAAATCTGGGAGTCAAACGACATCAGCGTGACGGCGTACTGCGATAACGTGCTGGGTTCCATTACCGATATTGTCCATTTCTATTTTAATCCGAAATCCGAGTCTATCGGCCAGGGGCTGCTGCTGGGCGTAAGCTACAACGGCCAGGATCTGGAGCAAAACGAGCAGCGCCTCAGCACCAACAGCCCGCCGATCGTCAAAGGGCAAAACGTCACGGTAAACGTTACCTTTCGTTTGTATATCAAGGTCACCGGTAATCCACCGTCTGGCGGATACTATCAGGGTGCAGACCAGTTTACGGTTTTCCAGCTTGATGGCAGCCGGGGGATCAATAAAATGCCCGGCGCGAAGAACCTTAAATACAATCTCTCCGGGCTTCAGGGGATCCGCTTTCTGGCCTGCGGTTCGGATCTGAAGGTTTATCCGGAGTCACAGATTGTCGACTTCGGTATGCTGCAAAGCACGCAGCTCTCCCGGTCTGCCGGCGTATCGCTGCCCTTTGCGATTAAGGCCGTGAAGCAGGGGTGTATAGATAATTTTTCCCTCCAGGCTGAATTTTCCACCGCCAGCCCGCTGTGGGACAGCAAAGCCATTAATCTGGCAAATGGCACTAAGTTGATGCTTTTTAACGATAAAAATGAAGCCATTACCTTCAATCGCTATGACGATTTCGCCAGTCTCAATAATGTAAATGAGATTACTAAGCAGTTCACCGCCACGGTCAGCGCCATACCCGGTCAGGCGATTAAACTGGGACAATTTGATGCGTCAGTGATCGTTAAAATCAACTATTACTGAACCTGCAAGGGAAAACACATGCTCAGCAAGCAAAAAATGCGCGCGCGTGCGCTGGAAGAGCCGCAGGACGAGGGGGCAGAGCGCTATAGCGCCGGGGAAACTCAGATCCTGGCATTACTCATCTCGCTGCGCGAGGAAGCGGGGATAAGTAAAACCGAGCTTGCCAGACGTCTGGGCATCACCCCGCCCGCTATTAACCGGCTTGAAAAACGCCCTGCCCAGGCCAGTTTCAGCACCCTGGCCCGCTACGCGGAGGCCTGCGGATTTCGTCTTTACCTCAATTACATATAGGTCAGTGCAGGGGGCTGAACACACAGAGGGCCACCGGCGACTGAGTTGTCTCTATCAGCATAGTATTGTCATCATACTTTCTCAGCAGCAGGGTATCGGTATGACCGGTTATAAAAAAGCTGTTTAGCAGTAGCAGCTTTGCCGTTCTGGCATCAACATTGTCGACGGCATCACTATTGATACGGCTGCTGGTGAGAGAGTATACCGCAGAGTCTTTACTCTCATGCACATAGTCATAGTAAACATTTCTGAGGATAGTATCCCTTTTGATCAGGCTATTATTCTTATCGCGTAAATAGCTCACGCCGCTCAGTGAAATAAGGATTTTATTGTTATTCAGGAACCTGAATGATAGCGAACTGACCATTTTTGCCTCCAGTTCATCATACCTGGCTTCGACAATCATATTTCCTCTACAGGAAATATTGATCGGGAATTCTTCCTGAATACCACGGGCTTTATTAAGGTAAATCACACATGCTATTGCAGAAAGATTAAGTATCAAAAGTGCTGAAATAATAAGTAACCTGGAAGAAGGTCGATTCTTATGGCTGAACATTTATGGTCCTGTCATTGTAATAATAACTCAGGCAAAGCGTTATCTTCTGGTGAGCATCTATATTACACTGTGCCATAAATTCTCGCGTCGAGCCGGTGTTTATCATTGAGGTCATTCTCTCGCTCTGAAATAATAAAACATTACCGGGGTGACAAACGATTTCTTTATTTTTAATAAATTCGGCAGCACGCTCAATAAAATCACCCCGACGGCCGGGCAGGAGTGGCGCGGTGCTATAAAGGGTACAGCCATTGAGTGTTGCCACCCTGAGCACGGCTTTGGGATCGTTTTTTCCTCCCCACAGACTCATGCCCCATACCAGCAACAGAGCAAAAATTAGGATGTTGGTTAAATAATATATTCTGTAAGCATCCTTACCGGCACCTTTGGGTCTGTAGAATGCGGACTGCGTTAAGCGTTTGCGCTCATTATCCCCCGGCATCGCCGAAAGTTCAGCAGCCTGCTCCGCAGGTGTAAACCTTATCTCGTCAGGATTATCTGCGGGCTTTTCCCCCACCGCGGCGCTATTGCAGACGTGATAGTCAGCGACAGGATGGTCGGCAGCGTGATGCTCAGCGGCAGGGCAGTTGGCGGCGTGATGCTTAGCAGGGTAATGGTCAGCGGCAGGTCGGGCCGGGGTCGCATGATCATCTATTGCGTTGCGCTCCGCTACAGGTGATACAGGCGTCGCATCTTCAGCGCGACCTTCTGAGTCGGAGAGATCTGTATTTATGCTAATAGTCGGACTTAAGGCGGCAGAAAATTCGCCTGAATTATTTTGTGCCACAGGCTGCTGCTGGCAGATAATTATTGTCCCTTTATGGATGATAAAGCCCACTCTGGGTACGGTAACAATAAATTCATCCTGATAGCCTAAGGTGACCATCACTTTTCTCAGCTTACTCACGCAGTGGTTCAGGTTGTTATTGCTGGCGTTCAGGCCGTAATCATCCCACACCTTTTTAAAAAAAGTTTCACGCAGAACGACTGTACCTGAATGGTCGATCAACAATTGTAAAACCCGACGTGCCGGGTTAGAAATTGCCACCCGACTTTCCGGGTTGTTTATCAGCGAAAGAGAATTATCCTCTGGATTAAAGATTATTTTATTGTTGATAAAATAAGCCATGCGTTCCCCTTTTACTGGTAATCCCTGTTGTGAAATTGTATAGCTGGCCCAGTAGCGGATTGATAAGAAATGCTAAGGATAAATTATTGAGACGTTAACGTTATAAGAATTAATTCAGAGAGGGAGTATAAACCTTTCCGTCACGAAATAGAATTTAATCGACCAGCCAGCGTAACCGCGGTACCGATAAACCGCATTTATTCGCCAGCATTTCTACATAACCGGTCGTGCATTGGGTGAAGGGCATATCCAGATTCTGCATGAGAACGTCGCTGTTTGACGAAACCCGTCCGTGACGTTTTATTTTGTGCGCACCAGCCTGACAATTTGTGCGCAAAACCGCCGATTTTCTGGCGCTTATAACCGGCGCGATCTGGCTTTTTTCCTGTTCTGACGGTACTGTAGCGGCATCAAAATTCACACCATGCTGCAGCCGCCACTATAGGTTTCGCTTGAAATATCTTGTCTCGTTCAGAACCACGTTAAAGATCTCCCGCTATCTGTTTAGGGCGCTGGCGCTTATGCTCTGGACCCTGGGAGCGTTGCTGACCACTTTTTACATCATTAACGTCCTGCACGAGAAAGAGTCCCAGGTTCGCCAGGAGTTCAATGCTAACGTTGAGCAGGCGCAGTGGTATGTCCGCCATTCGGCAGACGTCACGCGTGAGCTTAAATTTATCGCCGAGAATCGGCTGAACGCCTCGGCCAACGGCCTTGATGTGCTCAACGGGGTGTTTCCGGGCAAAACCACGCTACCGCAGTTCTTTCCGCTCTATTCTGACTCTGACTGTAGCGGTATGAGCAATACCTGGCGCAGCTCGCTGGAGTCCCTGAGCTACTTCCTGCACTACTGGAAAGAGAATTTCTCCTCCGCTTACGAGCTTAACCGCGTCTTCTTTATTGGCGGAGAAAGCTTATGTCTGGCGGATTTTGGCGTCGGGAATGTCTCGGCCGACCGCGATCGCGCGATGAAAACCCTGCATGAGCGCATCCTGAAATACCGCAACGGCAATGATGAGGAGCGCAAAAGCAGCCTGTTCTGGATAGCGCCGTCCAGCCAGCCTGGCGTGGGCTATTACTATATGGTTACGCCCGTTTACGTCGCCAATAAAATGGCTGCGCTGCTTGGCATTGAGCAAACGATTCGCGTCGAAGATTTTGTGACACCGGGTAGTTTCCCGGTCAGCGCCACGCTCCTCGATCAGAGCAACCAGCGCGTGATGTCCTCTTCACCCTCCGCACACCGGATTTCTCTGGATGATTTACCGGATGACAGCAGCTGGTTTGGCTATATCAACGGTTATAAACAGCTGGTGATGAAGAAGCAGCTGACGCCTTCCTCGCTGACCGTGGTCTATTCGGTGCAGACCAATGAGATGGTCGAAAAGCTGAAAATTCTGATTATCAATGCCATCCTGCTGAACGTGATCGGGGCCATACTCCTGTTTACCCTGGCCTGGCTGTTTGAACGCCGGATGTTTCTGCCGGCCGAAGATAACGCTCACCGTCTGGAAGAGCACGAGCAGTTCAACCGTAAAATCGTCGCCTCCGCGCCGGTTGGCATCTGTATTCTGCGCACCAGCGATGGTACTAACATCCTCAGCAATGAGCTGGCCCACAATTATCTGAGCATGCTGACGCAGGAAGATCGCCAGCGGCTGATTGAAATAATCTGCGGCCAGCAGGTCAATTTTGTGGATGTGCTGACCGGCAGCAATACCAACCTGCAAATCAGCTTCGTCCACTCTCGCTATCGCAATGAAAACGTGGCGATATGCGTGCTGGTTGACGTCAGCGCGCGCGTGAAGATGGAAGAGTCGCTCCAGGAGATGGCGCAGGCGGCCGAGCAGGCCAGCCAGTCGAAATCAATGTTCCTGGCGACCGTCAGCCATGAGCTGCGCACGCCGCTCTATGGCATTATCGGCAACCTCGACCTGCTGCAAACCCGCAGCCTGCCGCAGGGGGTAGAGTCGCTGGTGACCGCGATGAACAACTCCTCCAGCCTGCTGCTGAAAATCATCAGCGATATTCTCGACTTCTCGAAAATTGAGTCCGAGCAGCTGCGCATTGAGCCGCGCGAATTCTCACCCCGTGAGGTGATAACCCATATCGCCTCTAACTACCTGGCGATGGTGGTCAAAAAGCGCCTGACGCTATGGGTCTTTATCGACAGCGACGTGCCGGTATCGCTGGATGGCGACCCGCTCCGCCTGCAGCAGGTCATCTCTAATCTGCTTAATAACGCCATCAAATTCACTCATACCGGCGGCATTGTGCTTCACGCCTATGTCAAAGACGGCTATCTGGCATTCCGGGTCCGTGACACCGGTGTGGGGATCCCGGCGAAAGAGATCACCCGCCTGTTCGATCCGTTTTTCCAGGTGGGAAGCGGCGTACAGCGCCATTTCCAGGGAACCGGTCTGGGGCTGGCCATCTGCGAAAAGCTGATCAATATGATGGACGGCGATATTGAAGTCGATTCCGAACCTGGCATGGGTAGCCAGTTTGTGATACGCATCCCGCTGTATAAAAGTCAGGTGATGACGCCTGTCTACAATGAGGGGCTGCTGGGCAAGCGCTGCTGGCTTGAAGTTCGCAACGAGGCGCTGGCGGTCTTTTTAGAGAAGCTGCTGCGCGAGCACGGGCTTGACGTTCAGCGTCTGGAGGAGGGGAGCTGCGGCAGCGATGATGTGGTGGTCACTGACTACGACTTCCAGACCCAGACCGGCGCGCGTGGCATCATCCGCTTCGACGGCAGCCATAACGATGGTCCCCAGGAGCTTTCCGCTGGCCGCTGGGTCTATGGCACCACCACGCCTCATGAACTGCCGGTGCTGCTGGGGCGCATCTATCGCGTCGAAGTGGCGCTGCCGGATGCGCAAACCTCCCTGCCGGAGGCTAACGAGTCGGGTATTGGTAACGAAGATATCCTGATTCTGGTGGTAGACGATCACCCCATTAACCGGATGCTGCTCTCCGATCAGCTGGGATCGCTGGGGTACCGGGTGAAAACGGCGCAGGATGGCGTCGATGCTCTGAACGTGCTGAGCCGCAACGAGATAGATATCGTACTGACCGATGTGAATATGCCGAACATGGACGGTTACCGTCTAACGCAGCGCCTGCGTCAGCTGGGGCTGACCTTCCCGGTCGTGGGCGTTACGGCGAATGCCCTTGCGGAGGAGAAGCAGCGCTGTATGGAGGCGGGGATGGATAACTGTCTCTCCAAGCCGGTCACCCTTGATACGCTACAAAAGACGCTGGCCTTTTACGCCGAGCGGGTCAGAAAGAGCAGAGAAGGCTGATGAAGGCAAAAAAAAGGGTGGAGCTTAGCTCCACCCTTTATCGTTATGCCGAAGGGCTATCAGTCTTTCTCAATCGGCATGGTGCTGACGGAGGAGAGATAGTTCAGCAGCGCGATATCGTTCTCGACGCCGAGCTTCATCATCGCCGATTTCTTCTGGCTGCTGATGGTCTTAATGCTGCGGTTCAGCTTCTTGGCGATTTCAGTCACCAGGAAACCCTCGGCAAACAGGCGTAACACTTCGCTCTCTTTTGGAGAGAGACGCTTGTCGCCGTAGCCACCCGCGCTGATTTTCTCCAGCAGTTTTGCCACGCTGTCCGGCGTATATTTTTTGCCTTTCTGCAGGGCGGCCAGCGCCTTAGGCAGATCGGTGGGTGCACCCTGTTTCAGGACAATGCCTTCGATATCCAGATCGAGCACTGCACTGAGGATCGCCGGGTTATTGTTCATGGTAAGAACGATAATCGACAGGTCCGGATAGTGACGCTTGATATACTTGATAAGCGTAATGCCGTCGCCATACTTCTCGCCTGGCATCGACAGATCGGTAATCAACACGTTAGCATCAAGCTTGGAAAGATTATTGATCAGGGCCGTGGAGTCTTCGAACTCGCCGACTACGTTTACCCATTCAATTTGTTCGAGTGATTTACGAATACCGAACAGGACAATTGGGTGGTCATCGGCAATAATTACGTTCAGGTTGTTCATTTTATTGGTTACCTTGCTGCAGCAGATGGTTGACGTAAAGGTCAATCTCACTGGTGGTATTTTTAATGTTTGAATCGTCACACTCTTTAATGTGCAGTTCTAACGTTTCACAAAGCTCCTTGCCCGGTGTTAAATTGAGCATGGCAAACACGCCCTTGAGGCGATGCGCAGTCTGAGCAAGTGAACTCAAGTTCCTTTCCGCTGCCTCATTATACAATCTCTTGACATCATCTGGTACTGTATCAACAAAGAGCTGGAAATATCCTGGTGCAAAAAGCTGCACATCCTCCTGCCGATCGCTCTGGTCGGGGTCAGTGTCGTCCTGGGCCAGCTGAAGTTCAATAAGCTGAAGCAGCGCATCCTGCATCGCGCTGCTGATATTGAAGTTCACCCTGAACTTGTCTTTCGACAGTGCACTGTAGCCCGCTTCATCATCCGTGAGTAATAGCGACCACGGCGTCAGGCGCGCCGGATCGTCGGTTACCAGCACATCATGATCCTGACCGGAAAAACGTTCGTCAGGCGTGATGCAGCTGGCGCCCCAGTTTTCTAACTGATGGACGACAATTTTTCGGATATCGTCCACGGTAATATCAATAAGCGCGGTCACGCCCTCTAGCAGCTTCTCCTCCTGCGCCTGTAAATTCTCCTGTGGCGCGTGGACCTGAATGCTGTATCGCGTGCCGATATCTGGACGCGCAACAATCTCCAGGTGTCCCCCCAGCTGCTTGCAGAGCTGCTTGCAAAGGAAGAAGGCCAGCCCGGATGCCTGACCAAAGCGATCCTGCGTAGTTTCGCCGAGGAAAGGGAAGTCGGTATTGCCCATCTCATCCACGGTCAGACCCGATCCGGTATCGACCATTTCAATCGACAGGCGGTCAGGGCGATCGGCCGGAGAGGTCACTTCAATACTGATGCGTCCCCAGGTGGTACTGGTGATGGCGTAATGTAGCAGGGTTGAGAGGATTTTATACAGCGCCCGACGGTCGCCAAAGCGATTCTCATCAAGATTCAGACGATTACCTACTACCAGCGCCAGCCCCTTACGGCGCAGGGAGGGGAGGGCTTCTGACACCAGCTCATCGAGCAGGCTTTGCAGATTAAAGGCGCCGGCGTCCGGTGCCCAGTCGAGCGTTTCCAGACGATTAAGCAGCACGATATCATCCACCAGCCGACTCAGGGCCTGCGCCGACTCCAGCGCATCGCTAAGCTCATCGCTGGCGTGTGCCTCACCCGTAACCTGTAAACGCGTAATGACGTCCGCCAGCGGGCGGTTCAGCGCGTGGCCGAGATTTTGCAGTAGCTGCTGGCGGGTCTGATGATTCTTATCCAGTACCTGCTGGGCTTTTTGCAGCTTTTTATTGACCAGCAGTTCGCGATCCTGATCGCGCATCATAAACAGCTGGGTATTGGGTGAAAGCTGGCTGCGGGCATGGCGGATCTCATAGACCTCATTGTTGACGGTCGCCTGCAACACGCCCTGATGCTGGTCGGACATATTGATGATTTTTTGCAGGTTCAGATGCGGCAGCAGATGTTCAGCAATTTTATTGCTGATGATGGTGCGGTTATTGGCAAAATCGTAGACCAGCAGCCCCACCGGCAGGCTCCCGACAATCTCCTCGTTCAGCACCCGCAGCGAGTCCAGTTCGGCGCTCTGATTCTCACTCGGGCGCAGCGACTGCTTACGCAGCATAAACAGGCCGATAAACGACAAAATCAGCATGGCAAAGCTGGCCATCAGCGGCCACATCAGGTTGTGCAGCGTATCCACCAGCAGGCCGGTAAGGGGCACCCGATAAACTAACTCCAGCGGCGTACTGGGGAGCGAGGCGGAGATTTCCACATTGGGGTTAGCCAGGGTTATCCGGGTACTCTGCGTCACGTCCCCGGCATCGCTAATTTCACTGCTTCCCGCCGCATCCTGCTTAAGCTGGAAGTTCTCCAGCGGCATATTCATCGGCACCAGGTCGTTAATCGGCAGATCGAAGGCCACCACGGTTGCCAGATGGCCCGGCTGGTTGAAGGTGGTTCGCACCGTAAAGTAGTGATCGTTCTGCCAGGCCAGACGACGCAGGGAGGAGAAGCTTTCCCGCTCATCCAGCGCATTAGCCTGCTGGAGCATCTCCGCGCGCCGCGCATCGACAATATTGCTGATGGCGCTCTCTTTGTAGCGCGTTGCCATATCTTTAAGCGGCAGGGTAGAGATAAGGATCAGGCTGTTGTCCTGACCGTTAAGAAAGTACATCGACCAGGTGCTGTTTTCGGCGCCCCACAGGGTATCGAGATAGTTAGACATACGCTGCGTCATATCCAGCGTGCTGCTGTCGTGCGAGCCAAAGATTAACGCCTCGGTTTTACGCCGCGTTTTTTCAAGATAGTAGACGTCCGGGCGCAGCCGCGTCTCCTGCAGGCTGTTAGGCGGTGTTCCCGCCGCGCTGGCCGCCAGGTTCTCATAAATCTGCCAGGTGGCGAAGCGATAGGTATCTACGCGCTTTTGCATCGCGTGGGCGATATCCGTCATGGCATAGCGTTTATCCGTAAGCCAGCAGCTCACCGCGCTATGGATCATAAACCCGATGCCCAGCAGCAGGACCAGTATAAACACCACGAAGAAGCGCGTGACGTTACCTGAAGTTAGGGGAAATTTGTATGGCAGCATAGCGTAGCGTGAGATCTCAGTTAACGTGTTATCAGCCGGGCGCTGGCGGCGACGATGAGCAGCAGAACGGCAATCACACTAAAAGCCGCTGCCAGACCATATCCTTGCGAAATAAACCCTATCAGCGCCGGACCTGCCAGAATACCCGCATAACCAATAGTTGTCATTGACGAAATCGCCAGGTTAACCGGCATGACGCGTTGATTTCCTGCGGCACTGAACATAATCGGTACGGCGTTTGATGCGCCTAATCCCACCAGCACGAAACCGACGAGCGTCATGGTCGCACTGGGGATGAATACTGCCAGCAGCAAACCGCCTGCCGCGCACAGGGTGCCACAGCACAGCGTCGCCGTACGCCCGCAGAGACGAACGATACGGTCTCCCGTTAGCCTGCCCAGCGTCATGGCAACCGAGAACAGCGCGTAGCCCAGGCCGGCATGAGAATGCGGCAGGCCGCGCAGCTGGGTCAGAAACAGCGCGCCCCAGTCGAGAATCGACCCTTCGGTCAGAAACAGAATAAAGCAAAGTATCCCCAGAAACAGCACCCAGCCCTGGGGGAGCACGAACAGCGGCGCGCCCTGCTGATGAAGGCGCTGGCTGAGCAGGTGACGCTGGCACAGGGCGAAGAGAGCGATGAGCACGACGGCAATCAGTGCGACGGCCTGAACCGGCGAAAGCCCCAGCGCCAGGGCGGCGCTCACGCTACCGGCGCCCACAATGCCCCCCACGCTGAAAAAGCCGTGAAAGCCGGACATCATGGCGCGGCCGGAGGCTTTTTCCACTTCAACGGCCTGGATATTCATTGCCACATCAACCAGCCCGATAGCAGCGCCAAAAATCATTAGCGACAGCGAGAGCAGCAGGGGGGTGTCTAGCGTTGCCAGCAGCGGCAGCGCCAGCAATATAAACGCGCTGCCCAGCGCGATGATGCTGCGGCAGCCAAAACGGCCCACCAGCATGCCGGTCAGGGGCATCGCGATAAGCGAACCCAGCCCCAAAAACAGCAGAAGCGTTCCCAGGGAGCCGTCCGTGAGCTGCGCGCGATCTTTGGCATAAGGCACCAGCGGTGCCCAGGCGGCCATGCCCATACCTGCAATAAAAAATACGGTACGCGTCGCCTGCCGGGTGGCACCCGCGCTGGCGCTGGCCTGTTGGACATCCCTGATGGTCATTGTTGTTTATCCGCCTGTTGCGAAGAGCGCTACTTTTTATCACATCCCGCCTTGTGAATGAAGAAAAGGCGACGGGGCAGCACGGGTATCGCCCGGACTGGCTAAATAGTGCGCATTTGCCTTAGGGCCAGCCTGTGCCGTCTATCACATTACCTTATAAATTATTTGGTGGATCGACGCGTCTCCCTCCCCGGTGGGCAGGAAAAAAAGCCAAACAGCGCCGTGAATTTATTCATTTAAGCGAAATTTTTCCCTAAGACAAATCAGGTGATTACCGTAAATTTGTGGAAATAATGAGCGCATTTAGTTCCGAAATAAAACCGCAGGCTATGCTTTTCAATCAGTTTTTCTTATTATTTCGATAGATTTTTATCACGTTAGCTGCGCATATTCTTTCTTACTATCTGAAATGAAAAATTATAAATATTAAGACTACCTGTCCCATTTTACCGCGTTTTGCTGTTAATGATCTGCCAAAGATCGCTTGTATCCCAGGTGAAGACCGGTCTGATTTTCAGACTGGTGAAACTTTATGTTGCGATTAATGTGAAGATTTTCTTCATGTTTTTATTCGTAAACTTTAAAACTACATCTGGTGTATATGAGGTCTTATGGCTCTAATTAATGATGGCAGCGCTGAAATTCTTTCTCGCGATGACGGTAAACTCCTTTCACAAGCCACTGCGGGAACCTCGCATACCGTTCCGCTGAATCAACCGAGCGTGGTGAAGATTCACGGCACCCGAGCCATGGTTAACCAGTTTGACCGTCAGGGTAATGACCTGGTACTGCATATGCACGACGGTAGCGTGGTGCGCTATCAAAAATTCTTCCTGGATGACGTCGACGGTGACCACAGCGAGCTGGTCTTCGACGATGGGGTTAATCCCGCTGAGCATGCGCTATTTCCAGTCACCAGCGAGCTGGGCGATCTCCAGACGGCGGTAGCGATGACGCCGCAGTACGAATCGCTGGGCGCGATTGATACTCTGCTGCTGGCTGACACGGGGGCAACCAGCGGCGTAATGACCGCCGCCGGTATTGGCGCACTGGGCCTGGCGGGGCTGGGTATCGGCGCGTTGGCCAGCGGCGGTGGAGGCGGTGGAGGCGGCGGAAGCAACAGCGGCACCACACCGGGTGGAACAGATGGTACTACCCCTGGCGGCGGCACGACGACGCCAGGCGGGGGCACCACCCCGATCACGCCCACCCTGACGATTGACCCTTTTACCGGCGATGCAATCCTCAGCCCGAGCGAAAAAACCAGCGTTCAGACCGTGACGGGCAGTACCACTAATGCCGAAGCCGGTAGCCTTGTCACCCTGGTACTCAATGGTAAAACCTACACCGCCAGCGTGGATGCTGAAGGGCACTGGAGTATCTCACTGCCGACAGCGGACTTAGCTGCGCTGCCTGATGGCGCAAACACCCTTAGCGCCAGCGTCACCAATAACGAAGGTAACAGCGCCAGCGCCAGTGAAAATATCACCGTTGAATCCAGCGCGACCGTACCCGCCGCGCCCGGAATTACTATCGCCACCTTCGCCGGAGACGATGTGCTGGACGGTGCCGAAAAGGAGATGTCACAAACGCTCTCAGGCACCACGACCAACGTTCAGCAGGGACAAACAGTCACGGTCACCCTTGGCGGCCAGACCTATACCACAACCGTGGGCGCGGACGGCAGCTGGAGCCTCTCCGTGCCTTCCGCCGCCCTTGAGGCATTAGCCGATGGCTCTGAAACTATTGGTGCCAGCGTCACTAACGCCGCAGGCGTGACGGCGAGTGCCAGCCACGACTTTACCGTTCTCTCATCCTCCCTGGCCAGCATCAGCATTGACGTCGTGAGCGAGGATGGCTACCTCAGCGCCGCGGAGGCGCAGGCGCCTCTGGTTGTGACTGGTACGTCAACCGGGCTGGCGGCGGGCACGGTGATAAATGTCACCGTCGATCCCCAGCCAGCGAATACGTTTCTGAGGATCCTGTTGGTCGCGAACCCGGTGGATTCCCGGACCTATAGTGCCACCATTAACGCTGACGGAACCTGGAGCGTTACCCTTCCTCCCGAGCACCTGCAGCAGTTTTCAGTCGGTACACACCTGTTTAATGCCTCCGCAATGGCGGCAGACGGGACAATGGTACAAAACAGCACCCCCGCCACGCTTGATGTCAGAAACGTCATGCCGGATGCCACCCCGGAACAGCCCTTCGGCGATGACGTGCTGAACGCCAGTGAGGCGAGTGCCGGACAGACGATCACGGGCAACACCGGCGTAGCCGCGTCCGGCCAGACGGTCACCCTGACCCTGGGGGGCGTGAGCTATACCGGTACGGTCAACAGCGACGGCAGCTGGAGCCTTTCGCTGCCCGCCGACGCTCTGCAAAATCTGCCGCAGGGCAGGAATGAATTTACCGTGCTGGTCACCGACCCGGCGGGCAACAGCGCCACCACAATCACCGCATTTGACGTGATGACCGTGCCGCCGGTGCTCAGCGTCACGCTGCCCGACGGCCCGCTGAATCAGAGTGAGGTGACGCAGCCGCTGACCATCAGCGGCTCCAGCCCGGGCAGTGACACCGTGACCGTCACGCTGAACGGATTGACCTATACCGCCGCCGTCAACGCGGACGGCAGCTTCAGCGTCAATATACCCGCCTCCGACCTGCAACAGATCGCCGACGGGGATGCGACAATCGGTATTACGGCAACTGACCTGGCAGGTAACGCCACCGCGCAAACCGGCACGATTTCGATTGATACCCTCCCGCCTACGGTCTCCGTCGATACCATCTCCGGCGATGGTTACGTCAACGCCGGAGAGTTAGCCCTGCCGCTGCAAATCAGCGGCGTCACCGAGCCGGGAAGCCAGGTGCTGGTGCGGCTTGACGGTCTTGATTTGACCGCAACCGTTAATGCGCAGACCGGTGCCTGGTCCGTCACGCTGAGTGATACGGACAAGGCTGCGATTGCCGATGGCACCTATACCGTCACGGTGATCGCCACCGATCCGGCCGGCAACAGCAGTACAACTTACACCGACGTCACCTTTGCTACCCAGTTCGGCAATCTGCCTGCGCTGACCCTCAACCCGCTGACCGGCGATGGCGTGCTGGATGGTGCGGAGGTGGCGGTTAATCAGGAGCTGACCGGTACAGCCAGCCACGTTCAGGCTGGACAGCAGATTACGCTGGTGCTGGCCGGCGGGGATACCTTTACCGGCACGGTACAGGCCGGGGGCGGGTGGAGTATCACCCTGCCGTCCACGGTGCTGAGCGCCCTGGCGGAAGGAACCCAAAGCTTCACCGTCAGCGTCAGCGACGTGGCGGGTAACGGCACGACCGCCAGCGGGAGTTTTGTTGTGGCGACGGACAGCAGCGTCGCCACGCTGGCGTTCGCGCCGGTCAGCGGTGACAACGCGCTGAATGCGACCGAAGCGCAGTCCGATCTGGTGGTCAGCGGCAGCAGCACTGGCCTGGCGGAGGGAACCGCCCTGACGGTGACCTTTAACGGCGTGGATTATGCCACGACGGTTGCCGCCGGTGGCGGCTGGAGTGCGACGCTTCCCGCCTCCGCGCTGGATAGCCTGGCGAACGGCACCTACACGCTGGTGGTCACGGGTGTGGATGCGGGCAATAACCCGGTGACCAGCGAAAGCGATCTGCTGGTTCGCACGCAAATCAGCAATAATATCGAGATCGTAGCGCCCTTCGGCGACGGCATTCTGAACGCCAGCGAGGCGGCCGTGCCGCAGACCCTCACCGGTAACTCCGGGGTGGCCTGGCCGGACCAGGCGGTGAGCGTGACGATAGGCGGCATCAGCTATCCTGCCACTGTTAACGCGAGCACCGGCGCCTGGAGCCTGACGCTGACGCCGGACGTGTTGCAGGCGCTGGCGGAGGGCAGCCAGGAGATTACCGTCACGGTAACGGACTCGCTGGGCAACAGTCTCTCGTCCGTCACGCCGCTGACCGTGGACACTACGCCGCCTGCGCTGGCCATCACCGCCGTGGGCGACAATAGCGTTATCAACGGTGAAACCCATAACCTGCCGCTAACCGTGAGCGGCACGGCGGAGGCGGGCAGTACCCTGGTTGTTGAGCTGGACGGCGTAAGCTACCGCACGGTGGCGGATGGCAACGGGCAGTGGAGCGTGGATATCGCCGCCTCAACCCTGCAAACGCTGCCGGACGGTAAGTATGATATCAGCGTTACCGCGACGGACGCGGGCGGCAACATTGCCACCGCCCTGGCCCCCATCGCCGTCGATACCGTCCCACCGGCCGTAACGCTGGCGGTCATATCCGGTGATGGCTACCTTAATGCGGCCGAGCATGCCGACGATCTGCTGCTGAACGGTACGGCAGAGGTCGGTTCCATCGTGGTGGTAAGCCTGAACGGCGTCAGCTATGAGGCCACCACTGACGGCAGCGGCAACTGGACCCTGACCGTCCCGGCTGCCGCCGTCAGCGTGCTGGCCGATGGTCGCTACGACATCACCGCGCAGGCTACCGACGCGGCCGGTAACGTTGCCATCGCCACGCAGCCGCTGGCGGTCGTGGCCGAGGCTGCTGACCTGCCGACCATCAGCGTATCTGCATTTACCGGCGATAACGTGCTGGACGGTGCGGAACAGGGGCTGTCACAGCCGATGACCGGTGCCACCACCCATGTACAGGAGGGGCAGCAGGTCAGGGTAACCATGAACGGCGACCAGTATACCGGCACCGTGCAGGCCGACGGCAGCTGGAGCGTGCTGATCCCGGCCAGCGCCTTTGTTCAGCTGGCAAACGGTGCGCAAAACTATACCGTCGACGTAACCGACATCGCCGGTAATCCGGCGAGCACCAGCGGCAGCTACAGCGTGGATAACACCTTCAGCGCCGTGGCGATTGGGGTGATCAGCGACGATAACATGCTGAACGCCGTTGAGGCGCAGAGCGATCTGGTCATTAGCGGCAGCAGTCGCTTTGTCTCGACGGGCGCACGGATCCTGGTGCGCTTTAACAGCGTTAACTATACCACCCTGACCGAGAGCGATGGCAGCTGGAGCGTCACCGTACCTGCGAGCGCACTGACGGGCCTGCCTAATGGCAACCTGACGGTCACGGCGACCACCACCGACATCAACGGCAATGAAATCACCACCACCCATAACCTGAACTCCAGCGTTAATCCTGACTTTACCCTCACGCTTGATACACCATTTGCTGACGGATCACTTAATGCCGCAGAGGCGGGTATCGATCAAACGCTGACCGGCACCACCGGCGTAACGGGCATTGGGCAGGCGGTAAGCCTGGTGGTCGGCGGCATCACCTATAACGGCACCGTCGATGCTAACGGTAACTGGTCCGTCTCGCTGCCTGGGGTAGCACTGCAAACGCTACCGGAGGGCAGCACGGCCCTGAGCGTGACCGCGACCGATTCCGCAGGCAACACCACCACGCTAACCAGCAGCTTTATCGTGGATACCATCCCACCAGTGCTGACGGTAGCGGCCATTTCTGAAGATTATCAGCTCAACCTCGCTGAACAGGGCCAGCCGCTCGCCATCAGCGGCACTGGCGAGCAGGGGGATACCATCAGCCTGACGCTGAACGGTGAGACCCTGACCGGAACGGTCTCCGCCACCGGCAGCTGGGATATTACCGTTTCACCTGCCGCGCTGCTGGCGCTGGCCGACGGCAGCTATGACGTAGTCGTGACCTCAACCGACGCGTCGGGTAACGCCACCACGCTGATCCGTACCCTGGTAGTCGATTTGACGCCGCCGGTGGTCACGATTAATGCCGCCTCGGAAGATGGCTATCTGAATGCGGCAGAAGGCACGCAGCCGCTGGTGGTCAACGGCACGGGCGAAGCGGGTAACACCATCAGCGTTGAGCTGAACAATGTGGCGTATTCCGCAGTGGTTGCCCCTAACGGGCAGTGGGCGCTGACCATTCCTGGCGAGGTGGTGAACGCGCTGAACGACGGCAGCTATACGCTGAACGTCACCGCCAGCGATGCGGCAGGCAATACCACCCTGACCAGCACGCCGCTGGTGGTCGATAAGTCTGCGCCATCCATCTTCATCTCTGACGTCACCGCAAATAACGTCATTGACAGTGCCGAGCAGCAGGTTGATCAGATCCTGACCGGTACCGCAACTAACGTCGAGGCGGGACAAACCCTGACCCTGACCCTTAACGGGCAGGATTACACCACCACTATTGAAACCGGCGGCGGCTGGCAGGTTACCCTCCC
The DNA here is from genome assembly GCF_900068895.1 of Erwinia sp. ErVv1. Taxonomy (GTDB): domain Bacteria; phylum Pseudomonadota; class Gammaproteobacteria; order Enterobacterales; family Enterobacteriaceae; genus Erwinia. The sequence goes on along the minus strand of NZ_CDPK01000006.1, from coordinate 33,296 downwards.
GGCGGCAGCGCTGGCGTTGCTGGCTAACGGTCAGCAAACCCTTAGCGCCACGGTGACCGATCTGGCTGGCAATACCGGTCTGAGCGAGAAAACCTTTAGCGTCGATAACACACTCAGCAGCATCGCCTTTGAGCCGCTGAGTGGCGATGGCTACCTCAACGCCGTTGAGGCAGAGTCCGCGCTGACGGTAAACGGGGTGACGGCTAACGTCGCGGGCGGCAGCACGGTGACCTTCACCCTGGGTGGGGTCAGCTACACCAGCGCCGTCAATGCGGATGGCAGCTGGTCGGTGACGGTGCCTGCGGCGGATCTGGCCGGACTGGCTGACGGACCGCAAACGGCCATCGCCAGCGTGACCGCCAGCAGCGGTATCACCTATACCTCGCAGGATACGCTGGACGTTTATATCACCCGCGTGCCAAGCCCGACGCTGCAAACGCCGTTTACCGACGGCACGCTGACCCATAACGAAGCCGATATTATTCAGACCCTGAACGGCACCACGGGTGAGCTGGGCAACGGGCAGACGGTTAGCGTGAATCTTGGCGGAACGGATTATGCGGCAACGGTCAACAGTTCCGGCGTCTGGACGCTGGCGCTGGATCCGCAGATCCTCCAGGCCCTGCCGCAGGGGCAAACTACCCTGGTGGTAACCGTGACCGACGTGGCGGGCAACACCGCGGCGCTTCCACCGGCGGCGGTGATCATTGCTACCAGGCTACCGGCGGTCACTCTCGATCCACTGGCGGGCGGAGATGGCATTATTAATGCCGCTGAACAGGCCAGCCCGCTGGATATCAGCGGGACAGGCAGCGTGGGCGATACGGTTAACGTACTGCTGAACGGACAGCAATATACAACGGTAGTAGAAGACACCGGCCGCTGGGCGGTCACCGTTCCGGCAGCTGACCTGGCGCTGCTGGATGATGGCCCTTACGGCGTGCAGGTGACCGTAAGCGACGCCTTCGGCAATACCACGTCGCAAACTCTGCCGCTGGCCGTCGACACCTCAGCCCCGGCCTTTACGCTCGATCCCGTTACCGGTGACAACATTATTGACCAGGCGGAGCAGGGGCAGCCGCTGGATATTACCGGGACCGGCAGTGCTGGTGATACCGTCGCGGTGACGCTGGCAGGCGACACCTTCACCACCACGGTAGGCAGCAACGGGCTGTGGGCCGTGAATGTGCCTGCCGCCACGCTGGCTAACCTCACCGAAGGCGACAACACCCTGACCGTTGCGGTGACCTCAGTAGCCGGTAATGCCGCCACGCAGGATACCACCCTGCTGCTGGATACCACGGTGGATATTACCCTGATCGTTAACACCGTGGCGGGCGACGACGTTATTAACGCGGCCGAAGCCGCGCAGGGGATTACCGTCACCGGCAGCGTGCCGGATGAGACTACGGCGGTCACCCTGACCTTTAACGGCGTCAACTATACCGCCGCGGTCGGTGCAAACGGCCTGTGGACGGCGGCGATCCCCGCCAGCGCCCTGGCCGGACTGACCGACGGCGACTACGCCCTCACGGCCACCGCCACCGCGGCTAATGGCGGCTCGGTAACCGTGCCGCATGCTATCGCGCTGGACACCACGCCACCGACCTTTACCCTGGCGCCGCTGGCGGGGGATGGCGTGATTAATGCCACCGAACAGGGCCAGCCGCTGGTCGTCAGCGGCACGGGTGAGGTGGGCGATAGCGTGCGCGTCACCCTCAATGAGGCGGTCTATACCACCACGGTCAACGCTGACGGCAGCTGGTCGCTGCCGGTTCCTGAGGCGCAGGTGGCAGGTCTGACCAACGGCTTATATACGGTTGACGTGACGGTGAACGATGCCGCGGGGAATATCACCACGCAAAGCACCCCGCTGATTGTGGATCTGACGCCGCCGCTGCTGACTATTGATCCGGTGGCAGGCGATGGCCTGCTGAATGCGGAAGAGCAGACGCTGCCGCTTACCGTCAGCGGCATGGGCGAGCAGAACGCCACCATTACCGTGACCCTGGAAGGAACAGATTATACCACCACGGTGGGCGCCAACGGCCAGTGGGCGCTGGCGATCCCGGCGGCCGACCTGGCCGGGCTGACCAACGGCAATTATCAGCTGACGGTGTTGGCGACCAGCGCAGTGGGCAACGTGACCACCGGGGAAGCGCCGTTAACGGTGATAGCCGATGCCGCCACGCTGCCGACGCTTTCGCTGGATGAATTCGCCGGTAACAATATTCTTGATGGCGCGGAACAGCAGGTGGATCAGCTCATTACCGGCACCACCACCTTTGTGCAGGAGGGCCAGTCCGTCACCGTCACCTTCAATGATGTCAACTACAGCGGCCTGGTGCAGGCCAGCGGTGCATGGAGCGTGCTTATTCCTGCCGCCGCACTGGCGGATTTACAAAATGGCAGCCAGACCTACAGCGTAACGGTGGGGGATATTGCAGGCAACGTCGTGACCGCAGTGGGTAATTACGCCGTGAATACTGCCCTCAGCGCGGTAGCGATCGAGCCGGTAAGCGGCGATGGCTATCTGAACGCCGCAGAGGCGCAGGGCGATCTGACCATCTTCGGTGCCACCAGCAACGTCCCGGCGGGCAGTACGCTCACGGTGACCCTGAACGGCACGGACTACCAGACTGAGGTGGCGGCAAACGGCAGCTGGCAGGTGGTGGTGCCCTCCGCCGTGCTGCTCGCACTGCCGGACGGGGCGCTAGCCGTTACCGCCAGCGCAACGGATGCGGCCGGAAATACGGTGACCAGCGATACGACGCTCAACATCGCCATTACCACCGTGCCCACCCTCACCATTGATACGCCATTTACCGATGGCACGCTGAACGCAGAGGAGGCCGCGACGACGCAGACGCTGACCGGCAGCACCGGCGAAACCGGCGATGGCCAGACGGTAAGCGTGGTGATTAACGGCGTGACCCTGACCGGTACGGTGGACGGTAACGGTAACTGGAGCGTCGATCTTCCGGGTAACGTCCTGCAGGAACTGCCCCAGGGTACTACCCCGGCGACGGTCACCGTAAGTGATGTGGCGGGTAACACGGCCACTACCGAACTGACCCTCACCGTCGACACCCTTCCGCCTGCGGTCACCCTCGCGGCCCTGGCCGGTGATAATATTCTTAACGCCGCCGAGCAGGGTAACGATCTGGCGGTCAGCGGGACCAGCGAATCCGGCGCGGCCATTGTGGTCACGCTAAACGGGGTGACCTATACCACCACCGTTACGCCAGCCGGCGAGTGGACGCTGACCATCCCTACGGCGGATCTGGTCGCGCTGGCCGACGGCAGCTATGCCGTCAGCGTGAGTGCGACCAGCGCGGCGGGTAACAGCAGCACCACGGAGACGACGCTGGCGGTGAAAGCGGCGGCAAACGATCTGCCGACGCTGACCATTGATGCCTTTGCGGGCAACGACATCGTGGACGGCGCGGAACAGCAAACCGATCAGTTGTTAAGCGGGACTGCTACTCACGTTGAACCGGGGCAGACGCTGACGGTGAGCCTCAACGGCCAGGTCTACACTACGCAGATTGCAGCCAGCGGCGCATGGAGCGTGGCGATCCCTGCCAGCGCTCTCGCTGCGCTGGACAACGGTACGGCAACGTTTAACGTGGCAGTCAGCGACGTGGCCGGCAATCCGGTTAATGTTACCCATGACGTCACCGTTAACAATCTGGCGGCGGGCATTGCCATCGATCCGCTGAGCGGTGATGGCTATCTGAATGCGGCAGAAGCACAGGATGCGCTGATCGTGAGCGGGGTGACGGAAAACGTCACCGCCGGCAGCACGGTGACCGTCACCTTCAATAACCAGACCTTTACCGGCGAGGTGGGCGCGAATGGGGTGTGGAGCATTATTATTCCGGCCGCCTCGCTGGCGGGGCTGCCTGACGGTGCGGCGGCGCTGACCGCCAGCGTGGTCGATGCGACGGGAGCCACCCTGACCCGCAGCGACACGCTGATTGTGCAGGTTAACGCCCTGCCGCTGGCAACGGCGGACACGCCGTTTGCTGACGGCATCCTTAACGGCAGCGAAGCCGCCGTAACGCAAACTTTACATGGCACCACTGGCGTAACGGGCGATGGACAGGTCGTTTCGGTAGTCGTAGGTGACGCGGCCTTTACCGGCACGGTTGACAGCAACGGCAACTGGAGCGTTGTGGTGCCTTCCACGGCGCTGCAGGCGCTGCCGCAGGGCGATAACGCACTTCAGGTAACCGTGGCCGATGCAGCGGGCAACAGCAATACGCTGGCGGTGCCGTTCGGCGTGGATACCGTACCTCCTACGCTGACGCTGAATACCCTCGCCGGAGACGGCGTGGTCAATGCCAGCGAAGCGGCTGCCGAAATCACCGTTAGCGGCGGCAGCGCAGGTGCGGAAGCCGGGCAGCTCATTACCGTTTCTCTCAACGGGCAGAATTACACCACAACGGTCGATGACGTTGGCAACTGGAGCCTGCAACTGCCAGCGGGTCTGCTACAGGCATCGCCTGACGGCAGCTATCCGCTGGTGGTCACGCTTAGCGACGCGGCAGGCAACACCGTGAGCGAGATCTCAGATTTGACCCTCTCCACCGCTGCGCTACAGCCGGAGATCGCCGATCCCTTCGTCAATGGCTATGTCAATATCGCCACTTCGCAGAGCGATCAGCTGCTGAGCGGGACGACCGGCGCTGACGGTGCCGGGCAGACGGTGGTAGTGAATATTGCCGGGACCGACTATGCGGCGAACGTGGATAACGCGGGCAACTGGACGCTCCCCGTCAGCGCCGCGACCTTGCAGGCGCTGGGCGAGGGCATTCAGCTGATTACCGTTACCGCGACGGACGCGCAGGGCAATACCGGCGTGGCGGACAGCTCGATCACCGTTGACCTGATTGCCCCGGCGCTGAATGTTAACGCCATCGCGGGCGACAACATTATCAATGCGGCAGAAATGGTGCAGCCGATATCCATAGGCGGTACGGCCTCGGTGAGCGAGGCGGGCCAGCAGGTTTCGATTTCCTTTAACGGCCAGACCTACCAGCAGGCGGTGCAGGGCGATGGGAGCTGGCTGCTGGATCTGCCCTCAGGCGTTACCCTGGGGCTGGCCGATGGCAGCTATCCGGTGATCGTTACGCTCACTGACCTGGCCGGAAACGTCACCACCCAGACGCTGAACGTCACCGTGGACGCCGCGACTGCCGATCTGCCGACTCTGACCGTCGGTACGGTATCCGGCGATGACTATATCAATCAGGCGGAGGCGGGCCAGGATCTCACTCTCTCCGGTACCACCACCAATGTGCCGGAAGGACAGACGGTTACGCTGACCCTGAATGCGGTGACCTACACGGCGACGGTACAGGCCGATGGCACATGGACCACCGTCGTCCCGGCCGCCGCAGTCGGCGCGCTGGCGGATGGCGCCCAAACGCTGAGCGCGTCGGTCAGCGATATCGCCGGGAACGTCGCCAGCGCCACGCATGATGTGACGGTGATTGCCCAGGCGGCGGATTTACCGACCCTCACGATCAATCCGGTCACCAGCGATGACACGGTGAACTATCAGGAAGCACAGAGCGATGTGACCCTCACCGGAACCAGCCAGCAGATTCCTGCCGGTGACAGGGTGACTGTGACGCTGAACGGTAAGACCTATACCGGCACGGTTGACGCGGACGGGGCCTGGAGCGCAACCGTACCGGCTGCGGACGTGCAGGCGCTTGGTCAGGGAGGCAACAGCGTCACCGCCAGCGGCAGCGACGTGGCGGGCAATATCGCCACCTCGACCGAAAACTTTACGGTCAACACCACGCCGCCGTTACTGGATGCGCGGCTTGATGCGGGTACCGACGGCGTGCTGAACCTGGCGGAAGCCGTGGCGGGGCTGCCGGTCAGCGGCACCACCGGCGCGGGCCTGACGGTCAGCGTCACCCTCAATGATAAACTCTACAGTGCCACCTCAGACGCCGATGGCAACTGGAACCTGACCATTCCGGGCAGCGATCTGCTACAGCTGGCTGATGGTCAGGCCCAGGTGGGGGTGTCGGTCACCGACACCAGCGGCAACACCACCAGCAACATTCTTGCGCTCGGCGTGGCGGTGAATACCCTGCCGCTGCTGACGTTAGCGACGCCGTTTGTCGATGGCCTGGTGAATGCGGCTGAGGCGGCGACCGATCAGACCCTGAGCGGCGTTGCGACCAATCTGGTCGAGGGCACCGCGGTCACGGTGACGATAGGCACCCTGACCTTTAACGGCACGGTTAATGCCGACGGCAGCTGGAGCGCCACCGTTCCGGCAGATGCGCTAACCGCCCTTGGCGATGGCGCATTCCAGGTGGCGGTGACCAGTGCCGATGCCGCCGGTAATCCGGCGAGCGTCGGGGCCAGCGTTGAACTGCTGGTGAATACGCTGCCTGCTGCCACCATCAACACGCCGTTCATCGACGGTCTGCTAAACGCGGCGGAGGCCGGGGTCGATCAGGCAATAACCGGTACCACGGGTATTGTCGGTAACGGACAGACCGTCACCCTGACCATTGATGACAACAGCATCACGGCCACGGTCGATCAAAGCGGCAACTGGCAGGCAACGCTGACGCCGACCCTGGCGGCTACGCTCGGCAATGGCGACCACACGATCAGTGTGACCGTCACCGACCGGGCAGGCAATGCCAGCACCGATGAACTGGGCTTTACCGAAATTGTGACCGGACTGCCTGCGCCAACCCTGATTACGCCCTTTACCGATGGCCTGCTCAATGCCACGGAGGCTGCGGCAGGTGGCGTGCTGAACGGCGTAACCGGTATTACCGGCCCACAGACGGTCAGCGTGATCATTAACGGCACCGCCTATCAGGCCGCCGTGGATACCACCACCGGCGACTGGAGTCTGGATCTGCCTGCCAGCGTGCTGGTGACCTTACCGGATGGCAACTGGCCGGTTAGCATCGTGGCAACGGATGCCGTCGGCAACGTCGGCACGGTGAGCGGCGGGCTGGTTGTGGACATCAATGCGCTGCCGGATGTGTCAATCCAGCTGCCGTTTGGCGATGGACAGCTCAACGTGGCCGAAGCGGCCGTGGCGCAGACTCTCAGCGGATCGACCGGCAAAATTGCGGCGGGGCAGAGCGTGACCGTCAGCATTGATGGCGGCACCGCGCTTGCGGCAGACGTCAGCGCCAACGGTGACTGGTCACTGACCCTGACGCCCGCGCAGCTCACCGCGCTGGGCAGCGGTACCCACAGCCTGGCGGTCACCGCCACGGATATCGCGGGTAACACCGATACCGCAGACCTGAACTTCAACGCGCTGCTCAGCCTGCCCGCGCCGGTGATTGATACGCCGTTTGGTGACGGCGTGCTCAATATCAGCGAGGCGGGTGCCGCCATCGTCCTGACCGGCTCCACCGGCGTGGTGGGGGCAAACCAGGGCGCACAGATCCATATTGATGTGGGGGGGCTGGTGTGGAACGGCACGGTGGACACGGAGGGCAACTGGAGCGTTTCCCTGCCTGCGGGCGCGTTAAACGCCCTGGGTAACGGGACGCATACGCTCGATCTCACCGTTACCGATGGCGCAGGCAATACCAGCACGACCAGCCTTGACTTCACCGCCGCGCTGACTGCGCCCGTACCGACCCTGGACGTGCCTTTTGCCGACAGCTTCCTGAATGCGGCGGAAGTAGCGGCTGGCGCAACCTTAACCGGCACCACAGGGGCAACGGGTGACGGTCAGACGGTGACCGTTACGCTCGGCGGCACCAACTATACCGCCGCAGTTGGCACCGACGGCACCTGGACGCTGGATCTGGCCAGCGACAGCCTCACTGAGCTGGCGGAGGGGAACCAGGCCATTACGGTGCTGGCTACCGATGTGAACGGCAACGCCGCCACGGCAACCGGCAGCTTCGTGGTCGATACCGTCGCGCCCGCCATCACCATTAACCCGTTTACCGGCGACGGTACGCTGGACTATCTGGAAAGCCTGACCACGCAGACCCTGAGCGGCACCACCAGCGAGTCCAGCACCGGCGAAGTGGTCACCGTCACCGTCGGTACGGCAACGGTGAGCGGCTACGTGCAGGCGGACGGCAGCTGGTCGGTCAGCCTGTCTCCGGCGATCCTGGCGCAGCTGGGCACCACCGGTGATACCGGCACCATCGGCGTCAGCATTGCCGATGCGGCGGGGAACACCGGCACGGCGACGGCCAGCGTGGCGGTCGATCTCACCGTGCCAGACACGCCGCTGCTGACGCTGGCGCCGCTCTCGGATGACAACATTATCAACGGCAGCGACGCGGCAACCCTGACCATAAGCGGCACCTACGCCAATCTCCCCTCTACGGGCGGCGAAGTTTCCGTGACCATCAACGGCGTGCAACAGACGGAAACCTCAGCCGTCGTCGATGCGAATGGGACCTGGAGCATCACCGTTCCTAACGATGCCACCAACATTCCTGAAGGGACGCTGACGGTAACAGCCAGCCTGACCACCGATGACGGTACGACCTATAACAGTACCACCAGCGTGCTGGTGGATCGTACGGCACCGACCCTGACCATCAATGCCTTTGCGGGTGACGATGTGCTGAACGTTAGCGAGGCGGCGCTGGGTCAGACCGTTACCGGTACGGCTTCCGCCTCGGAAGCGGGGCGTGCGGTTGACCTCACGCTGAATGGCAAAACCTACAGCGCCGTGGTACAGGCGGACGGCAGCTGGTCGGTCGCGCTGGCCGCAGGCGATTTGCAGGCGCTGGGCCAGGCGGGCAATACGCTGGCCGTCAGCCTGACGGACGCGGCGGGTAATGTTGGCTCGGCCACGCATGACTTCCAGGTCGACACCGCCGCGCCGCTGATCCAGGTGGATGCCCTGTTAGGCACCAACGTGCTGAACGCGGCGGATATTCTGGCGACGCAGGTGGTGACCGGCACCGCCTCAGGTGCCGCTGGCCAGACCATTGGGCTCTATCTGGGCGATAGCTCGCCGCTGGCGACCGCCCTGGTTAACGCCGACGGCACCTTTAGCATCAGCCTGGCACCGGAGGTGCTGAGCAGCCTTAACGACGGCGCGCTGGTATTTGGCCTGCGGGTCAGCGACGCCGCCGGAAACGAGACGGATGCCACCCTGACGGTCAACAAAGTGGTCAATGCCGGGCTGACGCTGGTGGTGGATTCCCTGTTCGGGGACGGCTTCCTTAACGCGGCGGATACGACGGTGGCGCAGACCATTAGTGGCGTAGCCACCGCGGCGGGCATTGGCGCGACGGTATCGCTCACGCTGGGCGGCACCACGGTAACGGCAGATGTGGGTCAGGATGGCCGCTTTGCGCTGGTCGTGCCGCCGAGCCTGCTGGGGCTGCTGAGCGATGGACCGACGACGCTGGATCTGGTGCTCACCGATGCGGCCGGGAACACGCGTACCCTGCCGGAAACCATCACCACCCTGCTGGAAGCGCCGGTGCTAACCCCGCTCACCGGGCTATTTGGCGGCGATAACCTGCTGAATATCGCGGAAGCCGCGGTGGCGCAGACCGTGACGGGAACGGTCTCCAACGCGGTGGCCGGTTCGGCGGTCACCGTAATGCTCGGCACCAAAGCCTACCAGACCACGGTGGGAACGGACGGCGGCTGGAGCGTCACGATTCCGGTACCGGATCTGAGTTCGCTGGCGGAAGGGACGCAATCCCTGAGCGTCAGGGTCGTTGATCCGGCGGGTAACGCCACCACCAGCGCGGTCGATATAGGCATTTTCACCGCGCAGCCTGCCATCACACTCAGCCCGATATTTGGCGACGGCATCCTCAATATTGCCGATGCGCTGGTTAACCAAACCATCAGCGGCACCGTCAGCAACGCTGCCGCAGGGAGCACCATTATTTTGACCATAGGCAACTCAAGCGTACAGGCGACGGTAGGACAGAACGGGGCGTTCAGCGCCACCGTCACGCCAGCTATTCTGGCTACGCTCACCGACGGTAACCTGACCGTAGGGGCCAGCCTGACCGATGCGGCAGGCAATACCGCCTCCACCACCGCAGGCCTGGCGGTTAAACTCACCGCCCCGACGGTCAGCATTAATACGCTGTTCGGCGACGGCCTGCTGAATCTGGCGGATGCGGCGCTCGGCCAGACGGTGACCGGAACAGTGACCGGAGCCGATGCCGGTTCGCGCGTGGTGGTCACGCTGGCGGGCACGCCGTACGTGGCCACCACGGCGGCTAACGGTACCTTTAGCCTGGCGCTGACGCCATCCGTGCTACAGGGGCTGGCCGACGGCAACCTGACGGCGGCCGTAAGCGTGACCGACAGCGCGGGAAATACCGCCAATGCGACCGCGGGGGCGGTTGTGGGGGTACACAATCTGCCAACGGTTACGCTGAACACGCTGTTCGGTGACGGCGTACTGAACCTGCTGGAGTCGCTGACCACGCAGACCATCAGCGGCACCGTCAACAACGTTGCCGCCGGATCCACGGTGACCATCAACCTTGGGAACAGTACGGTGACCGCCACGGTTGCGCAGGGCGGGACTTTCACCGCACAGGTGTCGCCGGCGATCCTCAGCACGCTGCTCGACGGTAATCTGACGGTCGGCGTCTCGGTAAGCGACGCGGTGGGTAATATCGCGACCGCCAGCAGCGGCGTGAAGGTAGGGACCCACACTACGCCAGCGCTGACGCTGAACACCATCTTCGGCGATGGCGTACTGAGTGCCGCCGATCTCACCACGGCGCAAACGATCAGCGGCACCGCCAGTAACGTTCCGGCGGGTGCGGCGGTTAGCGTCACGCTAAGTGGCATAACCTATACCACCACGGTAAGCAGTGCCGGGACCTGGACGCTGAACGTACCCAAAGCGGATCTCGCCGCGCTGGCTAACGGGACGCAGACGGTCAATGCCACGGTCAGTGACAGCTATGGCAACACTGCCACCGGCAGCGGTTCGCTGAGCGTGATTGCGCAGACGCCGCCAACGGTGGTGATTGCCAGCATCTTCGGTGATGGCCTGCTGAATGCGACGGACGCACTCAGCGCGCAAACCATCACCGGGACCACCACCAATGCGGAGGGATCTACCCTGACCGTCCGCGTCGGTTCGGCCACGCTGACCACCACGGTGGGTGCCAACGGTGCCTGGAGCGTGACGGTGCCCGTCGCCACGCTGGCTGCACTGCCGGACGGCACCGATACGGTAACGGCTTCGCTGACCAATGCGGCTGGCAATGCGGGCACCGCCAGCTCAAACGTGCTGGTGGGTATCCATACGTTGCCAACCGTCACGCTGACTAACAGCTCGGTGTTTGGCGGCGACCACTACCTGAACCTCAGTGAGGCGAACGTTGCCGAAACTCTGAGCGGGACCTCGACGAATGCAGTCGGCAGCACCGTGTCGGTCAACGTGGCGGGGAATATCTACACCACCACGGTCGGCGCGGGCGGGGCATGGAGCGTCAGCGTACCGTCTGGCGATCTGCGCAACATCGCTGACGGTAGCCAGACGGTCACCGTCACCCTCACTGATGCGGTAGGCAACACCTCCTCGGCCAACGAGAGCTTTACGGCGGTGACGCATAACCTGCCTTATATAGGTGTGAATGCGGTCACCAGCCTGGTTAGCGTACTGATTAACGGGCTGACCATCTCAGGCGGTACGCAAAACCTGGCTCAGGGCACACAGCTGAACGTCACGCTAAACGGCACCACGCTGCAAACCACCACCGATGCACGGGGGCTTTACAGCGTGAAGTTTGCAGGCGGGCTGCTCACGGCTCTCAGCCTCAGCAGCATCGTCACGGTGACGGCGGTGGATGTCGCGGGTAACCCGGCTTCCACCAGCACCACGCTGCTGCTGGGGTCGCTGCTGCCGGTGGCAGCCGCATCGACCAGTGCGGCCACGCTGCTGGCGGTGATGGCGGATGACTCCACCAGCGACACCTCCACTACGCATTCAGCCAGCACAACCAGCGAGGATAGCACCACCGCAGCGGCGCATACCACGGTGGTTCACTCCACGCTGGTGACCGACAGCGATACCAGCAGTACCGATAGCAGCACGGCCACCAGCGCGGCGGCGACGACCGGTAGTGCGGAGGAGAGCACAACGTCCACTACCGCCGCTGCCGACGACAGCAGCTACACCATCGGGGGCGTAGTGATTACCCTGGCGGACGGCACTACCGCTGAGGGCGCCTCGGTAACCGGCAGCAGCGGCGACGACACGGTCACCGTCAGTTCGCTGAACTTCACCCATATCGACGGCGGTGCAGGCACCGATACGCTGGTACTGGGTGGGGAGCATATGACGCTGGATCTGACGTCGCTGGGCATGAAGGTCGAGCATATTGAAATCATCGATCTGGGTAAGGCGGGTAACAATACCGTCAAGCTTAATCTGAGTGAGGCACTGAATATTACCGACAGCCAGACCGACGACCTGCTGATTAAAGGGGTTGAGGGCGATAAGGTCCAGCTGGCTAACGGTGATGGCGGCGTGTGGGCAACGGCAGGCCAGAGAACGGTAGACGGTCAGGTTTATGACATCTATCACAACTCTGCCCTTGACGCGGCCAATACGCTGGGCGACGTGCTGGTGCAGCATGCGCTCCAGGTCGTGGTGGCATAAGCTTAAACGCCCTGCACAAAACGCGGTTTTGTGCAGGGCTTCTTTCCTAAAGAGGAATTAATCAATGACTTAGCAGGCATGATCCGTCTCATAAAAAAGGAGGAAAAAAAAGGTGTAAGTTTTATGTAAGTAATATCGAAAATGCTTATCTAATTAAATTTTCAGTCAGGATGAATTTCCAGAATTTAGCCAATGGTAAAGGCGCTTGTTCAGGACTAGCTTGTCTTATGCCAGTGCTGATATAAGCAAAGGTTATGATTTTAACTTACTGACTTTAAGTTAAAAAAAAACTTTGTGCCCGGATTCCTTGCTGAGAATGGTACTAAATATTATTTAAATTATCTGTGCTGGCGCTTGCCAGCAGCGGGCCGTTTTTATGCTGATAATTTTAACCATTTTCCCTGTTCAGGATTGATTGTCGATCCCAGAGTACCGGACAACAGCTGGCGCTGAAAAAGTGCCGACTGGCAGTACTGCAGGAAAACACCAGCGACGCTGTCGGTTTCCTGCCAATCAATGATGTCTATATCCGGCACAAAGGGGTCACCATGTCTACTTCAGAACAGAGTCGCGAGAAAAACGCGTCGCCAGCAGAGAGTGCGCAATCCGCACAGCAAAGGTTAGCGACTTCTCCATCAATTTCTGGCACCGATTCCATTACGCCTGATATCGCGCAGGTTAGCGCCAGCGAATCCGTTACGCCGGACACCGCGCCGGTGAGCGCCAGCGAATCCGTTACGTCGGACACCGCTTCGGTCAGCGCCAGCGAATCCGTTACGTCGGACACCGCGTCGGTCAGCGCCAGCGAATCCGTTACGTCGGACACCGCGTCAGTGAGCGCCAGCGAATCTATCACGCCGGTGAGCGCCGGTCATGCCACGCTGTCCGACGCGCAGGCGACGCCAGTCAGCGGGCTAACCCTGGCTAACGCTGCTGCGGCCACAGAGGGTGCGACCGTAGCCAGCGACACGACGGTGGGGGAGGTAGCTGCCTTCGCCCTGGCCGCGGCTTCCGGACCTACGGTTAAGGTTAACCCCTTTACCGGCGACCGCGTGCTGAGCTCAGAGGAAAAACACTCGGCACAAATCCTGGACGGTACCAGTACCCATCTCGATCCCGGCACGACGCTCACGGTTGGTCTGAACGGTAATACCTGGACCACTACCGTAAACAGCGACGGCAGCTGGCGCGTGGAAATCCCCAGCGAGGCGTTACTGTCCTTACCGGCCGGTCAGGCGGTGTTGAGCGTCAGCTTTGCCAACGCGGTAGGGGGCACCTCGTCTGCCAATCAACGCATAACCGTTGAGGCGTCACTTCCCCCGGAAGCCACGCCAGCGCCTCATCCCACCATTGATACGCCGTTTGGCGACGGCTGGCTAAATTTTGGGGAGTTCCACAGTGACCAGCTACTGACCGGTACCACCGGTTCCGTCAGTGCGGGTCAGCATGTGGTGCTCACCATCAACGGCACCACCTTCCCTGCCGAGGTCGATAATGCGGGCAACTGGTCGCTACAGGTGCGACTGGACGACATGGATGACCGTTTTAACCCCGGCGAAAACGAGATATCGGTGAAGGCGACGGATATGTGGGGGCAGACGGGCTCCACCACCGCCAGCTTTATGTTCGATATCACGGCCCCTTCGCTGAAAATCGATACCATGGCCGGTGACAATATGATCGACAGCAGCGAAATTAACGACCCGCTGATCGTATCGGGTACAACCGATGCCAGTGAGGCGGGCCGAACCGTCACCCTGATCTTTAACCAGCAGACCTGGACCACCACCGTTGAGGAAGATGGCCGCTGGCACTTTGAATTCGCCCCGGCGGTAATTCAGGCGATTGATGATGGCCACTACGGTATGAAATTTTCGCTATCAGATCAGGCGGGCAACCAAACCACCGCCTACACCAGCCTGGAACTTTACGGCTCCGACGAAACCCTGCCCACGCTTACCGTTGACCCCATTTCACATGACGATGCCCTGAATATCTATGAAGGGCAGTTTGGCATTGAAATCACCGGTACCTCTTCGCATCTGCCGAGCGGTACGGACATCGAGATAACGTTAAATGGCAAGGTTTATGAGGGGCGGGTAGGGGCAGCCGATGGCACATGGATGGCCTATATCAATGGGGACACGCTTGCGGCGCTGCACGATGGCAAATATACGCTGAACTTTTCCACCCTCGATCCTAACGGTAATGGAGCCAGTGCGACGCGTGATGTCTGGCTGATCACGCACTCCTCCAGTGAACCCCACTTTACGGTAAATGACCTGACCAACAGCGACGTCAGTCAACACGATGGGGCGACCTGGGTCACGGTGAACGGTACGGTACAGAGCGAATTCCCCATCATCGGCGCGTCACTGAATGTGGGCGACTACATGCTATATGGCCTGAACTTCGGCGAAAACGGTCAGTGGAGCGCGGAAGTCAACATCAACGATCTTAATACGCACGGGCTCAATACGATGCTTTTTACCGTCGCGGATATCGCCCGTAACTCGTTTGAATCCGTGCACCAGGTGAGTGCCGATATTGACACCAGCACCACCAACAGCGTGACCGCTTATGAAGCGCTGGAGGGTAACGGAGATGAAGTGAATGCCGCCTCCGCCGCGCTGGCGGATCAGGATGAAAAGGGTGGCGAGCCTGTGGCACATAACAGCATCACTACGCTGCTGTCGACGCTCACCGGCACGCCGGTTACAGCGCTGAGTGGTGCAAAGCATGAGGTCACCAGTGAGCAGCACGCGCTGGCGGGTAAACCGGGGCTGCATGAGGCAGCACCGCTGGCGCACGCTTCGGCAGATGAGGGGGCGAAAGTCGACCTGACCACCGTCCGGCTTACCGGCGATCCCCAGGCGGAAGGGGGGATCTGGGCGACGCCAGCCGACAGGACGCTCGGTGTGCAGGCGGCCGATGCCAGCCATCATGCCCCGCTGGTCTCTGAGAATACGCTGGGCGATCTGCTAAATCAGCACACTTTCCAGGCATACGTGGTGTAAATCGGGTTTTACCCTGCATCGGAGCAGGACATTCCGATGCAGGACGTGTAAAGTTAAGTATATTTTATATTTATGTAAGTTTTTTGTATGGGCTATTGTAGGAAAAGATGTTGGTTTAAGGGCCGTTTTTAAATCAACGAAAAAGCGCTAAAAAAACGCTATAGCTAAAATAACAGATGGATAGCGTCGGGATTTTTTCATTACACGACGCCACGTTGGCACTAAATTTTGCCCTATTCTCATGTGGATTACTGCGTAATCCTTTGTCACCAGGTACAGATTAGCGCCCTGCCGGGCGTTGGCTTACGTACGTCCGGATAAATACCGCTCCTGCGCTATTTGTCCGGCATCACATTATTTTTTCTAATGGGAAAGTGGTGTCAAAATGAAGAAGAAGTGGGTTTCACTCTGCGTGGCCGCGCTGTTCAGTACGCTGGGACAACATGCGCTGGCGGCGTCCGAACCCAAAGCCCAGTTTAACTGGCGGGCCGCTCCCAGTGAGGAGCAGGTCGCCACGCTGACGCTGCGTGACGCGATACTGCGCGCGTTTGCCCGCAATCCCAAAATTTCCGAGGCTGCCGCGCAAATCCTCGTGGGCGAAGCCGATCTGGATGCGGCAAAAAGCGCCTGGTATCCCCAGCTCTCACTCCAGGCCTCTGGCGGCCGTTCTCACCAGACCGACTCCTCGGGAAGCCTGAACAACAATGGCTCCGGCGGCATTACGCTCAGCCAGCTGCTGTACGACTTTGGCCGCACCGGCGGCGCGATAGATGAACAGCATAAGCTCTCGGAAGCCTACCGCTACGCGCTGTACGACACCATGACCACGGTCGCGCAGGACACGCTCCAGGCCTATCTGTCGGTGAAGCGCTACCGTGCGCTGGTGGAAGCCTCGCGCAATAACGTGGCCTCGCTGATGCGCGTCAAAGAGATCGCCAAAATGCGTGCCGACGCCGGGCTGAGTTCGCAGTCTGACGTGCTACAGGCGGAAACGCGCATCGCCGGGATGCATGCGACGCTGGAGCAGTATCGCGCCGGGGAACGCACCGCGCAGGCCCAGCTGACGGTGCTAACCGGCGTGGTCGCGGGCGATCTGCCCGAACTGCCGCAGTCGCTGCTTAACCAGCAGGTCACCCTCGATAAGATCGCCTATGAGAAAAGCGCCGCCGTACGCAGCGCCCAGGCCAAACAGGAGGCCGCGCTGGAGCGTGTCCATCAGGCCGCCTCCAACCACTGGCCAACGCTCAAGGTGGAAGCCGGACGCACCCGCTATCAAAACAGCCGACAGTCCTACTGGGACGATGAATTACAGCTCCAGGTGGAGGCGCCGCTCTATCAGGGCGGGCTGGTCAGTGCGAAGACCCGCGCCGCAGAGGGCGACAGAGAGGCTGCCGTCGCGGCGATCCAGCAGTCGAAGCTGGATATCAATCAGCACGCCTCCACCGCCTACGCCGATATGATCGGCGCCCAGCAGCGGCAAACGGCCGGGGAGCAGCAGCTCGGCAGTGCCGATCACACCCGCGCGGTCTACGCCGACGAATATAAGCTCAACAAGCGCAGCCTCAACGATCTGCTGAGCGTCGAACAGGACGTGTTTCAGGCCGACAGCAGCCGCCTGACGGCACTGTATGACGGCTGGGACGCCACGGTTCGCTATGCCGCTGCGGTCGATAATCTGCTGGATATCATGGGCATCGATCGTGAAGCCTCCAGCGGGCAAACCCTTCCTTCGCTCTGACGCTGGCCGGGCACCTTAACAGAATAAGGCAGTATTATGAGTAAACAGACCGCAAGCACCGAGAACTGGATTGACGCAATGCTCCGCGTGGCGGCTCGGTTTGGCAAACCGGCAGATGGCAAAACGCTGCGCCAGCAGATGCGCTGGTTTGAGCACCTGGCACCCGGCCAGCAGCTGGAGCGTCTGGCTGGCCTGCTGGGCCTGCATATGACCATGATGCCGCGCGAAAAAATCCGCTGGCGGCAGGAGGTCACCCCGGTGGTCCTGATCATGGAAAATGGCAGCGTGGTGGTGGTAGAGGCCATCGACGCTGAAGGTCACGCGCGCTACTGGCTGAGCGACGGCGGCGATGTGGTACGCGAAAGTGAACTGACGCTGCTGCTGGCGCAAAGCCAGCCGCAGGTGGGCATTATTGGCGTGGCCGCGCGGGCGCGCGATGCGCGCATTGACGAGTTCGTTCAGCCCTATAAAAAGCACTGGTTCTGGGAAAACTTTCGCGGCATGGGGCGGCGGATCATGGAGATCTCGCTGGCGTCGATTGTGGGGAACGTGCTGGCGCTGGCGGGCATCCTGTTTTCCATGCAGGTGTATGACCGGGTGATCCCCGCGCAGTCGGAATCCACGCTGTGGGTGCTGTTCACGGGCGTACTGATTGCGGCCGCCATTGAGTATCTGATCCGCCTGATGCGCACCCAGGTTTCCGATCTGATGGGTAAGCGCATCGATCTTAAGGTGTCGTCGATGCTGTTCGCCCGCGCGATGAGCATTCGCAATGAGGCCCGACCCAAATCGACCGGCTCCTTTATTTCCCAGCTGCGGGAAATTGACCAGGTGCGCGAGCTGCTGACCTCGACGACCGTCGGGGCCGCCGCCGATATGCCCTTTGTGATCCTGTTCCTGTTTATTATGGCGTTTATCGGCGGTCCGCTGGTGATCGTGCCGCTGCTGGCGATCCCGCTGATTGTCATTCCCGGGCTGCTGGTGCAGTTCCCGATGGCGAAACTGGCGAAAGAGGGGCTGCGTGAGGGCGCACTGCGCAACGCGGTGCTGGTGGAAACCATCGAGGGGATTGAAGACATTAAATCCCTCCAGGCGGAACCCTATTTCCAGCGCCAGTGGGAGCAGACCCATGAGGTGAGCGCGGCAATTGGTATGCAGCAGCGGCTGTGGGGCGCGCGGCTGACCGGCTGGGCGTCCACCGTGCAGCAGCTCACCTATGCGGGGATGCTGGTCTCCGGGGTCTATCTGGTGCTCAGCGGTGAAATTACTACCGGTACGCTGGTGGCCAGCAGCCTGCTCTCCTCACGCACCATCGCGCCGCTGATGCAGCTGACGATGGTATTTTCGCGCTGGCAGCACGCGAAAAGCGCCATGAACGGGCTGGATGAGCTGTTGAAAAAGCCGCTCGACCAGCCGGAAGAGGGCGAAATGGCGCACTGCCCCACGCTCACCGGGCACTACGATCTGCGCGGCGTGCAGTACAGCTACGACGAGGAAAACGTCAAAAATGTGGTCACCGTTGGGCAGTTGCAGATCAAACCCGGCGAGCGGATCGCCCTGCTGGGTAAAGTGGGGGCGGGTAAATCGACGCTGCTGCGGATGCTGGCCGGGCAGGCGCTGGCCACCCAGGGTAAGGTGATCGTCGACGGGGTGGATATCCGCCGGATTGACCCAATCGATCTGCGTCGCCAGCTCGGCTGGCTGTCGCAGGATTCGCGCCTGTTCTTCGGCACGCTGAGACAGAATCTGATGCTGGGTAATCCCCACGCCAGCGAGCAGGAGATGCTCCAGGCGCTGCGTATCAGCGGTGCGCTCAGCCTGGTCCAGCAGGATGCGGCCAGTCTTGACCGCATTATCAACGAAGGGGGAAGGGGGCTGTCGGGCGGACAGCGCCAGATGGTGATGCTCAGCCGGATGATCCTCCGTCAGCCGCAGGTGGTGCTGCTGGATGAACCCACTGCCTCCATGGATGAGCAGCTCGAAGAGCACGTTATCCGTCAGATGCAGGGCTGGCTGGCCGGACGAACGCTGGTGCTGGTCACCCATCGCCCGGCGCTGCTCAAGCTGGTGGATCGTATCGTGGTCATGGATAACGGCCGGATTATTGCCGATGGCCCGCGCGATGAGATCCTGCGCGTCGCCTCACCACAGGCTGCTGGCAAGGGGGATGCGGCATGAGTTTGCTACTGATTGACCGGAGTATGAAACGCAACGAGCGCCGGACTTCCTCCGTTATCTGGCTGTGCACGGCGGCGCTGGCGCTGTTTTTCATCTGGGCGCACTTTGCCATTCTGGATGAGGTCACCGTGGGTACCGGCAAGGTCACGCCGCTCAGCCGCGCGCAGGTGATCGAAAGCCTGGACGGCGGCATCGTTGACCAGCTTAACGTCCATGAGGGGAACATTGTCGAGAAGGGGCAGGTGCTGGCCCGGCTCGATCCGACGCGTTTTCGCTCTAACTTTGGTGAGGCGGCGGCCAAAGCCCGCACGCTGGCGGCTTCGGCTGAGAGACTGCGCTCCGAGCTGACCGGCGCGCCGCTGCGGTTCAGTGAGCAGACGCTGAAAGAGCCGGCTCTGGTGGCCAGGGAAACCCAGCTTTATCAGTCGCGACGCCGAAATTTGAATGAAACCGTCAGCAATTTAACCCAGTCAATGAAGCTGGTGCAGGATGAACTGCGCATGACGGAGCCGCTGGTGGCGAAAGGGGCCGCCGGGCAGGTGGAGGTGATCAGGCTGCGGCGGCAAATCAGCGAGCTGCGCGGTAAAATTGATGAAGCGAAGAACGATTATGCGGTCAGGGCGCGTGAAGAGCAGGTGAAGAATAACGCCGATCTGGATGCACAGCTGGAGGTGCTGACCGGTAAAGAGGATCAGCTCACCCGTGCCACCATTTATTCGCCGGTACGCGGGATCGTCAAGGATATCCAGGTCACCACCGTGGGCGGCGTGCTCCAGCCCGGCGGCAAGCTGATGGAAATCGTGCCGCTGGAGGATCAGCTGCTGATCGAAACGCGCATCAATCCGCGTGATATTGCCTATATCCGGCCCGGCCTGCCCGCCACCGTCAAGGTGACGGCGTACGACTCATCCATCTATGGCGATTTGCCGGGCGAGGTGGAAACCGTCTCCCCCGATACCCTGCAGGATGAGGTAAAACGCGATCAGTACTATTATCGCGTTTACGTACGTACGCAGAAGGCGGAACTGGCGAACAGGGCAGGGCGTAAATTCCCTATTGTTCCCGGTATGGTGGCGAATGTTGAAATTAAAACCGGTCAGAAATCAGTTATGGATTATCTGATAAAACCGCTTAATAAAGTGAAGGAATCGCTGCGCGAGCGCTGATAATCTGCGGATAACCCCCCGGAAATAAAAAAAGCCGAACGCAAGGTTCGGCTGAAATCAGGGTAAAGCAAAACATTCGGGGTGAATGAGGGTAATACAGAAATAAAATGATGATAGCGGAGTTATTGTATAACCGGATGGTCACTAATTTTTATCATTCAGTGCTCAGAAATTACATTTTAAAAAATTCATTAAAAACAAATACTTGATTTATTATTGATGGATTCTTGATAATCCGTGCCATCATTATTAGCGATACGTGCTGTGTAAAATTCCTGCGAAATTTACGTTTAGCAATAGATTGGTTACAGTATGAAACACATTCGGAAATTTGGTATCATTTTCTTTATAGATTATTACGCGCTGGTCACTAGTATGGGCTTTCAGCTGAATAACAAATATTCAGTAAGCAGTGGCAATTATAATATAACCAGAGGGTAATAATAGATGAAACGTCAAGTTCTCTCCCTGATGATTCCTGCAATGCTGGTAGCAGGTTCAGCAGGCGCGGCTGAAATCTACAACAAAGACGGAAATAAGCTTGATCTGTTTGGCAAAGTAGATGGCCTGCACTATTTCTCTGATAACGACAGTAACGACGGCGACCAGTCTTACATGCGTTTTGGCTTCAAAGGTGAAACGCAGATTTCAAACGAACTGACCGGCTATGGTCAGTGGGAATACCAGGCAGCACTGAATAACGCAGAATCTGAAGGCACCGCCAACAGCTACACCCGCGTAGGTTTTGCGGGTCTGAAATTCGGTGATTCCGGTTCACTCGACTACGGTCGTAACTACGGCGTGGCCTACGATATCGGCGCATGGACCGACGTACTGCCAGAGTTTGGTGGGGATACCTACGGCGCGGATAACTTTATGTTCCAGCGCGGTAATGGCATGCTGACCTACCGTAACAATAACTTCTTCGGCCTGGTTGACGGCTGGAACTTTGCCCTGCAGTACCAGGGTAAAAACAGCAGCGCCACCGAGTCGCCAAATGGGCGTGATACGCTCGGACAGAACGGTGATGGCTGGGGTCTGTCAACCACGTACGATCTCGGCTCCGGCTTTGGTATCGGGGGTGCGATGTTCAGCTCTGACCGCACCACGGAGCAGAACGGCGGCACGGCAGACCGTTCAACGATTCTGGGTCGGGGTGATAAAGCCACCGCGTACACCGGCGGCCTGAAATATGATGCCAACAGCATCTACCTGGCGGCGATGTATACCCGCTCTTACAATGCCACCCGCTTCGGGAGCACCCCTACGGATGACACCCCGAATGCGGCCTACGGCTATGCGGATAAAGCGGATAACTGGGAGCTGGTTGCACAGTACCAGTTCGACTTCGGTCTGCGTCCTTCCCTGGCGTTTGTCAGCTCTCGCGGCAGCGACATTCAGGGTTATGGCTCACAGAACCTGAAAAAGTATGTTGATGTGGGTGCGACCTACTACTTCAACAAAAATATGTCCACCTACGTTGATTACCAGATCAACCTGCTGGATGACAGTAAGTTTACCGACGCTGCGGGCATCAATACGGATGACATCGTTGCGCTGGGCCTGGTCTACCAGTTCTAAACTGGCTGGAGCGCAGCACCGCTGCGCTCCCTGTTTATTTTCCCTTCAAAGTACTCCGGTTGCCTTCTCGTTTTTCTTTTGCCCTTTATATTCACTCCCTGAACGTCTGCTCCTTCTCCTGCTGCTACTGCGAGACCGCATTAGCGACGATGTGGACGATAGAGCTGTTTGGTATGCGTTTGCTTGTAATGCTTATAGCCTGAAAAGATAATCAGCGCGGTGCATACGGCAAGGAGTAGAAAATAGATCATAGCGGATCTCCTCTGTATCCAGGGTTTTGCTGCTCTCAGAGAGCGGCGTCGGGCAACCATTCTGGTGAGCATTTTTATGATAATCAAGTCATTATCCCGGTCAGATAGCGGCAGAAAGGGCCGTTTTCGGACCAAAATTTACTAAAGGTTGTTAAGCTTTGATGAAGAAGAACACGCTGTATTATGCTGGTTTAGCAGCATTTATTACCCTTGCCGGCTGTGACAATCAAAACCAGAGTCCTGCCGATCCGGGGCTGGTTCTTGAGGGACGCACAATGGGAACATTCTGGAGGGTTAGCCTGGCTGGCGTTGCGCCTGAGCGTAAAGATGCGCTACAAAAAGCGGTTCAGCAGCAGCTCGACGAGGACGATCGGGAGCTGTCGACCTGGAAACCCGATTCCGCTCTTTCCAAATTTAATCAGTATCGCGGCAGCGACCCGCAGCCGATCAGCGATAATATGGCGGACATCGTCACGCTTGCGCTGCGTATCGGGAAGAAAACCGACGGTGCGATGGACATCACCGTAGGGCCGCTGGTCAATTTGTGGGGCTTTGGACCGGATAAGCAGCCGGTAAAAACCCCCACCCAGGCGCAGATTGATGCCGCCCGTGCGCTGACCGGCCTGCAGCATCTGCAGGTGATTCAGAAGGCTGAGGGTGCCTGGCTGCAAAAAGATTTGCCCGGCCTCTATGTTGACCTGTCAACGGTCGGGGAGGGGTTTGCCACCGACCATCTGGCTCGCCTGATGGAGAAAGAGGGCATTAACAGCTACCTTGTTTCCGTCGGGGGCGCGGTACTGACCCGCGGCATGAATGCGCAGGGACGCCCCTGGAAGGTGGCGATTCAAAAACCGACCGACAAAGAGAACGCGGTACAGGCCGTGGTGGACTTGCAGGGGCACGGTATCAGCACCTCGGGCAGCTACCTCAACTACTATGAACTGGACGGCAAGCGAATTTCCCACGTCATTGACCCCGTCAGCGGACGCCCCATTCAGCATAAGCTGGTGTCGGCGACGGTGATTGCCACTACGGCGCTGGAAGCCGACGGGTGGGATACCGGGCTGATGGTGCTGGGCGAGGAGAAAGCTAAGGCGCTGGCGCTGCGGGAGAAGCTCGCCGTCTATCTGATCGTTAAGCAGGGTGATGGCTTTGTAACCTGGATGTCGCCACAGTTTAAAGCCTTTATCCGGCAATAACCGGGGCAGCGCGCTGCCCTCAGGAGCCACCATGCTGGACTTTTTTAGTGAAGACGCCCCCTGGGCGGAGCCGCTGGCCGAGGGGGCCGTGATCCTGCGCCGCCGCGCGCGCGATGAGGCGGCAGGGCTGATGACGCTGGTCAGTGAGGTCTCGGCGCAAAACCCGTTTCATCACCGTATTACCCCTGGCGGCCATCGCATGTCGGTCGCCATGACCAACTGCGGGAACTTTGGCTGGTCAACCGACGCCAGGGGCTATCAGTATAGCGTTCAGGACAGCGCCACCGGCAAGCGCTGGCCGCCGATGCCGGAGCGGTTTCGCGCCCTGGCTGCCGCCTGTGCGGCCGAGGCCGGATTTGAGAGTTTTCAGCCTGACGCCTGCCTGATCAACCGCTACGAGCCGGGGGCGAAGATGAGCCTGCATCAGGATAAGGATGAAGAGGATCTCAGGCAGCCTATCGTTTCCGTTTCGCTGGGGCTGCCGGCGGTATTCCAGTTTGGCGGCTTCGAGCGCGGTGATGCCGCTCAGCGGGTGCTGCTGGAACATGGCGACATCGTGGTGTGGGGCGGCCCGTCCAGGCTGCGCTTTCACGGCATTCTGCCGCTGAAGCCGGGTATCCATCCCGCCACTGGCGCATTCCGCTATAACCTGACCTTCCGTCGCGCTTTCCGTTAGCGGCAGAGGCTCAAGTGAGAATAGTTATTGATATCGTCCGGGCAGTCATTAAACTGCAGGCTGCGTAGACTTTACCTGGATGATGTCATGGAGTTGCTTCACGTTGTTTACCGTCAGTACCGCTGGCCGTTTCTGGGCGTCATTGCCCTCAGCCTGCTGAGTGCCGCCCTCGGCATCGGGCTGATCGCTTTTATCAACCGCGAGCTGATTGTGACCCTGGGTGCCTCACTGGCGGTGCTGCCGCAGTTCCTGGGGCTGCTGCTATTGCTGCTGGCGGTGACCCTCGCCTCTCAGCTGGCGTTGACGATGCTCGGTCACCATTTTGTCTGGCGTCTGCGCGGCGAATTTATCAAACGCATTCTGGATACCCAGGTGGAACGTATCGGGCAGATCGGCAGTGCGCAGCTGCTGGCGGGGCTAACCAGCGATGTGCGCAACATCACGATTGCCTTTGTGCGCCTGCCGGAGCTGATCCAGGGCGTTATCCTGACCCTCGGTTCTGCCGCTTATCTGGCCTGGCTCTCGCCCCGCATGCTGCTGGTCACTGCGGTCTGGGTCACGATAACCATTATTGGCGGCTGGCTGCTGGTCTCCCGGGTTTATCGCCATATGGCTAAGCTGCGCGAAACCGAGGACCAGCTCTACGCGGATTATCAGACCATCATTGATGGACGTAAGGAGCTGGCGCTTAACCGCCAGCGGGCGCGAATGATCTATGAAAACCTCTATCAGGAAAACGCCAAAAACTACCGTCACCATATCGTGCGCGCCGATACCTTTCACCTCAGCGCGGTAAACTGGTCCAACATTATGATGCTGGGCGCCATTGGTCTGGTCTTTTACATGGCGAATACCCTGGGCTGGGCGGACACCGCCGTGGCGGCCACCTACTCACTGACGCTGCTGTTTCTGCGCACGCCGCTGCTCTCTGCGGTGGGCGCGCTGCCCACGCTGCTCAGCGCCCAGGTTGCCTTTAACAAGCTGAATGCCTTTCGGCTGGCCGATTACCGTCCAGAGTTTATTGCCCCCGGCGAGGCGAAGCGCTGGCAGACCCTTGAGCTTAAGGATCTGGTTTTCCACTATGGCGATCGCGGTTTCCAGGTCGGGCCGGTTAGTATGACGCTCACGCGCGGTGAACGGGTCTTTTTGATTGGCGGGAACGGCAGTGGAAAATCGACGCTGGCGATGCTGCTGACCGGGCTTTATACGCCGGTATCCGGGCAGATCCTGCTGGATGGCGAGGTTATAGATGATTCAAACAGGGAAAGTTATCGCCGCCTGTTCTCAGCGGTATTCACGGACGTTCACCTGTTCGATCGCCTGATTGATGATAATGGCCAGGCCGCCGACCCTGTCAGGGTTGAGCAGTGGCTTGAGCGGCTGGAAATGCGCGACAAGATTAAGCTTAACGGTAACAAGGTGCTTAACCTGGCGCTCTCTAAAGGCCAGAGTAAGCGGCTGGCGCTGCTGCTGGCGGTGGCCGAACAGCGTGATATCCTGCTGCTTGATGAGTGGGCGGCCGATCAGGATCCGCATTTCCGCCGTATATTCTATCGTGAACTGCTGCCATGGCTGCATGAGATGGGTAAAACCATTCTCGCCATCAGCCACGACGACAGCTATTTCCTGCATGCCGATCGCCTGCTGGAGATGCGTGACGGTCGATTGAGTGAGTTGACCGGTGAAGATCGCCAACAGGCTACGCTGGATGCGGTAAAACGCACCGGGACGCTGGGGGCCCGACGTTAGTCAGGCCGGGCTTTTATGGCGCCTGCGTAGCGTCATGGGCCCCCTCGACGATGACCCAGCTGAGCAGATGACGGGCGTCACTCAGCGTATGCCCGCTAAACTCGCATCCGGCGGGAAAGCGCGGGGAGAAATCCTTCAGCAGCCTGAGCGTTACGCGCTCTGCCTGCGGTGAGCAGGAGATAATCTCTGCGTCGCTAAAATGCATAAACTGTCGAAGCGACGGGAAAAGCGCTTTGTACAGGCTCTCCTTTAGTGAAAAGGCCGCGGTCAGCGCCGTGGCAAAGGGCAGGCCGCTCTGCTCAAGCTGCTGCCTTTCCTCCTCATTCACAATCGTGCTGGCCAGCTCCTGCGCGGTTTTGCTCTGCATCACCTCTTCACAGTCCACGCCGGGCAGCAGCGCGCAATCTGCTGACGCCAGCAGCAGGCTGACGCAATGCCGGGTATGCGACAGCGATCCGACGATGCCAGCGGGCCAAATCGGCGCACGCTGCGCATCATTGCTGAGAATATATCCCTCAATGCCATAGTGCGACAGCGCCTGTCTGACCAGATAGCGGCTGGCAAGATACTCCGCCTGACGCTTGTCGACTGCCCGCTGCAAGTGTGCGGGAAACGGTATATCCAGCGTGGAGAACAGCGTCGGATGGTAAACCTCCGGGCTGTATCCCAGTTG
Organism: Erwinia sp. ErVv1; assembly: GCF_900068895.1. Classification (GTDB taxonomy): domain Bacteria; phylum Pseudomonadota; class Gammaproteobacteria; order Enterobacterales; family Enterobacteriaceae; genus Erwinia. The sequence goes on along the minus strand of NZ_CDPK01000006.1, from coordinate 6,440 downwards.
AAAAAGGGTTATGGCAGGGAAGTCGGGCAGGGCGGTGCGGACGATATCACCGAGAAAGTGCGCCTCGCGCACCACCGGAAAGGTGATATGTGCGTTTCCACAGCGAACGAGGGGCGTTTGAGATTGGAGTGTGTCGGCCACCGTGGGTCCCGTCTTATGAGCAGTGAAAACAGTTAACGGCATTATAGAGTAGCGCACCGCCTCGGGTGAAAAACTTTTGGCTGGGACCAGTGAATCCGTTATTTCAGGGTGCCGGAAGGTGCGCTAACTAACTTTTTGCAGGCAGGTTACCAGCCGAAAGGTCTGTCGCAGTTAGTACTATTATCAGCACAACCCCGGCCTGACACCTGCTCCATACGCCTGTCGCGTTTAACCTCGCCTTTATCATTAACGGAATACACCGGAGTAGGGCTGAATGTGCTGGGCTTTTTGGCATGATACCCATCATATCCGTCGTTTCCATCATAGCTATATGAAGCACATGATAAAATGCCGAAAGAAACCAGGGCAAGAAGCAGCAGTCGTATCGTTATCATTTTATTTCCCTTTCAAAATGAGTATGAGCTAAACCAGCTAATAAACTACCATATCAACAGCAGGAGAAGTATCTGAAGAAAAGAGTCATTGCATGCTTGTTTATGCTAAGCCAGTCCAGTCCTGATAATTACCCTCGCATGTGAACTGTAGAGGGTTGCCCCCCCGGCTGTAATTATTTATATCCGGCACATTTTGTGAAATAAACGAGAACATCTAACTGTAATTACATTCGGAGAGTTGCGGGAACACTCATTTGCATTCCTTTCAGGATTGTTTTGACAGCTAAAACGGATAGCGAATGGCTCTTCATACCCGCCGAGCTGGCAGATCTACAGCCTCTCAGTTAAAATTAAAAGAATATGGATATTAACCTTATCGGCTTTATGCCCGCACTTCTGCCTGTGGCTCTCTCCCCCGGAGCAAGCTTCACGCTGGTGATGAGCAGCGCTCTGGCGGGCGGGCGTAGGGGGCTATTCAGGACGCTGGCCGGAACGGCTTTGGGCATATACACTCACGCGCTGCTTATCGGGCTTGGGATAACTGCGGTAGTTGTCTCATCGCCAGCCATTTTTGCTGCACTAAAAATAGCAGGGACAGCCTATCTCCTGTGGTTAGGGATTATGCTCATCCTCAGCGGCCTTACATCAAAGCCAGATAAACCTGATAACAGGCGTTCGTCCGTTACGGTGAAAGAGGCGTGGCTGGCTAACGTTCTTAACCCGAAAGCCATTATGTTTTATCTGACGGTGGTATCTCAATTTGCCGGAAAACAGGGGGGCATTAGCCACTATTTGACCCTGGCTTCCGTGCATGTGCTCGTTATGAGCATCTGGCTTATTGTCATCAGCCATATACTCATTTTTTCCGCCAGGAAAATTAATCCACTCAGGTTGAAAAGAACCATCAATACCGCTGGCGGGCTGCTACTGATGACATTTTCATTATATAGCCTGATGTGATGAATTCAGGCTTATTAAAAAATCTGCAGGCATTAAGTTAGATCCCCCCGCCAGACGCCCCAGATCTGTGCCTGGACTGACCCCAGAGCAGCAAAAAAATTATCTCACTCGTCACGTTGGTTAAGTAAACAGGCGATAACGTGGCCCGATTCTTCCAGGTACATGCTCTGTTGTTAAACGATGGATAGCACAACATCGCTTAACTGATCATCTGGTAAACCTACAGAAAAGCGAATATTGAAATACATTTACTGCCGAGTGATTTAACATAAAAGATGTGAAAATTACTTATGCTCCTTAACTCTTAGAGAGGAAAAAATGATTATTGATTTTTATTCTCGTTATCAGATAAATTTAGAACAGTTCGATAACTTATTCACAGACGATGTGGATATTAAAACTCTTGATGTGTTGGGTCAATCAGCAGCAGATGGCAACGTCGATTGTATTGATATTTTGCATAACATTTCCCTTCGTAATGATGAGGCAGGTAAAAGATCTGAGGATATCCTTTTTGGTTTGTTTAGCGGAAAAACCGAGGGGAAGAAAGGGATAGACGAAGAGATTCAACTGGCCAGTCTTAAATTATATGAAACGGCATGTAAAACTAAAGAAACAAATGATCCAGATAGGAGTAAGTTTAATTCTCCCTCTAAACTGCTTTATATGGCGGGTTCTGCCTTAACTCATGCAACGCAGAAACAGGATGTAACCGCTATTTTCAGCGGCGGGAACAGGAGCCAGTCACCGTACGAGCAGTTTGTCGACCAGGATTTGTGGAGTCGCGCTCGCATGCTGACAACGGATGAGATAAATGCTGCCATGTATGATGTAAATCAGGACGCTGATAATTTGTCATTAAACTTCCCCATTGGACTGATCGAGCCTGAAAAAAACATAAATATGCTGTCTGAACAGATTGGTGAAAAAATAAAATCCAATAATATTTCTGATAAGGCGGAGGTTTTTCCGATAAATTCAGGGGATCACTGGGTCATGTTTGCTTTGTATAAAGATGGATCCGATCATATAAATAAGTGTGTTGTATTTAATTCCTTAGGTGATTTAAATGAAAATGCAAAAAATAACTTGATTGATTCAGCAAGAGCAGCAGGAGTGCCTAAAGAGAATATCGCATTCATTAATGGGGATATGCAGGAAAACGTGCCAAACGGATGTGGGGTATTTGTGGTTAAAGCAATAGAGGCACTCTCCAAATCCCCGGAGAAAACACCAGTAGATACACTTAAAGAGTTCGTTGGTGATTTTGCAAAGTTATCAGCAGAAGATCAAACGACATTTAATATACAGACCCGTCGTCAACTGTATGAATATAGCATCCTGTAGAGGTGCGTGGCAGACCTGACTCAATGACAGCCGCCCCTGCTGCCTGATGTCACAAGTGATATTTTCAGCCGGCTGAACCGCAGGATTGTGATCCCGCGGCTGCCGTTTAAAGTATCCAAAGAGCACACGACCGGAACGGCTGGTTTCGCTTGTCAGACTGACTGATGATAATGAGTATGCAGTCATGACTCATGAGATGGCAATTATCCCCACTTGTTCTCTGGGGGCTGTGTTCTGCGATGCTTCCCCTTATCGTACCCAGATCAAAACTGCGATTGATTTTCTTCTCTGATATTTTTTGCTCACCTGACCGCAGATAATATAATGGCAGCTAATATCGAAATCAGATAAAAAGCAGTCGCAATCATCCACAGGGCGGATAAATACCTCATCCATGGCTGAATTTTTAAGTCATTCTCCTCAAAAAAATTATAAGCAGGGTCGTTTTGCCTGAGCAAAAAAATCTTCTGTTTCTTGCTCAATCTGATAAAAAATCGGCTCATGGGGAAAACAACAAATAAACCAACCATATGGTTAAATGAGGCAGGAGCGGGGAATGTATATTTTTCTTTGAAAAGTGAGACTAAATTGTCATAACGACGCTTATTGGCCAGGTAGACAAAAAACGATATAAAAATAAGTAAACTGGCGAAGAGTCCAAAGAATAATCCTGACCTGGCTAGTATATGTTCAATCACCGGTTGACTCCAAAAACATATTGACCAGTTTCTCACCTGCCACACTACCAGCGTAGCCTCCGGCGATAGATCCTACTGCCGCGCATGCTACACCGCCAACACCTACTTTGTTTGCCTGCCTGAGTTTGTACAGCATCTGCGTAGCGATCGGCGCAGCCGTATCCGGGTCTGCAACGATCAATATCTGACCCGGCTTTAGCCACTGTGTATCTGCATTGAGTTTCATAAACAGGCTGGCCGCAGGGGAGCGGGTATCCCTGAACAGCTCCCTGGCTTGAAAAGCAAGGTTTCCGGGATGTTCTACAACACAGTAACCGGGGGCAATTTGACGTGCCATGCATCCATTCTCCGCGTGTGTTTAAATATGGCGTCAGCTGTACATCATGCCCAGCCACCAAAGTTAATCGCACGGACATAGTAATTAACTCAACTGTGTTAAGCAAAAAGTGTTCTAAGCTGCTGACGATCAATGCATCGAGAAGACCTGTTTTATGCTGTGAAAATCATCCTGAATAGAGATGAACATGTTTTATGCTTGCTCCATTTCTTTCGTCAAGTCTGGAAGACCGCAGGGCTGATTTGTCGTACCTAATGTGGTTTTAATCAGGCTGGATGGGTGTTCAGATAAAAACCAGTGAGCTGTAGCAGAGGTGGGTGAACGAGCGGATTGTCGTCAGGATCATCAAACCAGGGGAAACCCGCGTCGGTTATGATGGCTTTTTACCCGCCTTTCAACGGAGTTTCATGCGGTTAGATTCCCTGTAAACAAAAAAAGCAGCCATAAGAGGCTGCTTTTTTCGGGGAGAATTTGGTCGGCACGAGAGGATTTGAATAGTTCATTTAACATTTTGAGTTTAAAGGTATTTTAGACTGATATTTATGTTGAATATGCCTATGCATATGCCTAAAACATATGCTAGTGAAATTTACTTACTTTTCCATTGTCGACGTAAGAGAGCTACGAAATCTTCGACATATAAAAGCTTATCTAAGGTAAATGCCTGTCTTCCAACATGAGCTGGGTTCAATAAGACCGGAGCTTTATCTTGTCCCATAGAGAATGATGAATACATAGTGTTGGGACTAGCCAGGTACTCAGCCTGAGTTTTCCATGAGGCTGAGGAGCCACCTGATATGCTTAGCGCAGGCACGAGATGAGTTAATCGTTGTGTAGGATCGATGTCAGAGTAGATCCATAAAGCATAATCTAAAGCTTTTGAGAGCTGCTCAGTTACCTGTTCTTCGATGATGGCGGGAAGGCCTCCTGAAGGCGAAGACAAAGGTAATGAGATCAGTAGATCGCCATTAGAATGTAGCTTTACAAGATTCTTAAGATCCCGGTTTAGCGTCTGACATATACACAGCGCTCCATTTTCAAGCGATACATTTGTGCCAAATTGCTTGTCGAAGATAGCATGCCTGCCGAAAAGAGCTTCTTTTGATAACTTATCCTCAAACTCTTTAGAGTCCATTTGAGCAGGACGGATAATGGTTGAATCAGGGCCGGCAGCAATTGAGATATCCAGATTGATTGCGCTTTGTGAAAAAGTTTGGTTACTGCGCGGCAGATTCTCAACTGCTCTAGTTTTAAGGCCCACAGGATCAAGAGGTGCTACTGCACGGGCAAGTACAAGGTCATGAATTGCTTTAAGAGCTTTAGCTTTTAGATCTTCATCTGAAGAAAACTCCCCTCTAAAAAGGCCTTTTTCCCAAGTACTTACTTCTTTTATCAGTTTATCCTGTTCAGGTTCCGCTTCGCTGATTTCACTTTCAATGAAGATAATCAATGGCTTGGTATTACGAGCTTCGATGACTTCCTCGTGGGTTGCTGACAGGCCTGACTGTTGTATCGCTCCATATCGAGAGCCTAAAATCAAAATTACAGCGTCAGATTCACGAACACCGTTAAGACAAGTGATTTGTGGCGAATTTGCTCTAGCCCCAAAATCCTCTGCCATAAGTGGTTTATGCCCAAGAACACAAACGGCATCCTTGACAGCTTTTCTTTTATCTTCAAAACCCGATATCAACGAACTTATGAAAATATTCATATGAATTCTCAGTAGACAGGTTATTAATAAGTATAGGCATTAATCGTGAGTCGACCTTTGTTACCAAATAGGAAAATTATGAAAAATTGGTCTACTGAAGATACAAGAGCAGTTAAAGCTTGGATGAACATAGAAAACTATAAAAGTTTTGAAGATACAACGCTCAATGCGCTTTATCACGAGTTATGGGCAAGAGCCCTTCTTTTCAAGCCATGGCCTACTGAAGAGGAAAAGGTCGGTCTTGGGGATACATGCGACAGATCTTCAATGGGAAGCCTTTCCTCTTCGAGCCCGAACAGCTTAACTACATGCAAGATGATCAAACTCTTCAAAGCCCACCGCATATCTTCATTACAGACATAAGCCGCCTTGCTCAACTTAGTGTAACTGGTCTCCGGGTCAATCTGTTCTCCTGGGAGCAAGGTAGTGACGAGTACTGCGTAAACCTTCCCCACCATGAAGCATATGTATCTACGGTTATGTCAGCGATATGTGAAAGCACCGTCCTTTTAGAAATCGACCTTGCCAGTGGTACAGACGATGAAATTGCAGAGTCTATCAAATCAGCTCTTCCGCAATGGAGACGCGTGAAGGGGATTGAAGCTGACGAGTCAAGAGCTGTGCGCTTCGGCTACGGCACAATTAAGAAGGTTATCTCTTATCGGCTCATAGCAATGCTCGACGTGCTTCTATGGGCAAAGGTGTATGACCTGCGCGTTTCAGACGACAGGCTGTCGAGACTCTTGTACACAGATGAAGATGTATTAGCTCAGACCTGATCTGACAGTTACCGGTTATTTATACAGGTATCTGTCAGATTACATCTGGCTTAAATTCTTCTCAGCCCA